>NZ_AP045015.1:455000-2165000 GCF_055386855.1 Lichenicola sp. GTC18331 | reverse complement strand
AGCGGTTGCTCAGGTTGGCCGCGGCGATCAGCGCACCGTCGGTGATGCGGATGCCGTGATGAAGCTCGTATTTTTCTTTGATGCCACGGAGGATCGAAATCGTGTCGGATACGGACGGCTCACCCACAAAGACAGGCTGGAACCGGCGCGCAAGCGCCTGATCCTTCTCGATGTATTTCCGATACTCGTCGAGTGTGGTCGCGCCAATGCAGTGCAACACCCCGCGCGCCAGTTCCGGCTTCAACAGGTTGGACGCGTCCATGGCGCCGTCGGTGCGCCCGGCTCCCACTAGCGTATGCATCTCGTCGATGAACAGGATCACCTGCCCGGACGCCGACTCGATCTCCTTCAGGACCGCTTTCAACCGCTCCTCGAACTCGCCCCGGAACTTGGCGCCGGCCACTAGCGCACCGAGATCGAGCGCCAGCAGGCGCTTGTTCTTCAGCGCCTCCGGTACGTCGCCGTTGATGATCCTAAGTGCCAACCCCTCGACGATCGCCGTCTTGCCGACCCCGGGCTCTCCGATCAGCACCGGATTGTTCTTGGTACGCCGCGCCAGCACCTGGATGGTCCGGCGGATCTCCTCATCACGGCCGATCACCGGGTCGAGCTTCCCCGACCGCGCCACTTCCGTGACGTCGCGCGCATATTTCTTCAGAGCATCGAAGCCGGCCTCCGCATTGGCACTATCGACCTTGCGTCCCTTACGGGCCGCGGCGAGAGCCTGCTCCAGAGCGACGGCGGATGCGCCGGATCGCGCGAGAGCCGCACCGGCCGGCTGGTCAGAGGCCGCCAATGCCACCAGTAGCCTATCCTGGGCGACGAAGCTGTCGCCCGCCTTCTTGGCACCCTGCTCGGCCTGATCCAGCACCCGCACGAGTTCGGGCGTGGCTTGCGGATGACCAGCACCGGCCCCCTGCACCTTCGGCAGCTTGGCCAGATCGGCTTCCACGGCGGTTTTCGCGAGGTCCGGATTGCCTCCGGCGGCACGGATCAGCGCCGATGCTGCCCCCTCGGGGTCGTCGAGCATGGCCTTCAGCAGATGCTCGGGCGTCAGGCGCTGGTGATAGTCGCGAAGAGCGATGGTCTGAGCGGCCTGGAGGAAGCCGCGTGACCGTTCGGTAAAGCTTTCCATATCCATCAAATTCTGTCCCTTTTCAGCAGGCGACGATCGATCCGACGCTCAGAACGTCCCTCTTGGAGGCAACGCATAGGCCATCGGACCATCGAACATGTGGGACGCTCCGTCTCCGACTCAAGAGCCTGCGGACGCGGCGGCGGCGGCCTGATTGGTCCGCTTCAAGGCGGCACCCGCCTCGTCATAGACGAATGGCAGACAGGCGAGGCGCCTTCCGGCGGTGACAGGCGTCACCTGGTGCATCAAGGAACAAGAAAAGATCACCGCACCGCCAGTGCCGGGCCGATATCGCCTCATCCCGAACTCTGGAAACATCAGCTCGCCGCCTTCGAAACCATCATTCAGGTTGATGGAAACGGCGAACTTGCGGTGGGCCGTCGCCGAAACGGTGTTGTCCCGATGCGGCCCAAAACAGCCGAGCTCGGCACTGTCATAGGAAGCGAGAATCAGCCGGTCGAGCTGGGTTGCCTCGAACTGGAACGCGTTGCGGATCGCAGGCACCACGCGGCGCACGATACGGGCCTGGATCTGCTCCACCAGCGCCCGATCGCGTACCAGGCAATCGTTCCGGCGCTTGAACCGGTTGTCCGTCACGGCGTGCGAGGGCGCGTCGCCACGTTGAGTAAAGACGCCCGAAGGAGTTCCGCCCTGCCGCCCATAGTAGTCGATCAGCCTAGTGCAGAATTCGGGTTCGAAAACATTCGGCAAAACCAGCGCGGGTGCAGGCCATTCGATGGCCGCCTGCTCGTGCTGCAGAGCCCGTTCGAGTGCCGCCACCATCTGTTCCGCGGCTCCTGGTGCATCGAGCATCACTGCGATCACGCGCAGGGAGCGATCCAGAAGGAACCAGATGGTCCGTCCAGGGCCGTTCCCGTCAGCCGGTCTGCTGCCATAGAGCCGCCCGACGGTGCCGTCCGCATCCCTGAAGAAACGGATGCCGGGCAGAACAGCCTGCAAACTTTCCTCGTCCCCCGGGTCGGCGCTGACGCCGAAAAAAGAACCATTCCTGTCATCGAACAGGTCGCGTCGGCCGACAATTCGATCGAGGCCGCTGCGCACCGGAACAGCTGTCGAACTTCCGAACAGGAACAGCAGAACGAACCGGCCGGCGGACATGTCGAAGGTGTAGTCGCCGTGCGGAGTGGTGCAGCGCTGGCGGAACCAGGGCGCAGGATCGCCGATTAATAAAGTGGCGAACGAGCTCATGACACTCCCTCGGGGCTTCGCAATGGCCGCGCCCGATCGGGAGTATGCGCAACCGAGCCGACCGGGGCAACCAGACGCCCCCAGCCTCGCCGGTAGTCTGTGCGGCGCGCTAGACGGCCTCGGCCACGCGAGACCGGGCCGATTCCGTCGGCGCAGGCCGCAACGCACTACGAAGCAGCTTGAGAGCGGCATAGTGATCGCCGCGCTCGATCAGGGCGCCGATCCGCGCCGCCGCATCCGGCAGGCCCGGTAGCTCATCCGGCCTCATTTCGGACAGAAGCGCCTCGACGCGGGCGCGGGCGTCGGGTTCGCCGTCCGGCTGGCCGACGTATAGGGTCTGGATAGCGCAGTAGAGACGCTCCGGGACGGTCGCATCGTCATGATCCTCCAGGATCTGCTTGCCGAACAGAAAGCGCGCCTTGGACACCAGCTCCACCCTGCAACGGTTCCTGAAGCGGATGGCAGCTCCGTTCACGAGCATCGTCTCGCCGGGGCGAAGTTCAAGCACGAGATGAGACATTCGGCACCGTATCCTGCAAACAACTGGATCGCTGTTCGCGTTCTGAGACCATAAACCGAGGTCTGTTGCGAAAACGTTAAGCCTCCTCATCAAATATAGGAGGCCAGCGAAAGTCCTTTCATGTCCGCGATCAAACTGTAGGACGCGGTGAGCTGATTGCGGATATCCGAAAGCTGCGTAGCCAGCGTTGCCGGATCGGCATCTTTCAAACTGCCCAGTTGACGGGTCAGAGCGTCCGACAAGGTGGATAGCGAACCGGATTGCGTGGCGAGGTCGTTCTGAGTCTGGCCGAGCGCCGCCTGCGTCCCTGTGATCGCCGCACCCGTGGCCTGCACACTGCCGACCATGGTGTTCACCAGACTGGAAAAAGCCGCGCTGTTCGAGTCGGCGCTCGGTAGACTGGCCACGACGGCAAGCTGTCGGATCAGATCGCGTATTGGCGAGCCCGTCGAGCTGCTCGTGGCCGCAGTACCTCCTGTCAGAACGAAACCCACAGTCAGCCGGTTGTCCGATCCGACGATCGTGCTCTGCGCCTGCGCACTGGCCGTGGTCGGGTCTGTGCTCAGCGCAGCGGAGAACAGCGAGCGGCCGGCGCCGTTGTCGGACGCAGCAGCAAGCGTCGCGCCTTCCACAGCGTTGGCCCCCACGGTCCCTAGCGATGCCACGCTGGCAACGATCGAGGTCACGGTGGTGCTTTGAAGAATATCCCCCGGGTCCGATAGCGGCGGAGTGTCCTGCTGGGTGCCCGCGAACACGTAGGTGTTGCCGCTTTGCGTGTTGGCCAATGCTGCAAGCGTCGTCAGTGCCTGACGGGCCTGCGTGGCGATGGCACTGACGGTCGATGCACTATGGTCGCTCTGCAAGGTGATCAGGTTGGTCTGCAAGGTGCTGGCAATGTTGCCGATCTGGCTCAGCGCTGTCTGTGCCACGCTGAGATTGTTCTGGGACGTCGAGATGTTCTGCTGCCAACCGCTGATGGCAGTCAGCTGCGGCTGAAGCGACAAGGCTTGGTAGCGACTGGACCCGAGCCCGGCATAGCTATCCGACACGACGCCGGACGCCGTCTGGCCCTGCAACGACGCGTACTGCGTGTTCAGCCGATCCAGCGCCCCGGTGAGGGACAGCATGGAAGGCGAACCACCGTTGATGCTGGGGATCGTCATGGCGAAGCTCAGCTGATGGCGGTCAGAAGAGAGGTAAACATCGACTGCACAGCCGTGATCACCTTGGCATTGGCCGAATACGCATTCTGCAGAGCGACGATGGCCGCCATCTGGTCGTCCACCGAAACCCCGGACACCGAGGCGATCTTGCTGGTCATCGCCGTTTGCAGGGCGGTTCCGTCCGACAAGGCACTTGTAGTGTCGCCGATGGTCGCCCCTTGCGCGCTGGTCAGCGTCGCGGCCAGCGCGGTGAGAGATCCGCTCCCGCTATAGGGCGCAGAAAGGGTTCCATTGGCGCCCAGGCCGGTGGTGGCGGAAGCAACCTGGCTCACCCCGGGCTGCACGACTGTGCCGAGCGAGAAGGTCAGCAGACGGTTCAGCAAGGTGGTATCGCTACTGCCCCGCGTAGTGTTCACCGTGAAGGCCGACGCTCCCGTGGCCGATCCCGCCACATCGTGCGTACCGTCCCGCACTGTGGACGCATTGGCGGCAACCGCAGGATTGACCTGAATGGTGGCGGCAAAACCAAGCTGTCCCGCGGGCGCCATGGCGATGGTGTTGGCCCCCGGTACGGTGCCGTCGGAGTTGGAAAACAAGGTCAGACCCTGTGCATCGAAACGCGACGCAAGGGTCTGCGAGAACGAATCGAGTTCTGCCTGCATGGTCGGCAGGATCTGGTCGCGGAGCTGGATGTTACCGCCCAGAGTGCCACCGGACAGCGACGTCGTGACGTCCCGGTCCGGTGTCGAGGACGGCGTGCCATCCACATGCAACGTGATTGCCGGAATCGAGCCGGGATAGGCTTTCGTAGCGTCCAGCGTCGCGTCCGCAGTGAAAAGGGGGCCGTCGGCCTGATGGGTCGGCAAGTTGGTGCCGTCGGCGGCGCTCACCAGCATGTCACCGGTGGAGGTTTCCTGAAATCGAACCGAGAGAACGCTGGACAGACTGCTCATCGCCGCAGCACGCTGGTTCTCCAGATCGGCCGTGCTCTGGCCCATGACCCGGAGCTGGCCGATCTGCTTCGAAAGCTTGCCGATCTGCCCCAGATCCTGGTTCACGGTAGAGACCTGATCGACGATCGCCTCCTGCGACGCCTGCCGCGCGGTCTGGTAGGCCGCCGCGGTGGACCGCAGACCACTGGCCAGATTGCCGGCTGCACTCACCACCGCCTGCTGCGCCGCCGAATTGGTCGGATCGCCGTCCAGCGTCGTCAGGCTCGTTTGCAGATTGCCGACATTATCGGCCAAGGTATTGCTACTGCCGGGGGCGGCACTCGTGGAGCCCTGGAGCGCCGAGATGGTGGACAGCCCATCGTTGATGGTGGTCAGACTGCCGACCACCGCATTCTGAGTATATAGGCTGTTCTCCAACGCCGCGTTGACCGCGCGGGTCGTCAGACCGACTACGACGCCGCCACCCTGACCCCCCGCAGTACGCGACGAAACACTCGACCGTTCTGCGACATAGCCAACTGTGCTGGCGTTCGAAACATTCTGCGACGCAACAGCCATTTCCGACTGAAGCGCCGACAAGCCGCTGGATGCGATCGCCAGTGAACTGTTGAGCCCCACGGCTTTCTCCCGCCATTCTCCAAGCCGATTGCAGAGACGGCAGGATAGCGGCCAATCCTTTAGAAAGGGTTAACGCTACTGCTTCATGGCCAGAACGGTCTGCAGCATGTCGTTAGCCGTGGTCACCACCTTCGCGTTGGCGCCATAGGCCTGCTGCGCGGTGATCAACCGGGTGAGGTCGGTATCCAGGCTGGTGGTCGAGTTCTCTACCGACGAAGTTTCCAGCGCGCCGGCACCGTTCTGGCTCGCCAGAGACTGCACGGCCGTGCCGGAACCGGAGGACGATGTATAGGCCTGGCCGTCATGCGCCGTCAGAGCGTTCGCATTGGCAAAGGTGGCGAGGGGAATCTTGCCGATCAGCTGCGAGTGGTCGTTGTCGAACGTTGCCATGATATTGCCGTCCGAGGTCATGGTGATGCCGGTATAGGAACCCGACGTCACGCTATCGCTCTGGATGGTGGCGGCGGAGCCGGGGCTGGCGGGATTGGTCGCCATCACCGTACCCGAGCTCGACCCGATCGAACCCAACTTCACGGTGACGGCCTGCGAACCGCCGCTCAGACCGGTCGGCACCGAGAAGCTGGCCATGGACCCGGTGATGGTGGTGGCGGGCCCATAGGCTGCAGGGGTGGAACCCACATTGGTCTGTTGGGCAACGGATTGCATGGTGCCGTCCGACCCGAATGTCACCAGCGCCGACGCGCTCGGCGTGGAGGCACCGTCCACCGTCGAGGACACTGTCCAGCTATTGCTCGACCCGTTCACTGGCGTCCAGCTGAAGTTCATCGTGTGGGACTTGCCCGAAGAGTCGTAGACCGTCTGCGACTGCGTGGTCGCCGGGCTCGCCCCGCCGCCCGATGCGGCGCTCCCCGGCAGACTCGCCCCGTAGGTGATCGTCCCGGTCTGCGTCGGGCGGAACGTCACGTTGGATACATTGATCGGATTGAGGCTGGTGGTGTTCACCGAACCATCCGGATTCACCGTATAGGCCTTCAGATACTCGTTGGACGAGTTGACCAGATAGCCTTGATTGTTCTGCGTGAAATCGCCGTTCCGGGTATAATAGTTCGTCGTCTGGAACGCCGTCGAACTCGACGTGGAATCGCCGCTCTCCTCCGCCACGTTGAAGAACCCGTTGCCCGAGATCGCCAACGCCAACGCATTCGAGCTGGCCGTGATCGTGCCCTGGCTCTGGTTCTGATAGGTGGTCGCGGCACGAACCGTCTCGGACGTTCCCTGCGTCGCAGCGGATGTCAGCACGTAGTCGCTGAAGCTAGTCTCGGTGGCCTTGTAGCCCACCGTCTGGCTGTTCGCGATGTTGTTGCTGATATCCGTGAAAGCATGCGACTGCGCGGACAGGCCGCTGACTGCCGTGTTTAGTGCGCCGAAAACCGACATGGCCTGTTCCCTCGTGGATGGTGATCCGTTCAGAGGGCATAGAGCAGGAAGCGTGCCAGAGACTTCGCCACGTCGATCGGGCAGTTTTCGAACGAAACCCTATCTCGCCCCGTCCGATCTTGTGCCGATCGGCAGGAATTGCCGGGCCATTCCTGCCCAGCACGAACGATGCCGGCCCTTCAGTCGCGATCTTCGTGCGAAAAACGCACTGGCCCGTCGCTTGCACAGGCCGTGCAGGGGGTCTCGATGTCCAATATCACCGTGTGTCCGATCACCACGAAGATCGCAGCCAAATCGCCGTTGATCGACACGGCATCGGCAACCTCGTTCGGAACGCATCTCCAGGATGCATTGCAGACGGTTCCCGACCCGCGCCGGCCCGTCCAACCGTGTGTGTCGGACGATCCGAAAGGATCGAAGCCGCTTGCCGGCAATACGGCTGTGCCGAACCAGACCACTCTCGGCACGGCGTCGACCGCATCACAAGGCGACCTCCCAAACCAAATACCGGCGGAGAACGCGCTCAGCACGGCCACCGACATCGCGACTTCGGTTCCCCCAAACGGCCAACTCCGGACGAGTTCCGAGTCGATCGGCTCCCTCTCTCGCACGCCGTCGAGCCTCGCGGCCGTTACGATGACGCAGAATCAGACCGCCATCGCATCCGTCCGGCCCGACCCGGGAACGCGCACGGACGACCTGGATACGCCGTCGCCGACTGCCACGCGGCCCCACAGCGCACGATCCCGCACCGAGCGTCTGCGAACGGATGATTTTTCCGCATCTTCACAGAAAACTAACCAAAGGACGGCAGACTCCGACAGTCCAACCCCGCAAACGGACAAGCCGCGAACCGAGACGATGCCCAGCGATGCCCCAAGACCCGTCCTTTCACCGGAAACGATTTCGGCGAAGATCGCGGTGGATTCCGGCGCGGTTGCTTCTCCCGTCGCAAGCGGCATTCCGCCTGCGAGCACGGCCGTGACAGCCAAACCGTCGCAAGCGATCGCGCGTGCCAGAACACGACACGATGCGAAGGCTTCCGACGACGATGCGCCAAGCACGAAGCCGGCGGGCGAACTGCCATCCCCCCCTTCGCAGATAACAGCGGAACTGCCGCCCCCTCCGGAAACGGCTCAGCCGGGGCGAAACGGAACGCCTGGGGAAACGCACAGCCGAGCCAGCTCCGCCTCCGCCCATGCGGCGCAGTCCGGCACCGTGCAAGCAGGGGCACCGAAGAACGCGGGCGAGTCGGCTGGCGATACCGCCTCACAGGACACAAAGATTGCAGTCGCGGAAGCATCTTCGCATCCAGGCTCCAATCGCCTCGAAGCGTCGGCGACAACGGCCAACGCACCCGGTCCGCAGCAATGGGAGGTCTTGATGGCATCCCAGGCCCCGCAAGGTCCGGTATCCGTTGCGACGGGACCAGCACCGGTCGCAACAGCCACCGCCACCGAGCCGACACGATACGGGCAGGGTGCGGCCGAACAACTGACCGGTCCGGTCGTGTCGCTGGCGCAAGGCTCGAACGGTGCCAGCAGCATGGAAGTGTCGCTGCATCCGAAAGAACTCGGCGAGGTGAGGATCAGGCTCGATCGCGACGCCGCCGGTGCCGTTCGTATCGTCGTGGCCGCCACGGAGCCCGGAACGCTGCGCAGCCTGATGGCGGAGCAGACCCATCTGCATGCGGCGCTGGATGCCGCTGCGATCCCGGCCACAGACCGACAGATCTCATTCGAGTTAGCGCCACATCAGCCTGACACGACGACAACGAACACGGATACGGGCGGCCAGACCGGTAGCCAAACGGGCAGTCAGACCGGTAGCCAGGGAAGCGATCAATCCTGGCGCCAGGACCGTGAGCCCCAGCCGCGCCGGCCCAGCGACCGCCTTGCACAAAACGAGACACAGACAATCCCCGCCGCCTTCCTGGGGACCCGCACCTACCGGACCGGCGTGAGCATCACGGCCTGACGCAGCAAAAAGGACCTTCCCCGTGAGCAGCATCATCTCATCGACCGATCTGGCGACGGCGGCCGCGACGGCAGCCAAGAAAGCGCACACCAGCAACGTGGCCAGCAGCGCCGCTTCCAGCACCAGCGCGAACACACCGAACTCCCTGTCGTCGCTCACCAGCAACTACAACCAATTCCTCACCCTGCTCACGGCGCAGCTGCAGCACCAGGACCCGACCAGCCCCACCGACACCAGCAGCTTCACCAGCGAACTCGCCCAGTTCGCCGGGGTGGAAGAACAGATCAAGACCAACACCAACCTGAATCAGTTGATCGCCCTCAATCAGACCAGCGAGGTGAGTCAGAGTTCCTCGTTCGTCGGCAAGCAGGCCGTGGTGTCGTCCAGCCAGATGGCGCTTCAGAACGCCTCCGGCACGCTGCAATTCAATCTCGGCACGGCGGAAACAGTGGGCATCGCCGTCACCAACTCCGCCGGCAAGGTAGTCGCCAATCGGTCGGTCGACATTCCCGCGGGAACGAGCACATGGAGCTGGAACGGCAAGGACGACGCCGGCAACACGCTCCCGGACGGCACCTACGACGTCGCCGTGGTCACGCCGAACGCGTCCGGCAGCTCCAACGCAGTGCCGTTCAGCGTGATCGGCACCATCACCGGCATCAGCAAGAACAGCAATGGCGGCGTGAACGTGCAGATGGGCAGTACCTCCGTCGACATGAGCGCGGTGACATCGCTGCTCAGCGCCGCCACCACCTCCTCCTGAGACCACGCATGCCACCATCTCCCGGCCACGGCGTTGCAGCCGCTCCGGACGGGAGGAAACAGGTGGGCGAGAAACACAAGGCGGTGCCGGGCGAGATCACCACGGCGCGCGGCCCATGGACGACCTCCGTGCTTCTGTGTCGCAAATGCGGCAAGAAGCTCGGCGGCGGCTTCGGGCCCAAGGGCGACGAATCCCTCGCCGGCGTCCTCAAGCACACCCTCCGCGATCGCGGACAGCGAAAGCGTGTCCGGGTGATCCAGGTCGGTTGCCTGGATATCTGCCCGCGTGGCGGCGTGGTGGCGATGCGCGGCGATGCACCGGGCGAGATGATGATCGTCCCGGAAGGCATGAATGCGGACGCCATCGCCGAACGTCTCATCGGCCACGTCTTGACAGAGCCGGCCACAGCCGGTTCCTGACGGGTTCATCTGCGAGCGCTCCGACCCCCACATGCACCATCTCGACCATCTGCTCGCCCATTACGGATATGGCTTGGTCGGTCTTGTGGTGATGCTGGAAAGCATGGGTGCGCCATTGCCGGGCGAAAGCCTGCTGATCGGCACAGCCCTCTACTGCGCCACCACGCACAAGCTTGATATTTACTGGGTCATCGCCGTCGCCGTCACCGGCGCGATCATGGGCGACAATTTCGGCTATCTGATCGGCCGGTCGGTGGGCTTCCGCGTTCTCGCCCGATGGGGCCGTCACGTCGGCCTGACCGAGGACCGTCTCACTCTCGGCCGCTATCTGTTCCGACGCCATGGCGGCAAGGTCGTGTTCTTCGGCCGGTTCATCGCCATTCTGCGCACTTTCGCCGCCCTTCTCGCCGGCGCCAATCGCATGCCCTGGCACAGCTTCCTGTTCTGGAACGCGCTCGGCGGCATCGGTTGGGCCGGCGGCTACTCCTTTGCGGCCTACCTGCTCGGCAACCAGGTGGAGAAGCTCTCCGGCCCGATCGGCATCGGGATGGGCGTCCTCGCTCTGGCGATCGCGGTGCCGACCTTTATTTTCCTGAAGAAGAACGAACGCCGCCTCACCGAAGAAGCGATGAAAGCCGCCAAGGCGGAGAAAACCAGCGGGCGGCACAAACACTAGATGTTGGCCTGCTCCTCGACCGGAGGCTCGTCCCCGGGTCCGTAGTACAACGCCGCACAGTCCTCGCGCAGAACCCCGGCGGTGAAACGGATATCGTCGCGATACGCATCCGCCAGGATATCGTCCAGGTTCAGCGACCGGCACTCGAAATACATGCGATGCACGTCCGGTCGGCCGGCGCCATAGACGATCCGGCCCACGCTGGTCCAGATGCTCGCCATCGAGCACATGCCGCAAGGCTGCAGCGTCGAATACAACGTCGCCCCGCGAAGATCGTCGCGCCCCAGCGCCGCACAGGCCCGTCGGATCGCCGTGGTCTCGGCATGGGCGGTCGGATCGTGGTCGGCCGATACCTCGTTATGCGCCTCGCCTACAACCTGCCCGTCCAGCAGGATGACGCAGCCGATCGGACCGCCGCCACGGCTGTTCTCACCGGCGCGGGCAAGCTCCAACGCCCGTTGCATCCAGAGCGCATCGTCGTCGGTGGGCGGCATCATGTTCGGCATGGGCGCTCAACGGCGATGCCTGCACCGCGTTCCGCCGCGTACCCGACTGGACGCGGGCGCGGTTTGCCGAAACAGTCCAACCCGACTGCAACAACGGACACGCGATGACCCGCTCGTTTCTCCCGTCTCTTCTTCCCCTGGTGGGCGTGCTCGCACTCTCTGCAGCACCGGCCTTCGCCGCCGAACCTCCGGGCAAGACCACACAGCCACCCGAGGCCGCCACGGCACCGGCCGAGCCGCAGCCCAAGATCGACAACGCCCAGATCGCCCTGCTGCCGGGCGACAGCGTCACCCATCACAGCTTCAGCGCCCCCGGCGGCCCCGCCATTGCCTACACCGCCACGGCTGGCACGCTCGTGCTGCGCGACGACAAGGGAGCGCCTTCGGCGAAGGTCTTCTATGTCTCCTACGTCGCCGACGGTCAGGGCGCGCGGAAACGGCCGGTCAGCTTTTTCTTCAATGGCGGCCCCGGTGCCGGCAGCGCGTTTCTGCATCTCGGCGCGGCAGGCCCCGTGGTGCTGAACTTCCCCACCGCCAACCCGACCGACGGCGCCAACGCCATCCTGGCCCCCAACCCGGATAGCTGGCTGCGCTTCACCGACATGGTGTTCATCGACGCGGTCGGCACCGGCTACAGCCGCCCGGTCGATCCGGACAAGGCCGCCAAGGAATTCTACGGCGTCAAGCAGGACGGCTCCGCCTTCGCTCAGGCCATCCGCCTCTGGATCGAACGCAACCACCGCGAAAGCTCCAACAAATATCTGGTCGGCGAGAGCTATGGCGGCATCCGCTCCATCCGCACCGCCTATGCGCTGGAAACCGAGCAGAACATCCTGCTGTCCGGCATCGTCATGGTGTCGCCGGCGATCGAGATGGGTCTGCTCGACAACAACGCCGACCCGATCGGCAACGCCATCACCTTGCCCAGCCTCGCCGCCGGCGAGATGGAACGCCGCCACACTCTCACCCCGCAGGCGCTGGACGACGCCTATCACTACGCCTTCGGCCCCTATGTCTCGATCCTCGCCGGCGCGCCCCCCACCGGCGACGTGGCGAAACAGTTCTACGGCAAGATCGCCGACATGACCGGCGTGCCGGAACGCGTCGTCACCGCCCAGCGCGGCATGCTCGATGTGCAGTCGCACGATGTCCGCAGCCGCGACGGCCGCCTCTACAGCCTCTACGACGACACGCTCTCGATCGCCGACCCGTATCCGAGCGGGGAAGACAATTCGGACAGCCCCGAGCCGGTGCTCGCCGGGTTCGGCCTTGCCTACGGCAACGCCTTCACCGGCTATGTCGGCGACACGCTCGGCTTCCACACCGAGCTGAAATACGACCTGCTCAATCTCGAGGTGAACGGCGCCTGGGACTACAAGGCCGACGGCGAGCCGATGGCGCACAACATGCCGGAGCTTCGCAAGCTGCTGGCGCTGAACCCGTCGCTGCACGTGTTCATCGCCCACGGCATGTTCGATCTGGCCTGCCCGTTCTCCGGCTCGCGCTGGCTGGTGGAACATATCCCCGTCGGCCGCGACCGCATCCGCCTCAAGCTCTATCCGGGCGGCCACATGCTCTACACCCGTCCCGACAGCCGGGCCGCCCTCTCGCACGACGTGGCCGCACTCTACGCCACGGCACCCTGACCGCCCGCCCCGGTCCGGCTATCGCCGGGCCGGTTTTCAATACCGCCGGTAGACGAGTTCCGGCGCCACCACAGGCCGTTCCGCCAGGATCGCATCCACGGCGGAACGATGCGGCGACCGGCCGCATACCGGATCCATCGCCGACGCATCGCCCGCCAGCGCCAACGCCTGGCAACGGCACCCGCCATGGTCGATCGCGCGCCGGTCACAGCTCCGACATGTCTCGGGCATCCAATCCTCGCCCCGGAACCGCTCGAACGCCTCCGACCGCGCCCAGATCTCCGCCAGCCTCTGCTCGCGCACCGATGGAAACCGCAACCCCGGGATCGTCTGCGCCGCATGACACGGCAGCGCGATCCCGTTCGGCGCGACGTTCAGGAACCGACTGCCCCATCCACCCATGCACGGCTTGGGTTCGTCGGCATGATAGTCCGGCGTCACGTAGTCGATCGTCAGCCCATCGCCATGACGCAGCCGTGCTTCCGCCACCGCCCGGTCGGCCGCCTCGAGCTGGGCTCGATCCGGCAGCAGCGCACCGCGATTGGTCTCCGCCCAGCCATGATACTGGGTGTGGGCGATCTCCACCCGGTTCGCCCCCGCCGCGGCGGCGAAATCGATCATGGCGCCAATGCGCGCGCAGTTCTGCCGATGCACCACAAAGTTGAAGGTCAGCGGCAGATCGCCGTCACGGATCAGTTCCACCGCACGCAGCTTGGCGTCATGCCCGCCGCGATAGCCGCCGATCCGGTCCGCCTCCGCCGGCACGACGTCCTGGAAAGAGAGCTGCACATGGTCGAGCCCCGCCTCCGCCAGCGCCGCGACCCGCGCCGCATCCATCAGCACGCCGGAGGTGATCAGGTTGGTGTAGAGCCCCAGCCCGAACGCATGCCGCACCAGATCCGGCAGATCCGGCCGCGCCATCGGCTCCCCGCCGGAGAAATGCACATGCAGTACGCCCAGACCCGCCGCCTGGTCGAGCACGTCGCACCATTCCGCCGTGTCCAGCTCGCCCTCCCGCCGTTCCAGCGCCACCGGGTTGGAACAGTACGGACAGCGCAGCGGACAACGATGCGTCAGCTCGGCCAGCAGGCTGAGCGGGCCGTTCACGCCTTCAGCACCTTGCGCGCGATCAGGTCGTCCACCATCGCCAGAACGTCGGCCGCGATCACCCCGCGCGGCGCGTCGAAGCGCGCGGCCAGCTCGTCCACCATCGCGCCGATGCTGCGCGCTCCGTCCACGAGCTGCAGGACTGCCAGAGCGGTCTGATCCGGCACGAACAGCTTCTCTGGCGCCAACACCACCCAGCGATCCCGCGCCTTGTCGTGGCTCAGGCGCGTGCCGCGCACGAAGGCCGGCACGGAGCTCTCCGCCGCACTCACGGACGAAACGCTCCCGGAGGGATTTGGCCGGGCACCACATAGGCGTGCTCCAGCGCATCCAGCATCGACCAGAGCACATCGCATTTAAATCGAAGTGCCGCCAGAACCGCGTCCTGCTGCGCGGCCGTCACCGCATGCTCGCGCACATAGGCCAGGGCGAACGCGGAATCCTGCGGTGCCTGCGTCAAACGCGGCGTGAAATAGGCCAGCGCCCGCTGATCCACGAACGCGTAATGCCGGAGCATGCCCGATACGCGCTCGCTGATGATGGTCGGCGCGAACAACTCCGTCAGCGAGGAGGCGATCGCCTCCAGGATCGACCGGTCGCGCACGAAATGCACGTAAGCCTCCACCGCGAACCGCGTCGCCGGCAGGATACCGGACAGCGATTCCACGAAGGCGCGGTCGAGCCCGAGCGCATCGGTCAGAACCAACCAGCGGGCGACGCCACCCTCGCCCGGCACCTCGCCGTCATGGTCCACCAGACGCGTGCGCCACGCACGACGCAGCTCCGCCGTCGGCAGACGCGCCAGCAAGGTCGCGTCCTTCATCGGAATATGGCTCTGGTAGCAATACCGGTTCAGCGCCCAGGCCTGCACCTGGGTCCGGTCGAGCCGACCGTCATGCAGAGCGCGATGGAACGGATGCAGGTTGTGGTAGCGCTCGGCACCGATCCGGCGCAGAGCCGCTTCCAGCCCGTCCGGGGTCAGAATCCCGCTCACAGCACGATCTCCATGCCGTCGAACGCCACGCGCCAGCCGGCTTCCTCGGCCTCGCGCCGCTCCGGGCTGTCGCCCAGCAGCAGCGGGTTCGAATTGTTCAGATGGATCAGGATTCGCTGCCCGATCGCGATCCCGCTCAGCCCGGCGATCACCCCCGACGGGCCGGACACGGACATATGCCCCATGCGCGCCCCGGTCTTCGGACCGAGCCCGGCCCGGATCATCTCGTCGTCACGCCAGAGCGTGGCGTCGAACATCACCGTATCCGCCCCGTCGAGACGCGCCAGCAGCGCCTCCGTCAAACGGGCACATCCGGGCAGAAACACGAGGCGACGACCGCCGTCGTCAATCTCGAACCCGACCGTGGCATCGTCCGACGCATCGTTCTCGCCCGTCTCCGCATAAAGCGGCACCTTGCCAGGCGCGGCGAACGCCGTGATCTGCAGTCCACAGGCCTCCACCGCCACCGCCTCGTCCACCGCCAGGGCCGTGCGCGACACGACATCGCTCCTGAGCACGTCGAAGATCGGGTTGCGCGCCAGTTGCGCCAGCGTATCGGCGGTCGCCAGAAGCCGGAACGGCTGGGATTCGCGCAGGGTCAGGAGCCCGGCGACACTGTCCACCTCGGCGCCGGTGAGCGCCACTGCAGCGATCGGCGTGCTGCGAAGCCCGTGTTTCGGATGAAGCTGCGTCGTGCGCTCGATCTGAATGCGCAGATCGGGCGACGCGTTCAGGACGATCCAGCTTTCGCCGTTGCCGGACACGGCCACGGATGTCTGCGTGCGCGGCAGGGCGGCCGGATCGCCGGCACGCGCCCGGTTGCAACCGGGGGCATTGGAATTCCATTGCGGAAAACCACCCCCGGCCGCGGCGCCCAGCACGATGGCATGGATCATTCCGGATCGATCAGCGATCGATCAGGCGCGTGTGCCGCAAACGTAGCTGTTGATCTCGGCGCCGACGGGGATCTCGACGATGCGCGGGGTGGTCCAGGCCATGGGAAACTCCTTGCTGGATGGAAAGCGGACATGCGGCAGCCTGCGGCGACCCCGCACGCTTCCGGCCCGAGAGCCAAGCTAGCGACGCGGTCGCGCCCCTGTCGAGCCCGGAACCGGGCACGATTCCGGCATCCGAACGGATAACAGCCCCGCGCGAAGCGGTCCGCTCGGCGGCTTGGCAACCCGCACGGCTGCTGTAGCGTGTTCTTCGCCGGCGTGTTCGAGCACGCCCAGCCTCGGGGATGACGGATCATGAAACGGCACCATCTCGCCGTCGCCTT
Source organism: Lichenicola sp. GTC18331 (assembly GCF_055386855.1). NCBI lineage: Bacteria > Pseudomonadati > Pseudomonadota > Alphaproteobacteria > Acetobacterales > Acetobacteraceae > Lichenicola > Lichenicola sp. GTC18331. The sequence goes on along the minus strand of NZ_AP045015.1, from coordinate 2,148,637 downwards.
GTTTCTGGCGGCGCTCTCGGCCGCAGGCGCGGGCCAGGCCGCTCCCGCCCATCGCTGCGGCTGGGTGGAGAACCCGACCCCCGGCAACTGGTGGCTCAAGGACCGGAGCGGAACCTGGACCATCGCCGAACAAGGCGGCTTCACCGCCGACGGGTTCGACGACATGCCCGACATGTCCACCAAAGGATGGGTCGAGCAGAACGGATCGCACGGCTATGGCTGCGGCTGCATCGACGCGGAAACCGACCGCGGCACCATGCATGTGACCAAGCTGACGAATGCGACGCCGCTGCCGCTCGACCGTTGCCGCGCCGACAGACATTTGCCGCGCCCCTGATAGATATCATCTACTCAGAGTCGAAGACGGAAGGAGGAAGCGTTCTTTCTTGGAAGAAAGAACCAAAGAACTTCTGATTGCTTGATTACAGGCACGAGCCGCCAGACAGGACCAAGCGGATAAAAGTCTTTTTGCTTCTTTTTCTTCAGAAAAAGAAGACCCTTCACGCAATCCCCATCACGCGGCCGCCTTCGGCGTGATGCTCTCCATCAAACACGCCTCGATCGCACGGGCGATGCTGGCGATCGTTTCCGCCTGATCCATCCCGTTCACCATATGCCGCGCATGGGCATAGTCGCTCACGGCGCCGATGAAATAATCGCTGAACCGATGCCCGTTCGCGAAGATCGTGCCGTCGCACATGCCGGTGGACATGATGCGATAGGCATTGTCCGCGTCCAGAACCAGATCCGGGTCGAACAGGAAATCCAGCCCCTTTCCGGTCGCCGCACCCGCCTTGGCATAGTTGTACCACCAGGTGAGCTGCACGTAACCGCGCCCGAAATACACTCTGGATACGCCGGCGCCTCCGGCCGGACCGGACGCCGCATGATGCGGGGCCGACGTTCTGGCACGGTGATGGTGGCCACCCACGGCATGTTCGGGATGGTAGCTTCCGTCTGCGGCGACCAGAAACACCTTGCCGTCGCTGGCCGTCACCCGCGCGCCGTTGCCCGATCGCGCCACACGCACCGGCTTCGCATAGGCCCGCGTGCCGCCTTTGTCGGATTCTTCCACCGGCACGAAGGTCTCGGTCACACGGTAGTCGCCATGCCCGTGCTTCCGCTTGATGCCGGAATCGACGATATGCGCGCTTTCCCAATAGGTCGTCGCCAGCATGTACGCCGCCCAGCGCACATCCGTGATGGCCGGATCGTGATTGATGCGGGACGCGACGTCGCTCAGATTGGGAATGCAGAACCGATCGCCGATGGTCGAGTATTTCGCACCCAGAGTCCCGCTCTGGCCGGCATGCGCCTGGGCACCCTGCCTGAAACGCTCGATGAAGCCGGGAACGTCGATCGTCCGGCCCACCAGGGAATATCGCAAAGCAGTCGAAACGGCGCCTCGGGCGATATCCGGATCACTGGCCACGATCTGATCTCCGCTCTTCCAGCCAGATTATTCGGTGGCCGAGCGGAAAGAAAAGAGCTGTCCGCACGGCATCCGGCGACGATCGCCGGTGCCAGAGCGGAACCGGCCCGCCTGGAAAGCGGACCGGGCGGGGGAACCGGCGCGAAACGCCGGCTCCCGCAAACCGGATCAGGCCGGCGGCGCGGCGGGATCGAGCGCCGGGGTCGGCACCGGGGCCGGACGGCTGGCGGTGATCGGCTCGCCCACCGGGGTGGCCGAACGAGCGGCGCCGTCGGTGATCATCTCGAGACGGCCGGTCACCTGACCGCCATCCTCGACCTGGAGGCGGCGGCACTTGGCGGTGCCGATCAGGCGGCCGGTGGCGCGGATGGTCAGGTTGCCGCGCGCGGTCAGCGTACCGTCCACGGTGCCGGCCAGCTCGGCATCCTCGACCTCGACCTCGCCGCGGAACACGCCGCCCGGCGCGACCGACAGCTCGGTGGCATGGATCATGGTCGCCTCAACCGTGCCCTCGACCACCAGGCGCTCGGCATCCTGCACCACGCCCTGAACGGAGATGCCGCGGCCGACCACCAGGGTGCGGCGCTCCACGGCGTCCTTCTTCGGAGCGGCGGGGCCGCCGGGCTGGCCCGGAACGGCGCCGGGCATCGGCGCGCGCGGCGCGGCGCCGGGCTGGGCGGGCTGCGCGGCGGCAGGGGCCGCCGACGGGGGGGACGGGGGGGCAGGGAACGGGGAACGACCCATCGGGGCCTCCTTCGGCGCGGTTGGAGTGGATACGGGTGTGGAAGCGCTCCCGGCGGGAGCGCGGCCGGCCTCGGGGCCGTTCTGCATGGGGCTGGACGTCGCCGGGCCTGTCTTGATGGGGGCGGCTGCCACTTCGGGCTTGCGTCTGTTGAACAAATGAACCCCGCTGCTCTGATCGATCGTTCGGTTCCGAGCGGCGCTTGTGCTTTCCGGGCATCTGCCCTGCACAAGACCGATGAACGGCTTACACGCAGCCGATGGTGGGCGACAAGCAGGCGAATGAAGGGTTTGTAGGCCGTTCCGTAAGCCGAACGGAAACGAGGCGCCCCGGGAAGCGCCCGTTCGGGGCCCGCGTTGCCGCCCGATCGGGGCGGTGATAGCGAGACGCTTCCTTTCGCGAACGAGACCGACACCGTGCCATTTCTGTCCGCTTCCGCCGACGCGGAGTTCGATCTGCTCTGCATCGGCAACGCCATCGTCGACGTGCTGGCGCCCGTGCAGCCCGGTGTGCCGGAAGCCGAAGGGCTGGTTCCGGGCAGCATGACCCTGATCGACGCCGCCCGCGCCGACGCGCTCTATGCCCGCCTCACGCCGGAACAACAGACCGGCGGCGGCTCGGCCGCCAATACGGCGGTGGCGGCGTCGCTGCTCGGCGCACGCACCGCCTATCTCGGCACGGTCGCCGCCGACGCGCTCGGCCTCGCTTATGCCGACGATCTGCGCAGCGCCGGCATCTTCTACCCCACCGCGCCACTCGACGCGGACCGCGCGGGCGACCATTCCACCGCACGCTGCCTGATCCTGGTGACCCCGGACGGGCAGCGCACCATGAGCACCTATCTCGGCGCCTGCACCGCCTTCGGCCCGGCCGATCTGGACGAACGCGCGATCGCCACGTCGCGCATGCTCTATCTCGAGGGCTATCTGTTCGACCCGCCGGCAGCCCAGGAGGCGTTCCGGCGCGCGGCCGAGATCGCCCATGGCGCCGGCCACAAGGTGGCGCTCAGCCTCAGCGATCCTTTCTGCGTCGGCCGCCATCGCGACGCGTTCCGGGCGCTTGCCGCCGGCCATGTCGACATCCTGTTCGCCAACGAGGACGAGATCCTGTCGCTCTACGAGACGGATGATTTCGAGCGGGCCGCCGAGCATGCCGGGCGCGACGTCGACCTCGCGGTGCTGACGCGCGGCGAGAAAGGCAGCGTGGTGTTCTGCCGCGGCGAGCGCACCGACATCGCGGCGGAGCCGACCACCCTGCGCGACAGCACGGGTGCGGGCGACGCCTATGCGGCCGGGTTCCTGTTCGGTCTGGCGCGCGGCCTGCCGATCGCCGAATGCGGCCGGATCGGCGCGGTGGCCGCTTCCGAGGTGATCTCCCATTTCGGCGCCCGCCCGGAGGGCGATCTGCGCGCCCTGGCCGGACTCTGATCCCAACACGCTTTCGGAGTTCATCCCCATGCTGATCGGTATCGACCCGCTGCTGTCCCCCGAGCTGCTCCATTCCCTGGCCGCCATGGGCCATGGCGACGAGGTGGTGATCGTGGACCGGAACTTCCCGGCCGACTCCATCGCCACGCGCGTGCACCGCCTGCCCGGCATCAGCGCCGCACAGGCGCTCGACGCCGTGCTGTCGGTGTTCCCGCTCGACACCTTCGTGCCCAACCCGGCCGCGACCATGCAGGTGGTCGGCGATCCCGACGCCATTCCCCCGGCCGTCGCCGACCTCACCGCCGTGCTGGAACGCCACGGCGCCCGGGCAGCGGAAACCGTGGAGCGGTTCAGCTTCTACGAACGCGCCCGCAAGGCCTTCGCCATCGTCCAGACCGGCGAGGACCGTCCCTACGGAAACATCATCCTCGGCAAGGGCATCATCATCGCCAAGACCGAAGGCTGAATACCGCCCGGCGACGTGTCCGGCGGGACAGGCAGTCCTGCCAGAACCGGCCTGCGGGATTTTAGGGCGTGCAATCGGAACGGCATCGCTCTATCTAGCCGCCCAGCATCTTCCCCGATCCGGGGCCAAGCGGGTGTGCCTGCGTCGTCGTCGTCCGCCCCCGAACGGGGGACGGGCGCCGCCGGTGCTCGCTCTGCCCGCTTCACACGCGACGTCGAGAGCCAGTTCCGCATGGATATTCGCAACATCGCCATCATCGCGCACGTCGATCATGGCAAGACCACCCTGGTGGACCAGCTGCTGAAGCAGTCCGGCTCGTTCCGCGAGAACCAGCAGGTGGCCGAGCGGGCCATGGACCGCAACGACCTCGAGCGCGAGCGCGGCATCACCATTCTCGCCAAATGCACCTCCGTGGTCTGGAAGGACACGCGGGTGAACATCATCGACACCCCGGGCCACGCCGATTTCGGTGGCGAGGTCGAGCGCATCCTGAACATGGTGGACGGCGCGATCGTGCTGGTGGACGCCGCCGAAGGCGCGCTGCCGCAGACCAAGTTCGTGCTGACCAAGGCGCTCGCGCGCGGCATCAAGCCGATCGTGGTGGTGAACAAGGTCGACCGTCAGGACGCGCGTCCGGACGAGGTCCACACCGAGATGTTCGACCTGTTCGCGGCGCTGGGCGCCAATGACGAGCAGCTCGACTTCCCCATGCTGTTCGCGTCGGGCCGTCAGGGCTGGGCCGATACCGAGCTGGACGGGCCGAAGAAGGACCTGGCGCCGCTCTACGATCTGGTGCTGAGCCACGTGCCGGCGCCCAACCTCGACAAGGAAGCGCCGTTCGCCATGGTCGCCTCCATTCTCGAGGCCGACAACTTCCTGGGCCGCGTGCTGACCGGCCGCGTCGAGCAGGGCCGCGCCCGCGTCAACATGCCGGTGAAGGTGCTCCGCGCCGACGGTTCCGTGGTGGAAACCGGCCGCCTCACCAAGCTGCTGAGCTTCCGCGGCCTGGAGCGGGTGCCGGTGGACGAGGTGGAAGCCGGCGACATCGTCGCGGTGGCCGGCCTGTCCGAGGCGACCATTCCGGAAACCATCTGCGCCCCGGAAGTGGCCGAGGCGCTGCCCGCCATCCCGGTCGATCCGCCGACCCTGACCATGACCTTCCGCCTGAACGACGGCCCGCTGGGCGGCCGCGAAGGCAAGAAGGTGACGTCGCGCCAGATCCGCGACCGCCTGTTCAAGGAAGTGGAAGGCAACGTCGCCATCCGCGTCAGCGAAAGCCCGGAATCGGAAGCGTTCGAGGTCGCCGGCCGCGGCGAATTGCAGCTCGGCGTGCTGATCGAGACCATGCGCCGCGAAAGCTTCGAGCTGACCATCGGCCGTCCCCGCGTGCTGACCCGCGAGAATCCGGAAACGGGCGAGCGCGAAGAGCCGTTCGAGGAAGTGCTGGTCGACGTGGACGAGCCCTATTCGGGCGTGGTCGTGGAGAAGCTGTCGCTCCGCAAGGGCATGATGCAGGACATGCGTCCGTCCGGCGGCGGCAAGGTCCGCCTGACGTTCATGATCCCGTCGCGCGGCCTGATCGGCTACCACAGCGAATTCCTCACCGACACGCGCGGCACCGGAATCATGAACCGCCTGTTCGCGGGCTATCAGCCCTGGGCCGGCTCCATCGCCGGACGCGTGAAGGGCTCGCTGATCTCCTCCGAGGACGGCGCTGCGGTGCAGTACTCGCTGTTCTCGCTTCAGGATCGCGGCGTGCTGTTCGTCGACCCGGGCGAGAAGGTCTATGTCGGGATGATCCTCGGCGAGCATTCGCGCGAGAACGACCTGGAAGTGAACCCGATCAAGGAAAAGAAGCTCACCAACATCCGCGCCGCCGGCAAGGACGAGGCGCTTCTGCTCACCCCGCCGCGCAAGATGAGCCTGGAACAGGCCATCGCCTATATCGAGGACGACGAGTTGGTGGAGGTGACCCCGTCGGCGGTGCGTATCCGCAAGCGCTACCTCGACCCGCATGAGCGCAAGAAGGCCGAGCGCAAGGGCGACAGCGCGGCCTGATCCGATCCGGGGCGTGGGATTTCGGTCCCACGCCCTTTTTCTTTGCGCTTTTTCTCGGTTAACTCACGGACCGCCATAAATCCGACATGATTTGTTACCGGTGTCGCTGAGGATTTCGTTGTAATTCGGGCGCTTTCGTAAGAAACTTATTCGGATTGTCGAACTTGCCCCGCGACGCGCCTGAAACGGCGTGTTATGGATTCAGGGCGCGGCGGTTCCGGTCTCCGGACACCGCCAGCACGTAACGGCCCCGTCCCTACCCGCGGAGACATCCATGACCTTCACCACCCGGTTCCTCGCCACCGTTTCGACCGTTGCCCTGATGGGCGCCGCCGTTCCGGCCTTCGCCCAGACCACGACCGCTCCGGCCAACACGATGGCTCCGGCCGCCGCTGCCCCGGCCGCTCCGGCCGCCGCCGCACCGACCACCACCACCGAGGCTCCGGCTGCTCCGGCCGACACGATGGCTCCGAAGAAGTCCTCGCACCACCACAGCAAGCACGCCCACCACGGCAAGAAGGCCGCCGCTTCCAGCGAAGCCGCGCCGCAGTAATCGTCCTTCCGGACGGCGCCAGTTTCTGGCGTGGGGTCGGGGGCGCTCGGGTCGGGAAACCGGCCCCGGCGCCCCCGATCGTTTTCAGGGTCCGCTTTTCCCGCTAGACCCGCCGCATGAGCACCGAGCCCACGCAGCGCCCGTCCGCCCGCATGCTGGGATCGATGGGAGCGCTCGGCTTCGCGTCCGGCTTGCCGCTCTACCTGACGTTTTTCACCCTCCAGCAATGGCTGGTCGAGAACCACGTCTCGCTCCGCGCCATCGGCGGCGCCGCGCTGGTCGGATTACCTTACATCGTAAAATTTATCTGGGCGCCGTTGCTGGACCGCATGGCGCCGGGCCCGCTGCGACAGCTCGGACGCCGGCGCGGCTGGATGCTGCCGATCCAGCTCTGCCTCACCGCCACCATCGTCCTGCTGTCGCGATACGACCCCAGAGTGGCGTTGCCCGGCATCTTCGCCACCGCCTGCCTGCTGGCCTTCCTGTCCGCCAGCCAGGACATCGTGATCGACGCCTGGCGCATCGAGAGCTTCCCCGGACCGCTCCAGGCCGCGGCGCTGGGCGCGTATAGCTGGGGCTATCGCATCGCCATGCTGTGTTCCGGCGCCGGCGCGATCTGGCTGGCAGCCAGGATCGGCTGGCCGCATTCGCTGCTGGCAATGGCGGCGCTCAGCCTCATCGGGCCGTGCATGGCGCTAGTGATCCGCGAACCGGCGGTACCGGGCGCGGAACAAAGCGGCGACGGCTGGCGCGCGGCGCTGCGGCATCGTGTGATCGACCCGTTCCGCGACCTGCTCGGCCGTCCGGATTCGGTGCTGGTGATCCTGTTCGTGCTGGTGGCCAATCTCGGCACGCAGCTCGCCGACACCATGGCCTATCCGTTCTACCATGCGCTCGGCTTCGCTCCGACCACCGTGGCCGCCGCCAACGGCGTGCCCGCTCTGGTCGCCGCCCTGGCCGGCGCCGCCGCCAGCGGTTTCCTGGTCGCCAGACTCGGCCTCGGACGGTCGCTGATCCTCACCGCCTGCGTGCAGATGGGTTCCATCCTTCTCTATGTGGCACTGGCCCGTTCCGGCCCGGTGCCGGCATTGCTTTTGGCCAAGGTGACGCTGGAAGGTTTCGCCGAGGTGATGGCGGCAACCACCTTCTCGACCTACCTGTCCCGCCTGTGCTCGCTGAACTACACCGCCACCCAGTTCGCGCTCTTGTCCTCTCTGGCGCCTGTGGCATGGCGCACGCTCGGCGGCACCACCGGGATCCTGGCGCAGTCCTTCGGCTGGACCGGCTTCTTTCTGTTCGGGGTCGCGGCCTGCCTGCCCGGCATTGCGATCATGCTGACGCTGCTCCGCCGCCATCCGGGCGGGTTGCCGCAACGCGCCGCGCCGGTTTGAACTGCGGCCCCGTTCCCCATATGCGGGGGCGGGCCGCCGCTCCGGCGATCCTGTCTGCGGGGTTCGCGTTCATGGCCAGCACACCCGGTTTCCGCCCCTCCACGACCCATGCGGCGCTGGGCGAACTGTTCTTCGATCCGGTGCAGCCGGCCGCGTTTCCCCGGCATGTCCTGCGCTATCGCCATCAGGCCGCTTCACGCGAGGTCGGGCTGGACAACTTGTCCGATGACGACTGGGTGCGCCATTTCGGCCGGTTCGAGCCGCTCCCCGGCTCGTTCGAGCAGCCCCTGGCGCTGCGCTATCACGGCCACCAGTTCCGCTCCTACAATCCCGATCTCGGTGACGGACGCGGCTTCCTGTTCGCGCAGCTGCACGATCTCCGTGACGGGCGCCTGCTCGATCTCGGCACCAAGGGCAGCGGCACCACACCCTGGTCGCGCAGCGGCGACGGCCGTCTGACGCTGAAAGGCGGCGTGCGCGAGGTTCTGGCCACCACGCTGTTGCAAGCGCTCGGGGTCGACACCTCGCGCTCGTTCTCCTTGATCGAGACCGGTGAACGGCTCGCCCGCAACGACGAACCGTCGCCGACGCGTTCCTCCGTTCTGGTGCGGCTCAGCCACTCGCATATCCGCATCGGCACCTTCCAGCGCTTGGCCTATCTCGGCGAGACCGAAGCGATCCGCCGCCTGATCGATCACGCCATCGCGCATTATCTGCCCGAAGCGGCGCGGGACACGGAAGCGGAGCGGGTTCCGGCCTTTCTCGACGCCGTCTGCGCCCGTGTCGCGGCCACCGGCGCGCACTGGATGGCGGCCGGCTTCGTGCACGGCGTCCTGAACACCGACAACATCAACATCACCGGCGAAAGCTTCGATTACGGCCCCTGGCGTTTCCTGCCGACCTACGATCCGGGCTTCACCGCCGCCTATTTCGACAGCTCCGGCCTCTACGCCTTCGGCCGCCAGCCGGATGCGCTGCTCTGGAACCTCGCCCGCCTCGCCGAATGCCTGCTGCCTTTCGCCGAACAGGACGTGCTGGAAGCGGTGCTGATGCGGTTCGGCGCGATGTTCCACGACGCCCTGTCGCGCGCGATGCTATGGCGGCTCGGTCGCGGCAGCGCGGGCGAAGAGGCGGACCGCGCCCTGACGCGTCAGATCTGGGAGGCGCTGCGCGACAGCGGCGCCGGGTTCGAACGGTTCTTCTTCGACTGGTTCGCCACCGTGCCGCCCGGCTACGAGGGCGAGGCCTGCGACACGCTCCGCCTCCTGCTGGCGGCGCATCCCGTCACCGGCACGCGCGACCACCCGTATTTCGCCGGCGACGCGCCCTGCACGCTGCTGATCGACGAGGTGGAGCGGATCTGGTCCGCCATCGCCGACGCCGACGACTGGTCGGTCTTCGAGACCAAACTGGCCGCCATCGAGACGATGGGCCACGCCCTGCGCGGCTCGCATAACCTGCCCGCCAACACAGAAGGAACCGCCCGATGAGCGAAGCCAGGGTCAAGACGCGGCGCGAGGGCCGGCTCGGACGCATCGTGCTCGATCGTCCGCAGGCGCTGAACGCGCTCAGCCTCGACATGATCGAGCTTCTCGACGCGGCGCTGATAAGCTGGCGCGACGATCCCGAGATCGCCTGCGTCCTGATCGAAGGCAACGGCCCGCGCGGCCTTTGCGCGGGTGGCGACGTCCGCGCCATGCGGCAGAACGTCCTGGACGGTGCGCCGGAGCGCACCGACGCCTATCTGGCGGCGGAATACCGCATGAACGCGCGGATCGAGTCGTTTCCGAAGCCCTATGTCGCCTTCATGGACGGCATCACCATGGGCGGCGGCGTCGGCGTGTCCGCGCATGGCTCGCACCGGATCGTCACCGAACGCACCAAGCTGGCGATGCCGGAGGTGCTGATCGGCTTCCTGCCGGATGTGGGCGGAACCTGGCTGTTGTCGCGCGCACCGAACGAGTTCGGCACCCATGCCGGACTCACCGGGGCCGGTCTCACCGCGCATGACGCGATCGTCTGCGGTCTGGCCGACGTGCATGTGCGCTCGGATCGTCTGCCCGCTCTGGCGGAAGCGCTGGAGACGGCGGCGGATGCGGACGCGATCCAGCGGCTGATCGCAGACCATGCCAGCCCGGCGGACCCTGTCGGCTTCACCATCGATGGCGGCTGGATCGCGCGCTGCTATGCCGGGGACGATCCGCAGACGATCCTGCACGCTCTGCGAACGGCCTCGGAACCGGCGGCGCAATCGGCGGCCGCGGCGATCGAGGCGGCGTGTCCGATGTCGGTTGCGGCGAGCCTGCGTGCGCTGCGCCTCGCACCGGCACTCGACGGCTTCCACGCGTGCCAGGAACTGGAGCAGCGCGTCGGCGAAGCGCTGCTGCGACGGGCCGACTTCGCCGAGGGCGTGCGCGCCGTGGTGGTGGACAAGGATCGCGCGCCGCGCTGGTCGCCCGGGACACTGGCCGACATCGCTCCGGCCGAGCTGGACGCGGTGTTCGCGCACGCCCCCCGTCCACGGACGCGCTGAACGACATGTGCGGCGTTCACCCGCATACGGATCATGCTGCACTGCGGAATCATGCAGTCCACGACTTCGTATTCCGCCGTTCTTCTCCGGCGGAACCGGAAACGGCCCTTTTCGACATGCACGCCAAGCAGGCTCGCCGGATATCACGCCATCGGAATCGTTCGTTACCATTCCGGTCGCAATAACAAACGCGTCCTGCCGAACACATCGCCCCGGATTCGCCTGGCCGCTATGGTCGCCATTCGGTTCCGGTTCTATGCTGAGGCCTGGAAACGTTTCCGATAGGCTTTTCCATGGACGACGATACGCCTCGCAGCGCGCCGCACGATTTCGCAGGCTTGCGTTCCATGATCGTCGAGCGTCGCGCGTCGCTGCCGAAAAGGCTTGTCCAGGTCGCTTCTTTCGCCATCGAACATCCGCAGGAGATCGCGTTCGGCCGCGTCGCCGACATCGCGGCCCAGGCCGGCGTGCAGCCGTCCACGCTGGTGCGGTTCGCGCAGAGTTTCGGCTATTCCGGGTTCTCCGAACTCCAGGCTGTGTTTCAGGACCATGCCCGCCAGCGCTGGCCCGATTACCGGGAGCGTCTGGAAACCCTCGGCGAATCCGGCGACAGCGAGACCGAAACCGCGTCGCCGCAGCGCCGTCTGCACGGCTTCGTGCGTGCGGCCCAGCAATCGATGCGGGAGCTCGAGCAAGGGATCGATCATCGCGCGCTGGACGATGCGGTCGCGATCCTGTCCAGCGCACGCTCGATCCATCTGCTCGCGATGCGACGGGTCTATCCGGTGACGCTGTATCTGCTCTACGCGTTGCAGCGTCTCGGCGTGCGCTGCGAGCTGGTGGACGATGCGGGCGGTCTCGGCCTGCGTCAGGTGGAGTTGCTGGAACCGGGCGACGTGATGCTCTGCATCACCTTCACGCCTTATGCGCCGGAGACCCTGGAAATCGCCACGGCGGCGGCCCGGCGCGGCGTGCGCATCGTCGGCATCACCGACAGCCCGTTCTCCCCGCTCACGCCGATCGCGGAAACCTGGCTGGAGGTCGCGGAAACCGACCATGCCGGGTTCCGCTCCCTGTCCGCCACCTTCGTCCTGGCGACGACCCTGGCCGTGTCCGTGGCCGAACGGCGCGCGATCGCACCGTCCGGCTGACGGATCTTCCTCAGCCCAGCGTCGGCATCTGGAATTCGGCACCGGATCGGATGCCGGTCGGCCAGCGCGCCGTCACCGCCTTGAGCTTGGTGTAGAAGCGGATTCCTTCCGGTCCGTGCATGTGGTGATCGCCGAACAGCGACGCCTTCCAGCCGCCGAAGGAATGGAACGCCATCGGCACCGGGATCGGCACGTTGATGCCGACCATGCCGGCCTGCACCCCATGCGCGAAGGCGCGCGCGCTGTCGCCGTCGCGGGTGAAGATCGCCGTGCCGTTGCCGAACTCGTGCTCGTTCACCAGGGTGAGGGCCGCATCGAAATCCGGCACGCGCACCACGCTCAGCACCGGTCCGAAGATCTCCTCGCGATAGATGCTCATCTCCGGCGTGACGTGGTCGAACAAGGTGCCGCCGATGAAGAACCCGTTCTCGTAGCCTTGCAGCTTCAGGCCGCGGCCATCGACCACCAGCGACGCGCCTTCGCGCACGCCCGCATCGATATAGGAGCTGACCTTGTCGCGATGCACGCCGGTCACCAGCGGGCCCATCTCGCTGCTCTTGTCGGTACCGACGCCGATCTGCAGCGTGCGCACGCGCGGCGCCAGCGCCTCCACCAGCCTGTCGGCCGCGTTGCCGACTGCGACCGCCACCGAGATCGCCATGCAGCGCTCGCCGGCCGAGCCGTACGCGGCGCCCATCAGCGCATCCACCGTCTTGTCCAGATCGCAATCCGGCATCACCACGGCATGGTTCTTGGCGCCCCCCAGCGCCTGAACGCGCTTGCCGTAGGCGATTCCGGTCTGGTGGATATAGCGCGCGATCGGCGTGGAGCCGACGAAGCTGACCGCCTCGATACCCGGATGCTCCAGGATCGCGTCCACCACCTGCTTGTCGCCCTGCACCACCTGGAACACGCCCCTGGGCAGCCCGGCTTCAGCCAGAAGCTCGGCCAGAACCAGCGACGCGGACGGATCGCGCTCGGACGGTTTCAGGATGAAACAGTTCCCGGCGACAAGCGCCATCGGCGCCATCCACAGAGGCACCATCACGGGGAAATTGAATGGCGTGATTCCTGCCACCACGCCGAGCGGCTGACGCACGGTGTAGGCGTCGATGTTGCGGCCAGCCTGTTCGGTGAAATCGCCTTTCAGCAGCTCGGGCGCGGCGGTGGCGTATTCCACAACCTCCATGCCGCGCGTCACCTCGCCCATGGCATCGCTCAAAACCTTGCCGTGTTCCGCGGTGACGATCGCGGCCAGGCGCTCCGCATGCTTTTCCAGCAGATCGCGAAAGCGGAACATCACGCGCGCCCGCACCAAAGGCGGTGTCGCGGCCCAGGCCGGAAACGCGCGCCGTGCGGCCCGGACCGCCGCATCCACATCCGCAACCGTGCCCTGCACCACCTGACGCGCCACCGAACCCAGAGCCGGATCGAACACGTCGGCGCGGCGCGCGCCGGTGCCGGACACGAGCACGCCGTCGATGGAATGCTGAACGAGGTCGAGCATGAAAGGAGACTCCGAAAACAGGACCAGGATCGCGTTCAGTAGGGCAGATGCGCCTGATCGGGATCCATGGTGAATTTCCACTGCCGGACGGGACCGGCCATGACGTTCAGATAATAAAGGTCGAAGCCGTGCGGCGCGCCGACAGGATGGTATCCCTTCGGCACCAGAACCACGTCCCGATCGGCCACCGCCATGGTCTCGTCCAGCGATCCGTCCTTGGTGTAGACACGCTGCAACGCGAAACCGGAGCCGCGCCTGAGGCGGTGATAATAGGTTTCCTCGAGATAGGTCTCGTTGGGCGCGTCGTCGGTATCGTGCTTGTGCGGCGGATAGCTCGACCAGTGACCGCCCGGCGTGACCACCTCGACCACCAGCAGCGTTTCCGCCTCTGCCGTATCGGGAAGGATGTTGCGGACGTAACGAAGATTGGTGCCGGTGCCGCGCACGATCTCGCCCACCGCGTCCGGCGGGATCAGGCGCGCCGGAAAGCGGCCCTTGGCCGGCGAGGAGCAGACCGCCAGCTCGACCGGCCCCTCCGCCTCGACTGAAACCGACAGACCCGGCGGCACATAGACCGAATACGGGCTGCCCTCGAACGGCGACGTCCGGCCGCCGATCAGGCCGTAATCCTCGTCGCCCGCCCGGACACGCGCCGAGCCGGTGACGAGCACCAGGCACAGCTCGCGGTCGCCTTCCTCGCGCTCGAACCGTGCACCGGGAGCGAGATCGATCGCTTCGAAGCCGACGAAGCGCCAGCCGGCGCTTGCGGGCGTGATGCGATGCACGACGCCGTCTGCGGCACCCTTGCGCGGGCGGACCAGAAGCCGGCTCATCGCAGCCCCGCCTCGGCCAGGAAACGGACCATGTTGCGATGGCCCAGCGTGGCGTATTCGAGCGGGTTGGCGACCGCCGGATCCTGTTCCGCTTCCACCACAACCCAGCCCTGGTAGCCGGGCAATTCGCGGAACACGGAAACGAAATCGATATGGCCGTCGCCCGGCACGGTGTAGACGCCGTTCAGCACGCTGCGAAGAAAGCTCCAGTCCTCGGCATCGGCTTTGGCGCGCGTCTCGGCACGGATATCCTTGCCGTGCACATGCGCGATCCGGGCGCGATGGCGTTTCGCCAGCACCGCCGGGTTCGAGCCTCCCCAGGTGGCGTGACCGGTATCGAGCAGCAGATGCACGGCAGGCCCGGTCTCGCGCATCAGCCGGTCGATCTCGGCCTCGGTCTGCACGATCGTGCCCATGTGGTGGTGATAGACCAGCGTCAGGTCTTGCCCGGCCAGCAACTCCGCGAACCGCGTGAGCCGCTCTGCGAACCGCGTCCAGTCGGCATCGGGCAGAACCGGTCGCGTCGAGAGCGGTGCGTCGATAGTGCCGTGGATGGTGTTGGAACATTCGCACACGATCATCACGCGGCTGCCGGCGCCACGCAGCAGGCGGATATGCGCCTGCGCCGCCTCGAACTCGGCCTCCGCATCGCGCTCCAGCAGCGCCGTGGAATACCAGCCGGACACGAACGCCAGATCGAACGGCTTCAGCGCCGCCAGGAGCGCATCGGGATCGCTGGGGAACTTGTTGCCCTTCTCCAGCCCGTCATAGCCGGCCTGTTTCGCTTCCGCGAGGCAGGTCTCGAGCGGCGTGTCGCCGCCCAGCTCCGGCATGTCGTCGTTGGACCAGGTGATCGGGTTGATGCCGATGCGGATCATGGAACCGTTCCTTCGCAGCGCCGCGTTGTCTCAATGACCAATGCGCTGATGCTTGCGCTTGGTGACGTAGCTGTCGTGCGCGTCCTGCACCGTGGGGCGCACGGAGACTTCCGGCACAGCGACATCCCACCATGCGCCGCCGACCGTCGTGGTGGCCATCGGATCGGTGTCGATCACGATCAGGCTGGTGCGGCCCGAGGCGCGGGCCCGCGCGATCGCGTCTTCCAGCGCCGTCGGATCGGCCACCTTCTCCGCCTGAGCGCCCATCGCACGCGCATGTGCTGCGAAATCGATGCTGGGATATTCGGCCTGATGCTGGCTGTCGCGCCAGAGATTGTTGAACGGCGCGCCGCCACAGGCCTGTTGCAGGCGGTTGATGCAGCCATAGCCGTTATTGTCGAGCAGGACGACGATGATCGGCAGGCCCAGCATCACCGCGCTTTGCAGTTCGCTGTTCATCATCATGTAGGAGCCATCGCCGACCATCACGATCACGGTGCGATCCGGCTCGGCCATCTTCACGCCGAGAGCGCCGGCGATCTCGTAGCCCATGCAGGAAAAGCCGTATTCCAGATGGTAGCCGCCGGCCTTTTCCGTCCGCCAATGCTTGTGCAGTTCCGCGGGCAATCCGCCGGCCGCGCACACCACCACGTCATCGGGCCGGCTCTGGCGCAGAACCGCGCCGATCACCTGCGCGTCGGACGGCTTCTCGTTGCTCTCCGGCGCGGGCAGGGCGGTAAAGGTTTCGGCCTGCTCTCGCCATTCGGCACGCGCGCGTTCGGCATCCTCGCGCCACGCCGCCGGCGCGCGCCAGTCGCCCAGAGCCGCGTCGAGCGCGCCGAGCCCGGCCAGAGCATCCGAGACCAGGGGCAGGGATTGGTGCTTGGCGGCATCGAACGCCTGCGCGTTCAGGCCGATGATCCGCATTTCGGGGTTCCGGAACAACGCCCAGGAGCCGGTGGTGAAATCCTGCAACTTGGTGCCGACGGCGAGGATCAGATCCGCCTCGGCGGCGAGCGTGTTGGAGGCGCTGCTGCCGCTGACGCCGATGCCGCCCATGTTCAACGGGTGGGAATCCGGGATCGCCGACTTCCCGCCCTGCGTCTCGCAGACCGGCACGTCGCGTTCGGCGCAGAACCGCGACAGCGCCTCGTGCGCGCCGGAGTAGAGCGCTCCGCCACCCGCGATCACCAGCGGCCGCTTCGCCGCACGCAGCGCCGACACCGCCTGCTCCAGCTCGTGCGCGTCCGGGGCCTGACGACGCAGGCGATGGATGCGCTCGACGAAAAAGCTTTCGGGATAATCGAACGCTTCCGCCTGCACGTCCTGGCACAAAGACAGCGTCACCGGGCCGCATTCGGCCGGATCGGTCAGCACGCTCATCGCGCGCTGGAACGCCGGAACCAACTGTTCCGGCCGGGTGATGCGGTCGAAATAGCGCGACACCGGGCGGAAGCAGTCGGAGGCGCTGGCGGTGCCGTCGCCCCAATCCTCCACCTGCTGCAACACAGGATCGGGCAGGCGATTGGCGAACACGTCGCCCGGCAACAACAGCACCGGCAAACGGTTCACATGCGCCACGCCCGCACCCGTCACCATGTTGAGCGCGCCCGGCCCGATCGACGAGGTGCAGGCCATGAAGCGGCGTCGGCGCATCGCCTTTGCGTAGGCCACGGCAGCATGGACCATGCCCTGCTCGTTATGGCCGCGAAAGGTCGGCAGTTGCTCGCGCACACCATGCAGCGCCTCGCCGAGCCCGGCCACGTTGCCATGACCGAAAATGCCCCAGACCCCGCCGAAGATCGGCAGGATCTCGCCGTCGATCTCGCAGCGTTGCGCGGCCATGGCGCGGACCAGCGCCTGGGCCATGGTGAGACGGATGGTGTTCATCGTGCCGATCTCCAACCCGCGCTCAGGCCGCGCGGCTTTCGCCGTGTCCGGCCGGGCGCACCCGTTCCCAGGCCGCCACCAGATCGGCGAAGCGGCTCGCCATGCGGTCCACCGCCTCGTCGTCGCCGATCCGCCCGGCCATCCAGTCATGTGCCGGCTCGATGAAGATGGTGCGTCCGATCGCGAAACCCTTCACCAGCGGGATCGTCGCCGCGGCGCCGAACGCCTCCACCAGCTCGGCGGCCGGTGCTTCCAGGCCCAGCATGACGATGCCGCGGCAGAGCGGATCGTTGCGCTCCACCACGGCGGCGGTGCGTTCCCAGGCGGCGCGGTCGCGCTGCGGTTCCAGCTTCCACCAGTCCGGCTTCAGCCCGATCGCGTAGAGCCGTTCCAGGATGTGGGCCACGGTGTCCGGCGCCAGCGGGCCGTGCTTGCCAGCGATGATCTCGATCAGGAGGTCGCGGTTGAGGCGGCGGCAGGCATCCTGCGCGCGCAGCATCTCGCGCTCCTGCTGCGCCCGCAGCGCCGCGTCGTCGTCCGGATGGTAGAAGCACAGACACTTGATGACATGGTCGGTCGGCCATTCCACCAGAGCCGCGCCGAGGCTGCCCGCGGCGGTGCCGTCCGGCCCGCTTTCGAACTCCAGAGGGCGCGATCCGGTGCGTTCCACCGGCCGCGCGGTCCAGAGTCCAGCATGGGAGGCGTCGAACAGCGCCTCGCGGCCATAGCGCCCGTCCAGGAACATGCCGAAGCCGGGCCGTCCCGCCGCGACACGCGAAGCGGCGCGCACGGCCAGCCGCTTGAAGGCCGGAATACGGTCGAACGACACGCCTTCCGCCCTGGCGACCGCTTCGAGCTGCATGCGGTGGTCGCAGGCCAGCGCCAGGATACGCTCCGGCGTGGGTGCGCGGGTGGCGGTGGCCCAATGCAGATGGTTCAGCGTGCTGTCATGGCGCAGCGCGCGCAGAGAGCTGCCATCGCGCAGAAAGAACTGCAGTTCGGCGAAGCTCGGAATTTCCGGCGAGCAGAGCAGGCGGGACACCGCGAAGGCGCCGCACGCATTGGCATAGGCGCAGCAGGTCTCCAGCGCCTCGTCGCGCAGCCAGCCGCGCAGGAAGCCGGACATGAAGGCGTCGCCGGCGCCGAGCGTGTTGTAGACCTCGACGGGGAAGCCGGGGCCGCTGACGCCATCCTCCAGCCGCTCCGGGATCGCGCCGGGAAACACCACGCAGCCCATCGGTCCGCGCTTGCAGACGATGGTGGCGTCCGGGGCCAGAGCGCGGATCGCGCGGATCGCGTCGAGCGTGTTCTCGGAACCGCCGGCGATGTGCAGCTCTTCCTCGGTGCCGACGATCAGGTCGCATTCCGGCAGGATTTCGGCCAGGCGCTGCGTCACCGTTTCGGAACGGATGTATCGGTTCTCGCCGTCGCCATGCCCGGACAGGCCCCAGAGATTGGGCCGGTAATCGACGTCGAACACGACGCGACCGCCGTTGGCACGCGCGATCCGCATCGCCTTGCGCTGGGCGGCGGCGCTGTGCGGGCGGGAGAAATGCGTGCCGGTGACGACGATCGAACGCGCCGAGGCGATGAACCGCTCGTCGATGTCGCTCTCGTCCAGCGCGCCATCGGCGCAATCGCTGCGATAGAAGATCAGCGGAAACGTGTCGCTGTCGCGCACGCCCAGGATCGCCAGCGCGGTCAGGCGCGCGGGGTCGGTGCGGATGCCATCGGTGGCGACTCCCTCGCAGGCCATGCGCTCGCGAATGAAACGGCCGAAATGCTCGTCGCCGACGCGGGTGACGATGCCCGAGCGCAGTCCCAGACGGGCCGTGCCGATGGCGATATTGGCTGGACAGCCGCCCACCGCCTTGGAGAACGACCCCATGTCTTCCAGCCGCGCGCCGACCTGTTGACCGTACAGGTCCACCGACGAGCGACCGATGGTGATCACGTCCAGCATCTGGCTCATGGTGTTCAGCCCTCCGTCGCAATCCAGATGCGACGTTCCATGATTGCGGTCAACATGGAATTGACGATCCATATATTTTTCTGCGTTGCACAATAAGCGGGTGCAACAGAAGGATATTTAGAACTTGCTTGACAGAAAATCCGGACGGTCGGAATAAGCGTTCCAACAAAGCGCCGAAAGCAAAACGGCCTGCTTGCAGGAGGACGTTGATGATCCGCCAAACGGACCAGGCTTCATGTTCCACGGACGCGCCGTCATGAGCGCCGCCCAACAGAACGGCGCCGCCACCATCGCGCCTCCGCCGGCCAAGGCGCCCGACGAGCGCCTGCGTCGCTCCTCCCCGTTCGCTTCGCTGCTGCGACGTCCCGAACTCGGCGCCATCGGCGGCCTGGTGCTAGTGCTGGTGTTTTTCGGCATGACCGCCAACAGCGCCATGTTCACGCTGAACGGGCTGATGACGGTGCTGAACCCGTCGGCGCAACTCGGCATCATGGGGGTGGCGGCGGCACTCCTGATGATCGGCGGCGAGTTCGATCTGTCGATCGGCTCCATGGTCGCCTTCGCCGGGCTGATCCTCGGCGTGCTGATGGTGCAGCTTCATCTGCCGCTGCTGGTGGCCGTGCTGGGCACGATGGTGGTCGCCGCACTGGTCGGCGCGGTGAACGGACAGCTCGTGATCCGCACGCGACTGCCTTCCTTCATCGTCACGCTCGCCTTCCTGTTCATTCTGCGCGGCCTTTCCCTGGTTGGGCTGAAGCTCGCCACCGGCGGCAGCACGCAGATGCGCGGCTTCCATCCTCTGGTGGAGGCGAGCAGCCTGGCGCCGTTCTTCTCCGGCAACGCCTTCGGCGGCGTGTTCCGCTTCCTGGCGGCCCACCACATCATCGAGAGCCTGCCGGACGGCAGCCCGGCCGCGGCGGGCGTGCCGATCGCCGTGGTGTGGTTCGTGCTGATCACCGCGCTGGCCACCTGGGTTCTGCTGCGCACCAAGCTCGGCAACTGGATCTTCGCCAGCGGCGGCGACGCCAATGCGGCGCGCAATTCCGGCGTGCCGGTGGATCTGGTGAAGACCGGACTGTTCATGGTCACCGCCTGCTCGGCGGCCCTGGTGGCGGTGCTGACCGTGTTCGATGCCGGCTCCACCGACGCCATGCGCGGCCTGCAGAAGGAATTCCAGGCGGTGATCGCGGCGGTGATCGGCGGATGCCTGCTGACCGGCGGCTACGGTTCGGCGATCGGCGCCTTCTTCGGCTCCATCATCTTCGGCATCGTGTCCATCGGTCTCACCTACACCTCCTTCGACAGCGACTGGTTCCAGGTGTTCCTGGGCGCGATGCTTCTGGTGGCGGTGATCTTCAACAACGGCCTGCGTCGCCGCGTGACGGGAGAACGCTGATGTCCGCCGCTCTCGACTCGTTCCCCGCGCACACCGCCCATCCGGCCACGATGCCGCGCACCGACACGCCGCTGATCGAAATCCGCGACGTACGCAAGGAGTTCGGCCATGTGATCGCGCTGGCCGGCGTCTCCCTGACCGTGCGGGCCGGCGAGGTTCTCTGCCTGCTGGGCGACAACGGCGCCGGCAAATCCACCCTGATCAAGACGCTGAGCGGCGTGCATCGCCCGACCAGCGGCAGCTTCATGGTGGAGGGAAAACCCGCCGCGTTCTCCGGTCCGCGCGATGCGCTGAACGCCGGCATCGCCACCGTGTTCCAGGATCTGGCGATGATCCCGCTGATGTCGGTGACACGCAATTTCTTCATGGGACGCGAGCCGACACGCGGCGTCTGGCCGTTCCAGCGCGTCGATTTCAAGCAATGCCGCGACGTCACCCATGCCGAGATGCGCCGTATCGGCATCGACGTGCGAGACCCGGATCAGGCGGTCGGCACGCTGTCGGGCGGCGAGCGGCAATGCGTCGCCATCGCCCGCGCGGTGTATTTCGGCGCCAAAGTGCTGATCCTCGACGAGCCCACCTCGGCCCTCGGCGTCGCGCAGACCTCGATGGTTCTGAAATACATCAATCTCGTGAAGAGCCGTGGCCTGGGCGTGATCTTCATCACCCACAATGTCCGCCACGCCTACGCGGTCGGCGACAGCTTCACGGTTCTCAATCGTGGACGCACACTCGGCACCTATCGCAAGGACGAGATCGCCATGGATGCGCTGCAAACGCTCATGGCCGGCGGCAAGGAGTTGCAGGACCTGTCCTCCGAACTCGGCGGCACCGTGTGATGCAAGCCCGCGCAGCCGCCCCGGCCTCGTTCCCGCTCGCGGCTTGCGCGGAAATGCTCTACCGCGATCTGCCGATGGTGGATCGCGTCCGCAAGCTCCATGCGCTCGGCTTCATGGTCGAGCTATGGGACTGGACACGGCACGATCTCGACGCGCTGCGCGAGACCGGCGCGGTTTTCTCCTCCATCACCGGTTCCGTGTCCGGCCGTCTGGGCGACGCAGACGGTGCTGCCGAACTCCTGCAGTCGGCGAAACGATCGATCGCGGCGGCGCAGCATCTCGGCGCGCCACGGCTCAATCTGCACGGCACCGCGCTCGGTCCCGACGGATTGCCGCTCCAGCCCTGTTCCGAGCCGACCGGCGCGATGTGGACCACCGCACGCGACACGCTCCGCCGTTTGGCAGATCTGGGCGCGGAACACGATGTGACGTTCGTGCTGGAAAACCTGAACGCCGTTGTCGATCATCCCGGCGTTCCGTTCGGCCGCGCCGCCGATTGCCTGGCGCTGGTGCGCGCCGTAGATCACCCGAATCTGGGTCTGATGCTTGATCTGTATCATGCGCAGATCGGCGAGGGGAATTTGACGAGCTTGCTGCAGGAGGCGTTGCCGTTCATCGGCGAGATCCAGGTCGCCGACGTCCCCGGACGCTGCGAACCCGGCACCGGCGAGATCAACTACCCGCATCTCGCCCGCGCGTTGCAGCGGCTCGGCTACACCGGACCGATCGGTCTGGAAGCCTTCGCTTCAGGTGACGAGATCCTGGCCCTGGCGCGATTCCGGGCCGCCTTCACTCTTCCGGATACGCAATGATTTGTGTATTCTTTCCTCAAGGACGGATTCCATGATCTCTGTCGCTTTGCTCGGCGCAGGCCGGATCGGCGCGCTGCACGGACGCAACATCGCAGCGAGCCGCAGAGCGCGCTTCGCCGCCATCGCCGACGCGATCCCGGCCGCCGCGGACTCGCTCGGCCGCGAACTGGACGTTCCCGTGCGCGACGTGGACGAGATCCTCGACGACCGCTCGATCCAGGCGGTGATGATCTGCTCGCCAACAGACACCCATGCAGAGCTGATCGAGCGCGCCGCCGCCGCCGGCAAGGCCGTGTTCTGTGAAAAGCCGGTCGACCTCAGCGCGGAACGCATCCGTGCCTGTCTGCGCAAGGTCGAAGCCAGCGGCGCCACGGTGATGATCGGCTTCAACCGCCGCTTCGATCCGCATTTCGCCGAGGTGCAGCAGCGCCTGCGCGACGGCGAGATCGGCGAGGTCGAACTCGTCACCATCCTGTCACGCGATCCCTCGCCGCCGCCGGTCTCCTATATCGAGCGTTCCGGCGGCCTCTTCCGCGACATGATGATCCACGATTTCGACATGGCGCGCTTCCTGCTCGGCGAGGAACCGGTGGAAGTACACGCGGTCGGCTCGGCCCTGGTCGATCCGGCGATCGGCGCCGCAGGGGACGTCGACACGGCGGCGGTGCTGCTGAAAACGGCGTCAGGCCGGATCTGCCAGATCTCCAACTCGCGCCGCGCCACCTACGGCTACGACCAGCGCATCGAAGTGCATGGCGCCAAGGGCATGCTGCGCGCGCAGAACCTGCACAGCTCTGCCGTGGAGCACGCCGATGGCGGCGGTTTCCGCAGCGCGCCGGTGATGGATTTCTTTCTGGAACGCTATACGCCGGCCTATCATCGCGAGCTGGATGCGTTCTTCGATTGCATCGAGAAAGGCACGACGCCGAACCCGAGCGGGGAAGACGGTCTGCGCGCGCAGATCCTGGCCGATGCCGCAACCAAGTCCGCACAAACCGGACAGGCGCAGCGCGTCGATCTCTGATCGCGAGCTGTAAACAACAAAGACAAAACAAAGGGAGTTCTTCGATGGCGTCCATTCGTTCCGGTCTGCTCGCGACCGCTTTCGCGGCCATGTTGCCCTTCGCCGCGGCCGGTTCCGCATCGGCGGCGGCCGACAAGCCGATCACCATCATCCTGGTGGATCACGGCCAGCCGTCCGATCCGTTCCACAACGTGATCAAGCATGGCGCGCAGGATGCGGCCAAGCAGATGGGCGTTCATCTCGAGATCCGTCAGCCCGACACGTTCGACATGACGCAGATGGCCAACCTGATCACCGCGGCCGCCAACCAGCATCCCGACGGTCTGGTGACCACCGTGCCGGACGCGGAAGCTCTGTCAGGCCCGATCCACAACGCGATCGCCCAGGGCATCACCGTGATCACCACCAACGGCTCGCCCGCCAGCGGCCACAAGGTCGGCGCCGTGCTCAATGTCGGTCAGGACGAGACCGCAGCCGGCATCGCCGCCGGCAAGGCGATGGCGGCTGCCGGCGGCAAGAAGGCGCTCTGCGTGAACCATGAGGTCGGCAACGTGTCGCTCGATCAGCGCTGCGCGGGTTTCGCGGAAGGCTTCGGCGGCTCCTCGCGCGTTCTGCCCACCGACACCGATCCGAGCGTCACCAAGTCCAAGATCGAAGCCGCCCTGCGCTCCGATCCGTCGATCGACTCGATCATCACCCTGAACGCCTCGCTCGCCGGCGAACCGGCGGTGCAGGCCGTTTCCGATCTCGGCCGCACCGGCAAGGTGAAAGTGGCGTCCTTCGATCTCTCGCCCGGCATGCTGCGCAATGTCGCCAATGGCTCGGCGCTGTTCGTGGTGGATCAGCAGCCCTACCTGCAAGGCTACCTGCCGGTGCTGTTCCTCGCCCAGCATGCGAAGTACGGCTTGATCCCGAGCGGCGACGTCGCCACCGGCCCGAACCTGATCACCAAGGCCGATGCGGCAAAGGTGATCGACCTGACCAGCCAGGCCATTCGCTGAACCCGGGGTCGCCGACCGATGGAGAGGCTCCGGGGCGATTGCTCCGGGGCCTTTTTTCGTTTCGGACTGCAGAAAGTCGTTCTTTCTTGAAAGAAAGAACCAAAGAACTTCTGTTCGTTTGGGTTTGTACCAAACAGACAGAAGTCTTTTTGCTTCTTTTTCTTCAGAAAAAGAAGACCATCCCCGTCTCAAGCATCCGCAATCTCGTCCATACGCACCCAACGCTCTTCCGCCGACGACAAACGCGCCGCTTCCGTGACCCGCAGCACGGACAACGCATCGCGGAACCCGGTCTCGGCGTCCCGTCCCGCCGCCATCGCGTCGAGCAGCTTCTTCGCCTCGATCGTCTTCAGATCGTTGAAGCCGATCTGATGGCCGCCGGCAGGGCAGAACGCGCCGTACTCGCCATGCGCCGGCCCGGCATTGATGGTGGTAAACCCTTTGCGCGCGCCGTCGCCGCCGACACGGTAATAGCGCAGCTCGTTGAAGCGCTCCTGCGTGAACACCAGCGCACCCTTGGTGCCGCTGATCTCGAAGGCGAGCTGCATGTCGCGCCCGCTGGCGAGCCAGGAATTCGAGACGATGGCGGTGAAGGGCCGGTCGCGGAAGCGAAGCAGCATCGAGGCCTGATCGTCCACATGCACGGGTGCGGAGCCGCCGCCCGGTAGAGGACGCGCGGTATGGATCGTATCCAGGCTGGCGAAGACGCGATCCACCTCGCCGAGAAGAAAGCGCGCCATGGCGACGGCATGGCTGCCGATATCCGCCAGGGCGCCGCCGGCCTCCTCCGGGCGGCAGCGCCAGGAGAACGGCGCCTCCGGATCGGCCATGAAATCCTCGGCATGGATTCCGCGATAGCCAGTGATCTCGCCGATCTCGCCGGAGCGGACGATCTCGCGCGCGACCTCGACCATCGGGTTCTTCAGATAGTTGAAGCCGACCATGGTGGACACGCCGGCCGCTTCTGCGGCGCGAGTCATGGCGATCGCCTCCTCCAGCGTGGCCGAGAGGGGCTTTTCGCACCAGACATGCTTGCCATGCCGGATCGCGGCCAGCGCCATCGGCGCGTGCAGGCGGTTCGGCGTGGTGATCGACACCACATCCACCGCCGGATCGGCTACGAGCGTCTCCCAATCGGCGGTGGCCCGCCGGAAGCCCAGGGCGAGGGCCGCACGTTCCGCCGAATCCTCCGTGCCGTCCGCCAGCATCTCCAGCACCGGTCGCCGTTCCAGGCCGAACGCCTGTGCCACGGCGCCGAAGGCGAAGGCATGCGCCCGCCCCATGAAGCCGCTGCCGATCAGTCCAACGCCCGGACCCGAACGCGCCCCTGTTTGCGGATCGACCATTCGCTTCACCCCCTGATTTCGTTTGGGTGAAGTCTAAAACATTCCATTCTACCAGAGAAGATGGAACTCACTTTCCATGTGGTCTGCGATTGGTCGCGTGCTCAGGCCGGGCTCGGCAGGCGACGGCGTTCCGCGAGGGCCACCATGATGGTAATCGCCAGGGTCATGCTGGCGGTCAGGGAGCGGAACCCGCCATGGTCGGTTTCCACCACTTCGAGCCAGAGCGACGCCAACTGCGCCAAAGGCGAGAAGGCGCTGTCGGTCAGCGCCAGAACCTCGGCTCCGCCACGCACGGCAGCCTCGCAGAGTTCGAGCGTCTCGCCGGCATAGGGGGTGAAGCTGATCGCCAGTACCACGTCGCCCGCGCCCAGAAGCTCCACCTGCCGGTGGCCGAGACCGCCGGCATTATCCACCATATCGCAGCGTAAACCGAGTTTCCGCAGGCCGTAGCAGAGATAAAGCGCCACCGGGTAGACGCGGCGCATGCCGACGATGCTGACCGAGCGCGCATGGGCCAGACGGTCCAGCACGGCATCCAGGACGGTGGGATCGACGGTCTGGCCGAGATGGTCGAGCGAGACCTGGCCCGCATGGATGAAGGCCTGCAAGCGCGCGGGAGAGCCGTCCGGCGCCTCCGTGTCGGCATCACCCAGCGCCTCCAGACGCTCGCGATAATCCGGCCAGCGCTGCCGTGCATGGGCGCGGAACACGGCCTGGAGGTCGGAAAAGCCGGAATAGCCCAGCGCCTGCGAGAAGCGCACCAGGGTGGAAGGCTGCACGCCGGCCTGGGTGGCGAGTTCGGCCACGCGCCCGAACGCGATCGCCTGCGGATTCTCGACGATGAAGTCCGCCGCCTGCACCAGACGCTTCGGCAGCTTCGGGCGTCGCGCGGCGATCAGCGTGCGCAGACTTTGGAAATCACGCGGAATGTCGCCGGCAGCAGAGTCGATCACCGTTTCTGTTTCGGACACGACGCGATCCATGACTTCGTCCCAGCCCGGACCCGATCAGCCCGCAGCGGACCGGGCGTTTCGCCGCTGCTCCCACCAGGAAGTCACGGTCGCACCCGTCCGGCAAGATGGAATGAACGTTTCAGGCACGATCTCTCGCGTTACGCGTGTTCGGTCTGCAGCCTGGCATCGGAGATGGATGAGAAAAGTGTTCTTTCTTGGAAGAAAGAACCAAAGAACTTTTGTCTGTTTGGCTCCGTGCAAACCAGCACATTCAGAACCAAACAAACAGAAGTCTTTTTGCTTCTTTTTCTTCAGAAAAAGAAGGTTTCTACTCTGCTAGGATATTTCAGCGATCAGGCGGCCACTGCCTCGCAGGTCGGCGCGTTCTTGCCATCCTTGCGCATCGTCTCCGGCATCAGGGTCACGAACAAGCCGAAGCCGATCGCGGCCGCGATTGCCAGGGCGAACCAGGCGGCCTCGTAGGACTGGAATCCGTCATGCACCAGCCCGGCCAGAAGCGGGCTGAGCGATGCGCCCACGCCCATGGTGGTGGCGACGAGACCCTGGGCCAGATTGAACCGGCCTGTGCCACGGGTAAGATCGGCGATCATCAGCGGCACGATCGCGCCGTAGATGCCGGCACCGATGCCGTCCAGGATCTGCACGCCGATCAGCCAGGGCGCCGCATGGCTAAAGGTGTAGAGCACGCCGCGGATGGGCAGGATCGCGAACCCGGCCAGGAAGATGCGTCGCCGGCCCCAGGAATCCGCCTTGCGGCCGCACAGGATCGCCAAAGGCAGCATCACGCCCTGCGCCGCGATGATGCAGATCGACATCATGCCATCGGCCAGTTGCTTGTGCGTCTCCGCCAGCTCCTGCCCGACTAGAGGCAGCATGGCGGCATTGGCGAGATGGAACATGAAGGCGCTGGCGCACAGAACCAGCAGCGGCCGGCACTTCAGAAGCTTGCCGATCCCTGTGGCGGTGTCGCTTTCCTCGCTTTCGCCGTCATCGTGATCCATGCCGCGCGCGCGGCGGTTGTCGACCGCATCGGCCGGGATCGACAGCGTGGCCAGAATGGCCAGCAGGCCGACGATCGGCACCAGAAGAAACACGGCCCGTTCGGAGATCAGCGTGCCGACGGCACCGACGGTCAGCGCGATGACGATGTTGCCGGCATGGTCGAAGGCGTTGTTGCGGCCGATGCGGCGGGCCAACATGCGGCGGGCGGTGAGGCCCAAAGTCAGGGCGGTCACGGCGGGCGCGAACACGTCGCTGACTACGCTCACCAGACCGTTCGCGATCACCACAGGCCAGAAGGACGCCGTCAGCCACATCACCAGCGACCCGGCGATCAGCACCGAGACGGCGCCGACGATCACGCCGCGCCGCGCGGTGGTGCGGTCGATCAGCGCACCGGCCGGCGTCTGCAGGATCACCCCCGCAATGCCGGTGATCGCCCCCATCACGCCAACCTCGCGCTGCGTCCAGCCATGGAAGCTGGTGAGATAGACGATCAGGAACGGCCCCAGCGCGCCGCGAACGTCGGCCAGGGTGAAATTCAGCGCGTCCAGCGACGCGGGGTGATAGCGCCGGCCGCTGGCCATGGTCAGAACCGGGCGATCAGGGTGACGCC
Source organism: Lichenicola sp. GTC18331 (assembly GCF_055386855.1). NCBI lineage: Bacteria > Pseudomonadati > Pseudomonadota > Alphaproteobacteria > Acetobacterales > Acetobacteraceae > Lichenicola > Lichenicola sp. GTC18331. The sequence goes on along the minus strand of NZ_AP045015.1, from coordinate 2,120,797 downwards.
GGCGATCATCAGCAAGGCCCCCACGGCGCGCCAGCCATTGAACGAATGCTGGGCCATATGGAACAGGCCGAAATGGTCGATCACCAGCGAGAACAGGATGTTGGCGGTGATGGTGACGCCATTGACCGGGCCTGCGCCGAGTTTCTGGATCAGCATCAACCCGGCGAACACCGCCACGGCGCCGACGATGCCGCCTAAGGGCGCCCACCACGGCATGCCCGCCGCATCGGCAGCTGTCGGCAGCGGTCGCGGCATGCAGGCGAACAAGGCGATCGCCAGGAACAGGACCAGGAGGAACGAAATCGCGGTGGCGAGATAGGGATTCACCAGCGACTTGTTCAGCGCACCGTTCATCGCGGCGCCCATCGCCTGCATCATGCCGGCGACGAAGATGAAGGGGAATGCCCAGGCTGCGTTCATGGGAACCGTCCTATCAACCGAGAAGGAGCCGGGCGCCCAGCGCCGCGGCCAGGGCGGTCGGCATCACCACGATGCCCACCAGAAGGAAGCGCCAGAAGCCGACATCCTCGCCTTCGCGGCGGATCGCCTGCAGCCACAGGATGGTGGCAAGCGAACCGGTCACGGACAGGTTGGGGCCGAGATCGACGCCGATCAGCAGCCCGTCCACCACCAGACTGGGCGGATGCGCCTGCTTCACCATCTCGGACGCCACGAGGCCGGCCGGCAGGTTGTTCACGAGGTTGGAGCCGAAGGCGAGCACGGTGCCGCTGACCGCCGCCGCCTCGTGCGGATCGGTCATGCTCTTCACCAGGGCGGCGAGTTGTCCGATCACGCCGGTCTGTTCCAGCGCTTCCACCAGAACGAACAATCCCGCGACCAGAGGCAGGACGCCCCAGGACACATCGCGCACCAGCTTCACCGGCGATGTTCTGGTGAACAGCGAAACACCCAGCGCCGTGGCGATACCGGCCAGAGCGGTCGGCAGCCCCAGCGGCAGATCCACCGCGGACATCACGATCAGCAGCATCGCCGTCAGCACGATACCGCCCAGCGCCAGCATGCCGCCCTTGCTCAGCGACTCGCTCTCGATGCTGGCGGTGCATGCGCCGGTCAGACGACGGCGCTCCATCAGCCACAGAAACAGCAAAGTCACTACGATCGAGGCGATGGCCGGCAGGCCGAACGAGGCCAGCCAGTGCCCGAGCGGCGGCATGTGGCCCCCGTACAGCACCAGATTGGCCGGGTTCGAGATCGGCAGAACGAAGGAGGCGGCGTTAGCGATCAGCGCACAGGCCAGCAGCAGTGGCAGAGGTTCGGCTTCCGCCTTGCGCGCCACGGCGAACACGGCCGGCGTCAGCACCACCGCAGTGGCATCGTTGGACAGAAACGTCGTGACAACGACGCCGACGCCATAGACCAGCAGGAAAAGGCGCGTGTTCGAGCCGCGCGCGCCGTTCACGGCCGTGGCGGCGACCCAGTCGAACACGCCGTTCGCCCGCGCTGTCTCGCTCAACAGCATCATGCCGGTCAGGAACAGATAAACGTCCGAACCCTTGAGCACGGCATGCCCGGCACTGCCGAGGCTGATCAGCCCGAACACCAGGAGAAGTACGGCGCCGGACACGGCCCAGATCCATTCCGGCCAGCGCATCGGGCGGCCGATCACGCCGGCCGTCGCCAGGCCGGAAATCGCCCAGATGGCGGTTGTTCCTGTTGTCACCAATCCCGTCCGTTGCTGTTGGGTCCAAGGCGCGTTCCGAGAAGACCGGCTTCCGGCCAGGCGCCGATCGTATGGCAGGTGTCGCCGGGCACCACGACTGGACGCCGCTTCGGCAGACGCTCCAGCGGCCGCACCAACACGTCGATCTTGTCGCCGGCCGCGCCGCTGGAAACGGTCAAACGGTGCAACCCGGGCGCGTCGATCCGCAGATCGGCCTGCCAGAGACCGTTCTCACCCCGTTGCATCGCGACACTGTCGCCGCCATCGACGGACAGTATGGGCACATGCTCGATGGGGCCGAAGCTGCGCACGACCACCGGAACCGGACCAGGACGCGGCACCTGGGTCGTCTCGGCCGGCCGCGTGACCATGCGCAGATCGGCCGGAGACACGATCTGCAGAGCCGGCCAGGGCGCACCCAGGGACCGGAAACGCCAGCTCGGCACGCCCTCATGCACACAGACCAGCGTATAACCCGGCTGGCCGTCGGCTTCCTCGATCTGGCCGGTGGAGCGCGTGGCGCCATAGACCACGCGACCGTCGTTCAACAGCTCGTTGTAGTGGGTGTGCCCGGTATCGACGAAGCGCACGTCGCCGTCGGCCAGCACACCGGCGACCTCCGCACCGTCGGCAGCCAGATCGCAGGGATAGGCATGCATGAACACGAGGGCGGTCTGCCCGGCCGCTTTCGCCGTCGTCAGCTCCTCGGCCAGACGCAGACGCTCGCCCATCGGCAAACGAAAATCCGGCCCGCCCGCACCCTCGGAGACGATGTCGAGGAAGATGCAGCGATGCCCGGCGAACACCTCCTGCTTCGGACGGTTCTCTTCCGCGATCGCCGTCTCGTACTGCGTGATCGAGCGTCCCTCGAAATCATGGTCGCCCGGAATGGTGCGCCAGGGCAGCGTCAGCGGTTGCAGCGCCTGCAGCATCGCCGCGTATTCGTCCGGATGTGCGTTGTTGGCGTTGTCTCCAGGCAGAAACACAAAATCGATCCCGTGGCCGATCGCGTTCGCTTCCGCAACGATCGATTCCAGACGGCGCAGACTTTGCCAGCCGTCCGCAGCTTCGAGATGCAGGTCACCGACATGCAACCAGGCGATCGTGCGGCTCACACCGGCCTCCCTCTTGCGCCTTGTTATTTCGTTACGAATGCGGACAAGCCACGTGAGAACGCACGACGCTGAAATAGTTTCTCAAACGTTTTGGGTACGTCACATGTCCGTTCTCGCCAGTGCAACCGATCATCAACTCGGTTGGAGACAACCGAAATTTCGATCTGGTCTTCATGGCCGTAATAACAGGCTACCTCTATACGCGACGATCCATCGAAAGAGTCGGCACGGCAACCCTCGTTTCTCCCCGGACAGTCGCGGAGGCGAGGCTTTTGCGAACGAGGATTGCGGATCGGCGCGGAGGCGATGACGTCACCCATCGGCCTGGCGTCGATCAAGGCCGGCACTGGTGCCCGCCGCCGGACTCGAACCGGCACGCCCATACGGACTGCGGATTTTAAGTCCGCTGCGTCTACCATTCCGCCAGGCGGGCACGCCGTCACTCCTAGCCGCAACGCGCCGGGAAGGAAACGCCCGCTCAGCCCGTGCGCAGCAGGGCCGCGCCGTGATGCTTCAGCCAGCGCTCGGCCACCACGCGATGCGGCGTCAGCTCGGCCACCAGCGCCCAGAATCCCGGCCCATGATCCAGATGCCGCAGGTGCGCCAGCTCGTGCGCCACCACGTAGTGCTGCACGTCCGGGGGCGCCATCACCAGCCGCCAGGAAAACATCACCACGCGTTCCGACGAACAGCTGCCCCAGCGCGTCGCCGTGTCCTTGATCACCAGGCGCGACGGGGCGAGACCGCCGGCCGCCTCGGGTGACGCCGCGATCTCCGTCACCAGCCGGCTCAACCGCGCGCGCGCTTCCGCCCGCAGGAAATCGGCCACGCGACGCCGCAGGAACCCGGCCTCTCCGCTGACGCGGATCTCGCCGTCCTCAACCCAGACGCCGCGCCGCCCTTCCGGCACATGCCGGATCGGATGCAACCGGCCGCACAGCATCAGCTCGGCGCCCGCCTCGAACCGCACCGCGCTGGGCAGCGCGGCCAGACGGCTCGCCGCCCAATCCGCATGGGTGCGCAGAAGCGCCAGACCGGCATCGCGTGCCGCACGCGACGGCAACGTCACCACCACGGCCCCGGCCCTGGGATCGATCCTCAGCGAGATCCGGCGCGCCCGCGCGCAGCGGTTCCAGCGCACGGGCAGCGCCCCGTTCGGCAGCATCAAGGTCTCGGAAACGGATTGCGGAACGGGGTCGGCTTTCGGACGGCGCGCCGGACGACGGACCGCCGCGTCGCTCATCGGCGTCCGGCCGTGCGCTTGGCACCGGATGCGGTCACCCGTCGGATTTCCGGCACCGTGGCAGGCGGCAGCTCGCCCGGCCAGTCCACCAGATGGTCTTCCAGCGCCCCCGCGACCCGCTCGCTGATCACCCGGCCGCGCACAGAAATCCCCGCCTCGTGCACGGTCTCCGTGCTGCCCGACACCAGCGGATGCCACCAGGGCAGATCGGCCCCTTCCTTCACCAGACGGTAGCCGCAATTGGGCGGCAGCCAGTCGATCTCGCGCAGCTCCTCCGGGGTGAGCTGCACGCAATCCGGCACCTTGCGCCGGCGCCGCGGATAGTCCGAACACAGACAGCTCTCGGTATCCAGCAACCGGCACGACACCTCGGTATGGACCACCGCGTCGGTATCCTCGTCACGCAGCTTGTGCAGGCAGCAGCGCCCGCAGCCGTCGCACAACGACTCCCACTCGGCAGCATCCATCTGCTCGAGCGTCTTGGTTCTCCAGAAAGGCGGGTCCGCGTCCATGATCCCTAATCTAGGGTGCCGGGGAGGGCGCGGAAAGCGCCGATGCAAGGTGACGTCGCGCATAATGGGAAGCCGCCGCATCCGCTCCACCGGCCAGAAGCAACCCGGCCAGACATGCAGGCCCCATCTGCGGCCACCACAGCAGCCGGAACTGCGCGTAAGTCGCGGCGCCCAGCCCTCGTGCCGCCCGCCCCTGGCCCTCCGGCATACGGGCGAGCGACCACAAGGCGGGCAGCGCCAGAAGCGGCAGTGTCGCCAGCGCCCGGCAGGCGATCAAGGCCGGCTCATTCCGCATGCCGAACAGATCCGGCCGCAATGCCAGAACGAGCCCGGGCAGCAGCAGCGCCAACAGAACGGTGCGGACCAGCGCCGAAACCCGGGCACCCGCAAGCGCGCTCGCCGCCGTCACCAGCGCCGCCAGCAGCACCGACACGGGCAAACACATCCAGCCCATCACCTCGAACCGGCCTCCCACCGCATTGCCGCCGCCCCTGTCCTGCACACGGTGACGGTAGCGATCCGCCGCCGGTTGGTGGAAGATCGCCCGATCCACAGCGCCGAGGATGCCATGCGATACGAAACCTTCTTCCGCGACCAGTTGGCCGCTCTGAAGGCTGAAGGCAACTACCGCACCTTCGCCGAGCTGGAACGGATCAGCGGCCGCTTCCCGCGCGCCTTCCATCACGGCATCGGCCGCGAGGTGACGGTCTGGTGCTCCAACGACTATCTCGGCATGGGCCAGCACCCGGCCGTGATCGCCGCCATGCGCGACGCGGTGGAAAAGCACGGCGCGGGCGCTGGCGGCACACGCAACATCTCCGGCACCAGCCCGCAGCATGTCGCCCTCGAACGCGAACTGGCCGCCCTGCACGGCAAGGAAGCCGGTCTGCTGTTCACCTCCGGCTACATGTCGAACTGGGCCACCATCGGCACCCTCGCCGCCCGCATGCCCGGCTGCATCGTCCTGTCCGACGCCGCCAACCACGCCTCCATGATCGAGGGCATGCGCCATAGCCGCGCGCCCAAGCACGTGTTCCGCCACAACGACGCGGCCGATCTCGACCGGGTGCTCGGCGAATTGCCGGCGGACGCCCCCAAGATCGTCGCCTTCGAGTCGGTCTACTCCATGGACGGCGATGTCGCGCCGTTGTCCGACCTGTGCGACGTCGCCGAGAAGCACGACGCCATGACCTACCTGGACGAGGTGCACGGGGTCGGCCTCTACGGCCCGACCGGTGCCGGCGTCAGCGAACGCGACGGCGTGCAGCATCGCCTGACCGTGATCGAAGGCACGCTCGCCAAGGGCTACGGCACCGTGGGCGGCTACATCGCCGGCTCCGCCGCGCTCTGCGACTATATCCGCTCCTTCGCGTCCGGATTCATCTTCTCCTCCGCCCTGCCGCCGGCCGTCGCCGCAGCCGCCCTCGCCAGCGTGCGCCATCTGCGCGAAAGCAGCGAGGAGCGCCGCATCCATCAGCAACAGGTCGCCACGCTGCGCCGCCGTCTGGACGAGGAAGGCCTGCCCCATCTGCGCAACCCGAGCCATATCGTGCCGGTGATCGTGGGCGACCCGGTCCGCTGCCGCGGCATCTCCGAGCGTCTGCTCGACCGGCACGGCATCTACGTGCAACCGATCAACTACCCCACCGTGCCGCGCGGCACCGAGCGCCTGCGCTTCACCGCCACGCCGCTGCACAGCGATGCCGACATCGAGCATCTGGTCTCGGCGCTATCGGAAACCTGGTCGGAATTCAGCCTCGCCCGCGCTGCGTGAAATAGAGAGAGTGTTCTTTCTTTGAAAGAAAGAACCAAAGAACTTCTGTCTGTCAGGATTCAAACCAAACGGACAGAAGTCTTTTTGCTTCTTTTTCTTCAGAAAAAGAAGACCAACTCCGCCTACGGGTGGCTCGACGCCGTTCCTGCCAGCCAGCGATCGAACCGCGCCTGGATCGCCGGCAGATGCTCGGCCCAGAACGACGCGTCCACACGGATCGCGTCCTCGCGATGCTCGGCGGTATTGGCACTGTCCGGCGGCAGGCTTCCGGCCCCCGCCGGGTCCTTGCGCAGAAGACTTTGCGCCGGATAGCGCGACACGAACTGCATCTGGCGCGCAGGCGCCAGGGTGAAGTCGATCAGCGCATAGGCGTCGCGTTCGCGCTCGGTCAGGCCGGCCGGGGTGCCGGCCGCAGGCGGATGGCCCGGCAGAACCCAGTCCTGCATCGTGCTCAGGCTGTTCTCCCACTGGATGCCGAAATCGCGATGCCCGGCGCGGTTCGCCAGCGCGATCTCGCTGTTGGGCGCGCTGGTCATCAGAACGGCGCCGGTCTCGATGATCCGCACCGCCTCGGCCGGATTGCGCCACCACACCACGTAGGGCTTGAGCTGATCGAGCTTGCGGAAGGCGCGATCGAGCCCCGCCTCCGTGCCCAGAGTCCGGTACAGCGCATCCGGAGACACGCCGTCGGCCAGAAGGGCGATCTCCAGAGTGCCGCGCGGATCGCGGGCCAGACCGCGCTTGCCGGGACGGCGCGCCACATCCCAGAACATCGACCAGTTCGGCGCGGTGTCGATCCGGCTCTTGTCCCACGCCAGTACCAGATCGGTGCGGAACGCGCCGATGCCGCAAGGGCTGATGGAATCCACGTCCAGCGGCCCGTTGCCGACGCCCAGGGACGGGATCGCGGACGGGTCGATCGGCAGCAGCAGCCCCTGGCTGCACGCCGCAAGGGCCACGCTGTCGTCCATCAGCGCCAGACCGTTCCCGCTGGCCGGTGCGGCACCGTGCGGTCCGCTCTGGAGCCCGGCCAGAGTGCCGTCCCAACGCGTCACGCGTACGCGGCGATGCTGCTCGGCCGCGTACGGCCCGAAGAAAGCCGCCTGCTGCGCATCCTGGAGCGCCGGGCCCAGAGTGGCGACCTCGATCGGCGGTGGCGCGACCCTCGCGGCGGTGTGCTTGCCTTTGACATGGGCGTGAGCTTCGGCGCCGGCACCGAACCCGCCCGACAGAACGATGGCAACGCAGAGCAGGGCACGCGCGGAACGCGATGGGTGAACCGGAACGGCGGTGGGCGAAAGCATTCTCACGCTGGCTCGGTCTCGGCACGGCCCGGATACGGGGCCCGGCCGCTTGGGAAAAAGGTCATCCGGCCGGGGCCGATCGCTCTCGGGCACGAGGCTAGAACAGAAGCGCCGCTCTGTAACCCTCCGCCGGACGCCCTCTAATCGACAACGGGAAACACACGCGCCTGGTGCGCCTGCCAGGCCAGCATGGCGACACGGCCGGGCCGAAGTTCGGCCAGAACCGCGGCAGGAGGACGCCTGACCAGAAGCTCGGTGCCGTCGGCGAGACGGAACCGCAGGCGCAGATGGTCGCCCAGATGCACCACATCCTGCAGCGTCCCCGGAAGGGCGTCCTCGGCGGCCTCCATCTCCGAACCGCGACGGGTCAGGAAGGCGGTGGCAATCCGGTCCGGGCGGACAGCCAGCGTGCAGGCGGCATTCTCGGTCAAAGGGCCGCACGGCTCGGCATCCATCACATGCCCGGTGGGCAAACGCACGCGCGCCAATTCGCCGTCGTTCTCGATGATGCGCCCGGGCAGGAGGTTGGCATCGCCGATCCTCGCCGCGACGACCGCATCCTCCGGCCGCTCCAGAAGCGCGGCACCAGGGGCGACCTGGTGCAAGCGGCCCCGGTGGAGAACGCCGATCGCATCGCCCAACGACAGCGCCTCGTCGCGATCCTCCGTCGCGAGCAGCATGGTAAGCCCGCGCGCCGCGGCGAGACGCTTCAAACTGCGCCGAAGCTGCTCGCGCTCGTGGTGACGCAGAGCCTGCAACGGCGCGTCCAGAAGAAGAAGCGCGGGATCGGCGGCCAGAGCGCGGGCGATCGCCGCGCGCACGGCATCCGCGGGGTTCAGCGCAGCCGGACGCAGATGCGCCACGGCATCGAGCCCGAGCAGGGCCAACCCATCGCCGATGCGACGGTCGCGCTCGGCAGCAGGCAGACGGCGCGCGCGCAAGGGAAAACCGATATTCCCCCTGACATCGAGATGGGCGAATAACGGGTCGCGGGGCGAAACCAGCCCGATGCCGCGATCGCGCGGGGGCAGGGCATGGACCGGCTTTCCGTCGCAGGCCACCGCGCCACGATCGATCCGGGCGTGACCGGCGATCGCATCCAGAAGCAGGGACGTCCCATCCGCCGGCTCGCCCAGCAGCACCAGCGTCCGTCCCGCCTCGATCGAGAACGACACGGCCTCGAGGGATCGTCCGGCATCGTGTGCGCTCAACCCCTCGACGAGCAGGCGGGCGGACGAGTCGGTGGAAAGGGGGGTGGGTATCGTCATGGAACCAGCGATCTATGACGGCGTTCGTTTGCCCTGTCACGGAAGGGTCGAACGATGCTGTTTTGCAAGAAAGCCACCAAGAAGGCCAAGAACGTCGCCAGCGACACCCAGGACCAGATTCAGACCCTGCGCGCGCAGGTCGAGAAGCTGCTGAACCAGAAGGTGACGCCTGCGCTCGGCGATGCGGCCGACAAGGCGGAAACCGCGGTGAGCAACGCGCGCACGGTGACGAACGCGCAGGTCGAGAACGTGTCCGAGCAGGTTCGCAGCCAGCCGCTGATCGCCATTGGTATCGTTGCGGTGATCGGCTATCTGGTCGGCCGCATTCTTCGATAGGACCAGATCATGAAAGCCGTCGATCTCGCCAAGGTCGCAGCCGCCGCGGAAGGCCTTCGTATCAAGAAGCAGGCGCTGAGGGTCGGAAGGCAGATCGCCTTCCTGGTTCTCGCGGCGGTGTTCGGGTTCTTCGCACTCGTCGGCTTTCATGTGGTTCTCTGGACGATCTGCTACGGTCCCTGGGATTTCGGCAGGGTCGGCGCCTCGCTCGCCGTGTTCGGCTTCGATCTTGTCATCGCCCTGGTGCTGGTGCTGCTGGGTCGCAGCCGCGCACCGAGCATGGCCGAGATCGAGGCGCGCATCACGCGCGACCGGACCATCTCCGAACTGAAAAGCGCTGTTGCCCTGACGGCAGTGGCATCCACGGTAACCGGCCCGGCAGGTCGTTTCGCCGCGAGATCCGCCTGGGGTCTGGTGCGCAACATGCTGCCGAAACGCAGACGCGGCTGACATCGGGCACAAGGAAACGTTGCAAGGGCCGCCGATAAGGCGGCCCTTCGTCGTTTCGGGTGACAGACAAACGCGAGCCTGTTCAGCTGTTTCTGACAGCCTTGTCCCGACAGCGCAGGGCAAACTCGTCGAGTTCGATCTGTTCCTTCCGCGTCCGCCCGCGCGCCTGTTCGGCAGCACGCGTCTCCATCAGGGTCTCGACGGCCCGCGCCGACGCACGCGCAAGGGTCAGAACGGCGCGCACGCGATCCAAGGTCATGGTCGCCTCGCGCTGCTTGAGATGCGCGTCCGAGATTCGCTTCCGTCCCACGGGCAGCCATTTGGCGAAGGCTTCCACGGCGTCGTCGCCGGCCGAGAGGCTGCTGGCGACGCGCATCTCCTGTTCCAACGTATCCGTTTCCGCACGGACGGCAGCGATCGCCTCCTGCTCGACACGGTGTGCGTCGGCAAGGGCCTTCTGCGCTTCGTCAACCGCCGTCTGACGGAAGCGCAGCAGGGATGCCAAAGGATCACGGCTCATACGGCCACTCCCATGATGCCGCGTAGAGCGGCGAAACTCGCCTCGATCGTGGTGGCCTCGTTTCGGTCCTGATTGAGAAGCGACTCGATCCGCGGTGCCAAAGCGACCGCCTCGTCCACCACCGGGTCCGTACCCGTCTTGTAGGCACCCAATCTCACCATGTCCGCCATGTCGGCGTGAACCGACAGAACCGACCTGACCCGGCGCATCAGGGCGTTTTCCTCGGCGCTGTTGCAGCCGGGAACAGCGCGGGACAGGGAACGCAGAACATCCACCGCAGGATAGCGTCCCTGCTCGCCGATCCGGCGATCCATCACCACATGCCCATCCAGGATGCCGCGTACGGCGTCGGCCACGGGTTCGTTGTGATCGTCGCCTTCCACCAGAACGGTGAACAAGGCGGTGATCGAGCCGGCAGTGCCGTCCTCGGCGATCGGCCCGGGCCCGGCCCGTTCCAGCAGACGGGGCAGTTCCGCGAACACGCTGGGCGGGTAACCGCGCGTGGCCGGAGGCTCGCCGGTGGACAGGCCGATCTCGCGCAGGGCGAGGCAGAAGCGGGTGACGCTGTCCATCATCAGCAGCACGGATTTGCCCTGATCGCGGAAATGCTCGGCGATGGCCATGGCCGAATAAGCAGCTTCGCGACGCATCAAGGGCGGCGTATCGGAGGTGGCGATCACCACCACGGATCGCGCTAGACCGGCCTCGCCCAGATCGTCCTCGATGAATTCACGCACCTCGCGCCCGCGCTCGCCCACGAGGGAAATCACGGCGACATCGCAATCGGTATGCCGGGCCAACATGGACAAAAGGGTCGATTTGCCGACGCCGGAACCGGCGAACAATCCGAGCCGCTGTCCGGTCCGGCAGGTGGTGAAGCTGTTCAGAACCCGGATCCCCAGATCCAGACGCGGTCCCAGCCGTGCCCGGCGCGTCGCGTCGGGAGGCGCCGCGCGAACGGGACGAGGATGTTTGCCGCGCGGCATCGGCCCCTTGTTGTCCATCGGCCGGCCGAGCGGATCGATCACGCGTCCCAGCCAGCGATCGTTGATCGCGAGGGTTCCGCCATGAGTGCCGTCCCGGTGGCCGAAGCGGATGGATGCGGAGCTGCCCGGCCCCAGCCCGTCCAGCGGGCCATAAGCCATCGCCTGGGCATGTCGATCGCGAAATCCGACGATCTCGGCCGCGATCGGCTGACCGCCACGGGGCTGCAGGGCGACGCGATCACCCACGGCGGCATGTCGGTCGAACCCGGACAGCTGCACGCTGAGCCCGGATACGCCCACAACACGTCCCTGGATGATCGCAGGAGAGATATCGGCAAACTGGTCGGCCAAGTCGCCGAAATCGCCGCTCCCACCGTCCATTCCTCGCTCCTGTCGCCCTGGAATTCCTTCCTAACTAGCTGTAAACGTTTAATTACACGTTAAACGGGAAAAATTAATCGTTCTGCAACCGAATTTGCTTGAGCCTCACAACCTCGGATGGTAAAGATGTGTCAACAAAACCTGGAGTTGTAGACATGAGGGTCCTTCTCGTTGAGGGCGACGTCACCGCCGCGCAGGGTCTGACCGCGATCCTGCAAAACGCCGGCTTTCTGGTTGATCACACCGATATGGGTGGTGAAGCCCTGGAAATGCTCCGCCACTACGATTACGACCTGACCCTGGTCGAGCTTGATCTGCCGGATATGGATGGCAGCGAACTCGTCCGTCGCATGCGCATCGCCCGCCATCCGGTTCCTGCCATGGTGTTGTCCGGCGCCGCTCAGGCCGCCACCCGCATTCGCGCCCTGGTTGCAGGCGCGGACGACGTTGTCGCCAAACCGTTCGACTCCGCCGAGCTGATCGCCCGCGTGCATGCCATCATGCGCCGCTCCAAGGGCTATTCGGCCCCGATCGTGCAGGTCGGCCCGCTGGAACTGAATCTCGACAGCCGCAGCGTCACCGTCGACAGCCGCCCGGTCCATCTCACGGGCAAGGAATATTCCATTCTGGAGCTGCTGGTGCTCCGCAAGGGCGTCGTCCTGACCAAGGACGCGTTCCTCAACCATCTCTACGGCGGCATGGACGAGCCGGAGATGAAGATCATCGACGTCTTCGTCTGCAAGCTGCGCAAGAAGCTGCAGATCGCCGGTGCAGGCAACCTGATCGGCACGATCTGGGGACGTGGCTATATGCTGCGCGACGATGCGCCGGCGATTCCGACCGTGCGACCGGTCGCCTTGTCCGCGAGCCGCCTGGTCGCCGCCTGACGATCACCGCAGGCATGCCTGCGATGCCGTTTCCACGACAAAGGCCCGGTTGTCAGTTCGTCAGCGAACGCGCACATCAATCTGGTCGGCGCCGATGCGTGCCCATCTGCGACCGGACTGTGGTCGGCGGGAGGCGATGAGCCTGGACGCCGGCCACAACGGGAACCGTCACACGGTGAACTGTTCCACCAGGATCCTTTCCGACAGGCTCTGATCCGGGTCGAACAGAACGGTTGTCCGCAAGCTCCGGTCCTCGCTCACGGCCACCGACACCACATCGCGCACCTCGGTGAAATCGGCCACCGCCGCAACCGGGCGTTTGTCGACTTCCAATATCTTGAATTCCACATCCGCTGAGCTGGGAAGCAGCGCGCCCCGCCAGCGCCTGGGCCGGAAGGCGCTGATCGGCGTCAGTGGCAAAAGATCCGAGGATAGCGGCACGATCGGTCCGTGCGCAGACAGGTTGTAGGCGGTCGAACCGGCCGGGGTCGAAATCAGGATGCCGTCGCAGACCAGTTCCTCCAGCCGCACACGTCCATCGACCACGATCTGGATCTTCGCCGCCTGCCGCGTCTGACGGAACAGGAACACATCGTTCAGCGCCAGGGCTTCCTCGACGAGGCCCGATTGGGTGACCGCATGCATGCGAAGCGGATGCAGCACGGCCGCCTGGGTCCGCACGAGCCGTTCCGGCAGATCGTCCTCGCACAACGGGTTCATCAGAAAACCGACCGAGCCGCAATTGATGCCGTAGACCGGGGTATCCCGATGCAGCACCGTATGCAGCGTCTCCAGCATGAAGCCGTCGCCGCCAAGACACACCACGACTTCGGCCTCGTTGACCGGCACGTTGCCATAACGCTGCGTGAGCTGGGCGGCGCAGGTCTCTGCCAGTTCGTTCGGAGCGGCGACGAAGGCCAGCCGGGTCAGCACAGTGCCGACCGGCCAGGGGGAAGAACGCATTTCGGTCGTCCGCAAAGGCTGAGTCACTGCAGGCGCCGATGCTGCACCACCGGAATCGCGTTGCGGATCCTCTCCGTCATCGCCCGATCGACGGTGGCCGAGGCGATCCCTGGTCCACCCGACGCCTGCGCCACAACCGCGCCCCAGGGATCGACGATCATGGAATGGCCGAACGTCTGCCGCGTGCCGCCATCGGCATCTTCATGCGCACCGACCGTTCCGGCCGCCGCCAACCAGCACTGCGTCTCGATCGCCCGGGCGCGCAGCAAGGTTTCCCAATGCGCGGAGCCGGTTTCCATGGTGAACGCCGCGGGCACCACGAGCATATCCGCACCCTGATCGCGCAGTTGGCGGAACAACTCGCCGAACCGGATATCGTAGCAGATCGCCAGGCCCAGGCAGACGCGTCCGAAGCGACCCTCGATCGGCACAGTGACCACCTCGTCACCGGCCCGATAAGTGTCGCTCTCGCGGTAGCCGAGACCGCTCGGCGTCGTGATGTCGAACAGATGGATCTTGCTGTAACGCGCAACGATCTTGCCGCTCGGTCCGATCACCACCGAGGTGTTCAACAGGCGGTCGCCGGCCTTCTCGGCCATCGAACCGGCGTGGATGAACAGGCCGTGTTCGCGTGCAAGACGCCGCATCGCGGCAATCGCATCGCCGCCGCCATCGTCGCTTCCGACCGGGGGAATCTCCTCGGCGGCTGCGAATTTCTGCTCCGTCGTCCCGCCGAGACAAGTCCAGACTTCGGGCAGAACCACGATGTCCGGGCTATCCTGTCGGACGGCATGTGCCAAATAAGTTTCAGCCTGTATGATATTCGCGCGCTTGTCGCTTCCCGGCGACATTTGGACGACACTGACCTTCATGCGCGTATCCCGACCACCGTGAACGACGGGTGCGTTCTAGCACGGAATCAGGGTCAGTGTTCGCCACGCGGTTCCGGCTGCTCCGAGAGGATCGCCATTAATTCGTCCGGCACCGGCTCATCGAGCGCCTGATCGAAACGCTGCTGAAGCGTCGTCTTGAGCCAATTGTCGAACATGGGCGACTTTCCACTCACCGGAGCGCACCGACGCGAACCAGACGGGGTTTCCGGGCACATCATACGAAATCATCGTTTCGGTGCGGTGGAAGGTTGCATGTCGGGACGGGGGAGCACCGTTGTGGGTCATTATCGCAACAGCATGGTGGCGACGCGGGCGATGTCGCCGGCGACCTGTCCGTGCGGATGGCGACTGAGAACGGTGGTCTGCCGGCGGATGGAATCCGGCACATGGCTGTCGCGGCGGATCACCCCGGCAAGAGCCGGGGTGGCGCCGAGAAAGGTTTCGCAGGCGCGGGCCAGGGCATCGTAGGTGCGGCGGCCGCTGGTCTGGGTGGTGCACTGGTTGATCACCAGACGCACATCCGCCGGGGCGGCGCCCGGTTCGCGCGCCTTGCGGTCGCGCGCGTGCAGCTTCAGCACGGCATAGGCATCGGCCAGGGCGGTGGGTTCGTCGGTGGAGATGACCACGAGCGTGTCGGCCGACGCGGACAGGAAGCGTGTGGTGGGGTCGATGCCGGCGCCGAGATCGAGCAGTACCGTGTCGTAGCCCTGCAAGCGGCGGATGGCCTGCAACAGGCGCCCCAGGACGCCGACATCGAGAGCGGCCATGGAAGCCGCACCCGACCGTCCGGGCAGGATGTCGAAAGCCGCGTCGGGCAGATCCGGATCTCTGTGGGTCAGGATCACGTCGGGGATACTGCGCCGTCCGGCCAGGATCGCCGTCAGATCGTGATCCGGCATCAGGCCGAGCTGGATGTCGACATTGGCAAGGCCGAGATCGCAATCCACCAGCAGAACACGCCGGCCGCGCATGGCGAGGCTCTGGGCGAGGGCGATCGACAGCCAGGTCTTGCCGACGCCGCCTTTGCCCGAGGCCACCGCGATCACGCGATGGCTGGTTTGAGGCGTCGAGACAGCGGCCGGTGACGGGGTCCGGGTCCGACGTGGCGCCGGAACCGTTGCATGCGTCGTATCCATCATGACGGTTTCTTCCAGGATGCCATCCGGCTCTTGCCGGCCTGCGCTGCGATATGGGCGGACAGAACGTTGATGCCGGGTTGTGTCCGGCGGAACGGGACGATTTCGCCCTGGGGCTCGGATGCCTCGCGGGGTGCTGCCGCCTCGGGTGCCAGCCGAAGCGCGACCGTTTCGGCGGTGAGGGTTTCGAGGCCGTCCACCACGGCGGCGGCGACGCCGGCCTCGGTGAGGGCCAGATCGCCCGCGCGTGCGGCGGAAAGGATGCCCCCGAGGCGGCCGCGTCGATCGAGCCGGGTCGCCAACAGATGGCATGCGCCGTGTCCGGCGGCCTGCTGTGCCGTTTCCGCGGCTTCCATCGGATCGATCCCGCACGGCAGTACGAGGGCCGGCTCGGCCCTGGCGGCGGAAAGCAGGTCGGCCAGCAGCGTGTTCTGGCCCGGGTCGTCGAGATGCAGGCCAGGCGCATCGATCAGCACCGGCGCGCCGTTGGTTCTGCGCGAAAGAGCGCGTGCCAGCGTTTCCGGCCGTCCCGCCGCGATCAGGGTCAGGCCGAGAAGGCGTGTGAATCCCGCAAGCTGTTCCACCGCGCCCGCACGCTGCTCGTCGGCCGTGATGACCAGGGGAGTCTGGCCTGCGAGCACCAGCTTGGTGGCGAGCTTGGCGATCGTGAGGGTCTTTCCCGATCCCGGGGGGCCGACCAGCATCAGCGGCGGCGCGCCTTGCGCCAGCGGCAGGGATGCGAACCGGAACAAGCGCTGGCATACGGCCTGGACCGGTGCCTGCGAGAGCGCGTGCTCGATCTCGGGCGGCAGATTGTGGCGCGACCAGGGTCGAGCGACGGGCAGCGGCGTCGGCGGGAGAAGTTCCCCGACCGGTGTTTCGTCTCCAAACGCGATCACGCCGGGCAGGGGCGAGAAAACCTCGTCGTCCTGTTCTTCTTCCTCGACGGCGGCCGTGATCTCGACGCCGCCCTCGATGCGGACGGTGTCGAGGATCAGCGCGTCGAGACCGAGCGCGTCCCTGATCTCGGCCATCGCCTGGCCGACGGTGGCGGCGCGGAAGAGTTTAATCCGCATGCGGTGTCATCTTCAGATCGTCCCGATGGTGCGGATGCGGGCGCGTGGAAAGATCTCGGCCTGGGACAGCACCGGCGTCGCCGGACGCAGACGCTCCACGATGGCCCGCACGGGCGCGCGGATGCCGGAACTGGTCAGGATCACAGGCACTTCGCCTGCGGCACTGGCGGCGTCGAGAGCGGAGCGCAGACGTCCGATGAAGTCGTTGAGACGACTCGGTGCCATGGCGAGCTGGCGGTCCTCGTGCGGTCCGACCAGACTGTCGAGGAAGGCTTCCTCCCATTCCGGCGACAGCGGGATTAGCGGAATGTAGCCGGCCGGACCGACCAGGGAGTCGCTGATCTGTCGTGCCAGACGGGCACGCACATGCGCCACCAGAAGCGGCACCGCCCGGATGCCGTTGCCGCAGGCTTCCTGGAGCCCTTCCAGGATGGTCGGCAGATCGCGGATGGAGATGCGCTCGGCCAGCAGGCCTTGCAGAACACGCTGCACCGCTCCGGTGGAAATCTGCGACGGGATCAGATCGGCAACCAGCTTCTGTTGTTCGCGCGGCAGCTCGTCCAGCAGCTTCTGGGTTTCGGAATAGGACAACAGCTCGGCCATGGTCTCGCGCACGGTCTCGGTCAGATGCGTGGTGAGAACGCTGACCGGATCGACCACCGTGCAGCCACGGAACATGGCCTCCTCGCGATGGGACGCATCCACCCAGAGCGCCGCCAGACCGAAGGCGGGCTCGGTGGTGCGCTCGCCCGGCAGGTCCGGCACGCCGCCGCGCGGGTCCATCACGAGAAACGCGTTGGGGCGCAACATGCCTTTGCCGGCCTCGATCTCCTTGACGCGGATCGAGTAGTTGTCCGCGCCGAGCTGCATGTTGTCCTGGATGCGTACCGGCGGCAGCACGAAGCCCATCTCGCTGGCGATGGTTCTGCGCAGCGCCTTGATCTGCTCGGTCAGTCTCGGCTGTTCGCCACCGGCCAAGGGCAGCAGGCCGTAGCCGAGTTCAAGCCGGATCATGTCGATCCGCATGGCTTCGGCGATCGGCGGTTCGCTGGGCGCGCTGGACACGATCGACGCCGCTTCGTCCTCGGTTTCCGCCTTGGTCGGGGTCTTGTGCCGAAACCATGCGCCGGCGCCGGCGAGGCCGGCCAGACCCAGAAACGGCAGTGCCGGCAGGCCGGGCATCAGGGCCAGCAGCAGCGCCGCGCCTGCGGCCATCGCCATCGGCTTCGGATTGCCGCCGAGCTGGCGCACCAGGGCGGCATCGGCAGCCCCCTCCGTGCCTCCCTTGGTGACGACGATGCCGGACGCCGTGGACACCAGCAAAGCGGGGATCTGCGACACCAGACCGTCGCCGACGGTCAGGGTGGTGAAGGTGGCAGCGGCGTCGCCGAACGCCATTCCATGTCGCCCGACGCCAATGGCGAGGCCGCCGATGATGTTGATCACCGTGATCAGCAGGGACGCAATGGCATCGCCGCGCACGAATTTCGCCGCGCCGTCCATGGCGCCGTAGAAACCGCTTTCTTCCTCCAACTCGCGACGGCGCAGGCGCGCGACCTTGTCGGTGATGGCGCCGGCGGACAGCTCGGCGTCGATCGCCATCTGCTTGCCCGGCATCGCATCGAGGCTGAACCGCGCCGCGACTTCGGCGATACGGCCGGAGCCCTTGGTGATGACCATGAAGTTCACCACCAGGAGGATGATGAACAGGATGATGCCGATCACCACGTCGCCGCCCATCAGGAAGCCGCCGAACGCGGCCACCACATGGCCTGCGGCGGTGGGGCCTTCGTTGCCGTGGCTGAGGATCAGCCGCGTCGTGGCGACCTCGAGCGACAGGCGCAGCAGGGTGGTGAGCAGCAGCAGGGTCGGGAACGAGGTGAAATCGAGCGGGCGGCGCAGGAACAGGGCCACCATCAACACCAGCACCGAGGCCGTGACGGAAAGGGCCAGGCCCATATCCAGCACCATGGTCGGCAGCGGCAGGATCAGGATCGACAGCAGCACGACCACCGCCAGCGCGAGACCGATATCGGTGCCCGGCACGTAGTTGCGCCAGCGTCCGCCCGGCAAAGCGAGCTTCGGCATGGCGAACCCGCGACGCGGGCCTTCGACGGTGGCGACGGCGGTTTCGCTCACTCAGGCCACCATGCCGGCCATGGGCGGCGGCACGCATACGCCCTGGTTCGCGTAGTCGCGCAGCTTGTTGCGGAGCGCGCGGATGGAGATGCCGAGAATGGTCGCGGCATGAGTGCGGTTTCCGGCCGTGCTGCTCAGCGTTTCCAGGATCAGCGCCTGTTCCACCGCATCCATCCGCTGTCCGACCAGCGCAGACACGCCGGACGGCGCAGCGCTGTCGGCCGCGGCGGAACGCGTTTCGGAGACCGGAGCCGGGGAGAGGCCGAGATGCGTCGTGTCGATCTCGCCCCGTTCGGCCAGGAGCACCGCGCGGTGCATCATGTTCTCGAGTTCGCGGACGTTGCCGCGCCATTCGTGCCGCGCGAGGCGCGACAGGGCCTCTTCCGGAAGCGCCGGGGTGTCGACGCCGTTGGCCTGCGCGTAATGGCGGACATAGTGCGCGGCGAGCACGCCGATATCGCCGGGACGCTCGCGCAGAGGCGGGATGTCGAGCCCGACGACGTTCAAACGGAAATAGAGGTCCTCGCGGAACCGGCCGGCACCGGCCTCGGCACGCATGTCGCGGTTGCTGGTGGCAAGGATGCGCACGTCCACCGGCACCGGCGCATGACCGCCGAGACGGTCGATCTCGCGTTCCTGGATGGCGCGCAGCAGCTTGGCCTGGAGCCGCACATCCATCTCGCTGATTTCGTCGAGCAACAGGGTGCCGCCCGAGGCCGCTTCGAACCGACCGATGCGTCGCGCCACCGCGCCGGAGAACGCGCCCTTCTCGTGGCCGAACAACTCGCTTTCCAGCAGATGTTCCGGAATGGCGGCACAGTTCAGGGCGATGAACGGACCAGATGCGCGGCGCGAGCGGCGATGGATGTGGCGGGCGAGGATCTCCTTGCCCGTACCGGACTCGCCGGTGATGAGGATCGACGCATCGGAGCGTGCGATCTGTTCAGCGCGGCGCACCGTGGCCAGCATCACCGGATCGCGCGCGATCAGGGCGTGGGTTTCGCCGGAAGCCGCTTCGAGGATGGCGGCGATCAGTTCGGGATCAGGCGGTAGCGGCAGGAAATCCTGCGCGCCGTCGCGAACCGCCTGGACGGCTGCATCCGGATCGTTTTCCTGCCCGCAGGCGATCACCGGAACCGCGATGCGTTCGCGCACCAGACCGCGTACCAGCTCGCCGATCGGCTGACCCAGTTCGCACAACACCAGATTGACGCGCGCGTCGCGTCGCAGGCGGGACAGGCAGTTCGGCACGTCATCGACCTGATCGAGCTCGGCGCCGCGCGCCGTGGCGATCTGCGCGGCCCGCCCCAGTTCCCCGCCCAGCGATCCCACGATCAGCACGCGCATGATCAGAAGCCGCGCTCGGACTTGATGATTTCCGTCATGGTCACGCCCAGACGATTGTCATCCACCATCACCACCTCGCCGCGGGCGATCAGGCGGTTGTTGACATAGATGTCGATCGCTTCGCCGAGCTTGCGGTCGAGTTCCACCACCGCACCGCGGCCAAGCTTCAGGAGCTGGCTGACCTGCATGGTGGTCTTGCCAAGCACCGCGCTGACGGTGACGGGAATGTCGTAGACCGCTTCCAGATCCTGCGCGTTGCGGGGGATACCGGTTTCGGCGAACACGCTGGTTTCGGGCAGTTCGGTGAGTTCGACGTCCGTGGTCATCTCAGAAAGCCTTTGCGGAAGGGGTGGTTCGTTCGCGCATGCCGGACACCATCGCAGCGACCTGTGCGCAAAGGGCGCGCGTATCGCGGAGCATCATGCCGTCCTGCCATTTGACGCCGATATCACCGGGTTCCATCGCCTCCACCGCGATCCATTCGATCTGTGCCGATCCTGCCATCGCGATGGTTTCCAAATCGTTACGGAGCAGCTCCAGAAGCGACGGATTGACCCGAATCTGCAGTTTCGGTTCGTCGTCCATCGACGGCAGCAGCAAACGCAGAAGATCCTTTGCTTCAAACAAACCGTTTTCGGCGGCGAGTGCCGGAAGAATGGCGGAAACGCTGGCCAGAACGGCGCGTGACAGATCGGCGGCGGCAGCGCCGGCGATACGGCTGCAATCCGCGCGCGATTGACGCAGCGCGTCGGAGATTGCCGACAGGGCATCGATCTTTCGTGCCTCCAGCCCCATCGCTGCTTCCTCGCGCTCCTCCAGCCTACCTTCCTCGCGTGCGTGCTGCGCGGCGCTTTGCAGTTCCACCAGGCTGAAGGTCGGTTCCAGCACGACGGGTTCGGCGACCGGACGCGCCGGCTCGCGGTTCGCCGTTCGTATCTCGGGAGCATCAGCAGGAAGATCGAAATCCTCGGCGTACAGAACGCCTGGAAGGGAGCGCATGCCTTGCATCAGCCGATCATCTGCTCGTCTTCACGCTCGTTCAGTTCGATCTCGCCCTGCGCGCCGAGTTCCTTGGCTAGCAGCACGATCGCGCCCTGGGCTTCGTCCACGTCTCGCAGGCGGACCGGTCCGAGCGCCGCGATATCGTCGCGCAGGAGTTTGGAGGCACGTTCCGACAGGGTGCCGAGGAACAGCGTGCGGATCTCCTCCGATGCGCCCTTGAGGGCGATCGGCAGTTTCTCCTTCTCCACCGCACGCATCAGCTTGCCGACGGCATCCGGGGTCAGGCGGATCAGGTCGTCGAAGGTGAACATCAGCGACTTCACCCGTTCGGCCGCTTCGCGGTTGCGTTCCTCCAGGGCCGTCATGAAGCGGCCTTCGACCTGACGATCGAGATTGTTGAAGATCTCCGCGATGAGTTCATGACTGTCGCGTCGCGTGGAGCGGGCGAGGTTGGACATGAATTCGGAGCGCAGCGTCTTCTCCACGCTGTCCAGCACGTCCTTCTGCACGCTTTCCATGCGCAGCATGCGCATGACGACTTCCATCGCGAAGCTGTCGGGCAGAAGGCTGAGCACGCGCGCCGCGTGGCCTGGACGGACCTTGCCCAGTACCACCGCGACGGTCTGCGGATATTCGTTCTTGAGATAGTTCGCGAGCACGGCTTCGTTCACGTTGCCGAGCTTGTCCCACATGGTGCGTCCGGCGGGGCCGCGGATTTCTTCCATGATCTGCGCGGCACGTTCGCGGGAAAGGGATTTCTGCAGCAGCCTTTCCGTGCTGTCGAACGAGCCGATCAGCATGCCGGCCGATGTGATGCTCTGCGAGAAATCAGCGCAGACCGTTTCCACTGCCTGCGCCGATACGCTGCCGAGTTGCGACATGGCGAGCGAGATCTCCTTGATCTCTTCCTCGTGCATCATGGAGAAAAGCTGCGCGCACTGATCCTCGCCGAGCGCCAGCATCAGGATGGCCGCGCGTTGCAGCCCGGGATATTGGTTGGCCACCACGACCGCCGTGCTGCTCATGGGTTTCCCTCCTTCGCGAGCCATCCGCGAACGATGTTGAGGCTTTCCTCAGGGTGCTGATTCACCAGCGTCGCGATCTGCCGCAGCGACGCGGCGCGCAGACGGCCGTTCACGTTGGCGACGTTGACCATTCCGTCGTCATCGGACACGGGAACCAGATCGGTTCCCGTACCGGTGCCGGGGAGCGCCATGCCGCCGGACAGTCCGGCGAGCGCGCCGCCCGGGCCTGCGATCGCGACCTGCTGTGTGACGCCATCCGGTCCCGTGACCAGAAGGCCGGTTCCGGCATCGACCGAAGAGGCGCCGGTCATCCGGTTCACCATCGGCCGCACGACGAACACCAGGGCGAGCAGGAGGAACAGGCCCAGCACCACGTTCTGGCCCGCGTGCACCAGATCAGCCTGGTTCATCTTCAGGCCGAGCCAGCCGGCGGGAACCGGCGGCGGCTCGATGCTGCGATCGACGAACGGCATCGACACGACGCTGACCGTATCACCGCGTTTCTGATCATAGCCGATCGCGCTCTTCACCAGCGTGGCGATCTGGTCCAACTCGGCCTGGGACCGGGGCTGCCAGGTCGACTTGCCATCCGCGCCTTTCGCCAGTGTGCCGTCGACCATCACGGCGAGGCTGATGCGTTGAAGACGCGGCTGGTCCTGCACCAGCGTGCGGACGGTCTTGCCGATCTCGTAGTTGTTGGTTTCCTCGCGTCGGTCGCCCTGTGAACCGGCGGCGTTCTGCGCGGCCGGTGCGTTCGGCAGATTGTTCTGCACGCTGGTGTTGTTCTGTTCCGGCTCGGTGCTGCGGGTCTTGTCGCTCACCGTTTGCTGCGAGCGCAGCACCTGCTGGTTCGGATCGTAGCTCTCGCTGGTTTCGCGCACCTGATCCGTGTTCATGGTGACGGCCGCTTCGGCGCGCACATGGTCAGCACCGAGCGAGGGTTCGAGCATTTCTTCCACAGCGCGGGAGAGGCGCATTTCCATATTGCGCTTCTGTTCTTCCGCCGTACTGACCGCTCCATCGGCACCGGACGGAACGCCGGCCCGTGCCAGCACCGTGCCGTGATTGTCGATGATGGCGATGTTCTGGGCCCGCAGACCAGGAACGGCCGCGGAGACGAGATTGATCACCGCCTGAACACCCTCATGGTCGAGATGGGCGCCCCCCGACATCGACAGCAGCACGCTGGCCTGTGCCGGCACCTGTTCGGTGGCGAAAGGTTCGCGATGCGGCAGCACGAGATGCACCCGGGCGCCGCGCACGCCGCTGATGAGGCGGATGGAGCGCGACAACTCGCCCTCCAGCGCGCGTGTCTGGTTGATGGTCTGCTCGAACTGCGTGGCGGTGAGATTGTCGCCACGGTCGAAGATCTCGTAGCCGACCGATCCGCCCGACGGCAGGCCGCCTTTGGCCAGAAGCAGGCGCGCGGCTGCCACCTGATCCGCCGGCACCATGATGCGATCGTCGCCGGCAAGTTCGTGCGGGATATGCGACTTGTCGAGCAGGTCGGCCATCTGTCCGGCTTCGCGCAGGTCGAGATCGCCATAGAGAAGCGCCATCGGCTGGTGCCCGCCGCCCTGCGCCATCAGCACGCCCAGCATGCCCAGCACGATCGCTGCGACCACACCCATGGCCGCGAGCTTGGGCGTGCCGAGTGCCCGCAATCCGTCGAGAAGCGGCTTCACCGTGCCGGTTCGCAAAAGCTGGGGGACATGGCTCTGTTTCCCTGACGCGGCGAAATGCCGACGGAGGCAGGGTGGCAGCGAAAGATTAAGCTGCGATTAAGTGCCCGGCAGTTTTTGCCCGGCATTTTCAGCCGGGATGCGTGTCGACAGCGATTTCCACTGTGGATAGGGTTTCCGGAAGCAGGCGCGTTCGAGCACGGATAGCATCGCCGGCAGGAGCATGCGCGGATGAGCAGCGTCTACGATTTCACGGCCACCGATATCGCCGGCAACGCAGTTTCGCTGGGAGATTATCGCGGCAAGGTGCTGCTGATCGTCAACACGGCGAGCAAATGCGGGTTCACGCCACAATATGAGGGGCTGGACGCGCTCTACCGGGAGTTGGAGGGACGCGGACTGGTGGTGCTGGGATTTCCCTGCAACCAGTTCGGCAGGCAGGAGCCGGGCGACGCGACGGAGATCGCCACGTTCTGCAAGCTGACCTATGACGTCAGCTTTCCGCTGTTCGGCAAAGTCGCGGTCAACGGAAACGGGGCCGAACCGCTGTTCATGTGGCTGAAAGCGGAAGCGCCGGGGCTGCTTGGAACCAAACGGATCAAATGGAACTTCACCAAGTTCCTCGTGGACCGCAGCGGACAGGTGCGAAACCGGTTCGCGCCGAGCACCAAGCCGGCCGATCTGCGTGGGGCGATCGAAGCCTTGTTGTAAGCGCGTTGTTCGGGCTGGCCGGATTGTTTCACGTGAAACATCGCAGCCGACTGGCCGTCCGACCGCACGTTCAGACCAGCGCCCGGATCACGTTGCCGACCTGTTCCGCAAGCCAGTCCGCTTCCGCCATCGTCAGCACCAGAGGCGGCGACAGACGAATGGTGTGATGGTGCGTGTCCTTGCACAACAGACCGGCGTCACGAAGCGCTTCCACGAAGCGACGTGCGTCACCTAGTGCTGGATCGAGTTCGAGCGCCAGCATCAGACCGCGCCCGCGCACGTCACGCACGCCCGGCAGTTCCGCGGCCCGGAGGGTGCGGAGAAGATGCGCGCCGACACGATCGGCATTGCCGATCATGTCTTCTTCGACGAGCACGCGTAGAGCAGCTCGAGCCACGGCGCAGGCGAGAGGATTGCCGCCGAAGGTACTGCCGTGTTCGCCGGGACGTAGCGTGCCAAGCGCCTCGTTGTTGGAGAGCACGGCGCTGACGGGGTAGAAACCGCCGCCGAGTGCCTTGCCGACCAGGGTCATGTCGGCTTCGACGCCCTCGTGTTCTTCTGCCAGAAGGCGGCCGGTGCGGCCGAGCCCGGTCTGGATCTCGTCCAGCACCATCAGCACATTGTTACGGTCGCAAAGGCGTCGCACGGCGCGGAGATAGCCGTCGGGCGGAATGATGACGCCGGCCTCGCCCTGGATCGGCTCCAGAAGCACGGCGGCGGTGTTAGGCCCGATCGCAGCCTCCATGGCGGCGGCATCGCCGTAAGGAACCACGCGGAAGCCGGGCGTGAAGGGGCCGAACTCGTTGCGGGAATCGTCGTCGGTGCTGAAAGAGACGATGCTAAGCGTACGGCCATGGAAATTGTCGGCGCAGACGATGATCTCGGCCTGGTTTTCCGGCACGCCGCGATGGCGATAGGCCCATTTGCGGGCGACCTTGAGCGCGCTCTCCACCGCCTCGGCGCCGGAGTTCATCGGCAGGACGCGCGTGGAGCCGGTCAGTTCGGCGAGCTCCTGGTAGAACAGGCCAAGCTGGTCGTTGCGGAACGCGCGTCCGGTGAGCGTCAGACGACCGGCCTGCTGCGTCAGAGCCGACAGGATGCGGGGGTGGCAGTGCCCCTGGTTCACAGCCGAATAGGCGGACAAACAGTCGAGATAGCAGCGTCCGTCGAGGTCCCAGACCCAGACGCCTTCGCCGCGGCAGAGGACCACGTCGAGTGGTGCGTAGTTGCGCGCACCGTAGCGGTCTTCCAGCGCAATCAGAGCGTCCGGGCGAAGAAGCTCAGGCATGAGCGTGAACCGGTCGTGCGGCGCAGGCTTCGGTGGACACGGTCCGGTCCAGGCGCAGGGTCATGCAATAGGCAGCACCGCCGGAAAGAAGGAACGGCGCCAGATCGACCTGCCGCACGTCGTAGCCGGCTTCGACGAGACGCCGCCGCAGGGTATCTGGCGCCTTCGCCATGGTGACGGTGCGACCGATATTGACGGCGTTTACGCACAGGGCAGCAGCGTCTTCCTCGGTCGCCTCGATGCGGAATTCGGGCGGGACGTGACGATGGATCGTCGCCAGGCCTTCGGCATCGAACGCCGCCGGATAGAACAGCACATGACCGCCGGAAAGCGGGCAGAAGCAGGTGTCGAGATGGTAGAAGGAGGGCGACACCAGACGCAGGGTCACGATCTCCTTGCCGAAGAAGCGGCCCACGGCCTGAGCGCCGGCCAGATTCGATCGCTGTCCGTGACCGGCCCAGAAGAAACCGCGATTGGCGTCCCAGATCGCATCGCCGGCGCCCTCGTGCAGGACGCCGTCAGGCATGGCGGCGACCTCGGTGAACAGGCCGCGATTGGCCATTTCGGCAAAGATCCGATGAAAGCGCTGTTCCTCGTCCGCCCGCTCGGGATGTGCGAAGCGAGCCACGATCACGCGGCCATCGAGAACAACGCCAGCATTGGCGGGGAACACCATATCGGGCAGCCCCTCGACGCCGTCGGCGATCTCCAGGCGGGCACCCGCGGAGCGAAGCGCCGCGGACAGAGCATCGAACGACGTCCGTGCGGCACGGCAGTTGCGCTCTGCATCGGCAGCCCATGCGCCGGGTTCCATCCACGGATTGATCCGGTAGCTGACCTCGAAATGGGCCGGATCGACGAGAAGAAAGACAGGCTGGTCGGTCACGCGCGTCTCGCTCGCTGGAGAATGGAGCCGCACGGTGCAAAAGGCCGGCGTCGGCTGCAAGACGAGGATTGTCACGTTTCAAGGTCGTTCGATGAGCAGAACGAGCAGTCCCATGAGCATGATGCTCAAATCGGCTGGCCGACCGATTTTGCAGGATGCCTGTTTCGGCTAGGTTTCGCTCATGGACGATCTCGACCGACGGCTAGTGGCGCTTCTGTCGGAGGACGCTCGTCTTCCGGTCAAGACGATCGCCGGCCGCCTCGGCATCGCACGCAACACGGTGGAAGCGCGGTTGAGCCGCCTGCGGGCCAGCAGCGTGATCGCAGGCTTCACGGTCCGGCTGGGTCCTGCAGCGGCGGAGGACCGCGTCCGGGCGGTGATGATGGTGAGCGTCGCGTCGAAACGTCCGGAAGAGGTGATGGTGAGTCTGAGCAAGCTCGTCGGTGTGAGCATGGTGCATACGACGAACGGGCGCTGGGACCTGATCGCCGAGCTCAATTGCGCAGATCTGCGGGCGTTCGATCGCCTGCTCTCCGACGCACGAACCGTGGACGGTGTTTCGGAAACGGAAAGCTGCCTGCTCCTGACGTCGCGGGCGGGAGCGGTTCCGAATTGTTGAAGCGGTGCCGTCTCGGACTGTTGGACCGAAATTCGGATTCCGACTGAGATCGAAACGGGCGGATATCGTCCGGATCGGACTGGTGGAGCCGAGGGGAATCGAACCCCTGACCTCCTGAATGCCATTCAGGCGCTCTCCCAACTGAGCTACGGCCCCGCATCCGGGGGGCGGTCTCGCTTGCGGGATCGCCCTTGGGTGGCGGGCATATAGCCGGGTGCGAGAAGGCTGACAAGAGCGTCCGGCTCAAGAAATCAAAACGCCCTGCATACGGAGGAAATCCAGCAGCGGCAGAAGAGGCAGGCCGAGGATGGCGGCGTGCTCGCCCTGCACCGTTTCGAACAGCTGGATGCCCGGCCCTTCCAGCCGATAGGCGCCCACGCTCGACAGGACGGGCTCGCCTTCGGCTGCGAGATAGCGATCGATGAAGGCGTCGGAAACGGCGCGCAGACGCAGGCGCGGCCGGGCCAGATGCGACCAGATCGTTTCGCCGTTCCGTCGGCAGACCAGTGCGGTCTCGAGAACGTGCTCGCGGCCGCGAAGAGCGCGGAGATGCAACGCCGCTTCCGTCATATCGGCCGGCTTGTCGAACGAGCGACCGTCGCAGACCAGGATCTGGTCCGCACCCAGGACGAACCCGTCCGGATGCTGCCCGTCCAGACACGCTGCCTTGGCCTCCGCCAGCCGAAGCGCCGCCGTTCCGGCGTCGGGAGCGGATCGCTTGATCGGTGCTTCGTCGAGATCGGTGGGCTGGGCGGACACGTCGAGACCGGCCGCGCGGAGCACCTGCAGACGCACTGCGGAGGCACTGGCCAGAATCAGGGGTCGAGTCGCGTCCTGGAAGGGGTTCGGCATCGGTCCGGGAGTCCTGGGGTACATGGGGGTTGAATCGATGCGGTGTACAACCTGTACCGAGTCCTGGGGATGACGGGTACAACCGACGAGGGGGTGGAGTTGTACACAGCGTCGGTCGGATGGATTCGGGATAAGCCTGAAAAGCGGTTCGGAAACAGGCTACTGCGAGTTGTACACTCTGTGGGAAAAACGGGGTACGTTTTGCCGGAACCGGGTACCCCGACATCCACAGGGCCCCTTAAGACTCCCACCATTCTCTTCTTCTTTTTTCATGTTTAGACCTTGGGCAGATCGGAGCAGACAGGCAGCGTCGTTCCGGCGATCTTCGGCGAACAGGACGGGCGGTATTCGCGTATGACGGGAAAGAAACTGCTTCGGGCCCTGCACGGCGACGCTGTATGGCCGCCGCCGGTCTGGTTGATGCGCCAGGCCGGGCGCTATCTGCCGGAATTCCGCGCGCTCAGAGAGCAGGCGGATTTCATCACGCGTTGCATGACGCCAGACATAGCAACGGAAGTTACATTACAGCCCATTCGCCGGTACGCGATGGACGGGGCGATCCTGTTCAGCGACATCCTGATCCTGCCCTGGGCGATGGGTCAGCCGCTCGAATTCAAGGAGAATCTGGGCCCGGTTCTGGAGCCGATCCGTACGGAAGCCGATCTCGATCGTCTGCGTCCCGAGCGTGTGCGCGAAGCGACCGCGCCTGTGATGGAAACGCTGCGCAGGCTGCGCCGGACCCTGGATACGCCGGATGATCCCGCCGTTCTAGGCGCCGCGAAACCGGGCGAGACCACTCTGATCGGCTTTGCCGGATCGCCCTTCACCGTCGCCTGCTACATGGTCGAAGGTGGCGGTTCGAAGGAGTTCGCCGCCGTTCGCCGCATGGCCTATGCAGAGCCCGATCTGTTCGGGCGTCTGATCGACCTTCTGACACGCACGACGGCCGACATGCTGTGCGATCAGATCGAGAACGGCGCGGAAGCGGTGATGCTGTTCGACAGCTGGGCCGGGATCCTGCCGCCTGCTCAGTTCGACAAGCACGTGATCGCCCCCACACGTCGCATCGTGGATGCGATCCGCAGCCGCCACCCGACCGTGCCGATCGTCGGCTTTCCCCGTCTCGGCGGCGTTCTGGTCGGCCGCTACGCCCGGGAAACCGGTGTGGACGCGATGGCGCTGGATACGGCGTCGGATCTCGGCATCGTACGCGACATGGTCCCGGACACAGTGACGCTGCAAGGCAATCTGGACCCGCTCTGCCTCCTGGCCGGTGGTCCCCCCCTGGTGGAGGCCGTCAAGGCCGTCAGGAACGCAATGCGGGGCCGTGCGCATGTATTCAATCTGGGCCATGGCGTTCTGCCTCAAACTCCGCCGGAGCATGTCGGGCTTCTGGTCGAGACCCTGCGCGACGTGAGCGACGAGCCTGCGGCATGATCGCAGCGCTCGCGCCCTGGCTTCTGTGGGAGAAGGCGTTTCACGTGATCGCCGTGATCGCCTGGATGGCGGGGCTGTTCTATCTGCCGCGCTTGTTCGTCTACCATTGCGGCGTCGCCGCGGGGTCGGCACAGAGCGAACTGTTCAAGGTGATGGAGCGCAAGCTCCTACGTCAGATCACCACGCCGGCGATGATCGTGGCGCTCGTCTTCGGCGTGCTTCTGATCCTGACGCCGGGCGCCGTGGACTGGCATGCCGCCTGGTGGTGGACCAAGCTCGCCTGCGTCGTGGGGATGATCGTGTTTCACGGTTTCTGCGCGCGCTGGCGCAAGGATTTCCTGCAGGACCGCAACACACGTCCGCACCGCTTCTACCGGATGGCGAACGAAATACCGACCGTGCTGATGCTGGTGATCGTAATCATGGCGATCGTGCAGCCGTAGACGGCTTCGCGATCGAAAGGATCATCAAAATCTGGGAGGATTGTCACCGCCGGTTCGGAAGAACCGTGGTGGGCGCACAAGGACTCGAACCTTGGACCCGCTGATTAAGAGTCAGCTGCTCTACCAACTGAGCTATGCGCCCGATCGTGGACCTTGTGGGGTCGTTCACGGTGACGGCGCTATAGCAGCGGGATTCCGGGGCTGCAAGAGGGCAATACCGCCGTCATCCGGAAATCCTGCCGCAGATCAGCCGTTCAGCAGACGCAGAACGCCGTCGAGCTGGTCGAGCGTGTCGTAATGGATGCGCATCTGCCCACCCTTGCCGTTGAACTGAAGCTCGATCTTCAGGCCCAGCTTCTGCTTCAGCTCGCGCTCGAGCGCCACGATCTCCGGATCGCGATCCTCGCGCGCGCCGACCGGGATCCGCGCTTCCACCGGTGCGATCTTCGCCGCCGTGCTCTGGCTCTGCACCATCTGTTCCGTTTGGCGCACGGAGAGACGCTTGGCGATCACCGCCATCGCCGCCTTGGCCGGGTCCGGATGGTTGATCAGAGCCCGTGCATGCCCCGCGCTCAACGCGCCGTTCATCACCTCGCGCCGAACCCCTGAGGGCAGTTGCAGCAGGCGCACCGTGTTGGCGACGTGGGAGCGGGATTTTCCCACCGCGCCCGCGAGCTGCTCCTGCGTCATGCGGAACTCGCCCAGCAGGCGCTGCAAGCCCTCGGCCTCCTCGATCGCGTTCAGGTCGCTGCGTTGCAGGTTCTCGACCAGAGACGCGGCCATGGCATCGGCGTCGGGAAGGTCGCGCACATGCACCGGAACCTCGTGCAGTTCGGCCATCTGCGCAGCGCGCCAGCGTCTTTCGCCAGCGATGATCTGGTAGCGCCCCGGTTTGCCCGGATGCGGACGCGCCAGGATCGGCTGCAGGATGCCGCGCGTGCGGATGGAGGCAGCCAGCTCCTCGAGCTGATCCGGCAGCATGATCTGCCGCGGCTGGAACGGGCCGGCTTCCAGCAGATCCACCGCGATCGGATGCACGCCGTTCTGCCGTCCCGGGCGGATCGGATCCGTGTCCGGCCCCCTGTCGCCCAGCAGGGCCGCCAATCCGCGGCCCAGCCTCGGCGGCGGTGCGTCCTTGCGCTTGCTGCTCATTGTGCCGCCTTGTGGTTCGCCAGCCTCGCGAGCAGCTCATCCGCCAGCGCCGCATAAGCGACCGCACCGCTCGATTTGGCGTCGTACAGATGCGCCGGCTTGCCGTGGCTCTGCGCTTCGGAAATGCGGATGTTGCGCGGAATCACGGTCTCGAACACCTGCTCTCCGAAGAACCCGCGCGCATCCGCCGCCACCAGTTCGGACAGGTTGTTGCGCCTGTCGAACATGGTCAGCACCAGCCCTTCCATGCGCAGCGCCGGATTGAAGGCACGCCGCACCCGATCCACCGTCCGGATCAGCTGGCTGACGCCCTCCAGCGCGAAGAACTCGCATTGCAGCGGCACCAGTACCGAGCCTGCCGCGATCAGCGCGTTCAGCGTCAGCAGTCCGAGGCTGGGCGGACAGTCGATCAGGATGAAATCGTAGCCCTGGGCGTGCGCGTCGCCGTCTAGCGCCTGTTTCAGGCAGTATTCGCGCCGTTCGCGATCCACCAGTTCGATTTCCGAGCCGGCCAGCTCGTTGTCGGCCGGCACCAGCTGCAGCGTCTCGATCGCCGTATCGCAGACGAGGCCGCTCAATGCCGCGCCATCGGCGATCAGCGCATAGGACCCCGCATCGCGTCCGTCATAGGCGATGCCCAGACCCGTGGAGGCGTTGCCTTGCGGATCCAGGTCGATCAGCAGAACGCGCTTGTTCTGCAGGGCCAGCGCCGTGGCGAGATTGATCGCCGTCGTGGTCTTGCCGACGCCGCCCTTCTGGTTCGCGACGGCGATGATGTGCGGCGTCCGGACGGCAGCGGCAGTGCTATCGCCCGGTCGCCCGGTCGGGCTCTTTGACACGCCTGATTTCACTCAATCTGAGGATGACCCCGTCCGAACTGCTCCGGCTCGGGCGTCTGGAGACCGTCATGTGCCATTCCGCCCCGGCCGCGGTCAATTCGTCCTCGGCGTTACGGCCCTTCAGGAACAGGCAGAGTCCGTCCGGCCGCAGGAAGCGTGTCGCCCAGTCCAGCAGCAGCGGCAGCGGCGCCAGCGCGCGCGCCGTGACGATGCCGACCGACGCGATCTTGGCCTCCTCGATCCGTTTCGCCACCACCGTCGCGTCGGCTCCGGTGCTGCGCGCCGCTTCGCGCAGGAAGCTCGCCTTGCGCTGGTCGCTTTCCACCAGCGTGACCGGATTGCCTGTCGCGATCGCCAGGATCAGGCCGGGAAAGCCGCCGCCCGACCCCAGATCCACGAACGGCACGCCCGGCGGCATATCGTCGGCCAATTGCAGGCTGTCCTCGATATGGCGCGGCCAGAGCTGGGCCAGATCCTTCGGCGACACCAGATTGATGCGCTGGTTCCAGCGTTCCAGCAGCGACGCGAACACCTCCAGCCGCGCCATTGTTTCACGTGAAACATTCATCAGGCGGCGGTCCGCAGATGTGCCAGCAGCGCCATCAGCGCCGCCGGGGTGATGCCGGGCACGCGCTGCGCCGCGCTGAACGAGGCCGGACGAGCCGCCGCCAGACGCTCGCGCATCTCCGCACTCAACCCGCCGATGGCGGTGAAATCGAGTGTCGCCGGCAGAGACAGCGCCGTTTCGCTGCCGAGCTGGCGGATCTCCCGCGCCTGCCGGCCGAGATAGCCGCGATAGCGCGCCTCGGTCTCCAGATGCGCCCGCGCCCGTGGCGACAACCCATCCAGCCACGGCGCGAGAGCGGACAGACCGGGCGCCGCCGGATCGATCGCCAGCAGATCCAGCAGCGTACGGCGCCGACCGTCGGCCGGGGCACTCAGCCCGTGCTGGCTCAGAACCGGCGGCGAGAACAGTTCCGCTTCCGCACGCGCCGTCGCGTCGCCGATCTCCTCACGGTCGCGCCGGAACAAAGCGGCACGCTCCGCACCGACGCAGTTCCAGCCGATCCCGGCTTCGGTCAAACGCAGATCGGCATTGTCCGCCCGCAGCGTCAGCCGATACTCGGCGCGCGAGGTGAACATGCGATACGGCTCCGACACGCCCTGGGTGGTCAGATCGTCGATCATCACGCCGAGATAGGCGGTGCCGCGATCC
This sequence comes from Lichenicola sp. GTC18331, assembly GCF_055386855.1. Classification (NCBI taxonomy): domain Bacteria; kingdom Pseudomonadati; phylum Pseudomonadota; class Alphaproteobacteria; order Acetobacterales; family Acetobacteraceae; genus Lichenicola; species Lichenicola sp. GTC18331. Next base: position 2,087,634 of record NZ_AP045015.1, on the reverse strand, counting down.
ACCGTCACCGCGTCCGCGCCGGAGGCCACGCGGGCGGCGTTCAATCCCGCCAGAAGCCCCTGCGCGGCGGCTTCCTCGTAACCGGTGGTGCCGTTGATCTGCCCGGCCAGAAACAAACGCGGCAGCGCCTTCAGCTCCAGGGTCGGCCAGAGCGCGCGCGGGTCGATATGGTCGTATTCGACGGCGTAGCCCGGCTGCACGATCCGCGCACGCTCCAAACCCGGCATGGTAGCGATCAAACGCGCCTGGATCTCGGCCGGCAGGCTGGTGGAGATGCCGTTCGGATACACCAGATCGCCGCCGGGATTGCCGGGCAGCGCTTCCGGCTCCAGGAACACCTGGTGCCGGTCCTTGTCGGCGAAGCGCACCACCTTGTCCTCGATCGACGGGCAGTAGCGCGGGCCACGGCCGGAAATCGCCCCGCCATACACGGCGGACAGATGCAGGTGCTCGCGGATCAGCGCGTGCGTCTCCGGGGTGGTGCTGCTCACCCGGCAGGACACCAGCGCGTTGTCGATCGACGCGGTCAAACGGCTGAACGGCACCGGCACGGCATCGCCGGCATCTTCCGGCAGCGCCTCCCAGTCGATGCTGTCGCGGGCCAGACGCGGCGGGGTTCCAGTCTTCAGACGCCCCATCGGCAGACCGAGCGCCTCCAGGCGTGCGCCCAGAGCCGCAGCCGGCGCCTCGCCCACACGCCCCGCTGCGGTCGTCTCGTGCCCGACATGGATCACGCCGCGCAGGAAGGTGCCGGCAGTCAGAACCACGGCCCCGGCGCGGAACCGGCGTCCATCCGCACACACCACGCCGCAGACGGCACCGTTCGCGTCCAGAAGCAGATCGTCCACCGCTGCCTCGACGATCTCCAGCCCCTCCTGCCGCGCCAGAAGATCGCCGATCGCGGCCCGATACAGGGATCGATCGGCCTGGGCGCGCGGGCCATGCACGGCCGGACCCTTGGACCGGTTCAGCAGCTTGAAATGAATGCCGGCCCGGTCCGCCGCCACACCCATCAACCCGTCCAGGGCGTCGATCTCGCGCACCAGATGGCCCTTGCCGATGCCGCCGATCGCCGGATTGCACGACATGGCACCGATCGTGGCGATCCGGTGCGTCAGAAGCAGGGTGCGGGCGCCGGACCGCGCGGCGGCGGCGGCAGCCTCGCAACCGGCATGGCCGCCGCCGATGACGATCACGTCGCAGGAGGAGGAATGGGACATGAGAAGGATCTACTTGCCGATGCAGAACTGGTTGAAGACGGTGTCTAGCAGATCTTCGACGCCGATCCTGCCGGTCAAACGTCCCAGCGCCTGCATGGCCAGTCTGAGCGCTTCGCCGCGCAACTCGGGCAGATCGAGACCGGAGGCTGCGTCCAGATGATCCAGCGCCTCCGTGATCCCGGCGCGATGGCGTGCCCGCGTCAGCGGCGGCGCCCCGGCCAGATCGGTCAGGCGCGCCACTTCTGCGGCCAGACGCGCACGCAACGCGTCCAGCCCGGCCCCGGTCTGCGCGCTCACGCCGAGCCAGCCCTCGGGTGCGACGGCCAGATCCGTCTTGTTCCAGACCAGGATGCCGTCCGTGCCCCCGGGCTCCGATCCGGCACAGGCGACGCGCAGCACCAGATCGGCGCGCTGGGCATGGCGTAGCGCACGACGCACGCCTTCCTGCTCCAGAGGGTCGTCGCTGTCGCGCACGCCGGCCGTGTCGATCAGCGTGACAGGCACATCGGCCAGAACCAGGCGAACCTCGATCGCGTCACGCGTGGTGCCGGCGATATCGGACACCATCGCCGCATCGTGCCCGGCCAGACGGTTCAGGAGGCTCGACTTGCCGACATTGGGCGGCCCGACGATCGCCACCACCAGGCCGTCGCGGATACGCTCGCCCTGCGCGCCGGTGCACAGATGCGCGCGCATCTCGTCCGCGAGCGATGCCGTGTCCTGCGTCAGCGCGTCCTCGATTTCTGGCGGCAGATCCTCGTCCGGGAAATCGATCAGCGCTTCCTGATGCGCGAGCAAGACGCGCAGACGCTGCGCCCAGCCATCGTAGAGTCGGCTCAGAACACCGTCCGCCTGCTGCAGGGCCTGCCGCCGCTGCGCCTGGGTTTCCGCTTCCACCAGATCGGCGATGCCCTCGGCTTCCAGAAGATCGAGCCGGTCGTTGGCGAAAGCGCGTCGGGTGAACTCGCCCGGTTCGGCAGGACGCGCACCCAGCGACGCCAGCGCCTCGGCCACGGCCTCCACCACGGCGGGACCGGCATGCAGATGCAGCTCCGCCCCGTCCTCGCCGGTGTAGCTGCGCGGCCCCGGAAACCACAGCACCAGGGCCCGGTCCAGCAGATCGCCGTCCCGGCGCAGGGCGCGCAGCGTGGCACGGCGCGGTTCGGGCAGGGTGCCGCACAAAGCGCGCAGGATCGCCGCCGTGTCCGGGCCGCTGAGGCGCAGAACCGCGATGGCGGCGCGGCCGGTTCCCGTGGCACGGGCGAAGATGGTAGATGGGTTCAAAGCTGCTTCCTTGAACAAGGGAGCCGGCCCTGCTCTGTTTTCTCGACCGGCTCCGGAGTGCGTTCGCCCTGCCTCAGCTCTCGCTGCATTCGCCGCTCGGCGACCTGACCCTCACGGAAGAGGACGACGCGATCGTCGCCCTCGACTGGGGCTGGGCCGGCGCACAGGAGAACACGGCGCTTCTCCGCCGGGCCAGGGACGAGATCAACCGCTATTTCGACGGCGAACTGCGATGCTTCACCGTTCCGGTGAATCCCGTCGGCGCCACCGCCTATCGCAAGCGCGTCTGGGCCGCCCTGTCGGCGATCCCGTACGGCGAAACCCGCACCTATGGCGCCGTCGCGCGCGACACGGGCGGCTCGGCCCGTTCCGTCGGCCAGGCCAACCGCTTCAACCCACTGCCGATCATCATTCCCTGCCATCGCGTGGTGGCGGCGGGCGATCTGGGCGGGTTCAGCATGGAAGGCGGCCAGGACACCAAGCGCTTCCTGCTTTCCCTCGAAACCGCCGATCTTTCGGGACTCGACCGATGACAGATTCCGTTCGCGTTCACGCCTATGGCGGCCCGGAAGCGCTGAGCTTCGACCAGATCCCCAAACCCGCCCCCGCCGCGGGCGAGATCCTGATCCGCCAGGACGCGATGGGGGTGAACTTCATCGACATCTATTACCGTACCGGCCTCTACAAACTGCCCAGCCTGCCCTGCGTGATCGGCATGGAAGCCGCCGGGGTGGTGGAGCAGGTTGGTTCGGACGTGTCGGGGATCGCGGTCGGCGATCGCGTCGCCTATCCGACCCAGCTCGGCGCCTATGTCTCCCACCGCACCATCGCCGCCGATCTGGTGGTGAAGCTGCCCGAGACCGTGTCCACGCGCACGGCCGCGGCGATGATGCTGCGCGGCCTCACGGTGCAGGTGCTGCTGCGTCAGGTGCGCATGCTCCAGCCCGGCGACACCATCCTGGTGCATGCGGCGGCCGGCGGAGTCGGGCTGATGCTGTGCCAATGGGCCGCCTATCTCGGCGCCACCGTGATCGGCATCGTGTCCACGGACGCCAAGGCGGAACAGGTCCGCGCGCGCGGTGCGCAGCATGTGCTGGTCGGCTACCAGGACGTTCCGGCCCGGGTGCGGCGCATCACCGGCGGAGCGATGGTGCCTGTGGTGTACGACAGCGTCGGCAAGGACACCTTCGTCGACAGCCTGGACTGCCTGGCCCCGCGTGGGCTGATGGTGTCCTACGGCAATGCGTCCGGCGAGGTCACAGACGTCGCCCTGCGCATGCTGGCCGCGCGCGGCAGCCTGTATGTGACCCGGCCCAAGCTCGCCACCTTCATCGCCCGGCCGGAACAACTCCGCGCCGCCTCCGCGGAACTGTTCGAGGTGGTCGGAAGCGGCGCGTTGACGGTGGAGATCGGCCAGGAATTTCCCCTGTCCCGCGCCGCGGAGGCGCATCGCGCCCTGGAAAGCCGCGCCACGATCGGCAGCACCATCCTGCTGCCGGGCTGACCCGGCGGCTCTGGTCTTCCCGATCAATGTTACGTTATACTATAACGTATGCGAGTTCCGATTGATCGCGCGACGGTTCGCGCCTACCCGTTTCCCGTCGATGGTCCCGCGCGAGCGGGTGAAAAGGGAACGCCGAAGGGTTCCGGCGGGACATTGCGTCCGGGAACCTCGTCGGCGGCTGCCCCCGCAACTGTGAGCGGGAAGCGCCGTGCCGGATGCCACTGGGCCCGCTTCCCCGGAAGCAGGCCCGGGAAGGCGGCGCGACGTGTCTGATCCGCGAGCCAGGAGACCTGCCATCGTCGCGTATCGAGCGCCGCCGGGCGGGGTGTACCGGAGGCCGGAGTTGTTCATGTCCGGTTTTCTTTGGGGCGATCCGCGCCCGTTCCGTTCCGTCCGGCCCTTCGCCGCGTTTCTGGTTCTGGCCGCGCCGTTCTGCGTTTCACACGCGGCTCTCGCGCAGACCTCGGCGACGGACGATCCCACCGAGCATCTCGACGTCCCGGGACGCCGTCCGCTCGACCGCCCCGCCCCGGTCGGCAGCCGCCTCGGCCTGTCTCTGCGCGACACGCCTGCCACGGTGGACACGATCTCCCGCGACACCGCCCTGCAACGCGGCGCCCTGTCGGCCGAGGCGGCGGCGGACATGCTGCCCGGCATCACCTCCGGCGGCTCGCCCGGCAATCCGGGCCAGTTCGTTCTGCGCGGCTTCACCGCCAACGAGATCACCGTTCTGCATGACGGCACCTATCTCGGCCCGGTGACGATGGTGAACAGGCCTCAGAACAGCTTCAATCTTCAGGACATCGAGGTGCTGCAGGGCCCGGCCTCGGTGCTGTACGGACAGGGCGCGGTCGGCGGCGTGGTGGACGAGCGCTCGCGCGATCCCGTTCTGGGCCGACGCTCGGCCGATCTGCTCGCCTCCTACGGCTCGTTCGACACCTGGAATGCCGGCATCGGCATCAACCAGCCGATCGGTCGCGATGCCGCCGTGCTGGTCGATGTCAGCCGCTCTTCCTCGAACGGCTATGTCCCGGGCTCCGATCCCGCCTCGCTCGACGTCACAGGCGCCCTGCTCTGGCACGCCCCGCATCGCGTCACGTTGCGCCTCGGTCTCGACGTCCTGCGCGACCAGCTCTCGTCCTATTACGGCACGCCTTTGGTCCCGGCCGCATCGGCCTCGTTCTTCGGCGGCATCGCGGGCGGCCTGCTTTCCTCCGGCACCGGCCTCGCCGTCGCCCGTGATTCGCTCTGGCAGAACTATAACGTGCGCGATTTCACCACGACCAGCACGTCGCTGCGCCCCACGCTGCGGCTCGATTGGCGCGCCACGGACCGGCTCACGATCCACGAGAAGGCCTATTTCTTCTACGCAGCGCGCCGCTGGCAGAACGCGGAAAGCTACAGCTTCATCCCACCGGGCACGGACGCCGTGGATGCGGACGGAAACGCGATCGCCGCAGGCAGCATCGCCCGCGACCGCTTCCATGTGTTCCAGAACCAGCATCAGGTGGGCGACACGCTGGACGCCACGCTCGACGGCCACCTGTTCGGGCTGCCCAATCGCGTGGTGGCCGGGATCGACGGCTCCTATCTCCGCTTCATTCGCGATCGCGGCTTTCCCGACGCGCCATACGCCGATGCCGTTTCGCTGTCCGACCCGGATCGCGGCGAGTACGGCGCCTTCGCCGGCGACCTGCCGTCGCGCAAATCCCCCACCGATCTCGGCGATCTCGCCCTGTTCGCGGAGGACGTGTTGTCGCTCACACGCACCCTGAAACTCGTCACGGGCTTCCGATACGACTGGCTCTGGCTGGGCCGCGACAATTTCAACCAGGACGGCTCCTTCAACGCCAGGACCAGCTTTTCCGGCACCTATCACCCGAACAACGGCCGCGTCGGCCTGGTCTGGAACGCCACACGCGATATCAGCCTCTACGGTTCCTGGACCAGCGCGGACGATCCGCCAGGCGCCAACATCTTCCTGGCCAATCGCGGCCAGTTCGACCGTCTGAGCCACGCGCAGCAGGCCGAGATCGGTCTCAAGGCCGCCCTGCCCGACGGTCGTGCGGATCTCACGCTTTCGGCCTACCATATCGAACGCAACAGGATGCTGGTCGCGACCGGGCCGGACACCGTCTCCACCGCGGGAAGCCAGCATTCCAACGGCATCGAGACGCAGGCGAACTGGCGTCCCGCAGCGCACTGGACCGTTTCCGCCAACGCCGCCTGGACACGGTCACGCTACGGCAGCTTCCACCCCGACGCCGCAATCGATGCCACGGGCAACCGGCCGCCCGACGTTCCGGCCCTGGTCGGCAATCTCTGGCTCGTGCGCGATCACGTCGCGGGCACGCCGGTGGATCTCGGCGGCGGCTGGCGCCATGTCGGCGACCGCGCAGGCGACTATGCCGACACCCTGTCGCTCAAGGCGTACGACACCGTCGATCTGTTCGCAGCTTACCATCTGCGCCCGGCGGTCACCCTGTATGGGCGGATCGGCAATCTTCTCGATCGGCACTATGTGCAATGGGCCGATGTGAGCTATCCGACGGAGGTGATTCTCGGCGCGCCGCGCTCGTTCTCCCTTTCCCTTCAGGCGAGCTTCTGATGCCGCTCGGTCCCATGCTCGTGGTGGAGAATGCCGGCATCCCCGGCATCCTGTCGCCCGTTTCCGTGTCGGTCGCGCAGGGCACGTTTCTCGCCCTGCTCGGCCCCAACGGCGCCGGAAAGACCAGCCTGATGCAGCTCATGGCCGGCCGCAAGGCGAGTGCAGGGCACGTCTCCATCGCCGGGCAATCGCTTCGCGCGCTGGACCCCAGGCGCCGGGCGCGTCTGGTGGCGCATGTCGCGCAACGCGACGATCCTGATCCGCACTTCGTCGTTCGCGACTACGTCTCTCTCGGACGCCTGCCGCATCAAGGCACGATCCACGCCCGGTCCGACGCCGCCGCCATCGCAGACGCGCTGGAGCGCTGCGGCGTCGCGTCGCTGGCAGGCCGCACACTCGGCTGCCTCTCCGGCGGCGAACTCCAGCGCGTGCGTCTCGCCCGCGCCGTGGCACAGGACACGCCGGTCCTGCTTCTGGACGAACCGACCAACCATCTCGACCCCGCCGCCGCCACCGGTTTTCTCCGCACCGTGCGCACGCTCGGACGCACCGTGGTCGCCGTTCTGCACGATCTGGCCTCGGCGGATGCGTTCGCAGACCGCGTGCTCCTGCTGCGTGGCGGCCGCACGGTGGCGGAAGGAACGCCTGGGGAATGTCTCCAGTCCGCCCTCGTGCGCGACGTGTTCGGTCTCGACTGCGCGCGTCTGCACGCACCGGACGGCACACGCCATTTCGTGCTGATGCCGGCCGGCTGAACAGGATGCGTTTCCTGCTCGCTGCGACAGCGATCTTCCTGTCTCCATGTGCACCCGCCCTTGCCGCCGGCTTTCCCCTGACCGTGGAAAGCTGCGGCAAGCCCGTCACCATCGCCGCACCGCCCGAGCGCGCCGTGGCGGTGGATCTGAACATGGCCGAGATGCTGTTCGCGCTCGGCGTGCAGACACGGATCGCGGGTCTGGCCGGCATCACCGGCTTTCATCGCGTCACGCAGCACTTCCGCTCCGAACAAGGCAGCATCCCGGAACTGTCGCCGCGCTACCCATCGCTGGAAACCATCCTCGCCGCACGCGCCGATCTGTTCGTCGCAGGCTGGAACTACGGAATGCGCGTCGGCGGCGACGTCACGCCGGAGACTCTGGCCCGTTTCGGCATCCCGACGCTGGTACTGACGGAAAGCTGCGCCATCGACGGCTCCGTGCGACGCGACCCGAGCATGACACTCCTCTACGACGACGAGCTGCGCCTCGGCCGCGTGTTCGGGCGGGAGGAACGCGCGCAGGCTCTGGTCGCCGGCTGGAAAGCCCGCATCGCCGCCCTGCGCGACCGCATCGGCACGGCCCCGCCGAAAACCGTCTTCCTCTACGACAGCGGCGACACCGCCCCCTTCACCGCCGGCCGCTACGCCCTGGCCAATGCGCTGATCGAGATCGCAGGCGGGCACAACATCTTTTCCGATCTCCCGACGAGCTGGGGCCAGGGAAGCTGGGAGCGCGTGGTTGCCGCCGATCCGGACTGGATCGTGCTCACTGATTCCGGCTTCGGCACCGATGCGCTGGTGCATCGCCTGCGCACCGATCCGGTTCTGAAGACCCTGCGCGCCGTCAGGGACGATCATCTTCTTCCCCTGCGCTACGAATCCCTCACCCCGGGACCGCAGGATATCGACGCGATCGAATCCCTCGCCGCCGCCCTGCATCCGCCGCGATGAAGCGTTTCCGGCTTCTCTTCCCGGCCGTGGCCGTCATCGCTCTTCTGTTCGTGGCCGAACTCGCGCTCGGCAGCGCCGGCATCGGCTGGCGCGCGTCGCTGCATGCGCTCTCGCCCGGTGCGCCGAAGGATGCCGGCTGGTTCATCGTCCGCGATCTGCGGCTGCCGCGCGCGATCCTGGCGGCGCTTGCCGGCGCCACTCTGGCCGTCTCCGGCGCCCTGCTCCAGACCGCCACGCGCAACGCCCTGGCCGACCCCTTCCTGTTCGGCCTGTCCTCCGGCGCGGCTGCCGGCGCCGTCGCCGTCATCACCCATGGCGGCGAGCGGTTCGGCGTCTGGTCGCTCCCGGCCGCCGCCTTGGCCGGTGCCCTGCTCTCCGCCGTTTGCGTCCTGGCGCTCGTCTCCGCCACGCGGCGCAGAGGCGGCGGCGCCGAACGTCTGGTGATCGGCGGTCTCGCCGTCTCGTTCTTGTTTTCCGCTCTCACCGACGTGCTTCTGTTCACGGGCGATCAGCGTGCGGCGCAATCGGTGCTGTTCTGGTCCCTGGGCGGCTTCGGCGGCGCGCGCTGGTCTACGCTGCCGCTCGCCCTGTTCGGCGCGATCACGATCCTCGCCGTCGGGCTCTGGCAGAAACGCGGCCTTGATGCGCTTCTGGCCGGCGACGACACAGCCTCGTCCGTCGGCGTGCGCGTCGATCGCCTGCGCATGCTCGCCTTCGCCACCGCCGCCATCGGCACGGCCTGTTCCGTGGCGCTGTGCGGCGTGATCGGCTTCGCCGGGCTGATGGTGCCGCATCTGTGCCGGGCCCTGGTCGGCATCCGCCACGGCGCGCTCGTACCCACATCCGCTCTCGGCGGTGCCGCGCTGATGCTCGGCGCCGATCTGTGCAGCCGCATCGTCCTGCCCGGCCAGGACATGCCGGTCGGCATCATCGTTTCCGCGCTGGGCGCCGCGTTCGTGCTCGCCCTGCTTCTGCGCCGGGCATAAAAAAGCCCCGCCGGAGCGGGGCCTTTCGCGATCAGGTGTTCATCGCGTCGAAGAAATCCTGGTTGGTCTTGCTGTATTTCAGCTTGTCCAACAGGAAATCCATCGCATCCATCGTGCCCATCGGGCTCAGGATGCGGCGCAGAACCCACATCTTCGACAGAGCGCTCTTTTCCACCAGAAGCTCTTCCTTACGCGTGCCGCTCTTGGTCACGTCGATCGCCGGGAAGGTGCGCTTGTCGGAAAGCTTGCGGTCCAGCACCAGCTCCGAATTGCCGGTGCCCTTGAACTCTTCGAAGATCACCTCGTCCATGCGCGAACCGGTATCGATCAGCGCCGTGGCGATGATGGTCAGCGAACCGCCTTCCTCGATGTTGCGCGCAGCACCGAAGAAGCGCTTCGGGCGCTGCAGGGCGTTGGCGTCCACACCGCCGGTCAGCACCTTGCCCGACGACGGCACGACGGTGTTGTAGGCGCGCGCCAGACGGGTGATCGAATCCAGCAGGATCACCACGTCGCGCTTGTGCTCGACGAGGCGCTTGGCCTTCTCCAGCACCATCTCCGTCACCTGCACGTGGCGGGTCGCCGGCTCGTCGAAGGTGGACGACACCACCTCGCCGCGCACGGTGCGCGCCATGTCGGTCACTTCTTCCGGACGCTCGTCGATCAGCAGAACGATCAGGAACACGTCGGGATGGTTGCGGGCGATGGCGGTGGCGATGCTCTGCAGCATCACCGTCTTGCCGGTGCGCGGCGGCGCCACGATCAGGGCGCGCTGGCCCATGCCGATCGGGGACACCAGATCGATCACGCGCGGCGTCATGTCGCGGCTCTGGCCCTTGGCCAGCACCGGCGGATTCTCGTCCTCCATGCGCAGGCGGCGATCGGGATAGAGCGGGGTCAGGTTGTCGAAATTGATGCGATGGCGCACCGCCTCGGGCGGTTCGAAATTGATCGAGTTCAGCTTCAGGAGCGCGAAATAGCGCTCGCCGTCGCGCGGGGCGCGGATCTGGCCTTCCACCGTATCGCCCGTGCGCAGCCCGTAGCGGCGCACCTGGCTCGGCGAGACGTAGATATCGTCCGGGCCGGGCAGGAAGTTGGCTTCCGGCGAGCGGAGATAGCCGAACCCGTCCGACAGGATTTCCAGAGTGCCTTCGCCATGGATCGCCTGGTCGTTCTCGGCCAGGGTCTTCAGGATGGCGAACATCATGTCCTGCTTGCGCAGCGAGGACGCGTTCTCGATCTGCAGCGACTCCGCGTAGGAGAGCAGGTCCGAGGGTGATTTTGCCTTGAGATCGGCGAGGTGCATGGGGGACGCCTCGTGTGCGGTCACGCAGAAGGGGGAGGAACGCAGGACGGGAATGGTCGCCCGGCGGGAGCCGCCGGAAAGGTCGCGACCGGAAGGACCGGGGGCCCTTCAGAACCGACATTGTTCCGAGTGGAAGCGTCCCGCAGGCACGGAATGCCACGAGACGACCGTTTGATAGGCGCGAAACCCGCACAACGTCAAGCAGATCAGCCTGCCGCTGATATTGCGAATGAATATCAATATCAGTTATGGACGCGGTCATGTCCCACGCGCCGTTCCGCACCGCCCTCCTTCTCATCCTAGGCGCCGCTCCGGCCTGGGCAGGGACGGCGCCGGAGCGGACACGCCCGCACGAGCGCATCACCGTGCAGGCGCAGCGCGGCGGCCTGCTCGCCCCCGCCACCAGCGCCGCGACCAAGACCCGCACCGCTCTGGTGCTCGTCCCGCAGAACGTCTCCGTCATCACCGCCGACCGCATGGCGCTGCTGAACGAGCGCAGCCTGAGCGAGGTCGTGCGCTACAGCGCCGGCGTGTCCGATTACGGCGGCAAGGACGACCCGCGCGGCTATTTCGGCACCATTCGCGGCTTCACGCCGGATATCTATCTCGACGGCACCCGCCTGCCCGATGCCGCAACATCGCTGTCCTGGGCGATCGAGCCGTTCGGCCTGGAACAGCTCGACATCCTGCGCGGTGCTTCCTCCGGCCTCTACGGCGCAGGCCAGCTCGGCGGCATCCTGAACGCCGTCAGTAAGCGCCCGCGCCTTTCCGCCACCGACAGCGCCGACATCCAGCTCGGCTCCTTCAAGCGCATGCAGGGCGATGCCGATCTCGGCGGCAGCCTGAACGCGTCGCACTCACTGCTCTGGCGGCTGGTCGGGCTGGCGCGCCATTCCGGCACCTATGCCGACAACATCCTCGACAACGAGATCTACGTCGCCCCGTCCCTGCGCTGGATCGCCGGTCCGCGCACCGACATCACCCTCCTGTCCAGCTACACGCAGCGCGACAACGGCTCCACCGCGCAGTTCCTGCCGGCGCTGGGCACCATCACGCCGAGCCGATACGGCCGCATCCCGCGCGACGCCCTGTCCAGCGACCGCGATTTCGACGTGTATTCCAAACGCCAGGTCTCGGTCGGCTATGCGCTGACGCACCGGCTGGCGGAAGGATGGACCGTCAACCAGACCGTCCGCTTCGCCCATCTCGACACGCTCTACCGCTTCGTCACCACCCAGTCCCTGGCCGCCGACCAGAAGACCCTCGCCCGTCAGGCCCTGCTGCAATCCGGCAACGACAACACGGTCACGGTCGATACCAACACCGAGCTGCGCGCCGTCACCGGCTCCGTGGCGCACGACCTGCTCGCAGGAGTCGATTTCCGCGACGATTTCGTGGGCATCCGGCGCGGCGCCCGCGCGGCGCCGTCCATCGACATCTACGCGCCGAAACCCGTACGCGTCGCCTATCCCCGCCCGGCCTCCACCATCAGCACCAACGAGACCGAGCACCAGACCGGACTGTATCTCCAGGATCAGGCCCAGTGGCGCCGCTTCACCCTCACGCTCACCGGACGCGAGGATCTCACCGGCAGCACCACCGTCGACAACCTGACCCGCCGCCAGACCCCGCAGACCAACAACGCGACCACCGGCCGGGTCGGTCTCGTGTACGCCGCGCCGTTCGACCTGTTCCCGTACGTCTCCTACGCCACATCGTTCCAGCCCCAGGTCGGCACCACCCGGCTCGGCGCGTCGTTCGTGCCCACCACCGGCAAGCAGATCGAGGCCGGGATCAAGTATCGCGCCCCGAACGGCCGCTTCCTCGCTACCGCGGATGCCTTCGATCTGGTCGAGCACAACGTGCTGACCACCGATCCGGCCGATTCCACCTACAGCATCCAGACCGGCGCGCAGCGGACACGCGGCGTCGAACTCGAAGCCACCGGCCGGCTGCCCGGCCGGATCGACGTGATCGCCGCCGCCACCTACCAGGAACCGCGCATCACCCGCAGCAGCGCCGCCGCGCAGATCGGCCAGCGGCCCGTGACCGTGCCGAGCCACATGGCCTCGGCATTCGTCGAGAAGGGCGTGCGGCTTTCCCCCACCGTGGATGGCGGACTCGGCGTCGGGATGCGCTACACCGGCAACACCGCCGGCGCGCTCCCGAACAGCTTCCTGGTACCGAGCCAATTGGTCTGGGACGCGCAGGCGCATCTGGACTACCGGAAGCTGCATCTGCAGCTCAACGGCACCAATCTTGCCGACCGGCACTATGTCGCGATCTGCACCCGGTCCGTTGCCTGCTCCTGGGCACCGGGACGCGCGGTCTTCTTCACTGCCGGCTATAGCCTTTAGAAGTTTTCATCCAGATTGATACTGGAGAGATAGATGTTCTTTCTTGAAAGAAAGAACCAAAGAACTTCTATCCGTTTGGTGCCGTATCCACCCACGCACGCATAACCCAAACGGATAAAAGTCTTTTTGCTTCTTCTTCTTCCTCCTAGGACGGAACGAAATCCGGCCTGCGCACGACCGGATCGAACGACGCCCCCGTCAGCCAGAACCGCCCGGTCGCATCGCTTCCGCCCCACCAGTGGATCAGCCGACCCAGCAATGCAGGACGCGGCGGCGCGGACCGCATTTCCCCCGCCAGGGTCGTGTCGGTGCAGGTGCCCACCATCAGAACCGTGCCCGCAGGCCGCAGCGTCGCCGCGGGCGCGCCGCCCGGCAGCGACACCCCGTCCACGGTCAGTTTCAGCCCGCACGCGCTCGCCGCGTTCGCTTCCGCGGGCCGGATCACCCCGTCGAGCGTGCCCTGCGCCACCATGCGCCGCGCATCGTCGAACAGGATCGCGCGGCCTCGCACGGCGCCGTCCGGCGCCGGCGTGTCGAGTCCCATCGCGATATGCACGGGCCGTCCGCCCACCTCGGGCAGACCCAGCAGCCCGCCTTCCAGATCGCCGCCATAGCGCAACGGTTCGGCGGCGATCGCCCGCATCAGCCCGACAGGGTCCGGTTGCGCCGTCTGTGCCCGCGCACCCGTCGCCATGGCGCCCACCGCCAGCGCCGCCACCAGTCCCAGCATCGCATCGCGCATCGCCCGCACTCCCCTTCGAACCTTCACCGGCTGCCGAGCCAGCCTTTGCGCCAGAACCAGATCAACGGAAGCACGATGGTCAGCGCCATCAGCGACAGCGCGTACCAGTAGCCGAAGCTCCAGTTCAACTCCGGGATATCCTTGAAGTTCATGCCGTAGATGCTGGCGATCAGGGTCGGCGGAATGCCGATCAGGCTCACAACCGTCAGCAGCTTGATGCCGTTGTTCTGTTCGATGTTGATGAAGCCCAGCGTCGCGTCGAGCAGGAACTGGGTCTTGTTGTTCAACTGCGCATCGTAATCGTTCAGGGACGAGATGTCCTTCGACATCAGCGTCAAACGCGCCCCGAACCGCTCCGAGCACGGCCTGTCGCCGTTCTCCCGAACGAAGGTGGCGATGCGCTGCAAGCCCAGAAGACTGTCCCGCACCGACGAGACCAGATCGGTCAGCGTGCCCAGCTTCGACAGAAGCGCGCGCAGCTTGCGATCGATATCGCCGCTGCGCGGCTGCTGGGCACTGAACACGCGCTTGGACAGCGCATCCAGATCGTGCCCGGCGATCTCCAGGATGTCGGCCAGACGATCCACCATCGCTTCCAACAGAAGCTGCATGATGGTCTCCGCATCCGGCGGCGTGCCCGGCTGCACCTCGCCCACGGTCGGGATCGCCGGCTTCTGGTCCGGTGGGGTCGCCAATTGCCGTCCCACCGTCTCGAACACCATGTAGTCGGTGTAGCGAATGGTCACGAGCCGGTCATGCGACAGAACGAAGCCCACGGGCGAGTTGAACGAGGTGTCCTCGAACCGGCGCACCAGAGGCGTGGACAGATACAGCACCTTGCCCACCGTATAGACGCGCGACGAGATCTCGATCTCCTCCACGTCCTGCCGGGTCGGGATGCGCAGCCCGGTCAGACGCTCGGCCAGGGCGTGCTCCTCGTCGGTCGGGTTCAGAAGATCGAACCAGGCGGCGATCGAAGGGTCCGTGCGCTCCGAAACCGGAACAGCCTCGGTGCCGAGCGGATGGGCAAGAAACATCGTCTCTCCGGGGAACAGAAAACGGGGGCGGGACAGGGTGAACGCGGCGGACCCCGCTTTCGTGTCATAGCATGAGCGACACGCCGGGACGTGACCTGCCGCGGGGCGTTTGATAGGACACGCGATCCAGGAGGGTTTCCGTTGAATACGCACGCACGTCCCATGCCGGCCGAAGCCGCCGGCGCGACCGCATCCGCGCAGCCGGTCTCGGCGCAGCTCGGCACGCTCGCGGCCGAACACCGCGCCAACACGCTGCGTGGCGGCCCGGACGAGCGCGGCCGGTTCGGCATCTTCGGCGGCCGCTTCGTCGCCGAAACGCTGATGCCGCTGATCCTGGAACTCGACGAGGCCTACGAGGCGGCGAAGAAGGACCCCGCCTTCCGCGCCGAGCTGGATTTCTACCTCAAGGATTACGTGGGCCGTCCTAGCCCGCTCTGGCATGCCAAACGCCTGTCCGGCGAACTCGGCGGCGCCAAGATCTATTTCAAGCGCGAAGAGCTGAACCACACGGGTTCGCACAAGCTCAACAACGTCATGGGCCAGATCCTGCTGGCCCGCCGCATGGGCCGCACACGCATCATCGCCGAAACCGGCGCGGGCCAGCACGGCGTCGCCACCGCCACGGTCTGCGCTC
Organism: Lichenicola sp. GTC18331; assembly: GCF_055386855.1. NCBI lineage: Bacteria > Pseudomonadati > Pseudomonadota > Alphaproteobacteria > Acetobacterales > Acetobacteraceae > Lichenicola > Lichenicola sp. GTC18331. The sequence goes on along the minus strand of NZ_AP045015.1, from coordinate 2,072,248 downwards.
TGCTCGGGCTCAAATGCGTGGTCTACATGGGCGCCACCGACGTCGCGCGTCAGAGCCCGAACGTGTTCCGCATGCGTCTGCTGGGCGCAGAGGTGCATGCGGTGGAAACCGGCGCAGGCACGCTCAAGGACGCGATGAACGAGGCGATGCGCGACTGGGTCGCCAACGTGTCCGACACCTACTACCTGATCGGCACGGTCGCGGGCCCGCACCCCTATCCGGCCATGGTGCGCGATTTCCAGTGCGTGATCGGCGACGAAGCCCGCGCGCAGTTGCAGGAGGCCGAGGGCCGTCTGCCGGATGCGGTGGTGGCGGCGGTGGGCGGCGGCTCCAATGCCATGGGCATCTTCCATCCGTTCCTGGACGAGCCGGACGTGGCGCTGATCGGCGTGGAAGCGGCCGGTCGCGGCCTCGATTCCGGCGAGCAGGCGGCCAGCATCTCGCGCGGCCGCCCCGGCGTGCTGCACGGCAACCGCACCTATCTGCTCCAGGACGACGAGGGCCAGATCCAGGAAGCGCATTCCATCAGCGCCGGGCTGGACTACCCCGGCATCGGTCCGGAACATGCCTGGCTGCACGAGATCGGCCGTGCCCAGTATGTCGGCATCACCGACGACGAGGCGCTGGACGCGTTCCAGCTCTGCACGCGCACCGAGGGCATCATCCCGGCGCTGGAATGCGCGCATGCGTTGGCCTACGTCGCCAAGATCGCTCCGGCCATGGACCCGGAACGCATCATCCTGATGAATCTGTCCGGGCGCGGCGACAAGGACATCTTCACCGTGGCCGAGCGCCTGGGAGTGAAGCTATGAGCCGTATCGCCGCGAGGTTCGCCGCCCTCCGGAAAGAGGGTCGCGGCGCGCTGATCCCCTATCTCGAAGCCGGCGACCCGGACATGGAAACGGCGGCCGCGATCCTGGCCGGCATGCCGGACGCCGGCGCCGACCTGATCGAGATCGGCGTGCCCTTCACCGATCCGATGGCGGACGGCCCGATCATTCAGGCCGCCGCCCGTCGCGGGCTCAAGGGCGGCGCCACCCTGAAGCGCACGCTGGAGATGGTCGCCCGCTTCCGCGAACAGGACGACCACACGCCGATCGTGCTGATGGGCTATCTCAACCCGATCGACAGCTACGGCCCGGAACGGTTCTGCGCCGATGCAGGCCGCGCGGGCGTGGATGGGCTGATCATCGTCGATCTGCCCTCCGAGGAAGCCGATCTGATCGAGGCGCACAGCGCCGCCAACGCGATCGACATCATCCGTCTGGTCGCCCCCACCACCGCCGACGAGCGCCTGCCGCTGGTGCTGCGCAACGCGTCCGGCTTCATCTATTACGTGAGCATCACGGGCGTGACCGGCACGCGCACGGCCAGCGAGTCCGACCTCGCCGCCGCCCTGCCGCGTCTGCGCGCCAGGACCGATCTGCCGGTGGCGATCGGTTTCGGCATCCGCACGCCGGAACAGGCCGCCTCCGCCGTCCGCATCGCCGACGGCGCCGTGGTCGCCTCCGCCCTGATCGAAACCCTTTCCGGCACGCTCGATGCCGAAGGCCGCGCCGGACCCGATACGGTCCGTCTCGTGCTCGACCAGGTCAGAACCATCGCGAACGGCGTCCGGTCGGCGCGCGCGCGCCCCGAAACCCAGGCAGAAGCAACGGAGCTCCCGGCATGAGCTGGCTCACCACCTATGTGCGTCCGAAGATCCGCAACCTGCTGGGCAAGCGGGACGTGCCGGACAATCTCTGGACCCAGTGCGATTCCTGCTCGCAGATGATCTTCGCGGCCGATCTGCACAAGAACCAGAACGTGTGCCCGCATTGCGGCCACCATATGCGCGCTTTGGTCACGGATCGTCTGGACTGGACGTTCGATGCCGGGTCCTACACCCGCATCGAGCTGCCCAAGGCGCCGATCGATCCGCTCGGGTTCCGCGACCAGAAGCGCTACACCGACCGCCTCAAGGACCAGCGCGCCAAGACCCATCTGGACGAGAGCCTGGTGGTCGCGCACGGCACCATCACCGGCCACAAGGCCGTGGTCGCCGTGATGGCATATGAATTCCTGGCCGGCACCATGGGGGCCGCCCTGGGCGAGGGCATCGTCGCCGCCGCCCGTCTGGCCGTGCTCCAGCATGCGCCTCTGGTGGTGTTCACAGCCTCCGGCGGCGCGCGCATGCAGGAAGGCATGATCAGCCTGATGCAGATGCCGCGCACCACCATCGCGGTGCAGATGGTCCGCGATGCGGGCCTGCCCTACATCGTGGTGATGACCAACCCGACCACGGGCGGCGTCACCGCCTCCTTCGCCATGCTGGGCGACATCCAGATCGCCGAGCCGAACGCGCTGATCGGCTTCGCGGGGCCGCGCGTGATCGAGCAGACGGTGCGCGAAACGCTGCCGGACGGGTTCCAGCGCTCCGAGTTCCTGCAGGAGCACGGGATGCTGGACATGGTGGTGGCGCGGAAGGATATGCGCGAGACACTGGGGCGGATCATCGGGCTGCTCGGGCGTCAGCCGGTGGCGGATGCGGCCTGAGACCAGGGGCGCTGCCCCTGGACCCCGCCAGAGGCTCGCCTCTGGACTCCCATCGCTAGGGTCCAGGGACGACTGTCCCTGGCGGGTCCAGGGCGGAGCCCTGGTGCAGTGACCCCGGAGTTCACAGGCCGCCCCGGCGCCATCCTCCAGCGCCTGCAACGCCTCTACCCCTCCCTGATCGACCTCAGCCTCGGCCGTCTCGAAACCCTGCTGGCCAAACTCGGCCATCCCGAGCGCCGCCTGCCGCCCGTGATCCATGTCGCGGGCACAAACGGCAAAGGCTCCACCTGCGCTAACACGCGCGCGATCGCCGAGGCGGCGGGCTGGCGCGTGCACGCCACAACATCGCCGCATCTGGTGGACGTGGTGGAACGCTTCCGCGTGGCCGGAACGTTGGTCTCCGAGCCGGTGCTCAGCGAGACCCTGGAGCGGATCGAGCGCATCAACGACGGCGCGCCGATCACCGTGTTCGAGGTGCTCACCGCCTGCGCCTTCCTGTTGTTCGCGGAACACCCGGCCGAGCTGGCGGTGATCGAGGTCGGCCTCGGCGGACGGTTCGACGCCACCAACGTGCTGGCGAACCCCGCCGCCTGCGCCATCACCGCCTTGTCGATGGATCACGAGGCCTTCCTGGGCGACACGCTCGGCAAGATCGCCGGCGAGAAGGCGGGGATCATCAAGCCCGGCCGCCCGGTGGTCACGGGACGGCAGCCGCCTGAAGCCCTGGCGGTGATCGAAGCGGAAGCCGCGCGCCTCGGCGCCCCGCTCTGGCGGCGCGACCGCGACTGGTTCATCGAACAGACAGGGGACGGCACGCTGCTCTACCGCGACGCGCGCGGCACGCTGGCGCTTCCCGCGCCCGCCCTGCCCGGCCCGCATCAGATCGACAATGCCGGCCTCGCCGTCGCCACCCTGCGCGCGTCCGGCCTCGACCTGCCGGACGCCGCCTTCTCCGGCATCGCCCGAACGCGCTGGCCGGCCCGGCTGCAACGCCTCGACGGCGCGCTGGCGGACCGTCTCGGCCCGGGCTGGGAACTCTGGCTCGATGGTGGCCACAATCCGGGTGCGGGCGCGGTGCTGGCGCAAAGCCTCGCCGCCTGGAATGACCGCCCGCTGCACATCCTGGTCGGCATGAAACAGACCAAGGACCCGGCCGGCTTCCTCCGCCCGCTGCTGCCGCTCTCCACCACCCTGCACGCCGTCGCCGAACCCGATCAGCACATGGCGATGCCGGTGGAACAGATCGTCGCCGCGTCCGACGGCCAGGCCCATCCCGGCCCCACCCTCGCCGAAACGCTCGACCGGCTTCGCACCGAACCGCCTGGCCGCGTCCTGATCTGCGGCAGCCTTTACCTGGCCGGCGTCGTGCTCAAACAGGATGGCTGGGTGCCGAACTGACGATTAACAACATATTTTGATACCGATACGTCATCCTTGAGTTGTCGTGTTTGTGACTTTAAGTTTCAGGCGGGTAGCTAAGGATGTGACAGATGGCCAAAGTGCAAATCTTCGTCGCTCTAACGTGCATCGCACTAAACCAAACTCTGGAACGATACGCATACGCTCAGTCGAGCCCGTCAAACATCATCAATGTCAAAGATTACGGCGTAGTATATGATGGTGTGACAGACAATACCGCTGCTCTCAGAAATGCTTTTGCGGCAGCGCAGAAATACCTGACGGCTGGAACGCCGGTGCAGGTAATATTTGGCCCCGGGAATTTTTCGGTAGCTGGAACTCTTTCGCTTGATGCTTCGAAGGCGTCCGTATCAATCGTCGGTGCCGGTGCTGGGATAACAAATATCATCGAACACGGAACTGGAGATGCGATTGACATTCTGAATTCCGCAACATCGACCACCAATATTGTTGGATTCAGTATTGCCAGAAATGCAAGTTCTTCTATGGGAGGTAATGCTATCAGCATCGACAATCGTTCTGGCTTTCAACAGACAGGGAAAGCAACCGTTGAAGATGTTACGATCAATAACGTTTCGGGAGATGGAGGATTTGTGACTGGGATTGCTCTTCATAGCCAGTCCATACCAAACTTACACAATATAAAAATATTTGGAGGATACAAGGGTGCTAATGACGATGGAAGTTCCGGTGTAATAATAGATGGATACTCCGCAAGTGCGTTTTCGATCAACGTTAAGATTAGTGACTCGACGATGCAGGGACAGTGGGCAGGAATTCGTATTGGCAATTGGACACAGGGTGTGTTTGTAAACAATGCAGATATACTTGGAAATACGGTAGGAATTAATTGGACACCACAAACAAATACCGACACAGAGTATCTTACTGTAAGCAATAGCCACATAAATACGTCTGATTTTGGTATTCGCGTGTCAAATACGGACGGTCTTGTAAGTGGGTGCTACTTTTTAGCGTTCAAACAAGGACGAGTGTGGCACGCTGTTGATGCTGCCGGTCTTGCAAATCTTTCCGTTGTCGGGAATATGTTTCGAACCCAATCTGGCTTAACTAATGGTGATACGGGAATCTACTACAGCAACGGGCAGTGGGGCAATTTTTCGGCGAATACATTCGATGATTTTACGACAGCTATCGATTTGGAAGGATCCGCGTGGGCAACTATCGGCAGCAATGTTTATATATACGACTCAAATAGTATTGTAGACAACGCAAAAAGTCAGTACACTCACATCATAAACTAGAATTTGTCCAGAATGCATCCTAACCAGGACATCCGCATCATGTCGGATGTCCTGGCTTCTTCGGAAGACAAGGTAAGTCGATAGCTGACGGCTCGAACGCCCGTGTTATGCTGATTGTCGAATTGAATAGGGAACGACCATGCGCAAGGTGATCTTCGATACCGATCCCGGCGTGGACGACGCCATGGCGCTGGCCTTCCTGTGCCGCAGGCCGGAGCTGGAGCTGATCGGCGTCACCACCGTGCACGGCAATGCCGATATCGACACCGTCACCCGCAACGCCCTGTTCCTGAAGGACAGGCTCGGCTTCTCCGCCCCCGTCGCCCAGGGCTCCGGCGTCACCTTCCTGAACCGTCGCGGCAACACCGCCACCCATGTGCATGGCGACAACGCCCTGGGCGGCATCGCCATCGACGCGCCGCGCGCCACGCTGGACGGCCGCCGCGGCCATCGCATGATCATCGATCTGGTGCGCGCGCATCCGAACGAGGTGACCATCATCGCCGTCGGCCCGCTCACCAATCTGGCCCGCGCGCTCGACAAGGACCCCGAGATCGCCCGTCTGGTGCAGGGCGTCGTGGTGATGGGCGGCGCGTTCGGTTCTCACGGCAATACCGGCAACGTGTCGCCCGTGGCCGAAGCCAACGTCCATAACGACCCCGAAGCCGCCGACGCCGTGTTCACCGCCCCCTGGCCGGTGACGATCATCGGCCTCGACGTGACGCAGCGCGTGGTGATGGACGCCGCCTTCCTGCGCACGCTGGGCGAGCGTGGCGAAATCGGCCGTCTGCTGCACGATGTTTCGCGTTTCTACCATGGCTTCCACCAGCGCTCGCGCCGGCTGGACGGCATCTTCGCCCATGACAGCCTGGCCGTGCTGTATGCGGTGCGGCCGGATCTGTTCACGCTGCGTCACGGCCCGGTGCGGGTGGTCTGCGGCGGCATCGCCTCGGGCCAGACCATTCAGAAGCCGGAGGATTCGCCGTTCCCGATCGGCGCCTGGGACCCGCACCCGTCCCAGTCGGTCGCGGTCGATGTCGACGTGGAGGCGGCTCTGCGCTTCTACGCGGACAGCTTCGCGTGAGGATTAAATTACACGCTGCAACTTAATCGGCCTCGGCGGCGAGCAGGAACGAGGCCGGGTGGGGTCCGGGACGCAGGAACGGCTCCACCGCGATCCGCTTCAGCCGCAGCACCGCGATCCCGGCGGGGCTGAAATCCGGGTCCTCGGCCAGGGCGGCTAGTTGCGGCAGCACGGCCGGGCGGTCGGAGAGCAGCAGCGTTTCGCCCGCCTCGATCGGCAGGCCGTCACGCAGCGCGTCCTGCGCGCCGTCGCGGTCTGTGAGCCAGTAGAGCCAGGAATCCGGGCGCTCGTTGGGGCGGAAGGAGCGCGGATCGACGCGTTGCAGCAGGATCTCGTCCGGAAGCAGGGACGCGCGGACGGGTTCCGGCGCCGGCGGTTCCGGTGGGTGCGTTTCGACCGCCGGCGCGGCGGGTTCGGGCGTTTCGGGTGACGCGTCCGGGGTGGCCGGTTCGGGGGACCGGCGTTTCAGGGCGTTTCTGGCCGGTTTTTCCGCCTCGGTGGCGGCAACCGGTGTCGGTTCGGGGGCGCCTCCAAAAAGGTCGGCGACCGGCAGGGCGACGCGTCGGGCGCGCTTGACGGAAGCCGGGCGCGGGGCCGGGTTCTCGCCGCGCGGCATGTCGAGCGGCAGGGACGGTTCGATCACGCCTCGGTCGGCGCCCGGCGGCCGCACCGGTCTGCCGCGTGATACGGCAGGCCCGGACGTGTTCTGGCCGAAACCGGCTGTCCGGGACGGAGGACGCTCCGGCCGTGCCGGCTTGAGCGCGTCCGTGCCGGAGCCGTGGGGCTGGACCGGGTCCGGCTGCGGCCGGGATGGTTCCGGCTTGCTCCTTCCGGAACCGTCCGCCTGCGACCGGTCGCGCGGGTTCGGGAGGGGGGCCGGATCGTGCTGGGGCACGGCCGCTTCAGCCGGGTGCCTGGGCCTGTCCGGCGCTGTCCGCCTGGGCGACGCAATCGGCGCAGAGACCTTCCAGCTCGATAGTCGAGCGGCGGGGTACGAAGCCGTGTCGTGCCGCGGCGGCTTCCAGCGCTTCGGCGATGCGCGGCTCGTCGATCTCCACGGTGCGCTGGCAGCGGGAGCAGATCAGGAACTGCACCTTGTGGTCGTGATGGGCGTGGTCGTGGTCGTGATCGTCCTGCACGCAGCCGACGAAGGCGCTGAGGCGCTCGACCTTGTGGATCAGCCCTTGTTCCTGAAGGAAGTCGAGCGCGCGATACACGGTGGGCGGGGCGGCGCCCTTGTGCGACTGGCGCAGCCTGTCGAGCAGATCGTAGGCGCCGACCGGGCGGTCGCTGTCGAGCACCAGACCCAGAACATGGCGGCGTATATCGGTCAGGCGGGAGCCGTTGCGGTCGCATGTACGCGCGGCGCGGTCGAGCAGTTTGCCGGTTTCGCTGCCGAACGTGGCTCCCATCACCGCACCGGTCCCGGCCATCACGACCACCTTTCGAGTATCGACGTTATAGTATAACAGAGCGGCGGAGCGGAGGGCATCGTCATGCGCAAACCTATCACGACAATCCCGGCCGGGTTGCTTCTGTGCTGCGCATGGTTCCTTCCGGCCGCCGCCGCTCCGCAAGCCGCATCGCAGACCGCGCCTTCGGGCGAGCCCATCCGCATCGTCGCCGCCGAGAACATGTGGGGCGCGCTCGTCGAGCGTCTGGGCGGGGAGCATGTGAGGGTTCAAAGCATTCTGAGCAACCCCGACCAGGACCCGCATCTGTTCGAGGTCAGTCCCGGCGTGGCGCGGGCCATCGCCCGGGCCGACATCGTGATCCGCAACGGCATCGGCTACGACCCTTGGATGAAGGGGTTGCTGGGCGCGCGCGGCAAGGCGCCGGATGCTGTTCTGTGCGTGGCCGATCTGGCCGGCCGGCATGACGGCGACAATCCGCATCTCTGGTACGATCCGACCGTGATGCCTTTGGTGGCGCGGGCTCTGTCCGCGCAGCTCGCCAAGGCGGACCCGGCCGATTCAGCCTTCTATGCCGAGCGTCTGAAACAGGTTTTGGCCGCGATCGCGCCCGTTTCCGCGCGGGCCGCCGCTCTACGGGCGCGGTTCGCGGGAACGCCGGTGACGGCCACCGAGCCTGTGTTCGGCCTGATGGCGCAGGCGATGGGGCTCGACATGCGCAACCGGCGCTTCCAGCTCGCTGTGATGAACGACACCGAGCCCGCCGCCTCGGACGTCGCGGCGATGGAGACCGATCTGCGCCAGCATCGCGTGCGTCTGCTGATCACCAACAGCCAGGCCAGCGACAGCGCCGCCGACCGCCTGAAACGGATCGCGGCCGAAAGCGGCGTTCCCACCGTGGGCGTCACGGAAACCGAGCCTGCGGGAAAGAGCTACGAGGACTGGATGCTGGAACAGCTCGATGCCGTGGCGTCGGCGTTGCACTCCGGTCCGCACGGCGAGACGGCGTCGGCACGGCGGTGACGGACGCGGTCGTCTTCGACGGGGTTCGGCTGGCTCATCCGGGCGGGCGGGTGGTCCTGTCCGGTGTCGATCTGCGGATCCGGGCGGGCGCCTTCGTCGGGCTCGTGGGCGCGAACGGCGCCGGCAAGACCACGCTGATGCGGGCCATTCTGGGTCTGGTGCCGCCGCGTGCGGGGCGCATCGACCTGTTCGGCCGGCGGGCCGTGCGGGGCAGCGCCCTGGTCGGCTACATGCCGCAGATGCGGGCGGCCCTGAGCGTGCGTTTGTCCGGACGGGCTCTGGTCGCCGCCGCGGTGAACGGGCGTCGCTGGGGCATGGCGTTGCCGACGGCCGCCTTGTCGCGCGAGGTGGACCGGGTTCTGGAGCTGGTGGGAGCGGAGGCGCTGGCGCCACGTCCGCTCGACGAACTCTCCGGCGGCGAGCGGCAGCGTCTGCTGCTGGCGCAATGCCTGATCGGCGATCCGCGCCTTCTGTTGCTGGACGAACCTTTGAACAGCCTCGACCCGTCGCGTCAGGCGGAGCTGGTGGCGCTGGTGAGCCGTTTGCAGCGCGAGCACGGGATCACGGTCCTGTTCAGCGCGCATGAACTGAACCCGCTCCTGGGGGCGCTGGATCAGGTTCTGTATCTGGCTGGCGGCCATGCGGCCCTGGGCAGCGTGGATGCGGTGGTGACGAGCGAAAGCCTGTCGCGTCTCTATGGGGCGCCGATCGAGGTGATCCGCTCCGGCGGGCGGATCTTCGTTCTGCCCGGCGCGCCTGCTCTGGAGCGCGCGGCCTGATGCTGTTCGGCCTGCTCTCCTTCGGCTTCATGATCAACGCCTTCCTGGCGGCGACCGCCGTGGCGCTGGTGGCCGGGCCGGTGGGCTATTTCCTGGTGCTGCGCCAGCAGAGCTTCGCGGGACATGCGCTGTCGCATGTGGGCTTCACCGGCGCCACCGGGGCGGTCCTGCTGGGCCTGCCGCCGCTCTGGGGATTGATCGGCATGACGCTTCTGGCCGGTCTGGCGATGGGCTCGCTGGGCGAGCGTCTGGCCGGGCGCGACGTGGCGATCGGGCTTGTTCTGGCCTTGTCGCTCGGCCTGGGGCTGTTGTTCCTGCATTTCTTCACCGCCTATGCGGCGCAGGCGACGGCGCTTCTGTTCGGCAACGTGTTCGGCGTGGACCGTCCGACCCTGCTGACCCTCGTCGGGCTCGGCGTGGTGACGCTGGCCGGGCTGGCGGCGATCGCCCGGCCGCTGCTGTTCGCGAGCCTGCAGCCGGAACTGGCCGAGGCGCGCGGCGTGCCGGTGCGTCTGGTGTCGGTGCTGTTTCTGGGGCTGGTGGCGCTGACCACGGCGGGTTGCGCGCAGATCATCGGCGTTCTGCTGGTGTTCACGCTGATGGTGGCGCCTGCCGCCACCGCCCAGCGCCTGAGCGGGGGTGTGCGCGGGCGCTGGGGGGTAGGCGTCGGGGCCGGCGTGGCACTGTCGGCCGCCCTGGCCTTGTTCCAGGCCTGGGGCGGGCTCGTTCTGGCCTACGAGACCGACTGGCCGGCCTCGTTCTGGATCACTGCCCTCAGCGGCGGGTGCTACGGGCTGGCTTTGCTGCGTCGGCCGTCTCCGCCGGGGCCAGATCCTCTTCCAGCACGATGATGTTGATCGAGTAAGAGGTTTCGCCCTCGTCCTCGTCGCGATGCACCGTGCCGATCACCTCGGAGCCGACCGCCAGCTCCACCGTGGCGCCCTTGCGCGGCGGGGCCACCACATTGATCTTCTGGTTGTCGAGCAGCTGTCGCAGATAGGCCTGCACGCGCGCGATATCGTTTCCGGTCATTCTGGTTTCCGATCTGTCGGGGAAGCGTTGGCGGGGTGGATAGGCCGGAAACGCGCCGGAAGGAACCCGGGATGCGGCGATGCCGGGTCCGTCTGGCCTTGAGGGTCGGGTTCGCCGGCAAGCCGCGACGGGACCAGGCTTTCGTTGCGGCCGCGATCGGCCTGGGTGGCGGCGCCCCAACTCCGGGCGCGTTCGCGTGTTTCGTCGGGAAAGTCCGGGACGGGAACGCCGATGCGGCTTTCGTCCGGGCAGTCCATGCGTGGGGTAAAGCACCGATGATCGATCTGAACACGGCGACGGCGGCGGAACTGGACGAGGTGCCGGCGCTGAAGGGTCATGGTTTCGAGATCGTGCGCTATCGCGACGATCGCGGCCGGTTTTCCAGCCTGCGGCAACTCGACGAGGTTCCGGGTCTGTGCGGCAAGACGGACGGCATCGGGGACTCGGTGTCGGTCGGGGGCGGCTGACACCGGTCCCGGTTCGGACCGGCTCCCATGGGCCGGCAGTGTGCCGCGACCCGCCCGGTCATGATTCCGGTTGCACGTCGCCGCAGACACGGATCAAATCCGTAACGAATCGCCTGGCTCGTCGCGTTCGTGCGTGACGGCGGCTTCAGGCATGTTGCGATCGTCCTTGAACGTCGCGCGACAGGAAGGAGTCCGGTTCGGAACACGAGGCTGACCGGCGGCGAGGGTCGCGCGTTTCCTGACGCAGCGCCCAGGTTTCGCGATGGTCCAGCGCTGGGTGATGGGCACGGTTCTCGCGGGGCTGGCGCTGAGAATGACGACCGAGGCACGACGTTGAGCCGAGGTAGGCCGGTCCGTTGGCGGACCGGCCAGGGTTCGTCAGTTGGCGGGCAGGGCTTCGGCGGCGGTGAGGTGGGATTGCAGCACCGGCACGCCCTGGGCGGCGTATTGCTTCAGGGCCGGGTTGGTCCCGCTGGCGGCTTCGGTCTGGTAGGCCTGGAGCAGCGCCTTCTGGCGGGTGATCTCGCTGGCGGCGTAGTTCTTGTCGAACGTGGCGCCGCTCTGCTGCGACAGGGTGTTGATCGCGGCGAGCTGATCGGGGCTGGCGGCGGTGGGTACGGTGATGCCGGCGCCGGTGGCCGCGTTGCGCAGGCCCGCGTTCATGTTGTCGAAATCGGAGAGCATGCGGGTGGCGAAGCTCTTCGTGGCGGGTGCCGTGGCCTTGGAGGCGGCGTAGCTGGCGGCGAGTTCTTCCGCCATGCCGCCTTGGAACGCGGTCTGCACGAAGCCTGAATCGCCTGTCGCTGCCGGGCTGCCATCCGTTCCGGCGGGGCCTGCGCAGGCGGCCACGGCGAGGAGGGGAAGAAGCAGAAGCGCGTGCTTGCGTTGAATCATGCCGATGCATCCAGCTCTGGAGAAAAGGATGGAGCACGGCGGGGTCGCCGTGTCCCAGGATGATTTGTAACAAGATTGAGCCGGGGTTGTTGCGGAAGAGGTCATGATTTCCGGGATTTAACGTGCTCGTAGGCCGACACGCCCGGAGATTCGCATTGCGCCGGCTCAGCCACCCGGCGGATCGAGCAGGGCGCTGAGCACGCTGTCGGACAGGGCTTTCGGCGAGAAGCGGCGTGCGGCGAGCGCGCGCTGCGCGCCGGATCGGTCGCGCCAGAGCCTGTCATCGGTCAGCAGGGCGGCGAGGGCGGCGGCGATGCGGGCGGGGTCGTCGGAGATCGTGACCGCGTCGTCGAGATCGGGAATGCCTTCGGCGCCGATGGGTGTGGTGACGAGGGGCAGGCCGTGCGCCAGGGCTTCCACCACCTTGCCTTTGACGCCTGCGCCGGCGCGGAGCGGCACCACGGCGGCGCGTGCGGCACGATACTGCGCCTGCAGCGCCTCCTCGCTGAGGGCGCCGGTCACGGTGATGCCGGCACCGGCCAGCGCCTGCACGGCGCGCGTCGGGTGCGAGCCGGCGAGGACCAGGGCGACGTCCGGCACCTTCTCCCGCAGGAGAGGCAGGATCTCCGCGACCAGCCAACAGGCGGCGTCGATATTGGGCGGATGGGCGAAGCCTGCGACGAACAGCACGGTCCGGCCGGGCGGTGGAGCGGCGCGTGCGGGGGTGCGGTCGAATGCGAACGGGACGATGGCGCGGGCGTCCGCCTGCGGCACCAGGGTGCGGACCAGCGCCGCTTCCACCGCCGAGGGATAGATCACGGTGTCGAACAGCGCCCAGAGCGCGCGTTCGCGCCGTTCCATCGCATCGGCCTCGCGGGCCATCGCGTCGTCGTTCGTGAGCGCGGCCTGACGGCGCATGCGCAGATGGTGGACGTCGTGCCCGTAGAAGCTCAGGCGGGCGTTGGTGCGGGTCATGAGCCCGGACAGGAATTCCGGCGCGACGGTGGGGCGCATGACCAGGGCGTGGTCGAACTGGTGGCCTTCGCGGCCGATCCACTCGTCGAAGCCGAGCGGCATACGATGATCGAGCACGGCGATGCCCATCGCCTCCAGGATCGGCGTGTAGTCGTTGCGCTGCCTGTTGGCGGGCCAGAAGCGCACCACCCAGCCGGCGTCGCGCAGCGCGCGCAGGATGGCGAGCGTGGAGCGGGAGCCGGCGTCGCGGTCCGGTTCCGGCACGTAATGGTCGATCACCAGGATGGTGAATTTGTGCCGGGCGTGTTCGGCGGCGCGCATCGGCTGTTCGCCGGAGGGGAAGTGCTCGGCGGCGAGCAGCCTGGGCCAGCGCGACACGAAGCGGTGCCGGTTGATCTCCTGGTTCCGCTTGATGCCGGCGGTGATGTCCGTGCCGTGCGAGACGCCTTCGTGATGGATCACGAGGCTGGCCGGCTGCACCAGCACGCGCAGGCCGCGCGCGCGGATGCGGAAGGCGAGGTCGGTATCCTCGTAATAGGCCGGGGCGAAGAGCGGATCGAAGCCGTCGAGGGTTTCGAACAGGTCGCGCCGCAGCAGCATGGCGGCGCCGGACACGTAATCGGTGTCGCGCAGGGTATTGTATTCCGGGCGCTCGGCGTCGTCGTTGCGGCCGTAATTCCAGCCCGTGCCGTCCTGCCAGACGATGCCGCCGGCTTCCTGCAGGCGGCCGTCCGGGAACAGGAGCTTCGCGCCGACCAGCCCTGCGCGGGGGACCGCCTCGATGGCGCGCAGCAGCGCGTCGAGGAAGCCCGGCATGGGCTCGGTGTCGTTGTTGAGGAACAGCAGGTAGCGGCCGCGTGCGGACAGGGCGGCCTCGTTGCAGTTGTGGAGGAAGCCGAGATTGCGCTCGTTCCGGAGCAGGCGGATTCCGTCCACCTGAGCCAGCAGGGCGATGTCGGGGTCGCCGGACGCGTCCTCGGCGACGATCACTTCGAACGGTGTGACGGTTTCGGCGGCGGCGATGGCGCGCAGGCAGCGCAGCGTGACCGGGACCTGGCCGAAGCAGGGGACGATGATCGAGACAATCGGCGTGTCGCTGGCGGAGAGCCGGAGCGGCGGGTCGAGACGGGTGGGTGCAGGCGGCGTCGCGGGGGGCGGCGGTTCGGCCAGGGACAGGGGCAGGGGGGCGGCGATGGTTTCGGCCTGCACGGCGAGCCGGGCCTGCCAGTCGCGGCGTTCGCGGAGACGGCGCGTCCATTGGCCCGTGAGCGTCCACCAGCCGGCCTTGGCGGCGCGTCGTCCCGTGCGGGCGAGAACGGGATGGCGGTCCAGCGTGCGGCGCAACGGCCAGCTCGCGCGCCAGACGGCGCTGGTCTCGAAGGCGGCGAGATGCTGTCGCAGCCGGTTGATCTCGATGTCGCGTGCGTCCACGGCGGTTTGCAGGATCTCCACGCGGTCGTGGGCGGCGCGCAGGGCGTCAGTGACATCAGGATCGTGCCGGGTCGCCGAGACGGCGTCGCGCAGGGCGGCGAGCCGTGTTTCGGTCTCGATGCGCAGGACGCGCTCGTGGTTCTCGGCGCGCCGAAGGGTGAGGAGGCGGCTTTCCGCCAGCAGAAGCGCGTGTCGCAGCGCGGCGATCTCGGCCTGCGCTTCATCCAGTTCGGGGGCGGACGGCTCGGGCGCGGGGTCGCTCATGCGACCGGTTTAGAGCAGGCCGCGCGCGGGAGGAAACCGGCCCGGCGGCGGGGCCTCAGTTGGGGGCGCGGGTGCTCGCGACGAGTTCGAGCTCGATGCCGGTATCGGGCGTGTCGAGCCGGGTGACCATGCGCAGCGTGGCGGCGGGGCGGGCATCGCCGAACACGTCGCGCAGCACGGGAAAGCAGGTGGAGAATTCGGCGGAGTCGCGGACCAGGTAGACGACGCGGGTGACGTCCTCGATGGAGAGGCCTTCCGCGCGAAGCAGGTCGGCGCCGTTGGCGAAGGCCTGGCGACACTGATCCGACACGCTGGCGCTCAGCATGTCTCGCCCCGGTGTCGCGCCGGTCACGCGGCACACATGCTCGCGTCGACGCGGGTAGGAAACGCTCGAGGGACAAGGCATCGTTTCGGCTCCCCAATCCTGTGTCACAGATGCGTCATGAATTGCCGCACTGCAACAAGAAAATACGATGATTGATCAGGTTTCATTCGGCGGAGAGGGTTCGACGGTGCACGCGAGCTGCGTGTCGCGGGCCGGGCAGGGCGTGTTGATCCGGGGAGAGAGCGGCTCGGGGAAGTCGGATCTGGCGTTACGGCTGATGGATCGCGGTTTCGCGCTGGTGGCGGATGACCGTGTGGTTCTGCGGGGCGGGATGGCGGAACCGCCGGACGCGCTTCGCGGGATGATCGAAGTCAGGGGGGTGGGGATTCTGCGCGTGACGCCGGTGTTTCCGGTGACGGTGTCGCTGGTGGTGAGATTGTTGGAGCAGGCGCCGCGTTTGCCGGAGCCGGTGCGCGATCCGGTTCTGGGCGTTCCCGAGATCGTGCTGTGCGCGAGGGAAGCGTCGGCGGTGTTGAAGGTGGAACTGGCGCTGGCCTGCGTGTCGGGGGAGCGCAGCCTGGCGGCGGGATTTGTCGGGCAGAGCGATGTGGTTTAAGCATGGCCGCACTGTGACGGACACATGACAGTTGCGTCAGAATCTCGTCGCAAGCCCTTCATCCGCCCCATATTGGTGGGAACCATGTCGCTGTCGTGTCGTACCGGCGCTGCCCGTTTCCAATCCGATATGCCTGGACAGGGCCGGTTTGGTGCTGCGATGGCTCCGCTCGACGGAAACGTGGAGCATCGCCTTCCCGGCGACTGTGTTGTCTTTGTAATGGTTCGCGAACGATGATCGGCCTTGTGCTCATCACCCATGGCGAGATCGGCACTGCCCTGGCGGCGGCGGCCGAACATGTGGTCGGACAGCAGCAGCAGCTCCAGTGTTTGTCGATCGGCGCCGATGACAGCATCCAGGACCGGCGGCGCGATCTGCAGCAGGCGGTTGCGGCGGTGGATCACGGCGATGGCGTGGTATTGCTGACCGACATGTTCGGGTCGACCCCCTCCAATCTCGCCGTGGCGATGCTGGACCGTGCGGCCGGGATCGAGGTGATCGCCGGGGTGAACCTTCCGATGCTGGTGAAGCTCTGCAAGATCCGGTCGGACCGGACGCTCGCCGAATGCGTGGGCATCGCCGAGCTGGCCGGGCGCAAATACATCGCCGCCGCGTCGTCCCTGCCGGCGGATTGTCTGGGTGGCGCCGCGTGCTGCCAGATGAGTGCCGAGCCGATCCTGCGTCCCGCGATCGCCGAGCGCGCGCCCGCTCTCGCCAACTGAGTCCGGACAGCATGGCCGCCCCGGCCGACCGGCTCCGACGCAGCGTCACCATCGTCAATCTGCGCGGGCTGCATGCGCGTGCCGCGGCGCGTTTCGTGGTGGCCGCGGAACGGTTCGCGACGCCGGTCGATGTGTCCAAGGGCGGGGAAACGGTGTCCGCCCGGTCCATCATGGGTTTGATGATGCTGGGGGCCGGTCGCGGCGCCACCATCACCCTGGAAGTGGATGCGGACGGCTGGGATGCGCAGCAGGCGCTGGATGCGCTGGCCGCTCTGGTCGAATCCGGGTTTGATGAGGGAGAATAGGACCCCGTCTGGCGCGTAGCGTCCGGAGCGGGCGTTCTGGAGCATGAGCCGGCCGTGACCAGCAAGACAAGGCGCAGCGCCCCCGAGGGCACCAAGGCTCCCAAGAGCGCCGCACGCCGGCCGGCTCCGCCGAGGCGCAGGAAGCAGGACGCGCCGGCTCGATCCGCCGAGACGCACTACAGCGGGATCGGCGTGTATGCCGGGATCGCGGTCGGGCCCGTGGCCTTCGCGGACGAGGCACCGACGACGGTGGATCAGCGCCGGCTGGAGGCGGATCAGGTCGAGCCGGAATTGAAGCGGCTCGACGATGCGGTGGAACGCTCGCAGCGTCAGTTGGAGAAGCTGAAGAACCGGCTGGCGCTGCTGTCGGAGGACAGCCAGGCCGAGATCGCGCCGCTTCTGGATGCCTACCGGCAGATGCTGGGTCCGTCGCGTCTGCTGCGACAGGTGCGGCGGCGGATCGAGGACGATCGTCTGAACGCGGAGGCGGCGGTTCTGGCGGAATCCGAGACGCTGGCGACGCGTCTGGCGGATGTGACCCTGGCCGGCAGCGTGGATGCGGAGGAAGCGACCAACGCGCTGCGGCGTGCGGAAGAGGTGCGCGAGATCGGTCGTCGTCTGGTGCGCAATCTGATGCGGGCGCCGTTCCGGTCCTTCGCCGCCGTTCCGGCCGGGGCGATCCTGGTGGCGGAACAACTGCGCCCGGCCGACGCGGCGCTGATCGATCCGGCGCGCACGGCCGGCGTGGTGATGGACGAGGGCGGCACGGCGGACCACACCGCGATCATGCTGCGTGCGCTGGGGATTCCGGCGGTGCTGGGCGTGCACGGTTTCACCGCCCGGGCCCGGAGCGGCGCCAAGGTCGTGGTGGACGGCTCGACCGGCACGGTGACGCTGGACCCTGCGCCGGACACGCTGGAGATGGCCGAGCGCGCGGTGGTGGACTACGCCCGCGAGCGGCAGAAGCTGGGGCGTCTGCGCCGTCTGCCGGCGCGTTTGTCCGGCGGCGAAGGGGTGGAGCTGCAGGCGAACCTGGAGCTTCCGGCGGAGCTGCCGCTGATTCCGCAGGCGGGTGCGGCGGGGATCGGCCTGTTGCGCACCGAGTTCCTGTTCATCAACGCGGCGCAGATGCCGAGCGAGGGCGAGCAGGAGGCGATCTATCGCGCCGTGATCGCCGCCATGGGCGGGGATTGCACCACCATCCGGGTTCTGGACTGGGGCGGCGAGAAGCATAGCGAGGCGTTGAGCGGGATCGGCGTGCTGGGGGCGGACATCAATCCGGCCTTGGGCGAGCGCGGTTTGCGTCTGCTTCTGCGCCATCCGGCCCTGTTCGAGACCCAGCTCGCGGCGATTCTGCGCGCTTCGGTGGAGGGCCCGGTGCGGGTGCTGCTGCCGATGGTGACGACCGTCGATGAGTTGAAGGAAGCGCGGCAGATCTATGAGCGCGTGGCGCGACGCGTGCGCCGCAAGGGCGTGAAGCTGGGCGACACGTTGCCGCCTCTGGGCATCATGGTGGAAACGCCGGCTGCCGCTCTGGGGGCGGAGGTTCTGGGGCTGGAAGCCGAGTTCATGGCGATCGGCACCAACGATCTGACCATGTACACCCTGGCGGTGGACCGTGCCGCGGCCGGCGTGTCCAAACTGTATGATCCGCTGCATCCGGCTGTGCTGAAGATGATCGGGCAGGTGACGGATGCGGCACTGCGTTTGCGCCGGCCCGTGTCGCTGTGCGGCGAGATCGCCGGCGATCCGCTGGTGGTGCCGTTGCTGATCGGCATGGGTTTGCGGTCGTTCAGCATGAATGCGCAGTCGGTGCCGCGCGTGAAGCAGGTGGTGCGGCATGCCACGCTGGACGAATGCCGGCGTCTGGCGCGTCGGGCGATGGAGGAGAGCGATCCGAAGCGGATTGCGGAGCTGCTGAAGGCGTTTGCCGGGCGGTAGGTGTTCTTTTTTGCAAAAAAGAACCAAAAAACTCTTGTCCGTCTGGGGCGGAGAACCTGCCGGTTCTGCGAATCCTGAACGGATAGAAGTCTTTTTGCTTCTTTTTCTTCAGAAAAAGAAGAACAGCTCCAGACTCCGCGAACCGTTTCCGTTCCGCCGGATGATGTTCTAGAACCCGCCTCCTTCCACCTCCCCGAAGGTCCGTCCCATGCCTGACGATATTCTCCCCATCCGTCGCGCGCTTCTGTCCGTGTCCGACAAGACCGGCCTGGTGGAGCTGGCGCGGGCTCTGGTCGCGCAGGGGGCCGAGCTTCTGTCCACCGGCGGGTCGGCCAAGGCGCTGCGGGATGCGGGGCTGCCGGTGACGGAGGTGTCGGACCATACCGGCTTTCCGGAGATCCTCGACGGGCGCGTGAAGACGCTGGTGCCGCAGATCCATGGCGGCATTCTGGGGCGCCGCAATCTGCCGGAGCATCTGGCGCAGATGGAGCAGCACAGGATCGCGCCGATCGATCTGGTGTGCGTGAACCTGTATCCGTTCGAGGCCACCGTGGCGTCCGGCGCCGGGGCGGAGGACTGCATCGAGAACATCGATATCGGCGGCCCCGCGCTGATCCGCGCCGCGGCGAAGAACCACCAGCACGTGGCGATCCTGACCGATCCGTCGCAGTACGAGGCGGTGATCGACAGCCTGAAGGCGCTGAAGGGCACCACCATCGCCGATCGCCGTGCCTGGGCCGGCGCCGCCTATGCCCGCACCGGCGCCTACGATGCGGCGATCGCCGCCTGGTTCGCGCGCGAGCGCGGCGATGCTTTGCCGATGCGTCTGGCGATGGTCGGCACGCGCGCGGAAGCGCTGCGCTACGGCGAGAATCCGCACCAGTCGGCCGCGTTCTACTCCGACGGCAGCGATCGTCCCGGTATCGCCACCGCGCGGCAGGTCCAGGGCAAGTCGCTCTCGTACAACAACCTGAACGACACCGATGCCGCGTTCGAGGCGGTGGCCGAGTTCGAGCGTCCGGCCGTGGTGATCGTGAAGCATGCCAACCCGTGCGGCGTGGCCGAGGCGGCGGATCTGGCGACGGCCTGGGATCTGGCGCTGCGCTGCGACCCCGTTTCGGCGTTCGGCGGCATCGTTGCGGTGAACCGCACGCTGGATGAGGCGGCGGCGATCCGCATCGCCCGCATCTTCACCGAGGTGATCGTGGCGCCGGACGCGACCGAGGAGGCCAAGACGGTTCTGTCGGCGAAGAAGAACCTGCGTCTTCTGCTGACCGGCGGTCTGCCCGATCCGGCCAAGCCGGGCGTGGTGGTGAAGAGCGTGGCCGGCGGTTTCCTGGCGCAGACGCGCGATGACGGGCGCGCGACCGCGTTCAAGGTGGTGACCAAGCGTGCGCCGACCGAAAAGGAGCTGGCCGATCTGCAGCTGGCGTTCCGTGTCGCCAAGCACGTGAAATCGAACGCCATCGTCTACGTGAAGGACGGGGCGACGGTGGGGATCGGCGCCGGGCAGATGAGCCGTGTCGATTCCGCGCGCATCGCGGCCAGCAAGAGCGCGGAAGCGGCGCAGGCTGCGGGGATCGAGCAGCCCTTGACCACCAACAGCGTCGTCGCCTCGGACGCGTTCTTTCCGTTCGCGGACGGTCTGGAAGTCGCGATCGCGGCCGGTGCCACCGCCGTGATCCAGCCGGGCGGCTCCATTCGCGACAACGAGGTGATCGCCGCGGCGGACAAGGCGGGCGTGGCGATGGTGTTCACCGGGATGCGTCATTTCCGGCACTGAGCCGGGGTGGGTGTTCTTTCTTGAAAGAAAGAACCAAAGAACTTCTGTCCGTTTGCGGTTGAGAACCGGCAAGGTTCGAGAACAAAGAACGGGCAGGAGCATTCTTTCTTATTCTTCTCCATAAGAAAGAATGCTCTCTCAATATATTAAATTTGTTGTAATATGTAAAACTCTGAACGGTTCAGGTAAGCCAACAAATCAAATCTATTCGGGTTATTATTTATTTTGCAACAAAACGTCAATGCATGAAAGCTTTTTGACTTGCCATTCTTTCTGGTGGTGAGGTTGGTCTTAAAAACTACTTTGTGGCGCTGCTTTCCAGCCAGTTCGCTTTTGTCAGCGATCAGCCGCAGCAGCGCGTGTGAATCACTCTTGAGATTTCGGGATAAATGCGCATATATACGTATATATGAGATTGCTTTGAGAAATGAGCCAAGTGATGATCAACCGGCTGAAACATTTTCGGGTTATGAATGCCGAGACCCAAGCTCAAGCTGCCAAAGCGGCCGGGGTTACACAACCAACCTATCAACGCTGGGAAACCGGCAAGACCGAGATTCCGGCGAGCCACCTGACCAATCTCGCAAAGCATTTCGAAACTACCGAACTAGAGTTGCTTGGGCGGCATCCGCCGAAGCAAGTTACATTCTATGATAAAAAAGCGCCGAAAGATACGCAATATTACGGTGAATGCGCGGTTCACTTCTGCGGCGGCGGCGAGCCGTTAGTGCTTTCGATTTCGGAAGCGACGTATGAGCAAGTCTACAGCGAGATGCAGAGCAAAAAGCGGTTTATCGTCATGAAAGATCTGGGGAATCGAACTGTAGCAATTCGACAAAAATCTATATCCGAGTTCTATTTCTCGAGCGAAGCATATGACACTTATGGTCCAGATCATGGTGAATATAAAATAGCAACGCCGATCCAGATGTCTGATACTCGTGATTGGGCTATTGTTGAGGCTATCTACCGTGAGGAATTCGATGTGGACGAATGCATATCGAATTTCGCTCCAGAAGATGTCGAGCGCGTTCGGCACCAGATTATGATTACCGACGAGCAGTTCGAAAAACTTGTCTCCGAAGGAGCCATCAAATCTGAGAAGCTTGCGATAGAAAAGGCTGCAAGATCAGCAGAAACCGGGGAAATTCTGTCCCTATCTCACACGGTCACCATCCAGTTTTCGACTGGAAAGCGACGAGAAATAGACTATGTCGACTGCAATCTTTTTGAGTGTGTTGAGCCTCTCATCGATATTCACTACCCTTACGGCAATCACGATGACGATGAACCAAATATGATCCGATTGCCCTATGAGGGCTACGATCGTGCCGCGTTCTTCAATCCGGACGCACTGGACTATATCTCGTTCCCTACCCACAAGATTGAAGCAGATGAGATCGACAGTTATGACGATGGCATAATCGACGGAGAAGACTCTGATGATGAAGTGATCAAGTCGCCAAAGGTACAAAAGAAGGTGACGAAAAAATAAGTTTTTACAGGCTTACCGCCGCGTTGGGGCTTCACGTGAAGGAAGGGAAGCGGAGGTTCATTCTCTTCCAATTGAACAAGGGCTCAAGACCCTTTAGAGGCCTTTCCATCCAAAACCGAACGGCGCGCCGGCGACCAGCATGATCACGAGTCCGGCGACCGAGACCAGCCAAGCATAGGAGCGGATCTGTCGCACGCCGCCGAGATAGAGCGGCAGATAGACCACACGGGCGACCAGCCAGATCCAGGCGCCGAGGATCGCGAGATGGCTGAGCGGTGCGGTGAACAGGCAGAGCAGCGTCGCGGCCAGGAAGACGGGATAGGTTTCGCGGAAATTGTTGAAGCTGCGATCGGCGCGTGCGGCGACGTCGCTGAGCGGCTTCGGCGTCCCGTCGCGTGCGCCCATGTTCCAGCCGAGGCCGCGTTCGCGCGTCATGGTGAGGTCCTGCGCCAGAAGGTGCACGACGAACAGGATCACCGAGCAGAACAGGACGGTCAGCAGAGGGGACAGGATCATGGCGCCGTGCTCCGGGCTCGTGGCGCGCTCTTATCGGACGGCGCCGGGGCCTGCGGCAAGGAGACAGCCGCGGAACTGCGACTCAGTCTCGGATGCAGTGAGGTTGAGAATGATTGTCGTTATGCTGTTATGGCAACGATCAATACTTGCCGAGTGCTTTGACGATTTGGCGGACCATGCCATCATGCGGTCATGCGCAAATTCGATGACCTTTCCGAGAGCGAGCTTCTGGCCCTGGCGATCGCCGCGGAAGAAGAGGATGGGCGAATCTACGCCGATTTCGCGCATCATCTGCGGCGCGACTTTCCCGACAGCGCCGCGATCTTCACCGACATGGCGGAGGAAGAGAACGAGCATCGCCGGGTTCTGATCGACCTGTTCACCGAGCGTTTCGGCCCGCACATCCCCCTGGTGCGACGACAGGACGTGGCCGGTTTTGTGCAGCGCAAGCCGGCCTGGCAGGTGCAGCGCAGCGGGATCGAGGCGATGCGCCGCCATGCCAGCCAGATGGAGCGCGATGCGGCGCGCTTCTACCGGCAGGCGGCGATGCGCAGCACCGATGCCTCCATCCGCAAGCTGCTCGGCGATCTGGCCGCAGCCGAGGATGCGCACGAGCAGGAGGCCGGGCGCATCGCCCTGCGCCGCCTGCCTGCGTCGCGCCGCGAGATCGAGGACGAGGATGCGCGCCGGCGCTTCGTGCTGCAGGTGGTGCAGCCGGGGCTGGTCGGGCTGATGGACGGGTCGGTGTCGACGCTGGCGCCTGTGTTCGCCGCGGCGTTCGCGACCCATACCCCGCACAACGCGTTTCTGGTGGGTCTGGCCGCCTCGGTGGGGGCGGGCGTGTCGATGGGGTTCGCGGAGGCCTTGTCGGATGACGGCAAGCTGTCCGGCCGCGGCGCGCCCTGGCTGCGCGGTCTGGTGTGCGGCCTGATGACCATGGCGGGCGGCATCTTCCATACGGTGCCGTTCCTGATCCCGAACTTCGCCGAGGCGACCACGGTGGCGCTGGTGGTGGTGGTTCTGGAACTGGCGCTGATTTCCTGGATCCGCTGGCGCTGGCAGGACACGCCGTTCCTGTCGGCTGCCGTGCAGATCCTGTTCGGCGGCGGTCTGGTGTTCGCGGCGGGCGTGTTGATCGGGTCTTCCTGATCCGAGGGGCCTGCTGCGCCGGCCGGAACGCGCGCCCGGCTGCGTTGTTACTGGGGGTATCCCCTCCGTCCGCCTGATTCCGTTCGGCCGGGCGATGCTCTAGGCTCGGTTCCATCATGCGCCATTTCCGTTCCAGCCGTTTTCTGTCCGTCGCCGCCCTGCTCGCTCTTGGAGCGTCCATGGGAGCGTCCGTGCCGGCTCCTGCTCGTGCCCAGGCGCAGGCTGCCCAGGCACAGGCCCCGGCGGTATCCCAGGGCGGCGCGCAGGCGGCTGCGATCAGCCCGGCCGACCAGGGCTGGGTGGCGCGCATCCAGGACACGTTGAACGGCATCACCACGCTGAAGGGCCGCTTTCAGCAGATCGCGCCGGACGGCAAGCGCACCACCGGCACGGTCTGGCTGCATCGCCCCGGGCGGATGCGGTTCGAATACGACAAGCCGAGCCCGCTTCTGCTGGTGGCCGGCAATGGCAAGCTGGTGTTCACCGACAAGTCCGTCGGCCAGACCACGGATATTCCGCTCGACCGCACGCCGCTCGGCTTGTTGCTGCAGCCGCATCTGAGCCTGTCCGGCGACGTGACGGTGACGGGGTTCTCGCGTGCCAACGGCTTGTTGCAGGTGACGCTGGTGAAGACGGCGAGCCCGTCCGACGGCAGCCTGACCGTGATCATGAACGAGCAGCCTTTGGCGTTGCGCGGCTGGCGCGTGGTGGATGCGCAGGGGCGGGAAACGCGGGTCGACCTGTTCGACGTGACCACAGGCGTGTCGATGCCGGATCGTTTGTTCGACACCAGCGCGGCGGACTGAGCGGAGGCGTTCCGGCGGGGGCGCGGCGCTTACGCGCGCTTTATCGCCGGCCCCCATGTTCCGCATGGCCCGTTTACGCGGTTGGGGGCGAGCATGCGGCACCGCGCCGGGGACGACCAACCGGCGCGCCGATGCCGGAGTGTTCCATGTCGATAACCTTGCTGTCGCGTTCGGCGACGTTCGCGGATGTGCTGCCGGAAGAGGGCCGTGCCTATGATGCCGTGGGCGGGCGCTATTCCGCCTATGCCGATGGCGATCCGGAGCGCGTGTTCGATTTTACCGGCCGCTACGGTTTCGCGGATGGACGGATCTGGCGCGCGATCGACGCGGTTCTCGTGTCGATGGTGTCGTCCGGTCGCCGGTCACTGAACGTTCTGGATGTGGGTTGCGGGCCGGGCGCCTGGATCAAGCGCGTGGTGTTGCGGGCACGCGAACTCGGGTTCACCCGCATCCGCGTGCGGGGGGTCGATCTGTCGCAGGCGATGGTCGGGCGTGCCGTGGCGGTGGCGGAGGAGCTGCGTTGCGCGATGCCGCGTGGTGCCGCCTTCGTGTCGATCCAGCATGGCGATGCCACGATGCCGCTCGCCGAGGAGACCGGCTCCGTCGATCTGTGTTTGTGTCTCTACGGGGTTTTGAATCATCTGCCTGCGGAAGCGCTGCCGGGCGTCGCGGCGGAGCTGGCGCGCGTGACGGGCGGACATCTTCTGGTGACGGTACGTGCGGCCGGTAGTCTGCCGACGATCTATGTGGACGGGATCGAGCAGGCGGCGCGATTCCGGCAGGACAACCAGCAGGATCGGATGGAGGTGGATCTGGCGGATGGCCGGCACCTGAGTTTCCGCTCGCATCTGTTCCGCTCCGCGGAACTGGGCGCCTTGTTCGCGCCGCATCTGGGTCGGTTCTCCCTGCATGGTCTGGACCTGTTCCATTCCCGCTTCGCCGCCGATCCGCGCTGGAATCCGGCGTGGCTGAGCGCGGATGCGGCGTTCAAGGACAGGCTGGAGAAGCTGGAACTGTCCTGCGCCGACGATCCGGCTTTTCTGGATCGTGCCGCGCATATCCTACTGGACGGATCACGCGCTCGGCATTGACCGTTCCGCATGCGACCGGGAACCGCGCTTCGCAAAGCCCGTTTGCTCGACACGGGACATGTGGTCCCAAGGGAGAACAAGCGATGGACAAGGATCGCATCGACGGCGTCGCGCATCAGGTCAAAGGCGCGCTGAAGGACGTGGCCGGCAAGATCACCGGCAACAAGGAATTGCAGGCCGAGGGCAAGGCGGAAAAGACCGCCGGCAACGTCCAGGAAGGGTTCGGCAAGGGTAAGGACGCTGTTCGCGACGTCACGAAATAGCGCTTCCGATCCGTTCGTAAGCTCATCGCAGCCGGCCCGTTCGCAAGAGCGGGCCGGTTTTGCATGTGTAGCGTCGCGGGGTTCGACGGGCGGGTCGGACCTGCTAGACTCGGCCGAATGTTCCAGAAAGCATTGATCGGCGCGCCGATCTTCACCGGCGACGACCTGTTGATCGACCATGCGCTGTTGCTGGACGGCGATCGTGTGGTCGGCATGGCGCCGCTGTCCTCGCTGCCGCGCGACACGCGCATGCAGGAGGTGGACGGGCTTCTGGCGCCCGGCTTCGTGGATATTCAGGTGAATGGCGGCGGCGGTGTGCTGTTCAACGACAGCACGGATGCCGAAGGCGCCGCCGCGATCGCACGCGCGCATCTGTTGCATGGCTGCACGGCGATTCTGCCGACCTTCATCACCGGACCGGATATGGGCATCGCCGCCGCCATCGCAGCGGTGCGCGTGGCGATTGCGCGCGGTCTGCCGGGCGTGGCGGGGCTGCATCTGGAAGGGCCGTTCATCGCGCCTGCACGCAAGGGTGTGCACGATCCCGCCTTCATGCGTCCGATGGCGGAGCAGGATCTGCAGATGCTGCTGGACAGCGGCATTGAGCATCTGTTGCTGACGGTGGCACCGGAGATGGTCTCGCCGGAGCAGATCCGGCGCCTGGTGCGTGGCGGGGTCGTGGTGAGCCTGGGGCATAGCGATGCGGACCACGAGACCGTGTCCGCGGCGATCGATGCGGGGGCCACGGGGGTCACGCATCTGTTCAACGCCATGTCGCAGATGTCTGGCCGTGCGCCGGGTCTGGTGGGCACGGCTTTGGATCGTGGCGAGGTCTGGGCGGGTCTGATCGCGGATCTGCACCATGTGGATCCGGTGATGATGCGGATCGCGCTGGCGGCGAAGCGCGGGCCGGGGCGCTTGATCCTTGTGAGCGATGCGATGCCGCCGGCTGCCGGTGGGCCGGACCGGTTCGAACTGGGCGGGCGCACCGTGTATCGGCGCGACGGACGTCTGGAACTGGCGGACGGCACGCTGGCCGGGGCCGATCTGGGGTTGGACCATGCCGTGGCCTGCATGGTGGCGTCGCAGGGGGTTCGTCTGGAGGAGGCGCTGCGGATGGCGTCTCTGTATCCGGCACGGTTCATGAGCATGGACCACCGTCACGGGCGGATCGAGGCCGGGCGCAAGGCGGATCTGGTGCTGCTGGACGATGCTTTGTCCTGCGTCCGCACCTGGCAGAACGGGGTGGAAACGGTGCATGCGACGCCGATCCTGGTCGATGCGCCGTCGCGTTCGGGGGCAGTGCGGGGATAAGGCGCCGACCGGTTCCATCGGAGCCACCCGCGTTCTTTGCCGCGCGCTTCTTGTCGCTGTCCGGCGTCTTTCGGCCGGAAGATACTCTTGGACGGGACGGTAGCGTCGACACCAGGCAGGCCTCGGTCGACAGGATGCGCAGCGACGTTATAACGCAGACGCAGAATCATCGTCGGGAGGCGCGAATGGCGTTCGACAGCATGGGCCTCCGTCCGGCCGAGGAAGCGGACGTGCCGGTTCTGGTGCGCCTGCTTCAACGCTCCTGGATCGTCACCTGGGCTCCTGAACTTCCTTTCGAGGCCGTGCAGGTTTTCGCCGCCTCCGATCCGGCGCGTGCCTATGCGGAGAGTGCGTGGCGAGACTTCGTCGTGGCCGTCGGCGACGATGGGGTCGTCGGGATGGTGCATGTGGTCGGCGACGAGGTTGCGGCGTTGCATGTCGATCCGGGATGCTGGACCGGCGGTGTGGGCTCCGCACTCCTCGGTGCCGCCGAGCGACAGATCGCATTGTCGCATGCGGTGGCGCGACTCGAGGTTCGAGCTTTCAACACACGGGCTCACGCCTTCTACCTGCGTCGCGGATGGAGCGAGGCGCGGCGGTTCCCGGCCGAGGAATATGGAAGCCCGGTCGAGAGCATAGAGATGCGGAAATCGGTCTGAATTCCGGGTCTTGGTCTCGGCTCTTTCGGTGAACTGTCGTCTGACCGGGCCCGGTCAGTCGCCGCGTTCCTCGGCGACGTCACCGCGCGCGAGTTCCATGGCGCGGGAATAGACCACGCGCCGGGGCAGTTTCATCGCGCCCGCGACCAACGTGGCAGCGTCCTTGACCGAGAGCGTGGCGAGGGCTTCGCGCAGGCGGGTGTCGAGGCCGTCTGCATCCGCGCCGTCCTGTTCCTCCGGCGGCGGCCCGACCAGAACGGTGATCTCGCCGCGCGCGGGGGTATCGGCATAGAAGCGGGCGAGTTCGGCGAGCGTGCCGCGACGGACTTCCTCGAAGCGTTTGGTGAGTTCGCGGGCGACGGCGGCGTCGCGGTCGCCGAACACGGCGTGAAGATCGGCGAGCATCTCGGCGAGGCGGTGCGGCGCTTCGTGCCAGATCAGCGTGGCGGCGAGGCCGGCGCGTTCGGCGGCGCGCAGAGTGCCGAACGCTTCGAGACGTGCGGCCGAGCGCGGGGCGGGGAAGCCTACGAACAGGAAGGGGTGCGGCGGCAGGCCGGACAAGGTGAGCGCCGTGACGGCGGCATTGGCGCCGGGGGCGGTGCGGACCGGGATGTCGTTCTCCAGGCAGGCCCGCACGAGGCGGAAGCCGGGGTCGGAGAGCAGCGGCGTGCCTGCGTCGGAAACCAGGGCGATACGGCGTCCGGCCTGCAGCATGCCGAGAAGCGACGGAATGCGGTGTCGTTCGTTATGATCGTGCAGCGGCTCGGTGCGTGCGGCGATGCTCTTGGCGAACAGAAGGCGTGCGGTGACGCGCGTGTCCTCGCACAGCACCAGGTCGGCCTGTTTGAGGCATTCGACGGCGCGCTCGGTGATGTCGCCGAGATTGCCGATCGGTGTGGCGACGAGGGTGAGCCCAGGAAGGCCGTGTTGTGCTACGGACTCGGGTTCTGAGGTGGAGGAGGCGGACGGTGCGTCGGACGACGGAACTTCTGGCATCGAGCGAAAGGGCGCGCCGAATGGCGTCACGTCAATCTTTGTCGCGCCCCTTGTCGCGTCATGGCGCGATCCTGCCGGCGCTGACGGCGGGCGTTCTGCTGCTGGGCGGCTGTTCGCAGCTTCCCTGGGGGAGCGACTCCGGGACGGGCGCGCAGCCGGCCCCCGTGGTGACGGATAACGGCGCGATGACCGCGCCGCCGATCGGCCAGCCCGTTCTGCCGCCTCCGGGTCCCGTCGTTCCGCCAGGACCGAAAGTGGGGATTCTGCTGCCTTTGAGCGGGCCGAATGGCGGGCTGGGGGCGAGCATGCTGCGCGCGGCGCGTCTGGCCGTGGCGGCGCCGGGATCGCCGGTTCTGGACACGCACGACACGGCGGCGATGGGCGGCGACGCGGCTGCGCGTGCCGCCGTGCAGTCGGGCGACAAGATGATCCTGGGACCGCTGACCTCGGGCGAGACCGCCATCGTGGCGCCGGTCGCGCGAAGCGCCGGGATTCCGGTTCTGGCCTTCACCAGCGACGTGACCCAGGCGGGTCCGGGCGTGTGGGTGATGGGCGAGACGCCGGAACAGCAGGTGCGCCGTCTGGTTCTGGCGGCCAAGGCGGACAACCGGACGCGGATCGCAGCGCTTCTGCCAGGCAACGGGTTCGGCGACGCTTTGGCGACGGCACTGACCAAGGCCTGCGCCGATGCCGGCCTGCCCGCGCCGACCATCCTGACTCATGCGCCCGACAAGGACAGCATCGAGTCGACCATGAAGCAGCTGACCGACTACTCCGCGCGCCGGTCCGCGGCCGACCAGGCCGCTGCTGCGAATCCGGAAACGGGGGCGGACAAGGCTTCCGCGCCGATGCTGCCGACGCTGGCGCCGATCATGAAGGCGCCGAAGCCCGTGGCCGCTGCCGCCCCGCCGATGGCGCCGCCGCCGTTCGACGCGCTGTTGCTGGGCGATACGGGGCTACAACTCCAGTATGTGATTTCTGCCCTGAACGAGACCGGGGTGGACTCCGCGCATGTGCGGATCATGGGGCCGGGGCTGTGGGGGGCGTTCGCCTCCAAGCTGCGGGCGCTGGCGGGGGCGTGGTTCGCGGCGCCGGATCCACAGGCCCGTGTCGGGTTCGTGCAGCAATACCGGGCGGCCTATGGCCAGTCGCCGAAGCCTCTGGCCGATCTGACCTACGACGCGGCAGCGATGGCCCGCAGTCTGGCGGCGACTGGCTACGACACGGCCTCGTTGACACGCAAGGATGGGTTCGCGGGTGTGGACGGTGTGTTCACGCTGCAGCCGGACGGGCATGTGCGCCGGTCCTTGGCGATCTTCCAGATCGGGCCGAATGGCGGCGCGTCGCTGGTGCAGCCGCCCTTGGGTTCGACCTTCGCGTCGGGAAGCTGAGGAAGAAGCCGGCGCCTCCCTCGGGGCGCCGGATCCGCCCTGATCAGGCGGCGACGATTTCCTGCGCGACCAGAACGGGGCGGATGCAGGACAAGGCGGCCTCGAACGAGGCGAACGAGCCGAGGCGGTGGTCGCGCAGATGGTCGATCACCAGCCAGCGCATGCCGTCTGGACGGATGACGTAGGCCGGATCGGCGTTCTCGCGCACCCAGACGGTGACGTGTTCGAGAATCACGGGCGAATCGACGGGCGTGCGCGGCGAGACGTCGACGTCGCACAGGCCCATGCTGATGCCGGCGTCGAGCCAGCGCATGAGATATTCGCGATGACGCGGCAGGAAGCGGAGCCGCAGCGGCACCACGTTCGAGTTGGCCGGAAGGTCGGTAAGCGAGGCGAGCGTGGGCATTAAGGGACCCTCAGGCATCTGATCTCGATTTCGTGATCAAGATTAACGGGGCCCTGAGGGTGGGGGCAAACGGAATCTGCGGGACTCCGGGGCTGGAAGGCTTCGTTACGATTCCCGCCGCTGCTCTGTGGCAAAAAAGCAATGTAATATTACGATAGCGGTTGTTTCGGGTGCAGATGCTTGGGCCAGCGGCGGTGCAGCCAGAGCCAGCTTTCGGGCTTTTCGCGTATCCAGCCTTCGATCACGTCGTTGACACGCTGGGTCAATTCTGCCTGGTCGGCGCGGCGATCGCCGCTGTCGGGCAGGGGAACCGGCGGCTCGACCACCAGCCTGAGACGCGCCGGGCCGATGCGTTCGACGTGGCCGGGAATCACCGGACAGCGCAGGCGCAGCGCCATGGCGGCGAGGGCCGGTGCGGTCATGGCGGGATGACCGAACAGCCGCGCCTCGATGCCGTCGTTCATCTTCTGGTCGACCAGCATGCCGAGCGAGCCGCCGCGCAGCAGATAGGCCAGGGCCGCGCGTGCGCCGCGCTGTCCCTTGGCGAACATCGGCACGTCGGCCCCGATCGCGTCGCGTCGCAGCCCGCCGATGGTCGCGTCGACCAGGGGGTTGCCGGCGGCGCGGTAGAACGAGGCGAAGGGCAGTCCGAACGAGGCGACGGCGGCGGGCAGCATTTCCCAGTTGCCGATATGGGCGGAGCAGAACAGCACAGGGCCGCCTTTCGCCGCTTGCTGCTCCAGGATCTCGCCGCCGCGCACCTCCCAACCGGGGCCGGACGGGGTGTCGCGTCGGAGGCGGCCGAGATGAGGAAATTCGCCGACGGTTCGGCCGAGATTCTCCCAGACGCCGGCGACGATCCGCTTGCGTTCGGCGGCATCGAGCGTGGGAAGGGCGAGCTGGAGATTCCTGTCCGCGACGCGGGAGACCGGGAGCTTGGTGCCGATCGCGCGGGCCAGCGTGCCGCCGAGCGTGGAGGCGGCGGCGGGCGGAAGGGCGCGGAGCAGGGCGAGTACGCGTCCGGCGGCAAAGGCTTCCAGGCGGTGCTGCAGCCTGATCCTGTCAGGGGTGCTCATGCGGGGACGATCCTGTCGAGCAGACGATCGAGTGCGCGTTCGTCCGACCAGCGGAGGGAGACACGGGCGACGGCGATGCCGTCGCGCTCGGCCGGAGACAGGCGCACGGCGTCCTTGGCCGTGGTGACGAGGGTGGCGCCCAGGGCGGCGGCATCCGCGCGAAGGCGACGGAGCGCGTCGGGTTTGAATGGGCGGTGATCGGCAAAGCCGCGCGTGCCGGCGAGATCGAGGCCTTCGGCGCGCAGGGAGAAGAAGAATTTTTCCGGCCGGGCGATACCGGCGAAGGCGAACAAGGGTCGTCCGGCGAGGGTGCGGACGGCCGGGTCCATGGCGAGGGTCGCGCGCAGCACGGGAAGGTCGGGCGGCAGCAGTTCGGCGATGGGGGCGCGTTCGTCGCCGATGACGACGGCACATCGGGCACGGGCGGCAGCGGTGGAGACCGGCTCGCGCAGCGGGCCTGCGGGAAGGAGGCGGCGATTGCCGAACCCGACCGCGCCGTCGATCGCCAGGATCGGCATGTCCTGAAACAGGCCAGGGTTTTGCAGCCCGTCATCCATGATCAGGAGGTCCACGCCGGCGTCCACCGCTGCGCGTGCGGAGGCTGCGCGATCCGCGCCGACCCAGCAGGGAGCGATGGCCGCGAGGAGCAGGGCCTCGTCGCCGACCGTGGCGGCGTCGTGCCGGAGCGGATCGACGCGGGTCGGTGCGGTGGTGCCGCGACCGCCATAGCCGCGCGTGAGGCAATGCACGCGAAGGCCGCGCGCGTGCAGGCGTTGCGCCAGATCGAGCACCAGAGTGGTCTTGCCCGCGCCGCCGACGCCGGCATTGCCGCAGCAGACCACCGGGACGGGGGCCTTCCAGCCGGTTCCGCGCAGGCGGCGCGCGGTGAGGGCGGCGGTGATCGGTTCGATCGGCGAGAGCAGGGCGCCGGCGAGGCGCGCCGTGGGGGTATCCGAGAACCAGAAGCCGGGGGCTTTCACCGGCTCTGTTCCGGGAGCAGGGCGAGCAGGCGTTGTGCCAGGCGATCGGGGAGATCGTTGTCGCGTTCGGACAGGCGCTGCGCGGCATCGGATGCGGCGTCGCGCTCCGTCGGGTTCGACAGCATGCGGTCGAGCCAGTCCAGCATGGCGGACCGGTCGGGCAGAATGCGGAGGGCGCCGGCTTCCGTCATCTCGCGTACGTCCTCGGCGAAATTCTCCATGCGCGGGCCCGCGCCGAGCGCGCAGCCGAGTCTGGCCGGTTCCAGCGGGTTGTGTCCGCCACCGCGTCCGGCCACGTCGGCGAAACTGTTGCCGAGCAGCACGACCGGGCACAGGCGGTAGAGCAGGCCGAGTTCGCCCATCGTGTCGCAAAGCCAGACGGGGTCGCCCGGTTGCGGGATCGCGCCCTCGGAGCGGCGTGGCAGTCCGGGCGACAGGGCGGCGATCTCGTCGCCGCGCAGCGGATGGCGTGGGGCGATCAGCAGCAGCGCGTCGGGATGGCGTTCGCGCAAGGCCGCGTGCAGGGCGAGCGCTTCCGCTTCCTCGTTCGGGTGTGTGCTGGCGGCGAGCCAGAGCGGGCGGTGGCCGATCAGGTCGCGCAGGCGGGACAATTCGGCGTCGTCGCAGGGCAGCGCTGCCGCGGCGCGCTTGAGGTCGCCGTCCTCAGATACAAGGGCGGCGCCGAACACGCGCAGGCGCGCGGCATCCTCGGGCGATCGCGCCGAGATCATCGCGAAGCTGCCGAACAGGGCGCGGCCGATGGCGCCGCTGCGGTTCCAGCGTGCGAAGGAGCGTTGCGACAGCCGCCCGTTCACCAGCGCCAGGGGAATCGCGCGTGCGCGGCACCGTGCGATCAGCGTGGGCCAAATCTCGCTTTCCACCAGCAGCAGCAGATCCGGCTGCCAGCGATCGAGGAAGCGGTCGACCCAGCTCGGCACGTCGAGCGGGGCGAAGCGGACCAGAACCGGCGTTCCGGCCAGGCGCTCTTCGGCGAGGCTCTGCGACGTGACCGTCCCTGTCGTGAGCAGCAGGGAGAGCGTCGGATCGCGTTGGCGGAGTGCGTCGATCAGCGGTAGCAGGGACAGGGTTTCGCCGACCGAGGCGGCGTGCAGCCAGACCAGCCGGCCGGGCGGGCGCTGCGTGTCGTCGCGGCCTGTGCGCTCAGGCAGGCGTTCGGCGATCTCCTTGCCGGCGCGCACCCGCCTGCGCAGGCTGAAGCGGAGCAGCGGAATGCCGAGCGTGCCGAGCAGGCCCCACACGGCGAAGGCGGCGCGCGCATCGGCCCGGCTCCGCGTCACGCGCCGGTGCCTTGCACGAGCTGTTCCATGGCGTCGGCCAGGATCGCATCCGCCTCGCTTCTGTCGGTTCGGGCGAGGTTGATCGGGGCGGAGCAGCGGATCGTGCCGCGCCCGAACGGCAGCGGCAGCACCATGCGGTCCCAGGAGCCGAGGCGCTTATGCGCGCTGGTGCGGCCGGCGCAGGCGATCACCGGCACGCCGGACAGAGCGGCCAGACGTGCCGTTCCGGGTTGCAGCGTGCGTCTGGGGCCGCGCGGGCCGTCCGGCGTGATGGCGACGAGGCTGCCGTCGCGCAGCGTGTCCAGCAGCACGCGCACCGCCGCTGCGCCGCCCTTGTCGCGTCCGCCGGATTTCTTGGCGCTCGAGCCTGCGACGGCGCCGATCCCCCAGCGTCCGATGATGTCGGTGATCATGCGGCCGTCCCGGTGCCGGCTGATCAGCACGGAAACCCGCAGCGCCGGGTTGATGCTGTGGGCGCGCATCCAGAGTGCCGGGGTGAGCGGCAGGAATTCGTGCCAGAAGGCGATGATGACGGTGCGTCCGTCCTGGCCGGACAGGAACGGCCAGGATTCCGGCGGCACCTCGAAGCGCCAGCGCGTGGTGCGGAGCGCGAAGCCGAGATAAAGCCCGATCGCGCGTCCGAGCAGTCGATGCAGGGCGTCGCTGCGCAGAACCCGGCGGATCATCGCGTCCGACCTTGTTTCACGTGAAACACGAACCCGGTCAGCGTCCTGTCTGGCCGCGATGGCGGAGCATGTGATCGGCGAGGGTGCAGGCGAGCATGGCTTCGCCGACCGGCACGGCGCGGATGCCGACACAGGGGTCGTGACGGCCCTTGGTGGAGACCATCACTGCCTCGCCGGTGGAGGAGACCGACGGCACAGGGGTGAGGATCGAACTGGTGGGTTTCACGGCGAAGCGGGCGATGATCGGCTGGCCGGTGGAGATGCCGCCCAGGATGCCGCCGGCGCGGTTGCCGTCGAACGCCACCGCGCCGTTCTCCATCCGCATCGGATCGGCGTTTTCCTCGCCGGTCAGCAGGGCGGCCTCGAAGCCGGCGCCGATTTCCACCGCCTTGACCGCGTTGATCCCCATGAGTGCCGCGGCGAGGTCGGCATCGAGCTTGCCGTAGAGCGGCGCGCCCCAGCCGGGCGGCACGCCGATGGCCTCCAGAGCGATCACGGCGCCAACGGAGGAGCCGTTCTTGCGGATGGAGTCGAGATACTCTTCCCAGACCGGCACGGTGTCGGCGTCGGGGCAGAAGAACGGGTTCCGATCGACCGCGTCCCAGTTCCAGCGCGCGGGATCGATCGCGTGCTGGCCGATCCGCACCAGCGCGCCGCGGATGCGCACGCTCTCGCCGAGCACGCGCTGGGCGATGGCGCCGGCGGCAACGCGCATCGCGGTTTCGCGGGCGGACGAGCGGCCGCCGCCGCGCGGATCGCGCAGCCCGTATTTCCGGTCATAGGCGACATCGGCATGACCGGGCCGGTAGCGGTCGGCGATGGCGCCGTAGTCGCGCGAGCGCTGGTCGGTGTTCTCGATCAGCAGGGAGATCGGCGTGCCGGTGGTGCGGCCCTCGTAGGTGCCGGACAGGATACGGACCTGATCGGGTTCGCGCCGCTGGGTGGTGAAGCGCGATTGGCCGGGGCGGCGGCGATCCAGGAAGGGCTGGATCCAGCTCTCGTCCAGAGGCAGGCCGGGCGGGCACCCGTCCACGACGCAGCCGATCGCCTCCCCGTGGCTTTCGCCCCAGGTGGTGACGCGGAACAGGTGACCGAAGCTGTTATGCGACATGGGAGAACGGGTGCCGGTGGTTCGGGTCAGTCCTTGATGGCGGCGATATCGGGCGCGGCCGGGTTCTTCATGCCGACGATATGGTAGCCGCTATCGACGTGATGCACCTCGCCGGTGACGCCGGAGGACAGGTCGGACAGCAGGTAGAGCCCGGCGCCGCCGACCTCTTCCGTGGAGACGTTGCGCTCCAGCGGCGCGTTCAGCTGGTTCCATTTTAGGATGTAGGAGAAATCGCCGATGCCGCTGGCGGCCAGGGTCTTGATCGGGCCGGCGGAGATCGCGTTGACGCGGATTCCGGCGCCGCCGAGATCGGCGGCCATGTAGCGCACGGAGGCTTCCAGCGCCGCCTTGGCCACGCCCATCATGTTGTAGTGCGGCATCACGCGCTCGGCGCCGAGATAGCTCAGCGTGAGCAGCGAGCCGCCCGGCTGCATCAGCGCGCTGGCGCGGCGCGACACAGCGGTGAAGGAGAAACAGGAAATGTCCATCGCCTGCAGGAAGGCGTCGCGCGGGGTGTCGAGATAGCGGCCGCGCAGGTACTGCTTGTCGGCCCAGCCGATCGCGTGGACCAGGAAGTCGAGCTTCCCCCACTTGGCTTCGATCTGGGCGAAGGTCTCGTCGATGGCGGCGTCGTCGCTGACGTCGCAGGGCAGGACGATGTCCGAGCCGATGCTCTCGGCGAGCGGACGCACGCGCTTTTCCAGCGCCTCGCCCTGGAAGGTGAAGGCCACCTCTGCGCCCTGGAGCGCGCAGGCCTGCGCGATCGCCCAGGCGATGGAGCGGTTGTTGGCGACGCCCATGACGAGACCGCGCTTGCCCTGCATCAGGGTGCCTCGGGCGGGAAGTGCGGTGGTGTTGCCCTCTGACATCGCGATCTCGTTCCAGGATCAAGGGGGTGGGATGCTGCGCTCGTGGTCGCACACCGCTCCAACCCCGACAAGAGCCGGTGCCGTTTCCGGCCGCGCGGGTGCCGTCGCACCGGGCCCTTGGCGCATGCTCCGGCGCGGCGCACAGTCGTGCCCGACCCTTCACGGATGGATGCTGTATGCCCGACGCGGCTCTCGATCCTTCCCGCGACCCGTTCGAGCTGTTCGAGGAATGGCTGGCCGAGGCGCGGGAAAGCGAACTGAACGATTCCAATGCCATGGCTCTGGCGACGGCCTCGCCGGGCGGCATTCCGTCCGTGCGCATGGTGCTGCTGAAGGGCTGCGACCGGCGCGGCTTCGTCTTCTATACCAACAAGCAGAGCCGCAAGGCGTCGCAGCTTGCCGCCCATCCGGCCGCAGGGCTTCTGTTCCACTGGAAGTCGCTGCGCCGTCAGGTGCGGATCGAAGGCGTGATCGAGGACGTGACCGACGCCGAGGCGGACGCCTATTTCAACAGCCGTGCCCGCATTTCGCGCCTGGGCGCGCATGCCTCCGACCAGTCCCGGCCTTTGCTCGATCGCGCCGTGCTGGAGCGTCGACTGGCCGAGTACGACGCGCGCTATCCCGGCGACACGGTGCCGCGTCCGCCGCATTGGTCGGGGTATCGCGTGATCCCCGACATGATCGAATTCTGGCAGGACATGCCGCATCGTTTGCACGACCGTGTCGTTTATCGCCGTGACGGCGAAAGCTGGTCCAGCGAGAGGCTTTATCCATGACGGGCGACGCTTCGAACATCGCTTCGATCCTCCTGCCGCTGAACGGCGTGCCGAGCGAGAGCGAGGCGCTGCGGTTCGGCCTGACCCTGGCGCGTCGTTTCGGCGCCCGGCTGCAGGTGCTGCATGTGGCGACGGACGGGCGCGACGTGGCGCCCCTGGCGGGCGAGGGCCTGTCCGGCGCCATGGTCGAGGAGATGATGAGTGCGGCGGAGCGTGAATCCGACAGCCGCACCGTGTCGGCGCGGGCGCTGCTGCAGCGTTCCCTGGATGCGGATCAGGCCGTGTTCGGCAACGCCCTGCCGCTGCGGACCGAGGCATCGCCGCCGAGCCCGGGCGAAGCGGGCGTGGTGTTCCGCTGCGTGAAGGGGCGCGAGCACGACATGGTGGCCTATGCGGCGCGCCTGTCCGACCTGATCGTGGTGCCGCATCCGGATACGGTGGAAGAAGCGCTGTCCTCGGCGGAAGCCTTGCATGCGGTTCTGTTC
Source organism: Lichenicola sp. GTC18331 (assembly GCF_055386855.1). NCBI lineage: Bacteria > Pseudomonadati > Pseudomonadota > Alphaproteobacteria > Acetobacterales > Acetobacteraceae > Lichenicola > Lichenicola sp. GTC18331. The sequence goes on along the minus strand of NZ_AP045015.1, from coordinate 2,034,609 downwards.
GACAGCGGCCGGCCGGCGATCATCGCGCCCAAGACGGCGCCGGAAACGGTCGGACGGCGCATCTGCGTGGCCTGGAACGGCACCGCGGAAGGCGCGTCCGCGGTGTTCTGCGTGCTGGGCTGGCTGAAGCAGGCCGACAGCGTGCATGTGCTGCATTCGCCGGAATATCAGCGTCGCGGTCCGGTGGCGTCGGAACTGGTGTCCTATCTGGCGCTGCACGGAATCGCCGCGACCTCGTCGGAATTCACCCCCAAGGGCGGCGAGGTCGGCGCGGCGCTTCTGGCGGCCGCGGAGGCGCAGGGTGCGGACATGCTGGCGATGGGGGCGTATTCCCATTCCCGTCTGCGCCAGCTTCTTCTGGGCGGTGTGACGCGCCATGTGATCGCCAAGGCGACGCTGCCGGTGCTGATGGCGCGCTGATGACGGGGGCCTGAGACGCGGCGGTTCCGGCAGGAAGGCAACCGGCCGGGACCGGTCGTCGTTGTGTTCTCGCAACTTCACCACGGCGGGGAAACGACGATGGTCTTGCAGGAGAATCCCGGTCCGAGGACCGGCGGCACGGGTGGCGGTCTCGGCGGACTGATCGGCGGGCGCGGCCGGATCGGCATCGTCGGCATGGTGATCATCGTCGCGGCCGCTCTATGGTTTGGCGTCAGCCCGCGTGCGGCGTTGGATCTGTTCAACGGCACGTCGGGCGGCACGCCTGCCGCGCAGACCGGCGCGCCGGCCGGCACGGCGCCCGCAACGACGGCACCCACCACGACCGCCGTCCCGGGAACGCAACAGCCGACCGAGGCCCAGCCGGCGCCGCCATCGGAAGCGCCGCACTCCTGACATCGCGGTCGGGGATTGCGACGCATCGGCGCCGGATCGTTCCGGCCGGCGCGCCGCGGCTTCTCAGGCGCCGGGCAGCTCGTTGATGGTCACGACGCGCCATGACGCGGGATGGCGCTCCAGGATGGTCAGCGACAGGTTCTGCACCGAAAGGCGCAGGGCCGTATTGGCGCTGATGTCGAGCGCATGGGCGCAGGCCATGCGGATGGTGCCGCCATGGCTGACGGACACGATGTCGCGTCGGTCGTGACGATCGGCCAGACGTTCCAGGGCGCCGCCGACGCGCAGCAGCATCTGGTCCATGCTTTCGCCGCCTGGCGGGACCTCTTCCGCCGCCATCGGCCAGAACGGATGCGGCGTCATGCCGAGCCGCTCGGGCAGGCGGTGATGTTCCAGGCCGTGATAGTCGCCCATGGATTGCTCGATCAGGTCGGGCTCGACGCCGAACTCGGTGTGCGGATAGCCGGCCTTGAGGATGTGCTCGGCGGTGATGCGCGTGCGCGACAGCGGCGTCGTGATCCAGACCGCATCGCGCGGCAGGCGCGCGGCAAGGGATTCGTACATCGGCGTCTGCGACACCAGGCTTTCCGGGCAGAGCGGAACGTCGGTCGAGCCGTAGAGCCGTGCGCGGGCGTTCTCTTCCACGAGGGCGTGCCGGATCATCCAGAAGCGCGTGACGCCCGGGGCCAGGGCAGGGGTATCGAGAAAGGCACCGTATTGCTGCTTCATGGGAGTCCGATCCGAAATTCTATAGGCGAGACGCCGGTTGCCACCACAACATGACCACAGCAAGGCGGTTCGGGGGCGCGACCGGTTCGCAACTCAGATATTCAGCCCCGCGTCCGACGGTCGGCGTTTGGAGGCGTCCGGCGCGTAGCGCGGCACCGGATCGTGCTGCAGCAGGGCCGGCCAGCAGCGCAGCAGCAGGCCGATCTTGCCGAGAATGCGCGCGACGTCGCCGATCTCGCGCTGCATGCGCCTGTCGCCGCCGAGCCCCGCATGGGACGGCTCGCCGGACAGGAGGCGGGCTCCGACCGAGATCCTGAGCGCACCGGCCATGCCTGCAGCGTTCGTGCCGGCCAGCCTGTCGCAGCCGACGGGGGCGGGCTGGCCGATATGCACCAGGAGGCGGGCCAGATCACGATCCTCCAGCGTGGCGGTCGGCGGCAAGGCGCGCGTCACGTCGGCGTTGAGCCAGCGATACACCAGACGCGCCTGTGCGACGTCGAGCGGCAGGCGTTCCGCATCCTCCCGTGCCGGTTCCAGCACCAGGAAGGAGCGGATGGTCTGCACCTGATCCCAGCACGGGCCGTCGGCCGTGTCCGGCCGCTGCGGGGGCGGCACGTCCACGGCGACCACGTCCGGGCTGCGCGCGATCGCGGCGTCCACGCCGGCCACGAACCGGTCCACCAGGGCGCGCGCCGTGGCGTAAGGCACGGAACGGAACGCTTCCATTTCCATCAGTGCGGCCTGCCAGCGCAGCACCATGCCGGCATTGGCGCCGGGCGGGCACGGAACGGCCTGGGCGCCGGGCGGCCAGTCGGAAGCGCCGCCGTACTCGGCGAGGCCGCACGGCAGGCTGTGCGGGCCATGCAGCCGCGCGGCGATGGCGGGCGGCAGCAGCAGCGCGCCGCAGAAGGGCGGCCCGGTGAAGAATTTCGAGCCGGTGACCATGACCATCCAGCCGCGATCGAGGCTGTCGCGGATGCGGGATGCGTCGAGCCGGGCCTGACACGCATCCACCACCAGTTCGAGCCGGTCCCCCAGACGGGCCTGCAGTCGTTCGATGCAGTCCATGCCCGGGGCCAGCAGGCCGGTTTTCGACAGATCGAGCCTGTGCAGCAACACCGTGCGGCCTTCGGCGGCTTCCGCTTCCACGATGCGGGTGCAGTCCGCATCCACCACGTCCTGCGGCAGGAGGCGTCCGGCCGCATCGCGGATCGCCACGGGGAGGACGCGCGTGGTGTCCGGGAAACCGTCGACCAGCGCATTCCTGGTCACCGCGCGTCCGAGCGCGGTGTCGTCGGCGAAATGCCGGCCGGCCGCAGCCATCGGCACGCCGGTTCCGGTTTCCTCCGGCGCCAGTAGCACGTTGCTGATCGGTCTCGCTTCGGCCTCGCCGTCGCGCGGCAGGCTGCACAGGGCCAGGGCGGCCATTTCCAGGTCGGTGCCGGAGGCCGACAGCACCACGGCGCAGCCGGGCGGAAGCGCGTAATGGGCCGCGATTCCGGCGCGCACGGCTTCACATTCGGCCGCCAGTGCGGTTCGCGCGTCGCCATCCAGCGCTGCGACGGCGATTCTCCTGCGGGATGCTTCGGCACCCGCGAAGCCGCGTTCCGACAGGGAGGATGCGGTGGAGGAGGCGAAGGTGACCGCCCAGGGACGCGGCCTGTGCGAACAGCCGTAATGGTTGAGGCCGGTGGCGGGGTCCACCGCGAGACGGGCATCGCCGCCTTCCGCCATCAGCGTTTCTGCCGGTCCCAGCAGCGACCATGCGTTGCGCAGTGCCTCAAGAACGGCGTCCGTGACGGCGTCCGGATCGGTCAGGCCCGGCCCGTGTGCGCCCTGCAACGCCGAGAGCCGGCTCCATATCTGGGCCAGAACGTCGCGTCCGGGCATGGAGGGGGCGGACATGGTGGCCAGCCAGGAAACGGGATCGGGCTGGGGCGGTGCGCCGGGCGGGGCGGCATCCAGCAGAAAGAACCGTGCCGCGACGCGGGCGGCGGACAGGCCGGCCAGGATGGCGTGTTGCTCCGGCCCGGCGGAATTGTCCGGCGTCGCCGGGGCATCCAGCAGCAGGGAGAGTTCCAGCGCGTGACGGAGGTGGAAGGCGGAGACCCTGTCCTCGCCGGTGACGGCGCCGCCCAGGACGATGCGCCGGCCGCGATCGACGCGGAACGGCGTGTCGAGGGTGGGATCGAAACCGATCGCGCTGTCGCCCGCGACGATGCGCAGATCGGGGCGCTCGAGCGCACTCAGCAGCCGGGTGTTCAGGTCTTCGGCAAACACAAACCATCTCCCGCGCTTCGGCATCGCGTCATGACGGTTCTAAAGCAACCGGTTGCGTGGTCGAGGGTAGAATTGTTCGAGAAGATTGTGCGCTGCGAAGGTGCAACGGTTGCCTGTCGCCGTCCGCACTGCCATCGTGCGCGCGACGACATCATCCCCTCAACGGCGTTCGGCACGGAAAAAACGGAATGCGGATACTTCTGACCGGCGGTTGCGGTTTCATCGGATCGGCCGTGGTCCGGCATCTGATCCGGTCCACTGAACACTCGGTGGTGAACGTCGACAAGATGACCTACGCGGCATCCGAGGACGTGCTGGAAGAAGCGCTGACCGATCCGCGTCACACCCATATCAAGGCCGACATCGCCGATCTGGCGGCCATGACCGCGATCTTCGCCGAACACAAGCCGGATGCGGTGATGCATCTGGCGGCGGAAAGCCATGTGGACCGCTCGATCGACGGTCCGGCCGTGTTCATCCAGACCAACGTGGTCGGCACGTTCTCCATGCTGGAAGCGGCCCGCACCTACTGGTCCGGCCTGGATGTGGAGGCGAAGAAGCGCTTCCGTTTCCACCACATCTCGACCGACGAGGTGTTCGGTGCGCTGGATGCTGACGATCCGCCTTTCGTGGAAACCACGCCCTACGATCCGCGCAGCCCGTACTCCGCGTCCAAGGCCGCGTCCGACCATCTGGTCCGCGCCTGGTACCACACCTACGGCCTGCCCGCCTTCGTCACCAACACCACCAACAATTACGGTTTCTGGCATTTCCCCGAGAAGCTGATCCCGCTGGTGACCATCAACGCCATCGAAGGCCGTGAGCTGCCGGTCTATGGCGACGGTTCCAACGTGCGCGACTGGTTGTTCGTGGAAGACCATGCCAAGGCGCTGGTGCTGGCGGTGGAGAAGGGCGTTCCGGGCGAGACCTACGCGATCGGCGCCCGCCAGCCGCGCTCCAATCTCCAGGTCGTGCAGGCGATCTGCCGCACGCTGGACGAGTTGCGGCCCGATCCGGCCGGCCCGCGCGAGCGTCTGATCCGCTACGTCACCGACCGTCCCGGCCACGACTGGCGCTACGAGATCGACGCGACCCACGCCGAAAAGTCCCTGGACTGGAAGGCCGACCACGATTTCGAAACCGGCATCCGCCGCACCGTGCAATGGTATCTCGACAACCAGGAATGGTGGGAAAAGATCCGCGCCGGCCGCTACACCGGTCAACGTCTTGGAACGAAGGCTTAATTGATGCGCCCGACCGAAAGCCCCACCGGAATGAAGGGCATCCTGCTCGCAGGCGGCTCCGGCACCCGGCTGCATCCGATCACGCTGGCGGCGAGCAAGCAGCTGCTGCCGGTGTACGACAAGCCGATGATCTATTACCCGCTCAGCACGCTGATGCTGGCGGGCATCCGCGACATCATGATCATCTCGACCCCGGCCGATCTGCCGCAGTTCGAGCGTCTGCTGGGCGACGGGTCGCGTTTCGGCGTCCGGTTCGAATACCGCGTGCAGCCGAGCCCCGACGGCATCGTGCAGGCGTTCCTGATCGCCGATGACTGGCTCGGCAAGAGCCCCTGCGCACTGGCGCTGGGCGACAACCTGATCTTCGCCGACCATCTGGGCGTTCTGCTGCGTGCCGCCTCCGCACGTCCGGAAGGCGCCACCGTGTTCGCCTATCAGGTTCGCGATCCCGAGCGCTACGGCGTGGTGTCGTTCGACGAGAGCGGCCGCGCCCTCGAGGTGGTCGAGAAGCCGGCCAACCCGGCCAGCAACTGGGCCATCACCGGCCTTTATTTCTACGACAACCGCGTTCTCGATCTGGCCAAGAAGATCAAGCCGAGCCCGCGCGGCGAACTGGAGATCACCGATCTCAACCGGCTCTATCTCGAGGAGGGCACGCTGCACGTCGACCGTCTCGGCCGCGGCTGCGCCTGGCTCGATGCCGGCATGCCGGACAGCCTGATGCAGGCGGGCACCTTCGTGCAGACCATCCAGTCCCGCCAGGGCATGCTGGTCGGCTGCCCGGAGGAGGTCGCGTTCCGCATGGGCTTCATCGACGCCGCCCAGCTGCGCGATCAGGCGAAGAAGCTCAGCAAGACCGAACTCGGACGTCTGCTGCTCGAACTCGCCGACGGCGTGCACGCCTGAACCGCACGGAAAGAACGAACGCATGAAGGTCGAACGGCTCGCCATCCCCGAGGTGGTCCTGATCACGCCGCCGAAGTTCGGCGACGCGCGCGGCTTCTTCTCGGAGACCTACAACTATCCGCGTTTGAAGGAGGAGGCCGGCATCGACCTCGCCTTCGTGCAGGACAATCATTCGTTCTCGAAGCAGCGCGGCGTGGTGCGCGGCCTGCACTGCCAGCTCGACCCGCACGCCCAGGGCAAGCTGCTGCGCTGCTCCAAGGGCGCCATCTACGACGTGGCCGTGGACGCCCGCACCGGTTCTCCGACCTATGGCCAGTGGGTCGGCGCCGAGCTGACCGGCGACAACTGGGCCCAGCTCTGGATTCCGCCGGGCTTCCTGCACGGGTTCTGCACCCTGACCGACGATGTCGAGGTGCTCTACAAGTGCACGGATGTCTGGAACAAGGCGAGCGAGCGCGCCGTGATCTGGAACTGCCCCGAGATCGGCATCGACTGGCCGATCAAGCCCGAGGAAGCCCTGCTGTCGGAAAAGGACGCGGCCGCGCCGCACTTCTCCGAGGCTGCCGGCTGGTTCCAGTACTGATGGCGGCGCTTCCGGACGGCGGTCCGATCCTGGTCACGGGCGGCAACGGCCAGCTCGCGACCTCCCTGGTCCGGTTCGGCGGCGCGCGTATCCGACGCGTCGGCCGTCCGGACTTCGATTTCGATCGTCCGGAGACGATCGAGGCGTCGTTCCGCGCCATCCGGCCGTCGGCGGTGATCAACGCCGCCGCCTGGACCGCCGTGGATCTGGCCGAGACCGAGCAGGACGGCGCCGCACGCGCCAATCGCGACGGTCCGCGCCGTCTGGCCGAGCTCTGTGCCGAGGCCGGCATTCCACTGATCCACGTTTCCACCGACTACGTGTTCGACGGCGACAAGCGCGAACCGTATGTGGAAACCGATCCCACCTGCCCGACCGGCGTGTATGGCCGCACCAAGGCCGAGGGGGAGCAGGCCGTTCTCGCGGCCAATCCGCAGACCGTGGTGCTGCGCACCGCCTGGGTCTATTCGGCCTCCGGCAAGAACTTCGTCCGCACCATGCTGGGAGCCGGGGCGAAGAATCCGACCCTGAAGGTGGTGGGCGATCAGATCGGCTCTCCCACCTCCTCCGACGATCTGGCGGAAGCGATCCTGTCCATCCTGGCCACGATCGAGACCGGCGGCTGGAAGCCGGATTATGCCGGGCTGTATCACGCCACCGGGTCGGGCGAGACCTCCTGGCACGGCCTTGCCGTGGCGGCGCTGGAGCGCGCGGCCGAGCATGGCCAGCCCATGCCGGAGGTGCTGGCCATCCGCACCGAGGACTGGCCGACCCCGGCCAAACGACCGGCCGATTCCCGCCTAAATGGCAGCAAGCTGCATCGGGTGTTCGGCGTGCGTCTGCCGGACTGGCGTGCCAGCGTGTCGCGCACCGTGGACGAGCTGATGGGACGCTCGCCCGCATGATCCACGATCGCTGATCGCTTGGAGACTACCGGGCAGGTTTCCATCCTGCTCTCGACCTTCAATGGCGCTGCGTTTCTCCCGGCGCAGCTCGCCTCCTTCGGCACCCAGAGCTGGCGCGACTGGGTGCTGTACTGGCGCGATGACGGCTCCACCGACGGGACGCCCGATCTGTTGCGCGCCTTCGCAGCGGGCGACGGCAAAGGACGCTGCATCGAGATTGCCGATACCGCCGGCCATCTCGGCATCGCGGGCTCCTTCCTGACCCTGCTGCGCGCGGCCCCGCCCGATACCATCGCCGCTTTCGCCGATCAGGACGATGTCTGGCTGCCGGGCAAGATCGAGCGCGGCGTGGCGGCGCTGAGCGGGCTGCCGGAAACGCGTCCGGCCTTGTATTGCAGCCGTCAGACCCTGGTCGACGAGGAACTGTGCACGCTGGGCCTGTCTCCGCATCGCGGCGCACCGGCGGTGTTTCCGGCCGGCCTGACCCAGAACGTCGCCACCGGTTGCACCGTGATGCTGAACGGCGCCGCTGCCGCCCTGGTGCGCGCTTCGGACGCGCCGGACGGTACGCTGCATGACTGGTGGTCCTATCTCGTCGTCAGCGCCGCCGGCGGCGCTTTGATCAACGATCCTGTGCCGACCGTTCTGTATCGTCAGCACACGGCCAACGCCGTCGGCGCGCCGCATTCGGCGCTCAGCCGCGGCATCGCCGCGCTGCGACGCGGTCCGGATGCGTTCATGGGGCTGTTCCGCCGGCATGTCGCGGCCCTGCTGCGCACGCCGCGGCAATTGTCGCCGCAGGCGCTGCGCGATCTTCGAATGCTGGACCGGGCGCTGCAGGGCGGCCCGGTGGCACGCTTGCTGGCGATGGGGCGCGTCCGGCATCTGGTGCGACAAACCCGTCTGGAGACGGCCTTGTTCCGCCTCTGGTTCCTGCTCGGCTGAGGGAGAACGCGATGCGACGCGACCCGATCGGACTCGTCTGGCTGGCCGGGCTCGGCCTCGCCGTTCTGCTGACCGTGTATGGCCCGTCCGTCCTGGGCTTCGATCCGGGGCTGATCCTGAACCGGATCGGCGTCACGCTGCGCGGCCTGAGCGATCCGGCGCTGCGCATGGTCCGTGGGTTCGCCATTGCCGCGTTCGCGGTGTTCGTCGTGCTCTGCGTTCTGGCGCGCCGTCGCGGTCAGCCCGCCATGGCGATGGCGATCGTGGTGTCGGTCCTGTTCGTGATCCTGGCCGGCGGCCCGGGCGGCTGGAACACGCATCTGCACGACGCGCACTGGCCGGCGGCGCTGCTGGTGTCGCTGGTCGGCGCCCTGCTGATGACGGGGCGCCTGCGCCGCTGAGCGCTCAATCGTCGCGCCGGTCGACGCTCTTGAAGCCATAGGTCTCGTAGCGTGTGGTCAGACGGTTGTTGGCGACCTGCACCACCGTGAAACCCTCCGGCGTGCCCAGATGGGTGCCGTGCCACCAATTGCCGCTGACCGCGCCGCCGGTGATGAACGGGATGCCGCGCCAGAGCACGGTCTCGTTGACGTGCGTGTGACCCTGCAACACGCCGAGCACGTTGCGTCCGTAGAACAGCGCCAGCACTTCGGCCGCGTTGATCACGCTGAGCTTGTGCTTGCCGCAATCCGGAGACGGCGGCAGGTATTGCCCGTAGGCGGTGACCAGCGGGATGTGGCTGGCGACGATGATCGGCTGGCCCGGCGGCAATGTGTTCAACTCCGAAGCCAGCCACGCGATCTGCGCCGCGTTGATCCGGCCTTCGTAGTCGCGATCGTCGGTCAATCCGATCGAATCCAGCACGAAGAACTGCACGCCGCGATGGCGGAAGCCGTAATGCAGCGCGCCCCAATGGTCCTGGAAGTATTTCTTGCCGTAGAGCGGATCGCTCGGCAGCGCGCCGCTCTTGGGATAGACGCCGAAGCAGTCGTGATTGCCGATCATGTTGCGGATCGGCAGCGCCAGATCCTGTTCCGTCCGCTTGTACAGATCGGCCAGCATGTCCGCCCGTCCGCGTGCCACGCCCAGCGCGTCGAACACGTGGTCGCCGCCCTGGAGCACGAAATCGCCGCCGATCGCCCGGGCGCGCCGGAACGCGTCGGCGCAGCCGGCGGTGGCGTTCAGCTCGGGCTGGAGATGCGTGTCCGTGACGAACAGGAAGGAGAAGCTTTCATGCGGCAGCGGCGCGACGTCGGCGCGTGCAGCGCCGCCGATCAGGCCCAGAGTGGCGATGCCGCCGCCCAGAAGCGTGCGCCGTCCGATTGGCGTGGTCATGTCGCGGCTCCCGTTCGGTTCCGCGCCTGCATGCGCGCTGGGAGCCGGCGGGTAAAATGACGGTTTCGCGTCAGGACGGGTCCGGCAGCACTGTGCGGACGATGGAGGCGTCGAGCGCTTCGTAGTCGTCGTAGCCGATGGTGGCGTAGAGTTCGCGCCGCGTCTGCATGCGCGGCAGCATCGCCTCGGTCGAGCCGTCGCGCCGGATCGTCTCGTACAGCTCCTGCTGTGCCCTGTTGGCGACTCGCAAGGAACTGACCGGCCAGATCACCATCTTGTAGCCGAACTGCTCGAACGCCGCGGCGGTGAAGAACGGCGTGCGGCCGAACTCGGTCATGTTGGCGAGCAGGGGAACGCCCGGCATGCGTCGCGCGAATTCGCGGAACATCTCCGCGTCGAGCATGGCCTCGGGGAAGATCGCATCCGCACCGGCTTCGACGTAGAGTTTGGCGCGGGCGATCGCCGCGTCCATGCCTTCGGAAGCGGCGGCATCGGTGCGGGCGACCACCACCAGGTGGCGTCGCGCTTTTGCCGCCGCGGCGATTTTCACCGCCATGTCGGCCGGTGCGGCGAGTTTCTTGTCGTTCAGATGCCCGCATTTCTTGGGCAGGAGCTGGTCTTCCAGATGCAGCGCCGCAGCGCCCGCTTCCTCGAAGGCGCGCACGGTGTGCATTACGTTCAGCGCTTCGCCGTAACCCGTGTCGGCATCGACGAGAACCGGAAGGCCGGACGCGCGGGAGACCTGACGGATAAAGAAACACACCTCGTCCACGGTGATGATGCCCAGATCGGGCAGGCCCATGGAGGCGGTCATCGCGGCGCCGGACAGATAACAGCTTTCGAATCCTGCAGCCTTCGCCTGCAACGAGGCCTGACCGTTATGCGTGCCGGGAATCTGCAGAATGCCGTCGCGTTCGAGGAGGCGGCGGAAGCGAAGCCCTGCGGGTTCGGTCGGGAGATCCTGCGCGATGAGATAAGGCATGATTCTGTGCTCAACCGCGCGCGTCGAGCGGCACGAAGGGGAGGTTCTCCGGGCCGATATACTGCGCTGTCGGGCGGATGATCTTGTTGTCGGCGCGCTGTTCGATCGCGTGCGCGGCCCAGCCGGCCGTACGGGCCATCACGAACAGGGGCGTGAACATCGCGGTGGGAACGCCCATCGCGGCGTAGGACACGGCGGAAAACCAGTCCAGATTGGCGAACATCTTCTTGCTGTCGGCCATCACGCGTTCGATACGCTCAGCGACCAGAAACCGTGCGAGCGTGCCTGACTCTTCGGAGAGTTCGCGGGCGATCCGTTTGATCACCGCATTGCGCGGATCGCTGACGGTATAGACCGGATGTCCGAAGCCGATCACCACCTCCTTGCGGGCGATCCGCTCGGCGATATCCGCCTCCGCCTCGTCCGGCGTGGCGTAACGCGCCTGGATGTCGAGCGCGACCTCGTTGGCGCCGCCATGTTTGGGGCCGCGCAACGCGCCGATTCCTGCCGTTACCGCCGAATACAGATCCGAACCGGTACCGGCGACCACGCGTGCGGCGAAGGTGGAGGCGTTGAATTCGTGTTCCGCATACAGGATCAGGGAGATATGCATCGCGCGCACCCATCTCTCCGGCGGTTTCTCGCCGTGCAGGAGATGCAGGAAATGCGCGCCGATGCTGTCGTCATCGGTATCCACGTCGACCGAGACGCCGTTCTGCGTGGCGTGGAACCAGATCAGCAGCATGGAGCCGAGCGAGGCCAGCAAGCGGTCGGCGATGTCGCGCGCGCCGGCGAAATTGTGGTCGTCCCGTTCAGGAAGAACGCAGCCCAGCGCCGAAACACCCGTGCGCATCACGTCCATCGGGTGCGATGCGGCCGGCAGGTTTTCCAGAACGGCCCGCACCTGCGCAGGGACGCCGCGCAGACGCTTGAGCTTGCGCTTGTATGCGGCGAGTTCGGTACGGTTGGGCAACGAGCCGTGAACCAGAAGATGAGCGACTTCCTCGAACTCGCATTGTTCCGCAAGATCCAGAATGTCGTAGCCGCGATAATGAAGATCGTTTCCGGTGCGGCCGACCGTGCACAACGCCGTGTTGCCGGCGACCACGCCGGAAAGGGCGACGGATTTCTTCGGCTTCGGTGCCGTGTTCTCCGTCATCAGAAGATGCCCTTCTCACCGCGTTGTAGCGAGTCTCCGGGCAGGGCGATGGTGAGTTGCGACAGGTCCCGCGCGTCGAGGTCCGGCAGGCGCTGCACCAGGGAGAGATAGCGCTCCGACTCTGCCGGCTCGAGAATATCCCCGGTCAGGACACGGAATTTGCGAATGTAGTCCGCACGCTGCCAGGGCGTGCGGCCGAGCGTATGCGCGTTTGCGACGGCCAGTTCGCCGTCCACGACCGCGCCGTTGCGGAGCGTGATGACGATGCGACCGCCGAACGCCTTCACGGCGGGGTCTTCGGAATGGTAGCGCGCGGTCCAGTCCGGCGTTTCCACGGTGGAGATCTTGCGCCACAGAGCGACCGTATCCGGACGTCGCGCGCGCTCCGGCGCGTAGGAGCGCTCGTGGTGCCATTCGCCGTCCTGCAGCGCGACGGCGACGATATACATGATGGAATGATCGAGGGTTTCGCGCGATGCCTGCGGATCGAATTTCTGCGGATCGTTGGAACCGGTGCCGATCACGTAGTGCGTATGGTGCGAAGTCTCGATCAGGATGCTCTCGACATCGTCCCAGTTCTCGATGCGCTGGCCGAGATCGAAAGCCAGATCGATCAAGGCCTGGCTTTGATATTCGGCGGAATGTTCCTTGGTGTAGGTCGCGAGAATGGCGCGCTTCGGCTCGCCGGGTGCCGGAAGCGGCACGGTGTAGCGCGCGTCCCTGCCGTCCAGCATCCAGCTGATCACGCCGTCCTCGCCCTCGTAGATCGGGCTCGGCGCGCCCTCGCCGCGCAGGGCGCGATCCACCGCCTCGATCGCCAGCTTGCCGGCATGGCTGGGGGCGAACGCCTTCCAGGACGAGATCTCGCCTTTGCGCGACTGGCGTGTGGCCGTGGTGGTGTGCAACGCCTGCTGCACGGCCTGGAAGATGATCTCCGTCGGCAGGCGCAGCAGGGTTCCGATGCCAGCGGCTGCGGACGGGCCCAGATGCGCGACGTGATCGATCTTGTGCTTGTGCAGGGATATGCCGCGTACCAGATCGACCTGGATCTCGTAGCCCGTCGCGAGGCCGCGGACCAGCTCGGCGCCGGTGCAGCCGCATTGCTGCGCCACTGCCAGGATCGGCGGGATATTGTCGCCGGGATGGGAGTATTCCGCCGCGAGAAAGGTGTCGTGGTAATCCAGCTCCCGCACGGCGGTGCCGTTGGCCCACGCGGCCCACTCCGCATGCACGCGCACATCCGGGCCGCAGCCGAACACGGTGGCGCCGCCGGGACGGGGATGCGCCAGCGCCTGATCGCGCGCCGTGACCACCGGATGCCGGTTCGCCGACGCGATCGCCACGGCGGCATTGTCGATCAAACGGTTGACGATCATCTCCGCGACGTCGTGTTCCACGGCCACGGGATCGGAGGCCACAGTCGCGATCTTCCAGGCGAGCTGGTTTTCGCGCGGCAGGCGATCGCTTTCAGGATGAACGCGCACCTCGTGGGAAATCATCGGCAAATCCTGGAGCCGTGGGAACTGATCGCGACTATCCGCCGTGCGACGCGGACGGCAAAGCCCCGCCCCTGCATTTTCCTGTGATGCTGCAACGCACAAATGAATGTGACGTGGCGTTGCCGGATGATCTCTTCCGTTCCGGCGGGACGGCACCAGCTTCAGGCCATGCAGCCGACATTCCTCATCAACCACGGCGGCGCTCCATGCTTCTTTCTCGAACCCGGTCCCATACGCGACGCGTGGAGCGATCTGGAAACCCATCTCCGTGGCTTCGAGGCGGCGCTGGATGCGAAGCCGTCGGTGATCCTGGTCGTATCGGGTCATTGGGACGAGGCGGTGCCGACGGTCAACAGTGCCGCCGCGCCGGACTTGCTGTTCGATTACAGCGGCTTCCCGCCGCACACCTATGCGCTGCAATGGAATGCTCCGGGCGTGCGCCGCTTGCTGCGGGATCAGGGCACTCCCAACGGAGAAACGAGCCGGCGTGGCTGGGACCATGGCGTCTTCGTGCCGTTGAAGGTGGCGTTTCCGTCCGCCGAGATCCCGACGCTTCAGCGGTCCATGCAGAGCCATCTTGATCCGGCTGGGCATCTGGCGATCGGCCGGGCGTTGACGCTGCTGCGGCGGGAGAACGTGCTGATCCTCGGCAGCGGGCAGACCTATCACAACATGCGCGGATTCCGCGGCGCGGCTGGTGGCGCCGATGCCCGGGCAGAGGCCTTCGACGCATGGCTGCGTACGGCGATGACGAATGGCGACATGCGGGACGATGCGCTGATCGGCTGGGCGACGGCACCCGGCGCGCGCGACGCCCAGCCGCACGAGGACCACTTGCTGCCGCTGATGGTGGCGTCCGGCGAACCCGGCCGCTTGATGTTTCATGGCCGGGGTTTCGGCAAACCCTTGTCGGGTTTCCGTTTCGGTTAAGGACGGGTCTGCCCGGGGGGGAGGGGGACGCCAGGCCCCCGGGCAGACCGGCCTAGAGGCGAACGACTGGCTTGAGTTGTGCCGGATCGTGCGTGGCGTCCAAGGCGTCCTGGGTGTGGTCGAGGTCGAACACGCTGGTGATCATGCCGTCGAGGTCGACGGCACCGCTGGCGGCCAGATGGACTGCGGCAGGCCAGGTATCGGCATAGCGGAACGTACCGGTCAGGGTGATCTCCCGCACCTGGATGATGGAAACGGGTAGCGGAATTTCGTCCGCACCCATTCCGACCAGCACGGCATGACCGCCGCCGCGAACCGCCCGGATGCCGGACTGCACCGCGCGGGCGGCGCCGGAGCAGTCGATGAAGGCATCCACGTCCAGCGTCTCGACGCTTTCCTGCGACGGGTCGATCGTTCTGGTCGCGCCGAAACGAAGGGCCGTCTCGCGTCTGGCCGGCATCAGATCGGTGACGATCACCTCTGCCGCGCCGAAGGCCCGGGCGCACTGCGCCGTCATCACGCCGATCGGACCTGCTCCGGCGATCAGAACGCGCGATCCCGGCACGATCGCCGCCTTTCGGCACGACCAGATCCCGACAGAAAGCGGCTCGAACAGGGCGGCCGCATCGTCCGACACCGTGTCGGGAACGGCGTGGGCGAACATGTCCTGGATCGCCACGTAATCCTGGAACGCACCGTCGATCGGCGGCGTGGCGTAGAATTCCATCTTCGGGCAGAGATTGTAGCGGCCGGCCAGGCACTGCGCACAGCGTCGGCACGGACGCTGCGGTTCGATCGAGACGCGCTGGCCGAGCCTGGACCGGGACACATCGGTACCGACGGCGACGATGCGGCCCGATACCTCATGACCGAGCACCAAAGGCCGTTCGACCACGAAATCGCCGATACGGCCTTCGCGGTAATAATGCACGTCAGAGCCGCACACGCCGACCGACGCGACCTTCACCAGCACCTCGTCTGCCGCCAGGGTCGGAACCGGACGGTCTTCCATCCGGACGACGCCCTTTTCCATCAGAACCGCCGCCCGCATGCGGTCCGGGATGTTCGTGTCTGCCGTGGTCATGGATCGTTTTCCTCCTCGAGCCCCCGTTGTGCGACTATGGGGCTCGGCTTGGAAAGGGTTGGACGTTTTTTCCAGGACGCTTGTCGTGGTTTCGCGAGATTGTGGGGGACCGGGGGTTTCCGATGGTCTCAGGCCAGCGCGTGGGCGGGTGCGGACATGGTGCCGGCCATGACCGGTGCCGGCATCGCCGGGTCCGAACGCTCCGGGCGCTCAAGTCCATCGGCCATGTCGGTGTTGACCTGAACCAGAGGCGCCAGTGGCAGGTCGTTCAGCACTGCCTTGGTGGAGTAATTCAGGGAGAACACGGCCAGACGGAGCAGATCGTCGCGAAGAATTTGCGGCAACGCACAGCTCGGGCTGGTCACTTCGCGATAAACACCCGACCATACCCGATGATTGATGTTGAGCGCGTTGTTCCGGTCGGCCTTGTTGGACGCTTCCTTCAAGGTCCGTGCGGTCAGGCGGAACGCCATCGCCTCTTCCTCACGCGGTGACAGGGCGGGGGAGCGGGCGGAGTAGGCGGAATAGCCCTTCATGGCTTCGATTCCTCAAAACGGTTCGTCAAAACCGCCCGCCCCGATAGGCGGGGACGGGCGGTGAAGCGATATCAGCGGAACAGCGACATCAGCGACGAAGACTGCGAGTTCGCGATCGACAGCGACTGGATGGCGAGCTGCTGCTTGGTCTGCAGCGAGGTCAGCTTGGCGCTTTCCGCCGACAGGTCGGCATCGGTCAGCGCGCCTTCGCCGGTGGTCAGCGCGTCGCTCAGCGACGACACGGTGCTCTGGAGACCGGTCAGCTGGTTGGTGGAGGAACCCAGCGAGGAGCTGATCTTGTTCATGGACGTGATGGCGGCATTCACGGCCAGCAGCGCGTAGGTGGAGCCGGAGGTGTTGGTCGCCTTGGCATTGGCGTCGGAGGCGACGGTGACGGCCGCGCCGTTGACGGAGTCGAGGTTGCCGCCGGCGATCTGGAGGTCGCCCGTCGTGGAGTCCTTGGAAACGCCGAAGCCCTGGTTCTGCACCGCCGCCATCATCTTGTTCGCCGTCGTGCTCGCCGAGTCGGTGGACTTGGTCGCGACTTCGACGAAGGTGCTCTTGGCGGTGATGTTGCCGTTCTGGTCCATGCCGGTGGACACGCTGACGCTCATGTTGCCGCTGGCGTCCTGGCCATAGCTCAGGGTCTGGGCGGCGCCCGTCGTGTTGTTGGTGATGACCATGTTGGTCATGCCGCTGCTGTCCACGCTCGACGTGGCGGTGAAGCCGCTGCCGATGGTGACCGTCGGTGCCCCGCCCATGGTCGTCTGGTTGAAGGCGAAGGTGAATGCCTTGGTGGCCGTGTTGCCGGTGCCCTGGGTGTTGGCCTTGTTGTTGATCGCGGTGGTCAGCGCGGTCTCGCCGGCATCGTTGCCGCCGGTGGCGGATGCGACCTCGAACGTCAGGGAGTTCGCCTGATTGGTCGCGGATCCGGTGCCGCTGGCGACCGAGCTCGTCTGCAGCTTCAGGCTGTCGCCGGCGGCGAGGCCCGCGGTGCCGATCGAGATGTCGAGGCCGCTCTGGTTCACGTTGAGGCCGCTCAGACCCAGGCCGGCGGAGGTGGCGTTGTAGCCGGTCTGGGTGAACAGCGTGCCGTTCACGTCCTGGGCGGCGGTGGCCTTGGTGGAGGTGACGCCGTTGCCGATCGCACCGGCCAGCAGGTTGGCGCCCTTGAAGGTGGCGCCGTTGGCGGCCGCGTCGATCTGGCTCAGCGTCTTGTTGATGGTGTCGTTCATCGTCGAGGCATCGAGATTGCCGGTCTGGCCTTCGGTGAGCGACTGGGACAGGGTGGACAACAGGTTGGAGATGGTGGCGCCCTGCGTGGAAGCCATGCTCACGACCTGGGATGCGGTCTGCAGACCGGTGGACACGCCGGACAGGGCGGAGATCTGCGAGTTCATGGTCTGCGAGATGGCGTAGATCGCCGGGTCGTCGGACGCGCCGTTGACCTTCTTGCCAGTGGAGATCTGGTTTTCGGTCATGGTGAGCGCGGCATTGGTGCTGCGCAGGCTGGCGAGCGCCGCCATGGACGCGGTATTGGTATTGATGGAAAAGGCCATGATCGTTTTCCTTCGAGATTACTTCGGCATGATCGTGAGCCTTTGGGGTTAAGCGCAGGTTAACGGCTGCGAAGAGTCTCGTGTCCGTCGTGGAACAATCTGCGTGCGCGGGTTGAATTCGGTCCTGGTGCGGGCTTTTCTGCCTTTTCTCATCGCGAGAAGGGATCCGGTGCCGATGAGCCTGCCCGTTCTGTTGCAGCTTTGTCCGATGCTGCCTGCCACCGAAGATGTCCTGCGTGCTCGCTATACCGTGCTGCGCATGCCGCCGCCCGGCGCCTCCGAGGCCGAGCGGTCGCATTGGCTCGACACCGAAGGACCGGCCGTGCGCGTGGTGCTAACCGGCGGCCATCTCGGCATCGACACGGTGCTCGCGCGGCGGCTGCCGCAGCTCGGCCTCGTCGCGGTGAACGGCGTCGGCTACGACCGGATCGATCTCGATGCCATGCGCGCGCTTGGCATCGCCGTCTCCAACACGCCCGACGTGCTGACCGACGACGTGGCCGATCTGGCGATCGCCTTGATGCTGAACGCGATGCGGGCACTGCCCGCCGCCGAAGCGCTGGTGCGGCGCGGTGACTGGCCGCGCGAGCAGCCGCCGCTCGCACGGCGTGCCTCGGGCCTGAATTACGGCATCATCGGGCTTGGCCGGATCGGGCAGGCCATTGCCCGCCGTCTGGCCGGTTTCGGCGGACGCATCGCCTATACCGGCCCGAACCGCAAGGCGAGCGAACACCGGTTCCACGAGCGGCTGATCGATCTGGCGCAGGAGTCCGACGTGTTGTTCGTCGCCACCGCCGCCACGGACAGCACGCGCGGCATGGTGGATCGCACGATCCTGGACGCGCTCGGTCCGCGTGGCGTCCTGGTCAATGTGGGGCGCGGTTCTGTCGTGGATGAGCCGGCCTTGATCGAGGCGCTGGTCGAAGGGCGTCTGGGGGGCGCCGGCCTGGACGTGTTCGCGCACGAGCCCGACGTGCCCGAGGCCTTGCGCGCTCTGCCCACCGTGGCGCTGGCGCCGCATGTCGGCAGCGCCACGGTGGAAACCCGCGCCGCCATGGGCCAGCTCATGCTGGACAATGTGGACGCTTTCCTGGCCGGCCGACCGTTGCCCAGCCGTGTCGTCTGAACTTGCCCGGATGCGGCGCCGCCGCTAGATCGGCGATCATCCGCATCCCGTCTCCCACGGGCAGCGCCGGCGAGTAGAATCGTGTCCGATCCAAACGATCCCCTGTCGCGCCGCCGCCTGATCGGTGAGCCGCCTCTTGCCGCCGAGGACCCGGAGCTGGTGCGTCTGCGCCGGCGCGAGCGTGCGCTGGAAACCGCCAACACCGCGCTCCGCGTGCTTCTGGCCAGCCAGCCGTCCGGCCGTGGCGATCGCGGGGGCGCGTCTCTGGGCGACGACCACGCGCTGCTGTCGGCGACGGTGGAGAAAGCCCGCTCCGCCATGGTGGTGACCGATCCCACTCTGCCGGACAATCCGATCGTCTTCGCCAACAAGGCGTTCCGCACCCTGACCGGCTATTCGGCCGAGGAGGTGATCGGCCGCAACTGCCGCTTCATGCAGGGCCCCGGCACCGATCCTGCGGGGATCGCCGCGATGGCCGACGCGATCCGCAACCGTCACGACGCGACCATCGATCTGCTGAACTACCGCAAGGACGGTTCGAGCTTCATCAACGAGCTGTTCATCAGCCCGGTCTTCGGGCCGGACGGCGATCTGCGCTATTTCTTCGGTTGCCAGACCGATGTGACCCAGCTGCGCAATGCATCCGAGCGTCTGGTGGGGGCCGAGCATCGCTGGCGCCAGCGCTTCGAGCGCCTGCAGGAAGGGTTCCTGGTCGGCGAGATGCTGTGGGATGCCAGCGGGGAGCCGCAGGATTTCCGCTATCTCGAGGTCAACGACGCCTGGGGGCGTCTGACGGGTCTTCCGATCGAAACCACGCTTGGCCGACCGAACAGCGAGGTTCTGCCCGAACTCGAATCGGAATGGCTGGACGATTTCGCCGCCGTGGCCTTGTCGGGCGAACCGCGTACGGAAACGCGCTGGGTCCGCGCTCTGGGGCGGGCCTACGAAGCGCGCATATTCCGGCCCGAGCCGGGCCAGTTCGCGGTTCTGTTTCAGGATGTGAGCCTGCGACTGCGCGAGGAAGCCCGGCGCGACGTCCTGCTGCAACTGAGCGATATCCTGCGCGAAGAAAACCATCCCGACGAGCTCGCGCATCGCGCCGCGGCCCTGCTGGGGCAGAAGCTCGGGGTCAGCCGCGCCGGTTACGGTACCATCGATCTGGCGACCGAAACCATCCTGATCGCGCCGGACTGGCGCGGGCCCGGCATCCGTTCGATCGCCGGAACGCTGCGCTTTCGCGACTACGGTTCCTATATCGACGACCTGAAAAAAGGCGTCACGGTCGTCATCGACGATACGCGCCTCGATCCCCGCACCGCGGTGAACAGCGCCGACCTGGAAGCGATCAGCGCGCGCTCCTTCATCAACATGCCGGTCACGGAGGAAGGCGGTTTCGTGGCCTTGTTGTTCCTGAACAACGACGTGCCGCGCGCCTGGACCGAGGACGAGATCTCGCTGATGCGCGAGGTCGCCGAACGCACCCGCGTGGCGGTGGCCAGGCGTCGCGCGGAACGCGATCTGCGGCAGTTGACCGCTTCGCTCGAATCTAAGGTCGAAGCGCGGACCGCGGCGCTGCTGGCGGCGGAGGAGCAGTTGCGCCAGAGCCAGAAGATGGAAGCGGTGGGCCAGCTCACCGGCGGAATCGCCCATGACTTCAACAATCTGCTGACCGGGATTTCCGGCAGTCTCGAGCTGCTGACCGTTCGGCTGGCGCAGGGCCGGTTGAGCGAGCTCGGCCGCTACGCTGCCGCCGCTCAGGCCGCCGCCCAGCGGGCCGCTGCGCTGACGCACCGGCTGCTGGCCTTCTCGCGCCGGCAGACACTGGACCCCAAGCCCACCGCCGCCGATGTTCTGGTCGACGGCATGGAGGAGATGATCCGGCGAACCGTGGGGCCGGCGATCGAGATCGTGGTCAGGCATCCGGCCGGTCTGTGGCCGGCGATCGTGGACCCGAACCAGCTCGAGAACGCGCTCCTGAACCTGTGCCTGAACGCGCGCGACGCCATGCCCGACGGCGGCTGCATCACCATCGAGACCGAGAACGCGGCGCTGGAAGCGGCCGCTGCCCGCGCGCGCGATCTGCCGGCGGGCGACTACGTCTCGCTCTGCGTGATCGATACCGGTACGGGCATGACGCCGGATGTGATCGCCCGCGCTTTTGATCCGTTCTTCACCACCAAGCCGCTGGGTCAGGGGACCGGGCTCGGTTTGAGCATGATCTACGGTTTCGTGCGCCAGTCGGGCGGACAGGTGCGGATCACATCGGAGCCGGGACAGGGCACCACGATGTGCCTTTATCTGCCGCGCCATCACGGCAGCCTGGATGGGCATGGCCCGCAGCTTGCGGCTGGCACGCCGCAGCGTGCGGAGCAGGGCGAGACCGTGCTGGTGGTCGATGACGAACCCAGTGTCCGCATGCTGGTGACAGAGGTACTGGAAGAGCTCGGCTACGTGGCGATCGAGGCGGAAGACGGGGGTGCCGGGCTCCAGGTGCTGCAATCGGGCGCCCGGGTCGACCTTCTGGTGACGGATGTGGGGCTGCCCGGCGGGATGAACGGACGGCAGGTGGCGGATGCGGCGCGGATCCTGCGCCCGGATCTGAAGGTGCTGTTCATCACCGGCTATGCCGAGAACGCCGTGGTGCAGAACGGCCATCTGGAGCCGGGCATGCATGTCCTGACCAAGCCGTTCACCATCGATCTGCTGGCCGACAGGATCAGGAGCCTGATCGAGACGCCGTGACGGCGCTCACACCACCGCCTGGCGGACATGATCCCGGGTCCAGCCGAGCGAACCGGTCGAAACACGGTCGCCGTACAGGCGGAAACCGTCGCGCCCGGCTTCCTTGGCGGCGTAGAGCGCTTCGTCCGCGTGGCGGATCACCTCGTCCATCGTCTCGAGTGGAGCATCGAGCGCCGCACCGCCGATGCTGACAGACAACCGGGCCGTTCCGCCATCGAGATGATAAGGTGAGCGCGCCACGTCCAGGATCGCGGCCAGCGTGGCGCGCAGCGTCGTGTCGGTCGGCAGGCGCGGCAGAAACATCGCGAATTCGTCGCCGCCGAAGCGCGCCATCATGCCGCCTTGCGCCCGCGCGCAGCGTTCCATCCGCTCGCTGAACAAGCGCAGCACCGTATCTCCGGCCTGATGCCCCAGCGTGTCGTTCACCACCTTGAAATGGTCGAGGTCGATGAACAGGAGCGTCCCGCCCGGGCCGGCTGCCATGCAGGCGGCAAGTCTGGTCTTGAACAGCTGCCGCGTCATCAGCCCCGTCAGCTGGTCGTGGGTCGCCGCATGTTCGAGATGGGCGCGCAGCAGGCGGAGCCGCCGGGCGTAGCGCACCTTCTCGCCGACCATCGTGTTCGCCGGCAGGGCGGACAGAAACAGCGTCCAGAGATACGGCTGCAGCACGCCCTGTGTCCGCATCAGACCGTTCGGCGAGATCCGGGCGATGGGCCCCAGATCGTGTACGGTGAAGACGGACGCGATGATGGACACGAACAGCACGGTGCTGAGCGCCCAGACCGGGCGGGCCCGGAACGCCAGCGTCACCAGGGCGGGATAAAGAAAGAAGAACAGAAACGAGCGCGGCGACAGGAAGCTGACGATGGCGAGGAGAAGGATGCCGATCATCAGCACCATCGGTTCGACCGTGATGCCGGTCGGCAGGCGACGGTTGGGAAGCCAGTTCATCAGCAGCAGAACCGCCGGCGTGGCCAGCATCAGGCCCAGCGAGTCGCATAGCAGCCACTGGAACCAGTCGGCCAGGATGCTGTTTTCATCGCCCAGGAACAATCGTTCCACCGTCATGCCGATCGCCGCTTCGACCGCAGTGGTGACCAACACGATCAGGCCGAACCGTCCCTGACGCCGCAACCGGGTCAGGTCGGTGCGGGCGCCGCAGAACCGGCGGGTCGGCGGCGCGGCCAGCAGCACCAGCAAGATGTTCATCATGCAGGCGAGGATGCCCTCGCTCAGCGACAGGCCGCTGATTCGGTTCAACGCCAGATTGAGCGCGAAACAGCACACCAGCACGAGGCCGGCCAGGCCGGCACGCAAGCGCAGCAGCGCGACCAGAAGGGCGGCGTTGGCCGGCCAGAACGAGGAATAGCCATCGGCGTCCGCGCACAGAAGCCGCGTCATCAGACCCATCAGGGTGAAGACAAGCACCAGAACAGCGGCGGTTCCGATCCCCGCCCGAGGTTCGGCTGCACGGCAGGGGCGCCAAGCCTGAACCATCGTCCTCGTCATTCCCCCCGCAAGATCCGTCTTCACGAATAACAGGCAATCATGAG
Source organism: Lichenicola sp. GTC18331 (assembly GCF_055386855.1). Classification (NCBI taxonomy): domain Bacteria; kingdom Pseudomonadati; phylum Pseudomonadota; class Alphaproteobacteria; order Acetobacterales; family Acetobacteraceae; genus Lichenicola; species Lichenicola sp. GTC18331. Next base: position 2,011,678 of record NZ_AP045015.1, on the reverse strand, counting down.
GAAACGGTAAAGCATTCCGTTTTCTCGATGATACCGTTTCGACGAGCGGGCGCGTGTCCAGGTTCGGCCCGGTTTATCGCTCCATCAGATCCCGCGCGGCCGCCAACGGCTGAGCAACAGGGCGTTGCAGACCACCAACACGCTGGAACAGGCCATCGCCGCTCCGGCCACGACCGGACTCAGCAGGCCGGCGATGGCCAGGGGAATCCCCAGCACGTTGTAGGCGAATGCCCAGAACAGCCCGGAGCGGATACGGCGCATGGTGCGCCCGGCGATATCCAGCGCGGCCGGCACCAGCATCGGATCGCCCCGCATCAGCGTGATTCCGGCCGCCTCCATCGCCACGTCGGTGCCGGTGGCCATCGCCATGCCGAGATCGGCGGCGGCCAGAGCCGGGGCGTCGTTCACCCCGTCACCCACCATCGCCACAGGGCCGCTCTCCCGGAGCGACGCCACGCGCGCGGCCTTGCCTTCGGGCGGCACGCGGGCATGAATGTCGTCGAGCGCAAGCGCGCGTCCGGCCGCGTCCGCCGCGCCCTGATTGTCGCCGGTCAGCAAGGCCACGCGCAGGCCTTTCCGGCGCAGCGCGGCCACCGCTCCGGCAGCCTCGTCGCGCAGCGGATCGGCGAAGCCGAACACGGCCAGCAGCCTCTCGCAAGAGGCCAGAAACGAGACCGTGCGCCCGTCCGCCTCCAACGCCTCGGCTTCCGCGGCCAGCGGCGCCGTGTCGATCCCGGCTTCCGTCATCAGCGCCTGATTGCCCATGCGAAGGGTGTGTCCGTCGACCGTGCCGCTGGTACCGCGACCGGGCAGGCTGCGGACCGACCCGGCGGCCGCCCCGCTCGCGTCCGGCGCGGCATCGCGGATCGCACGGGCCAGAGGGTGTTCGCTGTTGCGCTGCAGTTGGGCCGCCAGACGGAGAACCGTTTCCCGCGTTTGTTCCGGCGCGAGCCGCAGATCGGCCAGTTCGGGCCGGCCCACCGTGAGCGTGCCGGTCTTGTCGAACGCCACGGTGCGCACACGCTCCGCCTGTTCCAGAACGGCGGCATCCCGGATCAGGATGCCGTGGCGTGCGGCGGCGCCGATCCCGGCCAGCATCGCCGCCGGCGTGGCGAGACCCAGCGCGCAGGGGCAGGCGATCACCAGCACGGACACCGCGCGCACGATCGCCAGCTCCACGCTGCGCCCGGCCAGCCACCAGCCGAGCAGGGTCAGCGCCGCCACCAGCACCACGGCCGGCACGAACACGGCGCTGACGCGATCCACCAGTTTCTGCACCGGCGGCTTGGCGGCCTGGGCATCCTCGATCAGACGCACCATGCGGCCGAGACGGCTTTCCCCGCCGATCGCCGTCACCTCCGCCAGCAGCACCGCATCGCCGTTCAGCGCCCCGCCGACCAGGGCGTCGCCGGGCGCCTTGTCCACCGGCATGGATTCACCGGTCAGCAGGCTCTCGTCACAGCTTCCGGTGCCGTCGCGCACCACGGCATCGGCGGCGATCCGCTCGCCCGGACGCACCACCAGCAGGTCGCCGGGCCGGAGCCCACGAGCCGGAACGTCGCGTTCGCGGCCATCGGTCTCGCGCACGGTGGCGGTCTCAGGGGTGAGCCGGTCCAGCGCCCGGATCGCGCTGCCGGCCTCGCGCCTCGCCTTGCCTTCCAGCCACTTGCCGACCCGCACCAGCGCGATTACGGCGGCGGAGGCTTCGAAATAAAGCGGTGCCCCGGGATCGGTGAGCATCGCATACAGGCTCAGCCCGAACGCGGCGCTGGACCCGAGCGCCACCAGCGTGTCCATGTTGCCGCCGCCGTTGCGGAGAGCGACGAAGGCACCGCGATAGAAACGCGCGCCGAACACGAACTGGACGATGGCGGCGAGAACGAGCTGCACCGGCGCCGGCAGCATCGCATGGATCCCGAACGGCATCAGCAGCATCGGCAGGAGCAACGGCGTCGCGGTCAGGATGGCGCCGAGCGCGAACCAGCCGTCCCGGTCGCGCCGAACCGTGGCGGCTCCGTCGTTCGCGTCCGGCAGCACCACGCCATAGCCGGCGGCCTCCACCGCGTCGCGCAGCATCTCCGGTGTCGCGAGCCCGCTCGCCACGATCACCCGCGCCCGTCCGGTGGCGAGGTTCACCGTCGCCTCCCGGACGCCCGGGACGCGCTTCAGCGCCCGTTCCACCCGGCCGACGCAGGCGGCGCAGCTCAACCCGGAGATCTCCAGATCGATCGGCTCCGACGCGGCCGGGTAGCCGGCCTTGTCCAGCGCGGCCAATGCAGCGCCCAGCTCGAAGTCCCGGCTGGTTTCCATCGAAGCACGGGCGGTGGCGAGGTTCACGGACACGGAGGCCACGCCGGGCACGTTGCCCAGGGCGCGCTCCACCCTTTTGACGCAGGCGGCGCAGGACAGTTCGGTCAGGCCGATATCCCGCCTGATCGTCGTCGCTCCGTCCATGGTCCGATCCTCCGCACTGCCGGTTCCGGTGATCAGGTTATGACGGATGCCGGGGTCAAGCAGGACCTCAACGCAAACCGTCTCACCGGTTCGCGATGTCCGCTCCTTTATGAGGAATGATTCAGGAACGGGAAACGTTGTGTTCCACCGGTTGGCCTTCGGGGCGAACCGTACCATCTCGGCTGGGTTCGAGCTTCAAGGAAAGGCGATCCCATGACCACTTTGGCAGTTTCCGGCATGACCTGCGGCCATTGCGTGCGCGCCGTCACCGAGGCGATCCACGCCGTGGATGCTTCGGCCTCCGTGGCGGTGGATCTGAAGGGCGGCACCGTGACCACGGACAGCGCCTTGCCGAAAGACAGGCTGGTTCAGGCGATCGCCGCTGAAGGATACGAGGTGAAAGACGCGGCCTGAGGAATCGGGGGCCCGCCGGCGGAGCGGAACGCTGCCGGCGAGCCTCGGCCGGTCATTGCGGGGACTGCACCGGCAGCGACCACAGGGCACCGCCCCGTTCCACCGGCGCGCTCCGGCCGCGCGGCAGCTTCAGCTCGGAATGCGCGCCGACATCGCGATCGAAGATCTCTTCCGCGTTGCCGACCTGTTCCAGCGCCTTGGTGAAGCCGGTGTCGTCGATGCCGAGCGAACGGCCGATCCAGGGTTCGTGGCCGAGCAGGCGCTTCACCACCGGATCGGTGCTGTCTCCCAGCTTCGGCAGGGTGGAATGATCGATACCGTGGATCTCCGCCTGTAGCGGCGCCCAGATCGTCCAATCCACCAGCGCGGCCCATTGCGTGTCGCCGAGGCGATAGGCGGGCGAGAACGGGTCGGTGGACAGAACCGCGTCCAGAACGTGGAAATGCGCGGCGCGCTTGTCGAAGCTGTTGCGCACATTGGCCATGAGCGACACGTCGCCGGCCGTGGCGTCGCAATGACCATCCTCCAGCGCCACGTTCATCTCGCCGCGTTCCGAATACGGGAAACGCTTCTCGGGCGTCTTCAGCAGCGGTTCGAGCAGGTCGTAGACCGCATGTTCCGGCGCCGACGCGTTGATGAAGCAGAGACGCTTGCCGGACAGATCGGCGACCGTCTTGATTCCGCTCGAATCGGACACGAGAAAACCGAACCCGTCCAGCATCATCGGCGGTCCGAATGCCACGTGGTATGCAGAGCCCATCACCGGGCTGGGTGTGGCGCCGAACAGAACGTCGATCTTGCCGTCGCGCAGCTTCCTGAGTGCGGTGGGTTCGTCCGGCTGGGTCAGGAAGCGGGCGCGATTCTGGTCGCCGAAGATCTCCGCGGCCAGGGCGCGGCAATAATCGGCGCCGAGCGCGGACAGATTTCCGTGCGTATCGGCTTCGGAATAATCGTCCTCGTCGGCGATGAGGCCGCACGCGACGATCCCGGCTTTGCGCACATGCGCGAGCGTGGAGCCTGGCGCGGCATCGGGCGCGCCGACGGCGGACGGCGCCGATGCCTGGACGGAAACGGGAAAAGCGGCCGCAAGAAGCGAGGCCGCTGCGACAAACTTCGAGAAACGAGACACGTCGGATCGACTCCGGAAACGAAAACGGGAGCCGGCCGAAGCCGACTCCCGCGGAAGGCGGAAGATCAGGGCGTCCAGGTGCCCGAGGTCGGGATGCCCGGGGTGGTGGAGGGGCGGGGATTGAAGTCCGCCGGCGCCGGGTCGATCAGCTTGCCGTTCCGGTAATCGGTCGGAACGATGTTGAGCATGTAGCAGCCGCCCAGCGGATAATGCGGCAGGGACGGCTTCTGGTTCGGCTCGATCTCGGCATAGGAGGCCGGGAGCGGCGGGGCCTGACCGGTCAGGCGGGCATTGTCGAAGGCGGCCAGCATGTCGCCGACGCCGGGGGTGTTGTCGTCGGCCGGACCCATGAAGTCCTGGCCTTCCTGGCGCTTGCCGAGACGACGGCCACGCACCTCGTCCGGCAGATCGGCGAGCGGGATCAGGTCGAACAAGCGGTCCACGAACTTGATGATCGAGCTGTGCTCGGAACGCTCGCGGATGATGGCGTGCGCCTTGGCGTAGGGCGAGATCACGATGGCCGGAATGCGCGACGACGGCTCGAGCGCGTTGCCCTCGGGGTCCTTCACCCGCGTGCGCACCGCGTCATGGTCGTAAAGACCGTCGGTCTCGTCATAGGTGATGATGATCGCGCTGTCCTTCCAGTACGGGCTCTGCGCGATCGCGTTCACCTCGTCGGCCAGGAGCTGTTCGCTGATCTGAAGATCTGAATAGCCCGGATGATCGTCACCGCCCAGGAAGGCCTGCTGCACGGCCGGGTTCGGATCGACCGCGGTTAGACCGTCGTTGTTGTCGTAGCCGCCGCGCACATAGGCCACGCCGCCGTCGGAGGGCAGCATGCGGTATTTCACCGCCAGGAAGAAATCGTTCAGGCCGTACAGATGCTTCTGCGCGAGCTGCGGGTTGTCGCCGACATAGCCGAAATATTGCGGCGCGTTGTGATGGGTGATGTAGGAGCTGTGCTCGGGGAAGGCGGCGGTGTCGGTCGGCTCCGCGTCGTAGCCTTCCTGGAACCAGCCCCAGTTGGTCGGCTTCCTGCCCGTGCCGGCGATGGTGTCGATGTCGTGCTGCACGTCGGCCAGATCCAGCGCCGGGTTCTGGTCGGTGCTGGTGTCCTTGTGCGCCGCGCGGCCCATGAAGCTCAGCGGCAGGGTGGCGTAGGTCTGGTTCAGCGCGGGCGAGTTCGGGCTGACGTCGTTCTGGCCATAGGGCGGCTTGATCGTCGCGGTATCGAGGCTGGAACCGGCGAACGGGCCCTGATCGGTCACCATCGGCACGCCGCTGCTCTTGGCGACGACCGGGCTCGCGGTGTTGCTGCTGGCCTGATCGGGATGCAGCGCCCACTGCGTCAGGCCGCTCTGGCCGGCGATCATGGCGATCGCGTTCGGCGTGGAGGCCGAGGTGACCGTCATGTGGAAGTTGTCGAACATCGCGAAGCGGTCGGCGAACTGCCACATGTAAGGGGCGGTGTCGCAGTCGACGTGGCCCATCACCAGCTCGCCCATCTGCTTCTGCTTGAGCGTGGGGTTGGCGCTGGCCGGCAGACCGGTCTTGCGGCTGACGATGTTGCCGCTGGCGTCGGTGGTCAGGCCTTCCTCGTTCAGCGCGAAGCGGTCGTTCAACGAAACGTCGCTGACGAAATGCTGGCTGTTGACGATGCCGGTGTGGGAATGGTCGGTGGAGGCGGTGTCGGCCGGGTAGATCTGCACCGTCTTGCCGTTGATGTCCGTCACCGTCTGCGGGATCAGGAACGGGCTCACCGTGCTCACCGTGCCGTCGGTGTTGACGATCGGCTGGGTGAAGCCGGGGGTGCGGCCATGGCTCTGCGAGAACAGGCCGCGCACGCCGGGGAAGGTTCCGAAATAGAAGTCGAACGAGCGGTTCTCCTGGAACAGCACGAAGACGTATTTCACCTTCTTGCGCAGCAGCGCCACCTTCTGGGCGGTGGACAGGTAGGGCTGGCGCGAAAGGTCGGTCGCGAAGGAGCGCACGAGCGCACTGCTGCGCGGACCGATCGTCACCGCTCCGGGCGCCTCCTGGGCGCTGGCCATGACCGGCTGCGCCATCATCGAAAGCGTGAGGATGGTGGCACAACTGGATTTGCACCAGGTCCTGAACGTCATGTCTGCTCGCTCACACGAAGGGGCCGCGTTCATCGCCGCCCGGCGGCTCGCTTTTGAAACGTTCTGACATCAGATGGACAGAGATAATTCGATGACAGTCCTGTTGCGCTCACAGCGCGACCATCAGCATGGGGAGAGCGGTTCCCGCGGCCAGCAGCACCCAGCCCAGCTTCCGCCGCTTCACATGGGTCAGCCCCAGCCAGAGCCCCATGATCGTGGAGCCCATCAAGGCCAGCGTCGCGATCAGGAACATCCAGCGCAGCAGCAGGGTGCGGATCGACGGTGCGGGCGGGTGCGGCCGGTCCTCCCGCGCTCCGGGCCCGGCCGGAGCGGGACGGCGCGCCTGCGGAACGGCGAAACGCTGTTTCTTGTGCAGCATGGCGATCTGCTGCAGCAGCACCGGCGGCCGGTAGCCGTCGCGCGGTGTGTGCCAGTCGAACAATTGCAGCGCGCCGGTCAGGCAGAAGAACAGGATGATCGGCGCGGAAGCGATCGACAGATAGGCGTGCAGGCGGCGAAGCATCATCGGGCGGCGATCCCGGTCCGGCGGCGAAAACGATTCGGGGCCGGTGCGTGTGCGGTGGCGTCCGGCGGCGACGCTTGTGCCATCCGGCGCCGCACCGGGTCGAGCAGGGCCCGCGACCCTTCGGTGTCGATCTGCGACAACGCCGCCTCCATTGCCGACAGGATGTCGGGCGTGGCGTCGGTTAGCGCCCGCTCCCACCACGCCACCGCCTCGTCGATGCGGCCCATCTCGGCCAGCAGCGTCGCCAGATTGTGGCAGCCGCGATAATCACCGGCTTCGGCCGAGCGCCGATACCAGCGCGCCGCGGCGATACGGTCCCGCGGGCGATCCCAGCCTTCCTCCAGAAAGCGCGCCACCAGGTTCATCGACTTGGCATGGCCGTTTCCGGCCGCGTCGCGGAACAGCGCCCAGGCCCGCAACCGGTCCCATGCGACACCGCGCCCGCGCAGCAGCATGTTGGCGAGATTGTAGCGCGCCCAGTCGTCGCCCAGCGCCACCGCGCGCTCGTACCAGCAAGCGGCCTCGGCAGGATCGGCGACGACGCCCCAGCCTTTCTCCAGGGAGCGCCCGACCATGTTGCAGGCCGGTGCGAACCCGGCTTCGGCAGCGATCCGCCACCACGACAGCGCCCCTTCCGGGTCCGGCGGCCCGCCCGCCCCGTCCAGCAGCGCCTGGGCCAGAACGGTCTGCGCGGCGACATGTCCGTTCTCGGCGTCGCGTCGGATGCGTCGCAACCGTTGCGTTTCTTCACCCATTGACATAAACGACCGCTCGCAGCTTTGAATGAGAACCATTCTCATTATCCACGGTCGAGGGCGAACACAATGGCGGACGGAAACAAGCGGGCATGCTCGATCGGTCTGACCGCGACCGTGGGCGCGGCGATGGTCGGGGCCTTCCTGGCGCCGGAGGAAGGGTGGGCCCAGGCAGCGCCGGAGGCCGGCGCACAGGCGGAATCGAACGAGGCGCTCACCGTGGTCGGACAGCGGGCCGAGTTCCAGCAGACCAAACCGCATCTGAGCCGCATCACCACCTCGCTCAAGGACACGCCGCAAAGCATCGCCGAGATCCCGCAGAAGCTGCTGCGCGATCAGAACGACACCAACCTGCTCGACGCGCTGCGCTCGGTGCCCGGCATCAGCATCGCCGCCGGCGAGGGCGGCCAGCAGGGCGACAACCTTTCGATCCGAGGCTTCAACGCGCAGAACGATTTCTATCGCGACGGCATGCTTGATTTCGGCTCCTATTATCGAGACCCGTTCGATATCGATACGATCGAGGTGCTGAAGGGCCCTTCCGCCACCCTGTTCGGCCGCGGCTCCACTGGCGGCGTGATCAACGAGGTCACCAAGCGCGCGCAGATGGGTGCGATCACCGCCGGCACGCTGAGCTTCGGCACCGACGCCACCAAGCGCCTGACGATCGACGAGAACGTGTCGTCGCATTCGCTGGGTGGTTCGGCCATTCGCCTCAATGCGATGGTGCACGATGCCGGTCTGGCCGGGATCGACGACGCGCATATGCGCCGCTACGGCGTTGCGCCCTCCTTCGCGATCGGTCTCGACACCAGCACGCGCCTCCGGATCGATTATCTGCGGCAACAATCCTACGACACGCAGTACTACGGCATTCCCTGGCTGAACGGTCGCCCGGCGCCGGTGTCGCGCTCCAATTTCTACGGCTATGCCGACAGCGACTATCTGCGCTCCATTGTCGATAGCGGCACCGCACGACTGGAGCACGATTTCTCCGAAGCCGTCGAACTGCACGACCAGATCCGCTACTCCTCGTTCCATATCGGACAGCGCGCGGTGGAGCCGCTGCTGTTAGGTTACGGGCCCGGCACCAACATCGTCACCGGCAACCCTCCGCTCTCGTCGTTGAACGTGATGCGCAACGTGCTGGCCCTGTCCGGCCCGTCCACCCTGCTCGACAATCAGCTCGAGGGCACAGCGCGTTTCCACACCGGGCCGTTCCGCCATGCGCTGGTGTTCGGCTTCGAGGTGCAGCACCAGACCTCCGACATCACGCGCTACAACTATCCGCGCATCGCCACTTCGCTGCTCGACCCGATGCAGGATGCGCCGTTCCCCTACAGCTACACGCTGCGTTCGATGAGCAGCAGCACCAGCAACGACACGGCACCGTACCTGAACGACACGATCGATTTCGGCAAACGCTGGTCCGTGATCGGCGGCTGGCGCTTCGACCACTACACCACCGAATACAACCAGATCGTGGCGCCGCGCGTGCATGTCTCGCGCACGGACGACAAGCCGTCCTGGCGCGGCGCTCTGGTGTTCAAGCCGTCCGAAAACGGCAGCGTGTATTTCTCCTACGGCGATTCCTTCGATCCGTCCGGCGAGAACATCTCGCTCACGGCGGCGACCGCCGCCGTCGCACCGGAAAGCTCCGACACCTACGAGGTCGGCACCAAATGGGATATCGGCCGCCTGTCGCTGACCGGCGCGTTGTATCAGATCGAGAAGCACAACGCGCGCGAAACCGATCCGGCCGACGCGACCCGTACCATTCTCGCCGGCAACTACCGCTCGCGCGGCTTCGAGTTGACCGCGGCCGGACACATCACCCCGGTCTGGGAAGTGTTCGGCGGATACAGCTACAACGACGTGGTGGTGGTGGCCTCGCCGAACCGGCTGGAGATCGGCAACAGCCCGCCGAACGCGCCCAAGCATACGGTGGCGCTCTGGACCGAATACAGCTTTCCCGCCTACCGCCTCACCTTCGGCGCCGGCGTGAACTACACCTCGAGCCGCACGGCATCGTCTCTGCCACAGGCAGGCACGACGATCATCGAGCGCGCGCCCGGCTACACCACGCTGCAGCTGATGGCGAAGTACCACATCACCAGGCAGCTCACCGCGCAGGTTAACGTTCAGAACGCGACCGACACGCGCTACTACGCGGCGCTGCATCCGTCGCATATCGTGATGGGACCGGCGCGTTCGGCGCTGTTCTCGCTGGCCGCTTCCTACTGAGATGCTGAACGTTATTCGCGTTCTGTCGGAGGAGGAGGCCGCGTCGCTCCGCACGCGACTTCTGCCCTGCGACTGGGTCGATGGTCGCGTCACGGCTGGACATCAATCGGTTCGCACGAAGCAGAACCTGCAACTTTCGGAAGATGATCCGGTAGCGCGTGCCGAAGGAGAGACGCTTCTGCGCAGACTCGGCACGGTGCCGGTGTTCGTATCGGCGGCATTGCCCAAGCGCGTGTTTCCGCCCGTCTTCGCGCGCTATCGTCCCGGCGACCGCTTCGGTACCCATGTCGACAATGCGATCCGTTACGGTTCGCGCGGCACCATTCGCACCGATCTCAGCGCCACGCTGTTCCTGTCGCCGCTCGACGAGTACGACGGCGGCGCCCTGGTGATCGAGGACACGTTCGGCACGCGGGAGATCAGGCTCCGGCCTGGAGAGATGGTTCTCTACCCGTCTTCCTCGCTGCATCGCGTCACGCCGGTGGAGCGCGGCGAGCGGGTTTGCGCCATCACCTGGATGCAGAGTCTGGTGCGCGACGAGGGCGAGCGGCGGCTTCTGTTCGAACTGGATCAGCAGATCCAGGCTTTGGCTGCCGACACACCGGATGATGCGCGTGTGACGGCGCTGACCGGCATCTACCACAATCTCGTCAGACGCTGGGCCGATCCCTGAAGAGGTATCCTTTAAGATCCTTCAGGGAAGAGGAGAAGGATGTTCTTTCTTGGAAGAAAGAACCAAAGAACTTCTGTCCGTTTGGGCCTCGGTATGGCGGATTTCTAGAACCTAACGGACAAAGTCTTTTTGCTTCTTTTTCTCCAGAAAAAGAAGACCATTCCGTCAGGAATCCATCAAGGTCTTGATCCGCCCCGCCAGTGTTTCCATCGCGAACGGCTTGGTCAGCACATGCATGCCGGCTTCGAGCTGGCCGTTTCCGACCACGGCGGTCTCTGCGTAGCCGGTGATGAACAGAACCTTCAGCTCCGGGCGCGCCACGCGCCCGGCATCGGCCACCTGCCGCCCATTCAATCCGCCCGGCAGTCCGACATCCGTCACCAGAAGATCGACCCGCGCATCCGATTGCAGAACCTGCAGTCCGGCAGAACCATCCGCGGCTTCGATCGCGACATAGCCCAGGTCTTCCAGAACTTCCGTGACCAACATCCGCACGGTGGGTTCGTCGTCGACGATCAGCACGGTCTGGCCGGTCGTCGCGCGCAGATCGCCTTCCGTGTCGGGAACCGTGCCATCGTCCACACCATCGTCTCCCTGGTGACGCGGCAGATACAGACGCATGACCGTGCCGCGTCCCGGCTCGGACTGTATGCGAACCTGGCCGCCGGATTGGCGCATGAAACCGTAGATCATGCTCAAACCGAGACCGGTGCCTTCGCCGATCGGCTTGGTGGTGAAGAACGGGTCGAATGCGCGCGCCATCACGTCCGGCGTCATGCCGGTACCGGTATCGCTCACGCTCAACGACACGTAGTGGCCGGGCGGGATGTCGTGCTCGCGTGCAGCGGAATCGTCCAGCGCCACGTTCGCGGTTTCCACCGTGATGCTGCCGCCGTCGGGCATCGCGTCGCGGGCGTTGATGCAGAGATTCAGGACCGCGTTCTCGAGCTGGTTCGGATCGACCATGGTCGTCCATGGATCGGCGGCGAGCACGGTGTGCACCGCCACCTGCGGCCCCACCGTGCGCCTGACCAGCTCTTCCAGACCTTGCAGCAGCGCATTGATGTCCGTCGGTTTCGGATCCAGCGTCTGCCGGCGGGAAAAGGCCAGAAGACGATGCGTCAGAGAAGCTGCCCGCCGGGCGGCGCCCTGGGCCGCGTTGATGTAGCGTTCCACATCCTTGAAACGCCCCTGCGCCACACGCGTGCCGAGCAGTTCCAGACTGCCGGCGATGCCGGTCAGCAGATTGTTGAAATCATGCGCGATGCCGCCGGTCAGCTGGCCGACCGCCTCCATCTTCTGGCTTTGCCGCAACTGTTCCTCGAGCTGGAACCGTTCGGTCACGTCGCGCCCGGCGGCATAGAACGCGTCGTTGTCGCGGCTGTATTGCCAGGAATAGCGACGCCATCCGCCATCGGCGGCGCGGAGCCGCAGATCGATCGGATGACGATGCTCGTTTAGACAGGCGGCGAACTGGGCACGGGCAAGCGGCAGATCGTCCGGATGCACCAGCGCCTCGAACGGCGTGCCGACGATGTCCTCGATCCGGAAACCCAGCGAGGCGGTCCAGGCCGGATTGACGCTCCGGATCGTGCCGGACAGGTCGCACAGAACGAACAGATCCTGGCTGGTGCGCCACACCACGTCGCGCTCGCGCGTACTCTCTGCGACGCGAAGTTCCAGAGTCTCGTTCAGGAATCGCAGTTGTTTCTCGACCAGCTTGGCGGTGGTGATGTCGTAGATGACGCCGCAGAACCGGTCCGGCTGGTTGGTCTCGTCGTCCGGACGCCCGTCCACCTGTTCGCCACGGCGCGCGAGCCAGCGGATCTCGCCATCGCTCGGGCGGCGTATGCGCGTTTCGATCTCAGCGCCCATGGTGCCGCCGGCGCGCGCGCCGTTTGGGTCCAGCAAAGGTGGATCTCCCGGCAGCACGACGTTGTTGACGGTGCGTACCGGCAACTCCGCGCTCGGATGCAGCCCGAGAAGCTGGCAGAATTGCTGCGACACGGAGACGGTGGCGAAACCGTCCGTGTATTCGAACGTGCCGATCCCGCCTGCGGTCTGCGCAACGCGGAGTTGTTCCTGCACGCGTTTCTGTTCGGCGATGTCGACCAGAGCGCCGCTGAACGATACCGGACGGTCGTCCGCATCGTACAGGCAACGCGCTCTCGCATGCATCCAGCGCACCTTGCCGTTCGGCAGCGTCAGCCGGAACTCGCGCGACAGGAGCTCGGCCCCGCGCAGCATGCCGCCGATGGCGAGACGCATGCGCGTGCGATCGGAAGGATGGATCTGCGACACGAATCGTGCCGGCGAAATTCCAGACAGTGCCTCGGCCGGATCGATGCCGTAGAGGGCGGCGAAGCGCGCGTCGCCGACGATCCGCTCGGCGGCAATCTCCCATTCGAACGCCGCCGCCAGCCCGGAGCCGGCCAGCGCCGCCTGCAACCGCTCGCTGGTCGCATCGGCGGCCGGTGCGATCTGCACGGGCGTGGCCGATGCAACGGATTCGGAGACGATCTCCGCGACTGTGGCCATGAAGAACACCACGGAACCGTCCGCTCCGGCCAGGGGCGTGATGCAGAGGCGATTCAGAAAAGGCGTGCCGTCGGAACGATAGTTCAGGATCTCGGCATCGGCGCTGATCCCGGACCGGACCGCGGCGGCGAGCCGACGGCGGCTGTCGGGATCGGTGCGAGGACCCTGCAGCAGACGGCAATTGCGGCCCAACAGCTGTTCCGCTGCGTAACCCGTGAGACGCAGACAGGCATCGTTCACGAACACGATCGGATTGTCGGCCAGATGCGGGTCCGTCACCATCACCGCCATGCCCGAACGCAGAACGGCGTTGCAGGCAGCGTTGTTCAACCGTTGCAGCGCCAGCCTGACGTCTTCGCTGCCATGGTTCTCGGCGTTGAAGGCGGGGTGCTGGCTGGAATGGCTGGCGGCGAAAGCGGACATGATCAAGGCGCCGCCGTTCCGTCGTCCATGACGCTGTCGATGAACGTGCCGATCAGGCGCTTCAGCACCGTGAGCGACGGAAGGTCCATCAGCATGGCGATGTAGCCGCGGATGTTGCGGTCTTGAACGGTGAAGTTGATGTAGAGAAAGAGGACCAGCCCATCGGCGCCTGCCTCGCCGGAGAGATCGAACAGATCCTGTCCGGAACCTTCGGACACTTCGGGCAGCGACATGTTCAGCGACTGGCGCAGCATGTTCGCCATGGAAGCGAGACAGCCGTTCAGAATGATGTTGCCGGTTTCCGCCAGCGCCTCGCGCTCCATCTCGGCCAGCTCGGCTTCGTTCAGCGTATCTCCGGCGACCGCACGCACCAGATGGATGGAGGAGGAACGGGGAAAGATCAGCATCGCGCCGCCGGAGAACGCGCCCTCGAAATTCTGATGGACCGCGATCAGCCCTTCGGTTTCCCGTTCGGAGATCAGCGAGGAGGCCATGGCGCGGCTCATCGCCTCCACTGCCGGGATCGACAGGATGACCTCGCGCCCGACCATCTTGCGCAGCGCGGCGGCGGCGCGGCTGACGCCGATATTCACAAGTTCGGTCAGGGCATCGCGTTCCAGCTCGTCCAGGATCGGCGCGATCCCGCCCGTGGCGTCCGACCCAGCCCCCTGGGCGTTGCCGGCGTGATGCTCGGTGTCGGTGATCATGTGGTCTGGCTGGCGGCGCGCAGTCGCAGAGCCGCGCCGGACAGGAACGGACGCAGCGCCTCTTCCGTCACGGGTTTGGCGACGAACGCGGCGTTGGCGGCGCGGGCGCGGGCCACGATCTCGTCCTGGATGTTGGCCGTGATCACCGCGATCGGCATGGAAGGATAGTCCGCCCGAAGCTCTGCGGCCAGAACCAGCCCGTCCTTGCCCGGCATGTTGAAATCCACCAGCACCACATCCACCCCGCCGGCGGCCACGAGCGACAGCGCCTCGTCGGCATTGCCGGCTTCCAGACGTTGCCAGTCCGGTTGCAGCGCGTTCACCGTTTTCCATGCGACGATGCGGGCGAGTTTGCTGTCATCGACGATCAGAACGGTGGTCGGCATCGAACGGAACTCCAGCGCGGCCCGGACAAGGAAGCCGATCAGTAAAGCATCCCGCCCGTGCGCACGCCACGGTGGCGCCGCCAGCGGCCAGGACGAGACGACGCACGCGGCAACGCATCAGCGGTCGAAAGCCGCACGTACGGTGGCGGACAGAAGCGCGATGCCATAGGGCTTGGGCAGAAGAGCGGCGCCATCCACCAGCAACGCCTCCTGGCCACCGGTGTTGCGCGCATCCCCGCTGGTGAACACCACCTTCAGACCGGGGCGGCGCCGCCTGGCCTCGATCGCCAGCGCGCGCCCGTCCATGCCGGGCATGACGATATCGGTGAACAAGAGGGCCACCTGTTCATGGTCGTCCAGCAAGCGCATCGCCTCGGCCGCGGTTCCCGCTTCCAGAACGCCGTATCCCAGTTCGCGCAGACCCAGGGCTGCGAGTTCCCGCACGCGGCGGTCGTCTTCCACCACCAGCACCATTTCGTCCGCCCGGCCGGGGGACACCGCCTCGCGGACGGGGATCGGGGCGGGCGCCGTCGTGGTCTCGTCGAGACGCGGCAGAAACAACCGGACGCAGGTGCCGCGCCCGGGTTCGGACCGGATCCGCAGTTGGCCGGCGGAATGCGTCACCGCGCCCAGGACCTGGTTCAGCCCCAACCCGGTGCCCGCCCCGGCGCGCTTGGTGGTGAAGAACGGGTCGAGCACGCGCGCGGCCAGTTCCGGCGACATGCCGCAGCCGGTATCCATCACCTGCAACAACACGTAATGCCCCGGCGCGATCGCTTCCGCGTTCTTCGCGTCGGTTATGGAAACGTTGCCGGTTTCCACCACGAGATGCCCGGCGCCGTTCATGGCGTCGCGCGCATTCACCGCCAGGTTCAGCAAAGCGTTCTCGAGCTGGCTCGGATCGGCATGGACGCGCCACAGGTCCTGGAACAAACGCAGCTCCAGCACGATCGCCTCGCCGATCGTACGACGCAGCAGGTCGTCCATGCCCTGCACCATCGCGTTCAGGTCGAGCGATGCGAGCGCCAGCGGCTGATGGCGGGAAAACGCCATCAGCCGCTGCGTCAGGCTGCCGGCGCGCTGGGCGCCGTCCATGGCGGCGTCCACGAACCGGCCGATATCGGGATCGTTCTTGCGCAGACGGCGCTGCACCAGCTCCAGCGCACCGATCACCACCGCCAGCATGTTGTTGAAATCATGCGCGATACCGCCGGTGAGCTGGCCCAGCGCGTCCATCTTCTGGAGCTGGCGCACCTGTTCCTCGGCCAGGGCGCGCCGCTCCTCCGCGCCCGTGAACGCCAGCCGGCTGTTGCGCAGGTCCGAGGCGGCGGAAACGGCCTCACCCACCAGGCGGGCGTTGGTGCCCAGAAGCGTTTCCTCCGTGCGCCGGGCGGCGTCGATATCCTCGATCATCGCCACGGCGCCGGTGATGGCGCCCCGATCGTCGCGAATGGCGCCGCCGGTGACGCGCACCCAATGCCGGGCGCCGTCTTCGCCCGGACGGAGCGCTTCCAGGACCGGCCGTTCCTCGCCCGCCAGGGAACGGGCCAGAGGATGGGCGCCGGGAGGAACCCGGCTGTTGTCGGCGAAGCGGAAATCCCAGTCGGCATAGTCCGCGATCCGGGCGGAGCGCGGCCAGTCCGGGCCGAACAAGCGGTCGCAGGCGGAATTCGCCAGCACCAGTCGTCCGGACGGCGCTTCCGCGACGACGATGCCGATCGCCACCGTGTTGAACACGGCCCGCAGGCGGTTCTCGCTCTGCTCCAGCGCAACGCCGGTGCGGCGCGTCTCGGTTCGATCGGCGAGAACCTTCAGGAAACCGGTCGCGACATCTGCCGAATCACGGATCGGCACCAGAAGGCTGCTGCCCCAGAAACCGCTTCCGTCGCGCCGCGGATGCCAGCGTTGATGCCGGGCGCGCCCGTCGCGCAGCGCTTGCTCGAACTCGCGCTCCGGCACGCCGCCCGCGCGGTCTTCGGGCGTGAACAACGCTTCGGTGCCGGCACCAAGCATCTCGCTCTCGCGCCGGCCGAACAAGGCGGTCGCACCCGGGCTCCATTCGACGATCCGCCGGGCGGTGTCGAACACGATGAAGGCGCGATCCTCGGCACCGTCCAGAAGGGCGCGGAAACGATGCTCGCTGGACGACGGGGCGGGCGGCCCGCGCAGCACCTGTTCCAGGGCGTGAACCGCATCGGCTTGCGTGCGGAAACGCCCTGCCGCGACCGCTTCCGCGATCAGGTCGCCGAGCGCAGAGGAAGGGGAAGCGTTCGGGCCCGGGAACCGCACCATAACGTTCGATACTGCAACGATATCGGGGAAACAATGCTCTTTATGCGGGAGAATCTTTCGATGTGTTGCCGTTGTCGTCCTGCAACGTCGGCAAGAGCCACCGCGCGACGAAGGGGTGCCCGCCGCCGCCCAGAATGCGGGGTCGAAACAACAACAGAAGCTGCATCACCGCGCCGTGCGGCAACCCGGCTCCGTCCAGATCGACGGTCGCCCGGCGCCCGGCTGCCCGCTCCGCGCACAGGAAGCGCCAAAGCGGCTCGGCATCCTCCACCAGGGACGGAGCCGACAGCGTCGCCACGCCATTCGACACGCGAACGCTCATGCGGCCGGCTCCTGTCGCGACAAGAGTTGCGCCGGGTCCAGCACCATCAGAACGCGCCCATCCGGGCCGGTTGCCGTTCCCGCGACTCCGGGAATGCCGGACAGCACCCCGTCCAGCGCGCGCACCAACAGATCGGCCCGCGCCGAAACGCGGTCCACGCGCAATCCGACCGGGCGGTCCCGGTCGCGGAGCACCAGAACCGGCCCATCGGCCGATCCGGTTTCGGACAGACCCAGCAGCGGCGCGAGCGGGAGCAGCGGCACCACCTGGTCGCGCAGGGTGAAGGCGCTGGCCGAGCCGACCGCGACCAGCATCTCCGGCCGGGGTCGCACGATCTCGCGCACGCTGCCGGCCGGAACCGCGACACGTTCGCCTCCGGTCTCGCACAACAGCGCCGTGGTGATCGACAGGGCGCGCGGCAGGCTGATCCGCACGGCGGTCCCTTCGCCCGGCCGGCTGCTCAGCGACACGCGCCCCCCCGCCTCTTCCACCGCGCCGCGCACCGCATCCATGCCGACGCCGCGACCGGACAGTTCGGTCACGGCGGACGCGGTGGAAAATCCGGGCAGAAACAACAGGTCGAGACAGCCTGCGGAATCCAGCGCCGCCAGCCTCGCCGGATCGAGCAGGCCGCGTTCGGCGGCGATCGCCCGGATGCGTTCCGGATCGATCCCGGCCCCGTCATCCTCCACCGCGACCGTCACGGTTTCGCCGGCGGCTTCCGCCCGCAGCACGATCCGCCCGCACTCCGGCTTGCCGGCCGCCCGCCGCATGTCCGCCGATTCGATACCGTGGCCGACCGCGTTGCGGAGCATATGCACCAGCGGTTCGAACAACCGCTCCACCAGGGTGCGATCCAGCTCCACCCCGCCGCCCTGCACCGTCAATGCGACGGTCTTGTTTTCGGCAGCGGCGATGTCGCGCACCAGACGCGGCAAACGGCGGAACAACGGCTCCAGCGGCGCCAGACGCAACCCGGCGGCTTCCCGGTGCAGGGCACGGGCGACGCGGTCGATCTCGGCGAACGCCGTCGCCAGCGCATGCAGATCCCGGTCGCCGCCCTCGGCCGCCCGTTCGCCCAGCAGCGCACCCAGACGGTTGCGCGCCACCAGCAGCTCCCCGGCCAGATCCACCACCCCGTCGAGACGCGCGGCATCCACCCGCACCAGGCGTGCACCGCCTCCGTCCGCTTCCGCCAGGGCGGCCTCCGCCGGCACGGGAACGATCTCGATCTGGTCCGGCACTGTGCGGAAGGCATGGCGCAGCGCCTCGGCGGACGCCGTGCTGAGCAGGGTCGCCATCAGAACGCAGCGGAACGGATCCGACAGAACCCCTTCCGCATCCGGCACCGCCTCCAGCCGTAGCGCAACCGGCTCCGGCACCGCCGACAACAGCGCCATCGGGTCGTCGCCGAGAAAGAAGCAGTCCGGCACCGGGCGATACCGCACCGCGTGCAGGACGCGTCCGTCGCGATGTTCGCGCCGCACGGTCTCGGCCTCGTTCGCCAGCAGGGCGGCCATCCAGTCCGGCGTTGCGCTGTCCGCCTCGTTCCGCACCGGCACGATGTCGGCCGGCGGAGCATGGCGTCCGGGCAGAGCGCGAATCAGCGACGCCGCCAGACCGGCCGCATCGGGCGGCAAGGCGCCGCCGCGCTCGATCGCATCGAACCAGCTTTCGCACGCGCTGAGACTGTTCAGCAGGGCATCGAACGGCAGGATGCGCTGCCCGGGATCGTCGCGCAGCAGGCCGAGAGCGTCCTCGGAAGCATGCAGCAGCTCGCCCATCGGCCTGAGATCGAACAGCCCGGTCGACCCTTTCAGCGTGTGCACGGCGCGAAAGGCGCGATCCAGAACCTCCCGGTCCAACGCCATACCCGGCGGCGTCCGTTCCAGGATCAGCAGCGCATCCGCAGCGTCCTGGATCAGCTCCCGCCCTTCGAACAGGAATTGCGGCAGCAGCTCGTCCGTCATCGCCCGTTCTCCGGCGGACGTTGCGCGACCACGGCCTCGGCAAAGCGCCGCTGGGTGAAGCGCGTCGAGATCCGGCTCATCGATTCCGTGTGTCCCAGGCACACGAAGCCGCCGGGCAGCAGAGCGTCGAACAGAAGATCGGCGGCGCGTGCGCGTGAATCGTCGTCGAAATAGATCAGCATGTTGCGGCAGAAGATCAGGTCGAACCGTCCCTGCGCCGCCACCGACGCGGCATCCACCAGATTGGCGGTGGTGAACCGCACAGATTCGCGAAGGTCGCCGATGATCTGCCAGGTGTCGCGGTCGAGCGGCTCGAAATAGGCATGCAGCACCCGCGGCGGCAGACGATTCAGCGCCCTCGTGCCGTAGCGCCCGATCCGCGCAGTTTCCAGCGCCGCCGTGTCGATGTCGGAGCCGACGATCTCGATGTTGTAGGCATCCACGAGAGGCCAGTTCTCCAGCAGCCAGAGGGCGATGGAATAGGACTCTTCCCCCGTGGAACACGGCGCGGACCAGATCCGCACCAGATCGCCCGGACCGCGCCTCCGCACCAGCTCGGGCAGGATCGATTGGCCCAGGCAGCGCAGCTGGTGCTCTTCGCGATAGAAATAGGTCTCGTTCACCGTGATGCTGTTCACCAGACGTTCGGCCTCGGCCTCGTCGGCGGCGAGACGGGCCAGATAGGCCGACACGGTGCGCGACTCCGTGCGTCGCATGCGGTCGTTCAGGCGGCGCTCGATGAAATAGCGCTTGCCTTCGCCGTAGCTCATGCCGGTGCGGCGGTAGATGAAGCCGCAAAGCTGATCCAGCTCCGTCGCGGACAAGGGCGTCTGCTCGCTCACGGCAGCAGCGCCATCAGCTGCGCCGGTATCTCGTCCAGCGGCGCCACGATCTGCGCACCGCCGGCCCGGACCAGCTCGCCCGGCATGCCCCAGACCACCGCGCTCTCCTCGCTTTCGGCGATGGTGCGCCCACCCGAGGCCGCCAGCAGGCAGAGCGCGTCGGCGCCGTCATTGCCCATGCCGGTCATCAGGATGCCGGTCAAACGCGACGGGCCGAGCTCGATCATGGCCGAGCGCACCAGACGGTCCACGCTGGGGTGCCAGGGACCGGCGCCGGGCGGCGCCGCCATCGCCATCTCGACGCCGTCCCGGCGCGACACGATCAGATCCGCATCGCCGCGCGCGATGCACACCAGCCCGGGGCGCAACGGCAGCGGCTCGCGCGCTTCCAGGACCTCCAACGCGCAGAGCCGGTTCAGACGGCGTGCCAGCGCGGCGGTGAAGGAAGCGGGCATGTGCTGCGCCACCAGAACCGGCCAGGGGAAATCCGCTGGCAGGGCGCCCAGCAGCACGTCGAGCGCGGGCGGCCCCCCGGTGGAACAGCCCACCAGCACCACCCCGTCCGCCGGGCCGCGCGCGGGCGGCAACGGCACGGTCGACGGTCCGGCCGGGGCGTGGCGCTGCGCCGTCGCGGACGGCGGCTTGCGCGTGCGCAGACGCACCCGTTCGGTCAAACGCCGGGCGCGGCTCACCCGCGTGCGCGCGGCACCACGCACCTTGTCCAGCAGCACCGGCGCCAGGGTCTCCATCGACAAGGAGATCGCTCCCCCCGGCTTGGGCACGAAATCCACCGCCCCCGCGGCAAGCGCCTGCAACGTCACCTCCGCCCCGGCCTCGGTCAGGGACGACACCATCACCACCGGACAGGGCCGTTCCAGCATGATCCGGTCGAGACAGCGCAAACCGTCCATGCGCGGCATCTGCACATCCAGCGTCACCACATCCGGCCGGAAGGCATGGAGTTGAACCAGCGCCTCCTCGCCGTCGCGGGCGAAGGCAAGCTCGAACGCGCCGTCCCCGCCGAACACCTGGCCCATCAGGCGCCGCATCAACGCGGAATCGTCCACCACCAGCAGCCGGATCATGCACCGGCCCCTTGCAGCGCAGCGGCAAGATCGGCCGCCACGCCGCGCAACACGGCGTCGGGGTCGAGCAGCAGAACCGGCGCGTCGCTCCCATGTCCGCCCGGCGTCGCCACGCGGTCGAACGATCCCTCCGCACCGAAACCGGGCGCGGGGGACAGGGTTCCGGCGGGAAACCCGGCCAGCGACAGGGTCGCCTCCACGGCGATCCCGAGCGGAACCGTGTTCGCCATCACCACCACGATGCGGCGCTCCCGGTCCTGCCCCGGTCCGGCGCCGAGCCGCATCGCCTGGTCGATCACCGGCAGAACCCGGCCGCGCAGGCTGATCACGCCGTCCACGAAACCGGGCGCGTTGGGCAAACGGGTCAGCCGGCCCGGATGCCGCACCACCTCGCGCACGCAGGACAAGGGCAGGCCGTAGCGTTCGCCGCCGAGCCGCACCAGCAGAACCCGTTCGACCGCCTCCGCCGGTTCCGGCGTAGCTGCTTCCACGCCAATGCGCGGCAGAACCACCGCGCTGTCGCGCAACAACCGGTTCTGGTCCAGAAGCTGCACCAGCCGGGTGCCGTTCTCCAGACGGCACAGCCCCGCCACGCGGGCTTCCGCGCCTTGTCCGCGCTGCAACAGCGGCGGGACCGCGTCGATGGCGGCGGGATCGACATGAAGGATGCCGCTCACGCCCTCCACGGCGAGGCCGCACAGATGGCCGCCGGTTCGCAGCACGACGAGGCGGGTCGTCGTCCGGCGCGCCCTGCCGAGCAGAACGGCACCGCTCAGCACCGGCAGCGGCAAACGCCGCCATGCGATCACCCCCAGCATCGCCGCATCGCAATCCGGCACCGGCTGCGGCGCGGCCGGGCCGTCATCCGCGAGCGTCGTCACCGCATCCACGGCCGAGAGCGGCAGGGCGAAGTCCTGGCCGCCGATCCGGAACAGCAGCAACGCCACGCGGCGATCCGCCAGCAACGACTCGGTCCCGCGCGATCCGGCAGGATTCGGTTCGGAGCGGGCGGCTTCTCGTTCGGTCGCGCTGCCGCCCGGCGCGAACGAGGCAGGCAACAGCGTGGCCGGGTCGACGGCGCGCGCTTCCTCCACACGGCCGGGAAGCACCGCATCCACCAGAAGCCCGATCCGCTGTCCGCCGCGTGCGATCACGACGAGGCGCGCGGCGGCTCTCGTCGTCGCGACGCCGCCCAGCAGAACGGCGAGCGACGCCACCGGCAGCACCTGCCCGCGCAGATTGGCCAGTCCCAGCAAGGCCGGCGGCGCGTGGGGCACACGCGTCAGCGGGAGCGGACGCAGAATCTCCAGAACAGACCGGAGTGGAAACCGGACGATGTCGTGCCCGGCCGACACGCAAAGACCCGCCTGCGCGAGCGGAAGCGGCGCAGCGGAAGAGTCCGGCGCCATCGCGGCGGATCGCGCGTGGTCAGACGACGGACGCACGCAGCTCGTCGGCGAGGCTGGCGATCTCCTCGATCGCGGCGGCCAGATCCTCGGCCCCGCGCGCCTGCTGCCGTGCCGCCGTGGTGGCCTCGCCGGCGGCGTCGCTGGCTTCGGCGGCGGTGGACGCGATGCGCTCGGTGCCGGCCAGAACCTCACGCACCGTGCCGAGAACGCTGTCCGCGCCGCGCAGAACCTCGCTGGCGCCGTCGCGCAGGGCGTCCATCTCGGTTTCGACCTGGTCCAGACGCTCCAGGCTGCCGGTCTGGCGGCCGGTCTCGCCGCGCGCACCGAACTCGAGCTGCTCCATCTCCGCCCGGACGATGGCGATCTGGTCGCGGATGTCCCGCATCACGTCCTTCATGCGGTCGGCATTGGCGGCGCTGTCGCGGGCCAGCGCGCGGATGTCGGCGGACACGATCGAGAAACCCTGGCCGGACGCGCCGGCACGCGCGGCCTCCACGGCGCCGCTCACCGCCAGCATGTTGGTCTGCACCGCGACGAGGGCGATGGCGTCGACGATCTTCTCGATCCGGCGGGCGGTCGCATCCAGAGCGGCCACGTCACGCGCGATGGCGCCGGTTTCCCCGGCCGCGATGCCCACGCTGTCGGCCAGACGCCGCATCGCGTCGCGGCCTTGCGCGAACAAGGGCGCGATCGCCTCCAGGCGCGCCGCCTCGTCGGAGGCTTCGGTCTTCATCAAGGCGGCGGCGCGTTCGATCTGCGCCATGGCGGAAGCGGATTGCCGCGCCGCCGATGCCTGCGCTTCGGCCCCGCGACCGATCTGGTCGATCGCCAGCAGGATCTCGCCGGCAGCCCCGCTCAGTTCCTGCACGGTGGCCGACAGCTCCTCGGCGGAGGACGCCACGATCTGCACCGCGCTGGCGCCGTCATGCAGGGTCTCGCTGGTCAGCGCCAGCGCTTCGGCGGTCTGCTGGCTTTGTTCCAGCGCCTGGCTCTGCTGCTGCACGGCACGCTGCGCTTCGGCGGTGGCGGAGGATTGCTGCTCGGCGGCGATGGCGACCTGTTCGGCGCCGAGCCCGATCTCGCGGCCGCCATTCTCGGCCGAGATGGCGGCATCCAGGATCGCGCGCGAGCCTTCGGCGATCCGTTCCAGATCGCGCCGCACGGCCTCCAGCGTCCCGTTGACGCTGCGCCCGCGCTGCGCTTCCGCCTGTGCCCGCTCCGCGGTGTCGCGGATCCGGGCGGCGATGCCGCGCACGCCCTCGGCGATGGCAGCGACCAGCGTCTGCACGTCGCGCGCGCTGTGTTCGGAGGTTTCCGCGAAGGCGCGGACCTCGTCCGCCACCACGGCGAAGCCGCGCCCGTGTTCGCCGGCCCGTTCCGCCTCGATCGCCGCGTTCAGCGCCAGAAGATTGGTCTGGTCGGAAATCTCGCCGACCACGCGGGTGATCTGGTCGACGCGACCGGCCTGTGCTTCCAGCGCGCCGATGCGCGCCACGGCGGCAAGCTGGCGCTCGGCATGTTCGCTTACCGCGGCGACGGACGCATCCACCTGCGCCGAAACCTCGATCAGCAGCCCCTGCAAGGCGCCGGTGCGGTTGCGCGCGCCTTCCGCGCGGGTGCGGGAGTGGTTGAAGATGAGGCCCAGCTCGTCCACGGCGGTGCGGGACCGCGCGGCGGCATCGGCGGCGTGTTCGGCGGCGCCGGCGATCTGGTCCAGGGCGCGACGGAGCTGTTCGGCGGCGGCGGAGGCTTCGGCAAGCCCGGCGGCGAGCTCCTCGGTCGCCGCGCCGATGCGCTCGGCGGCCTTTTCCTGACGCAGCCGCGACCGGTCCTGGGCGCGCCGGCGGGCGGCGGTCGGCGCGGGGGCGTCGGTGGCTCGGTTCGCGAAACCGCGTGCGCCCAGCTCGGTCGTCTTCACCAGGGCCATGCGGATCTCCGGAAACACCGTTTCCGCCGATACACCGGATGGGCCGGGGACGGAAGTGGACCGCCACGCAGCGCCCGGTGCCGTGATTTTTGCAACGAAAGCTCTCCGGAGATTTTTGACAAATCGTGTTTCCGGCTCGGCAATCGTCGTCGAACCCACGCGAGTAACGATTTTGTAACGACTTTGACGCGTGGTGGCGAATCCTATACCGTCATTTCCGAGCTTGACGAGGCTGTGTCGGATTTCGAACCAAGCTGGCGAATCCGACGAGATTCGCCCATGCCGGGATTTGGAATCATGCGCAGACCCATCTTTCTCGGCATCGACCCCGCTCTTTCGGTTGAAGATCATTCCGATGCTGCAACACTGTTTGCCCGGACCGGTGGAAACACCGGCAATCTCGCCTTCCTGAACGCCGTCCGGTCTCATCTGGGCGGAGACGTGACCGCGCTGCCGTTGGGCGCAGCGCGACGCGACATCCGGGCGGCGGGCGATGTGCTCGTGGTGCCGCTGGCCAATCAGCTCGGCGCGCACACCGATCTCGGCGACTGGGCCAATTGGTTCACCGATTATGGCCTGCCGGTGATCGGCATCGGCCTGGGCGCGCAGGCGCTCAAGCAGGGCGAGGCGATCAAGCTGTCGGACGGCACGGCACGCTGGCTGGCGACCCTGGCCAGATTGTCGCCGGGCAACGGCCCGGCCCTCGGCCTGCGTGGCGCGTTCACCGCCGATCAGATCGCCCGGGCCGGTTTCCCCGACATCGCCACCGTCACCGGCTGCCCGTCCAACTTCACCAGCGTCGACAATCCTGCCGACGTGCTGGCCGAAGGTTACAAGCGCCGTCCGCAGCGGATCGCGGTGAATGCAGGCATTCCGTTCCTGCCGGCGTTGGCCAGGGTGGAGCGCATGCTGGTGCCGCTCGCGACCGGGGAGCGCGACTACATCGTTCAGCATGGGCTGGAGATGATCCGGATCGCTTACGGCGAGTTCGACCTGATCTCTCCGGGCGAACTCGAGCTCACCCACCGATACATCATGCCGGACCAGGACCTCGACACCTTCAAGAGCTGGTGCCGGACCCACGCCGTGGCGCTGAACAGCGTCCAGGGCTGGATGAATCACGTCAGGCAGTTCGATTTCGTGGTCGGAACGCGCTTCCACGGCGCCATGCTGGCGATCCAGGCCGGCGTGCCGGCAGGCTGCATCACCATCGACAGCCGCACGGAAGAGATGTGCCAGACCATGGGCATCCCGTACTGCAACTATCGCAAGATCGACGGGCTCACGCGCGATACCGTGCTGGATTTCTTCCCCTTCGATCCTGACAACTATCGCGAAACCCGCCGGACGCTGCTGGACCGCTATCTGAAGATCTACGCCGACGCCGATATCGCCATCAGCGACCATCTGCGCGCGGTGTCGCGCGCGACCTGAGCGGCCGCGCGACGGCGAGGCCCGCGTCAGGCCGCCTGGAGTTTGATCTCGCGCAGCCGCTCCATCAGGTAGTCATGCGCGGTGATCGGTTCGGGGAAATGGTCGCCCTCCGCGCCGATGCAGCCGGGCAGGCTGCGGATCACGTATTCCATGTTCGGCGCCAGGAAGAACGGCATCGAGTAGCGCGAGCGTCCGGCCCCGGCCCCGGCCGGGTTGTTCACCCGATGGGTGGTGGACGGATACACCCGGTTGGTGAGGCGCTGCAGCATGTCGCCCACATTCACCACCAGCGTGCCCGGCTCCGCCTCGATCGGCAGCCAGGCGCCGTCCCGGGTCAGGATCTCCAGGCCGGATTCGGTGGCGCCGACCAGAAGCGTGATCAGCGAGATGTCCTCATGCGCCTCGGCGCGCACGGCGGGCAGATCCTTCGGGTCGATCGGCGGATAATGCAGCGCGCGCAGGATGGAATCGCCGTGATCCACCACGTCGCGGAAGAAATCGGGCTGGAGGCCGAGATCGGAGGCGATCGCCGACAGGACGATGCCCCCGGCGTTCTCCATGGACGCGAACAAGGCTTCCGCATGGGTGCGGAACTCCGGCATCCCGGCCGGCCAGAGATTGGGTCGCAGCACCGGATCGCCGTTCGGTCCCGGCTCGCGGCCGATATGGAAGAACTCCTTCAGGTCGGGGATCGTGCTGGTGCGCGCGGTCTCGACCTTGAAGCCGACATAGCCGCGCCCGCCGCCGCCGGCGGTGGTGACGGCGCAGCGCCGCTTTTCCCCTTCGTCCTGCGCGAAGAAGCGCGCGAAGGCGGCATAGGCGTCGGCGATCACCGCGTCGTCGATGCCGTGATGGCTGAAGCAGCAGAAACCGAAGCGGCGATAGGCCGCACCCAGCTCGGCGACGAAGGCGTCCCGTTCCGTTCGGAAACGGCGCAGGTCCAGGGTCGGAACGCGGTCCATCACAGCAATCCCTTCAAACGCAGCAGGCCGATGGCGGCGATGGTGGTCATGCAGACGATCTCGCCGTCGCGGATCATCCGCTCCACCTCCGCCAAAGGAAAGACGCGGGAGATCATGTCCTGCTCGGTGTGCTCCCGGTCGGTCCCGGCTTCGCGCAGATCGGTGGCCAGAAACAGATGGCCCTTCTGCGAACAGAAGCCGGGTCCCTGATACAGGATGCCGACATGCCGCATCTCGGCGGCGACGAGGCCGGTCTCCTCCTGCAACTCGCCGTTGGCGATCTGCTCCGGCGCGGCGTCGGGGCGTTCCTCCCACATGCCCATGGGCAGCTCCCAGAGGCGCTGGCCGATCGGGTAGCGGAACTGTTCCACCAGGGCGAGGGTCGGCGCGCCGTCCGCGCCGATGCCGAGCGGCGCCACCACCACGAAATCCTCGCGCTCCACAACACCGTAGAGCCCGTCCGAGCCGTCGGGGCGGCGGATGACGTCCTCGCGCAGACGCAGCCAGCGGTTCTGATAGGCGATCCTGCTCGACAATGTGAGGTAGCCGCCGCTTGTCCGCATGGGCTCTGTGCTCCACAGCTTGTGTTGCGTTGCAGCGTGGCAGGGTAGACCAGCCCGGATCGATTCAGAACCGGGCAGCGTTCGAACCTGCCGCCGCGGCGTCCTGTTCCGTTCATGACGCCCGCCGGGAGAGTTCGAAGCGTGTCCGAAACCTCCTCGCGCCATCGCGACGCCGTCCGGAT
Organism: Lichenicola sp. GTC18331; assembly: GCF_055386855.1. Lineage (NCBI taxonomy): Bacteria > Pseudomonadati > Pseudomonadota > Alphaproteobacteria > Acetobacterales > Acetobacteraceae > Lichenicola > Lichenicola sp. GTC18331. The sequence goes on along the minus strand of NZ_AP045015.1, from coordinate 1,984,318 downwards.
CGCGGGCACGGTGTTCTTTACCCTGCTGGCCTATATCTCCATCGGCCTCCCTTTGGCGGTGATCCCGTCCTTCACCCATACGGGGATCGGCTTCGACGTGGTGCTGGCGGGCCTCGCCGTCAGCCTGCAATATCTGGCCACCTTCGCGTCGCGGGGCCTCGCCGGACATATCGTCGACAGCATGGGCGCGCGGCGTTCGGTGCTGCTGGGGCTGATCCTGCTGGTGCTGGCCGGCGTGCTCACCGCGGCGGCGGGGGCCCTGGCGGCGACGCCATGGCTGGCGCTGGGGGCGCTGCTCCTGTCGCGTCTGGCGCTGGGCGCATCGGAAAGCTGCACGGGCACGGGCTGCATCACCTGGGCCATCGGCCTGGTGGGGCCGGCGCGCACGGCGCAGGTGATCTCGTTCAACGGCATCGCCTCCTATGGCGGCATCGCCCTGGGCGCGCCGCTGGGGCTCGCCCTGGCCGGCGGCCATCTGGCGCGCGGGCTGGAATCGGTCGGCGTGCTGACCGCCGTTCTGGGCGTGTTCGGCTTTCTGCTCGCCCGGACGCGCCCGGCGGTGCCGCCGTCCGGCGGCGGCGCCTCGGTGCGGTTCTGGCGCATCCTGCGCACGGTGTCGCCGTTCGGCGCGGCCCTGGGCCTGGCCTCGGTCGGGTTCGGCGTGATCGCCACCTTCATCACCCTGTTCTACGACCAGCAGGGCTGGCATCGCCCCGGCGTGGCGCAATCCGGCCCGTTCGGCGCCGGCACGGCGTTGTCCGTGTTCGGCATCGCCTTCATCCTGGCGCGCGTGTTCTTCGTGAACCAGATCGGCCGGCGCGGCGGCGTGGCGGTGACGATCGCCTCCCTGTGGGTCGAGATCGCCGGGCTGCTGCTGATCTGGCTGTCGCCGGCTCCGGTGGTGGCGGTTCTGGGCTGCGGGCTCGCCGGGGCCGGGTTCGCGTTGGTGTTCCCGGCCATGGGCGTGCTGGCGGTGGATCGCGTCGGGCCCGGCAGCCGCGGCTCGGCGATCGGCGCCTACAGCGTGTTCCTGGACGTCTCGCTGGGGCTCAGCGGGCCGGTGCTCGGCGTGATCTCCAAGGGGTTCGGCTATGCCTCGCTGTTCCTGTGCGCGGCCCTGGCCAATGCGGCGGCGCTGTGCCTGTGCCTGTGGCTGCGCCGCAGCCTACCGCCCCGGCAAACGCTCGGTTAGGCTGTCCGCCGTCCCGTCACCCTTCAGGAGGTTCGTTCCGCGATGCCGACCCGCTTTGCCTCCGTGGCCGTGTTTCTGGGCTCCCGCTTCGGTAGCAACCCGGCCTTCCGCGCGGCGGCCGAACAGTGCGGCCGCGCTCTGGCCGAGGCCGGCATCCGGCTGATCTACGGCGGCGGGGATGTGGGTCTGATGGGCGCCGTGGCGGATGCCGCGCTGGCCTCCGGCGGCGCCGTGTCCGGCGTGATCCCGCATTTCCTGAAGACGCGCGAGGTGATGCACCAGGGCGTCACCGATCTGGTCGTCACCGATTCCATGCATACCCGCAAGCAGAAGATGTTCGCCGATGCGGACGCGTTCTTCATCCTGCCGGGCGGGCTCGGCACGTTCGACGAGTTCTTCGAGATCCTGACCTGGAAGCAGCTTCGCCTGCACGACAAGCCGATCCTGATCGTGGACGTGGCCGGCTGGGGCGACACGCTGGTGGCGACGATCGACCGCGCCATCGCCGACGGTTTCGCCGATCCCTCCGCCCGCACCCTGTTCGAGCCCGTGGCGGGCGTGGACGCGGCGCTGGCGCGTCTGGCCGAATTGTCGCGCACGGCTGAACCCGCCCAGACCGCCGATCCCGCCATGCTGTGAACGCCGGACTGCCCGTCGCATCATCGCGCTGTCACACGGTCTTGCGTTCGGCCGGACGCCCCTGTATGAACCCGCCGCAGCCGGAGTGTAGCTCAGCCTGGTAGAGCACTGTGTTCGGGACGCAGGGGCCGGAGGTTCGAATCCTCTCACTCCGACCATTCGAAAAGCCCCCTCTCGCGAGGGGGCTTTTTCGTTTCCGGCGCCCCGATTAAATTACATGATGATATTTAATCGTCACCCTAACGCCAGCCGCCCAGCTCGCGCCTGACCAGACGCTCCAGCAGGGCGATCGCGTCGGGGCTGTCGTTCAGGCATGGGATGGTCGCGAAACGCTCGCCGCCGGCGTGCTCGAACGCCTCGCGCAGCTCGTTGCCGATCTCGTCCAGCGTCTCGATGCAGTCGGCCATGAAGCCGGGCGTGATGACCGCGATGCGCTTGATGCCGTTGGCGGCCAGTTTGAGCACCTTGGGCTCGGTATAGGGGCCGAGCCAGCGTGTGGGGCCGAAGCGGGACTGGAAGGTGAGCGGCAGTTCCTGCGGCGTCATGCGCAGTTCCTCGCGCAGCGCGTTCATGGTGCGCGCACATTCCGTCACGTAGGGATCGCCGCGCTGGACGTATTCCACCGGCAGGCCGTGGAAGGAGGCGATCAGCACCTCGGGGATCCAGTCCAGCTCGCCCAGGCGTTTGCGGACGCTGGCCGCCAGGGCCTGGATGTAGTCCGGGTCGTCCGGAAAGGAGGGGACGGTGCGGATGGCGGGCTGGCGGCGCAGGCGCATCAGGGCGCGGAAGGCCTGGTCGTTGGCGGTGGCCGTGGTGGTGGCGGAATATTGCGGATAAAGCGGCAGGAGCACGATGCGGTCGCAGCCGCGCGCGATCAGCCGGTCGATCGCGCTGGCGGTGCTGGGCGAGCCGTAGCGCATGCCCCATTCCACCGGGATGTTGTCGGCGGCGAGGCGGCCTTCGAGCTGTTCTGCCTGGGAGCGCGTGTAGGTGCGGAGCGGGCTTTCGTCCCGCTCGGTGTTCCAGATGCGCTTGTAGTTGGCGGCGCTCTTGCGCGGGCGCGTCACCAGGACGATGCCGCGCAGGATCGGCTGCCAGATCAGCGGGTTGGCCTCGATCACGCGCCGGTCGGACAGGAACTCGGTCAGGTACCGGCGGACGGACGGCGTGTCCGTGCCGTCTGGAGTGCCGAGATTGACCAGCAGGATGCCGGCCGTGCCGGGACGCACGGTTTCGGCCGCCGTGCCGCGATTGCCGGTGCGGATGTTCCGGGCGTCGATGAAGCTCATGGTCCCTTCAACTACCCCAAAACCCCCCGGTTGCGTAACAAGCTCACAACCGGGTTTCCAAAGGGCAAGCCCTTTGGCGGGGCTTGGGGCAGAGCCCAAACCCCTGCGTCAAACTACTCCGCCGCCTGCAACGGCGCCGACTCGCCACCGGCCTCCGCGGCCATCCGCGCCAGCGATGCCCTGACCCCTGCCTCCCAGGCCGGATCGGCGGCGCGGAAATGCGCCATCTGCCGCTCGACGATCGCGTCCGGTACGCCCTGCATGGCGCCTGCGATGTTGTCGAAGAAGCGCTGGCGCTGCGCCGCATCGAACATGCGGAACAGGTTGCCCGGCTGGGTGTAGTCGTCGTTGCCGGCGCGGTGGTCGTAGTAGCCAGCGTCGCCGTCGATGCGCAGCGGCGGCTCCTTGGCGGACGGCGCTTCCACCGGGCCGTTGAACGAGTTCGGCTCGTAATAGGCATCGGTGCCGCGCGGGGCGTCGAAGCGCATCGGGCCGTCGGCATGGTAGGAATGCACGGCGACGCGCGGGCGGTTGACCGGCAGCGCCTCGTAATGCGTGCCGACGCGGTAGCGATGCGCGTCCGCGTAGGCGAACAGCCGGGCCTGCAGCACCTTGTCGGGCGAGTAGCCGATGCCCGGCACGATGTTGGACGGCGAGAACGAGGACTGCTCGATCTCGGCGAAGTAGTGTTCCGGGTTGCGGTTCAGCTCCACCACGCCGACCTCGATCAGCGGGTAGTCCGCGTGCGGCCAGACCTTGGTCAGGTCGAACGGGTTGTAGGGCGTGTCGAGCGCTTCGGCTTCCGGCATGATCTGCACGCAGACGCGCCAGCGCGGGAAGTCGCCGCGTTCGATCGCCTCGTAGAGATCGCGCTGGGCGCTTTCGCGATCCTCCGCGATCACCGCGTTGGCCTCCGCGTTGGTCCAGTGCTTGTGGCCCTGCATCGACTTAAAGTGGAACTTCACCCAGAAGCGCTCGCCGTCGTCGTTCCAGAACGAGAAGGTGTGGCTGCCGTAGCCGTTCAGGAAGCGATAACCCTGCGGCAGGCCGCGATCGCTCATCAGGATCGCCACCTGGTGCAGGCTTTCCGGCGACAGCGACCAGAAATCCCACATCGCGGTCGGCGAGCGCATGTTGGTGCGCGGATGGCGCTTCTGGGTGCGGATGAAGTCCGGGAACTTCATCGGGTCGCGGATGAAGAACACCGGGGTGTTGTTGCCGACCAGATCCCAGTTGCCCTCGTCGGTGTAGAACTTCACCGAGAAGCCACGCACGTCGCGCTCGGCATCGGCCGCGCCGCGCTCGCCGGCCACGGTGGAGAAGCGCATCAGCAGATCGGTCTGCTTGCCGACGACGCCGAACAGGCTGGCCTTGGTGTAGCGGCTGATGTCGTGCGTGACGGTGAAGGTGCCGTAGGCGCCGGAGCCCTTGGCGTGCACCACGCGCTCCGGAATCCGCTCGCGGTTCTGATGGGCGAGCTTTTCCAGCAGCTGGTAGTTCTGCAGCAGCAGCGGGCCGCGCGGACCGGCGCTGAGGCTGTTCTGGTTGTCGGGCACCGGCGCGCCGGCGGTGGTGGTCAGCGTGGGGCGGACGATGTCGCTCATCGCGGGAAACTCCTCGGGCGGCGCGTCTGACCCGGAGGCCGACGCGTGATGGAGGTGTGATGCCGTGCGGGCGGAGATAAGTGAAATCGATCGTTCTTAACGGGATGATAGGAAGTCTCTATATGTCGGTGGCATCGACGTCTTGAAGGATCTTGCCCACATGGCGACTCTCCACTTGGCCGGTTTGTCCCTGCGCGATCTGGAATATGCGCTGGCCGTGGCGGAGCTGAACCATTTCGGGCGTGCGGCGGAGCGCTGCGGCGTGAGCCAGCCGGGGTTGAGCGAGCAGATCCGCAAGCTGGAGGCGCTGCTCGGCACGCCCTTATTCGAGCGCGGGCGAGGCGGAGTGAGCCCGACGGCGGCGGGACAGCTTCTGTTGAAGCAGATCGCCGTGGTGGTGCGCGATGCGCGTGCGCTTCTGGAGATGGCGCACAGCCAGACCGGCGCCCTGAACGGACGCGTCGATCTGGGCGTGATCCCGACCCTGGGGCCGTACTATGTGCCTCTGGTGTTGCGCGAACTGCGCCGACATTTCCCCGAGCTGGTGCTGCGTCTGCAGGAGCACCAGACGACGCAGCTCGTGGAGTCTCTGTCGCGCTTCACGCTGGATGCGGCTCTGGTGGCGTTGCCGGTGGAGGCGGAGGGGTTGACCGCCGAGCCCTTGTTCTTCGAGCCGTTCCGGGTGCTGCTGCCGCAGGATCATGCCCTGGCCGGGCGCGAGCGGATCGCAGTGCGCGATCTGGATGGCGGAGACCTGCTGCTGCTGGAGGAAGGGCATTGCCTGCGCGACCAGGCGGTGTCGCTGTGCCATGTGTCGGGCAAGGCGGAGGGGAACGCGCCGCCGCGCTTCGCCACCAGTCTGGAGATGCTGCGCCATATGGTGGCGGCGGGGGAGGGGTTCTCCCTGATGCCGGCTCTGGCGACGCGGGAGGCGGCCGAGCTGAACGGGCTCGTGCATCAGCGCCCGCTGGCCGATCCCGAGGCGGGGCGCACCATCGGGCTGGTGTGGCGCGCGACCGATCCGCGCGAGCCGGATTTCCGGCGTTTCGCGGCGCTTTTGCGGGAGAATGCGCCGCGGGGGACGGTGGCGGTGGGGTAGAAGCCTTCTTTTTCTGAAGAAAAAGAAGCAAAAAGACTTCTATCCGTTATGGGTTCTCGAACCTAGCCGGTTCTCCGCTCCCAAACGGACGAGAGTTTTTTTGGTTCTTTTTTTGCAAAAAAGAACGAAAGCCTTCAGTGCCTTATGTTCGGCGTGAACGGCCCCGGCGAACGATCCCGCCCGGTGCAGGCGGCCGGATCGTAGTTGGCGATCAACGCGGCGATCCGGGTGCGCAGCGCATCGCGGTCGGCCAGGATGGCGGCGGCTTCCGTGCGCTGCTCGGGTGACGGCAGGGCGGAAAGGGCGGCCAGACGCTGTGCCGCGGAGGCGGCCGGCACCTCCGACAAGGCGACGAAGCTGAGCGGCAGGGTGATCTCCTGGCCCTGGGTGCGCGATCCGTTGCCGGTGAGGGAGGTGGAAAGCGGACTCGGGCCGACGGTGAAGCCGCCGCCTGCGGTGAAGGAGCCGGTGAGGTTGATCTCCAGCTCGTGTGCCAGCAGCGGCACTTCGGGGTCGGCCTGTTTTCCCGCGCATTGCGCCTGCTTCACCACGGCGGCGAAGCGGGCCGGATCGGTGCCGACCGCGCTGACCATGCCGGCCTCCGCCAGTTGCCGCTGCACCTCGGTCAGTGCCTGGGCGATGGTGATCGGCGCGCTGGCCTGTGTGCAGGCGCCGAGCAGAAGCAGGGCGGACAGGGATGCGGCGCGGTGTCGGTTGACCATCAGGGGGCTCCCAGACGTCCGCCGCCCGTGTGCGGGGTGGGGCCCAGCGTCGGCCTGGGCGCGTCGCCCGGCTCCGGCGCGCTGGAGAGGTCGAGCGGCCCGCGTGCGGCGGGGGCTGGCGCCGGCGCGCAGGCGGACAGCAGCAGAAGCGGGAGCAGCAGGGGGACGAGCAGACGCATGGGGGAACGCTATCCGTTCCCCCGCGGCTTGTCTCGGCTGGTTGTCGCTCGACCGTTTCCCGCTTCGTCCTGCAGTTGCGGAGCCTCCCGGTTGGTTCCATCAAGGGTGTGCCGGTCGTGCCGCGCGGCGGTCCGGAGGATGGAGGCGACATGAGCAGTTCGAACGAGGGATCGGATGCGGCGGGGCGCCTGCGGCATATCTTCGTGCAGATTCGCTGCGATATCGGCCAGACCTACAAGGTGGCCGCCGAGATCGTGGACACGGTGGAGGATTGCGGCGAGCTGTTCTCGACCTCGGGCGATTACGACCTGATCGGGCGGTTCTATATCTCGCAGGGCGATCCGGGGCTGTTCGTGACGAACCAGCTGCACCGGATCAAGGGGATCACGGCGACGAAGACGATCATCGCGTTCGATGCGTTCACGCCGCGCTGAAGTGCTTTCATAAGGCGGGGAGGCTGGTGTCCGCGGCGGGATTCGAAATAGCGTGTCTCAGCGTATCCCGACGGGTCAAAAAGCCCAGCAATTCGAGGGACATATCCTGAACTGTGTGTCCTGTTGTGTCTCTGTGATCCCCTAAAGCCCACCCCTTAAGTTGGGTGGTAAGGTGGGGAGGGGGAGGTTAGAATCCGCCGATCATGAGCAAGCTGTCGCCCAATCAGATGACCGTGCGGAAGCTGGAGTCGCTCAAGGATGGCGTGCACGGGGACGGCGGCAATCTCTGGATCACGGTGGCCGGCAAGAGCCGAACATGGTCGGTGCGCTTCAAGAGCCCGGTGACGGGCAAGCGCCGCGAAATGGGCATCGGCAACGCTCGCGACGTGTCCCTTGCTGCCGCTCGGCTGGCTGCGTCTGAGGCCCGGGCGCTGCTCCGCGACGGCGTGGACCCGATCGAGCACAGGAAGGCCAGCAGGGCGGCATATGTCCGTCAGCAGGCGTTGACGTTCGAGGCAGTCGCGACCGGGTAGATCACTGACCAGACTGCCGGTTGGCGCGATCCTCGGTTGCCGGGGATCTGGACCAGCTCGCTCAAGCGGCTGGCGTATCCGACGATCGGCGGCAAGTCCGTGGACGCGGTGACGACGGAGGACCTGCTCGCCGTGCTCCGGCCGATCTGGACCACCACCAACGAGACGGCAAATCGGGTCAGGGGACGGATCGAACGTATCCTGGACTACGCCAAGACGCAGGGCTGGCGGGAGGGCGAGAACCCGGCCCGATGGAAAGGGCACCTGGCGCATATCCTGCCAAAGCCATCCACCGTAACGAGGGTCGAGCACCGTGCCGCCGTACCGTGGCAGGAGATCGGCCCGGTGATGGCGAAGCTGGCCGCGTCGAGCGGTATGGGCTCGCTGGCCGTCCGGTTCGCGTGCCTGACCGCCGCCCGTTCCGGTGAGGTGAGGGGTGCCACGTGGCGGGAGATCGACCTAGCGGCGAAGGTGTGGATCGTGCCGGCCGAGCGGATGAAGATGCACCGGGAGCATCGCGTTCCGCTGTCATCCGCGGCGCTGGCTGTGCTGGAGCAGGCGCGAGAGCTGGGCGACGAGCCGGATGCGCTGGTGTTTCCTGGAGCCAAGGCTGGGCGCCCGCTGTCCGACGTAACGCTTTCGAAGGCGCTTCACACGGCAGCCGGCACGAAGGACGTGACAGTGCACCGGCTGCGCTCCACCTTCCGCGACTGGGTGGCCGAGGCAACGGACTATCCGCGCGACGTGGCCGAAATGGCTTTGGCTCACGCCATTGGGGACAAGGTAGAGGCGGCGTACCAGCGTGGGGATCTGATGGCTAAACGGGTGGAGATGATGGAGGCGTGGGGTGTTGCTGCAGCTTACAACCTTTGATATCGCGTCGGCCCAGAGCACATCCAATTTGAGTGTTGTTTTTCGGCAACACCTACAACCAAACCCCTTTCGTGCCGTTGACTCTTGGTATTGTATGCTTCGGGTCTCTTTATGCCCGATTCGCTCCTGAGGTGATGATATGAGTTTCAAAAAAAGGATGGAGGAGCGATCAATTGCGAAAAAAGTATTCACCAGCCAGTATCAGAAACGGCAAGAAAACAAATCTCAGAAGAATCTAGATATCCATAAGCCGAGGGTTGTTGCTTTTGCAGATGAGCGATTTCTAACCTCCGCCGGAGACGATCTGCGACAGGATGTTTGGAATCTAGTTGTAGAGACGCTATCTCCGGCTAGGGTGCTCGATATCAAGGTTGCCGAGGGTGAAGATGGACATGGCAACCCGATCTACAGAATCGACGTGGTTCTCGACTTGTCAGCTAAGCAACCTGAACGAAGCAAGATGCTGGGTTTGGTACGCCGCCTCCACCCGCTTCTCGTTCAGCGGGAAGAGCGTCGTTTTCCTGTTCTCAGTTTCCTCAGCAAGACTGATGTGAAAACACGTGAGGTCGCCTGACCTGATCGAAGCTGCTCGGCTCCTGCTCCCTCATGGCAGGAAGCCGACGCAAGCTTGTCTTCGAAGGGCTCAGAGTACGGCGTACTATGCGCTTTTCCACTGTCTTGCCCGCGAGGGGGCCGATCTCCTAATTGGAACCACTAAGGCAGCTAGAAGTGATCTAGCTTGGCGACAGATTTATCGGTCACTAGACCACGGAACGGCAGCCAACCAATGCCAAGACGAAAAGGTGATGTCGAGATTTCCCGTTCCGATACAGGATTTTGGCTACCAGTTTCGAGCGATGCAGGCCAAACGACATGCTGCTGATTACGATCCTCACGCCTTCGGGACATTTACAAAAAACTCAGTGCGTTTTGATTTAGATATTGTTGAGTTAGCCATTCAAGATTTCCGAGCATGCCGGAAAAAGGATAGGAGAGCGTTTTGTACTTGGGTCTTATTCAAAAAAGCTCGGAACGAAACGATCCTGCCAGCCACAAGAACACTCGGACGTCCATAGTTCAATAGAGTGCCTACCGAGGGATTATGATATCCGGTTCGGTGGTAGAGCAGGCCTTCACACGGCGGGGGTCACAAGTGCTCAAGCTCTCCGGGACCTCGCGAACCACCGCCACGGCGATAGAACCAAGATAGTGCCGAAAATCAGACATTGCGTGCAGATGAGCCTCCTGCTGATCGTAAGCAATGCTCCAAGCCCCGCTGTCAGCGGTCGCAAGGTGGCTCGCGTACATCCCGGCGTCCGGCTGGGCGGATTCATAGGCGAAAAGACACAGACCGACTAAGCACGCCCCAACGCCAACGATGCGAGCTGGCGTCCAGCTTGCCGTCACTCCGGCGGATCCGCGCGCAGCCCCGCCTCGATCAAACGGCGGATGGCTTCAGGACGTGTGGGCAGGTCCGGGCGCGACCGCCGCCACGCATCCAGTTCGGCAAGATCAGCAGCTCCGATGCGAACCATGATAGGCGTCGTGTCCGCTCGCGGGCGGCCCCGCGACGATTTCTTAATATCTTCGCTTGCGCCTGTCATGCGGGATTGATATCAAGAAATCAGGCCGGGCGGAAGAGGCAACTTCCGCCCGGCCCTGACCACCAACCGACCGGAGATCGGCAATGGCTACCCCTACACTACCACGCCAAGGCGTGAACGGCACCGGCTGCTCGTTCGGCGTGCGCAACAGCGCCACATCCACCTCGCCGACCGTTCGGCCGTACAGGCAGCGATCCGGCACTTGGTCAACATTCTCGACGTACTGAACATGCGCCCACAGTTCTTCTCGGACCTCGCTATCGAGCGCGCGTTCTCCGGCACCGTCCCTCTTCTGCAACTGGTGTATTGATATGCCCTGGAGCAACCCGCTTGCGATTGCCGCTGCCGAACCGACGGTCGTGGAAGACCGGCACGAGGTCACGCAGGGCTTGTCCATCGGCTTCGTTGTCGGGCTCGACCTGGGCAAGTCGTAGGACTTCACGGCGGTTGCCGTGGATGAGTTGTTCCGGTGCGAGCGTCTCCACTGGCGCCGGACGGCGTTCGAGCCGCAACCCACGGTCCATCGTCGCCGAGCCGTAATCCGGCACCAGATCGTTAACCTGCACCGCTACCCGAAGGGCACGCCGTACCCGGAGATATACCGATCGGTGCAGGGCGTGATGCGGCAGTTGCCAGTGCGCGACCGGCCGTCCGAGCTGGTTGTCGACAAGACCGGCGTAGGCGCCCCCGTGGTGGACGCGATGCGAGAGATGGGCATGACACCCATCGCGGTTAGCATCACGGGTGGCCGGACGGTGCATATGGTCTCGTCCTGCGACTACACCGTACCCAAGGCGATGCTGGCGTCTGTCATCGACATTACGTTGGCTGAGGAACGGCTCGAGATCACCGAGGCGGCGCAAGCATCGCAGGCGCTTCGGGCTGAGCTGCAGGGCTTCCACGTTAGGATCAGTGCCACCGGGCGCGAAACGATGGAAGCCTGGCACGAAGGCGTGCATGACGACCTGGTGCTGGCGTCAGGACTGGCGTTGTGGCGCGGTGAGAATCTACCGGAGCCGGCGCAGTGGGTGAATATACCCCGGTTGGAGGGGTGCAACCCGTGGATGGCAAGGTAGGAAAGCACGCTTTGACGTGTCCCCACGTCTCCTACCAATGCAAGCTATAAGGTGGGGTTGAAGAACGATCGCCCCAATTTAGCGAGCGAGAACAATGCTTTGGATGGGACTGTTGGTGTCCGCGGCGGGATTCGAACCCACGGCCCCAGGATTCATCCCACTTCGGCTTTCGCCGCCGCCGCCCGGAGGGGGCGACGTTCGTGGTCTGGACTGTCCCTTCACCCTAGGCCGGAACCCTTAGGTGCCGCCCGTCCAGTCTCTACACCTTCCCGCCCCGGAGGGTGGGCTTGGCTCGGGATCGGCATGGCGCGAGAGCGCCGCAGCTTTCCCCGACTTTGAGCGGATCCATCACGCGGTTTCCCCTCGTGACGCCCAGTTGGTGACAAGGAATCCTGTGCTCTATCCGGCTGAGCTACGCGGACAACCGGGGCGGAGTTAAGCAGAAGCGCCGCTCAGCCACAACAGGATCGTCAGGCCCCGGCGCGCGCCCTGTTGCGGGCGCGGGCTTCGGCCATCGCCTGCGCCGCGACGGACGCGACGTGGCGGCGGCACAGGAGCGCGTCCGGAGCGCCGGTCTGTTTGCAGGCCAGCTCCAGCGCCTGGGTCTGTTCGGCCACGCGCATCAGGGCGGCAGCACTCCAGAGCGACAGGGCCTGACCGAAGGCGGCGCTGCGCTTGAAGAACACCGGTGGGCGCAGCGTGCGCATGGCATCGGCGGAGGACACGCCGTTCCGTTCCATCGCCAGACGGGCCAGGCGCAGGCGATTCACGTGCGACAGAAAGGCGCGCGCGACCGCGACCGGGCTGGTGCCTTCGCCGAGTGCGCGCTCGATGGCGAGATCGGCGGCGGGGCGGTCGCCGATCGTGGCGGCGAAGGCGGCCTCGTCCAGCGACACGCCTGCGGCGTCGCCGGAACATTCCATCGCGTCGTCCAGCGCGATCCGGCCGGACTCGCCCGCATACAGGATCAGTTTTTCCACCTCGCCGCGCGTGGCGGCGCGGTCGGCGCCGAGTCTGGCGCAGAGCCAGGTCAGCGCATCGGGGTCGATGCCGACGCCGTTGTCTTGCAGGAGCTGACGCACCTGCGCTTCGAGCGCGCGGCCTTCTTCCGGGTAGCAGGCGATGGCAGCGGCATCCGGCATCGCCTCGATCGCGGTCTTGAGCTTGGAGCGACCTGTGAGGCCGGGCCCTTCCAGAACCAGCAGCGTGTCGCCGGGCGTGGCGAAGGCGCGCTTGAGGGCCGGCAGCAGGGCGTCTCCGGCTTCGCGCACCCAGACCACGCGTCGTCCGCCTGTGAGGGAAAGGGCGCCGAGTTCCTCGTCCAGCCGGTCATGCGCTTCGCGCGCGAGAGTGGAAACGCGGAACGGATCGTCCAGCGTTCCGGCCACGGCGCGGACGGCGGTGATCGCGCGCTCACGGATCAGCCCGGTATCGTCGCCGTGCAGCAGGATCGCCCGGAGCGGCCCGGGCTGGGCCAGAACGCGTCCGGCCTGTCGGGCATCGAGCTTCACCGGCGGCCCGGGATCAGTTCATCGGCGCGCGGCCGGTGGCCGAGGCCGGCAGGCCGTCTGCGCCGACGGCGGTGAGCGGCGACTGGTCGGAATTGCCCGGCACGTTCTGCGGCGACAGCGTGCGGCTAGGCGCGACCACCGGACGGATCGTGGCGGGCGCCTGGTGGTTGGAGAACCAGGTGGCGATCTGCTGCACGATGGTATCCGCGAGCGCGTTGGCGACGCGCTGCTGCGTGGTGTCCTGCGCGACGCCCGAGGCGAAATACTGTTCGTTGATGATGTTGAAGCCGTCCATGGTGGTGGCGTCTCCGCTGGCCACCTGTTCCGGCACCGGCGCCACCGTGAACAGCACCCAGTGCGACCGGCCCATCACGCGCGTGCGTTCGGAAGTGTTGTCGCCATGGATGCCGATCGCTTCGCCGGACGCGGACATGGAGGCGACCAGCGTGTAGCCGTTCGGCTGCGCGTCGCTGGTGCCGGCCAGACGCTGTTGCAGCGCCAGGCGCAGCTCCTGCCCGGAGCGTTCCGGGATGTTGGCGACGTAGATGTCGGGCAGCCTGGCGGTCACGCTGTTGGCGCCGCCGCCGTAGAGCGGCTGGAAGCCGCACCCGGCGAGCGGGGCTGCCAGCAGGGTGGCCAGCAGGAGTGCCGCGCGCTTCATCCGGCGATCACCAGATTGACGATGCGGTTGGGCACGTGGATGCGCTTCACCACGCGCTTGCCTTCGATCAGACGCGCCACGTTCCCCTCCGCTTCCGCCGCCGCGATCACCTGATCGGCGGGGGCGTCGGGCGGCATCTCGATCGTGCCGCGCAGCTTGCCCATGATCTGCACCGCGATGGTCACGGTGCGCGCGACCAGCAGCGCCGCGTCCGGCTCCGGCCAGGCTGCGTCGGCGACCAGGCCGCGCTCCGGCAGCAGGGAGGACCAGAGTGTTTCCGCGAGATGCGGCATCATCGGGCCGATCAGCAGGGACAGGGTTTCAGCGCATTCGCGTCTGGCCCAGTCGAGATCGGCGCTGCGCGTCTGCTGAGACGCGTCCGACAGGGCGGAGGCGAGTTCGTGCAGGCGGGCGACCGCGGTGTTGAAGGTGAAGCCTTCCAGCGCCTCCGTCACGGCGGCGATCGTGCGGTGCGTGGCGCGGCGCAGCGTGTCGGCGGCTTCTCCGAAGGCGTCGGGCAGCGGGGCCGACGCGGTGTCGGCGGCGACCTGGGAGACGAGGCGGAACACGCGCTGGCCGAAGCGTGCGGCGCCAATCACGCCGGCTTCGGTCCATTCCATGTCCCGCTCCGGCGGGCTGTCCGAAAGCACGAACCAGCGCGCGGTGTCGGCGCCGAAGCGGTCGATGATCGCCTCGGGCGACACCGTGTTGCGCTTCGATTTCGACATCTTTTCGACGCGGCCGACCTGCACCGCCTCGCCGGTGTCGCGGCGCACCGCCCCGGTGGAGGAGCGGGTGATCTCGTCCGGATACAGCCAGCCGCCTTCGGCGTCGCGGTAGCTTTCGTGCAGCACCATCCCCTGCGTGAACAGGCGCTGGAACGGCTCGTCCACGCCGAGATGGCCGGTGGCGCGCATGGCGCGCGTGAAGAAGCGCGCATAAAGCAGGTGGAGAATCGCGTGCTCGATGCCGCCGATATACTGGTCCACCGGCAGCCATCCATCCGCCGCCGCGCGGTCGGTGGGCGTTGCGGCGTGCGGGGCGGTGAAGCGGGCGAAATACCAGGCACTGTCGACGAAGGTGTCGCAGGTATCGGTTTCGCGCAGTGCGTCGGCGCCGCAGCGCGGGCAGGCGACGTGTTTCCAGCTCGGGTGATGGTCGAGCGCGTTGCCGGGGCGTGCGAAATCGAGATCGTCGGGCAGGCGGACCGGAAGCTGGTTTCCCGGCACCGGCTGGGGACCGCAGGCGGCGCAGTGGATCACCGGAATCGGGCAGCCCCAGGCGCGCTGGCGCGAAATGCCCCAGTCGCGCAGGCGCCAGTTCACCACGCCGCGTCCGGCGCCGTCGGCTTCGAGCCGGTCGATCGCCGCGCGCTTGCCGGCTTCAGTGTCGAGGCCGTCCAGGAAGCCGGAATGGATCAGCGTGCCGTCGCCGTCGAGGGCGGTCTCACCGACCGCGATCGTCTCTGCATCGGCACCTTGCGGCAGCACCACGACGGGCACCGGCAGGTCGTATTTGCGGGCGAAGTCGAGATCGCGCTGATCGCCGCACGGGCATCCGAACACGGCGCCGGTGCCGTAATCCATCAACACGAAGTTGGCGATCCAGACCGGGAAGGTGGCGCCTTCGATGAAGGGATGGCGCACACGCAGCCCGGTGTCGTAGCCGCGCTTCTCGGCGCTCTCGATCGCTGCTTCGCTGGTGCCGAGGCTGCGGCATTCCGCCACGAAGGCGGCGGCTTCCGGGTCGCGCTCCGCGGCGAGGGCGGCGAGCGGATGGTCGGCGGCGATGGCCAGGAACGACATGCCGAACAGGGTGTCGGGGCGTGTGGTGTAGACCTCGATCGCGTCGATCGCGCCGGCGGGCTGGTCGAGAGCGAAGCGCACGCGCGCGCCTTCGGAGCGGCCGATCCAGTGCGCCTGCATCACGCGCACGCGCTCGGGCCAGTCGTCCAGCCCGTCCAGGGCGGACAGGAGGTCGGGCGCGAAGTCGGTGATCTTGAGGAACCACTGGCTGAGGCGCTTCTTCTCGACCACGGCACCGGAGCGCCAGCCGCGCCCGTCGATCACCTGCTCGTTGGCGAGCACGGTCTGGTCGATCGGGTCCCAGTTCACCAGCGCGTCGCGGCGTTCCACCAGCCCGTGGCGCCACATGTCGAGAAACAGCTTCTGCTGCTGGCCGTAATAGTCGGGCAGGCAGGTGGCGATCTCGCGATCCCAGTTCAGCGAGAGGCCGAGGCGCTTGAGGGTGCCGCGCATGGTGGCGATGTTGTCGAGCGTCCAGCCGGCCGGGTCGGAGCCGCGCTCGCGCGCTGCGTTTTCCGCCGGCAGGCCGAACGCGTCCCAGCCCATCGGATGCAGCACGGCGTGGCCGCGGGCGCGCTTGAAGCGGGCGAGCACGTCGCCCAGCGTGTAGTTCCGGACATGGCCCATATGGAGCTGGCCGCTCGGATACGGGAACATCTCCAGCACGTAGTATTTCGGCCGGTCGGCGGGGGGGATGTCCGGCACGGAGAAGCAATCCGCCGCGTCCCAGGCGTGCTGCCAGCGTGCTTCCGCCGCACCGAAATCGTAGCGTGCGCCGCCGGTCTCGGCGGGCGCGGCGGGGGATGCGGTGTCGGTGGTCATCGGCTCGAAGCGGCTCGTGTCGGGGTGATCAGTTGGTGCCGCCGGCGTCGGCGCGGAGCTGGCGGGCGCGGGCCAGGATCTTGCTGGTGATGTCGGCCGCCGTGTTGGGGGCCACCGGCTGGTCGACCCACTCGCCGCCCTGCCTGACCTGACGGAACACCGACACGCGGATGTTGTCGGAGCGCAGTGCCTTGCCCAGCACGTAGGCATTGGCCTTGAAGCGTTCGCCGCTGGTGGTGGGCGGGCTGTACCAGTCGGTGATGATGATGCCGCCCTGCGGTTCGGCCGCGGAGAACGGCATGAAGCTCAGCGTGTCGATCGCGGCGCGCCACAGATAGGCGTTCACCCCCGCGGCGCTCTCGTCGACGTTGTCCGAACCGGACGGGGAACCCATCAGATGGTTGTCGTGCACCGGCGCGGCCAGTGCCGCGGTGCTGCCCGTCATGGGGCTGGAGCTGTCGCTGCCATGCCCACAGGCGGCCAGGCCGGACAGGAGAGCGGCCCCGGCGAGGGCGCGGAGGGCAAACGCGGAGCGTGCGGGCAAGCGAAGCATCGTGACGCCTCTTCCAGGGAACGGGGCCAAAAGGGGGCTCGAACGAAACCGTTCTGCGGCTGTGTCTATCCTGCAAGCGGTTCCGCGCCAAGCGGCCGGCGCGTGCGCCGGGTCCGGGGGGCGGAAGCCCCGGTCTTGAGCGGGGCCGGCGGCGTGTTCGGCTGCGGATCGCCGCCCGGGGACAATCCGGCCAGAAGCAGCCCGTCATGCAGGATCGCGGCATGCGCCGGATCGCGCAGACCGGCGCGCGCGACCAGCGTGGCCGTATCGCTATCCGGCCAGGATTGCAGCAGACGCTCCAGGATGCGGGCCGCTTCGGCTGTGCGACGGAGATGACCCAGCGCGGCGAGATAGGGCACCTGCCCGGGCAGGAAGCCCGGATGCAGTTCGGTGTGCTGGAGTCCCAGACGCCCTGCTTCCTCGAAATCGCCGCGCAGCAGAGCGAGCATGATCCCGGCCGGATCGAGCATCGCCGCGAAAGGATGGGTGTCGTACAGGGTCTTGTAGCGCTGGTGATGTTGTGCGGCGTCGTCCAGCAGGCCGAGCCGGAGCTTGATGTTGGCGCCCACGGCCCAGGCGATGGACGAGTACGGATCGACCAGCAGGGCGCGTTCCACCATCACCAGGCCGGCATCGGGCCGGTTCTGGAGTTCGCTCAGCACCAGGGCGCAGCCGGCCAGGGCCACGGTCTCGGACGGTTTCAACGCGAGGGCGGCGCGAGCCTCCGCTTCCGCCCTGACCGTGTGCATCGCGGTGTCGCCCCACCGTTGCTGGGCCAGGATCAGATGCGACAGGCCCAGCACCACATGGAGATGCGCGCTGTCCGGCGTGGCCTCCAGTGCGCGGGTCAGCATGCCGATGCACAGCTCGATGCCGGCGCGGTCGGCTCCGTTCAACCGTTGCAGGACCAGGGCCGCCAGCTGGTGCGGTTCCAGTTCGGCGGTCGAGCTCCGGCGGGACTGAACCGCCTCGGCCATCACGATCTCCGTTGGTAGGCGGGCGGAGGCCTGTTCGGCGATCCGGTCCTGCAGCACCAGCAGAGCGTCCATACGGCCATCGAAGCGATGCGCCCACAACAGCTGGCCGTTGGCCCCGATATCGCTCAGCCGCAGGATCACCCGCACGGTCTCGCCCAGAGGCTGTACGGTGCCGTCCACCACGAACCGGGCGCCGAAGCGGCGGCGCAGCAGGGCGTCGTCGCGACCGTGCGACAGGCATTCGTCCAGGGCGCTCCCGGACACGACGCGGCTCCAGCTGTTGCCGACCAGCGTGGTCTGCAGCGTCTGCACTAGCCCGGCGGCGAAGCTGGCGATGCGGGCATCCGCATTCGCATCGAGTACCATGACCGGAACGATCACCAGCAGAGGCTGGTCGCCAGACTGGACCTGTTGCGCCGGCCAGACCGGCGCGCCGGCATTCGGCGTCGCGGCCGGGGTGGGCGCCGCGAGGTCGGCGGGGACGGGAAGGGCGTCCGTGTGGTCCCCGTCCGGACGGAGCGTCGCGGCGTCGGCCGGCGCGGTCTCGATCGCGGGCAACGAGCCGCCGAATTCGCGTTCCAGGCCCAGCGCCTGGAGTGCCTCGAGCAGGTCCGGCCCGGATGCGCTCAGCGATGTCGCGTCCATCGCGGCGATGCACCGTTCGCCGAGTTGGCGCGCGAGCGCCAGATTGCCGAGCTCCCGATGTGCCTGGAGGATCGAGAGCCAGGCGCGGGCGTGCTGCGGATTGAGCGACAGAAGCTGTTTCGCTACCGTGATGATACCGTCCGGGTCGCGGTGCCGCCCCAGCATCTCCTCGAACAGGGCGGTGGCGTGGTCGCGCAGACGCGAGCGCTCGGTCGCCAGCCAAAGGTCGAGCGCCGGGTCGGTGCCGTTCAGTTCTTCCAGCAGCACGCCGTCGATCGGCGGCAGCCCGTCCGCCTGACCGGGCCGGGCGGTGAGGATGCGCTCGGCGTCCACCGACGTCAGTGCCGGCTTGAGCGCCATGGTGTGACGGTCCACCGCGACCACGTCCGTGCCGAGCGGGCTCAGCGCCTCGCTCAGGCGATGGATTTCCTGGCGCAGGGAGGCGCGCGCCTGTTCCTCCGAACGGCGGCTCCAGAGAAGCTCGGCCAGACGCAGGCGCAGCACCGGACGGCGTCCGCTCATGGCCAGGATCGCCAGGAGTCCGCGCGTCTTGCGGCCCAGCGGCAGGACGCTCTCGTTTCCGAGCGTCAGCGCTTCCATATGGCCGATCAGCTTCAAGCGGAGCAGCACCGCGTCCGGCCTCGGCAGGGCCGGCCTGTTCATCAACAACACGTTCGCGCTCGCCTTTCCTTTTGGGCGATGTCGGGAAAACTCTCCGGCCGGAGCATCCTAGGCCCGTTTCGATTCGGTTGCCCATCCGACCGATCGCGACACGAGCGGAACTCGGGCGTCGATCGCGGCGATGGTGTGCGCATGAGCACAGACATCCTGTTTACCCCGATTTCCGCCGGCGCGCTGACCTTGCGCAACCGCATCGTGATGGCGCCCCTGACCCGCAGCCGCTCCAGCGAGGACGGCATCGTCCCGTCCTTCGCCGCCGACTATTACGCCCAGCGCGCCGGAGCCGGGCTGATCGTGTCGGAAGCGACCAATATCTCCCCTCAGGCGCGCGGCTACGCCATGACGCCCGGCATCTGGAACGCGCGGCAGGTGGAGGCCTGGCGCGGCGTGACCGATGCCGTGCATGCCAAAGGCGGCCTCATGGTGCTGCAACTCTGGCATACCGGCCGCATCTCCCATCCCGATCTGCATGGCGGCGATCTGCCGGTGGCGCCGAGCGCGATCCGTCCGGTCGGCCAGGCCTTCACCCGGGACGGCATGAAGGACCATGTCACCCCGCGGGCGCTGGAAACGGACGAGATCCCACGCATCGTGGAGGATTACCGCAACGCCGCACGCTGCGCCCGCGCCGCCGGGTTCGACGGCGTGGAGGTGCATGCTGCCAATAATTATCTTCTGGAACAATTCATCCGCGACAGCACCAACACGCGTGACGACCGTTATGGCGGCTCGGTGGAGAACCGCATCCGCTTTCCTGTCGATGCGGTGCGGGCGGTCACGGAGGAATGGGGCGGCGGCGATCGCGTCGGCATCCGCCTGTCTCCCGGTACCACCATGCCGGGCGAGACGCCGCTCGACAACGATCCGGCCGGGACCTACGGCGCATTGCTGACGGCGCTGAAACCGCTGGGCTTGGCCTATGTGCACATGATCGAAGGCGTGACGCAGCAGAAGCGCGATCAGCCGGAAGGGCTTGATGCGGCCTGGATGCGACGGCATGTGGACGGGATGCTGATCGGCAATAACGGTTATTCGGCAGAGATGGCGGCCGAAGCGATCCACGAGAAGCGCGTCGACGCCGTCAGTTTCGGGCGGCCGTTCATCGCCAATCCCGATCTGGTGGAGCGGCTCCGGACCGGCGCGCCGCTGGCCGAAGCGCCGAAACAATACTGGTACGGCGGTGGCAGCGTCGGGTACTCGGATTGGCCGTCGATGCCGTCCGGCGACTGATGTGCCGTCGGCCGGGCGGTGCGATCCGCCCGGCCGGCCATCTCAGAAACGGCGCGGCGCCTCGTTCAGCGCCATGTCGCGCATGTCGCTGCCGACCACGCCGTCCTCTTCGTCGGTGTCGGACAACGAGTCGCCGTTGGCGCTACGATCGCCATGGTGCTCCAGGATTTCGTGCTCGCGCGGACCTTCCGTGCGGTCGATCAGGAAAAGCCGGCCGATCCCGGCATCCTTCGCGGCCTCCGTGGCGCGCTGACGCGCCTCGTCCAGCGGCAGCGGCGTGCCGTCGCGGGTGATCAGACGGCTGGTTTCCTCGGACTGGTTCGCATGGATCACGATCAGCTCCATCATCAGCTGGTGCGGATCGTCTTCCTCGAACCGGTGCATCAGTACGACCGCGGGGCCGTCCGGCAGCGGGTCGTGCGGCTTCAGCGTAGTGAACTCGCTCATGGTTCATCCTCCTGTCATCGCAAACGATGCCGGGGAGGGGGCGGTTCATCCGCCGGGCTGCACCACCATGCAGGGAATGCTGTGCGCGGACAAAGAGGAGCAGGCCTGCCCGGCATCGGCGCGGGCCAGCCCGGCGAGGCGGGCGCGATACAGCACGCCATGACCGAAGGGGGTGGTGGGCTGCACCACGCTCTGACTGCCCGCGAGCAGGGAATAATCGGCCTGACGCGCCATGGTGGTGGCGAAGCGCGCCTGCTCCACCGAGGCATAGGCGCCGACCTGGATCGCCCAGTTGCCGAAATTGGCCGGGGCGCGGGCGGCCACCGGGATCGGCCTCGGGCGGGCATAGGCGGTCGCCGGCTGATAGGCGGGGACGGTCGCCGGTGCGGCCGAGGCGATGGCGACCGGGGCGGCGGTGATCGGGGCGGCGGGGCAGGGCTCGTCGTAGGCGGCGTCGGGATTGCTGGCGCAGCCGGGCTGTGGCATGGCCTGGGACTGGCCGATCGGGGGTGCCATCGGCACCGCGCTGGCGATCGCCACCGGGGCGGCGATGGGGATGGCGGCCGGAGGCGGCGGCGTCTGGCACGGCGCATCGGGATCGTAGGCCGCGTTCGGATCGTGCCAGCAGGCTGCGCCGCCGCGCCTGCGACGCGACCAGCTGCGCGAGACCGGCGTGCGGTAGGAGGCGAGCTGCACGGGGGCGGTGTAACTGTCCGGCGTGCCGCCTGTGGCGTAGGCGGCGAGCGGGCCGCTCATCGCGATCTCCGTGCCCAGATTGGGGGCGATGGAGGCGACGTAGTTCACCGTCTCGTTGGGCAGGGACCGGCCGCGATACAGGTAGTCCTCGAGACGCTGTGGGCCGGCATTATAGGCGGCCAGAAAGGCCGGCGCGCCGTACTTGCCGTACATCTGCCGGATATAGGCGGTGCCGGCGAGGATGTTGTCGTGCGGTTCGAACGGATCGTTGCCGAGATTGTACTGCGACTGCAGATCGGCATAGGTGGCTGGCATCAACTGCATCAGCCCCATGGCGCCGGCGCCGGACACGATCGGCTGGCCGTTCCTGTATTCGTGGCCGCCGGATTCCTGATGCATCACCGCGCGGATCCATTGCTGCGGCACGGAGAAGCGGTTGGAGGCGTCGCGGATATAGGGGCGCCACGGATCGCCCGGCGGGCCGGGTTCGGGATAGACCTGGCTTCCCGGCGAATAGGCATCCGTGCGGGCCAGACGCGATCCGCCGCCGCACGCTGCCAGCAGGCAGAGCGTCGGCAGCAGCCACAGACCGGGTGGCATCGAGGGGCGGGCGCGCATGAACGCATGGTGACGGGCCGGACAGGCCGGATCAATCTCCGGTTGTTCCGGTCAGACGATTCCTGGCCGTACTTGCCGATCTGCCACAGGCATGCACGCTAACTCATTGGTTCGTCTGGTCTGCTCACAGCAGACAGAGTGCCAGCAATGCGCGTCGCAGTTCCGGCGGCAGGGTGTCTCCCGTCGCCGGGTTGCCTTCGAGATCGGCCGGGGCGTCGGCGGCGGAAAGATAACGCCAGCCCTGAAAGGCTTTCACCGCGCGCGGCGTGACCGGCACGACGGGGCCGTCCAGCACCACGCCGGTGCAGGGTGTGCCGTCCTCGCGCTGGTCCGGCACGATGGCGTGGATGCGCTGCCGGCACAGCAGCATGCCGCCCGTAACCCAGTAGATCGAGCCGCCGTCGAGGATTTCGTCCGCACGGCGGGGGAAGTTGCGGGTGCGGAAGAAGGGGCGGCCGCCATGCGCGCCGGTTTCGGCGGCACGGCGCTTCTGCCAGCCGGCCAGCACCTCCGGCGTGGGCGAGCCGACCGCCAGCTTGATCAGATGAAGCATGGCTCTCTGTCTAGCAGGCGGGCGCCCTGCGCCAACAGCCCGGCGTCAGGGATGGGGCGGCGTGAACTGCGCGTCGTGCACGAAGCCGTCCACGAACCGCTTGAAGTCGATCTCCTGCACCACGCTGACCGGACGCAGACCCATGCCTTTCGGCGCCAGAGCCGGGGCCCAGACATGGGCATGGCCGTAATTCACTCCGTCGGTGAGATCGACATCCATCATCGCGTCCACGGCGTGGGTGATCAAAGACGGATCCACGGCGACGGCGGCGGCCATCTCGTCCCAAAGCGGCAGCGGCGCCATGTTCGCCTGGAGATAGGTGGTGAGCGGCGTCTTCACCGCGGCGATGCGGTCCATCAGTGCCTTGTCCATCATGATCTTGCCGGACACATTGCCGAGCGAGACGATCTTGGGCCAATCGGCGGTGAGCACGATATGGGCGGCTTCCGGATCGAAGATGAAGTTGAAGTCCGACGCCCAGTCGGCATTGCCGGTGACGGCCTCCATGTTGGTGTCGATCAGCGCGCCCATGAACACGAGCTGCTTGGCGTTGGCGGCGAAGGTGGGGTCGAGACGGATCGCGAGAGCGAGATTGGTCATCGGTCCGACGGCGACGATCGTCACCTGATGCGGATGCGCGTGCACTTCGCGGATCAGGAACGCGGCGGCGGTCTCTGCGCCGGTATGGGTGTGCGGTGCGCCTTCGGACAGAGTTCCGACCGGCGGCTGCGTGGCGGGGACGTTGTCGATCGAGCCGAGCCCGCCCCAGGCGCCCTTCCAGGGGATCGTGCCGAAGCGTTCTTCCCAGTTGCGCATGCGGGCGACGCTGTTCACCAGCGGCAGGGTGGCGCCGTCGAAGACCGGCACGTCGGAACGGCCGGCGATCTCCAGGAAGCGCAGCAGATGCGCCGCTTCCGCGTTCTCCCAGCCATCGCCGGCCACCACGGTGAAGCCCAGCACCTTCACATGCGGATTGGCGAGCAGAGGCAGGGTGGATTGCAGATCGGAGCCGCCCGGACCCAGGAAATCGTTGTCCTCGATCACCAGCATGGGCGCTTCCGCGCGGGCGTGCGGCGCGGCGAGCGTGGAGGCGGATAGCAGGGCCAGCGCGGCCAGTCTGCGGCCCCAATCCCGGCTTCGGGTTCTGTTCAACGCGTGCACTCCTATCTCACCAGCGCGCCCAGCAGCGCCTCGAGCCTGATCCGGCCGTCTTCGGTGGCACGCAGGCAACCGTCGTGCCAGTCGAGGTAGTTCTCGGCCAAAGCCTGTTCGAGAATGTCCGGCTCCAGCGCATCCGGCAGGGTTGTGCCCGTGCGAGCCTGGAAGCGGGCGGCATCAATGCCTTCGCGCAGACGCAGCCCCATGAGCAGCATTTCGCGTGCCGGCTCCGGGGCGACCAGAACGGTTTCGGCGGTGCTGCCGTGGCCGTCTCGTTCCACCAGATCGGCCCAGGGTTCGGGTGCGCGATGGCGTCTGGTGGCGTGGATGGCGAGGTTGCCGTCGGCATCCGGCAGGGTCAGCCGGCCATGCGCGCCCGGACCGATCCCGGCATAGTCGGCGTAGCGCCAGTAAGCGAGGTTGTGCCGGCTTTCCGAGCCGGGGCGGGCGTAATTGGACACTTCATAGGCGAGCAGGCCGTGCTGGGCGGCGACGCGCTCGGTTTCGGCGTAGAGTTCCGCGCCCAGCGCCTCGTCCGGCAGGGCGATGAGGCCCTGGCGGTGCAGCGCCTCGAACCGCGTGCCGGGTTCGATGGTGAGCTGGTAGAGCGAGAGGTGGTCGGCGGCGAGGGCCAGGGCGCGGTCGAGTTCGTCGCGCCACGACGCGACCGTCTGGCCGGGGCGGGCGTAGATCAGGTCGAACGAGAAGCGCGGGAAGATGGCGCGGGCGGTTTCCAGCGCCGCGATCGCCTGGGCGCCGTCATGTTCGCGGCCCAGCATGCGCAGATCGGCATCGTCCAGGCTCTGCACGCCGATCGAGATGCGGTTGATCCCGGCCTGACGGAAGGCGCGCAGACGTCCGATCTCGATTGAGGTCGGGTTGGCTTCGAGGGTGATTTCGAGATCCGGCGCCGGATCGAACAGGGTTGTGGCGTCGGCGATCAGGGCCGCCACCGTTTCGGGTGCCATCAGGCTTGGCGTGCCTCCGCCGAAGAAGATCGAGCCAAGACGCCGGCGGCCCAGACGTGCCGCCTCCCAGGCGAGTTCGCGACGCAGCGCGCGGGCGAAACGCTCCTGCGGCAGCACGTCGCGCACGTGGCTGTTGAAATCGCAGTACGGGCATTTCCGCAGGCAGAACGGCCAGTGGATATAGAGGGCGAGCGTCTGCATCAGATGGCGATACGGACGCCCAGCTCCACCACGCGGTCGGACGGGATGCGGAAGAACTCGATCGCCGGAACCGCATTGCGGGCCATGACCAGGAACAGCGACATGCGCCAGAGCCGCATCTTGGGGATGGTGCCGCGCACCAGCACCTCGCGGTTGATGAAATAGGAGGCCTGCATCGGGTCGAAATCGACCCCGTGCGCGCCGAGTTCCTCTAGGGCGCGGGGCAGGTTGGGGCTTTCCATGAAGCCCACCCGGATGGTGACGCGATGGATGTTCGGGGCCAGCTCCTCGACCTGCATGCGGCCGCCGGCATCGGCCTCGGGCTGGTCGAGATTCTGCACCGTCACGAACAGCACGCGCTCGTGCAGCACCTTGTTGTGCTTGAGGTTGTGCAGGAGGCAGGCCGGTACGTATTCGGCATTGGCGGTCAGGAAGATGGCGATGCCTGGAACGCGCAGGGTTCGCGATTGCGGCAGGCGGGCCAGAAAGGAGTTGAGCGGCAGGCTGTCCTGACGCCAGCGGTTCAGGATCAGGCCGCGCCCGGTCTTCCAGGTGGTCATCAGCGTCGTGAGCACGACGCTCAGCAGCAGCGGCACCCAGCCGCCTTGCGGGATCTTCAGGGCGTTGGCGGCGAAGAAGGTGGCATCCAGCAGGAAGAAGCCGCCGAACACGGCGACGGAGGCGAAACGCGACCATTTGTAGACGCGCCGGAACACGACCATGGCCAGAACGCAGGTGCACATGAAGGTGCCGGTCACGGCGATGCCGTAGGCGGAAGCGAGGTTGGCGGAGGAGCGGAACGCCAGCACCAGCAGCACCACGCCCACGGCCAAGGCCCGGTTCACCTGCGGCACATAGATCTGGCCTTCCTCGTCCGCATTGGTGTGCAGCACGCGCATGCGCGGGAAATAGCCGAGCTGGATGGTCTGGCGGGCGACGGAGAAGGCGCCTGTGATCATCGCCTGGCTGGCGATCACGGTGGCCAGGGTCGCCAGGATCACCATCGGGAGCTGCGCCCAGGGCGGGCAAAGCAGAAAGAACGGGTTCTTGATCGCCGCGGGATTGCCGATGATCAGCGCTCCCTGGCCCAGATAATTCAGGGCCAGGGCCGGCAGCACCAGCGCGATCCAGGCGGCGCGGATCGGCTTGCGGCCGAAATGGCCCATATCGGCGTAGAGCGCTTCGGCGCCGGTGACGGACAGCACCACCGCGCCCAGGGCGATGAAGGCCATGTAGCCGTGATGCGTCACGAACCGCACGGCATGATGCGGCAGCAGTGCCTGCAGGATGAAGGGGTGGTGGACGACTTCGGCGGCACCGATCACGCCGATCGCGCCGAACCAGAGCAGCATCACCGGGCCGAACACGCGGCCGACCCGGCCCGTGCCGCACCACTGCAAGCTGAACAGCGCCACGATCACGATCAGGGCGATCGGCAGCACCACTTCCGCGGCGCTCGGGATGCTGACTTCGAGCCCTTCCACCGCGGACAGGACCGAGATGGCGGGCGTGATGGTGCCGTCGCCAAAGAACAGGCAGGCGCCGACGATGCCGACCAGCCCGAGCGTGGCCCGGAGTTTCGGGCCCGGCGCCACGCGCTGCGCCAGCGCCATCAGCGCCAGGATGCCGCCTTCGCCGTTGTTGTCGGCGCGCATGATCAGGGCGACGTATTTCACCGTCACCACCAGGATCAGCGACCAGAAGATCAGGCTCTCGATGCCGAGCACTTCCCAGGGGGAGGGCGGGGCGTTGGCGCTGATGATGTTGATGGTGGAGCTGAGCGCGTAAAGCGGGCTGGTGCCGATATCGCCATAGACGACGCCGAGCACGGCCATCAGCGACGCGGCGGTGACCGCGCGGTTGCGGACGGTTCCGTGGCCGCCGCCGGGCGCAGGTGTGTCCGCGGCGCCGCGCGCGCCCTGCCGGCCGCTTGCAGGCGTTTGGGGCAGCGGACCCGTGGCGGGGGGTGCTGCGGCGCCCCCTTCGGGGCCGGACGTGCCGACGAGGTCGCTCATCGGGCGAAGCTCCGGAGGAGAGGGGACATCATGCCGCGGTTCATGCAATTGGGTTCGGCGGCGACTCAAGCGTCATCCCAGCACCCGGTTCCGGACGCGTGCCGAAGATGGCGCTGCCGACCCGGACGGAGGTCGCGCCGTGCCGGATCGCGATCGGGAAATCGTCCGACATACCCATGGACAGCTCGGACAGCCCGTGCGCCGCCGCGATCGCGGCCAGGCGGGCGAAGAATGGCGCGGAATCGGCGCCATTGGGCGGGATCGCCATCAGCCCGGTCAGCGCGGTGCCGAACCGGCGGCGGCACGCCTCGATGAACGCATCTGCGTGCTCGGGCGACACGCCGGCCTTTTGCGGCTCCTCGCCGATATTGACCTGCACCAGCAGGGACGGCAGACGGCCGTGCTTTTGTGCCGCTGCCTCGATCGCATCTGCCAGACGCGGACGGTCCAGCGTTTCGATGCGATCGGCGATGCGCACCGCGTCCGCCGCCTTGTTGGTCTGGATCGGGCCGATCAGATGCAGGCGCAGCGCGGGATGATCCGCCCGAAGCCCGGCGAACTTGTTCTCCGCTTCCTGCACCCGGTTCTCGCCGAACACGGTCTGGCCGGCGGCGAGCGCCGCGAGCACGGCCTCGTGCGGCTGGAATTTCGACACGGCGACCAGTTCGATCGCGTCCGGCGCGCGGCCGGAAGCCAGGGCGGCCTCGCGCATGCGAGCGCGGATCGTCGCCAGCGCAAGGGCGATCGACGTTGTTCCGGCATCGGCAACCGGGCGCCCGGAAGGGGGCGTTCGATCCAGGGAAGGAGACATCATCGGCTGTTGGTTCCTTCGCCTGGGCCGGAACGTCAAGCGCCGCCGATCTCCAGCAACAATTCCCGGGCGCGCAGACGCTCGTTCCGCGCCAGGATCATGGAGCTTCTGCTGGCCGGGTCGCCGGGTATCTCACCCTGCGGCCGGCTTTCGCCATTGCCGACTATGCGGGTCAGGATCGCCATTTCCGCAATCACCGCCTGCCTTCGCCCCGGCGTGTCCGGATCGAACCACAGCAGGCAAACGCGCGCCCAGCCATCGAGAACCGTTTCGAGCCGGTGCATCCAGTCCGGCCCCTGCCGGACGCCGTCGCGCCAGGCCGCCAGCAGCGGCATCGGATCGAGCAGGGCCGCATCCACTTCCGGCAGAAGCCGGTCCAGCGCGGCAAGACTTGCGTCCGCAGCCTGTATGATCCGGCCGATCACGGCACCGTCCGTACCGTGGCTGGCGCTGTGTTCCTCGGCGAGCGAGGTGCGGAGTCTTTGCAACAGCGTGGCGATGCGTCCCCAGCGTCCGGTCCCGTTGCGCGGGATGCCCGCCGGGCCCCAGTGGTCCGACGGCGCATGACCGTCGGCGGCGATGCCGGTGCAGACGGTGGCGAACTGCGCCGATACGGTCCGGAGCGATTCGGCGAGTTCGGGAGCGTGCCAGCCGAGCCGCCCTGCCAGTTCGAAGAAGCCGGCCCGGCTCAGGCAATGCGCCGCTTCCTCCGGCCGGGTGAAACCGGCACGCCGGGCGATCACCAGCAGAAGCTGGCCGCCCAGACGGAGAGCGCCGTTGCGCTGCTGTTCCTCCACGTCGCGTGCGGCCTCGGTCGCGCCCAGCCCGGCATGTCCTTCCTGGGCGACGGCGCGGGCCGCGTCGCGCACGACGCGAGGGTCGATCCGCTTCTCGCCCGACAAGCGTCCGATCAACAGCGTGTCGTGCAGGCAGGGCGTGGCGAAGCCGGTCACCACCGGCCAGGACGTGACGTAGACGCCGCGTCCGCCGGACGGGTTCGGCAGGATGAACTCGGTTCCGTTGCTGCCCATACGAAGCCGGAGCCCGGCCAGCGTGGGCGCCAGGAGCGGCAATTGCACGCCCGCATCGGAAGCGTTCTCGTCGCGCTGGAGCAGGACGCCGGGACCGCGGGTGTAGGGCGCGAAGGATCGGCCGCCCGCAGGACGAGCCGGAACGGACAAAGGCGCGACGCGGCCAGTTGGTGCGATCTGAGCGGCGATCATCGCGGTTCTCCCGGAACGGAGCGCCGCGCCCTGGCGAGCTGAACCGCCTTGTCGCTGCCGCACAACAGTTCGACCAGCCGCAGCCGGGCGACGGCGGTCTGGTTGTCCAGGACGCTCACCAACGGCATCACGCTTTGCTCGATCATGATCTGGTAATCCTGCCCGCGGTCCAGTCCGGCCGCGGCGGCGGCGAAGGCGTTCAGATGGCGGGCATCCGTCTCGATGGTCTCGAGAATGGCGAGATCGGCCGGATCGGGCGCGGACGTCGCCAGGGCCCGCTCGAATCTGTCGAGACGGCCGCGCAGGCAGCGACTGAACAG
The DNA here is from genome assembly GCF_055386855.1 of Lichenicola sp. GTC18331. Lineage (NCBI taxonomy): Bacteria > Pseudomonadati > Pseudomonadota > Alphaproteobacteria > Acetobacterales > Acetobacteraceae > Lichenicola > Lichenicola sp. GTC18331. Next base: position 1,955,178 of record NZ_AP045015.1, on the reverse strand, counting down.
GGTCCGGCTGCCGGCATCCAGCACGTCCCTCAATCTTTCGGCGCGCTTTTGTTCGAAGCCGGGGCGGTTCTCGATCTGATTCAGGTCTGCCACGCGTCGCATCACCTCGAGACGGCGCAGCAGCAGGGCGGGATCGTCCGGGGACGGGTCGTCGCCAGCGGGTCGCGCGGCCTGTTCCAGATGCCCCAGCATACGCGTCACGGCCTGATCGATGCCCGTGCGGAGCATCGATCCCAGGCGATGGCCACGGGCGAACGTGCCGGCGAGGCGTATCAGCAGATCGGCCGGGACCTCTTCCATCAGCAGTGCGAGCATGACGCCCCAGCCGATCGGTCCGGTTTCCGCAGCCGTATCGAGCAGAGACAACAAGGCCGGTTCCAGCGCCGGGTCGCGCGGGGAGGGCAGGACGCGGATGGCGTGCGCGCTGCGGAACACGAGAACGAGCACGGGCAGAAACTCCCGCAGCGTCGCGGGGGAGATGCCGCTCGATGCCGCCCAGGCGGGGTCGTTCCAGCCGGACGGGATAAGCGAACCGCTCAGGATGGCCGCGGCCGCACGCCATAGCGGACGGCCATGCCGGGACAATTCGGTCGTGTCGTCGGCATCGAACACCGGGGGGGTGGGAAGGGTCTTGTCGTCTGCCGCCTCGAGCAGGGCGAGCACCGGGCCCACGATCGAACGTGGCACAGTGGGCGTGCCCGGCTGCCAGCGCGCGGCAGGAACGAGCAGACGGTCGAAAGGCGTGAACAGGAGCCGGTTGCGATGCATGGTCCGAACCGGGCGCAGGGTCGCCAGCCGGTCGCGCAGCGGTTCCAGCAACGCATCGGCGGCGCCGCGTTCGGGCATGCCGTCGATCAATCGGGTGACCTTGCGAAGCTTGGCGTCGCTGACCTCGCGGAACTCCTCGCCCAGGGCGGTCAGATGGGCGGTCGCCGTTTTGGGCGGAGTTGTTCCGATGCCCGGTGCGTCAACCATGCGCGCCGCCCAGATCCAGTTCCAGCACGCGCGCGCGTTCGTTGCGGGCCACCAGCTCCGAAGCCGATCCCGCGAAGCGGGGGCCTGCCGGGCGTTCGTCGTCCTCCGCCGCCGGTTCGGGGACGACCGGTTTGTGGACAGGATCCGGGACCGTGTCCGGATCGGTCTGACTCCGTTCCGCGGCCAGGCGGGCCAACAAGGCGAGCTCCGGCAACACCGCGATGCGCGCAGTGGCGCTGGTGGCGCTCATCCAGAGAGCGGCGATCCTGTCCCAGCCATCAAGCCCGGTTTCGACGTCGGCGATCAGCCGCAGCGGGGCGAGGGGACCCGCCTGCCACAGAATCAGAAGGTCGAGGGGCCGCTCCAGCAGGGACGCCGCCGCATCGAACACGGACTGACCGTGGTGCCGGCACCGTTCCAGGTCGGGCAACAACCGGCGCAAGGGGGCGGGCAGGTCGTGATCGCTGCCGCGGTCTGCCCGGAGCAGGGAGATCTCGTGCGCGATCTCGCCGCGCATGCGATCGAACCGGGTCAGCAGGACCGCAAACCGTCCGTTGGGGAGAACCGGCGTGTAGGCGGCGGAAAGACGGGCCAGGGCATCGAACAAGCCGGCGGGGGTCCAGCCCAGCCGTATCGACAGCGCTTCAAGACCGGGAGTCATCAGGCACGGGCCGGCCTGGCCCAGCTTCTGGAGATGCCCGATCCGTTCTTCGGGGAGCAGGCCGGCGGCGTCGATCAGGGCCATCAGAAGCCGCGACCAGAGCCGGAGCCGTTCGCCCTGCTCACGGGCAGCCGCGCGTTCGGCCGCTTCGGCGACGGCGCGCCCGGCGTAACCCTCCGACCCCACCGCTTGCGCCAGGCTGCGCACCGAGGGTGGATCGATCACGGGCAATTCCGCCAGCCGGCCGGCGAGAACCACGTCGTGCAGGGTGGGTGACGCGTACTCCGCGATCGACGCCCAGCTCACCACGTAGATCCCACGGCCTCCGGACGGATTGGGCAGCAGGAAATCGGTCTTGCTGCCGGCGCGGCGCACGCAGACGCCGCACAGAAGCGGCGCGGTGAAAGGAACGAGCGTGCCGGAGGGGTCGTCGGCGCTGCGCTGGTTTCGTTGCCACTCACGCGAGAGCATCATCGACGGTCATCCTGGGACACTTCTTGTCGGAGGCGGCGCCCTGGCGGTTCGTCCACTCGCGTGGCATTTGTCCGGCGGCGCACCGCACCGTGTGGAATACTGACCGAGAACGATGAACAGTCGATTAACGCGCCCCCCGTCTTCCGACCCGACCCGCCAGATCGCCTTCGACGTGCTCGTGGCCGTGAGCGAGAAACGCCGGGCGCTGGAGGATGCGCTCGATGCGGCGGATCCGGCGGACAGCCCTGTTTCCTCACGCGATCGCGCGGCGGCGCATCGTCTGGCGGCCACCGTTCTGCGTCGTATGGGCACGCTGGATGCCGCCGTGGAGCCGTTTCTGAAGAAAGCGCCGCCGGAGCGGGTGCGGCTGGCGCTTCTGATGGGCGCGGCCCAGCTGCTGCTGCTGGACACCCCAGCGCATGCGGCCGTCGGCACGATCGTGTCGCTGGTGCGCGCCAACAAGCTCGAACCCTTCGCCGGGCTGGTGAATGCGGTCCTGCGCCGTGTGGCACAGGCCGGGCCGGCGGCGCTGGAGGGGCTGGATCAGGCGCGCCTCGACGTTCCGGCGTGGCTCTGGTCGAGCTGGGGCGCCGATGCGCGCCGGATCGCCGAGGCTCTGGGCGGGGAAGCGCCGCTCGATCTGTCTCTCGCTCCGGAGGCCGCGGTGCCGGACGGCGGCATCGTGCTGCCAAACGGTTCGGTGCGCTTGCCTGCGGGCACGCGCGTGGCGGCGTTGCCGGGGTTCGAGGAAGGGGCGTTCTGGGTGCAGGACGCCGCAGCCTCTCTGCCGGCGCGATTGCTGGCGGCCCGGCCGGGCGAGTTCGTCGCCGATCTGTGTGCCGCGCCGGGCGGAAAGACCGCGCAGCTCGCCCATTCCGGCGCCCGCGTGGTGGCGGTGGAGCGCGACGCGCACCGTTTGCGCCGCCTGCGCGAGAACGTCGCCCGGCTTCGTCTGGAGGTGGAGCTGGTGCAGGGCGACGCCACCGAATGGCGACCCCCGCAGCCTTTGGACGCGGTTCTGCTGGACGCGCCGTGTTCGGCCACCGGCACAGCGCGTCGCCATCCGGACGTGCTGCGTCTGCGCCGCGTGGCCGATCCGGGCGGGCTGACCGAGACCCAGGACCGCCTGATTGAAGCGGCGGCGCGCATGCTGCGTCCGGGCGGTCGGCTGGTCTACGCCGTGTGTTCGATGCAGCCGGAAGAAGGGCCGCAGCGCGCGACGGCGGCGTCGCGGTTCGGTCTGCGCCCCGATCCGTTCACGGAGGCGGAGCTGGCGATGCTGCCGGAAGCGCGCACGGCCGAGGGCTGGCTGCGCACCCATCCGGGCCTGTGGCCGGAGCATGGGGGCATGGACGGATTCTTCGCCGCCCGGTTCTTTCGCGTCTGATCCTCCTGACGGCACCGAGACTGCGGCGATGGCTCCGCTGCCCGGTGCCGTCGACGCAGACCGTGGAGGCGCCGTAACATGCCCGCCTGACGGGGTGGTGCGGCGCGCGGCGCGCATCGCGACTGGCCAGCACGGCACGGTTCCTGCACGATCCCGCTGTCATGACGCGCAGGCGCCGTTCGCTGGAGGGTCGATCCATGGGTCGTTGGTTGGGACTTCTGGTCGCGGGATCGGCGATCGCGGCGATGGGTGCGGCACCGGGACTGGCACTGCCACCGGCTCTGGCGCAGGCCACGACGCCCGCCACCGCCGCGCAGAGCCCGGCCGCCGCCGCACCGCAGATCGACTGGCGCGAAGGCGACGTGGAGGATGCGTTCGCGGAAGCGCGCGAGAAGAACAAGCCGGTGCTGCTCTACTGGGGCGCCAAATGGTGCCCGCCCTGCAACCAGTTGAAGCAGGGCCTGTTCAAGGATCCGACCTTCATCGCCGAGACGCGGAATTTCGTGCCGGTGCATCTCGATGGCGATGCTCCGGACGCGCAGAAATGGGGCGAGCGCTTCGGCATCGCCGGCTATCCGACCGTGATCGTGCTGCTGCCCGACCACACGGAGATCACCCGCCTGTCCGGCGGCTCGATGGCCGATACCCTCACCGGCGTGCTGAAGCTGGCGGCCGCGCGCACCAGCTCCACCGAGGATCTGCTGGCGCGGGCGGAGAACCCGGCAAGTTTGTCGCCCGCCGACTGGCAGTTGCTGTCCAGCTTCGACTGGCTCGACGATCCGAAACATGTGGGCGATCTGGCCAAGGGGTCGATCCTGGTCGCCAGGCTGGCCAAAGCCGCGCCCGACCCGGCGATGCGACGCCATTTCGCGCTGACCGCCCTACTGATGGCCAGCGGCGATGCGGACCAGCCGAAGCTGTCCGCCGAACAGCAGGCGGTGCTGCGCCAGACCCTGCCCGGAATTCTGGCCAGCTATGCCGAGGTCAAGAACAACCGGCAGGAGCTGGCCGAGGGCACCGCGACCCTGATCCTGGCTTTGCCGCCGGGTGCGGAGCGTGCGCGTCTGGCGCATGATCTGGTCGCGGCGATGGACCGGATCGCCGCCGACGACACCGTGCCGCTCGGCGACCGCGTGTCGAGCATCGATCCGGAGATCGTGCTGTCCAAGGCCGCCCATCACGGCACCGTGCCGCCTGACGTGCTGGCCAAGGTGCGGGCCCGCGTGGCGATGGCCGATCGTCTCGCCACCAACCCGCAGCTGCGCCAGGGCGTGATGCCCGGCGCCGGGGAGTTGCTGGTCGAGGCCGGCGATCCCAAGGGGGGTGCCGCCGTGTGGGAAGCCGAGCTGCCGCATGCCGTGGCACCGTTCTACTACATGGCCGATCTGTCCGATCTGGCGGAGACCGAGAAGAACGACGCGTCGGCGCTCGACTGGGCGCGCAAGGCGGCGGAGTCCGCCGAAGGGCCGGCGACGCGCATCCAGTGGGCGATCCGGTATTCGGACGCGGTCATGAAGCTGGAGCCGGCGCAGAAGGAGGCGGTGTCGGCGGCGGCCTCGATGGTGATCGACCGGCTGGCGCACAACAGCAGCGGCTATGCCGAGCGGACGCAGCGCAAGGTGGCGCGCTGGGGCGACCAGCTTCGGGCCTGGAGCGCGAAGAACGACGGCGCGTCGGTGTTGCGGACGCTCGACGCCCAGCTGGACGCCGCCTGCGCCGGCGGTCGCTGCCAGAACGTGCTGAAGAGCTGACGGAGCGTTCGGCCGCCCCGGCGATCGTTTCGCCGGGAGCCGACCTTGTGCCGGCTGGTTGATCCATTGCACCATGCGCGCACGCATGAGCACCATCGAACCAGCCTCCGATCCGAACGCCATCCTGGTGGCGCCCAGCCTTCTCGCCGCCGATTTCGGCCGGCTCGACGAGGAGCTCGCCTCCATCGAGGCGGCGGGCGCCGACTGGGTGCATCTGGACGTGATGGACGGCCATTTCGTGCCGAACATCAGTTTCGGCGCCCCCGTGATCAAGGCGCTGCGTCCGCGCAGCAAGCTCGTGTTCGACGTGCATCTGATGATCGCGCCGGTCGACCCGTTCCTGGAGATGTTCGCGGAGGCGGGCGCCGAGCACATCCACCTGCATGTGGAAGCCGGCCCGAACACGCATCGTTCGCTCCAGGCGGTGCGCGCTCTCGGCATCAAGCCCGGCATCGCCATCAATCCCGCAACGCCGGCCGAGATGATCGCCCCGGTGCTGGATCTGGTGGACATGATCCTGGTGATGACGGTGAATCCCGGTTTCGGCGGGCAGAAATTCCTGCATTCGCAGCTGAACAAGATCCGTACGCTGCGTCGCATGGCGGACGAGACCGGGCGCCACATCCGCATCGGCGTCGATGGCGGCATCGACCACGAGACGGCCGGGCTCTGCACCGAAGCCGGCGCCGACGTGCTGGTGGCGGGAACCTCCGTGTTCGGCCAGGCCGACCGCGCGTCGGCGATCCGGTCCCTGCGCGGCGGCGGCTCCGTCGCCGCATGACGCATCGGCGCGGCCGCGAATGGTGATGGGTCGCTGGACACGGGACGCGCGTCTGGGAATCGCCCGCTTGTCGCTGGCCGGCATGCCCGGCCTGTCCGGCAGCCGCGTGCCCGACGCGCCGTCCGTGTCCATCCGCGATCCCTGGCCGGGTGATACCGGACGCGGCAGCCGCCTGATGAAGGGCGAACTCGTGTTCGCCGGCACCACCATCCGTCTGGCCCCAGGGCAAGGCGAAGGGCAGTGGAACGACCAGACCGTGCCCGAGACGCTCCGGGCGCACGCGCACGGCTTCTCCTGGCTGCGCGATCTGCGCGCGCTGGGTACGGATGGCGGCAGGCTGCGGGCGCGCGCCCTCGTGCTGGAATGGTTGTCGCGACCGCCGCACGATCCGGTGGCGCGTCTGCCGCATGTGGTGGCCTCCCGCGTCACCGCCTGGTTGTCTCATTTCGATTTCTTCGCCGCCTCCGCCGACGACGCGTTCCGGCAGAAGCTGATGACGCGTTTGTTCGCCGAGGCGCGCCTGTTGGCGGCGGGAATTCCGACGCCGGAGCACGACCATCATGCCCTGGCCTGTTTGAAGGGCCTGCTGGCCTGCGCCGTGGCGATGCCGGGACAGTCCGGCTACCTGTCGCGCACCCTGCGCCATGTCGGTCCGGAGATCGGCCGACAGATCCTGCCGGACGGCACCCATGCCGAGCGCAGCCCGGCTTCGCAGCTCGCCGCCTTGCGCGAGTTGGCCGAGATGCGTCTGCTGATGCAGACCGGACAGATCGCGCCGCCTTTGGCGATGGCCGCGGCCCTGGACCGGATGGCGCCGGTTCTGCGCGCGCTGCGCCATCCCGATGGCGGCCTGGCCTTGTTCAACGGCGCCTACGAGGAGAACCCGGCGCGGATCGATCTGGTGCTGAGCCAGGCCACGCGCGGCCGGTCGCAGGCGACGGCGATGCCGGATGGCGGTTTCGTGCGCATCCAGTCCGGTCGCGTCGTGCTGATCGCCGATGTGGGTCCGCCGCCGCCGCCGGGCTTTTCAGCCGACGCCCATGCCGGAACGCTGTCGTTCGAGCTGTCGGTCGGCCGCGAACGTTTGATCGTCAATTGCGGCGCGGGCACGGCACCGGCCTGGCGCGACGCGCTGCGCGCTACCGCCGCGCACTCCACCCTGGTGGTGGCCGATACCTCGTCTTCCGAGTTCCGCGCCGGTCATGTGTCGCGCCGGCCCAACAAGGTGACGGTGGATCATCACGAATCGTCCGGCGCGCATTGGCTCGATCTGACCCAGGACGGCTATCTGCCCGGCTTCGGCGCCACCCATGCGCGGCGCATCTATATCGCCGAAGGCGGCGAGGATATTCGCGGCGAGGACGCGCTTCTGGGCGAAGGGCTGGCGGACAAGCCGGTGCCGTTCGCGCTGCGCTTCCATCTGCATCCCGCCGTGACCGCGCGTCGGGAATCGCCGGCGGACGAGGATGGCGGGTCCGTGCTGCTCACGCTGGAGTCCGGCGCCAAATGGCGCCTGCGGGCCGATAGCGGCCGCTTGTCGGTCGAGGAAAGCATCTATCTGGGCGGCGAAACCCCCAGGCGCAGCGCACAGATCGTGATCGCGGTGACGCCTGCCGCCGCCAAGCCCGCCGACAAGGACGCGCCTGCATCGGAGACCTCCGCGGACGAAGCCGAACCTGCCGACGCCGTGCAGGAGACCGGACCGGACGCCGCTCTGGCCGCCCGTACCGTGCGCTGGGCGCTGAGCCGGGTGGAAACCTGACCGCGGCTGTGTCCCGATGAAGATTCTCGAGATCACCAACGTCGATTTCTCCCTGCGTCATTTCCTGCTGCCCTTGATGGAGGGGTTGCGCCGGAACGGGCACGAGGTGGTGGGGGTCTGCGCCGACGGGACGCTGCTGGACGACGTGCGCGCGGCCGGGTTCCGGGTTCTGACCCCGCCGATGGCGCGGTCCTTGTCGCCGGTCGCGCAGGCACGGGCCTTCTGGGCGCTGCTGCGGTTGATCCGGCGGGAAAAGCCGGATCTGGTGCACGCGCACATGCCGATCAGCGGCGTTCTGGCGCGTCTGGCGGCGCGTCTCTGCGGCGTCCGGGCGATCGCCTATACCTGCCACGGCTTTCTGTTCAACCAGCCTGGTTCGCGCAAAAGGCGGTGGCTGGCACTCGCGCTGGAATGGATCGCCGGGCGCGTCACCACGCTGTATCTGACCGTGTCCGACGAGGAGGCGGCCGATGCGCGCAGGCTCGGGCTGCATAAAGGCGCAACCGGCATCGGCAATGGCCGCTCGCCGACGCTGTTCCGGCCGGATGCGGAGGCGAGGCGGCGCATCCGCGACGTGTTCGGCGTGCCGGACGAGCGGCCGGTGGTGATCGCTGTGTCGCGTCTGGTGCGGCACAAGGGCTATCCGGAGCTGCTCGAAGCGATGGAGGCGGTGCCAGGGGCGGAGCTGTGGGTAGTGGGCGAGCGCCTGCCGTCCGATCACGGCGAGTCGCTCGATGAGGCCTTCGCGCGGGCCGAGCGTGTGCTGGGCCCGCGCCTGCGACGCCTCGGCTATCGCACCGACATCGCTGCCCTGCTCGCCGCCGCCGACATCTTCACCCTGCCCAGCCATTTCGAGGGGCTGCCCATGTCGGTGATCGAGGCCATGCTGTGCGGCCTGCCTGTGGTGGCGACCGATATTCGCGGCCCGCGCGAACAGGTGGTGCCGGGCGTCACGGGCCTGCTGGTGCCGCCGCGCGCCGTGCCGCCGCTGGCGGATGCGTTGCGGCGGCTGACGGCGGATGCCGCATTGCGCACCCGCATGGGCGCGGCCGGGCGCGCGCGGGCGGTGGAGCGCTACGACGAGGCGGCGGTGGTGGCGCGGACGGTGCGGTTGCTGGAAGGTAGTTCTAACCGATCGCTGCGTCGAGCTGCTGGCAAATCCCGCCTGCGCGGTCCTTCTCCAGCCAAGCGAAGACCAGACGCCCATCGCTGATTTCCTGGAGTCGTGCACCGATGTTGCGCTTTTCCAGGCTGTCCGCATTGTCGGTGCGGTCGGCGCCCTTGTACTCCGCGACAAGCATTCGCCCATCTGTTAGTTCGGCGATGAAGTCGGGATAGAAAAAGTCGCTCGATGTCGGGATCTTGTAGGACCACTCGGTTCTGTCGACATTGCGGACCCAAAGTTTCACGGCGGGATGGTCGTCGATTTCAACGGCGGCACAGTACTCTTCGCCGCCATGACGTAAGTCGCCGACCCGTGCGAAGAAATGTTTCTTGGGCTTCCATGGCCCCGTATAGGGCGTGCGCGGATCATAGCCCGCCCTGCTGAATCGGAAGGCAAGATCACCGTAATCGAGCTTTGGCGCCATGTCGTCGAGCACGAGCTGGAGACCCCTGCGTCCCGCCTCGTGTCTCAATTGCGCCACGCGCGCGATGATCGCGCGTCGGAGCGCGAACTTGCCGCGCACGAGGATCGGCAGCGCGATCCGCGTCGCCGCCTCCGTCACCACCCGTCGGCAATATTCCAGGAACACCGGCTGCGCGACATCCCGCTGTCGTGTCGAGCGATCCAGCCACCGGGAAAGGGTCGAGGCATCCCAGCCGGCGGCGTCATCGAGTGCCAGCTCCACTGTGTTCTCAATGCGGCTGAAAATTACGTGGTCGCCCTCTACATCCATGGCAAACACGTCCGGACGATCCGTCAGGGTGAAGCCGGGCAGAAGCGCATCAACCGTTCGAAGATCCCAGCCGCCCAAGTCAACGAAACTCTCTGGAAAGACGAGTTCGCGCTGACCGTCGGTGTCGAGTGTCAGCCGGGGCAGCACCAGCACCTGCCCCTGTTCAGCCGGTGATAGGGCGACCGCCGCCCTGGCCCGAAATCGATCCAAGAACGACTCCGCCTCCGGCGCATCATGCAGGATCGCAACGGCGACTTCGCGGACAACCGGCTCCGGCGTTGCCGGATCAATGGTGATCGCGACACTGCCATCCCCGCTGTCGGCGATCCGGGTTGCCGCGACCATCTCCGGCGTCCAGTTCGTCTGGTCGGGCCGCACCGTCGCCCGCAGCAACGGGGGTGTCGGCCGATCGGAAATGGGGTACTGGCCATCAAGGTTGAGCGTCGGGGGCGCCTCGACGATCGCCTCCAGCGCGCTGCGCTCGTCAAAACCCATCTCAACCAAACGGTCGCGCAAACCGTCCGCCGCGTCATGGAAGCTGCGCTCCGAGACGTGAGCGTAGGCGCGGTTCAGCTCCTCCGACGAGCGGCGCGTGGCGAACGGCATCCGCAATACCCGGCCCAGCAATTGCTCAACCGCGCCGCTGCTGCGAATGCTGGCCAGCGAGCAGAATACGTAGGCGAAGGAGCAATCCCAGCCCTCCCGTAGCGCATCGACGGTGATGACGTGCTCAATTACGCAGGCCGGATCGAACAGGTCGATCCCGTCCAACTCGCGCTGGCTGCCGGTGGCGACCGCGATTCGATCGGCGGGTATGCGGCAATTCTCGATCAGGTGCTGCTTTACCACCGCAACTTTCGCCTCCGCCCCCTCGCGCTCGGGCTGCGCCTGATAGAGCGCGATCGGGCGTATCCCGCCGCCATCCGTCGACGCAATGGCCGCCAGCCGTGCACGGTTATCGACCGCGTAATCGATCGCGGCCTGCCAGCCTGCATGTTGCGAGAGGTGGATCGGCAGCTTGATCATGTCCGCCGCCTTGAGCTCGGCGGCGGTGGCCGAGACGATCACGTTCGACCGCACCGGCGTCGCGGTGAACTCCACCACGGCGGCGGGGGACAGACGCTCGAAAACTTCGCCCGTCAGTGTGGAGATGAAGTTGTGCGCCTCGTCCACGATCAGCAGGGGGCGATGCAGTTTAAGCAGATTGGCGAAACTGGCGATCGGCCGGCCCCGGCGTGACCCGCTTTCATGCAGCATCAGACCAGGCTGCGACGGTATCGCGGCGAAATGCGGCTCCAACTCCTCGTCGTCGCGAAAAACATTGCGGTCGGGCGCGTTCCTGACCCGGAAGGACTGCACGGTCGCGATGATCACGGTGGCCGAGTCCGTCAGATCCTGCGGGCGAATCTGCCGCCGTTCGTCAATGCCGTAGACCCGCACTGCGCCGCCGAACGCGGTTTCCAGCGCCTGCCTGTAAGGATGACCGATGCGCTTGAGCGCGCCCAGTGTCTGCTCGGCGATGGTGGTGGACGTGACCAGCCACAGCACCACCGGGAATCGCCGGGCAAGGTAGGTATCGCGCGCGATGCCGATTGCGTGCGCGGCCAGAAGCGTCTTGCCGCCGCCGGTCGGCAGGCGCAGGCAGCAGTAGGGAACGTCTGGCAGGCCCGCGAGCGGGCGATAGCTGGCGGCATAGCTGCCTGGCCGGCCAAGCGCGCAGGCCGCCTCGTAAGCCTTGGCGTGGGGGCTGATCGTCGCTCGGTCCAGAAACACCCGCAGCGCATCGAGCGCGCGCGTCTGATAGCCTTTGAGCTGCATCAGCGTGCCTTCACGTCGTAGGGCGTCTGCTTGAACACGATTCCTGCATCGGCCAGCCGCTGCACACCCAGCCGGCTGCGCTCGCCATAGACAATCATCGGGCCGTCCGATCCCGCCTCCGCGCGTAGCCGCGTCAGCAACGCCGCCGTCAGCACGTTGCCGCCGTTCACTGAACGATCCCCGAGGATGCCGTTGTAAAGCAGCGCGTAGGCGGTGCCGTCATGCACGCCCAGCACCGGCCCGGTCACGGCACCGCCGAACGGCGTTCCCGTTTCGCTGAACCAGACATGGGCGGCCAGCGTGGCGAAGGAGATGCCGTCCGTGATGTGTCCGTCGGCATCGAACACCGTCTCGCCCAGCCGAAAAAAGCGGTAGCCACCGCCGCCACGCCAGCCGACCGCCTCCGAGATGCCTCCCTGCTCGCCGGCGATCACTTTGTCCAGCCGGAGCTTGCAATGCGTTTCCGCATGATCGCCCATTTCGATGCCGATCCAACGCCGCCCCATCTTATGCGCCACCGCCGCCGTGGTGCCGGAGCCGAGGAAGCTGTCGAGCACGAGATCGCCAGGATTGGTGGCAATATGGATTATGCGCTGAAGAAGACGTTCGGGTTTTGGAGTTCCGAACGGTGTCTCGTCATCAAACAGCGTTAAGATTTCTCGTTTCGACTCCTCGTTAGTGCCAACATCTCCAGCCAACCATAGGGACATTGGCACCAAACCTACTTCTTCGCCGGCAAACTGCTTGATACGCGGGCGGCCGCCACCCTCGCGTGGGAAGTAAACACGGTTCTCGGCCTCGTATCGGCGGAAAACCTGCTCGGTCGCGCCCCAGCAGCGGCCACGGGGCGGCTCATGTCGTTCGCCATTCGGCCCCTCGATGATATACATCTGATTAGGCCTGTGACCCTGTGCCGAGAATGGAATGGAGCGCCAAGGCCCGCGTGGATCGGCGTCCGGATTAGAAAAGCCGTTCAGGTTCGGCGGCAATGGGTTTCGGACTGTTTTCCAACGGGTGGGTGTCATCTTGCTATAAGCAAGCGCCGTGTCGTGTGCCAAGCCAATGGCAGCGCGATTTTCACGTGATGTGCGCTTCTGCCAAATGATTTCTGCTAGAAAATTTTGTCTCCCAAATACCTCGTCCATCACAACTTTGAGGTAGTGCCCCTCGTTGTTGTCAATCGAGACCCAAATGCTGCCGTCTTCTGCCAGTAACTCGCGCAGCAGCACGAGACGCGGGTAAATCATCGCCAGCCATTGGCTGTGTTCAAGATTGTCGTCGTAGTGCTCGAACGCCGAGCGAGTATTGTAGGGCGGATCGATATAGATGCAGCGCACCGCGCCCTTGTAGTAAGGTAGCAAGGCCTTCAGCGCGTCGAGATTGTCGCCCCGGATCAGCATGTTGGCCGGATCGGCGTTGCCGCCGTCCAAGTCGGGAGTCGGCTCCAGCAAACGATAGGGCACCGAGGCGGCTGCGTGTATGTCGGTTCCGCGCGTCATCCAGTCCAGTATCGGCACCCGGTCCCCGCCTTCGATGGAACCGGCGGCGAGCGGCCGGCGGTTTCCGGCAGATTATCGTCCGCGCCGGGTCGAACGCCAGTCCCGCCCGGTAGGGACGACCGGGTTAAAGCGCGCGCGCCGCCGGGACCGTTCGGCGGTCAATCGGACGATGTCAGGGATGTTCAGCACCATTCGCCGGCGCGCATCAGCGGAACCGCGTTGCCGCTCTTCTCGATCGCATCGACGTCGATCGCGCCGGAGCCGATCATCCAGTCGATATGGATCAGGCTTTCATTGGCGCCGCGTTCGGACAGCGTGCCGGGAACGCCGTCGCGCATGCATTTGCTGTAGGCCTGGCCCAGCGCGATGTGGCTGGCCGCGTTCTCGTCGAACAGCGTGTTCTGGAACAGGACGCCGCTTTGCGAGATCGGCGAGGAATGCGGCACCAGCGCCACCTCGCCCAGACGCGCGGCGCCCTCGTCGGTGCCGAGCACCTTCGCCAGCACGGCCTCGCCCTTCTCGGCATGGGCGTCCACGATGCGTCCGCCCTCGAACCGCACCTGGATGCCGTCGATCAGCGTGCCCTGGTAGGAAAGCGGCTTGGTGGAACGCACCGTGCCGTCCACGCGCAGGCGATGCGGGGTGGTGAACACCTCTTCCGTGGGCAGGTTCGGATTGCACAGCACGCCGTTGGCGGCATGCTCGGCGCCGCCGGCCCAGAGATGGCCGTCCGCCAGGCCCACCGTCAGATCGGTGCCCGGGCCACGGAAGCGAAGCGACGCGAAATCGCGGTCGTTCAGCATGCGGCCGCGCTCGGCCAGCACGCGGTTATGCGCTGCCCAGTCCGCGACCGGATCGGCGCCGTCGACGCGCGAGGCGGACAGGATCGCGTCCCACAGCCGCTCCACCGCCTCGGCTTCCGGCAGCGCCGGAAACACGGTGCGCGCCCAGGCCGGGGTGGCGTAGGCGACGATGCTCCAGTTGATCGCGAAATTGGTGATCAGTTCCAGCGACGGCCGGTTGACGCGCGACTGAGCCCGGCTGGCGCGGGAGACCTTGTCCGTGTCCTGTCCGGCCAGCAGGGATGGATCGTCGCCGGTGATCGCCAGCCTGGCCGCGTTCTGCCGGAAGGCCTGGGCGATGCCGTCGGCGAGCCAGCCCGACGCCGTATCGAAACTGTCGTCCGGCGCGAAGCGGAACCGGGCGAGGCGGCTTTCGTCGTCGTTGTAGAAGGTGGTCACCAGGGAGGCGCCGGCGCGATAGGCGTGCTCGGTGATGCGTCGCACCAGCGGCACGGCGTCGAGCGGCGCCGTGATCAGCAGCTCCTGACCGTGCTGGATGTTGAGGCCCACGCGTACGGCGGTTTCCGCCAGACGATCCAGCTTCTGCACGAACGGCGCGATCGCCTGGTCGGTCGGAATGGCGTTCATCGGCAATCTCCTGATCCAGACCCCTCTCTGCGCGGCTGGGGACAACGGTGCAAGTTGAAACCCGGCCACGCCCGGTGGATGCTCTTCTGATCCCCGTTCTCCGTCCGAAAGGTTGCCGCGACATGAATCCAGCCCAGACCGTCGCGCCGTTCGCCGAGATCGACCCGCCCGCGCGCCTGCTGATGGGGCCGGGGCCGATCAACGCCCATCCGCGCGTGCTCCGTGCGATGTCGGCGCAGCTTCTGGGACAGTTCGACCCCGAATTCACTGGCTACATGAACGAGACCATGGCGCTCTACCGCCGGGTCTTCCAGACGGAGAACCGCTGGACCTTCCTGATCGACGGCACCGCGCGCGCCGGGATCGAGGCTGCCCTGGTGTCGCTTCTGGAGCCGGGCGATCCGATCGTGATCCTTAGCGCCGGGCGGTTCGGTCTGCTTCTGCGCGAGATCGCCGAGCGCTGCGGCGCCGAGATCAGCGTGGTGGAGGCGGAATGGGGACAGGCGATTCCGTTCTCCGCTATCGAGGAGGCGGTGATCCGGGTGAAGCCGCGCGTCGTCGCCGCCGTGTTCGGCGATACCTCCACCACCATCGCCCAGCCGATGGACGGGATCGGGCGGCTTTGCACCCGGCATGGCGCGCTTCTCTATATCGACGCCACCGCCACCCTGGGCGGCATGGATGTGCCCGTGGACGGCTGGGGCGCCGACATCGTCACCGCCGGCTTGCAGAAATGTCTGGCCGGCCCGTCCGGCTCGGCTCCGATCACGATATCCGACCGGGCCGCGTCGCGGATCGACGGCCGCCGCCATGTGGAGAAGGGCATCGCTTCAGGAGGCGACCGGCCGGCTTCGGGGCGCCGCATCGCCTCCAACTACTTCGATCTGGCGATGTTGATGGATTACTGGTCCGAGCGCCGGCTGAACCACCATACCGAGGCCAGCACCATGCTCTACGGCGCGCGCGAATGCGCCCGTCTGGTGGTCGAGGAGGGGCTGGAACGCCGCATCGCCCGGCACAGGCTGAACGGCGAGGCCATGGCACGCGGGCTGGAGGCGATGGGGCTCAGCCTGTTCGGCGACCAGAACCACAAGATGCACAACGTGGTGGGGATCGAGATTCCGGCCGGCGTGGATGGCGAGCGGGTACGGGCCGCCATGCGCGAGGAGTTCCAGATCGAGATCGGATCGTCGTTCGGCGCCCTGGCCGGGCGGATCTGGCGCATCGGCACCATGGGCTACAACTGCCGCAAGGATGCCGTGTTGACGACGCTCGGCGCGCTGGAAGCGGTGCTGCGCGGCGAGGGTGTCGGGGTGCGCTCGGGCGCGGCCGTGGATGCGGCGCGCGCCCGATACGCGGAGGGCTGAAAGCCCGCCTTACTTCTTCTTCGGCGCGGCCTTCTTCGGCGCGGCGTCCTTCTTCGCGGCCGGCTTGTCGGACTCGCCGTTCAGCGCGTCCTTCAGGCCCTTGGCGGCGCGGAAGCGGGCCGCCTTGCTGGCCGCGATCGAGATCGCCTCGCCGGTCTGCGGGTTGCGGCCCTGGCGCGCGGCGCGCTCGGACACGTCGAAGATGCCGAGGCCGGAATAACGGACCTCTTCACCGGCGTTCAGCGCCTCGACGATGGTCTTCGCGACCGCCTCGAGCACCTGGCCGGCGGCGTCACGGGACAGATCGGCGTGCGATGCGACCTTCGCCACGAGATCGGCATGATTCATGGTTCTTCCTCCGATTGGTGAGAGCAGCAACGTTCGGCCCGCAGGAAGTTGCCGGGTCGGTCCGTGCTGCGGCTATGCCCCGCCTGGGGCCGATAGCACCTGGGAGCGAGAAAGACAGCACCTTAGGGCCGCTTCAAGCCCCCCGAATGCACGGAGATGTGGAAAACTCGGGCAATCGGCCCGGATTTCGCTGTTTTGGCGATCACGGTTGCGAAGGTGCAGCGATCTCCCACCCGTCGCCCACCGCGCGAAGGGGAAAATATTGCGGTCGCAGCACCACCTTGCCGTCGCCGGGACGGCGCACCTGCTCCCAGACCGAGCAGCGCAGACGGTCCGGCGTCGGGCCCGGCGCGGTCACGACGGGCGCATGCAGGATGCCCACATGCGACACATCGGCGCGCGCATCGGCCTGGTCCAGGAAATCGAGCACGTAGGGGTTGGCGCAGGAGCGGGGCGCGCAACCGGACAGAAGGGCGGCGGCGCACAGCAGAACGGGGATCGCCGCAGCGGCTCGGGGCTTGAGGACGGTCACGTTGACGCATGGCTCCAGATGGCGCATCCCCGGCCACCATTCGGCCGTGCGATCGAAACAAGTCTGGCAGTCCAGGCAGCCCGACGCCATCCCATGCGATGCCGAACCGATCGGGGGAGCGCTTGATGGGAACCGCGATCGGGCAGGCCCGGATCTGGGTCGATGTGGAAGATCTGTTCCAGTATGCGGCCACCAGCACGCGGCCGAGCGGCATCCAGCGCGTCGTGTTCGAGCTGTGCCGCGCGCTTCAGGCCGCGCCGGACGTGGCGGGGCGGATCGGCTTCCTGCGCCACGACCCGGTGCGGAACGGGTTCGTGTCGGTGTCGTTCGAGCAGATCGACGCCCTGCATCGCCGCCTGACGGCCCCTTCCCCGGCATCGCCCCCGAGCGCGCTCACGCAGCGCGACGCCAGCGCCGACGGCGCCGCCGCGCCTGGAGCCCTGCGCCGTCTGGCCTATCGCCTGCCGCCCGAGATCCGTGCGCCTGCCGTCCGTCTGCTCAAGGCGCAGAAGGAGGGCGTGGTGTCGGTTGCGTTTCTGGCGCTGGCGGTCGGGCGTCTCGGCGGCGGGCGCCTGCGCCGGTCGGGGCGGCGGGCCGCGAAGGAAGCCACGTCCGAGACGGCAGCGCCTTCGTTGCGGTTCGAACGGGACGTGCGGTCCGGCGACGTGCTGCTGGTTCCCGGTTCGCCCTGGTTCCACCCGTTCTATGCGGCGATGGTGTCGGACGTCCGCCAGCGTCACGGGCTGCGCGTCGCCGTGCTGTTCCATGACGTGATCCCTTTGATCCGGCCGGAATGGTGCCAGCGCAATCTGGTGGCCCGGTTCGGGCATTGGGTGGACACGCTGCTGCCTCTGGTGGACGTACCCCTGGCCGTCAGCCGCTCCACCGCACGCGATCTGGAGCGCCATGCCGCTCGCCAGAATGTCGCCCTGCCGCGTCCGCCGCACGCCATCCCGCTCGGCACCGGGTTTTCCAGGCCGGGACAGAGCGGGGCGGCGCGGCCCGCAGCGTCGGCGAGGCTGCCGGCCCCCGGCAGCTACGTGCTGATCGTGTCCACGGTGGAAGTGCGCAAGAACCATATCCTGCTGTTCCGGGTCTGGCGGCGTCTGCTGGACGAGATGCCGGTGGAGCGGGTGCCGACCTTGGTGTTCGCGGGGCGGATCGGCTGGATGGTGGAGGATCTGGTCGGCCAGCTCCGCAATACCGACTGGCTCGGCGGCAAGATCGCCTTCGTGGAAGACCCGGACGACGGCGAGCTGGAACAGCTTTATCGCGGCTGCCGCTTCACGGTGTTTCCGTCCTTCTATGAGGGCTGGGGATTGCCGGTGACGGAAAGCCTCGGCTTCGGCCGGCCCTGCGTGGCTTCGAACAGCAGCGCCCTGCCGGAAGCGGGCGGCGTGCTCGCCCGCTATTTCGACCCGGAGGACGGCAACGCTGCCTTCGCCGAGATCCGGCGGGCGATCGATGACGAAGACGGCACCGAGGCATGGGCGGCGCAGGTGCAGAGTGCGTTCCAGCCGGTCCGGTGGGACGAGACGGTCCGTGTGTTGCTGGAAGCGCTCGAATAAGGCGAAGCGTCGGCCCAAGCCGGGGAAAGCCAGGAAATTTGGGTTTCCAAAGGGCGACCGCCCTTTGGTGAGGTCTGGAGCGAAGCTCCAGCCACCTACGATCGGTTTTTGATCATCCGCCGCTGCAGCGCGATCCGCTGCGCTACGCTCCGTTGCACCACTGCCGGCGCCGCTCCCGGATCGAACAAACGCTGCGCCGAGCGCATCACCAGCCCCTGATAGGCGATGTTCAGTTCCGGCGTGTGCGAATGGTAGTTGCCCACCGCCCGCATCAGGTCGCCATGCGTCTCGTCCAGATAGGTGCGCATGATCGCGCCCGCCGCGGCCACGTTGTAGCAGGTGTCGTCGCGCAGGCGCCGATAGACCGTGGCCGGATCGGTGTGGGTGTAGCGCGCCAGGGGCCAGAGCCAGGTGGTGTTCACCTGCATCACGCCCAGATCCTCGGTGGCGTTGCTGTTGCGATGCACGAGACCGGGGCTGCCGCCTTCCACCGCCTGGATCGACGGCAGGACGCGCGGCGGCAGATGGTAGAGCCCGGCGACAAGTCCCATGCAGGCCAGAAACGGGACGGGCATCAGGGAGCATCGCGGCGGTGCATGGCGGGCATCCTATCGCATCCGCCGGCTTCGTGCGAAATCTTCTGCGTGCGGAGAAGAGCGAGACCATTCATGCGCAAGGCTGACCTGTTGCATCGCCGTGAGAACGAGGCGGGCTTCACCCTCATCGAGCTTCTGGTGGTGATCGCCATTCTCGGTCTGCTGATCGCCCTGGTGGCGCCGTCCGTGCTGCGTCAGCTCGGCGGGGCCAAGGTGTCGATCGCCAAGCAGTCGATCGAACGGGTCGGGCAGATCCTCGACCTCTACAAGCTCGATGTCGGCAACTACCCGACCGGCGACCAGGGACTGCAGGCGCTGGTGGTCAAGCCGGACGGGGTGGAGAACTGGAACGGCCCCTACGTGAAGAGCAACCAGGTGCCGCTCGATCCGTGGAACCACCCTTACATCTACCACAACCCCTCCACCCGCGAGGGGCTGGAGTACGATCTGTGCTCGCAGGGGCCGTCGGGAAACGCCGGCGATACGTCCTCGCAGATCTGCAACAAATAGCGCCGTTCCGGTGGGCGTCGTCTGGCCCGCCTGTCTGCTGCCGATCCTTTTCTCGCCGTTCATCGGCAGCCTGATCGGCGTGCTGGCGATGCGTCTGCCGGAGGGGCGACCGGTCGGCATGGCGCGGTCGGCCTGCGACGGATGCGGCCGCACGCTGGGCGTCCTCGATCTGATGCCGGTGCTGAGCTATCTGGCGCTGCGCGGCCGCTGCCGTACCTGTCGCGCCCCGATCGGCCGTGCGCATCTGTTTGTCGAGCTTGTCGCGATCGCCGTCGCCTGCGTGCCGGCGGTGTTCGAACCGGAGGCCAACCCGCTTCGGACCTGGAGCATCTGCACGCTCGGCTGGGCGGCGCTGCTGCTGAGCTGGATCGACTGGCGGGCGATGCTCCTGCCGGACGTGATCACCCTGCCGCTGCTGCTTCTGGGGCTCTTGCTGTGCTGGTTGGCCGATCCGGCCATGCTGCCGGACCATGCGCTCGCTGCCGTGTGCGGCTATGCGCTGTTGCGCGCCATTGCCCTCGCTTATCGACGGTTGCGCGGTCGGGAGGGCATGGGCGCGGGCGACGCCAAGCTGCTGGCGGCCGGTGGCGCGTGGCTGGGTTTGCAGGCCCTGCCGCTGATGCTGTTTGGCGGCGCCGTGGCGACGCTGCTGCTGGCGCTTGCGACCGGTCGTACGCGCGGCGGCGATGCGGTGCCGTTCGGGCCGGGTTTGGCCGTGGCGATGTGGGTGGTGTTTCTGGTGGGCTGAGTTGTTTTGTGTAATAAGATAGAAGAGATGTTCTTTCTTGGAAGAAAGAACCAAAGAACTTCTGTTTGTTTGGATCGGTGTCGAGCCGTTGCTCCGACCCAAACGGACAGAAGTCTTTTTGCTTCTTTTTCTTCAGAAAAAGAAGACCCTTGCTGCTTTCATCCTTCCAGATCGTATGACACCCTTTAAACTGGCTGTCCCGAGCATCCTGGGACCGCCATGAACCACATCCCGCCCACTCCGAACCCGCCCGAAGGCGAGACGCTGCTCGACCGGCTCGGCCAGATCCTGGTGGAAACGGGCCGTTGCGACGAGCGGAGCCTGGAGCGCGCGAAACGCGCGGCGGAAGAAAGCGGCCGCCGGTTCGACGGCGTGCTGCTGCAGCTGGGTCTGGTGTCCGAGCGCGGCCTCGCCGACAGCTTCGCCGCCCTGCTCGGCCTGCCGATCCTCCAGGCGGATGCCTATCCGGAAGAACCCGTGCTGCCGGAGCGTCTGCACGCACGCTTCCTGCGCGACGTGCGCGCTCTGCCGGTTTCGGCGGGGCCGCAGGGATTGATGCTGGCGGTGGCCGATCCGCTCGACGATTTCGCGGCGCAGGCGATCGGGGTCGCAACCGGTCTGCCCGTTTCGGTCGGCATCGCCGTGCCGATCGAGCTTGAGGCGGCGTTCGACCGGCTCTATCCGCGCGACGATACGGGCGCCACACCCGGCGGCGAAGACGAATCGCCGCTGGAAGAAGATGCAGAGCGGCTCAAGGATCTCGCCTCCGAAGCGCCCGTGATCCGGCTCGTGAACCAGATCGTGTTCCGTGCGGTGGAAACGCGCGCCTCCGACATCCATATCGAGCCGTTCGAGGACCGTCTGCGCATCCGCTATCGCTATGACGGCGTGCTGCACGAGATGGAAAGTCCGCCGCCGCGTTTGATCCCGGCGATCGTGTCGCGCATCAAGATCATGGCCAAGCTCGACATCGCCGAGCGTCGTCTGCCGCAGGACGGCCGCATCAAGCTCGCCGTGCGCGGCCAGGAAGTCGATTTCCGCGTGTCCACCATCCCGTCTCTGCACGGCGAAACCGTGGTGCTGCGCGTTCTCGACCGCAATGCGGTGACGTTCGATTACGAGAAGCTTGGCCTGGCGCCACGCGTCGTCGCGAGACTGGACGAGATGCTGGCGCTGCCGAACGGCATCGTTCTGGTGACGGGCCCGACCGGCTCGGGCAAGACCACCACGCTCTATACCGGGCTGCTGACGTTGAACGCGGTGACGCGCAAGGTGGTCACGGTCGAAGATCCGATCGAGTATCAGCTGCGCGGCATCAACCAGATTCAGATCAAGCCGCAGATCGGATTGTCTTTTGCCGCTCTGCTGCGTTCGATCCTGCGCCAGGATCCGGACGTGATCATGGTCGGCGAAATCCGCGATCTGGAAACGGCGCAGATCGCCATCCAGGCGGCCCTGACCGGGCATCTGGTTCTGTCCACGCTGCACACCAACTCCGCGGCTGCCGCCATCACGCGCCTGCGCGATATGGGCGTGGAGGACTACCTGCTCACCGCGGTTCTGCGCGGCGTGATGGGGCAGCGTCTGGTGCGCAGGCTCTGCGATTCCTGCAAGCGCGAGGAGGAGGCGGCGCCGGAGATGATCGAACGCTTCGGGCTCGACCGCCGCACGCAGCGTCGCCCGATCACCCTGTTCCATCCCGTCGGCTGCGCCGCCTGCCGCAACACCGGCTATCGCGGACGTCAGGCGATCGCGGAGTTCCTGGCGCCGGATGCGGAGGTGGAGCGTTTGATTTTTGCCAGAACCGATCACACAGCGATCGAGCGCGCTGCCGTGCAGGCTGGCATGGTGACGATGTTCGAGGCCGGCGTGGAAGCGGCTTTGGCCGGCACCACCACGATCGAGGAAGTGGCGCGCTCGATCCGTTCGGAGAACTGACGCACCGATGATTTGTCATCGTATGGTGTCTTGAAAGAAAGAACCAAAGAACTTTTTTTCGTTTGGTGCGGTGCTGAAACACACGCATAGCCCAAACGGACGAAAGTCTTTTTGCTTTTTTTCTTCAGAAAAAGAAGACCTTCTCCGTCTTTGTGCTCCTCCCGGAGAGCCGCATGAACCCCATTCCGCGCCTTCTGTGTCTTGCAGCTCTGGCCGGCTTCGGATCAGCTCCGGCATATGCCGCCGATCTCGCTGCGCGCCTGAATGGATCAGGGCCGATCATCTGCGCCCATCGCGGCTGGCTGTCGCCGTCCGAGACCGAGAACGATCTGCAAACCTTTCAGCACACGGAACAAGCCGATCCATTCATGCTGGAAATGGACCTGTCCGTCACACGCGATGGCGGCATCGTTCTGATGCACGACGCGACGGTCGACCGAACCACCGACGGGCATGGCCCGGTATCGTCCCTGGACACGGCGCAGATCGCGCAACTGCATCTGCGCCCGCGTGGTGGCGTCGCCGGGCCGGACGCGCCGCCGACTTTGGGATCGGTGCTGGCCTGGGCCGCCACCGATCCCGATGCGCTGTTGATGCTCGACATCAAGAAGACCCCGCCCGACAAGGCGATGAAACAGGTGCGTGCGGCCGGTATAACGCCGCGGGTTCTGCTGCTCACCTTCGATCGCGACACGGCTGCCCGTGCCTTCGCGTCGGACCCGGAGGTGCTGGTGTCGGTCCTGATCACGAAGGAGACCGATCTGGACCTTTATCGGGCGATGGCCGGCGCTGGACGTCGTTTCGCTGCCTATGTTCCGGCGAGCAGTCCGGCCGCTTTGTTCGAGCGCGCGCATCGAGCGGGTGCGTTCGTGATCACGGATCTGCTGGACCGCCGGGATGCACTGGCGCCAGGGGCCGATCCATCCGTTCTGGCGGGGCGGCATGCCGATATCGTCGTCAGCAACGATCCGCGCGCGACGCTTGCCGCCATGCGGTGAGCGACGTTTTCAGATCAAGCGACATAAGCACAAGGCAGATCTTCTTTTTCTGAAGAAAAAGAAGCAAAAAGACTTTTATCCGTTTGGGTTGTAAGTGTGTTTCTGCCGCCGTGCCAAACGGACGAAAGTTCTTTGGTTCTTTCTTTCAAGAAAGAACATTCCTCTCCTTCAGTGCGGCGGCCCGTCCAGCATGCTCTGATGCACCCAGCCCCAGGGCGCATCATCGCCCACCTGATACCAGCCGCCCGGCGCGGTGCCGAACACATGCAGCGCCGTGCCCTGCGGCACCACGCGCATGGATTCCCCCTGCGGCGTGGCATGCAGATTGGCGTTCTGGCGCATCGTCACGGTGCCGCTGGCCGGCGTCACCCCTGGCGCCGCACCCTGCGGCGTTCCCCCCGGGACGGCTGGCGCGCTCGCGGTGGACGAGGCGGTATTCTCCGACGGGCGTGGAATCTCGTTCGGCACCGGCGGGATCGGCGCCACGCTTTGCACGGGTCCGTCGGATGGGCCGCCCTTGTCGTAGCAATGCACCACGAGGGCGAGATAGGTGCGGTCGGCATCGGCCACGCTGGTGCCGATGAAACGCGCATCGTCCGGATTGCTCCAGCCGCCTTTCGCGTCGCGCTGCATCACCGCCACGAACGGCACGAACAGGGCCGGATCGTCCGGATAGGGCGAGACCTGGCCGCACACGGCGCGCCGGTCGTCCAGCGCCTGGGCGTAGCTCTGCACGCCGCGGAACGCGGCGCTTCTGGCGTTGGGCAGCGCCGCACGGATCGCGGCTTCTGCGGCGGAAACGGCGGCGGGGGCGGCTGCATCGGTGGCGGAAGCGGGCGTCTTGGCCGGCTTGCACCCGGCGACGAGCAGCATCGCCGCGAACCCCACCCAAACCGTCTTCCGCATGTGTTCATGTCCTCCCGCAGGCCCAACAGACGCCGGAAACAGGGCGGAAGTTCGTTCGGGCGGAAACAGTCCGGGCTGACGGCGCCCTTTCAGCCCTCCAGCTCGCCCCGGCGCATCGCGACGCGCACCGCCTGCGCCGTGGTGGCGACGCCCAATTTGATCCGAACGCGACGCAGATGGTTTTCCACCGTTCGTTCCGACAAGGCCAGGGTTTCGGCGATCTCGATCTGCCGCCGCCCCGCTGCGGTCCAGCGCAGCACCTCGCGTTCCCGCTCGGACAGGGCGGCGCCCCCGTGCCGGTCCGGCTGGATCAGCAGCCGTTCCGCCGCCCGGAACGCCGCCACCGCCAGCACGGGCAGAAACACGCGCGACACCGCACCGGACGCGATCCGCGCCCCGCCCAGGCTCATCGCTCCCTCCAGCCCGTTCGGCCCGAACACCGGCACCTGCAGGCCATGCAGTCCCGGTCCGGTGGGTGCGCGCCGGATGCGGTAACGCTCGCCGCTCGCCGTGTGCATCTTGCTCCAGAAGAACGGCGCCCGCGCGTCCAGAACATGCTGCGTCATCGGGCAACGCCGCACATAGGTGTCCGCATCCACGGCGTCGCCGTTCTCGAACCAGTCCCCCTCGATCCACAGGATGCGGTCCACCCCCGGCTCGGCGGAACCGGCGGTAGAAAACAGGACGAACCGGTCGAAGCCGAACGGTGCCGCGGCCGTCCTTACCGCATCCTGGACCTGCGCCGGCCGGTCGGCCGCCTCCACCGCCAGAACGGCGCGGAGGATCGAGCCGGCCGGGTCGTCGCTCAAGGCGCCAGATCGGCCAGCAGGGTTTCCGCCGCCAGTTTGCCGAGCGCGTTGGAGGCGAGCGGGCTGTCGCCGGTCAGGAGGCGGCGATCCTTGTGCACCTTGCCGGTGATGTCGTCGTTCAGGATCTCCACGCCCAGCGCCCGAAGGCGCTCGCCGACCAGCCAGGGCATCGGCCCGGGCAGATAGCCGATCTCCACATTGGCGCCTTTATCCAAAGCGTCGGGAAACACGCAGATCTTGTAGCCCTTGAACGGAAACGCATCCGTTTCGCCGTCCAGCCCGACGGCGAGCAGGGCGGCGGGACCGTGGCAGAGCGAGATGATGTGCCTGTTCCGCTCCAGCGCCCAGCGCAGGGCACGGCCGACATCGGCATTGTCCGGCACGCCGTTCAGAACGCCGTGGCCGCCCGGAACGAACAAGGCGACGTAATCGCCGCCATCCAGATCGGCCGCGATTTCCGACAGCTTGCGCGGCGATTTCAGCCGGTCGCGATACTTGGCGAAGGTCGCGTTCACCGCCGCATCCTCGTGCGGAAACGCCCACCATTCCAGCTTCACCGGATCGCCGGTGGGGGTGGCGATCTCGATCTCGAACCCGGCCTGATCCAGATGGTGCATCGGCAGAAGCATCTCGACCGGATGGTTGCCGGTGGAGAAGAAGGTGCCGTTGCCCATCAGCAGGTATCGCTCCTGCGAGGCGATCATCAGCACCTTGCCGGTGCCGGCGTAGCGGTGCGGATAATCGGCACCGTCGAAATCGGTCTTGGCGGCGGTGTATTGTCTCAACGAGTAGGGTGACGGAAAGAACGCGTTATCTTCGGCCCGGTCCGGCGTGGGTCGGCGATCGTCGGTGGTGGTCATGGCGTGCTGCCTTTCTTTCGACTGTCCGCGTCACTCTGGGTGGACGTGGCGGCGGCGCAATGCGGGTTTTCCCTCAATCGCCCCCGTCCGGACCCGGTTCGATCACGGCGGTTTGATGCCGCGTGTCGATGCTCTATCCTGCCGTCCGGATGATCCGCGACGCCCTCGTCTGGTGGTCGGACCAGATGCTCGATCTGGTGCCGGCGCGCTTCACCCGCCCGGACCCGTCCGAGGCGGGCGCGCTGCTCGTCGAGCCGCTGCCCGGCGCGGTGCGCCTGTGTCTGCGCGAAGCCGGGGCGGAGCGCGTGCTCGAAACCCTGCCTCTCGCCCTCGTCGTTCCGGCGCTGGTCGAACCGGATGCCGATCCCGCACCGCTGGTCGAGGCGGCCGATGCGGATGGCTTCCTCCGGGCGATGGAGTCGGCGCTCGGTCCGGAGCGCGCCATGCCGGTGCTGCTGCGCCTTCCCGCCGCGGCCGTTCTGCGTCGCGACGTGACGCTGCCGCTCGCCGCCGAAGCCGGGCTGGATCGCGTGCTCGCTTTCGAGATGGACCGGCTTACCCCGTTCTCGGTCGACGAGCTGTTCTTTTCTTCCGTCGTCACCGGGCGCGACCGTGCAGCGGGCCGCCTGCTCGTCCGTCTCGCCCTGCTGCCACGCGCACCCTTGCGGCCGGTCCTGTCGCTGCTGGCCGCAGCCGGCACGGAAGCGCAGGCGATCGACGTGCCTGCCGCCCCGGGCGAGCCCTCCCTGCGCATTCCCCTCGCGCATGAAGCGCCGGTTTCCGCACGCAGGCAGCGTTTCCAGCTCCGGGCCGCCTTCGGTGCCTGCGCGGCGCTGCTTCTGCTTGCCGTCGTCCTGCCGTTCGTCCTGCAGCAGATGGCGCTGAACACCGCCGAGCGACGCATCGCCGCGCTGCAAACCCCCGTGCATGCGGTGCAGGCGCTGCAGAGCCGCATCAATAGCGGTTCCGCCGGCGCGCTTCTGGTGCGGGCCGAACGGGCCCGGCTCGGCGACACGTTGTCGGTTCTCGCCGCCATCACCACAGTTCTGCCCGATGACAGCTACCTGACCGATCTGGCGCTGCGTCGCGGCGAGCTCACGATCAGCGGCCAGTCGCCCTCCGCAGCGCGTCTGATTCCGGCGATCAGTGCCGTACCCGCCTTCACCGCTCCCGCCTTCACCGCCCCGGTGACACGTATCGAAGGGCAGGGACAGGAATTGTTCTCCATCAAGGCCGGGATCGCGCCGTGAGTACTGCACGCACGCTGTCCCTGCCCACGGGACGTTCCGGCCGCCTTCTCGCCGTGGCGGCGTTGGTTCTGCTGCTTCTGCTGCTGTGGTCGGCCGTGGGGGCGCCGCTGCTCGGCTGGTATCGCGACCGCGCCGCCACCCTGGAGAACCGCCGCGCGGTGGCCGCGCATATGGCGGTGCTGGCGGAACGGCTGCCCTCGCTGCGGCAACAGGCGAGCGAAGCGGCGCTCAGCGCCGGTCCGTCCGCGCTCATGACCGGCAGCAGCGACGCCATCGCCGGGGCCGCACTGCAGGACCGGGTGCAGCAGATGGCGTCCTCGCTCGGCGCGACCCTGTCCAGCAGCGAAACCCTGGCCGCCTCGGCGGCGGGCGAGCATCAGGCCGGCGGTCCTTATCGTCGGGTCGGCGTCCGGATCGCCGTCACCGCGCCCTTTAATATCATGGTGAAATTTATTGCCGCGATCGAGCAGGCCTCCCCCGCCATGCTGATCGACGATCTTCAGCTCCATGGCCCCCGGATCCAGATCAGCGCCGACCCGCCGCTGGAATGCGCGATGACCGTTCTGGCCTTCCGCCATGCCGGTGCAGGCGACTCCACCGCCGCTCATGCCGATGCCGCAGCCGCCCCGGACGACGCGCCGTGAGCGGTGGTGCGACCCGGTCGATCCGGTTCGAGGTCCTGCTCGCCGCCGCCGGCGGCATGGCCCTGTTCCTGCTGCTCCTGCTGACGCTGGAACTGCGCGCGGGCCTTGCCGGGCCGGCCGCAACCGTCGCCGTGCCGCTCCATGCCGGGGAAAGCGGCCGCGAGGCCGCTCCGGCCGACGCCGTTTCCGCCTTTCTGTCGCCCGACGCGGTGGAAGACGCGCAGCGCGTGGTTCTGGCCAGGCCGGTGTTCAGCCCGCAGCGGCGGCCGCCCAGCGTGGCCGTGGCCGGTCCGCAGCAGCCGCGTTTGTCCGGCATCATCGTCGGTCCGCATGGGCGGCGGGCGATCTTCGCAGGCGCCGGCGATGCGCGCGGAGTGGTGGTGGATGTGGGCGGGCAGGCCGGTGCGTGGCACGTGCTGGCGATCGACGACCATTCGGTCCGGGTGAGCGGTCCGGACGGGCCCCGCACCCTGCACCCGTCGCGCGACAAGGCCGGTGGGCAGGACGACAACCCCCTGGGCGGCGCTCTGGGTGGCGGCGACGGATCGTCGCATCCGTCCATTCTCGATCTGCTTCGCAGCCGGGACGGTGGCCGTGGTATAGGCCCCGGCCTGATGGACGGTCAGTTGCCGCTGCCCCAGAACGGCGACGCGCAGACTCCGCAACAAACAGCCCCGGCGGCTCCAGAATGATTCTCGCCCGATGACCCGTTTCCGCCAGGCCGCGCCGATCCTGCCGCTGCTGCTTCTGTTCGGCTGCAATCACGCCGAGCAACCGGTGCTGGAACCACTGCCGGCGCTGCCGGGCGGCGTGCACAGCGCGCCGCCACGGCTGAACGGCGATATCGGCTCCACCGCGCCCAACCTGCCGGCCCAGGTGAGCTATGGACGGCCCCGCGTGCCGACCGTGCGCACGCCGAACGTATCGTCCAGCGGCGGTTCCACCACGCTGGATTTCGCCGATACCGACGTGCGCGACGCCGTGGCGCAGATCCTGGGCAATCTGCTGCATGCCACCTACACCATCGATCCGGCGGTGAAGGGCACGGTGACGCTGCATACCGCGGCGCCGCTCGACAACAACCAGCTCGTGCCGACCCTGCAGACGTTGTTGTCGCAGGTGGGCGCGGAATTGTTCCGGTCCGGCGCGATCTATCGGGTGGTGTCCGTTGCGAACGCCCCCGCTTCCGGCCCCGGCGTGGTCGGGGCCGCGGGCGCCGGCAACGCCGCCAACAACCAGGTTCTGTCCGGTGGCGAAGGGCTCGGCGGATCGTCGATGGTGCCACTGCGCTATGCCGGCGCCGAGGACCTGGCCAAGGCGTTGCAGCCTTTCGTGCAGTCCGGCGCCAAGATCGTGCCGGTGCAGGGCTCCAACGCCTTGCTGGTGAGCGGCGATCCGGCCGTGCGCGGCACGCTGTTGAGCCTGATCCAGGCCTTCGACACCGATGCGCTCGCCGGCCAGTCCTATGCGCTGCTGCCGGTGGATTCCGGCGACGCCAAGGACATCGCCGCCGCCGTCACCGAGGCGATGCAGGGCCGCGGCAAGTCGCTGAGCCAGGTGGTGAAGGTGGTGCCGATGACGCGGGTGGACGCCGTGCTCGTGATCGCCAGCCAGCCTGCCTATATCGACGATGCGCGACGCCTGTTCGGGGTGATCGAGCGCACCCGCCGCATGACCGTGCGCTCCTGGCACGTCTATTATCTCCAGAACAGCCATGCCAACGACGCCGCCTACGCGTTGCAGCAGGCCTTCACCCCAAACAACGTCACCGCCCAGCCCAGCACCAGCCCGCAGGCGAGCGGTCTGACCGGGCAGAGCAACGGCAACGGCTCCAGCGGTTTCGGCGGCATGGGCGGTGGCGGTCTCGGCGGCGGCATCGGGGGGCTGGGCGGTTCCGGCGGTGCCATGGGCGGTCTCGGCGGCAGCGGCGGTCTGGGCGGCGGCCTCGGCGGCGGTGGCGGGATCGGCGGTGGTCTCGGCGGCAACACCGGCCTTGCGGGCGGGCAGACGCCCGGCGCGCCCGGTGCCTCCAACACCCAGGCCAGCGCCAACCCCCTGCTCGGCGGTCTGGACAGTTCGGGCGGTGGCGGCAACGCCGATGTCAACGCGATGCGGATCATTCCGAACCCGCAGAACAATGCGCTGATGATCTATGCGACCGCCCAGGAGAACGACACGGTCAACCAGATGCTGCGCAAGATCGACATCCTGCCCTTGCAGGTGCGGATCGACGCGGTGATCGCCGAGGTGCAGCTCAACGACTCGCTGCAATACGGCACCCAGTTCTTCTTCAAGTCCGGCGGGGTGAACGGCATTCTGAGCACCGGAAGCGGCAACATCACCGGCCCGATCGCCAATGCCGCCCTCAACAGCACCTTGCCGGGCTTCGTGATCGGCGGGTTGAACAATGGCGGCGCGCCTGTGGCGATCAACGCGCTGCAGCAGGTCACCACCGTGCATGTGCTGAGCTCGCCCGAGCTGCTGGTGCTCGACAACCAGCCGGCCCGGCTCCAGGTCGGCCAGCTGGTTCCGTATTCGACCGGAACCTTCAACAGCACGCTCAACACCAACGGCAGCGCATTCAGCCAGTTTTCCTACCAGCCAACCGGCGTGATCATGCAGGTGACGCCGCGCGTGAACAACGGCGGTCTGGTCACGCTCGACATCAGCCAGGAGGTGAGTTCGCTCGCCGGCGGCAACGGGTCGTCCGCCAGCACGAGCAGCAATCCCACCTTCAACGACCAGTCGGTGGTGTCGCGCATCGTGGTGCAGGACGGCCAGACCGTGGGTCTGGCCGGTCTGATCACCGACACGGCCACGCGCGGCAATACCGGAATACCCTGGTTGAAGGACATTCCGATCCTCGGTTTCCTGGCCGGGAGCCAGAACAACAACCGGACCCGCAACGAGCTGCTGATCCTGATCACCCCGCATGTGATGCACGATCAGCGCGACGCCCAGGCGCTGACGGAGGATTTGCGCGACACGCTCAGCAACGCCGCCGCCGTGCCCTACGAGCTGGGGCCGATGCGCCAGAGCGGCAGTTCCGATCCGCAGCAGCGCGTCCGCAAGGCGGTCGGGATCGGCTACTGAGCAGCCTCGCCGCCCGCACCCGTGCCCAGGCCCGCGCCGTATCGGGGCGGGAGCGCGGCTTCGCGCTGCTGATCGTCCTGTGGTCGCTGGTGCTGTTCTCGCTTCTGGTGTCGGCGATCACCGCGGCAGGCGGCGGACGGGCGCGGGAAGCGGGCGAGCTGATCCGCAACGCCCAGCTTCGCGCCTGCGCCGAAGGCGGCATCGACCAGGCGATGTTCCATGTTCTGGAGCCGACCCCGGCGCGCTGGCCGGCGGACGGCGTGGCGCGGCTCCTGCGCGGCGATGGCTGCGCCTTGTCGGTGTCGGTCAGCAGCCAGGACGGCAAGATCAATCCCAACATCGCCTCTGCGGCTCTGTTGAGCGGGCTGTTCCAGGCTGCCGGCGTGGACCCGCATCAGGCACCGGTGATCGCCGCCGCCGTGGTGGCCTGGCGTTTTCCGGTCGCCCAGTCCGACGTGCCGCGCGGGATCGACTACAGGCCGCCGGGCGCGCCGTTCCAGAGCCTGAAGGAGATCGGGCTGGTGCCGGGCGTGACGCCTGCGCTGCTGGACCGGATCGCGCCGGTCCTGTCGCTGTATCACGACGGCGATCCCAACCTGTCCGACGCCTCGCCGCTGGTGCGGCGCGCCGTGTTTCTGGGCAGCGGCGTCGATCCGGACGGGGATGGGGGTCCGTCCGCCGCGCAGGGTCCGTCGCCCGCCTCCGGCGAGCGGTTCGACCCGTCCGTGGTGGAGGTGGTCGTGGCGGCATCGGACCGGACCGGGCACCGCGTCCGACAGGACGTGATCGCCGTGACGGGCGCTGGCGCCGGGCGGGATTCCACTGGAACCGCAGCGCCCTACAGGATCGTGGCGCTCGGCCCCCGGTAAGGGTCGCCTTCGGGCAGACTCAGGATGCGAAGCCCAGCTGCCGCAGACGTTCGAGAACGGTTTCCAGCACGGTCGCCGGCGCGAGGTGCCAGGGCGTGTGTACATAGCCGGGCCGATCGCGCAAGGCGGCATCGTCAGCGCGTCCGACGATCACGTCGAGGCTGCACGGGGCGTTGATCGAGGCGAGCATCTGTTCCGAGTATTGCACGAAAAGCGGAGACGTCATCACGATCACGGCCTGCACCGACCGGGCGAAGGCAAGATTGAACAGGTTGCTGCCGCTGCACCCGACAATCACCTTCGCCTGCGCGAACAGGTGGATCTGATCGTAGGGATGCATCGTTTCGGGAACGAGAACATGGAAGCCGAGGGATTGCAGGGCATGCTGGATCTGCTGTTCTTCCATCAAGGCTCTGGTCGGATTGATGTACCGGGAAACATAGAGCAGGTCGTGGCCTGATCCGGTCCTGTCGATCCGTTCCGCCATGCCCCACAACATCCGGGCAGCGGGCGGTGCGATGTATTGCTGGATCTGGAACGCCTTGCTTGCCAACACCAGCGATCGGCAGACGACGGGTTTGTTGATGAAGATGATCTTGTCGTGCGGCATGCCGAGCAGAACGAGAAGATCGAGGACGAAGGTGTAGTTCGGCCGAGAGCAGAGGATGGTCAGATCGGCGATGCCGAGAAACGACCGGCAATATTCGTAAGCCCAGCCCGGACTGAGCAGGTCTCCGAGAACGTGGCCGAACCAGTCGATGTGCTGATCGTCCAGGTAGAAGGCGGTGCCCTCGAAGCGGTCGATGTTGCCGGCATGAACGCCTCTGTCGGCGTTCGGATGCCATCGCCCGTCTGTCAGTCGCATATGCCGGTGCTGGCCCGTGTCCCATACCGCGCTGAAACTGTTGGCGAAGACGGTCCGGTCGCGAAACACGATGCCGCCGGGGACGCAGACCGCATGCGCGACGCGGGCGATCGAGAGGGTGGGATAGGCGAGGCGGGGCCGAAACCCGTCTCCCTGGAACGGCATGCCGATCGGTCTGTGGATCGGAACCGTTTCGGGAGGCACGAGGGCCGAGCGGATCGCCGTTCCGTCGCCACCGGTTTCCATCCGGCAGACCGGAACGGGCAAGTCGCTGCTGCCCGCGGCAACGACCGGTGTCCATCCTTCCGATCCGTTCGCCAGCTCGCTCGAGCCGATTTCCGGGAGAACCTGTTCCATCGGTTGCTGGATCAGGCCGTCCCCGACAGATCGGTTGTGATCGTTGATGGTGTCCGTCACGGTCGCTGGCGTGGCTGTCGTTGTCTGGCCGGTGGGTTCGGGGTCATCCGCATGGGGGGCCTCCGTGACCGATCCGTCCTGTGTGGACCGGCTTGCCGGCGGGATACGGTTCAGGGAACGACTGCATCACAAAACGACCGCGGTTGTCGCTGATATACGCCCGTGATGGCGGCGACCCTATGCTGGATGGGGCATGTGTCGGCTTGGAGATCCCCGGGGTGAGAAGGGCCGGCATTTGGGGTGCAAGCGAACGGAAAACTCTTCTTTTTCTGGGAAAGGGGAAAGAAGCAGAAAGACGTCTACATATTTGGTTCAGCTGAGCCGGTCGAACCCGTAATTAAACGGACCAGATCTCTCTGGTTCTTTCTCTCAGAAAGTACGCCTCTTCCACTCGTCTTCGGTTCCGAACGACCAGCAAGGCGTGCATGACACCCTCCGGACGGACCTGCCCACGACCAGATGGCGCATCCAAGCGCTTCTGGACCGGGGGCAAGGATTCCTCTATCGGCTTTCCCATGTCGGACATGATCAAGGACCCGCCTTCCGGTTCTACCAGGGCCAGTCGCACGGCGCTGGTTACCGGCATCACCGGTCAGGACGGCGCCTATCTGGCGGAACTGCTGCTGAGCAAGGGCTACCGCGTGGTCGGCATGGCCCGCCGCTCCGCCTCGGCCGACATGGTCAGCGCCCGTCTGCGCTGGCTGGGCGTGCTGGACCGGGTGGAGCTGGTGGACGGCGACCTGCTGGATCTGTCGGCGCTGATCCGTATCGTGCAGAGCGTGGAACCGGACGAGGTCTACAACCTCGCCGCGCAGTCCTTCGTGGCGGCGTCCTGGCAGCAGCCTCTGCTGACCGGACAGGCAACCGGCATCGGCGCCGCGAACATGCTGGAAGCGGTGCGCATCGCCCGTCCGCAGGCGCGTTTCTATCAGGCTTCGTCGTCGGAGATGTACGGCCTGATCCAGGAAAAGGTGCAGTCGGAGAAGACTCCGTTCTATCCGCGCTCGCCCTATGCCGTGGCCAAGCTCTACGCGCACTGGATGACGGTGAACTATCGCGAAAGCTTCGGCCTGCATGCCTCGTCGGGCATCCTGTTCAACCATGAAAGCCCGCTGCGCGGCATCGAGTTCGTGACCCGTAAGGTCACGGACGGCGTGGCGCGGATCAAGCTCGGGCTGGCGGAGACCCTGCCGCTCGGCAATCTGGAAGCCACCCGCGACTGGGGCCATGCGCGCGACTATGTGCGGGCCATGTGGCTGATGCTGCAGCAGGACGAGGCGTCGGACTACGTGGTCGCCACCGGCCGCACCACCTCCATCCGCGAGTTGTGCCGCATCGCCTTCTCCCATGCCGGCCTGAACTACGAGGACCATGTGCAAACCCGCGCCGACCTGATCCGGCCGGCCGAGGTGGACGTTCTTCTGGGCGATGCGACCAAGGCGCGCGAGACGCTGGGCTGGAGCCCGGTGACGACGCTGGAAGAGATGATCGCCGAGATGGTGGAGGCCGATCTGGCCCGCCATCGTGCCGCGTCCGTACGCTGAGTCCGGGGCACGGCGCCGTGAGCAGCGCCGGTCCGGTGCGGGTTCTGGTCACGGGTCTGTCCGGGTTCGTCGGGGTGCATCTGCATCGCAGCATGGCGCGTCACTGTCCGGACGCGACCCTGTTTCCGCTCGAATGCGATCTGTGCGACGCGGAGGCGGTGGAGCGTCGCGTGCGTGCGCTGCGACCGGATGCGTGCCTGCACCTGGCGGCGATTTCCGCCATTCCCGTTGCCCGTGCCGAGCCGGAACGCGCCTGGGCGGTCAATCTGCACGGCACCCTGTCTCTGGCCCAGGCGATGCGGGTCCATGTGCCGGAAGCGCCGCTCCTGTTCACCTCGTCCGCCGATGCCTATGGCGCATCGTTCCGGGCCGGGATCGCGCTGGACGAGACGGCGCCGCTCGCACCGATGAACCTCTACGGCGCCACGAAGGCGGCCGCCGATCTGGCGCTGGGCGCGATGGCGGCGGAAGGGGCGCGCGTGATCCGCTTGCGCCCGTTCAACCATGTCGGTCCCGGCCAGCAGACCGATTTCGTGATTCCCGCCTTCGCCCGGCAGCTGGCCTTGATCGCGGCGGGGCGTCAGGAGCCCCTGATCCGGACCGGCAATCTCGATGCCGAGCGTGATTTCCTGCATGTCGGCGACGTGTGCGACGCCTATGCGCTCTGCCTGCGCAGCGCGCGGGACCTGGCGCCCGGCACCATCCTCAACATCGCCTCGGGCACGCCACGGCGGATCGGCGACGTTCTGGACGATCTGATCCGGCTGGCCGGGCTCGACGTGTCGCGGGCGTTCGATCCGGCCCGGATGCGCGCGGCCGACATTCCCCGCGCCCTGGGCGATGCCGGCCGCGCGCGTTCGTTGCTGGGCTGGGAACCGCGCATCGCCTGGGAGCAGACCTTGCGGGACGTGCTCGACGACTGGACGAAACGGGTCGCGGCCGAGGCGTAGCACCCCAACCCGGTGCATCCCGTTCGGTGATATTTCGTAACCACTCCAAACGTCTGACGGGCCGGGGCTGGGAAACGACCGGACACAGAGCCGGATTGCGGCCTGTTCCAGTCCGAAACTGCCATCTTTCTGCCCTCTCCCGCGTTTCATGGTTTGACATAAACCAGGGGGTGGAAGCGATGCGGTTGTCTTTGCGCGACACGAGATGGGGGCGTCTTCTGGCGGCGACGGCGCTGATCGCCCCGTCCGTTCTGATGTCGCCTGTGCTGGCGATTCCGGCGCGGGCGCAGGTGCAGCCGCCGGTCCAGGGCGAGATCGCACCGTCCCGGGTCGGGCGTCTGGCCCGGATCGACGGTTCCGTGTCGGCGCACGGCGCCGGCGGCACCACCTGGACCGACGCCGTGATCAACACGCCGCTCTCCAACGGCGACGCGATCTGGACCCAGCCGGGCGCGGATGCCTGGATCGATCTTTCCGGCGATACCATCGTTCTGTCGGAGCAAACCGAGCTCGATCTGGCGACCATCGCCGAGCGGCAATTCGCCGCGACGACGCCGCAGGGCGAGGTGTTCCTGAATCTGCGCAATGCGCCGAGCGACGATACCTACGCGATCACCACGCCGCGCGGCGTGATCAGCCTGCAGCCGGGCGGCGAGTATGACATCGTTGCCGGTTCCAGTACCTCGCCGACCTTGGTGGCCGTGGTGGCCGGCGCGGCGCAGATCCAGAGCGGCTCCTTCTCGCTCGCGGTGTCCGCCGGACAGACCGCGACCGTGACCGGCAGCGACGCGCTCCAGGGCAGCATCGGGCCGATGCTGCACGACGCCTTCCTGGATGCGCGTCTGGCGCGTCCGGCGCCTGTGCCGGCCGGTCCGCCGCAGATCCGTTACATGACCGGCGCCAGCACGCTGGCCAGCTACGGCACGTGGCAGGCGCAGCCACAATACGGCCAGGTCTGGTATCCGCAGGTGCCGGCGAACTGGGCGCCGTACCGGGAGGGAAGCTGGTCCTACGTGCAGCCCTGGGGCTGGACATGGGTGGATGCGGAGCCCTGGGGGTTCGCGCCGTTCCATTACGGGCGCTGGTCGCAGTTCGACGGGCGCTGGGGCTGGGTGCCGTGCGCGCCGGGGGCGCCGCCGATCAGCTACGAACAGCCGGCCTACGCGCCGGCGCTGGTGGATTTCGTCGCCGCCGGTGCGGTGGCGGGCGCCCTGGCCGGTGCCGCCGTCGCCGCGCTGGATCATGGCGGTCCCGGCGGCTTCGGTGGCGGCTATGGCGGCGGTTCGGTCGGCTGGATTCCGCTGGGTCCGCAGGAAGCCTATCAGCCGCCGTTCCATGTCGGCCCGACCTACATGCAGCGTGTGAACTATGGCCGGATCGACAACATCCATATCAACAAGACGGTCATCAACAATAACAACACGACCATCATCAACAACTACGTCAATCGCAATGCGCTGACGGTGGTGCCGGCCGCAGCGATGGCCAATTCGCGGCCTGTGCGGGAGTTCGCCCGCACCGGTCCCGGCGCGTTCGGTCCGGCGGGTGCCGGCGGACGGGATCTGCATCTGGTGCAGACGGCGATGCCGGTGCGTCCCGTGGCCGATACGCGCGGCCTGACCCCGGTTGCCGCGCATGCGCTGGGGCTCGGCCCGATCGCGCGTCCCGCGGCGCCCGGACCGCAGATCGATCCGGCCCTGTTCCATCCGCACGCCTTGCCGCAGAGCCGGGCGCCGTTCCGCACCGACGTGGCGATGCAGCCGGGTGGTCGCCCGGAGATGCCCGGCATGGGCGCGCATCCGCAGCCGCCTGGAGCGGGCGCTCGTCCGGATGTGTTCGCGCCGGGTGCGCATCCGCCGGGAATGCCGGGCGGCGATGCCCGTGCCGGCCGGCCGGGCGACGACGTCCATCCGAGCCCGCCGGCGCCGGGTGCGCAGCCGGCACGTCCTGGTCTGCCGGTTCTCCGCGCGCAGGGTGCCGAGCGGCCCGGGATGCCCGAGCACGTGCGGGACGATGCGCACCGTCCCGGTGCCGCCGCGCCGCCTGCCGGCCCGCATCACGGACCGGAACAGCATCCAGGTCCGAACGGTGTCGCGCCGCGCGAGGAGATGCGGGCCATGCCGCACCCGGACGCGCGTCCTGCGGCGCCCCACGAGGCGGCGCCGCGTGCCCAAGAGCCACGTCCGCCCATGCAACATCCGTCGATGCAGCACCCCGAGATGCAGCGTATGGAGCAGCCGCGTCCGGAGGCGCCGCACGCCGCCTTCCATCCGCCTGCCGCCCCGCAGCCACAGATGCAGCGTCCGGAATTTCGGCCCGAGGCGCGTCCTGAGCCGCGACCGGAGCCGCGCCCCGAACCGCGTCCGCAGTTCCATCCGGAAGCCAGGCCCGCGCCGCGTCCCGAACCGCAGCACGCGCCGCCGCCGCATGAGGGCCGCCCCGACGACCATCCGCACTGACGGGTTTCCGCACCCGGCCGTCCTTCGGGGCGGCCGGGTCGCGTTTTTCGGTGTTGTGGGCGTGCTATGAGGACATGTTGCTGCGCGATCGGACCGTGCCCATGCCTCATGCTTTTCCCGACCTGTCGGAACGACTGGTCGGACGGTTTTTCCGCTATCTGTCCATCACCACGCAGAGCGACGCGCGCGCTACGACGCTGCCGTCCACGCCGGGGCAGTGGGATCTGGCGCGTCTGCTCCGGGACGAGTTGGACGTGCTCGGGCTCGCCGACATCCATCTCGACGAACACTGCGTGCTGACGGCGCGTCTGCCCGGCACGGTGGCGGATGCGCCCAGGATCGGGTTCTGCGCGCATCTGGATACGGTGGATGTGGGGCTGTCGCCGGATATACGGCCGCAGCGCGTCCGGTTCGACGGAGGCGATCTGGTTCTGTCGCCGGTCTGCACGATGCGCGTGGCCGAGCATCCCGAACTGATCCCTTATCGTGGTCAGGAGTTGATCCTGTCCGACGGCACCAGCGTGCTGGGCGCGGACGACAAGGCGGCGATCACGGTGGTGATGGAGCTGCTCCAGACGCTCGTGCGTGACACGCCGGCGCATGGCGACGTGGTGGTGGCGTTCGTGCCGGACGAGGAGATCGGTCTGCGCGGCGCCAAGGCGATGGATCTGTCGCGGTTTCCGGTGGATTTCGCCTACACGATCGATTGCTGCGCGATCGGAGAGTTCGTGTGCGAGACCTTCAATGCCGCCCAGGCGACGATCCGCATCGAGGGCGTCACCGCCCATCCGATGTCGGCCAAGGGGGTGATGGTCAATCCGGTTCTGGTGGCGACGGATCTGATCGGCCGGCTCGATCCACAACAGACGCCGGAGCATACGGAAGGGCGCGACGGTTATTGGTGGGTGAACACCGTCGTGGCCGATGCCGCCGAGGCGACGCTGACGGTGTCGATCCGCGATTTCGATACGGACGGGTTCGCGCGGCGCAAGCGCGTGCTGGAAGACATCATCGCGGCGGTCCAGCGGGATCATCCGCGTGCCGCCGTCTCGCTGCGGATCGCCGATATCTATGCCAACCCGGCCGGCGCCCTGGCAGAGGAGCCGCGCGCGGCGGCGTTGATGCGCGCGGCCTATGAGCGGGCCGGCGTGGCGCCGGAGGTGATCGCCATGCGGGGCGGCACCGACGGATCGGCGCTTTCCGCACGGGGCGTGCCGACGCCGAACATGTTCACCGGCGCGCTCAATTTCCATTCGCCGTTCGAGTTCCTGCCGGTGCCGTCCTTCCTCGCGTCCTATCGCGTGGCGGAAGGGATCGTGTCTCTGGCGGCGTCCGGCCGGTAGTCGCGCAGCTCCTCGTGGTGGAGGAGCGCCACGCGGTTGGTGCGGGCCAGCGCCTGGGCCGCGGCGGTGAAGCGTGCGTTCGAGACGACGATCGCCGCCTGGGCGTTCTGGTGCGCACGCGCCGCCGCGACCTGCTGCACCGCATCGTTGCCGACCGCGCTGCGGTAGAGCTTGCATTGCACGACGAGGCGGCAGCCGGCGCGTGACGCGAGGATATCGGCGCCCTGATCGCCGCTGGCCGGGGTGAGCTGCGTTTTCCAGCCCGCTTGTTCCAGCAGCCTTGCGCAGAAGCGTTCGTAATCCAGCGGGTGCATGCCGGGTTCGAACCCCGCGGGTCCGTTCCGGCCGCGCCAGGCGACGCGCTCGATGCGCCGCAAGGCGGATGGTTCGACGGTCGGCCACCAGCGTTTCAGTCCGCGCCGGGCGAGAGCGGGGCGAAGGGTCGCATCGCAGAAACGGATCTTTTCCTTTTCCCAGCGCTCCCGGTTCTGTCTGGTCCCGCGTCGCTCCGTGCCCAGAACCTGTAGCCGCCTGATGCGAAGCGCTCGTCCCGCCCGGTCGATCTCGGTCTTCACCAAGGCCAAGGCCAGCCGGCGGCGGCGTCGTCTGTGCCAACGGCGCAGAAACGGCGCCGAAGCACTGCCCAGCAGCAAGGCCAGGGACGCGGGAAGCATCCAGCCGAGAGCCTCTGGGTGCCGCAAAGCCGGGCGAGGCGTGGCGATCACGTGGGATGGCCGCGACGGAGAATGCGCCAACGGTTTGTGATGGGCGGCCAGCGACGTCCGGGGCGGCTGCGCGGCGGCGCTTGTTGGCGAGCTGTTGACGAGAAGGACGGAGCCGAGGGCGGCCAGAAAAATCTTCAAGCGGAATGTCGGCCCGGACGGAGGGATCAACCGCGTCGCGGCGGCCTGGGACTGTCCCTGAAGGGTCTTCGCATTGCGGTCAAATTTAATGTTGATTTAACGAAAATCGTTATAGACGTTTCGACCCAGAAAGTGTTTTGACGAATAGGCTAAGCGTTAAAAAGACGTAAAGAGGCTGTTAATCATGGCGTCTCCGAGCAAGACCTCCACCATCTTCGTCGGCAGCTCCTTCGGTCTGGACACGCTGTCGGCGAGTGCGATCGCGAACCCCCTGCTGGCCGATGGCGACGTCAGTTTCTACGGCCACATGAGCGGCGTCGTGCGGAGCTACATGGACGGCACCGAGCAGAAGGTGGTGTCGACCTGGGCAGGCACGGGGGCTGGCCTCACCGAGTTGAACGAGGACCCGATCAATGCGGTGATGCGCGTCAACATCGCCAACACGAGCGGCGCCGCCATTGTCATTCCGGTGGGAACGCTGGTGTCTTCGGCCAGTGGCATCCAGTATCAGATCGCCCTTCAGCCGACCTTGGCGCAGTACTGGTCGCAGGGGTCCGGTGGCGCGGGGATTTTCACCATACCGGCCGGGCAGTCGATCAGCGTGCTGGCCCAGGCTCTGGCGGTCGGTACGTCCGGCAATCTGGCCGACAACCAGGTGACCCAGATCGGCATCAACGGCGCTTCGATCGTCGGCTCGTCGTTGGATACGGCGGTTCTGCAATGGTCGAGCGGCACCATCACGCTGCAGAACACCACCGCCAGCAGCACGATCCTTTATACGTCGATGACGGTGACGGGCAGCAACGGCAAGACCTACCAAATCGCCGTCGATCCGACCGTGAGCGGGTTCGTTGCCACGGATGCAGATTCCAGCAGCGGCTATTATCGGCTGGCCGCCGGGGCCAGCATCACGGTGCCGATCGGCTCCGTATCGCCCAACACGGCGACGACGGCGGCCGGATACGTGCAGCAGGCGCTCGCGTCGAACGCGGCGGCGAACTCCATCACCGGCACGGGAACTCTGCCGTCCGGCGTGTCCATCCTGTCGTCAAGCGCCCTGGTGACCGCCGGCCCGACCAGCCCGGCGAAGGCCGGGATCGAGTCCGCGCTCGGCAGCACCTCGTTTCTGACGGATGCCCAGTCGCCGGTCTTCACTACGCAGCAGGGCTACAACCCGACCGAAGCGAATGTGAACACCTACAACGAGACCATCTGGAGTGCGCAGGATCTCGCGACGTGGAAGGGGTTCGTCGATAACGCACGTGCCCAGGGTTATCTGAATCTCGCGCCGATGATGGCGGAGTACGAGGAGGGCGATTTCGCCACGGCGGCCGCGACGGCCAATATCCGGGCGGCGGCGCTCTACAGCGGCGGCATCACATTCGATCTGCCGCCCTGGTTCTTTCTGGCGCGGGATACGGCGTTTCAGAAAAGCACGGAGGCGGAGATCAGATGGGCGACGGCCAACGGGCTGCGCTCGTCCATCACCTTGTCGCCGCAATTCGGCGGCGATCCCAACCTGCTGTCCGACACCAAGACGCTGGTGTCGATGTTACAGGCGGCGAATGCCATGCCGACGCAGATCGTGGTCAAGGATGGCGGGGCGACGGGAAACAGCGTTATCTATTCCAACAGCGATCCCAATGCGCTCAACAGTGTCGCCAATTGGCTGTCTTCCCTGACGCTGACGCCGTCCAATTCCGAAAGCGGATTGGAAGTCCGTGGGACCAGCGCCCGTCCGGACGATCTGATGACGGGCGTCGCCCCCAGCCTGTCCCTGATCGGCGGTGCGGCCCTGACGCCCTATGCGATCGCCCAGGTCTTCGCCGAAACAAGGACCACGACCGGAACCCTGACGGTGACGCTCAGCAGCGCGTCGCTGGGGCGGCTCGTCGCGGCGAGCGGTCTGGGCGGCGTGTCGCAGAACGGCACCGTATTCACGGCGTCCGGCACGATGGCGCAACTCACGGCGGCCTTGCAGGCGATGTCGTTCGCCGCTGCCGCCGGCGTGGTCGGCAACGGCGCCCTTACGGTCACCGTCACCGATGCCGCCGGCACCATCACGGGCCAGACGGCGATCGCGGTCGACAATTTGATCGCGCTGTCCGGCATGCCGTCGACGGCGACCGTTTCCGGCACGGTTCTGGCCGAGCAGTCGTTGGTCGTGAACGCGGGAAATGCCGCGACGGTGCTCACCGCGACCGTGACCCTTTCCAGCCCGATGCTGGCATCGTTCTGGAACACCGGCAGCGGTGTCCTGTCCGATGACGGTTCGACGCTGACCCTGGTCGGCAACGCTGCCACGTTGCAAACGGCGCTCAGGCAGCTCGAAACGGTGATGCAGGTCGGTGCGGCCGGAACCCAGGTCGAGACCGTTTCGATCACCGACGGCACCCAGACCGTATCCGCCGTCACCACGTTTTCCGTCACCGCCGCGACACAGCTGACGGCCGGGGGCGTTCCCAGCCTGATGCTGGCGGGGTCCATCGGCCAGACCTTGCCGTTCGGCAGTATTCTTGTCTCCAACACCGCCAATCCGAATGCGAGCCTAACGGCCACGGCGAGCCTGCCGCGCGGAGCGGCCAGACTGGTCGCCGGTGCCGGAGGCACCGTGTCGGCCGATGGGTCGACCTTTTCCGTGACTGGCAACGCAGCCCAGATCGAAGTCGCGCTGCGCGGATTGGGCGTGTCGGTGCCGCCTGGGACCGCTTCCGCCACCGAAGCGCTGACCTTGTCGATTCCCGGAATTGGCACCCACGTGACGATGCTCCAGCTCGGCTCGACGTCGACGGTATTTGTTGGTGCACCGGATGGGACGATGTCTGGGTATTCGTCGTCGTCGGTATCGTCTCCGCTGGTATCGACGGGGTCGGTCGGGTTGGTGGACGACTACAACGGCATCGTTTCCACGGTGGTGAGTGGCGGGGGTGCTGCGCTCAAGAGTGCCTGGTCCGGGACGGCGCCGGGCGTGTTCACCTTCACGGGCACGTCCGCGGTGGCGCAGCAGACGATCACGGTGCGCAATGGCGGGTCGGGGACGCTTTCGATCCCGGTGGGCACGCTGGCGTCCACGGCGACCGGCGTACAGTTCCAGGTGGTGCAGAGCGGGCTGGGCAACGCGAACTGGGTGTCCGGCACGAGCGGGGACGGATCGCTGGGGTCGTTCGTGGTGCCGGCGGGCGGCTCGATTACGCTGACGGTGGAAGCGTTGCAGGCGGGCTATGGCGGCAACGTTCCGGCCAACGCGATCACCAGCCTGTCGGGGATCGCCGGTGCGACGATCACCGGCTCGGCGCCGAGCGTGCTGGTGCCGGAAGTGGCGGGCGGCACGGTGACGCTGACCAATACCGGCAGCAGCACGGTGAACGTCTACGAGGGAACCCAGCTGAGCAATTCCACCGGCACCTACCAGATCGGCAACACGCCGACGGCGAACGGCTACACCGCGTTCGCGTCCGACAACAGCAACGGCTACTACATGCTGACGCCGGGCCAGAGCACCACGGTCGCGGTGTATGGAAGCAACGCGCTGTCCGGAACGGCGTCGAACCAGCTGAACCAGATCCTGGCGCAGACGACGACCGCGACCAACACGCTGTCGGGCACGGCGCTGCCGTCCGGCGTGGTGGTGAGCGGCTCGAGCGCGATCGCAGCCACGGGTCCGGCGACGGCGTCGCAGGTGGTGGGCTGGGGTGGTGCCGGTTTCGGCACGGGCATCCTGACGCAGAACGGCTATGGCCGGCTGGTGGCGGCGCCCGGGTTCGGGGGCAGCGAGAGCAGCCTGTTCATGCCGCTCTCGACCAACGCCACCGCGGCCGATCTGAGCGCCATGCAGGCCTATGTGGATACGCTGCGCGGGCTGGGCATGATGAACGTGTCGATCGCGGTGTCGGGGATCCAGGATTTCTCCTCCTCCGCGGCGACAGCCAATCTGCGCGCGGCGGCGCTGTATGGCGGCGGGATCGATCTGGACGTGACGCCGTCTGCCATT
The DNA here is from genome assembly GCF_055386855.1 of Lichenicola sp. GTC18331. Taxonomy (NCBI): domain Bacteria; kingdom Pseudomonadati; phylum Pseudomonadota; class Alphaproteobacteria; order Acetobacterales; family Acetobacteraceae; genus Lichenicola; species Lichenicola sp. GTC18331. Next base: position 1,911,274 of record NZ_AP045015.1, on the reverse strand, counting down.
CTGTCGTCCGGTGCGTCCGGGCTGGCATCGATCGAGCATGACATCGCCTGGGCGACGCAGAACGGCCTGCGGTCGACGATGACGCTGCGGGCCTATGGCGATGCGTCGTTCATGGACGAGACGAAGTCGGTGATGACGCAGCTGCAGGCGGCGGGGACGCTGCCGAGCCAGGTTCTGGTGCTGGGGTCGCCCAGCCTGTCCTGGATCGACAGTTCCGAGCTTTCGCCCGCGGTGGCGGGCTATGTGGCGACGCTGGGTCTGACGCCGACCGCATCCGAGTCCGGTCTGCAAACCGTAGGCAGCACCGTGGATACGGTGATGACGGGGGTGCAGAACAGCGAAAGCGTGGTCGGCACGGCCGCGGTCGCGCCCTATGCGGTGGCGCAGGTCTATGCGCAGAACCCGGCCGCGGTGCTGACCGCGACCGCGGCGCTGACCAGCACGGTGCTGGGCACGCTGTCCCTGTCCGGCACGGTGGCGGCTGCCGCCACCGTCTCCGCCGACGGCTCCACCGTCACCCTCGTCGGCACACAGGGCCAGATCGACAGCAGCCTCGCCGCCATCCGATACACGCCCGCATCCGGCGCGAGCGGAAACACAGCCCTCAATCTCTCCGTCACAGACACAAACGGAACCATCACAGGACAAACAAAACTGGCGGTCGATGCGCCGCTGATGATCTCGGGCGTTGCCAACCAGTCGGTGAATGGCTGGATCCTCCTCCAGCACAATCTGACGCTGTCGGCCGCCGCCGGCGCTCTCGTTTCCGCCACCGTCACCTTGTCGAATCCGAGCCTTGGCAGCTACTGGAGCGTGAACGTGAACGGCGTGACCGTTTCCGCGGATGGCGGCACGGCGACCATGACGGGCACGGCCAGTGACGTGCAGAACTTCCTCTCCTGGCTGGTCTTCATGCCGACACGTACGGCGAGCGGGACCGAAACCGAAACCATCACCATCAGCGACGGTCTCGCCACGACCAGCGTCACCAGCACGTTGTCCATTTCGGTGGCGACCAATTTCGTGGTCAGCGGCCTCGTCGCCTCCCACACCATCTCGCCCTTGGTGGCGAACGCGCCGTATCAGGACATCGCCGTCACCAAATCGACCAGTCCCGGGCAGGATATCTTCGTTTGGGTCACCCTGTCGGCCGGGAGTGCGAAGCTCGTGTCTTCGGGCGTCGGCGTGGTGTCGTCCGATGGTCTGACCTACAGCTACGACGGCACGCCGGCCCAGCTTCAGGCGGCGCTACGCGGATTGACCGTGTCGGTGCCGACGGGCGCATCTCCTGCGACCCAGACCATAACGCTGTCTATCAACGGGCGTAACAACGTCGAAACCCTGACCATCGCACCGACGTCGACGGTATTTGTTGGTGCACCGGATGGGACGATGTCTGGGTATTCGTCGTCGTCGGTATCGTCTCCGCTGGTATCGACGGGGTCGGTCGGGTTGGTGGACGACTACAACGGCATCGTTTCCACGGTGGTGAGTGGCGGGGGTGCTGCGCTCAAGAGTGCCTGGTCCGGGACGGCGCCGGGCGTGTTCACCTTCACGGGCACGTCCGCGGTGGCGCAGCAGACGATCACGGTGCGCAATGGCGGGTCGGGGACGCTTTCGATCCCGGTGGGCACGCTGGCGTCCACGGCGACCGGCGTACAGTTCCAGGTGGTGCAGAGCGGGCTGGGCAACGCGAACTGGGTGTCCGGCACGAGCGGGGACGGATCGCTGGGGTCGTTCGTGGTGCCGGCGGGCGGCTCGATTACGCTGACGGTGGAAGCGTTGCAGGCGGGCTATGGCGGCAACGTTCCGGCCAACGCGATCACCAGCCTGTCGGGGATCGCCGGTGCGACGATCACCGGCTCGGCGCCGAGCGTGCTGGTGCCGGAAGTGGCGGGCGGCACGGTGACGCTGACCAATACCGGCAGCAGCACGGTGAACGTCTACGAGGGAACCCAGCTGAGCAATTCCACCGGCACCTACCAGATCGGCAACACGCCGACGGCGAACGGCTACACCGCGTTCGCGTCCGACAACAGCAACGGCTACTACATGCTGACGCCGGGCCAGAGCACCACGGTCGCGGTGTATGGAAGCAACGCGCTGTCCGGAACGGCGTCGAACCAGCTGAACCAGATCCTGGCGCAGACGACGACCGCGACCAACACGCTGTCGGGCACGGCGCTGCCGTCCGGCGTGGTGGTGAGCGGCTCGAGCGCGATCGCAGCCACGGGTCCGGCGACGGCGTCGCAGGTGGTGGGCTGGGGTGGTGCCGGTTTCGGCACGGGCATCCTGACGCAGAACGGCTATGGCCGGCTGGTGGCGGCGCCCGGGTTCGGGGGCAGCGAGAGCAGCCTGTTCATGCCGCTCTCGACCAACGCCACCGCGGCCGATCTGAGCGCCATGCAGGCCTATGTGGATACGCTGCGCGGGCTGGGCATGATGAACGTGTCGATCGCGGTGTCGGGGATCCAGGATTTCTCCTCCTCCGCGGCGACAGCCAATCTGCGCGCGGCGGCGCTGTATGGCGGCGGGATCGATCTGGACGTGACGCCGTCTGCCATTCTGTCGTCCGGTGCGTCCGGGCTGGCATCGATCGAGCATGACATCGCCTGGGCGACGCAGAACGGCCTGCGGTCGACGATGACGCTGCGGGCCTATGGCGATGCGTCGTTCATGGACGAGACGAAGTCGGTGATGACGCAGCTGCAGGCGGCGGGGACGCTGCCGAGCCAGGTTCTGGTGCTGGGGTCGCCCAGCCTGTCCTGGATCGACAGTTCCGAGCTTTCGCCCGCGGTGGCGGGCTATGTGGCGACGCTGGGTCTGACGCCGACCGCATCCGAGTCCGGTCTGCAAACCGTAGGCAGCACCGTGGATACGGTGATGACGGGGGTGCAGAACAGCGAAAGCGTGGTCGGCACGGCCGCGGTCGCGCCCTATGCGGTGGCGCAGGTCTATGCGCAGAACCCGGCCGCGGTGCTGACCGCGACCGCGGCGCTGACCAGCACGGTGCTGGGCACGCTGTCCCTGTCCGGCACGGTGGCGGCTGCCGCCACCGTCTCCGCCGACGGCTCCACCGTCACCCTCGTCGGCACACAGGGCCAGATCGACAGCAGCCTCGCCGCCATCCGATACACGCCCGCATCCGGCGCGAGCGGAAACACAGCCCTCAATCTCTCCGTCACAGACACAAACGGAACCATCACAGGACAAACAAAACTGGCGGTGGGCAACCCGGCGGTCTCGGTCAGCGTGGCCGCCGCATCCACGAAGGCCGCTCTCGATCCTGCACTCGGTGCGGGCGGCCAGAACGGCACGGCGGGGAATGCTGCCAGCACCGTCACGATCACCACCGGCTCGACCAGCGATGCTCTGCTGGCGACCGCCGGCGGCGCCGTGACCGGCAACAGCTTCACCGTGACGGGAACGGCGGCGACGGATGCCCATGCCCTGTCCGGTCTGATGCTGACGCCGGCCAACGGCAAGGTCGCCGATCTGCACATCACTTTGGCCGGCAGCGGGCTGAGCTTCACCGATACCAATCCCGGCAACGATCTGATCACGTCGTCCGGCGGCGAGGCCATTCACCTTTCCAATGGCATCGACACGGTGTCGGCCGGTCTCGGCGACACGATCTCCGCCGGCGCGGGATCGGTGTTCGCATCCGGCAGCCAGAACTTCACCTTCCTGGGCGGTCTCAGCGCGGCGGACAGCGTGGCCGGTGGGGCGGGCGGCGGCACGTTCACGGCCGGCAGCGGCGGGCGATCCGTTCTGGCCGCCGGCACCGGGGCCACCACCCTGAATGCCGCAGGCGCCAACGATACGCTGATCGGCGGCGGGGCCAGCGTGCTGAACGGCGCGGATAACCTGTCCACCCGCATCGTGGCCATGGCGGGCGACACGGTGAACGGCGCCATCGGCTCGATCATCCAGGGTCCGCACGGCGGAACCGCCCCGGCGATCATCAGGCTCGGAGCCGGCGGCGAGACCATCATCGGCGATACCGGCAGCATGAGCGTCACCGGGGGTGCCGGTGCCTCGCATCTCCAGCTCGCAAGCGGTGCCGCCACCGTCACCGGCGGATCGGGCGCGGAGGTCGTCAACGTGGTCGGTGCCACCCATGCCACGCTGATCGACGGTACCGGCGCCGAGCTGGTGTCGCTGACCAAGGGCCTGTCCGCAGGCGCCGTGCTCACGCTCAGCGGGTTCAGCCCAGCCAAGGACCAGCTGCTGTTGAAGGGATATGGCAGCGCGACGTCGGGAACGGGGAGCGCCTACAGTCAGCATGCGGTTTCGGGGGGGACCCAACTGACGCTGTCGGACGGCGCCACCATCACCCTGCTGGGTTTGTCGCACGTCGATGCGTCCGCGATCGTGCTGCAGTAACGAAGAGCGCCGCAGCCTCGACCCGAATGATCGTTTCGGCCATAGTTCGATCCGTTCGGGCAATCGGAAAGCGAGGCTGCGGTGAAACTCCTGGTCACCGGCGGTGCCGGCTATGTCGGCAGCAACGTCGTCCTGGCACTTCACGATCGCGGCGACGAGGTCGTCGTCTACGACAATCTCCGCCAGGGCCATCGCGAGGTTCTGCCCGGGGCCGTCCGGCTGGTGGAAGCCGATCTGGCGGATACGGCCACGCTGGATGCCACGCTGGCCGAAGGCGGCTGGGACGGCGTGCTGCATTTCGCCGCCCTGTCCCTGGTCGGCGAAAGCATGCAACGGCCGTTCTTCTATCTCCAGGAGAATGCCGGGCTCGGGTTTTCCTTGATCGACGCCTGCGTCCGGCACGGCGTGAAGCGTTTCATCCTGTCCTCGACGGCGGCCTTGTTCGGCAATCCGGACACCACGCCGATCACGGAGGAAACCCGGATCGATCCCGGCTCGCCTTACGGCGAAAGCAAGCTGATGATCGAGCGCGCCCTGCACTGGGCCGATCGCATCCACGGCCTGCGCTATGCCTGTCTGCGGTATTTCAACGCGGCCGGCGCCGATGCGGAAGGGCGTTCCGGCGAGGATCATCGGCCCGAGACCCATCTGATCCCGCTGGTGATCGACGCCGCCCTCGGTCTGCGTCCCGAGATCGTGGTGTTCGGCGACGATTATCCGACCGCCGACGGCACCTGCATCCGCGACTACGTGCATGTGTCCGATCTGGCGCAGGCGCATCTGGCGGCTTTGGGCCGGCTCGACGACGGCAGCGTCACCTACAATCTCGGCAGCGGCACCGGCCATTCCGTGCTGGAGGTGATCCGCAGCGTCGAGCGCGTCAGCGGCGTCCGCGTGCCGATGCGCATCGTCGATCGCCGTCCGGGCGATCCGGCCATCCTGGTGGCCAGCTCCGCCCGCATCCGGGCCGAAACCGGCTGGACCCCGCGCTACACCGAGCTGGACGAGATCGTGTCTACGGCGCTCAATTGGCGGCGGGCGCATCCGAACGGCTACGGCAACGAGGGCTGACCCGGCTGTCGACCACGGCCCGGACCGGCCTATAAGAAGATCGAGATGAGCGGCTGCGTCGACATTCACGGGTACTCGGAAGCCACCGGCAGCTATCTGCTGTGCGGCTGGGCGCCAATCGAGGCGTCGGACGGGCTTCCCGGCTACCGGATGGTGTCCCTTTCATTCGAGAAGGGTGTGGTCGCGGTCGAAGGGCTGATCGCGCACACGCTGCGTGACGACCTGGGCGGCCGAGGCCGCGGCGTGGCGATCCATCTGCCCGCCTCCGACCATGCCTTGGGCCCTCTGCGGTTCGCCGAGGTCGCAGCCCCGTCCGGCCTCGTGCATCTGGACACCACGGGCGGCACCGAGCACGCTCCGCCCCGGATCCTGCTGGACCGCATGCGCCAACAGCGTCTGGCGCCCGGCAGTGCCGGCGAACGGCTCCGCGCCGTGCTGGACCGTTCCGGTTTCGACGGGCGCGACACGCTGGACCGTCTCGACGGGCAGGTGGCGTTCCAGATCGACGAGGCGGTGTCGACCGGCACCACAGGCTTGCTGTTGAGCGGCTGGATGCTGAGCGCGCCCGACGCGGTGCGGTCGGTTCGGCTGCGCTCCGGCGGCCGGTCCACCCCGCTGCGGATCGACACGGCGATCCGTCTCGATCGCGCCGACGTCCTGGCCAAGCACGGCGACCGACTGCGCTCGCGCCAGGTGCGCTGCGGGTTTCTCCTCCCGGCGGAGAACTGCCTGGAGCCGGGCGAGCCCTGCTTCGTGGAGATCGAGACCGTGCACGGCGATGTCGGTTATCATCCCGTGCGCCTGTCCGCGCAGCACGGTCTGGTCGCCATTCGCGCCGCCCTTGCCAATCTGTCGCCGCGCTATGACGAGGTGGCGTCGGTGTTCGACCGGCTTGGACCCACCATCACCGCGCTCAATACCGATCGCCTCGCCGGCAAGCGCGACGGGCGCGAGATCCGGTTTGGCCATGCGCCGGCGGAGCCTGTCTGCTCCGTGATCGTGCCGCTCTACGGCCGGCTCGACTTCATGGAGGTGCAGGTGGCGCTTCTGGCCGGCAGCGGCTTCGCCGACCGGCACGAGCTGATCTACGTAGTGGACGATCCGGCCGCGTCGGGCGGCGCGATCCATCTCGCCGACACCTTGTTCCGGCGCTTCGGCACGCCGATCCGCCTGTGGCTGCAAAACGACAATCTCGGCTTCGCGCCGGCCTGCAACGTGGGTCTTTCGCTGGCTGCCGGCCGGACCGTGTGTTTCCTCAACTCGGACGTGTTCGGCACCGACCCGGACTGGATCGACCGGCTGGTGGCGGATCTGGAGCGCATCCCGGAGGTGGGCATCGTCGGCCCGCTGCTTCTGTTCGAGGATGGCAGCGTGCAGCACCAAGGTATGGGATACGCGCCGTTGCCGGAATTCGGCAACTGGCTGTTTCCGACCCATCCCGGCAAGGGCGCGCGGCCGCGCGGGCTGTCCGGCCTGGTGCGCGAACGGGTGATCACGGGCGCCTGCATGGTGATGACGCGCGACCTCGCCACCTCGCTGGGCGGGTTCGACGAGGCGTTCGTGATCGGCGATTTCGAGGATTCCGATCTCTGCCTGCGCGCGCGGGGCCTGGGTGTCGGCTGTGCCGTCGACCATGACGTGCTGATGTTCCATCTGGAACGCAAATCGCAGATCACCGGCGCCGAGCCCTGGCGTCTCAACGTCACGCTCTACAATGCCTGGCTGCACCAGAAGCGTTGGGGTCGGCGCCTCGCCAACGAGGCGGGAGGACGTGCGGATGGCTGATCGTTTCTTCGCCGACGGAGCGCCCGTGCGGGTGTTGATCGGCTCGCACAGCCATCCACGCGTGCAGAATGGCGGGTCGGAGGTGGCGTCGCACGCCCTGTTCGAGCGGCTGGAGGCGGAGCCGGGCTGGTCGGCGCATTATCTCGGCTGCGCACGGGGCACCGTGTTCCAGCGCGCGGGACAGGCCATCACCCAGCCCTTCGCCGAGAACGATCATCTCTACACGGTCGGTGAGTTCGACATCTTCAAGTTCGCCAATCGCGACATGGCGTTTCCGCGCGATTTCCGCGCTCTGCTGCGCGCGGTCGATCCGCAGATCGTGCATCTGCACCACTACGTCAATTTCGGCATGGAAACGTTCTTCCATGTGCGCGAAACGCTGCCCGATGCCCGGTTGGTGCTGACCCTGCACGAGTTCCTGGCGATCTGCCATCAGCAGGGACAGATGGTGAAGCGGCACACCAACGCGCTGTGTTATCGCGCCGATCCGGTCTCCTGCGCGCGTTGTTTTCCCGAGGTCGAGCCGCAGGATTTCTTTCTGCGCCAACTCTACGTGCAGCATTTCCTGCAATGCGTCGATCAGGTGATCGCGCCGAGCCGCTTCCTGGCCGGGCGCTACGCCGAATGGGGTATTCCGGCCGAGAAGATCGCGGTGATCGAGAACGTGCCGCGCCAGACCGAGGCCGCCGTCCTCACGGCGCGCCAGCCGCGGCCGGGCCGTCTGGTCGTCGGGTTTTTCGGTCAGATCTCGCAGCTGAAGGGCATGGACGTTCTGCTGGATGCGATCGAGCTGCTGCAGAGCGACGGCCGCACCGACATCGTGTTTTCCATTCATGGCGATCACACCAACCAGCCGCCGGCCTATCAGCAGCAATTCCTGGAGAGGATCGCACAGACGGGCAGCACGGTCTCGTTCCATGGCGCCTATTCCAACCTGTCGGTGGACGGGCTGATGGCGGCGGTGGATCTGGTGGTGGTGCCGTCCGTGTGGTGGGAGAACTCCCCGGTCGTGATCCAGGAAGCGTTCCGCAACGGTCGCGCCGTGCTGTGTTCGGATATCGGCGGCATGGCGGAAAAGGTGCAGCCGGGCGTCACCGGGGCGCATTTCGCGGTGGGCAACGCCCGGGCCTTGGCCGATTCGCTGGCCGATCTGGCGGCCGATCCGGGCGAGGTGGTGCGGCTCGGTCATGTCGCGTCGAGCCGTTGGGACGGGCAGGCCGCGTTCGACGCCCATCTGGCGCTGTATCGGCAGCTTCTGGGCGGCGAAAGCGCGTCGCACGTCGTGCCGGAGGCTGGGGCCGTGGTGCCGCCGCCACCGGATTTCCTGTCGGCGGAGCCGCCGCTGCCGCCTCGGGCGGTGCCGCGCTTCGGGATCGGGTGAAACGGTCCGGCCTGTTGGTCGCAGCCGGGTTCCATGGTGAAATGACGTCGTAGCGAACGGGTGGCGGAACCAATGTCGGGCATGTTTCCAGCGGTGACGTCACAGGGTTGCATCGATTTCCTGTGCTATGCGCCGAGCCTGGACGGGTGGCTCGCGGGCGGCTGGATCGATCTCGGCTGGGACGACCAGGACGAGGCGCCGCATTGCGCGCTCGAGCTGGGCGAGAAGACGATCACCGGTGATGCCGTGGTCATCACCTTTCCCCGCGCCGACGTGCGCAAGATCGGCTACGGGCTGATCCTGTTCGTTCCCGGTGAGAACACCCGCGCCGAAGGCCTTCAGGACGTCATTCTCACACGCCACGGGCAAAGCTTCCGTCTCACCCCGTCCGAACCACTGGACCATCTGACGGAAGCGGACGGGATCGCCCGGACCAAGGCTCTGGTCTCCACGGCGATGCGCTCCAGCCGGCGCGCGCATCTGCTGCGTTTGTTGAGCCGCCCGGCCTTTTCCGGTTACGACACGCTCGACCAGTTGCAGCCGCCCGTGTTCCTGGAGCTGGATTCCGCGTCCCTGTGTCCGCCGGATGGCCTGTTGTTGCGCGGCTGGATGCTGGATCCGTTCAAGAGCATCGAGTCGATCCGGCTGCGCTGCGCCGGCAACAGCGCGGTGATCGACCGAGACCATTTCGTGGCGATCGCGCGGCCCGACGTGCGCGAAGGATTCTCCAAGCAGTTCGGCGGCCTCAGCGATCTGTGCGGCTTCCTGTCCTATGCCGCAGGGGTCTATCAGCCGGGCGAGATCGTTTATTTCGAGGTTCGGACGGTCAACGGCGATATCGGCTTCAAGCGCATCCAGCAGGTGCGTTCGCCCGGCATCGACACCATCAAGGACACGCTCGGCCATCTCGAGCTGCGCTACGAGGCGATGGAGCGGGCCTACGACCATGTTTTGGGTCCGGCGGTGAAGGCGATGAACGCGTTCCGCCTCCAGAAGGAGGTGGGCTATCGCGAGATGGCGCTGGGCGAACAGCCCGAGGCGCCGCGCTGCACCATCATCGTGCCGCTCTACGGCCGCATCGATTTCATGGAACTGCAGCTCGCTTTCTTCTCGCGCACGCTGGGACGTCAGTACGAGATCATCTACGTGCTGGACGATCCGAACCTGCAGCGGGCGACGGAAGCGTTGGCGAATTCCTGTCTCGCCCGGTTCCGCCTGCCGTTCCGGCTGGTGGTGCTGGACGAGAATGTCGGCTACGCGCCGGCCAACAATGTCGGTCTCAAGCTCGCCCGCGGCGAGTATGTGTGTTTCCTGAACTCCGACGTGTTTCCGAAGACGCCGGACTGGCTCGACCATATGGTGGAAACCGCCGATGCGCGCCCGGATGTGGGCGTGGTCGGTGCGCTGCTGGTGTTCGAGGACGAGACGGTGCAGCACGAGGGCTGCTCCTACGAGATCCTGCCAGAGTTCGCCGGGTGGACCTTCTCGCTGCATCCGCGCAAGGGACGCTTTCCGTCCGACGATGACGGGATCGCGCCGGCCGACGGCATCACCGGCGCCTGTCTGATGATGCCGACGGCGCTGGCGCGCACGGTCGGCGGGCTCGACGAAGGCTATGTGATCGGCGATTTCGAGGATGTGGATCTGTGCCGGAAGGCGCAGGCGATGGGCCGGCAGTGCGTGGTGGACCGTCGTGCGCGGCTCTACCATCTCGAACGCCAGTCGCAGGGCGGCCAGCAATCCTTCTGGCGCCTGAACCTCACCCTCTACAATGCGTGGCGGTTCCAGAATCGCTGGACGCGCGGCACCGATCCGTGGATCGCGCCGTCCGAGGTCGCGGACGTTCCGGCATGAGCGGGTTCGAGAACGAGGAACAGCGGATGGACACGATCGCCGACACGCTGGTGTCCGTTGGCCGAAGCGACGGCGAGCGGCGCCTGCCCAGCGTGCTGGTGATGACCCATTCCCACCCGAAGCTGACGCGCGGTGGTGCCGAGATCTCGGCCAACACGCTGTTCCGCGAGCTGAAGGCGCGGGGCGCCAAGGCGTGGCTGATCGGTTGTTCCAGCCCCAAGAGCGAGGTGCGTCTGGGCGCTACGCTGACGCAGCCTTACGGGCCGGACGACTACGTCTATCACCCGAACGCGCCGTTCGATTACTTCAAGTTCGCCAACCCGGACCCGAAATTCCCCGACGAGATCGCGGAGCTGGTGGCGGAGCTGAAGCCGGACATCGTGCATTCGCACCATTTCGTCCGGTTCGGGGTCGAGATGTTCGCGGCGATCCGGCGTGGCTGGCCGCAGGCGAAGATCGTGCTCAGCCTCCACGAATACCTGGCCATCTGCAATCACCACGGCCAGATGATGAAGACGGTCACGTATCGTCTGTGCGAGAAGGAGACCTATTCGGCCTGCGCCGCGTGTTTTCCGCAGCATGGCGAGCGCGATTTCTTTCTGCGCAAGCGCTATCTGCAGATGTTCTTCGAGGACGTGGACCTGTTCATCTCGCCGAGCCACTTCCTGGCAGAGCGGTTCATCGCCTGGGGCCTGCCGAAGGAAAAGCTGGCGGTGCTGGAGAACATGCCGCCGGACCGCTCCGGCAGCCCGTTTGCGGCGGCATGGGACGCGCGGGGCGAGGGATTCGAGCCGGAGGCCGAAATGCCGAAGGCGCCGGTGAGGATCGCGACGATGCCGATGTTCTCCGGCGCGGGGCGCTCCTCCGCGGCGGAAGCCACCGGCACCCCGGCGACGAAGAAGCGCCCGTCCGCCGTGCGTCCGTTGAAGATCGGGTTCTTCGGTCAGATGTCGCCGCTCAAGGGCATCACGGTGCTGATGGATGCGGCGCGCCGACTGACGGCGCAGCAGATCGACAATCTGGTGATCGAGATCTACGGCGATTACTCGTCGCAGCCGCTTGAATTCCAGAAAGTCGTCACGGAAGCGCTGGAAGAAGCCGGAGAGAACATCGTCTTCCATGGTGCTTACGACAATTCGCAGGTGAACGAGTTGATGCAGCGCATCGACGCGATGGTGATTCCCTCCACCTGGTGGGAAAATTCGCCTGTCGTGATCCAGGAAGCCTTCACCAACGGCAAGCCGGTGATCTGCTCGAACATTGGCGGCATGGCCGAGAAGATCGTGCATGGCGTGAACGGGCTGCAGTTCGAGGTCAGCCGTCCGGCCAGCCTGGCGGAGATGCTGGCGGATCTGGCGACGAAGCCGGGATTGCTGGAGACGCTCGTCGCCGGTGTCCGGCCCCCGCCGACGGCGGCGGAAATGCTCGACAGGCATCTCGATCTTTACGATAGCGTTATGCCTTGAGAGCAGATCAGCGTTTCGTCTATGTTGCGCCGCGGCAGGAAGCCAGACTGGCAAAGGACGTCGAATGAACAGCGTGATGATCCGAGGCGCGGTGGATAAGCTGGACGGTGCCGGCGCCGTCGGCTGGCTCTACGGAGCGGGCTACCAGAATTCGCCTGTCGTGCGGGCGTTCCTGCATCACGAGCTGATCGGTGAAACCGTCGCCGACGAGTATCGCGGCGATCTGGAGCAGGTCGGGTTCGGCGACGGTCATTGCGGCTTCCGCATCGCCTTCAACCGTCCGATCGACGCTGCCTATCTCCCGTTCGTGACCATTCGTCCCGAGAACGTCGACCTGCTGCTGCCTTTGCCGCCTGCGGACGACAATTATCGTGATCTGATCAACAGCGTTCTGGTTGGATACCCGGCGGCGGGTCGCCATCGTTCCGTACTGGGCGGTTTGTGGACCGACCGCCTCGATGCGCCGCAACTCCTCGCCGGCCGCGTCGCGGTGGGGGCCTGCCCGGCCGATCTTCAGCCGGCGCTGCAGGGCCTGATCCGCGACGGCCACGTGTTGCTGCATAACGCGTTGGCGCCGCACGGTGTCACGGCCCGCGACGTGTCCGCATTCGAGGCCGCGACCGAATTCGGCGCTGCCGGCGACGGCCAGCGCAGCGCGGCGTTGAACACGGTTGCGACCGTTCTGTTCCGCGAACAGGTGGTGCGCCTGTTGCGCGCGTTGTTCGACGATCATCCGGTGGCTTACCGCTTCGACCTGCTCGCCGGCGACCAGCCCTATGTTCAGGCATGCGCCGTCGAGGACATGCCCTCGCCGAACGAATGCGTCGCTCTTTATGTCGGCAACCCGAACGCGACTGTTCGGATCGACTGCGTCCGCGACAGCCACGACCTGCCCGAATTCGGCCCGAGCGGCTTGTCGCGCTGGACCCCGAAGGGTGCGAACGAGGCAGGCAGGTTCGCCATGGATGCCGGTCGGTCGATCCAGATGCTGGAACTGGATGCGCTCGATATCGCCATCGTCGGTCCGGGCATGATGCATCGCGTCGTGGCGGAGGATGGAGCGCCGGCGTTCCGCGCCATTCTGGCGCCCCGTCGCATCACCCCGCGCCGCTTCCTGCGCGGCAACACCACTTGGTCCGAAGTCGGGCACGTTTCTGGCGCGCGCATCCGGGTGTAGGATGGCGGATCGCCCCGTCCGGCCCTGGAGCCGGCGGGGCGACCCGATCCCGTACCGGAGTTGCCTGTCGTGACCACCACCCCGAATGCAGTCGTCACCGCCGGAACGGTTTCGTTCGGCAACGCCCTGCCGTTGTCGCTGATCGCCGGCCCATGCCAGATGGAAAGCCGGGCGCACGCGTTCGAATGCGCTCATGCGCTGCGCGAGATCGGTCAACGACTGGGCGTCGGGATCGTCTTCAAGAGCTCCTACGACAAGGCGAACCGCACCAGCCTGTCCGGCGCGCGCGGCATCGGCCTCGACGGCGCGTTGCAGGTGTTCTCCGATCTGCGTGCCGAACTCGGCATGCCGACCCTCACCGACGTGCATGAGCGCGAGCATTGCCGCACGGTCGCGGAAGCGGTCGATGTGCTGCAGATCCCCGCCTTTCTGTGCCGTCAGACCGATCTGCTGATCGCCGCCGCCGAGACCGGCCGGGTGGTGAACGTGAAGAAGGGCCAGTTCCTGGCGCCGTGGGACATGCGCAACGTGCTGAACAAGGTGACGGCGTCGGGCAATCCGAACGTGATGGCCTGCGAGCGTGGCACGTCGTTCGGCTACAACACGCTGGTATCCGATTTCCGCGGCCTGCCGATCATGGCCGGGTTCGGTTCGCCGGTGATCTTCGATGCCACCCATTCGGTGCAGCAGCCGGGCGGGCAGGGCGGATCGTCCGGCGGACAGCGCGAATTCGTGCCGGTTCTCGCACGCGCGGCGGTCGCGGTCGGCGTGGCGGGGCTGTTCATCGAAACCCATCCGGACCCGGACAATGCCCCGTCCGATGGCCCGAACATGATCGCCCTGCGCGATTTCGAGGCGCTGGTGGCCGATCTGCTTCGGTTCGACCGGGTGGCGAAGTCGCGCCCGGCCGCCTGAGCGTTCCGACATGAACCCGATCGTGCTGGTTCCATCCCGCCTCGGCTCCACACGCCTGTCGGACAAGCCCCTGGCCGATATCGCGGGCGAGCCGATGATCGTGCATGTGTGGCGGCGGGCGACCGAAACGGGTCTCGGTCGCGTGGTGGTCGCCGCGGATCACGAACGCATCGCCGAGGCGGTGCGCGCGGCGGGTGGCGAGGCGGTGCTGACCGATCCCGATCATGCATCGGGCAGCGACCGGATCGCGGAAGCGCTGCGGACGATCGATCCCGAACATCGGCATGACGTGGTGATCAACTTCCAGGGCGACCTGCCGACGGTGGCACCGCATGTCAGCCGGCTCACAGCAGCGCTGCTGGACGACGCGGCGGTGGATATCGCCACGCCGGTGGCGCTGATCACGGAACCGGCGGAAGCGATCGCCGACAGCGTGGTGAAGATGGTGGGCAGTCCGTTTGCTCATGGGCGGTTCCGCGCGCTCTACTTCACACGCGCCCGCGCGCCCTGGGGCGACGGGCCGTTGTTCCACCATATCGGGCTGTATGCGTGGCGCCGGACGGCGCTCGAGCGCTTCGTGGCGCTTCCGCCTTCCGCCCTGGAGCGGCGCGAAAAGCTGGAACAACTGCGGGCTCTGGAAGCCGGCATGCGGATCGACGCGGTTCTGGTGGACGACGTACCGCTGGGCGTCGACACGCCGGCCGATCTGGAACGGGCGAGGACGCTGCTGTCGAAGGCCGCCGCGTGATGGATGCGGCCGGAACCGGGCCGAAACGCGCCGCCATCGAACAGGCCTTGGCCAGCGTGTCGCGCACGTTGCAACTGGAGCGCGCAGGGCTCGACGCGGTGGCGGCCGCACTGGAGAACGGACTGGCGGAAGCATTCGCCAGGGCGGCGGACCTGATCGAGTGGGCCGGCGGCAACGTGGTCGTCACGGGCATGGGCAAGTCCGGCCATGTCGGCAAGAAGGTCGCAGCGACGCTCGCCTCCACAGGAACGCCGAGCCATTTCCTGCATCCGGCGGAAGCCAGCCACGGCGATCTCGGCGTTCTGCGCGAGACCGACGTGGTGCTGGCTCTGTCCTGGTCAGGCGAGACCACGGAACTGGCCGATATCGTCGACTACACGCGGCGTTTCGGCCTGCCGCTGGTGGCGCTCACATCGCGTCCGGACAGCACGCTCGGCCGTGCCGCGGATCTGGGCCTGTTTCTGCCTCAGGCGGACGAGGCCTGCCCGAACGGGCTCGCCCCCACGACGTCGACCCTGATGCAGCTTGCGGCAGGAGACGCGCTGGCCGTGCTGCTGCTGGAGCGACGCGGTTTCACGGCCAGCGATTTCAATCGTTTCCACCCCGGCGGCAAGCTCGGCGCCCGTCTGGTGCAGGTCCGGCGGTTGATGCACAGCGGCGCCGACATGCCGCTGGTTCCACACACGGCCACGCTGTCTCAGGGCATCGTGGAGATGACCTCCAAGCGTTTCGGCATCGCCGGCGTGGTGGACGAGGCCGGACTGCTGGTCGGTGTACTCACCGACGGCGACGTCCGCCGCGCCTTTCAGGCCGATTTCCGTGACCGCCCTGTGATGGAAGCGATGGGCACATGTCCGCAAACGATCGACGGTGATGCGCTTGCGATGAAGGCGCTGTCCCGGATGAACGAGGCGCGGATCACGTCGATGTTCGTGGTGGAGGAGGGCAGGCCGGTCGGGCTTGTGCATATGCACGATCTGCTGCGGGCGGGGGTTGTGTGACCATACGGCATTAAGTTGCGACTTTTTCGGTCAGCCGTTCGCGAAGAGATTCCTGCGCCGGATGGCCGGGGCATTTTTCTTCCAAGAGATCAAGCATCCAAAGGGCTAACGACGGTTCGCCTCTCATCTCAAAAAGATAGGCGGATTCCAGGTAGAAGACAGGATCGTTTGGGAAACGGTGCATGCCCAGCGCTAGTAATGCTTGTGCTTCGTGAAAAAGACCAAGTTCTCGTGCGGCAATACCCCCTCTTACATAACCTTCGGTATGATCCGGGAAGCGTTCGCGCATCGTTCTAAAGCGCGTCCGCGCCGTTTCCCAGTCCCGGGCCGGAAAGCTGATCAGCGCGCATTCAAGGTATAAATTGGAATCATGAGGGAACATCGCCATCGCTAAAGAGCCAAGCTGTTCCGCTTCCTCAAAACGACTGGCTTCTCTTAGGCAGAGTACGCCCAACGAATATCCGTCTACTCTTGACGGTTCAAGTTCACGATAAGCCGCCCAAACATCAACGCCATCGTTCCAGGTGCGTTGGGCGATCTTTTCAAGGCCTTTCTTGTATAAAGTCTCAGGAAATAAGCGGTCCTGATGATATTTATGGAGATAACAAGCGACCAGAAGCTCTGCCTGAGTAGCCGGTATACCAACATCGTTAGCGTAAGCGACGGCGTCTATTGGTTGGGGAAGCAGGACGTTTGCGATCATGTTCGCGTTTTTTGGGGGTGTTCCGTTTTCCCACAGCAATAAAAAGCGATCAATCTCATTGCTGTCGACGATATCAAGCATCACGTCGCTCGAGACTCGCGGCGCATAATGCAAGCTATCGTAATAAACACTTTCATAGTCGAAAAAGTATTTCTTCAAATGATTTCCAACGCCATCAAATTCGCGAAGTGCATTTAAGTCTGTTGTATCAACAAAAGGCACAAGTTTATCGCGTGCGTTTTCCAGGAGGTTAGGGAAAGGTTTATTATGAAGGTGTACGTAGACGATATCGCAGGGCTTCCAATCTTTTCCGGATATTGAGCGAGCTTCATGAAATCCATGATCGATATCGATGAAATCGCTTGCCGGAACAATGCACTTGTAGTGACCAATCAACGCGAACGTGTCTAGGGAGCCCGGAACATTCATCAAGCAATGAGATGTCCTTAATATGGAATTTGATCCAATTCTTTCATTCAAGTAGTCATTGACCTGATCGCTATTTCCGCTGAATCGATGATTTGTTGTCACGCAAACAAACTCATCGCAGTCCATTGGAAAATAGAAATCAAACGAATTATCACTCTGTAGAGATCTTATTTTCTCTCCTATTATGAATCCCTTCCCGTTAAAATCATCAGGCTTGGAGTATTCTCTGTACACATTGACGCCGATATTCTCGTAATGTGTCAAAATGCTAGATATTTCTGGAATAGTCGAACCATTATCATAGACATGAAGGTTTCGATAACCAAACAAGTTGCCATGGTGCTTCAACCACGGCTCCAATAGCAGGGTTTCATTCTTTTGCATCATGAAACACGCTACTCTGGCCATGTGGATCCTCTGGCATGGGCTAGGCGATTATCTTATTGCATTCTCTCCGTGCTGAAAACGGTTACGATATGCGGACCCGTCCATGGCAGATTTGCCCATTTTGACGGCTATCGCCGAAGCGTGTCATCCGACCTCAGGACAGGCTTTTGTCGAGATTCCCGACGACGGGAAGGGCAGATGGTTTGCCAATCGCCAGACCTGCGATCCGACCTTTTATGGACTTCCAACTACGGGGGCGGTTTTGAAAATCGGCGCAGACCCATCATCCGGGAATCGTGCCAGCCTTACGCCGTTGCACCGCAATACGAGTCCCGAGGGCGACACGGTGCTATCATGGAAAAAAATACAGGCTGGACTGTATTGGATTGCGTTCCCATCAGCAAGAACAATGTTTCCCGGCACTACCGCTGACGTCGGCGAGAATGAGTAAAGCCGTTTGCCAGACGAGCCGATTATGGACACTTGCTGCAAAGCATCGTTCCTGATTGTGATATCGTTGGCGGTACCGTTTCCGTTGAAAGAAATGTAAGGAGAGCCAGACGCGGGTGCTGATCCGCTGCTCGTACCCAGCGTCAGATTACCATTCTTACCGTCGGTCCCCAGCGCGAATGTCGGCGAAGTCATGGACCCGCCCAGTCCCTTTGAACCTGTGCCGATGCGGATTGTCCCGTCTGGAAGGAACAGATTGCCGTTGCCGTCGATGTCGACAAACTGATCGCCGTCATAATGGGCAGCTTGGATTACGTGGTCGATGACACCATGCCCGAGCTTGCCTGCGGTGGAGCTGCTATCAACTTGTTCGACAAGTTGAAGGCCAGATCCGTGTCCATCGATCAGGGCCGCAAACCAAGCCTGCATCGCCGACTGACCGGCGGCTGTTCCGTCGTCGTTGGGGTGTCCGGACGTGTTGATAACGCCTTCCTGCATATCAAGAAAATAAGGAACGGTGTTGGTCGTCGTATCGACAACCGAGGTGTGCTCTTCCATGTAAGCCGTGAAATTCTGCGAACGAAGTGTGCTTGCGACGTCGATGAGAACGCCACCTAAATCGCCGGCGTCGCTCGCGGTCTGCGAGTTTGGATTGAGGCCGTCCTGTCGCCCGACGATATTGAGACAGTCGATCTCGCCGACAGCCGGAGCTGCACCGAAATAATCCTTTTTGATGCAGGTATCGCTGATCCCATGATGTGCCGTAGCGGGACCGGGAAATCCCGGCGTACCTGGAGTCACCATGTCGACGTCGATACCGCTTTGACTCGCGGCATTGGAGAGTGCAACCGGTGTTGCACTGGTTCCTATGCTTAGCGGCCCGGTCATGGTGCCTCCGCCTGCGGGCAGGGCTGTCGTCGCCAAAGTTTGGGCGGAGGCGATGGCACTGATCATGCCATTCAGCGTGGTGGAGCCGACGATGGCTGTTCCGTCGAGCGATCTGAAATGCGCGGTACCGGTATTGGCGTCGATCGAATAGGTTGGCGTTGGGCCTGGAGCCTGGATACTGCCCGTGTGGGAGAAAATGGGACCGTCAGCGAATGATGGAACTGGCGATCCCAGGATCATAACGCTGACAACGAAAGGCAATATCCGCATCACGGCACCCGTTCCAACCACATTGGGCCTTATATATGACCCTACAATCGGCTGCAGTATGCGGTGCTGATCGCATACGCAGTTCCCGGGTGAGCAATGCGAGCCGTATGTCTTTTAATTGTTCACGATATCATCGGTCAGCTGGCTATAGTGGCGTCTGGAGGGAAATATCAGGCTTTGCCCCTTCTTGTGCGCTATATCATGGTATAAAAATCCCTCGTCTGCGGATTTGATTGTGCGGTAGCTTGCCGCCGAGATAACGCGTTTTATTGCTATCGTGTAAGCGATCGGACCTGTCACCTTATAGACACCGAATGCTCCAACACCGACGGTTTTTCGGTCGTAGAGTTCGATACGCCGGATAACCTCATCGATAACGGAGGCTAAGAACTGATGCCCTGGTTCCGAAACGATGAACCATTGTTGAAATTCTCCATGACCAAACAAATCGATCAACTCGTCATGGTTGCCGAAATTGGAAAATTCGCTCCCCCAAAGAGAGAGCAGGAAGCTATCGTCTGGATTTATTATTTCGTCTAGATTTCTACTAACATTAGACTTAAGGTCTAGATATATTCCGCCAAGTTTATACATCAAAAGATAACGGAAAAAATCGGCTCTTGCCGCGCCATATCGAGGATTGATCAAAAGATATTTGCTGAGGACGCCGTGCCCATACCAGCTTAATATCGACTCTATTATTTCTTCATCAGTCCAAAATCTATGGGCGTAGTGACCGTTCTTTTCTCTGAAAGACTCTTTTTGGGAATCTATAAATTTAGATAGTATATTTCTTTTTATTCCGGTTCCTAAAAATACATTGTGTATAGTATTGGGAATTCTCCGTGGTGTTATTTCTATATATGTTTTTGCATCAGAGCACAGTGTTACAGAATTCAGATCGACAAGAGTGAAAGTCTCCCAACCCTGAGCGGAACTTCTGTCGTTGCTAACATTTCCATCTGGAGAGGGGCATAGATAGCCGTCTCTTTTGATGGCGACGGTCTTTCCGCCTTCCAAGATTGTAACCTCGAAATTGCTATCGATTTCTGGTTCGGGATCGTAGGGATCCGCCCAGGGCAGCCAAGCGGAAACACGAGGAACCGGAAGTGTGTCGATATCGACTACCAAAATCCGACCGAGAAACGTTCCAGAATGGGCGTGAGTTAGTCGGTTCGTTCGCATCTCAAAGTACAGGATCGTACCCAAATAACTCTTCAATGCGTATCGTGCCATGCCGAAATCTCACAAAACTTCGCGTTTGAACCGACTGCGCATAGAATGGCATATTTTCTACCTGAGAGAAAGGAATGACCAATTCGTCAGAACCGATGTTTAAAGTCTGCTTCAGGATTTGGGCTATTAGTGATAATATAATATATCAACAAATGCCTTCGACATATTATATGTAATTATTCATAATATATTCGCAATTGCAGAAAATTATAAATGCGTTATAGACTTTACTCATATCTAAATTTGTTCATAAAAGCTTTGTTCTTCCAAAATCCTCTTAACAATATTCTTTTCGGCAGGAAAGGTCTCATCAATATTGGCTAGAAAGGCTTTCATGCGGGTATGATATTTGGTTCCCGCAACGACGGGATGGTAAATCCGATCATTGAAAGGTACGGATTGAAGCCATTTTTCAGATGTTGGCTGCGTAAAGGTGAACGTGTCTCGCGTGCTGAACGCTCGGTGAAAATCGGCGAAAACCTGAATCGTCAAACCTTGCGCCTCGACAACCGCGCCAACGAACGCCTCATCGTTTGGCCACTGGTCGGCGGAGAGCCCGTTTCGAACAAACTCTCGCGTGAGTGCCTGTCGTCGGGACAGGAGTGTTGTTGCGGCTTTCCTGGAAAAGCGACAGAGCTGCATCATGCAGTTGTTGACGTTCGGATAGAACGGCGCAATCGATTTATACCAGACCCATGCGCTGGATGAGCGAACGAACCAAGGGGTAACGAAGTCAGTGCTTTCGTCGAGATGAGATCCGTCGAAGAATGATGCACTCCGCTCCGTGTGTATACGAACGTCCGGTTCAATGAGCCAAAAAAATTCTGTTTCCGGCAATGCTGCCTGAGCTGCATAGAGAAAATAATCCCCGCAGCGCCAGCCGAAATTCGCGTGCTCGTAAAGACCAAGTCGTGTCGGATTGACAGGAATCTTCAGCATATCTGCAGGGACTTCGACAGACCCTCCGGTTTCGTCGACAGCGATGACGACTTTCCGTCCAGAAGTGCGCTGCAAATCACGGACCAGATCGTCCGTCTGACGGTCGTAGACGTTGGTTCTCAAGACGATCGTTTCAGAAGTCACGGCTGAATGTCCTGATCGTTCGCGATCATATCGACTTCGGCACGAATGCGAACGACTTGGTATCGTCCGGTCGAATGAGAACGTGCTTTTTGCGGCCAACTGAAAGTTTCAGGCCTTCTGAACCGAAATCCGGGACTGTAACGACCCGATTCTCTTCGTTCATCCCGACCGGTTGATCACTGACGCGGATGCCGCCGCCTCGAATCAAACGCCGTCCTTCGCCATTGCTGGCCACAAGTCCCGTTTCCATCAGAAGCTGAAGCAGCGGAATCCCCGCCTCCAGCGCCTCCGCCGACACCACGTGCACGGGCAATGCCCCCACCGCAACACCGCCGCCTTCGAACTGCTGCCGCGCCGTTTCCGCCACCTGCTCGGCCGTCTCCCGCCCGTGGCACAGCGCCGTCGCCTCGGTCGCCAGCACCTTCTTGGCCTCGTTGATCGCCGCACCCTCCAGCGCGCCCAGACGCTCGCATTCCGCTATCGGCAGATCGGTGAACAGCTTCAGGAAGCGGCCCACATCCGCGTCCTCGGTGTTGCGCCAGAACTGCCAGTAGTCGAACGGCGACACCCGATCGGCCGATAGCCAGACCGCCCCGTTGGCGCTCTTGCCCATCTTGGCGCCCGACGCGGTGGCGATCAGTGGCGTGGTCAGGCCGAACAACTGCGTCCGGTCTGTGCGACGCGCCAGTTCCACGCCGGAAACGATGTTGCCCCATTGGTCGGAGCCGCCCATCTGCAGGACGATGCCATGCCGCCGGTTCAGTTCGCGGAAATCGTAGCTCTGCAGGATCGAGTAGTTGAACTCCAGGAAGCTCAACCCCTGTTCGCGCTCGAGACGCAGCTTCACGCTGTCGAAACTCAGCATGCGGCTCAGGGAGACATGCGGCCCGACGTCCCGAAGTAGGTCAATGTAGCCCAGCCGGTCCAGCCACTCGGCGTTATCGACGATCAGCGCGTCCGTTTCGCCGTCACCCAGACGCACGAAGCGACGCAGCACGCCCAGAATGCCGCGGCCGTTCTCCGCGATCCGCTCCGGGGTCAGCAGCTGGCGCGCCTCCTCCTTTCCGGAAGGGTCGCCGATCTTGGTGGTGCCGCCACCCAGAAGCAGGACCGGACGATGGCCGTGCTTCTGCATCAGGCGCAGCAGCATGATCTGCACCATGGAACCCACATGCAGGCAATCCGCGGTCAGATCGAAACCCGTATAGCCGGAAACGCGACCGGCCAGGAACGCTTCGTCCAGCGCCTCCTCGTCCGTGCACTGGAACACGAAGCCGCGTGCGCGCGCCTCGGTCAGGAAATCGCTTTTGCTCATCTCGGCCACCATACGCTGCCGCCTGTTCGCGCGGCCTTCCTGCTGTAGCATGGGCCCGAACCGGGTTGGAAATCGGCGGGAGCGAAGCGGCGATGCGCCGGGTGATCGGATTGATGAGCGGCACCTCGCTCGATGGCGTCGATGCGGCTCTGGTGGAGACCGACGGCGTGCGCGTGGGCGGGTTCGGCCGCACCCTCACTATTCCCTATCCGCCCCGGCTCCGTGCCGATCTGCGCGCGCTGCTCGACCGCGCCGTGCATCTTCCGCCGGACGATCCCGAGCTTCTCCGTCTCGAACGCGCCCTCACCCTCGTCCATGCCGAAGCCGTGCGCGCCCTGGCCGAGCCCGCTTCGCTGATCGGCTTTCACGGCCAGACCATCCTGCATCGCCCGGAGCAGGGCCGCACCTGGCAGATCGGCGATGCGGCCCTGTTGTCGCGTGAAACCGGCCTGCCGGTCGCGTTCGATTTCCGCTCCGCCGACGTTGAGGCCGGCGGACAAGGCGCGCCGCTGGTGCCCGTGTTCCACGCCGCCCTCGCTGCATCGCTTTCCTTGCCTGTCGCCGTGCTCAATCTCGGCGGCGTCGGCAATCTTACCTTCATCGGCGCGGACGGCGCCCTGCTCGCCTGCGACACCGGCCCCGGCAACGCGCTTCTGGACGATTGGGCGCTGCGCCATACCGGCGTGCCCTGCGACCGAGACGGCGCTCTCGCTTCGGCCGGGCGCGTGGACGAGTCGATTCTCGCCACGTTGATGGCGCACCCGTTCTTTTGCCGTCCGGCGCCGAAATCGCTCGACCGGCAGGCGTTTCACGACGCGCTCGACCGCATCGCCGCCCTGTCGCCGCAGGACGGCGCCGCCACGCTTGCCGCTTTCACCGTCGCCACCGTGGCGGCCACCATCCTGCCCGTCCCGCCGAAGCGCTGGCTGGTCTGCGGCGGCGGACGGCGCAATCCGGCCATCATGCAAGCGCTTTCGGCACGGCTCGATGCGCCGGTCGAGGCCGTGGAGTCCGTGGGTTGGGACGGGGATGCGCTGGAAGCGCAGTGTTTCGGGTTTCTGGCGGAACGCGTCCGCCTCGGACTGCCGCTATCTTTTCCGGGCACGACCGGCGTGAGGGGGCCGCAGACCGGAGGCCGGATGGTCGGCTGAACCCGGTCCGGCCGCGAGGCCGAACCGGGGCAGGGGGTCTCAGTCGGCGGCCAGGGCCAGCGCCTTGCGGGCGATGATCTTGCCGACATAGTCCTCGAGCGCCGCCGACACGGTGTCGGCATGGCTCGCGAACACATGGTCGGCGCCCGGACAAACCCGGTAGTCGATCGACACGCCCTTCTGGGTGTTCAGCTTATCGACCAGCTTGCGCACCGATGGCTCCGGCACCAGCTCGTCCGCATCGCCATGCAGCATCAGGCCGCCGCACGGGCAGGGGGCCAGAAAGCCGAAATCGTACGAGTTCGCCGGCGGCGCCACGCTGATCCAGCCGGAAATCTCCGGACGGCGCATCAGCAGCTGCATGGACACGAACGCACCGAACGAATAGCCGGCGATCCACAGCCCGGACGAGTTCGGATTGACCATCTGCATCCAGTCCAGCGCCGCCGCGGCGTCGGCGATCTCGCCGATGCCGCCGTCGTAGCGGCCCTGCGAGCGGCCCACGCCCCGGAAGTTGAAGCGCATCACCGAGAAGCCGAGCTTCTCGAACGACCGATACATCGAATAGGTGATGCGGTTGTTCATGGTCCCGCCATGCAGCGGGTGCGGATGCAGGATCAGGGCGAGCGGGGCATTGCTCTCGCTCGAATGATGATAGCGTCCCTCGAGCCGGCCGTCTGGACCGGCGAACATCACCTCAGGCATGATATCCCGCGATTCCCGAAAACTGCGCCCGATGGCATGGGCGGCAGTGAAGTTAATGTGCGATCGGCGACGGCGATGCCCCGCCCTGTCGCCCCGACTGAATGGCCGCCGTTCTTGATCCGGGGCCGCATATGGCGAATCGTTTTCCGTGTTTCAAACGCCCCGTGGCTCACGGGTGCAACTGACGCGGATCTCCATGTATATGAGAGGGGAACTGCGGTTCCGAAATACGGTCCGCATCCGCTGCATGCCTTGTCGGCCCGTTGAGCGTTGCCCT
Organism: Lichenicola sp. GTC18331; assembly: GCF_055386855.1. Lineage (NCBI taxonomy): Bacteria > Pseudomonadati > Pseudomonadota > Alphaproteobacteria > Acetobacterales > Acetobacteraceae > Lichenicola > Lichenicola sp. GTC18331. The sequence continues at coordinate 1,886,596 of NZ_AP045015.1, read as the reverse complement.
TCTATAACGGGCCTGTGCAAGCAAACACAACGGAATAGCGCATGCGTGCGCCGTTTAACTGATCGCGGAAGCCCGTCATGTCTTCGACCACCGTGTATCTGGACGCCAATGCCAGCGAGATCCTGCGTCCGGAAGCCCGCGCGGCGGCGATCGCGGCGCTCGATCTGGACGGCAATCCGTCCTCGGTCCATCGCGCCGGGCGCCGGGCGCGTGCGCTGCTGGAAGAGTCGCGCGAACGCATCGCCGCGGCCTTCGGCGCCGATCCCGCCGGGCTGGTGTTCACCTCCGGCGGCACCGAAGCCGATGCTTTGGCCATCGCGGCGCTGGGCGCCGGTCGCCGTATCCTGATCGGTGCCACCGAGCATGACGCCGTGCGCGCCGCCGCCCCGGACGCCGTGCGCCTGCCTGTGCGCCCCGACGGCACCCTCGATCCCCGTATCCTTCGAGATGCGCTCGATTCCGGTGACCGACCGGCGCTGGTCTGCCTGATGCTGGCCAATAACGAGACCGGCGTCCTGCACCCGATCGCCGAACTCGCCGCTCTGTGCCGCGACCGGGGTGCGCTGCTGCATGTGGATGCGGTGCAGGCAGCCGGGCGCATTCCCGTCTCCCTTCCCGAACTTGGCGCGGACAGCCTCGCTTTGTCCGCGCACAAGCTCGGCGGCCCCAAGGGCGCCGGGGCGCTGCTGCTGCGTTCCGGCGAGCGCGGCTTCCATCTCGCCGCGTCCATCGCTGGCGGCGGTCAGGAGCGTGGTCGTCGCGGCGGCACCCCGTCACTGCCGGCCATTGCAGGCTTTGCCGCCGCCACGGAGGCCGCCTGCGCCACGCTGCCCCGCTTCGCCGCGCTCGCCATCCTGCGCGACCGCATCGAGGCCGAGGCCCGTCGTCACGGTGCGCTGGTCGCCGGCGCCGACGCGCCACGCCTCGCCAACACCAGTTCCTTGGTTCTGCCCGGCCGTCGCGCCGACGCGCAGCTGATCGCGCTCGATCTCGCCGGCATCGCCGTGTCGGCGGGTGCAGCCTGTTCCTCCGGCAAGGTTGCCGCCAGCCACGTCCTGGACGCGATGGGCTTCGGCAACGGCGCCGAACAGGCGATCCGCGTGTCCCTGCCCTGGAACGCCACCGACGACCACGCCGACCGCTTCATCGCCGCCTATGCGCGCATGGCCGCGACCCCGTCGAGGCTGTCCGCATGATCTATCTCGACAACCAGGCCACCACGCCCTGCGATCCGCGCGTGCTCCAGGCCATGCTGCCCTGGTTTACCGAGCGCTTCGGCAATCCGCACGGCACCGAGCACCGCATGGGCCAGGACTCGGCCGACGCCGTGGAGCACGCGCGCGCTGCCGTCGCGACCCTGCTCGGCGCCGATCCGCGCGAGATCGTGTTCACCTCCGGCGCCACCGAGAGCAACAACCTCGCCATTCGCGGCGCCGCCTTGCAGGCCCTGGCGGCCGGCGACAACAGACGTCGTATCCTCACTGTCGCCACCGAGCATCCTTGCGTGCTGCAGACCGTGCGCGATCTCGAACCGCTCGGTTTCGAGCCGGTGATCCTGCCGGTCGGTTCGGACGGGCTGCTCGATCCCGACACGCTGCGCGCAGCGTTGTCCGCGCCGACCCTGCTGGTCAGCATCATGGGCGTGAACAACGAAACCGGCGTGATCCAGGATCTCGCCACCCTGGCGCCGATCGTCCGTGCGGCCGGCGCGCTGTTGCACAGCGATCTGGCGCAGGCGGCGGGGCGCATCCCGCTCGATGGGCTCGACCTCGATCTGGCCTCGCTCAGCGCCCACAAGATCTACGGCCCCAAGGGCGTCGGTGCGCTCTACGTCCGCAGGCGCCCCCGCGTGCGCCTCCGGCCGCTGTTTTCCGGCGGCGGGCAGGAACGAGGGCTGCGTTCCGGCACCCTGCCGACGCCGCTTTTGGTCGGGTTCGGCGTCGCGGCGAGCTTGGCCCAGGGCGAGCGCGAGACCGACGCCGCCCGCATCGGCCCGCTCCGTGACCGCCTGTTCGATCTGCTCGCCGCCCGCTTTCCCGGCCTCGCCCTCAACGGCAGCCGCACGCGGCGCATTGCCGGCAACCTCAATCTCCGCTTCCCCGGCCACACCGCCCGCGCGCTGATGGAGGGCGCGCCGGAGCTTTGCGTCAGCACCGGTTCGGCCTGTTCCAGCGCGGACCTCGCACCCTCCCATGTGCTCACGGCGATGGGGCTGGATGCGGCAGAGGCCGCAACGTGCTTGCGCCTGACGGTCGGACGCTTTACCTCCCCCGGCGATATCGACCGGGCCGCAGCGATGCTGGGCGGCGCCTCCGGCCTTTCCGTTCAAGGACCGCCATGCCTTCCATGACGTTCATCCAGCGCGATGGCACCCCTCTCACCGTGGACGCGAAGAGCGGCCTGTCGGTGCTGGAGATCGCCCATCGCCACAAGGTCGATCTCGAGGGCGCCTGCGAGGGCTCGCTCGCCTGCGCTACGTGCCATGTGGTGGTCGACCCGGACTGGGCGCCCAGGCTCGCCAAGCCGACCGAGGACGAGGAAGACATGCTCGACCTCGCCTTCGGCCTCGAGAAGACCTCCCGCCTCGGCTGCCAGATCGTCATGACCGACGCGCTGGACGGTCTGGTGGTGCGTCTGCCCCGCACCGGCTGATGCGCATCCTCGTCGCCATGTCCGGTGGCGTGGACAGCTCCGTGGTTGCCGCCATGCTGGTGGCGCAGGGCCACGAGGCGATCGGCGCCACGCTGCAGCTCTACGATCATGGCGCGGCCGCGAAGCGCAAGGGCGCCTGTTGCGCCGGCGACGACATCCACGACGCGAAGCGCGTCGCCGACCGGCTCGGCATCCCGCATTACGTGATCGACGCCGAACAGCGCTTCCGCGACAGCGTGATCGCTCCGTTCGCCGACGCCTACGCCGGCGGTGAAACCCCGGTGCCGTGCATCGCCTGCAACCAGGGCGTCAAGTTCACCGATCTGCTCGAGCTGGCGCGAGAGCTCGGCTGCGAAGCCATGGCGACGGGCCATTACGTGCGCCGCATCGACGGCGAAAACGGCCCGGAACTCCATCGCCCGCGCGATGCAGAGCGCGACCAGAGCTGGTTCCTGTTCGCCACCACCCGCGACCAGCTCGACTTCCTCCGCTTTCCGCTCGGCGACATGCCGGACAAGGACGCCGTGCGCGCCGAAGCCGCCCGCCACGGCCTCGTCACCGCCGCCAAGCCGGACAGCCAGGATTTGTGCTTCGTCCCCAACGGCACCTACAGCGATCTGGTCACACGCCTGCGCCCCGAAACCGCCCTGCCCGGCGAGATCGTCGATGCGAGCGGCACCGTGCTCGGCCGTCATGAAGGGCTCGCCCGCTTCACCGTCGGCCAGACCAAACGCCTTGGCGACGCCGCCATGGTGGATGGCGCACGCCAGCGCGTGGTGGCGCTGGAACCGGCCACCCGACGCGTGGTGATCGGCCCGCGCGAAGGCGCCGGCGAAACCCGCTTCACCCTGCGCGACCTGAACTGGATCATCCCCACACCGTCCGGGCCGGTCCGCTGCCAGGTGCAACTCCGCGCCCGCGAAGCCGTACGCGATGCGGTGATCGACGGCGACACCGTCGTGCTGGACCAGCCGGCTCTGCCCGCGCCCGGACAGGCCTGCGTGTTCTATCGTGGCTCCCAGGTCCTGGGCGGCGGCTTCATTCGCCGCAGCGACCCTGCAAACCGTGGAGCGGTCTGCAGTTGAAAAACGATAAATCTTCTTTTTCTGAAGAAAAAGAAGCAAAAAGACTTTGTCGGTTTTAGTATGAGTACCGGCTTAGCGTCGAGCCAAACAAACGAAAGTTCTTTGGTTCTTTCTTTCAAGAAAGAACAGTCTCTACACTAACGGCAGAAACAGCTCCGTCAGCGCCTCGTGTTCCGCCACGTCCGGAAATAGCCTCAGACGCCGGCAGAACAAAGGCGCATCGCGCAACACCTCGCCGCTCCCCGGCAACCAGTCCCGATACAGAAACCAGGCCGGCACCTCGAGATCGTCGCCACGCCCGTGTACCGTCAGCACGGCATGACGACCGCCGCCGATCTCGCTGTCCACGATCGCCTCGCCATCCGCCGGAACCGTCCGATCCACGCCCACGCAGAGATCGAGCCGGAACAGATCCGGCGGCGTCGCATGCGGATCGTCGTGGAACACGTTGAAGGTCGGATAGGAGGCGGGCGGCAAACGGTTGCGCTTCCGCCAGGCGATGAAGCGCGCGATCGTGTCGCCGATTCCCGCCGGGTCGCCCCGATGCGAGAGCATCGCCACACGGATCGGCTCGGTGGTGCGAATCTCCACCTGGGCGCAGGAAAACGATACCGGCCAGCTTCTCGCCGCGTCGAGCGACCGGAACGCCTCCCGCCACCGCGTCCAATCCGGCGCGTCCCGGAACGCGCTGGGAGACTGCCCGACATGCTGCCGGAACGCGCGCGCGAACCCGTCCGGGGTGTCGAACCCGGCCTCCAGCGCGATCTCGATCACCGACAGCGAACGCCGGAATGCCAGACGATGCGCCGCGCGCTTCAGCCGCAGCAGCTGATGGTAGCGATAGGGCGGAAGGCCGAACGAGGCCGCGAATCGCCGCTGGAAATGGAATCGCGAGCAGCCGGCCTCCGCCGCAAGCGCGTCAAGATCGAGCGCCGCATCCTGCTGCCGCTCCATCCGTCGCAGCGCGCGACGCATCCCCGCCTCGCCGTTCTCGCTCCCCCGCATCGTCCGCCCCGCTCCGGTTCGACCCGAGCAAGCCATATCGCGCCTTTGCGCGCCCGGCCGATCTTGCCATCCCGGCGCTACCAGCGCGCCACCCAGCCCAGGATCACGCGCGACACCGCCGACACCAGCGCCAGCCCGACAGCGTACCAGGCCGCGATGTAGAGCGGATCGTCGGATGGACAGGCGAACACGAACACGAACGCCCCCGCGGCCGCCGCCCCCAGCCCGCCGGCCCAGGACGTCGCCGCCCCGTCGAACGGCGCACCTCGGCGCAGCAGAACGCCGAAGCCGAGCACGGCCGGGATCGCCAGCACCGCCATCTTCCACACGCAGCCGATGCCCTGGCGCCAGTCCAGCCGCGCCAACAGCGCGGCGGTTCCGGGCCGCGCCGCATCCACCAGCCAACCCAGCGCCACGCAGAGCAGCACAAGCAGGAGCGTGATCCGCAGTCCGCGACGCGGCGACCGGGCCGGGTCCAGGGACAGAAGCGCCGTGCCCAGGCCCGCGATCCCGATCGCGCCCATGCTGCCCAGTTTCCACCACCAGGAGGGCTGTTTCATCGCCATCGGCATGTCCGGCCGCAGCCCGCCCATCGCGAGGAACAGCACCAGTTCGACCGCGACGATCGCCGCCAGCACGGCGGCATCGCGCCAGGCGGTCCGGCGCCGTACGGGTTTGAGGTCGCCGGCCAGACGCTCGATCAGCGCGCCGGTCGCGTCGTCGGCCCGGCGGCCTGAGGGGGGAGGGGCGTCAGCCGGCATCGTGAACTCTTCGCACGAGCGCGCCGAGACGGCGCAGACCGCGATGGATGTTAACCTTCACCAAAGACGGACTCTGCTTTGCCCGCAAAGCCGCTTCCTCCACGCTCAACCCTTCCAGCTTCACCAGACGGATCGCTTCCGCCTGCTGCGGCCGCAACTGCGCCAGCAGCGTGTCGAGCGTGAACGCATCGGACACCGCCGCGCCATGGTCGTCCGGGGCGGGCAGGGCCTCGTCCAGCACCTCGGTCGGCATGGTCCGCATCGCCCGCAGACGGTCGATCCATTTGTGCCGGGCGATCGCCGCCAGCCAGGGCTCGAACGGTCGCGCCGGGTCGTAGGTGTGGCGCTTCTCGTGCAGCGCGATCAACACGTCCTGCACGGCATCGTCCCACATCGGCGGCGGCAGGCGATGGGCGTAGTAGCGCCGCAGCCACGGCGTCACCTCGCCCAGCAGGCGCCGGTAGGCTACGGCATCGCCATCCTGCGCCGCGCCCATCAGCACGCCCAGACCGGCACCCGGCGCGAGATCTTGTTGTTTCTGCAACACCGAAACAGGAAGATCGAGAAACGCGCCGTCGTCAACGCCACTCCGCCCGATCGAGCAGTTCCTCGGCGCCAAAAAATTATCCACCCTGCTGTAACCGAAACCGCCTTGCGTCCGAACAACCGCCCATATTGCCACCGGCGAACAGGCCAGAACGGAGTCGATACCCGTGCCCATCCTCCAACGGCGACCAGGCCGCCGCGCCGCCCACCCGCTGATCGTCCGGCTCAGCCACTGGATCGCGGCGGCGGCGATGATCTGCATGATCATGAGCGGCTGGCAGATCTTCAACGCATCGCCGATCCTGCCCTTCCTGTTTCCCTCCTGGGCGACCCTAGGCGGCTGGCTCGGCGGTGCGATCGCCTGGCATTTCGCGGCGATGTGGGTCTTGTTCGGCGCCGGTCTCGTTTATCTCGCCTACGGCATCGGCAGCGGCCATCTGCGTCGCGACGTGGCGCCCGTCGGTGCAAGGGCGGTGGCGCGCGATCTGTTCGCCGCGCTGCGCTTCCGGCTCGCGCACGAACCCGGACATTACAACGCGGTGCAACGCCTGCTTTATGCCGGCGTACTGCTGGTCGCAGTGCTCACCGTTCTGACCGGTTTGTCGATCTGGAAACCGGTGCAGCTCGGTTGGCTGACCTGGCTGTTCGGCGGCTACGATCTGGCGCGACGCTTCCATTTCGCCTGCATGGCGCTGATCGTCGGCTTTCTCGTCATCCATATCGCCCTGGTGCTGATCGTGCCGCGCACGCTCTGGCACATGATCGCAGGCGGCCGCCTCGAGCCGGACACGCAAAATCCGGAGACCGCGCCATGAGCGATCCCAAATCCTATCGCCCCGATCTTTCCGCGCTCCAGCCGGAATTCCGCCGCATCGAACGTCGGCTGATGCTGCGCGGCGCCTTGTCGCTGGGTGCGCTCAGCCTGCTCGGCGGCTGCGGCGAGCTCGACAGCGACGACGCTGTGGACCGTGTCCTGCGCGACATGCTGTCCTTCAACGATCGTGTCCAGGCTTGGCTGTTCAGCCGGACGCGGTTGGCGCGCACCTTTCCCGCCAGCGCCATCACCAAGCCGTTTCCCTTCAACGCCTATTATCCGCGCAGCGAAGTGCGAACGGTCGATGCCGCGCAATGGCGTCTCGAACTCTCCGGTCTGATCGAGAACAAGAAGCCCTGGTCCCTGCGCGAGCTTCGGGCGCTGCCGCAACAGTCGCAGATCACGCGTCATATCTGCGTGGAAGGCTGGAGCGCGATCGGCTCCTGGTCCGGCGTGCCGTTGTCGCTGTTCCTGCAACGCATCGGCGCCGATCTGCGCGCGAAATATGTCGAGGTGAAGTGTTTCGACGATTATTTCACCAGCATCGACATGGAAACGGCGCTGCATCCGCAAACCATTCTGGCGCTCGACTACGCCGACGAAACCCTGCCGCCGGAATACGGTGCGCCGTTGAAGATCAGAATGCCGACCAAGCTCGGCTACAAGAATCCGAAATACGTGTCATCGATCGGCATCACCAACACCTACCCGGGCGGCTACTGGGAGAACCAGGGATATGACTGGTTCGGCGGATCGTGAGGAAAAAATCCTGACGCTGTAACCGGAAACGGCGTCGCGTCGAACAAGGAGATGATCGCACCGGCAATCCAGCGCGGTGCGAACGCCTCGGACATCGAACCATGACGATTCTTTCCTCCAAGCCCCTGTCGATCTTCGCCACGCTCGCCTGTCTCGCCGCACCCGTGGCGATGATCTCCACCGCACATGCGCAGGACAATTCCGCCATGAGCAATTCTGCCATGGCCCATGATTCGATGGGCCACGACTCGATGTCCCACGACTCGATGGCGCCCTCCGGGAAGGACGGCATGTCGCACGACTCGATGATGCACCATCCGACGAAGAAGGATGCGATGCAGCACGATTCCATGTCCAAGAATTCGATGTCGCACGATGCCATGTCCGGGGGCGCGATGTCGCACGACAGCATGTCCCCGAACCAGCCGAAGCCCTGATCGCGCCGCCCGGAACGCGCGGTCCCTCCGCGCCTTCCGGGCCTGCACCGCCTCTCTCCCGAAGCGACGCCTTTCTCAGATTGGAGCGGTCTTCCGGTCCACCCGCGATACGGTCGCCCACCGGCAAAAGCCGGGAGCGTCGGACAGGCCGGCACCAGACGCCCCTCCACACGACGTGATCAGGCGGCCGGCGCGCCCAGCACCGCCGCCAGCAACCCCGGAAACGCCTCGTCCAGTTCCGCCCGGCGCAGCGTGTTCATATGCGTGGTGCCCTCCGCCCAGGTCCGCACCAACCCCGCTTCGCGCAGGACCCGGAACTGATGCGACATGGTGGATTTCGGCCGCCCGCCATCGAGCGCGGCGCAGGAACTGTCGCCCTCCCGCGCCAGTTGCCGGACGATGCCCAGCCGCACGGGGTCTGCCAGCGCCTGCAACACGCGGCACAGATCGAGCGTCCCGTCCGGTGATCCGCCGCCTCGCATTTTTCCGGTCTCCACCCCTTGTTGTAGTTCGAATCATATCGAACTTAACGGCTCGTCAACCAGCCCGGAGCCGTTCATGCCCGCCTTGTTCGACCCCTACAGTCTGAAATCCGTCACGCTGCGCAACCGCATCGCCGTATCGCCCATGTGCCAGTATTCGGCCGTGGACGGCGTCGTGAACGATTGGCATCGGGTGCACTACGCCGGGCTCGCCCGCGGCGGCGCCGGGCTCGTCGTGGTGGAAGCCACCGCCGTGTCGCCGGAAGGACGCATCAGCTGGGGCGATCTGGGTCTGTGGAACGACGCGCAGGCGGAGGCGCTGCGCCCGATCGTCGCCTCCATCGAGGCGGCGGGCGCCGTGCCCGGCATCCAGATCGGCCATGCTGGCCGCAAGGCGTCCGCCAACCGGCCCTGGGAAGGCGACGATCACATCCCCGAGGGCGAGCCCAACAGCTGGGAAACGATCGCCCCCTCCGCCATCGCCTTCGGCGACGGCCTCGACCGCGCTCCCCGCGCCATGACTCTGGACGAGATCGCCCGCATCCAGAGCGACACGGTGGCGGCGGTGATCCGCGCCCGCGACGCCGGTTTCCGCTGGCTCGAACTGCACATGGCGCACGGCTATCTCGCGCAGAACTTCTTCTCGCCCTACTCGAATACCCGCGACGACCAGTATGGCGGTTCCGCCGAGAACCGCGCCCGTTTTCTGTTCGAAACCCTGAAGACCGTGCGCGCCGTCTGGCCGGAAGACCGTCCGCTGACCGTGCGCCTCGGCGTGGTCGAGTTCGACGGCAAGGACGGCATGATCGAGGAAGCGATCGCGCTTCTCCGCCGCATGAAGGCGGAAGGTCTCGACTTCGTCGACGTGTCGATGGGCTTCAACACACCGGACGCCCAGATCCCCTGGGGCCCGAATTTCATGGGCGACATTGCCGCCCGCGTGCGCGCAGAAACCGGCCTGCCCGGCACCACGAGCTGGTATATTGCCAAGCCGGAAGACGCCGATGCGCTGGTCCGCGACAACAAGATCGATCTGGTGAGCCTGGGCCGTCCGCTCCTGGCCGATCCGCATTGGCCCTATGCCGCGGCTAAAGCGCTCGGCGTCGAGAACCCGGCCTGGGCCACCCTTCCGGCGCCATACGCCCATTGGCTGGCGCGCTATCGCTGAGCCGGACCGGACGCGCGGGTGACGAACCCGCGCGTCTCGTCACGCGAACCGCTTTGCCCCCGCCACACAGACCAGTACGGCGCCGGCCACCGCCACCATGCCCGCCGGAACCGGCTCGCCCAGAACCATCCCGCACAGCGCCATGCCGCCCAGCGGCTGCAACAACTGCAACTGGCCCACGCGTGCGGTGCCGCCGATCGCCAGGCCGCGATACCAGAATACGAAGCCCAGCATCATGCTGAACGCGGACACGTAGCCGAGCCCGACCCAGGCTGGCATCGGCACCACCGCCCAGGAGACGGGCCGGAAGGCAAAGGCGAGCATCGTCATCGCCGGTGCGGCCAGGCACAGCGCCCAGGAGATCACCTGCCACCCACCGAGACGGCGCGACAGAACCGCGCCCTCCGCGTAGCCCAACCCCGCCGCCAGGATCGCCGCCAGCATCAACCCGTCGCCACGCCAGGAGCCGCCCTGGTCCTCGCCCAGGGCGAACGCCACCACGGCGGCCGCCCCGGCCAGGGAGAACAGCCAGAACCCGACCGAAGGACGCTCGCCCCCGCGCAGAACGCCGAACAGGGCGGTGGAAAGCGGCAGAAGCGCGGTCCAGACGATCGAATGCGCCGTGCCGATCGACCGCAGCGCCAGACCGGTCAGCAGGGGAAACCCCAGCACCACGCCGAGCGCCACCAGCAGCAAGGGCGGCAGATCGGCCCGTCGCGGCAGCGCGGCGTGCAGCCACAGCAGCATGGCCCCGCCGATCAGCGCCGCGATCGCCCCGCGCGCACCGGTCAGGAACACCGGATCGAAGCCGAGCTCGCCCAAACGCGTCGCCGGTAGCGTGCCGCTGAAGATGGCGATGCCCAGAATGCCGCTCCCGTAACCCGCCGTCCTGTTGATTGCATCGCCTCCTGTCATATCGTCGCATCATGCGACCGGGCGAGGTCGAACGACACATACGGTTCCATACGGTTTGATCGAACTGTATGGTTCCATCATGGCACACGACCCCGGCTTGCCGCCTCGAAGCGAGACCCGAACCGAGCAGGCCATGCGGCTGATCCGGGAGCGCATCGAGCGCGGGATGCTGCCGCCGGGAGACCGGCTCCCCTCCGTACGCCGTTTCGCCGCCCAGTGCGGCCTGTCGCCCTCCACGGTGGTCGAAGCCTATGATCGGCTGTCCGCCGAAGGGCTGATCCAGGCGAGGCCGGGTTCGGGTTTCTACGTGATGCGCGCTGTCACGCCGCCGGGCCCGGCCGGTCCGGAACGGCGCGAGCGCGTGGTGGACCCGTTCTGGGTATCCCGTCAGTCGCTCGACATGGACCCGTCGGTGCTCAAACCGGGCTGCGGCTGGCTGCCGGCCGATTGGATGCCGCAAACGGCGATCCGCCAGGCTCTTCGCGAGGCGGCCCGCGCACCGGACAGCGTCCTGGTCGATTACGGCCCGTCCAGAGGCGCGCGCGAATTGCGGGAGATCCTGTCGCGCCAGTTCGCGTCGGAAGGCCTGGCCGTCTCGCCCGATCGTATCCTGCTCGCCAACTCAGCCTCACACGCCACCGATCTGGTCTGCAGGCTGCTGCTGCGCCCCGGCGATGCCGTGCTGGTGGACGACCCCTGCTACTTCAACTTCCGCGCTCTTCTGGCCGCGTACCCAGTGCGCGTGGTGGGCGTGCCGTTCACAGGCCGCGCCTCTATCTGACCAACGCCGCCCTGCACAACCCGACCGGCGCGACGCTGTCGCCCGCCATCGCCCATCGCCTGCTCCGCATCGCCGCCGAGCACGGGCTCACCATCGTCGAGGACGACGTGTTCGCCGCTTTCGAACCGGAACAATCGGTGCGCATGGCGGCGCTCGATGGGCTGGAGCGCGTGATCCGTATCGGCAGTTTCTCCAAGACATTGTCCTCGTCGATCCGCTGCGGCTACGTCGCCGGCACGCCCGCCTTGATCGAGGCGTTGGCCGATCTCCAGGTCGCGACCGGCTTTACGGGACCCGGTCCGATCGCCACCAGCACGATCCGGGCCGTACTGCTCGGCGGCGGTTACCGGAAGCATCTGGATCAGCTGCGGCGCCGTCTGGCCCGTGCGCGACGCGACACGGCGGACCGTCTCGCGCCCCTCGGAATCACACCCTGGCTGATGCCGCGCGGCGGCTATTCCCTCTGGTGTCGTCTGCCGGACGGCGTGGATGCGACACGCATGGCCCGCACCGCCCTCGATCTCGGCATGCTGCTCGCCCCCGGCGACATCTTCAGCGTCTCCGGTACTGCCGGCGGTTTCATGCGCGTCAACGTGACGCAGATGCCGTATCCCGTTGCCTACGACGCCATGGCCCGCGCCATGGATGGAGGATAGGCAAGAAGTGTTCTTTCTTGAAAGAAAGAACCAAAGAACTTCTGTCCGTTGGAGGATGGACGAGCCGAACCTCCAAGCCAAACGGACAGAAGTCTTTTTGCTTCTTTTTCTTCAGAAAAAGAAGACACCCGTCAAATGATCGACGTGCTCAGCCCAAACGCGCCGCGATCACATCCGCCACACGCAGCGCATTGGCGATGATCGTCAGCGTCGGGTTCACAGCGCCGATTGACGGAAAGAAGCTGGCATCCGTCACATAAAGGTTGTCGAGCTCATGCGCCTTGCAGTTCGTATCGAGAACCGATGTGTCCGGATCGGTGCCGAACCGCAGCGTGCCGGACTGGTGCGCGGTACCGCCGATCGGCGTGTCCTTGCCGAGATACAGGCTCTTCTCGAACAAGTGCGGATGCATGTCGAGATCGTCCAGCATGCCGTGCAGCTTCTTCTTCAGCCGCTTCAGTCCTTCCATGTTGGTCTCGGTCAGGTCCAGATGCACCTTGCCGTCCTTGTAGAAGATGCGGTTCTGCGCCAGCGGCAGATCTTCCGCGGTCAGCCAGAAATCCACCGAGTGCTTGGCGATGTAGTCGAACGGCATCTCCGGCAACCATTGGAGGAAGGTCGGCAGACCTTCGCCATGCACCTGCACGCCGTCCGATTTGCCGACCATCTGGATATGGCCCAGCGGATAGTCCCAGTCGTCCGCCCCGAAATAGAAATCGTTCAGCCCGAGCGTCTTCTGGAAACGGGTCGGATTCGGCGTGCGCGACAAGGCCAGCATGGTGGAGTTGTTGTGCCGCATGTAGTTGCGGCCGACCTGATCGGAGCGGTTGGCCAGACCGTTCGGATGTGCATCGTTGGCTGAGCGCAACATCAGCAGCGCGGATGACAGTGCTCCGCACGCGGCGACGACGATATCGGCGGTAAAGGTCAGGCGCTCGCCTTCCTTGACCACCTCCACGCCGGTCACGCTCCGCCCGGACGGATCGGTCAGCAGCCGCTCCACATAGGCGTTGGTCATCAACGTGATGTTGTCGTTCTCCCGCACGGCCGGGTCCACGACCATGATCTGCGCGTCGGCCTTGCCATTGGTGGGGCAGGGATAGCCGTCGAACGCGTCGCAGCGCACGCAGCGGCTCCAGGGCAGCGTCACGCCGTCCTTCTCCTCCAGCAGCACGCCCACGGGCAGATGGAACGGGTGATGGCCGAGGCGCTTCAGCCCGTCGAAAAGCTGCTGGATTCGCGGCTCATGACTTACGGGAGGATGAGCGTAGGGCTGCGGACTTGGCGGTTCAGTCGGGTCCTCGCCCCGCTGGCCGTGCACGGCGAACAGTTCCTCCGCCGCCTGATAATACGGCTCGAACGTCTCGTATTTCACCGGCCAGGCCGGCGAGATCCCGTCCGGATGCTGGATCTCGTCGAAATCCCGCTCCCGCAGGCGCAGAAGAACGGAACCGTAGAACTTCGAGTTTCCGCCGACATAGTAGTGCAGGCCGGGATGGAAGGTCTTCCCGTTCGAGCTGTACCACGTCTCCGGGGCCTGGTACTTGCCGTCGACGAACACCTCCTTGCTGTCCCAGTTGTCGCGGCCGCGTACGAGATAGTCGCCGCGCTCCAGCAGCAGGATGCGCTTGCCGGTCTTCGCCAGCTTCCAGGCCATGGTGCCGCCGCCAGGGCCGGAACCGACGATGACGACGTCGTAATGCTGGCTGTCCATGCGATCACTCCCGCGTGCTTCCGCGCGGCAACGTTCCGACACGCGACGCGTTGCACTGCCCGATGCGGGCGACCTCCCGTCGCCGGCCCGCGCGGAGCACACGATGACCGGTCTCGGAATCCTGGCCACGATCGCCGTGCGCTATCTGCTTGTCATGCTGTTTTTCCCGTTCAGCGCCCTGGACAAGATCCTGAACTTCCCCGGCGCCGTGGCGCAGGCTCGCCAGGTCCTGCCGTCCCGCGCCCTGTCCACCCTGATGCTCATGGCGGGTCTCGCCACAGAGATCATCATGCCGGTCTGCATCCTGACGGGTTTCGCGGACCGCCTCGCCGCCTTCATCATGGCCGGCTACTGCATGGTCACGGCCCTCCTGTTCAAACAGTTCTGGGCGCCCGGCGATTTCTGGGCCGGCAGCGAGAGCAAGGGCCGTGGCCTGTTCTGGGATTTCCTGAAGAACTTCTCGCTGGCAGGCGGTTTCCTGCTCGTCACGGTCGGCACGATGTCGGTGGAAAGCTTCATCGCCGACCCGCTGTCCTCCACCCATCCCTACGCGGCGCATCCGGCCGCGATCGCAGCGAGCACCACCCCATGAGCGATCAGGACAAGCCGCGCATCCCTTACTGGCATATGTATGTCGATGCGGACGGCATCAGCCGTTTCGCCGAATGCGCCATGACCGAACTGGAGTTCAAATCGCTCACCAGCGCCCCGCAATGGCAGCACGAGAAAGAGACCGGGAAATTCAGCGTCTCCTTCACTGTGCTTCCCGTTGGCTGGTTCGGTGACTGGCATGAAAGCCCGAAGGCGCAATGGGTGATCCCGCTTTCCGGCTCCTGGTTCATCGAAACCATGGACGGCAAGCGCGTGACGTTCGGCCCAGGCGGAATCCATCTTGGCGAGGACATCGGCTGCACGACGATCGAGGGCAAGACAGGCCATCTCTCCGGCGTGGTCGGCGACGAACCCTGCGTGCAGATGATCGTGCAGTACGAAACGCCGCCGGTACGCAATCAACCCTGCCGGATCCGCTGAATGGACGGGTTCGACATCCGCGACCAGCGCTTCGCCAACATGGTGCTGGGCAACGCACCTTTGGAAAAACTCGGTGACGGTTTCCGCTGGATCGAGGGCCCGGTCTGGATGGCCGACTGGAACTGCCTCCTGTTCCAGGACCTCCCCAACAATCGCACCATGCGGTGGAGCGAGGCCGACGGCGTATCCGTCTGGCGCGCCCCGTCCAACTACGCCAACGGCCAGACACGCGACCGCCAGGGACGCCTGATCGCCTGCTCGCATCGCGGTCGATGCCTGTATCGTACCGAGCATGACGGCAGCGTCACGACGTTGGTCACCCACCATGACGGCAAACGCCTGAACGCGCCCAACGACGTGGTGGTGAAAACGGATGGCTCGATCTGGTTCTCCGACCCGCTCTACGGCCTGCTGAACGACTATGAGGGCGGTATCCAGCACAGCGAACAACCGCCTGCTCTCTACCGGCTCGATCCCGAAACCGGCGATCTTCGCGTCATGGCCGGCGATTTCGACGGACCCAACGGTCTCGCCTTCTCGCCCGACGAGAAGCGTCTCTACGTCGCGGAGACAGGCGATCAGAGCGGCCCGGACCCGAAGCAATATCTCCGCGTGTTCGACATTTCCGCCGACGGCCTCTCTCTCTCCGGCGGCGACATCTTCCACAAGGTCGAACCCGGCTATTCCGACGGCTTCCGCGTCGACCAGAGCGGCAATCTCTGGAGCAGCGCCGCAGACGGCGTCCATTGCATCGACCCGGACGGCAAACTCCTGGGCAAGATCCTGGTGCCCTATACGGTTTCCAACGTCACCTTCGGCGATCGCGCGAAAAGCCGGCTGTTCATCGGCGGCTCGCACACGCTGTACTCGATCTTCCTCGGCACACGCGGCGCGCAATACCCATGAGTCCGATCCGCTTCACGCTGAACAGCGCCGACCCGCAGCGGCTCGCCGCCTTCTATCGCGACGCCCTCGGCTTCTCGGTCGGAACGCCAGTCACCGATACCCCCCGGACGATCGCGCTCCAGCTCGGCGCGCAGCGGATCGACGTCATTGCAACCCCACCGGGCGGCGCCCCCTATCCCGCCGGCAGCACCAGCCATGATTCCTGGTTCCAGCATCTGGCCCTGGTCGCCACCGACATCGACGCTGCTTACACGCGCCTCGTCGCGACCCCAGGCTGGATGCCGATCAGCACATCCGACGGCCCCGTGCCGCTTCCGCCCTCTTCCGGTGGCGTTCGCGCCTTCAAGTTCCGCGATCCGGAAGGCCATCCGCTCGAATTGCTGCAATTCCCGCCCGGTAAAACCCCGCCACCCTGGTCGGATTTCGGTCCGGATGACGGACCTCTCGTCGGAATCGACCATTCGGCGCTCGTGGTCACCGATCTCGCCCGGAGCCTGTCGTTCTATGAACGGATCGGATTTGCGGTGATCGCCGAAAGCGAGAACACCGGACCGGAACAAGATGCACTCGACGGTGTCGTCTCGGTCCATGTCTCCGTCCGCGCCCTGTCGCGCAGCGACGGGCCGCCGCATCTCGAGTTGCTGGCCTATCGAAACCCGGCGGTGCGGGTCGGTCCGGTCGAACCGGACGGAGTGGCCTGCACCCGGACCGTCCTGGACGAGACCGGGGCCGCCGCGCATGACCCGGATGGTCACGCGCTGATCGTCTGACGAGCGGCCGATCCTTCCCGAGGAAAGAACCGGCCGCCGCCGTGCGGGTCAGAACGTGCCGTGGATGCCGAACTGGAAGTTGCGCTGAACGATGCCGTTCTGCGACCAGGCCGGGTTGTAGAGATAGCCGCCATAGGTGCCGAAATCGTACGGCGAGCGGAAGCCCAGCAGGTTGTAGACGTTCAGGTAGGCCGTCACCTTCGGCGTCAGGTCGTAGCTGACCGTCAGATCGACGTCCCACCATGCCTTCACGTGGCACTGCGACGGGTTGTAGGAGTTTGAGGATAGCGCCGTGGAGCAATCGTCCGCCGTGCCGGGACCGTTCTGATCCTCGGCCGTCGTCCGATAACCGCTGGTGTAGTACACCGTCGGCGTGACCGACAGCTTCTTGTAGATGAATGTATTGGACCAGTTGGCATGCCAGCCCGGCGTGCCGGACGCGGACACGGCGCCATAAGGGCCGAGCGTCCCGGCATAGTGATAGGTGCCGCCGCCATCCGGCAGGGTCAGGTTCAGGCTGTGCACATAGGTCGCGCGACCCTGGCTGATCCACATCACGTCGTGCAGCTTGCCCGGCAGATGAGTATGCGACTGCAAGGACAGATCGAAGCCGTCGGTGGTCAGCTTGTTGGCGTTGACGTAGCCCACATCCACTTCCGCCGGACGCAGCGCCGCGCCGGGGGGCGCCGCGGTGTCCGGGATATCCGCACGAACGCTGATCGGCAGACCGGTCGCCGGATAGGCGGCGTTGTTCGCAAGCCAGGCATTGCCGACCGTCGTGATCGCGACCGGGTTCGGCGTGATGTAGTTGTCCTTCTTGATGTAGTAATAGTTCGCCGTCAGCGTCAGCCACTTGGTCGGCATGAGGATCGGGCCGCCGGTGAAGTTGGTCGATTTCTCCGGCTGCAGGTTCGGATTGCCGACTGTGCGGTTGCCGATCGAGTAGGCCTGCGCATAGGCGTTCGGCAGGCCGTTCGGTGCCAGATGCTGCGCGAGGAAGTTCGGATCGGTCGGGGTGAAGGTGGTGTAGCCGACCGTGGTGCCGCCGGTTTCCGCAAAGCTCGGCACCCGGAAACCCTTGGAGAAGGTGCCGCGCAGCCAGAACTGCTCCAGCGGCTTCAGCGTCAGGCCGACCTTCGGCGAGAAATTGCTGAATCCTTCCGAGTAATGATCGTACCGGCCCTGAAAATCGAGATCCACCATCTTGATCAGCGGCGCGCTGATTTCGAAGAAGCCGGACTCAACCCAACGATGGCCGGAAGCGCTCACCGGATTGATCAGGCCGGTATACTGGTTCGGATCGCCGGACGGATACAGGTTGGCGCTCGGATCGTTCAAGCCCTCGTAACGGAAGTTGCCGCCAATCGCGAGATGTACCGTGCCGCCCGGAAGCTGGAACAAGCCTTTGCTCAAAGTGCCCTGCAGCGAATATTCCTGCGAGTCGGCCCGGATGTGGTTACGCGGCGCGATCGAGTCCAGCACAGCCTTCGAGTTCTGGCTCGGATCGACGAAGTTGTAGGAGCCGCTGTTGATCGCGTTCACGATGCCGCCGATGGTCGGCACGCCGGTGATGGTCTGGTCGAGAACGCTGTTCATGCCGACGAAATTGGCGTCGTAATTCCACTCCGAACCCCATTTGGATGGAATGTAGCCGTGGTAGTCGACCGATCCGCGATAATTCTGCGACAACTCCGTCGTGGTCGGTAGAAGATCGGCGAACTGATAGCTGATCTCGGCAGGAACGCCTTCGGCCGCGAACGGGTTGTTCGGGTTGAGCTGGCCGTTCGGCAGATACACCGGCAGCGGCGTCCGCAGCGTGTTGATCTGCCGGTCTTGGCTCTGCACGCGCACGGCATTGGGCGTGCCGGTCGTCACGGACTGCACCTGGCCGTAGTTGAACATCGTCACAAGCTGCGACCTGTCGGTGACGTTCGCGGTGAAGTGCGCCGTCGTGTTGATGCGGCGCAGAGATGGCGAGATCTGCGTGTAGCGCTGGCTGTTCTGTTCGCAGGCCTGGCTCTGGCCATTATCGCCGGCGACGGCGGAACCGGTCACGAGCCCGCCGATGCCGCTACCGTAGCAGCCGGCCGACGGATTCAGCAGCTGCCACGGTCCGATACCGCCGGTACCGCCGTTGCTCGGACGGACCACGGGAACGGTGGTCGCGGCGAAATTGTTGATGTTCCCCTGGCCGTCCGAGACATTAGTGTTGCCGTTGCCGCCGCCGATCGCGGTTTCGTCGCCGGTGTTGTAGGGACGGCCGGCCTGACGGCCGTAATAGGCGTCGTCCTGCTGGTATTCGCCGTTGATGTAGAAATTGTAGCCGTCATGGTTCAGATCGCCATGACCGTAGGTCAGGTAGAGGCGCTGATGGCCTGAATTGCCGTTCTGCGCCACGCCGCCTTCGGCGAGACCTTCCCAACCCTTGATCTGCTTGCGTGTGACCATGTTCACCACGCCGGCCACCGCGTCGGCGCCATAGGTGGCGGAACCGCCATCCTCCAGCACGTCGACCCGCTCCATGATCGACATCGGAATCCAGTTGGTGTCGACGAAGTTGCGCTCGCCGTCATCTGCCAGCGGATAGTAGGACAGGCGCTGCCCATCCATCAGCACGAGCGTCGAATCGGTGCTCAGGCCGCGCAGAGAGGGTGCGGATGCGCCGGCCGCGAAGCCGCCGCCGGCAGACCAGGAGTTGGTCAGGGTGCCGGCGCCGTTGGACGACAGGGTCTGCAACGCGTCCGTGACGGATTTGATGCCGCGACGGGACAGTTCCTGACGCGACAACCGTGTGATCGGCGAAGCCGTGGCCAGGTTCGGATCGCGAAACAGCGTGCCGGTGACGACGACGTTCTCGTTCTGAGCGGCCGGTGCCGCGGCCGTCGCCAGCGGAGCGGCAGCTGCGGCCGTTGCGGCGACCGGCGCTGCCGCGACTCGGGCTGCCGTCTGAGTCGCGGGCGCGGTACGCGTCGCCGCGTGCTTGCTGACGACGCAACGGCCGCGATGATCGTGCACCTTGCCGGTCGGGCATGCGGCAGCTTGCGCGTGGCCCACGGAAAGAATGAGGCAGCCTGCAAGTGCGGTCGATGACGCCAGCCATCTGCCGTAGGAGGAAACACGTTGCGTCATGGTGTTTTTACGACCCCAACCCGGAACGATGCGGTGGAACCGGGTTCCTTACCGCAGGAGCCAAATTGGTAACTTTTCGGACATGTTTCGGCAACGTGACAGAGCGTCTGTCGTAACACCGGCCGTCGAGGCAGTTGCCATTTTGCAACGCCCGATTCTGACATGGTTGGCATGTGTCTGGCGCATCGAAAGTCAGGCGCCATAACGGATAAAAACGGGTCGATTGCGCAATGAAAGCCGAATCTGGCGGTCCGTGATCGCAGCCGAACAAGAAAAAAATTCGCGATCGAACCCGAGGCGATCCGCCCGCAGCGGGGATATCGGTTCCGCCAACCGGCTGCCGATGGACCGGAACCAGCCTGGACCGGATTGGCGGAACGTCGTTCGCGCCGTCGTCCTCACGGATGATCGCTCCGGCGTCGACATCACGCTGAAAAGGGTGCCGGGCGATTTGCCGGCGTGTGGACCAGCGACAGAGTGATGTCGCTGGTCATGTCGTCTGCAGCGAAGGGTCGGACAGGAGCCGTGTTCCGGCCCTGTCCAGCCGTTTCTCAGAAACGAACGGACGCGCGCGCGAAGATGGTGCGGCCCGCGAAATCGTAGACGTTGGGATCGGTGTTGGTCGACGCGTCGAACACGAACGGCGGACGCTTGTCCAGAATGTTGTTGATGCCGCCGGTCAGAACGAAACGGCCAAGCAGGTAGGTGGCGGAGACGTCGTGGTAGAACACGCCCGGCACCTTGTACTGCCCGTCGACGCCCTTCACCAGATCCGACGATCCGTCGAACACCTGCATGCCGCCGATATACCGCATCTGGTAATTCACGCTCAGCTTGCGATGCGTGTAGGTGACGCTCGCCGTATCCCGCACCCGCGCATAGGCGTTGTAGGTCGAGGTATCGAGACGCCCGGCATAGTTGATGAACGGGCCATCCGCGACGTTCTGCGAGATGTAGCCGATCAACTGCTGATACTGGTTTTGCAGCGTGATCGAGTTGTGCTCGTTGATCCGGTAGAGATAGTTCAGACCGAAATCGATGCCGTTGGTCTTGGTGACGCCCAGATTCTGGTCGATCGCGTTAACGGACGAGATGTCGGCGCCGCCGGAACGTCCATTGATGTAGCTGCAATACGCCTCGTTCGTGCCGGTGTAGCACTGATCGACGATGTACTGCGTGCTGACCGCGCTGATCGTGTTGGCGATCGAGGTGTGCCAATAGTCGACCGTCGCCTGGAAGTTCGGCACCCAGCGCGGCGAGATCACCGTACCGATGGTGTAGGTTCGCGACGTTTCCGGCTTCAACTGGGCGTTGCCGCCAGTGATGGTCGCGATCTGCGAGCCGCTCTGCTGGAAGTTGGGATTGACCCCCTCCCGGGCGCAACGGGCTGCGACGCGACCCGATGCCGAGCCGTAGCTGGAAATGTTGGCGCAAGGATCGCTGGCGGTCTCGAACGACAGCGACTGGCCACCGAACAGCTCATAGATGTTGGGCTGACGGAACGCCGTCCCGATGGTGCCGCGGAACGCGATGTCGCGCGTCGGCGCCCAGAGCAGATCCACCTTCCAGTTCTGCGTGTTGCCGAAGGTGTTGTAGTGCGACCAGCGCCCCTGGCCGTCCAGGGTCAGTTCTTTGGCGAACGGCGCGTTGACCAGGAGCGGCAGCTTCAGCTCGCCATAGACTTCCGTCGCATTGAACCCGCCGCCGGTCGGCGACTGCGAGTTCTCCAGAGACTGGCCGGACTCGATGATCGGATCGGGCGTGTAGTTGCCCTGCTCGGAACGATGCTCGACACCGAAGCTGAGCCCGATCGGGCCGCCGAACTTGTAGGGCAGGCGCGCAAGCTTCGCGTTGCTGATGCGGAGATTGAAGTCGCGCAGTTGCTGTTCGGCATGCGCGTGCTGGGTGAAGCGCGCGTAGTCCACGCCTTCCGGCGTGATCGATCCGTTGCCGAAGATGTTCTGGATATGGCAGCCGGCCGAGGCGTGGCAGATCGAGGGATCGTAGACCACGGGGCTCGACGCATCGCTCGGATCGGTCTGGCGGATGCCGAGTTCCTGCAGAACGTTGGCGTAGTTGACCTCGCCCTGGCCGTTCAGGGTCGTCATCGTCTTGCCGTAGCCGAACGAGCCGTCGTACTTCCAGTCGTCGACGATCGTGCCGCGCAGGCCGGTGGTGATCTGATACAGATCCGCCGCCTGATCGGTCTGGCGCGGGCCAAATTCGTTCAGGCGTCGGAACAGCTGAAGATCCTGGCCGGGGAACGGGTTGTATGGATAGTCGCCCGGGATGATCAGCGGATTCGGCAGCGTGTTCGGCGGGATCGAACCCGTCATCGGCTGCGGCGCCAACTGTTGCTGCGCAGTGCGATGGTTGTAGTTGGCATCAACATACGCTTCGAAATGCTCGTTGAACTCGTAGCGCGCCTTGCCGACCACGTTCGAGTCCTGCAGGTAGTTCTGCAGCTGCGTATCGTTGTTGAAGTTGTAGCGGTCGCTGCTCCCGAACGGGTGCGGCGCCTGCCCCGGCTGCGACACGGCGTAAGAAGCCCCGTCCGGATCGTTCAGCTGCACAAATCGCCCACCGGAGGCGATGGAGGAACCATAGATCGGCGCCTCGCCGGCCGTGTTGCTCTGCTGCGACTGGGCCGACCAGGGACGATCGCGATTATAGATCGGTCCCTGCGTCTGGTAGTTGGCGCCGAGCGTGACGTTGCCGCGGCCCTGGTCGAAGTCGAAACCGCCCAGCACGCCGATATTGGCGGTCTTGCCGTCGCCGACATCGGTGAGCGAGCCGTCGGCATGCATCGACAGGCCCTGGAAATTCTTCTTGGTGATGACGTTGATCACGCCGGCGACCGCATCGGCGCCGTAGAGTGCGGAACCGCCATCCTTCAGGATCTCGATCCGCTCGACCATGTCGGTCGGGATCTGATTGAGGTCCACGCAGGAGAATCCGAACGCGCCGGACTGCACGCGGCGCTTGCCGTCGATCAGGATCAGCGTGCGCTGGAAGCCCAGGTTGCGGATGTTCTGGCAGCTCAGACCGTCGCCACCATTGGTGGTGGCATTGCCCTGCGGCGTGCCCAGAGACGGGATGCGGCGCAGGTAGTCGTCCAGCGTGATCGCCGAGGTCTGCGAGATTTCCTTTGCGGTGATCGTCTGCACCGGAGCGAGCTGCACCGCATTGCGCCGAGAGGCCAGCGACGAACCGGTCACGACGATCGTTTCGGCGCTCGAATTGCCACCGTTCGCCGTGGTCAGAGCCGCAGCGGGTGCCGTCGCCGCGGGGGTGATCGCGGTGTTCGCGATCGGCTGAGCCAGGGGCGAGTTCGGTCCGGCCGCGCTCGTGACGCCCTGCGCGAATGCCGGCATGGCCGGGAGCGCAAACAGAGGAGAAAACACCGTGGTGGCGATCAGGCCGACACGTACCGCTCGAGAGCGCGTGGCGACGCTCTGGCGTTGATCAACGGGCATAGTCAGGCCCCTCCGTTGCGAAATTGTCATAACAGAGGCGCTGATTACGCCTTCCTCTCCGGCAAAGCGATGCGCAAACGGTCCCGGAAGAGCCGATTGGTAACATTCCGGAGTCCGTTGTGACATTGCAGCAACAAAATCGCGCCGCCCGTCTCTGGGCGACCAAGATCCGGTCTGTCGGAACACACACAAGACCTGCGCTCTACATCGCCGATTCCGATCAAATTGATACCAAATCGAACCGACATCTTTTGGTCTCGAAACGATTACTTTGTCCGTTCGTGCGAGCGCGTTAGCCCAGGCGGGCGATCGGATCACCAAGCCTCGTGCAGGAAGAAGACAAACGAAAAAAGGGACCACCGGAATCCGGCGGTCCCTCTTCATGCCTGTGGCGAGCGGTGGGGGCGTACCGTCACGTCTCCTATCGAACGGGCCGGTTCACCCGCTCGATGCAAGACGCCCCGAACCGGTCAGAACACCTGCTTGAAGCCGATCGCCAGGGCGTCGTTCGCAAGGTTGTAATGGCCCCTGATGGTGCCCGAATTCAGCGTCACGTTGCCCAGCGGCGTTGCGCTGGAAACGTTGCCGATCGAGTTGTCGATCGTGTTGCTGCCGGGGAAGAAGTAGTGCGTGTAGGCCAGCGACAGGGTGATGTTGCGAGTTGCCTTGTAGGACGCGCCGACGCCGATCTCGACGCGGTCGCCATCCGGAATGGTCGCCTGCCGGTTGCTGTTGGTGACGGGGCTCTCGTCGTAGGTCACGCCGCCCTGAAGCATCAAACGCGGCTGCCAGCGCGGCCGGTAGTTCACGCCCACACCGGCCGTGACCGTATCGCGGAAATGATACTGGATGTCGGTGCTGGAGAAGATCGACGAATCGTCCGGCACGACCTTGTTGTGCTCGAACTGCGACCAGTTGGTCCAGGTCACGTTGCCCATCACCGCCCACTCCGGCGAGATCTGCCAGTAGGCCGAGGTATCCAACCAGCCCGGCAGGGTGACGTTCACCGACGCGTTGTAGGTCTGCGCCTTCAGCGAATTCGAGACGATGTTGCCGATGCCCGGGATCAGCGCGTTCAACGGATTCAGTGTCGCCACCGCTTCCGGCACGTAGGTGTCCTGGTAGCCATGCAGTTTGTAGTACGTGGCGGAGTGGTAGTTCATGCCCACGCGGACATTGTCGTTGAACTGATACAGGGCGCCCACGTCGTAGCCGACCGACCAGTCGTCGCCCCTGAACTGCGCCACCGGGTCCACGCCCTGCGGACCGAGCGAGATCGTTCCGAGTGCCGTCTGGGCGTTCTGCAAGTTCAGCGCATGCGCCTGCCGCTCCTTGAAATACGACACGATCGGACCGCCGCCGATCGACAGATGCCGGTCAATCGCATAGGCGACCGAGAACAGCGCCTGGATGTTGGTCGGAATGTTGCGGGTGGCCTGGTAGCGCCCGGTATAGTCGGCCGGCTCGAAGGCCAGACGCGAGGCGAACGGGCTCTGCACCGCCAGACCCAGCTTCAGCCGGGGTGACAACGAGATCACGGTCGCGGTGCCGCCGGTCACGGCGGAGTCGATGCCCTTGCTCGATTGCCGGCCCGGAACGGCGACCCCGTTCACGTAGTCCTGGCCCCGGAAAGCGACACTCGGATCGATCAGATTGACCGTGCCGTCGAACTCGTTGCCCTGGATGCGGACCATGCCCGCAGGGTTGGTCCAGGCCGTGCCGGCGTCATAGGCCTTGGCCGCTTCGCCGGCATAGGCGTTGGCCGTCCAGTCGGCCATGCCGTCATTCAGGCCGAACCCGGCATTGGCGTGCGCTATCTGCGGACTGAGCCCGATGGCCAAACCCACAACCGGTGCCAGACCCAGCCGGGCGGTCGACCGCGCGCTGCGTGTCGTCATGATCCTGTCGCTCCCAACGAGGCGCCCTTTGGCGGGCGCTCCCCTATTCGGCAACGCCATGGCGTAACCGTTAAGCGACAGCTTGACGCCCCTTGACGCCGTTTGCCAAGCCCGAAGCGGATCAGAACGAAACGCGTGCTGTTTGCGTCACACTCAGAACTGACCGGTCTCCGGTCATGCGCTTCCAGGCCGCCCGGATCACATCGAGGCGCGCATCGTCCGCCGCATCGTCGGGGTGATCGATCACCAAAAGCCTGGAACGCAGCCGTTCCGGCGCCGCGGCGCCCGGATCGCGCCACTGGCCGTACATGTCGATCACAGACAGGCCGGACGGAAAGCGAGGCGTCACCTCCCGGTCCAGAAACGCCCGCCATTGCGCCTCGCTGACACCCTTTGTCTTATCGTCGGCTGGCCCAAGCCCGAAGGAAAGCCTGGTTTCGGCCCAGCCGACCGCCTGAACGGGATGCGACGGATCGGCAGGCGCGGTGGCGGCGCAGCCGGAAAGCATCAGCGCCGCGACAAGGAAAGCGGATCGTACGCCCATCCTCACACCGCCTCCCGGCGCCACGCGGCCAGCAGACCCGTGCCGATCTCCCAGGCCGCCCAGATGAACCAGCCGATGCCCAGCCCCCAGGGCAACACCATCAGCACCAGGCCGAAGCCGAAGGTGACGGCGCCGAGCCCGGTCACGGCCGCATGCAGCAGACCGATCAACAGAAGCGCCAGCAGCGAGCGCCAGAACACGGAAATCTGCCGGTCGAAATGCGTGCGGGCCAACATCCCGGCCCGGTTGCGTGCCGCATGGGCCAGGATCACACCGACCACGGAGAGCGGCGGCAGGAGAAATGCGGCGGCAAACAACAGATAGCTCACCAGCACCAGATCGAAGCCGGGCGCCGCACCGGAGCGGTCCCAGCGATCATAGGGAAGGGAATAAGCCGGCGTGCGCATGGAGGGGCTCCGGAAGAAATATGCCCTCCTCATCGCAATCCGCGTGCCAATCCTTTCTTCCGCGTAACCTAACGCTTTTCGCCGTAGTTCTATGGGGCGCGTTGGCGAATCACGCCACGAATTGGCCGACCCCGCCTATGGCGCATCCTTCCCCGGATCGGCCCGATACAGACTCAGCGCAAGATGCTTGCCGTTAGAGTAATTCACCCCGTCGATCTCGGCGAGCTTCGACACGCCCATCCCGTCCAGGGCCGCCCGGAACGCCGCATCGTCGCGCGACCCGATCAGCGCCAGCCCGCAGGCGCGGTTCTCGCGCAGGAAGCCGGCCGCTCCGGCCGCGTTCACCAGACGCGTATCCTGACCGACCAGGAACACCAGACTCGGCTCCGAGAACGACGACGACGCCAGAACGCTGTCCGGACAGGGCCGCACGCGCGCCACGGTCTCGGCGATGCGCGGGCTCAGCCAGATCGTCGTCAGGCGCGGCACCACGACCAGGAACAGCCCGACATACAGAATGGCCGCCCCCCCGGCGATGCTGCACAAAGCGTCCTTGGGCCGACCGCGCAGCAGCAGATACGCCGACAGCAGCACCAGCGGCAAAGCCAGAACCGGCGCCACCAGGGACACCAGCGGCACGCCATGCTGCAGGATCGCCAGCAGAACCGGCCCCGCCACGCACAAAGCGAGGCCGATCGCCAGCCAGAGCACGGCATACACACCCAGCAGCGCACGCCCCCACCATGCCGCCGGCAGACGCCAGCCGCCCGCCTGCGCCAGTGACGCCGCGGCCAGAAGCGCGATCGCCGGATAGGTCGGCAGAACGTAGTGCGGCAGCTTGGTCGCGATCAGCTCGAACACCACCCAGTGCGGCACGATCCAGCACAACAGATAGCGCACAGACGGCGTGCGGCGGCGCAGCCAGACGAACGGGATCGCCATCGCCGCGAACAGCGAGCCGGGCCAGAACGCGATCGCGAACACTCCCAGATGGTAGCCGGGAGGCAAGCCATGCGCCTGCTGCCCGGACGCCACCTTGCCCAGGAAGTTGGTCCCCACCGCCCGCTCGAAGAACAGACCGTGCGACCGCAGCCAGATCGCCACGCACCAGGGCAGCACGATCAGAAGCGTCAGCGGAACGCCCCAGCCCGGCTGCAAACGACGCCACCAGCCCGTGCGACGCTCCACCAGCGCCAGGGCGGCGGGCGTGCCAAGCGCCGGGATCAACATCACCGGCCCCTTCAACATCAGCCCCACGCCCAGCGCCGCCCAGAACAGGATCGGCGCCCAGAGCGGCGTCCGGTTCTCCCCGTCCCGGTCCGACCAGGCGCGTACCAGCGCCAGCTGCACCGCCAGGATCGCCGACAGAAGGCAGCTATCGATCGTCGCCATCCGCCCTTCGGCGGTCATCAGCACCGAGACCGCCAGCAGCAGCGCGCCCATCAGCCCGGTCTCGAAGCCGAACAACACCACGCCCAGGCGCAGCGTCATCAGCACCGACGCCACCACCGCGATCAGCGTCGGCACCCGGTAGGCCCAGACCTCGCGCTGATCCAGCGTGCCGGTGATCGCCACAGAGGCCGCTTCCAGCCAGTAGATCCCGGCCGGCTGCAGATAGCGCGGCTTGTCCTGGAACCGCACGTCGATGAAATCGTGGCTGCGCAGCATCTGCGCGCTGGCTTCCATGTAGCGCGGCTCGTCCCGATCCAGAGGCGGCAGCGTGCTGCGCCCCGGCAGGAACAGGAGGAACACCATCAGGGCGGCGAGCAGGTAGGGGCGGACCGAGTGCGTCATCGCCGCACCGGATCGCACGACCGGGAAGGATTGAACAGAAGCAGGGTCGCGGTCCTGCTGCGTGCCGGTCAACGGGCGTCGGTCAAAATGTGGCACCGGTCCATGGAACGCCCCACTCCCGCCATCCATGGGCGCATCCGGCCGAACCGCCGGGCCACCGTGCGCCGCGATCCACCCCGGCCGATCGGTAGCGGCTTCTGACCAATCCCGGTATCAGTGGTGGACCGACCATCCGCGCCAGCCCAATGGCGGCGATGCCGTTCCGCGGTTGCGATCCTCGGAGATGTTCATGCTGCCGGACACGCTCGAAACTGACCGGGTGCGCCTGCGTCCAGCCGTCGTCGCGGATGCAGACTCTTTGTTCGCCGCCTATGCCGCAGACCCGGAGGTCGCGCGCTATACCACCTGGCGTCCGCACCGCAGCGTGACGGACACGGCGGATTTCCTGCGGAGTTGCGTCGGCCGGACTGCCGCCTGCACCTACATCCTGAACGAACGGGCGTCGCAGCAGCCGATCGGTGTGCTCGATCTGCGCCGCCCTTCGCCGAGCCGGATCGAGTATGGCTGCGCCCTCGGGCGCGCCTTCTGGGGACGGGGACTGATGACGGAGGTGGTGCGCGCGGCCATCGCCTGGGCCTTCCTGCAGCCGGAAGTGTGGCGCTTCGGCGCCTTCGTCGATCTGGAGAACCACGCCTCGGCGCGGGTGATGGAAAAGGCCGGATTGATCCGGGAAGGCGTGCTGCGCCGCTGGCTGGTGCATCCCAATCTCGATACCGCCCCGAGGGACTGTGCGTCCTATGCGGTCACGCGTGCCGACGGCATTGGAGACTGAGAGCCTTCTTTTTCTGAAGAAAAAGAAGCAAAAAGACTTTTGTCCGTTCAGGTGCGTGTGTTGGCTTGGCACGGAGCCAAACAGACAGAAGTTCTTTGGTTCTTTCTTTCAAGAAAGAACACCTTTGCCCCTTACCGCTCCCGCGTCGATCCCGGCAGGCGGGTGCGGTTCTGCAACCAGATCACGCCCATCATGTCGCGGATACCGACGATCGCGCGGTTCAGATTGGTGTATTTCGACGCCCCATGCAGACGGGCGCGATGATGCACCGGCTTGCAGATCAGCTCGCTGCCGTAATGCTGGAACAAGGCCGGCAGAAAGCGATGCACACCCTCGAATTGCGGCAGGCGCAGGAAATCCTCGCGCCGGAACAGCTTCATCGGCGCGCCCGTATCCGGGCAGCCGTCGCGCAGCAGGCGACGGCGCAGA
This sequence comes from Lichenicola sp. GTC18331, assembly GCF_055386855.1. Lineage (NCBI taxonomy): Bacteria > Pseudomonadati > Pseudomonadota > Alphaproteobacteria > Acetobacterales > Acetobacteraceae > Lichenicola > Lichenicola sp. GTC18331. Next base: position 1,857,604 of record NZ_AP045015.1, on the reverse strand, counting down.
CCGTTGGCGAAGCGCGTGGCGAAGCGGCGGGAGAAATTGTCGTTGCGCTTCAAACGCACGCCCACCACCAGCGGGCCCGGCGCGCGGTTGCCGGCACGAAGCGCCAGATCCAGCATCGGCGGAATCTCGCGCGGATCGTCCTGGCCGTCGCCGTCGATGGTGGCGATCCAGGTCCCGTGTGCGGCCTCGATGCCGGTGCGCAACGCAGCGGACTTGCCGCAACGCTTGTCGTGGCTCACCACACGCATGTTGGGCAGAATGTCGCGCGCCGCCAGCAGCGCCTCCACCGTGCCGTCGGTGCTGCCGTCATCGACGAATACCACCTCCCAGCTCGGCAGGGAGGCAAGGGCGGCCGCCATCTCCTCGCAGACGGGCCGGATATTCTCCGCCTCGTTCAGAACCGCGGCGACGACGCTGAGGGTCGTGCTCATGGCGTCCACACTCCGCGTCGCCTCAGGCGGCGACGCGCTTGGCGAAGGAGGCGGGCAGGTTGCCGATGGCGCGATCGATCAGGCCGGCATCGGTCTGCGCACCCAGCGATTCCGCCACCACGGCACGGGCGGCATCGGCGGCGATCTCGGCCGCGGCGGTGCGGACCTCGTTCACGGCGGCACGCTCGGAAGCGGCGATGCGGTCCTGCGCCATGCGCTCGCGACGCTGCGCGGTCTGCTCCGCCTCGCGACGCGCGGCCTCGGCGATGCGGACGGACTCGGCGCGGGCATTCTCGATCATCGCCTTGGCATCGGCCAGGGCGGCCTCACGCTCGGCACGGGCCTCGTTCAGCATCTGCTCGGCTTCGCGACGCAGACGGGCCGCGCCGTCCAGCTCGGCGCGGATGTTGGCCGCGCGACGATCCAGCATCGCGACGAGCGGCCGCCAGATCCGGCGGCCGAACAGTACGAAGAACAGCACGAACGAGACGGTGTACCAGAAGATCGGCTCGTGCAGGAGGGACTGGGTTTCCATGATGGCGTTCCCTCAGGCGGCCGGACGGGCGGCCAGCGCCGCGTCCACCTTGGTGCCGACCAGACCGGCATCGGCGACATGCCCGGTCAGACGCTCGACCAGGGTCTGTGCGGTGCCGGTGGCGACCTCGCGCAGCGAGCCCATCGCGGTGGCGCGGGCGGCGGCGACGGACGCCTCGGCACGGGCCACGTCGGCTTCGAGGCGCGCATTCATCTCGGCGGTGCGCGCGGCGGCTTCGGCGCGCGCCTCGTTCACCACCTTGTCCACCATCGCGGCGGCTTCGGCGGCGGCGTCGCGACGGGCGCGGCGCAGTTCGATGGTCGCGCGGTCGGCCTCGTTCCGGGCGGCCTTGGCGGCATCCAGGTCGGAGTCGATCCGGCGGCGGCGCTCTTCCAGCACCGAACCGACGCGCGGCAGCGCCGAGCGGCTCAGGATCACGTAGAGCAGCAGGAAGATCACGGCGCCCCAGAACAGCTGGGCCACAGTGAGCGGATTGTTGAACTTCAGCTGCGGCATGCCTTCGGCGAAGGCAGGCGCGCTGGACAGCAGAAAGGCGGCCGGTGTCGCCGCAAACGACAGGATGGCGATCCTGAGGGCGCGCGACATGGCCGCCATCCTTCTCAGACGAACAGGATGATAAAGGCGATCACCAGCGCGTAGAGCGCGACCGCCTCGGTGAGCGCGAAGCCCAGGATGCCCAGGCCGAACACGTGCGGACGGGCGGCCGGGTTGCGGCCGATGGAGGAAACCAGGGCGGCGAAGATGTTGCCGATGCCGACGCCGACGCCGGCGAGAGCGATCACGGCGAGACCGGCACCGATATACCGAGCGGCGGCGAGATCCATGGGGTCAGTCCTTGTTCTTGAAATGGGAGAAGGAAACGGATCGCCGCGTCAGTGCGCGACGGCCTCACGCAGATAGATGCAGGTGAGGATGGCGAACACGTAGGCCTGCAACCCGCCCACCAGCAGCTCCAGCGCCATCAGGGCGATGTTGATGGCGATGGGGGCGATGCCGAGCACCGGGCCGATCAGGTGGATGCCGCCCAGCATGATGGCGAAGGCGGCGAACATCTCGAACATCACGTGTCCGGCCATCATGTTGGCGAACAAACGGACGCTCAGGCTGATCGGGCGCGACAGGTAGGACAGGATCTCGATCGGCACCAGCAGAGGGGCCAGCGCCACGGGCGCGCCTTCCGGCATGAAATGCGCGAAGAAACCGAAGCCCTGCGCGCGCAGCGCCACCAGCAGCCCGACCACGAACACCAGCAGGGCCAGGCCCGCGGTGACCACGATATGCGAGGTGAAGGTGAAGGAACCCGGCACGAGGCCCAGATAATTGCCGAACAGGATGAAGGAGAACAGCGTGAACACGAACGGGAAGAAGCGCTTGCCTTCCGGCCCGATCTGATCGACCGCCATGTTGTGCACGAACTCGTACATCACCTCGGCCGCGGCCTGGAGACGGCCCGGCACGATCGCGCGCGGACGCATGCCGACATACAACAGCAGCAGGATCAGCGCGGACGCGATCACCATCAGCAGCGCGGACTGGCTGAAACGCAGGCTCTCGCCCAGCGAACCCAGAACCGGGTGCAGTTCGAACTGACCGAGTGCGTCGATGGAATGCCCGCCCGCCACGTCCGTTTCCCCTTCCTAGACCCTAGCTCTTGCGGCCAGGGTTCGGTGCCGGCGACACGATGCGCCAGACATTGACCATCCCGGCGATCCCGCCGAGCACCACGAACAGAATCAGGAGAAACGGCCTGGTGTGGAACAAGCGGTCCAGCCCGTATCCGATCAACAAGCCCGCCACCACAGCCGAGAGCAGCTCGATGCCGACCCGGAAGAACACGGTAAAGGCGGACATGTCCGTCGGCACCGCGTTGGGCTGATCCGAAGGCCTGTCGAGACCCCGCTTGCTGCGGGCTTCGGCCAGTCTCGAATCGAAAGACTTGGTCTCGGTCGTTCCGGGGCCGGTCTTATCCTCATCCATGAAACGCACCTCCTGACAGGCGCATCGGCTCACTACCGGCGGTGCAACGACCTGTCAAGGAACTGGCAAACCTTTCAGTAGGATGCACTTTTCTTGGTCAGATCTGTGGCCGGCGCGGCACGCAGCGCCACACCCTCGAACAGGGACTGTCCGATATAACCGCCAGGACCTCCGGTGCCGGGCGGGATCAGGAACAGGCCGCCGCCCACATGGGTCGCGTACTGGTTCAACAGATCCAGCTTCGACATGCCGTCATAGATCCGCACGAAACCCGAACGCGGGTCGCGCTGGTAGCAGATGAAGAACAGGCCGGCATCGTATTCCAGCCCCTGGTGCCAGGGCGGCCAGCGCTCGGCCACGAAATTCAGCCCGTCATTGTAGGAATAGGCCCGGCGCAGGATCTCGGCCCCGTCCGTCGTCGCGGCGGAACCCAGGCGCACATGGCTGTTCTCGCCGATCACCGGGTTGCCGTCCTTGTCGGTCGCATCCAGGTCGAGCGGGTCGAACTCGCTCTTGCCCGTCAGCGGCGCTCCGCTCAGCTTCTTGCGGCCGAACACCTCCTCCTGGAACGACACCGCGGTGCGGTCCCAATGCTCCAGGAAGATGCGGATGCGGCGGGCCACCATGTAGGAGCCGTTGCGCATCCAGTTCTGGTCGTCGCCATCGGCCCAGACCACCTTCTCCGGCGAGCCCGAATAGAATTTCTTGCCGCCGCAGATCGCATGCACGTCGCCGGGACGGCTCGAGATCGGGTTCTGGGTGCCGTCCTTGAACCCCATCAGGTTGCGCGGCGTGTCCTTGGCCGCGAACTGGGCGTTGTAGCCGTTCTGAATCCAGCGCAGCTGCGCCACGCCGTCGGCCATGCGCGCGAGCTGCCGCACGGCATGGAACGCCACCTGCGGATCGTCGGCGCAGGCCTGGATCGACAGGTCGCCGCCGGTATTGCCCGGCACGAGCTGGTCGCCGTTGAACCGCGGCAGGTCGATCATCGCCGCCGGACGGCGCGACTTCAGCCCGTAGCGATCCACCCCGTTCTTCTCGAACAAACCGGCGCCGAAGCCGAAGGTGATCGACAGGCGCGCGGGTCCCAGACCCAGCGCGTCGCCGCTATCCACCGGCGGCTTCTCCGGATCGCCGTCCATCGGTGCCACGGTCTGGCCACGGCAAAGACGGCGCGCGGCCTCGGTCCAGCGCTGCATCAGCGCCTTCACCGCCGGGCCGTCCTCGGTCTCCAGATCCAGCGCCACGAAACAGGTGTGGTTCTGCAGCGGCGTCAGGATGCCGGCCTGATACGGCCCGTCGAACGGCACGCTTTCGTTGCGAGACGGGCCGCGCGCCTCGGGCGTGATCCCCTTGGCCTCGGTCTGGGTGGCGGCACGCGCGCCGGAAAACGGGCAAACGGCCCCGGCGGCGGCAAGGCCGCCGGCGCCCTTCAGGAAGTTCCGCCGCGAAGCGGACTCGTCGCTGGACAACGAACCGGTATCCTTCAATGGGCGAGAACGAGCGTGTTCACGTCGTCCTCGACATAATAGAAGCCCTTCTTGTCGGGCGTCAGGGCAAGGCCGAACAGATCGCCGCTGCCGGGCGGCTGCTGCGCCTTGTCCACGTCGATCCATTGCGACGTCACCTGCTTGTGCGCGGCGGGATCGATCTCCACCGCGCGGCCGTCGAGACCGTTCGTGGTCAGCAGCGTGTCCCCCGGTCCGTTGATCAGCGCCAGAGGCCGGTTCAGGAGCCCGTCCTTGGTGATCTCCACCCCGGTCCCGGCGCTGTCGGTGCGGGTCAGCGCGTCGGGGATCTGCACGATGCGGTTGCCGATCGCGTCCGAGACGTAGATCGACCCGTTCGGACCCAGCGCGACCCCGGTCGGGCCGATGATGAACACGCTCTTGTCGGCCTGCTCGGCGAACCCGTCCGCGACCACCACCGGCGCGCCATGCTCCGGCTTGCCGCCCTTGGGGATCGTCACCGGAATCCGCACCACGGTCGCTTTGGACACGATCGGCGCGGCGCCGGTCTTCGGGGGCGCCCCCACCCCATAGCCGGTGTTGCTGACGAACAAGGTGGCGCTGTCGCCCTTGTCGATCACCGCCATGTTGCCCCACGGCCCGTTGATCTTCGGGTCGGTCCACACATCGGCCAGATCGCCGTTCCGGTCGAACACCAGCAGGCAGCCCTGGCCCTTGGTCGCCGTGGTGCCGTCCTTGGACGGCAGGCTGCCGACGATCACCCAGCCGCTGCGCAGAACCGCCATCGCCGTGGTCAGACCCACGCCGCCGGGGCAGCGATCCAGCGTGCGCGGCACGGAGGCGAACAGGGACAACGACTTCTTCGCCGGATCGATCGACACCAGCGTGCCGCCCGCCCCCTGGAGATTGCCGTCATTGTTGAAATTGCTCACCAGCACATGGTCGCGCACCAGCTTGCCGGTGGTGACGGGCGACACCACCACCGCATAGGGGTTCTGGTCGCCATTGGCCGGAACGGTGGTGCTCACCGTGCTGCGACGCTTCAAGCCGGACAGGAACGACGCGTCGCCGGCGAGGGCCGGGCCGGCCAGAGCCAGCAGCGACACGGCGGCGGCGAGCAGGGATCTGGTGGTCATCGTGCGTCCTAGAAGGTGACGTTGAAACGGAGCCCGGCGACGAACTCGTTGGAGATCCGCCGGTCCGGCCGGTTCTGGTCGGCGATGCCTCCCCCCGGCGTGAAGATGTATTGCAGGTCTGGCTGCAGCATCAGCCACGCCACCGGGAAATACTGGTAGGCCAGCTCCAGATAGCTTTCCGACGTCCGGATCGGCGAATACACGCCCGGCCCGGCATAATCCTGCGCCATGCGCGACGCCTCGGTGGCGTTGCGCGCCAGCTTGGTGAACCCGCCGCCGAACATCGCCGAATCCGAAGACCGTCCGACGAACGGCTCGTGCAGCACCACGCCCAGATTGGCGGCGAAATCCACCAGGTTACGGTCGCCCGGCGCGCCCATCACCCGGCTGAACAGGTTCACGCTGCGCGCATCGTTCGGGTCCGGGCGCCAGATCATCTGATCCACCACCCCGTACATGGCGAAATTGTGCCGCCGCATCAGCTGGTGCCCGTTGCTGTCGGGCGAGGAGAACGGCACGAAGCGGTTGTCGTAGCGCAGGTCGGGGAAATTGGCGCTGTCGAACCACGCCCCCAGCTTGTAGGTGCCGGGCAGGCCGGGCCGGGCCGCACCCTTGGCCATCTCCCCCGACACGGGCGCGTTCAGCGCGTAATCGATCTCGGCGATCATCAGCGCGCCGGTCTTCAGGTTGAAGATCTCGCTGCCGCCGCTCGCCGGCTGCGGGTCGTTCTCGAACGGCCCGCCCCCCGGATTGTCGTCGAACACGCCGCCCAGAACGGTGAAGCGGCCGATATTCGCCCGTCCGCGCACGCCCAGCGACGACAACGGATAGGCAGGGCCGCCCGCATACATGTCGTAGGAGGGCAGGGCCGGCCAGCCGAACATGGTGTTGGCGAACAGAGCGGCGCTGGCGCTGGTGATGAATTCCTGGTCCAGGCTCTGCAGGCCGATCTTGGTGTCGATCTGACCGTCCCGGAACTGCTGGTCGTACCACAGCTCCCACAGCCGCGTGGCACGGCTCGCCTCGATGCCGCTGATGGTGTTCAGGTTGTCGAGATTGTCCTGGCTCAGGCTGCGGCCATGGATCTGGAACGCGCTGACGTTGAAAATGCCGCCCTGGAGACCGATCGCCCGCCCCAGATCGACGCCGACGCTGGCCTCGGTCAGCCCGTCATAGGTGGCGCCACGGTTGATGCCGCCGGTCGGATTGCCGAATACTTCGCCGATCTCGCTCAGCCCGAACGTCACGCCGTACTGGTTCAGCCAGGGCCGCGCGCCCCAGGCCGGCCCAAGCAGGTTGCCGCCGCTGGGCTGCGCATGCGCGGCCATCGGCAAGGTCAACAGCAGGGCGGCACCGACGGATACGGCGCGCGGATCGATCCGACGGGCCAAGCAGTATGTCTCCAAGACAAAGAATGACAATCAGTCGCAACAACGCGCGTGCTTGTAGGTCAGCCTGCCGAATACCGTCAATCGTCATGTTTTGACATCATCGAGACATCTCGATGTCGGCCGCGCCCGCTCCGTCGCGCCCACACCGGACCGGCGAACGCCGTATCGCGCATATCATCCTGGAATCATGCCGCCGATCTCCGATCGGTACTCCCGATCAACCGGCCAGACCCGGTTCCGCCAGGCGTGACGCCCCCCGGCTGGCGTCTGGCAGCCGCGCGTCGGCGCCATGACGGCGCCATGACGGCGGCAGCGGCGGCGACCGGCGAAACCCGGGCCTTGCCGTCTTTTTCAATCGATGGGCAGGCGCGCCATGTAGTCGCGCATCAACGTCACCTGTCCGTTCCGGCGGGTGATGAACCAGACATAACCGATCCGGAACGGCACCCCAGCCGTGTCGTGATGGTCACCGGTCGCCTCGACGATGGTCTCTTCACCGTCTTCGTGCACATGCGTGACGTCGAAACGCCCGAAGCGGATGCGGGCGAACACCGCCTCCAGATAGGCGCCGATCGCGTCGCGTCCTTCCACCCTGCGTGTGGACCCGGCATCGGCGAACGGAAATTCGTGTACCCCGTCCGGTGCATAGAGCGCCATCCAGCCGGCAAGCTCGCCCCTGGTCAGCGACGAGACGGCATCGGCCAGCCATTCGGGGAGAACGGGAGTTGCGATACGATCGTTGGGCATGATCAGCCATTCCCTGAATTAAGGACCATGAGTCCGAAAACCTCTAGCATAACGGACCCCGGGTCCGAAAGAGGCGAGCCGCGTCGCGGCCGACCGGCCGCCGATCCGGCACGTATGCTTGCGGCCGCCGAAACCCTCTTCCAGGCGGCGAAACAGCCCGGATCGGTCACGATGGAGGAAATCGCCGCCGCGGCCGGTGTCGGCAAGGGAACCGTGTTTCGTGCCTTCGGCACCCGCGAGGGCCTGCTCGACGCGCTCTGGGCGGCGAAAGGCGCCGATCTGAGGGCGCGGCTGGAACCCGCGCAGGCGGAGACGACCGAAGCGGCGACGCTCGAGACGCTGCTCGCGTGTCTCGACGCGCTCCTCGTCTTCAAGATCGCCAACCGCCATCTGGTACGGGCGCGGGAAGGCGCGCCGGACCTGGCCCGTTCGGAGAATTACCGCTGGGCGCGCCGCGTTCTCCGCACGCTGCTGGACCGCGCGGCACCCCGGGCGCCCACGGACCGCGTCGCCTATGCCGCCGAGCTGATGCTCGCGGGGCTCCACGTCGACCCGATCGAGCACCTGCTGGAACAAGGGCTCACGGAGCGGGCGCTGCGCGATACACAGCGCTTCCACGCCGAAGCCATCGTCGAGACGCTGCGCCAATGGCCGGCCTGACCACCGTCAGGGCCGGCCCCGGATGAAAGCCTATTCCGCCGCTTCGGCGTAGGTCTCCATCGGCGGGCAGGAACACACGAGGTTCCGGTCGCCATAGGAATTGTCGAGACGACCCACGGGCGGGAAATACTTGTCCTGCGCCGTCACGCCGCCGGGCAGACACCCCGCCTCCCGGCTGTACGGACGATCCCACCCGCTCGACACCAGATCCGCCAGCGTATGCGGCGCATGGCGCAGCGGGCTGGCGTCCACCGCCATCTCGCCGTTCTCCACCGCCTCGATCTCGGCGCGGATGGCCAGCATCGCATCGCAGAACCGGTCCAGCTCGACCCGGCTTTCCGACTCCGTCGGCTCGATCATGAAGGTGCCCGCCACCGGGAAGCTCACCGTCGGCGCATGGAACCCATGGTCGATCAGGCGCTTGGCGATGTCGTCCACGGTGATGCCGTGCTTGTCCTTGAACGGACGCAGATCGACGATGCACTCGTGCGCCACGCGGCCCTGCGCGCCCCGATACAGCACCGGATAGGCGCCCTCGAGACGCTTCACGATGTAGTTCGAGTTCAGGATCGCCACCTGCGTCGCGCGGCGCAGCCCGTCCGCCCCCATCAGCAGCATGTAGGCATAGGAAATCGGCAGGATCGAGGCCGACCCCCAGTTCGCCGCCGACACGGCATGCGCGCCGCCCCGGTCCGGACGACCGGGCAGGAACGGCGCCAGATGCGCGCCGACGCCGATCGGGCCCATGCCGGGACCGCCGCCGCCATGCGGAATGCAGAAGGTCTTGTGCAGGTTGAAATGGCTCACGTCGGCGCCGAACGCGCCCGGACGCGACAAACCCACCTGGGCGTTCAGATTGGCCCCGTCCAGATAGACCTGCCCGCCGGCCTCGTGCACCAGATCGCAGATCTCGCGTACCTGCTCCTCGAACACGCCATGCGTGGACGGGTAGGTGATCATGATCGCCGCGAGCTGGTCGCGATGCTGCGCGATCTTGGCGCGCAGATCGCTCACATCCACGTTGCCCTCGCGGTCGCAGCCCACCACCACCACGCGCATGCCGACCATATGGGCGGAAGCCGGGTTGGTGCCGTGCGCGGAGGCCGGGATCAGGCAGATGTCGCGATGCGCCTCGCCGCGTGCGCGGTGATAGCCGCGGATCGCCAGCAGACCGGCATATTCGCCCTGGGCGCCCGAATTGGGCTGCAAGGACACGGCATCGTAGCCGCTCACCGCGCAGAGCTTTGCTTCCAGATCGGCGAACAGCTCCGCATAGCCCTCGGCCTGATCGGCCGGCGCGAACGGATGCATGTCGCAGAAGCCCGGCCAGGTGATCGGCATCATCTCCACCGTGGCGTTCAGCTTCATGGTGCAGGAGCCGAGCGGGATCATGGTCCGGTCCAGCGCCAGATCCCGGTCCGACAAGCGGCGCAGGAAGCGCAGCATCTCGGTCTCGGAATGATGGGTGCGGAACACCTCGTGCTCCAGCAGCGCCCCGGTCCGGCGCAGCTCCGCCGGGATGGCGTCCTCCGCCGACAGGGACGCCTCGTCCGGCTGGCCGCCGAAGGCCTGCCACACCGCGCGGATGATCTCCGGCGTAGTGGTTTCGTCCAGGCTGACGCCCAGCCGCCCGTCATCGATCCGGCGCAGATTGATGCCCGCGTCGAGCGCGCGCGCCAGGATCGCATCGGTCTCGGTTCCGGTCTTCACCGTCACCGTGTCGAAGAAGCGGTCGTTCTCCACCGCGCAGCCCAGCGCGCGCAGACCCGCCGCCAGGACCTGCGCCCGGCGCGCCACGTGCGACGCGATCGCGCGCAACCCGTCCGGGCCGTGATGCACCGCATACATCGCGGCGATCACCGCCAGCAGAACCTGCGCGGTGCAGATGTTGGAGGTCGCCTTCTCGCGGCGGATATGCTGCTCGCGGGTCTGAAGCGCGAGGCGATAGGCCGGACGCCCGGCCGCATCGATCGACACCCCCACCAGACGCCCCGGCATGGAGCGCTTGAACGCGTCGCGCACCGCCATGTAGGCCGCATGCGGCCCGCCATATCCCATCGGCACGCCGAAACGCTGCATCGAGCCGATGGCGATGTCCGCGCCCAGCGCGCCCGGCGAAGCCAGCAGAACCAGCGCCAGCGGATCGGCCGCCATCGCCACCAGCGCGCCCGCCTCGTGCAGACGGGCGATCAGCGCGCGCGGATCGCGGATGCGGCCATGGGTGTCGGGATATTGCAGCAGCGCGCCGAACACGGCCCCAGCGTCGGCCGTTTCCGGATCGCACACGACGAGGTCGATGCCCATCGGCTCGGCCCGGGTCCGCAGCACCGCCAGGGTCTGCGGATGCACGCCCGCATCGACGAGGAAGCTGTTGCTCTTCGCCTTCGCCATGCGCTTGGCCAGCGTCATCGCTTCCGCCGCCGCCGTCGCCTCGTCCAGAAGCGAGGCATTGGCCACGTCGAGACCGGTCAGGTCGCAGACCAGGGTCTGGAACGCCAGAAGCGCTTCCAGGCGACCCTGGCTGATCTCCGGCTGATACGGGGTATAGGCCGTGTACCAGGCCGGATTTTCCAGGATGTTGCGCTGGATCACGCCGGGCAGGATGGTGCCGTGATAGCCCTGGCCGATCAGCGAGGTGAGAACCCGGTTGCGCCCGGCCATGCCGCGCAGCCTGGCCAGAACCGCCGTCTCGGTCAGCCCTTCGCCCAGACCCGCCGCCGCCCAGGCGTCGTCCCAGGCCCCCGGCGCCATGCGGATCGAGGACGGCACGGTTTCCGCCGTCAACGCTTCCAGATCGGCCGCGCCGATCACGCGCAACATCGCTGCGACCTCGGCCGCATCCGGGCCGATATGCCGCTTGGCAAACGAGTCGCCCGATGCGCTCGTGCCGGCCCAGAGTGTCTGCTCGGTCATCGGACTATCGATTCTTAACGCTTGTAGGTGGGGGGAACGAACGGGGTCGGGCTCACGGTCACGGAAACCGGACGGCCGCGCAGTTCGGACAGGAGAACGGTGCCCGGCTGGGCCAGGGCGGTCGGCACGTAGCCCATCGCCACGGGCGCCTGCAGCGTCGGCCCGAACGCGCCGGACGTCACATGCCCGACCGGCGTGGTCGGATCGTCCGGCAGGAACAACGGCGCACCCGCCCGCAACGGCGCGCGGCCGTCCGGGCGCAGACCCACGCGGCGGCGCGCGGCCCCGTTCTCCAGCTCGGCCAGAATGCGCGCGGCGCCGATGAACCCGTCGCCCCGCACGCCGCCGAAGCGGCGGCTCTTCTGGATCGCCCATTCCAGCGCCGCTTCCACCGGGCTGGTGCCGGTGTCGAGATCGGAACCGTACAGGCACAGACCGGCTTCAAGGCGCAGGCTGTCGCGCGCGCCCAGACCGATCGGCAGAACGTCGGGCTGCGCCAGCAGGCGGCGCGCGATCGCCTCGGCCGCACGGGCCGGCATGCCGATCTCGAACCCGTCCTCGCCGGTATAGCCGGAGCGCGACACGGTGCAGTCATGCCCGTCGATCGAGAGGCGGCGGAAATCCATGAACCGCATCGCCGTCACTTCGGGCGCCAGGGCGGCCAGAGCCGCCTCCGCGCCCGGACCCTGCAATGCCAGCAGCGCCCGGTCGGCCTGGAACACGATCTCGCAATCCGCGCCCAGATGCTGCTGCAGATGCGCCAGATCGGCCAGCTTCGGCCCGGCATTCACCACCAGGAACAGACGATCCTCTTCGGCGGCGACCATCAGATCGTCCGAGATGCCGCCTTCCGGCGTGGTGAACAGCGCATAACGCTGCCGCCCCGGCTTCAACGCGACGATATCCGCCGGCACCAGACGCTCCAGCGCCAGAGCGGCATCCAGCAGCTTGCCCGAGCGATGGCGCAGGCCGATCTGGCCCATGTGCGACACGTCGAACAGGCCGCAGGCGGAGCGCACATGGGTGTGCTCGGTCATGATCCCGGTCGGATACTGCACCGGCATCTCGTAGCCGGCGAACGGCACCATGCGGCCGCCCAGCTCGAGATGAAGCGCATGCAGCGGCGTGCGCGACAAAGGCTCCGGCGTCACCGCCGCGATGGCATGCTCGTCCATCAGGCAGCCTTCGCACCGGCGGACGCGGTACCGGCGCCGTAGAGCGGGAAGCGCTTGCACAAGGCCTTCACCGACGCATGCGCGGCGTTCTCCGCCGCCGAATTGTCGTCCGGATTCTGCTTCAGCCCGTCCAGGACGTCGGCGATCAGGTTCGCCACCTCGCGGAACTCGGCTTCGCCGAAACCGCGCGTGGTGGCGGCAGGCGACCCCAGGCGGATGCCGCTGGTCTGCGCAGGCGGCAGCGGATCGTAGGGGATGCCGTTCTTGTTGCAGGTCAGGCCGGCCCGCTCCAGGGACGCTTCCGCCGCCTTGCCGGTCACGCCGGCACGACGCAGATCCAGCAGAACCAGATGCGTGTCGGTGCCGCCCGCCACCAGCTCGTGCCCGCGCGCCACGAGCTGCTCGCCCAGCACACGCGCATTCACCACCACCTGGGCGGCATAGTCGCGGAAATCCGGACGCAGAGCCTCGCCGAACGCCACCGCCTTGGCGGCGATCACATGCATCAGCGGCCCACCCTGCTGGCCGGGGAACACCGCCGAATTGATCTTCTTGGCCAAAGCCTCGTCGTTGCACAGGATCATGCCGCCGCGCGGACCGCGCAGGGTCTTGTGCGTTGTCGTGGTCGCCACATGCGCGTGCGGGAACGGGCTCGGATGCGCGCCGCCCGCCACGAGACCGGCGAAATGCGCCATGTCCACCATCAGAAGCGCGCCCACCTCGTCGGCGATGGCGCGGAACCGGGCGAAATCGATCTGGCGCGGAATCGCCGAACCGCCGGCGATGATCAGCTTCGGCTTGTGCTCGCGCGCCAGGCTCTCGACCTGGTCGTAATCCAGCAGACCGTCCTGGCGGCGCACGCCGTACTGCACGGCGTTGAACCACTTGCCGCTCACGGTCGGCTTGGCGCCGTGCGTCAGATGGCCGCCGGCATCGATCGCCATGCCGAGAAACGTGTCGCCCGGCTTCAGCAGCGCCATCATCACGGCGCCGTTGGCCTGCGCGCCCGAATGCGGCTGCACGTTGGCGTAGCCGCAGCCGAACAGCTTGGTCGCGCGCTCGATCGCCGCCGTCTCGACCACATCAACCTCGGCGCAACCGCCGTAATAGCGCCGGCCCGGATAACCCTCGGCGTATTTGTTGGTCAGCACCGAACCCTGCGCCGCCAGAACCGCCGGAGACACGATGTTCTCGCTGGCGATCAGCTCGATGCCCTCGTCCTGACGCACCAGCTCGGCCGACAACGCGTCGGCGATCAGCGGATCGTCGCGGAGCGAGCGGGAAAAGAAGTCCGACATGGTGCTATCCTTCAGCATTCGACGTGGTTGACCGCGAGGTTGACCGGAAGGCGGCAGGTCACGGCAAGCCCGCCCAGGCTGGTTTCCTTGTATTTCGAACGCATGTCGTCGCCGGTCTGGCGCATGGTCTCGATCACGGCGTCCAGCGAGACGATGTGCTGCCCGTCGCCGCGAAGGGCAAGATAGGCCGCGTTGATCGCCTTCACCGCCCCCATCGTGTTGCGCTCGATGCAGGGCACCTGCACCAGACCGCCGATCGGATCGCAGGTCAGGCCCAGATTGTGCTCCATGCCGATCTCGGCCGCATTCTCGACCTGCGCATCCGTGCCGCCCAGAACCGCGCACAAAGCGGCGGCGGCCATGGAACACGCCACCCCCACCTCGCCCTGGCAGCCCATCTCGGCCGCGGAGATCGACGCGCGCTTCTTGTAGAGAAAGCCGATCGCCGCCGCCGTCAGCAGGAAACGTCGCGCACCCGCCGCGTCCGCGCCGGGGGTGAAACGCTCGTAGTAGCGCAGAACAGCGGGCAGAACCCCGGCAGCGCCGTTGGTCGGCGCCGTCACCACCCGGCCGCCGGCCGCGTTCTCCTCGTTCACGGCCAGAGCCCAGAGGCTCACCCATTCGAACACGTCCTGCGGACCGGGCGTGCGATCGGCGGCCTCCAGCGCCGCCTTGATCGCACCGGCACGGCGACGCACGCCGAGCCCGCCCGGCAGAATGCCGGACGCGCTGCAGCCGCGATCGATGCAGCCCGACATCGCCCCCGCCACGGCATCCAGAAACGCGTCGGTCTCCGCCTCGGAACGCCACACGGTCTCGTTGACCGACACCACCCCGGCAATGCCCAGACCGGACACGGTCGCCCGGTCCAGCAGCTCCTCGCCGGACGCGAAGGGGAAGGGCTGGCGCACATTGGCCGCCACCGGCGGCACGCCCGCTTCCAGAACCACCCCGCCGCCGATCGAATGGAACACGCGCTCCATCGCGCTGCCGTCTGCGAAGCCGCAGGTGAACAGAAGCGTGTTGGGGTGGCCGGGATGGAAGGTGTCGCGGTCGAACACCAGATCGCGCGCCTGGGCGAACGGCACCGGGACGCGGTCGCCCAGCATCAGCGTTCCGCCCGTCGCGATCGCACCCAGCAAAGCCGGCACGCGATCCGGATCGATCCCGTCCGGCGCCCAGCCGGCCAGACCCAGGATCACGGCGGTGTCGGTGGCATGGCCATGTCCGGTCAGCGCCAGGGAGCCGTAGAGGCGGCAATGCACCGAGACGGGCACGGTGCCGCGCTCGTCCGCCGTCTCGATCGCCGCCTGCGCGAACAAGCGCCCGGCCCGCATCGGACCCACGGTGTGCGAACTCGAAGGACCGATGCCGATCGTGTAGAGATCGAACACGCTGATCGCGCGGGCGAGCATGTCGCCGTTGGGGCGGCGTTCGGTGCGCAGGTCGGTGGTGTCGGCGTCGGTCATGGCACGGCGCTCCCGGGTGCGATCCTTGGTGCGATCGCCGGGGAACGGACGAAACGGTCCGTCAACGCGCCCCT
Source organism: Lichenicola sp. GTC18331 (assembly GCF_055386855.1). Lineage (NCBI taxonomy): Bacteria > Pseudomonadati > Pseudomonadota > Alphaproteobacteria > Acetobacterales > Acetobacteraceae > Lichenicola > Lichenicola sp. GTC18331. The sequence goes on along the minus strand of NZ_AP045015.1, from coordinate 1,842,308 downwards.
TCTGTTTGCTTTGCCTGAGATCGTTATCCCGTCGGCGGACGCTCCCGCGGGGAACGCCTCTTTCCAGAAGTTCGAACCGATGCGGTCCTTCTGCCTGAGAGTTTCCGGGGCGGTTGCTCCTTCGGCGCCGGCCGGACCGAAGCCCCGCCGATCTCTCCCACATCGATGCCGGCTTCATCGCAGCCGGCAGGAACGGTGTCAATCAAAGAGACTCGGGCAAAGAGACACGGGACGCACCTCCAGCCAGACGGTCGCGTCCTGCCTGATGCGGACGACGCGGCGGACATGTCGGCCCTCCCGACGGAGACGGTTCTGTGCAAGCCTGCAACGATCAAGGAGCGTGCGGATCAACGAAGCGTCCGGTCGTGGAAGGCGTCGATGATCCGCCGAAATGCGAGAGGCCCCATGTCGCGACGACTGCTCGTCCTGCTCCGGGAAACCTTCGTTCCTTCCTTGCTCGTGGCGCTTCTCTCCGGGCCGATCGCGGCGCCATTCCTTGTTCTTGGCGCGTGCGTGCTCGAGCTTCGGAAAAATCTCTTTCAAGCTCCCGGCTACGTCGCCGCCTGGTCGAACGTCACGCTGGCGTGGTCGGATTTTTCCATGAGCCTGATGGTTCCGGTTCTCGGTCTGATCGGCTCTTTCGCGCTCTGGAAAACGACCTTGTCGTTCGGCTTCGTTTCTGCTCTCGCCCAGCATTGGGCAGGCCCATCCCGGCGAACCTCGATGGTAGTCGGCGCGATCTATGGTGGTGTCTGGGCCGTCTCATGCCGAATAATACATGTGGCCGAAGGCTCGGCGTGGATCCGCGCGGCATCGTTGATCGAAGACGTAGTTGTAAGCATCGCGATCGGCACGATCGTCGGCCGTCTCCTTCCATGGCGCTACCTGATTCGGTCCTGGTGGGAACCGGCCGAGAAGCGAGCCGAATGACGAACCACGGTCACGGCTCGTGACGCACCGACGATGTCGCCATCGCGGACGGCGTGCGGCGGAGGTCGTTCTGTCGCTGAAGGGTAGGACACAGTCGAGAAAGGAGATCGTGTCGACCGGATCGCGGCGGGGGGCTGTCTTTCTCCGGCCGGGCGCGCGGCGGGAGCGGCGTGATGCTTGGAAGGGGAGGCGACACTGCAGCCTCTTGCGGGCATTAAATTACACCATGTATGATAATGTGATCACGATCCCGTGGCGGTGGTTCCCCGTGCGGTTTCCGGGGCGGGGCAGGGCGTCGAAACGACGGGGCGTCATGCCGCGTCCGGCGGGTGGTTTTCCGATGGTCGATCGCGCAGGACGTTTCGCTTCCAGGACCGGCCCCCTGGCCGACCTGACGTCGCGCGAGCGGCTCGTGCTGCGCACGGTCCGGGCGCGCGGCACGGTGAGCCGCGCCGAACTGATCGAAGCAACCGGCCTGCCGGGCGTCGCCGTGTTCCGCGCCACCACCGATCTGGCCGGGCGCGGCCTGCTGGAGATCGGCGACACCGTGCTGCAGAAGCGTGGAAAACCCAGCAATGCGGTGCGACTGCGTGCGGGCGCCATCGCCGTGCTCGGCGTTTCCGTCATGGCCGATCATGCCGAGGCGGTGCTGATGGATTTCACCGGTACGATCCGCGCGGCGGCTCCCGTCGGCGTGCCCGGCCTGCACAGGGGCGAGGTGGCGGGTCGGATCGAACGGTTCCTCGACACCCAGCTGAACGGATCCGGATTGAAGCGGCGCGGCCTGATCGGCGCCGGGCTGGCGGTCGCCGGTTCCTTGCCCGGCGCGCCGGAGGACTGGACGCTGCCCGACCTGCCGGGCGCGATGCAGCAGGCGCTGGGCCTGCCGTTCGCGGTGGAGACCATCGCCCATGCGGCGGCGGTGGGCGAGCAGCTGCTCGGCGCCGGGCAGCGCTTCGAAAGCTTCGCGTATCTGGATATCGGGCATGGCTTCGGCGCCGGGCTGATCGATCGCGGCAGGCTGCTCCGGGGCAGGAGCGGCAAGGCGGGCGAGATGCAGGCTGTGCTGGCGGCGGCCGGTCTGCCCGTGCCGACGCTCGGCTCGCTCCGCGCCGATCTCGAGGGCGACGGGGTGCGGTTCCGCGACGCGGGCCATCTGGTCGCCGAACTCGATCCGTCCCTGCCGGCGGTGGAGCGCTGGATCGACCGGCACGCCCCGTCGGTGTCGTTCGCGGCGAACGCCGTGCAGGCCCTGTTCGACAGCGACGCCGTGGTTCTGGGCGGGCTGCTTCCTTCCGCCCTGGCCGATCGGCTGATCGGGCGCATCCGTTGGCCGGACGAGGAACGGGCGCTCCGGCCGCGACTGCTCAAGGCCGATGTGACGCGACACGCTGCCGCGACCGGCGCCGCCGCCACCCTGCTCGCCCAGGCCTTCCTGGACGGTTGAACGGCCGCGTCGGTCGGGACGCATCGGGGTCCCGAGGCGCGGAGAAGCCTGTTCCGGACCGGTCGAACGCCACGGTGAACGATGACGTGGTCACGGCGCAGATCGGCCGATGGCAACCGGGAGGCTCACCGTTCCGTTACGACGGACCAGCCACAGGAGTCCGCCCCGTGCCCCATGCGATCGAAGACCACGGCGTCATCGGCGATCTGCGCACCACTGCCCTGGTGGCGCTCGACGGAACCATCGATTTCCTGTGCTGGCCGCGCTTCGACAGTCCCAGCATCTTCGCCTCCCTGCTGGGCGGGGACGAGGACGGCTCGTTCTGTCTTCGCCCCGCGCTGAACGGGGCGCGTCACAAGCAGCTCTATGTGCCGGACACCAATGTCCTGCTGACGCGCTTCCTGTCGCACGAAGGCGTGGCGGAGGTGTCGGATTTCATGCCGGTCGCGGAAACGGCGGATTGCCAGCGCCTGGTGCGGCGCGTGAAGGCGGTGCGTCACGAATGCCGGTTCCGCATGCGTTGCGCGCCGCGGTTCGATTATGGCCGCGCCGCGCATACGGTGACCCTGGAAGGGAAATCCGCCGTGTTCGCGCCGGAGAACGGCGGTCAGCGTTTGCGTTTGTTGTCGACCAAGCCTTTGTCGATCGAGGATGGGGCGGTGGTGGCGGAGTTCTCCCTGAAGGAGAACGAGACCGCCGCGTTCGTGATCGAGGAAGCCGATCGCGCCGACAATGCCTGCCCGGACACGCTGGACGACGACATTGTGTCGCGCGATTTCAAGCGGACCTGCGATTTCTGGCGCGACTGGGTGGGGCGTGCGACCTATCACGGACGCTGGCACGATCAGGTGACGCGCTCCTCGCTCGCCTTGAAGCTGCTGTGCTCGGCCGAGCACGGCTCCATGGTGGCCGCGGCGACGTTCGGCCTGCCGGAAGAGATCGGCGGGATCAGGAACTGGGACTACCGCTACACTTGGCTGCGCGACTCCGCTTTCTCCATCTACGCCTTTCTGCGCATCGGCCATACGGAGGAAGCCAATCGCTTCATCAGCTGGCTCGGCGACCGCGCACGCGACCTTCCCGAAGGCGGTGCGCTCAGCATCATGTATTCGGTGGACGGTTCGCCGACGCCGGACGAGGAAGAGTTGCCACATCTGTCGGGCTATGCCGACAGCCAGCCCGTGCGGATCGGCAATGGCGCCAACGGGCAGTTGCAGCTCGACATCTATGGCGAGCTGATGGATGCGCTCTACCTCTGCGACGCGCATGGCGAGCAGGTGAGTTTCGAGCGCTGGAACGGCGTAGTGCGGTTTCTCGACTATCTGTCAGAGAACTACGACCAACCGGACGAGGGTATCTGGGAAGTTCGCGGCGGGCGGCAGCATTTCCTGCATTCGCGCCTGATGTGCTGGGTCGCGTTCGATCGCGCCATCCGTCTGGCGACCAAGCGTGGCCTGCCGGCGAAGACGCTCTGGACGGAATGCCGCGACGAGATCTATCGCGAGATCCACGAGGAGTTCTGGAACGAGGAGCTGGGCTATTTCGTGCAGTTCAAGGGCGGCACCGCCCTGGACGCATCCTGCCTGTTGATGCCTCTGGTGCGGTTCATCAGCGCCACCGATCCGCGGTTCCGCTCGACCCTGGATGCGGTGGGGCGCCTCCTGGCCGCCGACAGCCTCGTTTATCGCTACGACACCGACACGGCGGATGGCGGTCCCGGCCATGACGGGCTGCATGGCGACGAGGGCACGTTCACCATGTGCTCGTTCTGGTATGTGGAGTGTCTGGCGCGGGCCGGCGATGTGGCGCAGGCGCGGTTCCTGTTCGAGAAGATGCTCGGCTACGCCAATCATCTCGGTCTCTTCGCCGAAGAGCTGGGGCCGGCTGGCGAGCATCTCGGCAACTTCCCGCAGGCCTTCACCCATCTGGCGCTGATCTCGGCGGCGTACTATCTGGATCGGGCTTTGAGCGAAGGGTGAAGGATCTTCTTTTTCTGAAGAAAAAGAAGCAGAAAGACTTTTGTTCGTTTGGAGCGGTGGGGCGCCGCAATACGGAATCAAACGAACAGAAGTTCTTTGGTTCTTTCTTTCAAGAAAGAACGCCTCTTCGTCTCGCCATTCGATTCGCGCGCTGAGACCTCGTGGCGAGGCGGTTTGCGCCGGGACTGGTGGCTGCCCTAAGAACGGAGCGGTTTCAGCAGGGGGAGCGCTTCCGATGTCGAACAATCCCGGATCGCCCGATCCGCGGGACCGCGGCACGCTTCTGATCGGCACAAGGCGTTATTCCTCCTGGTCCCTGCGCGGCTGGCTGCTGGTGCGTCTGGCCGGGCTCGATCCGGCGGTGAAGCTGATTCCTCTGGGCCAGTCGCCGAGTGCCGTGGGCGATGCCAGCCCGAGCGGGCTGGTGCCGTTCCTGTTCCATGGCGGATTGCAGGTCTGGGAAAGCCTCGCCATCGCCGAATATGGCGCCGAACTGGAGCCGGCCTTGTGGCCGGACACGCTTGCGGCGCGGACCCATGCGCGGGTTCTGTCCGCGGAGATGCATGCCGGGTTCCGGGCGCTGCGCATCGCCATGCCGATGAATCTGGGCCGCGACCGGCCGCTCGCCGACGGCATCGCGGAGGATGTGCAGCACGATATCGACCGGATCGAGCAGCTCTGGTCCGACGCGCTGCATCGCTTCGGCGGCGGCGGGCCGTTCCTGTTCGGCGCGCGGTTCGGCGCGGCGGATGCGATGTTCGCCCCCGTCGTGGCGCGTCTGGACGGCTATCATGTGCAGACCGGCCCGGTCGCCACCGCCTATCGCGCCGCCGTCAGGGCGCATCCCCTGATGCGCGAATGGTATGACGAGGCCGCCGCCGAGCCTGCCTCCTGGCAGCTCGACCGCTACGAGGATGTCGCCTGATCGCCCCGCCTCCAGTGCCTTCCGCCGAGCCAGCACCGCGCATCGCCATCGTCCTGCCGCCCCGGGAGGGATTCTCGCCCGATTCCGTCGGCGCCGTCGGGCTGATGGTGCATCGGCTGGCCGGGGCGGAGGATCTGGTTCTGGGCCGGGCCGGGATCGACGCGCCGTTCGCCGGCACGCGGTTCCGGGGCGTGGTGCCGCCGCGCTGGTCGCCCCTGCGCGCGGCCCTGCGCTATGCCGCCGGGGTCGCCGCCATTCTGCGTCACGCGCCCGTGGACGCGATCGAGGTGCATAACCGGCCGGACGTGGCCCGGTCCCTGGCGCGCCGCTTTCCCCGCTGCCGGGTCAGTTTGTTTCTGCACAACGATCCGCAGGGCATGCGCGGCGCCGGAAGCCCTGCCGCGCGCCGGGGGCTGTTGAAGCGTGTGCGTGTGGTGGCAGTGTCGGATTGGGTGGCGCAGCGCTTCCTGGCGCGTTTGCCGCCGGGTGCCGCCGTCGAGGTTCTGCCGAACTGCCTCGATCTGTCCGCCCTGCCGACGCGTGCCGCGCGACGCGACCGCACCATCCTGTTCGCCGGGCGCACCGTGGCCGACAAGGGCGCGGACTGCTTCGTGCGGGCGATGGAAACGCTGCTGCCCGAGTTGCCGAACTGGCGCGCGGAGATGATCGGCGCCGACCGTTTCCGGGCGGACGCGCCGCGCACCCCGTTCGAGGACGTGGTTCTGCCGCGCGCCGAAGCGGCCGGGATCGTGCTGCACGGTCACCGTCCGCATGAGGCGGTGCTGGACGCGATGGCGCGTGCGGCGATCGTGGTGGTGCCGAGCCGCTGGCCGGAGCCGTTCGGTCTCGTGGCGCTGGAGGCCATGGCCAGCGGGGCCGCCCTGGTGTGTTCCGGCCGTGGCGGGCTGGCGGAGGTGGTGGGCAATGCGGCTCTGGTTGTCGAGCCGGAGCCTGCGGGAGCGCTGGAAGACGCGATCCGGCGTTTGGCGGGGGATTCGCGTTTGCGGAATCGTCTCGGCAAGGCCGGTCTGAAGCGGGCGGCCGGGTTCGATCTGCCGCAGGCGCGTGCGCGGCTGGCAGAGTGGCGCCTGGCGGAATGGCGGGGGACGGTGGGTTGAGCGGTCGGATCGGGGATGGGCGTGCGGTGTCCACCGCTGTGGAGCCGGTTCTGCCGCCGCGCCGTGCGGCGATCGTTCGCGTGTTCGACCGGATCTGCATCGGTGCGGCGCTGTTGTGTCCGCTGTTCCTGACCCATGGGCGCGGTCTGGCCGAGGCCTGCATCGACACCGCCGCGATCCTGTTCCTGCTGCGCTCCGTCGTGTCGGGCGGCTGGTTCTGGCTTCGCACGCCCTGGGTCGGCATGGCGGCCTTGTGGTGGGTCTGGCTGTGCATCTGCTCGATGCCGTTCGGGCCGTTCGGCGCCGGGGGCTGGCCCGGTCTGTTCCAGGCGCTGATGACGGTGCGGTTCCTGGTGTTCGCCGCCTGTCTCCAGCATGTGGCGCTGCGCGACGACCGCGTGCGCCGGGCGATGCGCTGGATCGTGGTGGCGTGCTGCCTCTACATCGCCGCGCAGATGCTGATCCAGGCGGTGCTGGGGTTCAACCTGTTCGGCGATCCGCGTTTCGGCGACGGTACGCTGACCGGGCCCTACGACAAGCCGCGTGCCGCAGCGCCCTTGTCGCGTCTGCTGCTGCCGGTGATGCTGGCGGGGAGCGTGTGGCTGGCGGCGCGCGTGGGGGCCGTGCGGGGGCGCGTTCCGGGCGGAATCGTCGCGGCGGCGCCGCTTCTGGCCGGGATCGCCGTGATGGTGCTGGCCGGGCAGCGTATGCCGCTGCTTCTGTTGTTGTTCGGGCTTCTGGTGTCGGGGCTGTTCCTGCGCAGCCTGCGGCCGATCCTGCTGGGCGTGCTGGTTCTGGCGCCTGCGCTGGTTGCGGCGTCCGCGCTGGTGTCGCCGGAGAGTTTCGGCCATCTGGTGCTCTTGTTCCAGCGCCAGATGGAGCATTTCGGGCGCAGCCCCTACGGGCTGATCTTCAACCGTGCCGCCAGCATCGCCTATTCCAACCCATTGACCGGGCTCGGTTTCGATGGGTTCCGGCATGGCTGCGACGATCCGGCCTATTTCCATGCCTGGCCGCCCTGGGGCGATCGTCCGGGCGATGGCGGCGGCGCGGATATCTGCGTGCAGCACGCCCACAACCATGCGCTGCAGGCGCTGACCGATGCCGGCGTGCCGGGGCTGATCCTGTTCGCCGCGATGGTGGTGTTCTGGCTGGCGGCGCTGGGGCGTGGGCTGTTGCGTCGGCGTCCTGGCACCGACGGGACGCTGTTCGCGTGGCGCGTCGGCCTGTTCGCGGCGGTGTTCATCCACGAATGGCCGATCGCCTCGTCCAGCGCCTTCACCAACATGCCGCTGGGCGGGTGGTTCTTTCTGCTCCTGGGCGTGGGGCTGTCCGAAGCCTATATCGAGCGCCGACGCATTCTCCCCCGGAGCGAGCCTTGATGTCTGACGTCCCTTCCAACACCCTGGTGCCGGTGACGGTGCTGACCGGCTATCTCGGCGCCGGCAAGACCACGCTGCTGAACCACATCCTGACCGCCAATCATGGCCGCAAATATGCGGTGGTGATCAACGAGTTCGGCGAGCTGGGCGTGGACAACGACCTCGTGGTGGATGCCGACGAGGAAGTGTTCGAGATGAACAACGGCTGCATCTGCTGCACCGTGCGCGGCGACCTGATCCGCATCCTGGGCGCGTTGATGAAGCGGCGGCAGAAGCTGGACGGGATCATCGTCGAGACCACCGGGCTGGCCGACCCGGCTCCGGTCGCGCAGACCTTCTTCGTGGACGATGCCGTGCGCGAGAAATGCCGTCTCGACGCCGTGGTGACGGTGGTGGACGCGCTGAACCTGCCCGCGCGGCTGACGGACAGCGCGGAGGCGCGCACCCAGGTGGCCTTCGCCGACGTGGTGATCCTGAACAAGTGCGATCTGGTGGACGAGGCGGCGCTGTCCGCGCTTGAGGATCGCATCCGCTCGATCAACCGGCCGGTGCGCATCCATCGCGCCGTGCGCGGCAACGTGTCCCTGACCGACGTTCTGGACCAGGGCGGGTTCGACCTGCAGCGGGCGCTGGAGATCGCGCCGGACTTCCTGGAGGACGAAAGCCACAGCCATGACGAGGACGTGTCGTCCTTGTCGTTCGAACTGCACGAGCCGCTCGACCCGAAGAAGTTCCAGAGCTGGATCGGTCAGGTGCTGCAGGAGCAGGGCGCCAACATCCTGCGCTCCAAGGGCATTCTGTCCTACGTCAACGAGCCGCGCCGCTTCGCCTTCCAGGCCGTGCACATGATGGCGGACGGCGATTTCGTGGCGCCGTGGAAGGAGGACGAGGCGCGCACCTCGCGCATCGTGTTCATCGGCCGCGACCTGAACCGCCCGCGCCTGCGTCGCGGGTTCGAAGGCTGCCGCGCATGAGCGACGCCGCCGACAACGCGGCTGCCATGGCCGATCACGACCATCTGCTGCGCACGCGCGGGGTGGAGCGCGGGCTGGACGGGTTCGTGTCCGGCTGCGCGTTCTCGCGCGACAACCGGACGGTGTGTTTCTCGACGGCGGAGGGGCGCGTCGCCCTGTGTTCGTCGGAGGGCGGCGACTGGCGCGACAGCGATGCGCATGACGGGGCGATCCTGTCTCTGGCGGCGGATTCCGGCCCGTTCGGGTTCGTGTCCGGCGGCGACGACAATGCGCTGAACCGGATCGACGCGGACGGCGCGGTCACGCCGATCGGCAAGGGGCGCCGCTGGGTCGAGCATGTGGCGAGCTTTCCGGGCAAGCCGGGTTCCGGCGCGGGCGGGCTGATCGCATCGGCGGTGGGCAAGCAGGTGGAACTGCGCGACGGCACCGGTGCGCTGTTGAAGACGCTGGAGCATCCGAGCACGGTGTCCGGGCTGTGTTTCGACGCCAAGGGCAAGCGGATCGCGGTGTCGCATTACGGCGGCGCGTCGGTGTGGTTCACCGCGTCGAAATCCGACACCCCGCGCCGTCTGGAGTGGAAGGGCTCGCATATCGGCGTGGTGCTGCATCCGGACGGCGAAGCGCTGGTGACGGCGATGCAGGAGAACGAGCTGCATGGCTGGCGTCTGGCGGACGGGCACAACATGCGCATGTCCGGCTATCCGTCGAAGTGCCAGTCGATGGCGTTCTCGCGCAACGGGCGCTGGCTGGCGACGGGGGGTGCGGAAGCGATCGTGCTGTGGCCGTTCTTCGGTGGCGGGCCGATGGGCAAGGCGCCGACGGAACTGGCCGGCGTGCCGGATGCGGTGGCGGTGCGCGTGGCGTTCCATCCGCAGCACGACATCGTGGCGGCGGGATTCTCCGACGGCACGGTGCTGATGTCGGATGTGGGCACGCGTCGTGTGCTGCCGGTCTGCGGCGCCGGACGAGGCGCGGTGTCGGCCTTGTGTTTCGATGCGAGCGGCACGCGTCTGGCGTTCGGGACCGAGAATGGCGCCGTGGCCGTGGTGGATCTGTCGGCGAAGACCTAATCAATGGGCGGCGTCCGGAATGATGGGCGCTATTAACCGTTTGTTCTCCTCTCGGTCTTACGATGCGGTTCTCGCCCAACGTTGGACCGATTAGGAACGATTATGTCAGGTCGTGTCGACCAGCAGCATCGCCGCCGGCTGGAAACATTCTGCATTCTCGATGTGGATCTGGATTGTCTCGAGACATTCGCGACATTCGCCCGGGATCGTCTGCCGCAACTCGTGGAGGACGCGCACCAGGAACTCTCGTTCTGGCCGGAGATCGCCCGCGCCCTGAAGGAGCCGGCGCTGCACAAGGCGCGCCTGGATCACTGGCAGCGCGTGGTCACCGGGCGGTTCGATGCCGAGTTTCTTCCGTCCGCCCAACGACTCGCGAACGCGTTTCTGGCCTGTCAGGTGCCCGGCTATGCCCTGGTGCTGTGCCATGCGACCGTCAGCAAGATGATCCTGCGGGACATGAAGCTCGACGTTCCGTGTAACCGCCGCACGGGCATCAAGGAATCCATCCGCAAACATACGCATGCCAATGCGCTGCAGAAGGCGGCGTGGCTCGATGTCGAGCTTCTGTTGGAAACCTATGCGGAACGGGAGACCGAGGCGCGCCGCCTGCTGGTGTCGGGTTTCGCGGATGCGTTCGGGGCCCGGATCGGCGGCGTGGTGGAGGAGCTGGATCGTTCCGCCGCCGCTCTCGGCAGCACCTCGCGCGGCATCGCCGATACGGCGGAGAATTCGGGCGGGTCGGTGGATGCGGTCGTGGTGGCGATGGCGGAGGCGAGTGCCGGCGTGCAGACGGTTGCCGCGGCGGCGGAGGAGCTGTCCGCTTCCGTTTCCGAGATCAAGCGCCAGGTGGACGAATCCGCCGGCGTGGCCGGGCAGGCGGTGGAGGATGCGCGCCGTACGGATGGGGTGGTGCAGGCGCTCGCCAACGGCGCCGCGCGGATCGGCGAGGTGGTGCGTTTGATCGAGGCGGTCGCGGGCCAGACGAACCTGCTGGCGTTGAACGCGACGATCGAGGCGGCCCGTGCGGGCGATGCCGGCAAAGGGTTTGCCGTGGTCGCCAACGAGGTGAAGGGCCTTGCGCAGCAGACGGCCAAGGCGACCGCGGATATCGCGCGCCAGATTGCGGACATGCAGGCCGCGACCACGGAGGCGGTCCAGGCGATCGCCGGGATCGCGCAGACCATCGCCCGGATGAACACCATCAGCAGCGGCATCGCCGCGTCGGTGATGGAACAAGGGGCGGCCACCGCCGAGATCGCCCGCAGCGCGTCTCAGGCGGCCACCAACAATCGTGAGGTGGATCAGCTGATGGCGGCGATCCAGACGGATACGCGTCGGACCACGGGCGCGACCCGGGAGCTGGATCGTTCCGTTCGGTCGATGACGGATCGCTCCGGGCGGCTGACCGATGCGGTGCGGGATTTCCTGGCCGAGGTGAAGAGCGCGGCATAGGCGTTTCGCCCCGGTTCCGAGGCGCGTCCGGCGAATTTGGGACGGCCGAATGGCCTGAAATGACGTGCGAGCGGGGAAGCTTCTCCGCGATCGGCGGTGGGTCCGGATAGAGGCGGCAGCAGGCGATCCGAAGACTGTTCGTCCGCTGGCGGTGTCGGCAGTCTGGGCTGCGGCGAGATCGAGGACGGTGTGATGAAACGCTCGTCCGGCCGCTTGCCAGTGGCCGGGATTGGCTTATTGTATGAGTAATGAAGACTCTCGATGATCCGGCGCCGGAGCGCGGTTCGTTCGGCGTTCTCGCGGACGGGACACCGGTCGCGTCCGTGTTGCTGCGCAACCGGGCCGGCATTCAGGCGCGGGTGATCGCCTTCGGCGCGACCTTGCAGGCGTTGCACGTGCCGGATCGGGACGGGCGTCCGGCGGATGTCGTGCTGGGCTATGCGAGCGCTGCCGAATACGAGAGCCGGCCGCAATATTTCGGCGCCACCATCGGCCGGTTCGGCAACAGGATCGGCGGCGGCCGGTTCTGTCTCGACGAGCGAGAATACCGCATTCCGCCGACGGACGGGGCGGAAGCGCTGCATGGCGGCGTGCGCGGTTTCGATGTGCGGCTTTGGGAGATCGAGCGGGTGTCCGGACCGGGCGAGGCGGCTTCCGTGACGTTCCGGCGCACCAGCCCGGACGGTGAGGAAGGCTTCCCCGGCACGCTGGACGTGCGGACCACCTATACGCTGGGCGAGGACGGGCTGGCGCTCGACTACGAGGCCGTCACCGACGCGCCGACCGTGATCAACCTGACCAACCACAGCTTCTTCAACCTGTCCGGGGAGGGAAGTGGGCGCAGCGCGTTGGAGCATCGCCTGATGGTGGCCGCGGACCGGATCACGCCGGTGGGTCCGACCATGATCCCGACCGGAGCGTTGATGCCGGTGGCGGGCACCGCGCTGGATTTCCGCACGCCGGCCCGCATCGCCGATCGCGTGCGCGACGCCTCGGAACCGCAGATCGTGCTGGGGCGCGGTTACGACCACAACTATGTGCTGCGCGATGCGCCCGCCGATGAGCCGGTTCTGGCCGCGCGTCTGGAAGACCTCCATTCCGGCCGCGTGCTGGAGGTTCTGACCACCGAGCCGGGGGTGCAGGTTTATTCCGGCAATTTCCTGGACGGCACCATCGCCGGAAAATCCGGCCTCCTTTACCGCCAGGGCGACGGGCTTTGCCTGGAAACCCAGCACTTCCCCGACAGCCCCAACCATCCGCATTTTCCCGACACCCGGCTCGATCCCGGCCGTGTGTTCCGGTCGCGGACGATATGGCGCTTTTCCACCGTCGCCGCCTGACAGGACCGTTCCATGAGCCAGCCCACCGATCCCGTCCTGTCGCCGGAACAGCAGGTCGAACGGGACAGCAAGCCGCATGATCGCGGCCGCACCCGTCTGCGCTCCCGCGCCTGGTTCGACGATCCGACCAATCCGGACATGACCGCGCTCTATCTGGAGCGCTACATGAACTACGGCATCTCGCAGCGCGAATTGCAGTCGGACCGGCCGATCATCGGCATCGCCCAGACCGGTTCCGACCTGTCGCCCTGCAACCGGCACCATCTGGTTCTGGCCGAGCGCCTGCGCGAAGGCATCCGCGAGGCGGGCGGCATCGCCATCGAGTTCCCGGTGCATCCAATCCAGGAAACCGGCAAGCGCCCCACCGCCGGGCTGGACCGCAACCTCGCCTATATGGGTCTGGTGGAGGTTCTCTACGGTTATCCGATCGACGGCACCGTTCTGACCATCGGCTGCGACAAGACCACGCCTGCCTGTCTGATGGCGGCCGCGACGGTGAACATCCCGGCGATCGCCCTGTCGGTCGGGCCGATGCTGAACGGCTGGTTCCGCGGCCAGCGCACCGGGTCCGGCACCATCATCTGGCGCGCGCGCGAGCTGCTGGCGACCGGCGAGATCGACTACGAGGGCTTCATCAAGCTCGTGGCCTCGTCCGCGCCCTCCACCGGCTACTGCAACACCATGGGCACGGCGACGACGATGAACTCGCTGGCCGAGGCGCTCGGCATGCAGCTGCCGGGCGCCGCGGCGATTCCCGCGCCGTATCGCGACCGGCAGGAATGCGCGTTCGAGACCGGCAAGCGCATCGTCGAGATGGTGCGCGAGGATCTCAAACCGTCCGACATCATGACCAAGGCGTCGTTCGAGAACGCGATCCGCGTCAATGCGGCGATCGGCGGCTCCACCAACGCGCCGATCCATCTGGCCGCCATCGCCCGCCATCTCGGCATCGACCTGCCGCTCGAAAGCTGGCAACGGCTGGGGCTCGACATTCCGCTTCTGGTGAACCTGCAGCCGGCCGGCGAATATCTGGGCGAGGATTTCTATCGTGCCGGCGGCGTGCCCGCTGTGATCGGCCAGTTGATCGGCCAGGGGCTGATCGCCGAGACCGCCATCACCGCCAATGGGCGCACGATCGGCGAGAATTGCCGGCACGCTCGTATCGAGGACGAGGAGGTGATCCGTCCCTATGGGCGTCCGCTGAAGGAGCGGGCCGGATTCATGGTGCTGACCGGCAACCTGTTCAACAGCGCGATCATGAAGACCAGCGTGATCTCGGAGGAGTTCCGCCAGCGCTACCTGAGCGATCCGACCGACCCGGATGCGTTCGAGGGCCGTGCCGTGGTGTTCGATGGGCCAGAGGACTACCACGCCCGCATCGACGATCCGGCCCTGGCGATCGGCGAGCGCGACATCCTGGTGATGCGCGGTGCAGGCCCGATCGGTTATCCGGGGGCGGCCGAGGTGGTGAACATGCGCCCGCCCGCTGCTCTGATCGAGCGCGGCGTGCATGCTCTGCCCTGCATCGGCGACGGGCGGCAATCCGGCACCTCGGGCTCTCCATCCATCCTGAACGCCTCGCCGGAAGCGGCGGCGGGCGGCAATCTGGCGCTTCTGCGCACCGACGACCGCATCCGCGTCGATCTGAAGACCGGGCGTGTCGACATGATGCTCCCCGAGTCGGAGATCGTCGCGCGCCGGCAGGATTTCGATCGTGCCGGCGGTTATCGCTACCCCGCGCACCAGACGCCATGGCAGCAGATGCAGCGCGCCGTGGTGGGGCAGCTGGAAACCGGGGCGGTTCTGGAACCTGCCGTGGAATTCCAGCAGATCGTCCAGACCAAGGGTTTGCCGCGCGACAGCCATTAAACATATTAATTGTTGAAACGAGCTATTTGTCCGACAAGACTTTCGCGCTAGAACGGCGCCAACGCGGCGACAAACAGCCGCTCTCCGGGAGGACCACCATGATCACCAGCAGACGCCGTCTTCTGCAGATGTCTTCGCTCGGCGCGGCCGGCGCCCTGGCCGGCGGCTTCGTCGGCCGTGCGGCCGCGGCCGACGCGCCGGTCAAGATCGGCTTCATCGTCAAGATGCCCGAGCAGGCCTGGTTCATCAACGAACAGAAGGCCGCGACCGAAGCCGGGCAGAAGGACAATTTCATTGTCGTGAACCTGGCCGGCACCGACGGTTCGGCGGTGATGAGCGCGATCGACAACCTGAATGCCCAGGGCGCCAAGGGCTTCGTGATCTGCCCGCCGGACGTCCGTCTCGGCACCGCGATCTACAACCGCGCCAAGGCCGACAACATGAAGGTCGTGTCGGTGGACGACCAGTTCGTCGGTCCCGACGGCAAGCCGATGGCCGATGTGCCGCATCTGGGCATGTCCGGCTACAAGATCGGCGAGCAGGTCGGCGAGGCGATCGCCGCCGAGATGAAGAAGCGCGGCTGGAAGCCGGAAGAGGTCGCGGCCTGCCGCATCACCGACCAGGAACTGCCGACGGCCCGCGAGCGCGTCGCCGGCGCCACCGACGCGCTGCTGAAGGCCGGCTTCCTGAAGGCCAACATCTTCGACGCGCCGCAGCGCACCACCGACACCGAAGGCGCCAACACCGCCGCGAGCCCGGTCTTCGCCCGCCACAGCAACTTCAAGAAATGGGTGATCTACGCGCTGAACGAGGAAAGCGTGCTGGGCGGCGTGCGCGCGGCCGAGCAGTTCCATCTCGGCGCGGACGACGTGATCGGCGTCGGCATCAACGGCACCGGCGCCGCCTTCGCCGAGTTCAGCAAGCCCGCCCCGACCGGCTTCTTCGGCACCGTCGCCGTCAGCTCGGCGCTGCATGGCCGCCAGAGCGCCGAGAACCTCGTGAACTGGATCCGCACCGGCACCCGCCCGCCCGCGAACACCCAGACCACCGGCGTTCTGATGACGCGCGACAACTGGCAGCAGGTGAAGGCGCAGCTCGGCTCATGAGCGAAGCGGCGGTTCTTCCGGATCCGAAGGAGGGCCGCCCGCTGCTGGCTCTGTCCGGGATCGTGGTCGAGTTTCCGGGCGTGAAGGCGTTGCGCGGCGTGGATCTCGCCGTGCATGCCGGGTCCGTGCACGGGCTGATGGGCGAGAACGGCGCCGGCAAGTCCACCCTGCTCAAGGTGATGAGCGGCGTGAACACGCCGCGCGCCGGCACCATCCATGTGGACGGTCAGGCGCTGTCGTTCCGCGGCGCCGCCGACGCGCTCGAAGCCGGCATCGCCATCATCTACCAGGAGCTGCATCTGGTTCCGGGGCTGAGCGCCGCCGAGAACCTGATGCTGGGCCAGCTTCCCAGCCGCCTGGGGCTGATCGACCGCAAGAGCCTTCGGGCGCGTGCGGAAGCGGTTCTGCGCGATCTGGGCGAGGATATCGACCCGTCCACGCCTGTGGGCCGTCTCTCGATCGGCCAGCGCCAGATGGTGGAGATCGGCAAGGCGCTGCTGCGCGATGCCCGCATCATCGCCTTCGACGAGCCGACCTCGTCCCTGTCCGCGCGCGAGGTCGAGAACCTCAAGCGGATCGTCCGCCGCCTGCGCGACGAGGGGCGGGCGATCATCTACGTGACCCATCGCATGGCCGAGCTGTTCGAGCTGTGCGACGCCGTCACCGTGTTCCGCGACGGCGCCCGCGTGGCGCACCATCCGACCATGGCGACGGTGACGCAGGACCGTCTCGTAACCGAGATGGTCGGCCGCGCGATCGAGGACATCTATGGCTGGTCGCCGCGCCCGGTGGGCGGTGTGGTGGCCGAGATCCGCGAGGTGACCGGCCCCGGCCTGCGCGCGCCGGTCTCGTTCGACGTGCGGGCCGGCGAGATCGTCGGTTTCTTCGGGCTGGTCGGCGCCGGGCGCACCGAGCTGATGCGTCTGCTCTGCGGCACCGAGAAGGCCACCGGCGGCAGCGTGACGCTGCGCGGCAAAGGGCTGCGTCTGGGCTCGCCGCGCCGGGCGATCGAGGCGGGCATCGCCATGTGCCCGGAGGATCGCAAGCGCGAGGGCATCTTCCCGATCGCCTCGGTGAACGACAACATCAACATCAGCGTGCGCCGCCGCTACGCCCACGCCGGCCTGGTGGATTTCGCCCGCGAGAAGCAGAACGCGGTCCGCGCCATACGCGACCTCGACGTGCGCACCGCCAGCGGCGAAACGCAGATCCGCACCCTGTCGGGCGGCAATCAGCAGAAGGCGATCCTGGGACGCTGGTTGTCGGAGAAGATCGAGCTGTTCGTGCTGGACGAGCCGACGCGCGGCATCGACGTCGGCGCCCGGGCGCAGATCTACAAGATCCTCTACGGCCTGGCCGAGAAGGGCATCGGCGTGATCGTGGTGTCGAGCGATCTGCCCGAGGTGAGTTCGGTGTGCGACCGCGTGCTGGTGATGGCCGACGGGCGTCTGACCGCCGATGTGCCGCGCGCCGAGATCACGCCTGAGCGCCTGCTCGGCCACGCTTTGCCGCGATAGGCGGCCGGACCCCGTTCCGCACCGGCCCGCCGGCCGGTGCGCAGACCCGACATCGAACCGAGACCGGCTCCGGGCCGGCGCATCGAACCGAGTGACGCCATGCAAGCCAGCCTTTCCGAGCCGCGCGCATCCGCCGCACCCCGAAGCGGCTCCACCGCCCGCACCATCCGCCGTCTGGTGCAGCAATCGGGCATCGTGATCGTGTTCCTGCTGCTGCTGGTGGTGCTGGCGGCGCTGGTGCCGGACTTCACCTCGCGCGGCAACATCACCGGGCTTCTGCTCAGCGTAACGCTCACCGGCACCATCGCCGCGAGCATGATGATGGTGCTGGCGCTGGGCGAGGTGGATCTGTCGATCGGCTCCATCGTCGCGTTTTCCGGCGTGGTGGGGTCGATCGCCGCCAATGCGCTGGGGGCGCCGCTCGGCATCCTGTGCGGCGTTCTGGCCGGCGGGGCGATCGGGCTGTTCAACGGCGTGGTGGTGGCCGGTTTCGGCATCAATTCGCTGATCGCCACGCTGGCGACCATGGAGGCGGTGCGCGGTCTCGCCTACATCTCCTCCGGCGGCGACGCGGTGGCGATCCTGGCGCCCTCCTTCTTCGGCCTGTCCGCGGCGAGCTTCCTGGGCATGACCACCCCGGTCTGGGTGATGTTTGCGAGCTTCGTCGTGTTGGGCTTCGTTCTGAACCGCACCGTGTTCGGGCGCGACGTCCTGGCGATCGGCGGCAACGTGGAGGCGGCACGTCTGGCCGGCATTCCCGTGACCCGGATCCGTGTCGCGGTGTTCGTTCTGCAAGGCCTGCTGGCCGGTCTGGCCGGCGTTCTGCTGACCTCGCGCATGGGTCTGGGCGACCCGAAGACTTCCATCGGCCTGGAGCTGGCGGTGATCTCCGCCTGCGTCCTGGGCGGGGTGTCGCTGTCCGGCGGCATCGCCACCATTTCCGGCGTGGTGGTGGGCGTGCTGATCATGGGCTGCGTGCAGGACGCGATGGGCCTACTGAACGTGCCGGCCTTCTACCAGTATCTGGTGCGCGGCGGCATCCTGCTTCTGGCGGTGATGTTTGACCGCTGGAAGACCGGCAGGAAGGCGTCCGTGCTGCGCTGAAACGGCTGCCGGCCTGCCCGGAAGACGACCATCCGGGCAGGTGATAGCCGGGGACGCCCGGCACGGCAGCGGTGCGGAAAAGTAACGCTGTCAGATCGATGGTTCTGTGTCAGAATGGCGGGGAATAGTTAATTATAAGGTAAGATGCCTAAAATATTGACAGAGCCCGCCGTGTCTGGTGCCGCCTTAGAGATACGAACCCTTGCGGAGCGGGTGCACGATCTGGTGCGCGACCGCATCCTGTCCGGCGGCATCGCTGCCGGCGAACCGATCCGCCAGGACACGCTGGCGGCGGAATTCGGCATCAGCAAGATCCCGTTGCGCGAAGCGCTGGTGCGTCTGGAACAGAGCGGTCTCGTGCGGTCCCAGGCGCATCGGGGCTATGTGGTGGCCGCCTTGTCGATGGCCGAAGCGGAGGAGGTGTTCGCGCTTCGTCTGCAGCTCGAACCCGCCGCCATCGCCCGCGGCAGCCGGTTCGCCGATCCTGCCGCCCATCGCGCCGCCCGCACCATGCTGATGTCCCTCGACGACAGCATCCATGCCGGTTCGGAAGACCAGGGACGGTTGAACCGGCTGTTCCACATGCTGCTGATGCAGCCGGGCGCCGGACCGCTCACCACCAGTTTCCTGGAACAGTTGCATACGCTGTCGGAGCGCTACACCCGTCTGCATCTGTTGCAGACCGGTCGGGACAGCCGCGCCTGCGATGAACACCGGCAGATGCTCCATCTGTGGATCGACGGGCAGCAGGATGCGCTGGAGGAACTGACCCGCAAGCATCTGCGCGACACCTTGCAGGATCTGCGTCTGGAATTGCTCGAGGGCCGGGGAGAAGGCTGAGTCATGCGCGGCGAACGGCCGGACGCCGGGTCCCCGCTTTCCTTATGTCCCGCCGGAAACGATCCAGTCCCGCACACGCTGCGACAGCACGGAAAGCGGCATCGCGCCCTGCAACAGGATCACGTCGTGGAAGCGGCGCAGGTCGAAATTCGGACCGAGTTTCGCTTCCGCGTCGGCGCGAAGTCCTGAGATGCGGAGCTGGCCGATCTTGTAGCCGAGCGCCTGTCCGGGCCAGGCGATATAGCGATCAACCTCGTTCTGGATGTTCTTCTCCGCGAGCGCCGTGTTCTGTCGCAGATAGGCGACGGCCTGATCGCGGGTCCAGTTCTTCCAGTGTATGCCGACATCGATTACGAGACGGCAGGCGCGCCACATCTCCATCGAGAGCATGCCGAAGCGCTGATACGGCGTTTCGTAGAGGCCGAATTCGCGCACGAGCTGTTCGCAATACACCGCCCAGCCTTCCACGTAGGCGGTGATGTCGGATTGCTGGCGGAAATCCGGCAGGTCGGTGA
Organism: Lichenicola sp. GTC18331; assembly: GCF_055386855.1. Taxonomy (NCBI): domain Bacteria; kingdom Pseudomonadati; phylum Pseudomonadota; class Alphaproteobacteria; order Acetobacterales; family Acetobacteraceae; genus Lichenicola; species Lichenicola sp. GTC18331. Next base: position 1,822,740 of record NZ_AP045015.1, on the reverse strand, counting down.
GTTCCTGCGCGAGGGCGATCTGCAGATAATGGCCGGGCGCGCCTTCATGCGCGACCAGCGAAGGCAGTTCGTAGAGCGGCCGCTGATCGAGATGCGAGGTGTTGATCAGTAGTTCCGCGGCGATGCCCTGCCTGGGATCGCCCGGCTGCGCGCGGCCGGAGGTGTAGCCGTCCTCGATCTCGCGCGGCACCTCGACGACGCCGTAGCTGAGGCGCGGCAGGGTGCGGAAGAAATGCGGCAACTGCCCGTCGATGCGCTTGGCGAGGCGGCAGGCCTTCTCCATCAGCGCCTCGCGCGTGGTGACGTAGAACTGCTTGTCGGTGCGCAGGAACTGCAGGAAGGCCGGGAAATCGCCGGTGAATCCGCTGGCGGCGATCTCGTGCAGCATCTCGGCATGGATGCGCTTCACCTCGCTTTCGCCGAGATCGAACACCTGGTCCGGCGTCATGTCGGTGGTGGTCTGGTCGCGCACGCGATAGCTGTAATAGGCGCGGCCGTTCGGCAGGGACGATACGCCCAGAGTGGTGCGTGCGGCGGGGATGTAGGTGTCGCGGAAGAAGATCGCCAGCGTGCGTTGCGCCGGCTGCACGGAATCGCGGATCGCCGCCACCGCGTCCGCGTGCAGGGCGTCGCGCGTAGCGGCGGGAATGGTGGGCGGCATGGCGTCGATCGGCGCCAGCAAAGGGCTTTTTTCGGGCGGAGTGGCGAGCTGCGCGTTCACCGTCGCCGCCGCCTTCTCCGCGACCAGACGCGGCTGCGTGAATTTGTCGGCAATGCCGCGCCGCATGTTGGCGATCTCGCGATCGTAATAGGCCGGCACGGCATGGAGACGGGCGATCCAGTCGCGCGCCTCGGTTTCGGTGTGGATCACGGTGCCTTGCGCCGCATAGCCGGGCACCAGGAAGAACCCGTCATCGGCGCTGAACGGGATGCGGTTCTCGTCGAACACGAAGGCGGCGATTTCCTGCCCGAGACGCCATTGCAGCAATTCACGGTTCAGCTTCTCTTCCGGCGACAACCCGGCATCGCCGATCGCATCCAGACGGGTCTTGCAGGCGCGCAGGGCATCTTCCTGCGTCCGGGTCGCGGCGGGGGAGTTGTCGGGCCAGCGCCGGCGTGCCGCGGCGTCGCCACGCTGCCCGGCGTCGATCGGGTCGGCTTCGCGTTCGATCCGGTCGTATTCGGCGATCACCGCGGCGAGGCGCTGCGACGGCGTGCCCGATCCGGGCGCGGCGGCAGGAGCGGGCCTGGTGCCCTGGGCCTGGGCCTTGGCGTCCAGCACGAGGCCGGCGACGGAGCTGGCCAGCAGCATGGTCGCGCTGCGCCGGCCGAACCGCACCGTGTCCGAGCGCCCGAACACCGAGAGACCGCAACAGCCGTTTTCGCAAACATGGTTCATGTCGAGTTCTCGCGGATGTCGTGTCAGGGGCCGAGCGTGACGCGGACGGTTTCGCCCTGCGGATCGAGCGCGATTCCGTAATCGGTCTCGTCGCCGTTCAGGATGCGGTCGGTGGTCCAGCCCGCATCGGTCATGTGTCCTTGCTCGACGCGCAGGATCTCGTGCGCGCCGGTGGCATCGTCTTTCGGTTGCAGCTCGATCCGTGCCGACATGCCGGCGATCAGGATATGCGTCGCGTCGATCGGCACCACCAAAACGCGGCCCGGCGCGAGCGCGTCGAACGGTGCGGTGGTCGGACTCGGTTTGCCCCACTCGGCGCCGAACGCGGCAGTGATGCGCCAATCGCCGATCTCGGTGGAGGGATTCGGTGCGCCGGGATCTTCGAGCAGGGCGGAGATGCGCTTCTCCCTGGCTGCTTCGGCCAGAAACGCGCCCATCGGTGCGAGAAGCTGGTTGTTGCGGCCATGGGCGATCAGCGCCGGAGTCAGATCCGGATCACCAGGCTGGTGGTCGATGCCGAATTGCGATGCGCCGATGCCGCCGCGCCCGAGCGTGTCGAACACCCAGCGCGCGGTGGCGGGGGTGATGCCGCTTTCGGACACGAACGGCACGTTGTCCGGCCGATCGTACGGCAGCACGCCCTTGCGGAATTCGGCGAGGGAGTTGGTGTAGACGTCGGTGCCGAGAACGCCGATCGCCGGCGTCATCGCCTTCCAGATCGGCAGCACGGTCCAGGCGCCGCCACCGCTCGGATAATCGGTGCCCGGCTGCGTCAGGCCGCGATAGCGCAGCCAGACATTGGCATAGATCGGCAGCGGATCGGCGGCGCGTCCTGCTTCGGCCACTGCATTCACGTAGCGCGACACGGACCATGCGGCGAAGCATTCGTCCGCGCGCGCGCCGAAGGCGTCGTGCCAGTTCGGATGGCCGCCTTTCGCGTCGATGTTCATCGCCCGCAGCACCGCATCCGGCACGGGCGCCGCGAAGGCGGCGTTGGCGGCATCGGTATGGTCGCGAACCGTGCCGAACAGTCCGCTCTCGTTCTCCACCTGAACGAGAATCACGGTGTGCTGCGCGCCGTCGATCGCCCGCACATGCTGCATCAACGCCGTGAAGGCGGCCTTGTCGCGGGCGAGGGTTTCGGTGCCGAACGGCGACAGGCCGTTGGCGGTGTCGTTGCCGTCCGCATCGCGCAGGCGCGGATAATGCTGCCGGTCCTGTTTGATCCAGTCCGGCACGTAGCCCATCGCGCCGTTCTTCCACGTGCCGAACCAGAGCAAGGCCAGACGCTTGCGATGCGTGCGAGCCTGATGGACCAGCATGTCGGTTTCGGCGAAGTCGAACCGTCCCGGCTGCGGTTCCAGGGTTTGCCAGTAGACCGGCGCTTCCAGCGTGTTGACCGCCATCGCGTCGGCCGCCGCCCAGACGGCGTTCATCCGGTCTGGCCAGGCGGAAGAGTTGTGCGGCTGGGCGGCCAGAACGAGAAACGGCCTGCCATCGACACGCAGCGACATGCGCCCGTGTCCGTCGTCCACGAAAGCGGGAGGCGGGTTCGGCGTGGGCGCCGCGGCAGCCGCGGCAGAGACACCCAGACAGGCGGCTGCCGCCAGGAGCCAGTGTCGCATCAGGCGGCTCTCCAATCGGTCGCCGGCTCGGTGAACCAGCGCGCGCCGGTGTCTGTGACGCAAACACAATCCTCCAGACGGACGCCGAAGCGTTCGGGGATGACGATCATCGGCTCGATCGAAAAGCACATGCCGGGTTCGAGCAGGGTGGTGTCGCCGCGCACGATATAGACCGGCTCGTGGATCGACAGGCCGATGCCGTGGCCGGTGCGATGCGGCAGGCCGGGCAGGGCGTAATCCGGGCCGAGCCCATGCGCTTCGAGCATGCGCCGCGCGGCCGCATCCACCGTTTCCGCTGCCACGCCGGGGCGCACCGCCGCGAACGCGGCCTGTTGGGCCTCGCTTTCGATCCGCCAGATGCGGTGCTGCTCGGCGTCGTCCGCGCCGATGCGCCAGCAGCGCGTCATGTCGGACTGGTAGCCGTGCAGGATGCAGCCGGTATCGACCAGAACGAGCGCGTCGCGTTCGAGAGACTGGTCGCCGGGAATGCCGTGCGGAAAGGCGGTGGCGCGGTCGAACTGCACGGCACAGAACGAGGCGCCGTCGGGCGCGCCGAGCGCACGATGCGCCAGATCGACGAAGCGACGGATCTCGCTGGCGCGCAGCCCTGGTTCCAGCGCCTCTGCCGTGGCGCGATGCACCCGGGCCGTGATGCGCATGGCGTGGTCCATGATCGCCAGCTCGGCCGCGCTCTTGCGGCGGCGCACGCACTCCAGCACCGGGGCGGCGTCGGACAGGCGCAGATCGGCGCGGTGCTCGGTCAGCGCACGGGAAAAGCGGAACGGCGTTTCGGGATCGAGCCCGAGACGCACGCCCTGTTTCAGCAGCGGCGACAGGATCGCGGCCGGGTTCTCGTGCTCGTCCCAGGGCAGCGGCTCGACCGGGAACGCGAGTCCTTCGGCGACGGAGCCGGTTTCGAAGCGCGGGCACAGCAGGCGTGGAACGCCGTCGCGCGGCAGCAACAACGCCACCGCGCGCTCCGTCGGGCTGAAGGCGAGGCCGGTCAGGTAACGCAGAAATGGACCCGCGCCGATCAGGATCGCATCGAGTCCGGCCGCGTCCATGCCGTGCAGTACAGCGCTCAGACGATCGCGGTGCTCGGCCGCCGCGATCGGCGGCGGCATCGGCGCGTCGTCCGGCGACAGGGTTTCCAGCGCGCGTTGCAGCCGGGACGGAAGAGCCAGAACGGAGCCGGATGCCATGCGGTCAGTCTTCCAGGAAAGCGCGGAACGGGTCGGGCCGTCCACGGCGTTGCGCCACGGCGAAGCAGCACAAGGACAGCGCCACCACCGCCACGTCGTCGAACGGATGCGCGATCCAGCCGCGCCCGCCGAAACTGCCCGCAAAAGACAGCAGCATCAAACCGGCGATCCAGCCGAACAGCCACGCACTCTCGTGCCACGCCTCGCGGCCGTAGCAAACGGCGACGGCAAGGCCAGCAAGACACTGGAAACCGAGCAGCCAGCGCAGCACCGGCCAGCCGGTCCAGAACACGATCAGGGAGGCAACCGCGAAAGAAACCGGCGCCACCACGGAAAAACCGCGCAGACGGAACGGGCGCGTCAGATCCGGCGCCGTGCGCCGCAATGCGGCGGCGGCCGTGGGCGCCAACGCATAGCTCATCATCAGCGCGGAGGAGACCACGCCGATCAGCGCCTGCCAGGACGGAAACGGCAGCGTCCAGAACACGGACAAGGCGAAGCACAGCCAGAGTGCTGGAACCGGAACGCCGCTGCGCGGATCGACGCGCCCGAACAGGCGCGGAAAGGTGCCGCTGCGTGCCCAGGCGAACACCACACGCGGCGTGGCGCCCAGATAAACGTTGCCGGTGCCGGTCGGCGAGGCCATCGCGTCGCACACCACCAGAGTCGCCAGCCAGCCCGCACCCAGCATCACCGCCAGATCGCGGAACGGCAGCGCCAGCGCCGTGTCGAGGCCGCTCCATCCCTGCACCAGCAGCGCCTGCGGTACGCTGCCGAGAAACGCGGCCTGGAGCAGCACGTAGACCAGCATCGACAAAAGCACCGAACACAGCAGCGCGAACGGGATCGAACGCTGCGGATCGCGCACTTCCGACGCCACGGACACGATCGGCGTCAGCCCCAGATAGGCGAAGATGATCCCGCCGGTGGAGATCGCCGCTTCCACGCCGGACGCGCCGCCCGGCGCGATGCCGTGCGCGACGAAATTCGCCACGTGCATGTGCAGAAGAAGAAAGATCGCGACCAGGGCCGGCACGCAGAACTTGAACAGAGTGACGATCGTGTTCACCAGCGCGAAGGTGCCGATGCCGACGCGATTGATCCCGAACAGAACGATCAGGATCGCGAGTTGCAGAAACCAGCCGGCCAATGTCGGATCGCCTGCCGCATCGCGTGTCAGGCCGGGAATCCAGGCGCCGGCATATTGGCGCGCGGCGACGATCTCGATCGCGATCAGCGACGTATAGGCGATCGTGGTGACGAGCCCCATCAGGAAGCCGCAGACCGGGCCGTGCGACCATTCCGGGTAGCGCACCACGCCGCCCGCATGCGGCAGAGCCGCGCCTAGTTCGCAATAGACCAGCCCCAGCAGCAGCACCGCGCCGCCCGCGACGATCCAGCTCAGGATGGAGGCCGGCCCGGCGATGGCCGACACGTGGGCGGCGGCGAACAGCCAGCCGGAGCCGAAGATCGAGCCGAATCCGATCATGGTCAGATCGAGACGGGACAAAGAGCGTTTGAAACCGCTCGCGTCGGGATCGTTGTTCATCGTCACGCTCCGAAACGGGCCGGGTCGAACGGCGACAGCCCCTCCACCGCCTCGCCGTGCAACAAGCTGAGCGCGATCTCTGCGGTGCGCGGGGCGAGGGTCAGGCCGAGATGGCCGTGCCCGCTCAGCACCATCAGGTTGGGCAGGCCCGGCAGCGTGCCGATCGCCGGCAGATAATCCGGCAGAGTCGGCCTGGCGCCCATCCAGTGCCGGAACGGCGAGGCGACCGGCAGACCGAGCGCGCGCACATGCTCTTCCAGACGCCGCCATTTGCGCCCGTCGGGCGGTGCGTCCTCACGGTCGAACTCCACGAAGGAGGAGGCGCGCAGACGATCGCCGAAGCGCGACACGATCAGGGCGCGCTCCTCGAACACCAGAGGCGGGAACGGCCAGGATGTCTCGTGCCGCCACTCGATATGATAGCCGCGCTCGGCGATCAGCGGCAGGACGCGGCCGATCCCGCGCAGCAGGCGCGCCGTGCCAACGCCAGCGGCGAGGATCGTCCGATCGGCCTCGACGGTCGCGCCATCCGCCAGCGTGACGATCCGCCCATCGGCGGAGATCGCCCGGACGCCCTGCCGTACCACCTGGCCGCCCGCCGCCGCGAACGCCTCCAGTACGACGCCGAGGCAGCGCACGGGGTCGTCCACCTGTCCGGTCTTCTCGAAGCGTATGCCGCCCGCAAAGGGTTGTCCGAGCCGGTCGGAAAGCGTGCGGAGCGTGTCCGGCTCGAGCGGACGCGACCGGGCCGTGCCGGTGTCGCCCCCCGCGGCCATCGCCTTCCGCAGCGCAACCGGGTCGCGCCACAACATCAGGTGGCCGTGATCGCGGACCAGGTCGGGTTCGCCGAGCCCGTCCGCCAGACGTTTCCAGGCCGGCAGGGCGTCGGCCAGCAGAAAGGCCAGCGCCCGCTCTCCGGCCCGGGCGCGTAGCGTGGCGCGCGCGAAACGCAGGCTCCAGGGCAGCCATGCGCCGGGCCTCCGCCAGCCCAGGTCCAGCGCGCCGCCGAAACGGAACAGCCGGCGCGGCGCGCTGAACAGGTAGGATGGATTGGCGAGCGGCCTGATCTGTTCGGTGGCGATATGACCGGCATTGCCGAACGTGGCCGGTCCGGTGAAATAGTCTCCGAACGGTACCTGCGCCGGATCGCGGTCCTGCGGCCAGCACAAGGTCACGGAGAAGCCGTTCCGCTGCGCCGCCAGAGCCGCGACGCGGCCGACGATGCCGCCGCCCACCACCACGAGGCGGCGCGGTCCCGGACACGACAGCGGACGGCTTGTTCTTGGAACTTGCATATCGTATACGATACATCACCATCGACGCCGTGCAAGCGAGGATCATCATGAAGTGGACAGGCGTTTTCCCGGCGGCGACGACCCAGTTCAAGGACGACTATAGCGTCGATCACGACGCCACGCGCGGCGTGCTCGATGCGCTGGTGCGTGACGGCGTGCACGGTCTGGTGGTGATGGGCACCTGCGGCGAGAACAACTCCCTGGAGCCGGACGAGAAGATCGCCCTGCTGCGCGAGGCGGTGGACGTGGTGGCCAGGCGCGTACCGGTGATCGTCGGCGTGTCCGAGTTCGACACCGCGCGCGCCTGCCGCTTCGCCGCCAAGGCGGCGGAACTCGGCGCGGACGCGCTGATGGTGCTGCCGGCCATGGTCTACGTGCCGCAGCCGCACGAGCTCGAAGCGCATTTCAGCGCGGTGGCGAAGGCGTCCGACCTGCCGATCATGCTGTACAACAACCCGCCGGCCTATCGCGTCAGCATCGGCATGGACGTGCTGGAGCGTCTCGCCGCGCTGCCGACCATCGCCGCGGTCAAGGAAAGCGCGCCGGATACGCGCCGCTTCACCGACCTGCACAACCGCTTCGGCGATCGCTTCGTGCTGATGGCCGGTCTGGACGACGTGGCGCTGGAAGGCCTGATGCTGGGTGCGGCCGGCTGGGTGTCGGGCCTGACCAGCGCCTTCCCGCAGGAATCGGTGGCGCTGGTGGAAGCGGCGATGCGCGGCGACTACGCCGAGGCGCTGCGGATCTATCGCTGGTTCATGCCGCTGCTGCATCTCGATGCCGAGCACGATCTGGTGCAGTCGATCAAGCTGGCCGAGCAGATCATGGGCCGAGGCTCGGAGCGCGTGCGCATGCCGCGTCTGCCGCTGACGGGCGCGCGCCGGGCGGAAGTGACGGCGATGGTGGAAAAGGCGGCGGCGACGCGGCCGTTGTGAGACCAGGGGCTTTGCCCCGGACCCCACTCAAGGCTCGCCTTGAGAATCCAGTTGTTTGATCAATTGGATTCCAAAGGCGAGCCTTTGGCGGGTCCAGGGCAGAGCCCTGGAATACGTTTTCGAGGATTCCCGCTCATGCGCCACACCTTCTTCTGCATCGACGGCCACACCGCCGGAAACCCGGTCCGTCTGGTCGCGGGCGGCGCCCCGCTTCTGCGTGGCAACAGCATGAGCGAGCGCCGGCAGGATTTCCTGGAGCGCTTCGACTGGATTCGTACCGGCCTGTGCTTCGAACCGCGCGGGCACGACATGATGTCGGGCGGTTTCCTGTATCCGCCGACGCAGCCGGACACGGATGGCGGCATCCTGTTCATCGAAACCAGCGGCTGTCTGCCGATGTGCGGCCACGGCACCATCGGCATCGTCACCTTCGCGCTGGAGAACGGGCTGTTCACGCCGCGCGAGCCGGGCAGGCTGCGTCTGGAAGTGCCGGCCGGAATCATCGAGATCGGCTACACGGAAGAGAACGGGCGGGTGCGGTCGGTGGCGATCCGCAACGTCGCATCCTTCGTCGCGGCCGAGGATGTGCAGATCGACGTGCCGGGGTTGGGGCCGCTTCGCGTGGATGTCGCCTATGGCGGCAACTTCTATGCGATCGTGGAGCCGCAAGGCGCGTTCGAGAGCATCGACGCGCTGGGCGCCGCGCGCATCCTGCAACTCAGCCCGGTCGTGCGCGCGATGATGCGCGAGAAGATCACGCCTGTGCATCCGCTCGATCCGACCATCAACGGCGTCAGCCATGTGCTGTGGACCGATGGCGCGCCGGTGCGCGGAGAAAACGGGATCGTCGGTCGCAACGCGGTGTTCTATGGCGACAAGGCGATCGACCGTTCGCCCTGCGGCACCGGCACGTCGGCGCGTCTGGCGCATCTGCATCATCGCGGATTGCTCGGCGTGGGCGAACGGTTCGAGCACCGCTCGATCATCAACAGCCGGTTCTACGGCACGGTTCTGGAGGAATGCCGCCTGGGCGACCGTGCGGCGATCATTCCCCGGATCGAAGGCTCGGCGATCGCCACAGGATTCAACACGGTCTGGATCGACCGGGACGATGCGTTCTGGCAAGGCTTCCAGGTCTGCTAACGCCTCTTGAAAGCCCTGGCCTGGAGCGTCTTAGAACCGATAACTCGCCCACCCCGCCAGGAAATCCGACCCGCTGAACCGCGCCCGCGTCAGCGCCGGCCCTGCCGCCAGATGCTCGTAGCGGCCGGTGAGGTTCAAACGCGGCGTGGCGGTCCAGACCGTTTGCAGACGCGTCACGTCGGCGACCTTGCGGGCGCGGTTGTTCTGGGTCCCGGCGAAGGCGGTGCCGTTGGCGCGATAGACCGCGTCGCCGGTGCTGTCGCGCCAGGTCCATTGCTGCTCGATCGTGATCCGCACGCTCTCGATCGGCGACACGGTGAAGCTTGGGGCCAGCGCGATGAGGTTGGTCGGCGTCAGATAGAGCTGGTAGCTGTAATAGATGTTGTTGCCGAACGGCGCGAAGGCGTCGTGCAGCGCGCCGCGATTATAGGCGCCGCCGCCGCTGGCGTAATCGGCATGGAAGCCGATACGCGGCGCGGTCGGCGATGTGCCGAGCTTGTAGGTCTGGGCTGCGAAAATCTGCCCGGCCTGGATCGGACGGTTGCCGGAGCGGCCGCCCTGGTAGTTCGCCGTCCAGTCGATCGTCCAGCGTCCGGCATCGCCCCAGAAACGGGCGCCGTAGTAGAACCGCTCCTCGGTGCTGTTGGTGCGTCCCCACACGGCATGGTCGTTGGCCAGCCGCCACACGAACGGGTCGAGATAAAGCTTCGATCCGCCCAGGAAATTCCGGGGAATCACCGCGCCGGTGGTGGCGCCGCTGAATCGGATGCTGCGCTCGACATAGTCGTCGCCGGCGCCGCCCACGCCGAGGCGGGTCGGATGGAAATCGAACAGATCGGCGCGGAGCGTCTTGCCGCGCACCCAGAGGCGCACGCCGTTCAGAACGTAGCGGATCGTGTTGTTGTCGCGCTGGGAGACGAGAAGGTTGGAACCGTCGGTGAATTCCTGCCGGCCGTAGCGCAGGCCGAGCCGCGCCTGCCCGATCGTCTGGTCGCCTTCCACGAAATATTGCTGGAAGATGAGCCGGTTCCGGAACGATCCGCTGACGGTGCCGAGTTCCTTTCCCCAGAGATCGGCACGGGCGATTTCCGCATAGGCGCGCAGATGCGGGCCGATATGCAGATCGGCGCCGCCGACGCTGCGCAGGATATCCTGCTTTTGGCGCGGGCCGAGCTTCAGGTTCGGATTGCTGGTCTGGTTGAAGCGCAGGCGCAGCTCGCCGGACAAAGTGAGATACACCGAGCCGCTCTTGTCGAGCGGCAGGTATTTCAAACGATCCAGCCAGTCCTTGCGCTTCTTCGGATCGCGCATGGAGCGCCAGTCCTCGGCCCAGCGCGACAGGTTGTAGCCGGCGGTGGAGAGACCGTCTCCGGCGGCCGGCGCCGGATAGGCGCTTACGGCCGGTTCGGCCGGGTTGCGTGTCAGGCCGCTGGTCGGGGCAGGATTGAGCTGCGCGCGTGCGGGCGTCGAGTCCAGAACGGGCAGCAGAACGGCGGACAGCAGGGCGAGCCTGGGGGTGGCGCCCCGCAGGGCGCGATCGAAACGACGCATGGAACCGCTCCTCAGGCTGCGGGGCGGATGGCGGCGGAAGCGGGAACCTCCAGATCGTCCTCGACGGCCGGCAGACGATTATGCAGGGCCGCATCGAGTTGTTCGTGGTCGAGCACGCCTTCCCAGCGCGCGACCACGATGGTTGCGACCGCATTGCCGATGAAGTTGGTCAGAGAGCGGCACTCGCTCATGAACCGGTCCACGCCCAGGATCAGCGCGATCCCGGCCACCGGAATGGTGGGCATGATCGACAAAGTGGCCGCCAGGGTGATGAACCCCGCCCCGGTCACGCCCGCCGCACCCTTGGACGACACCATCGCCATGGACAGAAGCAGAAGCTGCTGACCCAGGCTCAAATGAATCCCGTACGCCTGTGCGATGAACAGCGCGGCCAGGGTCATGTAGATGTTGGTGCCGTCGAGATTGAACGAGTAGCCGGTGGGTACCACCAGGCCGACCACCGATTTCGGGCAGCCCGCGCGCTCCATCTTCTCCAGCAGGCTCGGCAGGGCGCTTTCGGACGAGGACGTGCCCAGCACCAGCAGCAGTTCCGCTTTCAGATAGCCGATCAGACGCAGGATCGAGAAACCGCACAAGCGAGCGACGGTGCCCAGCACCACGAGCACGAACAGCAGCGAGGTGAGATAGAACGTGCCGACCAGGGCGGCGAGATTGGCCAGCGTGCCGACGCCGTACTTGCCGACGGTGAAGGCCATGGCGCCGAACGCGCCGATCGGAGCCGCCTTCATCAGGATGGCGACGATGCGGAACGCGATCGCCGAGACGTCCTCGATCAGGCCCAGCACGCGTTCGCCGCGCTCCCCGGCCATGGCGAGGGCGATGCCGGTCAGGATCGCCACGAACAGCGCCTGTAGGATGTTGCCCGAGGTGAAGGCGGACACGAAGGTGTCGGGGATGATGCCGAGCAGGAAGCCGGTGAGGGTGGTCTCGTGCGCGCGTGCGGCATATTGCGCGGCCTCGCCGCCGCCATGGGCGGAAGCGGGATCGACATGCATCCCGCTTCCGGGCTGGAGCACGTTGGCGACCACGAGGCCGACGATCAGCGCCAGGGTGGAGAAGAACAGGAAATAGGCGAAGGTCTTGCCGGCGACGCGGGCGGTGGCGCGCAGGTCGCGCATCCCGGCGATGCCCGAAACGATGGTGAGAAAGATCACCGGGGGGATCACCATCTTCACCAGACGGATGAACCCGTCGCCGAGCGGCTTCAACGCCGCGCCCGTTTGCGGCCAGAAATGGCCGATCACGACACCGGCGACGATCGCCACCAGCACCTGGGTGTAGAGATGTGCGTACCAGGGGCGTTTGGCGTGCGGCGCTGCGCCGTTGGCGGGCTGGATCATCATGCTGGGCTTCCTCGCGACATCGCGCGCCTTTCCCGGCGCGTCTTCATCGGAAGCATTCTTCACCCGGCGGCCATGCGGCGTCGCTTTTTCGGTGTGCGCCGCAATAAGGTCAAGGAAAACAACAATCTGTCCGGTTCCCGGCTGCGAACCCGTCCCGAAATCGGCACACCGCGCGGCGGCGTGTGTGCTGGTTTCGGCACAGGGCCGTGCTAGGCTCCGCGCGTGCGTATCGCCTCCGTTCCGATCCGGCCGGTGCTTCTGCTGCTGGCGGCCTTGTTCTGCGCCGGACTGGCCGCGCTGGCGGTGGGCGGACTGGTCGAGCACGCGGCAATTCGCGGCCTGCTCGACCGGGCCCGTTCGGATGCCGAATTGCGCGCCGCCCTGCTGAACAGCGAGATCGCCCGGTTCCGCCTGCTGCCGCTGGCGCTCGCCGACGATCGCGACATCGTCGCCGGTCTCTCCGGCGGCACCGCCGACCGGCAGATGTTGAACCGCAAGCTGTCGGATCTGGCGGCCAGCACCGGCGCCTCCGTGATCTACGTGATCGACCGAGACGGCATCGCGGTATCGGCCAGCAACTGGGACGGCCGCAACAGCTTCGTCGGACGCGACTACCGGTTCCGGCGCTATTTCCGGCAGGCGATCGCGCAGGGGCAGGACGACCAGTTCGCGCGCGGCACGGTGAGCCGCAATCCCGGGCTTTACCTGGCACGGCGCAACGAAACCGGCGGCGTGACCGTGGTGAAGGTCGAGTTCAACCGGCTGGAAGCCGAATGGGCCCGGGCCGGCGGCATCACCTTCGTCGAGAATCCGGACGGCGTGGTGCTGGTCAGCAGCCGTGCCGATTGGCGCTTCGGCGTGGCGCGTCCGCTGTCGCCGGAACGGGCGGCGGCACTCGGTGCGGAGAACAGCATCGCGCCGTCCGACCTGAAACCGCTGCCGGTGGCGGGGCAGGGCGACCGCGCCGTCGTGGACGGGCGCGCTTTCGTGTCGGCGACGGTGGACACGGCCGAGAATGGCTGGCGCCTGACCCTGCTGCTGCCGGTGGGGGCCGGGCCGAAGGAGGCCGCGCGCGGTGCCGCGGCGGTGACGGCGGTGGCGGTTCTGGCGGTTCTGTCGCTGTTGCGGGCGATGGGCGCGCGCCGGCGTCGTTTGCGCCTGCAAACGGCGGAGCTGGAACGGGCGGTGGCGTCGCGTACGGCGGAGCTGACGCGGGAGATGGAGGAGCGGCGGGCGATCGAGGCGCGCGCGGCCGACCTGCGCGAGCGTCTGCGACAGGCCAATCGTCTGGCGTCTCTGGGGCAGGTGACGGCCAGCGTGGCGCACGAGACCGCGCAGCCGGTGGCGGCGATCCGCACCTATTCCGAGACCAGCGAGAAACTGCTGGATCGCGGCGATCTGGACACGGTGCGCGGCAATCTGCAGGCGATCCGTCGTCTGGCCGATCGCGTCGGCGCGGTGACGACGGAGCTGCGCGGTTTCGCGCGACGGGCGACCGGGCAGCTTCGGCCAGTGGCGCTGGGCGAGGTGATCGACGGGGCGCTGCTGATCCTGCGCGAGCAGCTCGCCACGATCCGGCTGGAACGGCCGTCGGTGGACCCGTCCCTGCGCGTGATCGGCGGGCGCGTGCGTCTGGAACAGGTGCTGGTGAACCTGCTGCAGAACGCGATCGAGGCGTTGTCCGGGCGCCCGGATGCGTGCGTCGATCTGGTTGTCGCGCGGGAGGGCGAAACGGTGCGTCTGGTGGTGTCGGATAACGGGCCGGGCATTCCGCCATCGGTGGCCGATCGCTTATTCACCCCGTTCGTGACCACGCGCGACAACGGTCTGGGCCTCGGTCTGGTGATCGCGCAGGATATCATGATCGATCTGGGCGGTTCCCTGCGTCTGCTGGAGCGGGCGCAGGGAGCGGCGTTCGAGGTCACGATGCAGGCGGCGTCATGAGTGCCGCTGCCGGAACGGTTCTGCTGGTCGACGACGACGACGATGCGCGCGAGGCGACGCGACAATTGCTGATGCTGGGCGGGTTTTCCGTGCGCGCCCTGTCCGATCCGGTCGAGGCGTCGCGTCTTCTGGGGCCGGAGTTTCCCGGTGTCCTGGTGACGGATGTGCGGATGCCGCGTCTGTCCGGCATCGATCTGTTCGATCAGGTCCGCACGCGCGATCCGGACCTGCCGGTGATCCTGATCACCGGCCATGGCGACGTACCGATGGCGGTGGATGCGTTGAAGCGCGGCGCCTGGGATTTCCTGTCCAAGCCGTTCGACGGCGACGCGCTTCTGGCCAGCGTGGCGCGGGCCTCCGCGGCGCGGACCCTGGCGCTGGAGAACCGCGCGCTGCGCGAGGATGCGGAGCGCAGTGCCGCCGGCGGGCTGATCGGCGAGTCCGCGCCGATCCGCGGCTTGCGGGCGATGCTGCCGGTGCTGGCGGAGGCCGATCTCGATCTGCTGATCGAGGGCGGCGACGGTACCGGCAAGACCATGCTGGCGCGGGCGATCCATCGCAGCGGCCGCCGCGCCCGGCATCGTTTGACCGTGATCGATTGCGCCACCGCCTCCGCGCCGGAAATCCTGCCGTCCTTGTTCGCGCGCGGCGGCACCATCTCGCGCACCCATCGCGGTACGCTGCTGCTCGCCGGTCTGCATCGCGCGTCGGACGCTTTGCAAGATCGCCTGGTGCTGCTGGCGGAAACGCGATCCGTGGGTGCGGATGCGCGCGAGCCGGAAACGCTCGATCTGCGCATCATCGCCACCGTGCGGGAAACCGATCGTGCGCGTGTGCGGCCGGATCTGTTTCATCGCCTGGGCGGGATGCCGCTGCGGATGCCGCCCTTGAGCGAGAGGCGCGAGGATATTCCTGTGCTTTTCGCGTTTCTGGTCGCGCGTGCTGCCGAAGGAATGCGGCAACCGGCACCGCCTCTGCGCGATCTGCCCTACACGCTGGCCGGCCGGGACTGGCCGGGCAATGTGCGTGAGCTTGCGAACTATGCAGAGCGCTTCTGCCTCGGTCTGGCCAGCGATGCCGAAAGCGGCGGCGGATCGCTGCTTCTGGGCGACCGCATGGACGCGTTCGAGCGCACCCTGATCGAGGACGCCCTGCGCGCCGCAGACGGCGATGTGAGCCGGGCCGTGGTGGCGCTGGGGATTCCGCGCAAGACGTTCTACTACCGGGTCAAACGGTTGGGGCTCGACCTGACCTCTTTGCGCGGGCGGCGGTGATGGAGTGTTCTTCTGAGTTTTCTCAGACCGGAAGGTTCTCCGTCCCAAACAGACAGGAGTTTTTTGGTTCTTTTTTGCAAAAAAGAACAAGCCTCATCGTACCATCCTTTCTACGGGATCAGCCGGTCCGCCTTAAGTCGATCGAACAGATCGAAGAAGCTTTCGTCGGTGGCCTGATAATCCAGAAAGCCCAATCGCCGGCTCTTGCTCATATCGGTCACGACCTCGATCGGCCGGCCGAGATCGGCGTCCGTGTGCCAGGGCGAGGCGAGGCGCGACAGGTCCGGCTCCGCCAGGTTCTCGCGCCCGGCGATGCGGCGCCAGAGGGCGGCATCGTCCCTCATCTGTTCTTCCAGCGTCAGGAGCGTGCCGTCGAAGGGAGCGGGCTCCAGCCCGAAGCGGTCCGCGATCCGCTGCCACATCCAGCTCCACCGGAACACGTCGCCGTTGACGACATTGAATGCTTCGTTGGCCGCGTCCGGTGTTTCCGCCGCCCAAAGCAGCTGCCGGGCAAGCTGGCGCGCATCCGTCATGTCGGTAAGGCCGTTCCATTGCGCGGACGAGCCGGGAAAACGGAACGGGCGTCCCGTTTCGCGGCACAGTGAGGCGTAGACCGCCAGTGTCGTGCCCATGTTCATGGCGTTGCCGACGGCTTTGCCGATCACGGTATGCGGACGGTGGACGCTCCAGGTGAAACCGTCGCGGCGCGCGGCGGCGAAGAGTTCGTCTTCCTGCGCGTAGTAGAAATTGTCGACCGGGAGCCGGCCCTGACTTTCGCGGAACGGCGTCTGCGGAAGCGTGCCTTTTCCGTACGCCTCGAACGGACCGAGATAATGCTTGAGGCCGGTCACGAGAGCGACATGGCGGACCCCCTTGCGGCCATTCTCCGGCGACAGGGCATCCAGCAGATGGCGCACCATCGTGCCGTTGACGCGGATGTTCTCCGCTTCCGTCCGCTGGCGCAGCCAGGTGGTGATGAAGACGCAATCCGGCGCGTGGCCGGCGAGCGCCTTCTTCGTCGCACCGTCATCGAGCAGATCGGCCGCGACCGGCTCGATGCCGGGCTGGTCCACGGGGCGGCGCGCCAGGCCCAGCACCCGCCAGCCTTTATGGGCGAGAAGCGTGGCGAGCGCGCTTCCCGCGATGCCGCTGGCGCCCGCCACGAGTGCCGTTCTGGTCATGCCGCGTGTCTTCCTTCTGTAGGCGTCACGCTGACCTGGGCAGGCGGGAGATGAATCGCTAGACGGCACCGAATGGGGACATAGGCACCGGAAGGGATCCATCCATGCGGCCCGGCACTGCGGACGAGGAGTGGCGCGAGGATTGCGCGCCGCGACGTGTTCTCGAACTCTTCGCGACCAAATGGACCAGCATGGTCCTGCATACGCTCCACGCGCGACACGCCGGAGCGGCGCGCACGGGCGTCCTGCATCGCTCGCTGCCCGGCATCTCGAAGAAGATGCTGACGCAGACGCTGCGCGAGATGGAAGCAAGCGGGCTGCTCACCCGCCATGTGGCCGGGACGGTGCCGCCCGCGGTGGAATACCGGTTGACGTCGCTCGGCAGCCGGTTCGTGGAGCCCGTCGAGCTGCTTTATCGCTGGGGACGCGACAACGCGGACGCGCTCGACCAGATGGGCGAACGGGCGACGTCGCGGCGACGCGGTGGCCGTCCCGACGACGACCGGGCCTGACGGCCGACCGGTCCTGGGCGCGCTTGCGGCCTCATTCCCGGTCGCCGCACGGTACGGCGGCCCGTCCAGAACCGCTTGCTCACTCCCTCCGTGCGAGACTGAACGCGTCGGCGGCCAGCATCAGCGGGCGGATCTCCACGTCGGAGCGGCCGGCACGCACGAGATCGAGGAAATGCGCGTAAAGCCGGGGATATTCCGTGTCCGGCGCGTCGAGAAGAGCCTTGCCATCCAGCGCCAGCGCGCCGCCGCCGCGCGACAGGTCGAGGATGCCGCCGTCGTCCAGGGTCCAGCGAATGGTCCAACGTTCCAGGCCCCGATAGTCCCAGTCGAACCGTGCTTCGAGCCCGGTGTCGCGCGAGGGGGTGGCGAAAGCGAGATCGGCGGCGACGGGGGTTTGCTCGCCGGGACGGACGCGGAAGCTGGCCTGGCGGATGAACAGCGGCTCCGGCGAACAGGCCACCGCGATCGATAGCGCATTCACGCCCGGATCGAACACGCCCATGCCGCCCGGCTGCCAGAACCAGTCCACGCCGGGATGGAATTTGTGCACGTCCTCCTCCCAGTCGATCCGCATCGCGCGCATGCCGCGCTCGGCCAGGATCTTTCGCGCCGGGGCGACGGCGGCGGAGAACATGGAATGCCAGCTCGCCAGCAGGGTGCGGCCGGTCTCGGCGGCGATGCGGGCGAGGTCCTGCGTTTCCGCCACCGTCTGCGTCGGCGGCTTCTCCATGAACACGTGCAGCCCGGCCAGCAGCGCTTCCCGAACCAGCGCGTAGCGCACCTGCGGCGGGGTGCAGAGCACGACCGCGTCGATGCCGCCGGCGGCGATCATCTCGCCGAGCGTGGTGTGCAGCGCCACGCCCTCCGGCACCTCGGTCTGGGCCCGGCTGGCGATGGCGACCAGACGGAAGGCCGGGTTGGCGGCGATGGCCGGCAGATGCTGCACGCGGGCGATCTGGCCCAGCCCGACCAGGCCGAGGCGGAGCGGTGTGTCGGTCATCACTGCTCTCCGGAAACGCTGGCGCGCCAGGCGGTCTGGTATTCGGCGGCACGACGTCCGACCTCGGCGGCGTCGCGTCCCGGGGCGTAGAGGCCGGAGCCGAGGCCGAAGCCCGCCGCACCCGCCTTCAGGAATCCCCCGACATTGCCGGGCACGATCCCGCCCACGGGCAGGAACATCGTTCCACGCGGGAACACGGCGCGCATGGCCTTCAACACGTCCGGGCCCATCGCTTCGGCCGGGAACAGCTTCAGCGCGTCCGCGCCAGCCGCGAGCGCGGCGAAGCCTTCCGTGGGGGTGCAGATTCCCGGCGTGCAGAGCATGCCGGCCGCCTTGGCGGCGCGGATCACCGCCGGATCGCCATGCGGCATGACGATCACACGGCCGCCCGCCTCGCGCACCTTCGCCACGTCGGCGGGATCGGTGACGGTGCCGGCGCCGATCAGGCAGCTCTCGCCGAAACGATCGGCCAGGATGCGGATGCTCTCGAACGGCTCGGGCGAGTTCAGCGGCACCTCGATGATGCGCAAACCCGCATCGACGATGGCCTGCGCGACAGGCACCGCCTCCGCGGGCGTGAGGCCGCGCAGAATGGCGATGAAGGGCGAGGACTGGAGATGATCGGCCAGCACGGCGTCGCTTCCTTTCCGGTTCAGCCCGCCAGCCCGGCGGACACGGCGATTCGATAAAGCCCGCGCACCGCGGCGGCTTGCAGGGTTTCCGGCACGGGGCGGCCCAGAGCGGCGAAGGCGCTTGCGTAGCGCTCCGTCAGGGCAGGATCGCCGACCAGGACGATTCGGGAATCGGGCGCGGTGCGCAGCGCCGCGGTGAGTTCCTCGCCGATCAGCAGACCGGACAGATGCGCCGCTGTGCAGCCGGGATCGAGCGTACCGGTGAGCATGCGGGCGCGCGTGCGGAACAAGGCGGCGGCGAGGCCGGTCTCGGCGGCTTCGCGCACGGCCTCGGCGAACACCGTCTCCGTGTCGGCGGCGGGCTCGGCGGTGCCGGCCAGGATCGAGCGCGTGTTGAGCAGGGCGAACAGTTCGCCGGTCATGAAGGTGGAGAAGCCTTCGACCACGCCGCCGTTCACGCGCAGCCATTTGCTGTGCGTGCCGGGCATGACGAGCAGCAGCGGCTCCTTCGGGTGGCCGAGCGCTTCCAGCGCGCCGATCGCCTCGGTTTCCTCGCCGCGCATCACGTCCGGGCCGGCCGGATCGAGCAGGCCGGGGACGAGCCGGAGGGTGATCTCGCCGCCGTCGGGGAGCGGGCAGGCAACACTGTCGAGCGCATCGGCAAGGCCGGACGGATCGGCGGGCAGGGTGCGGTATTCGACCTGTTTCCAGCCGGCGCGGCTGCCGACCATGCCCGATGCGATCACGGGCAGGGCGCGGATCGGCCAGTTCTCAGTGATCTGAAGGAAAGCGGCCGGATAACCGCCGTCCGGCAGGGCGGAGATACCCCAGGGGCGATGTCTCTGTTCCAGCACCGTGCCGTCGGCTGCGAGCAGAAAGGCGCGCAGGCTGCTGGTGCCCCAATCGAGCGCGATCAGGGCGGCAGGGGCGGTATGGGAATTATTGTCAGACAAATCTCATCCTCCGCGAGCCTTATGCGCGTGCCACGCGCCGGCGACAAGTCGCGCCTGCGCGGTCCGGGCTGTTGCGCGGAGATCGGTCGGCAGGGGGGCTGCGTCGGATGCAAGACCCGGATCGGGCCGCCGGTGCTGCCACTCGCAACGGAAGGTCTGGATTTGTTCTGAACAACTCCAGGTTGTAAGAAGTTAACGAGAGGTCGGGCCGTCTCGTATTGTCGTTCGGATGACGGCCGTGCCCGATCGCCCCCGCCCCGGCTGGCGGGGCGACGGGCATCGCGTCAGGCGCGGCTCACGCGCGGGTCAGGCGGTCGCCGTCGGTGCTGAGCGAGAGCTGCATGTCGTCGAAGGCGAAGCCGACCAGTTCGGCCATGGCGTCGCGGGCGCGTTCCGGCTCGCGGGCGCGGATCGCGTCCAGAACCGCGCGATGCTCCGGCAAAGGATCGCGCGGGGGCTGCTGCGTGCGGGCCTTGAACAAGGTGGTCCACCAGATCGCCGCCGCCACGGTGGGCGACAGGGCGGAGATCAGCTCGTTGCCCGTGGCGGCGAGGATGGCCTGATGGAAGGCGCGGTCGGCGGCGCGGCCTTCCTCCGTGCCGAGCTGGAGCTGGGCCATGGTGTCCAGCGCCTCGGTCATGGCGTCCAGATCGCGTCTGGTGTGATGGGTCGCGGCCAGGGCGGCGGCCTGCGGCTCCACCATCTGCCGCACGCCGAACAGGTCGCGCACGAAGGCTTCGCTGGGCTTGGTTTCCAGGAACCAGCCGATAACCTCGGGGTCGAGAATGTGCCAGCGCGCACGGGGGCTGATGCGCGTGCCGGTCTTGGTGCGGCTTTCCACCATGCCCTTGGCGGCGAGGATGCGGACCGCCTCGCGATAGGCGGTGCGGGACACGCTGAACTGTTCCGCCGCCTCGATCTCTCCGGGCAGCAGGTCGCCGGGCTTCAGCGTTTCGGCGGCGATGCGGATGCCGATGCCGCGCGCGATGTTGTCGTGCAGGCGACGCGAGGCGGGGGTGCCGGCGGCACGGCCGCGCAGGGTCTGCGGACGCAGGCCGTCGATCGCGTCGTGACGGGTGCCGTGTCCGTCCTGCGCGGTTGCGGAATTCCGCTCGATCCGATCTGCCACGTGGAACGCTCCCTGCACCCAATCCGTCATTCTCGTTGCAAACCGCGTCTGGTGCCAGCCTTCACGGGGCTCGGGAGCCATTCTCGTCGCGACGGCGCCCGTGCCGCGTCGTTGCCGGACGTCGGGACGGATTGTAGATCGTGTACGGAT
Organism: Lichenicola sp. GTC18331; assembly: GCF_055386855.1. NCBI lineage: Bacteria > Pseudomonadati > Pseudomonadota > Alphaproteobacteria > Acetobacterales > Acetobacteraceae > Lichenicola > Lichenicola sp. GTC18331. The sequence goes on along the minus strand of NZ_AP045015.1, from coordinate 1,801,902 downwards.
CATTGCCCCGAGCAAAGGATTGCGAGATGACCACCCAGGCCGCCGCCTTCAGAAGCATCGACCCGCGCACCAATCAGACGACGGGGCCGGACCTCGCGGTGCATACGGCGGAGGACGTGGCGGCGGCGGCCGCGCGGGCGGCGGCGGCGTTCGATCCCTACCGGGCCACCACGCCGGAACAGCGTGCGCGTTTCCTCGACGCGATCGCGGCACGGCTGGAAGCGAACCGGGTCGCGATCGAGACGGCGGCGTCGCTGGAGAGCGGTCTTCCTCCGGCGCGCATCGCCGGCGAGCTGGGCCGCACCACCGGCCAGCTGCGTTTGTTCGCCCGCACGATCCTGCGCGGCGATTGCTTCGGCGTGCGTCTGGATCCCGCTTTGCCGGAGCGCACCCCGCCGCGTCCCGATCTGCGTCTGCGTCGCATCCCGGTAGGGCCGGTCGCGGTGTTCGGCGCGTCCAACTTCCCCCTGGCGTTCTCCGTTGCCGGCGGCGACACCGCGTCCGCGCTGGCGGCCGGCTGTCCCGTCGTGGTGCGCGGCCATCCCGCCCATCCGCACACCAGCCTGCTGGTGGCCGAGGCGATCACCGCTTCCGTGCGTGAATGCGGATTGCCGGATGGCGTGTTCGCGCTGATCTCCGGACCCGGCACGGCGCTGGGGCAGGCGCTGGTGGCCGATCCGCGCATCGCGGCGGTGGGGTTCACCGGCTCGCGTGCCGGCGGTCTGGCGTTGAGCCGGATCGCTGCCGAGCGTCCCGTGCCGATCCCGGTCTATGCCGAGATGAGCAGCATCAACCCGGTGATCCTGTGCCCGTCTGCGCTGGCGGCGCGTGGCGAAGCGATGGCGGACGGGTTCGTCGCCTCGCTGGTGCTGGGCTCCGGGCAGTTCTGCACCAATCCCGGCCTGATCCTGGCCGTGCGCGGCGCGGCGCTGGACGCGTTCGTGGCGCGGGCCGGGCACGGGCTGGCAGCGTCGCCGGGCGCCACCATGCTGACGGCCGGAATCCACGATGCCTATAACAGGGGCGTGGACGCGCGTTCCCTGGTGGACGGGGTGCAGCTCGTGGCGGCCGGTCTGGTGGGCGAGGGCGAGAACCAGGGCCGGGCGGCGCTGTTCACCACCGATGCGAAGCGGTTCGTCGCCGAACCGTCGCTGTCGGAGGAGGTGTTCGGCGCCAGCGCGCTGATCGTCGCCTGTGACGACGCGTCGGAGCTGCTGTCGGTGCTGGAACGGCTCGAAGGCCAGCTCACGGCAACGGTGCAACTCGACGACGCCGATCACGATTTCGCCGTGCGTCTACTGCCGATTCTGGAAACGCGCTGCGGCCGCATCCTCTGTAACGGTTGGCCGACCGGCGTGGAGGTGTGCGACGCGATGGTGCATGGCGGACCGTTTCCGGCCACCACGGACGGGCGCACCACCTCGGTCGGCTCGGCGGCGATCGACCGGTTCCTGCGTCCGGTGTGCTACCAGAACCTGCCGGCACCGCTGCTGCCGGCGGAACTGAGCGACGCCAATCCGTATCGCTGGCCGCGGCTCGTGGATGGGGCGATCGTGCTCGGCTAAGGCGCTGGGGCCCTTTCATCCCCGAACGTCTGGGTTTCCAAAGGGCGACTGCCCTTTGGTGAGGTCTGGAGCGAAGCTCCAGGATGATGCTCAATCGCTCGGGAGCGGATTGCTTTTGAGATGATCCAGCAAAGCCGGAAGCGGCAGCGGACGGCTGATGTAATAGCCCTGGACGTCGTCGCAGCCTTCCACGGCGAGCTGGGTGAACTGCTCCACCGTTTCCACCCCTTCCGCCACCACGCCCAAGCGGAGCCCGTGCGCCATCGCCACCACGGCGCGGACGATGGTGGCGTCGTCCTCGTCGGAGAGCAGGTTGCGGATGAAGGACTGGTCGATCTTGATCCGGTCCGCCGGCAGGGCCTTCACATGGCCCAGAAACGAGTAGCCGACGCCGAAATCGTCGATCGACACCTGCACGCCGGACGCGCGGAGCTGGCTCAGCGCCCGCGCCGCACCCTCGAGATCAGCCACCAGATCGCTTTCGGTGAGTTCGATCTCCAGCAGGCCGGGCGGCAGGCCGCTGTCGCGCAGCGCGGTGGCGATGGCGTCCAGGGTGCGATCGGTGGAGATGCGCGCGGGCGAGATGTTGACGCCGACGCGGACCTCCTCGAACCCGGCGCGGCTCCAGCTGACCGCCTCCCGGCAGGCGCGCCGGAGCACCCATTCGTCAATCTCGTTCATCAGGCCGACTTCCTCGGCGACCGGCAGGAATTCGCCGGGAAGCAGAAGCCCGCGCACCGGATGGTTCCAGCGCAGCAGCGCTTCCACCCCGCACACGCGGCTCGTGCGCAGGTTCATCTGCGGCTGGTAGTGCAGAACCAGCTCGTCCGCGCGCAGGGCGCGTTCCAGCTCCCGATGCAGCCCTGCCGAACGTTCGATGCGCCGGTCCATGTCCGGCACGAAGAAGCGCAACCGGTTGCCGCCCTCCTCCTTGGCCTGGAACATGGCCAGATCGGCATGGCGCAACATCTCCGCGGCACTTCCGGTGTCCACCGAGGACAGGCTGATGCCGATGCTGCCGCTCACCGCCACGGTCTGGCCGGACAGAACGGCCGGACGCGTGGTCGTTTCGAGAATCTGCTGTGCCAGAATGGCGGCGTCTTCGACCTGCACCACGGAATACTGCAGCACCGCGAACTCGTCGGCGCCGATGCGGGCAACCAGATCGGCCGGGCCGATGCAGGAGCGCAACCGGTCCGCGATCACCCGCAGCAACTCGTCCCCGGCCATCTGGCCGAGCCGGTCGTTGACCTGACGGAACCGGTCAAGATCCAGAAGATGCAGCGCCACCAAGCGGTTTCCCAGACCGGCGCGCTCCAGCGTCGCGTTCAGCCGCGCCTGCAGCATCGACCGGTTGGGCAGTTCCGTGAGGCTGTCATGGCTCGCCGCGTGCTGCAGATGCTGTTCGAGTTCCTTGCGTGCGGTGATGTCGAGCGAGGTGGTGAGAACCCCGTCCACCGCGCCGTTGCGGTCGCGCAAAGGCGATTTCGTGGTCAGCAGCACGCGCCGTCCGCCATCCTGGCTCGCGACCTCCTGCTCGAAGGTCGGCAAAGCCCGTCCGCTGCGGAACACCAGCGCATCCAGCGCCCGGCTGCGCTGCCGGTAATCCTCGTCGAAGGCCGGCACGCCGTGGAGAGGGGCATGGACGTTGCGCTTCGGATGGGCCGCATGCATCGCATTGGTGAAGACGACGCGCCCGTCCCGCGTGGCGGCGCTGATGAAGGCCGGCAGGGCGTCGATCATCTGCGACAGCGAGTCAACCCGTTCGCAGACGGTTCTGGCCATCGTCTGGTTCTGGAACGCGGAAACGTCGCATCGCTCCTGAAGCAGCCGATGCTGCCGGTTCAGGCGCAGCAGCGTCCGGCTGCGCGTCACGAACTCGAACCGGTCCACGGGGCCGGTCAGGAAATCGCTGGCTCCGGCATCGAGAGCCTGTTCGCGCTGCGTGCGGTCGTCCGCCGCGGTGACCACCAGCACCGGAACATGCTCCCGGCCCGGCAGGGCGCGCAGGCGTCGGATGAAGGCGGCGGAGTCGAGCTTCGGCATGTGGAAGTCGGCGACGATCAGATCGGCCTCGTAGAGTGCGAGCCAGTCCAGCGCTGCCAGCGGGTCGGCGAAGCCCCGCGCATCGTCGGCGACGTCGCGCGCGAAACGCAAGAAGGCGCTGCGATCCAACAGCTTTTCTTGGATAACGACGATCAACGACACGAGGACGCAACGCCGTGGGTGATCAGCATCGATATGATCCTGCTGCCAGGGGGCTGAGAGCCTAGCCGATCCTAAGCATTTGCCTAACGGGGTTTTATCGTTTCGCAACATTGTTATGGCGGCGCAAATGTTCCTATTTTGTTCTTGATTTGCCGTCGGGAAGGGTGGAGGATCGGGCCGTGGCCGCGATGGCCCCGACCGAGGCAGGACGCGGAGGCGGACCGATGGATCAATGGATGGATTGGGAGGCGAACCTGCCTCCAGTGCCGATCCGGCACGGACGCGGCGTGTCGGACAACGTGCCGAACCGGTTCGAGCGCACGGTGACGGAGCCGTTCGACGATGGCTGGCCGGGCGAGGCGGAGGCGGCGCCGATCGATGCGCCGCTGCCGCCGCTCGCCACCACGCTGACCCCCGACCGCAGCCGCAGCGCGATCTCGCGCAACCAGAGCCCGGATCTCGGATTCGACCGCGCGATCAACCCGTATCGCGGCTGCGAGCATGGCTGCGTGTATTGTTATGCGCGGCCGAGCCACGCTTATCTCGGCTGGTCGCCGGGGCTCGATTTCGAAACCAGACTGACCTTCAAACCCGGAATCGCCACCTTGCTGGAGCGCGAGCTGCGACGTCCAGGCTACGAGGCGCGGCCGATCGCGCTCGGGTCCAACACCGATCCCTATCAGCCGGTGGACCGGACGCTGGCGCTGACTCGTCAGGTTCTGGAGGTGCTGGAGCGGTTCGATCATCCGGTCAGCATCGTCACCAAGTCGGCCGGTGTGCTGCGCGACGCTGATATTCTGCGACGCATGTCGGAGCGTGGTCTGGCGCGCGTGTGGCTGTCGGTGACGACGCTGGACCATGCGCTGGCGCGCCGCATGGAGCCGAGGGCGGCGGCGCCGCATCGCCGTCTGCAGGCGGTGGAGCAGTTGGCGAAAGAAGGAATCGCGACCGGGGTTCTGGCCGCGCCGATGATCCCCGGGTTGAACGATGCCGAGCTGGAACGCATTCTCGAAGCCTCCGCCCTGGCCGGTGCGGATGCGGCCGGCTATACGCTTCTGCGCCTGCCGCTGGAGTTGCGCACCCTGTTCGAGACCTGGCTGCATCAGCATTATCCGCAACGCGCCGCGCATGTTCTGACGCTGATCCGGCAGACGCGGGACGGGCAGCTGAACGACAGCCGGTTCGGCCGGCGTTTCATCGGACAGGGCGCCTACGCCGACCTGCTGGCGCAACGCTTCGCCATCGCGTCGCGCCGGAACGGCCTGTCGCGGCCGGCATCGTTGCGATGCGATCTGTTCCATGTGCCGCCGGACCCGAACGCGATGGTCGCGCGCGGCGCGGAGCGGCAGATGGCGCTGTTCTGATGCGCGATCTGCGCGGATGCTCGGTTCTGTGCGACGCGTTCCATGCCCCGGCACTGGGAGAAGCATCGCGTCTGCGCAATGCGCTGATCCGGATCGACCGGGACGGGGTGATCGAGCGCGTTCTCGCAGCCGACGATCCCGACCATGCGGCGGCGGCGAAACGGGCCGACCGGGACGGAGCCTTGCTGCGCCTGGACGGGTTTCTTCTGCCCGGCTTCGTCGATCTGCACATCCATGCGCCGCAGATCCGTCAGCTGGGGCAGGCGCTCGACCGGCCTTTGGAAGAATGGCTGCTTCACTACACCTTTCCACTGGAAGTGCGTTTCGCCGATCTCGCTTTCGCCGATGCGACCTATGCCGCCCTGGTGGCCGATCTGCTGGAAGGCGGCACCACCACCGCGGTCTATTTCGGCACGCTGCACGGTGCCGCCACGCTGCGTCTGGCCGAACTCTGCGTGGCGCTCGGGCAAAGAGCGATGGTCGGGCGTGTGGCGATGGATCGCGCTGAGCTCTGCCCGGCTGATTATCGCGATCCGGACGCGAACGCGGCGCTGGACGGCACCCGCGCCTTGATCGAGCAGATCGCCTCGATCCCGAACAATCGCGGTCTGGTGCGGCCGATCGTCACGCCGCGTTTCGTTCCGGCCTGCACCGATGCGCTGCTGCACGGCCTGGGCGAGATCGCGCGCGCGCATGACTGCGCGGTGCAGACGCATTGTTCGGAAAGCGACTGGGCGCACCACGATGTTCTGCAACGCTTCGGACGCAGCGACGCCGCCGTTCTGGACGGGTTCGGCCTGCTGACGCGCCGCACGGTTCTGGCGCATGGCGTGGCGCTGCAGCCGGACGACATGGATCTGATCGCCCGTCGCGGCGCCGGCGTCGCGCATTGCGCGCTCTCCAACGCCTATTTCGCGGGCTCGGTGTTTCCCCTGCGTGCCGCTCTGGCGCGCGGCGTGCGCGTCGGGCTCGGCACCGATATCTCCGGCGGTCCGAGCGCGTCGATGTTCGAGGCCGCGCGCATGGCGGTGGCGGCCTCGCGCATGCTGGACAGCGGCGTGGACCCGTCTCTGCCGCCGGAACAACGCGGGCGTCCCGGATCGCGCATCGATATCGCCGCCGCCTTCCACCTCGCCACGGCGGGCGGGGCGGACGTGCTCGATCTGCCGGTCGGACGCTTCGCCCCCGGCATGCTGTTCGACGCGATCAGGATCGATCCCAACGCGCCGGGCGGCACGCTGCGGATCTGGGGTGGCGAAAGCGATGCCGATCTGCTGGCGACGCTGCTCTACGGCGCCTCGCGCGCCAACGTGGCCTCGGTCTGGACCGGCGGCAGGCTGGCGGGCCGCTCCGCACGCTGATGCGTGGTTCTGCGCGCCGGCAGAACCAGATTGAGCAGCACGGCAGCCCCCGCCCCCACCGCCGTGGCCGAGCCGAACAACTCGCGCACCGGCAACGGCCAATCGGCGATCAGTGCACGCGGCAGCAGCGCGGTGCCGAGCCCGAGCAGGATCGGCAGCCCGGCCACCATCGCCGTGCGCTCGTCATGCCCGTTCTCCTCCGATGCACGCGCCAGGATGCGCAGACCGTTCATCAGGATCACCACGCACAGCACGCCGAAAATGCCGCCGATCAATGGCGCCGGAACGCAGGCGATGAAAGCCGCCAGCTTGCCGCACAAACCGAACGCCACCAGAAACAACGCCGCCACCGCGAACACGCGCCGGCTGCTGACGCCCGTGAGCGCGATCACGCCGCCATTCGCGGAATAGCCCGTCACCGGCGTGCTGCCGAGCAGGGCGGACACGAGACAGCCGAGCCCTTCGCCCAACGCCCCGCGATCGGCCTGCTTCTCGCCGAAGGGCTGGCCGGTGATGGCCGACACCACCAGCCACGTGCCCGTGGTTTCCGCCAGCACCACCGCATAGACCAGCAGCATCGCCAGCATCGCGCCCGGCTGCACATGGAACGGGAAATCGAGGCCGATGAAGCGCGGCCGCGCCACCCAGGCGGCGGCCCGGACCGGCGATAGATCGAGCCGTCCCATCGCGAACGCAAGGAGCGAACCGCCCAGCAGCGCCACCAGCACGGAGCCGCTGCGCAGGATCGCGCCCGCGCGTCCCAACGACGCGCCGCCCAGGCTGGCGCCGACCAGGAGGGCGGCGGACGCCATCGCCAGCAGCAGGTTGCCGTCCAGACGCTCCGGCGCGTCGGCCAGAACATCGGCCTGGATCGCCACCGGCATCAACGTGATGCCCACCACCACGATCACCGCCCCGCCGACCAGAGGCGGCACCAGCCTGCGGATCACCCGGTGAAACAGGCGCAGCGGCCAGCCGACCAGGCAGAGCAGCAGCGCGCCGGGGATCAGTGCTGTGACCGCCGTGCCGATCCCGTCCACCCCGCCGCCGGCCGAGGCGGCGATCGCGATCATCGCGCCGATCGGCACGTAGGACGGTCCCTGCATCAGCGGCAGGCGCAGGCAGAGCTGCGACTGGATCAGGCTGGCGACGCCCGCCGCCACCAGCGACGCGGCGATCAGCGACGCCATCAGCGCGGCCGGCAGGCCCAGCGCCGTGCCGATCAGGAACGGGACGATATAGACGTCCATCGAAAGCGCGTGCTGCAGGCCGAGCGGTACGGCCTGCCAGACGGGAATGCGGTCGTCGACCCGGTGCATCGGGGTCAGGCCGCCGCGCAGTCGATGCAGTCGGCCGCCTGTTCCACCTGGAAGGTGGCATGGCCGATTCCGAAGCGCTCCTGCAACTGGACCGAGGCGGTGCGCAGCAGCGCATCGTCCGGCGGCAGGCCGGGACGGACCAGATGCACGGTGAGCGCCGTTTCCGTGGTGCTCATGCCCCAGATATGGAGGTGGTGCAGGTCGGACACGCCCGGGAGCGCCCGCAGATATTGCGCCACCGCCGCCTGATCGATCCCCTGCGGCACCGCATCCAGCGCCAGGGCGACCGACTGGCGCAGCAGCGACCACGTGCCGATCACGATGATCGCCGACACCAGCAGGCTGATCGCCGGGTCGATCCGCTCCCAGCCGGTCAGGGTGATCAGCAGCCCGGCCACCACCACGGCGGCGGCGGTGAGCGCATCGGACAGCATGTGCAGAAAGGCACCGCGCAGATTGAGGTCGTCCTTGGCGCCGGACATGAACAGCAGCGCGGTCACGCCGTTCACAACGATGCCGATCGCGGCCACGATCATCACCAGCGTGCCGCCGACCGGCACCGGATGCAGCAGGCGCCAGATCGCCTCCCAGGCGATGCCGCCGGTGATCACCAGCAGCAGGGTGGCGTTGAACAGCGCCGACAGGATGGAGGAGCGGCGCAGACCGTAGGTGAAACGCCCGGCCGGCCGTCGCTTCCCGAGCACGCTGGCGAGCCACGCCGCGCCGATGCCGAGCACGTCGCCGAGATTGTGTCCCGCATCGGACAACAGGGCGAGCGAGCCGCCGATCACGCCGTAGACGGCCTCGCCGGCGACATAGAGCAGGTTGAGGGTGATGCCGATGGCGAAGGCGCGGCCGAAACTGGCCGGGGCATGGGAATGGCCGCCGAGACCGTGCGAATGGCCGTGATGATCATGGCCGTGTCCGTGTCCGTGTCCGTGTCCGTGCGCGCCATGACCGTGCCCGTCATGGTCGTGATCGTGGTCCCCGGCACCGTGGCCGGAAGGGGCGTGCCCATGAGCGTGTTGATGGTCGTGGTCATGGCCGCAGCCGCAGCCATTTCCGTGGCTGTGATCGTGCGCACGGTCCTGCGCTCCGGCGTCGTCGGGGCCGTCTTCGCCGTGGCGATGGTCCGCCGTCTGGTCGTGATCTCGCTGCTGCATGGGCCACCTCCCTCATCCGTGCTTGCACGCCCCCGACGCCGGGGCGATATCCGGGCGCATGGTTTCTGCCCTTTCTAGCCGGGTTTCTCCATGCTGCGCGTGACGGAACTCAAACTGCCGCTGGATCATGCCCCGGAGGCGGTGCTGCCGGCCATCGCCGCGCGCCTCGCCGTGCCCGAAACGGACGTGCTGTCGCACGCCTTGTTCCGGCGCGGCTACGACGCCCGCAAGCGTGGCGCGATCAGCCTCGTCCACACCTACGACGTGGCCCTCCGCGACGAAGCCTCGGTGCTGGAGCGGCTCCGCGACGATCCGCGCGTAGGGCCGACGCCGGACATGCGCTACCGGTTCGTGGTCGAGGACGGCGAGGCGCGCGCGGTGCGTCCCGGCTATCGCCGTCCGGTGGTGATCGGTGCTGGACCGTGCGGCCTGCTGTCCGCGCTGATCCTGGCGCAGATGGGGCTCCGCCCGCTGATCCTGGAGCGCGGCCGCGCCGTGCGCGAACGCACGGTGGACACCTTCGCCCTGTGGCGGAAGGCGCGGTTCACAGCGGAAAGCAACGTGCAGTTCGGCGAAGGCGGCGCCGGCACGTTCTCCGACGGTAAGCTCTACAGCCAGGTCAGCGACAAGCATCATTACGGCCGCAAGCTGCTGCACGAATTCGTGCGCGCCGGCGCGCCGGAAGAGATCCTGACCGTCTCCAAGCCGCATATCGGCACCTTCCGTCTGGTGTCGATGGTCGAGCGCATGCGCGCAGAGATCGAGCAGCTGGGCGGGGAATACCGCTTCTCCGCCAAGGTGACCGGCTTTTCCATCGGACGCGACGCCGAGGGGCAGCGCCGCATCGAGGGCGTGACGCTGGAGAACGGCGAACACATCCAGGCCGACCACGTGGTGCTGGCGATCGGCCATTCCGCGCGCGACACCTTCGCCGCCCTGCACCAGGCCGGCGTCGAGATGCATGCCAAGCCGTTCTCCATCGGCGTGCGGATCGAGCATCCGCAATCGATCATCGACGCGGCCCGCTTCGGCGATCATGCCGGGCATCCGCTGCTCGGCGCCGCGGACTACAAGCTGGTGCATCACGCGAAGAACGGCCGCGGCGTCTACAGCTTCTGCATGTGCCCGGGCGGCACGGTGGTGGCGGCCACATCGGAAGAGAACCGCGTCGTCACCAACGGCATGAGCCAGTATTCCCGCGCCGAGCGCAACGCCAATGCCGGCATCGTGGTCGGATTGACGCCGGAGGATTTCGCGCCGTTCGGCGAAGGGCCGCTGGCTGGTCTCGCCTTCCAGCGCCACTGGGAAAGCCTCGCCTTCCAGGCCGGCGGCGGCGGCTACCGCGCGCCCGCGCAGCGCGTCGGCGATCTTCTGGCCGATCGCGCGTCGCACGAACTCGGCGCGGTGGAACCGTCCTACAAGCCGGGCGTCACGCCCACCCATATCGGCACCTGCCTGCCGGATTACGCGGTGGAGGCGATCCGCGAGGCGCTGCCGGCCTTCACCCGCCAGATCAGGGGGTTCGACATGGCGGATGCGGTGATGACCGGCGTGGAAACCCGCACCTCGTCCCCCGTGCGCATCACCCGTGGTGCCGATCTGCAAAGCCTGAACACGCGTGGCCTGTATCCGGCAGGCGAGGGCTGTGGCTATGCCGGCGGCATCCTGACGGCAGGGATCGACGGGATCAGGGTGGCGGAGGCGCTCGCTTTGGCGGGGTGATGCCGCCGGGTGGACAGGCCCCGCCCGGACGTGCACGGTCCCGATCCGGAACGGAGCCTGCATGAGCCTTCATCCCGCCGCCAGAGTGACGGATCGCTTCGGCCATAATGCCCAGCTGCAGGGCGTGTTGGCGAGGATCGCGGTCGGCGCATTGATCGGGCTGGGCATCGTCGCAACGGGCGGTCTCGGAGCGATCGCCGCCGGCGCCGCGGTGGCCACCACGGGCATCGCCGGTCTCCTGGGCGACGCGATCGGCAGCGCCATGGCCGGCCCCGAGACGGGCGCGCTCACGATCGGCTCGTTCAACGTGTTCATCAACGACCTTCCGGCGACCATGGTCCAGAAGGCCATGGGCGAATGCCTGATGCACGGCGAGGAGCCGCTGCCGGTCGCAACGGGCTCCGCCGCCGTATTCATCAACGGCCGCCCCGCTTCGCGCGTGACCGATCTGCTCGTCTGCGGCGCCATGATCCGCTCAGGCTTGCCCAACGTCTTCATCGGCGGACCGCGACAATCGCCGGTCTGTTCGGCGCTTCGGGGCCAGCAGAACGATCTCGCCCGCTTCGCCATCGACGCCCTACGATCCGCCAGAAACGCGCAAGGCGCCGGACGGATATCGCAATGCGACGACCGAGGACCTGACGGCGCTCGGTTTGACCGAGAAGATGCTTGAGCACCCTGGTGATCCAGACAATCATGACAAACCTACAGAGTTTCGCGCAGCCGTATTCGTAGATAATAAAACAGGGGCGCCGCTGATTGCCTTTAAAGGAACCTCTATTTTCAGCGGTCAGGACTGGCATGCCAATTTGAAGTAGGGTCTTGGCGATCAGACGTTCTACTACTCGCAAGCTCAGCTTATTGCCACGAACGTCGCCGGATCACCTGCCGGGGCAAGCGCCCGGTTCACTGGACATTCGCTGGGGGGCGGCATGGCGTCCGCTGCTGCGGAAGCATCCGGCCTCCCGGCTACGACATTCAATGCTGCCGGCCTCAATGCCCGAACAGTCCCCCATCCAGTTCCAGCCAATATCGATGCCGTCTACGTGAAAGGAGAGGTCCTGCGGGCGAGCCAAGCCATTCCTGGAATGCCGAAATCTGCCGCGACGCGGACCTGGGGACTGGATGCCGCAGATTATGGCCGGCAAACGGCGGTCGTCGCGTTGGCGGCTCTCGGACCGTGGGCCGCCGCGGGAGGGATCGCCGTACGAAGCGTTCTTCTGCACATGATGAGTTCGGTCAACGGCGCTCTGGCTCAGAAACAGGCGCAGGTATCCCAAGCGCTCATTGAGAATGGCTGTCTGTAATGCGGAAAGGCGTTCTGGTGTCTTGCCTGCTTCTTAACCTGGCCGTGATGCTCGCAGGTTTCAAAAGTATGGCAGGGGAGGATTTGATGAACGGATCTACAGGACGCTCACTCTTCGGAGCGATCATGCACGGCGACACGGACGGCGTGAAGGAACTGGTGGCTCAAGGACGAAATCTAAACGAGCGTAGTCCAGAAGATCAGGGAACTCCCATGATCCGAGCCTCACAAATCGACACATGGCCTCTGGTCGAGATTCTTCTGGATCACGGCGCCGATATTTGGGCCCACGATCAGTTCGGAATAACAGTCGCACAACGTGCAGTGGCGAGCCGCATCCTCCCCGGTTCGCCAGAAGACGCGGCCCGTCTCCGCGTGATCGAAAAGCTCAAGGCGCGCGGCTATCCGTTCCCCCCGCCGGGGCGTGCGGAAATCCTGGCGCTGGACAAAGACGGCAAGTGGCCGCCGAAGAAGGAAGACTCTCATGTCCGGTGACCTGACCAGCACGGTGCAATCCATGCGGATCACCTGCCCGCCGGGCTGGACGGATGCGTCCATGCTGATCGTCACGGCGGGAACGCCCGGTGCGTCGGGGGTCACGCCGACGCTGGTGGTGTCGAAGGAGGCGGTGCCGGACGACCTGCCGGAGGAGCGCGTCGAGCGCCTGACGCAGTTCGTTGACCGTCAGGTCGAGAAGATGCGCGCCTCGCTGGACCGGTTCACGCCGGTCTCCCGCCGCGACGCGACGCGCGAGCGCATGACGGTGGAGCTGCGCATACGCTGGGCGTCGAGCGGCATCCCGGTGACGCAGTCGATCCTGTTCGCCTTCGCGGACGACAAAACGGTTATCACCTCGACCGCCACGGCGGGCGATGCGGATTTCGCCGCGCTCGAACCGACCTTCCGCACCATGCTGCAGAGCTTCCGAAACGGTTGAGATCGGCGCAGCGTTTCTTCTTTTTCTGAAGAAAAAGAAGCAAAAAGACTTTTACCCGTTAGGGTTCTCGAACCTTGCCGGTTCTCAGCCCCGAACGGACAAGAGTTTTTTGGTTCTTTTTTGCAAAAAAGAACGCGAACCTCTCACCTCAAACAGGCGACAGAAACACCACCTCGGAACGCCCGTTCTCGACCAGATCGGCGATCGCGGCGTTGAACCGCAGCCCGTGCGCCGTGCGCATATGCGCCTGAAAGGCAGCCTCGTCGCGATAGGTCTCCTCGACGTGGAAATGGTTCGGCCGGTCGGCGAGCGTGTAGACCACGAAGCGTTCGTTGCCCGGCTCGGCCTCCACGTCCTGCTTCAGGCGACGCAGCAGATCGGCGACGATCTCCCGCTTGCCGTCGAGCGCCACCATCGTCGCATACAAGGTCACAGTCATCGTCCGCTCCGCATCGATCCGGGACCGGAGAAGGAAACGGATACCGGCGCCGGTCAAGCCGGTCTCAGGCGGCGACGAAACCGGGCGCTGCGTCCTCCGGGACCGGCGATGCGGCTCCGTCCGCGAACAGATGCGCAGCGGACAGATCCAGCACGCACGCACTGCCGACGGGAATCAACGCCCGGTCGGCCGGCACATGGATCTCGATTCCCGGCTCGGAGACCTGTCCGGCAGGCGCGACGCGGTAGCGCAGAAACGCCCCGCGCCGGATCGCACCGATCACCTGCGCCGCCGGGCCGGGACCGGACGAGGGCAGCAGCCCGATCGCATGCGGACGCGCCATCACCAGCACCGGACCGTCCGGCACCGAAGCCTGCGGCAGAACGATCCCGGCCTCGCCCCAGGCGCCGTCGAGACGGATCGCGCCGCCCGCGCTTCGGCCCGGCAGGGACACGGTCTCGCCCAGGAAGCGATGCACGAAGGGCGAGCACGGCGCGTCCTCCAGCATCGCCGGGGTGCCGATCTGCTCGATGCGCCCGTCGCGCAGGACCGCGATCCGGTCCGCCACCTCCAGCGCCTCCTCCTGGTCGTGGGTGACCAGGATGGAGGTGAGGCCGAGACGGTTGTGCAGCCCGCGCAGCCAGGTGCGGATCTCCTTGCGCACCAGCGGGTCGAGGGCGCCGAACGGTTCGTCCAGCAGAAGCAGCTCCGGCTCGGTGGCGAGCGCGCGGGCGAGCGACACGCGCTGCCGCTGGCCGCCGGAGAGCTGCGAAGGGTAGCGCCCGGCCAGATCGCCGACTTGCACCAGATGCAGCAGGGCGGACACGCGCTCGCGGATCTCGGCCCGGCCCGGCCGCGTCGCGCGGGGCCGCACCTTCAGCCCGAACGCCACGTTGTCGGCCACGCTCATATGCGGGAACAGGGCGTAGTTCTGGAACGCGAAGCCGATATTGCGGTCCCGGGCCGGAACATGCGTCACGTCGCGCGCGCCGATCCGCACGCTGCCGTCATAGCCCGGCTGGAGCCCGGCGATGATGCGCAGAAGCGTGGTCTTGCCGGCGCCGGACGGCCCCACCAGCGCCAGGAACTCGCCGCGCGCGACGGCGAGATCGATCCCGCGCACCGCCGGGGTCCGCCCGAACACGCAGGACACGTTCCGAAGTGCGACGCCCATTCCGTCTCCCGTCATGCCGCAGCGTCCCGTGCCGAAACGGCCCCACCCTGCCGGCGCCATTCCACCACGCCGCGTACGGCCACCAGCAGGCCCGACGCCAGCGCCAGAAGAGCCGCCAGGGCGAAGGCGGCGGTGGTCTCGTAGCCATCATACAGCGCCTGGATGCGCAGCGGCACGGTTTCGGTTAGGCCCGGCACATGCCCGGATACCACCGACACCGCGCCGAACTCGCCCAGGGACCGCGCGGCGCAGAGCAGGATGCCGGACAGAAGCGCGGCCCCGGCTTCCGGCAGGGTGACGCGGAACAGGATCGGCAGGAAACCGGCGCCGAGCATGGTCGCGGCTTCCTCCTGCGCCCGGCCGCGCGCCTCCATCGCCGGCATCACCGTGCGGGTGACGTAGGGAAAGGTCACGAACAACGTCGCCAGCAGAATGCCGGGCAGGGTGAACACCAGACGGATGCCGTGCGCGGCGAGGAAGGGCCCGAACCAGCCATGCCGGCCGAACAACAGCACCCAGACCAGACCCGCCACCACGGGCGACACCGAAAGCGGCAGCTCAATCAGCACCAAAAGCAGCGCGCGGCCGGGGAAATCGAACCGCGTCAGGGCGAAGGCGGCCAGAAAGCCGCAGGCGGCGTTGATCGGCAGAACGATCGCCGCGACCAGCAGGCTGAGACGGATGGCGGCGCGCGAATCCTCGTCCGCCAGCGTCGCCAGCGCCGCGGGAACGCCCTGGCGCAGCGCCTGCCCGAACAGGACGCCAACTGGCAGGATCAACATCAACAGCACCGCCAGCCAAGCCGCGGCGCTCAGCAACCACCCGACCGGCGTGATCCGCACGCGGCTCATGACCGTGCTCCGGAGCGGTCGCCGGTCCGGCGTCGCGGCGTCGGGCGCCGAAGCGAACAGACGGCGAGCACGATCCGGATGGGCCTCGCCGCCGCGCCCCGCGCAGCAGGCTCGAACGGTGTCGCGGCGTCGCGATCGCCGCCCACGCGGCAGGCCCGAACCGGGCGTGCTCCACGACTGCGCTCCGTGCAGCGCCCGCGGGCGACGACGATCGGCCATCCCACTCGCGTGGTTCCCGGCGGGATCATGGCCGCACCCCGCGCAGGGCCGGCAGGTGGCGCCGCAGCACGGTGACCAGAAGCAGGCAGACGGATGCGGCCAAGAGCATCAACAGACCGATCCCGGCGGCGCCGGCATAATCGTCCTCCGACAGGCGGATCACGATCAGCAGAGGGGCGATCTCCGAGCGCATCGGGCGGTTGCCGGCGATGAAGATCACGCTGCCGTACTCGCCGACGCCGCGGGCGAAGGCCAGCCCGAAGCCGGTGAGCAGGGCCGGCAGCAGGGCCGGCACGATCACCCGCCACGCGACCTGGAACGGCGCCGCACCGAGCGTCGCCGCCGCTTCCTCCAGCTCGAACGGCAGCGCACGCAGCACCGGCAGAACCGCACGCACCACGAACGGCAGACCCACGAACATCAAGGCGAGCACGATCCCGAGCGGGGTTCCGGCGACGGGTAGGCCGAGCCGGGCCAGGGGCGCGCCGATCAGCCCGGTGGGCGCGTAGAGCGTGGCCAGGGTGATCCCGGCCACGGCGGTCGGCAGGGCGAACGGCAGGTCGATCAAACTGTCCAGCAGGCGCCAGCCCGGCGGCCGGACCCGGTCCAGCACCCAGCAGATCAGCAGGCCGAGCAGGGTGGTGGACGCGGCGGCCAAGAGCGCGCAGCCGAACGACAGCCGCAAGGCCGCCAGCGTCCGGGGCGCCGACAGCGTGTGCAGCATGGTGCCGACGCCGTTCTCCCACGGCCGCGCCGCCAGCGCCGCCAAAGGCAGCAGCACCAGCAGACCGACCCAGAACAGAGTGATGCCGAAACTGGGCAGCGCCCCCGGGATCACCGAGGGCGTGCGCGGACGGCGCCGGACGAGGTTCACCCGGTCAGCGGCCGCCGCCGGAGATGCGGTCGAACACGCCGTTCTGATCGAAATGCTTGCTCTGGACAGCGCGCCAGCCGCCGATCTCGGCCACGTCGTACATCTTCACGGCCTGGAATTCGCCGGCATGTTCCTTGGCCACCGCCGGGTCGATCGGGCGGTAATGGTTCTTCGCCGCGATCTCCTGACCCTCATGCGAATACAGGAATTCCAAATAGGCCTTAGCCACCGTTTCGGTGTGGTGCTCACGCGCCACGCTCTCGACCACCGCCACGACGGGCTCGGCCTTCACGGACGTCGACGGGTAGACCACGTCGAAACTGCCCGCGCCGAGATCGTGCGCGGCCAAAAGCGCCTCGTCCTCCCAGGCCAGCAGAACGTCGCCCTGTCCGCGCTGCACGAAGGTGTTGGTGGAGCCGCGCGCGCCGGTGTCGAGCACGGGAACGTGCTTGTAGAGATCGGCCAGGAACGCCTCGGCCTTGGTCTCGTTCGCGCCCGGCTGGTGCAGCGCCCACAGCCAGGCGGCGATATAGCTCCAGCGTCCGCCGCTCGAGGTCTTCGGGTTCGGCGTGATCACCTGCACCCCGTCGCGCACCAGATCGGACCAGTCGTGCAGGTTCTTCGGATTGCCGTGCCGGACCAGGAACACGATGGTGCTGGTATAGGGCACCGCATGGTTGGGCAGCTGCTCGGTCCAGTTCTTCGCGACCAGTCCCTTATCGGCCAGCACGTCGATGTCGGACTGGATGCCGAGCGTCACCACGTCCGCCTGCAACCCGTCCAGCACGGCGCGGGACTGGGCGCCGGAACCGCCATGCGAGGTCTTGATGCGGACCGGACCGCCGCCCGGCTGCGTCTTCCACCAGTCGGCGAAGCGCGCATCCACCTGCTTGTAGAGTTCGCGCGTGGGATCGTAGCTGACGTTCAGCAGCGCGGTCTGCGCCAGCGCCATGCCGGGCAGAAGGCAGCCCATCGCGGACGCCATCAGCGGGCCGAGCAGCGTTCGGAAGCGATGCGTCATGTGGGTGATTCCCGTTCGGAAAGCGTGCCGATCTCGTTTCGACGGCCTAAGGAACGGGTATCATGGTGGTATGCGACATGCAATCACGCCGCATCGTTATTCGTATTAAATTACACGATGTATGAAAGTATTTCTTTCGCGTCGGTCAGGCGGCCAGCGCCCGCATCAGCCGCCCCGGATCGTCCACACGCAACAGCACCCCGCCCCCTGCCACGCCGAGCCGGAGATTCGGCTGGTCTAGCCCGAACAAACGCTGTTCGTCAGGCCGTCTCGGCGTTTCCCCGTCATGGGGACGCACGGTCTCAATGGCGGCGCGCTGCACCATCCGCCGTGCGACCACGCCCAGCCTGATCTCCAGCCGGTCCGAAAACAGAAGCGTGGGCCGGAACATCAACGATTTCGCATAACCGACGAGATAAACAGCAAGAATCGCGTGCAGCCCGGTGCAGATCCAGGCGGTCGGATGGCCGCAGAGATGCGCCAGCAGGACATGCATCAGCGGTGTCTCGATCAGGAAACCGGCCGCTGTCAGCCAGCACATCGCCACCTCCATGCCCGTGGCGGTGGCCGGAAACGGTTCCGCGCCCTGCGGCAGATCGGACGCATTCCGGCGCCAACGGCACAGGCCGAACCAGAACAACCGCAGTTCCGCTCCGGCGACCGGAACCAAATCCGGAAAGGCGCGCGCCAACAGCGCAGGCACGCCGCGTTCGCCGACGGGTGCTCTCCGTGCCACGCTCCAGATGCGCCAGAACAAGGCTGTCGCGAGCATCAGCCAGGCAATGGCGACGAGCGGGAGGCGGGAGGACATGCCGTCGGCCTGGACCAGCACCGAGGGTGTGGTGGCGGCCAGAACCAAAGGAAGCGCTGCATGTTCGGCGCGGAACGGACGCTTCAACAGCAGGGACAGAAGAAGCAGGCTCCCCGAGGCGATGGCCAGTGCCGCGGCATGGGCGTGCCGGATGCCGACATGGAGCAGCCAGGGGCCGAGCAGGGCGGCGAGACAGGCGAGAGTGGAGAGCATTCTGGCGCGCATGGTACGGTGGTCTCCGATCCTTGCGCAGTATGGCTGGACGGATCGTCTGAGGCGACAAGTCGATGCGGCAACCGTTCTTCCGCCCAAGACCTTCGTCCGTCAGGGGGGATGACGGCTCGGACGTCCGATACATTCTGTATCGGCGTTAGAACTTTCTTCAAGTTTTCGATCGTAGAACCGAACGGATAACGAAAGGTCCGCTCGATGCCTACGACCAGCAGCTCTTCCCGTCCCCTCGCGAACGTGCGGCTTTCCATAGGCACGAAGCTTGCCGCCAGCTTTCTCGGTCTGACACTGTTGACCGTCGCGATGGGAACCCTGTCCCTCAACCGGATGGCGGTCATGGACGCGGCTGCCGGCTCAATGCGGGACAACTACCTTCCGAGTACCCTGAACGCCGGCCTGATCGGGATCGGGATTGCCAATGTCAGGCGCCACGAACTGGGACTGACCGCCTTCGGCCTGACCGATCCCAAGATCCGTGGCGATCAGATCGACAAGCTCGAGGCCGGTATCGAAGCGGTCGATCAGGCTCGTCGTGATTACGAGCCGGTCATCGATGCCGGAGAAGAGCGAGAAAAATATACCGCTGTGTTCGACAAACTGTGGCCGGAATACAAGGAAAGCCTCCGTCGGATCATCGAACAGGTGCGGCAGAACCAGATCGCGACGGTTCCGAGGCAGGTCTTCGACGAAGGCGCGGCCTTCATCAACCCGCTCACCGACTTCGTGCATTGGGACATGGACTACGACAAGAGACTCGGCCAGCAATCCGGACAGATTTCGCTCGCGACGTACCAGACGACATGGTGGTGGCTCGTATCCGGTCTCGGAATCGCGATCGTGCTGAGCATCGCCCTGTCGATGTTCCTGATCCGGCATATCGCCGGCGCGATTTCCGCCATAACCGGCGCGATGCGTCGGCTGGCCAGGCGGGAAATGACCATCGACATTCCGGGGCAGGCGCGCACCGACGAACTCGGCGAGATGGCGGCTGCCGTGCAGGTGTTCAAGGACAACATGATCCAGGCGGACGCGTTGTCTGCCGCCCAGGCGACGGAACGGGCCGAGAAAGAGCAGCGCGCGAGCAGGCTGCAGGACCTCGTCAACGGCTTCGAGGCCAAGATCGCGCAGATGGTCGGTCTTCTCGCCTCGGCATCGACCGAACTCGCGGCGACGGCCAGGACCATGAACGGCACGGTGGAGCAAACCAGCCGCCAGTCCGGCATCGTGGTGGATGCCGCTCAGGAAACCAGCACCAATGTGCAGAATGCCGCCGCCGCGGCGGAGGAACTGTCGGCATCGATCCGCGAGATCAGCCAGCAGGTCTCCGCCGGCGCCGAGCAAGCCCGTTCTGTCGCCCAGGACGCCCAGCGCACGGATGCCGTGGTCGAGGAGCTGTCGCAGGCATCAGGCCGGGTCGGGCAGATCGTCGAACTCATCTCGTCGATCGCCAGCCAGACCAATTTGCTGGCGCTGAATGCGACCATCGAGGCGGCGCGGGCTGGTGAGGCCGGAAAAGGGTTTGCCGTGGTGGCCTCGGAGGTGAAGAGCCTGGCTCAGCAGACCGCCAAGGCGACGGACGGCGTGACCGATCAGGTCAAACAAATCCGACAGGCGACGGAAGCGGCCGTCGCCGCGTTGGGCGGCGTCCGAATCGGGATCGAGAACATCAACAGGAGTTCGGTCGCCGTCGCTGCGGCCGTAGAGCAGCAAGGTGCCGCGACCGGCGAGATCGCGCGCAACGTCCAGCAGACGGCCGCCGGCACCCGCACGGTCAGCGAAAGCATTCTGGCGGTCAGCCGCTCGACCCAGGAGAACGGCGCGGCGGCAACGCAGGTATTGGCGTCGGCCGGGGAACTGTCCCAGCAGGCGGAGATGCTCAATCGCGAGGTCAAGAGCTTCCTGCATCTGGTGAAGGCGAACTAGCACGATCCCGAACGGGCCAGACGGACAACCGAACGGAGACATGCGCCATGAGGATGCGGTGCCGGCCCGCTTCGTGGCGCGGCACCGTATCACGCAGGCCCGGCTGGGTCCGGCGGGTCAGGAGCCGCCTGCCTCGCGTGCGGCCCTGGCGCGTTCGTTGAGGGTGACCAGCGTGTCGGCGAAGCGGTTCTCGCGTTCGGCGTCGCGCAGGAAGCGGACGTTCTGCACTAGCAACTCGGCCGGTGTCGGGTCGGCGCTCCAAAGCTGCATGATCTCGTCGGCGAAGGTGTCGAGCGGCATGTAGCCGGGGCGTGTGGACTGCCCGGGCGTCAGACCGGTCTGCACGCCGGGCGGGGCGAGCTCGATCACCTCGACGCGGCCTTTCAGCTCGGCGCGCAGGCTTTCGGTGTAGGAATGGATCGCCGCCTTGGTGGCGGAATAGGTGGCCGTCGCGGTCAGCGGCACGAAGGCCAGGCCCGAGGTCACGTTGACGATCGCGCTGTCGGGCTGCGCGCAGAGATGTTCGACGAACGTGTCGATCAGGCGGATCGGCCCGAGCAGATTGGTGGCGATGGTGGCTTCCGCGTCGGCGAGGTCGCGTTTCCGGTCCAGGGTTTCGAACCGCATGATGCCGGCATTGTTCACCAGCACGTTCAGCGTGGGGTGATCGGCCAGGACCCGTGCGGCCATGGCGGCGATGGAGGCGGGGTCGTCCATGTCCACCGTGACGGCGTGCATGTTGGCGCGGCCGTCGATCGCGCGTTCCAGCATTTGCCTGCGTCGGCCGGACACGATCACGGTGTTGCCGGCATCGTGCAGCCTGTGTGCGAGGGCTTCGCCGATGCCGGAGCCGCCGCCCGTGATCAGAATGGTGTTGCCGGTCTTGCGCATGATGCCGCTCCTTCTCCGTTGCGAAGGGAAAGCGGATCGACGGTCGCCCGGTTCCGCCATCCCGGCCGGATCACTCGCGGCAGAGGGCGGCGATCCGCTCTCCTGCTGTGTCGGGTGCGGCCAGATGGCTCTTGTTCTCGCCCGGAAAGGCGCTGGCGCGGAAGCGCGTGGCGGTCGGTCCGGGGTCGAACAGATGGAGCCGGATGGCGGGATTCTCGGCGGCCCAGCTTCCGGCCATCGCGGCCAGTGCCGCGCGCGTCGCGGCAAGCGCGCCCCAGAACGGTTCGGGCGCGGCCGTGCCGGTCAGCAGCACCGCGCGCGGATCGGGCGCGCGGAGCAGCAGCGGGGTGAGGGTCCGCAGCAGGCGCCAGCCTGCGGACAGATTGACCGACAGCGCGCGGTCCCAGTCGCCGGCTGCGAGATGGGCTACCGGGGTCAGCGGCGGCGGGTGCGCCGCGGCATGCACCAGCAGGTCGAGCCGTCCGAAACGCTGCGCCAGCGTCGGGCCGATCGCATCGATGCTGTCGCCGTCGGCGAGGTCCATCGGCAGCAGGGTGGCCGGGGCGCCGCCCGCGCCCTGGGCGAGATCGTCGGTTTCCTCGAGACCGCCCACCGTGCGGGCCAGCAGAACGCAGCGCACGCCGCGCCGCGCCAACGCCACGGCAGCGGCGCGGCCGATGCCACGGCTCGCCCCCGTGACGAGGGCGATTGGGGCGACGGCGGCGGCGACCGGGGCGGTTGACGCGTTCGCGCTCAATGCGCGCCGGTCAGCAGATCGGGGCGGGCGCGGCTGTCCTCGTCCAGATCGACCAGGCTGATCGGGTAGTCGCCGGTGAAGCAGGCGTCGCAATAGAACGGCTTGCCGGCGTCGCGGCCTTCCGCGTGGCCGAGCGCGCGATACAGCCCGTCGAGCGAGATGAAGGCGAGGCTGTCGGCGCCGATCAGCCTGGCCATCTCGTCCGTGTCGTGATTGGCGGCCAGCAGCTTGCCGCGCTCCGGCGTATCGATGCCGTAGAAGCAGGAATGGGTCGTGGGCGGCGAGGAGATGCGCATATGCACCTCCTTGGCGCCGGCCGCGCGGACCATCTCGACGATCTTGCGCGAGGTTGTGCCGCGGACGATCGAGTCGTCCACCAGGATCACGCGCTTGCCCTCGATCATCGCCTTGTTGGCGGAATGCTTCAGCTTCACGCCGAGATGGCGGATCTGGTCGGTGGGCTCGATGAAGGTGCGGCCGACATAGTGGTTGCGGATGATGCCCAGCTCGAACGGGATGCCGCTTTCGTTGGCGTAGCCCATCGCCGACGGCACGCCGGAATCCGGCACCGGCACGATCACGTCCGCCTCGATCGGATTCTCGCGCGCCAGTTCGGCGCCGATCCGCTTGCGGGCCTCGTAGACGCCATAGCCGTCCAGCACCGAGTCGGGGCGGGCGAAGTAGATGTATTCGAACACGCAGAACCGGCCGCGCCGATCGCCGAACGGCTTGATGGAGCGCACGCCGTCATTGTCGATGATGACGATCTCGCCCGGTTCGACGTCGCGCACGAACTCGGCGCCGACGATGTCGAGCGCGCAGGTCTCGGACGCCAGCACCCAGGCTTCCTTGCTGTTGTTGGGGCCGATCTGGCCATCCGGGTGCGGGATGCGGCCCAGGATCAGCGGGCGCACGCCGAGCGGATCGCGCACGCCGATCAGCGATTCGCGGCTGAGCACGACCAGCGAATAGGCGCCGATCACCTGCTTCACCGCGTCGATCAGCCGGTCCACCACGTCGGTGTAGAGCGAGATGGCGATCAGGTGGATGAACACCTCGCTGTCGGTGGTGCTCTGGAAGATGCAGCCGCGCCGCACCAGCGCCCGGCGGAGGTTCGTGGCGTTGGTGAGGTTGCCGTTATGGCCGACCGCGAGGCCGCCGAACTCGAACTCGGCGTAGAGCGGCTGGACGTTGCGGATCAGCGTGGCGCCCGTGGTGGCGTAGCGGTTGTGCCCTACCGCCGCCGTGCCGGGCAGGCTGGCCATGATGCGCGCGTCGCCGAACACGTCGCCGACGAGACCGAGACCCTTATGGGTGTGGAAGCGGGCGTCCGGGCCGGTTTCGGAGAACGACACGATGCCGGTGGCTTCCTGGCCGCGATGCTGCAGGGCGTGCAGGCCGAGCGCAGTCATGGCGCCGGCATCCTGGGCGTTCCAGATGCCGAACACGCCGCATTCCTCATGCGGCTTGTCGTCGTCATAGGGGCCGATCGGCGCGCCGGACAGGTCGGTCATCGCGGGAAACTCCTGTTTCGGGGTGCGGACGCGGCGGAGCGGATCGGTCCTGGATCAAGCCGGGCGATCACGGGGAGCGGTCCGTTTGCGGAGGGGACAGGGCATCGTCCGGGCCGGACAAGGCAGCGTCCGGCCTGTAGCGATCGGGCAGCAGGGCGGAGACATGGGTGGCGGTGCTGCGTACCGGCGGCAGGAAGCGGCTCTGCGCCACGGCGGTGGGCCATTGCGACACCGGCCAGACAGAGACCGCGAGCATGGCGGCGATCACCAGCACGGCGAAGCCGCGCAGCAGGCCGAACAGAAAGCCGAACAAACGGTCGATCCCGCCCAGCACCGATCCGCGCGCGAGGCTGCCCAGGGCGGCGGCGACCAGCAGAAACACCACCAGCAGCACGGCGAACACCACCAGAAACGCGACCGGCCCGGCAATGCTGGGATCGGGGATCATGCGGCTGGCGAACGGCATCGCCTGCGGTGCGAGCCGGGCCGCCACCAGGGCGGCGCCGACCCATGCGGCGAGGCCGAGCGCTTCGCGGACGAATCCACGTGCCAGCCCGAGCAGGGCGGACAGCGCCAGCAGGATCAGCACGGCGATATCGACCCAGTTCATCGGGAGGGCCCGTGCGAGCGGGGGTGAGGAAGGGGATGGGGCGTCACGATGGGCGCTATATCGTCCCGCAGCCCCGGCAACGCCAGCCCAAACGTTGTGAAACAATCCTGCCGTGCGTCGGATCGTATACCGGATGGCGTGTCACGGCAGTTTGGTGCTGTCCACGCGCCAGGGTTTGAGTGCGCGCCGCGGCAGCCGGCTCTGTGCCTGGTTGAGCTGCATCAGCAGGGTGCCGAGCTGTTCGCGCTTGTGCAGCTCGATCCAGACCTCGCGCGGATCGAGGCCGATCCTGGCCCAGATCTCGAACAGATGGGCGAACAAGGCGGCGCTGTTGCGCACCAGTGCGTCACGATCGGTCCGGATGGAGGCGGACACGCAATCCATCGCCGTTTCGCCGAAGGCGCGTCCCAGGACGGAGATGTCGGCGGGGTGCGTTTCGGCCGGGTCCGTCGCGGGACCGGCCTGGGACCCGGCTTGCCGCCACAAGGCGCGGAGGACGGCTTGAACCGTATCGGTCCGCGACGTCATCGGGCCGGGGAACAGGGGTGGCGACGGGATCGCCGGGAAGGGCACAGGCGCATGGGGATCCGTTTCGTCGCCGACGGTGTTCCACCTATAGGGGGCCTGTGCCGATCCTGCGAGGATTACCGGGACGGCCCCGGAATTCCGCGTCGAGCATGCAATCGTCTCGACGAGCATCCCGATCCGCCGAACCGGTCCGCCCGGCGGACGATGCTCTAGCCGGCGTGGTAGCGCAGGGTGCCGGCGAGGTGCACGTCGAGGAACCGGTCCTCGTCCGCCGGCGGCAGGTCGAGCGCGGCGTTTCCGTCCGTCCAGCTCGCCATGCCGACCTCGCTGTGCCAGCCGCGGCCGCTGGTCGGCATGTCAGCGGCGTCGAGCCCGTTCCACAGCACCATCCGGTCCACCGCCACGCCCAGCGTGCGGCGATCGTCCACGAACGGGCCGATGGTCTCGGACGGGACCGCCGCGCGCGAGCGCAGCCGCACGGGCTGGGCGCCGCGCGGGATCTGGAACATGTGGCGCTGCGCGTCGCGGCGGCATGCGGCGATCTCGCTGCCGTCGTCCAGCAGCAGGCGCAAGGCGGGATCGTCGGTGAAGGCGGCCGGTGCCGTTCTCGCCGGGCGCAGGCCGAGCATGGCGGCGCGTTCGCGCAGCGCGTTCCAGACCGGTTCCACCAGCGCGCGCGACACCGCCAGGGGCGCCGCCAGTGCGACCGGCTCGGTCCCCGTGGCGGTCCGGTTCAGGTGCAGCCGGTTGTCGCCGTCCAGATAGCTTTCCGTTCGGAGCCCGTCGGACAGGATGATGGCGTGCTCCGGCAGTTCGACATGGAAATAGTCGTACCGGGTGAGATCGCGATCGATCACGATCGAGGCGCCGTTCACCAGCATGCGCGCCGGCACCAGGCCGGCATCGGTCAGGATGCAGTGCTCGGGCGTCACCAGCAGGTCGCGATGCGGCACCCTGGCGGCGAAGGCGTCGCGGCGGATCCGGATGGGAAACGCGCTGTCGCGGAAGGCGTGCTGCGCCGCATCCATGCTGTTGCCGCCGGCCCAGCGCACCGGGCGTGGCACCGGACGGCCGTCGACGATCGCCGTCACCAGATCGTCCTCGCGCAGGTCTTCCACCGCGCGTTCGCCGAACGGGGTGTCGATCATGGTGCCGCGCAGGAAGCAGGGCACGAAGGACAGCACGAGATTGCCGTTGAAGGTCTGGGTGTTTCCGCCCTCGACGGCGGCGGCGTTGCCGAGGCTGAAATTGCCGATGGCGGTGTCGGCGCCGAGGCCGGAGATCGTCACCACCGTGCTGGTCGTGCCGTTGGAGAAGCTCAGCGTGCCGGTCGTGGCCGTCGGATCGAAGTTGTAGGACAGGAGCCGGGCATTGCCGAAGGCGACGCCCTTGAACACGACCTGGTCGCCGGAAGCGGCGAAGCCGGTCAGGGCCAGGGCGCCGGGTTGGGCGCCGAGATTGAGCACCAGTGTGTTGTCGATGCCCTTGAAGGAGATGATGCGGGCCTGGGCGAAGGCGTCGGCGGACAATTCTATCGCGCCGTAGCCTTCGACGGGGTTATCGTAAGAATAGCTGCTCGACGTGTTGACCAGCGTGGTGCCGGTGTTGGTATTGGTCTTGTTTCCGCTCGCGATCGATGTCGAGCTGTAGCCGATCACGAAGTCGGATTTGGTGGGCGAGCCCTGAAAGGTTCCGCCCTTGCTCAGGATGGTCAGGTAGGAATAGGCGCCGGCGTCGATGATCGGGTTCGGAAACACGCTGGGCGCGTTGATGATGGCCGAGACGATTGCGCCGGGCGCACCGTAGCTGACGATCTTCCCGAAATTCTGCAGGTTCGTGTAGACGCTGCTGCTCGAATAGATCAGCTCGACATTCGTGTAGGCGAGGTCCGGAGAGGTGGTCATGCAGGCGATCCCGTTCGGCGGGTCGCCACGAAGCCCGGACCCACTAACTAAATGTTAGCTTGCTGGCGCCGGACTCTGCAACGAAAACTAACGAAGCGTTAGAAATCGTGATCGGTCGGTCGCAGGCAGGGTGCCGAGGTGTTGCTGCCTGCGATACTTCGGTGTCAGACCGCGAAATATTTCGCCTGCGGATTGAAGATCACCAGGGCGCTGGTCGACTGCTCGGGGTGAAGCTGGAACCCGTCCGACAGCGACACGCCGATGCGTTCTGCCTCCAGCAGGCGCAGCAGCGGCTCCTGATCTTCGAGCCTGGGGCAGGCCGGGTAGCCGAACGAGTAGCGCGAGCCGCGATAGCCCTGGCCCAGCATGCGCTCGATGTCGCGGTCGTCCTCGGCGGCGAAGCCGAGTTCGGCGCGCATGCGCTTATGCGCGTATTCGGCCATCGCCTCGGCCATCTCCACCGACAGGCCGTGCAGATAGAGATAGTCCTGGTAGCGGTTATTCTCGAACCAGACCCGGGCGACGTCGGAGGCTTTCTGCCCGACGGTGACGACCTGGAGACCGACCACGTCGCGGCGCTCCGGGCCATCGTCGATGTCGCGCACGAAATCGGCGATGCAGGCGCCGTCCTCGCGCGGCTGCCTGGGCAGGGCAAAGCGGGCGGCCTCAGTGATGCCGTCCGGTTCGAACAGGATCAGTTCGTTGCCGTGTCCGGCGGCCTTCCAGTAGCCGGTGATGGCCTGCGGGCGCAGGATGTCGTCTTCCGCGCACAGGGCCAGCATGCGCTTCATCACCGGGCGCAGTTCCTGGCGGGACCAGGCGAGGAATTCCTCCAGGGAACGGCCCTGTTTCCGGAAGCCCCACTGGAATTGGTAGAGCGAGCGCTCGTTCAGGAACGGGATCACGGCGCTGGGCTGGGCTTCGGTGATGCGTGCGCCCCAGAAGGGTGGCGTGGGAACGGCGAGGCCGTCGTTCAGGCGGCGTCTGCGGGCCTGTGCCGCCGGCACGTCGGCGGTGGCGTAGCCCCGGGTCTCGGCGATCTCCGGGGTGCGGGGCCGCGCCCGCGCCTTGCCGGCGCGGCGGGTCTGGATCGCGCCGAGATAGCCGTCGATCTCGCCGGAGGTGACCTTGTCCATCAGGCCGAGCCCGTCGAACGCATCGCGTGCGTAGGCGACGAGGCCGCCGCCATAGGCCGCCACGCATTCCTCCTCGACGTAGTTGCGGGTGAGCGCCGCGCCGCCGAGCAGAACCGGCAGAGTCAGGCCCTGTCGCGCCATCTCCTCCAGGTTCTCGCGCATGACCACGGTGGATTTCACCAGCAGGCCGGACATGCCGATCGCATCGGCCTTGTGTTCCTGGGCTGCGGCGATCATGTCGGCCAGCGGCACCTTGATGCCGAGATTCCAGACCTTGTAGCCGTTGTTGGTGAGGATGATGTCGACGAGGTTCTTGCCGATATCGTGCACGTCGCCCTTCACGGTGGCGAGCACGATGGAACCGCGCGCCTGTCCTTCGACGCGCTCCATGAAGGGTTCCAGATAGGCCACGGCCGTCTTCATGGTTTCGGCGGATTGCAGCACGAAGGGGAGCTGCATCTTGCCGGCGCCGAACAGCTCGCCCACCACCTTCATGCCGTCCAGCAGAACGGTGTTGATGATGTCGAGCGGGGCCATGGTGGCGCGGGCTTCGTCCAGATCGGCTTCGAGCCCCTTGCGGTCGCCGTCGACGATGCGGTCCTTCAGGCGCTCCGGGGCGGTTTCGGCGCGCTTCTTCTTGACGGCGTCCGCGGCCTTGCGGTCGGCGAACAGTTCCAGAAGCCGCTTGAGCGGATCGTAGCCGTCGCGTCGGCGATCATGGATCAGGTCGTCGGCGACCTGCACCTCTTCCGGCGCGATCAGATGGAGCGGGCGGATCTTGCTCACATGCACGATCGCCCCGGTCATGCCGGCCTTGACCGCCTGATCGAGGAAGACCGAGTTCAGCACGGCGCGGGCGGCCGGGTTGAGGCCGAACGAGATGTTGGACAGGCCGAGGATGATCTGGATGTCCGGGAAGCGCTCCCGGATCAGGCGGATGCCTTGGAGCGTCCACAGACCGAGCTTGCGGTCGTCCTCGTTGCCGGTGGCGATGGTGAAGGTGAGCGGGTCGATCATCAGATCGGATTGCGGCAGGCCGTGCTTGTCGCAGGCGAAGGCGACGAGGCGTTCGGCGATGCGGAGCTTGTCTTCCGCCGTCTTGGCCATGCCCACCTCGTCGATGGTGAGCGCGATCACGGCGGCGCCGAACTTGCGCGCCAGCACCATGCGGTCCTCGGCATGGCCCTCGCCGTCCTCGAAATTGATCGAGTTGATGATCGGCTTGCCGCCATGGAGCTTGAGGGCGCTCTCGATCACCGGTGTCTCGGTGGAATCGATCACCAGCGGGGCATTCACGGAGGCGGTGAAGCGGCGCACCACCTCGTCCATCTCCGCGACCTCGTTGCGGCCGACGAAGGCGGTGCACACATCGAGGGCGTTGGAGCCTTCCGCTGCCTGTTCGCGTCCGACGGACACGCAGCCGTCCCAGTCGCCGGCCTCCTGCAGCTCGCGCCATTTCTTGGAGCCGTTGGCGTTGCAGCGCTCGCCGATGGAGAAATAGCTGTTCTCCTGTCGCAGCGGGGTCTGTCCGTAGAGGCTGGCGACGGCGGGAATCCAGACCGGCTTCCGGGCCACCGGTGCCGGGCGGTGTCTGGCCTTCGCGCGTCCGCGCAGCATCTGGTCCAGCGCCTGGATGTGCGGGGTGGAGGTGCCGCAGCAGCCGCCGACGAGGTTGAGACCGTCCTCGACGATGAAACGCTCGACCCAGGAGGCCATCTCGGCCGCGCCGAGCGGGTAGTGGGTCTTGCCGTCCACCAGTTCGGGCAGGCCGGCATTAGGCTGCACGGAGATGAGGCGCGGCCAGTTCGCGGCCAGCCAGCGGACGTGCTCCGACATTTCCTGCGGCCCGGTGGCGCAGTTGAGGCCGATCAGCGGCACGTCGAGGGCATGGATCACGGTGGCTGCGGCGGCGATGTCCGGGCCGACCAGAAGGGTGCCGGTGGTTTCCACCGTGACCTGCACGAAGATCGGGGTGTCGGTGCCGGCGGCGCTGCGGGCGCGCTTGGCGGCGTTCACGGCGGCCTTGATCTGCAGCGTGTCCTGGCAGGTCTCGATCAGCAGCGCGTCCACGCCGCCGTCGATCAGCCCGGCGCACTGGTCGGCCAGGGCGGATTCAAGCGGGTCGTAGGCGACGTTGCCGAGGGTGGGCAGCTTGGTGCCGGGGCCGATCGAGCCGACCACGTAGCGGTGCCGGCCGTCGGAAAAGCTGTCCGCTGCTTCACGGGCGAGTTCGGCGGCGACCCGGTTGATCTCGTGGGTGCGGTCCTGGAGACCGAACTCGGCCAGGGTGATGGTGGAGCCGCCGAAGCTGTTGGTTTCGACCATGTCGGCGCCGGCCTCGAAATAGCCGCGGTGGATTTCGCGCACGAGTTCGGGCCGGGACAGGTTCAGGATTTCGGTGCAGTTCTCCTGGCCCCAGTAGTCGCGCTCCACCTCCAGATCGAGCATCTGCACGCGCGATCCCATGCCGCCGTCGCACAACAGGACGTGGTCGTGGAGCGCATCGAGGAGGTGGGGGCGGGTGGTCATGATGGGGAGGGTCCTGTCCGCGTCGGGCCGGGCCGGATTGCCGTGAGCGTCCCGAGGGGCGCACGCTTCTCACAAGATGACCGGATTCTGTCCAGCATCGCGTGAGCAGGGCAGGGTTCCAGGGGAGGGTCGATGCGTCTGGATGCGCGGATCGGGGTGCGGGTGGTGATCCATGGCGAGGAAGGGGCGCCGTCGGATGCGATCGCGCTGGTCAGGCTGGGCGACGGGGCGACGATCGATCGGGCGGGCTGGGCGGCGGTCTGCGTCCTGCCGACGGAGGCTGGCGGCAGGCATGAGGCGAACTGCCGATGCTGTGCCGGGCGTTCGGCTCTCGCCGACACGTTGGGCAAGCTGTTCACCCAAAGGGCAAGAGGTGAAGTCGGTTTTTTTGGACAAGTTCTGTTGTCTGTTCCAGGCGGTCTTGTTCACGAAGCGGTAGCAATTCTGGAACATGATCCGCTGATAGCCGGGCGATACAGGGTGCTCGGATGACTCGGCAATAAAACAGCTTCGGTGGCATCCGGCCTGTGTTATGGTAGTGGGTGTATGCCGAAAGGTTTCGGGAGACAGGTGGTCTCGTTCTTTCGGTGGCGGAACAGCACCGGCGTGGTGAAGGGAATAACGTGGACCAACGCAACGACGATGCCGGCCGGTCGAACCGTGCGACGCAGGGCCATGGTGAGAACCACGGCCATGCCGCCGACCCGGTGACGATCCGTCTGCGCGCGGCGATGGCCGCCGCGAAGTATCACGGTGTGGAGCTGGATCCGCGGACCTTCCGCGCGGAGCCGAACGAGCCGTCACCGTCTCCGGCGACCTTGGTGCGCTGGCTGGACGAGCAGGGGCTGGTGGCCAAGGGCATGCGCCTGAAATGGCGCTATCTGCTGCGGATGCACAACACGCCGCCCATCGTGCTGATGTTCAAGGATGGTTCTGCCGGTTTGTTCATATCGGCCGACCATAATCGCGGCGTGGTCTGGCTGCGCGATCCGATGGGGGGCGAAAGCGACCCCATGGTGGCGGTGGACGAGCTGCGTCTGAGCCAGGTCTGGACCGGCGACGTGCTGTTGTTGCGCCGCGCCCGGTCCGGCGCCGAGGTGGAGACGCCGGTCGACATTCGCTGGCTGATGCGGGTGGTGATGCGCGAGAAGAGCATCATGCGCGACATCATGCTGTCGTCGATGGTGCTGTCGGTGCTGACGATTCTTCCGGCGCTGATCATCATGCAGGTTATCAACAAGGTCATCTCGCAGCATTCCATGGCGACGTTGTTCTCCGTCACCATGATTCTCGTGATCCTGACGTTCTACGAGACCTTGCTGTCCTATGCCCGACGCGAACTGACGCTGGTGGTGACGGCGCGCATCGACAGCCGGATCAGTCTTCACGTGTTCAATCGCCTGCTGGCTCTGCCGCTCGAGTATTTCGAGCGACAGCAGACCGGTAACGTGATCGGTCGGGTGATGCAGATCTACAAGGTCCGCGACTTCATGACCGGTTCGCTGCTGCGGACGTTCCTGGACCTGTTCACCGTGATGGTGATTCTTCCCTTCCTGTTCGTCCTCAGCGCGACCCTGGCCTGGATGACGCTGGCGGCGGCGGGCGCGATCGGCCTGATCGTGATCGTGTTCATGGCGCCGGTAGGATATTACATCGGGCGCGTCATCGCCGCCGAGATGGAGCGCGGTTCTGTGCTCTACGAGAGCATCGCCGGTATCCGGACCCTGAAGACGCTGGCTTTGGAGCCGTCGCGTCGCCAGGAATGGGACGAGAAGACCGCGGAAGTCACGCGCTGGAAGTTGGCATCCGGCCGGATGAGCAACTGGCCGCAGACCATCATCATGCCGATCGAGATGTTCATCAGCCGCGGCGTGCTGCTGGTGGGTGCCTATCTGGCGTTGAAAGACCCGAACGGCAGCGCGGTGGGCGCCGGTGGACTGGTGGCCTTCATGATGCTGGGCGGCCGCGTGGCGGCTCCGCTGGTGGGGTTCGCTCGTCTGCTGGAAGACTTTACCGAGGTGCGTACAGCGCTGGGCGAAGTCGGTTCCGTGCTGAACAATCCGACCGAAACGCGAGCGCTGACGACCGGCATGCGTCCGACCATTCATGGTGCGCTGTCGTTCGTGGACGTGAACTTCACCTACCCCGGTGCGGCCAACAAGGCACTGGACGGTGTGGATTTCTCCATTCCCGCCGGGACCATGCTGGGCGTGGTCGGTCGAAGCGGTTCGGGCAAATCCACCATCACCCGTCTGCTTCAGGGCGTCAGCCGCTCCTACACCGGCTATCTGAAGCTCGACGGCATCGACATGCGCGAGATCAACCTGAACCATCTCCGCCGGTCGTTCGGCGTGGTGTTGCAGGACAACTTCCTGTTCCGCGGGACCATTCGCGACAACATCACTGCGGGCCGCCCGGGTCTGACGTTGGACGACGTGGTGCGGGCCGCGCGCCTTGCCGGAGCGGAAGAATTCATCGAGCGCATGCCGGCGGGATACGAGACCTTCATCGAGGAAGGATCGACCAACATCTCCGGTGGCCAGCGTCAGCGGCTGGCGATTGCCCGCGCGCTGATCTCGGATCCCAAGCTGCTGATCCTGGACGAGGCGACCTCGGCGCTGGACCCGGAAAGCGAGGCGCTGGTGAACGCCAATCTCGCCCGGATCGGCAAGGGGCGCACGATGGTGATCGTGTCCCACCGTTTGTCTTCTCTGGTGGATTGCGACCAGATCCTCGTCATGGAGCAGGGCAAAGTGAACGATATCGGCCCGCATAGCGTGCTGGTGGAGCGTTGCGCGATCTATCGCCAGCTCTGGCTGCAGCAGAATCGCCATCTCGATACGAATCGTTCGGCCGGGCCGGCGCCCATGCTGGCGGAAGGAGACTGACCATGAGCTCCACCGAGATGGTTCCGGGCGACCGGAACGAAGCCGCTCTCGCCGAAGTATCGCGTCGCCGCCGGTCGGAAGACACCGACGACATGCCGCCGGCGCTGCTCGAATTCCATTCGCCGAGCGCGGCGATGGCGTCGCTGCCGCCGACTCCCTCGGCGCGCTACGTTACCTGGATCATCTCGTCCATGGCGATCGCCAGCGTGCTCACCATGGCGTTGTTTCCGCTCGGCGAGGTGGTGACGGCTGCCGGCGGTCTGGTGCCGACGGTGCCGACCATCGTGGTGCAGCCTTTGGCGACCTCCATCATCCGGTCGATCGACGTCCATGAGGGCGAGATCGTGCATAAGGGCCAGATCCTGGCCCATCTGGATCCCACCAGCACCGACGCCGATTACGTCAATCTGCGGGATCAGGTTGCGAGCCTGACCGCTGAAGTGAATCGTCTGACCGCGACGGTGAATGGCAAGGATTATGTCGCCGTTCCGAACGATCCGGCCTCGACGCAGCAGGCCGCGATCTTCCTGCGCCGGCAGTCGGAGTTCAACTCCAAGCTCAGCAACTACAACCAGCAGATCGCCGCTCTGCAGAGCGATCTGGTCGGCTATCAGGCCAATGCCGCGATGTATGCCGGCCGGGTGAAAGTGGCCGCCGACGTCAACAACATGCGTCGGCAGCTCGAAAAGGCGCAGGTCGGCAGCCGATTGAATTCGCTCGCCTCGCAGGACGAGCTGATGGAGATGGAGCGTTCGCAGATCGGCGCCCAGCAGAACGCCGCGGCGGCGCGCAGCAAGCTGAACGCGATGATCTCCGAGCGCGACGGCTACGTTCAGAGCACCAAGGCCGACGATTATCAGGCGCTGACCGAAGCCCAGCGGAAGCTCTACGAAGCGACCGGGTCTTTCACGAAAGCGACCCAGCTTCGCGATCTGCTCGTAATGCGTGCCGACCGGGACGCGGTGGTGCTGAACATCGCCCATCTTTCGGTCGGTTCGGTGATCAGCGCGGCACAGCAGTTCATGACACTGACGCCGCTGGACGCTCCTCTCGAGATCGAGGCGCGTCTCCCGGCCGATCAGGCCGGCTACGTGAAGCCGGGTGATCTGGCGCAGGTGAAATTCCAGACCTTCTCCTACGTGCAGTATGGCGGCGCCGATGCTCACGTCGTGAACATCAGCGCGGACGCCTTCTCGCCGGATCAGGCACAGGCCGCCACAGCCGCGGCACCTGCGAACGGCCTCGCTACGCCGGGCAGCGGAAAGGAGACCTTCTACCGCGTCCGTCTCGTCGTGGATCGCTATACGCTCCATGGCGTGCCGAAATTCTTCAAGCCCACGCCCGGCATGAGCGTCAGTGCGGACATCAATGTCGGCAAGCGCACGATCTTGCAGTACCTGCTGGCCACGGTGATGCCGACCGTGACCGAAGGCATGCGCGATCCTGGCTGATCGGACGCGTGGCCGCGGCACGAAGGAGCATCGTCTGATCTCATGGTGAACCTTCTGGCTCAGCGGCTGGCCGCCGCGTTCTCTCCGCAGGCGAAATTCCGCTACGCCCAGTCTCTTCTGGCGTCGGGCGACACGGCGAAGGCGTTCGCGCCGATGAGCGCGGCGGCGATCGCGGGCATCCCGGAAGCACAGTTCCGGGTCGGCCGTGCCTATCTCGACGGTGCCGGAGTGCCGGTCAGCCGCGACGAGGGCGCGCGGTGGATCGAACGTGCCGCCGAATCGGGTTGGGTCGAAGCCCAGGTTGTTCTGGCCACCATGTTCCTGTTCGGGCTGCTCAGCGGTTCCGCCGCCAGCTCGATGTTCACTGTCGCGCCGGCGCGAGCGGACGCCCAGCCGAACTACGAGAACGCGGCGTTGTGGTCCCGTCGGGCGGCGGAAGCCGGCTCGCCGGACGGACAGGCTCTGTACGCCTATATCCTCACCTCCGGACCGGCCGAGCTGCGGGATATCGAAGCCGCGGACGCCTGGTACGAGAAAGCCGCCGCAGCAGGTTCGCCGCAAGGCCATCTGGGTGTCGCCCTGGCGCTGCTCCGGAACGCGCTCGATGCGGAAGGACAGAAGAAAGCCGCGACCAGTCTCGCCAAGGCTGCGGAAGGCGGCCTCGGTACCGCTTTGTATCTTCTGGGAGTGATGACCGAGCGGGGGGCCGGTGTACCGCAGGATATCGCGGCCGCGACCGATCTTTATCGTCAGGCGGCGGAACGTCGCGTTCGGTCGGGCGAGGCGCGTTACGGTCTTGCCCTGATGGAAGGGCGCGGCGTCGAACGGAACGTCACCGCCGGTGAAAGCTGGCTGCGTCGTGCCGCCTTGGCCGGCGATGCCGAGGCCGCCGCCCTGGTCGGCGATCTGTATTCCAAGGGCGGAGACCTTCCGCCGAATTACACCGAAGCCGCGACCTGGTACGGACGCTCCGCCGCCGCCGGCCATGCCGCGTCTGCGCGCGCGTTGGGCCTGCTTTATCTGACGGGCGCAGGCGTGCAGCGCGATCCGGAAGAAGCCGCGCGCTGGTTTCGTCATTCCGCGGAGCGGGGGGACCAGTCCGCGCAGGTGGATCTGGGCAATCTCGTTCTTGCCGGAGGCGGCACGGAAGAAGATCGATCCGCTGCGCGGGCGCGTTTCGAGCGCGCAGCGGAAAGCGGCGATCTGGTGGCGGCCTTCAATTTCGGCGTGTGTCTGGCGGAAGGCGTCGGGATCGAACGCAACGATCGTCAGGCGGCGCTTTGGCTGCGTCGCGCCGCGGACGGTGTCGTCAATGCGCAATACTGGTATGGCCGCATGCTGGCCGAAGGCCGGGGCGTCGAGGTCGATCTGAAGGAAGGCCGCTTGTGGATCGAGCGTGCGGCCGATGCCGGTCTGGCGGATGCCGAGATGGCGCTCGGCGAGATGCAACTGGCCGGGCGCGGTGGTCCTCGCGACCATCGTGCGGCTCTGCGCATGTTCGAACGCGCCGCGGGCCAGGGCAACGTCAACGCCATGTTCTCCGTGGCGGCGATGCATGGCGGCGGTCACGAGGTGCCGGAGGATCGGCCGACTGCCCAATACTGGTTCCGGCAGGCGGCCGAACGGGGGCATGCGATGGCACAGCTCATGCTCGGCCGTTACCTGTCTCGCGGGCTTGGTGGGGAAACCGACGTCGCGGAAGCGCGGCTCTGGCTGCAGCGCGCCCAGGCGCAGGGAATCACCCAGGCGGAAGCGGAGCTGGGGCGTATGGGCGGACGGCCGCCGGCTGCCCCCGCGCCCGTGGCGCGCGCCGCCAGCCAGCACTGACCGATCGATCGTCAAGGCAGGGCGGAAGCAGCGTCGTGCGTTCTCAAACCGGCCCGCGCCTTCCGTGAGCGGGAGCGATCTTTCATCCGCTACTCATGGGTCGCTGCGGATCAATCGCGTCACTGAAGCCGACCGTGCCGCCTGGCGCGCCTGGGCGACCGAGAGGGCTCAGGACTCGTTCCGTCGCGGACGCGAGGCGACCGAACTCGGCCAGTTCGCCGAGGCGCGACGGTGGTTGGAACGCGCGCATCGTTTCGCGCGCGAGTCGTCGATCGTGATCTTTCCCCTTGCGGTCGCCCGGTTGCAGACCGGCGATCCGCTCGGCGCGATCAGCCTGCTGCAGGGATTGTTGCGGCGGTTCGATCAGCGTGAATGTTGGGTCATGCTCGCCGCTGCCCGCATGGCCGCGCATCAGGTCGATCAGGCAGCCGAAGCATTGGGCGAGGCGTTGCGCCGGAATGCGCCCGATCGGGCGATGCTCGGGTTCATATCCGACATCGCACAGGCCGCGGGCTGGCCCGGCTGGTGCGGATTGTCCGGCGATGGAACGCTGTCCGCCGTTCTGGGCCGGGGCACCAGCGGAACGCCGGAAATCCTGATGGATGGCGTGCCGGTGAAGGCGCGTTCCAGAAATGGGCGTGTCGTGCTGCCCGCCGGCTGGGCCATGGCGCGTTCGATCGCGGTGTCTCGCCATGGCATTCCCTTGCTCGGCAGCCCGATCGACGTTGCCGCCGTGATCCGCACCGAAGGGTTCGTGGAGGCGGTGGACGGACAGCTCACCGGGTGGGTGTGGCACCCGGGCGAGCCGGAACGCGCCCCAGAGGTGATCCTGCGCGACAGCCTCGGCGGCAGCGTACGGGTGGCGATGGAGCAGATGGCCGAGATCGCCACGGCGGATGCGCCTTTGGCGCGTCCCCGCCTGCTGCGGTTCGATCCCGTGCACCTGGCCGGTCTGGCCGTCGCCTCAGGCGAAGTGACCGTGACGGGAAGCGATGGACGCGCCCTGGCCGGCAGTCCGCTGGACCCGGCTTTGGAGCATCGTGCCGCCGCCGCCCTGGCCGCGATCCAGGCGGGCGCCAGCAGCGTCGCCGCCTTCGCGCGCGCCGGTCTGAAGCGGCCGAAGCGTTCCGTGGCTCCGCCACCGGCCTTTCTGCCCGTGCATGCCGCGGTGATGGGCACAAACCCGGTCGTCGGCCCTGTCCGCGAGACCGACGTGGTGGTGCCGGTGTTCAAGCATCTCCGCCGGACGCTGGATTGTCTGGAAAGCGTTCTGGCGGTGATGCCGAAGGGCGGGCGGCTAGTGGTGGTGGAGGATCGCTCGCCCGATGCCGCCTTGGTGGCCGCTTTGATTGCCATGGCAGCGGAAAAACGCATCGTGCTGATCCGCAGGGCGGAGAATGGCGGTTTTCCGGCCAGCGCCAATGACGGGATCACTGCCTGCGCCGGGCGTGACGTGGTGCTGCTTAATGCCGATACGCTGGTCGCGCCGGGTTGGCTGGAAGCGCTGCGGCGGGCGGTCTACAGCGCGCCCGATATCGGCACCGCCACGCCGTTCTCCAACGAAGCCACCATCCTGTCCTATCCGGATCATCGCGACCGTAATGCCTGCCCTGATCTGGCCGGCACGCGCCGGATGATGGCACTGGCGGCGGCCGCCAACGGCGATGGCGTGGTGGACATCCCCACCGGGCACGGATTCTGCCTTTATCTGCGCCGCGATTGTCTCGATCAGGCCGGTCTGTTGCGCGAGGATCTGTTCGCGCAAGGGTATGGCGAGGAGAACGATTTCTGTCTGCGCGCGCGTCATCTCGGCTGGCGTCATGTGGCCGTGCCGGGCGTGTTCGTCGCACACGAGGGCAACGTGTCGTTCGGGGCCGCGCGCACCGGGCTGATGCGCCGGAACGGCGAGATCCTGAACCGGCTGCATCCGGGATACGACGCCTTGATCGCCGCCCATATCGAGGCCGATCCGCTGGCGCCGGCGCGGTTCCGGCTCGATGCCGCGCGCTGGGCCGCTTTGCGTCGCCGTGGCGAGCGGGAGCAGACGCCGCGCGCCGTTCTGCTGATCACCCATGCCCAGGGGGGCGGCGTCGATCGCGTGGTGCGCGAGCGGGCCCGTCAGGCGCAGATGCAGGGTCTGCGGCCGATCGCGCTTCGTCCGGATGGAGAGGGGGTGCTGCTGTCCGATCTTTCGGTCGAGGAGCGGTTTCCCAATCTGCGGTTCGCGCTGCCGGGGCAGTTCGAGGCCCTGGTGGCGTTTCTGCGCCCGGACGGGGTGGTGCATGCCGAATGGCACCATCTGCTCGGCCATCACGCGGCCTTGCGCGGCCTGTGCGCGCGGCTCGGCGTGCCGTTCGACGCCTTCATCCACGATTATGCCTGGTTCTGCCAGCGCATCGCTCTGGTCGGGCCGCAGGACCGCTATTGCGGCGAGCCCGATCCGGCCGGCTGCGAACGCTGCATCGCCGTGCAGGGCTCCAATCTGGCCGAACGGATCAGCGTTCCGGCGCTTCTGAAACGATCGGCGCGGGAGCTGGCGGATGCGCGACGCGTGATCGCACCGTCCGAGGATGCCGCACGCCGGATCGCGCGTCACTTCCCGGGCATTCGACCCGAAATCTCGTCCTGGGAGGACGACCGGCCGGATCTGTCTCTGGCCCGTCTGGCGGCGGTATCGTCTCCCGTGCCGCGCCCGCCCGGGCGTCGAGCAGGGCCCGACCGTCCGGCGCGGATCGTGGTGATCGGCGCGATCGGGCGTGAGAAGGGCTACGACGTTCTGTTGAACTGCCTGATCGACGCGCGTGCCCGTGCCTTGCCGCTGGAATTCGTGGTGGTGGGCCATACGCCGGACGACATGGCATTGATGGACCAGGGCTGCCTGTTCGTAACCGGCGAATATCGCGAAGAGGACGGCGTCGGGCTCGTGGCCGAGCAGGACGCGGATTTCGCCTTTCTGCCTTCCATCTGGCCGGAAACCTGGTGTTTCACCTTGAGCGTCGCGTGGCGTGCCGGATTGCCGGTGGCGGCGTTCGATATCGGCGCGCAGGCCGACCGGATCCGCGCCACCGGGCGCGGCGCGGTTCTGCCGCTCGGTTTGCCGATCGCCGATCTGAACACCGTGCTGCTGCGCCTGTGCCGTCCGAACGGTGGAATTGTGCAACAACCGAGATCGCACGGCGCGGTTGTGGCCGAACGTGCCGCGCAGCCCATTGCGAAGCGCACGCTGTCGTCGCACCATCCGCAACGATAACCTCCCCCCTTCTCCCGACATCAGCAGACGGATCATACGTATGTCGCAGACCAGCCCGACACCGAACCAGCGCGTGGTGACCGAGCTGAAAGTGTCGGCCCATCTGATGCTCCTCGATCCTGGGGTGTTCTGCATCTTTCATGCGCCGGGAACCCAGCCGCCCGATCCCGCGACCAACCTGCCGGGTGTCCGCGTGTCGCGTCCGCCCGCCGTGTCCGCCGATGCGGTGGAGATCAGCACCTTCAGCCCCGATGGCTGGCTGGGCGGGGAAGGCGGTGCGGCGCTGGTGCGGATCACCGGCGGCCAGACGCAGGTGCTGGTGTCGATCTACCAGTCGGTGAACAGCACCCAGGAAGCGCCCAAGCTGCAGGTTCTGCGTTTGAGCGAGCAGGCGGCCCCGTCGCAGCCGACGGTGCCGCAGCCGGCGCCGGAGCCGAGCGTGCCGGAGGCGCAACCGCAGCCGGCCGCGGCCGCCGCGCTGAAGCCCGAGGTCGCCGCCCATGTTCAGCGCTCCGGCGATCTGTTGACCCGTCTCGGCGAATGGATGGGCAAGCGCGGCAGCCAGAACTGGATCGAGGGTTTTGCCATCCAGCCGGCCAGCCGCATCGAGCCGACCGATATCGAATATCAGGCGGTTCTGGGCAAAGGCTGGCTGTCGCCCTGGGCCGAAGGCGGAAAATACTGCGGCAGCAAGGGGATGGCGCTGCCGATTCTCGGCCTGCGCGTGCGCCTGAAGGGCGAAGCGGCGGAGAAATACACCGTCAGCCTGCATGCCACCTTCATCGACGGGAGCGAGGTCGGCCCGGTGGACGGCAGCCAGACCGCCGAAACCGAGACCCTGGCGCCGCTGGAAGCCTTCAAGGTCGAACTCGTTCCTGTGAACGGCGCGGAAAACGAGGAAGCGGACCTCCCGGCCGCCGCACCTGCCGCTGCGGTTGCGACCAAGACCGCTCCGGCCGCGGCGTCGCCCAAGGGCAAGCCGGCCAAGCCGGCCCGTGCCGCGCCTGCGCCCGCTCCCGCCCGTAAAGCGGCGCCGGCGCGCCCGGCCGCTGCGGTGCGTTCCGCGAAAACCGCGCCGCAGCCTGCGGCCAAAGGCAGCACCCGCACCCAGAAGCCGACAAAGGGCGGCCGCTCGCGCTGAGCAGGCGCGTGTACGCGGAAACGTTTCGTCCCGCTGCAGGTTGGACACGTTTCCGCGACTCGGCCTGGTTCGTGAGCACAATCACGGACCGGCTTCTTTCCGAAGACGTCCATCCGTGATGCTGTGCGCTCCGACGCCCACAGAAGCGTCCAAGAACAACGCGAGCCGCTTTTGAAATACCTGTTCGTTCATCAGAACTTTCCGGGCCAGTTCCTGCATCTGGTCCGCCACCTCACCCGTCAGGGCAACAACGAGGTGGTGTTCATCAGCGAACCCAACAGCAACACCATGCCCGGCGTCCGGCGCGTCTTCTACAAGATGCCGCGCGGCGCGGCTCCCGAAACCTCGCCCGCGGCGCAGGAATTCGAGATCGCCACCTTGCGCGCCGAGATGGTGGCCGGCATGGCGCGCAGCTTGCGCGATCTGGGTTTCAGGCCTGACATCATCATCGGCCATCATGGCTGGGGCGAGATGCTGAACCTGCCGGACGTTTATCCGGACGTGCCGATGCTGGGCTATCTCGAATTCTATTATCACACCGACGATTTCGACGTCGGTTTCGATCCGGAATTCCCCAGCGATCCGCTGATGTTCCCGCGCATCCGGGCCAAGAACGCGGTGAACCTGCTTGCCCTGAACAATCACGGCGCCGGCCAGACCCCGACCCTGTTCCAGAAATCGACCTATCCGGACTGGTCGCACGACCGCATCACCGTGCTGCAGGAAGGCGTCAATCTCGATGTCTGCGCGCCGGACCGGTCTTTGGCCAAGGCGCCGTTCCATCTGCGCGGCATCACCGTCCGGCCCGACGAGAAGCTCGTCACCTATGTCTCGCGCGACCTGGAGCCGTATCGCGGCTTCCATCGCGTGATGCGGGCCCTGCCGCGCATCCTGGACGAGAGGCCGGATGCGCGGGTGATGCTGGTCGGCGGCGATGGCGTGTCCTATGGCGCCAAGCTGTCGCAAGGGACTTGGCGCGAACTGCTGCTGGCGGAGGTGGGCGACCGGCTCGACCTGTCACGCGTGCATTTCGTCGGCAAGCTCGACTATCGCGCGTATGGCGATCTGCTGAAGCGCTCCGACGCGCATCTCTATCTGACCTACCCGTTCGTCGCGTCCTGGTCCTTGCGCGAAGCGATGGCGACGGGCTGTGCCATCGTCGGCAGCGATACCGGTCCGGTGCGAGAGTTCATCCGCCATAAGAAGAACGGATTGCTGGTGCCGTTCTTGGATGCGGATGCGCTGGCCGATGCGGTTCTGGAGCTGCTGGAGAACACGACGCTCAACACCAAGCTGCGCCGGGCGGCGCGCAAGGATGCGGAGCGGAGTTTGGCGATGGAGGATTACCTCGCCAACTACGAGACCCTGATCCGGGACACGATCGAAGCCGGATAGAGCGGCCGGCCTCGCACGGGACTGCCTTCCTCCCCAGGAAGGAAGGCAGCCGGTCGCGTGTCTACTTCTTCGCGGCGTCGAGGGAGTCGCGGATCACCTGGCCGGCTTCTTCGCGCCCGGCCCAGCCGGTCACCTTCACCCACTTGCCCTTCTCCAGGTCCTTGTAGCGGGTGAAGAAGTGCTCGATCGCCTGGCGGGTGATCTCGGGAAGCTGGCTCACCTCGGTGATCTCGGTGAACTGGGTGTGCATCTTGTCGTGCGGCACGCAGACGATCTTCTCGTCCTGGCCGCTCTCGTCTTCCATGCGCAGCATGCCGATC
The DNA here is from genome assembly GCF_055386855.1 of Lichenicola sp. GTC18331. Lineage (NCBI taxonomy): Bacteria > Pseudomonadati > Pseudomonadota > Alphaproteobacteria > Acetobacterales > Acetobacteraceae > Lichenicola > Lichenicola sp. GTC18331. The sequence goes on along the minus strand of NZ_AP045015.1, from coordinate 1,759,273 downwards.
GGACGCGCGCGGATCACCGCGCCCGGCACCACGGCGGCCGGCGCCAGCACCAGCGCATCGGCCGGATCGCCATCGGCGGCGAGCGTGTTGGGGATGAAGCCGTAAGCGGCCGGGTAGGCCATCGGGGTGAACAGGAACCGGTCGACGAAGATCGCGCCGCTCTCCTTGTCGAGCTCGTACTTCACCGACGAGCCGGCCGGGATTTCGACCACGACGTTGATGTCCCAGGGGACGTCCTTGCCGGCGCTGATCTTGGAGACGTCCATGACGGGTCCTGTTCTTCTTGAAGACGGTGCACGATTGCGCCCGGAAACTATCGGCGGCGGGGCTTTCTGCCAAGCGCGGCGCGCGTTCGGATGCTTGCCAAAACACGTGGTTTGGGCGATGGGGGAGGCGGCTTGTGCGCCTGTAGCTCAATGGTTAGAGCGGGCCGCTCATAACGGCTTGGTTGCGGGTTCGAGTCCTGCCGGGCGCATGTGCCGCCCTCGCGCCGTTCGGGCGCGCCGCGGCAGACCGCGCCGACCGTATCCAGCCGACCACCTCGTTCCCGGGAGCCTCTCCATGGCCGCCTACCAGTATGTCTATGTGATGAAGGACCTCACCAAGGCGTTCCCCGGCGGGCGCGAGGTGTTCAAAGGCATCACGCTCTCTTTCCTGCCCGGCGTGAAGATCGGCGTGCTTGGCGTGAACGGCGCTGGCAAGTCCACGCTGCTCAAGATCATGGCCGGGATCGAGAAGGAGTTCGGCGGCGAGGCCTGGGCGGCCGAAGGCGTCCGGATCGGCTATCTGGAACAGGAGCCCAAGCTCGACGAGACCCTGACCGTCGGCGAGAACGTGGCGCTCGGCTTTGGCGACCTGAAGAAGGCGGTCGACCGGTTCAACGAGATCTCCATGAAGTTCGCCGAGCCCATGGACGACGACGAGATGAACACCCTGCTGGCCGAGCAGGCCGAGCTGCAGGAGAAGATCGACGCCGGCGACGGCTGGGAGCTGGACCGCAAGATCGAGATCGCGCTCGGCGCGCTCGCCTGCCCGCCGGCGGAAAGTCCGGTGACCAAGCTCTCGGGCGGCGAGCGCCGCCGCGTGGCCCTGTGCCGCCTGCTGCTGGAAAAGCCCGACATCCTGCTGCTGGACGAGCCCACCAACCATCTCGACGCCGAGAGCGTGGCCTGGCTGGAGCGGACGCTGCGAGACTACGAAGGCACCGTCATGGTGATCACCCATGATCGCTACTTCCTGGACAACGTCACCAACTGGATCCTCGAGATCGAGCGTGGCCGCGGCTATCCGTTCGAAGGCAACTACTCCTCCTGGCTGACGCAGAAGCGCAAGCGCCTGGCCCAGGAAGAGAAGGAGGAGAGCGCCCGTTCGCGCGCGCTCGCGGCCGAGCAGGAATGGATCGGCGCCAGCCCGAAGGCGCGCCAGGCCAAGAACAAGGCGCGCATCCAGAAATACGAGGAGATGCTGGCGCAGAACCAGGAGCGCGCCACCGGCGTCGCCGACATCGTCATCCAGCCGGGTCCGCGCCTGGGCGGCACCGTCATCGAGGCGAACCAGCTGCGCAAGGGCTACGGCAACCGCCTGCTGATCGACGGGCTCGACTTCAAGCTGCCCCCGGGCGGCATCGTCGGCGTGATCGGCCCGAACGGCGCCGGCAAGTCCACCCTGTTCAAGATGATCACCGGCGACGACCAGCCCGATGACGGCTCGCTCAAGATCGGCGAGACGGTGAAGCTCGGCTATGTCGACCAGAGCCGCAACTCGCTCGACGACGACAACACCGTCTGGCAGGAGATCACCGGCGGCACCGACGTGATCTATCTGGGCAAGCGCGCCGTGCAGAGCCGCGCCTATGTGGGCGCGTTCAACTTCAAGGGTGCGGATCAGCAGAAGAAGGTCGGCATCCTGTCGGGCGGCGAGCGCAACCGCGTGCATCTGGCGAAGATGCTGCGCAAGGAAAGCAACGTCATCCTGCTCGACGAGCCGACCAACGATCTCGACGTCGACACGCTGCGCGCCCTGGAAGACGCGCTGGCCGAGTTCGCCGGCTGCGCCGTGATCATCTCCCATGACCGCTGGTTCCTGGACCGTCTGGCCACCCACATCCTCGCCTTCGAGGGCGACAGCCACGTGGAATGGTTCGAGGGCAACTTCCAGGCCTACGAAGAGGACAAGCGACGCCGTCTCGGCGAGCACGCGACCGACCCGGCGCGCATCAAGTATCGTCCGCTCGCCCGCTGAGGCGGGCCGTCCTCTGCTGACCCCGGCGCCGGTGGGACGCGTGGTGAGAACCGCGCGTCTCGTTCTGGCGCCGGTGGGGTGGCGCGATCTGGACGACATGGCCCGGTTGAAGGGCGATGCCGGCGCGTTCGCCCTGATGCTGGGCGGGGTGCGGTCGCGCGTTCAGGCGGAAGCCGAAATGGCGGACGACGTCGCCTTCTGGGCCAGACGCGGCGTCGGCATCTTCACCATACGCGAGAACGAACAGTTCGTCGGCATGACCGGGCTGCACGAGCGCCCCGACGGTCGCGGGCTGGGTCTGCGCTTCGCGTTGTTTCCACAGGCGCGCGGACGGGGGCTGGCCCGGGAAGCGGCTGCGGCGGCGTTGCGGTTCGCGCATGATGCGGGCGAGACGCGCGTGGTGGCGATCGCGCGGGAAAGCAATTTCGCCTCCCGCACCACGCTGGGCGGGATCGGCATGACGGTCTGCGACCGGTTCGATCGCGACGGCCATGCCATGCTGACCTATGAAAGCGTTCGCGGCTGAACGGCACCGTGGCCCGAACGGAGCGCCACCCGTCCGGGCGGCGCTCCTGCGCGATCAGTCGCGCGCGACCTGACGCTGCAGGGCGGCGATCAGCTTGCCGACATCGTTGCCGTTATGGGCGAGGAAGCTGGCATAGTCGCTGCGCTGGGTCAGGCTGAGGCTGACGCCCTCCGCCACCACGTCCACGATGCGCGGCGAGCCGCTGGCGTGGCTGATCACCCATTGCACGTTGGCGGTGGGCTGGTTCGGCCGGGAGATGACGGTGGCGACATAGGTCTTGCCGTCCTGCTGGGTGGCCTGACCGACGGTGATGCCGACGCCGCGATATTCGCCGAGCTTGTCGTCGATCGAGTTGGTCAGCACCTGATGGAACAACGCGGTGTATTTCGCCTGCTGGTCAGGGGTGGCGGTGCGCCAGAACCGGCCCAGGCAGAAGCGGGCGATCGCATCGACGTCGACGTCCTGATCCAGCATCGGCTGGATCTGCGCCTTCTTGGCGGCGGCCGAACCGGGGCCGTTGACCACGGCGATCATGCGCTGCGCCAGGCTCTGCACGAAGGCGACGTCGCCGGTGCTGCTCTGCGCCTGTGCGGTGGAGAGCAGGCCGGGGGCCAGCGGGGCGGCTACGGCGGTCGCGAGCCCGAGAGCCAGAGCGAGCGGGAGGCGCCGTGCGGGGGAGAGCGAGGAAAGCTTCGGCATCGTTCGTTGTTCCCGTTTCAGTGGGAGTACCAATCCGGAACCGTCGCCCGGTGGTCGTTCCGCATCGCCTCGATTTCGGCATTGGTGTGCTGACGGTAAAGGCTGCGGATCGTGGCGTAGGGATCCAGCGCGTTCTTCTTGATCTGGTCGAGATCGTTCAGAACCGAGGCGCGGGTGGACACGATCCCGACGCCGTAGAGCGCCCAGTTCAGCGTGATCAGCCCGTAGCCGCGCGGCACGTAGGTGAGCGGCGAGAAGCCGACATCCATCGCGAAGCCGGTGGCGGCGCGCGGGCTGGACGGGCCGACCAGCGGCAGGAACAGGTATGGGCCGGAGGGCAGGCCCCAGGCCGCCAGGGTCATGCCGCCATTGGCGGAATGCTTCGGATAGCCCCAGCCCTGGGCCACGTCGAACACGCCGGCCACGCCCACGGTGGAGTTGATCAGGAAGCGCATGAAGGTGTCGCCGGCGCGGCGCGGCTTGGCCTCGAACACGTCGTTGAAGAACACGGCCGGGCTGGAGATGTTGCTCAGAACGTTGGACACGCCGGTCCGTGCCGGCAGCGGCACCGCCCAGACATAGGCCTGCGCCACCGGCTTCAGCGTATAGGCATCCACCTTGTCGCTGATGTTGTAGATCACGCGGTTGGTGGGCTCGAGCGGGTCGTTGCGCTGGTTGTAGTCCGCGAGAGCCGTCGGATCGGTCGGCTTGGTGGCGCATCCGGCGGCGCCCAGCGCCAGCATGGCGGCGAGACCCATGCGGCCGGCCGCGCCACGGGCCTTCTTCGAACGGGAATGCTGGTTCTGCTGCATGCTCGACCTCGGCTGGAACGCGATGCCGGGGCTGGATCCCGGGCGTAGGCAGGAACCCACTTCATACCTGTCTAACATGGGACGCGTCCCGCGCAATCCGGGCGGGTGCTTGCGCCGGGGCGAGCGGGTTCTAAAATCGGTATCAATATGAATCATCCCCAATCTGACACGCCGGCCGCGACCGATGCGGCCGGACCCGCTTTCCCCGACGGGCGGGAGAAGCCCGCCCTCGTGCGCTGGCTGACCGGCCCCCGTTTCGGCGCTCTGCCGAAGCCAGACGCGTTCGCGCCGCCCCGGTTGTCGTTCGAGTTCTTTCCCCCGCGCACCGAGGCTTTGGAGCAACAGCTCTGGGCCTCCATCCGTCGTCTGGAAGCGCTCAATCCCAGCTTCGTTTCCGTGACCTACGGCGCCGGCGGCTCCACCCAGGCGCGAACGCACGACACCGTGTCGCGCATCGTTCGGGAGACGGCCCTGGTCCCGGCGGCGCATCTCACCTGCGTGGGCGCCAGCCGTGGCGAGGTCGACGACGTGGCGCGGCGTTACTGGGAATGCGGTGTGCGCCATATCGTCGCGCTGCGCGGCGATCCGGCGGAGAAAGGCAGCCGGTTCGAGCCGCATCCGGACGGGTATCGCAATGCGGCCGAACTGGTGGCCGGGTTGAAGCGCGTGGCCGAGTTCGAGATCTCGGTCGCGGCCTATCCCGAGGTGCATCCCGAGGCGTCGAGCCCGTCGGCCGACCTCGACAATCTGCGTCGCAAGCTCGATGCCGGCGCCACCCGCGCCATCACCCAGCTCTTCTTCGACGCCGACACCTATCTCCGCTTCCTGGACCGCTGTCTCGCCGCCGGAATCACCGCGCCGGTGGTGCCGGGCATCATGCCGATCTCGAATTTCGCCCCGGCCAAGCGGTTCGCCCTGTCCTGCGGCGCCACCGTGCCGGATTGGCTCAATGGCGTGTTCGAAGGCACCGAGCACGACCCCGACACCCGCCGCATGGTCGGGGCTGTGGTGGCGGCGGAGCTGGTGCGTCTGTTGCAGGCCAACGGCGTGGACGAGTTCCACTTCTACACGCTGAACAAGCCCGATCTGTCCTATGCCATCGCGCATATCCTGGGTGTGCGCCCGACGGCGACGACGGTCGCCTGAACGGCCATTCGCCGACAGGATGACGGGCTGACCGGCATCCTGTTGGGCATGTTCGGTCAGGGGCGGGGCGGGATCGCCTGCGGACCCGGCCAGGCGCGGTTATGGATCAGCAACGCCACCAGCCCGGACCACCCGGTCTGGTGCGACGCGCCGACGCCGCGACCGGTATTGCCATCGAAATACTCATAGAACAGCAATAGATCGCGGAAATGCGGGTCGTTCTGCAGCAGCTCGTGATCGCCATGCACCGGCCGCTTGCCGGACGGGTCGCGCACGAACAGGTCGATCAGCCGGTGCGACAATTCCGCCGCCACCTCGGCCAGGGTGAGCATGCGGTCCGAACCGGTCGGGCAGGCGATCCGGTAGCCTTCGCCATAGAACTGGTGAAGCCGCAGCAGGCTTTCCACCAGCAGGTAGTTCACCGGCATCCAGACCGGGCCGCGCCAGTTCGAGTTGCCGCCGAACAGGCGCGAGGTGCTTTCCGCCGGCTCGTAGTCGAGTTCGAACGTCTTGCTCTGCCATTCGAACCGGTAGGGTTCCGCCTTGTGGACCTTGCTGACCGCGCGCAGACCGTGCGGCGACAGGAACTCGTCCTCGTCCAGCATGCGGGTGAGGGTCAGCGTCATCCGATGGGCGCGCACCAGCGCCACCAGCGCCGTATCGGCGTCGCCGACCCGGTTCCAGTCCGAGACCTGTTGGGCCAGATCGGGGCGATGCTGGAGGAACCAGTTCATGCCGCCGGCGAAGTCCGGCAGCTTCTCGATCTTCTGCCGATCGAGACAGGTAACGGCCAGAAGCGGGATCAGCCCGACCATGGAGCGGGCCCGCAGCGGCACGCGCTTGCCGTCGTCCAGATTGAGCGTGTCGTAGAAGAATCCGTCCTGGTCGTCCCAGAGCGCGCTGCCATCCGCTCCGGCGATCAGCAGGAAATGCTCGAAGAACTTGGTGGCCATCTCCTCGTAGACGTCGTCCTGAAGCGACAGCTCGACCGAGATGTGCAGCATCGCCAGCGCATACATCGCCATCCAGGCCGTGCCGTCTGACTGCGACAGGGTTCCGCCCGTGGGCAGAGGCGAGGAGCGGTCGAAGATGGCGATGTTGTCGAGCCCCAGGAAGCCGCCCTGGAACAGGTTGTGCCCGTTCGCGTCCTTGCGGTTCACCCACCAGGTGAAGTTCATCGACAGCTTGTTGAACACGCGCTTCAGGAAGTCGTGGTCGGCGTGCCCGGTCAGGGTGCGGTCGGTTTCGAACACCCGCCATGCCGCCCAGGCGAACAAAGGCGGGTTGGCGTCGCCGAACGACCATTCATAGGCCGGCAAGGCGCCGTTGGGCGCCATGTAGCCGTCGCGCATCAGCAGACGGATCTGGTGCTTGGCAAAACCGGGATCGACGATCGCCAGGACGACCGTGTGCAGCGCCAGATCCCACGATGCGAACCAGGGATATTCCCATTTGTCCGGCATGGAGATGATGTCGGCGGCGTTGAAATCCGGCCAGTCGGCGTTGCGGCCGGACCAGCGCGCCTTGGGCGGGGCGGGTTCGGCCGCGTCGCCGCGCAGCCAGGTGCGGACGTCGTAGCGATAGAACTGCTTGGACCACAGCATGCCGGCGAAGGCCTGGCGCTGGACCAGTTTCTGGTCCGGGCATTCGATGCGCTCCTGGAGCGCGGCGTAGTACGCGTCCGCTTCCTGCTGACGCTGATCGAACAGCGTGTCGAAGTCGGCGAGACCGCTCCGGGTCCCGGCCGGGGCGAAGCGCAGGCGCACCACGCGCTCCTCGCCCGGCGCCAGGGTGAAGCGGTGCAGCACGGCGCATTTGGTGCCGGTGCGGGCCGGGTTCACCGCCGTGTCGCGCCCGTCCACGACGAAATCGTTGATCGCGTCCTTGGGATAGCCGGACGGAGGACGCCCGAACAGCCGCGCCTCGTTGGTGTCGTTGTCGCAGAACAGCAGCGCCGCACCGGGCTCCGCGTCGAGCCGCATCGGCGGCAGTTCGGGGTGGGTGGCGGACACGGCGGCGTCGCCGGCCGCCTGCAGGACCGGGCGATCCGTCCTGGCGTCCCAGGTCCAGATGTTGCGCGCCCAGAGCTGCGGCAGCAGGGTCAGCTCGGCCGGATCCGGTCCGCGATTGACCGCCCGCACCCGCATCAGGATATCGTCCGGCGCCCCCTTGGCGTACTCCACGAACACGTCGAAATATCGATTCTCGTCCAGCACGCCGGTATCGAGCAACTCGTATTCCGGCTTGTCCTGTTCGCGCCGCCCGTTCTCGTCCACCAGATCGGCGTAGGGGAACGCCTTCTGCGGATATTTGTAGAGCATGCGCTGAAAGGAATGGGTCGGCGTGGCGTCGAGATAGTAGTAGAGTTCCTTGACGTCCTCGCCATGGTTGCCTTCGGCATTGGTGAGGCCGAACAGGCGCTCCTTCAGGATCGGGTCCTGCCCGTTCCACAGCGCCAGACCCAGGCACCAACGCAGATGGGTGTCACCGAACCCGGCGATGGCGTCCTCGCCCCAGCGATAGGCGCGCGAGCGGGAATGGTCGTGCGGGAAGTAATCCCACGCATCCCCGCCTTCGCTGTAATCCTCGCGCACCGTGCCCCATTGCCGGTCGCTCAGATACGGCCCCCACTCCTTCCAGCGCAGCCCGTCCGGGCCGTTCAGCCGTTGCCCTTCGGCGGTGGCGGCGGTTTGCGGCTGGCCGCTCACGCGTAGAGCCCCGCTACGGCCCGGAGGCGCGCGACGGTGCCGGCATCGGCCAGCCCGTTCACCGTTTCCGGTCGCCAGCGGCGCTGGAATGCCAACAGAACGATGCGCAATGCCTGGTCCATCTCGCCCTCGCGATCGATGCCGAAGCCGATCGAACGCAGCGCGGCGCGAATGGGTGCGAGCCCCGCGGCATCGGAAACGGAATTCTCCGTACCCGCATCCGCGACCCCATGCGGGAACAGGCCGATCCCGGCTCGTGCAAGGTTCTCCCAGGGAAACAGCTCGCCCGGGTCCTGCTTGCGATCGGGTGCGATGTCGCTATGGCCGACGATGCGCCGCTGCTCGATCGGATGACGCGCCATAATGCCGAGGCACAGCGACCGCACCGCCTCGATCTGTGCTGGAGGGAACGGACGGTAGCCCCATTCATGGCCGGGATTGACGATCTCGATGCCGATCGAGCTGTCGTTCAGCATCTCCCGTCCGCGCCAGACCGAGATTCCGGCATGGGCGGCGCGCAGCTCTTCCGGCACCAGCCGGAACACGCGCCCGTCTTCCTCCACCACGTAATGCGACGACACTTCCGCCACCGGGTCGCGCAGACGGTCGATCGCCGCCTGTCCGCTCCGCATGCCGGTGTAATGCAGCACCAGCGTGTCGATGGCGGTGCCGTCCGGCCGGGCGCGGCGATTGGGGCTGGGCAGGTCGATGACGGAGGACATGCGGCGCTCCTGTTGGCGGGATGCGGCGAGCATGCCTGCACGCGACGGGCGAGGCGAGAGGCGCGGTCCGCCCATCGTTTGACCGGCGCCCGCGCCACGGATACGGTCGGAACCGGAGCCGATCATGACGCGATCTTTTTCCGATCACGCGAATGCCGTTCTGGCCACGGTCAGATCGCCGGGCCATGCGGCCACGTCGGAGATCGCGGCTTCGTGGCGGCGTTCCGCACTGCACCATAAGATCGATCCCGCCGCCACGGTCGAGCGCGACATCATCGAGCAGAAACGTCTGGCGGATCTGCGCGAGATGAACGGCTTCCTGCTCGCCGTCGCCGAACCGATTCTCGATCATCTGTATCGCGCCGTGGGCCGATCCGGATGCGGCGTCGTGCTGAGCGATGCGGAAGGCACGATCCTGGACCAGCGCATCGGGCCCGCCGATCGCGACGTGTTCGAGGCGGCCGGGCTGGTTCCGGGCGCAAGCTGGGCGGAAGCGCACGAGGGCACCAACGGCATCGGCACCTGTCTCTACGAGAAGAAGCCGGTGATCGTGTTCCGGCATCAGCATTTCGCGGCGCGCAATATCGGACTGAGCTGCGCGGATGCACCGATCTACGACCCGTCGGGCCGTCTGGCCGGCGCGATCGACGTCTCCACCTGCCGGACCGACCACGGCACGGAAACGGTGGAAATCATCGCCGCCCTGGTGGCCGACTGCGCGCGCCGGGTCGAGCGGGACCTGTTCTGCCGCCATTTCTCGTCCGCCCGGATCATCTTCCTGTCCGACGATCCGCATAGCGGCACCGTGCTTCTGGCGGCGGACCGGGACGATCTGCTGATCGGCGCCACGCGGGATGCGCGCCGGCGCTTCAATCTGGGCACCGATCTGGTGGCGGGCGTGCAGTCGATCAATCACGTGCTGGGCGACAATTCGGTTGCCGGATTCAACGACGGCGACCGTGCCGTGCTGCGTCAGGCGCTGGCGAACGCGAACGGAAATGCCAGCAAGGCAGCGGCACTTTTGGGAATCGGCCGGGCGACGTTGTATCGCCGGATGGCACGCGCCGGCCTCAGCTGATCGTGCCGCATCCGCGGTCCGGTCTGTCTCGCAGGTGAGACAGACGATCCGGTTTTCGCCCCGGACCGGCTTTAATCGCCGCAGGCACGGTCGCACTGTCCCTTCCCAGAACGACGGTCGGACACACGATCGCGACGGAGGGCTCTCTCATGGATACTTTGGCGCAGGATCTGGCGCTTTCGGCGAACGTGTTCGCTGAACGCTACGACAACTTCATCGGCGGCCGGTTCGTTCCGCCGCAGGCGGGGCGCTATTTCGACAATCCATCGCCGGTGCATGGACGCAATCTTTGTCAGATCGCGCGTTCGGATGCGTCGGATATCGAGCTGGCGCTGGACGCCGCCCATGCTGCACGCGAGGCCTGGGGCCAGACCGCGCCGGCGCAGCGCGCGGCGCTTCTGCTGAAGATCGCGGATCGCATGGAAGCCAATCTCGACCGTCTGGCGCTGGCCGAGACGCTCGACAACGGCAAGCCGATCCGCGAAACCACGGCCGCCGACATTCCTTTGGCGATCGACCATTTCCGCTATTTCGCCGGCTGCATCCGCGCCCAGGAAGGCTCGCTGTCGGAAATCGATCACGACACGGTCGCCTATCATTTCCATGAGCCGCTGGGCGTCGTCGGCCAGATCATTCCCTGGAACTTCCCACTGCTGATGGCATGCTGGAAGCTGGCCCCGGCCATCGCCGCCGGCAACTGCGTGGTGATGAAGCCGGCGGAACAGACGCCCGCCTCCATCATGGTGCTGATGGAGCTGATCGCCGACATTCTGCCGCCGGGCGTCCTGAACATCGTCAACGGTTTCGGTCTGGAAGCCGGCAAGCCGCTGGCGTCGAACAAGCGCATCGCCAAGATCGCGTTCACCGGCGAGACCACCACCGGCCGGCTGATCATGCAGTATGCCAGCCAGAACCTGATCCCGGTCACGCTGGAGCTTGGCGGGAAGTCTCCGAACATCTTCTTCGCCGACGTGGCCAACGAGGACGACGACTTCTTCGACAAGGCGCTCGAAGGTTTCGCGATGTTCGCGTTGAACCAGGGCGAGGTCTGCACCTGTCCGTCGCGCGCGCTGGTGCATGAAAGCATCTACGAGCGCTTCATGGAGCGTGCGATCAAGCGCGTCGAGGCGATCCGTCAGGGCGATCCGCGCGATCCCGCCACCATGATCGGCGCGCAGGCCTCCACCGAGCAGGTGGAGAAGATCCTGTCCTATCTCGACATCGGCAAGCAGGAAGGCGCGGAACTGCTCACCGGCGGCGGCCGTGCCGAACTCGGCGGCGACCTCGCCGGCGGCTGCTACGTGCAGCCCACCGTGTTCGCCGGCCATAATCGCATGCGCATCTTCCAGGAAGAGATCTTCGGGCCGGTTCTCTCCGTCACCCGGTTCAAGGACGACGAGGAAGCGCTGTCGATCGCCAACGATACGCTCTACGGGCTGGGCGCGGGTGTGTGGACCCGCGACGGCACGCGGGCCTACCGCTTCGGACGCGCGATTCAGGCCGGTCGCGTCTGGACCAACTGCTATCACATGTATCCGGCCCATGCCGCGTTCGGCGGCTACAAGCAGTCCGGTATCGGTCGCGAGACCCACAAGATGATGCTGGACCACTACCAGAACACCAAGAACCTGCTGGTGAGCTATTCCCCCAAGGCGCTCGGATTCTTCTGAGCAAAGCAAACAAAGAAACGAAACGGGAGAAACGTTCCATGTCCAAGACCATGAAGGCCGCGGTTGTTCGCGAATTCGGCAAGCCGCTGACCATCGACGAGGTTCCGGTCCCGCAGGTCGGGCCGGGCCAGATCCAGGTCGCGATCCGCGCCTCCGGTGTCTGCCACACCGATCTGCATGCCGCGCATGGCGACTGGCCGGTGAAGCCGAACCCGCCCTTCATTCCGGGCCATGAAGGCGTCGGCTACGTCTCGCAGGTCGGCGCGGGTGTGAAGAACGTCAAGGAAGGCGATGCGGTCGGCGTGCCCTGGCTGTACTCCGCTTGCGGACATTGCCGCCATTGCCTGGGCGGTTGGGAAACACTGTGCGAAACGCAGGAGAACACCGGCTATTCCGTGAATGGCGGTTTCGCCGACTACGTGATCGCCGATCCGAACTACGTTGGCCATCTGCCGTCCAACGTCGATTTCACGGCGATCGCCCCGATCCTGTGCGCCGGCGTCACGGTGTATAAGGGTCTGCGCATGACCGAGGCCCGCCCCGGCGATTTCGTCGCCATCAGCGGCATTGGCGGTCTCGGCCATCTGGCGGTTCAGTATGCCAAGGCGATGGGCTTCAATGTCGCCGCCATCGATGTCGATGACGCCAAGCTCGATCTGGCCCGCAGGCTCGGCGCGACCGTCACGGTGAATGCGCGCAAGGACGATCCGGCGACGGTGATCAAGCGCGAGACCGGTGGCGGCGTGGACGGCGTCCTGGTGACGGCGGTGAGCGAGAAGGCGTTCGAGCAGGCGATCGGCGTCACCCGACGCGGTGCCACCGTCGCGCTCAACGGCCTGCCGCCGGGCGATTTCCCGCTCAACATCTTCGGTCTCGTGCTGAACGGCATCACCGTGCGCGGCTCGATCGTCGGCACCCGTCTCGACCTGCAGCACGCGATCGACTTCGCCACGGCCGGCAAGGTCAAGGCGACGGTGGAGGCAGGCAAGCTCGAGGACGTCAACGCCATCTTCGACCGCATGCTCAAGGGCAAGATCGAAGGCCGCGTCGTGATGGAACTAAACTGACCGGAAGAAGAGCTGTTTCTGCGCGCTACCAGCTCGACAAGGGAAACCGCTTCCAGCGGTTGGTCGCGACGCAGAGATAGAAGAACGTCTCGTCATGCGCCGTCGTGTCTTTGGCGCAGGCGCTATGGGATGTGGACGGAACCGGGCCGCCGCCGAGCAGCACGGTTCCGTCCAGTTTCACGTTGGGACCGATCTCGATCGTGCCGGCCTTGTTCGGCAGATCCGTTCCGATCCAGGCGTTGCCGACATTGTCGGTGCTGATGCCGAGGCAGGATGCGGCATGATCGCCGCAGATCGCGGCGCCGTTCTCGAAACGCGGCGTGCTGGTGAAGCCGAACACGCCGCCATCCAGATTCGGGCCGATACCGTTGCTGGTGTTGCCGCTGCGGTCGATCACGCAGTTGCGTCCGAGACAAGTATTGCCGGAGATGGTGACATAGGCGGTGCCGCGATCGAGCACGATCGGCGTGCCGTAGAGATTGGTGAACACGTTGCCGGACACGACGCTGCCGGCCGCAGGATCGCCGCCGAGATCCCTGGTATGGATCATGATGTTCTGGGCCGGCCCGACGCTCGGGGGGCCGAGATAGAAGACGTTGCCGGTCACCACCAGACGGTCCATGTGCTCGGCGTGGATCGCTTCGGCGCCACCCAGGAAATACGAGCCGGTCACGATCAGCGTGTCGGCGCCGTCGTCGAAGATGTCGTCGTATTTCGCGTTGAGCTGAGCCCCCTCCACCGTGATCTCGTCGATCGGCCCATGCCCGGCGCTGGTCGCGACCAGGCAATGGTCGGTTCCGGTGCAGCTCAGGCCGCGGATGGTGAACCCCTGGAGCGGTCCGGTGAGGCCGGTATGGCCGATCCTGAGCCCGGTCGCGCCGCGCCCGTTCACGTAGAGATCCTTGATGTGATGCTCGACGCTGATCTGACCCGGCGTGTCGTAACGCACGCAGGTGCCGTGGAAGCCGACGCCGCAATAGGTGTCGCTCAGCGTGGTGACGTTGTCGGCGGAGAGAAGCAGGCCGGTGGCGAAGGAGCCCGTTCCGGCGAAGACGAGCTTGTCCGTGGCGACGCCCGGCATCATCGCTCCGCCGCCCTCCGTGGTGATGGCGAGGGCGGTTCCGCCGGTATCGTCGCCGCCATGGAGAAACGACAAACCACTGATCGCGACGGAGAAGCCGGATGAACCGGCTTTGCCGCCGCGCATGGCGACGGTGAGGAGCGTGTCCTTGTATCCGCCCGGAACGAGCAGCTTGGCGCCGTTCGTGCCGGGGCTGGCGATGGTGAACGACGTATCGCCGCCGATCTCGATATGCAGATGGCCCGCGATCAGATAGGTCCTGCCGCCCGGCACGAGCAGGGACCGCGCGCCGCGCCCGTCATCGCGTGCCGCGTCGAGCGCGTTCTGGAAGGCCCGCGTATCGTCCGCCACGCCGTCCCCGACCGCGCCGAAATCCTGCACGTTCAAGGCTGCCGGCGAAGAAGGAGCTGCCGCCAGACACGCGGCACCGTGCGACAGCAACAGAACCGCCAGCGCGCAGAAGCGGAAAACTCTCATCCCGACGCGCATCCGGCGGCCGGACTCACAGGCCGCGATCGCGCTTGATCCTGTCCCACGCGGCGTTGATGCGCGCCACTTTCTCCGAGGCGCCGGCGATCTCCGCCACGGAGGCACCGCGCGAGGCCATCGAATCCGGGTGGTTCTCGCGCATCAGGCGGCGCCACACGGCGCGCACCTCCTCGTCGGTGGCGCGGCGGGCGATGCCCAGAACGGCATAGGCGTCAGGCTCGTTCGGCGAAGGCCGCGCGCCCCCGTTCTCGGCGCGATCCCAGGCGCCGGGACCGAGGCCGAAGGCGCGGTTCACAGCGTTCAGGAAGACCAACTCCTTGTCGTTCACGGGCCCATCGGCGCGGGCGATGGCGAACAAGGCGGAAAGCGCGTTTTCCAGCATGGCGGGCTGGTCGGTGAAGGCGCGCGCCAGTTCCTCCGCATAGGGCAGAAAATCGTCGGTGCGGGACCGGGCCTGATCGAACAGGCGGCCGATCTCGCGTGCGTTCTCCGGCGGAATGCCGAAATTGCGCTTGAAGGCGTCGATCTCCTGCCGGTTCACCGGCGCGTCGCATTTGGCGAGCTTTGCCGACAGAACCACCACCACCAGGGCGAACAACTGGTCGCGCTTGCCGGTCAGCGCCGCCATCTTGGCGGCGAGACGCAGGGCGGCGTTGTTGGGATCGGCGGCCTGTCGATTGAGGGGATCTGTGCCGAGAAAGCCGGTGCCGCCCCAGGCGCCCCATTGGCCGGGCGGCGGATCGAGCAGCGAACCGCGATCGGCCGCATGGCCCAGGGCCGCGCCGATCACGGCCCCGATCGGGCCGCCCATCATCGCGCCCGTCACCCCGCCGAACAGCTTGCCCCAGATCGCCATGCCCTGCCTGTATCACATGCCCAGCAATTTGGGCTCCCGGCAAAACGGCGCGACCACGTTCTGGGTTCGCTCGAACGGAAAGGAGACCGGCGCCAGGGGATCGGCGCCGGGGCGACGTGGCGGGTTCAGCGCTGCGGTCCGTCGTTGCACACCGAATGCGCGAGACGCAGCAGGCGGGACGCGCTGCGCGGCAGGCCGGCGCGATGCGCTTCCTCGGCGAGGGACAGGAGCTGGTGGGACAGCATCAGCGGGCTGACCGGGTCGGCGCCGCGTGCGGTGTTGGTCTGGGTGCGGATGGGAGCCATGGATTTCTTCCTCGTGCTTTCGGCTCCGTTCTGGTGCCGACCAGCGCACGATGACTCTCCAACCCTTAACCCGCGGTAAACGGTGCGCCAGCCGGAACGATTTTTTTGGCGGTTTCTTCGAGCGCCAGGACGCGCAGGGCCGAGGCGAGGCTGCGCGCCGGATCGCGACCGGAATCCACCCGCTCCACGAGCTGCGGCAAGGTCTCGCCGCCTTCGGTGGCGATGCGCTCGAGGGCGCGCCAGAATTCCGGCTCCAGCGCCACGCTGGTGCCGTGCCCGGACAGAACCAGGCTGCGTTTGCTCATCGCCCGCGGCTTGCTCATCTCCCGTGCTCCAGCCGCGCCGCCGCCCAGCCGGCCGCTTCCGCCACCACAGGATCGGGGTCGTCCGTCAGCGCCCGCACGGAGGGCAGCAGGGCCGTGTCGCCGGAATTGCCGATCGCGATCGCCACGTTGCGCACGAAGCGGTTGCGGCCGATGCGCTTGACCGGCGAACCGGAAAACAGCGCCCGGAAGCCGGAATCGTCCAAAGCCGCCAGCGCGGCCAGATGTGGTGCGTTCAGCTCGGTGCGCGCCTGCAGCTTGGCGGTATGGCCGGCCACGGCGAAGCGGTTCCAGGGGCAGACGGCCAGGCAATCGTCGCAGCCATAGATGCGGTTGCCCATCGCCGGACGCAGCGCTTCCGGGATCGGCCCGGCATGTTCGATGGTGAGATAGGAGATGCAGCGCGTGGCATCGAGCCGATACGGCGCCGGAAACGCGTCGGTGGGGCAGGCGGACAAACAGGCGGTGCAGGTTCCGCAGCTCCCGGCCGGGATCGCCGATTGGGGCAAGGCCAGCGTGGTGTAGATTTCGCCCAGGAACAGCCAGGAGCCGTGCGTGCGCGACAGAAGGTTGGTGTGCTTGCCCTGCCAGCCGAGCCCCGCGCGTGCGGCGAGCGGTTTCTCCATCACGGGCGCGGTGTCGACGAACACCTTCACGCCGCCGCCGCCCTGCTTCACCACGAACTGCGCCAGATGCTTCAGCATGCCCTTCACCACGTCGTGGTAGTCGCGGTTGCGGGCATAGACTGAGATGGCGCCGCGATCGCGCAGAGCCTGGAGCGCACGCGGATCGTCCTCGGGCGCGTAGGACAGGCCGAGCGCGATCACGGACCGTGCTTCCGGCCACAGCGTGCGCGGGTCGCTGCGCTGGTCCACGCGTTCGGCGAGCCAGCCCATCTCGCCGTGATGGCCCTCGGCCAGGAAATCCACCAGACGGCGTCGCGCTTCCGGGCCCAGCGACGCTTCGGTGATGCCGAACGCATCGAAGCCGAGTGCGAAGGCGTGGTCGCGGATCCGGGCCGCCAGCCTTTCGGCATCGGCCGAAGCGGGCGACCCGGAGCGCAGCGTCGGCGGCGGACCGTCGTTGCCGCCCATGGCAGGCGTGGCGCCGGATGGCGCTTCTGCGCGCTCCGGCGCCTCCGTCATGGCGGCGGATCGCCTCCGGCCCAGGCGGCGCGCAGCTCGGCCGCATGCGCGTCCAGACGGTTCTCGGTGATGGCGGTGCGGATGCCGCGCATCAGCGACTGGTAGTAGGTCAGATTGTGCCAGGTGAGCAGCATCGGCCCCAGGATCTCGTCGGCCCGGAACAGGTGATGCAGATAGGCGCGGGTGTGCTTGGTGCAGGCCGGGCAGGCGCAGCCGGCCTGGATCGGACGCGTGTCCTCGGCATGACGGGCATTGCGCAGGTTCAGCGTGCCGAACGCGGTGTAGGCGCGCGCGGTGCGGCCGGCCCGGGTCGGCATCACGCAGTCGAACATGTCGATGCCGCGCTGCACCCCGCCCAGCAGATCGTCCGGCGTGCCGACGCCCATCAGATAGCGCGGCTTGTCGCCCGGCAGCAGCGGAACGGTGGTGTCCAGGGTGGAGAACATCAGCGCCTGGCCCTCGCCGACCGCGAGGCCGCCGACCGCGTAGCCCTCGAAGCCGATCCCGGTCAGGGCGCGGACGCTTTCGGCCCGCAACTCGGGTTCCACGCCGCCCTGGACGATGCCGAACTGGGCATAACCTTCACGCTGAATGAAAACCTCGCGCGACCGTGCCGCCCAGCGCATGGACAGGCGCATGGAGGCGGCGATGGTCTCGACCGATGCCGGGAGGGCCGGGCATTCGTCGAAGCACATGGTGATGGTGGCATCGAGCGCGTGCTGGATCTCGGTGGAGCGTTCCGGGGTGAGGCGGTGCTTGGAGCCGTCGATATGCGAGTTGAAGGTGACGCCGTCCTGGTCGAGCTTGCGCAGGCTGCCCAGCGACATGACCTGGAAGCCGCCGGAATCGGTTAGGATCGGTCCCGGCCAGTCCATGAAGCGATGCAGCCCGCCCAGGGCGCGGACGCGCTCGGCGCCGGGGCGGAGCATCAGATGGTAGGTATTGCCGAGCACGATGCCGGCGCCGGTGGAGCGCACCGCGTCGGCGGTCATCGCTTTCACGGTGCCGGCTGTGCCGACGGGCATGAAGGTGGGCGTTGGCACGGCGCCGTGCGCGGTGTGGAGGATGCCGGCGCGGGCTTCGCCGTCGGTGGCCTCGCGCTGCCAGAAGAAAGCGCTCATCTTTTCCCGAAGAAAACGAAATTCGTCTGTTTGGTGCTCACCGCGCGGCCAGTCTCCGGTCCAAACGGACAGAAGTTTTTTGGTTCTTTTCTACGAAAAAGAACACCCTTCATGACTGCCGCTCCAACAAACACGCATCCCCGAACGAATAGAACCGATACCCCGTCGCCACCGCATGCGCGTAGGCGTTTTTCATCCGCTCGGTGCCGGCGAAGGCGCAGACCAGCATGAACAGGGTCGAGCGCGGCAGATGGAAATTGGTGAGCAGCATGTCCACCGCCCGGAAGCGGTGCCCCGGCAGGATGAACAGGCTGGTTTCGCGATCGAACGGATGCACGGTGCCGGTCTCGTCCACCGCGCTTTCCAGCAGGCGCAGCGCCGTGGTGCCGATCGCCACGACCCGGCCACCTGCCGCGCGGGTGCGGTTGATCGCCCCTGCCGCGTCCGCGCCGAGAATGCCGCGTTCAGGGTGCATCCTGTGGTCGGACACGGCATCGGCGCGCATGGGCAGGAAGGTGCCGGCGCCGACATGGAGGGTGACGGTGGCGAGTTCGATGCCGAGCGACGCCGCTTCCGCCAGCAGAGCGGGGGTGAAATGCAGCCCGGCGGTGGGCGCGGCCACGGCGCCGTCATGGGCGGCGAACACGGTCTGGTAGTCGCTCTTGTCGGCCTCGGTCGGGCCGTCCGGGCGGGCGATATAGGGCGGCAGCGCCAGGCGGCCGGCTTCGCGCAGGAAGCGGTCGAACGCCTCGCCTTCCGCCGCGAAGCGCAGCTCCGCGCCGCCGCCCTCTTCAAGCGCGATCACCGCGGCGGTGGTCTCGCTGCCGGGAAAGCGCAGCTTGTCGCCGACGCGCAGGCGGCGGGCATTGCGCACCAGGGCATGCCAGCTTCCGTCCGGCAGAACGCGATCGAGCGTGATGCCGATGCGGGCTTCGCCGCGCAGGGCGGCCAGCTGCGCCGGGATCACCTTGGTGTCGTTGGCGACCAGGAGATCGCCCGGCCGCAGCAGCGTGGGCAGTTCGGACACGACCCGGTCGAACACGCCGTCGCCGCGCACGTCGAGCAGGCGCGCGCTTTCACGCGGCCGCGCCGGGGCCTGGGCGATGCGTTCCGGGGGCAGGGGAAAATCGAAATCGGCGGCGAGCAGAACCATGATGCGGCGGGATTTAACGGAGCCGGGCCCGATCGGCCAGCGTTTCGGGCCCGGGCCTGCTGGCGCGCGGACCGCTTTCATGGTCTGACAAGCACAAGATGCCGCCGCGCCATGATCCGTCCCGCCCGCTCTGGCTACAGTTCATGGGGTTTCTCGGCCCGATGATGCTGAGCAACGTGTTGCAGGCTTTGTCCGGCACGGTGAACAACATCTATCTCGGCCAGATGATCGGCACGGATGCGCTCGCGGCCAGCAGCGTGTTCTTTCCGGTGCTGTTCTTCTTCATGGCTTTGATCCTGGGGCTGGGCGCAGGCGCGTCGGTTCTGTTGGGCCAGGCCTGGGGTGCCGGGGATCGCGAGCGGGTGCGCGCCATCGCCGCCACGACGATCTTCGCCGCCCTGGTGCTGGGCGTGGTGCTGGCGGTGTGTCTGACGCCGTTTTCCGGTTCGATCATGCGCATGCTGCACACGCCGCCGCCGGTTCTGCCCGGCGCCATCGCCTACGCCACGGTGATGTTCGCGGTGATGCCGGTGATCTTCCTGTTTCTGCTCGTCACGCAGCTTCTGCGCGGCATTGGCGACACCACCACCCCGCTCTGGGGGTTGCTGCTGGCGTTGATGATCTCGCTCGTTCTGACGCCGGCGCTGATCCGCGGCTGGTTCGGCCTGCCGCAGATGGGGGTGGCGAGCGCCGCAGCCGCGGCCGGGGCGGCGTGGTTCGTGTCCCTTCTGGCGATGGGGGTCTATCTGCGTGTGCGCGACAGTGCGCTGGCGCCGGACGCGGCCTTTCTGCGCGCCATGCGTCCCAACCGTCGTTTGATGGCGCAGGTGCTGCGCCTCGGACTGCCGTCGGCGGCGCAGATGGTGACCATGGCGGTGGCGGAAACGGTGCTGCTGGGGCTGGTGAACCGGTTCGGCGCCGATGCCACTGCCGCCTACGGTGCCGTGAACCAGATCCTGGCCTATGTGCAGTTTCCGGCCTTTTCCATCGCCATCACGGTGACGATCCTGAGCGCGCAGGCGATCGGCGCAGGGCGCACGGCGCGCCTGCCCGAGATCCTGCGCACCGGGATGCTGGTGAATCTGGCCGTCACGGGCGGTCTGGTGCTGCTGGCCTATGCCCTGTCCGGGCCGGTGGTGCGGTTGTTCGTGACGCGGGGTGCTGTGGTGGCCGAAACCGAGCTGCTGCTGCACATCGTGCTGTGGAGCGCCGTGCTCTACGGGGCGGCGCTGATCCTCTCCGGGCAGATGCGGTCCAGCGGCGTGGTGCTGGTGCCGACCTTGCTGCAGATCGGCTGCATCGTGCTGGTGGAGGTGCCGGTGGCGTGGCTGCTCGGCGCGCGGATCGGCCTGTCCGGCGTGTGGTGCGCCTATCCGGCGGCCTTCTCGGCCATGCTGCTGGTGCAGGCGCTGTTCTTCGCGCTGGTCTGGCGCCGGCGTCCGGTGATGGCGATCCGTTGATGCAGGCGACGCCGACACAGAAAGGGCAGCGCCGTCCGGCGCGGTTCTGTTCCGGTTCGATCATGCGCCATACGGCGGTGATGGCCGGCACCGGCGCGATCGGCCTCCTGGCGCTGTTCGTGGTCGATCTGCTGAACCTGTTCTACATCTCGCGCCTCGGCGACAGGAGCCTGACGGCGGCGATCGGCTTCACGGGTGCTGTCGGCATGCTGCAGATGTCGGTCTCGATCGGGCTTTCGATCGGTCTCGGCGCGGTGGTGTCGCGGCTTCTGGGCGCGGGTCATGACGAGGAGGCGGGCCGGATCGCGTCCACCGCGCTGATCGGCATGTGCGCGCTGATGTTCCTGATCGGCATCGGCACGGTGGCGTTTCTCGGGCCGATTCTGCACGGGCTCGGGGCGAACGGTGCGACCGCCGAGGCTGCCGCCGATTTCATCCGCATCGTCTCGCCCTGCCTGTTCGTGATGCCGCTGACGATGGGGTTTTCCGCCCTTCTGCGCGCCGTGGGCGATGCGAGGCGGTCGATGACCATCACGCTCTGGGGCGCCGCCGTGTCGGCGATCCTCGATCCGGTGCTGATCCTGGGGCTGGGCACGGGTCTGCATCTGGGGCTGGTGGGGGCGGCGATCTCCACGCTCGCCTCGCGCGGCACCGTGGCGCTGCTGGGCTATGTCGGCGTGCGCCGGCATCATCTGCTGTATCGGCCGGTGGCGGCGACGGCTCTGGCCGATCTGCGCCGCGTCGGCACCGTCGCCATGCCGGCGATCCTGACCAATCTGGCCACCCCTGTCGGTGGCGCCTTCGTCACCCACGCCATGGCCCGGTTCGGTCTGCAGGCCGTGGCCGGGCAGGCGACCATCGACCGCATCACCCCCGTGGCGTTCGCCTTCATCTTCGCGCTGACCGGCTCCGTCGGGCCGATCATGGCGCAGAATCTGGGCGCCGGGCTGCTGCCGCGCGTGCGGGAAACCTTGCGCGCCTCGCTCTGGCAGGTGCTGGGCTGCGTTCTGGTCGCCTGGGCGGTGCTGGCGCTGTTGCAGAACCATCTGGCGGTCTGGTTCTCCGCCACCGGCACGGCGGCCGAGCTGCTGCACCTGTTCTGTTCGTTCGTGGTGGCGAGCTTCCTGTGGGTCGGCGCGCTGTTCGTGGCCAATGCCGCGTTCAACAATCTGGGCTTTCCGCTGCTCTCCACCGCGTTCAACTGGGGACGTGCGACGCTGGGGACGATCCCGTTCGTCTTGATCGGCATGCGCTACGGGCCGGTCGGCGTGCTGCTGGGGCAGGCGGCGGGCGGCGTGGTGTTTGGCACCGCCGCGGTGATCACGGCGTTCGTGGTGACGGGGCGGCTGAAGCCGGGGAGCGCCGGTTTCGGGGCCGCGCCGACGGTGCAGGCAGGCACGGCGAAGGCGGCGGGCGGGATGCTGGCGGAGGTGGACGGGACGGATCGGGAGTAGGGGCTTCATGTCCGCTCGGCCGTCAGGCGACTTGTAACAACGATCGGTTCGGGACCATTCTGCTCTCATAACGAGTGCGAAGGGAGGTTCGGATGACCGTGTCCCGCCAGGAGAACGTCGTTCCGTTTCTCCGCTATGACGGCCGTATCAGCGACCTTTACGGAATCTTCATCGTCAACCTGTTGCTGACGATCGTCACGCTGGGCATCTGGCGATTTTGGGCGGTGACCCGGATGCGGCGCTATATCTGGTCGCGCACGGCCCATTCCGGCGAACGCTTCGAATATGACGGCACAGGCGGCCAGCTCTTCGTCGGTTTCCTGATGGCGCTCGGGATCATCCTGGGGCTCGTGGTCGTCACGCTGCTGCTGTCTGTCGGTCTGGTCCGGGTCGAGAGATCCCTGGCCGTGCTGCCGGTGATCCTGTTCGAACTGGCGATCGTCGTTCTGGCGCTCGGTGCCCCGCTCTCGGCACAGCGTTATCGCCTGAACCATACGCTCTGGCGCGGCATTCGCGGCGGGTTGAACGGATCGATGCTGTTATACGGGCTGGTGTCGCTGCTGTATTTCGTTGCTTCCGTCTGCACGTTCTATCAGCTTCTGCCCTGGATGTGGCTGCGCCTGTTCGAGCGCCGCACCAATGCGAGCGTCTTCGGCACGCAGCGCTTCCAGTCTTCCAGCCGTGCGATGCCGCTTTATCTCGCGTGGCTCGGCACGTTCGTGGCGTTGCTCGCATTGCTGATCGCGGTGGCGGTCGCGTTCTGGCTGGTCGAATCCAGCGCGATCATTCTGTTCGTGCAGGCACATGAGCCGATGCTGCGCAACGCGGCGATCTCCATGATGCTGCCGGCATTGATCGTGGCCTATCTCGTGTTGTTCATCGGCAGCGCCTTGATCGTTTGCGGCTTCCAGGCGCGTTTCCTGCGCCAGATCGCCGGCAGCACGACGCTCGGCGGCATTCGCTTTTCGTCCGATGCGGATGCGGGAAGCGTGCTGCGTCTCGTCGGCGGAAACCTGCTGATCCTGTTCTTCACGTTCGGCTTCGGCCTGCCGATCATCATCCATCGCAACCAGCGTTTCCTGGCCGGGCATCTGCTGGCCGACGGCGCGCTCGATCCGGCGACGCTGCACCAGACCGATCAGCGTCCGTCCCGTTACGGCGAGGGCATGTTCCAGGCGCTGGACGCGGGCGCCGGGATCGGCTGAACCGCGATGGCGACCGGCCGGCTGTTCGATGGCAAGACGGCGCAGGCGCATCCGGTGCTGTTGACCCTGGACGGCGACGCGCTGGCGATTCTCGACCCGGTCAGCGGGACGATGCTGCGCTGGCCGGTCGCGGATATCGGCCGCGTCGATATCGACGGGCCGGGGCCGGAGATGACGCTGCGGCATCGTCGCGATCCGGCGCGGCTTGTGGTGTCGGACCCGGTGCTTCTCGAAACCCTGGCGTCCGCCAACCGGTCGCTGCGACAGCGCACGCGCTGGATGGCGCGGCACTGGTTCGGTGCCGTCTCCGCACTCGTGCTGTCGGTCGCCGCGGCGGCAGTGTTGGTGGACCGCGCGCCGCCGCTGCTGGTCGGGTTCGTGCCGCACTGGCTGGAACGGAAATGGTCGACGCAGATCGAGACGGCGGTGTCGCTGGGCTCGGACCGTTGCCATGGCGCGGCGGGGCAGGCGGCTCTGGACCGGCTTGTCGGCATCATGGCGCCCGCCGCTGGCATCGAACGGACCCCCTCGATCGCGGTGATCGACGACGAACAGGTGAACGCGTTCACCTTGCCCGACGGACGCATTCTCTTGTTGCGCGGGCTGATCGCGCATGTATCCGATCCCGACGAGCTCGCCGGCGTGATCGCGCACGAGCTCGGCCACAACCGTCGTCGCGACCCGACGCGCGAGGCGCTGCGTCGCATGGAGCTGTCGATGCTGACCAGTACGCTCGGCTGGGGCAGCCAGTTCGGCGGCCAGATGGCGGCGCTATCCTACGGGCGGCGGATCGAGGCCCGCGCGGATGCAAGCGCGGTTGCAACACTGCACAAGGCCGGGCTGCGCGCCGACGGGCTGGCGCGGTTCCTGGTGTCGCTGAAGACCGGCGATGCGGACACGCGCCTGGCCTTTCTTTCCGACCATCCGAACGACGCCGCGCGCATCGCGGTTCTGCCGCTGGACAAGAGCGGGCGCAGCGCGATGGGCGAGGCGGCGTGGCAGTCGGTGAAACGGATGTGCGATCGGTGAACAGATGGCATCTGGCAGAGGCTCATCCGTTCTGAGGACGCTACTGTGCGAAGCCGGCGGATGAGCAGCAACCGGGCGCCTGCGTATTCATGCCCCTTTCCGTTTACCAGCCATCTCGAACAAAGCGTGTCAGGTAAGCTCGGATTCTGACGCGATGACGACTGGCAGCGGATCGGCGCGTTCGCCGCGCCGGCGGCGGAACATGAACCGGCTTTGATAAGCGCGGCGCTGCTTCGTGATCTCATAGAACACGATGCCCGAACTCGTCCCAAGATTGAGGCTTTCGATCATGCCGAACATCGGGATGCTGACGCAGACATCGCTGCGCTCTACCGCACGGTCGCTGATGCCGACGGACTCGCTGCCAAACCACACGGCAAGTTTCGTGTAGGCGGTATAGTCGCCATCATCGAGAATGATGTTTTGCTTGCCTTTGACATGGGGTGAAGTCGCGATCGACCGATAGCCGAGATGTTCCAGATGGTCGAAGCACGCATCCGTACTATCGAAGCGCTTCGTGAACGTCCATTTGACGGCAGACACGGACGTTTTGCCGATCGACCGATTTTGGCGGAGTTGTTGCCAATCATCCGGGAGCGACCGTTCGCTATCGACGATATAGACTTTTTCGACTCCCAGTGCGTTCGCGTTGCGGATCACTGTGCCGATGTTCTTGACGTCGTGTGGATTCTCCAGGACGGCAACGAGGTGCCGGCATCGATACGGTTTGATCGCGTCTGCGCGCTGACGCATCGACGAACGCGGCCTGGCATGGGCGTCTTCCGCCAATGTCGTTTCTGTCATGTCGTCTCGCTCTACTCGTTCCGTCCACGCTGCCTGTTGAAAGGATGCGGGAGAATCACCGTGTTCGGTGTCGACGCTTATCACAGCGCCTGCCGTTTCGCTGCAATATCGAGCGCGACGAGCCAGCGTGCGTCCGTACCCGACAGATCGGCCCGATCCATGAACCAGCCAAGCAGGAACCCCGAGAGGGACTCGTCGCAACGCACGAGTGTTCCGCCGTCGCCGGTCGGGTGAAGCGTCCAGACATGCACGGCGTGGAACCAGAGTAGTCGGCCTGTCCAGGCGAGACGCTGGTCGGGCGAGAAGACGACGATACGGGAACGGATGTGGCCAGCATCCACGGTCCAGCCGAAGGTCGCGCCAAGGCGCAGGGTGGCATCGGCTTCGACGGCATGGATATCCGGCTGCCAGCGCGGCCAGTTTTGGATGTCGGTAAGGAGATGCCAGATCGTCGCGGGCGGGGCCGCGATCCGCTTTTCGAGGTGAACGACCAGCGGGGCGCTCAGGTCGATTTCGCCGGACGAGGAGGAATGACGATTCCTGCTGTCGCAACCGGACAGAAACAGAAGAACGGCGGCGATACGAAACCGCGCCGCTGCCACGCTTTCACCCCTGATACGAGGCGATCTCCACCAGATTCCCGTCCGGGTCCTTGCAGTACACCGACGTGATCGGCCCCAGCGCACCCAGCCGGTGCACCGGGCCTTCCGTCACCACCACGCCGCATTCGCGGAGATGGTCGATCACGTCCTCGCTCGCCACGGCGGTGACGAAGCAGAGATCCTGCGAGCCCGGCATCGCGTCGTCGGCCGTTTCCCAGCCATCGGCGCCGAAGGGGCGCAGATTGATCTTCTGGCCGCCGAAGCGCAGCGCGCAGCGACGGTTGCGGCCGTATTCCTCGTGCTCCATGCCCAGCACGCGCTGGTACCAGTTGGACGAGGTGGCCACGTCGCGGCAGGTGATCACCAGATGGTCGAGACGGTCGACGGTGAAGCGCATGATCAGGTCAGCCCGTCATAAAAATCGTTGCCCTTGTCGTCGATGACGATGAAGGCGGGGAAGTTCTCGACTTCGATGCGCCAGACCGCTTCCATGCCGAGCTCCGGATATTCCAGCGTCTCGACCTTGCGGATGCAATCCTGCGCCAGACGCGCCGCCGGGCCGCCGACCGAGCCCAGATAGAACCCGCCATATTTCTGGCAGGCCTCCTTCACGGCGCGCGAACGGTTGCCCTTGGCCAGCATCACGAACGATCCGCCCGCCGCCTGGAGCATGTCCACGTAGCTGTCCATGCGTCCGGCGGTGGTGGGGCCGAACGAGCCGGTGGGCATGCCTTCCGGCGTCTTGGCCGGGCCGGCGTAGTAGACCGGATGGTTGCGCAGATAGTCCGGCACGCCTTCGCCGCGATCGAGCCGCTCCTTGAACTTGGCATGGGCGATGTCGCGCGCCACCACGATGGTGCCGGTGAGCGACACGCGCGTCTTTACCGGGTAGCGCGACAGAAGGGCGCGGATCTGGTCCATCGGCTGGTTCAGATCCACCGGCACCACGTCGCCGCCGAGAATGGCATCGGTGGCCTCGGGCAAATAGTGCGCGGGATCGGTCTCGAGCTGTTCGAGGAAGATGCCTTCCGGCATGATCTTGGCCTTGATCTGCCGGTCCGCGGAACAGGACACGCCGATGCCGACGGGCAGGGACGCGCCGTGACGGGGCAGGCGCACCACGCGCACGTCATGGCAGAAATACTTGCCGCCGAACTGCGCGCCGATGCCGAGCGTCTGGGTCAGCTTATGCACCTCGCCTTCCAGCGCCACGTCGCGGAAGGCCTGGCCAAGCGCGTTGCCTTCGGTCGGCAGCGCATCGAGGTATTTGGTGGAAGCGAGCTTCACCGCCTTCAGCGTCAGCTCGGCCGAGGTGCCGCCGATCACCACGGCGAGGTGGTAGGGCGGGCAGGCGGAGGTGCCGAGCGTGCGGATCTTGGTGCCGAGCCATTCCAGCAGCTTGTCCTGGCTGGACAGCAGCGCGCGTGTTTCCTGGAACAGGAAGGTCTTGTTGGCCGAACCGCCGCCCTTGGCGATGAACATCAGATGCAGTTCGTCAGCGTGGTGGTCGCCAGGTGCCGCGGCGATGTCGAACTGCACCGGCAGGTTGGTGCCTGTGTTGACCTCGTCGAACATGGTCAGCGGCGCCATCTGCGAATAGCGCAGATTGGTCTCGGTGTAGGTGCGGTGGACGCCGTGCGAGAGTGCTTCTTCCTCGTTGCCGTCGATCCAGACGCGCTGGCCCTTCTTGCCGAACACGATCGCCGTGCCGGTGTCCTGGCACATGGGCAGCACACCGCCTGCGGAGATGGAGGCGTTCTTCAGCAGGTCGAGCGCCACGAAGCGATCGTTGGCGGAGCTTTCGGGGTCTTCGAGAATGCGGCGGAGCTGCGCCAGATGCGCCGGGCGCAGCAGATGCGACACGTCGTGGAACGCGGTGGCGGCGAGATCGGACAGCGCCTGCGCCGATACGGTGAGTACGCGCTTGCCGTCGTGCTCGGACACGGACACGCCCGGAATGTCGAGCTTGCGCCAGGGCGTCGCGTCCTCGCCCAGGGGAAACATCGGCCCGTACTGGAAGGGCTTCGGTTGCGGGCGGGACGGCGGCGTCATGGCGTTCATCGGCGGTTCCGGTTCGTGCGTCGCTTTACGGGGCGGGAGCGCTGCGCGGTCGCGCTCTGGGGGTCAGCTCGGGTTGGACCGCTTGCGGAACGCATCCAGGCTGACGACCTGCGGGGTCGGATCGGGCTTCTCGCCCTCTTCTTCCGGTTCCGGCGCCGCGGCCGCTTCGGTGCCGGAATCGGGCGCCGTGTCCTGCGGCGTGTCGTGCGGCTCGGGGGTGAAGCGCAGGGCCAGCCGCACCTGCGGATCGGCGAAGCCGGTGATGGCGCGCAGCGGCACGGCGAGCGTGGTGGGGACGGAGCCGAACGACAGGCCCACGGTGAGGAGCTCCGCGTCCTCGTCCACCTTCAGGTCCCAGAACTGATGCTGCAGGACGATGGTCATCTCGGTCGGGTACTGCGCCAGCATGCGCTTGGGCACGACGGTGAGCGGATCGTCGGTGCGGAAGGTCAGATAGAAATGATGCGCGCCCGGCAGTCCTTCGGCGGCGGCATGGTTGAGGGCGCGGATCATCACCTGGCGATAGGCCTGCTCGATCCAGCGATCGTACGGCAGCAGGCTGTCCGCCATCACGCCGTCATTCTCGTCGGCGATGCCGCCCGAATCGTCCTCGGCCATGATTGCGGCCCCCCTGCCATCTCGAACCGCGCGACGATGGTGTCTGTTCGCGGCTTTTCGGTGTCGTTCCGGTGCAGCCATGCGACAATTGGTGTTCTGCCGCAAGGCACAGCAGGGAACGAACCGGTCTTCGTGAAGTGGGGGGGCTTCTGTTGCCCGGTGCCCCCCCGAACCGCGCTTATCGCTTATGCAGCGACAGCGAGCGCCTCATGGTTATCATTGGCACTTGTGATTTGACCCGATGACGGCGGTATCATGCCGGGCAAAAGGTAGGTCTTTACCACGCGTGTCGAGCCTGTTTCGTCCCCATATGCCCCGTTTCCGGGATGGTGGAGACGCCGGGCACTGCCCCCGGGTCCACAACGTTTATTCCACGTACCGTTTATCGCCATAGCCGAGGTTGCCCTCTTGCACGGTCAGATATAGGTGACCGATCCGGCCGCGTCCAGGGCGAGTCGGTTGTTTCGGAGCCGCGCCATGCAGAACCTGACCGAGAGCCAGCTCCGCGAGATCGCCGAAAGCCGCGAAGCGAGCGCCCCCACGCGCCGGCCGATCAGCGAAGGGCTGGAGGCCATCCTGTTCCAGCCGGCGCCGGTTCTGGACAAGGGCTTCGTCCGCGTCGTTGACTACATGGGCGACGACAACGCGGTGGTGCAGGGCGCGCGCGTCTCCTACGGGCGCGGCACGCGTGCGGTGCAGAGCGATCGCGGCCTGATCCGCTATCTGATGCGCCATCGGCACACCACCCCGTTCGAGCTGTGCGAGATCAAGCTGCACGTCCGCGCGCCGATCTTTGTCACGCGGCAATGGTTCCGGCATCGCACAGCGTCCATCAACGAGTATTCCGCGCGCTATTCGGTGCTGGAGCGCGAGTTCTATTCGCCCGATCCCGGCGGCGTCGCGGCGCAGAGCGCGTCCAACCGCCAGGGGCGCGGCGAGGCGATGGCGCCGGAGGATGCCGCCCGCGTGGTGGCGATGCTGCGCGACGATGCGGCACGCTGCTACGACAACTATCTCTGGATGCTGAACGAGGACGAAAGCGGTGAGCCGGTCGATCCGGAACGACCGGGCGTGGCGCGCGAGCTGGCGCGCATCAACCTGCCGGTCGGCATCTATACCCAGTTCTACTGGAAAGTGAATCTCTGGAACCTGCTTCGGTTCCTGAGCCTGCGCGCCGATCCGCACGCGCAATATGAAATCCGCGCCTTCGCCGAAGCCATCGCGGAGATGGTCCGCGCCTGGGTGCCCGCCGTGTTCGAGGCGTTCGGCGACTATGTGCAGAACGCCACCACCCTGTCCGGTCAGGCGACGGCGCTGCTCCGCGCCGCCCTGGCCAGCGCGGAGAAGGTGGACCCGGCCGGGTTCGGCCTGTCGGGCCGCGAGCTGCGCGAATTGCTGGACACGGTGCCCGAACTGCGGAACAGGGTCATCTCCGGCGGCTGAACCCCGAAAGGCTTTCCGATGCAGGACCCCGACAAGCCGAGCAAGTTGCCGAGCCTGATGCCGTTCGTGGTGATCGCGGCCGTGCTCGTGCTGATCTATGCCGGGGTCTCGCTGTTTCCGTATTTCAAATCGTACATGGTGCGGCAGGACTGCATCGCGTCCGGTCAGACGAGCTGCATCCAGCCGCATTGATGGCTCACCACGCGACGACGCCGCCGTCGTCGAAGAATCCGCCGGTGGGGCCCTCCGCGTCCAGGGTCGCCAGCCTGACGGCGATGGCGGCGCCCTGTTCGGGCGTGCGATGGCCCTGGTGCTGGTTCAGATCGGTGGCGGTGTAGCCCGGGCAGCAGCTGTTCACCTTGAATCCGTCCGGTCCGAGTTCCTTGGCCAGGCAGAGCATGATCATGTTCAGTGCCGATTTGGAGCTCGCATAGCCGAGCAGGTTCACCTCCGACATCGGCGCGCCGAAGTCGGACGCCCAGCTCAGCGAGCCCAGCGACGAGCTGACCATGACGATGCGCGGCGCGTCCGCACGACGCAGCAAGGGCAGCATGGCCCGGGTGACGCGGATCGGGCCGAACACGTTCACCGCATGGATGTCGCGGATGCTGTCGAGGCTTTCTTCCGTGGGTTTGGCCCGGCCGGCCGCGATTCCGGCGTTGTTCACCAGCGCATCCAGCCGCTCTGTCTGATCCGCGAGCGCACGGGCCGCGTCCGCCACGCTGGCATCGTCCGTCACGTCCAGCGTCAGCGCCCTCACGTCGAGCCCTTCGCCGCGAAGCGCATCCGCCGCCGCGTCGCCGCGTCCGGCATCGCGGCTGCCGAGCCAGACGCGATAGCCGCGCCGCCCTAGCCCGCGTGCGATCTCCCATCCGATGCCCTTGTTGGCGCCCGTGACCAGCGCCGTCTTCCGATCCGTCATGGGTGTCTCCCTGGTTCCGACGCCGAGATGGGCGTTTCGCGCGGGGAGCGGATGTCGGTTCTGCGCGTCGATTTGCCCGTTCCGCTCAAACAGCCGCGCCGGTGGCATGGCGGGCGCTTGTCGGGACGCCGGCGTCGAACGATCTTGCCGGTATGCAGGACGTGCTGGACCGGATGTGCGAGATCGTCGGGCGCCATGTTGGCCGTCTGCCGCCGGAAGCGGGCGACGGGGTGTTCTCCCGGGTCGGCATGGTCGACGCTGCGCGGCCTCCGAGGCCTGTGGACGGTGTGTACCCGCCGACGATGGCGCTGATCCTGAGCGGAAAGAAGGACATCGCCATTGGCCGGAGCCGCCTGCACTACGATCCGGCCAGCTATTTCATCGCCACCGTGTCCCTGCCGGCGACGGGCTGCGTGCAGCACGAACCGTTCCGCGCCGTCAGTCTGACGCTCGATCCGCTCCTGCTGGCGTCGCTGCTGCCGGAGACCGCGCGGACAGAGGATCTGGATCCGCCACAGGCAGCGTTCGCGGTGAACCCGGTCACGCCCGAGCTGCTGGATGCGTGGTGGCGCTTGCTGCGTCTGCTCGACACGCCGTCCGATATCGCCGCGCTGGCCCCGCTCGCCGAACGCGAGATCCTGTATCGGCTGCTGCAGGGGCCGCAGGGGGCCATCCTTCGGCAGATCGCCCGCACCGACAGCCGCCATGGCCGCGTCGGCCGCGCGATCGCCCTGATCCGTGGCGAATTCGACCGGCCGCTGCGGTCGGAGCGGCTGGCCGATGCGGCCGGCATGAGCGTCGCCTCGCTGCACCGGCATTTCCGGGCCGCCACGGCGATGAGCCCGCTGCAATACCAGAAGGCGCTCCGTTTGCACGAGGCGCGCCGCCTGTTGCTGGGCGGACGGGAGGTGTCGGCCAGCGCCTATGCGGTCGGCTATGAAAGCCCGTCCCAGTTCAGCCGCGACTATAGCCGCTTGTTCGGTACCGCGCCGTCGCGCGATGCGGTCCGGGCAGCCTGAGCGAATGCCGGAGCCTGCCGTCTTCGGCGGCGCTTTGGACGTTAACGCCGGGTTAGAGTTCCGCTGCTAGGGTCGTTCTGCTTTCGGAAAGACGAGGAACGGGACATGCTGCGTTCGGTTTTGGTTCTGCTGGGCCTCGTCGTGGCCGCGCCCGCGTTCGCCCAAGGGGGCGCGCTGTCCATTCCCGTGCTGCCGTCGCACGCCGGCGGCAAGCCGACCTATGTTTCCGTGTCGATCGGCGGCGGTCCGCCCAGCCCTGTCGGCATTGATACCGGTTCCACCGGGCTCTACGTGTTCAGGCGCGACATCGGGCCCGACATCCAGTTGAGCGACGAGCCGCTCCATCAGAGCTATGTGGACGGAACCAATTTTCGCGGCGTGATCGGAACGGCGCGGGTGGTGTTCACCGAAGCCGATGGGCGGGTGGAAACCAGACCGATGAGGATCGGGGTCATCACCCAGGTTTACTGCGCAGAATCGCACCCGAACTGCCCGGGCAGCGATCAGAAGCCGGGCGTCATGGGGATCGGCATGGATACGGGCGGCCGGTTGGCCAGCCCGCTGGCGCAGATCGACGGGCCGGGCGCGGACGGGTTCATCGTCGATCTGCGACAGGGCGCGGAACCCAGAATCGTGGTCGGACCGACCCCGCGTGTTCTGCGCGATTTCCGCTTCACGCCGCTGAAACCGGGTCGTCCCAGCACTATCGGATTGCCGTCCTGGGATGCGGGCTCTGCGGTGGGCATCTACGGCGTCAACGGCGAGCGGAGCGCGCCGCAACAGGTGATCCTGGATACGGGCGAGTTCGACACCGTGTTCGATCCTGGTCCGATCCGCGCCATGTCGCTGGGGCCGCGCGGCTTTCTGCTGCCCGGACAGGACTTCACCCTGACGATTCCGGGCGTGCTCGACGTCGCCATCCGCACCGACCGGACGACCTTCATCAAGCCGAAAAGCACGCCGCGATCCAATAGCGGCGTGCTGCTGTTCCGCCATGTGGCGGTCGCGTTCGATGCCCGGAACGGGCGGGTCGGCTTTTCCCGCTGAGGCGTCGGACCTCAAGCGTTCCGAAGCGCCAGTCGGGCCATGGCGATCGCGCCCTCGCGGCTGCGCGCCGCCGCCACGAAACGGCGCAGATGCGCGAACACGGCATCCGGCACGCCGGTGAGGGTGCGCAGTTCGCCTTCCGGCAGTCCGCCCCATTCCGCCGGGAGAGGCAGCTTCTGCGCGAACGAGCCCGGCTCCGGCGGCACCGTATCCAGCATCCAGTTGCCGTTGGAGGCCGGGGACACGGCGAGCAGCACCGGCAGATCGCGTGCCAGAACCACGTTCTTCCACGGCATGCCGCGGTCCAGCACCAGCAGGCGCGGATCGCTCCCGGACGCGTGCGCCGTCAAGACCTCGGTTTCGGCGGCAAGACGCGCGCGCATCACCTCGATCTTGCGGCGCAGCACGGCTTCGGCCAGGGCGGAGGCTTCGGCGAAAGCGGCGTCGCCGGCGGTGTCGCCGGTGGCGGCCGGATCGTCCCAGGTCGGATTGAAATCGCCGATCAGGGAGGCGAGACCGAGCGAATCCCGGCGACGCGGTCCGTCCTGGCCAACGCCGTTGTCGATCTCGTCGATGGTGCGAACCACGCCCTCGTCCAGGTCGGCGGCGATCACGGCGGCCTTGCCGGCATCCGTGTCCGGCAGAACGGCACGCACCGCCTGCTCGCCGAACCGGCGCCACACCAGACCTGCGGACGAGAACGGCGTTCCGTCCGGGCGCAACGGCGCGCCGCGCTGGTGATGGTCGAACCGATCGGTCGCCTCGTCATGAACCCCGCCGACATCGAACACGATGTCGCCGGCCTCGATCGCGGCCGGCTTGCGCGTGCGCAGCAGCGTGTGATCGCGGCCGGCGTGCTGCAGACCGAGCGCCAAACGCAGCACCGCGTAGGCGAACACTTCGTCGCAATGGAACTTGCCACTATGGGTGACGAGAACGGGGCGGGTTTGATCGGTCATCAGGGCAGGTTCCGGCGGTTCGGCGCGCTATACAGCATGGATGCGGGGTCGCCGATACTGTCGGCGAACCGGCCGCATGCGGTGTTGCGACGGCTTCATTTGCCGAAGAAGCGGAACCGGGTTAGTAAAGCTCATTGCCGTTCGATTCCTCCCGCGTTTTCGGCGGGCGAAGAAACGGCACTCCATGCAGAACTTTCGCGCGGTTCCGGTTTTTCGGTGCCGCCGGCCCGAGGCCAGCCGCGCGCCCCTGCGACAGGATGTGTTTTGAATCAAAAGCTTACTTTGAATCCGACCGCGGATTCGTCGGACGATGTCTCCATCCCGTCCGACGATGCCGTTCGTCAGGCGTTGTTGCGCATGGGCTCGGGCCGGCCGCGTGTCGGTACCATGACCAAGCAGCCGGAACGCGGCCTGGAACGCAGCAACGAGCGCGCGCACGGATATCAGCAAGGCGGAAACCGTCGCGGCAACGATACGGCGCAGACCGCTTCGCCCGATGCGCGCCGTCGACGTTTCAGTCAGAACGAACACGTTCCGGTGGAATACGTGTCGCGCGATCGTCCGGCACGCGGCCAGGAGACGATGCGTCTCGATCTGGGCCGGGTCGAGACCGCCGAACCCGTCGACGACCGTGCAGGTTTTCTGGAGCGCGAGCTGGATCGGGAGCGCCAGGCACGCCAGGCCGCCGAAGCCGCGCTGGCCGAAAAGACCAAGGTGATCGAGACGCTCCGCACGCGCGTCGTTCATCTGGAGATCGACATCCAGGAAGCGCGTTCGCAGCGTCAGGCGATGATCGATCTGGCCCAGTCCGCTGCACAGCAATCCGCGGCGCAGCAGGCCGCTGCCGCGCAGCAGGCGGCCGAGGCCCGCGCCGCCGCGGCCGCGCTTTCCGCCGCGAATGACGAGGACGATGCCGGCGAGCCGTCGCCTGTGCGTCGTGGCCGGGGGCGTCCGCGCCGCGTGCCGGTGCAGGTCGAGGCGGATGCCGAGCCGGAACCGGTGAAATGGTGGACGGACTGATCTCCATGCCGCCGATCGTGGTGGCGCTTCCGGTCGTGCCGGTGCGTGGCCAGCAAGCGCCGTTTCCCGTGCGCCGGATCTGGTGCGTCGGACAGAACTACGCCGACCACGCACGCGAGATGGGCGGCGATCCCGATCGGGCGCCGCCGTTCTTCTTCTCCAAGCCCGGCGATGCCGTAGTGCCCGGCGGCGGCGATCTGCCTTATCCGCCGCAGACCGGCAATCTGCATCACGAGGTCGAGCTGGTGGCGGCGATCGGCATCGGCGGCAGCGAGATCGCAGCGGAGAACGCCCTGGCGCATGTGTTCGGCTATGCCGTGGCGCTGGACATGACCCGACGCGACCTGCAGGCGGAGGCCAAGGCGGCCGGGCGTCCCTGGGCGTTCAGCAAGGGATTCGACCAGTCCTGCCCGATCGCGCCGATCGTGCCGGCGGCCGAGATCGGCCATCCGCAGAAGGGGGCGATCACCCTGACCGTGGACGGCGTGCTGCGTCAGACCGGCGATCTGGCGGACATGATCTGGAGCGTGGCCGAGGCGATCGCGTTTCTGTCGCGCTTCGTGGCGCTGGCGCCGGGCGATCTGGTCATGACCGGGACGCCGGCGGGGGTGGGGCCGGTGAAACCGGGCGAACGGATCGTCGGCGCGTGTTCCGGCGACGGGTTCGATCTGGGCGAGATCGCCGTCCGGTATGGAGCGGCCTGATCATGCTGGTGGTGGTCACGGGCGGGTCTCGCGGTCTCGGTGCCGCCTTCGTGCGGGCGCTGCTGGCACGCGGCGATACGGTGGTCGCGGCTGCGCGCGGCCAGGCGCCGCTGGAGCATCCAAACCTGCATTGGGTTCCGGCGGATCTGTCCGATCCGGCGCAGGCCGGCGACTGGATCGAGCAGGCGCTGGCGCCCTTGCCGCCGTTCGAGCGCGCGTCGCTGATCCTGAATGCCGGCATGATCGACCCGCTCTGCCCGGTCGCAGCTCTTCCGGTTGATGCGCTCGACACCCATCTGCGCGTCAACCTTACCGGGCCGATGCTCAGCACGGCGGCGTTCCTGCGCGCCACCGAAGGCTGGGGTGCCGACCGGCGCGTGCTGGCGATCTCGTCCGGGGCCGGGCGACGCGGCGTGCCGCACTGGTCTGCCTATTGCGCCGCCAAGGCCGGCCTCGACGGCTTCATCCGCGCCCTGGCGAGCGAGGCGGATGTGCGCGCCGTGTCGATGGCGCCCGGTCTGGTGGATACGGCGATGCAGGAGATCGTGCGCACGGTGGACACGCCGACGCGTTCGCGTTTCCAGGACGCGCACGAGACCGGCGGGCTGGCGAGCCCCGATTCCGTCGCCGCACGCCTGATCGAGCATCTCGACTCCGAAGCGTTCGGCGACAAGGTCGTGGACGACATCCGCGAGCTGGAGCCGCGCGGAGCTTGAGGCTCGGTGCGAGGGATAGGGGTTTCGCTCCCGCTCTCGCACAATATCTTGTGGATAGACGAACGATGCCCGGTTTCCCGCCAGGGCGCTCTGCGGCATAGTCCGGCCCGCGCCCGACACTCTCGCGAGTCCCGGGCAAATCCTTCCGATCGCATGCGAGACGCCGTTTCGGCGGACGCTGCGGCTTGCTTTTGGAGCGTCACGTCATGGACCAAGCCGTTGGGGAAACCAGGTTCGACCTGCTGACCGCGAACCCGGTCTATAAGCCGTTCCGTTATCCCTGGGCCTATGAGGCCTGGCACACGCAGCAGCGCGTGCACTGGCTGCCGGAAGAGGTTCCGCTGGCCGACGACGTCAAGGACTGGCACCGCAACCTGTCCGATGGCGAGCGCAATCTCGTCACGCAGATCTTCCGCTTCTTCACGCAGTCCGACGTGGAAGTGAACAACTGCTACATGAAGCATTACAGCCAGGTCTTCAAACCGACCGAAGTGCTGATGATGCTGTCCGCCTTCTCCAATATCGAGACGGTGCACATCGCGGCATACAGCCATCTGCTCGACACCATCGGCATGCCGGAGCAGGAATACTCGGCCTTCCTCCAATACAAGGAGATGAAGGACAAGTACGATTACATGCAGGGCTTCTCGGTCGACAGCAAGCACGAGATCGCCAAGACGCTGGCCGCGTTCGGCGCCTTCACCGAAGGCCTTCAGCTCTTTGCCTCGTTCGCGATCCTGCTGAACTTCCCGCGCTTCAACAAGCTCAAGGGCATGGGGCAGATCGTGACCTGGTCGGTGCGCGACGAGACGCTGCACTGCCTGTCCGTGATCCGCTTGTTCCGCACCTTCGTGCAGGAGAATCCGGAGATCTGGACCGACCAGCTCCGTGCGGAGCTGAGCGAGATCTGTGCCACCATCGTGCATCACGAGGACGCATTCATCGACCTCGCCTTCGAGCTGGGTCCGGTGGAAGGGCTCGATGCGGCGCAGGTGAAGCAGTATATCCGCTTCATCGCCGATCGCCGCCTGATCCAGCTCGGACTGGAACCGCTCTACAACGTCGCCAGCAACCCGCTGCCCTGGCTGGACGATCTGCTGAACGCCGTCGAGCACGCCAACTTCTTCGAGAACCGTTCCACTGAGTACAGCCGCGCCTCCACATCCGGCACCTGGGAGGAGGCGTTCTCCTCCTCCATCGGCGCCGACTGGCATGAGGAAACATCGGTTCCGGCCTGATCCCGGCGGTGGCGAGCGGCCGAAACCCGTTCGTCACCCGACCGTTTGGTTCTCTTGCCGCAGGTGACCTGTCGCCTCGGCAAAAGGAGACAAGCCATGGACCGTCCGCTCGAAATCGCCTTCCACAATCTGCAGCGCTCCGAGTCGCTCGAAGAGGAGATCAGGGCGCAGGTCGAGAAGCTGGAAGCGCGCTACGGGCGATTGATCGGTTGTCGTGTGTCCGTGGAGGCGCTGCATCAGCAGCACCAGACCGGAAACTCCTACGAAGTCCACATCACCTTCTCCGTTCCGGGCCAGGAGATCGTGGTCTCGCACGAGCCGCATCATGCCAAGGAGCGTCGCGCACACCCGGACGTGCGCAGCGCCACGAAGGAAGCCTTCAAGGCGGCCGAACGGCGTTTGGAGAGCTACAAGAGCCAGAAGCGCTCGAACGACAAGATCAAGCAGGACGTCGTCTGAACACAGGTTCGCGCGGTGTCGGTGCGTTTGCCCGGCACCGCATCTGCGCTGGGAGTCGCTGTCGCGGCGTGTCGTCTCGCCCGTCACGGATCGCGTCGGAGCTGCTCCGCAAGCATGTCGATGAAGCAGCGCACGTGGGTGCCGACATGTCGCCTGGATGGGTACACGACATGGATGTCCAGGGCCGTCGTCGCATGGTCCGGGAGAATACGCTCCAGAACGCCGCGATGCAGAGACGCGGCGAAGGCGAAATCCGGTCCGAACGCGATGCCCGCACCGGAGACGGCGGCTTTGACGAGCACATCGACGGAGTCGGCACGCAGACGGATACCGGCCTCGTTCTCGATCGTCGTGGCTCGGCCGTCGGGATCGACGAAACGCCAATCGCCGGGCGAGGTCGCGCCGGCAAAGACGAGCCGGTCGAAATCCCGCAACTGTTCGGCCGTGGCCGGGCGGAAGTGACGGTCCAGATAGGCGGGCGAGGCGCAGGCGATCAGGCGGCACGTGCCGACCCGTCTGGCCACGAGGCTCGATTCCGCCATCTCGCCGATGCGGATGGCGAGATCGAACCCGCCTGCAACCAGATCGGTGAGACGGTTCTCGGCCGTCATATCGATCCGCACCCGGGGATAGCGTAAGGCGAAGTCGGCCAGGAACGGGCCGAGCCGGTGGGTCGCGAAGGTGGGCGGCGCCGCGATCCGCAACGTGCCGCTCGGTTCGCCGTCCGCGTCCCGCGCGGCGCGGTCGGCCTCGTCCACCGCCTCCAGAATGGCGCGAACGCGCTTGTAATAGAGATCGCCCGCTTCGGTGGGATGCAGACGCCGCGTCGTCCTGTGCAGGAGCCGCGTGCGCAAACTCGTTTCGAGAGCGGCGAGGTGTTTCCCGGCCATCGCCGGGGTCATGCCGAGAGTGCGGGCGGCAGCGGCGATGCTGCCGCGTTCGACCGCTTCCGTGAACACGCGAAATCCCGTCAGCCGGTCCATTCGATCGTCCTGTGATCGAGTGCCGTCGGAAACGCACAGATTATCGCGCGGTTCGTGTCGTCGCATCGTCTCCGCCAAGGACGGTCCCGTCCTCAGAGGAGAGATAATCGATGATGATCGACACAGGCGACGTGAAGCTCCACGCCGAAATGCGCGGCGAAGGCGATGTCGCCATCCTGTTCCTGCATTATTGGGGCGGAACCGCCGAAACCTGGTCGGCGGTCGCCGAAGCGCTGCCGGATGGCGTCCGCGCGATTGCCCTGGACGCGCGCGGCTGGGGCGGGTCCGACCGCCCCGACACCGGCTACGACATCCGCACCATGGCCGACGACGTGCTGGCGGCGATCGATGCGCTCAGGCTGGAGCGTTTCCTTCTCGTGGGTCACTCCATGGGCGGCAAGGTGGCGCAGCTGGTGGCGTCGCGGCGGCCGCGAGGGCTGATCGGTCTGGTTCTGGTGGCGCCGTCGCCGGCCCAGGGCAAGATACTGCCGGCAGAACAGCGCGCGGCGATGCGCGCGGCGTATCTGAGCGAGGAGGCCGCTGCCTTCACGGTCGACCACGTTCTGGGCGGCGTGTCGCTGCCGTCGGAGGTGCGGGCGCGGGTGATCGCCGGCAGTCTTGCAGGCGCGGCCGAGGCCAAGAAGGCCTGGCCCGCGCACGCCATCGCGGAGGATGTCGGCGAGGACCTTCCACGGATCGCCGTTCCGGTTCTGGTGATCGGAGGCACCGCCGACCAGGTCGACACGGTGGCGATGCTGCAAGACGTGGTCGTGCCGTCGCTGCCGAGGGCGGTGCTTGAGATCGTGAACGGGGCCGGACATCTGCTGCCGCTGGAAGCGCCGCCGCGCGTGGCGGCACTGATCGCGGGGTGGCTGGACCGTTGCGTCAGCGCAGAGGCAGCGCTGCACCGTGGCGCAGAACCGCCTCCGCCTCGTCGGTGAAACCGCCCTCCGGGCGGTGCAGCACCAGCCCGGGCGACACGACGCCGTCGCCACGCCCGCCCAGCACGCCCTGCACGAGCACGATCCGCGCCGAACGGCCGGGCTTCGGCCAGAACGGAAACAGCACGAGGCTCCCGCACCCGGACGCAAGCAGGGCGGAGGCGGCTTCGGCGTGCTGGCTGGCCGGGAGCGCCAGGGTGAGGGTGCCGCGATGCGAGAGACGTGCGGCCAGAGCGTCGGCCCATTCCCGAAGCGTGCCGGGCGCGGCGCGGCGCGCCAGGTCGCGTCTCGGATCGGGGGACGCCGTGGCGGCGGCGCGATGCCAGGGCGGGTTGGCGAAGGCGTGGTGGACCGTTCCCGTTTGCTCGGACCCTAAGTCCTGCAGCGCCGTTTGCAGCACCGGCCAATCGAGCCCGTTCGCCGAGAGATTATGTCGCGCCAGCGTCGCCATGGCCGGATCGCGCTCGATGCCGGCTCCGTGCAGACCAGCGACGCGCGCGTTCAAACACAAGAGGCCGGCGCCGGCGCCGCAACCGGCTTCCAGCACACGCTGTCCGGAGCGCGCCGGAACGGCGGCGGCCATCAGCACCGGTTCCAGCCCGGTGCGATAGGTGGCGCGATACTGGCGGTAGGACACCCGGCCCCCCAGAAGGGCGCCGTCGGTGGCGAGCAGCGTGTCCGTATCGTCCTCGGGGGCGGTGCCCTGCTTGACCCACCCCGGATCGCCGCTCATATGTGCCTCGCCTTTATGTGGCCGTTCGCCGCTGCCGCAAAGCATCGCCTCAAGGAGCATTCCGTTTTGGGCCTAGCCGACAGTCGCGACGCCAAACTGACGGAAACGCCCCAAACCTCAAGGCCGCAAGGCGAGGAAGCGTTGGCCGCCCTGTCCGCGCTTCTGGCGGACGACATGGCGGCGTGCAACCGCGCCATCGTCGCCCGGATGGACAGTCCGGTTCCGCTGATCCCGCAGCTTGCCGCCCATCTGGTGGCGGCCGGCGGCAAGCGTCTGCGTCCGCTGCTGACCCTCGCCGCGGCGCGCCTGTGCGGCTACGCGCCCGAGCCGGGACAGCCGGCGCGTCATGTCGGTCTCGCGGCCTGCGTCGAGTTCATCCACACCGCGACCCTGCTGCATGACGACGTGGTGGACGAAAGCGCGCTCCGTCGCGGCCTCGCCAGCGCCAATGCCGTGTTCGGCAATAAGGCGTCGGTTCTGGTCGGCGATTTCCTGTTCGCGCGCTCCTTTCAGCTGATGACCGAAGACGGTTCGCTGGAAGTGATGGCGATCCTGTCCCGCGCCGCCGCCACCATCGCCGAGGGTGAAGTGCTGCAGATGGCGACCCAGAACGATCTCTCCACGTCCATGGAGAAATATCTGGAAGTGATCCACGGCAAGACCGCCGCCTTGTTCGCCGCCGCCTGCCGCGTCGGCGGCGTGGTCGCCGAGCGCCCCGCGGTGGAGGCCGATGCGCTGGACGCCTACGGCACCAATCTCGGCATGGCGTTCCAACTCGTGGACGACGCGCTCGACTACGCAGCCGATCAGCGCACGCTGGGCAAAACGGTCGGCGACGATTTCCGCGAAGGTAAGATCACCCTGCCGGTGCTGGCCGCGTTCCATGCCGGCACGGACGAAGACCGGGTCTTCTGGCGCCGCGTGATCGAGCAGAGCGAACAGACCGAGGCTGATCTCGATCATGCGCTGTCGTTGATCGACCGGACCGGTGCCATCCGCACCACGATCGAGCACGCCACCGCCTATGCGGACCGCGCCTGCGCCGCGCTTGAGATCTTCCCGGACAGTGAGGTCCGGCAGTTGCTGAC
Organism: Lichenicola sp. GTC18331; assembly: GCF_055386855.1. Taxonomy (NCBI): domain Bacteria; kingdom Pseudomonadati; phylum Pseudomonadota; class Alphaproteobacteria; order Acetobacterales; family Acetobacteraceae; genus Lichenicola; species Lichenicola sp. GTC18331. The sequence continues at coordinate 1,717,626 of NZ_AP045015.1, read as the reverse complement.
CGAGGTGGCGGCTTACACGGTCAGTCGCGGGCGCTGAGCGCAGTTCAGAGAGCTGCACTCTGTGTTGCCGCGATCCATCGGCTTGGTCCCGGCTGGAAGCGAGCGGCTGCATGTCAGTCTGTTTTGCGTCCCGAAAGGGAACTGGTTCGTGCGGGAGTTAGATGGTTCAGGTGATCGACTAGAAAAAGGTCGGCGTTCTTTCTGCTAGTTTCAGACCGAAAACTTCGACCTGATCCAGATGCAGGAAGTCGCGGCCTTCGAGTGAAACACGAATGAATCGCGTTTCGAACGGGCGATCCGACCACCACCGCCAGGGGGTACGGTTCGGATCGCCGCCGTAATCGTCTGTCTGTTCGCGTCGGGTCAGCTTGCGCCAAATATTGCCGTCATTCGATGACGACAGGATGAGATGTCGGGCGCGTTCGCGGGCATCGTCGTTTCGGTTGTAGATTCGGATCTCGGTCACCAGACAGCGTTGCTCGAGGTCCACCTGCCACCAGGGCTGATCGTCCGGTCCGGTATGGAATTGATACGTGGCGCTTAGTCGCCCGCTGACGGCGCCGCGTGCTTGCTGCGCCGTATCGCCGTCGTTGCGGCTCCAGGCGGGGTCGGCCGAACTCATCTGCGTCGGTCTTCCGCGCGACAGGTTGTGTCCGAAGGGTTCGTCCAGATAAAGGGAAGAAGAGAGCGTGTCCTCCATTCTCCGAAGCCGCATGCAGTCGTTCGTATTCTGCAAATAGGTAATCGCCCGCAAGGCTGCGCCTGCGGTGACGGGCGGGTCCGTCAGCCGTAGCGCAGAGTCGAAGCCGGGACGCTGCTCGCCGACGGCGAAGTCGTCCGAGCAGTTCAGATACAAACACTGGTGATCGGCAACCGTGTCGATCAGGACCTGGTTCGACGGGGCAAAAGAGTTGCTGCTCAGACTCAGCAGCTTCTTGTTGCGGACGAAAATGGCGTTGTGTCCGGCCGATCCTTCGAACGACATGATGAGAGGATGGCGACGCCAAAGCCGTATCTGCTCGGCGAGCGTCAATGTTTCCGGACTGGCAACGACGACGCCAGCCCTTTCGAGCACGGCAGCGAACTCGGCTTCGCCATCAATCGTGCGAACGCCGCCTTGCAGTCTGTGTTTGCTGAGGAAGAGCGGGCGGCCGTCCCGGTCGCGTGTGTCGTCCGGGCCGGCGATCCGTTCGGCAAGCTCGATCGCGAAGCGCGAGAATTCCGTATGCGCCGCACTGTTCTCGACCAGCAGCGCTTCCGGAACGGCGATGCTCGGAAAGATCGTACCGTCCGGAACAGCGATGACCCTGTCTGCCGTTATGCCGAGAGCGTCGAAAATCGTCGTTACGAACGGAAGTGCGAGGGTCTTCTGCAATTGCCCCGACCATGGGGTGACCAGCTTTGCGTTCGGTGCCTGCCGCAGGATCGACCACAGGCGCGATACTGTGCTGATCAGGAAATGACCGAAATGCTCGTGCATATGGCCGATCCAGACATACTCCTCGGTGTCGGGCATGACCTGCCCGACGCGGATGTTCCGGTTGGTGGTGCTCTCGGCGCCGATCGTGGTCAGTCCTAGGCGGCCGCTTTGAAGACCCTCGCGGGTGAAGGGTGAATCCGGCACCAGAAGACGACGATCGTCGTACAGCGCCCAGCCGATGACCATCGCGTTCCGGATCACCGTCAGTCGCGGCACGTCGTCCCGGATATCGAAGCCGCCGAATGCGGTTCGGGTGCGGATCAGCATGCGGGCTTCTGCTCCAAAAGCGTGATGTCCGAATAACCGTGGGCGGCGATCCCGCTCCGTAGGCGATCCTGCTCGCAAGGCGTCGCGGTGAACCAGGCGCGCCCCGGCGTGGCCCGACCGGACGGGATCGGACGCTGGCGCGTCGCGACGAGGTTCGTTGTCTGGCGGGCGACGGCCCCGGCAGGATCGAGCCACGTCACCTCCCGCGGCGACAAGCGCCGCAGGGCGGGCAGCAGCACGCTATAATGCGTGCAGCCGATGCCGACCACGTCGATCCCATCGCCACCCGGCTGGCCGAACAACCCGTCAAGTTCGCGCCCAATCGCCGTATCGTCGGGATCGTGGCCGCGAAACACCTGCTCCGCGATGTCGGCCAGACCGCGCGCGCCGTGCGCCAGCAGGGTGCAATCGGCGGCGAAGCGCTCCTGCAGATCGCGCAGATAGGGGCGCCGCACCGTGGCGCGTGTGGCGAGCAGGCCGATGGTGCGCGTCCGGCTGAGGCTCGCCGCCCACTTGATCGGCGGCACGCAGCCGACGAACGGGATGGCGAAACGCTCGCGCATCGCGGCCAGAGCCACGGTGCTGGCGGTATTGCAGGCGATCACGACCACATCCGGCTGCGATCGCGCGATGGCGGCGGCGAGCACGGCCTCGACGCGGGCGATCAGCACGTCGTCGGCAAGTTCGCCGTAGGGAAACACCGCGTTGTCGGCGACGTAATCGACATGCAGCCCAGGCGCCTGTTCCCGGATCGCCCGGACGATCGACAAGCCGCCGATCCCGGAGTCGAACGCCAGCACGCGCCCGTTCGACAAGTCAGGGTCCGGCGCTTCGGGTTGCAGAATGTCCGGGGCGGCGCCCTGGATCACTTCTCCCCCATCTTCCGGGCCAGCGCTTCCTCGGCGCTCGCCACGCCGCCATGCTTGGCGGACCAGGAACACGGATCCTCCAGGAAGCGGCGCACTTCGGCGGCTGCCGCGTCGGAGAAATACGGCCGTTCGCGGCAGGCCTCGAGCACGTCCCACCAGGTGCAGAGCGCATGCAGCGACACGCCCATGTCGGCCAGCGTGCGATGCGCGCCGGGAAACACGCCGTAGAAGAACACCACGAAGGTGTGGTCCACCACCGCACCCGCCTCGCGCAGCGCGTTCGCGAACACGATCTTGGATGCACCGTCGGTGGTGAGATCCTCCACCAGCAGGGTGCGCTTGCCTTCCGGCACGTCGCCTTCGATCAGCGCGTTGCGGCCGAAGCCTTTCGGTTTCTTGCGCACATAGGCCATCGGCGCCGACATGCGGTCGGCGATCCAGGCCGCGAACGGAATGCCGGCGGTCTCGCCCCCCGCCACCACGTCGATGCTCTCGTAGCCGATATGACGGCCGATCTTCTCCACCGCCAGCTCCATGATCTTCGCTCGGGCGCGGGGGAAGAAGATGATGCGGCGGCAGTCGATATAGACCGGCGACTTCCAACCCGAAGTCAGGGTGTAGGGCTCCTCGGGACGGAAATTGACCGCCTTGATCTCGAGCAGAAGGCGCGCGGTGGTCAGCGCCGCATCGCGGTCCCAATCGGTCGGTGCGGTGCGGATCATCGGGCCGGGTTCCGCCTGGAAGGACGCGTCTGCGCTCATGCTCGTGGTTCCTTTGTATCCGGGTATCTGGACCCGGCGTCCTGTCCATCTCCAGTATCGTTTATCGCCCGGGTCCGAAAGCCGCACGGAAGGCGGGGGGCGTAGTCAGGGCGGCGCGGATCGCTTTCGATGTTCCGGCGGAGGAAGCAGCGTGTCCTATGGGACACCGATCGGCCGTCATCTGCCGCACTGCGGAACAGAAGCCTTGAACCAGGCCTGCCAGAGCGCGCATAATAGAGCCCTGCAAGTTGCGAACGATTTGCAATTCTTCTCCGTGTTTTCGAAGGATCACCCCATTGAGCGATCGGACGACCGGGATCACGCGCAACTGCGAACGCGCCGTGGTGACCGCATATCGCGAATTGCGGGCGTGCGGCACAGTCGACATGCAGGCGTTCCACGCCTGCACGACGCTCTACCGCATCCATCACCCGGAAGCGTCCATCAGCGAGGCACGCCGTCTCGTGTCGGAGTGGATCGACCATCATGTCGTGCGCGAAGCCACCGGCGAAACGCCCGGCTGCGATTGCGACTGACGGGATTTCCGTCCGCTTCGTTGTCGAGGCGCCACCATTCAGAGCCCGCCCGCTTTGCCGGGGCGGGCTTTTTTGTTGCGCGCTTCCAACCGGTCGACCTTCCGAAAATGTCCCGGAACAGGTCGATTTGATTTCGGAACGAATTGCGGACTGGTCATTCCGTCGATAGTATACCTTCAACTCGGGCAGGGGTTGCGTGAAACGCATGGATCGATGTCCGGCTGACCAGGCGCGGCTGCCTGCCAGCACCTGAACCGGGTGACATCGGCAAGGAAACACCACCTCCATGATGAAGGTTCTTCTGAAACCCGTTCGCGCCCTGACCGGTGCGGCCCTGCTTCTGGCGGGCACGGCTTCGGTTCCTGCAGCGCATGCCGCGACGGCGTTGGATCTGGGCACGGCCCCGGGCAGCACCGTCCTGAGCGCCCGCGTCACGCTGCCGTTCGCCAACCAGGCGGCGCTGAACGAGGCGCTGAAGGCGCGCTACACGTACGGCAACCCGCTGTTCCACCACTGGCTGTCCTCGGCCGAGGTTTCGGCGCTGGGCCCGAAGAGCGACGACATCGCCGCCGTGAAAACCGCGCTGGCCAGGGCCGGCCTGACGGTCACCGGCACCAGCAAGACCGGCACGGTGAGCGTGCGCGGCACGGCCGCCGCCATGCAGCGCGCCTTCGGCACCTCCATCCACACCATGAGCCGAAACGGCGTACGCTCCTTCGCCGCCGGAAACTTCCATCCTCAGGGCGCCTTGGCCGGACGCATCTCCGGAATCTCGGGCCTGACGGTCGGCGCGATGCAACCGATGCTGGCGCATCAGCGCAATGCCGACGGCAGCATCGTGGCGGGCGTTCCGGTTCCGGCCGCCGGCAGCAATGCCGCGTCGCCCTTGGATTCTTACACGAACAAGTGCTTCACCAACGGCAGCAGCTTTGTCGCCCTGTCGTCCGGTTCGACCTCCGCCACCTATAGCGGCATCGGCTATCAGCTGGACGGCAAGAGCTGCGGCTACACCCCGCAGCAGATCGCCAAGCATTACGGCCTGGATCAGGCCTATGGCTACGGCATCGACGGCCGTGGCCAGACCATCGTGATCGTCGACGCCTATGGCTCGCCGACCGCCAAGGCGGATGCCGCCACCTTCTTCAATGCAGTCGGCATCACGCCATTCACCGACGACAACTTCCAGATCATCTATCCGGCGGGCCAGCCGACGACGACCAGCGCCAACTGGGCGCTCGAAACCGAGCTCGACATCGAGATGGCCCATGCCATCGCGCCGGGCGCCAAGATCGTGCTCGCCGTTTCGCCGACCAGCAGCAATGCCGACCTTCAGGCGACGGTGCAGTACGTGATCGACAACCATGTCGGCAACGTGGTGTCGAACTCCTACGGTCAGCCGGAAAGCACCAGCGACGCGCCGACCATGGCCGCATGGGACAAGCTGAGCCAGGAAGCAGCGCTCCAGGGCATCTCCCTGCTGTTCTCCACCGGCGACAGCGGCGATTACGCCGCCGAATACGGTGCGACCGCCACCTCGTCTCCGTCCGACTCTTCCTGGGCCACCGCGGTCGGCGGCACCGCCATCGACATTCCGAGCGGCAACGGCTTCGCCGAAACCGGCTGGGGCAACGATTACTCCGCGCTGAGTTCGGCCAACGCGCCCCTGGCCGCGCCGAAACCGTCCGGCTTCCTGTTCGGCGGCGGCGGTGGCGTCAGTACCGTGATCGCCAAGCCCTTCTGGCAGAGCGACCTGCCCGGCAATTATCGTCTCGAGCCGGATATCGGACTGATCGGCGATCCGTTCACCGGCGCGATCATCGTCGAGCCGCAGGCGAACGGCCCGTCCGTGTTTGCCGTTCTCGGCGGCACCAGCCTCGCGGCACCCGTGCTGGCGGCGATGTGGTCGATGGTGAACGAGGCCTCCGGCTGGAACCCGGCCGCCGGCCAGATCACTCCCGGTTCGTCCTTCGGCGTGCCGGGTCCGCAGCTCAAGACCTTCCAGTCCTATCTGCTAACCGACGCGCTGCCGCTCACCCCGCCGTCCCCGGTGGCGATCTCCATCACAACCACCAGCAACGGCACCCCGACCACCACCACCTATGACGGGTTCAGCGCGCTCGGCATCGCCAGCAACCCCGGCGCGATCACTGTTCTGCGCCGCAGCGTGGTCTCCAAGAGCTACTCGGTGCTGAGCTTTAACACCGACAGCTCGCTCACCACCACGACCGGCTACGACAACACCACCGGTCGCGGCGTTCCGAACGGTGCCGGTGCGGTGGCGCTGGCGGCCATGCTGTTCGGCCACTGATCGCACCACGCGATCGGCTTCCGGATCGACGCCAACGGGCCCCGATGCAAGTCGGGGCCCGTTCTCTGGATCAGCAGGCCGGCAGCCGGGCAACGCTTCCGAGAACGGTCCTGATGTCCGGCCGCTGCCACCTGTCTCGACGGCCGGGATTCCGCGAATTTCCGGCGTGGTGCGACCTGCGGCCAGGCGTCGCCGCCACCGTCACGCAACTCTGCCGAGGATACCCTCCGTCGGTAAGAGCTTACGCAAGACATGATTACATTTTGTTGCTGTGGTCATCTTTTTTAACCAATTTGACCGATCTGTCTTCGGAACGGATTGCTGGCCCGTAATGTCCTCGCTAGGCTGCTTTCAACTCGGAGCAGGGTTGCAAAATACGCAGGGATAACCGTCCCGACGGGTGAAGCAGCGTGTCTGCGCATCTGGTCCCTCGCCCGGGCGAAGATCGGCAAGGAAACACCACCTCCATGATGAAGGTTCTTCTGAAACCCGTTCGCGCCCTGACCGGTGCGGCCCTGCTTCTGGCGGGCACGGCTTCGGTTTCTGCGGCGCATGCCGCGACGGCGATGGATCTGGGCACGGCCCCGGGCAGCACCGTCCTGAGCGCCCGCGTCACGCTGCCGTTCGCCAACCAGGCGGCGCTGAACGAGGCGCTGAAGGCGCGCTACACGTACGGCAACCCGCTGTTCCACCACTGGCTGTCCTCGGCCGAGGTTTCGGCGCTGGGCCCGAAGAGCGACGACATCGCCGCCGTGAAAACCGCGCTGGCCAAGGCCGGCCTGACGGTCACCGGCACCAGCAAGACCGGCACGGTGAGCGTGCGCGGCACGGCCGCCGCCATGCAGCGCGCCTTCGGCACCTCCATCCACACCATGAGCCGAAACGGCGTACGCTCCTTCGCCGCTGCCGGCGGGTTCCGTCCGCAGGGTGCGCTCGCAGGTCGCATCTCCGGCGTGTCCGGTCTGGTGAAGGGCCGGATGCAGCCGATGCTGGCGCATCAGCGCAACGCCGACGGCAGCATCGTGGCGGGCGTTCCGGTTCCGGCCGCCGGCAGCAATGCCGCATCGCCGCTGGATTCCTTCTCGAACCAGTGCTTCACCAACGGCAATACGTCCGCCATGCTTTCCTCCGGCAGCACGTCCGCGACCTATAGCGGCATCGGCTTCCAGTTGAACGGCAAGATCTGCGGCTACACCCCGCAGCAGATCGCCAAGCACTACGGTCTGGATCAGGCCTATGGCTACGGCATCGACGGCCGCGGCCAGACCATCGTGATCGTCGACGCCTACGGTTCGCCCACGGCGAAGGACGATGCCAACACCTTCTTCAATGCGGTCGGCATCACGCCGTTCACCGACGACAACTTCCAGATCATCTATCCGGCCGGCAAGCCGGCATCGGTGAATTACGGCTGGGCCGGCGAGACCGCGCTCGATATCGAACTCGCCCACGCCATCGCGCCGGGCGCCAAGATCGTGCTCGCCGTGGCGCCGACCAACTACGACACCGACCTTCAGGCAACGGTGCAGTACGTGATCGACAACCATGTCGGCAACGTGGTGTCGAACTCCTACGGCGAAAGCGAGAACGACAGCGACGCCGAGACCATGGCCGCGTGGGACAAGCTGAGCCAGGAAGCAGCCCTCCAGGGCATCTCGCTCCTGTTCTCCACCGGTGACGATGGCGACTATTACGCGAAGCAGGGTGCGAAGAGTGTTTCGTCCCCGTCCGACTCCTCCTGGGCCACCGCGGTCGGCGGCACCTCGCTCGACATTCCGAGCGGCAACGGAGTGGCCGAAACCGGCTGGGGCGGCTACTACGCCAATCTGAGCAAGGCCAACACGCCGCTCGCAGCGCCGAGCCAGCTCGGCTTCCTGTTCGGCGGCGGCGGCGGCGTCAGCACCGTGATCGCCAAGCCCTTCTGGCAGAGCGACCTGCCCGGCAATTATCGTCTGCAGCCGGATGTCGGCGTGATCGCCGATCCCTATACCGGCGCGATCATCGTCGAACCGCAGGACGGTGCGGCGTCGGTGTTCACCACCATCGGCGGCACCAGCCTCGCTTCGCCGGTCTTCGCCGGCATGTGGGCGCTGGTGAACGAGGCCTCCGGCTGGAACCCGGCCGCAGGCCAGATCACTCCGGGCTCGTCCTTCGGCGTGCCGGGTCCGCAGCTCAAGACCTTCCAGTCCTATCTGCTGACCGACGCGCTGCCGCTCACACCGCCATCGCAGGTGGCGATCTCCATCACCACCACCACGAACGGCACCCCGACGACGACGACCTATGACGGTTTCAGCGCTCTGGGCATCACCGGGAACAGCGGTGCGCTCACCGTGCTGCGCCACAGCCCGTCTTCCAAGAACTACGCGGTGCTGAGCTTCAACACCGACAGCTCGCTCACCACCACGACCGGCTACGACACCACCACCGGCCGTGGCGTTCCGAACGGCGCCGGTGCGGTGGCGCTGGCCGCCATGCTGTTCGGCCACTGATCGCACCACGCGATCGGTCTCCGGACTGAAGGAAAGCAGGCCCCGGCATACGCCGGGGCCTGTCCTGTTGCTGCGAGTCGGACGCCGGCGTCCTTCTTCCGCGGCCCCCGAAACGAAACGGGCCCCGGCAGAAGCCGAGGCCCGTTCCAGATTTCGAAACGACCGGGGAGAGCTCCCGGGCAATCCTCAGCCGCGCTGGGCGAGCGGAACCAGATCGCGCTTGGCGGCGCCGGTGTAGAGCTGACGCGGACGGCCGATGCGCTGGCCCGGCTCCTCGATCATCTCCTTCCACTGGCTGATCCAGCCCACGGTGCGCGCCACGGCGAACAGCACGGTGAACATGGAGGTCGGGATGCCCATCGCCTTCAGGATGATGCCCGAATAGAAATCGACGTTCGGATACAGCTTGCGCTGAACGAAATACGGATCCTCGAGCGCGATCCGCTCCAGCTCCACCGCCAGGTCCAGCATCGGCTCGTCGGTGATGCCGAGTTCGGCCAGCACCTCGTGACAGGTCTGCTGCATGATCTTCGCGCGCGGATCGAAGTTCTTGTAGACCCGGTGTCCGAAGCCCATCAGCTTCACGCCGGAGTTCTTGTCCTTCACCTTGGCGACGAAGTCCGGGATGTTCTCCTTGCTGCCGATCTCGGCCAGCATCTTCAGCACCGCCTCGTTCGCGCCGCCATGGGCGGGGCCCCACAGGGCGGCGATGCCGGCAGCGATGCAGGCGAACGGGTTCGCGCCGGTGGAACCGGCCAGACGCACCGTCGAGGTGGATGCGTTCTGTTCGTGATCGGCATGCAGGATCAGGATGCGGTCCATCGCACGGGCGAGCACGGGGCTCACCTCGTACTTCTCGGACGGCATCGCGAACATCATGTAGAGGAAGTTCTCGGCATAGGTCAGATCGTTGCGCGGATACACGAAGGGGAAACCCTGCGTGTATTTGTAGGCCCAGGCCGCCAGGGTCGGCACCTTGGCGATCAGCCGCATCGCGCAGATCTCGCGCTGCTTCGGATCGTTGATGTCGAGATGGTCGTGATAGAACGCAGCCAGCGCGCCGACCGTGCCGCACAGCATCGCCATCGGGTGGGCGTCGCGTCGGAAGCCGTTGAAGAAATGACGCAGCTGCTCGTGCAGCATGGTGTGCTGGCGCAAGGTGGCGTTGAACGCCGCGTCCTCGGCCTGGGTCGGCATCTCGCCGTTCAGCAGCAAAAACGCCACCTCGGGGAAGGTGGCGTTGGTGGCGAGCTGGTCGATCGGATAGCCGCGATGAAGGAGCACGCCTTCGTCGCCGTCGATGAAGGTGATCTTGCTGTCGCAGGCCGCCGTGGTGCCGTAGGCCGGATCGTAGGTGAACACGCCCAGCTCGGCCTGGAGCTTGCGGATATCGGCGACGGCCGGGCCCAGCGTCCCCTTCAGGACGGGCAGGCTGGCCGTCTTGCCGTCGAGACTGATGGTGGCCGTGGACGTTGCTGTCGCGCTCATGACGTTATCCTGTGGTTCGTGGACAGGCGGCGTTTCCGCGCATGTCGTTCAGGCTTGGCGTTTCGCCGCGGAGGATGGAACGTTGGTTTTTGCGACGCAACACCCCGGATCCCTCCTGCCTGTCCGCATTCCCCTTCCGGCCGCCGATGCTGCGGTCAGGGACGTATCTGATCCAGCACGGCGAGCGTTTTCCCGCCGAGTTCGGTCCAGCTCTGATCGGCCGCCAGCCGCACCATGGTGCAGGTGTTCAGCCCGGCGCGCAGCGAAGATGGCGCCGCATCGCCGGCCAACAGCAACGCCAGCTGATGCAGACCTGGGTTGTGCCCGATCACCAGGAGGGTCCGAACCGCGTCCGGAACGGACCGGATCGCCGCCAGCAGCTCCGGCGGTTCGGCCAGATAAAGCCGGTCGCTCACCAGAAGCGCCGGCTGCGGGTCGTCGAACCGGCCGAGCATCTCCCAGGTGCGCACCGTGCGCCTGGCGCTGCTGACCAGCGCCATGTCCGGCCGCAGGGATTGCCGGCGCATGATCCGGCCCATGGCGGACGCGTCGTGACGGCCGCTATCAGCCAGATCGCGCGCATGGTCGTTGGCGTCGCCGGCCGGGCCGGGATCGCTGGCGGTGGCCTTGGCGTGGCGCAGCAGCAGCAGCTGGTGCGGGGGAGGGGTGTCGTTCATTCTTTGCGCCCGGCCTGCTCGTCGGAGCGGGCGATCGCCTCGTGATGGCGGATCACCTCGCGGATCACGAAGGCCAGGAACTTCTCGGCGAAATCCGGATCGAGCCTCGCGTCTCGGGCCAGTTCACGCAGGCGCGCGACCTGCCGGCTTTCGCGGTTCGGATCGGCCGGGGGCATGCCGTGCCGTGCCTTCAAACGCCCCACCGCCTGGGTGCAGCGGAACCGCTCGGCCAGCATGTGGATGAGGGCGGCGTCGATGTTGTCGATACTGCCACGCAGCGATTCCAGCGTCGCGACCGGGTCGCTTTCCTGTTCGGGCAACAAATCTGGCGTCACGCTCACCTCCGGGTCCGATCCCTGCACGCGTTCGGCAGTTCCATCAAGGGGACCGGCCGGCCGCCGCCCGTTCAATCGGCCAGCAGGGCCCAGCGCTGGTGATCCCGCCACGCGCCGTCGATCCGCAGATAGCGCGGCGAGAACCCTTCCAGGCGGAATCCGACCCGCTCCACCAGCGCGATCGAGCGCGCGTTGCCCGGCTGGATGTTCGCTTCCAGCCTGTGCAACTCCATCCGGCCGAAGGCTTCCTGAGCGACGAGCCGAAGCCCCGAAGTCATCAGCCCCCGGCCGCCGAAACCCTGCAGCCCCCAATAGCCGAGATAAGCGCTGCGGAAATTGCCGAGCGCGATCCGCGACAGGTTGAACACGCCGGCAATGTCGCCGGAGCGGCGCTCCAGGACGAGAAAGCTGGCGGCGTCGTCCCGGGTCTGGTTCTCGAACCAGGCGTCGAACGCCGTTTCGGTCAGGAATGGCGATACCCATGGCGAAAGGGCGGCGCGGCTTCGATGGTTGCCGGCAAGCAGTGCCTGCTCATCGTCGCGCCGAACGTGTCGGATCATCACGGAGGAGCCGGACGCAGTCGTCATCGTCCGGTCAGTCGGCGCCGGAGGCAGGGACCTCGATTTCGGCCGGCAGGTCGATCCAGGCCAGATGGCCGCCCTTTCCGGCACCGGTATCGGTGAACACGGCGAGACCGCCGGCACGGCCGCGCTTGCGCCAGGGGCGACCGTCGGTGGAGCGCTGGTCATGGCCGCAATACACGGTGAAGCCGTCCGGAATATGGTCGATCCAGTTCAAACGCCGTTCTGGAAAACCGTCATCCTGCATGCGGCCGGTGGTTTCGCCGAACAGGGCGCGCGACAGCAGATGTGTCACCCGCTCCAGACCCGGCGGCGGCAGTTGATGCAGCATGCCGGTATGGAAGCCGCCATGCACGAAGCCGGTGCGGCCGCGCACGATCCAGGCCGGAGCACGGGCGATCTCGTCGAAGGCGCGCTCGGTCAGCGCGGAATCCCGCTGCAACTGGCGGAGCGTCGCCTCCAGAGGCGGATCGGGACGCATCTTCCGCCCGGCCAAAGCGCGACCGAGCTTGCGGTCGTGATTGCCGAGCAGGAACAGCCCGCGCCCTTCGTCGATCAGGTCGAACATGATTCGCAGAACGGCGGCGCTGTCCGGGCCGTGATCCACCAGATCGCCGAGCTGCACGACGAACCGGTCGGTCGCCACGGCGTGACGAAACGCGGTGGCGTCGCCATGCACGTCGCCCACGACACGCACCTTCCTGTCGGGCGGGATCAGCCCCCGCTCGCCGGCCGCGTTCATGCAGCCTTGTCCTTCTTCGCGCCGCGCACGTGTTTTCTGTACGCCTCAAGCGCGCGGTCGCGACCCTCGTCGAGATCGAGGATCGGCGCCGGGTAATCGCGCCCGAGCACGATCCCGGCCTTGTCCAGCACCGGATCCGGCGCCTGCCACGGACAATGCAGCCACCGGTCGGGCAGGGTTTTCAGCTCCGGCACGTATTGCCGCACGTAACGCCCGTCCGGGTCGTGCGTCTTGCCCTGGGTCACGGGATTGAAGATGCGGAAGAACGGTTGCGAGTCGGTGCCGCAGCCGCCGATCCACTGCCAGGACGCGGCGTTGGTCGCCAGATCGGCATCCACCAGCGTATCGGAAAACCAGGCTTCGCCATCCTGCCACGCCACCAGCATGTGTTTCACCAGAAACGAAGCGGTGATCATGCGCACACGATTATGCATCCAGCCATGCTGCCAGAGCTGCCGCATGCCGGCATCGACGATCGGGATGCCGGTGCGGCCCTGCTGCCAGGCGCGCACGCCCTTCGCGTCACGGCGCCAGGGCAGCTTCGCGTAGGCTGCGCGAAGCGGTTCTTCCGGCATGTCCGGGTTGTGGCGCAGCAGATAGGCGGAGAAATCGTGCCACAGGATCTCGGCCGAGAAACTGTCCCAGCCTGCCTTGGCTTTCCCGTGCCCGGCCGCTTCCCGGGCTGCGTGCCAGACCTGGTTCGGCGAGATCTCGCCCCAGCGCAGATGCGGCGACAACATCGACGTGCCTTGCGGATCGCCCGGGACGTTGCGCGAATCTCCGTAGCCGCCGAGCCGGTTCTTCAGGAAATCTCGCAGCTTCTTGTCCGCGCCGTCCTCGCCGGGCTTCCACATCGTGCCGAAGCCGCCGGACCAGTCCGGCTTGGTGGGCAGAAGATCCCAATCGTCGAGTGCCTCGGAGCGCGGCAGTTTTTTCGGCGAAGGGATCGACGTCGGCGCCGGTATCGGCGCGTCCGGCTCCGGCTGGGCACGGCAGGCGCGCGCGAACGGGCCGTAGACACCGTAACGACCGCCGGTCTTGGTGCGGATCGAGTCCGGATCGAACAAGGTGGCCACGCGGCGACGATGCACGGGCACGCCGACGGCTTTCTCGACGGACTCCGTCAGCGTTCCGAGCCACGGCTCATGCGTCTCGCCGCAGAACAAGGCCTCCGCGCCGGTTTCCCTCACCAGATCGGTCAGAACGGAAACGCTGTCGCCACGGCGCAGGACCAGACCGGATTTGTGCTTGCGCAGGGCCGTATCGAGCGAGGCCAAGCTGTGGTGCAGCCACCATCGCGCCGCCCCGCCGACCTGCCAGCGTCCCGCTTTCGCATCGTCGAGCACGAACACCGGAACGATCCGGCTGTAGCCTTCCAGAGCGGCGGCGAGCGCGTGATTGTCGGACAAACGCAGATCGTGACGCAGCCACAGGATCGCCACGCCGTCCGTTGGCCCGCGTCTTGATTCCGTGCGGGCCATTCTGTGCGTTCTCCCCAGGAAAGGATGGGAAGAACAATCGAGCCCCGCCCAGGGTTTCGCCCTGCCGTCAGCGGATCGCCGGCTGAAGCGAATGGCTGGCGCTGTCGCGTTCGTCTGATGCTGCGGAATCCGGAACGGTGGCGCTCTGCGCGGGGCCGGGAGAGCTTCGAACCTGTGCCACCACGACCCGGTTGCGACCGCCTTTCTTGGCTTCGTAGAGCGCATCGTCGGCGACGCGCAGCGGCTCGGCCGGCATGCGGCAATCGGGATGGACGAGCGTCACGCCGGCGCTGGCCGTGGCGGAAATCGCCGTTCCGGACATGATCGTGGGGATGGCCGCGAAGCGCCGGAGCACCGCCTCGGCGATCAGCGCCGCTTCCGTGATGTCCGCAACCGGCAGAAGCACCGCGAACTCCTCGCCGCCGAGGCGCACGAACACCGCGTCCGGTCCGAACACGCTCCTGCCTACCCCGGCGAAACACCGCAGCACCATGTCGCCCGCGGCATGGCCATGCTTGTCGTTGACCTGTTTGAAGTGATCGAGATCGAACAGGATCAGCGCCACCCGGCGCCACGTTCCGGCCTCCGAGACGACCCCCGGCAGCGCCTCGTTGAACATCTGCCGGTTGCCGAGCCCGGTGAGATAATCCGTGCGCAGCGCCGTGTTGAGGAGCCCCTGCCATTCCTCTCGCAGCAGAAGCAGCAGGGCGGTCGGCAGCGCCACCGAGAACACCACGCCTTCGTACATCGTCGCCTCGGCCAGCAGCTCCATCCCGTGACGGGTCAGATGCGACGCCAGCAACGGCAGTGCGGTAGCGCGGCCGAGATAGATCACGGCATGAATCGACAGGATCGTCACCACCACCGGGATCGAACGGGTGCCGCCGAGATCGCGGTTGCGTGCCATGTCGTACGCGGTCGCGGCGCAGACCAGCGCGATCTGCGCGCCGCAGGCGAAGGTCCACATGCTCACGACGTGATGCAGACCCCAGAACAGCCACACCGCCGCGCTGGCCCCGAACACAGCTGCACAGAAGCCGCGTCTGTCGCGTCCATCCAGGCGGGCGATGCCGAGCTGGATCGCCAGATATCCCGCCACGATCAATAGGTTGGCGGTCATGTCGAGCAGGGGTGGCGACAATCGCGGCGCATAGGCGGCCAAACGAAGCACGACCACCGCGCAGCCCGTCGCCAGCAGCCCGTAGCCGATCGCCCAGGAACGGAGCGCACGGCCATGACGGGGGCGCCCATGGCTCTCCCAGAGCGTCATGGCAGCACCGGTGAGCAACGTGCCGATCACCAGGCAGTACAGCGTCAGGAGGGTTCCATGAGTCGACATGCCCGCGGTCTCGGCCGGAAATCAGAAATCGGTCTCACCAGATTATCGTTACTCTGTCGTTAAAGCACCATCGGGTGCAGCCGCCGCGAGACAGGAAGACAGCGAGGGCCGACCGAAACTGTTGCGAAAACACAACGATCGGGCAGCATCGTATCAGGCGGCCTGACGGCGTATCTCCGTGAGCGCGAACGAAAACAGCCGATCGGCTCCGAGCAGGAACGCACGGCCGCCGCGTGGAAACAGCGTCGCGATCGCCGGATGGAGCACGTCGAGACCGCCGGTGTAGCAGCCGAATGCAGGCAGGATCAGGCGTTGCTCGGTGCCGATGAAGCACGGGCGCGACACGGCGCCGCCACGCGTGACGACCCGCGCCTTGGGGTGGTGATGGCCGCAGATCTCCGCGCCCTCTCCCGGTGGTGCCGGCGAGCGGCCGAGCGATTCATGCCGGAAAGACAACGGACCCATGCGTAATTCCGCCATCGCTTCGCCGGGCAGGCCCTCCGGGGGCACCGGATCGTGGTTGCCCAGCACCCAGATCAGACGCATCTGCGCGGCGATCCGGCGCAGGCGGTCGGCCTCGGCCGCGGGCAGGCGGGACGGCCCGCCCGGATCGTGGAAACTGTCGCCCAGCGCGACCAGGATCCTGGGCCGGAACGCAGCGATCCGCAGCAGCAGCCGGTCCAGGGTCAGACGACTGTCCCAGGGCGGCACCAGACCGCCACGCTTCGCGGCGGCACTGCCCTTTTCCAGATGCAGATCGGCCACGGCCATCAGCCCCGTGGCAGGCCAGAACAGGACGCCGGACGGGTCGAGCATGACCCGTTCACCGGCCAGATGGAACGGTGCAGGCGTCACGCGGGCAGGCCGCGCCCGCCACCGGGGATCGTTCGACGCCGACGCTCGCGCGCCCGGTCCCGACCGCGTTCGCGTCCGCCCGGCGTGCGGGTCAGGCGGCGCAGCTCCTGCGCATGGCCGGGCGCCAGCACCAGTTCTTCCGTGGAGGGTTCCGCTTCGCCCTTGGCCTCGGCCAGCAGCGCCTCGGTTTCGGCCAGCAGTGCATCCTCGTCCGCCTCGTTGCGCACGAATTCGCGGCCGATATCGAGCATCACCGGAATCGCCAGGGGGGACACGCGCGACAGACGCGCTACGCGGATATGGTCCTGCACCCGCACCAGCATGTCGGCCAGACGATCCACGTCGGTCAGGCCGCCGGATGCCTCTGCCCGCGTCGCGCGCAGGAGAACATGGTCCGGCTGATGCCGCCGCAGGACGTCGTAGACGAGGTCGCTGTTGATGGTGACCTGACGCCGCGTGCCGGTTTGGCCCGGATGCTGTCGCTCGATCAGCCCGGCGATCACCGCCACGTTCCGGAACGTCCGCCGCAGCATCGAGCTTTCCGCCATCCAGTCCTCCAGATCGTCGCCCAGCATGTCCGGCGCGAACAAAAGAGGAATATCGCCGGGAGGGTTGGCGCACCAAAGGGCCAGGGCATAGTCGGTGGCGACGAAGCCGAGCGGTGCCGCCCCCTCGCGCGACAGCCTTCGCGTCAGCAGCATGCCCAGGGTCTGGTGCGCGTTGCGGCCCTCGAAGCAGTAGGCCACCAGGAAGAAGCGGCCATGGCGGGGAAACACCTCCACCAGCAGATCGTCCGGCCCGGGCAGAAGCGAGCGTTCTCGTTGCAGTTCCAGCCATTCCCGCACCGGCTCGGGATAGGCGCTCCAGGCCGAGGGATCGTGCAGCATGCGGCGCACGCGCGCGGCGAGGCCGGAACTCAGCGGGTATTTCGACCCGGCATAGGTGGGCACCACCGGATCGCCCGGGCCGCCCTCGCTCACCTCCACCACCGTTTCACGCAGACGCTGGAAGCAGAGCTTGCGTCCGGCGAACAGGAACGCGTCGCCGGGGCGCAGCGCATTGGCGAAGCTTTCCTCGATCTCCCCCAGCGTAAATCCACGCGGCCCGCCCAGGCGCACCTTCAGAACCGGCGCCTCCACGATGGTGCCGGCATTCATCCGCGCCTGGCGTGCCACCCGCTCACCGCGGATCTGGATCAGCCCCTCGCTGTCGCGGAACAGCTTGCGATAGCGCTCATAGGCCTGCAGCGCGTAGCCGCCATCTTCGACGAAGCCGAGCGTGTCGTCGAAATCGCGACGGCTGAGCGTCGCGTACGGTGCCGCCAGACGCACCTCGTCGAACAGCGCATCCGCGGTGAACGGCGCGCTCGCCGCCATCAGCAGGATATGCTGCGCCAGCACGTCGAGCCCGCCCGGACGCGGATGCTCGCCATCCAGCTCCATCGCCTCCACGCCGGCGATCGCCGCCTGGCATTCCAGCACCTCGAACCGGTTCGCCGGCACCAGCACAGCGTTGGACGCCTCGTCCATGCGGTGATTGGCACGGCCGATCCGCTGCAGCAGGCGCGACACTCCCTTGGGCGCGCCAACCTGGATCACCTGATCCACACCGCCCCAATCGATGCCGAGATCGAGCGAGGATGTGGCGATCACCGCACGCAGACGCGCGCGCCCGTCGCCACGCGCACCGCGTGCCATCGCGGCCTCCACGCGTCGGCGCTGCTCGATGTCGAGGCTGCCGTGATGCAGGGCGATCGGCAGCGTGTTCTCGTTGATGCGCCAGAGCGCGGCGAACAACAGCTCCGATTGCGCCCGCGTGTTGACGAAGACGATGGTGGTCTCGGCGTCCTCGATGCGTCGCAGGATCACCGACGCGCCCGCCAGCCCCATGCGCCCGGACCACGGCACATGCGCCTCTGGCAGCATCATGGATAAGGCGGGCGGCGTCCCGCGCGGCGCCTCGATCAGCGTGGCGGGCCGCTCCGGCGTGCCGACGAAGGAGCGCAGCGAGTCCGGCCAGGCCACGGTGGCGGACAGGCCGATGCGCCGCGCCTCCGGCGCCAGCTTCCGCAGACGCGCCAGACACAAGGCGAGCTGGTCGCCGCGCTTGATCCCGGCCAGGGCATGAACCTCGTCGATGACGATGCGGCTCAGCCCGGCGAACGCCTCGGGCGCATCCGGCCGCGACAGCAGCAGAAGCAGGCTTTCCGGCGTGGTGAGCAGGATCTCCGGCGGATGCGCGCGCTGCCGGGCCCGACGGTCGGCAGGCGTGTCGCCGGTGCGCGTTTCCACGCGCAGGCCGAGCCCCATCTCGTCCACGGGATCGAGCAGATTGCGGGCGATGTCGGTGGCCAGCGCCTTCAGCGGGCTGACATAGAGCGTGTGCAGCCGGCCGCGTTCGCCGGTTTCGCTCAACGCGACGAGGCTGGGCAGGAACCCGGCCAGGGTCTTGCCCCCACCCGTGGGCGCCACCAGCAGCACGTCGGCACCCGCTTGCGCCGTTTCCAGCACGGCAAGCTGATGCGGACGCGGACGCCAGCCGCGCCCGGCGAACCATGCGGCGAACCGTGGCGGAAGAAGTGCGTGCGCGGTGTCGGTCCGGCCGGGCTGGTCTTTCCGCTTCGACCGCGCCGCGTTGCTCGACCCGTTACGCTTTTTCGGCGTCGAAACGGGATTTCCGCTCGCCGACGATGGGCGTCTCTGCAGCGACTCGGCGGCATCGGTCTCGACCGCGGTTCCAGCACGCGCCGGCCGCCGTTTCGGGGGCGCCGTTACGGTTCCTTCGCACGCTCCGGCCTCTCCGACGGCGCTCGACGACGCCTTCAGACGCTTGCCCGTTGGTCCGGACGCCTCCGCTTCAGCCTGCACCGCGATATCGGGCGAGAGCGGCACGGGCTGGGCTGATCTGCGGGACGGCATGATGCAGCAGATAGGCGGTCGATCGCCGTTCCGAAACCGCCGTCCTCTCACGCATAGAGCGAGGACACGCGTTTCAGCTCCATGGCGTTCAGCATGTCCGCCGTGACCGGGCCGCCTTCTCCGCCCGGGTCGCCGATCCTGGTGCCGCTCGCCGCCGCATAGGCGGACAATTCGGCGGCGGTCCAGGGCCGGTCGGCGGAATCGGCGCCTGCGCCCGCCGCACCGGTCGCGGGGGTAACCGGGGCACTGCCCGCATGCGCTGCCTCGTCATGGTGGAATACGCGATGCAGCAGCGAACGGGCGATCCGCTCCGGGTCGATGCCGGTGATCTTCTCCGCCACCGTAATGCCCACGCCGAGCGGTCCGCCCAGCGCGAAGGAGGTGCCGAGCGAGGCGACGAAGCGCATCGTCTGGTTGCCTTCGTCGCCGGTGACGGCGCGATACACGGCGCCCACCACGGGGATGTATTGCAGCGGATTGATGTCCGACAGGAACTCGCGGAACGTCAGCCCGCCTTTCGCGGATGGCGCAGGGGCGGCCACCGCACCGGTTCCGCTCGCCGCCGTCACCGATGCCGCGTCTCGGACCGACCCCATGGAACGCCCCCTTCACCCGGAAGCCTAGCGTCCAAAGATGAATCCGCGCTTAACGTCTCAGCGCTGGATGCGCGTGCTGAGCAGCACCATCGAGTGCGTCCGGCTCACCCCGTCCAGCGCCGCGATCCGGTCGATCACACGGTCCAGCTCCGCGGTGTCGGCGGCGGCCAGAACCGCGATCAGATCCACGGTGCCGCCCACGGCATGCAGTTCCCGCACCTGCGGCAGCCCGCGCAGAACGTTTTCCACCGAGGCCGTCTGCCGCGCGGACAGGGTGATGTGCACATGCGCCCGGACCTCCGCGCCGGGGCGTGGCGTGGTGCGCAGCGTGTAGCCCTGGATGGTGCCGTTGCGCTCCAGACGCTCGATCCGGCTCTGCACCGTGGTGCGCGACAGGCCGAGCCGGCGCCCGATGGCGGCGGCGGGCAGGCGTGCGTTCTCGGAAAGCAGCGCGAGAAGCTGCCCGTCGGTGCTGTCGGATGGCATGCGGCAAACGGTAGCGGCGAGGGGCGGGCGGTTCAATCTGGACCGCATTGCCCGAGGCTCTATCGTGCCGCGCATGATCAAGACAGGCGTACTGGCAGAACCCGATTTCCGTCGCCTGCTCGCGGCCGATCTGGTGTCCATGACCGGCAGTTCCATGGTGCCCGTCGCCCTGTCCTTCGCCCTGGCCGGACGGGGCGCCGGCGCCGGCGCGATCGGCAGCGTCCTGTTCGCCGAGACCATGCCGATGGCGCTGCTCCTGCTGCTGGGCGGGGTGGTGGCCGACCGCCTGTCGCCGCGCCCGGTGATGGTGGCGGCCGATGCGGTGTGTTTTCTGGCCCAGGCCGTCCTGGCGGTCCTGCTGTTCACCGGCCGGGCGCCTTTGGTCGCGATCATCCCGTTATCCGCGCTGATCGGCATCGGCGCCGCGTTCGCCATGCCGGGCCGCTCGGCTCTGCTGGTGCGCATCGTCGCCGGCGAGCAGCTGCAAAGCGCCAATGCGCTGCTCACCATGGCGTCCTCGATCAGCTCGCTGATCGGGCCGGGCGTGGGCGGGCTGCTGGTCGCGTCCGTCGGGCCGGAAAGCGCGGTCGGGATCGATGCCCTGTCCTATCTGGTTTCCGCCGTGCTGCTGCTGCATCTCCGCCTGCGCATCCCGCCGCCCGAACGGCAGGCGGAGAGCTCCGTCGCGGCCTCCTTCGCCGCAGGATGGACGGAGTTCCGCCGCCACCGCTGGATCTGGCTTCTCGCCGCCCAGGCGAGCCTCGTGTTTCTGCTGTCCTGGGGTCCGTTCACCGTTCTCGGCGCGCTGACCTACGCCGCCCTGCCGCACGGATCGGTGCAATGGGGCGGGCTTCTGTCCATTCTGGGCGCCGGCGTCGGGATCGGTGCGCTGCTTGGCGCCAGGCTCAGGCCGGAACGGCCGATCCTGTTCTGCCTGCTGGGGTTCCTGATCTATCCGGTCGTCCCGTTCGGGATCGCGTTGCACTGGCCGTTCGCGGTGCAGGCCTGCTGCATGCTCGTCGCGGGAACCGGCTTCGGTCTCTACAACGTCCTGTGGGAAACCAGCGTGCAGCGTACGATCCCGCCGGACCTGCTCTCGCGCGTGTCGTCCTTCGATCAGTTCAGCTCGTTCTGCATGATGCCGCTCGGCTTCGTGGTCGCAGCACCCTTGTCGGATTGGCTCGGCACCGATCGGGCGCTCATTCTGGGCGGCGTCATCACCGTTCTCTGCATCACCCTCTGTCTCGGCCTGCGCGACATCCGCGACGCCGCCCGCACGCGCTGATCGCGCCGGTCGCGACGCGGTTCACCCCTCCGGCACGTCCGGGCGGCGCAGATGCCTGCGGCAGGTGGAGATGAAGTTGCGTTTGCTGGCGCTCATCGGCAGACGCGCGAAGGCCAGAAACAAGGGCGCACACAGCGCCGTGCCGGGTGCCAGCGGACGCATCGCCACGTCGCCGCCGGCGAACCGCGCCATCGAGGCCGGAAACAAAGATACGCCGAGACCGGTCTCGATCAGGGTCAGGGCCGACAGCATGCGCGGCACGACCTGCGCTTCGACCGGCACGAAGCCGGCCAGCGCGCAGGCTTGCAGGATCGCGGCATGGAAGCCGGGATTGTCGGCGACGCGATAGCAGACGAACGGTTCCTCGCGCAGTTCGGCCAGTGCGATCGGCATGTCGGCCGGGCGCTCGGCCAGGGCGTGCCCGCGGGGTACCGCCACGACCATCGGCTCTTCCGTCAGCTTCTCCAGCGCGATCCCGTCGGGCTGCTCGTTCGGTGTGCGCAACAGCGCCACATCCACCTCGCCGACACTCAGCTCGTGCAGGAGCGGGCCCGTATTGGCGTCGCGGATGATCAGCTCCACATCCGGCCACGCTTCACCGAAATCGCGTAGCATCGCGGCGGCGGCCGGATGGCACAGGGCGGAGCTGGTCACGCCGACGCAGAGCCGCCCGAGCTGGCCGCGCGCGGAACGTCGGATCCGGCGCAGCATCGCGTCGTGACGGTCGATCAGCGCGTCCGCTTCTTCCAGCAGCGCCTGCCCGGTTTCGGTCAGGCGCATGCCGCGCGCGGTGCGGTCGAACAGGCGCGTGCCGAGTTCGCCCTCCAGCGTCGCGATCTGTCGGGTCAAAGGCGGTTGCGCCATGCCGAGCCGCTCGGCCGCACGGGTCACGCCGCCTTCACGCGCGACGGTGACGAAACTTCGCAGCAGTCGCAGTTCGATCATGCAGCACCATACCGTCTCGGTATGGAAGATGACAAAGACACGTATGGGGGAATGTGCCACCTCTCGGCCTCGGGTCGTGCGGCGGAGATCGCGCACCCGGAACGGGGTGGATCACGGTTCATCTCGGCCATGCGGGGAAACGTGGATCATGATCAGACATGCTGCTCCGGCCGTCTTGGCGGCCGTCCTGCTCTCGTCTCCGGCAGCGCGCGCCGCGGATGTCGTGGTGATGGCGTCCGGCGGCATGGCGGCTTCGCTTCGGGCGCTGGAGCCCGCCTTCGCGCGCGGCGGCGACCACCTCGTGTTGGTGCGCGGCCCGTCGATGGGCGCCACGGCGGACGCGATCCCGGCCCGGCTGGCGCGCGGCGAACGCTGCGACGCGGTGGCGATGGTGGGCGGCGCGCTGGACCGGCTGCATGCGGAAGGGCTGATCGGCGCCGGCACCGTGCTGGCGATGTCGCGGATCGGCGTCGTGGTGCGGGCCGGCGCGCCGCATCCGGCGATCGACACGCCTGAGGCGTTGCGCCGCACCCTGCTCGAAGCGCCGTCGGTTGCCTATTCCGACAGCGCCAGCGGGGTCTACGTGTCGCACGCGCTGTTCCGCCGCCTCGGGATCGCGGACCGGATGCAGGGCAAGGCGCGGATGGTTCCGGAAACGCCGGTGGCGGAGGTGGTCGCCGCAGGCAAGGCGGCGATCGGCTTCCAGCAGATCAGCGAGATCCTGCCGGTGAAGGGCGCCGAGCTGGTCGGGCCGATCCCGGAGGATCTGCAGAAGCGCACCCCCTTCGCCGTGGCCTCGTGCCGCGACGCGCCCGACCCCGCCGGTGCGCAGGACCTTCTCCGCTTCCTGTCCTCCGAAACGGCCCGAACGGCAATGCGATCGAGCGGGCTCGATCCGGTGGAACGAGCAACGCCATGAGCGATATCGCCGCCGCGCCGTCCGTGTCGTCCGGAAGCGGACAGGCGAGAAGGGGCGCCATCGCCAACGCGTTCCGTGCGGCGTCCGGCAATTTCCTCGAGATGTACGACTTCATGGTGTTCGGCTATTACGCCGGCGCCATCGGCCGGGCGTTCTTTCCCGCGGGCGGGGGCGCCGCCACCTCGCTTCTGCTCGCCTTCGCCACCTTCGGCGCCGGCTTCCTGATGCGTCCGCTCGGCGCGGTCCTGCTCGGCAGCTATGTCGATCGGATCGGCGTGCGTCGCGGCCTGATGCTGACCCTGTCCCTGATGGCGGTGGGCACGCTGACCCTGGCCCTGATGCCGGGCTACGAAACGGTCGGGCTGCTGGCGCCGATCCTGGTGCTGTTGGCGCGTCTGCTGCAGGGCTTTTCCGCCGGGGTCGAGCTCGGCACCACCTCGATCTATCTCAACCTGATCGCCCCGCCCGGACGGCGCGGCTTCTTCGTGTCGTTCCAGTCCGCTTCGCAGCAGGTGGCGGTGATGTTCGCCGCCGTGCTCGGGCTTGCGATGAACACGCTGCTGACGCCGGCGCAGATGGCCTCCTGGGGCTGGCGCGTGCCGCTGTTGATCGGCTGTCTGATCGTGCCGTTCCTGTTCGTGCTGCGCCGGAGCCTGGGCGGGGACGGGTCCCATGTGCAGACGCATGAGAGCCTGGGCGTTCTGCTGCGCAACCTCGTGTCGCATTGGCGGGTGGTGCTGGCCGGCAGCCTCATGGTCTGCATGACCACGGTGTCGTTCTACCTGATCACCGCCTACACCCCGACCTACGGCGTGCGCGAACTGCATCTTTCCACCCGCGCGGCCCTGATCGTCACCTTCTGCGTCGGCGCGTCCAACCTGGTCTGGCTGCCGCTGGCGGGCGCGCTCTCCGACCGGATCGGCCGCAGGCCGATCATGATCGCCGCCACCGCCGTCGCGGTCCTCACCGCCTATCCCGCCTTGTCCTGGCTGGTCGCGGCCCCGTCGGTGGAGCGTCTGCTCGCCGTGCTGCTGTGGCTGTCGTTCCTCTACGGATCCTACAACGGCGCGATGATCGTGTTCCTGACCGAATACGTGCCGCGCCGGGTCCGCACCTCCGGCTTCTCCGTCGCCTACAGCCTCACCACCTGCGTCGGCGGCTTCACGCCCGCGATCTGCCAGCTGCTGATCCGCGGCACGGGGGACGGCGCGATCCCGGCGGTGTGGCTGATGGCGGCCGCAGCGCTCAGCCTCGGCGCGGTGCTGATGGTCCGCGAACCGCTTCCGGACTGAGTGTCCCGGCGCCGGGACGCGCCCGGCGTAACCGGTCGTCTCGAACCCACAAGAAAAACGGGCAGGAAACCATGAGGGTCTCGTCTCGCATGGCAGCGAGCGCGCGTCCGCGCTCGTCGCCGGCTGCCGTTCTCGTTCTCGCCGCCGGGCTCCTCGCGGCGACGCTCGCTTCCCCGGCCAGGGGGCAGGCGATCAATGGCGGGCTGTCGATCAGCCCCAGCCTCAACCTCGCCACGCCGATCCGCCCCGGCCTGCCGTTCTTTCCGGACACCGTCCTGCCGACCGTCCACCCGATCTACGGCGATCCGTTCGGGCTGCGGAACCGGCTGCGCGACCGGGGCGTGGATATTCTGGCCGATCTGCGCAGCGAGCTGGGCGGCAACGTGTCCGGCGGCACGCGGCGCACCTCCGCCATGGTCAACCAGATCGGCCTCGAAGCCGATATCGACTGGAACCGCCTGGCGCGGATTCCCGGCCTGTCCACCTCCATGGTGGTGGTCAACCGCACCGGCGCCTCCGTCAGCGGCGGCTACGGCGACAGTTTCGTGCGTAGCCAGGACCTGCTGCGCTCTTCGAGCGGCGGCGCCGTCGCGCATCTGGTCTATGCCTATGCGGAAGAGAAGATCGCGCATGGCCGGCTGGCGCTTCAGCTCGGACGCGAGCCGGTAGCGCTCGATTTCGCATCCTCGCCGCTGAACTGCGCCTTTCTGTCCAACGCGCTGTGCGGCAACCCCAAGGCGCTCACCGGACGCGATCCGGGCTTCAGCGTGTATCCCAACTCCACCTGGGCCGGCCGCCTCATCGCCTATCCGCTGCGCAATCTCTATGTCCAGGCCGGCCTGTTCGCGCTCGATACCGGCGCCGATGCCGGTGCCACCTTCGATCATACCGGCTGGCAGTTCGACTCCGCGCGCATCAAGGGCACCACCAGCGTGGGCGAGATCGGCTACATCCCGAGCATCGGGCCCCGGGCGCTGATCGGCCACTACAAGGCAGGGATCGCGCACGAACACGGGCCGTTCACCGAGATCGGCACCGACGTGAAGGGCGCGGCCCTCGGCGTCACCGGACGCGCCGCCCGCAATGCCAGCAACCGCACCAAGGAATGGGTGCTGTTCGACCAGATGCTGGTGCGACACGGCGCGGGCATTGATGGTGGGCTGATCGTGGTCGGCGGCTATGTCCACAACCAGCCTTCCGTGTCCAACTACGGCGACCAGCGTTATCTCGGCCTAGTGGACCGGGGATTCCTGAAGCGCCGCCCGGCGGACACGGTGGGTCTGCTGTACTCCACCGTGTCGGCGAGCGAGGTGCTGACCGAGACCCAGCGTCTCCAGACCGCGCATCGGCATCGCCTGTCCAACGGCGCCGGCGGGGTGCAGACCTCGGAGACGATCTTCGAGGCGTTCTACGACATGCATGTCTGCACCGGGCTCAATGTCGCGCCGGATGTGCAGTACGTGATCCGCCCGAACGCGGAGGCCCGGATTCCCAACGCCACCGTGCTGAGCGTGCGCAGCCGGGTGTCGTTCTGACGACCGGCACGCTGCCCGGGGCGGCGCGCAGCCGTTTCCGCCGCCGGGCCGGGCTTGTTTGCAGCGCGCCGCCGATGTCCTAGAAGCCGCCCATGCTCCAGATCGACAGCATCACCCTGAACGCCTGGGGTCGGCGATTCTTCGACCGCGCCTCCGCCAGCCTGCCCAATCCGAGCAAGGTCGGGCTGGTCGGGCGCAACGGCGTCGGCAAATCCACCCTGTTCAAGCTGATCAAGGGCGAGCTGCAGCCCGATAGCGGCGAGATCGGCATTCCCAAATCCGCCCGCATGGCGACGGTGGATCAGGAGCATCCGGCCACCCCCGTGTCGCTGATCGACACCATCCTCGCCGCCGATGTCGAGCGCGCAGCACTGATGGCGTCGCTGGAAACCGCCGAGCCGGAAGCCATGGGCGACATCTGGGCCCGGCTGATGGAGATCGACGCCGACACCGCCCCTTCGCGCGCGGCCGAGATCCTGAACGGTCTCGGCTTCTCCACCGCCGATCTCGATCGCCCGATGGCCGAGTTCTCCGGCGGCTGGCGCATGCGCGTGGCGCTGGCGGCCGCCCTGTTCTCGCAGCCCGATCTGCTGCTGCTCGACGAGCCCACCAACTATCTCGACCTGGAAGGCGCGCTGTGGCTGGAAGCGCGTCTGGCGCGCTATCCACATTCGGCGATCATCATCTCGCATGACCGCGAATTGCTGAACAACTCGGTCGATTTCATTCTGCACGTCACCGAGCGCAAGCTCGAACTCTATACCGGCGGCTACGACAGCTTCGAGAAGCAGCGCGCCGAGAAGCTTCGTCTGCAAAGCGCCGCGCGCGCCAAGCAGGAAGCCGAACGCGCCCATCTGCAATCCTTCGTCGACCGCTTCAAGGCGTCCGCCGCCAAGGCCGCCCAGGCGCAGAGCCGCGTGAAGCGTCTGGCCAAGATGGAACCGATCGCCACTACGATCGAGGAGCGTGTGGCACCCTTCATCCTGCCCTCGCCGCCGCGTCCTCTCGCGCCGCCCTTGATGCGCCTGGAGAATGTCGAGATCGGCTACGGCGACGATCCCGCCGTGCTGCGCGGGCTCGATCTTCGTCTCGATATCGACGACCGTATCGGCCTTCTGGGCGTGAATGGCGCCGGCAAATCCACCTTCGCCAAGATGGCGGCCGGCGCCCTGCAGGCCCGTTCGGGCCGGGTGACGCGCTCGGCGCGCATGGAGGTGGGCTGGTTCCATCAGCATCAGATCGAAGCGCTCGATCCCAACCAGACCCCGCTCGACATCATGCGCGAGGCGCGCCCGCAGGACAGCGACCAGTCGCATCGCTCGCGTCTGGCGCAGTTCGGCATCGCCTTCGAAAAGCAGGGCACCACCGTGTTCAACCTCAGCGGCGGCGAGCGTGCGCGTCTGCTGCTCAATCTGGTGGCGATGGCCTCGCCGCATCTGCTGATCCTCGACGAGCCCACCAACCATCTCGACATCGACAGCCGGCGCGCGCTGCTGGATGCGCTGAACGAGTACGAAGGTGCGGTGATCCTGATCACCCATGACCGCTCGCTGATGGAGCTGGTCGCGGATCGCCTGTGGCTGGCGGCGGACAACACCGTGGTGCCATTCGAGGGCGACATGGACGATTACGCCCGCTTCGTGATCGAGCGCGCACGCGGGGGCACCTCCGCGCCCTCCCAGGCGGCCGCCAAGGAGAAGCGCAACAAGAAGAACAAGCGCGGCTGAACGGCCTGCATCGCTTTCCTTTTAGCGCCCGGCGAAGCGCTGCCGCGCCGTGTCGCTGACCGGTGTGTAGAGCGACACCAGTGTTCCCTCCGGGTCTCGGATCAGCATCGTGCGGTTGCCCCAGGGCAGCGTCTTCGGGGCGTGGACCAGATCCACTCCTCCGTCGAGACGCGCGAACGCCGCGTCCACGTCGTCTACCTGGAATTCCAGGATGGCCGTGCGGTTCACACCGGCTTCGGCGCTGCCTTCCTGGAACAGGGCGACGGTCTCGAGGCCGCCGATGGCGAGGGATGCGCCCGGGGTGACGATCTCCGCGAATACGGGCGCAAGCCATTCCGCCGCATGACCGGTGACCCGCTCATAGAAGCTGACCATGACGTGAAGATCACGGGCGATCAGGCGGGTGGATGCGAACTTCATGGCAAAGTCTCTCGGAACAGTCAGTGACCGCAGCGTTATGCGCCCTCGCTGCTGACAGCGTCGTGGCAACAGGCGATCATGGCCGATGCGCCGCGCCGATCGATTGTTCCAGATCATCCAGATCCTCCGCCGGTCCCACCGGCCGGTCACCGCCGCCGCCTTCGCGGACGAGCTGGAGGTGTCGGTGCGGACGGTCTACCGGGACATCGCCGACCTGACCGGACGGCGCGTGCCGATCCAGGGCGAGGCAGGTCTGGGCTACGTGCTGGCGTCCGACTTCGACATGCCGCCGCTCATGCTGACGGCGGAAGAGATCGAGGCGCTGGTGCTCGGTGCACAATGGGTGAGCCGCCTGCACGACCCCCAACTCGCAGCCGCCGCGCGCGACGGGATCGCCAAGATTGCCGCCGGCCTGCCTGCGGCGTTGCAATCCTCCATCGCCGAACCGGCCATTGTGACCAAGCCACCCGAAACGCCCGGCATGCCCGGGCTCACCCTGCGCTCGCTCCGTCAGGCGATCCGCCAACATCGCAAGCTGCATCTGAATTATCGAGACGGGAACGAAGACGTCACCGACCGGACGGTCTGGCCGGTGGTGATTGGCTATGACGAAACGCATCCCCTGCTGATCGCCTGGTGCGAAATGCGCGAGGCGTTCCGCCATTTCCGCATCGACCGCATCCTCGCCATGGAGGTGTCGGACCAGTCCTATGGGCCGCGTCGAAGCGACTTGCTGCGGCGATGGCAACGGTGGCGCGAGGCTGAGCGCGGAAAGACGGCGTGACCTGAACGCGGCCCCTCCCGCCCCGGGAGCGGGCCGGACCAATTGGCATCGTCCTTGCATTGTTTTGTCATGAGACCGTTCCGATAGCGTTGCGGTCGCCAAAACAGTGGGGACCAGTCATGACCGCGCGCCTCCCGACCCTGCTGCTCCTCGCCGGAACCGCCCTCGGCTCGCAGGGCTTCCTGTCCGCAATGGCCCTGGCACAGACGTCGGAGTCTCAGACCACCTCGACCAGCGTGGACAAGAACGGCACCGAGGAGGTGCGCGTGACCGGCACCGCCGGGCATCGCAGCGCCGACGGCGTGACCGGGCTGCAACCGGGCGGCGGCCTGATCAAGGTGCAGACTGCGCCGAAATCGGTCAGCACGGTGAGCAACGACTACATCCAGAAGCAGGCGCCGGCGACCAGCCCGTTCATGCTGGTGCAGCTTCTGCCGGGCGCGGTGGTGTCGGAAGTGGATCCGTGGGGACTTAGCGGCGGCTCGATCGCGCTGCGCGGCCTGGACCAGACCGAGATGGCATTCATCTGGGAAGGCATGCCGATCTCCGATGTCGGCGTCTACACGACCTACCCGTCCGAATTCGCCGATGGCGAGAACATGAGCGAGCTGTCCCTGCAGCAGGGCTCTTCCAACATCGACACGCCGACCATCAACGGATCGGGCGGCCTGTTCACCTTCCACGACCGCGATCCGTCGCAGCACATGGGCGGGTTGTTCGACTACGGCTACGGTTCCTACAAATACAATCGCGAATTCGGCCGCTTTGATACGGGCGAGATCGGCAACACCGGCATCCGCGCCTTCATCTCCGCCTCCTATCAGCACGATCGCGCCTGGCGCGGCTCGGGCGTCGACAACAAGACGCATATGGACTGGAAATTCCTGAAGGAATGGGGCAACGGCAATCGCGTCGCCCTGGCCGGCGCGTATCAGTATGCGATCCAGAACAGCTATCCCAACCCGACCCTGGCGCAATGGGACCAGTATGGCCGCTCGTTCAATTTCGACGGCACCTACAGCTATGGCGACCTGAACTACTGGAAGCTGAACCGCAATCCGTACCATAATTTCGAGATGTCGGCGCCGTCGCACTTCAATCTCGGACGCGGCGTGACGGTCGATTTCACGCCCTACATGTGGCACGGCTACGGAAACGGCACGATCGCGCTGCCGGTCTATAACGGCGTCAATTTCCTCGGCGCGCAGGCGGTGAATCTATCGGTTCCGGGCGGCGATTCTGAAAACGGTGCACCGTTCCTCTACGCCTTCATCGACGACCAGTACCGCTCCGGCTTCAACAGCACGGTGAAATACCGCTCCGGCATCAACACGGTCTATGCCGGCTGGTGGTTCGATTACTCCAACGACCACGATTACTATACCTACAGCCCGGTCGGGCAGAACGGCGAGCCCGTCAGCGTCTGGGGCGATCGCGGCATCCTGCGCGACACGGACGGTACGCCGTTCCTGGGCCGCAACGACGACACCAAGACCACCATCCACGCGCTGTATCTCGGCGATCAGCTTTCCCTGCTCGGTGACAGGTTGAAACTCGATGCCGGCTTCAAGGAAGCCATCATCAACCGCGACGGCACCAATTATCTGCCTGGCCCGCAGTACAAGGCGGTGCTGAACGATTCGCAGCCGCTGCCGGCGATCTCGGCGCATTACCAGGTCAACGAAAAGAACCAGATCTTCGCCAGCGTCTCGACCAATTTCCGCTCGCCGGTGAACACGACGCTCTACAACACCTATTCCTATCTCGACGGGTCGGTGGCGAATATCGGCTCCACGGACGTGCGCGACGAGTATTCGATCTCGGAGGAGCTCGGCTATCGCTATACCGGCACGGAGCTGGTCGCGTCCGTTTCCTATTTCCACTACAACTTCACCAACCGGCAGATCGCCACCGCCGTCGCCGGCACCAACGGCGCCGTCACCACCAGCATCAATGCCGGCGGCCAGACCTCGGACGGCATCAACGTCGAACTCGGCACACGGCCGTTCTTCCATTTCCGCCCCTACGTCGCCGC
Source organism: Lichenicola sp. GTC18331 (assembly GCF_055386855.1). NCBI lineage: Bacteria > Pseudomonadati > Pseudomonadota > Alphaproteobacteria > Acetobacterales > Acetobacteraceae > Lichenicola > Lichenicola sp. GTC18331. The sequence continues at coordinate 1,686,473 of NZ_AP045015.1, read as the reverse complement.
GCAGTATCTGCACACGAGCATCGACAACAACATCGCCGTTGGCGGCGACGATTTGCCGACCAGAGGCAAGGATGCCGTACGCTCGCCGCATTTCGTCGGCTCCGTCGGCATCGATTGGGACAATGGCCGGTTCTTCTGGAACTGGAACATGCGCTATATCGGCAAGCAGTATTCCACCTTTATGAACGACGAAGCGATCCCGGCCTATTACGAGATGGGCGGCACCGTCGGTCTGCGACTGCCCGATATCGGCCGCGCCAAATCGCCGACGCTCCAGCTCAATCTGGTCAACCTGACCGACAACCACTTCCTCAGCGGCATCAACTCGGTCTCCACCAATGCGCTGAACACGGTGGGCAAGTTCGGCACCGTCATCGACGGCACGGCACCGAACTACAATGTCGGCGAAGGTTTCGCCGCCATCGCCACGGTCAAGGTCGGGTTCTGATCACACGGCGAACACGATCCGGGCGTCGTTTTCCGGCGACGTCCACGCCGTGTTCACCTCGGCCAGCGGCACGACGCGATGCCGCACGCTCAGCTTTGCCGCCAGGGACGCAGCGAACACGCCGCCGATACCCGCCACCAGACGCGGCAGCGACACGCTGCCGAGCCCGCTGCCCATCACGCTGATCGGGCGCGAACGCAGGGCCGCCGCCGGTAGAACCAACTCCGGCCCGGTCAACGAGCCGATCTGCACGAAACGCAGTTCGCGATCCGGTTTCTGCGTTTTCGCCGCCGCCATCAGCAGCCCCTTCGCGCTGTCGCCGCACAGGTAATCGAGCACCACGTCGACGCCCGCCTCGAAAATCGGCCGGCAGGCAGCGTCGAACGCGTCCGGATCGGCGTCCAGAACCAGGATCGCATCCGCACCGAGCGCTTGCAGCTTCTCCTTGTTGCGCCCGGTAGCGATCACACGCGACGCGCCGAGATGCCGCGCGATGCCGATCGCCAGCCGTCCCGATGCACCGGTGGCGCCGTTGACCAGCACGGTCTCGCCCCTGACCAGCCTCGCCCGTTCCGTCAGCGCCGCCCAGGACGACATGCCGGGATTGGCGAGCGCCGCCGCTTCTGCGGGGTCCAGCCCGTCCGGCAGCGCGACGCAGTGCGTCCGGTCCGCCACGCTCCGCTCCGCCATCGCGCCGAACGGCGCGCGCGGCAGCACGAAATACACGCGCTGCCCGTCGGAAAGGCGCCCGACCCCGTCCACGCCCGGCACGAACGGCACCGGCGTCCGGTCGCTGTAGTGCCGTCCGGAGGCGCGCCCGCGCGTGAGCTGGCTCAAGGCGGCGAACTCGACCGCGATCAGGTGCTCGGATGCGGTCGGCTCGGGCTGCGGGAACACACCCAGAACGGGGGCCTCACCCAATGTCTCGACAAGGGCTGCTTTCATGGTTCGTCCTTTCGTGTGCATAATGCACACATAAAGGCCGCCGCGAAGGAACGTCAACTCCGTGCATGATGCACACTTTAGCGCGCAGCTTCGCGCGCTCCACGATGCGCTGCTGAGCATCGTCGCCGTGATCAACCGGCCGGAACGGGACGAGGTGCTGATGCGCGACGCCGGCATCCAGCTTGATCGTGCCCTGTTTCCCCTGCTCGTCCTCGTGGAGCGCTACGGGCCGATCGGCATCGTCGATCTGGCCGGCAGGGTCGGGCGCGACCACAGCGTGATCAGCCGGCAGGTCGGGCGGCTGATCGCGCTGGGCCTGGCCGAACACGTGCCGGATCCGTCGGACCGGCGCGTGCGCATGGCCGCGCCGACCGCACAGGGCCGCGCCATGGCGCGCGCGATCGACGCGGCGCGCGAGCGTTTCGGCCGTGCCGCCCTGGCGGACTGGTCGGACGCGGAGGTGACCCAGCTCGTGACGCTGATGAGCCGCTTCGCCGCCGCGATCTCTCAGGAATCGACCCGGCCGCCGCCATCGGACGCGCCCAGCCGCCAGTAGCCGGCAGCCCGGATGCGGGCGCGGTCGATGCCGCGCTCGGCGATCAGCCCGTCGCGCAGACGCCGCACCGTGTCGATCTCGGCGGCGATCCGGAACACGGCCCCAGGAGGCAGGCTGGCTTCGCGCAGTGCCCGGTCGAGCAGATCGGACTGTCCGGCCTCCACTCCGTCGCGATGCAGGAACCGGATCGTGGCGTTGCCCGGCGTCGGTAGGTAGCGCTCCTCGTCCGCGTCGGCCACCTCGATCAAGGCGAGACAAGGCTGGCCGGGACGCAGCTCGGACAAGGCGCGGCCGATGGTGGGCAAGGCGGTCTCGTCGCCGATCAGCACCCAGGGCGTGTCGTCGTCCGGCGGCACCAGGGAGCCGCGCGGCCCGGCCACGCCGAGCAGGTCGCCCGGCGCGGCGGCGGCGGCCCAGGACGAAGCCGGACCATGCCCGTGCAGCACGAAATCCAGCGTCAGTTCCAGCCGTTCGGGGTCGAAGCGCAGCGGCGTGTAGTCGCGTCGCGGCGACGCGAACACCGCCTCAGGTTCCAAGACCCCGGCCTTCGGGAAGAACAGCTTCACGTGGTCGTCCGGCCCGAGCGACACGAACCCGGCCAGCTCCGCGCCGCCGACCACGATCCGCCGCATGCGCGGCGAGACCGGCTCGGCCGACACCACCCGCACGAGGCGGCGTCGCAACTCGTGCGAAACGCGTGTGCCGATCATGACGGCTTGCCCGCGGCGATCTCGGCGGCGGCCCGCTCCAGCACGCCGGCGATGCGTCGCAGCTCGTCCGGGGCAGAGCCGCGTGCCCGAACTAGGGCGGCCTTCAGCGCGTGGCGGGCCCGGAACAGCGCGTCCGACGCCTCCGGGTCGATATCGCCCAGCCCGGCATAGGCTTCGCGCACCCCTTCCATGCGGGCGGCGATACGGGCGAGCATCTCCAGCATGGTCGCGACATCCGCGCGCTTGCTGTCCAGATGGGCACGGCCTTCGTCGGTCAGGGTGTAGAGCTTGCGATTGCCGTCGGGGGAAACGGCGGCGTGGCCGATCTCGTCCAGATAGGTAAGGGCCGGATACACCATGCCGGGGCTGGGCGCGTAGAAGCCGCCCGATCGTTCTTCCAGCGAGCGGATCAGTTCGTAGCCATGCGCCGGACGTTCCTCCAGCAGCGCCAGAAGCAGCAATTGCAGATCGGTGGAGGTGAAACGGCGCCCGCCGGGCATGCCGTCGCCGCCGCCCCAGAAGCCGCGGCCGCCGCCATGACGGCCACCTCCGAAGCCGCCATGTCGTCCGGGGCCGGGACCGCGCCCGGCGTGAAAGGGATAGGTGAAGGGGGAGTTCGTATCTTCAAACATATCTTACGATATGTCTCACGATCGGTGGATTGCAAGAGCGGATTTCGAAGGCCGGGCTCGAAAACGAAAAAGGGCCAGAACCGCGTGGCCTGAGCCACGCCGCTCCGGCCCGGATCGGCGGAGGCCGTCAGGCTTCGATCAGATCCGCCAGGATCGGCTCGGCGAGACCGCTGCGCACGCCCCAGAAGCAGAAACCGAGCGAGACCAGACCCACGATCAGCATGTCCCAGCCATAGGGCAGGATGCCGATGCCGCCGAACTGTCGGCTGCCGATCCAGCTCAGGAACGCCAGCGACGGCAGGAAGCACAGCAGCCAGATCGAGGCGCGGAACTCGGCCATCAGCGCCTCGGCGCCGGCATTGCGACGGTAATAGCCGTAGATCGGCACGGCAGCGGCCAGAAGCACGATGATCTCGGCGGTGAGCGGCCAGCGCGCCCAATAGAGCAGCTCGGAGGCGACCACGAAGGCGACCGGGCCGAGCACGCCCAGAGCCGGGGTCCGCACGGGGCGGCGCAGGGCGGGCGCGGTGCGGCGCAGGGTCAGGGCCGCGATCGGGATCATCAGATAGGAGATCACGGTGGCGACAGACACCACCGCCGCGAGCGCGCCCCAGCCGCGGAAGAAATAGAGAAACACGAAGGAGATCACGAGGTTGAACCACAGCGCGTTGCGCGGCGCGCCGTAGAGCGGATGGACGCGTCCCAGAGCGACCGGCGCGGTGCCGTTGCGCTCCATGCCGACGATCATGCGCGAGGTGGAGGCCATATAGGCCGAACCGGTGCCGCTGGGCGACAGGAAGGCGTCGAAATACAGCAGGAAGGCCAGCCAGTTGAGCTGGAACGCCAGAGCGAGCTGGGCGAAGGGCGAGGAGAAGTTGATACGCGCCCAGCCGCCCGCGGACAGGAGCTGCGCCGGGTTGATCGCGCCCAGATAGGACACCTGCAGCAGCACGTAGATCACGGCGGCGATGGCGACCGAGCCCACCACCGCGAACGGAATGGAGCGGTCCGGATTGCGCGCCTCGCCGGCCAGGTTCAGCGGGCTCTGGAAACCGTTATAGGCGAACACGATGCCCGAGGTGGCGACGGCGGTCAGCACGCCGGCGGCGCCGAACGGCATGAAGCCGCCGCTGCCCGGCGTGGTGCCGGACACGTTGCCGGAATGGAATTCGGAGCAGAACAAGGCGACGCCGGTCAGCGCCGGCACCACCAGCTTGAAGATGGTGATGGCGAGATTCGACTTGGCGAAGATCTGCACGCTCCAATAGTTCAGCAGCATGTAGATCACGACCAGCACGCCCGCGATCAGCAGGCCCGGCGTGGTCAGGCTCGAGCCGGTATAGAGCGCGTGCGCCCAGGCATAGGGCCAGGAACTCATATACTGGACGGACGCCTCGGCCTCGACGGGAATGGCGCTGACGATGGCGATCCAGTTGGCGAAGCCGGCCAGGAAGCCGACCAGCGGCCCATGCGTCGCGTTCGAGAAGCGCACCATGCCGCCGGAGACGGGAAACATGCCGCCGAGTTCGGAGGCCACCGTCGCCAGGATCAGCACCACCGCGGCGCCAATCAGCCAGGCCAGGATCGCGGCCGGACCGGCGATGGAAGCGGCGCGCTCCGCACCGAACAGCCAGCCCGAACCGATGATCGAGCCGATCCCGGTGAACAACAGCGACCAGCCGCCGACCGAACGTTTCAAGGATGGGGGCATGGGGCGCGATACTCCTGACACTGGCCGGTCGTTCTGGGCCGCGCCCTGTCGCTTTTTTGACTTCGGCGCATGGCCGGTATGCCGTAGAAGCGGGATCATTGCCATAGCGGCAACAAAATCCCGCCCCGCGAACCGCTCCCCCGGTCCCCACGTTGCCCAGGTCCAGTGCGGGAGCGGGCAGCCCTATGAACTACGAGATCGGTGCGAGCGACGGCCAGAACCATCCTTCTGGGCCGAACGATGGGTTCTGGCCGATCGGCGATTACGCGGCGCTCGGGGACGGGCGTTCGGTGGCGCTGGTGGCGCCGGACGGGTCGACCGATTGGTGGTGCGTGCCGAACCTGGACTCGCCTCCGGTGTTCGACCGTCTGCTCGACCGGAAGGGCGGCTTCTTCCAGCTCCGCCCGACCGAAGCCTTCACCGTGGAGCGCCATTATCTCACGGACAGCAATGTCCTGCGGACGGTGGTGCGGACGGAAGGGGGCGAGGCGCGGGTCACGGAATCGCTGAACAGCTCGCTCGCCGGCCGTCTGCCCTGGACCGAGTTCGCACGCCGGATCGAAGGGGTGAGCGGGCGGGTATCGTTCCGTCTCCTGGTCCGGATGGGCACGTTCTGCGGCACGGCGTCGCCCTGGCTGCAACCGAACCCGAACGGGTGCATCTTCCATGTCGGCACGTTGCTGGGGATGCTGCGTACCACCGAGAACGTCCGCATTCTTCGGGAAGAGGACGAGCTGATCGAGGCGGTGGTCGAGGTCGGCGAGGGCGAACAGGCGACGATCGCCATTCTCGCCGGAGACGACGAGCCCCTGGGCGTGCCGCCGGTCTGCGAGATCGACGGCCGCATCAACACCAGCGACGATGCGTGGCGCGAATGGGCCGACAACCTGCATTATGACGGGCCGCATCGCGATCTGGTGCGCCGCTCTGCGCTGGCGCTGAAGCTGCTGCTGTATTCGCCGAGCGGGGCGATCGTCGCGGCGGCGACGACTTCGCTGCCGGAACGGATCGGTGGCGACAAGAACTGGGACTACCGGTTCGCCTGGATACGCGATTCCGCCTACACGGCGAACGCGTTTCTGCGTCTGGGCGCGGTGCCGGAAACCAAGGCGGCGTTCACCTGGCTGATGAAGCGGCTCGGCGATCACGGTCCGAAGGTCCTGTATTCGCTGTCGGGCGACATCGTCGGCGATCAGATCGAGCTGGACGAGGTGGAAGGCTATCGCGGTTCCAGGCCGGTGGTGATCGGCAACCAGGCGACGCATCAGCATCAGCACGGAATCTACGGCGACATCTTCGAGACGGCGTCCCTGTTCGTGCGCTGCGGCAACATCCTCGATCAGAAAAGCGCGCGTCTGCTCGCTGAGCTTGCCGATCAATGCGCCGATCGCTGGCGGCAGAAGGATGCCGGCATGTGGGAGCTGACCGATCAGCGCCACTACACCATGAGCAAGATCTCCTGCTGGCAGGCTCTGGCACGCGCCTGCGAACTGGCGAAGGACGGTCACATTCCGGCCGATTGCCTGCCGCGCTGGACGCGCGAACGCGACCGGGTCGAAAGCTGGATCAACGAGCATTGCTGGTCGGAGGAGAAGGGCGCGTATCTGTTCTATCCTGACAGCGACAGGCTTGATGCGTCTTTGGCGCTTGCGGTGCGGTTCGGCTTCGACGGTAAGGCGCGCTGGGTCTCGACCATGCGCGCCATCCGTCGCGAGCTGGGGCACGGGCCGTTCCTGTTCCGTTATTCCGGCGCGGAAAAGGAGGAGGGCACGTTCCTGGCGTGCGCGTTCTGGATGGTGGAAGCGCTGGCGACGCTCGATCTTCGCGACGAGGCCTCCGATCTGTTCGACGAGATCGTTTCCGCCATCAAGCCCAATACCGGAACGCTCGCAGAGATGATCGATCCGAAAACCGGCGATCAGATCGGCAACACGCCGCAGGGGCTCAGCCATCTGGCGCTCGTGCACGCCGCCTGCACCATGGCCGAACAGGAATGTGCGCCGATGCAGAACTGCAACGACTGATCGTTTCGACCGCGTCACCCTCGCGCAATCGTGGGTGATGCTTTCGGGACGCGCTGAAACCGCTTGCGCCCTGTGTTCTTAGAGGGGCCGCAACCGATTGAGACGAGTTTTTCCCATGAGCGACAGCAAGACCAACCGCGTCACCATGCAGGATCCGCGCTTCCAGTATCCGCAGCCGCCGTTTCCGCGTCAGCCGCAGAGCGCCCCCGGCCTGGACGCGGAGATGGACCCGAAGCCGGATCATGGCGAATCCTCCTATGTCGGTCACGGTCGTCTTTCCGGCCGCAAGGCGCTGGTGACGGGCGCGGACTCCGGCATCGGCAGCGCCGCCGCGCTGGCCTTCGCACGCGAAGGCGCCGACGTGGCGCTGAGCTTTCTGCCGGAAGAGGCCAAGGACGCGCACAAGATCGCCGCTTTGATCGAGGCGGAAGGACGCAAGGCGATCCTGCTGCCGGGTGACATCACCGATCCCGCCTTCTGCAAGACCTTGGTGAAGGACGCAGTGGACGCGCTCGGCGGTCTCGACATCCTGGTCAACAATGCCGGCAAGCAGACCAATCAGGAGAGCATCGACGACGTGTCGGAAGAACAGTTCGACCGCACGTTGAAGACCAATCTCTACGCGATGTTCTGGATCACCAAGGCGGCGGTGCCGCACATGAAGCCGGGCGCGTCGATCATCAACACCGCGTCGGTTGTGGCCTACAAGGCGCCGGAAATCCTGCTCGACTACGCCACCACCAAGGCCGGCATCATCACCTTCAGCAAGGTTCTGGCGAAACAGCTGATCGAGAAGGGTATTCGCGTGAATGCCGTGGCGCCCGGCCCGTTCTGGACCGCTCTGCAGCCGTCCGGCGGTCAGCCGCAGGATGCGATCGAAAAGTTCGGCTCGTCCGTGCCGCTGGGCCGTCCGGGACAGCCGGTCGAGATCGCGCCGATCTACGTGTTCCTGGCGTCGCAGGAGGCCAGCTACGTCACCGGCGAGACTTACGGCGCCACGGGCGGCACCGGTCTGGCCTGACCGCGAAAGAGACCCGTCACCGTGCTCTGGCACGGTGATTTTGTGTTGCTGGACGGAGCCGGGGAAAGCCCCTAGGCTCCGTTCTCGCGTCTGGGACCGCGGATCTCCCGTGTCGTTCGGCGCAGGCGGAGCGTCGCGGTGGGGTTGGTCCGTCCGGTTCTCCTGCTCTGCGCGCTTCTGCTGCTGTATGCAGCGTTCGCCGGTAGCGTCAGCATCCACGAAATCCTGGCCGGAATCGGCTGCGCCGTGCCTCTGGGCGTTCTCGTTGCGGTTCTGCATCGTGGCGAACGCCGCAAGCTGGTTCTGCGACCGCCCTTGCGCGTGTTTCTCCTTGTCGCCTCCGCTCTTCTTGTCGATACGCTGCGCGTCGGCCGTGTTCTGTGTGCTGCGATCCTCCGTCGTCCCGCCGGACGCGCCGGCACGATCGACACCGTCGCCTTCCGGCATGGCGATCATCGTCCCGACGAGGCCGGACGCCGGGCGGTGGTGGTTCTGGCGGCCTCCCTGGCCCCGAACGGCTTCGTTCTGGCCGCCCCGCGCGGGCGCGACGAGCTGGTGATGCAGAGGCTGGGGCCCGCGCCCGATCCTGCCGGGCGCGAGTGGCCGGTATGACGATCTGGATGCTGGCGACATTGGGTCTGCTCCCGCCCGCTGCCGCGGCACTTCTGTGCGCGGGGCGCGGCGACAGCTTCAAGCGTTTGGCGGCGTTGCAGTTGGGCACGTCTCTTTCGGCTATGGTGCTGGCGCTGATGTGTTTCGCGTTCGATCAGCCAAGCTTCATGGATCTGTCTCTGACGCTGGTGTTGCTGTCCGTGCCGGCGACGTTCGTGTTCGCGTTGTTCTGGGAGCGCTGGCTGTGACCGCCGTCGCGATTGGCATCCTGCTGGGGCTGGCGGTTCTGTGCGCCGTCATCGGCACGCTCGGGTTTCTGCGCCTGCGCGACACGCTGGACCGGATGCATTGCGCCGTGTTCGTGACCACCAGCGTCGGGTTTCTCCTGACCGTGTCTGCGTTCCTGTCGGACGGCGCCTCGGACCGGGCGATCAAGATGGCGCTGATCACGCTGTTCGCACTGCTGGGCGGCGCGGCGTCGTCGCATGTGCTCGGCCGGGCGATGGTCGCGCGCGGTGGCGTGCCGGAGGCGCTGCCGGCCTCCGCTCTGCCGGAACCGTCCGACGCGCATCATGGCGACGAGAGACTCGGATGAGCCTGCTGCTGCCGCTTCTACTGCTGGTCGCGATCACCGGCACGGCCATCGTGTTTTCCCGCGTGCCGCGCCGTCAGGTGGTGGCGATCGCCGCCAACGGAATCGCCCTGTCGCTCCTGTTCATGGCCTTCCGGGCGCCGGACGTGGCCTTCGCGGAGCTGGCCGCCGGCAGCGTGGTGACCCCGCTTCTGTTTCTGGTGGTTCTGGCCAGCGTGCGGACCGATCTGACGACGGAGCGCGTCGAGCGCCCGGACGATGGAGAGGATGCGCCCTCGTGAGCCCGCGTATACGCCGCACCCTGTTTCTCGTCTTTTGTGCGCTGATCCTGCCGGCGGTGCTGCACGTCGCCGCGCACATGCCGCGATTCGGCGATCATCCGATGCCGTACGGCGATCTGATCAACGCCGTGGGCCTGGCCGAGCGTCACACCACCAACATGATCAGCGCGATCAACTTCGATTATCGCGGCTTCGACACGCTGGGCGAGGAATTCATGCTGCTCTGCGCGGTGGGAGGGGCCACCGTTCTGCTGCGCGGCAGCCGCGGCGAAACGGAATGCGATCCGCAGCGCGTGCCGGGCCGTCCGATCATCGCCCGCGCCGACAGCACCGTTCTGGCGTGCCGCCTGTTCGGCGCGGTGATCGTGCTGTTCGGCCTGTACGTTCTGCTGCATGCCATGACCACGCCGGGCGGCGGGTTCCAGGGCGGGGCGATCATCGCCACCGGGTTGCTCTGCGTGTTTCTGGGCGAGGGCTATGCTGGCTGGCGCCGCGTCGCGCATTCGGAGCTGTTCGACGCGCTCGAGGGCGGCGGCGCCGCGCTCTATGCCCTGTGCGGTTTCGCGTCCCTGCTGATGGGGCTGCCGTTTCTCCAGAACATGCTGCCGCTCGGGCAGAAGGGCGATCTGTTCTCGGGCGGCCTGATGCAGTTCGAGAATGCCGGCGTGGGCGCCGCCGTGACCGGCGGGTTCGTGATCCTGCTGATCGAGTTCCTGGAAGAAACGCGCGAGCCGGTCCCGGACGGCGACGACGAGGGCGACGATCCATGAGTGCCATGCTGCATGCGCCGCCCTTCACCTTGCTGCCCTGGCTGGTGGCGGCCTGGTTGTTCGGCATCGGCCTCTACGGCATCGTCACCTCGCGGCACTACGTGCATCTGATCGGCTGTCTCGGCGTGGTACAGGCCTCGACCTATGTCCTGCTTCTGGCGGTCGGCTATCGCTGGGACGCGCCGGCGCCGATCTTCTATTCGCATCCGCCCGGCCGTGCGGTGGACCCCGTGGTGCAGGCGCTGGTGCTGACCGATATCGTGATCGGCGTGACGGTGACGGCACTGTTGCTGGCGCTGGTGCTGCAACTGCACAAGCGGAAGGGCACGCTCGATCCGGAGCGCGTGCGTCCGATGCAGCCATGAGTTCGCGGGAATGAGCCTCCAGCAGATGGTGGTGCTGCCGGTGGCGATTCCGCTGCTCTGCGCGGCGCTGATCCTGGCCACCGGATCGTTCCTGCCGCGCCGCGTGCCGGATGTGCTGGCGATCCTGGTCGCCCTGCTCAGCGCCGGCTTGTGCGGGTTCCTGGCCGACAAGAGCGCGGCCGGCCCGATCGTAAGCTGGTTCGGCGGCTGGACCCCGCGTGGCAGCCAGCCGATCGGCATCGCCTTCGCGGTGACGCCCGCGGGCGGGTGGATCGCCGCCTTCATCGCCGCCTTGTTCGCGACCACGCTGGTGTTCTCCTGGGGGTTCTTCCGCAGGACCTCGGCGCATTACCACCTGCTGATGCTGTTGTTCATGGCCGGGCAGATCGGGTTCTGCCTGACCCACGATCTGTTCAACCTGTTCGTGTGGTTCGAACTGATGAGCGTGGCGGCGTTCGCGCTGACCGGCTACGCGCTGCGCTCCTCCGCTTTGTCCGGGGCGCTGAACTTCACCGTGGTGAACACGATCGGCGCCTATCTGATCCTGGCCGGGATCGGCCTGGCCTATAGCCGCACCGGCGCGCTCGATTTCGCCGGTGTTGCCCGTGGCGTCGCGGCTTCGCCGGACGATCCGGTGGTGGTGGCGGCCTTTTGTCTGCTGTCGGCGGGGCTGCTGATCAAGGGCGCGCAGGTGCCGTTCCAGTTCTGGCTGCCGGACGCGCATTCGGTGGCGCACAGCCCGGTCTCGGTGATCTTTTCCGGCGCGATGGTTGCAATCGCCCTGTTCGGCATCGCCGAGCTGTACTGGGCGGTGTTCGCTGCGGCGCCGGTGGTGCATGCGCTGATGCACGGCCTGTTTCTGGGCATGGGCACGGCGAGCGCGGCGCTGGGCGGGGTGATGGCGCTGCTGCAGCGGCATTTCAAACGGATGCTGGCGTTTTCCACCATCTCCCATGCCGGGATCATGCTGCTCGGGTTCGCCCTGCTCGAGCGGAACGGCGTGTCGGGCGCGCTGGTCTATCTGGTCGGGCACGGGCTGGTGAAGGCATCCTTGTTCATGGGCGCCGGAATTCTGCTGGCGAGCCTGGGCGGCGCGGACGAGATCGGATTGCGCGGCGCCGGGCGGCGGATCTGGCCCGCTGGCGTGGCGATCGGATTCGGCGGCCTGCTGCTGGCCGGGCTGCCGCTGGGCGTGATGGATGTCGGGCTGGAGCGGATCTGGCATGCGGCCTGTGCGGATGGGTGCTGGCCCGCGCAGATCGCGATCGTCATCGGGCTGGTGTGCACGGGTGCTGCGGTACTGCGGGTGACGGGCCGCGTGTTCGCCGGGCTGGGGCCGGTGCCGGGCGAGGAAGAGCGCTCGCCCACGGAGCAAGAGCGCGAGGACGCGGACCGGCCGCTTTGGCTGATGCTGTTGCCGGTGGCGGTGCTGCTGGTGCTGTCGGTTCCGCTCCGTCACGAGGCGGACCGGCTCGGCTGGCTGGCCGCCGAGGCGCTGATGGCGCCGCAGACGGACGCGATCCTGGGCCTGGGGGCGCTCCATGCGATCGTGCCGCCGCCCTGGTCGGCGGCGCCGTCTTCCGTGCTGCCCTGGCTGGCCACGGCGGCGGCGATCCTTCTGGCGGCGTTGGAGCTGTTCTGGCACCACCTGCCGCGTGGACTCGCACGGGGATTCGACCGAGGCGTGGGGCCGGTGCTGCGAGGGCTGTCCGCGCTGCAAAGCGGCAAGGTGGCGGATTACGTTCTGTGGCTGGCGGCGGGGCTGGCCCTGTTCGGGGTGGCGGCGTCGTTCGGTTAAGGCCGGGGATGCCGAATCCCGCGCCGGGACTCGCGATCTCGCTTGCTTCGGCGGCCGGTTGCCCCTAAACGTCCGCGCTCGTTCGCGCGTCCGGGCCTGGAATGGGCATGCCCGGCCGCGACGGCTGTTTCGGGGTCCGATGGCGGACCGGCCCTTCGGGGCAAGAGGCAGCTCCAGTCGAGGAGATCGAAATGCCCAAGATGAAGACCAAGTCGTCGGTCAAGAAGCGGTTCAAGATCACCGCGACCGGCAAGGTGCTCGCAGGTCCCGGCAACAAGCGCCACGGGCTGATCAACCGGCCGCAGAAGATGAAGCGGACCAACCGGGGCAGCCAGACGCTGACCGAGATGGACGGCAAGACCGTCAAGCAATGGGCCCCGTACGGGCTGGCCTGAGGAGCGCTGAGATATGGCACGCGTCAAGCGGGGCGTTACCACGCACGCCCGTCACAAGAAGGTTCTGGCCCAGAGCAAGGGCTTCGTCGGCCGTTCGTCGACCAACTATCGCATCGCGCTCGAGCGTCTGGAGAAGTCGCTCCAGTACGCATATCGCGATCGCCGCAACAAGAAGCGCGAGTTCCGCGCCCTGTGGATCCAGCGCATCAACGCCGCGGTGCGCGAGCACGGCCTGACCTACAGCCGCTTCATTGCCGGGCTGAACACGGCCGGCATCGAGATCGACCGCAAGGTCCTGTCCGCGATCGCGTATGACGATCCGGCGGCATTCGGCGAGATCGTCGGCAAGGTGAAGCAGGCGATCGCCGCCTGATCGGCTGATCGTCCTGATCGGGAAGAGGCCGCTCCCTGCCGGGGAGCGGCCTTTTTCGTATGGGCGTGGTCCTCAGGCCGGGCCGTGCTCCACCGTGCAGGCCGTGATCTGGCTGCGTTCGGCGGCGGCAAGCGCCATGGCGCTGACGGGGTCGGTCCCGGGCCGGCCGAGCAGGAAGCCCTGGGCGAAGGCGATGCCGTTGCCGCGCAGCCAGCGGAGCTGTTCCTCTGTCTCGACGCCTTCCGCGGTGACGTAGATGTTCATGTCGGAGGCGAGGCGTCCGATGGTGCGGACGATGGCGCCGACCTTGCGCGAATGCGGCAGGTCGCGCACGAACGACGCGTCGATCTTGATGCCGTCCACCTCGAAGCGGCGCAGATAGGTCAGCGACGAATATCCGGTGCCGAAATCGTCCAGTACCAGCCGCACGCCCATGGCGCGGATCACGTCGAGCTGGTGGATGATGCGCTGGCTCGCATCGAGGAACACGGTTTCGGTCACCTCCAGGATGAGCCGGTTCGGCGGCAGACCGGTCGCGGCCAGACATTCGGTGAGGATCGGCACGAAGCGGCCGGACCGCAGCTGACGCGGCGACAGGTTCACCGAAACGGGGATCGGGGCCGACCAGTGCATCGCCGCCTCGCAGGCAAGCCTGAGCATGCGCGCGCCCAGCGGTTCGATCAGGTCGCTGCCCTCGGCGGCGAGAACGAAACTCCCAGCCGTGAGCTTGCCGCGTGAGGGATGCGACCAGCGCACCAGCGCTTCGGCCGAGACGATCTGGCCGCTGCCGATATCGGTGATGGGCTGGTACTCGGCGAAGATCTGGTCCTGGTCGAGCGCGGTGGCGAGTTCGACCAGCAGACGCTGGCGGCTCAGGAACGCATTCTCCATGCGCATCTCGAACAGGCGCGCGATGCCTTTGCCCTGGCTCTTGGCCTCGTAGAGCGCGAAATCCGCGCGGCGCATCAGCACATCGAGGCCGCAGCCATGATCGGGCGAGACCGCCAGGCCGACGCTGGCGCTGGTGGGTAGGCTCGAACTGCTGCTTCCGGCATCGATCAGCAGGGCTTCGCTGAGTTTGATGGCGCGTGTCTCGGCCGCTGCCCGATCCGGCACGCGGATCAGCAGGGCGAACTCGTCGCCGCCGATCCTGGCCGCCAGCTCGTCGGGTTGCAGGTCCCGCGTCAACCGGGCCGCCACCGCTTCCAGAAGCGCGTCTCCGGCGGCATGGCCCAGATCGTCGTTCACCTGCTTGAAATCGTCGAGATCGACCAGGATCAGCGCGTTGGTGCGGTCCGGATGTCGATTGAGCAAGGCGTCGGTCTCGGTGACGAAGGTGCGGCGGTTGAGCAGACGCGTCAGCCCGTCATGCCGGGCCATGAACTCGATCCGTTGCCGGTCGAGCCGGACGGTGGTGACGTCGGACCCGATGCCGCGATAGCCCTTGAAGACGCCCTTGTCGTCATGCACCGGGTGGCCGGTGACGCTCAGCCATCGCGTACCGTTCGGCCCGGCGACGACGATCTGGCGGTCACGGAACGCGATGCCGTTGCGCATCGCCTCGATGACGCCGGCTCCGTCGCTGTCGTCGAATTCCGGCGTTCCGGGATGCTGGAACAGGTCGAGGCTTTCCAGCCGTTCGATGGTCGTGTTGAGCACCTCGGTCAGTCTCGGCGCCACGTTGCGCAGCCGGTGGTTGGAATCGGTCTCCCAGAGCCAGTCGGTGGAGACTTCCTCGTACTCGCGCAGAAAGACCTGGACGATCTCGTGCTCCCTCTGGAGCTGCAGGCGTCCGAGCAGACGGTCCATGATGGTCTTGTTGGTGTAGAAGATCCCGCACAGGGCGAAAATCAGATAGGCCACGAAGGAGATCTGCACGGCATAGCCGACATCCACCGCGGCGATGATCACGTGCAGGCAGGCGATCGCGACCGGAACATAGAACGCGAGCGCCGCCAGCAACGGCACGCTCAGCATCGGCGAGGCGACGAGGGCCATCGTGATGCCGACCAGGGCCGGCTGCATGCCCGGTTCGTAGGCATCGGCGAACAAGGTGACGAGGCCGCCCCACGCGGTGCCGAGGCAGAGCAGCAGGGGAATGGACGAGCGGATCAGGCGCACGTGACGGCCGCTGCGGCGCCAGCTCAGGGCGACCGCGAGAAGGCTGGCATAGATCAGCTGGACGACGATATAGGCGGCGGTGGTCGCCGGGTCGCTCCAGCCGTCGAACGCGACCATGAAAAGCGCGGAAACGCAGATCCCGCATACGATATACAAGCGGTTCGTCTGGAACAGGATCGATGCCTGTTCCGACTGCAATGTCGCCTCGGTGGGGAGGCGGCACTGCACGTCGAAAAACGAGACCATCGCTGCAAGAATCGCGTTCCCGCGCAGCGCCATTCGGCTATCTCCAAATCGACGGGATGAACATTCCCGTTCTCTGCCTGTAGTCGGCATAGGCGGCGCTATGATTGGACTGGGACAGGCGGCGTTCCTCCGATCGGGCGATCCTGGCGTACCAGACAACCATCAGAAGAACGGGGATCCATTGCCAGGCTCCAGCAAGCAAACCCGTACCGATCCAGAAAAGAAGGTACGCAGTGTAGAACGGATGTCTTACCAAAGCGTAAGGGCCGGTCGAAACGATGTCGTCGGTGCTGCCTTTCTGATAGGCGATCCGCAGACCGATTGTCGATGTGGTGCCGACCGCCCACCAGAACACCATGGTGGCGGAGCAGAAGGCGATCTGCCCGGCAATGGTTTCGAAAAGATCGGGCGGTGACGCTCTGAGCGCCAGAAAGGCAAGAAAGCTTGCATAGACGGCAGCGTTGAAAAACGTCAGCGCCCGCATTGCGTGCGGCATGGGGCCAGGGCAAACGAAATGCTTCCGGGCCGCCCAGGCGAAGGACGCGAACGGAATCGTCGACAGCGCGGCGCTGCTCAGCGTGATGGCGTTGTTCATGATGTCAGGGTCCCACGATGGTCAAAGACACGGGTTCGCCGGCCAGAAAGCCGTTCAGTGGTCCGGTGGCCGCCGTGTAGGCATCCACGACCGGGTAGGTGAAACGCATGTGGTCGAAAGCCGCCCGCGTGCAGAACAGAAGCTCCATCGGGCAGTTGAGCCCGGGATAGGGACGGGCCGGCGCCGCCGGGCGAAGTCCCAGGCGCTTGTAGAAGGGAAGGTGATGCGGACGGACGCAGGCGAAGATCAGCTGGGAATGCGACGTCATCGCGACGTAGCCGGCCATCCGGTAGAGCAGGAGAACCAGCCCCTGGTTGTTCTCGCATTCCGGGCTGCGAACCAGACGGTTGAATTCGATCCCTCTTTGTTCTCCCGCCGGAACGGCGGTGAGCAGCGAATCGACGGCATCGGAGAAGATGTCCCCGGCCGCGCAGCGCTGACCGTGTCCGACGGACATGATACTGGTCCGGACCGACGCTACCGGGCGCCCATCCAGTTCGAGTAGGATGCTGACGCTGTTCGGAAGATCGTCGTATTCGTCTTTGAAGAGCTCGTCGGCGTTAGGGGAAATGTAACCGTGTGCGAGGTATGCACGGTAGCGCAGGCGGTAGACGGCCTCTCTCGCTTCGGGACTCAGGGCGACACGGGCCGTGTACTGCGCCGGTATGAGGCGGGGCAGAGGAACCATGATATCGCTGGATCGCGACGGTCTCTGGGAGATACCAGTCATCCTATCACCTTTTTCGTTCGAGACGGGTTTCAGGGCGGCTCAGGACACGCGCCGCCCGGGTCGGTGCCGGACAGCAGCCCGGCATTCGAACCTTTCGGTTCGTCCGCATCATGGAAAGGTACGGCGATGACAGAATACGTGCCTGTCACAACAGTCGAGGAGTATCGACTTTTAGACGAGGCCGAGATCCTGGAAGGTTATCTCGATGGCGTATCGAACGGTCCCGAGCCGGGATCGCGACGTTCGCGCGCTTACTGGCATGGCTGGCTGAACGGTTGCGTGGATGCCGGCCGTTCGTCGCCGACGCCGGCGCAACAGCAACTCGAGGCGGCGTTCGAGGCCTTGCGGCACTCCGCCCTGCATTGACCCCTCGGTCTGCCGCGCGGGACGCAGCCCTGTTCGCGCGGGGGTGGATCGGATAAGCCACGCCCGGAACAATGACCGGCTTTCCAGGGCGATCGCTCCCCGGAAGGCGACCAAGGGCGGGAAACGCGATGCCGGACGATCTCGACGCGCTGAAACACGACACGCTGGCCGCTCTGGCGGACGCGGCGGATCATCGCGCCTGGGACGCGGTGCGCGTCGGCACGCTGGGCAAGTCCGGCCGTCTCACCGGACTGCTGAAGGAGCTGGGCCGCGCCGCGCCGGAAGAGCGCAAGAGCCGGGGTGCGGCGCTGAACGCCCTGCGCGACGAGCTGGGCCGGGCGATCGAGGCGCGCGGACGCGAACTGGAGCGTGCGGCGCTCGATGCGCGCCTGGCCAACGAGCGCGTGGACGTCACCCTGCCGCCGCCGCCGGAAACCGCTGGGCTGATCCACCCTTTGTCGCGCACGATGGAAGAGATGGTGGCGATCTTCGGCGCGATGGGTTTCTCGGTCGCCGAAGGACCGGACATCGAGACCGACTGGCACAATTTCTCCGCGCTCAACACGCCGGACCACCACCCGGCGCGCACCGATCACGACACCTTCTATCTGCCGCCTCTGCCGGGCGAGGGGCCGAACAGCCGGGTGCTGCGCACGCAGACCTCCGGCGTGCAGATCCGCTCCATGCTGGAGCAGACGCCGCCGCTGCGGATCATCGCGCCGGGACGCACCTATCGCGCCGATCACGACGCCACCCACTCGCCGATGTTCCATCAGTGCGAGGGGCTGGTGATCGGTCCGGCGACCGGCGCCGGCGCCATCACGCTCGGCCATCTGAAGGGCACGGTGATCGAGTTCCTGCGCGCCTTCTTCGCCCTGCCGGAGCTGCCGGTGCGGTTCCGCGCCTCCTATTTCCCGTTCACCGAACCGTCGATGGAAATCGACATCGGCTGGAACAAGCGCACGGGCGAGCTGGGCGGGGGCGGCGACTGGTTGGAGGTTCTCGGCTCCGGAATGGTGCATCCGCGCGTTCTGGCCAATTGCGGTCTCGATCCGCGCCAATGGCAGGGCTTCGCCTTCGGCATGGGCATCGAACGCCTGTGCATGCTCAAGCACGGCATTCCCGATCTGCGTTCGCTCTACGAGAGCGACCTGCGCTGGCTGCGCCATTACGGCTTCAGCGCCCTGTCCCCCGCCACCCTGCATGAGGGGATCTGAGCCGTCATGAAGTTCACCCTGTCCTGGCTGCGCACCCATCTCGACACCGGGCATTCGCTCGACGAACTCTGCGCGGCGCTGAACCGCATCGGGCTCGAAGTGGACGGCGTGGAGAATCGTGGCGCCGCCCTGGCGCCGTTCCGCACCGCGCGCATCCTGAGCGCCGAACAGCATCCGAACGCCGATCGGCTGCGCGTGTGCCGGGTCGATGCCGGGCTGGAGGAGCCGGTGCAGGTGGTGTGCGGCGCCCCCAATGCGCGCACGGGGATTTCGGTGATCTTCGCGCCGCCGGGCACCTATGTTCCGGGCCTCGACATCACCATCAAGAGCGGCGAGATCCGCGGCGAGAAGAGCGGCGGCATGCTGTGCTCCCTGCGCGAGCTGGGGCTCGGCAACGAGCATGACGGCATCGCCGAGCTGCCGGACAACACCACGCCGGGCCAGAGCTACAGCAACTATGCCGGGCTGGACGATCCGGTGATCGACGTGGCCATCACCCCCAATCGCGGCGATGCGCTCAGTGTGCGCGGCATCGCGCGCGATCTGGCCGCCGCCGGCATGGGGCATCTGCGTCCCTGGCTGGCCGAAACCGTGGAAGGCTTGTTCCCGAGCCCGATCCGCTGGGAGAACCGGTTCCCCGAAGCGTGCCCCTGGGTGCTCGGCCGCCTGGTTCGCGGCGTCCGCAACGGACCCAGCCCGTCCTGGCTGCAGGAGCGTCTGCTGGCGGTGGGGCTGCGGCCGATCAGCGCGCTGGTGGACATCACCAATTTCTTCGCCTTCGATCTCGGCCGTCCGCTGCATGTGTTCGATGCCGGCAAGATCGCCGGCGACGTGCTGGTGATCCGTCGTGGCGCCGGCGAGACCATGCGGGCGCTGGACGGCAAGGATCGCGTCGCCGACGCCGAAGACTGCGTGATCGCCGATGCGGCGGGCGTGCAGTCCTTCGCCGGGTTGATGGGTGGCGAGCCGACCGGCTGCACCGACGAGACCACCGACGTGTTCGTGGAATGCGCCTTGTTCGACCCGGTGCGGATCGCGCTGAGCGGGCGGCGTCACGGCATCAGCTCGGATGCGCGCCAGCGTTTCGAGCGCGGCGTCGATCAGGCGCTCCCCGTGGCTGCCCTGGAAGCGGCCACGCGCATGATCCAGGAGCTGTGCGGCGGCGAGGCGAGCGACGTGGTCAGTGCGGGCGCCGAACCGGACTGGCAGCGCGACGCGAGCTTGCGCTTCGCGCGCATCCGCGAACTGGGCGGCCTCGATCTCGCGCCGGACGAGGCGGTGCGGGGGCTGGAGCATCTCGGTTTCGCCGTGCGCACACGCGATGAGGCGAGCGTCACCGTGGCGGTGCCGTCCTGGCGCAACGACGTCGCGGCGCCGATCGCGCTCGCGCTGCGCAACGCGGACAGCCTCGCAGACGCGGTGGAGTCGGTGCGCAATGCCGAACCGGAAGCGGAGCTGATCGAGGAGGTGCTGCGTCTGCGCGGTCTCGACAGCGTGCCGCCGGTGCCGCTCCCGTCGCTGAGCCCGGTGCCTCTGCCGTCCTTGACCCCACGCCAGACCCGCAATGCGGTGGCGCGCCGGGTGCTGGCGTCGCGCGGTCTGGCCGAGTGCGTCGGATTTTCATTCACGGCGCATGATAATGCGGCCCGGTTCGGCGAGACGCCAGAGAGCCTGCGTCTGCTGAACCCGATCGCCGCCGATCTGGACCAGATGCGCCCGACCCCGCTCGCCACCCTGGTGGAAGCGGCGTCGCGCAATCTGGCGCGTGGCCAGCAGGGGCCGTCTCTGTTCGAGATCGGCGTCGGGTTTGACGAAGGCGGCCAGCGGACGATCGCTGCCGGACTGCGCACCGGCCATGCGCCGCGCCATCCCGGCCGGGCTTCGGCGGCGGTGAGCGTGTGGGAAGCCAAGGCCGATCTTCTGGCGGTTCTGGCGGCCCTGGGCGTGCCTGCGGAAGCGTTGTCGGTGACCGCCGATGCGCCGGAGCACTACCATCCCGGCCGCTCGGGCGTGGTGCGCCAGGGGCCGAAGATCGTTCTGGGCCGGTTCGGCGAGTTGCATCCGGCCCTGGTGGCGGCCACCGATCTGGGTGGGCCCGCGGTGGGGTTCGAGCTGTTCCTGGATGCGGTGGCGGATGGCAAGAAGCGTCGCAAGGCGGCGCCGGACCTGTCGCCCTTGCAGCCCGTGCGGCGCGATTTCGCGTTCCTGGTCGGCGGCGGCGTGACGGCGGAGGCGGTGCTGCGCGCCGCGCGGGGCGCCGACCGTGCGCTGATCGCCGGGGTATCGCTGTTCGACGTCTACGAGGGCGAGAAGCTGGAGCCGGGCATGCGGTCGCTGGCGATCGAGGTGGTGTTCCAGCCGCGCGACCAGACCCTGACCGAGGCGCAGCTCGAAGCCGCCTCCGCCCGCGTGGTGGCGGCGGTGGGCAAGGCGACCGGCGCGGTTCTGCGCTGAGGGCCTGCCTCCGCCGGCGTCCGCCCGTGCCGGGTCGGCATCATCGGGGGCCGCATTGTCGTCCCGGCGGGGGATGGGCGCGTCTGTCCCGCAGGATGGGGTGAGCCCTGTGCCGGGCCGATCCGGAGCGATCGGCCGCTCGGTGGAGTCTGCGAGATGGGGTTCCAGCGCGAACCATGTCGCGGCATGCCTGCACGATCGGCTGCGACCGATCTGCGCGCTGTCGGGCAGGAGCGGGTTTGCGGGCGGAAGGGCGACTCGCGCCGCCTCGGGGTCAGCCGTTCAGGGCGGCGACCATGTGATGGGCATCGTGGTCGACCATCGCAAGCGCGATGCCGACAAGGGCCGCAGACACGACAAGACGAACGATGCGCATGGGATTGTCTCCGCCACCCATATGGCGAGCCTTTGGCGGCGGGACAGAGGGGTCGCCCGGGATATGCGGCGTCCTCGTTCCGGCTGCAAACGAAATCGGCGCTTAAGCGTTGGGAAAGGCTGGGGTCTGCCGTTCGCGCAGCGCGCATGAAGAAGAGGTAATGTCATGGAGACACGAGCTGCCGATCCGCAAGGGGGCGTTGCCGGCGCGGGGGTGGCCGTGGAGACCGATCCGCGTGCGGCCGCGCTGAACCGGATCTATGCGCTGCTGCGTCTGGCGCTGGCCGCGACCTTCATTCTGCTGGCCGTGTGGCTGGTGAAGGACGTGCTGACCGTGGTGTTCGCCGCCTCCCTTCTGGCGGTGATCCTGCACGGGGTGGCGCGTCTGGTGCAGCGCTTCACCCGGATGCCGTTCTGGTTGTCGCTGACCCTGGTGGTGCTGGTGATGATCGGGCTGTTCGCCGGCTTCGTGCTGGTGGCGGGGCCGGGGCTCGCGGACCAGACGGTGAAACTGAAGAAGGCGTTGTCGGATCAGGCGCATGGGCTGCACGACCGTCTCGCCGGCACCAGCTGGGGCGATGCGGTCCTGAACCAGTTGCCGGCATCCCTGGGCGGCAACCAGGAGGGTGGCAGCCTCGGCAGCGGCTCGATCAGCAAGGAGATGTTCGGCTCGGTGGCCGGAATCCTGGGCTCGGTGTTCGGCCTGTTCGGCACGCTGCTGGTGATCGTCGTGGCCGGTCTGTATCTGGCGGCGTCGCCGGAGACCTATGCCAACGGCGTGCTGCGCCTGGTCTCCAAACCGCATCGCGAAAAGGCCAAGGAATTGCTGCAGGCGGCGGGGAGCGCGCTCTGGGCCTGGAGCGCCGGACAGGCGCTGGACATGCTGGTGGTGGGCGTCCTGTCCGGTCTGGGTCTCTGGGCGATCGGCGTACCCTTGGCGCTGGTGCTCGGCGTCGTGGCCGGCTTGTGCAATTTCGTGCCCTATATCGGCGCGGCGATGGGGGCGATCCCGGCGATCATCATCGCGTTCTCCGTGGGGTCCGGTGCCGGTCTGGAGACCTGCGCGCTTTATGCCGTGATCCAGGGCTTCGAAGGCAACGTCATGGCGCCCCTGATCCAGAACCGGGCGGTGCATCTGCCGCCGGGGCTGACCATTCTGTCGCAGACCGCGTTCGGGGCGATTCTGGGCGTGCCCGGGCTGATCTTCGCGACGCCCTTGACCGCCGCGATCCTGGCAGTGATGGGCAAGGCCACCAAGAAGCTGTCGGAGAACGAGTCGCTCTGATTCAGGGCGGCGTGGCGAGGATCGTCTTCTCGAAGGCGGCCAGATCGCGCTCCAGCGCCCATTGTTGTCTGGCCTTGTCGCTGCTCTGGAGCAGCGACGGGCCGGGCGGATGGGCGAAGTCGGTGCCGGGCGGCAGCGGCGCGCCGGCGAGGAAGCTGTTGAAGACGGCCGAGCGGGCCATGTCCTTCAGGGCGGGATAGTCGAGCTTCCAGCTTTCGACGGCACGGACATATTCGTGGGTGAGGTCGATCCGCTCCACGCCCTCGTCGTCGGTGGAAAGGGTGAGTGGCACGCCGTGGGCGCGGTAGAGCGGGAACGGGTGCTGCGCGCCCGTGACGCCGAGGATCTGCTCGTTGCTGGTTTGGTTGATCTCGACGGTCACGTGTTTCTGGGCCATCTCCCGCAGCAGACCTGTGGGGTCCTGCTCAGAGGCGATGTCGACGCCGTGGCCGATGCGGGAGGCGCCGGCGATCTCGACCGCCTCGCGGATATGGGATTCGAGCGCTTCCGGCGGCACCAGACCCAGCGCCAGCTCGCCCGCATGCAGGCTGAGCCGCACCTCCGGGTGGGCGCGGTGGAAAAAGCCGAACATACGCATGTGCAGGTCGTAATCGCGCAGCGCGACCGGATCGTCCTCCGGGGCGACGATGTTGACGCCGACGAAACGCGGGTCCGCGGCCACCAGCGCGTAGCTGTAGGCCATCTGCGCGAACACGGCGCCCGGCGGCAGCACGCGGAGCAGGAAGGTCTGGAACCGGATGGTGACGCGGCAGCCGGGATCGGCCTCCGGCGTGTCGCAGCGGAGCACCTGACGCATGCGCGCCATCGCCTGGTCGGTGTCGGTCTTCGCCTCGGCGAGCAGGGTGGGGATGCCGGGCGTGATGGCGGCGAGGTCGGCGGGAAAATCGGTCGGCGAGAACGGGTGGGACAGGCCGAGCGCCGCGGAATCGCGCACGCGGGGGTACCACATGATCTCCAGATAGCCGGTATTCTCGGCTGCGGCGCGATGGGCCTCCTCGGCCAGCACCTCGCCGATGCGGCCGGTCGCGGCGGCGTCGAACTTGTGGAAGGTGGCGAAGAAATGGTCGTGCCCCGAGGCGTCGCCGGGACGGGGGACGAAGGCGCGCATGGAGAGCGCGTCGATCATCGCGTCGCGGAAGGCGGGATCGCGCGCCTGCATCTCCGCGAGGGCGGGATGGGCCGGATCGCAAGGCGGGCGCGAGATCGTATGGGTGTTCGGGTCGACGCAGAGGCCGCCCGCGCCGGCCCAGTCGAGATAGCTTTCGGCGTAGACCGCGCCGGCCAGATGATTATGCAGATCGCCGCCCTTGGGCATGGCGTGCAGGAAGGCGCGCAGGCGGGCCGGGTCGGTCTCGACGCGCCGGAACAGGGCGGACACGGCGTTCGTCGTGTCCGCGGCGTTGTTCGTGATGCTCTGGGCGGCGGCGAGGGCCGGGAGCGGGGCGGCGCAACAGAGAGCGGCGCTGGCGAGCAGCACGCGAACGCGCTGTCCGCCGCCCTTTCGGGCGACGGACAGAACGGAACGGCGTCTGCGGCTCAGCGCTTCCACCAGCCGGTGCGGCGTGTGGCCGGCGGGGCGGCGTCGCCGATCACCCGCGGCTGCACGATGCTGGGATCGACCTCGGTGGCGGCGGGCGCGGCGGCTTCGGCGACCGGGGCCGGTGCGGCCGTCGCTTCGGGCGCTGCCTCGACCGGGGCGGCGTCTGGAGCGGCCTCGGGCGCAGCGACGGTCTCGGTGGCCGCTTCGACGGCCTTGGCGGCGGTCTTGCGGCTGCGCGCCGGGGCCTTGCGCTTCGGCTTGGCCGGAGCGGCATCGGAGGCTTCGGCCTCGGCGACGGCTTCCGGCGCGACGGCGGCGGCAGCCTTGGCGGGCTTCTCCTTGGTCGTCGCGGTCGCCGCGGCCTTGGGCTTGCGCGGCGCACGCGGCTTGCGGGCCTTGGTTTCCGTAACCGGGGTTTCGGAAACCGGAGCTTCGGCGTCGGCCGGAATGGCGTCCGCGGTTTCGACCGTTTCCGCCGCCACGGGCTCGGACGCCGTTTCGGCAACCGGCACCGTGTCGATGACCGGCTCGGCCTGCGGCGCTTCCACCACCGGCTCCGCTGCGACGGGCTGCGCGACAGGGGGCGTGGTCTGAACCGGGGCCTGGGCCGCCACCGCGTCCATCTCGTCCGCGTCCCGGTCCATCATCTCGAAGATGTCGAACGAGCCCGCGAACGGGTCGGCCGGGGTCGGGCCGTTATAGGCGCGCTGCGCGGGGCGGTTCTCGGTCTGCTCGTGACCGGACTCGCTCTCGTGCTGACGGTTGCGGTTGCGCCCGCCGCGACGGCGACGGCCACGCGGGGCGTTGTCGCCTTCGGCGGTCTCCGTGCGTTCGGTCGCGACCGGTTCGGCCGACGGGGCGGCGTCGGCTTCGGCGGCGACCGGCGTGGTCTCCGCGTCGTCGTCGCCCTCGTCCTGATCGGACTCGTGCTCGTTCTGCTCGCTGCCGGTCTCGACACCGTTCTCCGTGCCATTCTCTGGGCCGTTCTCGCGACGTCCGCCACGGCGGCGGCGGCGGCGCTTGCGGCGGCGTCCGTTCTCGTCGCCCTCGCTCGCGGTGCTGCCGTCGGTCTGCTGTGCGGCGGGACGCGCGGCCTCATCGCCGGCCTCAACCGTGTCATCCTGCTCGAACGGATCGAGCGAAGGCGGCGCGGCGGCAGCGATCGGCACGTTGGTGACGGCGGCCGTCTGCTGCGCGGGGGCGTAGCTGGCGGGGGCTGCCGGCGGCAGATAGGGGCGGATGCGGTCGATGCGCAGATTGGGCGGCAGCAGCGAGTCGTCGGCGGCCAGATGCACGGTGAGGCCGTAGCGGGCCTCGATCTCGCCGAGCCAGGTGCGCTTGTGGTTGAGCACATAGAGCGCGACCGGTCCGGCGACATGCACCAGGATCTCGGACGCCTTGCGCTTGCCGGCTTCTTCCTCGATCGCGCGCAGGACGTGCAGGGCCGAGCTTTCCGTGCCGCGCACGAAGCCGGTGCCGGCGCAATGCGGGCAGGTGACGAAGGAGCTTTCGGCGATGGACGGGCGCAGGCGCTGGCGCGACATCTCCAGCAGGCCGAAATGCGAGATGGAGCCGACCTGGATGCGGGCGCGGTCGTTGCGCAGCGCGTCCTTCAGGCGGCGTTCCACCGCGGCGTTGTTGCGCCGGACTTCCATGTCGATGAAGTCGATGACGATCAGACCGGCCAGATCGCGCAGGCGGAGCTGACGGGCGACCTCGTCAGCGGCTTCCATGTTGGTGCGGAACGCCGTTTCCTCGATGCCGCGCTCTCGCGTGGAGCGGCCGGAGTTGACGTCGATCGCGACCAGGGCCTCGGTCTGGTTGATCACCAGATAGCCGCCGGAGCGGAGCTGCACGGTGGGCTGCAGCATGGCGTCCAGATGGTGTTCGACGCCGTGATGGCCGAACAGGGTCTGGCTGCCGTCGCGCCACAGGCTGACCTTGTTGGCGTTGGCCGGCATCAGCATGCGCATGAATTCGCGCGCGCTCTTCCAGCCGGCTTCGCCGTCCACGACGATCTCTTCCACGTCGCGGGTGTAGACGTCGCGGATGGCGCGCTTGATCAGGCTGGCTTCCTCGTAGACGAGGCAGGGCGCGGTCGAGGCGAGGGTGGTTTCGCGGATGTCGTCCCAGGTGCGCAGCAGATATTCGCCGTCGCGGCGGATCTCGGCGCGCGGGCGCTGCGCGCCTGCGGTGCGGACGATCATGCCCATGCCGCGGGGGATCTCGAGCTCCTGGGTGATCTCCTTGAGGCGGCGTCGGTCGGCGGCCGAGGTGATCTTGCGCGACACGCCGCCGCCGCGTGGCGAGTTCGGCATCAGCACGGAGAAGCGGCCGGCAAGCGAGATGTAGGTGGTCAGCGCGGCGCCCTTGTTGCCGCGCTCTTCCTTGACGACCTGCACCAGGATGATCTGGCGACGGCGCATCACTTCCTGGATCTTGTACTGACGCAGGAAGCGGGCGGTGCGGCGCTGGGCGTGGCCGTCATCGGAGGATTCGCCGCTGACGGTTTCCGGCGCCGGGCCGTGCTGCTCGTCGCCATCCTCGAAATGCTCGCCGTCGGCGGCCTGCGCCGCGTCGCTTTCGGCGACCACGGTCTCGGCCTCGATCTCGAGCGGCATCTCGATCACCGGGCGGTCGTCGCCGGAGGCGGGCTCGTCCGAGGAGGCGTCCGGCGTGGCGGGCAGCATGGCCTCGGTGGCGGGCACGTCCGGATGGGTGTCGGCGCCGATATCGATCCCGGCATCGGGGGCGGCGTCGTGTTCGGTGGATGCGGAGTCGTCGCCATCGCGGGCGGCGCGCTCGTTTTCCTCGTCCTCGCGATCGGCGCGGGCTTCCTCGGCGCGGGCTTCTTCTTCCTGAAGCGCGATCAGCCTTTCGCGGTCGGCGACCGGGATCTGGTAGTAGTCGGGGTGGATTTCGCTGAAGGCCAGGAAGCCGTGGCGATTGCCGCCGTATTCGACGAACGCGGCCTGGAGGCTGGGTTCGATGCGAACGATCTTGGCGAGGTAGATATTGCCCTTGAGTTGCTTCTTGGCGGACGTCTCGACGTCGTAATCGTCGAGTCTGTTACCGTCCAGGACGACGACGCGCGTTTCTTCTGCGTGCGTCGTGTCGATCAGCATACGCTTGGTCATAAGCGGGAAAGCTCCGAAAGGCCGGGGGGCGGCGTCCCGGACCCGGATCAGCCGCGTGCCGGGGGCGATCGGATCGCGCCGGGTTCTGGCCTGTCGGGGTGGGGGCGGTCGCGGCTCGCGCGGCGAGGATGGGGGATCGAAACGGCGATACGGCGCGCAGAACGCGAACCAGAACGGACGCGGCACGGTGAAACACCGTTCTCGTTCCGTATGGGCTGGTCGGCGGGTTCGCGGCGGTCATCCGGTCCTTAGGCGTCATGGTGGCGGAACCGCGCGATGCCTGATGAGGCACCCGGGCGGGTTCCGCCGAGGCGGGCGTGGCCTTGTGGGAACGATCGGGATCGTCCTGGCGGGCGCGGCATTCCGTTCGTCGCGTGACCGCTCGCCCGGCCTGGGGGCGTCGAACGCGATACACCCGCGAACCGGGATGCCGGACGGTTTGCAGTTGCCGCTGGCGATGGTTTTCGAAACCGTCGCTCCGCCTCGCCTGCATGCGCGTCACACGCCGTCAGAATGCGCGAAAGCGGCACGAACCGCAAGCGTATCCCGGTTCCGGGGTGGAAACGCTGGCGGCGGGGGATCGGTGGGGCTAGTTTATGCCCCATCACGATCGACGCGGTGCGCTGATGGCGAACGACGAAGCGGGCCCGGTAATAGCGGGGTTGGACGGGGTTGGGGGAACGCGGCGGCGGTTTCTCGGCCTGGGCGGCGCCGGGACGGTGCTGGCTCTGCTGGGGACGCGGCACGCCGAGGCGGCGCCGCATCGCAGACTGGCCGCGCCGGCCGTGGTCGGCCGTGCCGCGCCGCCCAAGCCGCTGGTGATGCTGGATCCCGGCCATGGCGGAAAGGATCCCGGCGCCATCGGCGTGTCCGGCACCTATGAGAAGCACATCGCCGAGGCGGCGGCGACCGAGTTGCAGACCATGCTGATGCGGTCGGGGCGTTACCGCGTGGCGATGACGCGCGGGCGCGATATCTTCATTCCGCTGGAGGATCGGGTCGGCATTGCCGAGGGCAAGCAGGCGGCCTTGTTCGTCTCCATGCACGCGGACGCGCTGCACGATCCCGGCGTGCGCGGAGCCAGCGTCTATACCTTGTCCAGCGGGGCGTCGGACGCGCAGACGGCGGCCCTGGCGAACACGGAGAACAGTGCCGACCGCTTCGCCGGGCCGCGTTTCCATGGCACCTCGCCCGACGTGCAGCGAATTTTGGCGAGTCTCGTGCGCGAGGAGACCCGGGCGGGGTCAGCGCGGATGGCGGGGAGCGTGGTGCGGTCGTTCCGGCCGAGCGGGATCGGGCTGCTGACCAATCCGTCGCGCCATGCCGCGTTCGTGGTGTTGAAGGCGGCGGACATCCCGAGCGTGCTGGTCGAGATGGGGTTCATGTCCAACCGGCAGGACGAGGCGGCGTTACGCCAGGCATCGCACCGGACGGTGGTGGCGAGCGCGATGATGCGGGCGGTGGACAGGTTCTTT
The DNA here is from genome assembly GCF_055386855.1 of Lichenicola sp. GTC18331. Taxonomy (NCBI): domain Bacteria; kingdom Pseudomonadati; phylum Pseudomonadota; class Alphaproteobacteria; order Acetobacterales; family Acetobacteraceae; genus Lichenicola; species Lichenicola sp. GTC18331. The sequence goes on along the minus strand of NZ_AP045015.1, from coordinate 1,657,678 downwards.
GCCGGAGGGAGCGCGTATACCGGGCTTCAGGGATGAGTAAGGTGTTCTTTCTTGAAAGCAAAAACCAAAGAACTTTTAGCTGTTTGGCTCCGTAATAAGCCGTCTGCTCGTTACTAAACGGATAAAAGTCTTTTTGCTTCTTTTTCTTCAGAAAAAGAAGACTCTCCTCGTGTTTTCAGATGAACTGCCCGCGCAGGAAGCCGAGCGCGGGCAGCGGGGTCCAGGCGCGAGGAAGATCGGCACGGCGGATCGGGGCGACGCTGTAGCGCGGAACCGGCTCGCGCAGGCTACGCAGGAAATGGCTGTAAGCGCGCACCTGTTGCTCGCGCCAGGCGCGATCGGCCAAAGCGGCGTCGCGGGCGGCGAAGATTTCGGCGACCCGGCTGGTGCGTCCGGCTTCGGCGATGACGGCCCAGAGCGTGTCCTCGCGGCCGCCCTGCGGCGAGGCGGGGCGGAAGGGGACGATCTCGCTCATCGGCCGGTCTCGTCCGTCCGGGGCGCACGCGAGCGGGACGATGCCGCCGGAGTGGCGAGGCGAGGCTTCGGCGCGGTTGCGATGATGCTCACCGGGATACGAGACCATGGTGGCGGCGGCGCGGCAAGATGACGGTTGGGCGGCGGGCCGGAACCGTCCCGCCGGGCGGTCGTTGCGTCGGGAGGGCGACCGGTGCGCGTTTGTCGCGCTTGCCGCGGCCGGTCCGGGGCGATAGGAGCCGTTGCATGCTGCGACTCATCATGATGCTGCCCTTCTTGATCGTTCTGGTGGCCTTCGTGCTGATGAACCAGACGCCGGCCGCCATGGAGCTGCCCTCCCTGTCCTGGCAGTCCTCGGCCGGGGCGGTAGCGCTGATCTTCGCCGGCGTGTTCTTTCTGCTCGGCGCGCTGCTGGTGTGGTTCTCCGAGCTGGGACAGCGCCGTCGGGCGCGCCGGGCCGAGCAGCAGGTGAAGCAGCTCGAAGCAAAGCTGGCGGAGCTGCATGCGCAGATGAGCCAGGCGGTGGCCCAGCACAGCACGACCTACGTCGCGACGCCGGGCGCCGTTCCCGCGATCGGTCCGTATTCGGCGCCCTGAGGCTGGTTCGGTGACCCGTCGTACCAAGCTGATCCTGGCGCTCGACACCACCGACGCCGGACAGGCGAGCGCCTGGGCCGATGCGGCCGGCCGGAGCTGCGACGTGCTGAAGCTGGGGCTGGAATTCACCTATGCACGCGGGTTCGATGCGGTGCGGGCGGTGGCTGGCACGCGGCCGTTGTTTCTGGACCTGAAGCTGCACGACATCCCCAACACCGTGGCGGGTGCGCTGCGCGCGCTGGCGCCTGTGCGTCCGGCGATGCTGACGATCCATGCCGGCGGCGGTGCGGCGATGATCGAGGCGGCGCGCCGGGCGGTGGATGACGGGTTTCCGGAGGGCGAGCGGCCGATCCTGCTGGCGGTGACGGTGCTGACCAGCCTGGATGCGGAATCGCTGCATGGGGTGGGCGTGGCCGGTGGGCCGCGGCAGCAGGTGCTGCGTCTGGGCCGGCTGGCGATGCAATCCGGGGCGGACGGGCTGGTGTGCAGTCCGCACGAGGTTTCGGCTTTGCGCGATACGCTGGGCGGCGCGCCCTGTCTGGTGGTGCCGGGGATTCGTCCGGCGGGTGCGGCGCAGGGCGACCAGAAGCGGGTGATGACGCCGGGCGAGGCGGCGCGTGCGGGTGCGGACTGGATCGTGGTCGGCCGTCCGATCACGGGAGCCGCCGACCCCGCTGCCGCTGCGCGCGCGGTGGCGGCCGAGCTCGATGCCGGCTGAGGCCGGGCGGGTCCGGGTCAAGATTTGCGGCCTGTCCGAGCCGGACACGGTGGATGCGGCGGTTCAGGCCGGTGCCGACTGGGTCGGGTTCGTGTTCTTTCCGCGCTCGCCGCGCTGCGTATCGGTCGGAACGGCGATGGCGTTGCGCCAGCTTGTGCCGGACACGGTGGGGGTGGTCGGGCTGCTGGTGAAGCCGAGCGACGCCGAGGTCGACGCCGTGTGCGCGGCGCTGCCGGGGGCGATCCTGCAGATCTACGACGATGCGGCGCGTTGCACGGCGATCCGGGCACGTGTGGGGGCGCCGGTCTGGCGGGCGATCGGCGTGGATCGGGCAGAGGACCTGCCAGCGGAGACCGGGCTGGACGGGCTGGTGGTGGAATCGCGCCCGCCTGAAGGGGCGGATCGGCCGGGGGGCAACGGGCAGGGGTTCGATTGGCGGATCACTGCCGGTTGGCAAGCGCCGTCGCCCTGGCTGTTGGCGGGCGGATTGCGGCCGGACAACGTGGCCGAAGCGGTGCGGCAGAGCGGCGCTCGGGCGGTGGACGTGTCGTCCGGTGTGGAAAACGCACCGGGTCGGAAGGGTGCCGGGATGATCGCGGCGTTCGTCAGGGCGGCGCGCGGCAAGGCGTAGTTCAAACGCGAACCGCGCGGGGTGAGCCGCGCGGTGGGGCCACGATCAGTAGCCGTAATAGCCGTAGGACGGGGTGACGACCACGGGCGCTGGGGCTGCGTAGCCGTAGACCGGGGCCGGGGCGACGTAGACCGGCGGGGGCGGCGGCGGGGCATAGGAATAAGCCGGATAGCCATAACCGTAACCGCCATACGGTGCGGCTGCGGCGGCACCGATGGCAGCGCCGGCCAGGAGTCCGACGCCGAGTCCGACGCCCGCGCCACCCCAGCCGTGGTGGTAATAGCCGCCACCCCAGCCGTGATGGTAACCGCCCCAGCCGCCGCGATAATAGCCGCCCCAGGCATGGGCCGGCTGCGCGGCGATGGTGGTGCCTGCCAGACCGAGCACGGCGGCAGCGGCGAGCAGCATGGACCTACGCATCGACATCTCCCTCTCCGGCGGTCAGTTGAGCCGGCATGTGGAGATAAGGCGCCGATCTGGACGAAACAAAGGCGGCAACGTGTCGGGATCGTATCCGCCGCGATTCGTGATCGCCGCCGCCGCCCGGACGGACCGGGCGGCGGTGGGACGGATCAGTAGCGGTAGAGGTCGTGCTTGAACGGGCCGGCGTTGGACTCCAGGCCGATATACTCCGCCTGGGCCTGCGACAGGCGGGTCAGCTCGGCGCCGACCTTGGCCAGATGGAGGGCGGCGACCTTTTCGTCCAGCGCCTTGGGCAGGGTGTAGACCTTGCGCTCGTACTTTCCTTCCGGCGCGGTCCACAGCTCGATCTGGGCCAGGGTCTGGTTGGTGAAGGAGGCCGACATCACGAAGGACGGGTGGCCGGTGGCGTTGCCGAGGTTCACCAGGCGGCCTTCGGACAGGACGATGAGGCGTTTGCCGTCCGGGAATTCGACCTCGTCCACCTGTGGCTTGACGTTGTCCCAGCGGAAGTTGCGCAGGCCCTCGATCTGAATCTCGGAGTCGAAATGGCCGATATTGCAGACGATGGCGCGGTGCTTCATGGCGCGCATGTGGTCGACGGTGATGACGTCGATGTTGCCGGTGGCGGTCACGAAGATGTCGCCGCGCGGGGCGGCCTTCTCCATGGTGACGACCTCGTAGCCTTCCATTGCCGCCTGAAGGGCGCAGATCGGGTCGGCTTCGGTGACCAGCACGCGGCAGCCTGCGTTGCGCAGCGAGGCGGCCGAGCCCTTGCCCACGTCGCCGTAGCCGGCGACCACGGCGACCTTGCCGGCCATCATGACGTCGGTGCCGCGACGGATCGCGTCCACCAGGCTCTCGCGGCAGCCGTAGAGGTTGTCGAACTTGGACTTGGTGACGCTGTCGTTGACGTTGATGGCCGGCACCTTGAGCGTGCCCTTCTTGGCCATCTCCCACAGGCGATGCACGCCGGTGGTGGTTTCCTCGGAGATGCCGCGCACGTCGGCGAGCAGCTCGGGATACTTGTCGTGCATCAGCACGGTGAGGTCGCCGCCGTCATCGAGGATCATGTTCGGCGTCCAGCCATCCGGACCGCGCACGGTCTGCTCGATGCACCACCAGAACTCTTCTTCCGACAGGCCCTTCCAGGCGAACACCGGAATGCCGGCCTCGGCGATCGCGGCCGCGGCCTGATCCTGGGTGGAGAAGATGTTGCAGGAGGACCAGCGGACCGTCGCGCCGAGCGCGATCAGGGTCTCGATCAGCACGGCGGTCTGGATGGTCATGTGCAGGCAGCCGGCGATGCGCGCGCCCTTGAGCGGCTGCGATGCGCCGAATTCCTCGCGCAGCGCCATCAGGCCGGGCATCTCGCCTTCGGCGATGGAGATTTCCTTGCGGCCCCAGCCGGCGAGGCTGATGTCCTTGACCTTGAAGTCCTGCGTCTGGCTCATGATGCCGTCCGATCCTTGTTCGCGCGTCGTGTTGGGCGCGGATATATCGCGGGGTGGCGCAAAGCGGAAGGAAGGGCGTCTGGCCGGGTGAGGTGGCACCTGCGCAGAATGGCGGCTCGTCGCTGGAGGATCGCCGCCTTATGTTCACGCTCGCCGAGCTGGAAGTCGCCCTGGAGGCGGTGCATCGGGTGTTTCCCGGCACGCCTCACTATGACTGGCCGCTGCTGAGCGCGCGGGTCGGAACGGAGTGCTGGGTCAAGCACGAGAACCATACCCCGACCGGCGCCTTCAAGGTGCGCGGCGGGCTGATCCATGTGGAGCGTGTGGCGCGCGACGGGGCGGCGCCGAACGGGCTGATTTCCGCCACGCGCGGCAATCACGGCCAGTCCCTCGCCTTCGCCGGGCGGCGTTTCGGCGTACCGGTGACCATCGTCGTTCCGCACGGCAACAGCGCGGAAAAGAACGCGGCCATGCGGGCCTTGGGCGCCGAGCTGGTCGAGCATGGCGCGGATTTCGATGCCGCGCGTGGGGAGGCGATGCGTCTGGCGGCGGAGCGCGGGCTTCGGTTCGCGCCGTCGTTCCATCCCGATCTGGTGCTGGGCGTGGCGACCTGGGCGCTGGAGCTGTTTCGCGGCGCGCCGGCTCTGGACGTGCTGTATGTGCCGATCGGGCTCGGTTCGGGGATCTGCGGCGCCATTCTGTGCCGCGATCTGCTGGGGCTTTCGACCGAGATCGTCGGTGTGCAGAGCGAGGGCGCGCCTTGCTATGCGCGCTCCTTCGCGGAAGGGCGGCCGGTGCATCTGGACAGGGCCGACACGCTGGCCGACGGGCTGGCGGTGCGGGTGCCGGACCCGGAGGCGCTGCGGATCATAAGCGGCGGGGCGTCGCGGATCGTGACCGTTTCGGACGATGCGATCGCGGACGCCATCCGGGCCTACTGGACCGACACGCATAATCTAGCGGAAGGGGCCGGTGCGGCGCCGCTGGCGGCTCTTCTGGGCGAGCGTGAACAGCAGCGTGGGCGGCGCGTGGGTGTGGTGCTGTGTGGGGGGAATATCGATCTGGCGTTGTTCGGGCGGTGGGTTCTGAAACACTAGGGAGGGTGTTCTTTTTCTGAAGAAAAAGAAGCAAAAAGACTTTTGTCCGTTTGGTATGAGTGTTCGTCTGGAGCGTTGCCAAACGGACAGAAGTTCTTTGGTTCTTTCTTTCAAGAAAGAACATCACGTCCCCCAGCGCAGCACCAACGGATCGAGTCGCCGCGCGATCTCGATCAGCCCGGCGCGTGTCTCGGGATGCAGCGGGGCGACCGGGGCGCGGGGGGCGTCGCAGCCGATGATCCCCCCTTCCTGCATCAGGATCTTTGCCGCCTGAGGGCCGCATTGGCGGTTCTCGTGATTGATCAGCGGCAGCCAGCGCGCATAGGCGGCGGCGGCTTCTTCGCGGTCGCCGGCGGCATGGGCGTCGACGATGGCGCGGATGCCGTCCGGAAAGCCGGCGCCGGTCATCGCTCCCGTGGCGCCGGCATCGAGATCGGCCATCAGGGTGATGGCCTCCTCGCCGTCCCACGGGCCCTCGATGGCGTCGCCGCCGAGCGCGATCAGTTCGCGCAATTTGGCGGCGGCCATGGGGACTTCGATCTTGAAGTAGCAGACCTGCTCGATCTCTTTCGCCATGCGGGCCAGCAGGGGAGCCGACAGGGCGGTGCCGCTGACCGGTGCGTCCTGGATCATGACCGGGATGCGGATCGCGTCGGAGACCGTCTGGAAGAAGCGCTCGATGCCGGCTTCCGGCACCCGGATGGTGGCGCCGTGATAAGGCGGCATGATCATCACCATCGACGCGCCCATCGCCTGGGCTTCGTGCGAACGCTCGGCGCAGATCTGCGTGGAGAAGTGGGTGGTGGTGACGATCACCGGCACGCGGCCTGCGACATGATCCAGGATGGTGCGGGCGAGCAGGGTGCGTTCCGCGTCCGAAAGGGCGAACTGCTCGGAGAAATTGGCGAGGATGCAGAGGCCGTCGGAGCCGGCATCGATCATGAAATCCACCGCGCGGCGCTGCCCGTCGAGATCGAGCGCGCCCGTCTCGTCGAAGATGGTCGGCACCACGGGGAACACGCCGCGGAAGCGGGCAGGCCGGATCATAGCGTTTTTCTCCCCGGATATGATTTGTCTGCTTAATGCGGATCGCATCGGGGAACAATCCGGCGGCGCGTCGCGTCCATGACTGGCGCTGGGGCCGAGGCTGGGGGATCGGTTCCCAGCCGGTGGTCACGCGCTATAACGAGGGAGACCGGTGTTGCGGTTCGTCCTGCCAGGAAAGTTCGTCGATGACAGAGCGACCGCGCCGTTCCGCGATTCCCGTCGATGCGCCCGTGCGTCGCCGCCGGGCCATGCACGATCTGGCGTTCGGCAAGATCGGCTCGGCCATCGTGCGCGGCGATTATCCCGAAGGCTCTCTGCTGCCGTCCAAGGACGAGCTGATGGCGGAGCTGGGCGTGTCGCACACGACCATCCGCGAGGCGATCCAGACGCTGACGGCCAAGGGGCTGATCGCGGCGCGTGCGCGCGTGGGTACGCGCGTCCTGGACCGGTCGCACTGGAACATGTTCGACGCCGACGTGCTGGAATGGCGTCTGGAGGCGGGCATGCCGCGCTGGATGCTGTCCATGCTGGTGGAGATCCGGCAGAGCGTGGAGCCCTTGGCGGCGGCGCTGGCGGCGACGCATCACTCGGACGCCGATCTGGCGCGGCTGCGGGCGTTGCTGGAAGAGATGCGGAGCCATTCCGGCTGCGGGGAAGGGTTCGTGCGGGCCGATGTGGCGTTCCACAGCCTGATTCTGGGCCTGTCGGGCAATGCGTTCATGGCGTCGCTAGCGGCGGTGACGGGGGCGGCGCTGTCGGCCTCGTTCCAGCTCAGCGCGCCGGACCGCGACGCGGCGCTGGCGCGCAAGGTTCATGAGCAGCACGCCGCGATCGTGGAGGCGATCGAGCGTCGCGACCCGCAGGCGGCCAGCGACGCGATGATGCTGGCGATCCGCCAGGGCTGGACCAATGCCGGCGGCGACCAGCCTTCGCCGCTGGCCCGGCTGGAGGTGTTCTCGTTTCCCGCCGGCGCGGAGGAGGCGGGGACGCCGAAGCCGGTCAGGCGGAAGCGGGCTTCCGGCGCAGCGAAGACAGCAGGCCCCCGGACAGGATCTGCTGGAACGCGATGAAGGCGAACAGAAGCGCGCCGGTGACGATCTTGGCCCACCACGAGGACAGGTTGCCGTCGAAGGTGATGTAGGTCTGGATCAGCCCCTCGATCATCACGCCGACGAAGGAACCGAACAGGGTGCCGACGCCGCCGGACAGCAGCGTGCCGCCGATCACCACGGCCGCGATGGCGTCGAGCTCGTTGCCGACGCCGGACAGCGAATAGCCGGACGAGGTGTAGATCGAGAAGATGATGCCCGACAGCCCGGCCAGCAGCGAAGAGAGCATGTAGACGCGGATGGTGGTGCGGGCGACGGGAATGCCCATCAGCGTCGCCGAGCTGCGGCTGCCGCCGAGCGCATACACGTTGGCGCCGAAGCGGGTGAGATGCAGCAGCACGCCGAACACCACGAACACCAGCAGCATGAGCATGGTGATGAAGGGGATCTGTCCGCCGCCGGGCAGATGCAGGCGGAAGCCGACCAGCGCGTTGTAGAACGGCGAATTCACCGGAATGGACTGTGTGGACAGCAGGAACGCGCCGCCGCGGGCCAGGAACAGGCCGGCGAGGGTCACGATGAAGGGCGGCATGTCGAGATACTGGATCAGCGCGCCCATGACGGCGCCGAACGCGGCCGAAAGGGCCAGCACCATGACGAAGGCGAGCGGTGCGGGGATGCCCCAGTGCCCGATCGCCAGGGCCAGGAACACGGTGGTGAAGCCGAGCACGGCGCCGACCGAGAGATCGATGCCGCCCGAAATGATGACGAAGGTCATGCCCACGGCGAGCACGCCGAGATAGGCGTTGTCCGTGAGCAGGTCCGCGACCACGCGTGTGGAGGCGAAATGGCGGAAATGGAATCCGCAGAGCGTGAAGCCGAGCAGGAAGACGATCGTGGTGACGATCACCGGCAGTCGCCTCATGGCTGTGCTCCCTGCTGGGGTGTCGCGGCCTGTGCGGCCGGTTTCGGTGCGGGCGGGCTTCTGCCGAACAGGGTGCGCAGGCGCGGCGCCTGGGCCAGCAGCACAGCGAGCACCACGACCGCCTTCACCACGAGGTTGAATTCCGCCGGCAGGCCGGACAGGAGGATGCCCGTGTTCATGGACTGGATGATCAGCGCGCCGACCACGGCGAGACCGATGGAGAAGCGTCCGCCCAGCAGCGACGTGCCGCCGATCACCACCGCGAGAATGGCGTCGAGTTCGAGATAGAGACCCGCATTGTTGGCGTCCGCGCCGAGAATGTCGGCGGCGACCAGGATGCCGGCGACGGCGGCGCACACGCCGGACCAGGCATAGACCGCGACCGTCATGCCGCGCGTCTCGATGCCGGCGAGGCGGCTGGCGCGGGCATTGCCGCCTGTGGCTTCGACCATCAGGCCGAGCGCTGTGCCGCGCACCAGCAGGCCGGTGACGACGACGGCGCCGGCCGTGACCACCACCGCGGCCGGCACGCCGAGCACCGATCCGCCGCCGAACCAGGACAGGCCGGGATCGGAGAAGGTGAGGATGCGTCCGCCGGTGATGAGTTGCGCCACGCCGCGGCCTGCGACCATCAGGATCAGGGTGGCGACGATCGGCTGGATGCGCAGGAACGCGACCAGGATGCCGTTCCATACGCCGCAGAGAAGGCCGATCAGCAGGGAGGCGCCGAGGGTGACGACCAGCGGTTCGCCCGCGAGCGTGGCGGCGACGGCGCCGCTGATGGCCATCACCGCGCCGACGGACAGGTCGATGCCGCCCGTGGCGATGACGAGCACCATGCCGAGCGAGAGCATCGCGACCGGCGCGCCGTGATTGAGCACGTCGATGACGCTGCCGAACAGGCGGCCGCCGCTCATGCGGATATCGAAGAAGCCGGGCGAGACGATGCGGTCGATGGCGAGGATGGCGACCAGGGCGACGATCTGCGGCAGGGCCGCGCGGGGAATGCGCGGCATACGGCGCGTGTCGGCCGACGCCGTGCGTATCGCGCCGCTCATGCCACCTGCTCCGTGGTCGCGGTGTCGTCGGATGCGATCGCCGCCAGGATGGAGGATACGGTCACGGATTCTCCTGCCAGGCTGGCGACCTGCTTGCGATCGCGCAGCACGATGACGCGATCGGCATAGGTGACGATCTCGTCGAGCTCGGAGGAGACGACCAGCAGTGCCAGGCCGTCTTCACAGAGTTTGCGGATGAGCTGGATGATCTCGGCATGCGCGCCGACATCGATGCCGCGTGTGGGTTCGTCGAGGATCAGGATGCGCGGTTCCGTGGCGAGCCAGCGCGCCAACAGCGCCTTCTGCTGGTTGCCGCCGGAGAGCAGGCCGATCGGACGTTCCGGATCGGGCGGGCGTATGTCGAGCGCCTTGATGAAGCGCTTGGCGATCGCGTCCTGTTCGCGACGGGGGATCGGCCGCCACATGCCGCGCCGCGCCTGGAGGGCGAGGATGATGTTCTCGCGCACGGTGAGTTCGGCGACGATGCCTTCGGTCTTGCGTTCTTCCGGGCAGTAGCCGATGCGTCGGCGCAGCGCGTCGCGCGGGGACTGCAGGCGGGCTGTCTTGCCGTCGAGTTGCGTGGTGCCGGTGTCGGCCTTGTCGGCGCCAAACACCAGCCGGACGGTTTCGGTGCGGCCGGAGCCGAGCAGGCCGGCGAGACCGACCACTTCGCCGCGATGCAGGTCGAGATCGAACGGATCGATCGATCCGCGACGGCTCATGTTACGGAATTCGCCGATGCGCTCGCCGAGCGCGCGTCCGGCTTCGCGCGTGGATACGGAATGTTCGAGCGCGCGACCGAGCATCATGTGGATCAGGTCCATGCGCGGCAGCGTGGTCTTCTCGCGCTCGCCGACAAGGCGGCCGTTGCGGAGCACGGTGATGCGGTCGCACACCGCATAGACCTGATCGAGGAAATGCGTGACGAACAGGATGGCGAGGCCGCGTGCGGCGAGATCGCGCATCACGCCGAGCAGGATCTCGACTTCGTGCGCGTCGAGGCTGGCGGTGGGTTCGTCGAGGATCAGCACGCGTGCGGACAGATCCACCGCGCGGGCGATCGCGCAGATATGCTGCACCGCGACCGAATAGGAGCCGAGTGGACGGGCCGGATCGATGTCGAGCCCGAATTCCTGCAGCAGCACACGGGCGCGTTTGCGCATGACCCCGCCTTGCACCACGCCGAAACGCGTGGGTTGGCGACCCAGGAAGAGGTTCTGCGCCACCGACAGGTTCGGCAGCAGGTTCACTTCCTGGTAGACGGTGGCGAGGCCGGCCGCCACCGCTTCTTCCGTGGTGCGCGGGGCGATCTCTCGTCCGCACAGCCTCACCGTTCCGGCGTCACGTCCCTGCACGCCGGTGACGGTCTTGATCAAGGTCGATTTGCCAGCCCCGTTCTCGCCGAGCAGGGCATGGATTTCGCCCGCGCGCAGCACGAGATCGACCCCGTGCAGCACCTGGATCGCGCCGAAGCTCTTGGACAGGCCGCGGATTTCGAGCAGGATTTCCGCGTTGGGGCTGGCATTCATCGTGTCGGCCCGATCAGTAGCCGAGGTTCTTTTTCTCGTCGTAGATCTGCTGCAGGTCGCTGTCCTGCGACGTGTGCAGGGTCGACTTGGTTTCGATCCATTTCGGCGGAACGGTGCCGGACTTCTTGTAGGCGTTGAGCGCCTGGAAGGCGGGGCCGGCCATGTCGGGGGTGAGTTCGACGGTGGCGTTGGCGTCGTGGGCCATCATCGCCTTGAACATGTCGGGGACGGAATCGACCGACACGGTCAGGATGTCCTTGCCCGGTTTCAGCCCGGCTTCCTTCATCGCCTGGATGGCACCGATCATCATGTCGTCGTTATGCGCGTAGACCGCACAGATGTTGTTGCCGCCGACGGATTTGATGAAGCTTTCCATCACCTGCTTGCCTTGCGAGCGGGTGAAGTCGCCGGTTTCGGAGCGGACGATCTTGATGTTCGGGTCCTTGGCGACGGCGTCGTCGAAGCCCTTCTTGCGGTTGGCGGCGACGGAAGCGCCGACGGTGCCTTCGATCTCGACCACGTTGCAGGGCTTGGAGCCCACCTGCTTCACCAGCCAGTCGCCGGCGACGGTGCCTTCGTGCACGCTGTCGGAGGTGACGGCGGTGAGATAGAGCGCCTTGTCGGCCGGATCGATGTCGCGGTCGAGCAGGATCACCGGGATCTTGGCGTCCTTGGCCTCGGTCAGCACCTGCGTCCAGCCGGTGGCGACCACCGGAGCCAGGAAGATGCCGTCCACGCCCTGGGCGATGAAGGAGCGGATCGCCTTGATCTGGTTTTCCTGTTTCTGCTGGGCGTCGGCGATCTTGACGGTGTCGCCGTTCTTCTTGGCTTCTTCCTTGGTGACGGTGGTTTCCGCCGCGCGCCAGCCGGATTCCGAACCGATCTGCGAGAAGCCGACCGTCAGCCCCTCGGCCCTGGCCACGCCGCCGGCGCACAGCGTCGCTGCGATCGCCGCAGGCAGCATCACGCTCCTGATACCCATTCTGTTTCTCCCCGTTTCGATCTTCTTCGGATCGTGTTCCGACGGTGCTTCGCCGTCGCGATGTTTGGTTTGAGCCCGGTTCTCGTAGCACCCGTTCAAAAATAGTAAAATACCATGATAGCGGATGTGCGATGAACCTTCCGACCTGACGTGGAACCTCCCGCTTTTCGTCTCGCTCGTGCTGCGCTGCAAAAAACGCGAACGGTTCTTCCGCTGACGCCAGCATCCGCCGAACGCGGGACGGAGGCAACTGCTTGTCTGACAAAATGGCCGGAGGTGTCCGCAGGGCAGTGCGGCGTTTCACGACTGCTCGGTCGTCTCGGTCGGAAAAAGCAGGCGGATCATTGTCGCCGCCGCCGGCGAGAGCGGCCGGTGCGCGGGCAGGATCAGCCCGTAGCGTCCGGCCGAGACCTCGGCGGACAGGGGCAGGATGCAGACTTGGCCGCAGGCCGCCTGCTGCCGTGCCACCGCCTCCGAGACTATGCTGATCGCATCCGTGCCGGTGACGTAGGCCAGGGTCATCAGCAGGGAGTTGGCGCTGACGATGCGCTGCGGCGGCGTTTGACCGGCCTCGTGGAACATGGCGTCGACGCGGGCGCGCAGACGCGAGCCTTGCGCCTGGAGGATCCAGTGTTCGTCGCGCAGTTCTGCCGGCGCCAGCCGCGTTCGGCGGGCGAGCGGGTGGCCGATCCGGCCGATCAGCAGCAGCGATTCGTCGGCGATCTCGCGATAGGTGATCAGCCCGGCATGTTCGCCGCCGGTCGGACGGCCGAGCACCATGTCGAGCTGACCGGCGACCAGACGCTCCAGCAGCACGCCGCTGGATTCGGCCTGCACCTCGACTTCCATGCGCGGGTAGAGCGTTTGTGCCTGCGCCACGGCGCGCGTGACGGTGAGGATGGCGGGCGCGTCGATCGAACCGATCGCGACGCGGCCGAGATGGCCGTCCTGGAGCGCGTTGATCTCGTCCCGGGCACCTTCCAGCTCGGCCATGATCGCCTGCGCCCGGCGGGTGAGGATGGCGCCGAACGCGTTGGGCTCGAGCGCGCGGCTGCGGCGCTCGAACAAGGGTTGCTCCAGGGCGGTTTCCAGATCGATCAACAGCTTGGAGGCCGCAGGCTGGGACAAGCCGACCTGATCCGCCGCCTTGTGCAGCTTGCCGTGCCGGGCGAGTGCCACCAGCACTTGCAGGTGCCGTAGGCGCAGGCGGCTCTGGAGAAACCATTGGGGCGGCAGGCGGCGGCGTTCCATGGCGATCCATATCAGAAACGGTATGGATCACCTCTATCTTGCAATTAGACGGACATGTCACCAAAACCCTAGTCTTGTCTGACAAAACCGCGGGCGCTTAACGTGCCGCGTCCTGGGGGAGAGCGAGACGGTGGCCGAGATCGACGCAAACGGTGCGATGACGCGCGAGAACTGGCCGATCGCCGCGGCGATGATCCAATACGCCAACGTCCTGCCGGACGGGTCTTCCGTGCAGGAGCAGAGCGCGGAAGCCTGGGCCGCGACCATGGGCGAGATCGCCGATGCGGGCTTCACCGAGATCGATCCCACCGATTGCTGGCTGCGCGTCGCCGATCTGACGCAGGCGCGCCGTGACGAATTCAAGACCGCGCTGAAGGCGGCCGGGCTGACGGTGCCGGCGATCTCCACCGCGCGCCGCTCAATCATCGATCCCGAGCGTGGCGGCGAATATCTCGAATACTGTCATCGCGTGATCGATGCGGCGGCCGATCTGGGCGCACGCACCGTGTGTTTCGGTTTGTTCGGGCCGCTGACCGATGCGCAGAAGCAGGTTCTGTGGTTCTGGACCGTGGACGGCTATCGCAACCCCGACGATCCGGCGGTGTATCGCCGCGCCGTGGACGGGATGCGCGAACTCGGTGCGCACGCGGAGCGGAACGGTCTCGATATCGCGCTGGAGATGTACGAGGACACCTATATCGGCACCGCCGACGGTGCCGTGCAGTTCGTGCGCGACGTGAACCACCCCGCCGTCGGTCTGAACCCCGATCTCGGCAATCTGATCCGTCTGCATCGCCCGGTCGAGCATTGGGCGAGCATGGTCGAGAAGACGATGCCGTTCGTGCGCTACTGGCATGTGAAGAACTATCTGCGCATCGTCGACGAGAGCAAGGATGTGTATCTCAGCGCGCCGGCGCCGCTCGAGACGGGTCTGATCAACTATCGAGTCGCGGTGAAGCAGGCGATCGCGCATGGCTTCCGCGGCGCGTTCTGTTGCGAGCATTACGGCGGCGACGGTCTGAGTGTGAGCGCCAGCAATCGCGCGTATCTGCGTCGCATTCTGCCGAAGGAGCCGGTTTTTCGCTGACGCGCCCAGCGATTCCGAGAACGCCTCCGTCGATGTTGTTTCCCCTCGCGGGGACAGAAAGCCAGGACCATGACTCATATCGTTGAAACTGCCGAGAGCTTTGCCGATACCGCCGTGCGGGGGTATTGCGCCGTGTATGAGCGCCTCGTGCGTCCGGTGCCGGGCGGCGTGCTGCGCTCCACCGCGACCCCGGAGGGCAAGGTCGCCGTGGTGATCGGCGGCGGCAGCGGCCATTATCCGGCTTTCGCCGGTTATGTCGGGCATGGTCTTGCCGATGCGGCGGTGGCGGGCGACGTGTTCGCTTCGCCGGCCACGCGTCTGGTCGCGTCCGTGGCGCGCAAGGCGCATCGCGGTGGCGGAATCCTGCTCGGATTCGGCAACTATGCCGGTGACGTGCTGAATTTCGGCTTTGCGGCACAGCAGCTTCGCGCCGACGGCTACGATGTGCGTGTGCTGGCGGTCACCGACGACGTAGCGAGCGCCGCGGCGGACGATACCGCGCGCCGTCGTGGCGTGGCGGGCGACATTCCTGTGTTCAAGATCGCCGGGGCGGCCGCCGAGGCGGGTGCCTCTTTGGATGAGGTGGAGCGTCTGGCCCGCCACGCCAATGCGCGCACCCGCTCCTTCGGTGTGGCGTTCGGCGGCTGCACCCTGCCTGGCGCGCATGAGTCGCTGTTCACCGTGGCGGAAGGGCTCATGGCGATCGGCCTCGGCATTCATGGCGAGCCGGGTGTGAAGGAAACCGCGATCCTGCCGGCCTCGGAGCTGGCGCAGCTTCTGGTGGATCGCCTGGTCGAGGAAGCGCCGCCGGGTGCGTCCGGGCGGGCGGCGGTTCTGCTGAACGGTCTCGGCGGCACCAAATACGAGGAGTTGTTCGTTCTATGGACGTTCGTGAGTGCTGCGCTGGAGAAAGCCGGACTCACGGCGGTGGCGCCGCTGGTGGGCGAATACGTCACCAGCCTGGACATGGAAGGTTGCTCGCTGAGTATCACCTGGCTCGACGAGGAGCTGGAGCCGCTCTGGCTGGCGCCGTGCGATTCCGCGGCCTTGCGTGTCGGCACCGTGCCGGCGGCCGAACGGGCGCCGGCTTTGCCGCCGGACGATGAAGGCCGGATGTCATTTCCCGACGCGACGCCGGAGGGCCAGGCGGCGGGTAAGATCATGACGCTGGCCCTGGCGCGCCTTGCCGCCACGCTGCGGAGCGCGGAGGCCGAGCTGGGCCGGATCGATGCCCTGGCCGGTGATGGCGACCATGGCCAGGGCATGACGCGAGGCTCCCAGGCGGGCGCCGATGCCGCCGCAAAGGCGTCCGAGGCGGGGGCCGGCGCTGCCGGCGTCCTGGCGGCAGCGGCCGATGCCTGGGCGGCGCGTGCCGGGGGAACCTCCGGCGTGATCTGGGGGCTTGGTCTGCAAACCGCCAGCACGGCGCTGAACGATCGCGAACGTCCCACCGCGACGCAGATCCGCGAGGCGGCGACGGGCGCGCTGGAAGCGGTGATGCGTCTGGGTGGGGCGCGTCCGGGCGACAAGACGCTGGTGGATGCGTTCGCGCCGTTCGCGGAAACCCTGGCGGCGGATCTGGAACGCCGGGAGCCGATCAAGGTCGCCTGGGCGCATGCGACCGAGCGTGCGTTCAACGCCGCCAACGCCACGGCCGATCTGATGCCGAAGCTGGGGCGTGCGCGCATCCACGAGGATCGCAGCAAGGGGCATCGCGATGCCGGTGCGGTGTCGTTCGCGCTGGCCGCGCGCACCATCGGCGACACGATCAACGAGCAGTGAGGATGGCGAGCGTGAACGGGCGCCGTGCGATCGTCGGTGTCAGCCTCAAGATGTATATGGGTCTGGCGCAGACGAGGCGCTGGATGGATGCGCTTGCCGCGATGGCGGCGGACGCTCTGCCGGACGGGGTCGACCTGTTCGTGATCCCCACCTTCGTCTCCCTGCAGGATGCGCGTGAAAGCCTGGCCGGCACGCCGGTGATGCTGGGTGCGCAGGACGTGTTCTGGGAAGATGCGGGCGCCTTCACCGGCGAGATCTCGCCGCCGATGCTGGTCGAGGCCGGTTGCCGGATGGTGGAGATCGGCCATGCCGAGCGTCGTCGTCTGTTCGGCGAAACCGATGATGTGGTCAACAAGAAGACCGTCGCTGCCCTTCGTGCGGGTCTGGTTCCGGTGCTGTGCATCGGCGAGCACGAGCGCATGGAACCGGAGGCGGCGGTTGCGGCCTGCATGGCGCAGTTCCGGGCCGCGACCGAGGGCACCGATCCCGCTTCGCCGCTGGTGGTGGCGTGGGAGCCGGTCTGGGCGATCGGCGCCGCCGAACCGGCCGGGCCCGATTTCATTCGTGCGGTCGGCGCCGGTCTGCGTGCGGCGCTGAGCGATCGCGCCGGAACGCGCCTGATCTATGGCGGCAGCGCCGGCCCCGGGCTGTTGCAGCAACTCGATGGTGCGGTGGACGGCTTGTTCCTGGGCCGGTTCGCGCACGACATCGACAATCTTCGCCGCGTGCTCGCGGAAGCGGGCGATTGCGTTTCTTCTCTTTCTCACGCCGGATAAACAAGAATGATCGAAACCATCAGAACCGCCGCGGTGATCGGCGCCGGCTATATGGGCGGCGGCATCGCGCAGTCGCTCGCCGCTGCCGGGATCTCCGTGACCTTGGCCGACGTGTCCGCCGAGGCCACCGAGGCGTCGCTCGAGCGTCTGCTGCGCGAAGCGGGCGAGTTCGAGGCGCAGGGACTGTTTCCGGCCGGATCCACCGCCGCGATCACCGCCAATCTGCGTACCGCCCCGTCGATCGAGGACGCCGTGCGCGACGTCGATTTCGTCGAGGAAGCGGTCCCGGAGGTGCCGTCGATCAAGCACGACGTGCTGCGCCGCATCTGTGCCGCCGCGCGGCCGGATGCGATCATCGGCACCAACACCTCCACCCTGCCGGTGAAGCTGCTGGTGACGGCGGTGACGAATCCGGAACGCTTCCTGACGGTGCATTTCTCCAACCCGGCGCCGTTCATTCCGGGTGTCGAGCTGGTGTCCGGCGAGGCGACCGATCCGGCGGTGATCCCGGTGGTGAAGGACATGCTGCGACGGGCCAGGCGGTCCAGCGCGGAAGTGGCCGACGTGCCCGGCTTCGTTTTGAACCGTCTGCAATACGTGTTGCTGAAGGAAAGCAATTCGATCGTCGAGGAAGGCATCGCCACGGCGCAGGATGTGGACACCATCGTCCGCTCCACCTTCGGTTTTCGCTTGCCGTTCTTCGGGCCGTTCGCGATCGCCGACATGGCCGGACTCGATGTGTATGCGAACTGCTTCAAGACGTTCGAGGATTCGTTCGGCGAACGTCTGGCGACGCCGGAACTGCTGAAGTCGCTGGTGGCGGGGGGCAAGTACGGCGTGAAGAACGGCGAAGGCTTCTACGGCACATTCGATCCGGAGATGGCGGCGAAGCTGGTTGCGTATCGCAACAAGGCCTATGCGCGCATGGCGCAGCTTCTGGAAGAGCTGGGGCCCTCGCCGCTGGAGCGATAAGAGCGTCCTCGCAGCGAAACGACGCGCGGCCTGTTCGGGCCGCGCGTTTTCGTGTTCATCCGAGCGCGTCGCGATAGATCGCCAGCGCATCCTCGCGCGTGACCGGGCGGGGATTGTTCACCAGCAGGCGGGTTTGCAGCATGGCGTCGTCCGCCATCTGTGGAAGATCGCTTTCGGTGACGCCGATCTCGCGCAGCGTGGTCGGAAGCCTCACCGACCGGGCCAAAGCGTGCAGCGTGTCGATCAGGGTTTCGGCGCGCTGCGGGGGCGGAATGTCGAGCAGAGGCGGCGAGACGTCCGAGGCGATCTCCGCATAATCGTCGGCGCAGGCGGTAAGATTGAACCGCATCACCGGACACAGCATCAGCGTGGTGGACACCCCGTGCGGCACATGGAAGCGTGCGCCGATCGGATAGGCCAGCGCATGCACTGCCGCCACCGGCGCGTTGCCGAAGGCCTGCCCGGCCATGCAGGAGCCGAGCAGCATGGCGCCGCGCGCCGACGCGTCGCTGCCGTCCGACACGGCGCGCTGCAGATTGGCGCCGAGCAGGCGGAGGGATTCCCGCGCCAGACCGCGCGAGATCGGGTTTGCGCTGGGCGCTGCCGAGCTGTGCGCCTCGATGGCGTGGATCATCGCGTCGAGACCGGTGGCGGCGGTGATGGCGGGCGGCAGGCCGAGGGTGAGATCCGGGTCCAGCAGGGCGATGTCGGGGATCAGCAGCCGGGACGAGACGCCTTTCTTGCTGCCGCCTGCGGTGAGAATCGCGACGGGCGTCGCTTCGGAGCCGGTGCCGGCGGTGGTGGGCACCAGCAGGAGCGGCAGGCGCGGTCCCTTCGCCAGGTTGACGCCATAGATCGCCTCGAGTGCTTCGCCGCCGCCGGCGATCAGCGCCGCGAGCTTGGCGACGTCCATCGCCGAGCCGCCGCCGAACCCGACCACGCCGGTGGCGCGCATCTCCCTGGCCATGGCGACGGCGGCGTGGACGTTGTCGTCCGGCGGTTCCGGCAGCACGTCGGAGAAGAGGGCGATCTCGGCGCCGGTTTCCTGCAAGGCGGCCACGAACGGGTCGGCGAGGCCGAGCTTTCGCACGCCGTTATCGGTGACCAGCAGCACGCGCGGGCCGAGCAGGGCGGTGACCTCCGTGGGCGGCTTGGCGGCGAGACCGGCGCCGAAGCGGATCTGGCGCGGCACCTGGAAATCGAAGGGTCGCATGGTCATGGCCTCCCGTTTTCCCGAGCTTGCCGTCAGCGGGCGCGCGGGGCGAGCCCGGGGCCGAACACGATGGGGCGAACGGGATCTCGCTTCCCGCCGGGACGGGAAGCGGTGCTAGACTCCGGCGCATGAGCGAATCGCCGTCGCTGTTTCCCCAGACCGAACCCGTTCCGCTGCGGCTGCCCTGGGAGATCCATCCGTCCCTGAAGGAAGAGCGGCTGAAATTCTGCGCCCGGATGCTGGCGGAGGCCCGTGCGGACGCCGTGCGGCTCGCTCAGCCCAGGCTGGGGGACGATGGCTGGTCCGTGGGGTGCCGCGCCTATGCGTTCGGGCGCAAGCGTTTGCGGCGTGCCGCGGACGAGGGCGCGCATCCGTGGCTGAGCATCCGGGATTCGTCCAGCCGTTTCATCTTCCGCATCGGCGATGTGGATGTGCGGTTCTTTCGCGGTTCGGCCGAAGAGCCGACGCGCCGGACTTTGCGGCGCTACGGCGAAGAGGCACGGCAGATGGCGCTGGCGCTCCATGTCGACATCACCGCCGGGCTGGTGTTCCGCTTCGCGCTGGAGGTGGACGAGGCCGGGGGCACCGAGCGCGTGGTGTTCCTGGCTCTGCACGGCGAGGACGGGCATGCGGAGTGCTTCTGGCCGATCCCGCTGGATGCGGCGCCGATGCGTCATGCGCGGGCCAGCGGGCAGCTCAACCTGTTGGGCGAGGACGGGCAGTCGGGCGATTGGCGGGAGGGGGGCGGCGCGGCGAAAGCCTGAGCGGCGTCCGGAGCAGTGCCGCGGGCAGGTTGGTGCCGCAGGAATCGCGCACCACCAGGGTCGGCGCATAGGTGACGGTGCGGGGCGGTGCGGTCGGGTCGGCAATCGCCGTTTCCATCAGCGACAGGGCGGTCTGGCCGATCCGGTCCACCGGTTGCGCGACCACGGTGAGGCGCGGATGGAAGCTCGCGGCCCATTCGAAATCGTCGAATCCGGCGATGGCGAGGTCGTGCGGCACCGACAGCCCGGCATCGTGCACCGCCTGCATCAGGCCGATGGTGGAATGGTTGTTGGCGGCGATCACCGCGCTCGGTCGTTCGGTGTGCGACAGAAGCCGGGCTCCGGCCCGTCGCGCGGCGGCCACGTCGACGGTGCCGTCTTCCACCAGATCATCCGGCGCGTTCGTGAGCTGACGAAAGGCGGCGACGCGCTGTTCGGTGGTGGCGATGCCGGGCTGGCCGCTGATCAGCCCGATGCGGCGATGGCCGAGCGCGTGCAGGTGCGAGACCAGCAGGCGCATGCCCTCGGCGTTGTCGCTACCGGTCTGGCTGAAATCATCGCGCACGATCCGGTCCACCAGCACGGTGGGGAGCTTGACCGAGGCGAGATAGTCCAACGTCGGCCAGGGCGCTTTCGTCCCTGCGGCGGCGAGCAGGATGCCGTCGACCCGCCGGTGATGGAACGAGCGCACCACGCTGAGTTCCTGGTCGGGATCCTCGTTGGTGTCGGCCAGGAACACCATGACGCCGCGCTCGGAGCATGCGTGCAGGATGGATTGCACCAGTTCGATGAAATACGGGTTGGACACGGCGGAGATGGCGAGGCCGAGCGTGTTGGTGCGGGCGCCGCTTCTGGCCAGCGACCGGGCCAGCATGTTCGGCACGTAGCCCGTGGCGACGATGGCCGCTTCGACTGCCGCGCGCGTGTCGGGTTGCACGTGCCGCGTGTTGTTCACCACATGCGACACGGTGGACACCGTGACGCCGGCGTGGCGCGCCACCTCCAGCATGGTCGCCAGGATCGGTCCTCCCCGTTTGAACGGCCCGGAGGCGAGGTGCCTCCGGACCGGGTGATGTCAGAACGGGAAGCTGTCCACGTTCTCCGGCGTCGCGACTTTCGGCGGGCCCAGCAGCACGATTCCGTCGGCTCCGACGGTGTACTTGCCCAGATGGCCAGCCTCGAAGGTGGCGCCGGCTTCGGGCTTGACCTTGCACTGCGCCAGCGCCTGCGCCGCGTAGTACGATAGATAGCCGAGATCGGGCACGTTCCACCACACATCCTGCAACGATCCGTCACGGACGTATTTCTTCACCAGGCTGACCGGGCCGAGGCCGGACAGCTTGATTTTGTTGGACAAACCGGCCTGATCCAGGGCGCGTGCCGCGGCCGGAAGACCGATGCCGGCGGGAACGATGATGCCCTTCAGCTCGGGAAAGGCCTGCACCAGCGCCAGGGTCTGCTGCTGGTTGATCTGTTCGCTTTCCTGGCCGTAGGCGACCTGGACCAGCTTCATCTTCGCGAATTTCGGGTCTGTGGCGATGGTGTGCTTCATCGCCGCGATCCACTTGTTCTGGTTGGTCGCGGTCGGCGTGGAGGAGAGGATGGCGAACTGGCCGTCATAGTTGATGGCCTTGCCGAGGCTTTCCAGCATCTGCGCACCGAGCAGCGCGGAATCGGCCTGGTTGATGAACAGGGAACGCGCTTTCGGCGCGACGTCGGAATCGTAGGCGATCACCCAGATGTTCTGGGCTTCGGCGCGTCGCAGAGCGGGGGCTACCGCATTGGCGTCGTTGCCGGAGATGGCGATCACGTCGACGCCCTGGGTGACCATGTTGTTGATGAAGGCGATCTGCGCTTCCGCCGTGGCTTCGGAGGGGGCCTGCAGCAGCAGCTTGCCGCCGATCTCCTTTTGCGCCTGTTCCGCGCCCGTGTTGGCGGAGCGGAAGAACGGATCGGTATCGAGCTTGGGGATGTAGCCCACGGTGACGGGGCCTTTGCGGCATTCCGCGGCCTGCGTGGCGGCCGGGAGGGCGGCGCCGAGGGCGAGAAGCGAGGCCGCTGCGAGCAGCGTGCGTGTGCGGGACATGGTTGGTTCCGTTTCCTGTTGTTCGTTGCCGGGTTCTTTTGTTCCGTTCGTCGCCGGTCCGGTCAGACCGGCGACACCACGGTCGGGGGAGGGGGAGCGGGCGGCACCGGAGCAGGGGGCGCGCGACGACGCGCCGCCGCCGAGCGGGCCTGCACCACGCCGTTGAGCAGAAGGGCGCCGATCAGCAGCAGACCCACCGCGATTCCCTGCGCATCGCCGCCGATGCCTTCGAGGCCGAGCACGTCGCGTAGCAGCGCCAGCAGCAGCACCGCCCAGATCACGCCGCTCAAACGGCCGCGTCCGCCGAACACGCTGATGCCGCCGAGCAGCGCCATGGTGATGATCTCGAGTTCGAAGCCTTGTGCGTTGTTGGCGCGCGCGTTGGACAGGCGTGCGGTGAAGACGATGCCGGCGACGGCGCACAGGACGCCGGACAGGGTGAACAAACCGATCCTGATCCTGTCGGCGTCGATGCCGGAATAGCGTGCGGCCTCGGGGCTGCCGCCGATCGCGTAGAGGCGGCGCCCGGTGGCGGTGGCATGCAGCACGAAGGCGAAGATCGGCGCCACCACGAGGAACGGCACGATGGTCTGCGGCAGGAACGCGGTGAAGGCGGTGCCGATGCCAAAATCGCTGAGTGCGTCTGGCAGTTCGTTCACGGAATCCGCGCCGAGCAGCACGTAGCCCAGGCCGCGATACAGCCCCATGGTGCCGAGCGTGACCAGCAACGAGGCGAGGCCGAGACGGGTGACGAGCCAGCCGTTCAGCGCGCCGCAGAGTGCGCCGGCCAGGATCACCACCGGGATCGACGCCGCCAGCGGCCAGCCTTGTTGCAGCAGCGCGCCGAGAATGCAGGAACACAAGGCGAGGATGCTGGCGACCGACAGGTCGATCTCGCGCACGATCATCAACAGGGCCATCGGCAGCACGATCAGTGCTTTTTCCGAAACCAGTGCCAGGGCCTGGGAGATGTTGAAGCTGCTGGCGAAGCGCGGCACGGCGACGGCGGAGAGCAGGATCGCCAGCAGCGTCACCGCGCCGAGGCAGGTATCCCAGGTGAGGAAGCGACGCACGCCGTTCATCGCACGTCTCCGGAAGCGGGTTTGGTGGCGCGGGCAGGGGGAGGCGGCGTTCGGGCCAGGGGCGCCTGCGGGCCGCGTGAGGTGCGGGCGCGTGCGGCGCTGCGCACCACCAGCGCATCGAGCGCGATCGCCAGAACGATCACCAGCCCATACACGCCCTGCAGCCAGAGCGGGTTCACCCGTACCAGCGTGAGCGCGTTCTGGATCGCCAGCAGCAGCAGAGCGCCCAGGACAACGCCGGACAGCGTGCCGACCCCGCCGCGTATGGCGGTGCCGCCGACCACGACGGCGGCCACCACGGTCAGTTCGTAGCCGCTGGCGACGCGCGCATCGACCACCGCATAGCGCGAGGCCCAAAGCGCGCCGTCCAGCCCGGCCAGAATGCCGGACACGACGAAGGCCAGCAGCACGAGTTTCTCGCGCGGAATGCCGATCAGGCGGGCGCCGTCCGGGTTGGAGCCGATCGCGAAGAGTTCCCGTCCCTGACGCACGAAGCGGAGAAACACGGCCATCGCCGCCATGACCAGTGCGGAGAGCAGCAGGATCGCCGGAATGCCGAACAGATGCGCGCCGGTGAGGTCGAGCCAGCCTTGCGGCACCTGTTCGGAGGAGATCTGCCGTCCGCCCGCGACCATGCTGTCGAGGCCGCGGATCAGCGACAGGCTGCCGAGCGTGACGACGATGGAGGGCACGCGGCCGATCGCCACCACCAGACCGTTGCCGAGTCCGCACAGGGCGCCGACGAGACAGGCCAGCAGCACCGCGCCCGCCACCGGCATGCCGGGAAACAGCCGGAAGGAATCCGCTGCGACATAGGCGCCGAGACCGATCACGGACGCCACCGACAGGTCGATGTTGCGGGTGATCATCACCACCATCATGCCGGCGGAGACGATCATCAGCAGGGCCAGATCCATCGCCACGGCATCGAGGTTGGCGGCGGACAGCATGCGGGGATTGACGAGCGCCGCCGGCAGGATCACCGCGGCGACCGCGGCCAGCAGGCCGAGTTCGCGACGCATCCAGCTTCGGCGCGACGGCACCGGCGGGCGGACGTCCGGATCGGCGCGCGCGGCGAGCACCGCGCCGGTATCGGTCGCCTTCTCCTCACCCACGCTGTCTTCGGGCGGAAGGCGGAGGGCGGCGCCGGCATCGGTGGCGGCACGCAGAACCGCTTCCTGGCTGGCTTCGGCACGCGGCATCAGCGCGGCGAGATGGCCCTCGCGGAACACGGCGATGTCGTGGCACATGCCGAGCAGTTCGGGCATGTCGGAGGAGATGACGATGATCGCCATGCCCTGGCGTGCCAGCTCGGCGACGATGGCGTGCACCTCGCCCTTGGCGTTGATGTCGATGCCCTGGGTGGGTTCGTCCAGGATCAGCACGCGCGGTTCGGTCGCCAGCCATTTGGCGAGCACGACCTTCTGCTGATTGCCGCCGGACAACGTGCTGACGGGCTGGTCGTAATCGTTGAAACGGAGCCGCATCTTCCGCAGCGGCTCCTGCACCAGCGAGAGCGAGCGGGCGCGGTCCACCACGCCGTGACGCGTGGCGCGCGGCAGGACGCTGAGCACGGCGTTGTCGAGGATGGAGAAATCCATCACCAGGCTTTGGCCGAGCCGGTCCTCGGACACGTAGGCGATGCCGGCGCGCATGGCGTCTCCGGCGCTGCCGAAATGCTGCGGCTGCCCGTCCAGCAGGATGCGGCCGCCGTCGGGGCGGTCGATGCCGAACAGCACGCGCGCGACCTCGGTGCGTCCTGCCCCGACCAGACCGCCGAAGCCCAGGATCTGTCCGGCGCGGAGCGAGAAGGAAACGCCGGTGAAGGCGCCGTGTCGCGTGAGACCGTCGACACGCAGGACTTCCCGCTCCGTGGCGGGGGCGAGGGCGGGAAACAGGTCGGCCAGGGCTCGGCCGATCATGAGGGTCACCGCGGCGTTCTGGTCCAGCGCGGCCGCGCTTCCTTGTCCGACCTGGCGCCCGTCGCGCAGCACCACCACGCGGTCGGCGATGCGATAAACCTCCTCCATGCGATGGCCCACGAACATCATCGCCACGCCCTGACGCTTGAGCCCGGCCACCACGGCGAAGAGTTTCTCCACCTCGCCACGCGACAGGGAGGCGGTGGGTTCGTCCATGATCAGCACGCGCGCATCGACCGACAGCGCGCGGGCGATCTCGACCAGCTGCTGTTCGGAGGAGCGCAGCGACCCCAGGATCCGGTCCGGCGAACACTCCAGCCCGACCGCGCGCAGCAGACGGCGCGCATCCGCGTCCATCCGCGTGCGGTCGAGTGTGCCGAGCGCTGCGCGTGGCATATGGCCGATGGCGATGTTCTCGGCGACGCTCAGATCGGGAAACAGTCCGGGATGCTGATGCATCACGCCGATCCCGGCGGCGAGCGCGTCCTGCGGCGACCGCAGCGAGACATCCTTGCCGTCGACGCGGACGCTGCCGGTATCGGGTTGATGGACGCCTGCGAACAACTTCACGCAGGTGCTTTTGCCGGCGCCGTTCTCGCCCAGAAGCGCCACGACCTCGCCGGCATGCAGTGCGAAATCGGCATGGGCCAGCGCCACGACGCCGCCGAAGCGTTTGCTGACCCCGGCCAGTTCCGCTGCCGGCACCGTACGCGGTTCGGCTGTGTCGATCGCGATCGACATGTTTCCTCCTCGCATGCGCTTGCCCGGGTCCGTTTTCGGACTCCCGCGCATGCCGTTCCGTCTCGATTGTGCAATTATCGAAGCGTTTGCGCAAGCGCTTGTCTGAGGAATCGATGGGCGATCGGTCTGAGACAGAAAAAGCCCGCCTGCGAGCAGGCGGGCCGACGGAACGGTGCTGGAAGCCTGATCAGGCCAGCTTGGCGTCCAGCGTAACCTCGGCGGTGAGCAGCTTGGAGATCGGGCAGCCGGCCTTCGCCTTTCCGGCCAGCTCCTGGAACTTCGCGTCGTCGATGCCAGGCACCTTGGCGCGGAGCGTGAGGGCGGAGCGGGTCACGGCGAAACCGTCCCCCTGCTTGTCGAGGGTGACGACGGCCTTGGCGTCGAGTTCGTCGGCGGTGAAGCCCGCCTCGCCGAGGATGTTGGACAGGGCCATGGCGAAGCAGCCGGCATGAGCCGCTGCGACCAGTTCCTCCGGGTTGGTGCCTTTCTTGCCTTCGAAGCGGGTGTTGAAGCCGTAGGGCTGGTTGGCGAGCACGCCGCTCTCGGTGGAGATATGGCCGGTGCCGTCCTTCAGGCCGCCTTTCCAGACGGCGGAAGCGAACTTGTCCATGAACGGTGATCCCATGCTGTTCGTGTTCATGCGGACCAACGCGACGCGGGCGCGGTTGTTCAATGCCGGTTCGCGCCGCACCATGCGTTCCGCTGGAAGAGGGGCGACGCATGGCGGGCTGGCGCGACGGTCTGGTGATGGAGGAAGCCGGCGCCGGCGCGGTGTCGGAGCCGGTGCCACCTGAGCGCAAGACCATGCGCATGGACCGGGTGTTCTGGAGCCATTTCTCGCCCAATCTCGGTCCCGGCGGCTGGGTGACGGGCGTGCTGCTGGTGCATCTGGGGCTCGGGTTCTGGAGCGGGCTGGCGGCGATCCTGGTGGGCAATCTGGTGGGGGCGCTGCCGGTGGCGCTGGCGGCCGCGATCGGGCCGGTGACGGGGTTGCCACAGATGGAGGCGTCGCGCCGCGCGCTGGGTCGGCTGGGCCTGCGTCTGCCGGCCTTCCTGAACTGGATCTACTGCATCGGCTGGGATGCGGTGAACAACGTGCCGGCGGCGGTGGCGCTGATCGCGCTGCTGGCCCTGGGCGGGGTGGGGGCGCCGTTCTGGCTGGCGCTGGGCGTGCTGGCCTCGGTCCAGATGGTGGCGAGCATCTACGGGCACGATGTGGTGCAGGCCTTGCAGAAATATCTGGGGGCGCTGCTGCTGGTGACGCTGGGGGCGATCGGCATCCTGGTCCTGGTTCGGTCCGGCGGGGTGCCGCATGCGGCGCATGCGCCGGGGGCAGCGGTCTTCGTGCTCGCGACCGCGATCCTGGCGTCGTTCAATCTGAGCTGGGCATCCTATTCGTCGGACTATACGCGCTATCTGCCGGCCGACAGCGATCCGGCGCGCGTGGTGCGTCTGGCGTTGTTCGGCTTGCTGGGCTCGGCGGTGCCGTTCCAGGTGTTGGGCCTGCTGACGGCGTCGGCCAGCGCGGAAGCCTCGCCCACGGCGGTGATCAACGGTCTGGCGCAGCAGGCGGGCTGGCTGGGGCCGGTGGTGCTGGGGGCGATCGCGCTCTCGTCCATCACCGGCAATTCGTTCAACGACAACACCGCGAGCTACAGCCTGATCTCGGCCGGCATCCGCGTGCCGCGCGTTCTGGCGGCGATCCTCACCGCCGCGATCGGCTATGCGCTGGCGGTGGCCGGGGCCGGGCATTACGCCGATCTGTATGCGTCCTATCTGGTGATGACGTTGTACTGGATCGCGCCCTGGATCGGCATCGTCCTGGCGGACTGGTATCTGGTGCGCGATCGCAGGCCGCTGTCCGATCCGTCGGGCTGGACACGCGGTGCGACGATCTTCGTGGTCACCGCCGTTCTGACCATCGCCCTGTTTTCCGTGAGCGATCTCTACACCGGGCCGGTGGCGCGACTGCTCGGCGGCGCGGATATCGGCTATTATGTCGGTTTCGCCGTGGCCGCCTTGTGGTATGCCGCCGGCCGCAAGACCGCTCGAGTTGGAACCCCTGCATGACCGAACAGAACGACACCCTGCCGGACCGCCTGGCTATCAATCCGCGCTCGCCGCATTTCGACGAGGCGCTGCTGGCGCGCGGCATCGGCATCCGCTTCAACGGCGTCGAGAAGACCAATGTCGAGGAATACTGCGTCAGCGAGGGCTGGATCCGTGTCGCCGTTGGCAAGACCATGGCGCGGGATGGCAGCCCGATGACCATGAAGCTGAGTGGCAAGGTCGAGCCCTATCTGCGCGACCAGAACGGGGCCGAGCCGGCTGCCGACATTTAACGCAGTCAGAAGGAAGAGTGTTCTTTCTTGAAAGAAAGAACCAAAGAACTTCTATCCGATTGGCTCCACGCCGAGCCGTCTGCTCGGCAGCAAACGGATAGAAGTCTTTTTGCTTCTTTTTCTTCAGAAAAAGAAACCTCTTCCCTCAGTCGGTAAGCGCCAGCAGGGCGAAACTCGCCAGCCAGTGCTCGCCCATATAGTCGCCAGCCACGTTGCCGAGCGATGCGGCCAGATGGTCGTCGGCGGCCTTCAAGAGAACCGTTTTCGCGTCGCCGTCATCGAGCGTCCGCGCCAGACCGCGCATGCACCAGGCGCGGCTCAGATTGAGCCCGTCCAGATGGGCGATGCGGCCATCGCTCCTGTCGCTGACGGACACGGGGGTGAACAGGGCGGCGGGTTCGCGCTCAGCCAGGTGCGGCAGGAAGCCCGCGAACCAGGGCGCGAACCGCTCCGGCGGCAGAAGACGCGCCATCGCCAGGGATTCCACCAGGATCGGCGACAGGAAATCCTCGCCGCTGGGTTCGAAGCCGCGCGCGTCGGTGTCGGCGCCGAACCAGTGAGACGCGCGCTCCTGCAGCAAAGTGTGGAACGCGGTGTCGCCGGAAAGGCGGGCGTAGCGTTGCATCAGCACCAGGGCGAAACCGGTGCTGGCATGGGTTCCGGCGCGTACCGGAAAGGAAAGTTTGGGGAAGTAGTCGCGGCAGAGCGACGCGAAATCCTCGGCGAGCGGGCGTAGCGCGTCCGCGTGCGGATCGCCGCTTGTCTGCAATTCGGCCCACAGCATCATCAGCCATGCCCAGCCATAGGGACGCTCGAAGCTGCGTGCGCCGGGGCGGTGCAGATAGGCGCGTTCCGCGGCGATCTTCTCCCCCGTGAAGCTGTCGGCGAACAGGCTGTCGATCGCGCCGGTTTCGACGATGTCGGGATGCAGGCGGCGGACGCGGGCGAGCAGCCAGAAACCGTGCACGCAGCTATGCCAATCGAAACTACCGAAGAAGATCGGGTGCATGTCCCGCGGCAGATACGCGTCCGTGTCCGCGCTCATCACGTGGTCGGCCTTGTGCGGGTATTCGCGCGTGACGTGGCCGAGCGCGATGCGGGCGAAGGTGCTGGCCAGCCCGGCGGGAAACGAGTCGGTCATGGCGAGACTCCGGGAAAGGCGCAGACCAGAAGGACGGCGACGTTGACGAGAAGCAGCAGCATCGCGGTCGGTGCCTGCACGCGGATGACGGCGTATTGGCTGCGCAGATCGAGCAGGGTGGTCGGCACCAGATTGAAGGTGGCCGCCATCGGCGAGACCAGCGTACCGCAGAAGCCGGACAGCATGCCGAGCGATGCGACGATCGCCGGGTCGGCGCCCATGTGGCGCACCAGGATCGGAATGCCGATGCCGCCCATCATGATCGGGAACGCGGTGAAGGCGTTGCCGATCAGAACGGTGAGTCCGGCCATGCCGATCGCGAACAAGGCCGTCATGAGCAGATGGGAATCGAAGGGGACCACGGCGGCGGTAGAGGCGGCGATGATCTTGCCGACGCCGGCCATGGCGAAGATGCCGCCGAGTGCGGCCAGAAGCTGCGGCAGCACCATGGCCCAGCCGTAATCGTCGGACAGGCGGCGCGATTCCGCGACGATCGCGCCGCGTGGCGGCCGGGTCAGCAGCAGGGCGAAGGCGGTTGCGGCCAGCAGGCCGATGGTGAGCCCGTACAGCGTGGCATTGCGCGGATCGGTGAGAGGGCGGCCGTGCCATGCGAGTTTCGGCAGTAGGATGGCGCCGGAAAAGGTCAGCAGCGGTGCGGAAAGGGCTGGCAGGAACAGGCGATACCCGAAACGCCGGGCCGAGACCGCGCGCTGCGCCTCGCTCGTGGACCGCCCCGCCCCGGGCCGGAGGCCGATCGTCGCCAGGGTGACCATGAGCAGAACCAGAGCGCCGTTCGCGAGGGAAGGCAGAAACGGTCCTGCACCGGCTGTGATGGCGAAGGCGCCCCAGAAGGTGGCGTTGCGGAATCGCCTGGGAGAGTCTCGATCGGTCAGATGATGCAGCGCCGCCGCGGCCGGCAGCAGGGCCAGCACGACGCCCAGGACCGTGTCGCCGTGCAGGGTCACGGGGCCCGGTCGCGGCGCAAGCGGCGGTCCAGCAGAAGAAGCCGCGCGCCATGGATCAGCAGCGCGGCGATGGCGGTGGGGATGGCCCAGAACGCCACGCGCAGCGGCGCGACGTCGATGCCGTTCTGCGCCAGGACCGCGCGGATCAGCAGTACCGATCCGACCGCGACGAACACGTCCTCGCCGAAGAAGGAGCCGATATTGTCGACAGCGGCGGCATGGGCGCGGAGGAGACGGCGTTTCGGCGCGTCCGCCTCCGGTTCCGCTGCTTCGGTCATCGGCGCGACGATCGGCCGCACCATCTGCACGTGGCCGCCGAGACCACGCAGGCCGAGCGCTGCGGATAGTTCGCGGAATGCCAGGTAGGCCAACAGGATCCGGCCGGGCGTGGCGCCGCGCAGGCGGCCGATCAGGTGTTTCGCCTGTTCGCGGAGCCCCGCGCGTTCCAGCACGCCGACCATCGCCAGGGCGAGCAGGGGCAGAGACAGCAGCCGGTTCTCGACGAAGCCGTGTCCGATCATGGCGATCACGGCGAGCGGCTCGTAACCGGCTGCCATCGCGCTGGCGAAGGCGGCGAGGGTGACGACCAGCATCGGGTTCAGGCCGAGCCCGAAGCCGATCACGATCACCAGAATGCCGGACAGGACCAGGATGGTTCGGGTGTCCTCTACAGCGTCGCGGCGGCACGGGCCGCCTGATTGTACTGCCCTGACAGGCGCCGGAGCAGGGCGGCTGCGTCGGACAGGATGGCGCCGTTCGGTTCGGCATCGGCGACGGAGGCGGCCAGGATCTGTTCGCGAACCTCCCGATAGCGGGCGCAGAAGGCGCGGCCCCTGGCGGTGGCGCCGACCAGCTTCTCCTTGCCGTCGCGTTTTGTGCTGACCAGACCGGCGGCTTCCAGCTTGCGCAACGCGTAGGTGACCAGATGGATGTCGTCGATGTCGAGCACCAGGGCGATGTCGGCGAGGCGTTTGAAGCGGTCGCGATGGCGCACCGTGTGCAGGATCAGCACTTCCAGCGGCGACAAGGACAGGCCCGCCGCCGAGGCGCAGCGGCCGATCCAGCGCTGATAGGCGGTGGCGGCCAGAGTGAGGCTGAATTCGAGCTCGCTGAGCGCAGGCGAGGCACCGTCCGCCAGATGCGCCGAGGACACGATCGCCGGTCTGCCGCTCATGCCTGTTCCCCGCTGCCGGGCGCAGCATCGGTTCTGGCGAGGCTGGCTGTCAATCTGTATACGATACGGCGACGATTTCTCGACAAATCGGGAGGGTTCCATGGGCGGCTGGGAATTCTGGATCGACCGCGGGGGTACCTTCACCGACATCGTGGCGCGCGATCCGGACGGCGTGCTCAGCACCGCCAAGCTGTTGAGCGAGAACCCGGAGCGCTACGACGATGCCGCCGTGGCCGGCATCCGTGCCATTCTCGGCGTCGCCCCGGGCGAGGCTTTGCCCCGTGCGCTGATCCGCTCGGTGAAGATGGGCACGACGGTGGCGACCAACGCGCTGCTGGAGCGCAAGGGCGCGCGGACGCTGCTGGTGGTGGATCGCGGCTTCGGCGATCTGCTGCGGATCGGCACCCAGGCGCGGCCGCGTTTGTTCGATCTGCATATCCGCCTGCCGGAACCGATCCACGAGGCGGTGGAGGAGATCGGCGGCCGGATCGATGCCGAGGGCAGGGTGGTGGCGCCGCTGGACGAGGCGGAAACGCTCCGGATGCTGCGTTGCCGGCGCGCGGAAGGGTTCGAGTCGGTGGCGATCGTGCTGGCGCACAACTGGCGTTTCCCCGAGACCGAGCAGCGCGTGGCCCTGCTGGCGCGGGAGGCGGGTTTCACGCAGATCTCGGCGAGCCATGCGGTGTCGCCCCTGGTCGGGCTGGTGTCGCGCGGGCGCACCAGCGTGGTGGATGCGTATCTGTCGCCCGTGTTGCGCGGCTACGTGAACCGGGTGTCGTCGGCGTTGGGCGATACGGCGCTGAGCTTCATGCAGTCCAATGGCGGTCTGGCGGCGGCGGACCGGTTCGGCGGCAAGGATGCGATCCTGTCCGGGCCGGCCGGCGGCGTGGTGGCGGCGGCGCGCACGGCGGAGGCGGCCGGATTCGGCGACGTGATCGGCTTCGACATGGGCGGGACCTCCACCGATGTGGCGCTGTATTCCGGCCGGTTCGAGCGTGTTTTCGATACGGTGGTGGCCGGGGTGGAGATGCGCGTGCCGATGATGCGCATCGACACGGTGGCGGCGGGGGGCGGTTCGATCCTGCATCACGATTCCGGCCGGTTCCGGGTGGGGCCGGACAGTGCCGGCGCCCGGCCCGGCCCGGCCTGTTACCGCAACGGCGGTCCGTTGACGGTCACGGACGCCAATCTGCTGACCGGTCGGCTCGATCCGGCGCATTTCCCGTCCTTGTTCGGACCGAACGGCGATGCGCCGCTGGACCGTGCAGTGGTGGAGCAGAAATTCGCCGCGCTAGCGTCGGATATCGGAGGCGATGTCGATCCGCGTGACGTTGCGGAGGGGTTTCTGCTGGTGGCGGTGAACACCATGGCCGCCGCCATTCGGCGTGCGGCGCTGGAGAAGGGCCGGGACGCGTCGGATTTCACCCTGCAATGTTTCGGTGGGGCGGGCGGCCAACTCGCCTGTCGCGTGGCGGAATCGCTCGGCATGCGACGTGTTCTGATCCACCCGATGGCCGGCGTGTTGAGTGCGTTCGGCATGGGGCTGGCCGATCGCATGGCGATGCGGCAGCGTTCGGTGGAGCGCGCGCTCGACGCGGAAAGCGCCGAACTGATCGCGGAGGTCGCGGAAGAGCTCGCTCGGGACGCTGAGGGCGAACTGGGCGTGGCCGATTCCAGGCGCAGCGTGGAGGTGATGCTGCGCTATCGCAACAGCGATACGGCTCTGGCGGTGACGCCTGGACGTTTCCCCGGATTGCGCGAGCAGTTCGAGGCCGTTCACCGCGCACGCTACGGATTCGTCGATCCGGCGCAGACCGTGATGGTGGATAGCGTGGTGGTGGAGGTCGTATCGGCGGGTGCGGCCGTTTCCTTGCCTGTGCTGCCGCCACGGGCCGGCGCGGCGCCCGTTCCGGTCGGTCGTGTCGTGCTGTGGTCGGACGGGCAGGCGCTGGATGCGCCGGTGCTGGAGCGGGCTTCGCTGCGTCCTGGCGATCGCATCGACGGGCCTGCGCTGATCCGGGAGCCGATCGCGACCACGGTGGTGGAGCCGGGCTGGCGGGTCGAGATCGGCGCGCAGGGCGAAATCCTGCTGCATCACGCGACGGCGATGCCGAAATCTGCGCCCGATCCGGACGTGCCGGACCCGGCGCAGCTCGAATTGTTCAATATCCGTTTCATGGGCATCGCCGAGCGCATGGGCGTCGTGCTGCGCCAGACCGCCAGCAGCGTGAACATGAAGGAGAGGCTCGACTTTTCCTGTGCGCTGTTCGACAGGGATGGTCAGCTGATCGCCAATGCGCCGCACGTTCCGGTGCATCTGGGCGCGATGGGGGAGAGCGTGCGTGCGGTGATTCGGTCGCGCGGGAACACGCTCAAGCCGGGCGATGCCGTGGCGCTGAACAATCCGTTCAACGGCGGCACGCATCTGCCGGACATCACCGTGATCTCTCCTTCGTTCGACGATACCGGCGCAATCCGGTTCTTCGTCGCCAATCGCGGCCATCATGCGGATATCGGCGGACTGACGCCGGGCTCGACGCCGCCCGGATCACACCGGCTCGACGAGGAGGGCGTGGTGATCGACGATTTCCTGCTGGTCGGGAACGGCGTTCTTCGGGAGGAGGCGTTCCGCGATCTGTTGACCGGCGCGCGCTGGCCTGCGCGTTCGCCCGACACCAATCTGGCCGATATCCGCGCCCAGCTCGCCGCCAATCAGGCCGGGCTGGCGGAGCTGGCTGCGCTCGTGCGCGAGCATGGCTGGGCGCTGGTGGAGGCGTATATGGGCCATGTCAGGGCCCATGCGGAAGAAAGCGTGCGTCGCGTGATCGGGCGTCTGGAAGACGGCGCCTTCAGTTATTCGATGGATGACGGAGCGACTCTTCGTGTAGCGATCGGGATCGATCGGGACAGCCGGTCGGCGGTGATCGACTTCACCGGCACTTCGGCCGCGGATGGCGGCAATTTCAACGCACCGCCGGCGGTGACGCGCGCCGCCGTGCTCTATGTGTTCCGCTGCCTGCTGGACGAGGATCTGCCGCTGAACGAAGGTTGTCTGGCGCCGTTGCGGATCGTTCTGCCGGAGAACAGCTTTCTGAGCCCGCCTCCCGGCAGCGCCGTGGTGGCCGGAAACACGGAGATCAGCCAGGCCGTGTGCAATGCGCTGCTGGGGGCGCTCGGTGCGCAGGCGGCATCGCAGGGCACGATGAACAACCTGCTGTTCGGCAATGAACGTTGCCAGTACTACGAGACCATTTGCGGCGGTGCGGGTGCCGGGCCAGGCTTTGACGGTGCGTCGGGTGTGCATACGCACATGACCAATACGCGCATCACCGATCCGGAGATCCTGGAGATGCGTTATCCGGTCAGGCTCGACCGGTTTTCCTTATGGCCCGGATCGGGCGGGGCCGGGCGTTGGTCGGGCGGATGCGGCGTGGAGCGGGCGATCGTGGCGTTGGAGCCGATCGAGGCGACGATCGTCTCATCGCGGCGCAGCGTGGCGCCGTTCGGTGCCGCAGGTGGCGAAGCAGGCGAACCCGGGCGGCAACATGTGGATCGCGCGGACGGCACGCGATATGATCTGGCCGGACGCGATCGGGCCCTGCTGGCGGCCGGAGACAGGCTGGTGGTTCTCACGCCTGGCGGCGGCGGATGGGGTGTTTCGGAAGCATCCTGATCCCGCCATCGTCCTTTTCAAGCGCGAGACGGTCGCCGAAACCCGGTACCGATCGCGTCGTTCGCGCCAAGATCTGAGGAGGTTTCGTCATGTCGGATACCAACACACCTGTCTGGTTCATCAGCGGCTGCTCCACCGGGTTCGGCCGCGATCTGGCGACGCTGGTGCTGGAGAAAGGGGGGCGTGCCGTGGTCACGGCGCGCGATGCCGCGCGCGTGGCCGACCTGGTGGAAGGACATGAGAACGATGCGCTCGCGGTCGCGCTCGACGTGACGGATCAGACGGCGATCGACCGTGCCGTGGCGGCGACAATCGAGCGTTTCGGCCGCATCGACGTTCTGGTGAACAATGCCGGCTACGGCTACCAGGCGTCGATCGAGGAAGGCGACGACAAGGAGATCCGCGCGCAGTTCGACGCCAACGTGTTCGGCTTGTTCGCCCTGACGCGTGCGGTTCTGCCGGCCATGCGGGCGCAGCGGCGCGGGCATGTGATCAACATCACCTCGATGGCGGGTCTCGTCGGG
Organism: Lichenicola sp. GTC18331; assembly: GCF_055386855.1. NCBI lineage: Bacteria > Pseudomonadati > Pseudomonadota > Alphaproteobacteria > Acetobacterales > Acetobacteraceae > Lichenicola > Lichenicola sp. GTC18331. The sequence goes on along the minus strand of NZ_AP045015.1, from coordinate 1,622,202 downwards.
TTTCCGGGCTCCGGTTACTACTCGGCCAGCAAGCATGCGGTCGAAGGCTGGTCGGACGCGTTGGCGATCGAGGCCGCACCTCTGGGGATCAAGGTGACCTGCATCGAGCCGGGTCCGTTCCGCACCGATTGGGCCGGTCGCTCCCTGCGTCAGACTCCTGGCCGCATCGCCGATTATGCAGAGACGGCGGGTGCGCGGATGAAGAACACCGCTGCGGCCAGTGGCGAACAGAAGGGCGATCCGAAGCGGGCGGTGCAGGCGATGTTCGAGATCGCTCTGAGCGAAACCGCGCCGCGTCATTACGTTCTGGGCGCGATGGCCAACGATGTGGTCCTGTCGCGGCTGAAGCAGCGCATGGCGGAGATCGAAGCCTGGCAGGAGAAGGGCCGGGCGACCGACTTCCCGGAAGGCTGAAGAGCGGCGCGCCTTTCGGACCGCCCGGTCAGGAGGCGTTCTCGCGCTTCGACGACCGGCCGGATCAGCTCAGCAGCGGGCGCCGGAACAGCAGTTCGGCGCCCGGACGGACACCGAAAAGCTGGGTCGGACGACCGATGTCGCGTCGCTCGCCGCGTTTTTCCAGCACGTCCTGCGCCAGCAGTTTGCGCCGGAAATTCGCCGCGTCGATCGGGCCGCCTGCGACCAGCCGGTAGGCGGTCAGCGCTTCCGTCAGGGTGAAGGGTTCGGGGATCAGGAACAGCGGCAGGGCGCTGTAGCTGGCTTTGGCACGCAGCCGGTCGAGCGCCTGGGCGACGATCTCGGCGTGGTCGAAGGCGAGGGGCGGCAGGTTCTCGGCATCGTGGAACTCGAGGCCGGGTGCGGGGCCGGACAGAATGGCGGCGTAGGACACCGACAGGCTCCAGCCGCGCGGATCGCGCCGCGCGTTGCCGCGCGTGCCGAGCTGCTCGCCATAGGCCGGCTCGGCGCCGACCTTCGTGCGCAGCACACGCCGCATCACCGCGTCGAGATCCGCATCCTCGCCCACGCGGACGAACCCGCCCGGAAGGGCGCGTTCGCCATAGGCGGGTTCGTCCGGTGCGTCGCGGCGGAGCAGGCCCACGGACAATGCTCCGTCCAGAAGGGCCAGCACCACCACATCGACCGTGGCGATCGGGCGTGGATGATCCGCCATCGCCGTCCGGCTCAGAAGATCTGCGCGGCCAGACGGGCGCGGATCTGCGCCAGGCTTTGTTCGCGCAGAAGCTTGCCGTTCTCGAACACCGGCTCCAACGCGCCGCCTTTTTCCTGTTCGGGCGTCTGGTGATCGTGCTGGACGTAGGTGCCGTCCTGTTCTTCCACCCGCAGCAGGCCGGCGGCGGAGCGCTTGGCGCCGGCCGAGGTTTTCGGGTCTTTCATCAACAGGCGCGGTTCGCCGTTCACCTGCGCCCAGGTCGCCTTCATGGCGATGGAATAGCTGTCGCGGGTGACGAGCTGATAGGAGAACGAGCCGATTCCGAACACGAGGTTGGTGGAGGCGTAGCCCTTCGCTTTCAGCCCTTCGATGATGTCGGTGGCGCGTTCCAGCGTGATGGCGTCGCCGTAGATCAGCCCGACGGCGGGATGGAGCACACGGTAGCCTTGTTCGGTGGTGGTGCCGCCGAAGATGTCCCACAGGATCTCGACGGACCCCTTGCGTGCGGGATCGCCCTCGGGCGCGTCCGGGTCGCCGCAGATGATGCGGACGGGATCGCCGGAATCCGGCCGGAACACCACTTTGGCCATGCCGTTCGCATCCGGCGTGCGGGCCAGGATCTCGGTCTTGAGCCGGCGCGTGTAGTCTTCGAGCACCTGGAAGTAGTCCCAGGTATCGGACACGATGGAGACGATGCCGCTCGGGTGGACGTCGCAGATCAAACGGCGATAGGTCTCGATCTCCTCTTCCTGGCCACCGATGCACATGACCATGTGCTCGGTGGCGGGCACGGAGGCGCCGATCAGATAGGGCGGCCGCATGTCGTCGCCGCCGTAGAAGCGTTCCGCCACGTCCAGGGCCGCCACCGTGTCCGTGCCGACGAAGGAACAGAGATGGGCCACGCCTGAATTGGCCGCGTCCAGATGCCCGCTCATGCCGCGCATGGAGAAGTCATGCCCCTGGAACGGGACGAAATCCGCGTTTCCTGTCGTCTCGATCGCGGCCTTTTCCAGCAGACGACGGAATTCGAACGCCTGGCTGGCATTCACGCAGGGCTTCCAGAGTTCGGCCGAAAGGACGGATTCGAGATAGTTGGTGAGCCAGGGGAAGCGCGGATCTGTGTTGATCACGGTGAGCGGCGCCACCTGCATCGGCACGCGCGCGCCTTCGGGAAGGGCCTTGATCAGCAAGGGAAGATGGCCGAGCCGGTGCAGGGCGCGGAAGCCTTCCACGTCGGCGCAGCCCGGCCCGATCGCGCCGTCGATGCGCGCGCGCAGCTTTTCGATCACCTCGTCCTCGGGGCGATGGAAGAAGGTCTCGTTCCACTGCCCGATCAGGAAATCCTTGATGAAGCGCTGGAGCCCGAAGAACACCATGCGGTGGTCGCTGTCGGGCAGTTCGCGCGCCAGCTTGGGCGAACGCGGGGTGAGGTTGGAATAGATGTATTCCGTGCCTGCGGGCAGCATCTTGTGGTGGCCGGTCTTGTAGAAATCGACCGCGTGCGGAGCGAAGATCATCGAACGTTCTCCTGGCCGGCGGGAAGGGAAACCAGTGTCACCTGATCGGCGAGCGACGGGTCGAACAGATTGGCGCACAGAACCTCGTCGAAGATTTCGCGCAGTTCGCCGAGGCCCTGCGAGAAGATGCCGTGCGTGACGTAGAGGCGCAGCGGGGCGCGCGTGACCGTGCGCAGGAAGCGGCCGAGATGGGTGAAGGTGCGGCCGCCGTCGCAGATGTCGTCTACCACGAGCACCGGTTCGTCGGGGCCCAGGGCGTCGAGCAGTTCCGGGTCGCGCACGTCGCCGGTATCGGGGTCGCGTCGCTTGATCGCGCGCAGCAATCTGTGGTCGTCGTCGGCGCAGGCGCCGGAGCGTTCCACCGCGCCCTTGTCCGGCGCTACCACGCGCTCTCCCTTTTTCAGATGGGGGCGGACGAAGGCGGCGGCGGGGATCGAGCGCAGCCTGGGCACCTGTTCCAGCGAGACCGGGGAATGCACGTCCCAGGTGACGATCTCGGCCCAGTCGTGCAGCGCCAGCATGCGGCCGAGAACGGACAGGGCGAAGGCCTCGCCGGTCCATGCGGCGCGGTCCTGGCGGGAATAGGGCAGGTAGGGGATCAGCAGGTGCATCGGCGCCGGGCTCAGGCGACGGATGGCGTCGCCCACCAGCATCAGCGCCATCAGCGTGTCGGAGTCGTGGACATGGGCGGTGACGTCCCAGCGTGCGACGTGCTCCGGCGGATCGAGCAGCCTGATCTGCACCTCGCCTGCGGAGAAGTTGAAGCGCTTGAGGCCGATCTCCTGCCCGTCGGCGCGGATGGTGATGCTCATCCGGAACTCCCTCGGTCGTTGTTGAGAGTAAAATGCACATTGCAAATAATAAGGACAAGTCACGGCTTTGCGAGCGCCCCGCCTGAAGCCGGATCGGCGCGACCCTGCCCGGCCCAGCGCGCTGTGGCACGGGCGGACGCGAGGGTGTAGGGAGCACGCTTTCACGGAACAGCGACCGGAAGGGCCGCCCGCTTGAAGACGGTCTCCCTCCTGCTGGCTTTGCTGGGCGTGGCCCTGCTGACGTTTCTGGCCGGCTGGTTCGGCGCTGGCGCGGTTCTGAAGGCGGTTCTGTCCGTCGGCGCAGGCGGGTTTGCTGCCCTGGTTCTCGCCCAGCTCGCCATCGATCTGGTTCTGGGCGTGGCCTGGAGCGTGGCCTGCCCCGGCATCGGATTCCGCCGTCTGTTGTCCGCGCGGATCGTGCGCGAGGCGGCGACCACCTGCCTGCCCTTCTCCCAGCTCGGCGGCATCCTGATCGCCATCCGTGCGACGTGTTTTCCCGCCACCCGCCGCCGTCATGCCGTGCTCTGGCCGGAGGCGTCGGCTGCGAACGTGGTGGACATCACGGTGGAGGTGCTGGGGCAGATCCTGTTCGTGCTGCTGGGGCTGCTGTTCCTGCTCGACCGCCGGCCGGACAGCTCGTTCGCCGGGCCGGTGGCGCTGGGCATGGGGCTGATGCTGGTGGCGATGGGAGCGTTCATCGTCGCGCAACGGAGCGCGTCGGGCCTTCTGCGCCGTATTCTGGGCGGGCTCGGGCGTCACGTGGCCGGGCAATGGCAGGAGGCGATGCGGGACGGCATCGACGCGCTGCAGGAGCGGCTGAACCTGTTCTATGCGCGTCCGGGCCGCCTGGCAGTGGCCGCCTTGGTCCATTTCGCGGCGTGGACGGCCGGTGCGGCATCGGTTTGGCTGGCCTATCGCCTGCTGGGTTCGCCGATCGGGTTCGGGGACTCGCTGGCGATCGAAGGCGTGGCCAGCGGCGTCCTGTCGGTGTCGTTTCTGGTGCCGGCGGCGTTGGGCGTGCAGGAAGCCGCCTACGTAGCGCTGGGAAGTTTGTTCGGCGTCGATCCGGCCGTATCGCTCGGCCTGTCCTTGCTGCGCCGCGGCCGCGATCTGGTGATCGGCATTCCGGCGCTTCTGGTCTGGCAACTCGTCGAATTCGTCCGTTTGCGTCGGCAAGAGGCCGGCGCACGGCCGCAACTGGAGCCTTCCGCATGAGCGCCGTTCCCGAAGCGCCCATTTTCCGCCGCCTCTGCATCGTCGGGCTGGGCCTGATCGGATCTTCCCTGGCGCGGCGCGTGCGGCAAGACCGGAGCGTGGCGGAGGTGGTGGCCTTCGATGCCGATCCCGCCGTGCGGAAGCGCGTGGCCGAGCTGGGCATCGCCGATCGCGTGGCCGAGACCGCGCAGGAGGCCGCCGAAGGGGCCGATTGCCTCGTGCTGTGCGTGCCCGTCGGCGCCATGGGACGGGCGGCCGCCGATCTGCTGCCGCATGTGCCGCCGGGCGCGGTGGTGACGGATGTGGGATCCACCAAGGTGTCGGTGATTCGCGAGGTCCTGCCGCTCGTGCCGGACGGCGTGCATCTGGTGCCGGCGCATCCTCTGGCAGGCACCGAATATTCGGGCCCGGATGCCGGGTTTTCCACCCTGTTCGACGGGCGCTGGTGTCTGCTGACCCCGATCGAGGGCAGCGAGCGCGCGCCGGCGGAGGCGGTGGCGGCGTTGTGGCGGCGTTGCGGCGCCATGGTGCAGGAGATGGACCCGGAGCATCACGACCGCGTTCTGGCGATCACCTCGCATCTGCCGCATCTGCTGGCCTTCACCATCTGCGGCACCGCCGACGATCTTCAGGGCGAAACGCGTTCCGAGGTGCTGCAATTCGCCGCGTCGGGCTTCCGTGATTTCACCCGCATCGCCGCGTCCGATCCGGTGATGTGGCGGGACATCTTCACCAACAACCGGGACGCGTTGCTGGAGATGCTGGCGCGCTTCACCGAGGATGCGCAGGCGATGGCGCGCGCGATCCGCTGGGGCGACGAGGATTTCATCGTCGATCGCATCGAGCGTGGCCGGCGTATCCGGCGCAGTCTGATCGAGATCAAGCAGGCCTGACCGGAATTGGAACGGTCTTCTTGTTCCGAAGAAGCAAGAAAGTTCTTACCCGCTCAGGGAAAGTGAGCCTGAGTCGATCATGCGGCGAGAAACAAAGTTTTTGTTTCCTCCTGGAGATTGTTCGGCTCTGACACGCTGCCGAGACCTGCCCTGCCGTACTGACGCTCCATAGCTGATACCAACCCTCCAGCTCTCAATCACGCAGATGGGCGTCGCCTCCGACGGTTCGGCTGAATACGATCCGGCGATGGCTCCGGGTCTTGAACGTATCAGGACCGACTCGCTGAATTTCGCCGAATCCCAGCCTTTTCCAGAAACGTTCCGCCGCGCCGTTTTCCTCGAGCACGGCCAGGCGGATAACATCTGCGCCTCGGCTAGCCGCGTATTCCTCGATTGCTGCATAGAGTCGTTGACCATACCCCTGGCTCCGGATGGCGGCATCTACCAGCAGGAAGCCAAGATACCACGTGCCGGGTGATGGAAAATCGCGAAGTATCGCCGCGACGGCATAGAGCTCCTTTTCGTTCTTCCAACCGAGAATGGCTTGATCGTCGGGAGATTTTTCGGATGGGACATCGGTGAAGAGCTCGAACGCATCCGCGAGGGCTGGTGCAACACCGTCCTGTAGGATGAAGTAATCGGTGCATCGACGGTAAAGGCTCTCAACATCGAGCACGTCTGTTGTCGATAATTCAATCGGAGGATCGGGGGACAGATTTCGATCATTCATAACCGGAACCTATTGGCATGGTTGGTAACCGAACGCCCACTCCTCTCTCGAAGTCCTGGTAACGGTCGGTGCGATAGGCGATCGCGCGTCACCTCACACCCAGGAGTGCCGCGTGAGCATACCGTCACAGACCGCTCGCGTTCCTCCATCCAAGGACGAATATCTTCTCTATTCTGTTTCCAATCCAGCATCCCGGCACGTATGCGGGTGATCGCCGCCGAACAGCGCGTCGAGCAGCAACCCGACCTTGTCCAGCCCGTCGGCATCGACGGTGACGGAAGGGGCGTCGAACGGGCCTTTGACGACCACCGGAACCGAGACGCGCGATCCGACCAGGCGGGCGAGCGGGTGCAGTTTCAGCGCGAGTGTCTTCTGGACGAGATCGATTGTGCCGACGCCGCTCAGCACGAGGCTGCCTGTATCCACCGCCAGGGTGGAGAGTTTCAGCACCCCGTTCGCGACGGTGCCGCGCAGGCCGAAGCAGCGGACGATCGTGTGGTTGTCATGCGGTGCGCGGGCGCCCAACTGTTTCAGGGCCGGTGCTGCCAGGGCGGAGAGCGTGTCGTAGCTCATGCCGGCGCCGGCGGTGGCCATTGCCACCGTGCCGTCGAGGCTGGACAGCAACGCCTTCGGGGTGTCGCCTCGTGCAGACAGATCCAGCGCCATGCGCAGGGTGCCGGTGACGGGGTCGCTGGGCGGCATCGGCAACCCGGCCAGCCCGAGCAGAGGGCGCAGCGGAAAATCGTGCGTGTGCACCGAGAGCCGGACCGGCACCGCGGCCGGATCGGCGATGGCGTTCACGCTCGCGGTTCCGCGCAGGGCGCCGTCCGGCATGTCGATCGACAGCGCGCCGCGGTCCAGGATGGCGTGCAGGGCCAGGGCCGGCCATTGCTGTCCGTGCCAGTCGATCCTGTCGATGCGCCAGTCCAGATCGAGCCGGTTCGCGTGACGGAGCGCGTCCCAGGGCAGGCGTGTCTGCAGGAATGGCGTGTCGCGTTTGGCCGTGCCGGAGGGCAGCAGCGTGTCGAGCGACAATCGGTCGGTGTGGAGCGTGGCGGAAAGCGAGGGGGTGCTGCCGCGTCGCAGAAGAATGTTGCCGGCGAGATCGCCTTCCTCGGTTCGCAACGACAGGGAGCGCAGGTCGATGCGGTCGAGCCCTGCCGGCACGCTGATACCGGATTCGAACGACAATCCGGTGAAGGCCGGCAGGGCGGGGGAAACGAGCGGCCGGAACCCGGCCAGTGTCGCGCTGCGAAGCGACATCTTGCCGACGAAGCCGTCGAACGCGGCGGTCTCCAGCGTCAGCCGGCCGTCGAGAGCGAATCTGTCGCCGGGATGGAGACTGCCGTTGCGGCCGGCCGTGACGGTGAGTCCGGCGCTGCCCGTGGAGCGCCCGTCGAGATGCGTCGGCAGGTCGAACCGCCCGTCCAGCCGGAATGGCTGGTCCTTGTAGCGCCCGTCGGACTGGAAGGTCGCGACGGCGCCCTGCTCCGGCACACTCAGATGCAGCTTCGACAGGGACAGGCCGGCGACATGGTCGTTCATCGACAGGCTGTCCGCCGTCATCTCGGTCCTGCCCGGATCGGGCAGCGTTCCGGCTGCCTTGTCGATCAGGTGAGTGGACAGAACCATGCCGTGCAGGGGCGGCAGCTGGAGCGAGGGCAGCAGTTGGTTGAGCTGTTCCAGCGCCGGTGCGTGCAGCTTCACGTTCAGATCGAACGCGCCGGACAGGCTGGTCGTGCCCTCCGCTTGCAACGATTCGTCGAACGCATGCGCCTCGAGCCGGGTGGTCCAGGGGGCGAACGCGTCGCCGGTCGGGATGGCGGTCGAGTGATACGAGAACGGTTTGAAGTCGCGATACACGAACACCGCGTCGAGACGCAGCGGGTCGGTCCACAGCACATGCGCGTAATCCAGCGAGCGCACGCCGATGACGTTGGTGCGTGCCGGGAAATGGAACGTCAGCATGCCGTTCTTGACGTGAGCGGTCTCGATCGAGAGGCCGGGGGCGTTGTTGGCGTGTTTGGGTGTCGCCGCGGCGCGTTTGAAGGTCCAGTTCGGAACGCCGTTCGCCGGTTCGAACAGGATATTGGGACCGATCAGGGTCAGCCGAGTGACGACGAGTCGCCAGTGCAGCAGGGCGAGCAAGGAGAGCCGGGCGTCGATCCGGTCGACGATGGCCATGTCCGGGCGCGATCCGCCCGGAAGATTGCTCAGGCGAATACCGGAGAACGACAGGGTCGGTTGCAGAGCCCAGCTGATCTGGATCGGGCCGTCGATCGAGAGCGTGCGTCCGGTCTGCGCGGCGACCAGCGCCTCGATGCGCGGTTTGTAGCGGTCGGGCTGGATCAGCGATGCCGCGACGACGAGTCCCGCCGGCGGCAATGCGACCACAACCGCGCCGATCGCGATCGCCCATCGTGTCTTTCGTCCCGCCACCGTCCCTCCCGTGTCGGCCGCTCACGGGCGGGCCGAACACGGTGGTGCCATCTGGAAGGGAGCGTGGCCAGTGCGAGCGCCCCCGCGTGGCGTGTCGAACGGTTCAGCGCCGCGGCCTCAATGGGCGATGAACAGCCAGGCGATGGCGGAAAAGGGCATCAAGGCGAGGGAGAAACGGATCGCCAGATCAGTGGTGGCGGTCAGGCTTTCCGGGGGCAGCGGATCGGCGCGGTTGGCGGTACGCAGGACGGCGTTGGCGAAACCGGCGGCGCGGACGCTGTGGAGGCTGATGCTGTTCATGGTGCTTCCCTTTCGTGTTTCTGGCCAGTGCGGCCACGAAAGAGAGGTTGCATCAGGCGTGCCAAAGCCTAAGCTCTTGAAATAGAAGGTTTATTTCTGCCGTGCCAACATAACGATGCCAAATCGCGCCAAGATTTCCATTTCTGGACTCGTTCTTGGCGAATTAAGCCATGTCTGTTCAAATGATGCTGGTCCAGCGCCGTTCATCCTGTCTCGGCAGCGGTACCGCTTCGTCGGTTTCGTGGTCGAGCGCGACGATCAGCGAGGTGAACAGCAGACCCAGCGCCAGAACGGCGCCACTGGCCAGCACGACCATCATCCAGAACGACATCGAGCGTCTCCTTTCCGCGAGATGTCTGCTCTAGCGCAGTCTCGCGGAACGGATTCGGGCGAATTGTAGCGGGTTATTGCGGCGTGGCGGCGGTCGCGCCTGCCTGCGGCGTGCCGGCATGCGACACGACGGGGCTGATCACCGGCAGCGGCAGGGTATTGTGTGCCGGCGTGGCCGGTTTCGGCCCGCCCGTTGCGCCGGGGTCCGGATACCAGTCCGGCACGGTGGCGCGCTTGTCGTCTTCCACCGATTTCAGGCGCGATTGCTGAAGCTGCCGATACAGCGAACGCTGGGTGGCGTAGGGATCGAGGGCTTCCTCGTTCAGCTTCTTCAGATCGTCGATATGCGGCGCGACCGCATCCACCGCCGACAGACCGGTGGAGATGGCGTTCATGTGGTTCACGCCGTTGAAGGTCACCCAGGTATAGGGGTTCACCGCCGAATCCACGCCGCGCCCGATGCCGTCGCGCACGCCGGACGGCCCGAACAAGGGCAGATAGAGATACGGGCCGGCGGGAATGCCCCAGACCGCCAGCGTCAGGCCGCCATCGGCGGAATGATCCGGGTAACCGATCGACTTGGCGACGTCGAACACGCCGCCGATTCCGACGGTGGAGTTCACCAGGAAGCGCACGAAGGTGTCGCCCGCACGTCGCGGCTTTGTTTCCAGCACGTCGTTGGCGAACTGAACCGGCGAGCCGAGATTGTTCAGCACGTTGTGGATGCCGGTGCGCACGGGCTGCGGCAGCACGTAATTGTAGCCGCGTGCCACGGGCGTCAGCACGTAGGTCAGCAGCCCGTCATTGATCGAATAGAACACGCGATTGGTGGGTTCGAACGGATCGTTGGTGGCCTTGTAGTCCGCCAGCGCGTCCGGATCGCTTTTCGGCGGCGGGGTAGCGCAGCCGGACAGCAGCGTCGCGCCGAGCCCGGCGACGATGGCTGCCGCGCTCGTTCTGAAGCCCCGGATCGGTCGCCGCATCGTGTCACCCCATTCGCGCGTCCCGAACGATCGCGCCCAATCCGGCATGGATACGGTGCCGCGACGATCAGCGAAAGAGCAGGCGTGCCACACAGAAGAGCCGAAACGGTATGGCTCAGACCCGAAACACGTAGGTGTCGCCGGCCTTGCGCTCGATGTCGGGCGGAAAGGCGGCGCGCTTCTCGTCGAAATAGCGCCGGCGATGGTCGCCCGCATCGGCCAGATTGTAGGTCAGATACAGCACGCGTCGCTGGGTCTGCGTCAGGTTCGGCTTGGAGGCGTGCGGCACGTAGCTGTCGAAGAAGATCACGTCGCCGGGCTCGGTCGGCACTGCGACCAGACCGAGCGCATCCTCGGACAGCGGCTCCCATTCCGCCCCGATCATCTCGGTGGTGCGCGGCATGGTGGCGATCTCCAGGCAGCCGTTCTCCACCGTGGCGCGATCGATCGTCACCAGCGCGGTCACGAACAGGGGGGCGTAGCGGGTCCAGCCGGCGGCTTGGTCCTGATGCGCCTTGAAGCCGTCGCCGCCCGGATACTTGAAGTTGATCTTGTCCTTGAACAGCACGGTTTCGCCGCCCATCAGCGCTTCCAGCCAGCGGCTGAGGGCGCCGTTGCGCGCCACCTCGTCCATGGCGGGATGGAACGAGCAGAAATCCTCGATCCGCTGGATCACGCGTTGGCCCGGTTCCAGCAGGCTGTTCTCGCCGTATACCATCTGCCCGCCCGCCACTTCCGGCTGCGCGGCGATATGGGTGGTGAGGGCGACGAGCGCCTCGGTCTCTGCGGCGGAGAAGAAGTTCGGCACCACCAGATAGCCATCGCGGCGCATGCGGGCGATCTGCCCGGCATCGGGCAGGGCGGCGCCTGCACCCAGAAGGTCGGTGCGTCGTTCGGGGGCGGACAGCTCGTTCATCGCGACGGCTCCATCAGATGCGGGACCAGCGCTTCCGCCTTGGCCACGTCTTCCACGAAATCGATCTCGGTCCAGGGCAGGCCCGACACGTCCTCGAAGCCGAACCGGTTGCCGTCGCGATCGGCCTTGATCAGCGCGCGGATCGGTTCCTCGTATTCCAGCGCCTCGCCGTTTTCGGCCGACATCATCTGCCGGGCACGATCGGCCAGCTCCGCGGCCAGCGCCGGCTCGAAGCGGAAGAAGCCGACGCTTTCCCCGTGCCACTCATGCGGCGTGTCCGGGCGCTTGGCGAAGTCCACCATCCGGCCCTGCGCGTCCACGCAGATCTTCACCGGCTCGTCGCCGGGTTCCAGCTCGCGGTCGAGCAGCAGGGCGGCCTCGAAACGGCTGGCGAACAGCCGGTCGATCAGCATCTGTCCGTAGATCACGTCCGCATCCATCAGCACCACCGGCCTGCCGGAGCGCAGCACCCTGTCGCCGGCCAACATGGAGACGATGCTGCCGGTCTGCCAGTTCGGATTGCGGATCAGCTCCACCCGGGCGCTCTGGCCGAGTCGATCCAACTCGGCCGCGATCCGGTCCGCCTCGTAGCCGACGACCAGCACGATGCGACCGGCGCCGGCACGCTCCAGACGCTCCAGATGACGATCCAGCAGGCTGCGTCCGCCGAAGCGCTGCAGGATTTTCGGGCCGTGGTGATGCGGGCCCAAACGCTTGCCGCGCCCGGCCGCCAGCATCAGCACATCCGGCGCCGCGTTCGGGCGTGCGGGCAGGACGGGATCGGGGGGGAGCATATTTCGGGTGGCCGAACCGTCAGGAATGAGGCAGGAAAGAGACCGTTACATGACAGTTCGACGAGGATTTCGCAATTGGCGAACCGATACGAGCCTACCCGCGAGAATGCCGACCTGCGCGCGACGGCTCCCGCTTCCGATCGCCCCGCCGCCCCGTCCAGCCGGTTCGCCCGGCTGAAGCACATGCTCCAGGGGCCCGACCTGGCCTTTCTGATGGAAGCGCATAGCGGCCTGTCCGCGCGCATCGTCGCCGAGGCCGGGTTCGACGGCATCTGGGGCTCCGGCCTGTCGATGAGCGCCGCCATGGGCCTGCGCGACAACAACGAGGCCTCCTGGACCCAGGTGCTGGACCAGGTCGAGTACATGGCGGACGCGTCGGACCTGCCGATCCTGCTCGACGGCGACACCGGCTACGGCAATTTCAACAATGTCCGCCGTCTGGTGCGCAAGCTGTGCGAGCGCGGCGTCGCCGGCGTGTGCATCGAGGACAAGCTGTTCCCGAAGACCAACTCCTTCATCGGCGAAGCCCAGCCGCTGGCCGACATGGAGGAGTTCTGCGGCCGCATCCGCGCCGGCAAGGACAGCCAGACCGATGCGGATTTCCAGCTCGTTGCCCGGGTGGAAGCGCTGATCTCCGGCCATTCCATGGATGAGGCGCTGCGTCGTGCCGAGGCGTATCATCGCGCCGGCGCCGACGCGATTCTGATGCACTCCAAGAAGCGCACCGCGCAGGAAATCCTCGGCTTCATGGAGCGCTGGGGCGATCGCTGCCCGGTGGTGATCGTGCCGACCATGTATTACGGCACGCCCACGGACGCGTTCCGTCAGGCCGGGGTGTCCACCATCATCTGGGCCAACCATCTGGTGCGCTCCTCCATCACCGCCATGCGCGAGACCGCCGCCACCATCCGCGCCGAACAGTCGCTCACCGCGATCGAAGGCCGGGTCGCCAGCGTGAAGGACATCTTCGCGCTGATGGACAATGACGAGCTGGAGCGGGCCGGCGACCGCTACCTGCCGGTGGTCGGCGCGCCCGTCACCAGCGTCGAGCCCGAGATCGCCGCCGCCACCGGCGCCGCGGGCGATCTCGCCGCTCCGGCCGAGCCGGTGCGCGGCATCGTGCTCGCCGCGTCGCAGGGTGCCGCCCTCGGCGTGCTGACCGCCGACCGCCCGAAATGCATGGTGGATGTGCGCGGCCGGCCGCTGTTGACGCAGCTTCTGGAAACCCTCCGCCAGAGCGGCGTGCGCGAGATGGCCGTCGTGCGCGGCTACGCCAAGGACGCGATCAATGGGGAGACCGTTCCGGCGGACGGCGTGGTGCTGCTCGACAACGACGCCCATGCCGAAACCGGCGAGGTGTTCTCGCTGCTGCGCGCGGCCGAGCACCTGAACGGCGAAACCGTTCTGGTCTACGGCGACGTGCTGTTCCGCCGCTACATCCTCGACGCGCTGATGGGCGTGGAGGCGGATATCGTGGTCGCCGTGGATGCGCTGCGCCAGCGGGCCCAGAACGAGCGGGACGCGCGCCGCGCCCATCCGCGCGATCTGGTCGCGGCCGACAAGCCGTTCTCGGCCGATTATCTCGACGACGCCCCGGCGCGCCTGTCCGCGATCGGCGAGGTCGCGGCCGAGGACAGCGCCGGCGAGTGGATCGGCCTCGCCCGGTTCAGCCCGCGCGGCGCGGCCCTGGTGCGCGAGGAACTCGCCGCCATGCAGGCCGACGGCACCGCCGAACAGGCCGACATTCCGGCGCTGTTGTCGCGTCTCGCCGCACGTCACGAGGTCGCGGTGCACTACATCACCGGCCATTGGCTCGATGTGGACACGGTGGCCGATCTGGCCGACGCGCGGAACTTCCAGTGATCGCCGCCCGCCTGTTCCCCCTGCTCCTGCTTGCCGGTTGTGCGGGCGGTGCGGTGGAGCAGGCGGGCGAGACCGACGTCGCCTGCATCCATCGCCTCTACGATTTCCCCAACCGCGCCGTGCCGTTTCCGAGCGCGGTCGCGCAATGCGCGGGCGACCGGAAGCCGGATCTGACCGGGGACAAGCGGTTCCAGCTTCAGGCCAGCACCTTCAACATTCCCTATGTCGACCACGACCCGGCCGGAACGCCGGGCCTTGTCGTCACGGGAAGCCGCTTGCCGGTGCCGACCGACCAGCCCCTACCGCCGCAGCAGCAGATCCGCTGAACCGCTTGGCGGACACGCCGCGCTCCGGCTAGACCGGCGCATGATCCAAGCCCAGACCTTCCTCGACGAGGCCGCCGCGCGCGGCCTCGATTTCTACAGCGGCGTGCCGTGCTCGTTCCTGACCCCGATGATCAACCGGGTGATCAGCCGGGCCGGCAGCGGCCTCGATTATGTTGGCGCCGCCAGCGAGGGCGAGGCGGTGGCCATCGCCGCGGGGGCCTGGCTGGGCGGGCGCGGCGGCGTGGTGATCTGCCAGAACTCCGGGCTCGGCAACTGCGTCAATCCGCTCACCTCGCTCAACGTGCCGTTCCGCATCCCCGTGCTGCTGGTCACCACCTGGCGCGGCCAGCCCGGCGTGAAGGACGAGCCGCAGCATGTGCTGATGGGCCAGATCACCCAGCAGATGCTGGATCTCTGCGGCGTGCCGAACCTGCCGTTCCCGACGGCGAACGAGGCGATCCGCCCGGCTCTGGATGCCGCCGCCGCGCGTTTCGAGCGCGATAGCCTGCCGTTCGGCTTGGTGATGGAACAGAACAGCGTCGCCGAGGAGGATCTGTCCGAGCCCGCTCCGCGTGCTCTTCCCTCTGGTATTTTCTCCGATTTGCGCCGTCATGGCGAGCGCCCGAGCCGCGTGACGCTGCTGGAGCGTCTGCTCGCCGGTCTGCCCGAGCGCGCCGCCGTAATCGCCACCACCGGCAAAAGCGGGCGCGAGCTGTTCACGCTTCAGGACCGCGAGCAGCACCTCTATCAGGTCGGCTCGATGGGTGGCGCCTCCGGCATGGCGCTCGGCGTCGCCCTGACCGTTCCGGACCGGCCCGTGGTTGTGCTGGACGGCGACGGCGCGGCCCTGATGAAGCTGGGTTCGCTGGCGACGATCGGCGCGCGTCAGCCGCGTAATCTGGTGCATGTGCTGCTGGATAACGGCGTGCACGATTCCACTGGCGGGCAGCGTACCGTGTCTGCCTCGGTCGACTTTGCGGCGGTGGCGCTGGCCTGTGGCTATCGCCGGGCGATCGCGGTGGACGATGTGGCAGGGTTCGATGCGGCCCTGGCGGAAGCGCTGGCGGGCGAGGGACCGGTGATGATCCATGCCCGGATCAGGCCGGGGTCGATGAAGGTGCTGGGGCGCCCGACCGTGGCGCCGCATGAGGTGGCGCGGCGGTTCAGGGATTTTCTGCGGGGGTGAAGGCCAGGGGCGCTGCCCCTGGACCCCGCAAAGGGCGGTCGCCCTTTGAACCCTGACGTTATTCCGCGGCGGCTTTCTTCGCGGCGTGTTTGGCGTCCGCCGCGGCGGCTTCGGCGGCGGCAGCGGCGTCGGCCTCCGCTTTCTCGCCGTGGATCGTCGTGTAGATCAGCGAGGCTTCGGTGGCGTGACGGGTGCCGATCTGGCTCTGGTCCAGCGCCGAATGCGAATAACGCTCCGCTTTTTCGTAATTCGCCGAGCCGGCATGCTTGGCCGCTTCGCGATGCGCCTGCGCGGCATGCTCGAACGCGGTCGCGGCCGCCTCGTGATGCTCGACGGCCTGTTCCTTGTGGGCGGTCATGGAAAACCCTCCTTCGATGGTGGGCGCTCCAACGATCCGGTCAGGCGTCGGGTTGCAGCCCACGCACGGAACGCTCCGCCGCCGTCAGCGTGTTGCGCAGCAGACAGGCGATCGTCATCGGCCCCACCCCGCCCGGCACCGGCGTCAGCCGCCCGGCGCGACCCATCGCCTCCTCGTGCACAACGTCGCCCATCAGGCGGCTCTTGCCTTCCTGGGTCGTGACCCGGGTGATGCCGACATCGATCACCGTGGCGCCCGGCTTGATCCAGTCCCGACGCACCAGCCCCTTATGGCCCGTCGCCACCACCAGAATGTCCGCCTGACAGGCGAGCGACCCCACATCCGGCGTTGCCACATGGCAAACGGTCACCGTGCACTCTTCCTGCAGAAGAAGCTGCGCCATCGGCCGGCCGACCAGATTGGACTTGCCCACCACCACGGCATGCAGCCCTCGCAAGGTGCCCAGTTCCGAACGCAGCAGCAGCAGACAGCCCAGGGGCGTGCACGGCACCAGACCTTCGAGCCCGAGCGTGGTGCGGCCCACATTCTCCGGCGTCAGACCGTCCACATCCTTGCCCGGATGGATCGCGCCGGTGATCCGGTCGGACGAGATGCCGCGCGGCAGCGGCAACTGCACCAGAATGCCGTGCACCTCCGGATCGCGGTTCAGGCGGTCGATCAGCGCCAGAAGCTCCGCCTCCGTGGCCGAGCCCGGCAGCTTGTGCGCCACCGAGCGCATGCCGACGCCTTCCGTGTGCGCGATCTTGTTCCGCACATAGACCTCGCTGGCCGGGTTGTTGCCGACCATCACCACGGCCAGACCCGGCACCACGCCGTGCTTCTCGCCCAGGGCCGTCACCCCGTCGCGCACGGCGTCCGTCAGCCGGCGCGCATACGCCTTGCCGTCGATCAGGCGGGTCTCGATCGGGGCGGGCTGCATGCGGGACACTCCATCGGGCGCGGCGCTCTGGAACTTCCCCCGCCGAGAGGGCAAAAGAGCGGTCATGACCACGCCCATACGGAAGAATTTCAGCAGCGACAATGTCGGTCCGGTCTGTCCTGCCATCATGCAGGCGATGATCGAGGCCAATACAGGCGACGTTCCGTCCTATGGCAGCGACCCCTGGACCGAAAAGCTCACCGCCATCGTCCGAGAGCGCTTCGAGGCGCCGGAAGCGGAGGTGTTCGCCGTGTCCACCGGCACGGCCGCCAATGCGCTGGCCTTGTCCGCGCTGGTTCCGCCCTACGGCGGCATCTATTGCGATGGCGTCGCCCATATCCAGACCGACGAGTGCGGCGCGCCCGAATTCTTCACCGCGGGCGCCAAGCTGCTCACCCTCCCCAGCTCGGACGGCAAGCTGTCGCCCGAGGCGCTGCGCCGCAAGCTCGATGCCAGCCGGTCGCTCGGTGTCAACCACGTGCTGCCGACCGCCATCAGCATCACCCAGGCGACCGAATGGGGCACGCTCTATGCGCCGGACGAGGTGCGCGCCATCACCGGGCTCGCCCGCGATCTTGGCCTGCATGTGCATATGGACGGCGCACGTTTCGCCAACGCGCTCGCCACGCTCGGCTGCGCGCCGGCCGAACTGACCAGCCGCGTGGGCATCGACGTTTTGTCGCTCGGCGCCACCAAGAACGGCGCCATGGCCGCCGAGGTGGTGATCTTCTTCACGCCGTCCCTTGCGCAGGAATTCGCCCGCCGCCGCAAGCGCGCCGCGCATACCTGGTCCAAGGCCCGGTTCCTGAGCGCCCAGCTGATCGCCTATCTTTCCGACGATCTCTGGCTGGAGAACGCCCGCACCGCCAACCGCGCCGCCACCCGCCTCGCCGAAGGTCTCGCCGCGATCCCGGGCGTGGAGCTGCTATTTCCCGTGCAGATCAACGAGCTGTTCGTGGTGATGCCGGACGTGTTGATCGCTCGTCTCCGGGACGCGGGATATTTGTTCTACGACTGGTATCTGCCGGATGGCGTCGCGTCGCGGGAAGGGGCGTCGCCCGTGCGGCTGGTGACGTCGCTGGATGCGACGGAGGCGGATGTGGAAGGATTGCTGGGGGTCATTCCGGTTTGAAGGCGGCAACAAGACTCTTCATGCCCTAGATCACGCACCGACTCTGCGCGTCATCTCGAACATCCGGAAACGCGTCTTCATTGGCAATAGCGGACGCAATTGTGTGCGTCAGTTGAGATCGTCCGCGCGAGGATGCGATGCCAACAAGACTGCCGGACGCAAGCGGCACATCGCGGTGGATACGCATGGTCAACCGCCGATCGTGACGTGACCCCAGCCGGTTTCTGCGACATCCTCGCCGGTATCCACAAGCGGTGGCCGTGACTGAAAGCGCCTCTATGCCGGCGGCGCCAGGTGAAGGATTGCGAGAAGCGTCTCGACGTATCCGGCGCCATGATCGAAGCCGCCTTTGGCGCTCTGCTGCTCGGCTATATGAATCAACAGTCTTCGATGGTCATTCCACCGCAGAGTAGCAACGCAGCAAGAGATAGAACCGAGAAAACCAAAAAATACAGTTTGGATATTCCGCGGTGGAATAATGGAAATGCCTCCCGGTGTTCTACGGGCATACCGAGATCGTCGTTAAGTCCAGAGGCAGAGCCCGCCGGTGCGGGCCCATGCTGAGCTGCCCGTTACGGGCATTCGACGCTCATACGGATGGACCCATTATGACCCTGCAAAACAAGCTGGATGCGTTCAAGGCAGATTTTGAGGCCGGCAAGCCGCCCTACAACGTTCCGCACTCGGTCATCGAGACCATGCACAAGGCCACCGCCGAACTGAAAGCCTCCGGCCTCGCCGATCGCGCGAAGAAGGTTGGCGACAAAGCGCCGGTTTTCAGCCTGAGGGACCCCGAGGGCAATCTCGTATCGTCCGAGGATCTGTTGAAGAAGGGGCCCTTGGTCGTCAGCTTCTATCGCGGCGTCTGGTGCCCTTATTGCAACATGGAACTGCAGGCGCTCCAAGCAGCCTCTTCCGAATTCGAGAAGCTCGGCGCCAGCCTTGTCGCGATCTCGCCTCAGACGGCACCGAACAGCCGCAAATCCACCCGTCAGAACCAGCTGACCTTTCCGATCCTTTCGGATGAGAAGGGCAAGGTTGGCGAGGCTTTCGGCCTCAAGTTCGAGTTGCCCGGTTATCTGGTCGATCTCTACAAAAGCCTGAAGAACGATCTTCCGACCTTCAACGATGACCCGGCCTGGACCCTGCCAATGCCGGCCCGCTATGTCATCGGCCAGGACGGCACGATCGTCTACGCTGAAGTCAATCCGGACTATACGCAGCGCCCGGATCCCGAAGAACTCTTGCCAGCGCTGCGCCAGGCCAGCGTCGGCACGACCAAGGCCTGACCCCGTGACCGATCTCACAGGTCGTAAGGCATTGGTCACGGGAGCCTCGCGCGGCATCGGCCGCGCGATCGCTCTCTCGCTTGCGCAGGCAGGTGCCCACGTTGTCGTTCATTACGGAAGCAGCCATGGCGAGGCGCAGAACGTCGTGGAAACAATCCGATCGGCAGGTGGAGCGGCCGATCTGGTTTGCGCTGATCTCAGCAGCCCGCAGGGGCCGGCTTCGCTTGCCGAACACGTCGGCCAACGTGTCAATCGGCTCGACATTCTCGTTGCCAATGCAGGGATCGGCGGTGCCGCTTCGCTCGTGGAACAAGAGCTGAATCACTTCGATCGTTTGTATGCGGTGAACGTCCGGGCGCCTTTCTTCCTCGTCCAGAAGCTTCTGCCGTTGCTGGGGGACGGGTCAAGCGTCACCGTCATCACGTCGCTGTCGGCTCGCGCTGCCGTCGGCGATCTGTCGGCCTACGCAACGACGAAGGGTGCGACTGAGACGATGGTCCGGCATTTCGCCTCGAAACTGGGCGAGCGAGGGATCCGTGTGAACGCGCTGGCACCCGGCATCGTTGATACCGAAATCTCGAGTTTCACGAAGACGGAGAGCGGGCGTGATTACGCTCTCGGGCTCCAAGCTTTGAAGCGTATCGCGACGCCCGAAGACGTCGCTCCCGTCGTGCGGTTTCTGGCGTCCAGTGATGCCCGATGGATCACCGGCGCATCGATCGCTGTCGATGGCGGCTCCAGGCTCTGACCGCGGACCTGATCAAAAACAAATAAGAGGACTGTCATGAATCGACTTCGAAACAAGGTCGCGGTGATCACCGGTGGAACGAGCGGCATCGGTCTGGCGACAGCCCAACGCTTTGTCGCCGAAGGGGCGTTCGTTTACATTTTTGCGCGCCGTCAGGAGGAGCTCGACAAGGTTGTCGCCGCGCTCGGTGCCAATAGTGCCGGCGTATCGGGCGATGTGCGCAACCTCGCGGATCTCGACCGTCTCTATGCCAAGGTGGCGTCCGATGGCAGGATGATCGACGCCGTCGTCGCCAATGTCGGTGCTGTCGACAGCGTGAAGCTCGCCGATGTCACGGTCGACAGCTTCAACCACAATTTCGAG
Source organism: Lichenicola sp. GTC18331 (assembly GCF_055386855.1). NCBI lineage: Bacteria > Pseudomonadati > Pseudomonadota > Alphaproteobacteria > Acetobacterales > Acetobacteraceae > Lichenicola > Lichenicola sp. GTC18331. The sequence goes on along the minus strand of NZ_AP045015.1, from coordinate 1,601,939 downwards.
GTCAATGCTCGCGGCGTTCTCTTCACTGTCCAGAAATCCCTGCCGCTTCTGAACAAGGGCGCGTCGATCGTTCTGACAAGCACGATCGCTTCCCTGCGAGGCTTCCCTGGTCGCTCAGCCTATGCCGCATCTAAAGCCGCACTTCGGTCCTACACCCGAACTTGGACGATGGAACTCAAAGATCGCGGCATTCGCGTGAACACCATTACGCCAGGCCCTTGCGACACGCCGCTGATCGACGCTCAGGAGAAGTCGCCAGAAGCGGCAGCAGCAGTGCGGGCGAGACATGCGGCAAACATACCGCTCGGTCGCATGGCAAGGCCTGAGGAGATAGCGTCCGCAATTCTGTTCCTGGCTTCGGAAGAGAGCAGTTTCGTTGCCGGTAGCGAGTTGCTGGTGGATGGTGGGATGTGTTCCGTGTGATGCGTTCACGCTGCCGAACGGCTCTGTGACGCGGCGGTCCGAAATTCCGGATACTGTCGGCTGCTGATGGAGAGGCGCCTGGAGGACGAGGATTTGCCGGTCTGCTCCCGCTGTTTCCGGAAGACTGATTCCTGGCGTCGTGTATTTATCGCGCCTCCTCCTCCCGCACCGGAAAGAACCCCGGCACCTCCGCCTGCGCCACCGTGTCCCGCAGGAAGCGCCGCGTCAGACGCACCTGCGCGCTTTCCGCCATGTCCGCGTCCGAGACCATCCAATAGGATCGTGTCAGCGTCAGCATCTCCGGCAGAACCGGCACCAGATCCGGCATCGCGCAAGCCACGTAATCCGGCAGCACGCACAGCCCGACGCCCTGCGCCGTGGCGACCAGCTGCGCCTGCAAACTGCTGTTCTGGAGCCGGGCGCGCAGATGCGGGCCGATCTCGTTCAGGTAGTTCAGCGCGCGGGTGAAGATCAGATCGTCCACGTAGCCGATGAATGGATGCGTCAGCATGTCGTCGCGGCTTCGGATCGGCGCGTGCCGGTCGAGATAATCGCGCGCGCCATACACATGCAGCCGGTAATCCGCCAGGCGCTCCAGCACGACGTTGCCGGCGGCGGGCGGGGTCATGGTGATCGCCACGTCCGCCTCGCGTCGTGACAGCGAGACGATCTGCTGGATGGTGATCAGCTCCACCGTCAGCCCCGGATAGGCGGCGATCAGCGCGCCGATCCGGCTTGCCAGAAAGAAATTGCCGAACCCCTCCGGCGTGCTGATCCGCACGGCCCCGGTGACGCCGTGCTGGTGTCCCGCGGCGGTCTCGGAAATACGGTTCGCATCCGCCTCGATCGACCCCGCGAGGCTTAGCAACGCCTCGCCATGACGCGTCAGCAGATAGCCGCGCGGCCCGCGCTCGAACAGCTGCACGCCCAGCGCCTCTTCCAGCATGGTGATGCGCCGCCCCACCGTGGCGTGGTCCGCCCCCGTGCGCCGTCCGGCCACGGACACGGTACCGTAGCGCGCCACGGCCAGAAAGAAACGGAGGTCGTTCCAGTTGAACGGCTGGGTCATTGTGCAATCCTGCACGGAGATTGGTCGAAAACACTTATTTCAGTGCAGTCCCGTCGATGCTAGCCCAAGGGAATGCAAGCCCGAACGGGCGATGGTCGAAGGGGAGCTGGACGGATGGCCTCGATTTTCCTGCCGCGCGCGATGCGGGTCGGCGGCGGCACGCTTCAGGAGCTGCCGGCTGCCCTGGCGCAGCTCGGCTTCAGCCGGCCTGTGATCCTGACTGACGCCTTCATGACCAGCTCCGGCATGCTCGCGCGCGTCCTGACCGTGCTGGCCAAGGCCGGGATCGAGGCGCGCAGCTTCTGCGGCGTGGTGCCGGATCCGACGGTGCGCGCGGTGGACGAGGCCGTGGCCTATGTCCGCGAAGGGCAGCACGACTGCATCATCGGCTTCGGCGGCGGCAGCTCGATCGACACCGCCAAGGCGGTCGCGGTTCTGGCCGTGCGCGGCGGCACCATGCGCGCGCTGAAAGCCCCGCATCAGGAGGACGAGCCCGGCCTCCCGATCGTGGCGATCCCCACCACCGCCGGCACCGGTTCGGAAGCGACCCGCTTCACCGTGGTCACGGACGAGGCCAATGACGAGAAGATGCTCTGCGCCGGTCTGGCCTATCTGCCGACGCTGGCGATCGTCGACTACGAACTCACCCTCGCCAAGCCGCTGCGCCTGTCCGCCGATACCGGCATCGACGCGCTGACCCACGCGATCGAGGCCTATGTCTCCGCCAAGGCCAACCCGTTCTCCGACGCCCTGGCGCTGGCGGCGATGGGCGCGATCTGGCCCAATCTGCGACGCGTCTGCGCCGAGCCGGGCGATCGTGCCGCGCGCGAGGCGATGATGCTGGGCGCGCTCCAGGCCGGCATGGCGTTCTCCAACAGCTCCGTCGCCCTGGTGCATGGCATGAGCCGGCCGATCGGCGCGCATTTCCATGTCGCGCACGGCCTGTCCAACGCCATGCTGTTGCCGACCGTCACCGCCTGGTCGGCGCCGTCCGCGCTCGGCCGTTATGCCGCCTGTGCCCGCGCCATGGGCGTCGCGGAAGCGGGCGAGGGCGATCAGGCTTCGGTGGCGCGTCTGGTGGACGCGCTGAAGCAGATCAACCAGGACCTCGCCGTGCCGACGCCGCGCTCCTACGGCATCGACGAGGCGCGCTGGTTCGCCCTGCTGCCCTCCATGGCCGAGCAGGCTCTGGCCTCCGGCTCCCCCGCCAACAACCCGCGCGTGCCGGACGCGGCGGAGATCCAGGCGCTGTATCGCGAAAGCTGGTCCTGACCGAACGCATCGCAACCGACACCAGAAGGATATTTCCCGTGTACGACACGCCCTCGACCGACACCGTGATCGATCATGTGATCGACAACCGCGACTCTCCGGCACAGCCTGCCGGCGACACTGCCCGCGTGTTCAACCCGGCCACCGGCGCCGTCACCGCCACGCTGGTGCTCGGCGGTCCCGCCGAGGTGGAGCAGGCCGTCGCTGCCGCCGCCCGCGCCTTTCCCGGCTGGGCGGCGACCGCGCCGCATGTGCGCGCCCGCGTGCTGTTCCGGTTCCGCGACATGGTGGAGCGCAATCTCGACCGCCTCGCCGCCATCATCACCGCAGAGCACGGCAAGGTGCTGAGCGACGCCAAGGGCGAGGTGATCCGCGGGCTCGAGGTGGTGGAGTTCGCCTGCGGGATTCCGCAGATGCTGAAAGGCGAGTTCTCGGAGCAGGTCGGCACGGGAATCGAGGCGGTGTCGTTCCGCCAGCCGCTCGGCGTCGTCGCCGGCATTACCCCGTTCAACTTCCCGGCCATGGTGCCGATGTGGATGTTCCCCGTCGCCCTGGCCTGCGGCAACTGCTTCATCCTGAAGCCGTCCGAGCGCGATCCGAGCCTCGCCAACGAGATCGCCGCCATGCTGAAAGAGGCCGGGCTGCCGCCGGGCGTGTTCCAGGTCGTTCATGGCGGCAAGCCGGTGGTGGATGCGCTGCTCGACCATCCGGGCGTGGATGCGGTGAGCTTCGTCGGCTCCACGCCGATCGCCGAATACGTGTATCGGCGCGGCACGGAAGCCGGAAAGCGCGTGCAGGCGCTGGGCGGCGCAAAGAACCACATGATCGTCATGCCGGACGCCGATCTGGACAAGGCGGTCGACGCGCTGATGGGCGCTGCCTACGGCTCGGCCGGCGAACGCTGCATGGCGATCTCCGTCGCCGTGCCGGTGGGCCAGGAGACTGCCGACGCGCTGGTGGCGCGTCTGGCCGAGCGCGTCCGGGTGTTGAAGGTCGGGCCGGGCACCGACGCTGCTGCCGAGATGGGCCCGCTGGTGACGCGCGACCACGCGGCCAAGGTGCGCGGCTATATCGACAGCGGCGTGGCCGAGGGCGCCGAGCTGGTCGTGGACGGACGCGAGATCGCGGTGCCGGGGCACGAGAACGGTTTCTTCGTCGGCGGCACCTTGTTCGACCACGTCACGACGGAGATGAAGATCTATCGCGAGGAGATCTTCGGCCCGGTTCTGTCCGTCGTGCGTGCGCAGAGTTTCGACGAAGCGCTCGGATTCATCAACAGCCACGAGTTCGGCAACGGCACGTCCTTGTTCACCCGCGACGGCGACACCGCGCAGGCCTTCATGACGCGCGTGCGCGCCGGCATGGTCGGCATCAACGTGCCGATCCCGGTGCCGATGGCGTTCCATTCCTTCGGCGGCTGGAAACGCTCCTTGTTCGGCGACCACCACATGCACGGCCCCGAGGGCGTGCGGTTCTACACCCGTCTCAAGACCGGAACCGTGCGTTGGCCGAAGGGCATTCGCAGCGGCGCTGATTTCGTGATGCCGACCCTGAAGTAAGGAAACGCCGCCGGGTCGTCCACGCCCCGGCCAGGACAGTCATGCCTCCGCGTCCAGTGCGGTGACGACGCCGCTTCGGCCGTCGATCCGGACGCGTTGCCCGTTGCGCAACGTCGTCATCGCGCCGCGCACCGCCATCACCGCCGGAATGCCGTGTTCCCGTGCGGCGATCGCGCCGTGCGAGAGCGGGCCGCCGCTTTCGGCGACGATGCCCGCGGCATGCGCGAAGATCGCGGTCCAGGCCGGCGTGGTCGCACGCACCACCAGAATGGCCCCGTCCGGACAAGCGCCGAAATCCGCCGGCGAGCGCAGAATGAAGGCCGGCCCCTCCGTCCTTCCGGGGCTGCCGGGAATGCCGGACAGGGCATCGTCCGAGACCGTGTCGTCCCGGCTTTCGTCCAGGGTCCAGGGCGGCGAGGCCAGTGTCTGTTCGGCGTGACGCTGTTTGGCGTCAGCGATCTTTCTCCCCAGAGCGTGCCAGCCAGACGCGTCGTCGCGCGCGACAGCTTCGGCCAGAGCCGCTTCGCTGGCGAAGAACAGATCGAGCGGCGTCTCGATGGCGCCGATCGCCGCGGGATGGCGGCCGAGCGCGCCGATCGCGCGTCGCAGCAGGGGGGCCAGGCGGGCGGTGTGGTAGTGCTCGACATCGTCGAGTTCGGTATAGAGCCGCGCCAGACGCACCAGCTCGCCCAGAAGCAGCGCGGTGTCGTCCGGTAGCGAGGCGCTCAGACGACGCAGGGTGCGTTCCGCCGCGATGCGGTCTGCCAGAGTGTCGCGTGGCGTTGCCGGGCGATCCAGACGGGCACGCACGGCCTCGAGTGCGGCATCCGGCGCTTCCGCCCAACCCGGCTGATACGGATCGAAATCGAGTTCGCGATGGCCGTGCTCGTCGAGCAGCGCGGTCCAGGCCGTGTGGAACATCGGGAACCCGGTCAATGTGCCGCGTGCGATCAGCTCCGCCGCGCCTTGTTCCCGCAATGCTCGCGATAAGACGGCATCGTTCCGGGCGATGGCGGCAAGCTGCTCCAGCGCGTCGTTCACATGGGCGGTGCGCGTGCGCACGGGGGCCATCAGCGTGTCGTAGGCGGAATCGGCATCGTGTGTGAGAGTCTGCAAAAGTGCGCGAAGCGCCTTGTGAATCGCGGTCTGGCCGATCGAGATGGCGATGTTGTGCCGGAAATACGCGCGACCGGCGCGGTTGATCTCGCCGACATGCGCCCAGATCGCCGCTGCCGGCAGCGCGTCGAGCGGTTGTGCCTTGAGCCTGCCGACATCGAGCAGGAAACGGTCCAGAGAACGTTCCCATTCGCCGGGCAGCTCGAGCAGCCAGCCGAAGCGTCGCACCAACTCCGGCAAGGCTGCTTCCAGGGACGGGCCGGACGGCATCGGCGTGCGGCCGAGATAGATCTCCACGGCGGTCTGGTTGCCGTAGATGAAACCGTCGAAGCGCCCGAACCATTTGGCACGCAAAGGTGGCAGACCCATCCGGGCAAACGATGACGACAGCGCCTCATGGAAACCGGCCTCGGCGAAATCCCAGGCCAGAGGCGTGACCGGAGACGGAAAGCGTTCGGCGGACTCGTCCCGGGTCCAGCGCGGCGGCAGGGCGGTGACGGGGCGCGCCTGCAGCACGCGCACGCCGGTCCCGTCCACCGCCCATTCCACGTCCTGCGGGAATCCGGCCTTTTCTTCCACGGCACGCGCGATCGCGGCGATCGCGGCGGCTTCGCTCTCCGTCAGACACGGCGCACCGCGCGGAAAGGCCGTGTCGCGGACGGTGAGATCGGCTTTGTTCAGGACGAAACGATCCACCTCCGCCTCACCGCCGACCACGGCCTCGCCCAGACCGGGATGCGCCGAAAGATGGATCTCGTCGAGTTTTCCGTTGATCGGATCGAGGGTGAAGGCAACACCTGCGGCGCGCGCATCGACCATGCGTTGCACCAGAACCGCCATGGACGGTGTCTCGTCGATGCCATGGTGGCGGCGATAGGCGACGGCGCGCTCGTCGTAGGCTGAGGCGTAGCATGTGCGGATCGCGTCCTCGATGGCGGAGAGACCGATGCAACCGAGCACCGTGTCGTGCTGTCCCGCGAACGACGCCTCGCCCAGATCCTCCAATGTCGCGGAAGAGCGGACGGCATAGGCGACATCGTCGCGAACGAAGTCGCGCAGAGCACGGAGAACCGGCTCCGGCAGTGCGATGTCGTTTAGAGCCGCCCGCGTCACCACGCCGCCCGGAAGGCTCTCCGCCACCTGACGATAGGCCTCCACCGTGACGATCAGAGCGTCCGGAACGTCGAAGCCCCAGTGGACGAGTTTCGCCAGCCCAGCCGCCTTGCCGCCGCACAGATCGACGCGCCCGGCATCCGGATGACGGAGATCGAGGATCATGCCCATGAACGTGCTCCGTGAGGGATCGTGGTTCGGGAAGAGATGTTGCGGCGTGTGCGCAGCAGAAGGGCGGACAGAAACAGACAAGCGATCGCCAGCAGGAAACCCGCCAGAACATCGACGCCGTAATGGAAACGCAGCGCCAAAGTGGAGAGCCACAGAATGCAAACCGGCAGCGCGCAGAAGGCGGCGCGGCGTCCGGAGCCGAACAAGGCCTCGAAACCGAGCAGAAAGGCCGTGACGGCGCAATGCAGAGACGGAAACGCGTCCGCGCGGTTGGTGCCAAGCGGTACCGCATCCAACAGCATGCGCGTGATGGCGAAACCATGGACCGGCTGCGCGAAGGACATGGTCGCGTACGGGCCGAGCGCCGGCAGCAGCGTATAGCCGGTGAATCCGATCGCGTAGAGCGTGAACAAACCGCTGTAGAACGCGCGCGCCTTGCGCGGCGCGGCGAACAGCCAGCCGATCGTACAGACCAGGAGATACGGAAAGAACAACGCGTAGCAGAGGCTCATGGCGTCGGTGGCCGCAGGTCCGAAGCGGCCGGAAAGCCATTCCGGGAGGCTCAGACCGAAGATGCGCAGATCGAGCGTTTGCAGAAGCGTGTCGACATGGACGGGATGGAACAACGGAACGCTTTGCCGAAGATCGCGAAACACGAAGCACATCAAAGGCACAAATAGAAACAACCGCGCACGCCAGGCCCAGCGCGATATGCTGCAAGAGAAAAGCAGGATCGCTAGCGGAAGCGCGACGGTAAGCCCGCCCAGAAACAGTGTTTGCGGATTCGACCAACCGGCATGCACCCCGACGCGCAGCGCGGTGACGGCGAGGAAGGCGATGAACAAAGCCTCGTGCAGCATGAGACGACGATCAGGCATCGAACCGTTCCGTGCGACGCGCGAACCGGATCGCGAACAGGGCGGCATAGATTGCGGCGAGCCAGGGCAGGCCAAACCGGATGGCGGCGCAGACAATCGTTGCCGACCAGCAGAGCTGCAGCGGCAGCAGCAGGAGTGCGGCGATCGGCAGCACGGCGGTATCGTCGTCGGCAAGGCGCCGTCCGAGCCATGTCGCCAGCAGGCGCACCGGCGCGTCGATCCCGTCGAGAGGACCGGCCCCGGCCTCCGGCGCGGCCGAGGGCAGGGCGCGCAGCATCGCATCCATGCGCGCCTGCGCCTGCGGAACGGTGGCGTTCACCAGGCGGCGCGCCGGTCCGAAGCAAATCGACACCGCCGTGCCCAGCGAACGCGGATCGGCATAGGTGATCGACACCGGCACCACCTGCACGCCGGAGGACACGATCGCGAGCCGCGCCGCGCCGGGCTGCAGCGGCAGAAGCGCATCGTCGAGCGTGCTGGTGCCTTCCGGGTAGACGAACAGTGCGCCGCCCGACTCCAGCACGCGACGGCATTCGTCGCGTGCGGCCTTGTTCGCGACCGAGCGATCCGCATCGCCGTCGCGGCGGCGCTTCACGGCGATGCCGCTTACCAGCGGGCGCAGCCACCATTTTCGTTTCAGCTTCTCTGCGATCATGAAGCGGGCCGGGCGCGGCAGGGCATGGGCGTGCAGCCAGCCATCGGTCAGGCCGGTTCGGTGCCGGGCCACGAACAGCACCGGGCCGTCCGGCGGCACATGGCCCAGCCCGCGCACCTCGACCCGGCCGGCGAACAAACGCGCCGCCAGAAAGGGAAGGGCGCGGTCGAACCAGAACGAGCGCGGCATGGCCGGGACCGGGACCGGACGGACGGCGCAGACGGTATGGACGCTTGCGATCACGATGTCGCTCTCTTATGAACGTTGTTCACGAGGAGACGCTAGCTCGGCCATGAACATCGTTCAAGATGAAAATGAACATCGTTCACGCGATCGTAATCCGGTCTTGTTCGACCGCCTGCTGGCGCTCGCCGAGCACGCCATCGCCGAAAGCGGGCTGGATGGGGTGAAAGCGCGTCCGCTGGCGGAAGCCGCCGGATGCTCGGTGGGCGCGATCTACAACCTGTTCCCCGACCTGCACGCGCTGGTGCTGGCGGTGAACGGCCGCACGCTGGACGCGATCTCGGCGGCGATGGCCGCGGTGTCGGACGGCACGGACCCTGCCGACACGCTCGTCCGCCTCGCCGATACCTATCTCGATTTCGCCATCGCCAACGGGCCGCGCTGGCAGGCGCTGTTCGCGCACCGTCTGCCGGCGGGCCGCGTGCTGACCGACGCCTACGAAGCGCGGCGTCTGGCCGCCTTTTCATTCATCGAGCGGCCGTTGGCGGGTCTGCGTCCCGATCTTGGCGAGGACGACCGTGCGATCCTGGCGCGGACCCTGTTTTCCGCTGTGCACGGCATGGTGGAGCTGGGGCTGAGCCGGAAGCTGGGCATTCTGACGGTGGACGCGTTGCGCGAACAGGTCCGAATTGCCGTGTCCGCGATCGCGGCGGGCGTGGTGCGGATCGCCCCCCGGCGCTGAGGCCGGAGGGCGACACGTCAGGCCGCCAGCATCTTGCCGGCGGCACCATAATCCACCTTGCCCGTGCCGAGGCGGGGCAGCGAGTCCACCACGTGAATGGTGCGCGGCACCGCGATCTCGGCGCTTCCGCGCTGGCGGGCATGGGCCAGCAACGCGGCGGTTTCGGCGTCTTTCTGCGTGGTCATCAGAACCAGCGCCTCGCCCTTGCGCCCGTCCGGCACCGACAGAACGGCGTGGTCCGCGTCCGGCCAGAGCGACGCGGCCAGCGCCTCCGCCGCCGGCATCGAGACCATCTCTCCGGCGATCTTCGCGAAGCGCTTGGCGCGGGCGAGGATGGTGATGAACCCCTCCGCATCCACCTCGCAGATGTCGCCCGTGTCGTACCAGCCGCCTTCCGGCGCTTCCAGAACGCCCGGCGCAGTGGCGCGGAGATAGCCCAGCATCACGTTCGGGCCGCGCACGATCAGACGGCCGCCCTGGGGAATCCCCTCCACGGGCTCGAGCCGATACTCCATGCCAGGCACCAGACGGCCGGCGGCGCCCGGCTTGCTGTGCATCGGCGAGTTCAGCGCCAGAACCGGCGCCGTCTCGGTGGCGCCATAACCCTCCAGCACGCGCACGCCGAATTTCTCCGCATAAAGCCTGCGGGTTTCGTCGCGCAGCTTCTCCGCACCGGCGAAGATGTAACGCATGGAGTAGAAATCGTACGGATGCGCGAAGCGCGCCCAGCCGGTCAGGAACGTATCGGTGCCGAAGGCAATGGTGGCGTCGGTGTCGTAGCTCAGTTCCGGCACGATGCGGTAATGCAGCGGCGACGGGTAGAAAAACGTCCGCACGCCGGACAGCAGCGGCAGCAGGGTTCCGCCGGTGAGGCCGAAGGAATGGAACATCGGCATCGCGTTCAGAACGCGATCGGTGCTGTTGAAGTCGATCACCGAGGCAACCTGGGCGATGTTGGACAGGATGTTGCGATGGCTCAGCACCACGCCTTTCGGCGCACCCTCCGAACCGCTGGTGAACAGCACCACCGCCGGCGCGTCGGGGTTCGCCTGCGCACCCGGCAGTCTCTGCGCCAGCAACGCGTCGAGCATGCCGCGCAGCTTGTCGCCGAAGCGGAAGCCTGCGCGCACGTCTTCGAGCCAGACGAACCGGACCTGTTCCTCCATCCGCGCCACCACGGGCAGGAGCTTGGCGCGTTCCACGAAGGCGCGTGACGACAGAACGGTCTTCACTTCGGCAGCAGCGCAGGCCGACAGCATCGCATCCGCGCCGGCAGAGAAGTTCAGCATCGCCGGAACACGGCCCCAGGCCTGGAGCGCCATGAACGTCACCACCGCGCCGTTGGCGTTGGGCAGCATCAGTCCGACCTGTCCGCCTCCGGGTGCTTCCCGCGACAACCGGCGTCCCAGAACCGCGGCGCCCAGCAACAGCTTTCGGTAAGAGAGCGGTTCGCGCGCGATGTCCTCGGCAATCAGGAAACCGGGCCCGTAGCGATGCTTTGCCGCCAGCAGAGCGGCGAACACGGTGCGGCCGGTCGGCGCGGTGGCGAAGGCGGATTGCTCCATCACGCCCTGCAGGATCGTGCCCACCGCCGCGCGACGCTTGCGGCCGAACAGGTCTTCGCCGACGTGCAGCGACACTTCCGGCAGAACGGTCAGACTGAGCAGCGGAAACCAGCGTCGCGGCGTGCGTCCGGCGAGGCGCGTCATGCGGGTGAATTGCAGCCCATCGATCCGCACGGGCACGATCGCCGCGTCCGCCTTGTCGGCGATCATGCCGGCGCCTTCGTAGACCTTCATCAGGGCGCCGGTGGTGGTGAGCCTTCCTTCCGGGAAGATCACCAGGCGCTCGCCCTCGCGCACGGCATGCACCATGGTGCGCGTGCTGAACGGATTGGCCGGGTCGACCGGAAAGCAGCGTATCGCCAGAAGCAGCGGCTTGAACCACCAGCGGCGGGCGATGTGGATGTTGATGGCGAAGACCGGTGCGCCGGGCAGAAACGCGGCGACGAAGCAACCGTCCAGGAAGCTCTGATGATTCACGACGAACACCGTGCGGCGTCCGGCTTCGGGAATGTTCTCCAGCCCGCTGACCTTCACGCCATGGAAGACGCGGAAATACCAGCGCATCATCCCGCGCAGCGTTTCGCGCGGCAGGATGCGAACGATCCAGATCGCCACAAGGAGATTGGCGATCGCGCCGATGCGCAGGATGGAGGCGGGGCTGTTGCCGCACCAGATCAGCCCGGCCACGACGGCCGCGGAGGCCACCATCGCCGCGGCGTTCAGCAGATTGTTCGCGGCCACCATGCGCGCCTTCTCGGTCGCACCGGACCGTTCCTGCATCACGGCGTAGAGCGGCACGGAATAAAGCCCGCCGCAGACGGACAGAAGCAGAAGGTCGATCAGCATGTGCCAGCCGGACAGGCTGTGCAGCACGGCGCCGATATCGGGCAGCGCGCCGGCATGGGCGGCGGTGCGCCCGAAATCGAACAGGAACACGGACAGGCCCAGGGCCGCGAACGGAACGATGCGGGCCGTCACCTCGCCGCGCAGCAGACGCGCGCACAGCATCGAACCGAGCCCGGTGCCGACGGCGAAAAACCCGAGCATCAAGGAGAACACGACCGGCACGGCCTGCAGCGTGTCGCGCACCAGGATCGGCAGTTCGGCCAGGATCACCGCGCCGATCGCCCAGAACCAGCTCAATCCCAGCAGGGACAGCCAGACCGGACGGTTGCCGCGCGCGTCCCGCACGAGCCGGGCGGTTTCGGCCAGGACGTTCAACCTGATGCGCAGATCCGGCGTACGCGATGGGGCGCGGGGAACGAAGGCCGCGGCGAGAATCCCGCAGGCGGACACGGCGAGACCGGCGATCGACACGATCCGCGGCCCGTCCGGCAAGGCGAACAAGGCGCTGCCGGCAAGAGTGCCGAACAGGATGCCCAGAAACGTGCCCGCTTCCATCAGCCCGTTTCCGGCCACCAGCTCAGCCTTGCGCAGGTGGATCGGCAGGATGCCGTATTTCAGCGGCCCGAAGAACGTGGCCTGGGTGCCGAGACCGAACAGGACCGCGAACAGGAGCGGCATGGCATGGAGCAGGAACCCCGCAGCGGCCAGCGCCATCAGCCCGATCTCGCAACACTTTGCGAGCAGGATCAGCCGGCCCTTGTCCCAGCGCTCCGCCACCTGTCCCGCCGTCGACGAGAACAGGACGTAGGGGAGGATGAACACCCCGCCCGCCAGTGCCACGAGGGAGGGCGCACCGCTCGCACCGGCCCGAAACAGGATCAGTACGACCAGGGCGTTCTTGAACAGATTATCCGCAAGCGCACCCAGCATCTGGGTGATCAGCAGGGGCAGCAGGCGCCTGGACAACAAGAGCGGCATGAAGAGCGTTCCCGTCCGTGAACATTGTTCAAGGACGGATAGACGGCCTGTGAACGTTGTTCAAGCTTCCCGTTCACGTATCACGCTGTCGTGCGCGTGAATCGGTTTGCTGTCATAACGATCCCGTTGCCGGCGGGTTCGCCCGGCCTCAGGCCGCACGGTGCGCCTCGGCGCCGAACGGCTGGTTCAACCGCACGATGGCGCGGTTGAGCACGGCGGCAATGCCGACCCAGACCAGATAGGGCAACAGCAGAACGGCCGCGAACGGCGACACGACCCAGCTCAGCACCACGAGGCTCAACACCGACAGCCAGAGCGGCACCACCTCGACCAGAGACCAGTCCGGACGCTGCAGATGGAAGAACAGGCCGCTCCAGAGCACGTTCAACACGCCGTTGATCGCGAACAGCGTGATCGCCGTGCCGGTCAGGCCCGCCGCGGACAGGCCCGGCCAGGCCTGCGACACGGACCACACGGTGAGAACGGCGATGCTGGTCCAGACGGTGGGGAACACCCAGCCCGGCGGCTGCCAGGAGGGTTTGCGCAAGCGCTCGTACCACGGGCCGAGCCTGGTCAAAGCCCCGCCCAGCCCCATCACCACCGTGGCGCCCACGGCGGCGACCACCACGGGACGCTCGAGAAACGCGCCGATCATGCCGCGACCAATCCCACCAGATGAGCGATGTTCTTGCAGAAGATGCGCAGATGCGCCGCCGGCTTCGCCCGCACCAGCGCCTTGGTCATATAGGCCGCCCAGGTCAGATCCTGCACGTCGGGATCGCGGCAGATGGAACAGAAACGCTCGCGCCGGTCGTCGTTGGCGTACCAGAAGCGCTGCATCATCCCCAGCATGCGGAACACGTTGCCATGCGCGCGCATGAAGGCGCGCCGTGCGCCGCGCAACGCCCGAACGTCGCCGGTGCGGCAGAAATCCTCCGCCGCCTGCGCCGCCAGCCTGCCGCCCAGCAGGGCGTAGAAGATCCCCTCGCCGGACGCGGGCGCCACCACGCCGGCTGCGTCCCCGGCCAGAACCACGTTGCGGCCGTCGTCCCAGCGCCGCAGCGGCTTCATCGGGATCGGCGCGCCCTCGCGACGCAGCAGCGCGGCGTCCGCCAACCCGGCGGTGCGACGCAGCCCGTCCAGCGCCGGGCGCTGCCGGAATCCCTTGCGCGCACTGCCGAGCCCGACGCTGGTGGTTTCTCCATGCGGAAACACCCAGCCGTAGAAATCCGGCGAATGGACCCCGCCGTAATACACGTCGCACGCATCGGCGGCGGGATCGGGCGACCGGACGATCTCGTGCACGGCATAGACATAGGGCATGCGCGCCGCCCCCTTCACGGTCTGGAGCGCCACCGCCGAGCGCGCGCCGTCCGCCCCCACCACCACGCGCGTCCGCACCTCCCGCTCGGCACCGTCCGGCCCGGCATAGATCACCGTCGCGTCGCCGCCGGGCTCCCGGCGCAGACGCAGAAAGGTGCCGCAGCGTCGTTCCGCGCCGGCTTCGGCGGCACGCACGCGCAGCCATTCGTCGAACCCGTCCCGGTCCACCATGCCGACGAACCCGCCATCGCGGATCGGCATATGCGCGACCCGGTTGCGCGGTGATACGATCCGGGCCGATGTGATCCGGGCCTTCAGCAGCGAGTCCGGCAGCGCGAACGCTTCCATCGCCACGGGCGGGATCGCGCCGCCGCAGGGCTTGATCCGTCCGGCCCGGTCCAGCAGCAGAACCGGGCGCCCGGCCTGCGCCAGCTCGTGCGCGGCCGTGGCGCCGGCCGGACCGCCGCCCACCACCACCACGTCGAACCGATCCACGCCGTTCATCCGATCGCTTCCTTTTCCGCCGGCGCGAAGCCGCCGCCGAACACGCGCATCGCCTGCAGCGCCGCCGCGCCGAACAGAACCGCCTCCAGCCCGAGCAGCACCGCGAACGCCGAAGCGGGCGCGGTCAGGAACCGCATCGAGGCCTGCATCGCGATTCCGGCCCCCAGATCGCCGGCACCCATCGCCAGGGCCTGCGCCGCCCCCCACAATCCGATCCTGACCCCGCCGCCGCGATGCCCGGCCATCTGCATCATCGCCCCGACCGCCGCCACGGCGAACACGCCGTTGCCGAGACCCAGCAACAGTACCAGCGGCGACAACAGTGCCGATTGCCCGGCCAGGGCGCAGCCCGCCAGCCCCGCCAGCGCCAGGGCGGACAGCAGACAGCCGCCCAGAACCCAGTGCCGTACCGGCGGCGACCAGCGCCAGGGCGACAGAACCGCCACCAGCAGCATGCCGACCAGCGCCCCCGCATGCTGCTGTCCGGTGAGCTGCGCCGTGCTGCCGGGCGGCCAGGCGAACACGAAGCCGGCGAACGGCTCCAGCAGGATCTCTTCCGCGCTGTAGGCCAGCATCGACAGCGCCACGAACACGGTAAAACGACGCGCTACCGGATCGCGCCACGCCTGTGTCAGCGCCGCCCCCAAGGTCGGACCACCCGGGGCCGCGACCGTTCGCACCGCCGGCCTGCGCTCGATCCCGATCGTCGCCAGGATCGCGAGCCCAACCGCCAGTGCTGCAACGATGCCCGTTACGACGAACAAACGATGCAAGGAGAACGGTGCCAGCGCGTGCCCGGCCACGCCCGCGCACACGGCGATCCCGGCGATCATCATCATCCACACCACGGCCGCTGCACTGGCCCGACGCGACGGTGCGACCGCCTGACCCAGCAGCGCCAGCAGCGCCGTTCCCGCCGTGCCGACGCCGATGCCGATCAGCGCATAGGCCAGAACCGCCAGCGCGATCCCCGCCGGACGCGCGCCGCCGCCGATCAAGGCCAGCGATTCCGCCGCCAGCAGTGCGCTCCCCGCCATCAACAACACGCCGCCGCGTATCCACGGCACGCGCCGCCCGCCGCGATCGGAGCCGTGCCCCATCGCCGGGCGGATCACCTGAACGAAATACTGCAGAGCGACCAGAAAGGCGGGCAGGGTGGCAGGCAAACGCAGCTCCACCAGCATCACCCGGTTCATGGTCACCGTCACCAGAACCACCACGGCGCCGAGCATGGCCTGCACCAGCCCCATGCGCAGGATTCCGCTCCAACCGAGCGGTGGCGCATCCTCGGTCGTCGCGGCGCCGATCACCCCTGCACCCGCAACGCCAGCGCCGCCGCCAGCATGCCCAGCACCAGAAGCGAGGTGCCGGTCGCATTGTAGCGGATCGCTTCCCGTTCCGGCGCCCGCAGCAGGCGCGGCATCAGCACGAACTGCGCCAGCAGCAGCACTCCGACCACCCCGGCATGAACGGGCGCCTGCCAATGCAGCAGCAGTGCGATCACCACCCCCTGCGGCAGCGCCATCGCCACGCAGGCCAGCCGGCAGGCCCGATCGACGCCGAGCTGCACCGGCAGGGACCGGAGACGCAAAACCGTGTCGCCGCCGACGGACTTGAAATCGTTCAGGATCATGATGCCGAAGGTGGCAAGGCTGTAGAGCACCGCCAGCCAGATCGTCCGCCAGCCCGGCATGGTCCCGGCCGCCGCCGCGGCGCCCGCGAACCAGGACAACCCCTCATAGGACACGCCCACCGCCAGATTGCCGAACCAGCCATTGCCCTTCAAACGCAAGGGCGGCGCGCTGTAGGCCCAGGCCAGAACCGTGCCGAAGGCGGCGGCAGCGAAAACGACCGGCCCCAGCAGCCAGGACGCCGCCAGCGCCAGCAGGCTCCAGCCGATCGCGATCCCCAGCCCCCAGCGACCGGGAATACGCCCGGACGGGATCGGCCGCTCCGGCTGGTTGATCGCGTCCACATGGCGGTCGAACCAGTCGTTGGTCGCCTGGCTGGCGCCGCACAGGAGCGGCCCGGCCAGCACCGCGCCGAGCAGGGCCACAGGCCAGCAACGCCCGAGTGGCACACCCGCCGACAGGATGCCGCAGCCGAACGCCCAGACCGGGGCGAACCAGGTGATCGGCTTCAGCAATTCCAGCAGCGCGGCCGGCGCGATCGTTCCGCGACGGGGCGCCAGGGTCGTGCTCACCTCGAATCGTCCCCGAGCTCCGCGTCCACCAGACCGAACCGGCGCAGCTTCACATAGAGACTCTGCCGGCTCAGCCCCAGCATGTCGGCGGCGGCGGCGCGGTTGTTGCCGGTCATCTCCAGCGCGCCCTCGATGCACATGCGCTCGATCGTGTCCGCCGATTCGCGCACCAGCTCCTTGAGCGGAACACGCCCGATCAGCGCCCCCATGCCATCCGCCGGGCGCGGCACCGCCGCCGCACGATCCGGCGGCACGGGGCGGCGCCCAACATCGCGCAGATAGAAGGCGAAACCGCGCCCTTCGCCTGGACGCAGGCTGGCCGACAGCTCCACCTCCGTGCGCAGCCCGCCTTCACCATGCATCTCGGTCGCGAACAGGCGCACCGCGCCGCGCTGGCGCAGATTGGAGATCAGCACGTCCAGATCCACGCCGTCCCGTCCGACCCAGCGCGACAGCGGCTCGCCCGCGACAGGCTGCTCCCGCGCCAGACCGGCCAGGGCCCGGAACGCATCGTTGGCGGCCACGACGTCGCCGCGCTCGTCGGTCAGCACCGCCGCATCCGGCATCAGGGACAGCAGATCGGGCAGCGCCTCGTCCCCGGCGGCCGGCTCGGACGGCGGATCGTCCGGAGACAGGCGCGCCAGCAGGAACCAGCCCTCCTCCTCGCGCAGCCCGGTCACGGTGATCCGCACCGGGCGGTCGCCCAGCCGGGCCTGCACGGGACCCGGCTGGCCGCCGGCACGGGCGGCATTGAGCGCGCCGGCGACGGCCGCGTCCGGGTCGGCGAACCATTCGGCGAAGGAGCGGATCGCGGCGCGGCGCGCGTCCCGGCCCAGCAGCGTCCGCGCCGCCGGATTCAGCTCGATCGGCCGGAAGGTGGCGGCGTCGAGCACCGCGATCCCGTCGCGCGCGGTTTCGAACAGGATCCGGTAGCGCGCTTCCGTGCGTCGCAGTGCGAGATAGTCGCGCTCCAGATATTGCTGCGTTTCCACCAGACGCTGCTGAAGCACGGCGGTCTGGCGCATGTCGCGACCGATCAGGATCGCGCCCTCGTTGCGGTTGTCGGGCACGGCGGACCAGGAGATCGCCACGTCGATCCCGTCGGTGGCGGGATGGTTGAGCTGGCGCCAGCGCACCGGCTTGTCACCGGCCGCGTCGGCCAGCATCGCGTCCAGCTTGGGCCGGCTTTCCACCGTCATGCCGTTGCGCCAGTTGCGGTCGAGCCAGTCGCCGCGATCGGCCAGCTCCCCCCGCAGGCTCTGGTCGCGGAACTGCACCTCGCGCACCGTTCCTGCCCGATCGAGCCGGAGCGCCACATCCGCCGCGGTCAGCACCATGGTCCTGACCGTTCCGGCGTCGAGGTCATGAAACAAGGGATCGGGCAGGGAGGAGATCGCGTTCTTCACCATGTCGTCGCCATATCGGATCGATCACGCCGGTCGGCTCGGGAGGGCGGACCGGGCAAGACCCGCATCCAGACCCCCGGCACCGCGTCTGGCCGCGGAATCCGGCAGCATTGCGGCCAGCCTGGCCGGAGCACGGGCGCCATCTGTCACCACCAGATCGGCGTCGAACCGCGTCGCCATCCCGGGCTGAACCACGAAAAGCGGACCGCCCAGCGTGATGCGGATCCTCGGATTGCGCGACACCGCACGCACCATGCGCAGCGTTTCCGTCAGCCGCTCGACCTGGACGTCGCAGCTCACCGCCAGACCCACCGCATCCATCTCGTGCGCGCGCAGATGCCCCTCCAGCCCCAACGGCGAGGCGGCGCCATCCGTCACTATCCAGCCCGCGTGCCGGAAGAAATCCGCCGCCATGCTCAGTCCGAACGTGTGCTGGTTTCCCGCCAGCGGCATCATCAGGATGGTCGGCGCACGCGAAACCCCGCGTCGCGGCGGCAGAACCGGCAGCAAGCCGTACAGGGCGCGCTCCAGACGCATGGTGCCCAGCGTCACGTCCACGAAATCGAGCTGGTCTTCCACCCAGAGCTTGCCCAGATGACGCGCCGCCGGGGCCAGAACGTGCAGGCAGAGTTCCTCGGGATCGGCGCCGCCCTCCAGCAGCCGCTCCAGCCGTGCCCGCACCCGTTCGGGGTTCGCCCCCACCGCGTCCACCGCCATTTCCACCGAAAGGCGCGCAGAGAATTCCGGCGTGCCGGTGATGAACGCACCGTCGGGCGGCTGTGCTCCGTGCAGCCCCAGCAGATGCGGCACCACGCGCTGCTCGATCATGTGGCGCAGTTCCGCCCCACGCGACGCGGCCGGAGAGGCCGCCGCCGCGCCTCCCGCACCGCCTGAAGTGGCGGCCGGGCCGGGCCGGCTCGAACCGGTATGCTGGATGCCGTTCATCGCCCTACCTCGCGGTCCACAAACTGGCGAGAACCCGGCTGAAGTGTCAAGCAAGGTTTACGTTCGGTTTGCTTGACACTTTCCGTCATGGACGCCTAGCGTGTCATGAAGGCGGAACAATCGTGCCGCCATCCGGAGTGTCGGACGGAACCGGCCTTCTCGCCAGTGCAAAACCGTCCGGACACGCGATCGCCCGAATCCGCCGGGCGCTGGAGTGGAGGCTCGATCATGCCGAAAGCTCTTTCCCGTAGGCCGCTCTACACACCCGCCGAGCGCGAACGGCGCGATGCCTCCCCCTGGACGGTGGTGCAGGGCGCCCTGGCGCCGCTCCAGTTCCTCCTTTTCGGGATCAGCCTGGTCCTGGTGCTGCGCTTCCTGCTCACCGGCGACGGCCTGCACGAGGCGATGCTGTCCGTGCTGCCCAAGGTCGCGGCGCTCTACGCCATCATGATCACCGGCGCGCTCTGGGAACGCGACGTGTTCGGCCGCTACCTGTTCGCGCCCGCCTTCTTCTGGGAAGACGCCGTGAGCATGATCGTGATCGCGCTGCACACGGCCTATCTGGCGGCGCTCTGGTTCGGCATCCTTCAGCCGCGCGCGCTCATGCTCCTCGCCCTGCTCGCCTATGCCAGCTACGTTGTGAACGCGGCGCAGTTCGTGCTGAAGCTGCGCCGCGCCCGGCAGGATCCGGTGCTGCCCTCCTCCTTCAAGTCCTGCGCCCTCGCGGGAGACATGGCGCGGTGAACGCGATCCTGCCCGCACGCGATACGGAGATCGTCCGCGAAAGCGGACAGCGTTCCGTGTTCTGCGGTCTCACCGGCATCGTCTGGCTGCATCGCCGCATCCAGGACGCGTTCTTTCTCGTGGTCGGCTCGCGCACCTGTGCGCATCTGCTCCAATCCGCCGCCGGCGTCATGATCTTCGCCGAGCCGCGCTTCGCCACCGCCATCATCGAGGAACGCGATCTCGCCGGCCGCGCCGACCCGGAAGACGAGCTCGATCGCGTGGTGGAACGCCTGCTGGAGCGCCGCCCGGATATCCGCCTGCTGTTCCTGGTCGGCTCCTGCCCGTCCGAGGTGATCAAGCTCGACCTGTCGCGCGCTTCCGCACGGCTCTCGCGCCGCTTCGCCCCCGCCGTGCGCGTGCTGGATTATTCCGGCAGCGGAATCGAAACCACCTTCACCGAGGGCGAGGATCGCTGCCTCGAAGCCCTGGTGCCGACTTTGCCGCAGGACGATGCGTCGGCCCTGCTGGTGGTCGGCGTGCTGGCCGACGTGGTGGAAGCGCAGTTCCGCCGCTTGTTCGAAGCACTCGGGATCGAACGCGTCCGCTTCCTGCCGGCCTCGCGCGCCGGCGAGATGCCGGCGATCGGCAGCGGCACGCGGATCCTCTGCGCGCAGCCTTTCCTGCACAACACGGTGCAGGCCCTGCAACGACGCGGCTGCGTGCCGGTCGCGGCGCCGTTTCCCCTCGGCGCGGAAGGCACCACGCTTTGGGTCGCGGCGGCGGCGGCGTCGTTCGCGATCCCGCCCAAGCGTGTCCGCGCCGTGTGCGAAGCCGGCGAAGCCCGTGCCCGCACCGCGCTCGCGTCGCATCGTGCGGCATTGTCCGGCAAGACCGTGTTCCTGTTCCCCGACAGCCAGCTCGAAGTGCCGCTCGCGCGCTTCCTGCAACGCGAACTCGGCATGGTCGCGGTGGAGATCGGCACGCCTTTCCTCCATCGCGGCGCGCTTACCCCCGAACTCGCTCTGCTGCCCCCCGGTTCCGCCGTGGTGGAAGGCCAGCACGTCGACCGGCAGCTCGACCGCTGCCGTGCCGCGCGGCCGGACATCACCGTCTGCGGACTCGGACTCGCCAATCCGCTCGAAGCGGAGGGCCTCACCACCAAATGGTCGATCGAGCTTCTGTTCACGCCGATCCAGGGCTTCGAACAGGCCGCCGATCTTGCCGCCCTGTTCACGCGCCCGCTCGACCGGCGCACGCGATTGGCGGTCTGAGATGCAGCTCGCCCTCTGGACCTATGAAGGACCACCCCATGTCGGCGCGATGCGCGTCGCCACCGCGATGAAAGGCGTGCACTACGTTCTGCACGCGCCGCAGGGCGATACCTACGCCGATCTGCTGTTCACCATGATCGAGCGTCGCGGCCAGCGCCCGCCGGTCAGCTACACCACCTTCCAGGCGCGCGATCTCGGCGGCGACACCGCGACTCTGTTCCGCGACACGCTGTCCGACGCGTTCGAACGCTTCCAGCCGCAGGCGATGCTGGTCGGCGCATCCTGCACGGCGGAACTGATCCAGGACGATCCGGGCGGTCTGGCCCGCGCGCTCGCCTTGCCGGTGCCGGTGGTGGCGCTGGAACTGCCCTCCTATCAGCGCAAGGAGAACTGGGGCGCGGGCGAGACTTTCTATCAGCTCGTGCGCGCCTTCTGCGGCGACGAGAAGCCGCCACGCGCCGAGAACGCGGCGCCCTCCTGCAACATTCTCGGGCCCACCGCGCTCGGCTTCCGCCATCGCGACGATCTGCGAGAGATCCGCACCCTGCTGGACGAGATGGGCATTCGCGTGAACGTCGCGGCGCCTCTGGATGCGACACCTGCCGATCTTTCCCGGCTCTCACAGGCCGATTTCAACGTGGTGCTCTATCCTGAGATCGCGGGTCCGGCCGCGGCGCTGCTGGAGCGACGGTTCAAACAGAAGCAGACGCGCACCGTGCCGATCGGCGTCGGCGCCACGCGCGATTTCATCCGCGAGGTCGCAGTCCTGGCCGGCATCGATGCCGAACCGATCCTGTCGCGCGCGCAATCGAACCTGCCCTGGTATTCGCGCTCGGTGGATTCCACCTACCTCACCGGCAAGCGCGTGTTCGTGTTCGGTGACGCCACCCACGCCATCGCCGCCGCGCGCGTCGCCACCGAGGAACTCGGCTTCACCCTGGTCGGCCTCGGTACATACAGCCGCGAACAGGCACGCGATCTGCGTGATGCGGCGAAGAAGCACGGCATCGAGCCGCTGATCAGCGACGATCATCTCGACGTGGAGGCCGCCATCACCGCGTCCGGCGCCGAACTGGTGCTGGGCACGCAGATGGAGCGGCATATCGCCAAGCGTCTCGGTATTCCCTGCGCGGTGATCTCGGCGCCGGTGCATGTGCAGGACTTCCCCGCGCGCCATTCGCCGCAGATGGGGTTCGAAGGCGCCAACGTCCTGTTCGACAGCTGGGTGCATCCGCTGATGATGGGGCTGGAAGAACATCTTCTCGGCCTGTTCAAGGACGATTTCGAGTTCGCCGACGGCGCCGCGCCGTCCCATCTGGCGGCCGAGGAGCCGGTCATGGCGGTGGCGGCCGAAACGCCCGTATCGGACACGACCGTCTGGGACGCGGATGCGGAGCGCGAGCTGTCCCGCGTGCCGTTCTTCGTGCGCGGCAAGGCGAGACGCAACACCGAGCGCTTCGCGAGGGAGCGTGGCCTGTCGAGCATCTCCCTCGAAACGCTCTACGACGCCAAGGCGCATTATGCGCGGTGACGGCCCCCTTCCCGTCGCACCGGTGCGGGTGGCGATCGTCACCATGGACAGCCATCTGTCCTCCGCGGCGACGCGCGCGGAAGCGATGCTGCGCCGGGAGATGCCAGGCCTCGAACTCGTCGTGCATGCGGCGGCGGAATGGAACAGCCGGCCGGACTCCCTGCAGGACTGCCTGCGCGACATCGCCCGCGCCGATATCGTCGTCGCCACCATGTTGTTTCTCGACGAGCATATCCGCGCCGTCCTGCCCGCACTGAAAGCGCGCCGCGCCAATTGCGACGCCATGGTCTGCATCATGGCGGCGGGCGAGGTGGTGAAACTCACACGCCTCGGCCGTTTCGACATGTCGGCGGAAAGCAGCGGCGCGATGGCACTGCTTCGCAAGCTGCGCGGCAATCGCGGCAAGAGCGGCGGCGCGCCGTCCAGCGGCGAGAAGCAGATGCGCATGTTGCGACGCCTGCCGCAGCTCCTGCGCTTCATCCCCGGCACGGCGCAGGATGCGCGCGCCTATTTCCTGGTGATGCAGTACTGGCTGGCCGGTTCGGATCAGAACATCGCCGGCATGGTCCGACTTCTCATCGGCCGCTACTGCACGGGAACGCGTCAGCCGCCGGCCTCGTTCGCACGCCTGCAGGCCCCGGTCTCCCACCCGGATGTCGGGCTGTATCATCCGTCCCTGCCGCAGCGCATGACCGAAACCCTGTCCGATCTGCCGAAAGGTTCCGCATCACACGGCACGGTCGGACTTCTGCTGCTGCGTTCCTATGTGCTGGCCGGCAATGCCGGTCATTATGACGGCGTCATCGCGGCGCTCGAGGCGCGCGGTCTGCGTGTCATCCCGGCCTTCGCCGCCGGGCTCGACCAGCGTCCGGCGATCGAGCGGTTCTTCCTGCGCGACGGAGCGCCCACCGTGGATGCGATCCTGTCGCTGACCGGATTCTCCCTCGTCGGCGGCCCGGCCTACAACGACAGCGACGCGGCGTCGGAGATCCTCGCGCGTCTCGACGTGCCCTATCTCGCCGCCCATCCGGTCGAATTCCAGTCTCTGGAGGAATGGGAGAAGAGCGCGCAGGGTCTCGGCCCGGTGGAAGCGGCGATGATGATCGCGATCCCGGAGCTGGACGGTGCCACCGGCCCGATCTGCTTCGGCGGACGCTCGCAGAAAGCGGAATCGCGTCATGACATGACGGCGCATGCGGAGCGCGCCGCGACGCTGGCCGCGCGCATCGCCAGGCTCGTCGCCCTGCGCCGCAGTGCGCGCAGCCACCGTCGCGTGGCGATCGTGCTGTTCAACTTCCCGCCCAATAGCGGCGCCGTCGGCACGGCGGCCTTCCTGTCCGTGTTCCAGTCGCTGCACAACACGCTGCAGGCTCTGGCCGGTGCGGGCTACGACGTTTCGCCACCGCCGGACGTGGAGGCGCTGCGACGCGCGATCGTCGAGGGCAACGCGGCGCAGTACGGCACAGACGCCAACGTGGCAGCGCGCATCCCGGCAGACGAGCATGTGCGCCGCGAACCGCATCTGCGCGAGATCGAGCGCTGCTGGGGCCCGGCACCCGGCAGGCAGAACAGCGACGGCCAGACCATCCAGATTCTCGGCGCACGGTTCGGCAACGTTTTCGTCGGCCTGCAACCGGCGATCGGCATCGAGGGCGACCCGATGCGTCTGCTGTTCGAAGGCACCTTCGCCCCGACCCATGCCTTCTCCGCCTTCTACCGTTTCCTGCGCGAAGACTTCGCCGCCGATGCGGTGCTGCATTTCGGCACCCATGGCGCGCTGGAATTCATGCCCGGCAAGCAATGCGCCCTGTCCGCCGCCTGCTGGCCGGACCGGTTGATCGGCGATCTGCCGAATCTCTATCTCTACGCCTGCAACAACCCGTCCGAGGGTGCTCTGGCCAAGCGCCGCGGCGGCGCCACGCTGATCTCGCATCTCACCCCGTCTTTGGCTCGGGCCGGTCTGTATCGCGGCCTGCTCGACCTGCGCGCGTCGCTGGATCGCTGGCGCGCGCTGCCGCCCGACGCTCCCGCCGAACAGCGCGCGCTGCTGCACACGCTGATCCAGGCCCAGGCCGCTTCGGTGGAGATGGCACCGGCCGAACCCGCCTGGACCGACCCGGAAGCCGCGCTCTCGCGGCTGGTGCCGGCCCTGCTCGAACTGGAACAGGCGCTGATCCCGCACGGCCTGCATGTCGTCGGCGCTCCGCCGGATGCCGAAGCGCGCGCCGCGCTTCTGGACGCGATGCCGGCGGCGGATGCGGAAACCCGTGCGCGCATCGACGCTCTTCTGGCGGAGGACACCGAGCTTCCCGCCATCCTGCACGCACTGGATGGCGGTTTCGTCCGTCCCGCACCGGGCGGCGATCTGGCGCGCACGCCCGCGGTGCTGCCGACAGGACGCAATCTGCATGGTTTCGACCCGTTCCGGATTCCGTCCGCCTTCGCCGTCGCCGATGGCCGCCAACAGGCCGATCGGCTGCTCGCACGCCATGAAGCCAGCGGTGCCTCGCTGCCGGAAACCGTGGCGATGGTTCTGTGGGGCACGGACAATCTGAAAAGCGAAGGCAGCCCGCTGTCGCAGGTTCTCTGGCTGCTGGGCGCCGTGCCGCGTCACGATTCCTATGGCCGGCTTTGCGGCGCGACCCTGCTGCCCCTGGCCGAACTCGGCAGGCCCCGAATCGACGTTCTCGTGACCCTGTCCGGCATCTTTCGCGATCTGCTGCCGATGCAGACGCGCCTGATCGCCGAAGCCTGCCTGCTGGCCGCGCAGGCGGATGAACCCGTCGAGCGGAACTACGTCCGCAAGCACGCTCTGGCCTTCATGGCCCAGCAGGGCGGCAGCATCGAGGATGCGGCTCTGCGCGTGTTCTCCAACGATGACGGCGCCTACGGCTCCAACGTCAATCTTCTGCTCGACGACGGCGCATGGCAGGACGAGACCGAACTGTCGGAAGCCTTCCTGCGCCGCAAGGGGTTCGCCTACGGCGCCACCGGCGCACCGCGCCGTCATGACGCCCTTCTGTCGCACGTCCTGTCCGCCGTCGATGTCGCCTACCAGAATCTCGAATCAGTCGAACTCGGCGTCACCAGCCTCGACCATTATTTCGATACGCTCGGCGGCGTCACCCGTGCCGTCCGCGCCACGCGCGGCGACGATGCCGCCTCCGTCTATATCGGCGACCAGACGCGCGGCGACGGCGTGGTGCGAACCCTCGCCGAGCAGGTCGCGCTGGAAACGCGCACGCGCGCGCTGAACCCGAAATGGTTCGAGGCCCTGCTCGAACACGGCCATGAAGGCGTCCGCCATATCGAGGCGCATGTCACCAACACGCTCGGCTGGTCCGCCACCACGGGACAGGTCGCTCCCTGGATCTATCAGTCCCTGTCCGAAACCTATGTTCTGGACGATGCCATGCGCGAGCGTCTTGCTGCGCTGAACCCCACCGCCGCCCTGCGCATCGCCAACCGTTTGATCGAGGCGCATGAGCGTCGCTACTGGAGCCCGGATCCTTCGGTGATCGACCGTCTGCGACGCGCGGGCGAACAGATCGAGGACCGGCTCGAAGGATTGCCCATGGAGCACGCCGCATGACCGTCCTCGATCTCCCGGCCAAACTCCGTGCCGCCTCCGCCTGCAACACCTGCGAGGACGGCGAAGGCAGCGTCCAGGTGCGTCTCGACACCGGCGCCCGAGTCGGCGCCGCCAAGGTGTTCGCGGTCTACGGCAAGGGCGGCATCGGCAAGAGCACGACCTCGTCCAATCTTTCCGTCGCCTTCAGCAAACTCGGCAAGCGCGTGCTGCAGATCGGCTGCGATCCCAAGCACGATTCCACCTTCACCCTCACCAAGCGCCTCGCTCCCACGGTGATCGACGCACTGGAAGCGGTGGATTTCCACCCCGAGGAGCTGCGCGCGGAGGATTTCGTGTTTCCCGGCTATAACGGCGTGATGTGCGTCGAAGCCGGCGGTCCTGCGGCCGGTACCGGCTGCGGCGGCTACGTGGTCGGCCAGACCGTCAAGCTGCTGCGCGAACACCATCTTCTGGAAGAAACCGACGTCGTCATCTTCGACGTTCTCGGTGACGTGGTGTGCGGCGGGTTCGCCGCTCCCTTGCAGCATGCCGATCGCGCCCTCGTCGTCGCCGCCAACGATTTCGACTCCATCTTCGCGATGAACCGCATCGTCGCCGCCATCGCCGCCAAGTCCCGCAACTACGACGTGCGTCTCGGCGGCGTCATCGTGAACCGGTCCGCCGACACCGATCAGGTCGCGCGCTACAACGACGCCACCGGCATGCGCACTCTGGCGCATTTCCCCGATCTCGACGCCATCCGCCGCTCCCGCCTCAGCAAATCCACCCTGTTCGAGATGCCGGACTCTCCCGAACTCGACGCGGTCCGTGCCGAATATCTCCGTCTGGCCCAGTCGCTTTGGGACGGCGTCGATCCGCTGCCAGCCGCGCCGATGAAGGATCGCGACATCTTCGATCTTCTGGGGTTCGAGTGATGAGCGCCGCCTACGCCGAACGCCGCGACACGCTGCATCGCTATTTCGATCGCACCGCGGCCGATGCCTGGGCGAAACTCACCTCCGACGCGCCGGTCGGCCGAATCCGCGCCACTGTGCGCGCCGGGCGCGACGCGATGCGGCAGACGTTGCTCGACTGGCTTCCGGCCGATCTGTCCGGCACGCGCATTCTCGATGCCGGCTGCGGGACGGGTGCGTTCAGCATCGAGGCCGCGCGGCGCGGTGCGGAGATGGTCGCGCTCGATCTCTCCGACACGCTGCTGCACACAGCACGCGAACGCCTCCCCGCCGATCTCGCCGGCCGCGTCCGGTTCGAGACCGGCGACATGCGCGACGCCGCCCGCTTCGGCAGCTTCGACCACGTCGTGGCGATGGACAGTCTGATCCATTACCCGGCAGCCGAGATCGCCGCCGTGCTCGCCGCCTTCGCCCCCGTGATTCGCCGCTCGATACTGTTCACCATCGCCCCGCGCACCCCCGCTCTCGCGGCGATGCATGCGGTCGGCCGCCTGTTCCCGCGCGGCGACCGCGCGCCCGCGATCGAGCCCGTATCCTGGCCGAACGTCGCCGCCCGCATCGATGCCGAACCGGCTTTGTCGGGTTGGCATGCCGCGCGTCACGCCGCCATCTCCACCGGCTTCTACAAGAGCCACGCACGCGAGCTGGTGCGCGCATGAGCGGCGCGGTTCCGGCCCGGACCACGCGTTGGGGCGAATGGCTGCTGCCGTTCGCCAACGTGTCCACGCCGGAACTGCCGCTGAACCGCATCCTGCGTTTGTCGCTGTTCCAGGTCTCCGTCGGGATGGCGCTGGTGCTGGTGATCGGCACGCTGAACCGGGTGATGATCGTGGAGCTCGGCGTTCCGGCCTGGCTGGTCGCGACCATGATCTCCCTGCCGCTGGTGCTGGCGCCGCTGCGCGCGGTGATTGGCCACCGCTCCGACGAGCATCGTTCGCTTCTCGGCTGGCGCAGACTACCGTTTCTGTGGATGGGCACGCTGCTGCAATTCGGCGGCTTCGCCATCATGCCGTTCGCGCTGATCGTGCTGTCCGGCGATGCGCCACGCGCGCCACACATCGTCGGTCCTGCTGCCTCCGGCCTCGCCTTCCTGCTCGTCGGCGCCGGGCTGCACACGGTGCAGACCACGGGCATGGCGCTGGCCACCGATCTCGCCCCGCCACGCGCCCGCACCAAGGTCGTCACGCTGCTCTGCGTCATGCTTCTGCTCGGCATGCTCGGCAGCGCGGTTCTGTTCGGCCGTCTGCTGTCGCCGTTCAGCGAAGTGAAGCTGATCCAGGTGATCCAGGGCGCCGCCGTTCTCACGCTCGCCCTGAATTTCATCGCCGTCTGGAAGCAGGAAGCACGCGACCCGAACCGCACCGCCGCATCCGCGCCGCGCACCAGTTTTGCCGACGCCATGCGCGCTTTGTCGAACGGCGACCGTCCGGTCCGCCGCCTCGCCAGCGTCGCCCTCGGTACGATCGCGTTTTCCATGCAGGACGTTCTGCTGGAGCCCTATGGCGGTCAGGTGCTGCATCTGCCCGTCGCGATGACCACCGCACTCACAGCCCTGCTCGCCGTAGGCGGTTTGCTCGGCTTCACCGTGTCCGCAGGCTGGCTGTCGCGTGGCGCCGACCGGTATCGCCTCGCCGCGATCGGCATCCTAAACGGCCTGCTCGCCTTCATCCTGCTGATCTTCGCCGCCCCCGCCGCGTCCGGCGCCCTGTTCGCCGCCGGCACGCTGCTGATCGGCTTCGGCAGCGCCTGTTTCGAGGTCGGCACCCTCTCGGCTGCGATGGAACAGGCGCGCTCGGGCCGCGGCGGTCTCGCGCTCGGAACATGGGGCGCGGTGCAGGCCTTCGCCGCGGGTCTTGCCATTCTCGGCGGCGGGATCACGCATGATCTCGTCGGCGCGCTCGGCCGCTCCGGCCGCCTCGGCGCCACGCTGGCGGTGCCCTCGGTCGGCTACGGCGCCGTCTACGTCATCGAGATCGTTTTGTTGTTCGCGACCCTGGCAGCGATCGGACCACTCGCCGCCGGGCCTCGTTTTCAGATACCCGCTTTCCCGGCCGCGTCCCGGCCCCTCGGAGGATCGCCCACGTGAGCGCCGCCATCACCGGATATGTCGACGTCGCCCAGATCGCCCTCTACATCTTCTGGGGCTTCTTTCTGGCGCTCGTGATCTACATCCGACGCGAGGACAAGCGGGAAGGCTATCCGCTCGTGGGCGAGGGGCCGCAACGCTTCGTGCGCGGCGCCATCGAAGGCTTTCCACCCACACCCGCACCGAAATTCTATCGCCGCAAGGAGGGCACGCTGGCCCCGGCCCCGCAGACCGTCCCGCCCGACGGTCCCGTGATCGGCGCGGTGCCGATGGAATCCCATCCCGGCGCGCCGCTGATCCCCACGGGCGATCCGCTGCGTGACGGCATCGGCCCGGCCGCCTGGGCGATGCGCCGCGACATCCCGCTCCGCACCTGGCGCGGCCAGAACATCATGCGGCCGCTGCGCCTCGCCACCGAATACTCCGTGTCGCGCTTCTCCACCGATCCGCATGGCTGGCCGGTCGTGGGTCTCGACGGCATCGTCGCAGGCCACGTCGTCGATATCTGGATCGACGACGAGGAGAACGACACGCGCTATCTCGAGATCGCGCTCGTGTCCGCCATCGACGTCGCCGAACGCCGCGTGCTCGTGCCGCATCCGTTCGTGCGTTACGACCGCCGCCGCGAACGCGTCGTGGTGCGCGCCCTGCACGCCGCACAATTCGCGCACGTGCCCGCACTGGCGAACCCGGATCAGGTGACCGCGCGCGAGGAAGATCGTCTGGTCGGCTATTACGGCGGCGGCATGCTGTACGGCACCCGCAACCGCATGGGGCCGCTGCTGTGATCGGCCGCACCAAGCGTCCGCTGGTCCGCCGGCGAGACGATCCTCTGGGCGGACTGCCGGCGCGCCTGCCTGAAGGCGAGCGCGTCCTGTGGCAGGGCCGGCCCGATGCGTCGCTGCTGGCACTCCGCGCTCTGCATGTGCGCAAGATCGCCGTCTATCTCGCGATCATGCTCGCCTGGTTCACGATCAGCGACTTCTCCGTCGCGCACTGGCAGAGAACCGTTGCCGGCATTCTCTGCCTCGCACTGGCGGGTGCGGCGGCGATCGGCCTGCTCTGCGGGTTCGCCGTTCTCCTGTCGCGCAGCACGATCTACACGCTCACCGATCGCCGCGTGGTCCTGCGCTTCGGCGTCGCCCTCACCATGAGCGTCAACCTGCCTCTGGTGCTGGTCGAGAACGCCGATCTGCGCCGTGCGCCTGACGGCAGCGGCGACGTGATCCTGCGCATGAGCGGCCGTCAGACGCTCGGCTACGCGCTGCTCTGGCCGCATGCCCGGCCCTGGCGCTTCTCCCGCCCGGAGCCGATGCTGCGCGCGGTGCGGGACGTGTCCGCCCTGGCTGCCCTGCTGTCCGAGGCTCTCGCGCACACCGTTCCGGAACGTGAGGCCTCCATCGCATCCGGCGAAAGCGTGCTCGTCAAGGCGCCGTCGCCCGTCATGGTGCCGGCATGAGCGCTCGTGCCGCTCCGGCCGGGCTGCCGATCGGGCCGTTCCTGGCCGCGGCGGGCGTACTCTTCATCGTGGCGCTCGCTCTGTGCCTGCCGAAGAACCACGGCGCACTGATCCCCGTTTATATCGACAAGGCGCCGATCCTGTCCGCTCGCGCCTTGCGCTTCGACGAACACGCCGACGGCACATTGGACGTCTTCGATGCTGCGAACGGCGCGTTGATCGAGAACCTTCCGGTCGATCGCAACGGTTTCCTGCATGCGCTGGTGCACGGCCTCGGCGCCACACGCAGGCGTGCCCACGTGCCGCTCGCGCAATCCTACAGCCTGACCCTGTTCAAGGACGGAAGACTGGTGCTGGCCGATGCCGCCACGCACACCAGTATCGACATGGAAGGCTTTGGCCCGACCAACATACACGGCGTCCTGGCGCTGCTCGCCGGGCAGGGATCTCGGCCGTGAGCCGCACCCTGTCCGTTCGCTGCGCGGTGGAGATCGCGAAGACGCCGGAAACCTTTCACGCCTATGCGGTGCCGGAAGGCGTCGCCCTGCGTCCCGGCGATGCGGTTCTGGTGCACGACGCGCCGACCGAGATTGCGTTCGGAGAAACTCTCCGGCGCGATTGCCGCGCCACCGTGCGACGTGCCGGATGGCTGAAACGCGCCTGGACGCGCGCCACCTCGATCTTCCTCCTCACCAGCCTCTATGAGGTCGGCTTCGAACCGAAACCGGCCCTCCCTGCCTGCGGGACCTCACACCCATGAACGCCACCACACGCATCGTGCCCGAGGGAACGCCCAACGACGCCACGCGCAGCGCGCAGGAAAACACCGTCCTGTCGCCGCGTTTCTACACCACGGACTTTCCGGCCATGGACCGGATCGATGTCGGCGGCGTGCGCAGGGAGTGGGATGACCTGATCGCGGAACTGCGTCGCGACGACAACCGTCACCACTTCCTGCGCGACGAGTCCTTCGATCTCGACCTGTCCACCCTGCCGCCCGATCTGCGCGCCGAATTCCTCGACTTCCTGATCAGCTCCGTCACCGCCGAATTCTCCGGCTGCGTGCTTTATGCCGAGATCAAGAAGCGCATCACCAATCCCGACATTCGCGAGCTGTTCAGTCTGATGGCCCGCGACGAGGCGCGTCATGCCGGGTTCATCAACGACACGCTCAAGGATTTCGGCGTCGGCGTCGATCTCGGCTTCCTCGCGCGGGAAAAGAAATACACCTTCTTCAAACCGAAATTCGTCTTCTACGCGACCTATCTGTCGGAGAAGATCGGCTACGCACGCTACATCTCCATCTTCCGTCAGCTCGAGCGGCACCCGGAATACCGCTTTCATCCGATCTTCCGCTGGTTCGAGAAATGGTGCGGCGACGAATTCCGTCATGGCGAAGCCTTCGCACTGCTGATGCGCGCCGATCCGAAACTCCTCCGTGGCCGCAACAGGCTCTGGATCCGCTTCTTCCTGCTGGCCGTGTTCGCCACCATGTACGTGCGCGATCATGCGCGGCCTGTGTTCCACGCCTCTCTCGGGCTCGACCCGACCGAATACGACATGCAGGTGTTCCGCATCACCACCGAGATCACCCGGCAGGTGTTTCCGGTCTCGCTCCCGCTGGACGATCCGCGCTTCGCCGCCGGCCTCGAAACGCTGCGCGGCATCACCGAGCGGATGCGTGCGGCGGCCGCACGTGGCGGCATCGCCGGCCGGGTCGCCAAGCTCCGGCTGACGCTTCAGGCCGGCCTTGCCTTCGCGCGGCTCTATGTTCTCCCGGTGCAGCGCAACCGGCTGCCGCGCACGGTGCGCTTGCAACCGGTCTGGTAGGAAACGGAGAGCATGACCACGCATCTCTGGCCCGTTCTGTTCGCCCTGTTCGTGTGGTGGTTCAGCACCGGCATCATCATGTTTCTCGACGGTCTGCCCAGACGGACCTTCAAATGGAGCATGATCGGCGCGACGGTGTTGCTGGCGACCTCGTTCTGGGGCCTGCACGCATCCAGCACCGATCTGTCCGTGCGCGGCGCCTATATCGCCTTCACCTGCGGCCTGCTCGCCTGGGGCTGGCAGGAGATCTCGTTCTACATGGGCTACGTCACCGGCCCGCGCAAAGATCCCTGCCCGGAAGGCTGCTCCGGCTGGCGCCATTTCGGCCACGCGATCCAGACCAGCCTGTGGCACGAGCTGGCGATCATCGCCGCCGGCATCGCCGTGGTGCTGCTCACCCGTCACGGACAGAACCAGGTCGGCACATGGACCTTCATGGTGCTGTGGTGGATGCATCAGAGCGCCAAGCTCAACGTGTTCCTGGGCGTGCGCAACCTGAACGAGGAATTCCTGCCGGAACATCTGCAATTCCTGCGTTCCTTCCTGCGCAAGAAGCCGATGAACCTGCTGTTTCCGGTTTCGGTCACGGTTTCCACGGTGATCGCCGCGCATCTGGTGTCGCTGGCGATCCACAGCACCGATTCGTTCTCGCGCGCCGGATACGATTTCCTGTCGGCGATGATGGTTCTGGCGATCCTGGAGCATTGGTTGCTGGTGCTGCCGCTTCCGGCCGCATCGCTTTGGGGCTGGAGCCTGCGTTCGCGCGGCACGATCAAGCCGTTCGAGGTCGAGGTGGTCGCGGGCTTCCTCGGCGCCGGCAAGACCACCTTTCTCCGCAACGTCCTGTTTGGCCATTCCGAGCGCCGCACCGTTGTCCTGGTCAACGACTTCGCCGCCGTGGGCGTGGACGGTTCGCTTCTGCGCGAACGCGGCGCCGACGTGGTGGAACTGCCGAACGGCTGCATCTGCTGCTCGCTCAAATCCGATCTCGCCACGCAGATCACCGCTCTCGTGCAGACATGGAAGCCGGAACGCGTGCTGATCGAGCCGAGCGGCGTCGCTGATGTCGCGGCGCTGATGGGCGTTCTCGGTCAGCCGGCGTTGAAACGCCAGATCAGCACCCTGCGCGTTCTGTCCGTGATCGATGCGGGCGCGTTTCTCCGCGACTTCGCCCGCAGACGCGCCTTCTTCGAGGCGCAGGCGCGCGTCGCCGATGTTCTCGTGGTCAACAAGGCGGATCTGGTGTCCGACGCTGAGCGCGCGATGGTGGAAACCACCCTGCGCGGGCTCAATCCCGCCGCATCCATCGTTCCGGCCCGATACGGCATCCTTCTGCCCGGCCATGCGCTGCCGCGTGCGGCGGCGCGCGCCGCCGAAGCGGCAGAACACGCGCACCACCACGATCATCATCACTACCACGATGGTGCGCCCGCCTTCCAGTCCTGCGTCGTGTCGCTCGACATCCCCTGCGATCCCGAGCGCGTGCGCGCGGTTCTCGCACGCGCCGCCGAAGGCGCGTTCGGGCGGGTGGAACGTCTCAAGGGCATCGCCCGCACGCGCATCGGCTGGATGCGATTCGATCTGGCCGGCGGCGTGCCGTCGATGGAAGCCTTCGCCGCCGACGAGACCGAAGTGCCGCGCGTGATCGCCATCGGCGCCGATCTCGACGATGCCGCCCTGGCCGCGGCCTTTGCCGACTGCGCGCAGGACACGCGTCTTCCGGCGCCGGTATGATGGACGGCCTGGCGCATCGCGTGCGCGCACGCCGTCGAACCGCGTTTCCGTTTGCCGCCATTGTGGCGCAGGAAGACATGAAACGCGCGCTGCTGCTCGCGGCGATCGATCCGTCCATCGGCGGCGTTCTCGTGTTCGGCGATCGCGGCACCGGCAAATCCACCGCCGTGCGCGCCCTGGCCGATCTCCTGCCGCCGATGGCCGTGCCGGAAGGTTGCCGTTTCAACTGCGATCCGGCCGACGGTCCGCTCTGCGTCGAAGGCTGCACCCATGACGGTGCGCCGATCGCCATTCCCGTGCCGATCGTCGATCTTCCCTTGGGCGCCACAGAAGATCGCGTCGCCGGCGCGCTCGATCTGGAGCGGGCGCTGTCTTCCGGCGTGCGCGCCTTCGAACCGGGCCTGTTGGCCCGGGCGCATCGCGGCTTCCTCTACATCGACGAGGTGAACCTGCTCGAGGATCATCTGGTCGATCTCCTGCTCGACGTCGCGGCCTCTGGCGAGAACCTCGTCGAGCGCGACGGACTCAGCATCCGTCACCCCGCACGCTTCGTTCTGGTCGGCAGCGCCAATCCGGAAGAAGGCGAGCTGCGCCCGCAACTTCTCGATCGGTTCGGTCTGGCGGTGGACGTGTCCACACCGGCCACGCTGGCCGAGCGCGTCGAAGTGGTGCGCCGTCGCGACCGCTTCGATCGCGATCCGCTCGGCTTCGCGCGCGACTGGGAGCCCGACGCCGCGCAACTCCGCGAGCGCCTGCGCGACGCACGCGTCCGCCTGTTCGACGTCGTCGTGCCGGACGCCGTCGTGGAAGCCGCAGCCGCGCTCTGCATGGCGCTCGGTACCGATGGCTCGCGCGGCGAACTCGCGCTGCTCCGTGCCGCACGCGCCCTGGCGGCTTTCGACGGCAAGACCGAAGCCGATCTCGACACGCTCCGCACCGTCGCCGTCACCGTCCTGCGCCACCGTTTGCGCCGCAATCCGCTGGACGAGACCGGCTCCGCCGCCCGAGTGGAGCGCGCGATCGCCGAATTGCTGCCGTGATCGAGCCCGATGCGCCGCCGGCCGCATGGCCGGACGGAACGCTGATCGCCGCCCTTGTCGCCATCGAACCCAGCGGTCTCGCCTTGCGCTGCCGCCTCCCGCCCGGCGCCGCGCGCGACTCCTGGTTGTCGCTGCTTCGCACAGGGCTTTCGCCGAACCGGCCGATCCGTCGCGCGCCGGCGGCGCTGGACGACGACCGCCTCCTCGGCGGACTCGACCTCGCCGCCAGCCTCGCCACGAAACGCCGCGTCATCCGCCCTGGCCTGCTCGACGAGGCAGCGGACGGCGTCCTGATCCTGTCCGCGCCGGAACGCCTGCCGCCGCATGCGCTGGCGCATCTGGCTGCCCTGCTCGACGACGCCCGCGCCGCCCTGGTGCTGCTGGACGAGACCGGTCCCGACGATCCGCCCCTGGCCACCATGCTCGCCGACCGCCTCGCCTTCACCTTCTGCGACGCGCCCTGCGCACGCAGCGCCGATCCGCTCGCGCCGCCCGAGCCGTTCGCGCCTCCGCCCGGCTATGCTGCCCGTCTGCAACGCGCCAGGAATCGCCTGCCGACCATCGAAACCCCGGACGATCTCCCGGGCGCTCTCTGCGCAGCCGCCCTTTCCGCGGGAATCGCCTCCCTCCGCGCGCCTCTGCTCGCTTTGCGCGTCGCCCGCATCGTCGCCGCCCTGCACGATGCCGACACCGTGACACCCGATCACGCCGCCATTGCCGCCCGGCTGGTTCTGGCCCCACGCGCCGTTCTCGCCCCCCCGCCGGAGCGTGCCGAAGCGGAGGACCAGAGCGCCGACACCCCGCAACAAGCGCCGGACACCGCAGACGATGCCGGTGCGTCCCCGGAACATGCACCCGACCAGTTCGACGCCGATCG
This sequence comes from Lichenicola sp. GTC18331, assembly GCF_055386855.1. Lineage (NCBI taxonomy): Bacteria > Pseudomonadati > Pseudomonadota > Alphaproteobacteria > Acetobacterales > Acetobacteraceae > Lichenicola > Lichenicola sp. GTC18331. The sequence goes on along the minus strand of NZ_AP045015.1, from coordinate 1,565,889 downwards.
GGCCGCCGGCACCGACATGACCGGCACCGTGCTCGCAGCCCTGCGTGCAGCCCTGCCGCCCGATCTGCTCGACCGGCTCCGCGCTCCCGCCGGCAGTACCCGCCGCGTCGCCGAGGGCCGCACCGAAGCCGGCCGCACCATCCGTCCGCGCCTGGCCCGTCGCGGACGGCCGATCGGCGCGCGCCCCGGCGATCCGTCGCGCGGCCGCCTCGACGTGCTCGCCACCCTCCGCGCGGCACTGCCCTGGCAGTTCCTCCGTGGCCGCGCCGATACCCGCATCCAGGTCCGACGCGCCGATCTGCACATCACCCGCTTTGCGCCGCGCCTTCGCATGGTGACGATCTTCCTGGTCGACGCCTCCGGCTCCGCCGCCCGCGCCCGTCTCGCTGAAGCCAAAGGCTGCGTCTCGACCCTTCTTGCCGAATGCTATGCCGATCGTGATCAGGTCGCGCTGATCGAATGCCGCAACCGTGCCGCGACCGTGCTGTTGCCCCCCACCAGCTCCGTGGTCCGCGCCAGACGCGCGCTGGAGTCCCTGCCGGGCGGCGGCGGCACCCCGCTGGCGGCCGGGATCGAAACCGCGCTCGCCCTCGCGCATCGCATCCGGCGCGAGGGCGGCACGCCGCGCCTGGTTCTGTTCACGGACGGACGCGCCAACGTCGCCCGGGACGGCAGCGCCGACCGCGACCGGGCCGTGCGCGACGCCGTGGCCGCCGCCACGCTTCTGCGCGCCGCCGGATTGCCGTCCATGCTGGTGGACATCTCCGCGCGCCCCGGCCCCGCTTCGCCTGCCCTGGCGAAAGCTCTCGGCGCGAACCTGCTGCTTTTGCCACGCAACGACCCGGAAAGAATCGCGCGGGAAGCCGCTTCGCTCGGTCGGCCCGGCGCCCCGATGCGCCTCGCCGCCCGATGACCATGGTTCTCTCCGCCGGCCCCCGCTCCCTCCCGGCCGGCGCCCCGCGCATCGGTGTCGCCCCGCATCCGGACTGGGCCACGGACGGGCGCGACTGGCCCAACCGGGCGTCGAGCCGCTTCGTCTCGGCAGCCGGTTTGTGCTGGCATGTGCAGCGAGCCGGTTCCGGCCCGGTCGTTCTGCTCCTGCACGGCACGGGCGCCGCCACCCATAGCTGGCGCGACCTGCTGCCGCTGCTGGCACGGAATTTCGACGTGGTGGCCCCCGATCTTCCCGGCCATGGCTTCACGGGAACGCCGCGCGCGGCGCTGATGGGCCTGCCCGGCATGGCGCGCGGCGTGTCCGCGCTGCTCGACCGTCTCGGAATCGTTCCCGATCTGGTGGTCGGCCATTCCGCGGGCGCCGCGATCGGCGCGCGCTTGTGCCTCGATCGCAGCGTCGCGCCGCGAACGCTTCTGTCGCTGAACGGCGCCTTGCTGCCGCCGCCCGGTCTGCAGGCGACCTTGTTTCCCGTCGCCGCACGCCTGCTCGCAGGCCTGCCGCTGCTGCCGCATCTCGTCGCGCGCACCGCTAGCGACGCGCGTGTCGAGTCGCTGCTGCGCGATACCGGCTCGGTGCTCGATCACGAAGGCCTCCGTTTCTACCGGCGCCTTTTCCGTCGCCCGGACCATGTCGCGGGCGCCGTCGCCATGATGGCGCGCTGGGATCTGCGCAGCCTCCCGGACGAACTCCCGCGTCTCGGACGCACCCTCGTTCTGGCGGCCGGAAACAAAGACGGCATGATTCCCGCCGAGGCCGCCCGCACCGTACACGAGCGCGTTCCGGGATCGCGCCTCGTCGCATTGCCCGGCCTCGGCCATCTCGCGCACGAGGAAGCTCCCGACCGTATCGCCGCCCTGATCGCCGATCTTCTGCCGGCGCCGCGCCCATGACCAGACGCCTGGCCGAATGCGTCCTCGCCGTCCTGTGCGTCGAGGCGCTCTTTCTGTCCCTGCGCCGCACACGCACGAACGCGACGCCCTCCCTCCCGGACATCGCAGCCACGACCGGCGCAGGCGCGTTTCTCTGCCTCGCCCTGCGCGCCGAAGCCCAACGCCGTCCGGCCACTCGGATCGCCGTTTTCCTCGCTCTCGCCGGTCTCGCCCATGTTCTCGACCTGCGCTTCCGTCTCGCCGGAACGCGCTGATGCGTTTCCTCGGCATCGACTTTTCCGGCAGCGCCGGGCAATGGTCGGCCGGCTGTCGCCGTCCCACGGTCTGGATCTCCACCGTCTCCGAACCGGAAACCGGCCGCTTCCAACTGCATGATCTGGTGCCGGTGCAGGCGCTGCCCGGTTCCGGCACGCCGTTCGACCGGTTCTGCGCCATGCTGCGCGCGGGCGATTTCGCCGCGGCTTCCATCGACGCGCCGTTCTCCGTGCCGGCCGCGTTTCTTCCCTCCGGCGGCCATGCGGCGCTGCTCCGCGACGTCGCCGCGCTGCCGATCGAGACCGGCAGACCGTTCCCGCGCGGCGGCGCCCTGCTCGATCTCCTGCGAGCGAGCGGTCCGGACACGACGCTGCGCGACGCGCCACGCGGCATCAAGCATTATCGCGACACCGAACGCGGTCGCGGCGTGAACGTCCGCTCGACGCTCTGGAACGGTCCGCGCGGTGGCGCCCCCTTCACGGTCGCCTGCCTCCTGGCACTGGCCCGCGCGGATCGTCCGATCTGGCCCTGGCGAAGCGGCCCCGGCATGCTGGCGGAAGCCTTCCCGACCGCTCAGCTCCGGCACTGGAACCTCCCATCCAGCCGCTACGGTCTCGACCATCAGACCGCGACACGCGCCGACATCCTCGCCGGGCTCGAACCCTTCCTCCATATCGAGAACGGACATCGCAGCCTGATGCTCGAACACCCCGACGCGCTGGACGCGGTTCTGGCCGCGTTCGGCGCCGTCGCCGCCACGCGCGAAGGCGTGATCGCCGATCCGCCCGCCGATGGCCGGATCGCCCTGTTGGCGTAAAGGCGAAACGAAAAGGCGTTCTTTCCTTCTTTTCCTCAGAAAAAGAAGACCCTTTCCGTCTTTACCCTTCCAGGATCATCGCCGCCGCCTTCTCGCCGATCATCACCGTCGGCGTCTGCGTGTTTCCGCTGATCAGGCTCGGCATGACCGACGCATCCGCGACGCGCAGACCCCGCACGCCGCGCACCCGCAGGCGCGGATCGACCACGGCGCCGTCGTCCGAGCCCATGCGGCAGGTGCCGACCGGATGATAGATCGTGTCGGCCCGCTGCCGGATCAAAGCGCGCAGCGCGTCGTGGTCCTGGTTCTTCTCCCCATAGGCCGGCCGGCCGCCCAGCGATGCCATGGCCGGCGCGTCGAGGATTCGTTCCGCCAGGCGCGTTCCCGCCACCAGCGTTTCCAGGTCGCGCTCATCGGAGAGAAAACCTGGATCGATCACCGGCGCCGCGCGCATGTCGCTGCTCGCGATCCGCACCGCGCCGCGACTCCAGGGACGCAGCGCGCAGACATGCACCGAATAGCCCGGCCCCAAGCGCGGCCGGCGATTATGGTCGTCCACCAGTCCGATGCAGAAATGCAGCTGCACATCCGGCCGCTCCACCGCGTCCGACGTGCGCAGGAAGCCGCCTGCTTCGGCGACGTTGCTGGTCAGCATGCCGCGACCGTGCCGCCTCCAGCGCAGATACGCCCCCGGCAGACGCCGTGCCGTGCGGAGGTCGATGCCGAACAGCCCTTCGGCCGGGCAGCGCATGTTGATCGTGTAGTCGAGATGGTCCTGGAGGTTGCGTCCAACCTCCGGCCGGTCAACCACCACCGGGATGCCCAGGCCGCGCAGGGCGTCGGCGTCGCCGATGCCGGAGGCGAGCAGAAGCTGGGGGGTGCCGAACGCGCCCGCGGCGAGAATGATCTCGCATCCGGCCTCGATCGTCTCCGATTTCATATCACGGTGTAATGTAATCCCGATCGCCCTCCCGTCCCGGAACCGGATGCGCGAGACGAGCGCCCCGGACAGGATGCGCAGATTGGGCAGCCGCGTCCGCGCGTTGGCGAGATAGGCGGTGCCGGCATCGCGCCTGCGGCCGCGATCATGGAACACCTGGAAACGGCCGACGCCCTCCTGGCTCTCGCCGTTGAAATCGTCGTTGATGGCAAATCCGGCCTCGAGTCCGGCCCGGATGAACCGTTCCGTCACCGGGTTGCGCTCGCGCAGTTCCTCGACCCGCAGCGGACCGCCGGCGCCATGCCATTCGGTCTCGCCGCCGACATGGTCTTCGAGTTTGCGGAAAAAGGGCAGAACGTCGTCCCAGCCCCAGCCGTCGCAGCCGGAATCCTTCCAGCCGTCGTAGTCCTGGCGCTGGCCGCGAATGGAGATCATGGCGTTGATCAGCGTCGAGCCGCCGATGCCGCGTCCGCGCGGCTGGTAGCCCTTGCGTCCGCCGAGGCCGGGCTGCGGCACGGTGTTGAAGGCGTAGTTGTGCCGGCCCTTCAGCCCGACCAGTCCGGCGATGCCGAGCGGGATCCGGCACAACGGCGACGGTTCGGCAGGACCGGTTTCCACCAGCATCACGGTCCGGTCGGGTCTGGCCTCCGCCAGCCGGGCCGCGACCGCGCATCCGCCCGCGCCGGCTCCCACCACGATGAAGTCCGCCTGCATGCGCCTCTCCGGCCGTCGTTTCGGCGAAACATGCGCCCTGTCGGTCACGCGCGCATCGTGCAGTGCAGCGCGCGGCTCAGCCGAGGCGCTTCGCAACCCGGAACGGCAGCATCGCCTGCACGGGCAGGGCGCGGAACCGGTCGCAATCCAGGCTCTCATGCACGCAGGCGCCGCGCTCGCCGCCGAGCCGCGCGTCGATCAGCGCGCGGGTGTAGAACGGCGCATCGACGAAACTGCGACCAGCGCGGGCCCAGCCATCCTCCGAGCGCGTTTGCCGGGACACACCCCAGCGGGACCGAGCCAGCGTGACCGGGGGCGGCGGCTCGATCGCCGATACGCCGCCGTCGCGGCCGATCCGCAAGGCGAGCCCGGTCCAGCCGTCCGTGCGCCGCTTGGCATCGTAGAGGATCACGGCGCCGTCTCCGCGTGGCGCGCGGCACCAGTGCCAGGAGCGGAACGCCTCCTCGATCGCGCCCGCGCCGTGATTGCCGTCGAGATAACCGTCGCCGCTCCAGCGTGCGTCGGGGGCGGAAAGATCGACCTCGACGCGCGCCCGCGGCGAGAGCGGCGTCCAGCGATGATCGCCGGTCTCGGACAGGACCGCCTCGAAACCGGTGAAGGCCTGCGGACGCACGATCACCGTGCCGCGCACGCGCTCACCCCAGGGCATGGTGCGCTCGTCGATGCGGATGGCGAGCGCATCGCCGCGCCATTGGAGCGCGCTCGGGCCGATCCGCAGGGTGGCGGCGTCGCGCTCGACCGCATCTGCGCCGCGTTCGGTCATGCACCAGCGTCGCGGCGCACGCGCCCCGCCGGTGCGATACAGCGCCACATGCAGCGCGCTGTGGGCGAGCGGATCGGCCGCACCCCTGCGTCGCGCCCAGGCATAGAACGGGGAAAACACGCTGCCCAGAAAGGCGATGACCGTGATGCCGGAACAGCCATCGTCGCTCAGCGCGTCGACATACCACCAGCGATAGCCGCCGGGCGCGACAGGCTGGTCGAAACGCAATCCGCCAGCATCGCCTCCGCCGCCATCAGACCGGACAGCGCCGCCATGCTCAGCCCCGGCCCCGGATGCGCGCTGCCTCCGGCCAGATAGAGCCCCGGCAGCCGGCTCCTGCTGCCCGGGCGCCGGAACGAGGCCAGCGGCCCGTGCGTCGCCTGACCGTAGAGGCCGCCCCCCGTCCCGGGAAACAGGCGCGCGAACTGCGCCGGACCGGTGATCCATCCCGGCGCCGCTTGACGAATCTCCATCCCGCATCGGCGCAGTTCCTTGAAAGACGCTCGTTCGTATCGTCGCAACTCCGGCGTGTCGCGTCCATGCGCGGAACCGGGCGCGTCGCCGTTCGCCGGGGCGTTCATGACCAGAAGCAGTCGTTCGCCGTCCGGCACGGGATGCAGCAACGCGCCCCGGTCGTCGCGATCCTGGGCGCAGACATAGACGGTCGGCGCGTCCGGCAGGCGTCCGGCGGCAAGGGCGGCGAACTCCGCCGGATAGTCGCGGGAAAAGAACACACCATGCCGGGTGAGGGGAAAGCCGGAGATCTCGGCGCGCAGCGCGATCGTCATGGCGGAAAAGGAACGTCGGTCCGGTCGCGTCCTCGGCACCGCGCGACGGGCGGCATCGCCGAACATGCCGCAGGACAAAGCGGAGATGTCGGCGTTGAACAGAACCGAGTCGGATGCGATCTGCTCGCCATCGTCCAGCACCACGGTGTTGCAACGCCCGTTCGTGACGCCGATCTCCCGCACGCCGCTGCCCAGCCTGAACACCACGCCGCGTCGTTCACATAGCGCGCGCAGCACGGTGGCGATCCGCGCCATGCCGCCCTCGCACAGCCAGACGCCGCTGCGTTCGACATGCGACACCAGCATCAACGTCGCCGGCGCCCGGAACGGCGACGATCCGCAATAGGTGGAATAACGGCCGAACAATTGCCGCAAACGCGGATCGCGGAAATACCGGGCGGTCTCGCGCCAGAGCGTGCGGAACGGGTCGATTCCGGCGAGCTGTCCTGGCGGCACGTCGCGCAGCAAGCGCAAGAGACCGGGCTTCGGCCGCTGCATGAACGGACGATCCAGCGTGTCGTGGATCTCGCGCGCGCGTTCCGAATAACGCAGGAAGGCACCGGACTCTTCTGCACCGCACAAAACGCCGATTGCGTCCGCGGAGCGTTGCAGGTCGGCGAACAGATCGAGCCGGTCGCGATCGTTCCAGGCGTGCCGCGCAAGGATCTCCGCCGGTTGCAGCTGAAGATGCGATTCCAGCGTTTCGCCGGCCGCGTCGAACACGGCGTCCAGCACCGGACGCATGGTGAGCACCGTCGGGCCCGCATCGATTCCATCGATCTGCCGCAGCTTGCCGCCCACCGAAGTCGCGCGGTCCAGCACCGTCACCGCAGCACCGTTCTGCGCCAGCACCAGCGCTGCGCAGAGCCCGCCCATGCCGGCGCCGATCACCGTGACACGATGTGTCAGCATTCTGTTGTGAGTGTCCATCTCTCGTGACACTAATAAGAGACAGGCTATCCTGACAGTCCATATGAGGACGCCGGTGATCCTCGGGAGGCAGCGATTAGCGACGAATCTGCCCACATCAACCAGATCCTGCTGCAGGCCATGGAGACGGCGACGGGACCTGGCGCACCGCCCGGCCTCGCCGCGGCGCTCCATCATGCCGTATTTCCGGGAGGGGCGCGCATCCGTCCCAGGCTGTGCCTGGCCGTGGCCGAGGCCTGCGGCATGCCGCATCCGGTCCTGTCCGGCGCCACCGCCGCGGCGATCGAACTCGTGCATTGCGCGTCTCTCGTGCACGATGACCTGCCGTGTTTCGACGACAGTGCGCTGCGTCGCGGCCGTCCCTCCGTGCACGCGCAGTTCGGTGCGCCTTTGGCGGTTCTCGCCGGCGATGCGCTGATCGTGCAGGGCTTCGAGACCCTGGCGCGTTTCTGCCACGAGGCGCCTCTGCTGCTGCCGAAACTCGTTTCCGTCCTGGCTGCATGTTCGGGCATGCCGCATGGCATTGCCGGTGGGCAGGGGTGGGAATGCGAACCGCGCGTCGACCCCGTCGCCTATGCACGCGCCAAGACCGGCGCCTTGTTCGCCGCCGCGACCATGGGCGGGGCTGCCAGTGCGGGTGAAGCGCCCGAGCCCTGGCGCGCGGTTGGCGAACAGCTCGGTCTGGCCTATCAGGTGGCCGACGATCTGGCCGATCTTCTGTCCGATCCGGCGGCGATCGGTAAACCGGTCGGGCGAGACGGAACCCTCGGCCGGCCCAACGCAGCGACCCTGCTCGGTGTGGACGGGGCGCGTCTGCGTCTGGAAACGCTGGTGGGCGAAGCCGTCGACGCCGTGCCGCCATGCCGAAACCGGGACCGGTTGGTGTCGCTGGTTTCCGCCGAAGTCAGACGCCTGCTGCCCGCCGATCTGTCGTGCGCGGCATGAGGGCGGCCTGCCGCACGCTGCGCCAGCAACCACGCGGCAATCATCGCGGCCGCGTTGCAACGGTGCGCACGCGCTCGTTCCGCCGTCGGCGCCGCGTTGCCGCGCCGCGTATCGACCGTTGGGGCGTCCTGTGCGCCGCCGCCTGGGCGGCCTTGCATTCGGGACGGCCGAGCCTGACGCCGCCGGCGCAGTTCGACAGCTGATCCGTGCTGGAACGTCTGCAGGCGAGCGGCCGGTTCCGCGCCTTCGCGGCGGCGATGCCGCTGCTGCGTTTGGTCGCGCGCCGTCGTGCCCGCGCCGTGTTCGATCTGTGCGCCGGCTTCGTCTACACCCAGACGCTTCTTGCCCTGGTGCAGCTCGGGATTCCGCAGGCACTCCTGTCCGGTCCGAAACAGGCGGACGAGCTGGCGCGAGACCGCGATCTGCCGCCGGAGCGGATGGAACGGCTGCTGCGCGCCGGGGTGTCGTTGCGCCTGCTGCGCCGTTCGGGAGAACGGTTCGCGCTGGGCCCGCTGGGTGCCGCGCTGATCGACAATGACGGGCTGGATGCGATGATCGCGCATCACGCCGTGCTTTATGCCGATCTGGCCGATCCGGTGGCGCTGCTGCGTCGCGGCGCGGGATCGCTGGCGCCGTTCTGGGATTATGCCGCGGACGCACCGGAAGAGCGCGTCGCGGCTTATTCCACCCTGATGCGGCGTTCGCAGCCGATGATCGCGGCGGAGATCCTGGCCGCCCATCCGGTTCGTCGTCACCGTCTGCTGCTCGACGTCGGCGGCGGATCAGGTGGTTTCGCGTGCGCCGCATTGCGGAAGGCGCCGGATCTGCGGGCAATCGTGTTCGACCGGCCCGGCGTGGCGGCGGAAGCGGAACGGGTGGTGCGCGAGACCGGCCTCGCCGGGCGGTGCAGGGTCATCGGCGGCGATTTCCTGCACGATCCGTTGCCGGACGGCGCCGATCTGGTGTCGCTGGTGCGCGTCCTGCACGACCATGACGACGAGAACGCGCTGCGCCTGCTGCGACGCATCCGCGCGATCCTGCCGCCCGGCGGGATTTTGCTGCTGGCCGAACCGATGTCGGACACGGCGGGCGCGGCGCCGGTGGGGGACGCGTATTTCGGCTGGTATCTGCTGTCGATGGGGCGCGGTCGGCCGCGCAATGCCGCGCGGATCGGCGCGATGCTGCGACAAAGCGGGTTCGACACGGTGCGTCTCCGGGCGACCCGTATGCCGATGCTGGCGCAGGTGATGACCGCGCGTGTCGCGAAATGAGTTTTTGTCCATTCCCATTTACAACGTAACGTGTAAGGTAAGCCTGACAGTTTCGAGATCGGCTTGAAACGAGGTGCATGATGCAGACCAACGCCGTGCTTCTCCGTCAGCCGGAACATCTCGTTCTGGAAACCCTCCCGCTCGATGCGCCCGGTTCGGACGATCTCGTTGTCGCCGTGGACTGGTCGGGAATCAGCACCGGCACGGAGCGTCTGCTGTTTTCCGGCCAGATGCCGCCTTTTCCCGGCATGGGTTATCCGCTTGTGCCGGGCTACGAGGCGGTCGGACGTGTGATCGAAGCCGGCGCCGAATCCGGAATCGCCGTGGGAACGCCGGTTTTCGTGCCCGGTGCGCAATGTTTCGGTGCCGTGCGCGGTCTGTTCGGGGCGTCGGCGTCGCGTCTGGTGGTACCGGCGTCGCGTGCTCTGCCGCTGGGACCGGCGAACGGAGAGGTTCCGGATCGGAGCTTCGTGCTCCTGGCCTTGGCCGCGACGGCGCAGCATGCCCTGTCCGCAGCGCCGGTTCTGCCCGAACTGATCGTCGGTCATGGCGTGCTGGGACGGCTGCTGGCGCGTCTGGTGTTGGCGGCCGGCGGTGCCCCGGTGGTGTGGGAGCGCGACCCGGCGCGGCTGGGCGGTGCGGTGGGCTACACCGTCTGCGATCCCGCTCGTGATTCGTGCCGCGATTATCGCGCCATCGTCGATGCCAGTGGCGATTCCGCTCTTCTGGATACGCTGATCGGGCGCGCGGCGCGCGGCGGCACCGTGGTTCTGGCAGGGTTCTATCCCGACCGGGTCGGCTTCGCGTTCGCACCCGCCTTCATGCGCGAGATCACGCTGCGGATCGCCGCGGAGTGGCAGAAGGCGGATCTCGACACGGTGCGACGGATGGTGGGCGACGGAACGCTGTCGCTCGCCGACCTGGTCAGCCACGCGCAACCGGCATCGAACGCCGATCGCGCCTATCGCACGGCCTTCTTCGATGCGGCCTGCATCAAGATGGTCCTGGATTGGAGTGCGTACGCATGAGCGAAAAGCCGGAAACCCAGATCATCGCCATCTACGGCAAAGGCGGGATCGGCAAGAGCTTCACGCTCGCCAATCTCAGCTATTCCATGGCACAGTCCGGAAAGCGCGTTCTGCTGATCGGCTGCGATCCGAAGAGCGACACCACCTCGCTCCTGTTCGGCGGCCGGGCGTGCCCGACCATCATCGAAACCTCCGCCCGGAAACAGGCGGCGGGCGAAAAGGTGCAGATCGGCGACGTGTGCTTCAAGCGCGACGGCGTGTTCGCGATGGAGCTGGGCGGCCCGGAAGTGGGCCGCGGTTGCGGCGGGCGGGGCATCATCCACGGTTTCGAGCTGCTGGAGAAACTCGGTTTTCACGACTGGGGTTTCGACTACGTGCTGCTCGATTTCCTGGGCGACGTGGTGTGCGGCGGTTTCGGTCTGCCGATCGCGCGCGACATGTGCCAGAAGGTGATCGTGGTCGGTTCCAATGACCTGCAATCGCTCTACGTCGCCAACAACGTGTGTTCTGCGGTGGACTATTTCCGCAGGCTGGGCGGCAATGTCGGCGTGGCCGGGCTGGTCATCAACAAGGATGACGGGACGGGCGAGGCGCAGGCTTTCGCCGATGCGGTCGGCATCCCGGTTCTGGCCGCGATTCCCGCCGATGACGACATCCGCCGCAAGAGCGCCAATTACGAGATCGTCGGCCGTCCCGGCGGTCGCTGGTCGCCGTTGTTCGAGGCGCTGGCGGCGGAAGTCGGGAGCGCACCGCCGCTGCGGCCGACGCCGCTGAGCCAGGACGGGCTGCTCGATCTGTTCAAGGGCGAGGCCGTGGGCCGCGACGTCGTGCTGGTGCCGGCGACCATGGAGGATATGTGCCCGAACGGGACGGCGGACAGACCGTCTCTCGAAATCCTCTACGAGCCCGCCTGAGATGGACGGGATCGCCCATCTCGACGAGCAGGCGGTCCGGACGCTGGAAAGCGCGTCCGGTTGCCATGGCGGACGCGAGACCATGCTCGACGCCGCCGCGCGCGCCGGCAAGAGCGAGGCGATGGATGCGCTGATGCGCGATTATCCGCGTGGGCCGCACGACCAGCCGCAATCCATGTGCCCGGCCTTCGGCTCCTTGCGCGTCGGCCTGCGCATGCGTCGCGTGGCGACGGTGCTGTGCGGCTCGGCCTGCTGCGTCTACGGTCTGAGCTTCACGTCGCGTTTCTACGGTGCGCGCCGCTCGGTCGGCTACGTGCCGTTCAACTCGGAAACGCTGGTGCGTGGCCAGGTGTTCGAGGACATCCGCGACGCCGTGTTCGGTTTGGCCGATCCGGATGCGGTCGATGCCGTCGTGGTCATCAATCTCTGCGTTCCGACCGCTTCGGGCGTTCCGCTGGATCTCCTGCCGCGCACGCATAACGGCGTGCGGATCATCGGCATCGACGTTCCCGGTTTCGGCGTGCCGACCCATGCCGAAGCCAAGGACGTTCTCGCTGCGGCGATGCTGCGTGTGGCCCGTGGCGAGGCCGAGGCCGGACCGGTTCAGCGCCCCGCGGGGGCTGTGGACGGCGTACGGACGCTGGCGCTGATCGGCGAGATGTTCCCGGTCGATCCGATCTCGATCGGCGCCCTGATCGAGCCGATGGGTCTGGCGGTGGCGCCGCCGACGCCGGCGCGGGAATGGCGCGATCTCTACGGCGCCCTCGACAGCGTGGCGGCCTGTGCGATCCATCCGTTCTATGTGGCGTCCGTGCGTGAGTTCGCGGCGGCAGGACGGCCGGTGATCGGCTCCGCGCCGGTCGGGCTGGACGGCACGGCGGCGTGGCTGGATGCGGTGGCGCGCGTGGCCGGTGTTCCTGCGGCGCAGGCCGATGTGGCGCGTGCGCGCGCGCTCGAGCCGCTGAGCGCCGTGCTGGATGCGAACAGGATCGAGTCCCGAATCACCGTGTCCGGCTACGAAGGTTCCGAGTTGCTGGTCGCGCGCCTTCTGATCGAGATGGGCGCGCATGTGCCTTACGTCGGCACCGCCTGTCCGCGCACGGACTGGAACGAGGCCGATCGCGACTGGCTGGAAGCGCATGGCGCGCATGTGCAGTTCCGCGCCGCGCTGGAACAGGATCTGGCGGCGATGCGCGAGGTGAAACCCGATCTCGCCATCGGCACCACGCCGCTGGTGCAGGCGGCGAAGGAGCAGGGAATTCCGGCGATCTATTTCACCAACATGGTGTCCGCGCGGCCCTTGTTCGGGCCGGCCGGGATCGGTGCGATGGCGCAGATCGTGCGGGCGCAGGCCGGCGGTCGGGAACGGTTCGGGCGCATGCTGTCCTTTTTCGAAGGGGACGCCTGATGCTCGTGCTCGATCACGACCGGGCCGGCGGCTATTGGGGCGCGGTGTATGCGTTCGCGGCGCTGAAGGGGCTGCGCGTGCTGATCGACGGCCCGGTGGGGTGCGAGAATCTGCCGGTGACCGCGGTGCTGCATTACACGGATGCGCTGCCGCCACACGAATTGCCGGTTTCCGTCACCGGACTGGCCGAGGATCATTTGTCGATCAGCGGCACGGAAGGCGCGATGGCGCGCGCCGACAAGGCCGGGGACAGCCGGGTCCCGGGTGTGGTGGTGACGGGATCGATCGCCGAGATGATCGGCGGCGGCGTCGTGCCCGAAGGGGCCAATCTGAAGCGCTTCATTCCGCGCACCATCGACGAGGATCAATGGCAGTGCGCCGATCGCGCGCTGTTCTGGCTGCACGCGCAATACGGCGCGCGCAAGAAGACCGTGGTGCGTCGCAACGCGAGTGAGGGCGAGACCGTCGCGACGCCGCGCGTCAATCTGATCGGCGCGATCTACGGCGCGTTCAACAGCCCGTCCGACATCGCCGAGATCCGTCGTCTGGTCGAAGGCATCGGCTGTTCGGTCAATCTGTGCTTCCCACTCGGATCGCATCTCGACGATGTGCCGAAGCTGACGGAAGCCGACGTCAATATCTGCCTGTATCGCGAATGGGGCCGTTCGCTGTGCGAGGAGCTGGGCAAGCCCTGGCTCTTCGCGCCGATCGGACTGTTCTCCACCACCGCGTTCCTGCGCAAGCTGGGCGAACTGACCGGGCTCGATCCCGAGCCGTTCATCGCGCGCGAGAAGGACACCACGATCAAGCCGATCTGGGATTTGTGGCGATCGGTGACGCAGGATTTCTTCGCGACGGCCTCCTTCGCCGTGGTGGCGGGCGAGACCTATGGGCGGGGGCTCCGTCAGTTTCTCGAAGACGAGATGGGGATGCCGTGCGCATTCGCGATCACGCGCCGTGCGGGGGAGAAGACCGATAACCGGGTCGTACGGACGAAGATCCGCGAAACGCCGCCGATGGTGATGTTCGGTTCGGTGAACGAACGGATCTACATGGCGGAGGAGCGCACGCGCGGTACGTGGATCGCCGCATCGTTCCCGGGCGCCATCATCCGTCGTGCCACCGGAACCCCGTTCATGGGATATGCCGGCGCTACATACATCGTTCAGGAATTCTGCAACGCCCTGTTCGACGGCCTGTTCAACATGCTCCCGCTGGCGGGCGATCTCGACCGCGTGGCGCCGACGCCGGCGCGGTCGGGCCAGGATCGCGAACTCGCCTGGGATGCGGATGCGCTGATCCTGCTGGACGAGGCGGTGTCGCGCGAACCCTTCCTGCTCCGCATCTCCGCTGCCAAGCGGCTGCGCGAGCGCATCGAACGACGTGCCGCCGAAGCCGGCGAGAAGCGCGTTTCCGTTTATCGCGTCCGCGAGGAAACGGACCCCGTCACCCATACCAACAACAAGGAGTTCTGAGCGATGTCCGACAATCCCGAACGCTCGAGCCTGTCGGGCCTTTCCGTCGGCGAGGCCAAGGAGTTCAACAAGATCTTCGTGATCTCCTTCATCATCTTCGTGGCGATCGCGATCGTCGCGCACTACCTCGCCTGGATGTGGCGCCCGTGGCTGCCCGGCGTGCACGGCTACCAGACCTCCATGCTCGACGCCGCCGACATGGCCCACCACCTCGTCTCCGCGATCGGCTAGGGAGAACCCGCCATGTACCGCGTTTGGCTGATGTTCGATCCGCGCCGCGCGCTGATCACCTTGTTCGTGTTCCTGCTGGTGCTCGCACTGACGATCCATTTCATTCTGCTGAGCACGGATCGCTTCAACTGGCTGGACGGCCCGCATCACGATGCGCTGCGTAGCTCCGCGCAGATGCAGCAGATGACGCCGCTGCCCCCCGGTCAGGCACCGCAATAGCGCAACCGCGCCGAGCGGAAAGGTCCCGCCCATGTCCATGCTGAACTACGAACCGAAATACAGGGTCCGCGGCGGTACGCTCGTCGGCGGCGACCTGTTCGATTTCTGGGCGGGGCCGTTCTATGTCGGCTTCTTCGGCGTCACCACGATCTTCTTCACGCTGATCGGCGTGTCGCTGATCCTGTGGGCGGCGTCGCTGGGGCCGACATGGAACATCTGGCGCATCTCCATCGCGCCGCCGGACCTGAAATACGGTCTGGCGCTGGCACCCCTGCGCGAGGGCGGGCTTTGGCAGCTCATCACCGTCTGCGCGGTCGGTGCCTTCGTGTCCTGGGATCTGCGCATGATCGAGATCGCGCGCAAGCTCGGCATGGGATTGCACACGCCGATCGCCTTCGCCTGCGCGATCGCCGCCTACGTGACGCTGGAGGTGATCCGTCCGGTGCTGATGGGAGCCTGGGGAAACGCGTTTCCCTACGGAATCATCTCGCACCTCGATTGGGTGTCGAACGTCGGCTACCAGTATCTGCAGTTCCACTACAATCCGGCGCACATGATCGCGGTGACGTTCTTCTTCACCACGACCTTCATCCTGGCGATGCATGGCGGCGTGATCCTGTCGTCGCTCAATCCGCCGGCAGGCGAGGAGGTCAAGGAAGGCGCGCATGAAGACGCGTTCTTCCGCGATCTGATCGCCTATTCCATCGGACCGCTCGGCATCCATCGCGTCGGTTGGTTCTGCGCCATGAATGCCGGGCTGTGGAGCGCGCTCTGCATTCTGCTGAGCGGCCCGTTCTGGACACGCGGCTGGCCGGAATGGTGGTCCTGGTGGCTCAATCTGCCGTTCTGGAAGTAGGGGAAGCACGTGCTCGAGAATCGCGCGCGCCTGAACGACCGTCCGGGCGGGATCGAATACCAGAATCTGTTCAACCGCGTGCAGATCGAGGGGCCGCTGCATCCGGGTCCGCCATTGGCGGCCAGCAGCGAACCGCGCTCGGGCCGGCCGGTCTTCTCCTGGCTGATGGGCGTTCTGGGCTCGAACCAGATCGGCCCATTCTATCTCGGCAAGCTCGGCATCGCCTCGCTGATCTGCGGCCTCATCGCCTTCGAGATCATCGGGCTGAACATGTTCGCCTCGGTGGGCTGGGATCCGGTGCAGTTCGTGCGCCAGCTCTTCTGGCTCGGCCTGCAACCGCCGGCGCCGTCCTGGGGGCTGCGTATCCCGCCCCTGAACGAGGGCGGCTGGTGGCTGATGGCCGGCTTCTTTCTCACCGCCGCGATCTTGCTGTGGTGGGTGCGCGTGTATCGGCGCGCACGGGCGCTCGGCATGGGCACGCATGTGGCCTGGGCGTTCGCTTCGGCGATCTGGCTTTATCTGGTCGACGGATTTCTTCGCCCGCTGCTGATGGGCTCCTGGAGCGAGGGCGTGCCGTTCGGCATCTTTCCGCATCTGGACTGGACCGCGTCGATTTCGATCCGGTACGGCAACCTTTACTACAACCCGTTCCATATGCTCTCGATCGTGTTCCTCTACGGATCGACGCTCCTGTTCGCGATGCACGGCGGCACCATTCTCGCCACCTCGCGCTATTGGGCCGAGCGTGAGGTGGAACTGGCGGTCGATCGCGGCACGGCGGTGGAGCGCGGCGCATTGTTCTGGCGCTGGGTGATGGGCTTCAACGCCACCTTCGAATCGATCCATCGCTGGGCGGTGTGGTTCGCGATCCTGTGCACCCTCACAGGCGGCATCGGCATTCTTCTCACCGGCACGGTCGTCGACAACTGGTATCTCTGGGGCGTCAAGCACGGTTTCGCGCCGCAATACCCGCGCGTCTACGCACCGATCACCGATCCCGGTTATCTCAGGGCAGTTACGGCGCAGCCATGAGCACCTCCCATAGCAAACCCGGCCTGGTCGCAGCGCCGTTCGCGGCCGTCGCCCGCGCGATCGCCGCAACGGTCGAGACAGTCCGCACGCACCCCTGGCTCAGCGCCACCGCAGCGGCGGGCCTGTGCGGGGTCATTGGCGTCGGGGCCCTGGCGCTCACGCTGGAGCGCCCCCCGCTCCAGGTGGTGCAGACCGGTTTCCGCGGCACCGGCATGCAGGCGGTGTACAACGACCACAATCTGCTTGCCGAAGCGCGCTTGCAGCATCCCGACGCGCCCCTGCCCGCGGTGCAGCTCGCAGGGCGTCCGGCATCGGCGGTCTACAAGAACGTCAAGGTCCTGGGCGCGGTGGACGCCAACGAGTTCCTGCGTCTAATGGCGGCGATGACGCAATGGGTGGCACCCGCGACCGGCTGCGCCTTCTGCCATTCGCTCAACAACATGGCCGACGACAGCTCCTACAATAAGATCGTCGCCCGGCGCATGTTGCAGATGACGGCCGATATCAACAGCCAGTGGAAGGCGCATGTGGGCCAGGGCGGCGTCACCTGCCAGACCTGCCATCGCGGCGAGGCGATCCCGGCAGGCGCCTGGTTCGTGCAGCCGGCGCCCTACGGCACGCGCGGTCTCACGCAGGCCGATAGCGGGCAGAACGTCGTCTCGCCCGTGGCCGGGCTGACGGCGCTGCCGTACGATCCGCTCACACCGTTTCTCCTCCAGGCGAACCCGATCCGCGTGACGCCCACCACGGCGCTGCCGAGCGGCGGCGTGCGTCCGTCGATCAACCAGACCGACTGGACCTATGCGCTGATGATCCATTTCAGCGACAGCCTCGGCGTGAACTGCACTTTCTGCCACAACACGCGCGCCTTCGAGGAATGGGACCAGGGCACGCCGCACCACGTCACCGCCTGGCACGGCATCCGCATGGTGCGAGCGATCAACAGCACCTACATGAACTCGCTCGCCGGCACCTTCCCGCGCGCGATGCGCGGACCGCTCGGCGACGAGGCCAAGGTGAGCTGTGCATCCTGCCATGCCGGCGCCTACAAGCCCTTCTTCGGTGCCTCCACCCTGTCGGCCTATCCGGCGCTGTCGCAGGTGTCGCAGGACTGGACGCCGCCGGCCGCTCCGGGGGGAGCCGCGCCATGAGCAAGTTCTCTTTTCTTCTCGGCGCCACCGCGTTGTTCGGCGTTTCGGTCGCGAGCCTGCCCGCCTCGGCGCAGGAGCGCGCGTGGAACGGCACCGAGACCTACAACAGCAACGTCCCGGCCGATCAGCCGCCGAGCTTTCCGCAGGGCAAGCCGACCGCGGCGCAGCTCGATCCCGCCAGCGTGGCCAAGGGCGCCGACGCCACCGCGACCGATATCCTGGCACGCGGCAAGTATCTGACCGACATGGCGGACTGCGCGTCCTGCCACACGCATGACGGCGGTCCGGAATTCGCCGGCGGCCGGCCGATGGGGATGCCGTTCGGCACGCTCTATACGCCCAACATCACGCCGGATCGCGAGACCGGCATCGGCGGCTGGACGATCCAGGATTTCGTCACCCTGTTCCGCAAGGGCCGCAACAAGCACGGCCAGAACGTGTATCCGGGCATGCCGTACCCGTGGTACGCGTCCATGCGCGACGACGACATCAAGGCGATCTACGCCTATATCATGTCGCAGGCGCCGGTCCGGTACAAGATCCCCGAGAACAAGATCCTGTTCCCGTTCAACTTCCGGCCGGCGATTGCGCTCTACAATCTCGCTTTCGTTCCCAGCGGTATTTTCAAGGACGATCCGAAGCAGAGCGCTCTGGTCAATCGCGGCGATTACATCGTCAACTCCTTCGCGCATTGCACGGAATGCCATAACGGCCGCACCCTGCTCGGCAAGCGGGACATCGCTCTGCCGTTCGCGGGCGGCGTGATCACGCACTGGGCCACGCCGAACATCACCAACAACAAGGCGAGCGGCCTCGGCCGCTACACCGACGACCAGCTCTTCAACTATCTGAAGACCGGCGCGGACGACGTGATGGGCACGGCCGTCGGGCCGATGCGCGAAACCGTGGATGTCAGCCTGTCGAAGTTCCGCGACGAGGATATCCGGGCGATGATCGCCTATCTACGCACGCAGGACAGGCCGTCCACCTACAGCCCTTACAAGCGCGATGCCTACAAGGGGCCGAACCCGCCGGGCGCGCAGGTCTACAATTCCTTCTGTTCGTCCTGCCATGGTGCGAACGGCAAGGGCGAGAAAGGCGTCGTGCCGGCGCTGGACGGAAACGGCATGATCCTGGCGGCGGGACCGCACAACGTCATCAACGTGATCATCGGCGGCGTGGAAGCCAAGGGATCGTTCGGCGTGATGCCGGCGCTTGGCGACAGCATGACCGACAAGCAGATCGCCGACGTCGCCAACTACGTGCGCCAGGCCTGGAGCAACAACGCGCCGCCGAACGCGGATGCGTTCCTGGTTTCGGTGAACCGGGTGGATGCGGACGGCGCGGCGCAGAGCATGCTGAACGGCAAGCATGCCGGCGGATGCCCGAAGCTCGACGAACCGGAGCTGGAGAAGGTTCTCGCCGATAACGGCAACGGCATCCAGGCCGCACTCTCGGCGATGACACTGCCGACCATGCTGCCGACGGTGAACGACGTGGTGGCGAAGGTGAGACAGGCCGCGCCGGATCTGAAACAGGAACAGATCGTCAACGGTCTCACCGTGGCGTATTGCCCGATCCTGTATCGCGACAGCACCGTCGCCCCCACGCAGAAAAGCGCGCAACTCGCGAATTTCAGCGCGCGCGTCTACACGCAGCTCAGGACCGATGGCGCCTACTGATGCGAACCGGAGCGTGACATGTATTTTCCGCTGGTGATCACCGTGGTTCTGGTGGCGCTCTGGCTCGCCGGCGGGATCGTGTACGGGTGGTGGAAGCGTTTCTTCGGCTGGTTCGTGGCGCTCGGCGCCCTGGGCGCGGTGGGGGGCAGCGCACTCCTGATCATCCTGTTCGTCGGCCCTTACTGGAAGGTGATCTACGACACGGTGATCCAGCCGGGCTGATGAGGGCGGAGGCGAAACGGTCTGGCCGTGTCGTGGTGATCGGTGCGGGCTTCGGCGGTCTCGCCGCCGCATTGCGTGCACGGGCCATGGGTTACGACGTGCAGGTGATCGAACGTCTCGACCAGCCGGGCGGACGCGCACGCGTGTTCCGGCGCGACGGCTTCACCTTCGATGCCGGACCCACCGTGATCACCGCGCCCGATCTGTTCGACGAACTCTGGCGCCTGTTCGGCGAGGAGCGCGCGGAGCATGTCGCGTTTCTGCCCGTGCAGCCCTGGTACCGGATCGGCTTCGCCGATGGGCGCTTCTTCAATTACGGCGGCACGGTCGAGGAGATGCGCGCGCGCGTCGCAGCCTTCGCGCCCGGCGACGCGGCGGGTTTCGAGCGTCTGGCCGAACGCACGCGGGCCTTGTACCAGGCAGGCTACGTCCGGATGGGCGCGATGCCGTTCCATCGCCCGTTGGCGATGCTGCGTGCCGTGCCGGCGCTTCTGCGTCTGGGGGCGTGGCGCTCCCTGTATCGCTTCGTCGCACGCGATATCGCCGACGAATCGCTGCGACGCGTGTTCACCTTGCAGATGCTGCTGGTGGGCGGCCATCCGTTCCGCTCCCCGGCGCTGTATGCGCTGATCCAGCAGCTCGAACGCGAGGGCGGAGTCTGGTTCGCGCGGGGCGGCACCACCGAACTTGTCCGGCAGCTCGTGCAACTCGGCGAACGGCACGGCATCGCGATGCGCTATGGCGCGACGGCGTCGCGTCTCTCGGTCGAGAATGGCGAAACGCGCGGCGTGGTCCTGGAAAGCGGCGAGTTCGTGCCGGCCGAGATCGTGATCGCCAATGCCGACGCGCCGATGGTGCACGAGACCCTGCTGCCGCCGGGCCGGCGTCGCTCCAAACGGCGCCTGGATCGTTTGCAGCCCTCGATGGGGCTGTTCGTGCTGTATTTCGGCACGACGCGGACCTATCCCGCCGTCGCGCATCACACGATCCTGCTCGGACGATCCTACCGCGAACTGCTGGACCGGATCTTCGGCACGGATCCGGCGCTGCCGGAGGATCTGTCGCTGTATCTGCACCGGCCGACGGCGACCGACCCGTCTCTGGCGCCGCCGGGGCAGGATGCGTTCTACGTGCTCGCACCCGTGCCGAATCTGCGCGCGCCGATCGACTGGGACCGGGCGCGGGTGGTGCTGCGCGACCGCATCGTCGCCCTTCTGGCAGAGCGGACCCTGCCGGGTCTCGAACGCTGCATCACCTCCGAAAGCAGCCTCGCGCCGACGGATTTCAAGACCGATTATCTGTCGCGTGATGGTGCGGGCTTCTCCATCGCGCCGATCCTGCGCCAGTCGGCCTATTTCCGGTTCCACAACCGCGTACGCGCGGTGCGCAACCTGTATCTGGTCGGCGCCGGCACCCATCCGGGTGCGGGCGTGCCGGGCGTTCTGTGTTCCGCCAAGCTGGTCGAAACGCTGATGCGGGAGGCGGCATGAGCGGGCTCGCGCATGAGCTTCCGGCCTCGGTGCGCGCGGAGGAGGCGATTTTCGACGCAGCACCGGCCGATCTGGCGGTTCTGTCGCGTCACGGGCGCTCGTTCCGTCTCGCCGGACGCCTGATGGGGCGGGATTCGTTCGCGCGTGCGGCGGCGCTGTATGCCGCCTGCCGCGCCGTGGACGATCTGGCCGACGAGGCGCCGGACCCTGTCTCGGCACGCGTGTCGCTGCTGGCGATCGAGGCCGATCTCGCGGGGCAGGGGCCCCGCACGGCCCTGGGCGCGCGGTTCCGGCAGCTCGGCGTGTGCCGGATCAGCGCCGCCGCCCTGGTGCGCGCGATGCTGTCCGATCTGGAACCGGTGCGGATCGCTGACGAGGCCGCGTTGCTGCGCTATGCCACTGGCGCCGCGGGCACGGTGGGCGTCATGATGTGCGACGTGCTCGGTATCGCGGACCGGACGGCCAGGACGCAGGCCGAGGCGCTCGGCATCGCCATGCAGCTCACCAACATCGCTCGAGACGTGGCGGAGGATGCCGGGCGGGACCGCATCTACCTGCCGGCCTGTTGGCTGCCTGCCGACAGCGTGCCGGACACGCTGCTGCAAGACCCGTCCGCCGTGTTCCCCGCCGTGCGCAAGCTGCTGGCCCTGGCGGAGCGGCATTATGCGCTCGGGGCGCTGGGCTATGCGGCGCTGCCGTCGCAGGCGCGGTTGTCGATCCCGGTGGCGGCGGCCCTGTATCGGCGGATCGGCGAGACGATCCTGCGACGCGGGCCATCCTATCTTGTGGGGCCGCGCACGGTGGTATCTGGTCCTGCACGTGCCGCTCTGGTGATGCGGACCGTTTTCGCCGAATGGATCGCCGTGAACGGCCTGCCGCGGCGCTGACCGGCACCCGACGATCGAGCGTCCCATGTTCGGACGGAGCTGCGTCCGCACACAATCGCGTCATGCCGACCAACACCGCAAGAGCGGGACTGGCGGGTCGAATCCTCCTCCGGGCGGCGCTCCGCCTGGACCGAGCCCGTGCCCACCGCCGGCGATGGCGGCACTGCCCCGCCGGGGCGTCACGCAAACATCATGACGCGAAGCGTGGTCCAGGACGCCGATCGGCGCTCGATTGATCTGGATCATGGTCCGGACGAGGGCCGCGGATCATCGTTCTCCTGCGTGCCGGGCGAGAGCCGGCCGCATGCCCAAGGATCGGAGCGTCATGTTCCTTGCCCTGAACGCTGGGTCGTCGACCCTGAAATTCGCCTTGTCCGCCCTCGGCGCGGACGGCACGCCGCGACGCCGCATCACCGGACAGGTGGAGGCGATGGACGGCGAGGCGCATGTGCGCGCGACGGATTCGGCCGGTGCCACGGTGCTCGACCGGGCTCTGGCGGAAGGCGACCATGACGCACGGCTGGGCGAGTTGCTCGGCTGGATCGAGAACCATGCCGAGGACGGTCTGGCGGGTGTCGGCCATCGCATCGTGCATGGCGGGCGCGATTATGCCGAACCGGTGCGGGTCACGCCCGAGGTGCTGGAGACACTGGAGCGGCTGACCGCGCTGGCGCCGCTGCACCAGCCGCACGGTCTGGCGCCGGTGCGGGCGCTGGAAACGCTGCGGCCTGGTGTGCGGCAGGTCGCGTGTTTCGACACCGCGTTTCACCATGCCATGCCCGAAACCTCCTGGCGGTTTGCTCTGCCGGAAGCGTTCGCACGGCAGGGGATCAGGCGTTACGGGTTCCACGGCCTGTCCTACGAATACATCGCCGCGTGTCTGCGCGAGCACGAGCCGGATCTGGCGTCGGGCCGTGTCGTGGTGGCGCATCTCGGCAATGGCGCCAGCCTGTGCGCGATGAACAACGGTCGCAGCGTCGACACCACGATGGGATTCACCGCGCTGGACGGGCTGGTGATGGGCACGCGCTGCGGTGCGCTCGATCCGGGCGTGATCCTGCACATGATGCAGCAGCTCGGCATGGATGCCGACAGGATCGAGGACGTCCTGTATCACCGCTCCGGCCTGCTCGGCCTGTCCGAGGGGCTTTCGAGCGACATGCGCGTTCTTCTGGAAAGCGGCACGCCCGCGGCGAAGCGTGCGGTGGACATGTTCGTGAGCCGCGTCGCACGCATGATCGGGGCGATGGCGGTTTCGCTCGGCGGGCTCGACGGGATCGTGTTCACCGCCGGGATCGGCGCCCATGCGGCGGCGATCCGCGCGAAGATCTGCGCGCAGCTCGGATGGCTCGGCGTTTCGCTGGATTCTGACGCCAACGAACGGCATCGCGACACCATCTCGATCCCGGAGAGCCGGATACGCGTGCTGCGTCTGGAAACGGACGAGGAAGCGATGGTGATCCGGCACACGATCGACACGCTGAACGGCGCTTGCGGCTGAGGTCGCGGCCAGCCGTTCCGACGACACCATGATGGAGAAACCGATGATGCAGAGCCGATCGAACGACGGCGCGGCCGTTTCGGCACCCCTGGACGCGGAGGAATTGCGGCGGATGGACGGTTGGTGGCGCGCCGCCAACTACCTGAATGTCGGGCAGATCTACCTGATGCAGAATCCACTTCTGCGCGAGCCGCTCAGCGTCGATCACGTCAAACCGCGTCTGCTCGGGCATTGGGGCACGTCGCCGGGGCTGAACCTGATCTACGTGCATATGAACCGGCTGATCCGCAAATACGATCTCGATGCGATCTACATGGCCGGCCCGGGCCATGGCGGTCCCGCCCTGATCGCCAATGTGTGGCTCGAAGGCAGCTACACCGACATCTATCCGCAGGTGACCCGCGACGAGGCGGGGATGCTGAAGCTGTTCCGCCAGTTCTCGACGCCGGGCGGCGTGCCGAGCCATGTGAGCGTGCCGACGCCGGGCTCGATCCATGAAGGCGGCGAACTCGGCTATGTGCTGGTGCATGCGTTCGGCGCGGTGATGGACAATCCCGATCTGCTGGTGGCGGCAGTGGTGGGCGACGGCGAGTCCGAGACGTGCCCCCTGGCCGGAAGCTGGAAGAGCATCGACTTCATCGATCCGAGCCGCGACGGCGCGGTTCTGCCGATCTTTCATCTGAACGGCTACAAGATCGCCGGACCGACGGTCTGGGGGCGCCGCTCCGACGCCGATCTGGAGCAGTTCTTCCGCGGCCAGGGCTACGACCCCGTGTTCGTGGAAGGCGACCGGCCGGCGCAGGTGCATCAGGATTTCGCCGCTGCCAGCGAGGCCGCGATCACCAAGATCAAGGCGATCCAGCAGGCGGCGCGCAGCGGTGCGAGGCCGGACGATCTGCGCTGGCCGATGATCGTTCTGCGCACGCCGAAAGGCTGGACCGGACCGAAGATCGTCGACGGCGTGCAGGTTGAAGGCACGTTCCGCGCGCATCAGGTTCCGGTGGCGGAGGTGAAGACCAATCCGGCGCATCTTCGCATCCTGGAAGACTGGATGCGCAGCTACCGCCCGGAAGAGTTGTTCGACGAGAACGGCGTCCTGCGTGCGGAATACGCCTCCCTGTCGCCGGACGGCGCACGCCGGATGGGCAGCAATCCGCACGCCAATGGCGGCCTGCTGCGCAAGCCGCTCGATCTGCCGGATTACAGGGACTACGCGATCGCCTTCAGCCAGCGCGCTGCCGAACGCACCGGATCGACCGCCGTGCTCGGCCGCTATCTGCGCGACATCTACAAGAACAATCCAGACAATTTCCGTTTGTTCTGCCCGGACGAGACGAACTCGAACCGGCTCGGCGCGGTGTTCGAGGTGTCCGATCGCTGTCTCGCCACCGAGATCCTGCCGAACGACGACCACGTGTCGCATGGCGGGCGGGTGATGGAGGTTCTGAGCGAGCATTGCTGCCATGGCTGGCTCGAAGGCTACACGCTGACAGGGCGGCACGGGTTGTTCGCGAGCTACGAGGCGTTCGCGATGATCATCGATTCGATGGCGATGCAGCACGCCAAATGGATCGAGCATGCGCGTCGCCTGCCCTGGCGTGCGGACATTCCCTCCTTCAACTATCTGCTGACATCGACCTGCTGGCGCAACGACCATAACGGTTTCAGCCATCAGGGGCCTGGCTTCATCGACACCGTGATCCATCGCAAGCCGCTGGTGGCGCGCGTGTATCTGCCGCCCGATGCGAACTGCCTGCTCAGCGTCGCTAATCATTGCTTCCGCAGCGTGAACTATCTGAACCTGATGGTGATCGACAAGCAGCCGCAATTGCAGTGGCTGACCATGGAAGAAGCGGACGCGCATTGCCGCCTGGGTGCGGGCATCTGGCCGCAATACAGCCGTGAGCCGGAACAGCCGGATGTGGTTCTCGCCTGCGCCGGCGACATTCCGACCCAGGAGATCGTCGCCGCTTCCTGGCTGCTGCGCCGTCATGCGCCGCAGGTGAAGGTGCGTGTGGTGAACGTCGTCGATCTAATGCGGCTCTGCCCGCAGGACCGCCATCCGCACGGCATGGAAGCAGCCGATTTCAACGCCATCTTCACCGAATCCGCGCCGGTCGTGTTCGCGTTCCACGGTTATCCCGGCGTGGTGCACGATCTGCTGCACGGGCGCGCCTGGCACGACCGGTTCCATGTGCGCGGCTATCAGGAGGAAGGCACTACCACCACGCCGTTCGACATGGTGGTGCAGAACGAGATGAGCCGTCTGCATCTGTGTCTCGATGTGACGCGCTATCTGCCGCATCTCTTCGCCGATACGGCGCTCGCCGATTACTGCGAGACCACGCTGGCGCGGCACGACGCCCATATCCGTGAGGCGTTCGACGATCTGCCCGAGATCCGCGACTGGGTGTGGACCGAGGACTGACGCGATACATCCGGGGCGCTGCCGGCGCGGCGCCCCGTTCGCGCGTTCAACCCTGCGTCTGCCGGCGCAGCGAGCGCACCATGCGGCTGCCGAGCATCGTGAAGCCGGTCGCAGCACCGAATTCGGCCAGCGCCGGCGCGTCCGGGCCGATCTCCAGCACGATCCGGTCGCAGCCCGCCACGCGCGCCGCCTGCGATGCGGCCTTCACCAGCAACCGTCCGATGCCGCGACGACGCTGCTCGCGATCCACCAGCAGCGTGCTGATCCGCGCCACCGGATGCGCCTCGAACAAGGACGGGTGCCAGTGCATCGACACCATCCCGCTCGGCGGCCCCCATTCCAGCGCCAGCAGAACGGTACCGCTCGGCGTCGCGCGCTGGAGCTCGATGCGCTCGGACAGAATCCGCGCGGGCAGGGCAAGGCCGTTTGCGTCCAGCATCTCCGACAGCCCGGCCGCATCGGCAGACTGGGCCGCGCGGATCTCCAGCCCGTAGCGGCTGCTCATAGCGAAGCGCTCAAGATGCACCGTAACCCACAACTGCCCTGTCTCTCTGATGAAAATATGTCGAACGTGGGAGTCCAAAGAAGAATCAATGTGGACTCCCATTGATCGGTTCGTTGTGAAAACCATCTCCTTGCGGGGAGGGAATGTTATGTCGCTGGATCATCCTCACTTGCGTAAGCTTCTCTGTCTGTTTTTCGCAGACCCTCGACTACGGCGACGGAAACTACGAGAAGATATACGATCTCAGCTTGCAAAAGATGCAGGCGTTAAGGGAGGTGGGGGAGACTTCCACGTACCATTCTGGGCCGATGCCAAAAGTCATGTCTTCGGCAGGCTTGATTTGGCAACTGTAAGCCGAGAGCGTATAGGCAAGAACTCAAGGCGGAGTAACTTGTATCCGCAATTGTCGCAAGGCTTTCTCAAATGGTGGAACGATCGCAGGCGATGGACGAACACCCCATTCTATCAAGGTAAGTCCTACAAAGCGGACTTTCCGTTTGACGCCTTGCAAGCATCTGTAAAAATCGACAACATTCTTTCTGTGGTAGATGCTGATGGTGCTGAGCGTCTGGTCTACCCGTATTTCTCGTCTAGCCCTGAATTGTCTGTTGAAGGTGCAAGGCTGGGTTTGTGGATTATCTCGTCTGCTTTCCCAGACGTTCCGCCTGAAAATATTCGAATACTCGATGTGATTCGCGGCAATACGTACTCTATTGACCGAGACCCGTTGCTTGGTGATGAGGCATCGGACTTTCATCAACGGTATGAAGCTTTGCTTTCGGAGCGGGCGGCTCTGGAAACGGAATATCCCCGAAGAAAGAAGGACGGTAAGCGGTCAAATTCATAATAGGAGCAACTCGGCCGGCCGGTCGCGCCGCAGCACCAGGATAGCGTTCTGCCGGAAGCGCCGGGCCAGGATCGCGGCCGGGCGTGCGGGCAGGCGCGCCAGCAGCAGCGGCTCGCCCCAGCGTCCCAGCCGTCCTTCCCCCGCGACATGCGGCACCCGTCGTAGCGCCTGTTCCAGACGCCGCATGGCGCGCCGGTTCCAGCCCTCCGGCATCAGCCGCCCGCCCGGATTGGCGGCGCTCAGCATCGCGAGCGTTTCCCGAGGCCCATAGCCCGTCATCCCGCGCGGCACCCGGCCGACATGCGCAACGACCGGACCGGCGCGATAGGTGCTGAGGCGGTAGGAACGCAGAACCGCCGGCGTCGGCGGCAGGATGCCGCTCAAGCGTTGCCCTCGTTCTCGCCGAACGACGCGTCGCGATGCACGTAGACGGAAAGCAGCAGCCCGAAGCCGAACATCACCGTCAGCATGGCCGATCCGCCATAGGAGATCAGCGGCAGCGGCACGCCGCCCACCGGGATCGCCCCCATCACCATGCTCAGGTTCACGACGCAGTAGAGAAAGAAGTTCATCGAGATGCCGAGCCCGAGCAGCCGGCCGAACTGGTGCTTGCAGCGCATCGACATCAGCATCCCGCCCATGATGATCAGCAGCAGCAACCCCATCACCGTCAGCCCGCCCACCAGCCCCCATTCCTCGGCGATCATGGTGAAAATGAAGTCGGTCTGCTTCTCCGGCAGGAAGTTGAGCTGCCCCTGGGTGCCGTGCAGATAGCCCTGGCCCCACATGCCGCCCGAGCCGAGGGCGATCTTGCTCTGGATGATGTTGTAGCCGGCGCCGAGCGGGTCGCTCTCGGGATGCAGGAAGGTGGTGATGCGCGCCTTCTGGTAGTCGTGCAGATGGGAATAGGCGAACTTGCCCAGAAAGGGGATCGGCGCCACCAGAAGCGCGATCTGCCACAGCCGCATCCCGGCGGCGAGAAAGATGGACGCGCCCACCGCGGCGATGATCACCGCCGTGCCCAGATTGGGCTCCTTCAGCACCAGACCCACCGGCAGCAGCACTAGGATCGCCGGCGGGACCAGGAACAGCGGATTGCCCATGCGCTTGTGCCCGGCGCGGTGGAACCAGGCAGCCAGAACCAGCGCCAGGGCGATCTTGGCGAACTCTGAAGGCTGCACCTGCATCCCGCCGATGATTAGCCAGCGTTCCGCGCCCTTGCCCACATGGCCCATATGCAGAACGGCGGCCAGCAGCAGCAGGGACAGGCCGTAAAGCGGCCAGGCCAGACGTGCCAGCACGCGCGGGCTCAGCATCGCCACGCCCAGCATCAGCACCAGGCCGAAGCCGAAGCGCAGGCTCTGCGGACCCGCGAACGGCTTGGCCGAGCCGCCACCGGCGGAATACAGCGCGCCGTAGCCCACCCCCGCCAGAACGCAGATCAGCAGCACGTAGAGCCAGCTGACCCGCCACAGCTTGGCCAGGAACCGGAAGCTCGGCTCCGCGCGCAGAAGGCGTTTCTCGGTGATCATGGGCGCACAGATGCCGTGGCGCCGCGCACGAGTCTATCACCAAGGTTGGCACCAAGGTGCGAGCGGGCCCGATCGTTCCGCCGACGCCGCGTCCGATCGGCGGTCACGGCCTCCGCCGCGGCCAGATCGCCGCCACCGAGGCGGCCACGTCGCGCGGTTGCAGCGCCACCTGCGGCAGACCCATCAACTCGCCATGGGTGCCGCGCGCGAGCGGCCCGGCGACGAACAGGCCGGGCGAGGGGGCGCCGTCGCGATCCAGCACGCGGCTCTCCCCATCCACGTCGATGCCGAGACGGCACGGGTCCGCCCGCAGCGCGCCCCGCTCGGCCAAGGCGCGCAGCAGGGGATGGGCCTCCACCACCGAGCGATGACCGGGGCCGGTGCAGTTCACCACCGCCGCCACCCGCACGACGTCGATCCCGCCGCCGCGCCGCCCGATCCGCACCGTGATCACTTCGCCATCCGACGCGCTATCCGCCTGGACGTCCAGGAGGCTCCCGGCCCGTACGGTCAGCCAGCCCGCCTCCCGTCCGTCCGCGATCACCCGGTCGATCTGCGGCGCGCACTGGAAGCGATGCACATCCCAGAACGGCCGGACATGGCGCAGCAGCCGTTGTTTCTCGGCGACCGGCAGCGCGCCCCAGACCACCCGCGCCTGGTTGCGCAGCGCCGCGATCACGTCCTCCCAGGGCCGGCCGAGCCCCGTCGCCTCCGCAACGGCGGCACGCACGCGTCGCAGCAGGGCGAGCGCCGTCGCTGCCGGCCATTCGTCGAACCGGCCGAAACTTTCCACCGGCAAGAGCGTGCGCGGGCGCGGCAGCAGACCACGGCGCGACACCATGGAGATCCGCCCGCGATGCCCGCGCGCGCGGAGACTCGCCACCACGTCGCAGCCGGTCAGTCCGGTGCCCGCCACCAGCACCGCATCGTCGGCGCCGATCCCGGCCAGGGCGTCGCGCACCCAGGGATCGGCGACCAGACGGGGATCGCCGGACAGGGACCGCATCGGGCCGGGCAGCGCGGGCGCGCTGTGGCCCACCGCCAGCACCACCAGCGGCGCCAGCCAGTGCGCGCCATCGTCCAGCGTCAGCACCCAGCCCTCCGGCACCCGTTCGGCGGACAAGGCGCGGGCGCGCAGCCGCACCACCTCCAGCGGCGTTTCCGCGATCTGCGCCGAGACGGTCTCGTGCACGTAGCGGCCGAACAGCGCCCGCCTTGGATGCAGCGACCCGTCCGCACCCAGCGCCTCCCGGTCGGGCACGGCCGCGCCGGTGCGGAACAGCCAGTCGGCGAAATGGCCCGGCTGGTCGGGAAACACGGACATGCGCCCGGCCGCCACATTGACCCGGTGCGCCGGGTCGCAGGTGCCGTAGGCGAGCCCTGCGCCGAGACGCCGCCCCGGCTCGATCACCAGCACACGCCCGCGCAAGGCGGGATGGTCGCGCAGCAGATGAACCAGAAACGCCGCCCCGGACAGACCCGCCCCGACCAGGATCAGATCGGCCCGATCCGGGTTCTCCGGCGCCGGGGGCGGGGTCGATGCCATGGTCATGAGACCGATTTGCGACGCTCCGTCGCGATCCGTCCAGCGTCACCCCGCCGGGGCGTGCAACGCGGCGGCCAGAAACGGCGCGGTCTGACTCTCTGTTCGCTGCGCCACCAATTCGGGCGGCCCGCTGGCGACGATCCGCCCGCCCGCCTTCCCGGCGCCGGGGCCCAGATCGATCACCCAATCGGTCTGCGCGATCAGGCGCATGGTGTGTTCCACCACCACCACCGTGTTGCCGGCCTCCACCAGCCCATGCAGATGGCGCATCAGCCGGTCGGCATCGGCGGGGTGCAGGCCCGAAGCCGGCTCGTCCAGCACATAGAGCGTGTCGCCGCGCTGTGCGCGTTGCAGTTCGGTGGCCAGCTTCACGCGCTGCGCCTCGCCGCCCGACAGTTCCGTGGCCGGCTGGCCCAGACGCAGATAGCCGAGGCCGATCTCGCGCAGCAGGTCGAGCGCCCGCGCGACCGGCGGTTCGTCGCGGAACACGGTGCAGGCATGGTCCACCGTCATCTGCAACACGTCGGCGATGCTGTGGCCGTTCCAGTCCACCTCCAGCGTTTCCGGGTTGAAGCGCGTGCCGCCGCACGCGGAGCAGGGCGCATAGACGCTGGGCAGAAACAACAGCTCCATCATCACCGAGCCTTCGCCCTCGCAAACCGGGCAGCGGCCCTCGGCAACGTTGAACGAGAACCGGCCTGGCCCGTAGCGCCGCTTGCGCGCCAGCGGCGTGGCGGCGAACAACCGGCGCACATGGTCGAACAGGCCGCTATAGGTGGCGAGGTTGGAGCGCGGCGTGCGGCCGATCGGCTTCTGGTCGACCCGCACCACGCGCCTTATGCCGCCGAGATCGCCCGTCACGCGCCCTTCCGTGACCGGATCGGGCGTGTCGAGCAGAAGCGCGTCGTCTTCCGCGTCTTCCGCAGGCGCGTTCTGGCCCAGGCGTTCGCCGACCAGATCGGGCAGGGCCTGGCTGACCAGGGTGGATTTGCCCGAGCCGGACACGCCGGTCACGGCGGTGAAGCAGCCGAGCGGAAATGACACGTCGAGCCCGTGCAGCGTGTTGCGCTCGATGCCGGTAAGTTTCAGCCAGCCGCTCGGCGTGCGTGCTTTGCGTGTGGCGGCACGCGGCGGATCGAACAGATAGCGGCGCGTGGCGGAGTCCTGCACATCGGCAAGACCGGCGATCGGCCCGCTGTACAGAACACGTCCGCCGCCCGTGCCGGCGGCGGGGCCGACATCGACGATCCAGTCCGCGTTCCGGATCAGATCGAGATTGTGCTCGACCACGAACAAGGAATTCCCGGCTTCGCGCAGACGATGGAGAATCGTCAGCAGCGCCGCATCGTCGGCCGGATGCAGACCGGCGGAAGGTTCGTCCAGAACATAGACCACGCCGAACAGATGCGAGGAAAGCTGCGTCGCCAGACGCAGGCGCTGCATCTCGCCGGAGGACAGGGTGGGCGTGGCGCGATCGAGCGAAAGGTAGCCGAGACCGAGATCGATCAGCGGATGCAGCCGTTCCAGCAGCTCTTCCGCCAGACGTTTCGCCGCCAGACGCTTCTCGCCGGACAGGTTCGGCGTGCGCCGGATATCGGGCGCGGAACCGTGCGCCGAGCCGCCCGCGGCGACGCGCTTGGAAACGGCATCGGCGCGTTTTTTCTTGTCCAGAACGACACCATCCGGAATCTC
Source organism: Lichenicola sp. GTC18331 (assembly GCF_055386855.1). Lineage (NCBI taxonomy): Bacteria > Pseudomonadati > Pseudomonadota > Alphaproteobacteria > Acetobacterales > Acetobacteraceae > Lichenicola > Lichenicola sp. GTC18331. Next base: position 1,533,954 of record NZ_AP045015.1, on the reverse strand, counting down.
GCCGCCGAATTCGCCGCGCGCGATCGGTGTGAACAGGTCGCGCAGTTCGGAGAACGGCAGCGCACCCAGGCCGGCGATGTCGTGGCCGGCGAAGGTGACGGACAGCGCTTCGGGCTTCAGGCGCTTGCCGCCGCAGGCGGGACAATCCCGGCCGATGATGTAGCGCGACACACGCTTCTTCATCATCGCGCTCTTGGAATTGGCGAAGGTTTCCAGAACGTAGCGTCGCGCGCCGGTATAGGTGCCCTGGTAGCTCGGCTCCGCCTGGCGCCGCAGCGCGTCACGCGTCTGCTTGGGCGTCAGCCCGGCATAGACCGGAACCGTCGGCGATTCCTCGGTGAACAGGATCCAGTCGCGATCCTTGCGCGACAGATCGCGCCAGGGCACGTCGATGTCGTAGCCCATCGAGACCAGGATATCGCGCAGATTCTGCCCGTGCCAGGCGGGCGGCCAGGAGGCGATGGCGCGTTCGCGAATGGTGAGCGACGGGTCCGGCACCATGGTCGCTTCGGTGGCGTCGTAGATCCGGCCGAGACCGTGGCAATCCGGGCAGGCGCCCTGCACCGTGTTGGGCGAGAAATCCTCCGCGTACAGCATCGGCTGATCGGCGGGATAGGTGCCGGCGCGCGAGTAGAGCATGCGCACGAGGCTGGACAGGGTGGTGACGCTGCCGACCGAGGAGCGCGCCGTGGGCGTGCCGCGCTGCTGTTGCAGGGCGACAGCCGGCGGCAATCCGTCGATGCGGTCGACTTCCGGAACGCCGGCCTGATCGATCAGCCGGCGCGCATAGGGGGCGACGGATTCCAGATAGCGCCGCTGCGATTCCGCATAAAGCGTGCCGAAGGCGAGCGAGGACTTGCCGGAGCCGGACACGCCGGTGAACACCACGAACCGGTCGCGCGGAACATCGACGTCCACATCGGCGAGATTGTTCTGCCGCGCGCCCCGCACGACCACGAAGCCGGTGTCGGTCCGCGCGTCGCGAGCGGTTCGATCCGCTGTGTTCGGCTCAGCCATGCAGAAACTCTCGAAATGGGACCAAGGTGGTTTCGAATTCGGTCCGGCTCACGACGCCGTCGCGGCCGGCGGAAAATAGGGCGCGGTCGTCATGCGTTGCAGCACCCACCTGAGCGTTCCGGCAGGATCACGCACGCCGCCCTGCCTGTCGCCATAAGGCATGTCGGCAACGTCCATGACCCGGACCGCACCGGCGCCTTCCACCCGACGCATCGCCGCATCGGCGTCGGACACGAACAGATAGAACGCGGCGCGGCTTGCCGGAAACACCTCCGATGCCTCGCCGAGCATGATGGTCGTTCCGGAGAAACGAAGCTGGCAGTTGGCGATCCGCCCATCCGGAAGGACGCTGCGGCCGGTCTCCTCCGCGCCGAAGGCATCCTGGAGAAACCACGCATGCGCGTCCACGCCATCGACGAAGACATAGGGCGTGACGGTCCCGAAGCCGTCGGGAACGTTCACGATCCGGCGTCCCCAGGACGGCCGGATCGCGTCAAGGCCGCATGTTGCAGCATGACGATCGTCTTCGCATCGGTGATGCTGCCGTCGCGCATCATCGACAGCGCCTCGTCCAGGGTCGGCTCCAGAATGCGGATGCGTTCGCCTTCCTCGTCCAGCCCGCCGCCGGCCGCGACGCGATCGTGCTCGCCGTAATGCGCGGTGAACAGATGCACCTTCTCCGTGGTGCTGCCGGGATTCATGTAGAGCACGAAAGCCGGTTCGATGTCGTGCAGACGATAGCCCAGCTCCTGCAGGGCCTCCTTCTCCACCGTGCGTTCCGGCGCGTCGCCCTCGTCCACCATGCCGGCGCAGAGTTCGGTCATGTAGGCCGGATCGCCGTTCAGATGGGCTGCGATGCGAAGCTGGCGCACCAGCAGGATCGTGCCGCGCGACGGATCGTACGGCAGAACGGCGGCGCCGGGCCCGTTATGGTAGACCTCGCGATCGAGAATCTGTTCCTTCCCGTCCTTCTGGCGGAATTCAATGCGCTCGAGCTTGCGGAACGCTTCGGACAGCATCGTGCGTCCGGTGACGTCTATCTCGGGGAATGACAGGGTCATCGGTGCACTCCGGAAGGGTGAGGATCTTCTTTTTCTGAAGAAAAAGAAGCAAAAAGACTTTTGTTCGTTTGTGGCGAAGAACCGGCTCGTCCATGCTTCAACGGACGAAAGTTGTTTGGTTCTTTCTTTCAAGAAAGAACATCTATTCCGGCGGCAACGGCGTACACGCGACCGCAGCCGCCCGTCCCAGCACCACCATGCGTCGCGCGGCGACAGCGCCCCCGGCCATCTCCCCGGCCAGATGGCTCAGGAGCGGCGTGCTCAGCAGCGCATGGGCGGCGCTGTTGATCGCGACCTCGGTCACGGCGGTGGCGGTCGCGGCGCCCGCGGTCCGTCGCAGCAGCCCCAGCGTGCCGAGCAGGCCGGGACGCATCCCATAGAGCGTCGCCACCTGACGGATCAGACGCAAACCCCGCCAGCTCACCAGCAGGACAACCAGGGACGGCGCAGGCGTCGCCGCCATGCCGGCCACCACGCCCATGGCCGCGCGACGCCCCAGCGCATCGGCCTCGCGCCGCAGCCGCGTTTCCACACCGGCCCGCAGCAGCGGCAGAACCGCGTCCGGATCGTTCAGGGCATCCAAAGCCGGGCGCAGCGACGCGCCGCCGTCCACCATCGCCAGCCAGTGCCGCGCCGCGTCGACGCGGGCGACGGCGTCGGTCCCGGCCAGGGCGGCGCGGAGGCGATCGACACTGCGCAGACGCATCACCGCACGCAGCTCGCGCCAGATCCCGGCCAGAACCAGCCCGAATCCACTCACCGCCACGGCCAGCGTCACCCAGCCGAGAATGGCGGAACGGTGGAACTGCTCGGCGACGAAGTTCCCGGTCTGCAATCCGGCCAGACCGAGCGCCAGCACGGAGAAGCCGCTCAGCACCAGGGTCGGCATGCCCCAGCCGGGATCGACCGGCGCGGCGAGCGTTTCCGGCACGCCGGGTGCCGCGAGCGACAGGCGCGCGGCCAGCGCGGCTTCCTGCTCGATCCGGGGCGACGGGCGGGGCGGTTCCGGTTCGGCGAAGGCGGGGCCGACGCTGGCCCGGCTCCTGCCGGAGGCGACGGCATCGTCCTGCGCCTGCCCCGTCCTGCGCGGCTCCGCCCCTTCGGTCTCGATCCGGGGCGACGGCCGGAACGGCTCCGGCGCGATCCCTGGCTCGTCGTTCACAGCAGATCCCCCAACAGCGTTTCCAGCAGCGCGTCGAGGCCGATATTCGGCACGCCGTTGCGCCCGCCATCGGCGAGCACGGGTGGTTCGAACACGGGCAACGCCAGAAACGGATGCTGCCAGAAGTCCGGCCCCGGCGCCCGGTCCGGCACCTCGCCGGGATAGGAGCGCGTCATCCGGTCCTCGCCCAGACGGCGCCCGCGCACGGCGGACACCGGATGGCCTTCCAGCGTCCAGACGAAATCCTCGGTGCAGCGGAGCGAGGCGATGGCCAGACTGCTGGCCCCGTTCTCGGTGCGCAGGCCGCGACGCTGCGGCGTGTCGGTGAGCGCGCCCATCAGGGCGGCCAGATTGCCACGCTGGCGCTCGGACACGTGGTCGGCCTTGCTGGCGGCATAGCAGACGCGGGAGATTACACGCGGCGGCAATTGCAGGCGGGCGAGCGCGGCCACGGCATGCAGCCAGGAGCCCTGCCAGCGCAAAGCCCCGGACGCCGCCGCCAGAGCCGCCTGCGCGTCCGCGAAGGCGTCCGGCCCGGCATGCAGCGCGCCGAGAATATCGGCCAGCACCACCAGACGGTCGATACGCCCGAAGGCCGGCGACAGCAGCGAGTCCCGCGTCGCCTCGACATACTGCTCGTAGCGGCGCTCCATCAACCGGGCGAGCGAGGAGGACGAGGCCAGCGGAAAGAACACGCTCCAGGGCGGCGCCTCGCCGGGGGCGGGCATCAGGAAGCGTCCAGGCTGCAGCAGGGACAGGCCGAACCGGTCGCGCAAGGCTTCCAGCGTCGAGACGTAGAGGCGATGCCCGGCCGCCACCAGCGCCTCGTCGGCCTCCGCACCGGCAGGGAGCGCCGTGGCAAAGCGCAGAAACGGCTCTGTGACCTCACGAACCGACGGGGCTTCCAGCCGCGCCATCACCTGACGCGACCAGTCGCCGAACGACAGGTCCAGTAACGGCAGGTCGAGCAGCCATTCGCCGGGATAATCCAGCAATTCCAGCCGGATCTGCCGGTCGGGCAGACGCCCGCCGTCGAGGGTAAGGTCGAGCGCCAGCAAGGACACGGCGTTGGTGCGATCCGGCCAGCGCGGCGGGTCGGCCGCCAGTGCCGCCAGATGACGCGCGACATCGAAGCGCGGCAGCGTCTCGGCGCCGGCAGGAGCGATCCGGGCCGAGACCACACGCCCGCCCAGCGCGCCGCGCGCCAGCAGCGTCGCCGCCAGCGTCGTCAGCAGCACCGTCTTGCCGGAGCGCGCCAACCCGGTCACCCCCACGCGCACCGTGCGCGGGCGCAGATGGTCGAGCGGGTTGCGCAGACTCAGCCCGGCCAGGGCGGGCGGCAGGCTCAGCGGGCGAAGCCCAGCTTGCGGTCGGTGTTGTACTCGTTGAGCGCATACACCGCCCAGATCGCCGCCGGCACCCAGCCGATGATGGTGATGTGCAGCAGCAGACAGATCAAACCGGCAACGGGGCGGCCGATGGTGAAGAACAGCAGCGGCGGCAGCACCAGGGCGATCAGAAGACGGAACATGGACGCGAACTCCGGTCTCGGGGACGTTGCCGCATCAACGCCGCGAGACGGGCCGGGGCTGCATGGCCGGGCATGTCGATTTGTGCGCCCACTCATTCGATCCGGAGGAAGCGCGTGCGGGGAAAGCCCGGCGGTTCGCCATAGACGTCAGCCAGCGCCTCGTAATCGGCCCAGTCGGCTGAGGTTTGTTCGGCATAGGCCGCCTTGTCGGTGCGGCCGGCCCTGAACGCCGCCGCGTGCCCGGTCATGCAGCGCTCCTGATCGGCGAACAGGGCGTCCACCGTGTCCGGCGGCGTCCGGCCTTCGTCGCGCCATTCCGTCCAGACCCGCTCGGCGAGATCGACCCTCGTGCCGGCGGGCAAGGTGTCGGCTAGGCGCCGGAACCCGGCCATCTCTGGATGCGCCACCAGGGCGGCATAGCGGTGCGCGAGCTGTCGTTGCCCGGCCTCGTCCTGGAGCTCCTGCACCCCGAAGACGCCCAGACCGGCCACGATCGGCAGGGTCGGCACCAGCAGCAGCCAGTCCCACGGCCGGGGTCTGCGTCGCGCGACCGCACTGCGGACCGCAAGGCCGAAGCTCGCGGCGAGACAGAACGGCGCGGCCCAGAGCGCGAAGGTGAGCGCCAGCATGGCCGTCGTCAGCAGGCCGCGATCCATCGCTTTCGGATCGTCCCACAGGAAGGGCGACATGACCGCGGCGAGAAGGGCCGGCGGAGCGATCAGGACGTCGTAGACGACGATCAGCAGCGCGGCGATCCGGCCGTCGAGAAGGCGCCATTTGGCGGGAAACGAGGCCTGGCTCACGGGCGTGCCTTTCCCGGACCCGCGTTCAGATCGCGTCCGCGACCTTCTGGCCAGGCGCGTCCTTGTGGTTCACCGGGTCGCGGGTGAGGGTGTCCATCATGATGTCCCGGGCCAGCGGGGCGGCCACCTCGGCGGCGGCGTTGCCGTGCTCGACCACCACGGCGGCGGCGTAGCGCGGATTGTCGTACGGCGCGAAACAGATGAACAGGGCGTGCGGGCGGAATTCCCACGGCAGCTTGGAGCTGTCGAAATGGCCGTTCTCGCGCGCGAAGCGGCTGACGTGCCGGACCTGGGCCGAGCCGGTCTTGCCGGCCATCTGCACCCCGGCCAACGGCAGCCGGGCTTTCGGCGCGGTGCCGTGCGGCTCGTTGACCACCGCGTACATGCCGGAGCGGAGGGCCTCGAGATGGCCCTCGGGGAACGGGATCGCCGGCCAATGCTCCGGGTTCACCGTCGGCTGAGTCGCCTCGTCGATGGCGCGGGTCAGATGCGGCTGCACCATGCGGCCGGTGGCGAGGCGCGACGCGTAGGTGGCGAGCTGGAGCGGGGTGACGGTGACGAAGCCCTGGCCGATGCCGGCATTGATGGTGTCGCCGCCGTTCCAGTGATGGCCCTGGGCGCGTCGCGTGGCCGGCGTCGGGATCGCGCCGGTGCGCTGATGCGGCAGCTCGATGTCGAGTTTGGTGCCCAGTCCGAACACATGCGCGGTGGCGGCGATCGGGTCCATGCCGGTGCGCCGGGCGACCTCGTAGAAGAACACGTCGCAGGAGAACTTGATGCCCTGATGCAGGTCGATCGAGCCGTGGCCGTGCTTGGCCCAGCAATGGAACCGCGCCCCACCCACGTCGATGTAGCCGCGGCAGGTGATGCGGTCGCCGGGGGTGAGGGTGCCGGCCTGGAGCGCCGCCATCGCCACGGCGGGCTTGAAGGTGGAGCCGGGCGGATACACGCCGGCCACCGTCTTGTTGATCAGCGGTGTGCGCTGGTCGGCGGTCCATTCCGCCCATTGCTGTTGGCTGACGCCGGAATCGAACAGGCTGGGGTCGAAGGAGGGGGTGCTGACCATGGCCAGCACCTCGCCGTTGCGGGCATCCATCACCACCGCGCTGGCGGCCTGATCGGCGATGCGTCCGAGCACGGCCTGTTGCAGGCCGAGATCCACCGTCAGGCCGATCGTCTTGCCCTGCTGGCCTTCGCGGCGGTCGAGCTCGCGCATCACCCGGCCGACGGAGTTGACCTCCATCTGCACCGAGCCCGGCGTGCCGCGCAGGGCCAGATCGTGGAACTGCTCGATGCCGGCGCGGCCGATGCGCATGCCGGGCAGAGCGAGATCGGGGTCCTTGGCGACGTCGCGCTCGTTGGGCGGCGCGACGTAGCCGACCACATGCGCCATGGTCGGACCCTGCGGGTAGAGCCGCGTGGTGCCGACATCGATCAGGATGCCGGGCAGTTCGGGGGCATTCACCTCGAGCCGGGCCATGTCGTCCCAGCTCAGGAAGTCCTGCACCACCACGGGAATGAACTTGCGGCCGTGCTTGAGCTCGCGATCGATCCGGGCGCGCTCGCGGTCGTCGAGCTTGAGGATGCTCGAATAGCGGTCCAGCGTGCCGTTGACGTTGGTGGTCTGCTCGGCCAGCAGCAAGGCGCGCCAGTTGACCTTGTTGCCGCCGAGCGTGGCGCCGAAGCGGTCGACGATGCGCCCGCGCGGCGGCGACAGCAGGCGCGTGCTGACCCGGTTGTTCTCGGCCAGCGTCGCGTATTTACGGCCGTCGGAGACCTGGAGCTGATAAAGCCGGTTGCCCAGCGCGCCCAGGGCGGCGGTCTGCAGACCCATCAGCACCAGGGCGCGGCGTGTGAAGATGCCGCGCGACGGGGTTTCGTTGGGCGTGCGCGCCGGCGCGCGCCGGGTCGCGGCGGCGCCTTTGCGGGACAGCATCGTCCCGAAGGGCAGTTTCCTGGTTGCGCGCCGGAACGACCACCGCCTCATGCGGCACCTAGGCCCGCGACGGATCGGCGATGCCGCGATGCGCCCAGGTGAACAGGGCGCTCAGCAGCGGATACACCCCGGCCGACAGCGCCAGCTCGAACAAAGCGGGCTGCGGCGGCAGCAGACGCAGCGTGAAGGCGCAGAGCAGGGCGAAATCGAGCACGATGGCGACCGAGGCCACCAGCAGAAAGGTGAACCACACCAGCACGAAGCCCTGACGGGCCAGATTGTGCCGCACGCCGATGCCCACCGCGTGCACCAGCAGCAGCGTGACCGCCTCCAGGCCCGGCGGGGAGAAGCTCAGCAGATCGTACAGCATGCCGATCAGGAACACGATCGGCGCCGGCATGGAGGCGGGGCGGAACACCGACCAGAAGAACACCGAGGCCAGGGTGACGCCCGGCAGCATCGCCTGCTGCTGCGGAATGTCGAACGGCGCGCACAGCAGCAGCACCAGCAGCGCGGTGAAGGCGGCGGGCAGGGCGCGCCGCGCCGCCGCGTCCAGCCTGCGCCAGATCGTCGGTCTCGGCCGGATTCCCGGCATGCGTTCCGATTGCGAGAGTTTGCCCACTCATCCGCGCCCGATCTGCACCGGACGGCCCGGCACAGTCCCGAACTCGCTTTGGTCGCGGCCGCCGTCGCCGTCGGCATGAGTGCGGGGGATCACCCGGCCCGGCGCTTCCGGCGGGGTGATCGCGGACAGGCCGTAATCGAACAGCCGCAGGATGCTGACGTGGTCGAGCCGCGCATAGGGCTCGAGCACCGGCTGCCCGGAGGGGAGGTAGTGCACCGTGCCGACCGGCAGTCCGGCGGGAAAGGCGTTGGCGACGCCGCTCGTGACCACCCGCTCGCCTTCGACCGGACGAACATCCTCGGGGTAATCCATCAGCCTGGGTGCCGCGCTGTTGTTGCCGGCGACTATAGCGGGTGCGTGCGAGGCTTCCAGCATCACCGGCACGCGGGAGGTCATGTCGTTGATGAGCATGACGCGGGCCGACCGGCTGCCGACCTCGGTGACGCGCCCGACCAGCCCCGCGGCGTCCATCGCCACCATGCCCTTGCTGAGCGCGTGGCCTTCGGGAACGAACAACAGCACGGAGCGGGCATAGACGCCGCTGGCATCGGCCACCGCGCGGGCGGTGACGAAGGCGGGCGCCGGTTCGGGCATCCAGTTCAGGTCGGTCTTGAGCGTCGCGTTCTCGGCCGCCAGCGCCATGGCGACGTCGTACCAGCGTCGCAGGCGCTGGTTCTCGGCGCGCAGACGCTCGTTCTCCTCGGCGACTCCGACCAGCGAGCGGGCTTCGCGTCCGATCGCCCGCATCCGGTCGATCGGCTGTGCCAGGAAGCCGTAGAACGGCGCCAGCAGGTCGGCGACGCCGGTGCGGGCGCTTTCGGCCAGACGCCGGTCGGCCTGACCCACGAGCATCACCAGACAGGCGAGCGCCAGAAGCAGCGGCAAGGTCAGCTTGCCCAGCGCCTGACGCAACTGGATCGACAGGCTGAACAAAGAACCGCCCTCCCCAGGGTCTCGTGGTTGGTCTCGTCGTTAACGAATCAGCAGGCGGACATGCGACCGGAACGTTGCGGCGCTGTTCCGGCTTCCTAATACATGCTTGTGAGCACGTTCCGAAGCCGCTTCATCTCTTCCAACGCGCGTCCGGTTCCAAGCGCGACGCAGGAGAGCGGATTTTCCGCCGCCATGACCGGCAGGCCGGTGGCCTCGCGCAGCACCTCGTCCAGACGATATAGCAGAGCGCCGCCGCCCGTGAGCATGATTCCCTTGTCGACGATGTCTGCGGCGAGCTCGGGCGGCGTATTCTCCAGCGCCGTCTTCACCGCGTCCACGATCTGGCTGACCGGCTCGGCCAGGCTTTCGGCGATCTGGCGCTGGCCGACCACGACTTCGCGCGGCACGCCGTTCATCAGGTCGCGGCCCTTCACTTCCTTCCAGGGGCCGTGATCGTTGTCGTCGTCGGGCACCTTGGCGGCGCCCAGCTCGATCTTGATCTTCTCGGCCGAGCTCTCGCCGATCAGCAGGTTATAGTTGCGGCGGATATAGGAGATGATCGCCTCGTCCATCTTGTCGCCGCCGACCCGGACGGAGCGGGCATAGACGATGCCGCCCAGCGAGATCACCGCGACCTCGGTGGTGCCGCCGCCGATATCGACGATCATGGAGCCGGACGGTTCGGTCACCGGCAGCCCGGCGCCGATCGCGGCGGCCATCGGTTCCTCGATCAGCAGCACCTTGCGGGCGCCGGCGCTTTCCGCGCTTTCCTGGATGGCGCGGCGTTCCACCGCGGTGGAGCCCGACGGCACGCAGACGATGATCATCGGCGAGGCGAATCCGCGCCGGTTGTGCACCTTGCGGATGAAATGCTTGATCATCTCCTCCGCCACCTCGAAATCGGCGATGACGCCGTCGCGCAGCGGACGGATGGCGGTGATGTTGCCCGGCGTGCGGCCGACCATGTTCTTGGCCTCGTTGCCGACGGCCAGCACCTGCTTCTTGCCGCGCACGTCGGCGATCGCCACCACGGACGGCTCGTCCAGCACCACGCCGCGGCCCTTCACGTAGACCAGCGTGTTGGCGGTTCCGAGGTCGATGGCCATGTCGGCCGACATGATGCCGAGCAGGCGAGAAAGCATCCGAAACTCCAGTCTTGATCCGGTCCGGCCATTGGAGCGCGTTCGAACCGGGCCGCCGTGCCGGGCGAGGGCGGGCACGGCTTAGCGGTGTGCCGCCCGCCCGGCAAGGCGGTGTATGAGATTTCACAGCGCCGTGAGGTTACGCTCTGCCACGCTTTGGACCCGTAACCGCCACGATCACGGCGCGTTGTGCTGATTTGGAAGGTGCCGGAACGGTTTCCGGCGTGTCCAAGGGGCCGCTCCCGGGCCTCGTATTCAACAAGGAAGAACGGTCATGATCCGCAAGATTTCGCTTCTCACCGCCGCTGCCGCCATGACCCTGGGTCTGGCTGCCTGCGACCCCTACAGCCCGGGCCAGCGCGCGGTCGGCGGCGGTCTGCTGGGCGCAGGCGCCGGTGCCGCGATCGGTGGTCTGGCGGGCGGCGGCAGCGGTGCCGGCATCGGCGCCCTGGCCGGTGGTGCGCTCGGCGCCGTCGGCGGTGCGGCCACGACCCCCAGCCGCGGCTACTGAGGCATGACCGTCCCCGCGATGCGTGCGACGCCACGCATCCGGCTCGGGCGGGCTCTGCCGCTGCTCGTTCTGGCGGCGGCGACCGGCCTGGCCGGATGCACCGATGCGTATGACCCCGGTCAGCGCGCGGTCGGGGGCGGATTGCTCGGTGCGGGTGCCGGGGCTGCCCTCGGCGCCATCGCCGGCGGTGGACGGGGCGCCGCGATCGGCGCCCTGGCCGGCACCGCCGTGGGCGCCGTGGGCGGCGCTGCGACCACCCCCTCGTATCGGGGCGGTTCGTCCTATGGCGGCTATGCGGCCCCGGCGCCCGCGCCGGTCTACGCGCAACCGGCCTACGCCCAGCCGACCTATGTCCAGCCCACCTACGTGGCACCGGCTCCGGTCTACGTGCAGCCGGCCTATCCGGCGCCCGTCTACGCGGCACCGCCCGCGCCGCCACCGCCACCGCCTCCCGGCTATGGTTACGGCTACTGACGGATTGGGGCGGCTTCGGCCGCCCCGTCTGATTTTCAGGGAAGGCGTTCCGTTCCCATCCGGACATGACGCGTTTCCCGCCCGAACAGCGTCAGCACCGCCACCAGCACCGAAACCGTCCCGATCACCACGGCCAGCGACCAGCGTATGTCGCCACCGAACATCCGGGTCAGCCAGAGCTGGATGTTGGCGTTCGGCGCCGAGAACAGATTGCCGAGCTGGTAGACCACGCCGGGGAAGGTGGCGCGGATGGTGTCCGGCGAGATCTCGTTCAGGAACGCGGGAATGACGCCCCAGGCGCCCTGCACGGCGAACTGGAGCACGAAGCCGCCGAGGGCGAGCGCGAGCACGCCGTGACCGAATGCCCAGAGCGGAATCGCTGGCAGGGCCAGCAGGGCGGCGCCGGCCAGGGCCCAGCGCCGGCCGATGCGCTGCGACAGGAAACCGAGCGTCAGGCCGCCGACGATGGCGCCGACATTGTAGCTCACCATCATCCAGACCACGACGCGGTGCGGCAGGTGGTGATATCCGGTCAGGAACAGCTTCGGATAAAGATCCTGTGATCCGTGCGAGAAGAACAGCATGGCGGTGAGCAGGAGCACGGCGTAGAGGGTCAGCCCCTTGTTGCGGCCGAGCACGGACAGGATTGGTTCGCGTGTCTCGTGCTGCTGCAGTGCCCAGTCCGGGCTTTCGGGCACCGTGCGCCGGATATACAGCACCAGCAGCGCGGGCAGGGCGCCGACCACGAACATGCCGCGCCAGCCGAGCCACGGCTCGGCCGCGAACAGGAGCGAGGCGAGCAGATAGCCGGTGGGATATCCGGTCTGCAGGATGCCCGACACGAGGCCGCGCCAGCGTCCGGGGATGCTTTCCATCGCCAGCGACGCGCCGACGCCCCATTCGCCGCCCATGGCGACGCCGAACAGGGCGCGCAGGATCAGGAACACGGTGAAGGACGGGGCGAAGCCGGACAGGAGTTCGAGCGCCGCGTAGCTGAGCACGTTGATCATCATCACCGGGCGGCGTCCGAACCGGTCGGCGAGCCGTCCGAAGAAGGCTGCGCCGATGACGCGGCAGGCGAGCGTGGCCGTGAGCGCCCAAGCCGTGGCGCCGACGCCGACGCCGAAGGTCTTCGCCACCGTGTCGAGCACGAACACCATGATGAAGAAGTCGAAGCTGTCGAGCATCCAGCCGAGATAACAGGCGATGATCACGTGGACTGGGGAGCCGGCGGCCGGGGGGAGGGGGTCTGTTCGGGTGCTTGCGCTCACGGTACGATCCTCGACCAGGATGGCGGGCCGGGGTCGGCAGCCTGGAACCGGTTCAGCGAAGCACATGACACCCCAAGAGAGAACCGCCCGCCGATCCAACCTCGCGCTGGGTTTCGGTCTGGCCGCCGTGGCCGGATGTTCGGACTCGATCGCCTTTCTGTCCCTGCACGGGTTCTTCGCCTCGTTCATGAGCGGCAATTCGACGCGTCTGGCGATCGGCCTGGCACAGCGGAACCTGCATGATTTGCTGGAAGCGGCGGTGCTGATCGGGCTGTTCGTCGCGGGCGTGGTGACGGGTGCGCTGATCGCGGTGCCAGGACGCGTGCTGATGGCGGTGTCGGTGTTGCTGGTGCTGTCGGCGGGGATGGCGAGCCTGCCTGCGCTCGCTCTGCCGCATCATGCGCCGATCCTGCTGCTGGTGCCGGCCCTGGGCGCGATGAACAACGTGGTGCAGCGCGTCGGCAAGGTGAGCGTCACCGCGACCTACATCACCGGAACGCTGGTGCGTCTGGGGCAGGAGCTCGCGCAGGCCTTAAGGGGCGGGCCGCGTTGGGATTGGCTGCCTTACGCGGTGCTGTGGTCGTCGCTGCTGACGGGGGCGGTGATGGGGGCTGCGTTGTTTCCGGCGGTGGGATTGCGGGCGCTATGGCTGCCGGCGGCAGGCGTGGTGTTGCTGACGGTCTGGAAGGGGCGGGTTGGGGGCTGAGGGCCGACCTACAAGGAGCGCCAGATCGCCGTCGGGACGATGAACCCGTCGCGGACCGCGCCATGAATGTCGGTCAAGAGAACGTCGAGCCAGAAGAGGGCTTCTGCCTCGGTCGGAGTCAAACGTTCACGGCAGGCTTTCAGTGCCGCGACGGATTTCATGCAGCCGCCCAGTTCCATCGAGGCGGCCGCAGATCCAACCCCGATCATTGGTAGCAATATTTGATTGTAGGGTAGCGAGCGTGACCAATCCGGAAATGAGCCAGTCTCACGTTCGATAACGGGGCTCAGAAGATCGACAACGGTCTCGAATCCAACGCGGATCATGTCGGAGCGGCACATCCTGCGCCAGAGGTCGGGTGCTCGCACATCGCCGACGACTTAGAGTGGGATAAATGCAGTCCAGGCTTCGGCAGGGAGAGATTGAGACTCGAATGTTTGTATGTGATAGTCACGAATGGTCGTCCAAGGCAGCTCTATCTGTCCACTATTCATCTGCTGTCTGGCAGTTATATCTGCGGTCATGAGCAGTTCGCTAATTTGAAGCCAGACGTGTTGGTCCACGGAGATGCCTGATCGACGTCCGACTTCCACCGCGAAGTTCTTGGCAACCCTGCCGGAGATGAGGGATTGCTTGACGACGCCAAGTGCAAGACTGCCATAAGGGTCGCCGTTATCGCGAACGATCTCGTAGTATTTTGTTCTGTCTCTCCTGTCGTAGGCATCCTGCAGGCTTGATAACATTGTGACGTGAGAGCTATCCGGCATTTTTAATCTCCGAGAAGGAGGAAATCTTACCTAAGACGGCATTTTTGATTTCTAGCCACTCTCCTACGAGGTTTCTTGGATAGGTAATTTGATAGTAGAAATCTCTGTCAGTAAAATTCTGTATACATGTTGGATGAGGTGCCGTGATCTTTGACGAACATGAAATTATATCACTGGGGTCCTTTCTGTTAACGACATAAATCTGTTTCCATGGCGTGAGTGGAAGAACCTTCGCCGACAACATTGCTTCCAAACCGTTTCCTTTTGGCGTGGCCTCAGCTGCTGAGCTGATCTTTGTAAGATCAGTATCTTTGTGCCCTAATTCTGTTACCGCGTGTAGGCGCCTCGCCATTGAGAGCTGTACACTACCGCCAGGGCCGAAAGGTTGGATCAGGATATGAATTCCGCGTGCGTCTTCATTGCTGTCGCCTGTCATGGCTGGCTAGTCGGCGCCGAGCAGGAGGCCGTCCGCTTCGCTACCTTTTTGCGGGAAAATTCCATCCAGAAAGTATTCTGCGGGAATCGATAAGTGACGCCCGCCCATCGTTACACTAACGATTTCACCGGCCGCGTTTGCCACAGTTGTAAGTGTGGTCGTGGCCGTCAGCAGGAGGACCGCTAAAAGACGTGTGGAGCTTAGCATGCTTCACCCTTTCGATGGCTATGCAGCATGTCCTTCCTTGCTTCTTGATAGGGTAGGTCGGTGACCGTTTCGAAGCCGATGGGGATCATGTCGGATCGGCACATCCTACCCCATAAGCTTGGTGCTCGGTCGTCTCCGACGACGTTGAGTGGGACGAGGGCAGTCCGGGCTTGGCCGGGGAGATGATGAGTGCCGAATGTTGCAAAGTGATCGTTGCGAATGGTTACCCATGGTCGTTCGAACTGATCGCCGGTCGTGGTCTGTCTGATTTTCACCGTCCCTCGAAGTGGGAGAAGAGCCGTTCGGTCTGTGTCTTGATGTTGCTCCAGTTCGTGACAAGGTTTCGTGGATACGTGATCTGAAAAAGGAACTGGCCAAAAGCGAAATGCTGTATGCAGCTGGGAACAGGGATATCCTTGATAGACGCGCATTCGATGATGTCAGTCGGGCTTGAAGGATTTACGACATACGTCTGTTTCCAGATGTAAATGTCGAACACCCGTGGCTGGGGGACCAGCTCAATTCCATCGCCTTGCGGTACAGGTTCCGCACCTGTTTGCACTTTCATGGACGTATTGCCCATACGGGTCAGGAACTCAAGCCGTCTTGACAGGATAGACGCACCACTCTTGTTGCCGGTGATGGGCTGGATCAAGATACGCAGTCCTTGCGCATCTTCATCGCTATTGCCCGTCATCGCCGGCCAGTTCGCGCCGAGCAGCAGGCCGTCCGCTTCGCTCCCCTCGCGCGGGTGGATGCCATCCAGGAAATATTGCGCGGGGATGGCGAGATGCTGGCCGATCATCGTGACATGAATGACGTCCTGGGCGGTGGCGGCATGGGATGCCCCGCAAAAGGCGGCAAGCAAGGCTCCAAGGAGAAGCCGTTCACGGCGTCGCATGGGTGGTCGTCTCCGAACCGTCAGGTTGAGCGTGCTATGTTCTGAACTTGGAAGCAACGACCCGGCCGCCGCTTCAATCCTGCCCGATCACGAACGCGCCGCCGGGATTGTTCGTCTCGTCGCGCCAGAAGGCAGTGTCGGCGAGGCGGGACACGATCTGAGGCGGCAGGATGGTACGACGATGCGTGCGGCCGACCGAGGGGCGCAGCGCGTGCAGGCCAGGCGTGTGCAGATCGGCGTCAAAGGCGGCCGCGTCGATCGGCGGCACATTCGCCGGATCGTGCGCGAAGGCGGGTAGGCGCAGTCGATCGTAGAGAAGTGCCAGCACGCGCAAAGGTTCGGCGACCAGAGCGTCGTAATCGACCACGACGAGACGGTGCGCATGTTCGCCGAAGAAGGCGTCCTGCAACGCTTGCCAGGCCGCGCCGAACGCCCCGGTGACGGCCATGAGCCGCTCCACGCGATCGAACACGGTGGCGGCGTGTGCGGCGCCATGCAGGCCGGAGATCCGGTAGGTGTTGCGTCGGATGAGCTGCTCGAAACTGTCGATGATCCAGACGGGATCACGCACACAGGCGATCACGACTGCATCGGGACAGAGATCGGCAATCAGCCGCATATGTGCGCACCAGGCGCGATTGGTGTCGATGGTCACGCGCCCGGGCGCGTCGTGCCCGAGGAAGCCGTCGACCAGACCATGCAGCACGCGCCGGCGCAGAGCATCGTCGAACGCGCTCGCGTATTCCCCAGCACCCATCAACGGCAGGAGTTTCTCCACCATCACCGCCAGCGGCGAACTCATGCCGGTGCGGAGGAGCGGGTTCTGCGACAGCAAGGCGGCGAGCAAGGTCGAGCCGGAGCGCGGCAGGCCGGACAGGAAATGGATCGAACGGGGCATGCGCGGGCTCGCTGTAGTTCCGTCGGGCGTTGTGCCACGAAACGGGTGTGTCCTGAATGCTGCGCTGCCGCAAACGCCGCTTCCACAGCGGGGCGACTTCCCTCCCGTGCTTTCCATCGCTAGGGTCGCGACCAAGAGACCGGCAAAAGATCGGCTCGGGAGGAGTTCGTTTCCATGGATCGTCGTACGTTCCTGGCTGGCATCGGTGCCGCCGGGGTTCTGTCGCTGCCGTTCGGCACGGCATTGGCGCAGTCGAAGAAGCCGGTCGTCGGGCTGGTGATGAAGTCGCTGGCCAACGAGTTCTTCAAGAACATGCAGGAAGGCGCCGTCCAGCACGTGCAACAGCTCGGCACCTGCGAGCTCATCCCGCTGGGTATCCAGTCCGAGACCGACATCGATGGGCAGATCGCGCTGGTGGAGAACCTGATCACCCGCAAGGTCGACGCGATCGTGATCGCGCCGGCCGACAGCCGTGCGTTGATCCCGCCGCTCGTCCGCGCGGCCAAGGCCGGGATCAAGCTCGTCAACATCGACGTTCTGCTCAATGCGAACGACCTGAAGAAGCATCACATCGATATCGTCTTCGTCGGCCCCGACAACCGCGAAGGTGCGAAGATGAGTGCCGATGTCCTGGCCAAGGCGCTCGGCGCGGGTGGCAAGGTCGTGATCCTGGAGGGCAACCCGGGCGCCGCGAACGGCGTGCAGCGCAAGGAGGGCTTCATGGATTCGATCGCGCAAAACAAGCTCGATCTGCTCGACAGCCGCACCGCGCATTGGGAAACCGAAGAGGCCAACACGGTGTTTTCGAACATGCTGACCGCGCACCCGGATATCCAGGGCGTGATGGCGGCGAACGACGACATGGCGCTCGGCGTGGTGAAGGCGATCGAGGCGGCGGGCAAGAAGGGCAAGATCAAGGTGATCGGCTTCGACGGCATCGCCGCGATCCAGCCGCTCATCAAGGACGGCGAGGTGCTGGCGACGGTCGACCAGTTCGGGGCGCAGCTTGCCGCGGACGGCATCGATACGGCGCTAAAGGAAATCGGCGGCCAGACCTTCACCGGCTGGGTGAAGACGCCGATGAAGCTGGAAACGGCATCGACGATCTGATCACGTGACGAACGCGAACGAGCCCATTCTCAGGCTCAGCGGGGTTTCCAAGCGCTTTCCGGGCGTGCTGGCCGTGGACGGGATCAGTCTCGACGTGGCGCCCGGAGAGATGCTGGCGCTCGCTGGCGAGAACGGGGCCGGGAAATCCAGCCTGATCCGTCTTCTGGCCGGCATCCACAGGCCGGACAGCGGCGAGATGCGTCTTGCGGGGCAGATCTATGCGCCGCAAACGCCGCTCGACGCGATCCGCGCCGGGGTGCGCGTGGTGCATCAGGAATTCAACCTGCTGCCTGCGCTCAGCGTGGCCGAGAACCTGCTGTTCGAGCACCTGCCGCGACGTCGGTTGGGCCCGATCGGCGGCATCGTCGACCGGCGCGAGATGGATCGTCGCGCCGAGGCGCTTCTGGCCCGTGTCGGGCTGGACGAGATCGGCCCCCGCACGCCCGTGGAGCGGCTCGGCATCGCTCAGAAGCAGCTGGTCGAGATCGCGCGCGCCTTGTCCGGCGACGGGCGCGTCCTCGTGCTGGACGAGCCCACCGCCACGCTGACGCCGCGCGAAGCCGGGCGCCTGTTCGAGCAGATCCGTCTGCTGAAGGCGCAGGGCATGACCATGCTCTACGTGTCGCATCACCTGGCCGAGATCTTCGATCTGTGTGATCGCGTCTCCATTCTCCGCAACGGCGCGCTCGTGGACACGATGCGCATCGCCGACACCGATCCGGCCGCGCTGGTGCGCGCGATGATCGGACGCACCCTGGCCGCGCAGGCGCCGATCGGCGGCGGCACTCTGGGCGGACCCGCGCTCGGCGTGCGGGCGCTGCGTCCGCGCGGATCGCCGGAGGACGGCGCGCTCGACTTCACCGTGCGGGAAGGTGAGATCGTCGGTCTGGCGGGGCTGGTCGGGGCCGGGCGCACGGAAGCGGTACGCGCGATCTTCGGCGCCGATCCCGCGATCTCCGGCACGATCGAGCGCGACGGCAAGCCCGTGCGCATCCGTTCGCCGCGCGATGCGGTGGATGCGGGCATCTGTCTGCTGACCGAGAACCGCAAGGAAGAGGGGCTGGTGCTGCCGATGGCGGCGCGCGTGAACACCACGCTGGCGCGCCTGAAGATGGTGTCCCGGTTCGGCTGGCTGCGCCCTGCGGCGGAGCGCGCGGAAACCAGGCGGCTGGCGAAGGATCTGGCCACCAAGATCACCGGGCCGGAACAGCCGGTGATCGAACTCTCCGGCGGCAATCAGCAAAAGATCGTTCTGGCGAAATGGCTGATGGGCGACAAGGCGCGCGTGCTGATGCTGGACGAGCCGACGCGCGGCATCGATGTCGGCGCCAAGGCGGAGATCTACGCCCTGCTCGGCCGCCTGGCGCGGGAGGGCAGGGCGATCCTGGTGGTGTCGTCCGAACTGCCCGAGCTGACGCATCTCTGCGACCGCATCCTGGTGCTGTCGCGCGGCGTCCTGGCCGGCGAGGTGGCACGGCCCGATTTCTCGGAAGAGCGCATTCTGTCGCTCGCCTATAGCCGCTACATGCGGACCCATTGAAGGGACCAGAAAGAGTGTCTTCCGCTTCTTCCGCCACGATCCGGCGCGTTCTGCGCGAGGCCGGCATCGGTCTCGCCCTTCTGGCGATGGTCGTGTTCTTCGCCGTCGTGGCGCCCGATTTCAGCACGCACGAGAACATCTCCAACATCCTCACCCAGATCACGATCAATCTGATCCTGGCGACGGGCATGACCTTCGCGATCCTGATCGGCGGCATCGATCTGTCCGTGGGCGCGGTGATGGCGCTGTGCGCCGTGGTCGCTGGGCGTCTGCTGACGCTGGACGGGGTCTCCGAGCCGCTGGCCGTGGCGCTCGGCGTGGCGGGCAGCCTGCTTGTCGGCATGGTCTGCGGCGCCGCGAATGGCTGGATTTCCTCGTTCTGGGGAATCCCGTCCTTCATCGTGACGCTGGGCATGTTGAACATCGCCCGTGGCGGCGCCCTGCAGGTCACGAACGCCCGCACGATCTACGACTTTCCTGACAGCTTCAACGCCTTCGGCACCGCGACCGTGCTGGGCGTGCCGGTGATGTTCGTGCTTGCGCTGGTTCTGCTCGGGCTGGGCTGGCTGGTGCTGACGCGCACCGTGTTCGGCCGCATGATCTACGCCATCGGCAACAACGAGGAAGCCGTGCGCCTGAGCGGGCACCGTCCGATGCTGACCAAGGTGCTGGCCTTCACCGTCACCGGCCTGTTCGTCGGCATCGCCGCGATCGTCTACATGGCGCGCCTGACCATCGCCAACCCGATCCTGGGCGTGGGCTTCGAGCTGAACGCGATCGCCGCCGTGATCATCGGCGGCACGTCGCTTTCCGGCGGGCGCGGCTCGCTGATCGGAACGCTGCTGGGCGCCGCGATCATCGGCGTGCTGGCGAACGGGCTGATCCTGATGGGGGTGAGCGATTTCATCCGGCAGATCGTGACCGGGGTGGTGATCATCCTGGCGGTGGTGTTGGATTCGTATCGAGCGCGGTTGACTCGGTGATACCATGCGGTTCCTCCGCGGATGCAGAGGGATGAGGATTGGAGTCGAATCGGGAGCTTTTACTGAGGCCGCGTTTAAAATCAGCACCTTAACGCTGAAGCACGCAACGAAGAAATTTTTGGATGGCATTGCTCTGTGGGAACAGAGTATAAAGGTGATGCCTCCCGAACTGGCGGGAAGGGAGAAGTGTTGAAGTTGTCAAGTAGACGCCAGATGATGCCGTCGCCATGTCCTAGGACATGCCGCCAGCACCACCCGGCTACCGCTTTGATGATCATGATTGCTAGCTCCTCTTTGAGCAGATCATACCACTGACCGTTGTGTTACGCGTTGCGGAGCTTCTCAGCGCCGTGAGTAGGGGATAGGGCTCAGTGCAATCCGCATTGTGGTTTGAGTCCCCAGCTGATACTTATTAGACAGTGTCGGCTGAGAATTCGAGAGGGTCATGCCTTTTCTACTATTTGGGTATGGGTCTATAGGCCGGATACACGCGCATTCCTGCCCTCTCGAACTTCACAAATGCTAACATCGAAGCGTCAGGCACGGCGTGCGAAGAGAGTAGACTGGTATCCAATCAAATCTTACAAGCATTTTGATGTGGCGCCGTCGCGCGTTAACGCCACTAAGTTTGTAACCGACCCCGTTGAAGTCGCGTCGCATGACTTTCTGCCATTTATTACGTTTGATAGAATTGATCGACGCTACAGAAGGAAGAAAAAGGGCATCGAGATTAGTCAGAAAGTTCGAAGACTTGCTTACTGTTCAAACGTAGACGCATGCGTATTTTCTTATTACGCCTCAATATTGAACAATTCATATGAGGATATGATACGGAAGCATGCCCTGGACAAAGTGGTAGTTGGCTATAGGAAAAACGGATCTAATATAGATATTGCGATGGAAGCTTTTTATGAGATTAAATCAAGAATCAAATGTGTAGCGTTCGCGTTTGATATATCTGGATTTTTCGACGATATAAGCCATAAAGTTCTCAAAGAAAACTGGAAGCTGGTTTTAGGTTGCGGCAGCCTTCCTGATGATCACTACAACGTATTCAAGCATATTACAAAGTACTCCTCTATTGATCGGCGTGCTTTATTGCGTCGTCTGGGATTCGACCCGAAGGCAAAAGATGCTGCCCTTCCAGGGCCCCCCTTGTGTTCAATCTTGGAATTCCGCAAAGTCATTCGCGGCGGGGACGGTTATCAACGTAAATCTTGTGGCGCCCGGTGATAAACGTAAGCGGGGGATACCACAAGGCAGCCCAATATCTGCCGTCGCAGCAAATATTTCTATGCTTAAATTTGATCTGCATTTGATGTCGGCGCTGCGAGAAATTGGTTGTTCGTATAGAAGATATTCTGACGATATATTGATTGTCGCTCCTGTAGAATACGCTGAGACGATCGAGCCGCTGATTCGACAGATGTTGCGGACCCATGCGGGAGGGCTTGAAATAAATGACAAGAAAACAGGGAAAACCATTTTCGATCTAACAAAATCAACCGCTGCGGGCTTTAAGCCACTTCAATATCTGGGGTTTCTCTACGACGGCCAGAAAACTCTTATTAGGCCTAATACAATATCCAAATACTGGAGGCGTGTACATCAAGAGGTGCGGAGGGCGAAGCGGCTGCGAAGACGGGCATTGGCGAGCGGTAAGCTAGCTACTTCCGCACCATTGCACAGAAAGAGCTTGCTGCGGAAGACGACTCACTTAGGGTCCGACAATATCGTGGCAACCTACGTCCGCTCTGCAGAGAAGAAGATGAATGGGAAATTCATAAAGAGACAATTCAAAAATCATGCAAGAAAAATAAATCGGTTGTCGGTCTGCTAAGAAAGAAGCGTTGTTTCAGCTCTCTTCTTCGGGCCTGTTGATGTTCCGAGGGGTGTTCGTAAATCTACCCAGCACCTTGTATGCTCCGATCTGGCCGTCCAACATCTAGGAGCACCAACACCATGAAGACACGCGCAGCCGTCGCCTTCGAGGCCAAGCGTCCTCTGGAGATCGTCGAACTCGACCTCGAAGGTCCACGCGAGGGCGAGGTTCTGGTCGAGATCATGGCGACCGGGCTGTGTCATACAGATGCCTATACGCTGGGCGGGCTGGACAGCGAGGGGCTGTTTCCGTCCGTGCTCGGCCATGAGGGCGCCGGCATCGTGCGGGAGGTCGGCGCGGGCGTGACCTCGGTGAAGCCCGGCGACCACGTGATCCCGCTCTACACGCCGGAATGTCGGCAGTGCAAAAGCTGCCTGTCGCGCAAGACCAATCTCTGCACCTCGATCCGGGCGACGCAGGGTAAGGGGTTGATGCCGGACGGGACCAGCCGGTTCTCTTACAAGGGCCAGACCATCTTCCATTACATGGGCTGTTCGACCTTCTCGAACTTCACCGTGCTGCCGGAGATCGCGGTGGCGAAGATCCGCGAGGATGCGCCGTTCGACACCGCCTGTTATGTGGGTTGCGGCGTGACCACGGGCGTGGGTGCCGTGGTGAACACGGCGAAGGTCGAGCCGGGATCGACGGTGATCGTGTTCGGGCTCGGCGGGATCGGGCTGAACGTGATCCAGGGGGCGCGTCTGGTAGGCGCCAAGCGCATCGTCGGCGTCGATCTGAACAACGACAAAGAGGAATGGGGCCGTCGTTTCGGCATGACGGATTTCGTCAATCCGAAGGATGTGGACGGCGATATCGTCGCGCATTTGGTGGCACTCACCGAGGGCGGCGCGGACTACACCTTCGACTGCACCGGCAACACGACCGTGATGCGTCAGGCGCTGGAAGCGTGCCATCGCGGCTGGGGCGTGTCCGTGGTGATCGGCGTGGCGGAAGCGGGCAAGGAGATCTCGACGCGTCCGTTCCAGCTCGTGACGGGGCGTGTGTGGAAGGGCTCCGCATTCGGCGGCGCGCGCGGGCGCACGGACACGCCGAAGATCGTGGACTGGTACATGGACGGCAAGATCGAGATCGATCCGATGATCACGCATCGCCTGACGCTGGAGCAGATCAACGAGGGGTTCGAGTTGATGCACCAGGGCAAGTCGATCCGCTCGGTGGTGGTGTTCTGAGCATGGAGATCGTCTCGCGCGAGCGGGCGCATGGCGGCGAGCAGTTCGTGTGCCGGCATCGTTCGGACAGCACGGGCACGGAGATGGCATTTTCCGTGTTCGTGCCGCCGCACGCGCTTGGCGCGCGCCTGCCTGTGGTGTGGTTCCTGAGCGGGCTGACCTGCACGCATGCGAACGTGACCGACAAGGGCGAATATCGAAGGCTCTGCGCGGAGCTGGGGCTGGTGTTCGTGGCGCCGGATACGAGCCCGCGGGGCGAGGGCGTGCCGGACGATCCCGATGGCGCCTACGATTTCGGGCTCGGGGCCGGGTTCTATCTGGATGCGGTCCGTGCGCCGTTTGCCGAGCATTACCGGATGCGGCGCTACGTGCTGGACGAGCTGCCGGCGCTGATCGCCGCGGAGTTCCCGGTCGATCCCGCGCGGCAGAGCATCACCGGCCATTCCATGGGCGGCCATGGCGCGCTGACGCTCGGGTTGTCGAACCCGGAGCGGTTCCGGGCCGTGTCGGCCTTCGCGCCGATCGTGGCGCCGAGCCAGGTGCCGTGGGGGCAGAAGGCGTTCCGTGGCTATCTGGGCGAGGATCGTGCGGTGTGGCGTCGCCACGATGCGGTGGCGCTGATCGAGGACGGGGCGCGCGTGCCGGCGCTGCTGGTGGATCAGGGCGACGCGGACCAGTTCCTGGCGGAGCAGTTGCGGCCGGAGCTGCTCCGGGAAGCGTGCGTGCGAGCGGGGATCGCGCTCGAGCTGCGTCTGCAGCCGGGGTATACGCATTCCTATTTCTTCGTGTCGTCCTTCATGGAGGATCATCTGCGCTGGCATGCGGCGCGGCTTGGGTAGAGGTTCTTCTTTTTCTGAAGAAAAAGAAGCAAAAAGACTTTCATCCGTTTGTTGAGTTTCAGGTTCGCCAGTTCTTCGTACCAAACGGACAAGAGTCTTTTGGTTCTTTTTTGCAAAAAAGAACGAAGACCCTCCGCGCTTGACCGACGACGACGAGGCGACGACGCTACGGCGTCCCACAGCCCGGAGTTCCCCGATGCGCCTCGGTCGCGCCATGCCCTTCGCTCTGCTCGGCGTGGTTCTCGCGCAGCCTGCCCATGCAGCAACGCTGCCGAAGCCGCCCGTGGCCAAGGTGGCGCCCGTCACCGACGATTATTTCGGCACCAGGATCACCGATCCGTATCGCTGGATGGAGTCGCGGCCGCAGCCGCAATTCACGGCGTATCTGCGCGGGCAGGACACGTACGCGCGGGCGGTTCTGGGGCGGATCCCCGGACGCGACGCTCTGGCGCGTGAGATCGGCGCGGTCAGCGGGTTGTTGCCGCGCGTGCATTCGGTGGTGCTGGCCGGCGATCGCGTCTTCTATCTGAAGCGTCCGGCCGGCGCGCAGGTGGACCGTCTGGTGATGCGGGACGCCAAGGGGCGCGAGATCGTGCTGGTGGACCCGTCCACGCTGGGCAGCAACGGGCGCCATGCCGAGATCGACCAGTTCGCGCCGACCGAGGACGGTTCCAAGGTCGTCTACGGCGTGTCCGAAGGCGGGTCCGAGAACAGCACGCTGCATGTGATCGACACCGAAACCGGCAAGGTCGGGCCGGACAGCATCGACCGCGCGCAATTCGCCAGCGTGAGCTGGGCGCCGGACGGCAAGAGCTTCTTCTACGACCGGCTGCCGGCTTCCGCCGCGACGGCAAGCCCCGTGGACCAGTACGCGCATCAGATCGTGTTCCGCCATCGCCTCGGCGAGGACCCGAGCCAGGATACGCCGGTGCTGGATTCCGACCATCTGCCGTTCCCGTTCAAGGCGGCGGCAGTGTTCCCGTCGATCGCCATCGTGCCGGGCTCGGATTTCGCGCTGGCCTCGATTTCCAACGGCGTCGCGCCGGAAATGACGCTGTATGCCACGCCTCTGACGGCGCTTCTGGCCGGGCATCCGGACTGGAGGAAAGTGGTGACAGCGGAGGATGGCGCGGTCGATCTCGCCGTGCGCGGCGACCGGATCGATCTGCTGACGCACAAGGATGCGCCACGCTTCCAGATCGTGGAAACCAGCCTCGCCGCGCCGGATCTGGCGCATGCCAAAGTCGTGGTGTCGCAGGGCGAGGGCGTTCTGACCAGCACCGATGCGGCGCGGGACGGGCTGTATTACACCAGCCGCGACGGCGCGACTTTCTCCTTGCATCGTCTGGGCGAGGGCGCGGTGCGTGCGGACGACATCGCCCTGCCGTTCGCGGGCACGATCGCGCCGGAGGGTGGGCTCGTGACCGATCCGACCCGGCCCGGCGCGCTGGTGAGCCTGGAATCCTGGGTGCGTGCGCGGGAATGGCTGCGCTACGATCCGACCGCCGGTTCGCTGTCGGACACGCATATCCTGCCGCCGTTCCCGCGCGACCTTTCGGCGTACCAGTCGGAAGAAACGGTCGCGGTGGCGCCGGACGGGACGCAGGTGCCGGTGTCGATCGTCAGCCGCAGGGATGCGCCGCATGACGGCAAGCGCCCGACCTATCTGGTCGGCTATGGCGCCTACGGCATGAGCTACGATCCGGCCTTCAACCCGTCCTTCCTGCCCTGGCTGGATCGTGGCGGGATCTATGTCGTGGCGCATGTGCGCGGCGGTGGCGAGAAGGGCCAGGCCTGGCACGATGCGGGCAAGATCGAGACCAAGCAGAACACGATCCACGACTTCATCGCCGCGGGCGAGATGCTGATCGCGAAGGGCTACACCGACAAGGCGCATCTGGGCGGCGAGGGCACCAGTGCCGGCGGCATCCTGATCGGCGGGGCAATCACGCAGCGTCCCGATCTGTTCCGCGCGGCGCTGATCCGCGTCGGCGCCACCAACACGATCCGCGAGGAATACACCGCAGGCGGGCCGGCCAATATTCCCGAGTTCGGCACGGTGACGAACAAGGAACAGTTTCCGTCCATGCTGGCGATGGACGCCTACAACAACGTCCGCAAGGGCGTGGATTACCCGGCGGTTCTGCTGACCGGTGGTGCGGAGGACCCGCGCGTGACGGTGTGGATCCCGGCCAAGATGACGGCGAAGCTGCAGGCGGACACGGCGAGCGGACGTCCGGTGCTGCTGCGCGTGGAGTTCGACGCCGGGCACGGCATCGGCTCGACCCGCAAGCAGCGCGACGACGAAACGGCGGACGAGTTCGCGTTCCTGTTGTGGCAGTTCGGCGAGAAGGGGTTCCAGCCGGCGCACTGACGAAACCGTTCGTCGTCACGTCGAAACACGAGATCGGCGTCTGCGCGGCGCCGGTGTCGTGCGGCCGGACGCTTCTCCTGCATCTGAAGAAATAGAAGCAAAGAGATTTCTGTCCGCTTGGATACAGATGGTCGGCTACGCAAATCTGCCTTTGCCGAGAGACAGGCGGGACATGCGTGATTCCTGTCGGCACGATGCGGAGCCCGTCGGCGGTCAGGTCATGAAGGCCGACAGGTTGAACCACGCGAACACCAGCACGACCTGCGCCGCGCCGAACAAGGCCGGCACGCTCCAGCGCACCGGCAGGGGCAGCTTCTCCAGCGCCACCACGATCAGCGCGATCGAGACCGGGTTGCAGAACATGTAGCGTGGCTCGGACTCCAGTCCGGTGGCGCTGGACAGGATCAGCGTGCCGAGCAGAAACACCCCTTCCACGGGCGCGCCCAACGCGAACGCCCACAGGATCAGCGGCAACGACAGAAGCGCGAACAGCGCCAGATAGGTCTGTGGGCGGTACTCGGATGACAGGAAATGCGCCGCGCCCATGTCGTGCAGCGACAGGGCGTAGCCGATGCGCGCCAGCGGACTAGCATAATGCCGGTCCCAGGCCCCCATGGCATGCGAAAAGGCGAGCGGATCGCCGACCAGCCTGTCGAGATAGAGCGCGTAGCACAGCAATCCGGCGACGCCGATGATGCCGAACGCCGCCAGACGTGCCACCTGCGGCATCGCGGTGCGGAGGGTCTGCTGCCCGCGCAGCAGCGCCATGACCAGGCGGACCAGCGCCACCAGACCGATGCTGCCGACCAGCAGGATCCCTGTCGGGCGGCAGAAGCAGGCCAGGCCGGCGAACAGCCCCGACGCGAGCAGCCTGCCGCGCGCGGCAAGCAGCAGCGTCGTCAGCACCAGCAGGCCGTAGAGGCTTTCCGAGTAGGGAAGGCGGAAATAGATGCCGATCGGAAAGCACAGGAACACCAGGGCGACGAAGAACGGGTCACGCGATCCGAAGCGCTGCCGGCAGAAAGCCGCGCCGGCGACCACGACCGCGAAGAACGCGGCGAAGTTCAGCGCCGAGGCGCAGGTGACGAAACTCTCGCCGCTGAGATGCATCAACCCGCGCGACAGCAGCGGGAACAAGGGAAAGAACGCCCAGTTGGCATAGCCGCGCCCGTCCGGATGCGCGTCGTAACCGCGCGTGGCGATCTCGCCGTACCAGTTGCAGTCCCAGTTGCAGACCGTGTTGCGATACGAACCGTGCGTGGCGCCGATCAGCAGATAAACGCAGAAGATCGCGATCTCGAACGCGGCCACGAACACGAGCAGGCGCCGGTCGAGCAGGATGCGGAGCGCGTCATCGGCCGCAGGGCGCATGAGGTCGCCGGCAGCGCGGCTTCTGGGCAGCATGGGATGATCCGAATTCATCGCGCCGGGATCGCGCATGGACAGGGCGGCGTGGAGAAAGGCCGCGACCGGCAGGCCGCGCCGCGGCGCAACCTACCGGCGATCGCCGATCGGGTCCAATCCCACCGCCCCGCCCTCGGTCTGGCCGCCATGATCGAGCTTGGCCACATGAAAGCGCGGGCGTGCCTTGGCTTCGAGATAGATGCGGCCGACATATTCGCCGACGATGCCGAGGCCGAGCAGTTCGATCCCGCAGGAGAGGTAGACCGGGATCACGATGGAGGCCCAACCGGGCACCACGGCCGGGTTGACGATCCGGGTATAGAGCGCCCAGACCGCCATCAGGAGCGAGACCAGCGAGATCAGGAATCCGGCGATCGCCACCAGGCGCAGCGGCCGGATCGAGAACGAGGTCACACCTTCAAGCGCCAGGGACAGCATCTTGCGCAACGGATAGTGCGAGGTGCCGGCGAAACGCTCGGCGCGTTCGTAGGTGACGATCGCGGAGCGGAAGCCGAGTTGCGGGATCAGCGCGCGCAGGAACAGGTTGGTCTCGCCATATCCGCGCAACGCTTCCACTGCCCGTCGGCTCATCAGCCGGTAGTCGGCATGGTCGAACACGATCTCCACGCCGAGCTTCTGCAGGATGCGGTAATAGAGCCGCGCGGTGACCCGCTTGCCCACGCGGTCGGTGGCGCGCGACGAGCGCACGCCGTAGACGATGTCCGCCCCCGCCTCATGGGCGTCGAGCATCCGGTGCACTGCGTCTACGTCGTCCTGCAGGTCGGCATCCATCGACACGACGATGTCGCCGCCTGCGTTCAGAAGTCCGGCCAGCAGGGCGTTCTGATGCCCGCAATTGCGCGACAGCATAAGGCCGCCGAACATTGGCGCCCGGGCATGGGCGGCCTCGATCAGCGCCCAAGTGGAATCGCGCGAGCCGTCATCCACGAACAGCACGTGGCTATCCCCGGCGATACGGTTTCCCTGCTGCAGCATGGCGACGAGGGCGCCCAGGCGGCGCATGGTTTCCGGCAGCACCGCCTCCTCGTTGAAGCACGGCACCACGATCGCCAGGCGTGGCGGTTTCGTCAGGCCGGCGGGCGGCGGATGGAGAAGGCTGGCCTCTGCGGTGCGCATCAGCCGACGGCGGACTGGATGGCATCGTGGCCGATATCGGTCTTCGCGTCGGGCTCGCGCGTCGCCGGTACGACATCGGCGCCGAACAAGGCGAGGACGGCGCGTTCGGCCAGCAGCGTATCTGGCCGATTCGGCTTGCGGAAGCGCTGCGTCAGCGCACGCGCCAGCGTGGCCCGTTGCCGTTCACGCTCGCCCTGCAGGATCTGCATCAGGGCCGACACGTAGTCGCGCGCATCGTGCGTTGCGCGAACGTGGCGGAGTCCCGCTTCGCCCATGCGGTGGTAGTGATCGGGGCGGCAACAGAAATCGATCAGCAGATGCATCAGGTCGTCCGCCTCGCTTTCGGCGTCGATCTTCTGCACGCAGTCCGACGGCAGATCGGCGTACCAGCCATGGTCGGTTACCACGGAAGCGGCACCGTTGGCCCAGATGCGCAGCTGACTGCCGGATGCTTCGCCCACGGTCGGATTGCGCAGGTTCAGCACCAGATCCGCCGCGGCGATCGCCGCGTTCAGCGTCTCGAACGAGACGAAGCCATGCACGGAGACGATGTCGCCCAGATCGTACTCCTCGATCAGCGCCTCCAGTGCTTCGGGATCGTGGAACATGCCGTAGATGTCGAGCGTGTAGTTGTCCCGCATCGGGCTGTCCGCCAGCACGTGCAGGATCTGCTCGACGCGCCGGTTCTTGCCGAGGAAACCGAACGCCACCAGCCGGTACGGTTTGCGCGCCGCCGGACGCGGCGACGGTTCGGGCCAGTCGCGATCGGCAAAGGGCAGCGGCAGAAAGAAGACCGGCACCGACGTCTCGGCGGCGAGCGCCGTCGCTGCGGACCGGTTGTGCATCAGGATGCCGGTGGCGCGTGCCGCCGGGGCCATGGTGCAAGGATAGCGCTTCATCACATCGCCCATCCCGCCATGGGCAAGCGCGTGCCGCGCCTCGTCGAGCGCCGCCACGCCGTGGCAACGCGTCATGATCTCGGCATAGGTGGCGAGACGGCCGGCATGGTACATCTCCAGCGAGAAGTCATGCAGGTTGACGTCGTGCAGCACCACCAGTCCGGGCACGCGACGGGCCACATCGAAGATGTCCTCGTGCATCTCGCGATTGTTGCCGATATGGAAGATGTTCACGTCGGCGGCGTTGAGATCCCAGAACGCGATCGCGTCGGCGCGGAACGGATGCACGCGTATGCGGCGATCCTCCAGAGGGTCCCAGTATTCCTGCGGCGTCCAGACCGTGACGTCGGCCACGTCCTGCATCAGGCTGATGATCGGCAGGTTGACGTTGGCGATGTCCGTGTGCGCGGGCGGCAACGGCGTGAAGACGTTGACCCTCAGTCGAGCAGACATGACACCACGTTGTCCCAGGAGATGTTGAGGGAGCGGTAGCGCTCCCATCCCGCCTCGCCGGCCTGGCGCGCGAAGGCTGGGTTGGTCCAGATCCGGTCGAAAGCGTCCGCCAGAGAGGCCGCCTCCGGCGCGGTGATCAGGCCGGTATGGTCATGCTCGACGAACTCCAGCGAGCCGCCGGAATCGGTGCAGGTGATGACCGCCTTGCCGGACACCATGGCTTCCAGCGTGCCGTAGCCGTAATCCTCGTCGATCGGCGGAAACACCACCGCGCGCGCGTTGGCGTAGAGCCTGATGCGCTCTTCGTCCGACACGAACCCGGTCCAGGTGACGCGATCGCCCAGCGGCAGCGAACGCTTGCGCAGCATGTCGCCGTAATCCGGGCGGTCGGGATGGCCCATGAACACCACACACACATCGGTGCGGCATAACGCCAACGCTTCCAGCACCAGATCTTGACGCTTGGTCTCGTTGATGCGCGCCGGAACCAGCAGGTAGTCGCCGTACTCGCCGCGATGCAGTTTCTCCACACCCGGCGGCGGATGATAGAGAACGCGCGAACCGAGCCCGCAATAGGTCTCGAGCCTGCGGGCGACGTTGCGGGAATTGGCGAACACGTGCCGCGCGCGCGGGATGTAGTGTCGATCGGTCTCGCGCAGGAAGTCACGGATCGCCCCGCCCTCGGGATCCACCGCCAGCGCGTTGTTGGTCTCGCCCCAGAGATCGTACGCCTCGCGATGCTGGTGCAGCATCCAGATCACCTGGTCCGGATGATTGGCCAGATAAGCGGGAAACTTCAGCGCGATCACCTTGTCGATCGGCACGCCGTTGCTGGTGGACAGGTCGATCAATCGCCAGATCGCCATCTGATCGACCAGACGCGCGGCCGGATACCATTTGAACGGAACCGAAACGATATCCACCTCGTGTCCGGCGTGCTTCAGCGCGCGCTGGAGTTCCTCCGCATGGAACTCGGCGCCGCCGCGCACGAACGGCACCTGAACGGTGGTGATGGCGATGCGCATCGCTCAGAGCTTCCTGGCGATCATCGCGTAGTCCTGGGGACCGAAGAACAACGCGTCGAGCTGGGCGATCAGCTCCTGGTCCTGACCCCGGAAGCGGCTGTCGGACGGGTTCATGCGCCGGATCTCGACGCTGTCGAACCCGCGCGTCTCCGCGACGATGCGCACCATCAGGCTCGGCATCGGATTGTGGTGCGTAGGGTCCATGTAGAAGGTGTGGCTGCCGACGATGACGTTTTCCGGATCCGGCGTCTCGAACAACAGGATGCCGCCCGGGGCGAGCACACGCAGCGCCTCGTCCAGCAGGCCTACGAACACCGCGTAGGGCAGATGCTCGATGATGTGGAAGCCGGTGATCAGGCCGATGGACTCGTCGGGCAGCGTACGCAGGGTGCCGAGCGCATCGGCCTCGACGCAATCGAGCCCCAGCGCCTGGCACGACGCCACCATCGCCTGGTTCAGGTCGACGCCGCGCGCCTGCTTCTCGTGGTCGCGCAGCAGTTCCAGCCACTCGCCGCGACCGGCGCCGAGATCCAGGATCGGACGTTCGGCGCTGCCTGCGCCGGCCTCGTCCAGCAGCGGCAGATAGGTCGCCTGGCGCTGCTTGATCTGCTCGCGGCTGCCGCGGGCGCGGTCCTCGAAGGCGAGATAAAGCAGGTCGAGCGCATGATCCTGTTCGGCCGGCGCGGCCGCACCCTCGGCGGCCGCCGACACGGCACGCAGCGCCTGCCGCGAGCGGCCGGACAGCACGCGCTGCAGCATGTCCTGCCGTTCGGCGATGGCGGCGATCTGCGCGCCGAGATCGTCGGCCAGATCCCCGGAGCGTCGCTCCCCGCCGGTGGCCAGGGCCTCGACGCGCTCCTGCATCGCTGCCACGTCCTGGGCGAGCGCGTCCACGCGCTCCACCAGCCCGGACAGGGAGGCGACGAACTTTTCCGCCATGCGCTGCTGTCCGGCGATCTGTTTCGCCCGCGCCATGCGGAACCCGTCGACCTCGGAGGCCATGGTTTCCAGAAAGGCGGTGCGCTCGGCGGAAGTGCGGGCCCAGCCCTCCATCAGGTCGACGCGCTTCTCCAACGCATCGGCCCGGAGGCGGAGCCGGTCGGTCTCGGGGTTGCTGCGCACGGTCTGCACCAGGTCCTTGACAAGAGAGTGACTAGCTTGGTTGCCGACCGTTTCGGACGGCAATGGGCGGGCCGCTACGTTCACTCCAGCAACTTTTGCAGACGCCAATCTGGCGGGGGGCGGAGGGAGGGCGGGATTAGAATGCGAAGCTGAGCCTTGACGGCTGTTTGGAAACCGAACCAGTTCACGGATTATCCGCCTGGTACGCTCACCAAGTTGACGGATCGGATGCGCAGACAAGTCCAACAATCTCCATGATTCGACAGGGCTTCCCGCCCCAAGGGTACAGACTGTCTAATCAAATGTAAAATCGCTGCCTATTGCCAGCTCATACAGGCGGTCCTGGCTGTCAGTAGCTCGCTTTCTCGTAAGGGACAGTCGGTTTGACATACTACCCCTTACGTATATCTGCTACCTGACGAATGTCTGATAGATGACTATCTGACTATCCATTTGGGTTCGACATGACAATGTGTGCATTCAAATTCGTAGGAACTTAGACTTCAAAATAATACGCGGCAACATAACTATTGCCGATGACGTATCGGCAACATACCCCATAAATGTAACGAGCGGCTTCCCGTGATCCATTGGAGGCAACACAGCCGCCATGGAGAACGATGAAGCCTTATCACTGTTAAGTATATCGTGCTTAAGCAAAGTCGTCTCGTCGAGCGAAGTTGGTGCCAAACTTCGATCTTATATCTATTGAGTAATGCTTGATCTTATTTGTCGAATCTGAAGAAAAACATAAGAAATAGTGTATTCACCCATTTTTGAAGCGTTTCTAGTTATTCTGCTAATATAATTCACGAGAGATTATGAATGGCGCTGGGATATGAATTTTTCTTTGAGAGAATATTGAGCTGCCTACTGTGACTCTGAAGACAAAAGCAGCGTCGCGCTATCGTTTTCCGTCGTGCTCTGTCCTATTCTTTTCTAACAAAAATCTTATCTATGCAGACGCTCTTGGGTCTAAGTTGCGTTAAAAGAGATGTGATATTTGGAGATATTCCAACAAATGTTTCTGCGGTATCCTCTGTTACAAAGGGTAATCCATACGTAGACCTACCCGGAAAGTCTACAGAGAGACTCCTTTTTGTAAGGCAGATATCGTTGGACAGATTTATTATAATGACTTGACTTGACAATTTGTGGATTATTTTACCTTTATTATTAATAAACAAGTCTACGGCAACGCTGCCGTAGGAAAGAGCAGGTTTGGATTTGTAAGACAGATAGAACCCTTCGACTGATTTTCTCTGCACGTTGTCATAGCTCTCATATTCTTTCTTTCCAGTAACATTAAAGTGCGTATGAAATATACTGTCCATATTACTGGGTCGAACCGCATCAACCGCGATCAGGGTTCTAATGTGCGAAACGAGCTCTGCATTTTGGGCGGGTTCGCTTGAATTTGCACTGAAAAAAACCGTCGGAAGCCAGGAAAAAATGACTCCAACTATAAATCTAGTTACAACACGCCGTGGCCAAGCCATAAACTACTTCCACAATAATAGTCTATGACAAAAACTGTCACCTTTGTTACACAAGCTCATTGAAGCCATCATGTCAAGAACGCCCAGCCGTTGAACCAGGCCAGCACCAGCACCGTCTGCAGCATCAGGAACACCGACAACACGCCCCAGCGCACCGGGGCCGGTGCCCGCGCGAACAGGCTGCCGATCAATAGGATCGACACGGGATTGCACAGCGCGATCCTGGGCAGTGCTTCCAGCGAAGTGGAGATGGCGGCGAACAAGGTCAGGAACAGGAAGATCGCTTCAGCCGCCAGGCGACGAGCCACCGCCACGCCCACCAGAACAAGCCCCGCGACGCCGGCCAGCGCCAGATAGCGCCCGCTGTTGGTTGAACGGCTGAGAAAGTTCGGCATCAGCATGTCGGGCGTGCGGAGCCCGTGCCAGAGCCGCAGCAGCGGATTGCCGAATTCGCGGTTCCAGGCATGTTCCACATGGCTGAAGGCGAGCGGGTCGCCCACATGCAGATAGAGATAGAACATGTAGGACAGCAGGCCGCAGCACCCCATCGCCACGAACAGGACGCCGCGCAGCAGCCTGATCGCTGCGGCACGACGATCCTGCGCGAGCAAGAGCGCCGTCTGGCCCAGGAAACACAGGCCGATCGCGGCCACCAGCAGGATGCCGGTCGGCCGCGTGGCGCACAGCAGGGCGGCGAACACGCCCGCCAGCACGACGCGGCCGGCGGCATGGTTCCACAGCGTCAGCAGGATCAGCAGCCCATACACGGCCTCGGAATACGGCACGCGGAAATACAGCCCGAACGGGAAGCTGATCAGCAAGGCGGCGACGAAGAACCCGTCCTCCATGGCCAACCGCCGTCTTGCGTAGCCGACGCCGGACAGAAGCAGGGCCAGAAAGGCGAAGAAGTTCACCGCCTCCAGCGATGGCACGAAGAACAGTCCGAAAACGCGCGAAACGGCCCTGCCCAACAGCGGCACCAGCGGAAAGAACGCCCAGTTGGCGTAGCCCTGCGCATCCGCCTGCTTGTTGTAGCCGCGCTCGATGATGCTGCCGTACCAGTTGCAGTCCCACTGACAGACAGCGTGCGAAAACCCGCCGAACAGCTGGGCCAGCCCGACATAGCCGCCGAACACGGCCAGATGTGCCAGCAACGCGAACAGGGCGATCCGGCCGAATCCGGCACGCGGCCGCCAGTCCTGTGCGGAGGCGCGCGCAGTATCGTCCACGACGATCTCGGTGCTCCCGCTCACAGGGACGGCCTGCAAACGGCGCGATGCGGCTGGATCGCGCAGGGCAGACCGAACACCAGGGTCATCCGTACCAGACGTGGATGCGCGTCGGCAGGAACGTTCACATCCGGCGTCAGGTGGATCAGGGCATCGCCGGCCGGCAGCGGACGCAGCGCGCTGAGCGCGAACCCGCCCGGCAGCGGCCATGCCTTGAGATCGCCGTTGTAGCCGAACGAGCGTCCACCTTCGTCGATACCGTCCGGACCGCCGTAGATCGCATCCTCGCCACCGCTGGCCGGCACCAGCACGGCCAGATCGGGCCGGGTCAGGCCGCCGCGTACCAGCAGTTCATGTGGGCCGCGCACCGTCACCGCGTCGGCGCGGCCCGGCACGTCGACCATCCGCACATGCCAGCAACAGCACAGCAGCACGATCCCGATTGCTCCGGCGACGGCGGCGCGATCGGTGCGACGCAGCAGCGCCCGGCCCAGCGCCAGCACGAGCAGCAGGGCGTAGAAGCACAGCAGCCCCTGCGTCCACTTGAAGTAGTGGTAGTTGCTGAAGCGCCAGAGCCCCTCGGGATGCAGGTCGCGGTAGCAGAGATACACGCACCAGTGCACGACGATCGCACCACCGACCAGAAGATGCACCGGACGGTCGCTGCGGCGGGCGAGAATCGCGGCCAGGATGCCGGCGAAGCCCGGCAGCACCCAGGGAAACACCACCGCCAGCCCCTGGAAGCGCTCATGCGCCGGACGCGCATCCAGCACCAGCCAGCTCCAGCGCAGCGGCAGCAGGCGCAGCTCGAAGCCGGTGCCGAGCGATTGAAGGAAATAATCGCCCCAGCTCCAGCCCCAGACGATCCAGTGCAGCCAGACGGTCACGCCTGCCAGCAGCAGGGCGGCGCCGATTCCGGCCGTAGCGGCACGCACCCGCGCCGCCACCGGCAGTTTTGCGCGGAGCACGGCCACGGCGCAGAACAGGATCGCCGGCAGCGAGGACCAGGTCGCCTCGGTCGGCCGGGTCATCAGGATCAGCCCCCACAACCCGCCGCACAGGGCGGCGAGTCCGGCGCTGGGACGCTCCCGCAGGGCGAGCGCCGCCAGAAGCAGGCCCAGCAGAAGCGGCGCCGTGGGGGTGGTGGTCCAGGGCTCCACCCAGCTCTTGATCGCGAACTGCGCCGAGATGTCGGACACGTGGAAGGTCAGGTCAGCCACAAAGAACGCCACCGCGCCCCAGAAGCGCGCGAACGGCAGTTCGGGTGCGATCCGCGGAGCCAGGGCGCACAGCAGCACGCCGCTGAGGCCGAAACACACCGTGTCTGGAACAAGAAAGGGCTCCGCCCGGTTGAACGGCACGAACAGCGCGCCGAGTAGGGAGTAGAGCGGCAGATACCAATGCTGCGACGGGCGTAGATCGCCGCCGGCCCAGGCCAAGGACTCGCGGTAATAGCGGCCCTGATCGGTCCAGTTCCACCAGCCATCGTGCATGGACGGCTGCCGCGGCACCATCGGGTAGTGATGATAGGCATCCAGGTAGAGCCACAGCGACACCAAAAGCACGGCATAGGCGAGCAGCGCGCCTGCACCCCATGGTCCGTTATGACCGAAGCGGCCGATCACACCCGACGGAGAAGCCAGGTTGGGGTCCCGGCGAAGACGGGTCGGGGAGGAAAACATGGACGCGGAGCCTCGGCGAGAACCGGGCCGAACGGCCCCGGCAGGATCATCGACCGGGTAGGTGGCATATCGTCCCGCCGGAGGCCATGGTATTTCGGCCTCCGGCACGCTCCGGCAAATCCGCATCGCAGATGAAGGCCGGCACGAGACCGAACCGGCGATGCGGAGCGCCCCGGGGGTCATCGGAGGCGTGCCGGGAGAACGAATCATGAGCGTGTCCAGCGACGTACCCGAAACCGCGCACGTGTCCGACATCACCCCGGAGGCGGTGATCACGTCGCTGTATCTGGCCTTTCTCGGCCGCGCGCCGGATGCGGATGGGCTCGGCTACTGGAGCGGTGTTCTGTCGGACGGCCTTGCCCATCGCGACGCTGCGGAGCTGTTGCGCGATATCGCCGCCGGTTTCGTCGCCACGCCCGAAGCGCAGCGCAAGCTCGTCGCCAGCCTGGCGGCCAACCCGGACGCCTCGGCCGAAATCCGCGCGGGCGAGGCGATACGGGCTTCCATACGCGAGGAGTTCCTGGTGCCCGGCACGCGGCCGAAGCTCCGCGACGTGATCAGCCTCGGCAGCAACTGCTACCCGGCCTCGCTGCTGTCGCGCTTCGGCGCCCGTTCGGCGAGCGGTCCGTTCGACTGGGTGTTCTCAACGCCCGCCATGGTCAGGGACTGCCTGGACGACGATTTCGCCGCCTTTCTGGACCCGTCGCATTATCGCTTCGTGCCGATCGAGGAGCGGGCCGACCCGGACTACAACCGCGTGTCCCATACGTTGTTCGAACAGCGCTACGCCATCGCGGCGCCGGTCTTCAACCATACCGACGCGCATCTCCCTGCGGGACAGGCCTATCTCCGCCGCTGCGTCGACCGGCTGAGAGCCGCACTGGCCGAAACGAGGCCGACGCGCTTCCTGCTGATCGTCCAGAAGAGGCCGGGTGAGTCGGATGTGTTCCGCCAGACCCTGACAGCGCTGAAGAAACACTGTCGGCAACCGCTGCTGGTGCAGGTGTCCGTGCTGCCGGAAGACAGCCAGGGGAGCGAGCCGCGTCACGCGACGCTGGACACCGATCCGGCCGGCCGTCTGCTGTCGTTCCGACCTGCCAGCGCATGGCGGGCGACGCGCTTCGACGACCTGCTGGACGATCTGTTGCTGATGCGGGCGATCGAGGAAGCGTTCGCCGCACTTGGCTGAGCCGCCCCGACCGGGAACTCAGGGTGCGGCGCGCACCTGATTCAGTACCGTGTCCCACTGCCCCATCAGGCGCCTGGTCCCATACAGTTCGGCCCGTTCCAAACTGCGCGCGCGCAGCGAGGACAGGCGTTCACCGTCGCGCGGCAGGGCGGCGATGGCCATGATCTGCTCGGCCAGCGCCCGCTCGTCATAGGCGTCGAAATACTCCACCGCATCCTCGCATACCCAGCGATGCACCGGGATGTCGGAGGCGAGCACCGGTGCGCCGCAGGCCATCGCCTCCACCGTAGCGAGGTCGAACCCTTCTGCGCGGCTCGGGCACACCACCATGTGGGCCGCGCTGTAGAGCGAACGCAGATCGGCCGACGGCACCTCGGTGAGGTGATAGACGATGCCCTCGCGGACCAGGGTGCGCAGAAGGGACATCTCGTGCTCGCTGCGCCAGCCGATGTTGGCGACCATCACCAGACGGATGCGGGCGCCCGAGCGCCATGCCTCGGCAACGGCATTCATCAGCATCTGGTAGTTCTTCCGCGGCTCCAGCGTGGAGACGGCCAGAAGGAATGGTTCGTCCAGAGAAAGGGGACGCTTGTCGGAAACGACGTCCTTGTCCTGATGCACGCGCTCGCCGTTGTAGGTTTCGAGCTTCAGCGCGGCGGCTCTGCCGCGCTGAATGATCTGGGTGATCTCCTCGCGCGGGCGCGGATCGGGCCGGTAGATCGGCGCCGACATGGTGGGAATCACCGCGGTGCGGTTCTCCACCTCGGGGAACACGCTGAGCAGGTCCTGCCGCACCGGCTCGGAGGTGCAAACGAACCACGCGCCGTTGGCCACATTGGACTGCAGCATGCGGAAATGCCCGTAGGCGTGCGGACCGGCCTGATCGATCGTGTGCGGCCAGAGCAGCGGAATCGCGTCGTGATAGCGCACCACCAGCTTGCCGTTGGTGATCCGGTACGGGCACGGCGTATGGGCGATATGCACGTCCCAGCCCGATGCGCCGAGATCGAGGGTCGGGCGGAAGCGCGGCCGTGCCGCCGCAAGCTGGGCGGAATCGCCCCAGCACAGGCGCGGGAGCGGAAAGGTCGCCTGACGCAGCAGCGGCCTGTCGGCCGGCGCCATGCCGAGGCGGAACAGGCGCGTCCAGAGCCAGTCGTGCGACAGCTCGGGATCGAGCGCCGCATCCAGCGCCTCGACCATGTTGTAACGACCCAGGTTCTGCGCCCGCTGATGGATCGCCTGCGGCAGCACCTTGCGCATCAGGCGCTCGGGAATGGTCGGACGCTGCAGCGAGCCGGGGCCGCTATCCAAGGCGATCAGGCGCATGGTCTGCTGGAACAGCTGGGTGGCCGCGGTGCGCTGGCGCTGTCCGAAACGCTGCTGCTTCTGCTCGGCGAACGCACCCAGCGACTGGCCGCCATTCAGGAGACCGCCGATCTTGCTCCGGCCCGAACGCACCAGCTCGGCGAACAGCAGCCGGGTCTCCTGCGGAATGCCGGCATAGCCGTCGAAGCAGGGCCGCAGTTCCATCAGGATGCGGTCGCCGGCGGTGGAGCGGTTGTCTGGAAGAGCAGGCGTGTTGTCGTGGGTTGAACGCTCGTGCCAACCCGGTGTGCGGTTCATCTAATCTTGTTTCCTTGACTGCCGTCTCGAAACGATATCGCAGCGGGACAAAAGTGACGGCGACGAGAGGCGATCCCAACGGCTTGTACAAACGAGCCGGATCGGAGGCTGTTATTGACCTGGGGCGAGTTGTGCGGCCTGCCGGGGCATGATGCAAGCGACCGTGACGAGGATCGGCTCACAAAGGACTGCGGCACCGCGCTCGTGGTCCTTCGCCAAACGCCGCAGAAACACGATCCGGGTGGTGGATCGCTGAAACACTTTGTCATCTCCGCGGCGATGGCCAGGTTCGGTCACGGTCGAGAAACGGGGCTTGCGCCCGCCGGTTTCGCGACGATTGGCCCCGCTTTCTGAAACCTCCGGCCAGCTACAGCTTGCTGTTCATGCAGCCGGACGAGACGCATTCGCGGATGCGCGCCTGCAGGAACTCTGTGCGAGCTTCCGTGGTGTCGGTGGCGCATTGGAGATTGATGTAGAAGCTGGTGCCCTCGTGGCGGCTGCAACTGTCGTTGCGTGCTTTCAGCCATTGAAGCTGGGTCGATCGCAGCGGCTTCTGGCCATCGGCGTCCAGCTTGCTCTTGAGCTGCGTGAACGCGGTATTCAGGTCGTGGTCGGCCTGCTGATAGACTTTGCTGAGGCAATAAAGCCCGTCGAAATCGTTATGGGTGTGGTCGCAGGCCGAATCCGCCCACGCGGCGGAACCGGTGGCGAGCGGGGACAGCAGCAGGGCGGTGGCGAGAAGGAGACGATGCTGTTTCACGGGACGTTTCCGGTTGGTTGCGAAGGCGGAATCCTGCGCCGGCGACGCCGTGCGCGCCAGCCCCGTTTCCGGGCGGCCTTGACGGCATCGCCGTGAAGGCGGAATGACAATCGCATGACCGGGGTGCCCGCCGATGCGGGCTGAGATCAAACCCGTCGAACCTGATCTGGGTCATTCCAGCGAAGGGAGGCATAAGCGATGTTGTCCGTCCGTACGCGTGCGTTCTGGAGTTCCACCCTGTTGGGCTCCACTCTGTTGTCCGGCGCAGCCCTGGCGCAGGAAAGCCTGACGGTGGAGGGGCGTTCCGGCGCGCCCACCGCCAACGGTCCCGTGGGCGCGCAGGCTGGCGGCGGGTTGATCCGCGCGCAAACGGCGACGCGATCGCTATCGACGGTGTCGTCGGATTTCCTGCGCCGTGCCGCGCCGACCGAGAACGCGTTTCAGCTCGTCTCGCTTCTGCCCGGCGCCAATGCCGCCAGCGCCGATCCGCTCGGCATCTCGGCCGAGAACACGCTCAGCCTGCGCGGGCTGGGTTCGGACGAGATCGGCTACGTGCTGGACGGCATGCCGCTGAACGACATCGCCTATTACACCGGATATCCGAACCAGTTCGCCGATACGGAGAATCTGGACCGGATCGATCTGTCGCAAGGCACGGGCGATCTCGACAGTCCGGTGATCAATGCCGCGGGCGGGCTGATGTCGCTGCATCTGCGCGATCCCGCGCGGGATGCGGGCGGGTTCGTGGAAGGATCCTACGGCTCCTATCACACCAATCGCGAATTCGTTCGGCTCGATACGGGGGCGATCGGCGGGAGCGGGATCAGGGGATTCGTCTCCTACTCGCATTCCGCCGCCGACAACTGGCGCGGTTCTGGACGCGACCAGCGGCAGCATGTGGATTTCCGCTTCCGGCGCGACTGGAGCGACGGATCGACGATCTCCCTGCTCGGCACCTGGAACGATGCCGTCACCTCCGCCTATCCGCTGGTCACCCAGGCGGATTGGAAGCAGTACGGCCGCTCCGGCTCGAACAACTACGACGGCACCTACACGCAAGGCGACACCAATTACTGGCGTCTGTATCAGCAGCCTTACCGATTGTTCTATGTCGCCGCACCCGTGGAATGGCACGCCGCGCACGCGCTGACGTTTTCTGTCGTGCCGTACGCTCAGTACGGCTACGGCAACACGCCGGGCGGAACCACCCTGCCGGAACAGGGCGTGTTCCAGGGCACGCAGCCGGTGGCGGAGCCCTTGTCCCTGCCGGGAGCGGTGGACGGCGTCGCCACGGTCGCATCGAACTATCAGCAGACCAGCTACCGGGCCGGATTCACCTCCAAGCTCGATTGGCGCTGGCGCAATCACACCATCACCGCCGGGTTCTGGTACGACTACGCCGACGATCACGAGCCCGGCACGTTCAGCGCCTTGTCGGAAAACGGCACGCCCGCGAACATCTGGGCGGATTCCGCGCGCGACGTGATCCATCTCTCCGACGGACGAAAGCTTCTGTTCCAGGACGATCACAGCATCGCCC
Source organism: Lichenicola sp. GTC18331 (assembly GCF_055386855.1). Taxonomy (NCBI): domain Bacteria; kingdom Pseudomonadati; phylum Pseudomonadota; class Alphaproteobacteria; order Acetobacterales; family Acetobacteraceae; genus Lichenicola; species Lichenicola sp. GTC18331. The sequence goes on along the minus strand of NZ_AP045015.1, from coordinate 1,492,093 downwards.
AGGTGAATGCGCTGTTCGTGGGCGACAGCATCTCGCTGCTCGATCGGGCGCTCACGATCGATCTCGGCTTCAAGCAGGCGATGGTGACACGCGACGGCTGGAACGCCGTTCCGGGCGCCACCTACCGCACCGGCATCGACAGCTCGGCCCCTTTGCCGCGTGCCGGCCTGCGCTGGCAGATCGACCGTCGCAACCAGGTCTTCGCCAGCGTGTCGACCAATTTCCGCACGCCTTCGGCGAGCACTTTGTTCGACAGCTTCGATCCTTCCAGCGGCGCGCTGATCAACCAGGCCGCGCGAAACCTGCGCGACGAATACTCGATCTCGGAGGAGATCGGCTATCGTCGCCAGGGCGACTGGATCATCGGCAGCATCACCGCGTTCAACTACAACTTCACCAATCGTCAGATCGCCACGGTGATCGATCTCAATGGCGTGCTCACCGGCTCGACGATCAATGCCGGCGGCCAGACCTCGCGCGGCGTGGACGCGGAGATCGGTCTGCGGCCCTGGCATCATTGGAGCCCGTATCTCAGCGGCGAATATCTGCACGCCACCATCGACAACGATCTCGCCGTGAACGGCGATCTTCTGCCCACCGCCGGGCACGAGGCGGTACGCAGCCCGCGCTGGCAGGGCGCGGCCGGCCTCACCTACGACGACGGCACCTGGTTCGGCACCGTTTCGTTGAAATATGTCGGCGCGCAATACGCGACCTTCACCAACGACGAGCGCATCGCCGATCATACCCAGGGCGACGTCACTCTGGGTGTGCGTCTGCCGACGCTCGGCCCGGCCAGACATCCGGAGTTCCGGCTCAATCTCGTCAACGTCACCGACCAGAACGCGCTGTCGGGCGTGGCCTCGCCGACCCTCAACGCGCGCGACACGGTGGGGCGCTACGGCACCACCATCGCCGGCAGCGCACCCACCTATTATCTGGGCGGCGGTTTCGCGGCCCTCCTCACCGTCGCGAGTGCGTTCTGATGCGAAATCTGTTTTTCGGCGCGGTTCTCGCGTTGATTCTCGTCCGCCCCGCCGTCGCCGCGCCCGATCCGGCGCCCCAACGCCTCGACGTGATCCTCGACTGGTTCGTGAACGCGAATCACGAGGCGCTGCTGTCGGCGCAATACAGCGGCGCCTATGCGCGTCACGGGCTCGACGTGCATTTCATCGCACCGACCGATCCGGCCTCGCCGCCGCGTCTGCTCGCCGCGCATCAGGCCGATCTGTGCATCGGCTATCAGGTGCAGTTGCCGCTCCTGGCCGAAGGCGGACTCGATCTGGTGCGCGTCGGCACGCTGGAGAACACGCCGCTCAATACCCTCATCGTCGCCGCGGACGGGCCGATCCACACTTTGGCCGATCTCAAAGGCAAGCGCATCGGCGCCTCCGTGGGCGCCGCCGACGAGGCGCTGCTCAAGGGCATGCTGGAATCGGCCGGGCTGAAACCCGGCGACGTCACCGTCACCGACGTCAATTTCCAGCTCGAACAGGCGCTGATGACGCATCGCGTGGATGCGATCATGGGCGCGATGCGCAATTACGAGCTGATCGATCTGGAGCAGCGCGGCTTCAAGGCGCGGGCCTTCTTTCCCGAGGAGCACGGCGTGCCGCTCTATGACGAGCTGATCGTGCTGGCGCGTCGCGACGAGCTCAAGGACCCGCGCATCCCCCGCTTCATGGCGGCGTTGCAGGAGGGCACGATCGCGCTGCTGAACCACCCGGACGCGATGTGGGACGCGTTCGTGCACGACCATCCCGAGCTGGACACCAAGCTGAACCATGCCGCCTGGACCGCCAGCCTGCCCCGGCAGGACAGCGAGCCGGCGCTGCTCGACGTGGCGCGCTATCGCCAATTCCAGGATTTCATGGTGAAGCAGGGCACGCTGAAGGCGGTGCTGCCGGTGGACCGGATCGCCGTTCAACCGACGCCGTGACATCACGGTTCCGTGAGTGCCACGGCTGTTGCCGGGGGGCTTCCTCGAAGCTATCGGAGACACATAGGGTCAAGAAACGCTGCGACGGGCGTCGGTCGGTTCGGAAGCGAATCGTGGGCTGAGCCGCTCGCGTGCGCGATCCAGAACGCCTGCCGTCGTTGACGTGACGAACGACCGGTTCCGGCCGGATGGAGAGAAGGATCGGCATGGCGGTGCAGCTGCGGCCCCTTCTGGGCCTGTTCGGAGTGATCACCGCGGCGATCGGCGCCGAATTCAACGATCAGGTCGCCAGCATCGCCGGCGGCGACATTTCCGGCGGTCTCGGCCTCAGCCACGATCCGGCCACCTGGTTCGACAGCCTCTACGTCAGCGCCGAGGTGTTCGGCATGGCGGTGTCGCCGTTCCTGCTGGTGACCTTCTCGCTGCGGCATTTCTCCTTGTTCGTGGTGCTGCTGAACGTCTGCTCCTCCATCGTCATTCCCTACGCGCCGGATGCGACCGCGCTCTATCTGCTGCGCATCGTGCAGGGCCTGTCTGGCGGCCTCACCATTCCGCTCCTGATGACCACGGCGCTGCGCGTGCTGGAACCGTCGATCCGGCTCTACGGGCTCGCCGTGTATGCTCTGACCGCCACCTTCACCCCGGCGCTCGCCACCTCCATGGCCGCACTCTGGACCGATCTGGTCGGCTGGCAGTTCGTGTTCCTGGAGGCTGTGCCGTTCTGCACCCTGGCCGGCCTGCTGATCTGGTTCGGGATCCCGCAGGACCCGGCGAAACACGAGCGGTTCCGCAAGTTCAACTGGCGCGGCGCGCTGCTGATCCTGCTCGGTTTCGGCAGTCTCAGCACCATGCTGCAGCAGGGCGACCGGCTGGACTGGTTCAACTCCGACCTGATCTGCATCCTGGCCGTGATCAGCGCGATCTCGCTTCCGCTTCTGGTGGTCAACGAGTGGTTCGTCGAGATCCCGCTGCTGAAACTGCAGATGCTGAGCACGCGCAACTTCGCTTATGGCGCGGTGGCGCTGTTGCTGTTCGTGGTGATCGCGCCGTCGGCGTCGAGCGTACCCAACACCTTCCTGCGCGAGGTGCAGGGGATGCGGCCGGAGCAGTTCTACACCGTGTCGCTGCTGATCGCGGCGCTTCAGCTCGTTCTGCTGCCGTTGATGGCGTTCCTGCTCGACTTCCCGCAGATCGATCCGCGCATCTTGAGCGGGATCGGCCTGCTGCTGATCGCGGGCGGCTGCATCGGCGCCTCGTTCTGCACCATCGCCTGGTTCCGCGAGCAGTTCTATCTCTGGCAGATCATGCAGGGGATCGGCCAGCCGATGGTGGTGATGCCACTGCTGATGATGGCCACCAACACGGTGAAGGACCCGACCCAGGGGCCGTTCGCTGCCTCGCTGGTCAACACGCCGCGCGCCATCGCGGAAGGGGTGGGGCTGTGGCTGATCCAGCTGGTCGAGCGCTGGCGCGGCGGGCTGCATTCCGCGCGCCTGACCGACCAGCTCGGCCAGGAACGGTTCGGCGTGCTCCAGGGCGTGCCGCACGGTGCGTTTCCCGGGCCGCTGACCGGCCGCGCCCTGCCGCCGGTGTTCCTGCCGAACGGCCAGCCGGCCTCGCCCGAGGCGCTCGGCCGGCTCAACGAGATGGTGGCGCAGCAGACCCAGATCCTGACCGTCAGCGACATGTATCTGGTGTTCGCCGGGCTGACCGGCGTGCTGATGCTGGTGCTGCTGATCCTTCCGGTGCGCACCCTGCCGCCCCGCCTCGAATTCGCGAAGAAATAGGACCCGCCGCCCATGGCCGACCAGGACGACCGGAAGAAAGATGACGGCCAAAAGCAGGGCGACAAGCAGGAGCAGTCCGCGCCCAAGCCGCAGCCGGTGCCCAACCTGCCAATCTGGCCCTGGATCGTCGGCGGGCTGATCATCCTGGCGTTCCTCGCCGTGGTTCTGTTCATCCTGCTGGCGCCCAAGCCCGATCCCTGGACCAACGACGCCTATGTCAGCGTGCATTACAGCACCGTGGCACCGCGCGTGTCGGGGCAGGTCGACGCCGTGCTGACCGACGACAACCAGGCGGTGCAGGCCGGGCAGCCGCTCGTCACGCTCGATCCGCGCGACTACCAGACCGCCGTCGACATGGCCGAGGCGGCGATCGCGCGCGATTCCGCCCAGGTCGGCAACGCGTCCGCCAATGTCGCGCGCCAGCCCGCCATCATCGACGAGCAGCAGGCGAACATCGCCCAGGTGCAGGCGCAGCTCGGCTTCGCGTTGGCGGACCAGAAGCGCTACGGCAACCTCGCCGCCACAGGCGCCGGCACCAACCAGCAGCGTCAGCAGGCCGACAGCACCGTCGCCGAACTGCGCGCGAAGCTCGATGCCGCACGCGCCGCGCTGGACGCCTCGCGCAAGCAGCTCGACGTGCTGAAGAAGCAGGTCGCGGCCGGCGAAGGCACGGTGAAGGCCGACCGGGCGCAGCTCGAACAGGCCAAACTCAACCTCAGCTACACCACCATCCGCGCGCCCCTGAACGGCCTGGTCGGCCAGCGCAGCGTGCAGGTCGGCGACTATGTCGGGCCGGGCACGCCCTTGATGGCCGTGGTGCCGATGGACCGCGTGTTCGTCATCGCCAACTATCGCGAACTTGCCCTGCGGCATGTGCGGATCGGCCAGCCCGTGACGATCCATGTGGACGCCTACAACATCGACCTGAACGGCGTGGTGGACAGCCTGCCGCCGGCCTCCGGTGCCACCTTCTCGCCGATCCCGCCGCAGAACGCGACCGGCAACTTCACCAAGATCGTGCAGCGTCTCCCGGTGAAGATCCTGGTGCTGCCGAACCAGCCTCTGGCGGGTCTGCTCAAGGTCGGGTTCTCGGTGGAAACCACCATCCACACCGGTCTGGCCGATGTGGTGGCGGCGCAGGAACAGGCCCCCGACCGGCAAGTGGCGCGCTGAGCGATGCGGATGACGCACCGTCTCCGTTTGTTCCTCCTGCTGCCCGTGCTGGGCGGCTGCACGGTCGGGCCGGATTTCCATCCGCCCGCCGTGGTGGCGCCCAGCGTGTGGGGGCGGGAGAACCCGTCGGTTCCCGCCACCACCAGCACGGCGCCGATCGATCCGAGCTGGTGGCAGAGCTTCCGGGATCCGGAGCTGACCGCCCTGGTCGGTCGTCTGGTGCAGGAGAACCTGTCCCTGCGCGAGGCGGCCGAGCGGATCGTCGAGGGCAGGGCGTCGCGCCGGATCGCCGCCGCCCAGGGGCTGCCGCACCTGAACGAGCAGTCGCATCTGATCCACCAGCGCATGAGCCCGTCCGGGCTGCTGTCGCTGATCACCCCCGCGCCCAATGCGCCGCTCGACTACGACGATTGGAGCAACGGCATCCAGGCTTCCTGGGAGCTGGATTTGTTCGGCCGGGTGCGGCGTCAGGTGGAGGCGCAGACGGCCCAGTTGCAGGCGCAGGTGGAGGATCGGCGCGCCATCGCGCTCGCCGCCATCTCCGAGCTGGCGCAGGACTACATGCAGCTGCGCGGCATCCAGGCGCGTCTCGCCATCGCCCGCTCCACCCTGGCGCTGGCGGAACGCAACACAGAACTGGTGCAGACGCGTTTCGCCAACGGCGTCGCCACCACGCTCGATCTGGCCCAGGCGCGCGGCCAGCAGGCCGGGATCGCCGCCACGGTGGCGCCGCTGGAGATGCAGCAGGCGGCGGCGATCAACGCGATCGGGCTGCTGCTGGCCCTGCCGCCGCGCACGCTGGAGGCCGAGCTGCAAGCGCCGCAGCCGGTACCGGCAATCCCGGCCCTGATCCCGATCGGCCTGCCCGGAACCCTGGCGCGTCGCCGCCCGGACGTGCGCGAGGCGGAAGCGAAGCTGCACGCCGCCACCGCCCAGACCGGCGTCGCCGTGGCCAGTTTCTATCCCGACATCTCGCTGACCGGGGTGATCGGCGCCGACGGCCGCATGGCCGCGAACGCGTTTAGCCTGCCGGCGCGCATGTATCAGGTGGGCCCGCAGATCTCGATCCCGATCTTCCAGGGCGGGCAGTTGCGCGGCCAGCTGCAGCTCCGCAAGGCGCAGCAGCGCGAAGCGGCGCTCGACTTCCAGCAGGTGGTGCTGCGCGCCTGGACCGAGGTGGACGATGCGCTCACCGCGCTGAACGAGGCGCAGCAGGCGCGCAAGGACATCCTGGTCTCGGTGGATCAGAACCAGGCAGCGCTGGATGCCGCAAGGCAGCGCTACGCCCAGGGCGCGTCCGACTTCCTGAACGTGGTGTCGGCCGAGGCGGCGCTGCTGTCCGCGCGCAACCAGCTCGCCGGAAGCGACACCGAACTCGCGACCGATCTGGTGTCGCTGTATCGCGCGCTGGGTGGCGGATGGGAGGCGGCGGAGCCGGGCTGATCGCCGGAAAGGCTTGCCGGATCGCGTCCGGCGGCCGATGCAGGGTGCCGGGAAAACCGAACCGAGGACGCGGGCGATGCTGTTCGAGCGTGTGCTGCTCACCAACGATGACGGGATCGACGCGCCCGGGCTGCTGGTCCTGGAACGTGTCGCGGCGACGCTCGCCCGCGAGGTCTGGGTGGTGGCGCCCGCGCGCGACAGGAGCGGCGTGTCGCACGCGCTGAGCTTCCACGCCGAGATCGCGCTGGTCGAACACGGGCCGCGCCGCTTCGCCGTAGACGGCACGCCGGGCGATTGCGTGGTGATGGGCGTGCGGCACATCCTGCGTGACGCCCTGCCGGATCTGGTGTTGTCCGGCATCAATCGCGGCTCGAACATCGGCCGCGAAACCGTGTTTTCCGGCACGGTCGGCGCGGCGATGACCGGCCTGCTGCTCGGCGTGCCGTCGATCGCGCTGAGCCAGTCCTTCCGCCATCCCGACCCGGTGAAATGGGACACCAGCGAAGCGCTCGCCGGCGATGCGATCCGTGCCCTGGCGCGGCCGGAGGTGCTGGCGCTGTGGCGCGACCATGCCTGCCTGAACATCAACTTTCCGAACTGTCCGCCGGAACAGGCGGGAACGCCGACCCTGGCGCAGCAGGGGCCGGGGCTTCTCGGCGGGTTCGACGTGGAAGCGGTGGAGGATGCGCCGGACCGGTTCCGCCTGAAGCCGTTCCGGGGCGTGCAACTGGATCGAGCCGGCAGCGAGGCCGCGGTTCTGGCCGCGCACGGTATCGCGGTGACGCCGTTGCGGTTCGAGCGCACGGACGAGGCGTGTTTCGCGCGGCTGCGCGATGTGCTGCCGAGGGTTTGAGGATGTTCTTTCTTGAAAGAAAGAACCAAAGAACTTTTGTTTGTTTGGCTCCGTGCGTTGTCGGACTCCTAACTCAAACGGATAAAAGTCTTTTTGCTTCTTTTTCTTCAGAAAAAGAAGATCCCTTCAAGATGTATGACATTTCCCAGCCATCATGACGCCTTCCGTTCATCTGCGACGCCCGGCGGAAACCGACCTCGCCGACTATCTCGCCTATCGCAATGACCCGGAGGCGATGGCGGCGCAATCTCTCGATGCGATCGGCGACGTCGCCGCACGCGATTTCCTCCGACACCAGGCGCTGCGTCGCGACGACGAACCCGGCTGGCAGATGTTCGTCGTCGAGAAACGGAACATCCCCGGACTGATCGGCGAAGTCGGCGTGTTCCGTTCGGAGCGCGAGCCGATGCAGGGCAATATCGGCTGGTGGATGCATCCCGGCCATCGGCGACAGGGCCATGCGCTGGAGGCGGCGTTGCTGCTGATCGACTGGTGCTTCGACGAACGCGATCTGCACCGGCTGACGGCCAACTGCCTTGCGACGAACACCGCTTCGCAAAACCTCATGCGGCGTCTGGGCATGCGGCTGGAACAGATGTCGGTCGAAGGCCGCCTCAGCAATGGGATTTGGCAGGACGAGGTCGGCTACGCCCTGTTGCGGCGCGAATGGGCGGCGGTGCGGGCAGGACGCTGACATTAGACGGCCCGGACGGAAACACCCGCGAACGAGACGGTGCTTTCGTGGAGGCCGCCCGCGCCGATCAGGCCGCGCTAGCGGCGCGCTCCTCTTCCGCCAGTGCGCGATGCGCCTCCGACACCAGCGCATAGGATCGCAGCCGGCTTTGATGATCGTAGATCTGGCCTGCGATCATCAGCTCGTCCGCACCCGTGCGGGCGATGAAACTGCGCAACCCGTCGCGCACCGTGTCGGGCGCGCCGACGATCGCGGTGGACAGGGTCTGCCGCACCTGCGCCTCCTCGGCCGGCGACCACAAACCCTCCATGCTCCGCACCGGCGGTTTCAGTTTGCCCGGCGTGCCACGACGCAGGCTCAGGAATTGCTGCTGGGCGGAGGTGGCGATGAACTGCGCCTCCTCCTCCGCGTCGGCCGCGAACACGTTCAGCCCCAGCATCACGTAAGGACGTGACAGGACGTTGGACGGTTCGAACCGGTCGCGATAGATCGCGATCGCGTCCTCCATCAGCGCCGGCGCGAAATGCGAGGCGAAGGCGAAGGGCAGGCCCAGAATGGCGGCGAGCTGCGCGCTGAACAGGCTGGAGCCGAGCAGCCAGATCGGCACATGCAGACCCGCGCCCGGCACGGCCTGGATCGGCTGGTTCGGCTGCGGCGCCTCGAAATAGTTTTGCAGCTCCACCACGTCGCGCGGGAAATTCTCGGCGGTGGCGGGATCGCGTCGCAGCGCCATCATCGTGCGCCCGTCCGAACCCGGCGCCCGCCCGAGCCCCAGATCGATCCGCCCCGGATGCAGCGAGGCCAGCGTGCCGAACTGCTCCGCGATCGCCAGAGGCGAATGGTTCGGGAGCATGATCCCGCCGGCGCCGACGCGGATCGTGCGCGTGCCCGACGCGACATGGTTGATCACCACGGCGGTCGCGGCCGAGGCGATGCCCGGCATGTTGTGGTGCTCCGCCAGCCAATAGCGGTTGAAGCCGAGCGCTTCCGCGTGCCGTGCGAGATCCAGCGTGTTGCGAAAGGCGTCGGCAGGCTCGTTGCCTTCGATGACGGGGCAAAGATCCAGCACGGAAAAGGGAATCATGGCGGCGGCATCCGATGCGGTCGCCGTACCGGAGCGGAAAGGCGCGCCGGTCCGGCCTGCCGGGGAGATGGGGTGCGCCGGGCGGATGTCAAACCGCCTGCACCCCGCGCGCCCGGCCTACCGCCGCGCCGCCGCGCGCAGGAACCAGACGCAGATCCCGACGAAACACAGGAAGCCCAGCAGCGTCGCGGTCTCCGCGAAGCCCGGCCCCACGAGCGCCAGCGCCTTGTCCGAGCCCGCGCCGCCGATGATCGCGGCCAGCGCCACGCCCATCAGGCTTTCGCCGACGATGAAACCCGAAGCCAGCATCACGCCGCGCCCGGAATGCATGTCTTCCGCCGCGCCGCGACGGCCGCGCTTGATCAGCCAGGACAGGATCGCGCCGATCACCAGCGTCACCGACACGGTGGGCGGCAGATACAGGCCGATGCCCACCGCCAGAACCGGCAGCGAGCGCCCCGCGCGCCGCATCAGCGCATCGGCCCCCACCAGCATCGCGCCCAGCGCCACGCCGCACAGGATCATGCTCCAGTCGAGCTGGTGCAGGAAGATACCCTTCGCCAGCGTCGACAGAAGCAGCGCCTGGGGGGCCGCCAGCGCCTGCGACGGGTCCATGCCCGCGCGCGGCAGGGCGCCGGAAAACCCGTAGGCCTGATACAGCAGGTTCAGCACCGGCGGGATCACCACCGCGCCCACGACGCAGCCGACCAGAAGCGCCACCTGCTGCCGCCAGGGCGTCGCGCCGACGAGCTGGCCGGTCTTCAGATCCTGCAGATTGTCGTTGGAGATCGTCGCCGCCGCCAGCACCGCGGAGGTCACGAACAGCACGCTGCCGATCGCCAGCTTGCGGCCATCGGCATCGAACACCGACGGCAGAAGCCCGGCCGCGTCGAGACCCAGCAGCACGAGCGACACCAGCGACACCGCGACGATGGCGATGCCCGAGATCGGCGAGGAGGAGGAGCCGACGATGCCGGCCATGTAGCCGCAGGCCGCCGCGACCAGAAAGCCGAACACCGCGCAGAATAGCACGCAGGCCAGCGCCACGCCGAGCATCGCGCCCACGCCGCCGCCGGCCGGCAGCATGAACCCCGCGAACGCCGCCAGAAGGCAGCCCAGCAGCACGGCGCCCAGAACGCCGATCACCCGCGGCGACAGGTCGCGATCGGTTTCTACCGCGCCCGGCACGTGCGGCGTCCGCGCCCGCAGCGCCTCGCGCAACCCGGATGCGACCGGCCTGGCCAGACCGAGCAGGGTCCAGACCGCCGCCACGAAGATGGTGCCGGCGCCGATCAAGCGCACCTTGTGCGACCAGATGCCCATCGCGAACGCGGCCGGATCGACCCCGGCCGGATGCGGCGTCAGCGCGGTCAACACCGGCACCGCCACCAGCCAGCTGATCGCCGCGCCGAGCAGCATCGCCAGACCGCCGCCGATGCCCACCAGATAGCCCGCCCCGACCAGGGCCAGGGAGAAGCCCGTGGACAGACGGAAGATCGCCGAACCGGCCGTGAACGTCACGGCGGCGCTCTCGCCCAACACCCGCAACCCGCCGATCAGGAACGCGAACACCGCCGAAACCAGCCCGCCCGTCACCAGCGCCCGCAACCCCCCGGCGGCGTCGCCCTCGCTCGCCGCGTCGGCGGAACCAGCCCGCAGCACCTCGGCGGCGGCGGTGCCTTCCGGGTAGGGCAGGGTGGAACCCGTCACCAGGGCGCGGCGCAGCGGAATGGTGAACAGCACGCCCAGCATGCCGCCGGCGGCGCAGATCGCCACCACCGGCCAGAACGGGAAGCGCGCCCAGTAGCCGATCATCAGCAGACCGGGCAGCACGAAGATGATGGACGACAAGGTGCCCGCGGCCGAAGCCTGCGTCTGCACCATGTTGTTTTCCAGCAGCCCGCCCCGGAACCGGCGCAGCGCCGCCATGGAGATCACCGCCGCCGGGATCGAGGATGCGAAGGTGAGGCCGACCTTCAGGCCGAGATAGATGTTCGACGCGGTGAAGATCACCGTCAGCAGCGCGCCCAGGATCAGGCCGCGCACGGTCAGTTCGCGGGGAGACGGCCCCATCGGGCGGGCGGGGATCGGCATCCGGATCAGAACCTCGGCTGGGAACCGGTCCGGAATGTTTCATTCCCGCTGCCGTGGCAAGTCCCGCCGCCGCTCAGCCCGCGTCCAGACGCCGCTCGCCGATGCGGAACCAGGCGCGGGCGATCAATCTGTTCTCGACCTCTTAGAAACACAGCACGTCCAGCTCGCCCGGCCCCTCCGGGAAGGTGCGCCGCACCGTCTCGTGGTCCACCACCAGATTGCCCACCACCGAACGATGCAGCAGCGTTCCCCGCAGGTCCGGCTCGGCGAACCGCTCCACGTGCCGGGCCCGGATCGCGGCCGCGCCCTCGGCCAGCAGCGTGTCCGGAAAGGCGAGATAGCGGCAGTCCGGCGCCCACCAGCGCATGAAATCGTCGATATCGCGCCGGTTATAGGCGTCGAGCTGCATCCGCACCGGGTGTTCGATCTCGTCCATGCCGCTTCGTCCCTGGCGCGTCGACGTCCGGCGAGCCTGCCGGCGGCCGGCCGAAACCATCCGCCCGCAGCATCGCGCCGCTCAGTCCCAGCCGTCCAGAACCACCTTGCCGCGCATGGCGGCACTTTCCACCAGCGCATGCGCACGCTTCAGATTGGCGGCATTGATCGGGGCCAGCCGCTCGGTCAGCGTGGTGCGGAGCCTGCCCGCATCCGCGAGCGTCGCGACCTCCGCCAGAAGCTTGCCTTGCTCGCCGATATCGGGCGTGCCGAACAGAGAGCGCGTGAACATCAGCTCCCAATGCACGGACACCGATTTGCGCTTGAACGGCACCACGTCGAGCGTGGCCGGATCGTCGATCAGCGCGAACCGGCCCTGCGGCGCGATCAGTTCGACGATCTCGCCGATATGCCGGTCGGTATGGGTGGTGGAGAACACGAAGCCGGGCGCGCCGAGGCCGAGCGCTTCGATCTGCGCCGCGAGCGGCTGGCTGTGGTCCACCACGTGATGCGCGCCCATCGTCCGCACCCAGTCCTGCGTTTCCGGCCGCGACGCGGTGGCGATCACCACCAGATCGGTCAGTTGCCGGGCGAGCTGGATCGCCATCGACCCCACACCGCCCGCACCGCCGATCACCAGCAGCGCCCGGGCGGCACCCGGCACCGGAATATTCACCGTCAGACGGTCGAACAGAACCTCCCAGGCGGTGATCGCGGTTAGCGGCAGGGCGGCGCTCTCCGCCCAGTCGAGGCGTTCCGGCTTCTTCGCGACGATGCGCTCATCCACCAGATGCAGCTCGGCATTGGTGCCGTCGCGGGCGATGCTGCCGGCATAGAACACGGCATCTCCCGGCCGGAACCCGGTCACGTCCGGCCCCACGGCGCGGACGATCCCGGCCGCATCCCAGCCGAGCACGCGCCAGTCTCCGCCGGACCGGGCGGCACTCTGGCGCACCTTCACGTCCACGGGGTTCACCGATACCGCCTTCACCTCGACCAGCAGATCGCGGCCGGTGGCGACGGGATCGGGGCGTTCGACATCGAGCAGGGCGTCCGGACGGTCGATCGGCCCGGCTTCTTTGTAGGCGACGGCACGCATGGCGTGACTCCTGTTGTCTCGGGACGGAATTTAGCGCTACGTGGCAGGGGGTTCGATACGCACAACGGATGCTACTAGTGTCAAAAAGGATACCGTCGATGGCTAAACCCCGTCATTCGAACTTCGACTGCGCGCCCGGCTGCGCGGTGGAAGCGGCGATCAGCCTGATCGACGGCAAGTGGAAATGCGTGATCCTGTTCCACCTGCTCGACGGCACAAGACGCTTCAACGAGATCAGGCGGCATATCCCCGGCGCCACGCCGCGCACGCTGACCAACCAGCTCCGGGAGCTGGAGATGGACGGGCTGATCTGCCGCAAGGTCTATGCCGAGGTGCCGCCCAAGGTGGAGTACAGCATCTCCGAACTGGGCCGCAGTCTCAGCCCGATCCTGATCGCGTTGAAGCAATGGGGCGACAGCAACATGGAGCGGTTCGGGGCGGTGGAGCGGGTCGCGGCGTGACGGAAAGAACAGGAATCTTCTTTTTCTGAAGAAAAAGAAGCAAAAAGACTTCTGTCCGTTTGGGTAGGACGGCAGCGTCGCACTTACTCAAACGGACAGAAGTTCTTTGGTTCTTTCTTCCAAGAAAGAACATTCTTGCTACGGCACCGCCCCGATCTCTTTCAGGAAGGCAAGATTGTCTTCCAGATGCCAGTTGTCGGTGATGCGCCCGTTCTTCACCGCCAGGATGTCGGTGGCGATGAAGTCGATCGGCTGGCCCGCCCCCTTCCGGCCCTGGAAAGTGCCGGTGAAATGGCCGGTGAAGTGCAGGCCGCTCACCACGCGATCACCCACCACCAGACGCTGCGTCACCGCGACGCGCAGATCCGGCACGGCGCCCAGAAACGCACGCGAGGCGACCATCGGCCCTGTCGGCCCCTGCGGACGGCCCGGCGGCAGGGCGTGGTCGAAGAAATCCGGCGCGATCGCCGCGTCGAGAAGCGCCTGGCTGCCGTTGTTCCAGAAGCCGTAGAACGCATCGACCGGTTTCAGGAGCGCTGCCACCGTCGACGGTGGCAGGCTCTTGTCGACGATCTGCTTTTCCGGCCGGGCGATGGCGATCGCGGCCTGGTCGTCCACCCGGGCGGCCAGAGCCGGGCCGGCGGCGAACATCAGTGCGACAGCGGGCAGGAAACGCATGGTCGTCCTCCTCAGGCGGCGATGGTGCCGCCGCCATCGACGGTCACGGTCGAGCCGGTCGCGAACGGGTTGGTGGCCACGAACAGGATCGCCTGGGCGATGTTCTCCGGCTGGCCGATGCGACGGGCGGGCAGGCGGCCGGCGGTCTTCTCGAACATCGCGTCGCGCGCCGCCGCATCCATCCTGGCGTAGAGCTTGGTGTCGATCAGGCCCGGAGACACGGTGTTCACCCGCACCGGCGCGCGCTCCAGCGCCAGGCCGCGGCCCAGCGCTTCCAGCGCCGCATTGATCGCGCCCTGGAACACGGAAGCCGGACTCGGGCGCTGCGACAGGAAGCCGGACACGAAGGTGATCGAGCCGCCATCGTTGACCTTCACCGCCTTGACCACGCGGTAGGCGCCGAAGAACTTGCTGTTCATCGCCGCCTGCGCATCCGACACCGACAGGTTGGCGACGGTGCCGGTCTTGGTCTGCGCGGCCGAAACGACGACATGGTCGAACGGCGCGGCATCGGCGAAGAACGCCTCGACCGAAGCGTCGTCGGTGAAATCCAGCGCGTCGCGGCCCGGACGCGTCACCTCGGCGCCGGCAGCGGCGAAGGCATCCGCCGTCGCGCCGCCGATCCCGCCGGATGCGCCGACCACCAGAACGCGGGCGCCATTCAGATCGATGCTCATGATGTGGTCTCCTTCAGAGGGAAGCAGGTTCAAAGGGAAGCAGGGCCGGGAAGGCCGGTTTCGGTGGGAGGGCCGCGACGGATCACGGGCGTGATGCCCTTGGTGTCGGCCGCGTAGGCGGCGATCTCGTCCTTGCGCGCGAACCACACGCCGGGCCTGGAACGGGCATAGGTGAGGAAGCGATCCAGCACCCGCACCCGGCCGGCATGGCCGGAGATTCGGTCGTGCAGGCTGATCACCATCATGCGCCGGCGATGCGCCCCTTCCTCGTAGAGCTGGTCGAACTCGTCCCTGAGCGCCTGCTCGTACGCCGTCGGGTTCCAGTTCTCGAACGGAAAGGAAACGATGTCGTTCATGTGGAAGGTGTAGGGGACGGTGACGAAATCGCCCTTGGCCAGCGGGACGATGAACGGCTCGTCCCGGCTCGGCTCGTCGATGTGGTAGCGGAAGCCCAGGCTCTGCAGGATGTCGAGCGTGCTTGGGCTGTTGCGCATCCAGTAGGCGTTCCAGCCCACGGGACGCTGGCCGGTGATCTGCTCGATCGCGGTCACGCTGTCGGCGATGAAACGGCGCTCGTCGGCTTCGGGAAGCTGGTAGCTGTTCTGCCAGGTGCGTCCGTGCGCCGCCGCCTCGTGGCCGCGTTTCACGATCTCCCGCGCCACGTCGGGCGCCTTGCGGATCGCCTCGCCGATCATGAACGAGGAAAGCTTGATCTGGTGCTTGTCGAGCAGGTCGAGAATGCGGGGAATGCCCTCGTTCGGCCCGTAGGCGAAGAAGGCGTTGGTCGGCAGGTCGGGCAAACCGTCCTGGATCGGATCGGGAATCACCCCGCCCGCACCCGAGATCGGCTGGCCGCCGCCTTCGAACATCAGGCTCAGGCTGACGGCGAGGCGTGCATTGCCCGGCCAGAAAGGCTGGTTCGGCATGGCGCGTGTTTCCTTGTGGGCCGCGACCGTGGCGAGGGCGGCGCTTCCGGCGAGGAAGCTGCGGCGATCGAGGTCGAAGCGGGATGATGCGTTTGACACAAGGCCAACATAGAGCTTCGTTTTCGGACGATAACCGACTTATCGCGAGAGACAGTTTCAACCGGGAGGCAAGATGCTGGACGATCTGAACGAGCTTCGCACCTTCCAGCAGGTGCTCGCCCATGGCTCCCTGACGGGCGCCGCCCGCCTGCTCGGCGTCAGCGTCGCCGTGGTCAGCAAGCGCCTGGCCACGCTGGAGAAGCGCACCGGCATCCGGCTGGTCAACCGCACCACCAGAAGCCTGTCGCCGACCGAGGAGGGCGCGCGCCTGCTGGTCGAGGTCGATCGCGCGCTGGAAGCGATCGCCCAGGGCGAGGAACTGCTGGCGACGGGGCGCGACGAGCCGGTCGGCACGCTGCGCGTGTCCGCCCCGGTCTCGTTCGGCCGCAGGCACGTCGCCCCGGTGCTGGGCGACCTCACGCGGCGCTACCCGCAACTCGCCATCTCTTTGTCGCTGGACGACAGGCTGGCCGACGTCACCGGCGGCGCGATCGACGTCGCCATCCGCATCGGCGGCCATATGGCGGCCGGGAGCGCCTCCATGCGCAAGCTCGCCGACAATCTGCGCATCCTGGTCGCGTCCCCGGCCTATCTCGACTGCCGCGGCCGCCCGCGGACGCTGGACGATCTCGCGGCGCACGACCTGCTGCGCTATGGCGATGGGGTCGGCCCCTGGCGCCTGTTCGACGGCAAGGGCCGCGAGCAGCTCGTCCCGGCCCCGGCGCGGCTTCGCGTCGACAATGGCGATGCCGTGCATGACTGGTGCGTGTCCGGCCTCGGCATCGCGCTGAAATCGGAGGTCGACGTGGCGCCGGATCTGCGCGCCGGAACGCTCGAACACATCCTGCCGGACTGGCATGCCGGCGACACGCCGATCGTCGCCCTGTTCCCCGACCGCATCGCGATGCCTCGAAAGACGCGCGTGTTTCTGGACGCGATGCTGGCCGCTCTGCACTGACGCAGCCCTGCCGGCGGTGCTAGTGTGCTCCGGCATGTCCGGCTCGTTCGCATCCGGCCGGCCCGGACAACTCCTTTCTTCCGGCCCGGGCCGAAGTCCCACCCGTTCCCGCTTCGGCCTCGTGATCGCGATGCTGGCGGTGCTGGTGCTGAGCTGGGCGGGCGCGCAATCGGCCGTGATGCAACTGGCCGCCCTGGCGCCGGAGGCGATGCCGGCCGGCATGGACATGTCCGCGCCGGAGGCGATGGCGGACTGCCCGGAGATGATGCCGGAGGCCGACGCGCACGGGCCGGCGGATCAGCACAAGCCACCGCACGAGGCGCCCTGTCCGATCTGCTCGATCGCGGCGCATCTGCCTTTGCCGGTCGTGCTGCCGCCGATCGTCTTTCATCGTGCGATCTGCGCGCTGCGTTTCCAGCACGGACGCTGTCCGCAGCCGCGCGGCCCACCCGCGGAACCGCCGCGCGCCCGCGGCCCGCCGGCTCCCGTCTTCCTTCCCTGATCCGCGTCCCGTGCCGTTTCGGCGCGGGATCGTTGCTGGCTGAAGAAAAGGGTCCGTCGCCGGGCCCGGGACGGTATTCATGCGACCGCTTTTGTTCGCGAGCGCCTCCACGCTCGCCCTTCTCGTTTCCCTGACCGACACCTCCGCGCAAACCGGCTTCGGCACGCCGGTCATGGTGCCGGACGTTCCGCCGCCTTCCGAGCAGATCACCGTGTCCGGCGTGGCGCGCCGGCCGCCGACCAGCCGCCCGGCCGGGCAGACCACCTACAGCGCCGATCGCATCACCTTCGCCGATACGCCGGCGCTGAGCGTCGCCGACATGGTCGCGACCGTTCCGGGCGTCACCGTCCAGGCCGGCAACGGCCCGCGCGACAGCGTGGTGTCGGTGCGCGGGTCCGGGGCGCGTCAGTCGAACGGCTTGAAGAACATCCAGGTGACGGAAGACGGGTTTCCCGTGACCCAGCCGGACGGCATCGCCCGCGCCGATCTGATCGACCCGCATGCCTATCAGGGCATCGACGTGTTCCAGGGTCCGGCATCGACGCTGTATGGCAACTACGCCATCAACGGCGCGATCAATTTCCGCACCCGCGACGGCGCCGCGATCGACGGGCTCGAACTGGGTTCGGATTTCGGATCGTTCGGGCAGTTCAACCAGTACATGTCGCTGGGTGCTGCCGGGCGTGGCTACGATCTGTCTGTGTTCGCGAGCGATGTGCGCGGCAACGGGTTCCAGCCCAACGCGTCGTTCGACACCTCGACCGAGAACGCGAAGCTGCGCATCACGCTCGGCGCGCGGGACCGGCTGGTGTTCAAATTCATCAACAACGTCACCGACACGATGCTGCCGTTGCGGCTATCTTTATCGCAGTTCAGGATCAACCCGTTCCAGCAGGGCTGTGTCGACGCGTCGCATGCGGCGGCCGGCTGTGCGTCGGTGACATTGTTCAGGGATGGCCGCTCGGGTCCGACGGTGGCGGCGAGTCCGCAGCAGGCGGGGCTCGGACGGTTCGACCGCCGCACCATCGTCGGGTCGCGCTGGGAGCACGATCTGGACGATCGCACCACCTGGCGCACGCAGTTCACGTACGACCAGCGCCATGTGGACCAGCCGACCACGACCACCGCGTTCACCGGGCCGTTCAACTCGTACAATGCGCAGACGGACCTCACCAACCGCGCCGATCTCGGCGGCACGGCGCTCACCTCCTACGTCGCGGCGAGCTACGATTATCTCGATCTCGGCTACGTGGTCTTTAATCTGACGTCGCAGGGCGGGGCGACGCACGGCGCCCTGAACGCGACCACCTACGGCCATCAATCCAATGCCGGTCTGCGTTGGCAGGAGGATTGGCGGTTCGCACCGAAATGGCATGCGGTGATCGGTCTGGGCGGCACCTATTCCGAGATCGGCGCGTTCCAGACGGTGTACAGCTACAAAGGAATGTCCACGTTCCTGCACGGCATCACCGCCAACCGTTTCTTCTTCAACCTGGCCCCGGAAGCGGCGCTGACCTACGCCCCGACGCGCGACTGGACGCTGCATACGCGTCTCGGAACCGCCTATGCCACGCCGGCCTATTCCGCCTTGTTCGTGACGCCGCAAGGCACATACGGCAACAACACACAGCTCAAGAGCCAGACCAGCCTCGGCATCGATCTCGGCGCGGACTGGCATCCGTCACCCGCGATCACGGTGCAGGCGACGGGATTCTACGAGTTCTATCGCAACGAGCTGGTGAGCCAGTCTCCCGGCATCAACGCGCCGGCCGGGAGCTACATGTTCAACGCGCCGGCCTCGCAGCATCGCGGCGTCGAGCTGGCCGCGACCTGGAAGCCGTTGCCGTCGGTTCTGCCCGGCGCCAGCACCATGCTGTCCTATACCTACGACAACCAGATCTATACCGACTACACCGAGACCCTTTCCAACAGCACGCTGTCGCGGTCGTTCTCGCGCGACGGCAATCGGATTCCGGGCGTGATGCCGCATGCGCTCGATGCGCGCCTGCTCTACGACCAGCCGGACGGGGCGCTGGAAGGGTTGGGCGGTTTCGCCGAGTTGAACTGGCGATCCTCCTTCTTTCTCGACAACGCCAATCGCGTTTCCGTGCCGGACTATGCGCTGGTGAATCTCGAGATCCATTATCATCCGCCGGCGCGGTTCGGCTGGGTGCATCGTCTGCAAAGCTGGTTCGAGATCCAGAACCTCACCAACCGGATTTATGCAGCGGGCGCCACGGTGATCTCCGACAGCCTGCTCGCAAACGGGCAGCAGGCGGGGGGCTCGGCGCTCGCGAACAAGACCGGCTCGATCTATGCCGGAGCGCCGCGCGCGTTTCTCGGCGGCGTGCGGGTGGGGTTCTGAGCGATGCGCGGTGATCTCGCTTCGCTCTGGCCGGACCGGCGCACGGTCTGGCGCTGGCATTTCCTGTCCGGCCTGTTCTGTTTGCCGTTCGTCGCGTTTCTGTGCCTGACAGGCACGATCTATCTGTTCAAACCTCAGGTCGATGATTGGATCGACCGGCACTACGACCATTTGCCGGTCGCCGCGGCGCAGGCCACGCTTGACGCGGAGGTGCGTGCGGCGCTGGCATCGGTGCCGAACGGCAATCTGCTGGCGCTCGAGCTGCCGCGCGGTCCCGGGCACGCCGCGCGCGTGATCGTGGATCGGGGCGGCGAGGCGATCCGGGTCTATGTCGATCCGTCCTCTCTGCAAATCCTGAAGCAGGTGAAGGAGGAACATCGGTTCGAGCGTATCGTGATGAAACTTCACGGCCAGCTTCTGCTCGGCAATGCGGGATCGGTGGTGATGGAGATGGTCGCCTCCTGGACGGTCGTTCTGATCGCGACCGGGCTTTATCTGTGGTGGCCGAGACCGGTGCGCGGCGTGGCCGGCGCGGTGTTGCCGAGGATCAGGACCGCTGCGCGCTGGCGCGATCTGCATGCGGTCACCGGATTCTGGGTGTCGGCGTTCCTGGCGTTGTTTCTGGTCTCGGGCCTGCCCTGGTCCTTCGTCTGGGGGCAGGCCTTGGCGCAGCTGCAGCATCGTTTGTCGTCGGCGCAGACGGTGCAGGATTGGGAGATCGGCGCGCAGCCCGTCGGCACGGCGATCGCGGGCCATCCTGTGCCGGCACCGATGCCGGCCTCCATGCCCGGCATGGACATGAACGCGCCGCCGCCAGCCGCCGCCGATGCCCTGACCGGGCTCGATGCCGTGGCCGCGACCGCGCGCCGGCTCGATTTTCCGGCGCCGGTCATGATCGTGCCGCCAGCACCTGGTCTGTCGCTCTGGCATGTGCGCTCCGACACCCAGGACCGGCCGCTCCGGGTCGAGGCGCTGGTGACGCCGGACGGGGCCGTGTCGTCGGTGAAGCGGTTCGGCGCCAAGCCGTTGCTGGATCGCGCGGTCGGCTACGGCGTGGCGGCGCACGAAGGGCATCTGTTCGGCTGGGCCAACCAGGTGCTGAATCTGCTGGTTGCGACAGGGCTGTTGCTGATGAGCGTGGCCGCGACGGTGCTCTGGCTGCGTCGGCGCCCGCCCGGCGCGCTCGGGGTGCCGGGACGTGCGCCGGAGCCGCGCGTCGGGATCGGCGCGGTGCTGGCGATGCTGGTGCTGGGCGTGCTGCTGCCGGAGCTGGGGGCGTCGCTGCTGGCGCTGGTGGCGGGGGCGTTCGTGCTGGGGCGGGCGCGCCGAAACGAGAGATGAAAGAATTGTTCTTTCTTGAAAGAACGAACCAAAGAACTTTTGTCCGGTTCGGTATGAGCGAACTCCGCTGCTGAGGTCTAAACGGATGAAAGTGCTATTGCCTATTTTCCTTCAGAAAGAGAAAGCGCTTCTTATCGTTAATCGGTTGATTGGTAGAATCAAAAACCCATTCAAATTTGAGTTACAAGACTAAAATAAATACACTTTGTTGAATTCGTAATACGATCTTATAAACAAGAACTTAAATAACAACAAAATTGAGGACACCTTTTTACAATCCATCTACCAAAGTTTACATTCCAGGCAACGTGGACTTATCAACGGTTGCCCTCAATTTTCGAGCAGAGGATGCCAGCGAAACCGTTGGCTATAGCCTAGACATCCATGGACGCATGGATCCCAGTGACAAAATTGTTAGCGCGAAGATCACCAGCGGCGACGCCACGATCACCATATTCAACGTTCAAATATTGGGCACGGTGATCGCTTGCACGATCAGCGGGGGAACGACCAACACCTACAGCGGCGTTGTGGTGGAATATGCCACGCTGTATGGGGACAACCGCACACCCAACATTGGGCTGTGGGTTGCTCCCCAAGGCTTAGCCAGTGTTACACCACCTGTGGCCTTTCCCATTGCCCTATCACCGGCTCAGTTTGCCGCACTGGCTATGGCCTGGCTAAACACCCTACCCAATGCGGCACCCACTGCCGGCGGACCTTGGTTAGATGGTGGCCGCCTTGAAGTGGCATTACCCACCCCATAATTGCCCTCAGAACGTCACTGAGGGCAGGGTACGGGTAGGAACGCACAAAGCCCTAGCCCTTCATATAAAATGCAATCGCATCAACGAGCGCGCCGGAAAACAGCAGGTCAAATCCCAACACCAAAAGTATCCAAGCCACCTTCCTATGTTTTGGTTTCTTGACGGCTTTTTTCATTTTTTGTCGAGCAATATAAACTCTCATTACGACAAGGGCTATTGAGATAATAAAGAGAATGGCCATTGCCCAACAATACCCTAGATAGAGTGCTGTTGATTGATCAAGGAAAAAAGTAAGTATCCAAGAAATTACTGGTATTAATGGCAATGGAAACCAAAGCCATTTGGTTCTGAAAACTTCAGATGTTTCCTTTTCAACAGCATCAACGCCAAGATAGATTCCGGCCACAGCCGAAAGGAATGCTCCCAAAGCAACGAGAACCTTGGTGACTCCTTCTAGCGCTTTTGCAAATTCTGGTGTCATGTATAACTCCTACAGTGAAGGACAGCTATGTAAGGGAAAAAGCAGCAGCGCACGCTATGTGCTTGTTTTGGGATCGGCGGGCTTTTTCATGGGTTTGCGGGGCGGAACGGATTTGGCCATCTTTTCGGCACGTGCATCAAGCGCGGCCCTGTTTTTAGGACCCACAATCGTCTCATTCAAAAAGTGCTCAAGTATGTCCATCATTGTGTTTAGTTCGTCAGCTTTGGGAATCCAACCACGATGTGCGGAAGCATTTCCAGCATTCACGATAACTTCAAGCCGATTGCGATCCCATTGGGCAATTTTGCTGGCTGCCACCAGTGCATCAAGTTTTTGAGAAAATGGTAGTTCGGTATCTACTCCCAGCAATTCACTGGCGATATCATAACACGTCCGAATGCCAATCCCGGCCAGCATTCTCAAATCGTTATTCAAAGCGCTGTAAACTTCAAACAAAGCTCTATTAAGTTTGATATTGGCGTTATCCGTCGAAACAACACTTGAATATCCAAAAATCCATTCAGGTTGCTTTCGGCGAGATAATGCAGGCCAAAATGCGACTTCCTCATTTAATTGGCAATAATGCTGTCCATCTTCGTCGATTTCGTCGGTATAGTCCTCGCTGTTGGTGTCTACTGTGCGCGCGAACGTATAATCGCAACCGCGACATTGCAATATCTGCCACTTCCTCCATGACTCATATATTCCGTCCTCATACGAAGAGGTATGCTCAGCTTTGATATCGCATTTCCTCATGCCATTGCACCGAGCGCAAACTGTAGAACAAGTCTGCGGTTCTGAGCCTTTGCTAGTGGCATCGGACATTTGAATTCAGTCACCTTCCAGCGGATACAAGTGGCATTGCACGGCCAATTAAATGTGCGTGGTTAGGCACTCAATGGTAGATATCACTCCCTGGCTGCCGCGCAAGATATAGCGCTGAGGTTTGATCTCAAATATAACTAGAGAGACCCAAGAGAATATTTGGTTGTTTCGAACAATAATATGCACGCCTTTCTCACTTATTCCAGAGCGTTCAATGAAATCAACGCAATCGTTGCAAATTATCTAAAGAGACCATTGATATTGAATGCTGGCGGACTAAATATCAAACACTTTGGCAAATGTAAAGATGTGATTGAAAATACTAGTAATACTCAAACTTGATATATCAAGCCCTCCGCCATGGGGCCGGACCGCGCCCACGCCACAGCAGCGCCGCGCCCAGCAGCATGACGAGGCTGGTGGCCAGGAAGACCGGACGCATGCCGAGATGCGCCGCGACCGCGCTGCCCAGCAGCGGGCCTGCAACGAAGCCCACATATTGGGCGGAGATGTTGAGGGCGAGGATGCGCCCGGCGATTCCGGGCGGCACGGCGTGGCGGATCAGGCTGGTGATCGACGGCAGCAGCCCGGCCAGGGCGATGCCCATCAGGAACCGCAGCACGAGCAACTGCCACGCCGCCTGCACCGCCGCCTGCGGCAGCAGCAGCAGGGCGCACAGCACCAGACCTGAGAGGGCGACGCGCCTGTGGCCGATCCGGTCGGCGAGTCGTCCCACCCTGGCCGCAGCCAGGACGCTGCCGAGGGCGGCGGCGGCCATGATCGCGCCGGACCAGGGGGCGACCGTGGCTTTTGTCGAAACGAGTTCGGCCACGAACAGGGTCACGATCGGCTCGATCGACATGTTGGCCAGGGTCAGCAGCATGCCTGCGAACAGCAGCGTCGCGACCAGACGGCGATCCGGCACCTGACGCCAGGCGCTGGGCTGTTTTTCGCCGGACGGGCGCGGTCTGGGCGCTTCCCGCACCAGGGCGATCACCAGCAGGAAGGCGAGGAAGATCAGCGCTCCGGCAAGAAAGAACGTGTTCCTGGTGCCGATGGCCGGGGCGAGCAGGCCGCCCAGCAGCGGGCCGGCGACGCTGCCGGCCATGGTGCCGGAGGACAGGATGCCGAGCGCCCAGGCGGAGCGCTCGCGCGGGGTCTGCGTCGCCACCAGCACCGTCGCGCCGGACGCGAACCCGCCGACCAGGCCGGCCACGAAACGGAGCGCCAGGAGCTGCCAGAGGGATTGCGTGACACCGATCAGCGACATGCAGACCGCCATGCCGAGCGAAGCACGGATCAGGATCTGCTTGCGCCCGAACCGGTCCGCGACCTTGCCCCAGAGCGGTGCCGCGAGGCCGGAGGCGAGATAGGTCGCGCCGAAGCACAGCGCGGACCAGCGGGCGATCCCGGCCTGATCGAGCGTCCGGTGCTGTTTCTCCGCCAGCTCGGAAACGAACAAGGGCAGAAAGGGTAGCAGCACCGTCATCGCCAGCACGGTGGTGAAGGCGCCGAAGGTGCACACGAACAGGTTGCTGCGCCAATGCGGTTCGGCGGTCATGAGGCGTGGGTCCATGGCGGCAGGGGCCCGATCGCGTGGCTGCGGCTCGGGCGGGACAGCGTGCGGGCGGCTTGCCGGCAGAAACTGTGCTGCCGGGTTTGGGAGCGTCCGGCCGCTGTCGTCATCGCGCGCCGGCGAACGGGACCATACCGTCATGCAGGTCGCGCTGCGCGCTTCCGGGGCAGCCGGGGCGACGCGGATCGTGTCGGACCGGTTGTGCGGTGGGTGTTGTCCAGACCGAGC
The DNA here is from genome assembly GCF_055386855.1 of Lichenicola sp. GTC18331. Lineage (NCBI taxonomy): Bacteria > Pseudomonadati > Pseudomonadota > Alphaproteobacteria > Acetobacterales > Acetobacteraceae > Lichenicola > Lichenicola sp. GTC18331. The sequence goes on along the minus strand of NZ_AP045015.1, from coordinate 1,467,608 downwards.
GGCTGTCGCGCCGGCCGGCACGAGGCGGCGTCGAACGCGACCGGGGGGTGATAAGCGCGGTCCCGGCGACCGCGTCGGGGCGGCCGCCGGGTGTTGAGATCAGAGCGACTCGAGGAACTGCTTGTAGGCGTCGGCGTCCATCAGGGCCTCGAACGCCTCGGCATCGTCCAGCTCCATGCGGAAGAACCAGGCCTCGTCCTCGGGATCGCGGTTCACCAGGGAGGGGTCTTCGGTGAGCAGCTCGTTGGTTTCCGAGACCTTGCCGGCCAGCGGGGCGTAGATGTCGGACGCCGCCTTGACGCTCTCGACCACGGCGACGCTTTCGCCCTCGGCCACGGTGCGATCGGTCGCGGGCAGTTCCACGAACACGATGTCGCCCAGGGCTTCCTGGGCATGGTCGGTGATTCCGACCGTGGCGGTGCCGTCTTCTTCCAGACGAACCCACTCGTGATCCTTGGTGAAGCGAATCTCGGCCATGAAACGGGGCTCCGTCAGTGTGTGATGTGGGAACGGTTATAGGCGAGCTGGGCAGCGTCGAGCTGGAACCCCACCTCGATCCTGTAGGATGTGCCCGGCTGGGCACGGGAGACCGGCAGGTCGAACTCGACCGGGTCCGTGCGGACCAGCACGCGGTCGGCATTGCCCGGGAACTGCGCCTGCGCGGTCAGGGTCTGCTTGCTGATCACCTGCCCGTCGCGCGTCACGGCGATGAAGTACGGCACCGGCAACGAGGAAGCGCCGGTGGCCGGGCCGCGCGTGATGCCGAGATCGAGCCGGATCTGGGTGTGGAGCCGGGTGTTGTTGGCGGCCGACGAGCAATGGCCGGAAACGCCCAGGATGGAGCCGTGCGAGATCAGTTTGGACAGGTCCGGCCTGTCCTCGGCCGTGCCGTAATCGCTGTAATCGGCCGCATCGCCCAGGATGCCGACCGGGGCGCAGGCGGGTGCGAAGGCGTTGGGGTCGTCGTTGGCGCAGGCGGCCAGGCCGCTCAGCAGCAGGGCGGCCGGCGCCAGGGCGCGGATCGCGGTTCGGACGGGGCTGGACACACGCGGCACGTTCATTCTCGACTCTCGACCGGCCGCGCCTGTATGGCAGGGCGGCAGTTGCAGGCGACGCGCCAGGACACCATGGACCTTTCATGGACCGGGCTGGCGCGCCATATAGGACGCCACGGAAGTTTGGGGAACAGGATGCCGGATCAGATGCAGAGCGACACGCTCGTGTCCGGGATTGCCGGAGCGGGCTCGCTGCCCCGGTTGAAGCTGCTGCTGGCCGGCCCGCGCGGGTTCTGCGCCGGGGTGGACCGGGCGATCCGCGTGGTCGAGGAGGCGCTGAAGCGCTACGGCGCGCCGGTCTACGTGCGGCACGAGATCGTCCATAACCGTACGGTGGTGGAAGAGCTGGAGGCCAAGGGGGCGGTGTTCGTCGAGGAGCTGGACGAGGTTCCGGCCGACGGTCACGTGGTGTTTTCCGCCCATGGCGTGCCGAAATCGGTGCCGGCCGAGGCCGAACGGCGCAACCTGCTGTATCTGGACGCGACCTGCCCGCTGGTCTCGAAGGTGCATCGCGAGGCCGAGCGGCATTTCGCCGGCGGCGGCCCGGAGTCGCGCCATATCCTGATGATCGGCCATGCCGGGCATCCCGAGGTGGTCGGCACCATGGGCCAGCTTCCGCCCGGCGCGGTGACGCTGATCAACGATTCCGAGGAGGCCCGCCGCGTGCAGCCGGCCGATCCGGCGCGTCTGGCGTTCATCACCCAGACCACCCTGTCTGTGGACGACACCGCCGAGATCGTCGACATCCTGCGCGAGCGCTTCCCGCTGATCGAGGGGCCGAAGCGCGAGGACATCTGCTACGCCACCACCAATCGGCAGGAAGCGGTCAAGGCGATCGCGCCGGGCTGCGATCTGGTGATCGTGATCGGCTCGCCCAATTCGTCGAACTCGCAGCGCCTGCGCGAAGTGGCGGAGCGCTCCGGCGTGCCGCGCGCGATCCTGGTGCCGCGTCTGCGTGATCTGGACTGGTCGGTGCTGGAAGGGGTGTCCACCGTGGGCATCACCGCCGGGGCTTCGGCGCCGGAAGCGCTGGTGCAGGAGATGGTGACGGCGCTCGGACAGCGTTATGCGCTGGACATCGAGGAGCGCACGGTGAAGCTGGAGGACGTGATCTTCAAGCTGCCGGCTCCGCTCGGCTGACCTCTTTCCATGGCTGTCTACACCGACGTCGGCGACGAGGCGCTCGCCGCGTTCCTGGGCGACTATGCGCTGGGTGAGCTGGTGGCCTTCCGCGGCATCGCGGAAGGCGTCGAGAACTCGAACTTCTCGCTCCGCACCTCGTCCGGCGATTTCATTCTCACCCTCTACGAGAAGCGGGTCGATCCGGCCGAGCTGCCCTGGTTCCTGGGGCTGATGCGTCATCTGGCGGCGCGCGGCGTGACGTGCCCGCAGCCGATCGCGGGGCGGGACGGCGAGGCCCTGCGCGAGCTGGCCGGGCGTCCGGCGGCGATCACCTCGTTCCTGCCCGGTGTGTGGCCCAGGCGCGTGCGTCCGGAGCATTGCCGCCCGCTCGGCGAAGCGCTGGCGCGTCTGCATGTCGCGGGCGCCGATTACGAGGCGGAGCGGCCGAACGGACTCGGGCCGCAGAGCTGGCGTCCGTTGCTGGAGAAGAGCCGGGCGACCGGGGATCGTGTGCAGCCGGGATTGGTCGCCGAGCTGGATGCGGCTTTAGACCGGATTCTGCCGCACTGGCCGGAGGATCTGCCGCGCGGGCAGATCCATGCCGATCTGTTTCCGGACAACGTGTTCTTCCTGCGCTCGTCGGGCGGGCGCGATCTGAGCGGGCTGATCGATTTCTATTTCGCCTGCACCGATTTGCTGGCCTACGATCTCGCCGTCTGCTTGAACGCCTGGTGCTTCGAGCCTGATCTGGCCTTCAACGTCACCAAGGCGCGGCTGATGCTGGGCGGCTACGAGACTGTCCGCAAGCTCGGCCGCGACGAGCGCGATGCCTTGCCGGTGCTGTGCCAGGGGGCGGCGATCCGGTTTCTGCTGACGCGTTTGTTCGACTGGGTGAACACGCCGGACGGCGCCATGGTGACGCGCAAGGACCCGCTGGAATATCTCCGCCGCCTGCGTTTCTTTTTGGCGGCGGACGGGCCTGGAGCGCTCGGGCTGTGAGCGAGGCGACACCCGCCCCGGGCGGTCCGGAGGTCGAGATCTGGACGGACGGCGGCTGCAAGCCGAATCCCGGTCCGGGCGGCTGGGGTGTGCTGCTGCGTTTTCGCGGCCATGAGCGCGAACTCTCCGGCGGCGAGGCGGCGACCACCAACAACCGGATGGAGCTGACGGCGGCGGCGGAAGCGCTGGAGGCGCTGAACCGGCCCTGCCGCATCGTGCTGCATACGGACAGCGAATACGTGCGCAACGGCGTGACGCGCTGGAGCACGGGTTGGGTGCGCCGCAACTGGCGCAACGCGTCCGGCGATCCGGTGGCGAACATGGATCTGTGGCGCCGCGTGCTGGATGCGGCCAAGCGGCACGAGGTGGAGTGGCGCTGGGTGCGCGGCCATTCCGGCGATCCGCAGAACGAGCGCGTGGACCGTCTGGCGACGGAAGCGCGGCTGGCGCTGGAGAGCGGAGCTGTCGGACAGGGCTGATCGCCGCAGCGGGCCGGGCGGTTTCGCGAGGGGTGCGATCCGAAGCGATCGGCCGTCCGCTTTGTCCGGGCCGCCGAAACCGTTTGTTAATCGTTGTGACATAGCGTGTCGCTGTAAATTAAGAGGCGAACGTTATGGGCCTGCTCCACAACATCTCCGTCGGCCGGAAAATGGCCTCGGCGTTCTTTCTTCTGGCGGCGCTCATGTGCGCTGCGGGCGGTTTCAGTTACGCACAACTGGTGTTCCTGCGAACGAGCGGTGCCTGGACTGCCCATACCTACAAGGTCATCGAACAGGTCGATCGGATGATGATCTCGATGATCGACCAGGAAACCGGTCTTCGCGGCTATCTTCTGTCGGGATCGGACACGTTTCTCGATCCCTATAAGGCTGGCCAACAACGTTTCGAGGCTGCCCTGACGCAAGCGACGGCTCTGACGTCGGACAATCCCGCCCAGCAGCGTCGTCTCGAGACGATCAGGTCGCTTGATGCGACATGGCATCAGGATTTCGCCGAAAAGGAGATCGCGCTCATGGCCAGCGACCGGGTTGAGGCGCTCCGGATCGAGGCGTCGGGCGCCGGCAAGGCGACGATGGATGGTATCCGTCAGCAGGGCCTGGAGATGGAGAACGCCGAACGATCCTTGCTGATGAAGCGTTCCGTCGACGAACAATCCGCCTTCACCAGCGCTTTGTTCGTGATCGTCGCCGGCTCGGCCCTTTCCGTTTGTTTGGCGACGATTATGGGCTTTTTGCTGACACGCAGCATCGGCGTGCCGATTCGGACCATGACGCACACCATGGCCCGTTTGGCGGAAGGGGATCTGGAGGTCGCGTTGATGCCGGCGACGCGGCAGGACGAGATCGGGAAGATGGCCAAGGCGGTCGCGGTGTTCAAAGTCCATGCGATCGAAAAGGCGCGGCTGGAAGCGGAGCAGATCGAGGCGCGACGTTTGGCGAGCGCCGAGAAGAAGCGAAGCATGGAGATTCTTGCTGAAAGCTTCGAGTCGAAGGTGGGCCGTCTGGTGGCGATGTTGTCTTCGTCGTCGACGGAGTTGGAAAGCACCGCCAAGTCGATGTCCTCGACCGCCGCGACCACGACCCGAACCGCCGCGCATGTCGCGACCGCCGCCGAGGAAACAAGTCTCGATGTGCAGACGGTGGCTGCCGCCTCCGAGGAGCTTGCTGCTTCCATCGGCGAGATCAACAGGCAGGTGACGACGTCGGCCGGGCTGTCGGGAAAGGCCGTCGACAGCGTGCGCCGCACGGACGAGACGGTGCGTGCTCTGGCCGACAGTGCGGCGCGGATCGGCGATGTCGTCGGTCTGATCACGACCATCGCCGGCCAGACGAATCTTCTGGCCTTGAACGCGACGATCGAGGCGGCGAGGGCGGGCGAGGCCGGCAAGGGCTTCGCCGTGGTGGCCTCCGAGGTGAAATCGCTCGCGCAGCAGACCGCCCGCGCGACGGAGGAGATTTCCGGCCAGATCGGCGAAGTCCAGGCGGCGACCCAGGGGGCGGTGGATGCGATCCGCGAGATCGGCAGGTTGATCGAGGAGGTCGGCGTCGTCACCACCTCGATCGCCGCGGCGGTGGAGGAGCAGGGGGCCGCCACGTCCGAGATCGCCAGGAACGTTCAGCAGGCTTCAACCAATACCCGGGACGTGACCGTCAACATCGCCCATGTCAGCGCGGCGGCGAACGACACGGGCGCCGCCGCGACGCAGGTGCTGAGTTCCGCCGGAGATCTGAGCCAGCAGACGGAACAACTCGATCGGGAGGTCCGCGACTTCCTCGACGGCGTTCGCGCCGCGTCGTAGAGCGCGAAGCGCGCGTGTTCAGGCCTTGAGCACGCGCGAGAACAGATCGAGCATCAGCCCGACGCATTGCAGGAACAGAGCCGGATCGTAGCGCGGGCCTTCGTCGCGCAGGAAGGCGTGCGGCGCGTTCACCTCGTGCCATTCGTAGCGCGCGCCGGCTTCTTCCAGTCGCGCGCGGATCCGCTCGCGTCCGGCGAACGGGACGTGCGGATCCTGGCGTCCCCAGACGAACAGGATTTCCGCCCTGAGCTCGTCCATGCGGGCGAGGCTGTTGTCGTTCTTGTTCTCGCCCAGCGTGCCGGAATGGATGTCGGTGGCGTAGAAGCAGGCGGCGGCGGACACGTCCGGGTTCAGCGCGGCGCGATAAGCCAGATGACCGCCCAGGCAAACGCCGGCGGTGGCCAAACGCCCGGAACACTCCGGATGATCGCGCAGAAAGGCGAGGGCGGCGGCGAAATCGGCGTCGAACGCGGCGACAGGTTTGCTGAATTTCAGCGCGTTGCCGCGATCCGTGCCCTCCTGGTCGTAGCGCAGCACCGTGCCGGGGGGCTCGTATTCGTGATACACTTCCGGCACGGCGACCAGATAGCCCTGACCGGCCAGCAGGGCCGCCAGACGGCGGATCGGCGCCGTGACCTGGTAGATCTCGGAGAAGAACAGGATCCCGGGAAAGCGCCCCGGAACGGCGGGGCGGAACAGATGCATCCGCATCACGCCTTCGGCGCCAGGAACCGGAAGATCGACCGTCTCGTCGCTTCGGATGATCACGATGGAGGCTCCGTTCGGGGCGGCCGGGAGGTGCGGTTTCCCCGGGGACCGCTGGGCGCGCATCCTGCTGAACGTCCTCGTCTTCCACAAGGGCGTCGGCGGGTCCGGCTCGCGTTGAGTGCGGCGGCAAAGTCGGCCAGTATGCCGGCACTGCGTCCGGCACAGGCTGGCGGACTCCCGCTCTCGATAGGATCGACGCTTCATGGCCGTGACCACCGAGCACTTCATCCGCGATGTGACGGCTGCGACGAACATCACGGACGGTGGACGCCCGGCCCGGTTCGCGGAGGGATGGAAGCCGACCTTTCTCTACACCGGCCTCGCTCCCGTCACGGTGGTCTGTTTCGAACACGAAAGCGGCCAGCCGGCCTCCTGGTATCTCGACGAGTCTCTCGAGCGCCGTGGCGGATCAATCGGCGAACTGCACGGCGACTTGCGTCTGCAGGTCCTCGTCGCGGCCGCCGCGTTGTTCGACGGTCTTTGGCGCAAGATCATGCTGACGCCGGTTCCGCCGCCGCTCGACGCGCGCGAGAAGGGCTTCTTCCGTTTGCCGGAAGGAACGCGCCGCGAACTTCTGGACCTTTATCTCGGCAGCTTCGATTCCACGACGCCGCTGAAGACCGTGGATCAGCTCGATCCCAACCGCGCCGAAAGCCAGATCGTCGACCTGGGCAGCAAACGCATCCTGATGCGCCCCCAGCTTCTGCACGCCCTGTTCAATCCGGGATTGCTGCAGGACCAGCTGCCCCACTTCCTCCAGAACGGCGCCATGGCGTTTCCGTCGCCGTCGGACGGCTCGCCCATGCCGTCCTGCCATGCCGTGGTGATGCACGGCGTGATCCACGGCTATCGTTGCGTCGAGCCGCAGTCTCAGACCGTGATGTTCGTCATGGCGGGGGAGATCTTCTTCCGGCCGATCGCGCTGTTCGTTCCGGAAGGCCGTTTGTGCGTCGCCCTGGTTCCGGACTCGATCCGGTCGCAGATGCCCGAACTGTTCCGGGAATTCTTCGCCCGCGTCATGCAGCACGGCGATCTGCTCGCCGAATACTTCGCCGAACCTCACATCAAGCCGGTGCATGTCTGGCGCGGCATCACCGCCATGCATATCGGTCACGTTCTGTGGAACGACATCTCCGGCATCTCGCAGATGATGGGCAAGGTGCCGCAGAAGGCGCTGCCGCAGTTCCGCTTGTTCGACGCCCATCTGCATCCCGAGATGTACGGTCCGCTCGACCGGATCTTCCCGGAGCTGGACGGGCTGATCGACCGCCAGAACGGCCCGTTCCAGGAGGCCATCCCGGATTTCTATCGCAATCGCGAATGTCCGGTGCGGTCTTCGGCCATGACCGTGCCGAAGGACGTGCGCGACCGGATCTCCGCGACGCTGGAGCCCATGAGCGAGTCGTCGCCCGCGGCGATCTGTCGTCAGGCACGCCGGGACGGCATTCCCGTGGTGCTGTTCGGTCTGCGCGTCGAGAACCGGACGGTGGTCGATCTGGAAGCGTTCTGCGAGGCGCTGGTGGATCAGCTTTCCGCTTCGCTCGGCCGTTGCGTCCTGGTCGTGGATGGCCATAACAGCCGGCCCGGCGAACCGGACAGCTTCATCTGGAGCCATGGCGAGCTCTCCGCCAAGACCCGCCCGATCGACTACGAGCGGGTGCTGGTCGAGCACATGCGCGATCATTCCGCGGGGACGCGCGTGACGGTGATCGACACGATCGGCCTGCCGATCACGGAAAGCCTGGCCTGCGGGCAGCAGGCCCAGGCGCTGGTGGCGATCTGGGGCGCCGGTCTCGCCAAGTATCGCTGGGTCAACAACCTGCCCGGCCTGATCATCACCAACCACGCCAACCTGTCCGATTTCGGCGATCTGCACCTCTACGACAGCCCGCACGCGATGGAGCATCCGACGCCCGTGCGCTTCATCGACAGGGCGCTGGTGGAGGATGTGCGCGATGCGCCGCTGATGGTGCCGCTGGGCCCCGACTTCATCCCGTCGATCTGCAACTTCACCATCGACGAGACGGCGGCGATGGCCTCCGTTCATGAGATGCTGACGGATCTCGGGCTGGCGTAGCAGGCAAGGAAGAGAAGGTTCTTTCTTGAAAGAAAGAACCAAAGAACTTCTGTTTGTTTGGGTAAAGACAGTCCCGCTGCCTCAGTCCTGAACGGATAAAAGTCTTTTTGCTTCTTTTTCTTCAGAAAAAGAAGACTTGTTCTATTTCCGAGGTAGACAGCCGGCGCCGCGAAGGCGCCGGCTCTGTGCGGATCAGCGGCCGATGCGACGCAGCGGCAGGCCCTGGAACAGCCTCTGCTCGATGGTCTCCAGGCTGACGCCCTTGGTTTCCGGCACCAGCATCAGCACGAACAGGATGAACACGCCGTTGAAGATCGCGAACGACCAGAAGGTCAGCGACTGGCCGAGATGGGTCAGCATCAGCGGAAAGGCGAAGCCGATCACGAAATTGCCGCCCCAGTTGGCGAAGGTGGACACAGCGACGCCGAAATCGCGGCCCTGGAGCGGCTGGATCTCCGAGCACAGCGTCCAGATCAGCGGACCGGGTGCGGCGGCGAAGCCGGCCACGAACACCAGGACGAGGGCCACCAGCAGATAGCGCGTGGTCTGGTCGTGGATGCCGAGCGACAGCATCACGCCGATGATCGCCATCGACACGGCCATGATGATGAACGAGGCGTTCAGCATCGGGCGGCGCCCCCAGCTATCGGCGAAGCCGATCGCCAGCAGGGTCGCGACCACGTTCACGAGGCCGGTGACGGTGGTGGCCCAGGCGGCGGCGGAGGCGCCGAACCCGGCCAGGGTGAAGATCTTCGGCGCGTAATACATGATCACGTTGATGCCGGTGAATTGCTGCACGAGCTGCAGGCCGACGCCGAGCGCCACCGAGCGGCGGAAGTTCGGGTTGGCCGTGAACAGCTTGGTGCCGAGCTGGCGGACGGACAGCTGCTCGCCGATCTCGCTGACTTCGCGATCGACCTCGGCCTTGTCGCCGCGCAGCTCGTTCAGCACCGCACGGGCCTCTTCCTTGCGGCCGCGCAGCAGGAACCAGCGCGGGCTTTCCGGCATGAACAGCACGGCGATCAGGAAGGCCAGGCCCGGAACGGCGATGATGCCCAGCATCAGGCGCCAGTTGCCCGAACCGGTCAGCAGCGTGTCGCTCAGGAAGGCCAGCACGATGCCCAGCGTCAGCATGAACTGGTAGAGCGACACCATCGCGCCGCGCCAGGAGGCGGGGGCCATCTCGGAGATGTAGAGCGGGCCGGTGAAGGACACGACGCCGATCGCCAGACCGAGAACGAAGCGGCCGATCAGCAGGATCGACAGGGACGGCGCCAGCCCGCACAACAGGGCGCCCGCCACGAACAGCACGGCACCGATCAGCAGCGATTTCTTGCGGCCGAGCTGGTAGGACACGGTGCCCGCGGCGGCGGCGCCGACGGCCGCGCCGATCATCATGATCGACACCACCCAGCCCTGGGCCTCGTCGGACAGTTCGAACGCCTGGCGGATGAAGTCGAGCGCGCCGGCGATCACGCCGATATCGAGGCCGAACATCAGCCCGGCGAGGCTGGCCAGGCCGCAGATCAGAAAGGCACGCGGCGGAACGGAATGCCCGCTCACCCCCATGCCCGGGTTGCCGATACTGGTGGACATAGGGCTACTCCTGTTCGTTCATCCCTGGTCGACCCTTCCGCACAAGAGTCGATAGCCCCTAGCCCCCCTGCGCCCGGCCTGCAATGGACAGGATCCGGCCTGCCCTGTTTCGTGGCCGGGCTCACAACGGAATCGTTCATGGCTCATCACTCCCTTTCCGTCGCCTATGCCTTGTCGGGTTTCGTGATCGGCGCGCTGGTCGGGCTGACCGGTGTCGGCGGCGGCTCGCTCATGACCCCGCTGCTGGTGCTTCTGTTTCGCTTCCATCCGGCCACCGCCATCGGCACCGACCTGCTGTATGCCGCCACCACCAAGACGGTCGGCACGCTGGTGCACGGGTTGTTCGGCACGGTGGAATGGCGCGTGGTGGCGACCCTGGCGGCCGGCTCCGTTCCGGGCACGCTGGCGACCTTGTGGGCCTTGTCCGAGCTGGGGCCGCTGAGCCACGTCACCAGCCATTTGCTGACGGTGGTGCTCGGCGGGGCGTTGCTGCTGACAGCCCTTAGCCTACTTCTGCGTGACCGGCTGATGCGCTGGGCCGAAGCACGCGACCTCGTTCCCAGCCCGAAACGGGCGGCGATCCTGACGGTGATCCTCGGCCTCTATCTCGGCGTGTTCGTCACCATCTCGTCCGTGGGCGCCGGCGCCATCGGCGTCACCGCGCTCATCATCCTGTATCCGAAGCTGTCCACCGCCCGCGTGGTGGGGTCGGACATCGCCCACGCCGTGCCGCTGACCCTGATCGCCGGGCTCGGACATTGGTGGATCGGCTCCATGGACTGGCCGCTCTATGTCAGCCTCATCTCCGGCTCGATCCCGGGCGTGGTGATCGGCAGCCTGCTCGGTTCGCGCGTGTCCGAGCGCGTGCTGCGTCCGATCCTGGCGGTGATCCTGGTGGTGGTCGGGATCAAGATGCTGGGATGAACCTAAACAACGATACAACTTAGTTGATATATGTAAAACCATATTGACGTAGGGTAATTTTGTGACACAACGGGAATGACCCCATTGCGCACAGGATTGCCGCCATGCGCCCGTTCGTCCGGTTCATCTCGACTCTCCTGGCCGGTTCGATGGCGTCGGCCGTCGCCCAGGCTCAGCAGGCGCCGGTCCCGCCGTCCCAGGCTCCGGGCTCGTCCGCGGAAACGTTGATCGTCACCGGCACGCGGGACACGCGACGCACGGCGCGGCAGAGCCTGTCGCCGATCGACGTCGTCACGGCGCGCGACATCGCCGATACCGGCCAGACCAACCCGACCGCCGCGCTGGTGCAGCTCCTGCCGTCCGTCACCACGCCCGCGGTCGGCATCTTCGACGGCGCGCCGACCGACTTCATCAGCCTGCGCGGACTCAACCCGAATCAGACCCTGGTGCTGGTCGACGGCAAGCGGCGCCACCAATCCTCGTTCCTGTTCATCGACGGCTTCGCCGACGGCGCGACGCCGGTGGATCTGGATCTGATCCCGCCGGCGCTGATCGACCATGTCGAGGTGCTTCGCGACGGTGCCGCGGCGCAGTACGGCGCCGATGCCATCGCGGGCGTGGTCAACGTCATCCTCAAGAAGGCCGACCATGGCGGGGTCGCGTCCGGCGAGATCGGCCAGACGGAAGCGGGGGACGGGTTCGTCGCCCAGGCGAGCGCCCAGGGCGCCGGTCGGCTCGGTGCCGACGGCTTTCTCGATCTCGCTTTCGATTACCGCCATCAGGACCACACCGTGCGCAACGAGGCCGACGACCGCACCGGCACGCGCGTCACCGAGATCCTCGGCGACCCGGAAAGCACGCGCTACGATCTCGGCGCCAATGCGGGGATCGGGCTTCGTTCCGGCGCGCAGCTCTACGCCAATGCCAGCTACGCCTATCGCTTCACCGACGTGACCCAGGTGTATCGGCTGCCGAGCCGGCTGCCTGCGCTTTATCCCGGCGGCTTCTCGCCGCACCAGACCGATTTCGAGAACGATTTCTCCACCACGCTGGGCGCCAAGGGCACGGACCTGTTCGGCTGGAGCTGGGACGTCTCCTCCACCTATGGCGGCGATTTCCTGGACGTGAACCTGCGCAACAGCGCCAACATCGCCCTGTACGAGGCGACCGGCGCCACCCCGACCGGCATCCATCTGTTCAATGCCTCGACGACGCAGCTCACCAACGATCTCGATCTGCGCCGCAGCGTTTCTCTGCCGGTGTGGCGCTATCCGCTGACGCTCGCCTTCGGGGCCGAGCATCGCTTCGAGACCTACGGCACCGGAGCCGGCAGCCCGGCCTCCTATCTGTTCGGCGGCAGCCAGGCGCAGGCGGGTCTGCGGCCGGAAGATGCCGGGCCGCACAGCCGGGTCGTGTATGCGAGCTACGGCGATATCGGCACGCGGATCACGCGGAACTGGCAGGTCGATCTCGCCGGCCGGTTCGAGCACTACACCGATTTCGGCAACACCTTCACCGGCAAGATCTCCACGCGCTACGAGATCTCGCCTGCGATCGCCCTGCGCGGCACGCTCGGGAACGGCACCCGCGCGCCGTCCCTGGCCAACGAATACTACAGCGCGCTCGCCGTCGGACCGGACAGCGCCAGCGGGACGCTGGCGGCGAACTCCGCCGCCGCCGCCCTGCTTGGCGCTTCGCCGCTGAAGCCCGAACGCTCCACCAACCTCACCGCGGGCATCGTGCTGCATCCGGCCGAGGCGCTGTTCCTGACCCTGGACGCCTACCAGATCGACATACGCGACCGCATCGTCAGCGGTGCCGGCGTGTCGGGGCCGCTGGCGCTGCAGGCGTTGCAGGTCCAGGGGATCGCTGTCTCGCCGACCCTGGCCCCGGACGACGTGTCCGCCTCGTTCTTCGCCAACGCCGCCAGCACGCGGACGCGCGGGATCGACGCCACGCTGCGCTACAGGACGGTGCTGGGACGGCACGGCGCAGGGCAGGCGGCGCGGGATTGGGGAACGATCGACTGGGACGCCGCCGTGAACGCCAACGTGTCCCGCATCACCCATGCCAACACGACGGCGAACGGAGACAGCGACCTGTCGGCGCAGAACATCGCCTATCTCACCACCAGCACGCCCCGGAACCGTTTCACCATCGGCGGACGCTGGTTCACCGAGCGCTGGGACCTGATCCTGCACGAGCAGCGCTTCGGCGAAACGAAGGATGCGCTCACCTTCTTCGAGGGGCCGGATGCCTATTCCACCACGCGCTTCCAGCCCTTCGTGAACCGGCCGCGTTGGATCACCAATCTGGAGATCGGCTTCAAGCCGTTGCAGCGTCTCCGTGTGGCATTGGGCGCCAACAACCTGTTCGACGCGCATCCGAGCCGCATTCCGCCGGAGAACGGCTATTACGGTTCGGTGCCGTATGACGGCGGCGGCAGTCAGATCGGCATCGATGGCGGGTTCTATTACGGCCGGATGACCGTGCAGTTCTGAGCGGAAAGGACGCAGCCATGTTTCTCCCACGACGGTCCCTGCTGGGCGGCGGCGCCCTGTTCGGTCTGGCCGCCACCCTGTCCCGCGCCGCCGCGGCGCCGTCGGCACGCCTGTCCCTGAACGAGAACCCGTACGGGCCCGCCCCGTCCGTGCGCGCCGTTCTGGAGAATCAGCTCGGCGACCTGTCGCGCTATGGCGACTCGAGCGCGGCGGATGCGCTGGTGGCCGAGATTTCCCGTCTCGAATCCGTGCCGACGGACCAGATCGTGCTGGGCGAGATCCTGACCGTGCTCGGGCTGTTTCTGGCCGCGCAGGCGCCTGCCGGCGGGCGGTTCGTGTATTCGGTGCCGGGATACACCGCGCTGGTGGATGCGGCGCGGCCGTTGGGCGGGGAGGTGATCGGCGTGCCGCTCGATCCCCGCTCGCTCGGCAACGATCTTCCGGCCCTGGAACGCGCCGCCGCCGGCGCCAAGGTGCTCTATCTCATCAACCCGCATAACCCGACCGGCACGGTGAGCGATCCGGCGGCGTTCGAAGCGTTTCTGCGCCGGGTATCGCGCCGGACCCTGGTGGTGGTGGATGAGGCCTATCTCGAATATGCCAGCGGGGCGGCGACCGTGGCGCCTCTTGTCGCCGAAGGGCTGAACGTCGCCGTGTTCCGCACGCTGGACAAGATCTACGGCCTCGCGGCGCTGCCGGTCGGCTACCTGCTGGCGCCGAAACAGCTGGCGACGTCGCTCCGGGCCGCCGGTTTCGGCGATGCGCACGAGTTGGGCCGGCTGGAGATCGCGGCGGCGCGGGCGGCATTGGCCGATCAGGGTCGCGTGGCCGAGATTCGACGCCGCATCGCGGCGGGGCGGGCCACGCTGACGGCGGCGCTTGACCGGCTGCATCTGCAACACACGGCCTCGCAGGCCGATTTCGTATTCTTCCGCAGCCCGCTCCCGGCGGACGGGGCGCGCGAGGCCCTGGCCCGGCACGGGATCATCGTCGCCCGGGCCTTCCCGCCGCTCGATCAATGGATCCGGATCAGCGTGGGCACGAAGGAGCAGGTGAGGAACACCGTCGCCGCGCTGGAGGCGGTTTTCGGGTCGAAACCCTAGAACGCGAACGGCCCGGCTTGGGAAAGCCGGGCCATCGCCTCCGGATCAGCCGGGCGTGGTGTCGCCGCCGTTGTTTCCGCCGTCGTTTCCGTTTCCGCCGCCATTGTCGCCGTTGTCGGAATCGCCGTTATCCGGCGTGGCGCTGTTGTCGCCCGGCGTGACCGCCACGAACAACATCTGCCCCTGATGCAGCACGCGCAGGGCCACGGTGCCGCCGCCATGCAGCGCCGCGTGCACCGCATCCACGGCTTCCTTGGGGGTGGAGACGGTGCGGTTTCCGACCGCCACGATCACGTCGCCGGCGCTCAGGCCCGCCTGATCGGCCGCGGAGCCCTGGCGCACGTCGCGGATCACCACGCCCTTGATGCCGTCGTCGATGCCGAGCTGCTGGCGCAGATCCGGGGTGAGCGGCGACAGGCTCACGCCCAGCGAGCCGTTATTGCCACCACCGCCACCGTTGCCCGACGACGAATCGCCGCCATGCTTGGCGAGGTTGGCCACCGTCACGGTGGCGTTCTGGCTGCTGCCGTTGCGCAGCCACGTCACCTGCGCCTTGGTGCCGGGCGCCACGCCGGACACCTTGATCGCCAGATCGCGCGGGTTGCTCACCTTCTGGTTGTTGAAGGAGGTGATCACGTCGCCGGCCTTGATGCCGGCCTTTTCCGCCGGGCTGTCGTTCTGCACGCTGGCCACGAGCGCGCCGGATGCGGGGGCGCCGTTGGTGCTGGGCAGGTTCAGCGCCTTGGCCATGCCGGGCGAGATCTCCTGCGCCGAGACGCCGAGATAGCCGCGGGTGACGTGGCCGGTCTTCTCGAGCTGGGCCACCACGTTCTTCACCACGTCGGACGGGATGGCGAAGCCGATGCCGACCGAGCCGCCGGTCGGCGACAGGATGGCGGTGTTCACGCCGACCACCTTGCCGTCCTGGGTGATCAGCGGGCCGCCGGAATTGCCGCGATTGATCGGCGCATCGACCTGGATGAAGCTGTCGTACGGCCCGTCGCCGATGTCGCGACCGCGTGCCGACACGATGCCGGCCGTCACCGAGCCGCCGAGGCCGAACGGATTTCCGACCGCGATCACCCACTGGCCGGGCTGCACGTCGTCGCTTTCGCCGAGATCGATGAAGTTCAGCTTGGAGGACGGCTTCACCTTCAACAGCGCCAGATCGGTGCCGGCATCGTGGCCGACCACCTTGGCCTTCAGCGTGGTGCCGTCATCCAGCGTCACCGTCACCGAGGTCGCGTGCTTCACCACGTGATTGTTGGTGACGATGTAGCCATCCGGCGAGATGATGAAGCCCGAGCCGCGCGCCTCGATGGTGCGGCTGCCGCGGTTCTGCGGCTGCATCTGGAACGGGAAGGGGAACGGGAACGGCATCTGCTGGCCGCCGCCGTTCATGCCGCCGCCGCCATTGCCGCCGCCCTCATCGTCGGAGCCGTCATCCTTGATCATGGAGGTGATGGACACCACCGCCGGGCGCACCTGCTTCACCAGATCCACGAAGTCCGGCAGCTTTTCCTTCATGCCGCTGGGCTGGATCGCGTTCTGGGCCACGGCGGGGCTGGACCCCAAAGCGAAGCCGCCCAGCGCCGTGCCGCAGGCGAGCGACGCGGCCAGGACGCCGGCATGGATGCGGCGGCGGGGTATCGTGGTGGAGGTGTGGTCGGTCATGGCGTTCCCAAGCTTCGCCGCGATCCCGGGACGGGTGCGACGTTCGATCTCGATGGGTGGAGGATAGGGTTCGCCGTCGCAACCCCGCCTCACATCACGATGAAACCTGCGTCATGCGGTTCGGTTCACCCGCGCAACGCCGCGAAGAAGCCGCGCAACAAGGCGGCGGCCTCCCGCTCCCGCACCCCGCCCACGGTTTCCGGCCGGTGCAGGCAGGTCGGCTGCGCGAACACGCGCGGTCCGTGCTCCACCCCGCCGCCCTTGGGGTCGTAGGCGCCGAACACCACCCGCCCCACCCGGAAATGGCTGATCGCCGCCGCGCACATCGGGCAGGGCTCCAGCGTGACCACCAGGGTGCAGCCGAGAAGGCGCGGATTGCCGAGCCGGCGTGCGGCCGCGCGCATCGCAAGCAGTTCGGCATGGGCGGACGCGTCGCGATCGGCTTCCACACGGTTGCCGGCCTCCGCCAGAACCGCGCCATCCGGTCCCAGCACCACCGCGCCCACCGGCACCTCGCCGCGCGCCGCCGCCAGACGCGCCTGATCCAGCGCCCGTTGCATCGGCGCGTCGCTGTTTCGGTCCATGGTCCTCGTTCCAACCGGGCGCATATTGCTCTAACCAGGGCCGATGAAGCGAACCCGTCCCGTGATCGGCGTGACCCTGGACAGCGAGGAGGGCGGCCCGAAGGGGAGCGCCTACTCCCTCTACCCCTGGTATGCGTTGCGCCAGAACTACATGTCCGCGCTGGCCGAGGCCGGCGGCGTGCCCGTGGCCCTGCCGCACGAGGCGGCCCTGGCGCCCGACATGCTGGACGCGATCGACGCGCTGGTGGTGACCGGCGGCGCGTTCGACGTCGATCCGGCGCTCTATGGCGACGACACCACGCACGACACCGTCACGCTGAAGCAGGGCCGCACTGCCACCGAGCTGGCGCTGATCCGCGGCGCCATGGAGCGCGGCATGCCGATCCTGGGCATCTGCGGCGGCCAGCAGCTTCTCGCCGTGGCGCTGGGCGGCACGCTGATCCAGCATATCCCCGACAGCGTCCCGCACGCCCTGCCGCACGAGCAGCCCAACCCGCGCGACGAAGCCAGCCACGCCGCCATCATCCGGCCGGACTCGCTCCTGTTCCGCATCGTCGGCAGCGACCGCATGCAGGTGAACAGTTCGCACCATCAGGCGGTGCGCGATCCGGGGCGCGGCGTGGTCAACGCCACGGCGCCGGACGGGGTGATCGAAGGGATCGAGGATCCGTCGCGCCCGTTCTGCATCGGCGTGCAATGGCACCCGGAATTCACCATCGACGGCGGCGACCGCCGCTTGTTCGCCGCCCTGGTCGAGGCCGCACGCGTATGAGCACCCCGGAGAACAGCGACCAGAACAGCGAGCGCGGCGAGCGCATCGCCAAATGGCTGGCCCGCGCCGGCGTCGCCTCCCGGCGCGACGCGGAAAAGCTGGTGGAGGACGGCAAGGTCCGTTTGAACAACCAGGCGGTGACGCATCCGGCCACCTTCGTACAGACGGGCGACACGGTGCAGGTCGGCGGCAAGCTGGTGGACCAGCCGGACCGCACCCGTCTGTGGCTCTACCACAAGCCGGACGGGCTGGTGACGACGCACAAGGACCCGGAAGGCCGCCCCACCGTGTTCGCGGCCCTACCGCCGGGCCTGCCGCGCGTGGTGTCGGTGGGCCGGCTCGACCTGAACAGCGAGGGCCTGCTGCTGCTGACCAATGACGGCGCGCTGGCCCGTCAGCTCGAACTGCCGGCCAATGGCTGGATCCGCCGCTACCGCGTGCGCGTGTTCGGCACGGTGAACGAGCGCCAGCTCGCCGAGTTGGCGCGCGGACCCGTGGTGGAGGGCATCAAATACGGCCCGATCGAGGCGGGGCTCGACAGCCAGAAGGGCGACAATGCCTGGATCACGGTGGCGTTGCGCGAAGGCCGCAACCGCGAGATCCGGCGCGTGATGATGAGCCTCGGCTTCCACGTGTCGCGCCTGATCCGCATCTCCTACGGCCCGTTCCAGCTGTCCGGGCTGGAGCGCTCCGAGTTGCAGGAAGTGCCGGGCAAGGTGCTGCGCGAGCAGCTGCCGAAGAGCTAGCCGATGCGGATCGTCGCCGGAACGTTGCGCGGGCGCGGGCTGATCGCGCCCACGAGAGCCACAACGCGCCCCACCGCCGACCGTGTGCGGCAGGCCTTGTTCGACATGCTGGCGCATGCGTCCTGGGTCGGGGATGCGCTGGACGGTACGGTGCTGGACGCGTTCTCCGGCACGGGTGCGCTCGGGCTCGAGGCACTGTCGCGCGGCGCCCCCCGCGCGGTGTTCGTGGATCGCGATCGTCATGCGCTGGCCTGCACCAAGGCCAACATCGCGGCGTGCGGCATGGAGGCGCGTACCCTGGTGGTGGCCGCCGACGCGACCAGGCCCCCGCTGCCGAAAGCCGGCTGGGACGAGGCCGGGCTGGTGTTTCTCGACCCGCCCTATAACGGCGATCTGGTGGAGCCTGCGCTCGCCGCCCTGCTGCGCAAAGGCTGGGTGCGCGCGGACGCGCTGGTGGTGGCCGAGATCGCCGCCGACGAGGCGACGCCCACGGACGCGACGCTGCTGGCCGAACGCGCCCATGGCGCGGCACGGCTGTGCTGCTGGCGTCTCGGCCAAAGCTGAACGAGGCCGTGCCGGAAGCGGACACGATCCGCGAGAACGCGCCGCCCCGGACGCAGGAAAGCCTCGTCGCCGATCTGCGCGCGCTCGGCGTTGCCGCGGGCGATACGGTGCTGGTCCACAGCGCGCTCAGCGCCCTCGGCTGGGTGTGCGGCGGCGCGTCCGCCGTGATCGGCGCGTTGTGCGACGTGCTGACCGCAGACGGCACGCTGGCGATGCCGGCGCAATCCGGCGATCTGAGCGATCCCGCCACCTGGGAAGCGCCCGCCGTGCCCGAGGCGTGGCACGAGGAGATCCGGCGCACCATGCCGCCGTTCGATCCGAGGCGCACGCCGACGCGCGGCATGGGCCGGATCGCCGAACTGTTCCGCACCTGGCCCGGCGTCGAACGCAGCGATCATCCTACCGGTTCGTTCGCGGCCTGGGGGCGGCATGCGCGGCGGATTGCCGAGGCGCCGCAGCCGCTCGGCGATCCGTTCGGCATCGGCTCGCCGCTTTCGGCGCTGCTGGACATGGATGCGTCCGTGCTCCTGCTGGGCGTCTCGTTCGAGAGCTGTACGGCGCTGCATCTGGCGGAGCGTCTGGTATGGCCGGACGCGCCAATGCGGCCCGACGGGTCGCCGGTGCGGATCGAGGGCGAGCGGCGCTGGGTCGTTTATCGTGTGCCGGAGTACCGCACAGACCTGTTCGAGGCGGCCGGGGCGGCCTTGCTGTCGCGCGGGATCGCCCGGAGCGGTGCCGTCGGTGCCGCGAACGCGGTGCTGGTCCCGATGCGCGGCATGATCGAACTGATCGTCCCGCTGTGGCGAGAATGCGGGCCAGCCGGCTTCCCCGCTTTGCCGGACTGACAAACGGAAAGCACAGCCGGAACGTGATCCGACACCGTCCCCGATCATGTCGATGTCGTCGGAAGGTTCCGAAACCGGCGCGCTAGGAACCGCCGGATCATCGCGTCCATGCCGTCCTCCCACGTGCAGATCGCGTGAGATGCACACGAAACGGAAGCGCTGGCGCGGCAGTCAACGCGCGTGGTTGAGCGCCGCGACCTTTTCGATATCGGGCTCGGCCGGTTGCGGCCGGCCGAAGAAATAGCCCTGCACCTCGTCGCATCCTTCCTGAATCACGCAACGCAGATGCTCGCGGGTTTCCACGCCTTCCGCGACGGTCCTGACGCCCAGACGTTTGCCGAGATCGGCGATGGCCCGGACCACGGCGGCGCATTCCGGCCTGCTGACGGCATCCCGGACGAACGAGCCGTCGATCTTGATCTTGTCGAACGGAAACGCCCGCAGATGGGTCAGCGAAGAATAGCCGGTGCCGAAATCGTCGAGCGCGATCCGCACCCCCATGTCGCGCAGCCGATGAAGATCGCTGCCGCCGCCATGCTTCTCGTCCAGAACGGCCGTTTCGGTGACTTCGATCTCCAGCCTGTTCGCGGGCAGGCTCGAGCTTTCCAGCGCGGAGAGAACGGTCTCGACGATCGTGTTTCGGCCGAGCTGCATCGCCGAAACGTTGACGGCGACGCGCGCGCCGTCCGCCCAGCCCGCCGCTTCCCGGCAGGCGGTCTGCAGGACGAACGTGCCGATCCGGTCGATGAGCCCGCTCTGTTCGGCGATCGGAATGAACTCTGCGGGAGAGATCCAGCCGCGTTTGGGATGGTGCCATCGCACCAGCGCTTCCCGGGACGTCACGATCTCGGTTTCGGCATCCACGATCGGCTGGTAGAACACGAACAGCCCGTCGTTGTTGATGAGCGCTTCCCGAAGCTTGCCCTGAAGACGCACGCGTTCCTGGAACTCGTCTTCCATGTCGCCGGAAAAGACACGGAAATGCCCTTTGCCGGAATTCTTCGCGGCGTAGAGCGCGATGTCGGCTCTGGCGAGAAGAAGATCGCTGACGGTGCCGTGATAGGGCGCCAGGGCGATCCCGATCGACGCCCCGATCTGCGCGGGCCGGTCGTGGTCCAGCGTGTAGGGTGCCGTCAGCGCCTCGATGAGCCTGGCGGCGAGACATTCCGCAGCCGCAAGCTTCCCGTTGGGCATGAGCACGGCGAACTCGTCTCCACCCAGTCTTCCGATGATGCAGCCGTCGGCGTCGCAAACCTCGCGAATGCGATCCGCGACCTTACACAGCAGCTTGTCGCCCAGAAGATGACCGCCTGTGTCGTTGATGAGTTTGAAGCCGTCCAGATCGATATAAAGAAGGCTCGCCCCGCTTCTGGAAAAGATCAGCTTGCTTCGGAGATGTTCCTGGAACGTCGTGCGGTTGGCCAGGCCCGTCAACGTGTCGAAATGCGCGAGTTGCAGGATGCGCTGTTCCGCCGCGACCTCCTTGGTGACGATCGCCCAGGTCAGCATGGGGCCGATATAGCCTCCATCCTCCGCGGTGACCGCGGTCACCTTCAGTTCCAGAACCTCCGAACCGAGCGTGATCCGTACGCTGTGCGGCAGATTAGCGGGATCGGACAGGATGCGACGCTGGTGCTCCGGATGACGGTGGAACAGATCGATCGACGATCCGATCAGCGAATCCGCCTTGATTGGCAGGAGATGCTCGATGCGCCGGACCAGCGCCCGCGAGGTCTCGTTCACGTAGGTGATGAGGAACGTCTTCACATCGACCGTCATCACGGCCAGAGGCAGGTCGTCGAGCATCCGGCGCATCAACCGCCGTTCGCTTTCCCACTCGGGCGTCGTCGACCTGATATGGCGCTGTGGGGCCGGGGCGATAGCAAGTCCGATATCGCTCATCTTATCAGTGCCTCGGAACTCAAGACGTGATCACAATCACTGTCACGTCTACCGGGAAGAGGTAAAGACTTCGCTAAAAGCGGACGCGGCTTTCGCAGACGATCACGCCTCCCCACCATCGCCCCAGGAACCCGCTGTTCCGCCCGGTTCTCGCGTTGAACCGGGTCTCCCCGTGCGCGACGGCCTCGTCGCGGCGATCAAGGCGAATACTTTGTCGCTGCTGTCCTGGCAGACCGGCATGTTCGCGTTCATGGCCTTCGCGCACTTCGTCCTGTTCGCGCGGTTGTTCGGCACGCAGGTGAACGCGGACAGTCCCGTGTTCTGGTTCGCGATGCAGGGGGGCGATGCTGTGCGGGTTTGTGACGTTTCCGATGAACCGTTTGGCTGATCGGGATCGAGTTGAAGGATGGGATGTGAGAGGGGGGGGGCTTTGTTGGCCTTGTCCTGTGCGGGCATGAACCTGGCTGTCCGCTTCTGCAAAGGGCAGGGTAAGCGGCCTCCGCCGTCCGTGTCGCATTCGGCTGGCATTGACCTACAAGCGGACTCTCGCTGTCGTCGTCAGCATGTCCAGTTTTTCCCCAATCAGGATCGAAATTCGGGAAAAACCGGGTCAGTTCTGTAAGATTTCGAACTGCCGCGCGTATGCGATTGACAGTTCACGGATCGGGCGATGAAGCGGTTGCGGTGAATATCAAGGTGGATGGATCCGGCTTTCTGAACGTCGGTGCCGTCAGCGGTTGCGATCGTCGGGTACAGGGTGGCACTGAGAAACTGCCCCGAACTGTCAGGATGAATCTTGCCTGCGCCAAGCGGATCGTCGTGCGCCATGGCCACCTTCCCGAGGCCAAGCTCGTGATGTCCGGCTCGGCTTCCCGCGATTGTCCCTGCTGGCTGTATTTCTCAAGTTTTAACGAACCGCAAGGTTCTCCAACACCGCAGCGGCGAACAGTTCTGTCTGTTCGAGCATCATGAGATGGCCCGTCCCGGGAATGACCTTGTCGGACGCGGCCTTGTCCGACAGCCAGCCCGGTACGCTCCAGCCGTCCCGGGAACGGGCACCGGAGAGGAGATGGATCGGCAGCCCCGATGCCGCCACCAAGCGAAGGCCGTCAAGGTAGGCGGCCTCGCCCGTCGCCGCGACGACAGCCCTGGCCTGGGCGCGAAGTGTGGATGCCGGCTGATTGGCGAGCCAGTCGGCAGCCGTGGCGAGATTGGCGGGCGTAGGCGGCACACCAGACCGCGCGAGCCATTCCGCGATGTCGGCCCGAAACCCGGAGACTTCCGCCTCGATCTCGGCGAGCGACCAATCTGCGATCTTCCGCGACCAGAAAGCGTCGTTGAGCGTCAAATTGCCTTCGACGCTGGTCAACGAAAGGGTGAGTTCGGGATGCCGGCATGCGAACAGGACCCCGACCGCACCGCCCACGGAGTGGCCGACCACATTCACCGGTTCGTTTACGCGTCCGCGCAGCCACGCGGCGACATGATCGGCCTGGTCCTGAAGTGTCCATGCCTCGGGCGCACCCTCGCGATAAGCGCCATAGCCGATCAGGTCGGGAGCGAGGACACGGACATCGCCAAAGGCGGCGACGATGGCCGGCGCGCTTAGGGAGCCGAATAGCCCGTGGATGAGGAGAACGGGAGGCATGAAGCGCCTTTCTGTGCGTAAGCTTGCGTCGATACGGCGCCCCATCGAAATAGGAGAGTCGGGTATTCGATCGCTCTGCCATCCGACAATCACCGAAGGTCGGTCCTTACCGCGGCCATTCCGTCTGATGCACTCGCAGACGATTCCCGCGGCGGAACCTGGAGCGGTAAACCTGGGGCCTCTCGCGACGAGGTGGCGCTGTGATCGCTTTCCACCAGACGCGGTCTTCCATCTTGGCGGCCGCGCCAGGCCGTGGGGGGGCGGAAGCGGAAGGTCAGCTCTGGATAGAAGGCGGCAGTGCGCGAGCCTTTTACTTGCCTGCCGAGCGACCGACTGCTGTCGTCCCGATTGGTGGGCTGTAAGCGGAATGCCACCCCTGGCGGACATCGAGGACGGGGACGTATTCACTACTTATCGGCCGATGTTGTCTCATCGTCAGTAGTTTGGTCCTGGATATGACGATGGCAGACTGCCCTGCGACGGCATAAGCGGGCCATCTACAGGTTATCCATTCTTGTCAAAGCCCTTTTGGAACTCGGGTTCATGGACTCTGCTGTTGGGCGAAAAGGTGATTCATCCTCGGGATGCGGACACCTCAAGCCGGAGCACGTATGGCAGCTCCCTTCCGCAAGGCGGCGCACCGTTCCCGGCACGCCGCCCCCTCAAACCGAATCCTGACGCCCGATCAGCCCTTGGCGAACAGCGCCGCCGGGTTGGTCGACACGTCGTAGCGGTCGAGGTTCATCACCTTGGTCCACACGGCCACGAAATCGGCGACGAAGGCCGCTTCGGAGTCGGTGCAGCCGAACACTTCGGAAATGCCGCGCAGGATCGAGTTCGAACCGAAGATCAGGTCGGACCGGCTGGCGGTCCAGCGCAGATCGCCGGTGCGACGGTCGCGGCCCTCGAAGCGTTCGTCGTCCGTGCCCGGAACGGCGGCCCAGGTGGTGCTCATGTCGAGCAGGTTGCGGAAGAAATCGTTGCTCAGCACGCCGGGGCGGTCGGTGAACACGCCCAGCTTGCTGCCGCCATGATTGGCGCCGAGCACGCGCAATCCGCCGAGCAGGACGGTCATTTCCGGACCGGTCAGCGTCAGCAGATGGGCGCGATCGACGAGGTGTACCTCCTCGGTCTTGCCGCGGGCGTGGCCGACGTAGTTGCGGAACCCGTCCATCCTCGGCTCGAGCACGGCGAAGGAGTGGACGTCGGTCTGCTCCTGGGTCGCGTCGGTGCGGCCGGGCACGAAGCGGACGCTCACGTCATGGCCGCCATCCTTCGCCGCCTTCTCCACGGCAGCCGAGCCGGCCAGCACGATCAGATCGGCGAGCGACACCTGCTTGCCGCCGGTCTGGGCCGCGTTGAACTCGGCCTGGATCGCTTCCAGCGTGCCGAGAACCGTGGCCAGCTCGGCCGGCTCGTTGACTGCCCAGTCCTTCTGCGGCGCAAGACGGAGGCGCGCCCCGTTGGCGCCGCCGCGCTTGTCCGTGCCGCGGAAGGTCGAGGCCGACTTCCAGGCGGTGGACACGAGCTGGGCCACGGTCAGGCCGCTGTTCAGCACCTTCTCCTTCAGCGCAGCCTGATCGGCCTCGTCGATCAGCGGATGATCGACCGCCGGGACCGGGTCCTGCCAGAGCAGCTGCTCGGCGGGAACGTCCGGGCCGAGATAGCGGGCGACCGGCCCCATGTCGCGATGGGTCAGCTTGAACCAGGCGCGGGCGAAGGCGTCGGCGAACGCCTCGTGATCGGCGTGGAAGCGCCTGGAGATCTCGAGATAGGCCGGGTCGGTGATCAGCGCCATGTCGGAGGTGTACATCTGCGGCGCGTGGCGCTTGGCCGGATCGTGCGCGTCGGGAACCATGTCGGACGCGGCGCCGTCCTTCGGGAACCACTGCCAGCCGCCGCCGGGACCCTTCTTCAGCTCCCACTCGAAGCCGAACAGATTGTCGAAATAGCCGCTGTCCCACCGGGTCGGCTCGCTGGTCCAGGCGCCTTCGAGCCCGGACGAGATCGCGTCCTTGCCCTTGCCGGTGCCGAAGCGGTTCTTCCAGCCGAGGCCCATCTGCTCGATGGAGGCGGCTTCCGGCTCGGGGCCCACGAACTCCTCGGCGCTGGCCGCGCCATGGCCCTTGCCGAAGGTGTGGCCGCCGGCGATCAGGGCGACGGTTTCCTCGTCGTTCATCGCCATGCGGGCGAAGGTCTCGCGGATGTCGCGGGCCGAGCGCATCGGGTCCGGCTGGCCGTTCGGGCCTTCCGGGTTCACGTAGATCAGCCCCATCTGCACAGCGCCGAGATAGTCCTGCAGCTCGCGGTCGCCGCTGTAGCGTGTGTCGCCGAGCCAGGTGTCCTCGGGACCCCAGTTGATGTCCTCTTCCGGCTCCCACACATCGGCGCGGCCGCCGGCGAAGCCGAACGTCTTCAGACCCATGGATTCGAGCGCGCAGGTGCCGGTCAGCACCATCAGATCGGCCCAGCTCAGCTTGCGGCCGTATTTCTGCTTGATCGGCCAGAGCAGCAGGCGCGCCTTGTCGAGATTGGCGTTGTCGGGCCAGGAGTTCAGCGGCGCGAAACGCTGCGTGCCGGAGCCGGCGCCACCGCGCCCGTCGCCGACGCGATAGGTGCCGGCGCTGTGCCAGGCCATGCGGATGAAGAGCGGGCCGTAATGGCCGTAATCCGCCGGCCACCAGTCCTGCGAGGTCTTCATCAGCGCGAAGATGTCCGCCTTCACGGCGGCGAGGTCGAGCGTCTTGAACTCGGCGGCGTAGTCGAACTCCGCCTTCAGCGGGTTGGCCTGCACCGAATGCTGGTGAAGGATCTTCAGGTTGAGGGCGTTCGGCCACCATTCCTGGTTGGAGCGCGGCCAGGCGGCCGAGGTCTTGGCCGAATTGCCGGTCGCGGCGCCGTGCACCACCGGGCACTTGCCGACATTGTCTCCGTCCATGGTTTCCTCCGTTTACGGTCCGTGCCCGTGTTTCAGGCCGGGGAGCGGGTTCGTCCCGCTTCCCGCGACCTTAGGCGAGCCAGTGCCCGGACCCTAGCCGCGACGGCGGAAGCAGGATAATCGGCCGCTCCTATCGACCCGATCGCCGCCTCCTATCGTGGAGGGTGTTTCGGAAAATCTTCTATGCGTGGCAGGGGCGTTCTGTCCGGACCGTCTTGGCACGACCGAAAATCCTTCACGAAACCGTCAAACGGGCGCGCTCTTTATGGGCCTTTGCGCGGAACGTTCTGCCGTCCGGGAAGCGGTCCCGGTCACCCTTTCCGCGTCACCAGCAACTGGTTGATCCGGAACCCGTCCACATCCACCACCTCGAAGGTGAAGCCGCCTGCCTCGATGCGGTCGGCCTTGCGTGCCACGCGTCGCATCTTGTGCATCACGAAGCCGCCGATGGTCTCGTAGGCGCCGGTCTGCGCGCCCATCGCGCCGAGCCCGATCTCGCCATTGCCCAGCCCCAAAGCGCGGGCCACGTCGCCCAGATCGGCGATTCCGTCCACCAGCCAGCTGTTCTCGTCGCGGCGCACGATCGCCTGCTCCTCGAACGGGTTGGCCAGACCGTCCATCAGCGCGCCCATGATGTCCTTGAACGTCACGATGCCGACCACGACGGCGTATTCGCTGACGATCAGGGCGAAACCGGCGCCATGCTGCTCGAACGCCCCCAGCGCCTGCCAGAGATTCAACGTTTCCGGCAGCGAAAGCACGTCGCGTCGCATCTTGGCGAGCACGCGCGCACCCGGCGCCGACGGCACGCCGGCCTGGGGCGGCGGCTCCACGGCGACCGGGTCCGACGGCGTCTCGCCTACCATCACCGCCAGAACGTCCTCGGCGCGGATGGAGCCGATCACACGGTCGAGCCCGCCATCGCAGAGCGGATAGCGCGAATACGGCTTGGCGCGGACCTTCTCGCGCTGACGCTCCAGGCTTTCGCGGATGTCTAGGTAGACGATGTCGTCGCGCGGCGTCATCGCCGAGGTAATCCAGCGATCCTGCAAACCCAGAACGTTCTGGATCAGCCGATGCTCCTGCTCCAGCAGCACGCCGGAGGCGGTGCCGGCCGCAAGCATCGCCCGCAGATCCTCCGGCGTGACATGATCTGCCGTCGGCGCCACGGGAATGCGCAGGGCGCGCAGAAGCGCATCGGCGATGCGCGAGAACACCCAGACGAACGGAAACAGCACACGCACCGCCAGCTGCGGGAACCAGCCGACGGCCAGCGCCACACGGTCCGGCGCCAGCATCGCGATGCGCTTGGGCAGAAGATCGGCGAACAGAACGAACAGGAACGTCACAAGGCAGAAGCCGAGCACCGCGCCGAGCTGCGCGCTGCGGTCAGGCGACAGGCCGCATTCGGCGAGCAGCGCCGCGATCTCCGGCCCCACCAGGCCGTCCGAGGCAATGCCGCCCAGCACGCCCACGGCGTTCAAACAGATCTGCAGAACCGTGATCACCTGGCCGCTGTTGCGGCGCAGGGCCAGGAAGCGGATCGCCCGACGGTCGCCGCGCTCGGCCTCGTTGCGCATGCGCGAGTCGCGTGCGGCGGCGAAGGAGATCTCCGACATGGAGATCAGCACGCTGAGCGCGACGAGGGCTGCGATCACGGCGAGGCCGAGAAACAAGCTCATGATACGGTCCAAAAACGATCAACCGCCGCCCCGGGATCGGAACGGCGGTCGCGGGAATGCGCGCGATCGAGCGGACCGGCGCGTGTCGATCGTCAAACTATCAGATCGGACCGTCCGGCGCACGGCATGCGTCCCCTGCGGGAAACGGATGCCACACGATTGAAACAGGTCAGTTCAGGGTGGCGAGCGCCGCGCGATCGAAGCCGGCCAGTTCGTCCTCCCGGCCGTCGCGCACCTTCCGGACCCAGTCCGCGTCGCTCAGCAGCGCGCGCCCGACCGCGATCAGGTCGAACTCGTCGCGCTCCATCCGCTCCACCAGACGGTCCAGACCCACCCCGGTCGAGGCCTCGCCGCCGAAGGCGGAGATGAAATCGCCCGAAAGCCCGACCGAGCCCACGCTGATGGTGGTGGCGCCGGTCAGCTTCTTGGCCCAGCCGGCGAAATTGAGGCCGTTCTCACCGTCGATCTCCGGAAATTCCGGCTCCCAGAAGCGACGCTGCGAGCAATGCAGCACGTCCGCTCCGGCCTCCACCAACGGGCCGAGCCAGTCTTCCATCAGCGCGGGCGTTTCGGCGAGCCGGGCCGCGTAATCCTGCTGCTTCCACTGGCTGACGCGCAGGATCACCGGGAAATCCGGCCCCACCGCGCGGCGGATCGCCGACACGATCTCGGCCGCGAAGCGCGAGCGCTGCCGCAGCGTTTCCCCGCCATAGCGGTCGTCGCGCCGGTTGGTGCCGGACCAGAAGAACTGGTCGATCAGATAGCCATGCGCGCCATGGATCTCGACCGTGTCGAAGCCGAGCCGCTTCGCGTCGGCGGCGGCGCGGGCGAAGGCCGACACCGTGTCGGCAATGTCGGTCTCCGACATCGTCGCGCCGCGCTCCTTGCCGGGCGCCACCAGACCGGACGGGCTTTCCACACTCAGCTCCGGCTCCCAGCCGCTCTGCCCGCGCACGGAGCCGGTGTGCCAGATCTGCGGCCCCATCCGCCCGCCGGCCGCATGCACGGCGTCGATCACCCCCTGCCATCCGGCCAGCGGCGCGTCGCCATGGAAGAACGGGATCGCCGGCTCGTTGCGGCTCTGCGGCCGGTCCACCACCGTGCCTTCGGACAGGATCAGCCCCACGCCGCCTTCGGCACGACGGCGGTAATAGGCGGCGATCTGCTCGGTCGGCACGCCGCCAGGCGCGAAGGTCCGGGTCATCGGCGCCATGACGATGCGGTTGTCGAGGGCAAGGGAACCGATCCGCAACGGGCGAAACAAGGTATCGGTCGGACGCATACGGAACACTCCGGTTTTCGGCGCCGATTAGGTATATCGGGGAAACCTGGCGTCAATAACGCACCGTCCGGCGCCTAGGTAGGATTGCGGATACCGACCCATGCAGGACCAGAAGCGTTTCTCTGCCAATTGCCCGGCCCGGGCCCTGCTCGATCAGGTGGCGGATAAATGGTCGATGATGGTGCTGGCCGTGCTGCGCGACGGGCCGCATCGCTTCAACGCCATCAAGCGCCGCCTGGAAGGCGTCACGCAGAAGGCGCTGACGCAGTGCCTGCGGCGCCTGGAGCGCAACGGCATGGTGTCCAGGCGCGTGATCCCGTCGGCGCCGGTGGGGGTCGAATACGCCATCACCCCGCTCGGCGCCTCGCTGCAGGTCCCGTTCGGCGCGCTGTATCGCTGGATGGTGGAGCACCAGCCGGAGGTGGATGCGGCGCAGCGCCGCTTCGATACGCGCCCCCCGGCAGATTAAGCTTTGTTCGGGTGGCTGGATTCTCCGTTGCCGGGATCCCATGTCGCGGACAGCAAAGATCTGGAACACCCATGTCCTTCGTCTCGCCGACACGACGCCACCTGCTGCAAACCGCCACGGTGCTGGGCGTGGGCCTCGCCGCCGGCGCGCTGCTGCTGGAGGACGGCGCCCTGGCGCGGGCCGCGGACGGCGCCTATCGCCTGTCGGACGCCGACTGGCGGCGCAAGCTCACCCCGGCGCAATACGACGTGCTGCGCGGGGAAGGCACCGAGATGGCGTTCTCCTCGCCGCTGGACGAATTCTGGCAGGCCGGCACCTATCACTGCGCCGGCTGCGGCCAGGCGGCCTATTCCTCGCGCACCAAATTCGAAAGCCATACCGGCTGGCCGAGCTTCTGGCAGCCTCTGCCGCAGGCTGTGGCCGAGCGCAGCGATTCGACGCTCGGCATGGAGCGGACCGAGGTGCATTGCTCGCGCTGCCAGGGCCATCTCGGCCACGTGTTCGATGACGGGCCGAAACCCACCGGTTTGCGCTACTGCATGAATGGCGTGGCGCTCAGCTTCCAGCCCGGCACCCCGGCCTGATCGGAACCCAGACCATGACCCTTCGCAGTCTCGCCCTGTTCGCCGGCACCGTGCTCGGCGTCGCAGCACTCGCCCTGCCGGTTTTGCCGGTGATCCCCTCCGCCTTCGCCGAGGAAGCACCGCATCTGGTGCCGGCGCCGGCCCGGGCAATGCCGCAACAATCCGGCCTGCAGCAGCTCACCGTTTCGGGCGGCTGCTTCTGGGGCATCCAGGGCGTGTTCGAGCATGTGCGCGGCGTGCGCCAGGCGGTCTCCGGCTATACCGGCGGCAGCGCCGATACCGCGCAGTACGAGACCGTCAGCGGCGGCGATACCGGACACGCGGAATCGGTGCAGATCACCTACGATCCGTCCGTGGTAAGCGAAGCGACGCTTCTGCGCATCTTCTTCTCGGTGGCGCTCGATCCGACCATGCTGAACGCGCAGGGGCCGGATCGCGGCACCCAGTATCGCTCCGAGATCTGGTACGCCACCCCGGCGCAGGCGGAGGAAGCGCGCGCCTATATCGCCCAGCTCGACGCGTCGCACAGCTTTGATGCGCCGATCCGCACGCGCGTCGATCCGCTGCATGGCTTCTATCCGGCCGAGCGCTACCATCAGGACTACCTGACCCTGCACCCCGAGTCCGGCTACATCGTCTACAACGATCTGCCGAAGGTCGAGGCGCTGCAACGCTTGTTTCCGGCGAACTACGTGTCCGCGCCGGCCAGGGTGCTCGCTTCCGCCGACTGATCGCCGTCCGCACGCTCGCGTCCGGGCCGGTTCAGCAGGTTGTGCACCTTCAGATGATGCCTGAACTGGTAATAGGTCAGGCCGAGCGCCTTGGCGGCGTTGCGCTGGTTGAACCGGCTCCCTTCCAGCGCGTCGCGCAACAGGCGCTGCTCGAAATCCCTCGTCAGCGCCTCGAAATTCCCTGAAACCGGCGCCGGGGCGGCGGGGGCGGGCAGGGCCGTCGCCGTCGCCACGGGCGCCTCCGCCGGGCGCGCGGATGGGGAAAGCCCTGTTCGGAGCGACGGAAACGGGTCCAGCACAATGCGCGACAGCGGCTTGTTCGGGTTCTCCATCCGATACACGCTGCGCTCGATCACGTTGCGCAATTCGCGCACGTTGCCGGGCCAGTCATGAGACTTCAGAACCGCCATCGCCTCCGGCGCGAAGCCCGCGAACAATTCCCGCCCCAGCTCGCGCGTCATCCGCACGGCGAAATGCCCGGCCAGCAAAGGAATGTCCTCCTGCCGTTCGCGCATCGGCGGCACCGGCACCACGTCGAAGGCCAGACGATCCAGCAGGTCGGCGCGGAATGTCCCCGCCCGCACCAGAGACGGCAGATCGGCATGCGTCGCCGCCACCACGCGCACATCCACATGCTGCGGCTCGTTGCCGCCCACGCGCTCGAAAGTGCCGTATTCGATCACGCGCAGGAGCTTCTCCTGCACCGCCATGGAGGCGGTGGCGATCTCGTCCAGAAACAACGTCCCGCCATCAGCCAGCTCGAACCGGCCCGCGCGACGCCTGCTGGCGCCGGTGAACGACCCCGCCTCGTGCCCGAACAATTCGCTATCCAGCAGGGCGTCGCCGAGCACGGCGCAGTTCAGCTTGATGAAGGGCCGGTCCCAGCGCTGCGACAGAAAGGCCAGGCGGCTTGCCACCAGCTCCTTGCCGGTGCCACGCTCGCCGATCACCAGCACCGGCCGGTTCAGGGGCGCCGCGATCGAGATATGCGCCAGCATGGCGAGGAAGCTGGGCGCTTCGCCGATCGGCGTCGTGGTCTCGCTGTTCTGGCTGGGGGATCGCGCCAATGATTGGTCCTCCTGGCCATTCGGGGCCGGTGGTCCATCCTGCTGATCTCGCGTCCGTCCGGCAAGGGACGATCGAAACCCCAGGCGAATCAACCCTCTGGAGGCCCTGGCGACCACGACCACGCTCTGGCACGGAAGCTGCTCAGAGATGGCATCGAATACAGGAGCGGTCCCCGACCGAAGGAACCCAGGCCATGAGCATCTTTTCCCGCTTGTCCGACATCGTGAACGCCAACATCAACACGCTGGTCGCCCGCGCCGAGGACCCGCGCAAGATCATCCGCCTGATCATCCAGGAGATGGAGGATACGCTGGTCGAGGTGCGGTCCTCCGCGGTGCAGACCATCGCCGAGCGCAAGGAACTGGAACGCCGCATGGCCCAGCTCGCCCGTGACGAGGCGGAATGGGAGCGCAAGGCCGAGCTGGCGCTCACCCATAACCGCGAGGATCTGGCGCGCGGCGCGCTGCAGGCCCGCACCCATCTGGGCAAGACACGCGAAAGCCTGCGCACCCAGCACGAACAGATCGTCTCCGGCCTGGCGCAGCAGAACGACGACATCGCCAAGCTCCAGGCCAAGCTCGCCGACGCCAAATCGCGCGAACAGGCGCTGATGTCGCGCGCCTCGATCGCCAATTCCCGCGTGAAGCTGCGCGAGCGTCTTTATGACGAGCGCATCGGCGACGCGTTCGGACGCTTCGAGCAGGTGGAACGCAATCTGGACGCGCTGGAAGGTCGTGTGGAATCCTTCGACCTCGGCCGACGCACGCTGGAGCAGGAGATCGAGGGTCTCGAAGCCGACAGCGCCGTCGAAACCGAACTGGCCGCGATGCGGGCACGCCTGCGCAAGCGGGACGAGGCGCCGTCCGCCCCGGCCGTAGAAGGTCCCGAAACCCCCCGATCCTAAGGCGAACCGAAATGGACCCTGCAACCCTTGCCGTACTGGGCGGTAACCATTTCGTAGGCGATATCACCGGCCTGATCGCTGTTGTCTGTCCGTTTCTGTTGGCAGGCTGGATCATCAAGCTCCGCCACGAGCGCCGCATGCGCGAAGGCCAGACCGCCACGCTGGGCGTCGAGGAACGCCGCGCGCTGGACGAGATGAGCGCGCTCGCGCAGCGGATGGAACAGCGCGTGGAGAACCTGGAGCGCATTCTCGACAACGAGCTGTCCGGCTGGCGCAGCCGGATGCCGCGCTGAGGGAGGACGCGCATGAACGGCTTCGGCGAACCGCCGCGCCTCTGGCGGCACGATAACGGCGCCATCTTCGCCGGCGTCTGCGCCGGTCTGGCTGAGGATCTCGACCTGCCCCTGCCGCTGGTGCGTCTGGTGTCGGTGCTGTTCGTGGTGCTGCCCACCGGCCTCGCCTATCTGGCGCTCGGCGTGCTGCTGCGACGCCGCCCCGGCGCTGCCGCCGCCTTTGCGGAACGGGCCTTCACCGCCCGCAGCACCGGCCCGGTTCGTTCGGGTTCGCGCCCGGCTCCGCGTTCGGCCGCCGCCCCGTCCGCCCTGCCGCCCCGGCAGGAATGGGCGCTGCTGCAACATCGCCTCATGGCGCTGGAGCCTCGCATCACCCGTATCGAAGGCGTGGTGACGGCGGACGATTTCGAGCTGCAGCGCGATTTCCGGCGCATGGAGCCCTGAGCGCCATGCCCTGGTTCCCCATCACCGACCCGTCGCGCGCCGACGATATCCGCATGCGACGCAAGCGCGCCGTGATGCTGCTTGGGCTGATCGTGTGCGTGCCCTGGCTGATGTGGGGCAACCATGCCGAGCACAAGGCGAGCCGTCACAGGATCTCGGTGACCTTTCCCGACATCCCGGTGCCGCCCGTGCCCCTCGTACCCCCCGTACCCCCCGTGCCATCGGTCCCGCCGATGCCGCCCGTCGAAGGGCAGAGCCAGCGCTTCGCCGCCGCCGCCCTCACGATCGATCTTCCCTGCGCCGATTCCGTTTCGGTGCGGCAGGACGACTCCCTCAACGGCCAGACCGTGCTCACCGGCGATCAAAGCGCGCTGGATGCCGTGTCGATCCGCAATGGCGTTCTGACCGAACGGCGCGGCTGTTCCGCCGATACCGGTCTCGTGATCCGCACCGGCCGCACCACGCCGCTCACCCTGATCCAGTCCGGCGACAACGAAATCCATGTCGGCCATTTCGACGGTGCGGTGTCGCTGGTGGTCGAGGGCAGCGGCGACGTGCGCATCGACCATGCCGGCAGCCTCACGGTGCACGGCAACAGGAGCGGCGACGTGTCGGTGGGTTCGGTCAGCGGTCCCGTCACCGCGATCATGACCGGATCGGGCAATCTCGACATCGACGGCGGCACCGTGCCGCGTCTGGATGCGACCGTGCGCGGCAATGCCGATCTCGACATGGGCAACGTGCGGGTGCTGTCGGGCCAAGTGACGGTCACCGGCAGCGGCAACGTGACCCTTGCCTTCGCGCAAGGCGGCTTCGGCGCCGATCTGCGCGGCAGCGGCGATCTGTCGATCCGCAGCGTCGATCTGCAACATCTCGAGCTGAAGGCCTACGGATCGGGCGACGTCAAGATCGGGACGGGCCGGATCGCCTTGATGAACGTGGTCCGCTACGGCTCCGGCAATCTGTCCATCGACGCGGATATCGGCAGTGGCCGGCTCGATCACAGCGGCAGCGGCGACGTCGACATTCCGCATCGTGGGGATCTGCAGTCCACCCACGACTGATCGTCCATCTCCTGAACCAAGAAGGGGCGGAACCGCATCCACGGTTCCGCCCCTTTCCGTGTTCGAGCGTGACGCTCAGTGCCGCGGCTGGTCCGCGGCCGGCGTCGCGGGAGCAGCCGTGGCGGGTGCGGCGGCGGCGGCCGGCGGCGTCTTGCCGTCATTGGCGTGCTCGGCGCGATAGGCGGCGGCGTCCTGACGCTCCTTCTTGCGATACTTGTGACGCACGTACATGCCGGTGGCGCAGCCGCCGGCGGCGCCCAGAACGCCATGATGGGCCAGATGGCCGCCGACGGCGCCGGCCGCACCGTATTTCAGGCAGCCGCCCGGCTCGGCCAGGGCGGGCGCCGCCGGAAGCACGGCGGCACCCAGGAACAGGGCCAGCGCGGCGCGGGCGGTGGAGCGTTTCAACTGCATGATAAGCCTTCGCGTCTGATGATGGACCGCAAACGTCGCAAACCATGTCCGGCTGCATCGCTTGCGTAATAAAACACGAGGATGGAACGGGGAGATCGTGGCGAAGCGGCGGCGAAGCGGAGGTGTTTCCGTGAAGTCCTCAGCCCGGCAGCAAACGGAACAGCCGCGTCGGCCGCATGTCGCGATCCTCCAGCTCCAGGGAGGTCGGCACGTCGAAGGCGGCGATCGGCTCCAGACCGTCCGACGGCAGATAGGCGCGCCCCGGATCGGCCACCCACACCTCGGTCTCCCCGGCGAGACGGCGCAGCCAGGGCAGGATATGCCGCGTCATCGGCGCCTCGTAGCAGACGTCGCCGCACAGGATCAGATCCCACTCCGATGGCGCACCCACCACGTCGCGGCCGAGCGGCGAAACCGCCACCCCGTTCAGGGCCGCGTTCAGCTCGATCGCGGCGATCGCCATCGGGTCGATCTCGGCCGCGTCCACGGACGCAGCGCCCGACAGGGCGGCGGCGATCGCGGCGATGCCGCCGCCTGCCGCGAAATCCAGCACGCGCCTGCCGCGCACCAGCTCCGGCCGGTCCAGCAGATGACGGCTCAGCGCCTGCCCACCCGGCCAGGCGAAGGCCCAGAACGGCGGTTCCACCCCGCTGCGCTCCAGCCACGCCTCCGAGGCCTGCCAGATCGGCGTGATCTCGGTGGCCAGATGCAGCCGGATCTCCGGCACCAGGGGTGCGCTGGCGATGGCGGTGTGGGCGGCGATGAAATCCTGCATCGCGCCTATCTGCCCGAATGGCGTCCGACGCGCATCCCCCGGCATCCCGGGTTACGTTCGGTCACCACGAGGCGGGACATGCGGTTACGAAGCCGGGTCATGGTCCGGCCATGCCTCGTTCCGGGGCACCCTGCCGAATGGACATGCCATGCTCAAGACACCCACCCTCGCGGCCCTGTCGCTCGGCGCCATGCTCGCCGTGGCGACACTCGGCACCGCCCAGGCCGAGCCCGGCGCGGGCTTCTGGCGTCACGATCCGCTCTTCGCCGGCGTCACCCTGACCGATGCCCAGCAGCAGAAGATCGACGCGCTCCGGAAGGCCGACCGCCAGGCCAACAAGACCCTGTTCGAGCAGGTCCGCGCGATCAACAAGAAGATCGACGCCGCCCTGCTGGCGCCCGGCCCGGTGAGCGAGGCCAATCTTGCGCCGCTGGTGCAGCAGAAGGCGGCGCTGATGGCGCAGCTGGACAGCGCGCATCTCTCGCAGGAGATCGCCGCGCGCAACCTGCTGACCGACGACCAGATCGCCAGCGCCGCCAGCACCAAGGCCAAGTTGGATTCGCTTCGCGAGCAGGAACACGCGCTGCACGCCGCAGGCAGCGCGCCGGCGCCGTCCGGGAACTGATCTCAGTTCATCAGCGTCCGCGCGAGCTCCACCAGCTCGTGCGGACGATAGGGCTTCTGCAGCAGCGAGAAATTCAGCTCCGTGCGCCAGCTCTGCCGGAACACGTCGGGACGGCCGGACACGATCACCACGGGCAAAGCGGGCGCCTTCTCGCGGATGCGCTCGGCCAGGGCGCCCCCGTCCATCTGGCCGGGCATGTTGAAGTCCGTCACCAGCATGGTGAAATGCTTCGGGCGCTGGTCGAACAGATCCATCGCCTCCTGGCCGCTGGACGCACCCACCACATCGAAGCCCGCATCCCGCAGGCTCTCGCTCATGATCTCCCGGATCAGTTCCTCGTCTTCCACCAGAAGAATACACACGTCGCTTTGTCCCACCTCCCGCAGCCCGGGTTAACCCGGAGCCGGGGCTTTGGTTCGCCGCCGACCACGCCCCCCATGACGACGAACACGGGCTGTTGTAATGTCGGCACAATGACAGGAGCGAAAGACACCGTCGCGACGCCGGCCGAACCGGCGAACGAAAGGGCGCCCGTTCCGGTCCCGAAGCAGGCCGGCGGACCCGGAATCATCCGCAGCCCGGGGCTGGACGGCCATGGCGACGTGTTCTTCGCCGCCATGCAGCTCAGCCGGATGGCCATGTGCCTCACCGATCCAACCCTGCCGGACGAGCCGATCGTCTTCTGCAACCAGGCGTTCGAGGAGCTCACCGGCTATACCGCGACGGAGGCGGTGGGCCGCAATTGCCGTTTTCTCCAGGGCGCCGACACCGACCGCGCCGCGGTCTCCTCCATCCTCCCCCGTCTTCGGAACGGCGAGGACGTGCGGATTGAGGTAGTGAACTACCGCAAGGACGGCTCCGCCTTCTGGAACGAGCTGTCGATCTCGCCGATCCGCGACGAGGCCGGCGCCACGCGCTACCATTTCGCCAGCCAGACCGACGTCACCCGCAGGCGCGAAGCCGAAACCGTGCTGCGCCAGTCGCAGCGCATGGAAGCGCTGGGCGGCATGGCGGCCAGCGTCGCGCACGAGTTCAACAACCTGATGACCATCGTGCTGGCCAATCTGGAGCGCGCTGCGGACGGAGAGGATGCCGAACGGCGCCGCCGCCAGATCGACCGGGCGAGCTGGGGCGCCCAGCGCGCCGCCCGCCTCACCGGTCAGATGCTGCGCTTCGCCCGGCGCCAGTTCCACGACTCCGAGGTGATGGACGTGAACCGCACCATCGCCGATTGCGACGTGATCCTGGACCAGATGGCCGGCGAACAGGTCGCGGTGCATCTGGCCCTGGCCGGCGAGCCCTTGTTCGCCGCACTGGATGCCGGCCAGCTCGAGCTGGTGCTGCTGAACCTGGTGCGCAACGCGTCCGACGCGTCCGAGCCGGGCCAGGCGGTCCGCATCTCCACCGGCCTGATCGAACAGGACGGCGAGGCGGCGGTGGAGATCGCGGTGGCGGATGAAGGCAGCGGCATGCCGCCTCTGGTGCTGCGACGCGCGACCGAAGCCTTCTTCACCACCAAGGGGCCCGGCAAGGGCACCGGGCTCGGCCTGTCCATGGTGCGTCGCTTCGCGGAGCAATGCGGCGGACGCCTGCTGATCGACAGCCGGGAAGGCGAGGGCACCACCGTGCGCCTGCGCTTCCCCTGCCAGACGGCGCCGGTGGCGGACGAGACTACGCCGCCCGCTTGAACGGCAGGGCGGTCTGGATACGCCCCTTGCGCGGCGCGCCGCCGACGATGTGGCCGATCGCGGTCAGGCTTTCCACGTGGTCGCAGACGATCTTGAACACGGCCAGAAGCGGCACGCTCAGGAACGCGCCGGGAATCCCCCAGAGCCAATCCCAGAACAGCAGCGACGCCATCACCAGCACCGGATTCAGCGTGAACCGCTTGGCCAGCAGCATCGGCGTGATGGTCTCGCCTTCCAGCAGATGAATGGCGAAATAGATCGCCGGCGGCAGCAGCGCGTGCAGAGGCGAGGGGAAGGTGAACAGGCCCACGAAGAAATACACGATGATGCCGGTGAACGGGCCGATGATCGGAATGTAGTTCAGCAGGAACGCCAGCACCCCCCACAGCAGCGGGTTGGGCAGACCGAGCAGCCAGCACTGCACGAAGTTCAGCACGCCCACCAGCAGGTTCATCACCGTGATGGTGGCCAGATACAGAGACACGTTGCGCTCGATCTCGGACGCGATCTGCACCGTGCGGCGCTTGTCGGCGAAGGTCGGCATGATCTCCACGAAACGGCGGAGCAGACTGTCGCCCTCGTAGAGCAGGAAGAACAGCAGCAGCAGCATGGAGAAGAGCTGGCCGAGAAAGGCGCGCGTGCCGATCAGGATGCTCGATCCGACCGAGGTCAGGCCGGGACTGCCGGCCTGCTGCACGGTCAGGACGCGTCCACCGCCGCCGCCGCCGGTCTCGAACAGCCGGCCGATCTTGTCCATGCCGGTCTGGATGGCGTGGATCGGATGGTTCAGGAACGACAGCTTGTGCTGCAGCGCCGGCAGGCTTTCCGGCGCCTTGGAGATCCAGCCCGAGGCCGGCACGGAGATCGCCGCGCCGATCGCGCCCACCACGCCGAACAGAAGCCCGATCAGCAGCAGCGCCGCCAGCACCTTGGGGATGTGCAGCCGGTTGTGGAGGAACCGCATCGGCCCGCTGAGCAGCAGGTTCAGAACAGCGGCCAGAACGAAAGGCAGCACGATGTCGGAGGTGAAATACAGCGTGTAGAACACCGCCAGCACGGTCAGGATCAGAATGCAGACCGACATCAGGCTGAGGCCGCCGCTCTGCCGGTGCGCCAGCACGGAGGCCTGGGCCCTGATCTGTTCCGTGCGCGACGAGATCACGGGGTCGTCGCTGTTGATCGGGTCCATTCTGGTTCGTCGTCCGTTTCGCTGCGGCCGTGTAACGTCCGGCGACCGCGTTTGGTGACGTCGCCCCGGCGAAAAATCACTCCCGGCGCAACGATCGCGGCAACGATGGCACCGGGGGGTCGCAGGGGCGCGCGAGGGCGGTTCTAGACCTTGGCGCGGATCAGCGCCGCGAGATCGCCCACCGTCTTCAGCCCGTCCACCTCGCGCGAGCGCAGCCGGATGCCGAACCGCTCCTCCACCGCGACGATGATCGTCACCATCCGCACCGAATCCCAGCCTTCCACCTGATCCGCGCTCAGATCCGGCCTGAGCCGCATCGCGTCGTCGCCGAACACCTCGCGGAAGATCTCCGTGAGACGTCCATCGATCTCGTCATCCGTCATGCTGGCCTGTCCTTATCCGTTGCGCGCGTCGGCGATGGCGATGGTGTCGGGCGCGAAATCCCGTCCGGCAAGGGCGACATGCGCCGCGTGGCCGCCGCCCTCCTCGTCCGGAACGACGGTGAAGCCGAGCCCGGCATAATGCCCCGCGACCATGCCGTTCTTCGCCGTGGGCCGATAGCGCCCCGTCACGGTCTCCGCGCCACGTTCCCGCGCCGCATCGGCCACGACCTGCATGCAGGCCCGCTCCACGTCGCGTCCGAGCACGCGGCAGCTCATCAGCCAATCCTCGATCCGGCAGACCGTGCCCTCCAGACGGGCGACGATCACGGCGACGATGCCGTTGTCGCCGAACCGGTCGGTCAAACGGAACTGGAGCGCGATCGCCACCGGATCGTCGATCAGCCGCGCCAACTCGGCGTCCGTGTGCCGTCGCGTGGCGAGGTTGAACTGGTTGGTCTTGTTCACCAGCTGGGCGATCCGGCCGAGACCGATGCGATCGAACGGACTCCACACCAGACGCATCTCCAGATCGCGCAGATAGGCGCCGAGATCGGATCGTTCGGAACGCAGTGCGTCGCGGGCCTGGTTCGCCTGATACTGGGCGGTGCGGGCCGCATCCTCGCCGGTCAGCGACAGCGCCTCGAAATAGCCCGCATCGGCCAGAAGCCCCGGCACCAGGGCCGGTTCGTCGTCCGGGACCTCCGGTACGCTCACCTCTGGCAAGGCGCTGCGCACAAGATTGCGCTCGAACGGGTTGTCGTCGAGCAGCACCAGACTGTCGAGGCCGATGTTCAGCATCGCGGCGATCCGGCGCAGACTGGCGGCCTTGTCGTCCCAGTTGGCGACGAAGGCGGCGATGTCGCTCCGGCGCAGCAGCATCTCCGGATGGCGCTCGAACGCAGACAACGCGTTGTTCTCGTCGTTCTTGGAACACACGGCGAGAAGAATGCCGCGTTCCGCAAGGCGCTTGGCATGACGCTGCACGGACAGGAACGCCTCGCCCTCGGCGCTGCCCTGGCCGACCACGATGCCGTCCAGCCCGTCATCGCCGATCACCCCGCCCCAGAGCGTGTTGTCCAGGTCCAGGACCAGGCATTTGGCCGACCGGCCCTGCTGGGCTGCGAGCAGACGGCCCACCAGATCGCCATACACCGGCGCCGCGACCGGACGCACCTCCTGCTTGGCGCGATGCCACAGAACCGGGTCGCACCAGTCCCGCAACCCGTCCCGGGCGGCGCGCTGGTCCACCGACACCAGATGCACGCCGGCCGAGATCGCTTCGTCGCGCAGGGCCGCGTTGATGCGTTCCGCCGCCCCGGCCGGAGACCCGGCATGGCGGTGCTCGTTGC
This sequence comes from Lichenicola sp. GTC18331, assembly GCF_055386855.1. Taxonomy (NCBI): domain Bacteria; kingdom Pseudomonadati; phylum Pseudomonadota; class Alphaproteobacteria; order Acetobacterales; family Acetobacteraceae; genus Lichenicola; species Lichenicola sp. GTC18331. Next base: position 1,426,547 of record NZ_AP045015.1, on the reverse strand, counting down.
TGCCCAGCAGCGCCGGCTCGGTCGGCAGAACGGTCTGCTGCAGAACCGTCGCGTTCCAGTGCGTCCGCGCCAGCGCCCAACATCGGCGCATCAGCGCGATCGCGTCCTCCGGCGAACGGCCGGCCAGATGCGGCATGTCGAACGCGAACAGCACCGTACCCGGCGCGAAGGCGTGCAGGGCGGAACCGGTCTCCTCCAGCTCCTGCTGATACTGGCCGTACTCGCCCTGGAACAGCTGTAACCAGATGTTCCGCCTAAGGGCCGCGACGCGCAGCCCGGCGGCGAGATGGGTGGCGGTGGAGGACGACAGCAGCGCCAGACGCACCGGACGGGTCGGCAGCCCCTCCGGCGGAGCCGAGGCGAAATGACGCAGCAACAACCGGTCCAGACGCTCGGTCTTCAGGAAATCCAGGCGCAGATTGGCAAGCGACACCAGCGCCGGCCACGCCACCCGGTCCTGCGCTTCCAGCACCTTGATCCGATCGGGGAACGACCCCGCCTCGGGGAGCCAGTCGAGTTCGGGCTTCGTCATTCGGCTTCTCCCCGCCTGCCGGTCGACCCGATCAAACGGAACCGGCGATCTGGAACGCGGCCGCCGCGCGACGGCACAGCAGCAGCCAGTGATCCGGATCGAAATGCTGAGGATCGCCGTGCGGATTGGCCGAGTAGCCGCGCAGCACCCCGGGCGCCACCCATTCCACACTGCCGGCCGGCCGGTCCGGCACGCAGCGCGTCACCCAGAACAGCTTGTTCGGCGCATGGCGGTTCAGCGCCTGGCTGAGCGCTAAAATTTCGGCCGGATCGGCATGGTCCGTATCCTTGCGGACCCAGATCTTCTCGCCGTCTTCCAGATCCTCGACGATCTTGCGGGACAGAAACCGCAGCTTGGTCTCGTTGTCGCGGATCACGTCCGCCTCGGCGTGCTCCGGCGGCCCCCGGAAGGTGTGGAAGCTATACTGGTAGCGGTTGTCGGCCAGATAGAATTCGTGAACCCGCTCGGGCTCTTCCGGCGGCCGGATGCGCATCCAGATCGTTTCCGTCGCGGTGATCGTGCCCGGTTCGCCCAGCCTGCGGAAATCGCTGTCCAGCAGATCCAGCAGATTGCCGGAATGGCGGACCCCGGCGAAGTTCAGCAGGCCGATCCGGTTGATGCCGAAATGCCGCTGCACGAAGCCGAACTCGCAATCGTTCCCCAGGCTTTCGAACCCGCCGAGCAGGGCGGCCGGATCGTCCGGCAGTGCCGCGGTCGCGGCCGGTGCGCCGAGATCGAGAGCGCAGCCGGCCAGCTCCAGATGGTGCGGTCGCGCCTGCGCGCAGGCGACGGGATCGAACGCGAGGCTCAGGATCGCCCGATCCCCCTGCAGCGCCTCGCCGGGGATCTCGAACGCCAGCCCGGTCGGCGCGTCGCCCCGCTCGCTCAGGGCATGGCGGCCCAGCACCCAGCCATCGACCAACACGGTCAGTACGCCGGCCGGATCGGTGTCGCGAAGCCGCAGGGACAGCCGCGCCCGCTGCGGCCTGTAAGGCAGATCGAACGCGATCTCCGCCACCGCCCCGGTTGCGAACACGCGCATCGGCGCCGCCCCGTCCGTGACGCGCGCGGCGGCGAAATTCGGCGTCGCGGTTCTGCGCCGCCAGCCTTGTCCGAGCGCCGCGACCGTCTCCGCGGTGAACGGATCGAGCCGCAGCGTGGTCGGCAGGCAGCCCATCCGTCCCGTCGTCATGTCCGAATTCCGTGCTGCAAAGCGTCCTTGCTTGCCGAGTCATAGAACATATCGGAAGCGGTCGGAACCACGCTGTTGTATGTCAGAAAGAGACCTTCTTTTTCTGAAGAAAAAGAAGCAAAAAGACTTCTATCCGTTAGCGCTGAGTAACGGATATTATAATATCTAACATCCAGAAGTTCTTTGGTTCTTTCTTCCAAGAAAGAACACCTCATCTCTTTCCGTCACGAAGCCCGCGGCAACCTGACCACGAAGCGCGCCCCGATCACGCCCCCATCCGCGCCGATCCGGTTCTCCGCCGCGATCGAGCCGCGCAGCGCTTCCACGATCTGCCGGCTGATCGACAGCCCCAGACCGGAATGGGTGCCGAAATTCTCCGCCGCCGGACGCTCGGAATAGAAACGCTCGAAGATGCCGTCGAGCTTGGCGGCCGGAATGCCGGGCCCCTCGTCGGACACGGCGATCTCGACGATGGTTGCCGTGCCGGACGCTTCCAGAACGATGCGTCCATTCGGCGGCGAGAACGAGACCGCATTGCCGATCAGGTTGCGCAGCACCTGCACCAGACGGTCCTCCACCGCCAGACACAGCAGAGGCCGCTCCGACGGCGCCGCGTCCACGCTCAGAAGCGGATCGCCGTCCTTGCGCGTGGTCTGGTTGATCTCCGCCAGCACGTTCAGGATCGGCAGCACCTCCACAGGCTCCGTCACCGAACGCGACAGCTCGGCATCGATCCGGCTCGCGTCGGAGATGTCGGTGATCAGGCGGTCCAGACGGCGCACGTCGTCGTTGATGATCGCCAGCAGACGCCGCTGCTGCGCTACGTCCTCGATCCGCATCAGCGTCTCGATCGCCGATCGGATCGAGGAGAGCGGATTCTTGATCTCGTGACTCACATCGGCGGCGAAACGCTCGATCGCGTCCATGCGCGCCCACAGCGCCCGAGCACTTTCCTCCAGCGCCTGCGCCAGCTCGCCCAGCTCGTCCTTGCGGCACAGAAGCTGGCGCGGCACCGAGCCGGTGCGGCCGATCGTCTCGCGCATCACATGCGCCGACGCCGCCAGACGCAGCAAAGGCCGGGCGATGGTCTGCGACAGATACCAGGACAGCAGGACGGTGATCGCCAGCGCCACCAGGAACAGCACGAGGATGGACGAGCGCACCGCGAACAGGGAGCGGTCCACCTCGCGCGCTTCCCGGGTCAGCTGGATGATGCCCACCGTCTGCCCGTCATGCGCCACGGGCTCGGCCACTGTCACCAGCAGCAGCCCGTTGGCGGTGCGCCGGATGAAGGGCGGCGTCTCGCTGCTGTCGTTGTCGCGCAGGCGAAGCTGCTCGCGCACCTCCGGCTGGGCGTTGGGATCGGCATTGGCCGCCATCGTCGCCAGACGGCGATGCGGCAGAAGCAGCAGCAGGCGGTCGTAGAGCCGCTCCAGACCGCTGCGGAAACTCAGCACGGGCGTGCCGTCGCCGCCATCGGCGGCCGGCTGCACGTCGGGACGGCTGTCGGCGATCTGCTGCCCGTCCGGCGCGAACAAACGGGCCTGCGCGCTGGGGGAGGGCTCGGTCAGACGCAGCAGAAGCGGACGGGCGAGGGCGGCGGACAGATCCACCGCATTGTCCGCGTCGGCGCTGCCCGAATGGGCGCGATGCGGCCGGTGCGCCGCGGTCACGGCGGACTGGCCCAGCGCGCCGGCATAGATGCGCGCCTGCTCGCGCAGCGCACTCACCTCGGCTTCCAGCAGGCTGTTCTGGAACTGGTTCAGATACAGCAGCGTGGCCACCAGCAGCGCCAGCGGCACCACGTTCACCAGCAGGATGCGCCGCATCATCGGCGACACCCAGCGCCGGTACATGCGCCCGAGCGAAACCGCGAAGGCGCCGGTCTGGAACCCGCTCACGCCCCGGCCCCGCCGTCACTCCTCCTTGTAGCGGTAGCCGATGCCGTAGAGCGTCTCGATATGGTTGAAGCCGTCATCGATCTGCCGGAACTTCTTGCGCAGGCGCTTGATGTGGCTGTCGATGGTGCGGTCGTCGACGTAGATGTTCTCGCCATAGGCCGCGTCGATCAGCTGATCGCGCGACTTCACCAGACCGGGACGCGCCGCCAGCGCCTTCACCAGCAGGAACTCCGTCACGGTGAGCTGGATGTCCGTCCCGCGCCACAGGCACTGGTGCCGCGTCTCGTCCAGGCTCAGCTCGCCGCGCACCATCACCCCCGCCGGCGTCGCCCCGGCCGCCTCGGCACGGATCGCCTCGCCACGGCGCAGAAGCGCGCGGATGCGCTCCAGCAGCAGGCGCTGCGAGAACGGCTTGGTGATGTAGTCATCGGCGCCCAGGCGCAGACCCATCAGCTGGTCCACCTCCTCGTCCTTGGAGGTGAGGAAGATCACCGGAAGCTGCGAGCGCGCGCGCAGGCGCTGCAACAGCTCCATGCCGTCCATGCGCGGCATCTTCACGTCCAGAACCGCCAGATCCACCGGGCGGGTCGTCAGACCCTGCAGGGCGCTTTCCCCGTCCGTGTAGGTGCGCACGACGAAACCCTCCGCCTCCAGGGTCATGGAGACCGAGGTCAGGATGTTTCGGTCGTCGTCCACCAGGGCGATCGTATGCTTGGTCGGCTCCATCCGGCCCTCCTGCTTGCCGCGAACTGTTGCCTCAAACCGGCTCTGGAACCAAATCCCGGCCCGCACAGCCCTGCCCTGCGTCCGCGCGGCGGCAGGGAAGGGCGGCCCCGCCCGCGCCGGATGCCGGCACCCGGAACTCTCTTCCGGGCGGATCATTAAGCCCCCCGCCACACGGAGCGCGCCGTGAAGATCATCCACGACGATCCCGCCATGCCCGACGAGATCGCGGCCGGTTTCTATCCCCGCTTCGAACACGGATGGCGCATCACCGAGGTGATCGGCCGCATCGTCATGGCCGTCTTTGTGCTCGGGTGCCTGGCCGGCCTGCTCGGCTCCGGCCCGCTGAACAGGCGCTCCGCCACCAACGAGGATTCCTCGCTCACCGCGCATTACGACGCGGTGGTCCGCTCCGGCGCGCCCACCGTGGTCAGTCTCGACACGCGCGTGCCGCCGGGCGGCAGCGAGGTCGCCGTCACCGTGTCGCGCGATCTGGTCGACGATCTGGTGCTAAGCGGAATCACCCCGAACCCGCGCCTCTGGCAGGTCGGCAACAACAGCATCCGCATCACCTTTCCCGTGGTGGCCGGCGAGAAGCGCGCCTTCATCCGCCTGTCCGGCTCCCCGGACTTCATCGGGCGACGGCACTTCACCATCCGCCTCGACGGCGGGGAAACCTTGTCCTGGTCGCAGATCGGGGTGCCGTAGACCATGCAGATCGTCATCAAGGCCGCCCTGGCCTATCTGATCGTGCTGCTGGTGATCCGCATCATCGGCAGGCGCACCGCCAGCCAGCAGGCGCCGATGGACATGGTGGTGCTGTTCCTGTTCGGCGGCATGACGGTCAGCGCGGTGCTGGGCGAGGACCACAGCTTCTTCAGCGCCATGAGCGCCCTGTTCACGGTCGGGCTGCTGCATGTCTGCGTCTCCTGGCTCAAGCTGCGCTTCGTCTGGCTCGAGCGCGTGCTCGACGGAACGCCGATCGTCGTGTTCCGCGACGGCGTCTGGGACGAGGGCGCCATGCGCCGCCTGCGACTGCAACAGGCCGACCTCCGCACGGCGGCGCGGCAGCAGGGCCTGGACGATCTCGCCGACATCGCGGTGGCGATCGTCGAACGCGACGGAACCCTGTCCGTCATAGAGAAGAGAAAGTCGTAATGACGAAAACCATAATACAGAAATTATCACTATTTTAAAACCCTGGATTTGTTCTGAAACCGGTTCCGCCCAAATCGGTTCCTCCGCCGCCCTAACGGCATCAATGAAGGAACAAGACCATGAAAGAAGCGATCGAAATCGTCGGCACCGTCGAGGACATCTTCGCCCACAGTGTCACGCTGAAGACGGAAACGGGCAAGACGCTGGTCGATTTCGGACCCGGAGCCGATCTGGCGGAAATCAAGCCCGGCCAGGAGATCGGCGTCCGGGGCGAACAAAAGCCCGGCGAACTCAAGGTGCGTGAGATCCGCACCGGATCGGGCGCGTGGGCATCGGTCTCCGCCGAAGAAAAGCACCCGAAACAGGACGGCAAGGACAAGACGACCGGCAAGAGCGACGCGGGAGCCCCCGACGATGCGCGCGTCACCGCCCTGCTGGACGAGGCCGGCTATACCGATCACGCCGAGCGGTCCCGCAAGCCGAAGCATGTGGAGGTGACGGCGTCCAAGGACGGCAAGCGCCACATGGTGCATGTCCATGCCGACGGCGTGAAGAAGGTCGAACCGGTCAACTGATCCCTCACTCCGCTCCTGCGGTGACAAGCCGGTCCCGGCGTCGTTCCAGACGCCGGGGCCGCTCGGCGCATGTCCGGTCTCCCGAAGAAACGACGCCGCGTTGACGACTTGTTCATCCGGGCGTGGTCTCCTACTTCACCCGCATGGACGACACCCCCTCCCACCCTTCGACTGGCGAGACCATGACCGACGTGCACGAGCCCACGCCCGTTCAGACAACCGACACCGTGCCCCCGGGTGCGGCGGAGGCGCATGAGCCCACCACCGAAGGGCTGATGCAGGAAGCCGGCGAGCGCATCCGGACGCTGGAAGCCCAGCTGGAAGAGATGCGCGAGAAGTGGATGCGCGCCGAGGCGGAGAACCAGAACGTCCGCACGCGCGCCAAGCGCGACGTGGACGACGCACGCCAGTACGCCGTCACCAAGTTCGCCAAGGACGTGGTGGAAGCGGCCGAGAACCTCCGTCGCGGCCTGTCCTCCCTGCCGGCCGACATGGGCGACAACCCGGTGCTGACCAAGCTGCGCGAGGGCTTCGAGGGCGTGGAGCGCTCGTTCCTGGGCATCCTGGAGCGCAACGGCATCGCCGGCACCGACCCCACCGGTGCGCCGTTCGACGCCAACCTGCACCAGGCCATGGCCGAGCAGCCCTCCGCCGACCACCCGCCCGGCACGGTGATGCAGAGCTGGACCTCGGCCTGGACCCTGAACGGCCGTCTGCTGAAGCCGGCCATGGTGGTGGTGGCCAAGGCGCCGGAAGGCGCACCGCCGGCGCCGTCCGCCGAGTCCGAGCCGGTCTCGATCGACCGCACGGCCTGAACCACCGGCTTCGGACCGTCTTTATCGTTCGGACCCGCCCTTCCGCCCTTGTCTGACGGGTTGGGTCTGAATACATCCGTTCCCGCGTCCGGATCACAGATCCGGGCTTCCCCAAGGGCTGGGGTCGGTGCTTCGGGCCGGCAACAGCCGCTGATCAGGAGAGTTTGAATGAGCAAGGTTATCGGCATCGACCTCGGCACGACCAACTCGTGCGTCTCGATCCGCGAAGGTGACGAGAACCGCGTCATCGAGAACAGCGAAGGCGCCCGCACCACCCCGTCCATGGTGGCCTTCACCGAGAGCGGCGAGCGTCTGGTCGGCCAGAGCGCCAAGCGCCAGGCCGTCACCAACCCCGCCAACACCCTCTACGCCGTGAAGCGCCTCATCGGCCGCCGCTTCGACGATCCGACCGTCGAGAAGGATCGGGCCCTGGTGCCGTACGCGATCGTCAAGGGCGAGAACGGCGATGCCTGGGTCGAGGCGCGCGGCGAGAAATACGCCCCCTCGCAGATCGCCGCCTTCGTGCTCGGCAAGATGAAGGAAACCGCCGAGACCTATCTCGGCGAGACCGTGTCGCAGGCCGTGATCACCGTTCCGGCCTACTTCAACGACGCCCAGCGTCAGGCCACCAAGGATGCCGGCCGCATCGCCGGCCTTGAGGTGCTGCGCATCATCAACGAGCCGACCGCGGCGGCGCTCGCCTACGGCATGGAGAAGAAGAACGGCGGCACCGTCGCCGTCTACGACCTCGGCGGCGGCACGTTTGACGTGTCCGTGCTCGAGATCTCCGATGGCGTGATCGAGGTGAAGTCCACCAACGGCGACACCTTCCTCGGCGGTGAGGATTTCGACGCCCGCGTGATCGCCTACCTCGCGGACGAGTTCAAGCGCGAACAGGGCATCGACCTGCGCCAGGACAAGCTGGCCCTCCAGCGCCTGAAGGAAGCGGCCGAGAAGGCGAAGATCGAGCTTTCCTCCTCCAAGGAAACCGAGATCAACCTGCCCTTCATCACCGCCGACGCCACCGGCCCGAAGCACCTCGTGCTGAAGCTGAGCCGCGCCAAGCTGGAAAGCCTGGTCGACGACCTGATCCAGCGGACCCTCGGCCCGTGTAAGGCGGCGATGAAGGACGCGTCCGTCACCGCAGGCGAGATCGACGAGGTGATCCTGGTCGGCGGCATGACCCGCATGCCCAAGGTCATCGAGGTCGTGAAGCAGTTCTTCGGCAAGGAGCCGGCCCGCAACGTCAACCCGGACGAGGTCGTGGCCATCGGCGCCGCCGTGCAGGGCGCGGTGCTGAAGGGCGACGTGAAGGACGTCCTGCTGCTCGACGTGACCCCGCTCTCGCTGGGCATCGAGACGCTGGGCGGCGTGTTCACCCGCCTGATCGACCGCAACACCACGATCCCGACCAAGAAGAGCCAGACCTTCTCCACCGCGGACGACAACCAGTCCGCCGTGACCATCAAGGTCTCTCAGGGCGAGCGCGAGATGGCGGCGGACAACAAGCCGCTCGGCCAGTTCGACCTGATGGGCATTCCGCCGGCCCCGCGCGGCGTGCCGCAGATCGAGGTCACGTTCGACATCGACGCCAACGGCATCGTGTCCGTGTCCGCCAAGGACAAGGCCACGAACAAGGAGCAGCAGATCCGCATCCAGGCCTCCGGTGGCCTGTCCGATGCCGATATCGAGCGCATGGTGAAGGAAGCCGAGGCGAACGCCGAAGCCGACAAGGCCAAGCGCGCCGGCGTCGAGGCCCGCAACCAGGCTGAAAGCCTGGTGCATCAGACCGAGAAGACCCTGGCCGACAATGACGGAAAGGTTCCGGCCGCCGAGAAGACCGAGGCCGAGTCGGCCATCGCCGCGGTGAAGTCGGCGCTGGAAGGCACCGACCTGGACGCGGTGAAGTCGGCCACCGAGCGTCTGGCGCAGGTGTCGATGAAGATCGGCGAGGCGATGTACAAGGCCGGTGCGGAAGCGCCGAGCGCCGAGCAGGCTCCGGGTGCCGGTGCCGCCCAGGGTGGCGGTGCGGCCGGCGGCGAGCGCGTCGTCGATGCCGATTTCGAGGATATCGACGACAAGAAGAAGTCGGCCTGATATCGCGTCTCCGGGGAGCGCGGCGTGCAAGCGCCCGCTCCCCCTTTTTCTTGTGTGTTCATGACGGGATCGCGCGCCCATGAATGGGGCGCGATTTCGCCGATGAGGGTTCGATGGCCAAGCAGGACTACTACGCGACCCTGGAGGTCGCCCGGGATGCCTCTGCGGACGACCTGAAGAAGGCGTATCGCAAGCTTGCCATGAAGTTCCACCCGGACCGTAATCCGGGCGACAAGAGCGCAGAAGCGCGCTTCAAGGAAATCAGCGAAGCCTACGACATCCTCAAGGATGATCAGAAGCGCGCCGCCTATGACCGCTACGGCCATGCCGCCTTCGAAGGCGGCGGTCCGGGCGCCGGCGGCTTCGGCGGCTTCGAGGGCGGCCTCGGCGACATCTTCGACCAGATGTTCGGCGACATGATGGGCGGCCGTCGCGGCGGCGGCGGGCGCGCTCGCACCGGCAACGACATCCGCGCCCAGGTCGAGATCAGCCTCACCGAGGCGTTTTCCGGCATCAAGGTGCCGCTCAAGGTGCCCAGCCGCGTGTCCTGCGACAGCTGCGGCGGCACCGGCTCCGAGGACAAGAGCCGCGGCGCGGAGACCTGCCCGACCTGTCACGGCGCCGGCAAGGTGCGCGCGCAGCAGGGCTTCTTCCTGGTCGAGCGCGGCTGCCCCACCTGCGGCGGCGCCGGGCGCGTGGTGCGCAACCCGTGCAAGGTCTGTCGCGGCGCCGGAACGGTGGAGAAGGAGCGCTCGCTCTCGGTGGACATCCCCGCCGGCATCGAGGACGGCACCCGTCTGCGCGTTGCGGGAGAAGGCGAGGCGGGCCCGCAGGGCGCGCCGAACGGCGATCTCTATCTGCATGTCGGCGTGAAGCCGCACGAGATCTTCCAGCGCGACGGCTCCACCGTGGTGGTGCGCCTGCCGCTCGACATGGTCACCGCCACCCTGGGCGGCCATGTGGAAGTCCCGGTGGTGGACGGAACGCGCGCGCGCCTGTCCGTCCCGGCCGGCTCGCAGACCGGCGATCAGCACAGGCTGCGCGGCAAGGGCTTCTCCGTGCTACGCTCCGCCGCGCGCGGCGACATGTATGTGGTGTTCGCGGTGGAAACCCCGCGTCATCTCACCAAGCGCCAGCGCGAGCTGCTCGAGGAGTTCCGCGGCGAGACCGGCGAGAACGACAAGAGCCATCCCGAAACCGAAGGCTTCTTCGGCAAGGTGCGCGACTTCTTCGAAGGCCGCGCCTGACCATGGCCGATCTCCCGCGCATCGGCATCGCCGGCCTGTCCGGACGGGTCGGCAACCTGCTGCGCGAGGAGATCGAGTTCACCGCCCTGCCGTTCGCGGGCGGGATCGGTCGTGACGGCGATCTGGCCGAACTCGCCGCACGCTGCGACGTGGTGATCGATTTCACCCACGCCGACACCGCCCCGCGTCACGCCGCCGTTCTGGCCGAGGCGGGCGTCAACTGGGTGCTCGGCACCACCGGCCTGTCCGACACCGCGCAGAAGGCGGTGGAAGATGCCGCATCCCGCATCGTCGTCGTGCAGGCCTCGAATTTTTCCCCGGGCGTGGTGCTGATGACCGCGCTCGCCCGACGCGCGGCCGCGTCGCTGCCCGCCGACCAGTACGACGCCGAGATCCTGGAAACCCATCACCGCCAGAAGGTCGATGCCCCCTCCGGCACCGCCCTGTCGCTCGGACGCGCCGTCGCGGATGCGCGCGGACAGTATTTCGACGTCATACGCGACAGCGGCCGCGACGGTCATACCGGTGCCCGACGCCCCGGCGCGATCGGCTTCGCCGCCCTGCGTTCCGGCCAGATCGTCGGCGAACACACGCTGTCCTTCACATCGGACGCGGAACAGCTCTCGATCGAGCATCGCGCCTTCGACCGTCGCGTCTTCGCCACCGGCGCGTTGCGCGCCGCCCGCTGGGCGTATCGCCACGCACCGGGTTTGTTCGGCATGGAAAACGTACTCGATCTCGTGTGACCGCAAAATTTCAAGAATCCTGCCGCTCCGACAGGATCAATCCAAAGCCCTGATTCCAGGCCCCGTTTTCTGTCCATCACGGCATCGTTGCGCGTGAAATCCCTGTTTCACCGCCTCGCGCGCGCCGGTTGCATCGCCGCTACCCGCACGCCATCCTTGACCCCCCCCTCCGTTTCCGTCACACCCCCCAACCTTCGGCAGCCGCTCACGGGGAGCGGCGGCCTCTATGGGCGCGTCCGACCCCTTGCTCGGCGCCACATCGGGGATAATGTCATGCGCAACAAGGGCGACTTTCTGTTCACCTCGGAATCCGTTTCCGAAGGTCATCCGGACAAGGTTGCCGACCGTATCAGCGATACGGTGCTCGATTGCTTCCTGCGGGCCGACCCGGAAGCGCGCGTCGCCTGCGAAACGCTGGTGACCACCAATCGCATCGTGCTGGCCGGCGAAGTGCGCGGTCCGTCCTCCGTGAACCGGGACCTGCTCGAGAACGCCACGCGCGAAGCGGTGCGCGACATCGGCTACGACCAGTCCGGCTTCTCCTGGAAGGACGCCGAATTCCAGTACTACCTCCATGCGCAGTCCGCCGACATCGCCGTCGGCGTCGATAGCGCGGGCGAGAAGGACGAGGGTGCCGGCGACCAGGGCATCATGTTCGGCTTCGCCACCACCGAAACCGAAAGCCTGATGCCGGCGCCGATCTCGTATTCGCACGAGATCCTTCGCAGCATGGCCGCCTATCGCAAGAGCGGACACGCGCTCGGCCAGGGCCTGCAGCCCGACGCCAAGAGCCAGGTCACGCTGCGCTATGTCGACGGCAAGCCGGTGGGCGCCACCTCGGTCGTGATCTCCACCCAGCACGACGAGGGCAAGAACCAGAACGAGATCCGCGAGGCGCTGCGCCACGTGGTCGCCGAGGTGCTGCCGGAAGGCTGGACCGTGCCGGAAGACCAGTTCTACGTGAACCCGACCGGCATCTTCGTGATTGGCGGCCCTGACGGCGATTGCGGCCTCACCGGCCGCAAGATCATCGTCGACACCTACGGCGGTGCGGCCCCGCATGGCGGCGGCGCGTTCTCCGGCAAGGACCCCACCAAGGTAGACCGTTCGGCCGCCTATGTGTGCCGCTACCTCGCCAAGAACGTGGTCGCCGCCGGTCTCGCCGATCGCTGCACCCTGCAGCTCTCCTACGCCATCGGCGTGGCGCACCCGCTGTCGCTCTATGTCGATCTCGACGGCACCGGCAAGGATGTCGACGAGGCGCGTCTCGAGCGCGTGCTGCGCGAGGCGGTCGACCTCACCCCGCGCGGCATCCGCCGCCACCTTCGCATGAACCGTCCGATCTACGCCCAGACCGCGGCGTACGGCCATTTCGGCCGCACCCCGGACGCGGCGCAGGACGACTTCACCTGGGAGCGCACCGACCTCGTCGACACGCTCCGTCAGGCGTTCAACCGCTAAGCGGACACGGAAGCCTTCATGGTCAAGCCGCCGCCCGACCGGCTCTACGGACGGCAGCGCTCCCATCCGCTGCGTCCGCGCCAGCAGCTTCTGCTGGACGCGACGCTGCCCAGGCTGCGCTTTTCCGGCCCCGACGCTCCGGCGTCGGCGTTCGGGATCGCGCCCGCCGAACTCTGGCTCGAGGTCGGGTTCGGCGGCGGCGAGCACGCGCTCGCCCAGGCCGAAACCCATCCCGGCATCGCGCTGATCGCCTGCGAGGTGTTCGAGAACGGGCTCTGCTCGCTGCTCGGCCGTCTGGTGCCCGAAGGCGGTGAGGACAGCGCGCCGCTGCCCGCCAATCTGCGTTTGTGGGACGACGACGCCCGCACCCTGTTGCGGCAGATGCCGGATCGCTGCCTGGACCGGCTGTTCCTTCTGTTCCCCGATCCCTGGCCCAAGGCGCGTCACGCCAAGCGCCGCTTCGTGCATCCCGAGACCATCCCGCTGCTGGCCCGCGTGCTCAAGCCCGGCGCCATCTGGCGCGTCGCCAGCGACGATCCGACCTATCAGAACTGGGTGCGCGAGGTGATGGCGGCGCAGACCCTGTTCGAGACCCCGGAACCCGCCACGGAGCGCCCGGAAGGCTGGCCGCCGACACGCTACGAGGCCAAGGCCCTGCGCGCGGGGCGTCAGCCGCTCTACTGGTCCTTCGTCCGGCGCGGCTGAGCCGCGCGGCAACCGTTCCCGCCATCGGGCGATGGAGCTTCCATCCGAAGGAGCCCCGCCCATGCTGACCAGAACCGCCCTCTACGAAGGCTCGATCGAAGCGGGCGGGGAAGACGCCTTCTTCGCCGATGTCGAGAAACGCCTCGTTCCCATCTGGAAGCAGTTCCCCAACGTGCTGGACGTGCGCGTGCAGCGGGTGCGCTCCTCTGATCCCGGCGCGCTGCCGATCGTCATGATCCTGGAGATGGATTTCGCCGACCGCGCCGCGCTGGACGAGTCGCTCGCCTCCGACATCAAGACACGCGCCCACGCCCTCACGCTCGAGGTGCTCAAGCCCTTCACCGGCCGCTTCTTCCATCTGATCGCCGAGGCCTGAACCCCGTGCTTTGATCTGGCGGGCGGTCGGGGCTACCACCGCTGCCATGTCCGACCATGCGCCGCCGAAACGCTTCGTGTCTTCCGTCGCGGTGGCGCGTCTCGCCGGCGTGTCGCAATCGGCGGTGTCGCGTACCTTTTCCGAGAACGGCAGCGTGTCGGCCCGCACACGCGAGAAGGTGCTGCAGGCGGCGGCAGCCCTCGACTACCGTCCCAACCACATCCCCCGCATCATGCTCACCGGCCGCTCCCGCCTGATCGGCATCGTGGTGGGCGGGCTCGACAACCCCTACTACGCCGCCGTGCTTGACCGCTTCGCACTCGCCCTGCGCGAGAACGGACAGCAGGTGGTGCTGGTGCGGATCGACACCGGCCTGGCGCTGGACGGCGCGCTCCAGCGCCTGTCCGCCTATCGCGTCGACGCTGTGCTGACCGCGATCCCGGTCCGCACGGAGCAGGCCGCGCAGGCCTTGTCCGCGCTGCGCATTCCGGTGATCTGCTTCAACGCCGACCCCACCGCGGAGAACGTCTTCTCCATCCGCTCCGGCAATCGCGCCGCGGGGGCGCAGGCCGCCGAAACATTGTTCGCACGCGGCGCGCGCCGCTTCGCCTTCGTGGGCGCACCTGCGGTGCACGCCGCCTCGCAGCAGCGCGGCGGCGGCTTCCGCGACGCCCTGGCGCGTCTGGGCGCGGCTCCGCCGGTCGAACGCACCGGCGCGGACGATTACCGCTCCGGCTTCGCCATCGGCGCCGAGCTGTTCGCCGGAAACGCGCCGCTCCCGGACGGGGTGTTCTGTTCCAACGACCTGATGGCGTGCGGCGTCATCGACGCGCTGCGCGAGCGCGGCCTTGCCGTGCCCGGACAGGTGCGGCTGATCGGCTACGACAACATCCCGCAGGCCGAATGGCGCGGCTACGACCTCAGCAGCTTCGACCAGCAGCCCGATCGGATGATCGAGGCCGCGCTGGAGATGCTGGCGCTGGTTCTGGGGGGAGGGGAGCCGGCGGAGCGGAGCCGGACGATCCCAGCGCGGCTGGTGGAACGCGGCAGCAGCGCGGCGGGGAAAGGATAGAAACGGAAGCGGTTCGAGCCGCTTCCGTCGGTCCGCCCCGCGAACGGGGCGTCCGGTCTTCAGGCGACGCTGGTCGCCTCGGCCTGCTGCACGGCCACTTCCTCGCCGACCTTCACCCAAAGCGCAGCGGCTTCGAGATTGTCCTCGGCGCGGAGTTCGGCCGCACGCTTCAGGGCCCAGGCGCGGGCGTTGCGTCCATGCTTGTTGATCATCAGGCGCGCGGCCTGGCGGTAGCTCATACGCGGCTTCACGACGGCGGGGCGCACGGCCTCCGCGGTCTGCGTGGTCATCATCGCTGCCATTATTCCTTGTCCGCGTCCTCGTCGTCTTCTTCGTCGTCCTCGTCCTCGTCGGTCTCGATCAGGAACACCGCGAACTCGTCACGGTCGTCCTCGCTGATCTCGCCATCGGCGGACGCTTCCGCGAAACCCTGCTCGTAATGCTGGGCTTCGGTCTCGTTGGCTTCGCGCACCGTCAGCTCGGCCTCGCCGTCCCACACCGGCTCGCCGTCGCGCTCGAATTCCTGCAGGGCCTCGGTGACGTTGCCCGTCGCCGCTTCTTCCTGGGCCAGCGCAAGCGTTTCTTCCGGGAACACCAGGATCGGCTCCCCGGCAATCTCGATCACAAACAAGGGCATCGCTTACGACCTTCCAGTCCCTTTCCGCTCGTGGGGAGCGGTTCTCGTGCGCCGTCCTTATCAGGGAACCGGACCCGGAAAAAGCGACAGATTCAGGGGACAGGTCGCACGTTTACGCGGGAACCGTCACTTCGGGGCCACGCCGCGGCGCCGGAATGCTCTCCTCCGACAGCAAACGGACCATCGCCCGGCTGCCCGCCACCAGACGATCCGCCGAAACGGTTCCGCGCGGCCCGTCCCCGCCCGAACGTTCATCCGTGCGCTCACCTGGGCGCTCGTCCGGCCAGAACCCCAGGATCACCGGCGCGTCCGGCGCCGCCCGACGCAACGCGCGCAATGCCGCCCGCGCCGGCGCCAGACGCGCGACGGTGCCGGCCGAACACAGACATATCACCGTGCCGGGCGGCGTTTCGGCGGTCCCGACCGCGGCAGCGCCGGGCAGAACGCGCGCCGCGATCCCGTGCCGTTCCAGCACGATCGCCATCATCCGCGTCGCGCTCCGGTCCAGCGCGAAGGCCCCGGCCACGCACAGAACCGGCACCCCCGGCGCCCCCATGTGCGGCAGACCGTCCTCCTCCGCGTCGCGATGCTCTTCCAGCCCGTCCAGAACCTCGTCCAGGGCGCCCTCCATCGCCTGCAGGCGCGACTCGGACAGAACGCCGCGCTCCGCATCCAGCGCCGCCAAACGCAGCGCCTCGATCGCCACCTCGTCGAACAAGGCGGCCAGACTCCGGTCGCGCAAAAGCGCCTCGCACTGGTTCTCGATCTCGTCCAGATCGCCGGCCAGAAGCCGCTGATACAGGCTTTCCACCGGCGACAAAGGCGGCTGGTCGCCCAGCAGCACGTCGAGAAACCGCAGCGGCTCGACATGCCGACCCAGCACCACCGCGCACACGGTCAGCGGCGTGCTCAGGATCAATCCCAGCGGCCCCCACAGGAACGCCCAGAACGCCGCCGCCAGAACCACGGACAAGGGCGACAGGCCGGTGCTGTGTCCGACCAGCATCGGCTCGGCGAACTGCCCCAGCAGCTGGTCCACCAGAACGAACAGCCCCAGAACCAGCGCCGCATGGCCCCAGCCGGGAAACGACGCCGCCGCCAGCAGAACCACGGGGGCGGCGGAAAACACCAGCCCCACATACGGCACGTAGCGCAGAAGCGCGGCCAGAATGCCCCACAGCACCGGGCTCTGCACGCCGAGCGCGAACAGGCCGCCCGAGATCAGCGCGCCGAACACCGTGTTGATGGCGAGCTGCGTCAGGAAATACCGGCTCAAACGCGCCCCGGCATCGTCCAGCGCCAGCGTCGTGCGATGCAGGTCGCGCGTCCCGAACAGGCGGATCAGACGGTCGCGCAGATCCTCCCGCTGCAACAGCACGAAGATCGTCACCACGAACACCACCAGCGCCGTCATCAGCGGATGCGCAAGCTGCATCGCCAGCACGCGCAGGATCGTTTCCGGCGTTTCCGGCGGCTCCACCACGCGCACCGGCTGCACCGGCACGCCGCCCGGGGCGGGCGACGCGGTGCCGGACCCGGCCAGCAGACGGCCGAGCTGGTTCTGCACCGAATCCAGACCGGCCAGATGGTTGCCGCCGTTGAAGAGCTGCCGCAGCGCCGTCAGCTTGCGCTCGATGGTCGCGTGATCCCCGGCCAGCTGCTGCGTCAGCCCCATCAGCTGCCCGCCGATCAGCCAGAACAGCCCCGCCACCAGCCCGAGCGCCAGCACCACCGACAACAAAACGGACAGCACCCGCCCCAGACGCGCCCGGCGCAGCAGCACCACCAGCGGCTGCAACAGAAACGACAACAGAACCGACAGAACCACGGGGATCAGGATCGAGCGTCCGAAATACATCGCGGTGATCACCACCACCGCCACCTGCAGGCTCAGCAGCGCCTGCATCCCCGGCACGTCGCGCGGGATCACCGAACGGGTGCGGCGCGCGCCGCTCGCCGTCTGGCGCCGATCGTCGCCGGCGAGGCCGGAGGAGGCAACAACACGCATGACCCACCCACTCCGCGCCGGAAACGGTG
The DNA here is from genome assembly GCF_055386855.1 of Lichenicola sp. GTC18331. Classification (NCBI taxonomy): domain Bacteria; kingdom Pseudomonadati; phylum Pseudomonadota; class Alphaproteobacteria; order Acetobacterales; family Acetobacteraceae; genus Lichenicola; species Lichenicola sp. GTC18331. Next base: position 1,409,273 of record NZ_AP045015.1, on the reverse strand, counting down.
TTCGTCCCCGTTTGTCCGAGTTGAACAGCGCCGCAACGATCCGGTTGCGTGCCCGACACGCTTCCCCGCAGGATCACACGTCGTCGTCACGAACGGGATCGCCATGCAGCACAGGATCGAAGGCCACTCCCTGCCGGTTCTCACCGTCTTCCTGGAGCCGAACGAGTCCGTGCTGGCGGAAACCGGTGAGCTGTCCTGGAAGAGCACCAACGTGTCGCTCTCCACCACGCTCGGCGGCGGACAGAACACAGGCTTCCTCGGCGCGGTGAAGCGCTCGATGGCCGGCGGCGGCCTGTTCATGACCGAATACACGGCGCAGGGCGGCCCAGGCTACGTCGCCTTCGCCGCCAAGGTGCCCGGCGCCATCGTCGAACACGTCGTCATGCCGGGACGCTCGGTGATGGTGCACAGGCACGGCTTCCTGTGCGGCCAGCAGGGCATCTCCGTCGGGCTCGGCTTCCAGCGTTCGCTCGGCGCCGGCATCTTCGGCGGCGACGGATTCCGGCTCCAGCAGGTGTCGGGGGAGGGAACCTTCTTCGCCCTGCTCGGCGGGCACGTGGTCAGCAACGTGCTGGCGCCCGGAGAACAGATCGATGTCCATCCCGGCCATGTCGGCATGTTCGAGGACAGCGTCGATTTCAGCATCGCCATGCTGCCCGGCATCCGCAACAAGCTGTTCGGCGGCGACGGCTTCTTCGTCGCGCGCCTCACCGGCCCCGGACGCGTCTGGCTGCAGACGCTGACCGTGCCCGGCCTCGCCCACGCGCTTGCCCCCTATCTGGGCGCCGAAACCACCACAGCCACCGCCGAAGGCGGCGTGCTCGGCGCCGCGGCCGCCGGGATCTTCCGCAAGATCATGCAGTGACCACGGCCGAGCCGCCCTGGCGCCTTCTGCGCCGGTCGCTCCTTCTCCCGCTGCCGGCCCCCGTTTGGCCGGACGGCGCTGCGCCACGCCCGTTCCACCCCGGCCGGGACGCACGCGCCATTCACGCCCTGCTGCAAGACGCCTATCGCGACGGCGGCGGCCGCGTCCCACCGTTCGACCCCTGGTGGGCCGCGGTCCGCACCGATGCCGAATTCGACCCTTCCCTGCTGGTCACCGTGGCCGATCCGTCCGGCCGGCTCGTCGCCGCCGCCCTGTGCTGGCGAAGCGCGTTCATCAAGGATCTGGCGGTCGCGGCGCCCTCTCGCCGTCGCGGTGTCGGCGAAGCCCTGCTGCTGCACCTGTTCGCCATCTTCGCGAACCGTGGCGCCTCTCGGATCGACCTCAAGGTCGAACTGTCCAACCCGTCCGGGGCGGAACGGCTTTATCGCCGCCTTGGCTTCCGCCCCGTCGAACCGGATCGCGCCGCTCTGCCATGATCCCGCCCGGCGATGCGCCGGACACCGGATCGCCTATGCTGCGGCCATCTCCGTTTCCGCCAGCCGAGTTCGTTCCGCCCGCATGCACGCCCCCGATCTCGCCACTCGCCCGCGCACCGATCTCCGCCCCGATCTCCGCTTGGGCCTGCTCTGCGGCATCGGCGCCGGCGCGCTCTGGGGATTCGTGTTCCTGGCGCCCCGGCTGACGCCGGATTTCACCCCGCTGCAACTCGCGGTCGGCCGTTACGCCGCCTACGGACTCCTGTCCGCGCTGCTGCTCGGCCGACGCATCCCCATTTTGCTGCGCTCCCTGCCGAAGCGCGTCCTGTTTCAGCTTCCCGTGCTCGGCCTGCTCGGCAACACGCTCTACTACGCGCTGCTCTCGCTCGGCGTGCGCGGTGCCGGCGTGTCCACCACCGCCCTGGTGATCGGCTTTCTTCCCGTGCTGGTCTCGCTCTCCGGCCGCAACGATCACGGCGCCGCCGGGCTCCGGCGCATGGCGCCCTCCTTGCTGTTCTGCATCGCCGGCGCGTTCTGCGTCGGCGCAGGCGTGTTCGGCGCCCAGCCCAATGGCCCCGATGGACGCCTGCTCGGCGTGCTCGCCGCGATCGGCGCGCTGCTGTCCTGGACCGCCTTCGCGATCGGCAATGCCCGCGCCCTGCGCCATCTGCCCGGCGTGTCGGCGCAGGACTGGAACCTGCTCACCGGCCTGTTCACCGGCGCGCAGGCGCTGCTGCTCCTGCCGCTCGCCTTCCGCCCCGCCGCCCTGCCGCATGGCGCAGGCTCGTCCGGCTGGGCCGGCTTCGTTCTCCTGTCCGTCTTCGTCGCCGTGTCCGCCTCCATCGGCGGCAACGCGCTCTGGAACAGGATGAGCCGCCTTCTGCCGATGACCATGGCCGGACAGATGATCCTGTTCGAAACCCTGTTCGCGCTGATCTATGGCTGCCTGTGGAACACGCGCTGGCCCTATCCGAGCGAGATCGGCGCGCTGGTCTGCATCGTGTGCGGCGTGCTGCTGGCGATCGGCGCACACCGCCCCGCCCGAACCGGCCCGGACGACGCGTGAAACGACGCGCCGCCGTCGCGCTCCTGCTGCTCCTGCTCGCGTCCGGCTGCACACCAACGCCCCTGCCGCGCTGCGACCCGGCAGCGGACGACCACGCCGACCTGTTCGTCATCGATCACGGCTGGCACACCGATCTCGCGATTTCCGCCGACGCGCTTCAGGGGCGGCTCGCCACGTTCCGCACGATGTTTCCCGGCCTGCGCGTGCTTCAGATCGGCTTCGGCCGGCGCACCTTCATGACCGCGCCCGTCACAGGCCTGTCCGATCTGCTGATCGGCCCGTTCCCGGGCGACGGCACCCTCCTGGTCGCAGGTCTCACCGCGCCCCCCGATCGCGCCTACGCGGACGGACACATGGCCCGCTTCCATATCGACCCCGCTGCCGCAAGGAAACTCTCCGATTTCGTCTGGAACACCTTCCGCCTCGACGACGCAGGCCGCCCGGTCCGCATCGCCGACGGCTTCTTTCCCGGCAGCCGCTTCTACGCCACCCGGACCGGCTATTCCGGCCTTTACACCTGCAACAGCTGGACCGAGGACGCGCTGCACCAGGCCGGTATCGCCCCCGCCGCACGGCTCACGATCCTGTCGTCGCAGGTGATGGCGCATCTCCGCCCCGTCTGCGATATCGCCGCACGCTGACCGGTATGATCGAGGGCGTTGCTGCAAGAAGCCGTCTTCTTTTTCTGAAGAAAAAGAAGCAAAAAGACTTCTGCCCGTTGAAGACCGAGGTGTCGGCTGGCCCATCACCAAACGGACAGAAGTTCTTTGGTTCTTTCTTTCAAGAAAGAACACCCCTCCCGCCCAAAGGACATCATGCAAAGACTGCACAGCAAACTCTGCGTCGTGACCGGCGCGGCACGCGGCATCGGGCGCGCCATCGCCGCACGCTTCCACGTCGAAGGCGCCACCGTCATCGCCACCGCCACCGATCTCGACGAGGCGGCCGGCACGAGCGCCGTCACGGAGATCGGCTGCCGCTTTCACCCGCTCGACGTCAGACAGCAAGTAAGCGTTTGGCAGCTGCACGCTGACACGGGCATCGCGATCTGTTTTTCGGATGACTTACGGTCGGAAGCCCTGGGTTGGCACGAACCGAGTTCTGGCGCGGTCATGTCGACGCCGCCAAAATCCAGACCGAGGTCGGCCGTCTACGGCTGATCATCCTACAGTTCGAGCGTACGCGTTTCGGACGTAGCGCCGAACGTTTCGATCCCGACCAGATGGCGTGTAAGCGTCTGGCCATCGCACGTTTACGTCAGCAGCCAGATAGGTGCCGCGATGATCAAGACAGTCAGTGCGCTGATGTGAGGCAAAGATAGCTTTCTAATAAGGTGGCAGACTCGGGCATGGACCTACTAGACCGAAGCTGGGCGGCGAGGTGCAGATGACCTCCAGGTCCATATCTCCAGTCACGATCATGTAGTGCTTGGCGCTCGGGAACACGCTTTCTACCCACCTGCCTCCGCTGACCTGTCGTACGAACGCTCCGTTCACTACCTCATGCAAAACCGTCTGCTGACATGCCGTTTTCACGAGGTTTGACTTCCAGCAGGACGACGGATGGTAGCTCCTCTGTAGCTCGAAATGAAATTGGTTGCTTGAACTCAGCTCGAACAAGTTGGTCGCTGTCTGGAGTAGAATAATACGCATAGAGATTGCCGTATGTTTCCATAAGCCCTCTCCACCCGCAATCAGCCTGACGAATCGGGTATGGCACTTCGAGATGTGTGGAACTCGGTAGATGGAGTCTCCTGATTGCTAGGTTTCAGGTGTCACTCCAATGAGGCTGGATTAGAATAGTAAGTCACACAATATCGATGCTTGATAGAAAACAGATTTCATCGAACTCAGTTGCAGCTCATCCGGCCTAACCATAGCACAAGATCATCGAGGCATCTTTTCCTGATAGCCATCTACTATGAGAGCAAGGCTGTGACGAAGCTACGCAAATGGATCAACGCCATCGAGCTTGGCAGTCTCGACCAGCGAGGCGACGATCGCCAGGCGGTTAGCCCCGCCCTCGCTGCCTGCGAACAGAAAGTTCTCGATGGCGTTCGGCCTCGAGGAACGGAGGGCGACATCGCCCGCGCCCAGGTATGGTGGAGGGGTAACAGCATCATCGGCTCGACGGGCTGATATCATACACATGACCAATCAGAGTCGGTCCTGATTGATGATATCATTGAACAGTGTAGCTATGCCACTCTATAGCAAGCATGACGAACTCATGCTCATTGTTGTCAGCCCTCAAAAGTGATTTGCCCCAGCGAAGGGTAGACATGATCGGGGTGTACCATCCTGCTGCCTGATAGGCAGCAGCTTTCCACGGGTTCTCGGGAAGACGGCCGATGGCAGATCAGGAATCCGGCAGCACAATGAGCGGTCAAGGCTCCTCCCAGATTGCATCAACTTGTGGATCTGGCCGCTGCTTAAGGCCCGGACCCGGTGGTGTCACGTCTACCTGGACTTGGAAAAAGCGGCCGCTCCGCTCCTTCCACTCGAGCACGCACACGTAAATGTCTGCGGCACAGGCGTCGAGTTCCTGGTAGCCGCAGAACTTGTCGTCGAACTCGCAGAGGAGCGTTCCTCCCTGCGATTGCTGCTTACGGACATCAATGGGGATATTTCCCCTCGCCATTAGCGTCGATCGTACTCTCGAGTAAGGTTTGCCTACGAGATCGGAGTCAATCAGGTGAACGCTGGGCCCGTTGTGAGCGCCCTTTTCTGCCTGCGCGGCGTCAGCGGCCAGTATCATAGCAGCGGTAATGAGTAATATTCGCATCGAACGAACCAGTTGCAAATCAATGTTAGCTCTCGCCGTTCTTAGCCGTAAAGCAGACTGGCAGCTACTGACCATATCCGGCTATAGGAGCACTTCTCGGGGATAGCGGCTTCAGCCTCTGCAAGACGCCGACACCGGATGCGCGATAGGAAACAGCCGTTCGAGCGTGAGCTTGTTCCATGTCTGGCGGTAGACATTGACCATGGAGCCGTATAACTCCGGCCATCCTGTCAGCGTACCACGGCCCGACGCTTACGGCAGGAAAGCGACTGGTCCCGTCTCGCGGAGATCGCGCACGCCATCGATGTGATGGTCAACAATGCCGGCATCACCGGCTTCGAGAACGGCCCGGTGCCGCACGATCCAGAACAGGCGAGCCTCGCCGACTGGCGCGCCGTGTACGCGGTCAATCTGGACGGCATGTTCCTCGGCTGCCGCTACGCCATCGGCGCGATGAAACAGAAAAGACAAGGCTCCATCATCAACATCTCGTTGCGTTCCGGCATGGTCGGCATTCCCGCCGCCGCGGCCTACGCCTCGTCCAAGGCCGCGATCCGAAACCACAGCAAGAGCGTCGCCCTCTACTGCGCGCAGAACGGCTGGAGCATCCGCAGCAATTCGATCCATCCCGGCGCCATCCTCACGCCGATCTGGGAGCCGATGCTGGGGGAGAGGCCCGATCGCGACGAACGGATGCGGGCGCTGGTCGCCGACACCCCTCTGCGACGCTTCGGCCTGCCCGAAGAAGTCGCCGCCGTCGCGGCGATGCTCGCCTCCGACGAGGCGGCCTACATCACCCGCTCCGAGATCACCATCGACGGCGGCCTCCTGGCCGGCTCCGCCGCATCACCCGGACGCTGAGCGGACCGCATCGCTTTCGCGCGATCCGCCGGCCCGATCCCGCCCCGCCGGCGCGGCGGAAGCCGGGCGCGCACCCTTCGCCTGCACCCGCACCAGACCCGGCGCCAGCGCCCAATCGTTCTTGCCGCGCGACTTCACGGCATAGAGCGCCAGATCCGCCTGCTTCATCAGGCTGGCCAGATCGCCGCAGCCCGGCGCGGCCGAGGCTGCGCCGATGCTGACACGGATGCGGTGCTCGCGCCCCCGGTAGGTGATCGGCCGCGACAACGCCTTGAGCACCCGACGCGCCGCCTCCTCGGGCCCCTTCATGCCGCGCCCATCGATCAGAACCGCGAACTCGTCGCCGCCGATCCGCGCCGGCAGCTCATGCACCCGGCAGCAGCGACGCAGCCGCCGCCCCAGCGTATGGAGAACGTGGTCGCCCGCATCGTGGCCGCTTCCGTCGTTGATCGCCTTGAAATCGTCCACGTCGATCGCGAGCAGCGCGCAGCCCGCCCGCCCGGACGCGGTGCGCAACAGGCTGGCGGATTGCCGCCGCAACAGGCGCAGATTGGCAAGCCCGGTCAACGGATCGCAATCCGACGCCAGGCGCAGCTTCCGCTCGGCCTCCATCTGCCGCGTGATGTCGCGCGACACGCACAGAACCGCCAGAACCGTCCCGCCCGCATCGCGGATCGGCGTCAGCAGATTGTCCCAGTGCACCACCTTCTGCCCGGGAAGCTTGCTGCGGCCCGGAAACTTTGCCGGCTTTCCGCCAGCCGCCACGCGCAGGGCCCGCTCGGCCGTGGCCAACAACTCGGGCGGCAACAACCCCGGCCAGAACATGCCGAGCGGCCCCCGGTCGAGCGGCAAGCCGAAGGCCAGCCGGCCGGACCGGTTCAGCCGCAGCAACCGCCCGTCCAGCCCGATGATCGTGATGCAGTCGATGCTCGCATCCAGCATCAACTCCAGAAACACACGCTCCGTCTCCGGCGTCGGGTCCGTGTCGTGGAGATCGCACCCGTTCGGGCAGGGATGTCGGGGTGGGATCATGACACGCGAAACTCGGGCTGAAAAAACGCTTCCGCGCTCGGGGCGCGACCCTGGCAGGCGGCCATCACCGCCAGAGCCGACGTCGCCCCGTTCGTTCCTGAGCGCAGTGTAGTCCCAGCCACCGCAACGCGAAACGGTTTTCCATCGCCCGCCGCCGCGCCTACGCCTCGCGCCCGATCCCGGCCACCACCCCGGCCAGAAGCGGCACCGAACACAGCAACACCGCCAGCACGGCGAACGCCTCCGGCAGACCGATCGCATGCGCGATCCCACCCACCGCGGCCGGCCCCACCAGAACCCCCGCATAGCCGACGGAGGTCACCGCACTCACCGCCAACGGCACCGGCATCGCCCGCTGCGCACCCGCGCGTCGGAACAACACAGGCACCATGTTTGCCGCCCCCAACCCGATCAGAACGAACCCCGACAGCGCCAGCGGCGCCCAGGGTGACAGCAACAGCAAACCGAACCCGGCCAGGGACACGCAGCCGCCCCAGCGCAACAGCATCCGGTCGCCCCAGCGCGCCGCCAGACGATCGCCGGTCAGACGCCCCGCCGTCATCGCCACCGCGAACAAACCGTAGCCCACGCCGCCGAACCGCTCGCTCACCAGCCTCGCACCGGTCAGCAGCAGCGCGCCCCAGTCCAGCATCGCCCCTTCCACCAGAAAGGTTACGGCCGCCAGAAACGCCAGCAGCCACACTACGCCGCGCGGCATCACCAGAAGCGGCCCCGGCTCGGCATCGGCCTCCCCGCCCGGCCCGCGCAGAAGCCGCGGCAGCGACAACCCCATCGCGATCAGCATCGGCACCGAACACACCGACGCGCACAGCACCGGCGACAGCTTCAGTGCCAGCAGCGCCGTCATCGCCCCGGCGCCCACGAACCCGCCGATGCTGAACAGCGCATGGAACCCCGACATCAGCGGACGCCCGCTCAGACGCTCCACCTCCACCGCATGCACGTTCATCGACGCATCCAGCGCCCCCAGAGCCGCCCCGAACAGGAACAACGCCCCCGCCATCGACAGCGGCGTCCCCGCGAACGACAGCACCGGCAGAACCAGCGCCATGCCGATCCCGCCCGTCAGGATCGCGGGCCGCGCGCCGAACCGCGCGCACACGGCGCCGATCCCCAGCATCGCCACCACCGAGCCAATGCCCAGACACAGGAGCAGAAGCCCCAGCGCCCCGTCATCCACCCCCAGACGCTGACGCGCGAACGGCACCAGAGGCGCCCAGCACGCCAGCCCGAACCCCGCCACAAGGAACACGAGACGCGTGGCCAGCCCGGCCCGCGCCGTCAGCGCGTCCACCCCCTCAGCCCGGCGGGCGCGTGGTCGTCTGCACCGGCACGGCCTCGCCGCTCGGCATCACCACATAGGTCCGCCCCGGCGACGACCCGCCGCCACTCCCGAACGACGAGGAACACCCGCCCAACGACGCCGCTGCGACCAGACCGACAACACAAGCCAAAACACGCGCACGCATCGGCATCACCTCGAACCGTCTCGAACGATCCGCACGTTACCGCCCGCCGTCCCCGCTGGCGAACCCGGCCCACGCACGAACACCTGGCCGCTCGCATACGAGATCCACACATCCCGCCCGCTGAACCAGTCCGACCCCAGCAGAAGATCGAACCGCTCCGCGATCGGCGCCACCGTCAGAACCGGCCGCACGAACCGCTCCCGCCCCACCGCCAGGCTGGCGAAACGATGCCAGTGATACGTGCTCTCATGCCCGTCCACGCCGGCATTGATCCCGCCCGGATCGGCCGCCAGCACCTCCGCACTCACCCCCGCCTGCTCCGCCGCCCGCACCGACACGATCCGCGACCGCGCCCCGCTATCCAGCAGCGCCACCATCTCCCGCCCGTCCAGACGCACGCTCAGCACAGGCCGCCCGCCCTCCAGACGCATCGGCAGCGTGTCGAACGGCGCCGGCCAGTTCGGCGGCGGCGCACACACCACCGAGTCCGACCCGCGACGCCAGAACAGCAATCGCCCGCGCGGCAGGTCGAACTCCAGATCGAACCGCGACAGAAGATCCGCCCCGATCAGCCCCGCCACGGGCGGCGCGATCATGGGCATCGCCGGCAACGCCCCCACGGGCACGCTCCCGCCCGGCAGAACCAGCCCCTCCAGCCCGATCGGCGGCAGAAGCGCGTTCTGCACCACGCGCCCGGTGCCGCCGGTGCCCTGCAACTGCGTCCGGTGCGCCCGGTCCGGCCTCAGCCCCAGCGCGGACACCGCATGCGGCGTCAGCAACCCGGTCTCCGACCCCGTATCCACCAGGAAACTGACCGCACGCCCCGCCACATCCGCACTCAGCGTGATGAACCCGTCATCCGACCGCAGCTTCGCCATCCCCGCCAGCGTCCAGGCGCAAGACGCCCCCTCCGCCCGCGCCCCCGGCGATCCCATCAGCCCCAACGTCGCCAACGCCGCCGCCAGCCCCGCCGCAATCCCCCGCACCAACCGCCCGCGCAGCGCCCTCCCGGCGATCCCCCGCATCACCGCCCGTCTCCACCACGCCATCCGCCACCCGACACAAGCCCGCTCCCGCCGCCCGGCCACGCCCCGGCCAGCCCGCCCATCACCGCACACCAATGTCCGAACCACCGCCCCGCCGCCGCGACGCACGCCCCGCGCGCGATCCCCTCAACGCAGACGCTTCACGAACCCGTCCGTCGCCTCGATCAGCGCCGACGCGATCCCGGGCTCCGTCATCGCATGCCCGGCCGCCTCCACCACGCGGAATTCCGCCTCCGGCCACGCACGATGCAGCTCCCACGCCGTCCGCATCGGCGTCGCCACGTCGTAGCGCCCCTGCACGATCACACCGGGAATCTGCGCGATCCGCCGCGCATCCCGCAGCAACTGCCCATCCTCCAGCCACGCCCCATGCACGAAATAGTGGTTCTCGATCCGCGCGAACGCCAAGGCGAACGACGCATCCCCGAAATGCCCGCTCGCCGCCGGGTCCGGCAGCAGCGTCAGCGTCTCGCCTTCCCACAGGCTCCACGCCCGCGCCGCCACCGCCTGCGCTTGCGCGTCATCCCCGGTCAAACGCTTGCGATACGCGCCGATCATGTCGCCACGCTCCGCCTCCGGAATCGGCGCCACGAACCGCTCCCATTTCTCCGGAAACAGCCAGGACGCCCCCTCCTGGTAGTACCAAAGCAGCTCCGCCCGGCGCATCCCGAAAATCCCGCGCAGCACCAGCCCCGTCACGCGCTCCGGGTGACACTGCGCATAGGCGAGCGCCAGCGTGCTCCCCCACGACCCGCCGAACACCAGCCAGCGCTCGAACCCGTGCAGAACACGCAGCCGCTCGATATCCGCCACCAGATGCCAGGTCGTGTTGTTCTCCAGGGACGCATGCGGCACCGACCGCCCACACCCCCGCTGATCGAACAGGACGATGCAGTAGGCCGCCGGATCGAACATCCGCCTCTGCGCCGGCGTACACCCGCCCCCCGGCCCGCCATGCAGAACCACCACCGGAATTCCACGCGGATTGCCGCACATCTCCCAGTAGACCGAATGCCCCTCCCCAGTCTCAAGCATCCCCTGCCGAAACGGCGCCACAGGCGGGTAGGGGACTCGCAACGGCGTGGTCATGCTGGGTGTATCTCCGTTCTGCGGGGCTCTGCCCCGCACGCCCCGGAAAGGGGCTGGGCCCCTTTCATCCCCGGATGTTTAGGGGGAATGCACGTGGTTGGGGGAGTAGTCACGAGACGGGAATTCATAACGTAGGCGCTGACCAATGGACCAGGAGCGACCCGATCGGTTCGGCTACCATTGGGCAGATAGTGCCGGTGTGTAATCATCAGGACAATAACATGTGTGTCGATCAACCCGACAACCAGCGCGATATGCGTACAAAGCTTGCGCGGTATGACAATCTGACGAATGGCGGAGGCCTTGGCATTATAGCGAACGGCTGGATTGTTGCAGCCAAACAATCAGCTCGCGACGCCTCACAACTGACTTGTGCGGAATCGCATATAGCGCAATTATTACATTTTGATCACGTGAGGCTTGCCGAATTTAGTAAGGGGGTGACAGTTGGATGTCGATTTGAAACCAACGAAGCATAGCGCTCCGGGGCCATATCTCGGGTTTGCATTGCAGCCAGTCCGAGCTTTTTTCTACCTGCTCACAACCCCCAAAGGCGCACGGGTTGCTCTCGAGCTACAAGATGACGTTTCTGTCCATTACGCTGACGGCAGTACTTGTCTTGAACAGACAAAGAGCGCCCTTAAACAAAATCCGATAGCGGATTGGCACGAAGATCTCTGGAAGACTTTTGTTAATTGGTATACCATGGTCAATGCTGGTCAATGCGATGTGAGCTCCACTAAATTCCGACTTTACGTGACGCCCGCTAAAAAGGGCACGTTTGCAGAGGCCTTAGCCGCCGCAAAGTCCAGAGAGGAGGTTGATGCCGTACTTAAAATAATACAGATAAAACTTAAAAAGAAGAAGGATCCTCCGGCCACCGCTGAAAAGATCAGAATGTTACTGGATGCTCCAGAGGGAAATCGCCGTAGTCTGTTCGAGAACTTTGAACTGGAGGCGAATGCCAGCGACCCTCTGGAAAGCATCAGGAATTGTCTGCGGCCTTCGGTGACCGAGGCTAATATCAACGTTATCGTGTGCTCCGGTATTGGTCAGGCCAAACAGGCAATGGATCGACTGATTCAGCGGGGTGAAAAGCCAATTCTCGATGCCGAACTGTTCCGGCGCGGTTTTCACGCATTCATACGCCAGAACAACCTGCCAGGATTGCTGACTTCTCTTGGCGCCTTACCCGATAACACGCAGATCGCCGGTGTTGCTGCGGCACGGCCGGTATTTGTGCGGCAGCTCGAACTCATAGGGGCGACAGAAGAAGACCGGCTTCGCGCCGTCAGCGATTATCTTCGCGCTTCTGCAGATAAGGCGGATTGGGCCGAGCGTGGCGAGATTTTTGCCGGCAACCTGCGTGGTTGGGATGAGGAGCTAGTCAACAAGCAGAGGATGGCTAAAGGCGACGTCGCCGACCTACACGGCGAAAAGTCGGCAATGGTTCAAGGACGGCTAGTATATCGGCAGTGTGCTCAGCATGTCGCTTCTCTCGAAGGTCGGGCGGTTCCCAATCATTTCGTTCACGGCAGTTTCAATGATCTAGCCGACCGTCGTCGCCTTGGCTGGCATGGCGACTATCTAAAGCTGCTAGAGGGGGATGGCGGATGACGGCCTTATCTGCCTTGGGGCTTACCGAACTTGACATCGTACAGAACCCCGCGATTGGCGCCTATCTGATTTGGCAATCCACGATCGGCTATCAAGAAGATGGGGCCGAGACGGCGCCAATCCCATTGGCGTTCCTGGTGCTCCCGATGCTTCTGCACAGGCAGACGTTCGACAAAGTGGCGTTAACCCGGAAGGCGTCAGGCCTGCCTCTGTTTGCGGCGAAATTCGACAAAGAGCGAGAAGTCCTGATGGGTATTCATGAACGTGCGATCCAATTGCGGCTGCTTAGTCTCCAGTCGATTGGCGTGGCTGCGACATCGAAACTAGTCCGGATTGATTACGATACCGCCAAGCTTCGTGGATATCCGATTGATCTTCTCGATGCCGTCAAACCAAGACTACCCGAACGACTGAAGGGCTTCGCGGCAGCGGCCGACAAGCTCGGCTACTGGTTTTCCAAGCTTGATCTGGCGCAGGTGGCCTCAACGTTGAGGGTGGACTTCTAATGTATTTTCAACTGCGTAAACTCATCCTTTGGCCCCGGCACGACAGCGAACCGCGCATCGTCGAGTTCCGCCCAGGCTGCGTGAACGTCATCAGCGGAGCGTCGAAAACCGGAAAATCCGCTGTAATTCCCATTATCGATTACTGTTTGGCGTCCGATAAATGCGCCATTCCGGTAGGCGTGATCAGAGAGAACTGTAGCTGGTTCGGCGTGTTGATCGACACGGTCGAGGGGCAGAAGTTGCTAGCGCGTCGCGAACCTGGCGACAAGCAAAGCACCAGCAGCATGGTGATGATTGAGGGGCCCGAGATCGCAATTCCGGCGCGCATCGAGGGCAAGGGGACAACCACACAAGTTGTCAAGATGATGCTTAATCGCCTCGCAGGTCTGACCAACCTCGATTTCGAACCGGAGTCGGACTCTAACTTTAAGTCGCGGCCAAGCTTCCGCGATCTCATGGCCTTTACCTTTCAACCGCAGAACATTGTTGCCAATCCTGATGTTATGTTTTTCAAGGCAGATACGACGGAGCATCGCGAAAAGCTCAAGACAATTTTTCCCTACATTCTCCAGGCGGTGACGGCAGATGTCCTGCAGGCCCGCTACGAGTTGGACAGGTTGTCCCGCATCCTGCGCCGACGGGAGAACGATCTTAGGGCTTTAGTGACCGCCACCAACGCATGGCAGATGGAGGCACAATCCTGGCTCGGGCAGGCGATCGAGTTCGGATTGCTGCCGGCCAACCAGATCATTCCGACGGACTGGCCGGAAATTGTCGATCGGCTCCGTAAAGTCGTCAGAAGCAGTGGCGATGCAGCGCATCCCACCGTCGCAGGTGTTGATGCGGCGCTCGACCGCCTCGAGGCGCTTCGAGCCGAAGAGACTGAAGTTGCTACCACGCTAACGCGGCATCGCCAGCGTCTTAGCGAACTGCGTCGCTTGTTAGAAAGCAGCGATATCTACGGAAGCTCGCTTCGTATTCAACGAGACCGCCTCGCGCTCTCCGTTTGGTTGCAAGAACTGTCTGCGGACGCAGAAGCAAGTGAGCCGCTCGCGCTCTTATCAGATGGTGGTAAGCTGAAGATCGAGCAGCTTACGGACGCCCTTGCATCAATCGAGGTTCGGCTTCGGACTCATCCGACCGTGTCTGACACACTAGACCGCGAAGTATTTCGCCTGCGCACAGCGGCAGAAACGCAGCTCGTAAGGCTCAACGAGATCCGCCGAGAGATCGGCGTGCTCGAGCGGGATTCGGAGGCAGCCAAGCAGGCGATCGGTCGGTTTGACCGTATGGAACGCTTTCTCGGCCGTCTGGAACAGGCGCTTGACCTATACGACCGCACTGACCAGTCCGCCGGTCTGCGGCAGGAAATTGATACGCTTAAAGCGCAGATCGCAGAGCTACAGCGTAGAGTTTCCGAAACCGAAATCGGGCGAAAGCTCCGCAACTCGATCGACAGCATCGAGGCTACGACGGGGCGTCTGATACCACGCCTGGATGCTGAGTGGCCGGATGCGCCGGTAAGGCTTACGATTTCCGATCTCACGGTCAAGGTTATCAGGGGTACGCGCGACGACTACCTCTGGGAAATTGGTAGCGGTGCCAATTGGCTAGCCTATCATGTCGCCTTGACGCTGGCCCTTCAGATCTTCTTCCTTCATCTCCCACATCACCCAGTCCCAGGTCTCTTGATCTATGACCAGCCTAGTCAGGTCTATTTTCCGCGGCGGACTGCCGGGGATAGCGATGCCGACACCGTAGTTTGGCGTGATGAAGATGTGGTCGCGGTGCGGAAGGTCTTCTCGCTTTTGGGCGAACAAGTGGCGGCTGCGGGAGGTAGGTTGCAAGTCATCGTGCTTGACCATGCAGATGATGATGTGTGGGGCGATTTGGCTAACGTCGTTTTGGCAGAGGAGTGGCGTGAAAGGGCATTGGTGCCATTCGATTGGTTGGTGGAGTAATAATTCGGAAAACAGATTGGATTCTATTTTAGAATGCAGTGGGGTGCTTGAAGTGTTGTTCAAGGACTTGGCTTTGATCTTTTATGCGATCCAGAAATCTATGTCCCTTTTAGTGTTCAGTATGTCGTGGCCGTGGGGGCGGTGTCCGGTATCACTATGTAGAGGCATTCTCAGGTAGGCTCTAAACCATCACCCCGCCCGCGGATGCGTCCTCCGCCAAACCTCCATCAAATGCGTCTCATCCGCCAGCGTATACCGCTGCGTCGAGCTCAGGCTCGCATGCCCCAGCAACTCCTGGATCGACCGCAGATCGGCCCCCCCCTCCAGCAGATGCGTCGCGAACGAATGCCGCAGAGCATGCGGCGTCGCATGCTCCGGCAGCCCAGCCAGCCGCCGATACTCCCGCATCGCCTTCTGCGCCACGGCCGGATCGAGCCGCCCGCCGCGCACGCCGGGAAACAACGGCGCATCCGGCGACGGCGACGGATGCTGCCGCACCCAGCGATGCAGCGCGCCCATCACCGCCGGCAGCAGAGGCACAAGCCGCTCCTTGCCCCCCTTGCCCAGCACGCGCAGCACAGCGCTCCCACCCGTCTCCGCCGGCACATCCCGCAGATCGAGCGCCAAGGCCTCCCCGATCCGTAACCCCGCCCCATACAGAAGCGTGAACAACGCCGTATCCCGATGCTCCGCCAGCGCAGACCGCGCAGTCCCCGCAATTCCGGACGGCACAGCCAACGCATCCGCCACAGGCAAAGGCCGCGGCAAAGGCGTCCGCGTGCGCGGAGACGCCATCAGGGCAGGGGCCGCATTCTCGATCTCGTAGCGTCGCGACAAATGCCGAAAAAAACTCCGAACCGCCGACATCCGACGCACACGCGTCCGGTTCGCCTTGTCCCGCACGAACCCGGCCCGCTCCGCCGCACGCCCCGCCTCGTACGCCAGCCACGCCCGCAAATCCGCCGCCCGCAACTGTTCCAGATCCCGCAAGCAAACCTCCCCACCGAGATGCTCGCCGAGAAACCGCAGAAACCGCCCCAAATCCCCCCGATACGCCTCCACCGTCGCCCCGCTCGACCGCTTCTCCAGCGCCAGCCAATCCAGAAAATCCACCACCGCCACCGACGCCGCCACACCCCGCACCCCGTCGCGCACCCCGCCCGCCGTCTCGCTCTGCTCCGACCTCTCGCCGCCCGGCGCAGCACGCCCCCCCGGCCGCCATCCGCTCATCCCAGCCACTCCGCCACCCTTCGCCCCATCGCACACCAGCCCGCCGCACCCATCAACCCGCCCTCACACACCCGGGCACCGCCACGCCCTCCAGCCCCTCGAAACACCGGCACAGGACACCCCGCCTCCCGCCCCGGACAAGGCCGCGCCATCCCCCGCGCGTCCCGCCATCACAGACCCGCTCGCCGCCAGGCGCCGCCACGCCCTCCAGCCCCTCGGAACACTCGCACAGGACACCCCACCTCCCGCCCCGGACCGGCCGCGCCATCCCCCGCGTGTCCCGCCATCACAAACCCGCTCGCCGCGCGCTCACCCCCACGACCCGCCTCGCACGGCGCGCACGATCCGCCCACGCCCGGTATCGCTCCGCCCCTCCAGCACCCTCGACACGCCCCGCCCCGGAACGCTCCTCCACGCAGCAACCCGCCACCCGCATCGGCGCAATCACACGCTTGACCGCCCCGCCGCCCACCCGCGCGACCCATCCAACCCTCACGCCGCCCCATCTTCCGCCACCCCGGCCGCAGCATGCTCCCACGCAGCCCCGGCGTCCTCCACGGCAAACCCCGGCACGGTCCGCAGGAACGACGCCAAGGCGTCGATCACCAGGCGCACACGCGCGATCCGCGCCCGCGCCGGCACGAACAGCAGCGAGCACGGCATCGCCTCCAGCCCCAGCTCCGGCAACACGCGCACCACGGCGCCCGAGCGCAGCAGATCGTCCACCAGCCAGACATGGCACGCGCCGATCCCGCGCCCCTGCAACACCGCCTCCCGCGCCGCCAGGCCGTGATCCACCAGCAAAGGCCCACCCACGGGAACCGTCTGTCGCGCCCCGTCCGCCCCCAGCAGCGTCAGGCTCTCGCTTCCCGCCACGTTGCTCATTCGGATGAACGCATGCGCCGACAGCGCGGACGCCGCCCGCGGCCGCCCATGCCGCGCCAGATACGCAGGCGACGCCACCAGAACCCGCATCGAATGCCCGACCACGCGCCGGTGCAGCGCACTGTCCGACAGCGGCCCCAGCCGCACGGCCACATCCACCGCCTCGCGCACCAGATCCACGCGCACGTCCGACAGGCTCAGATCGATCCGCAGGCCGGGATGCCGGTCCTGCAACGCGAACAAGCCGCGCGACACGTGCTGGATGCCCAGGGCCGCCGTGCTCGACACACGCACGATCCCCGTCGCCGCCCCGCCGGCATCGCGCAGATCGTCCGCAGCCTCGTCCAGATGCCTCAGGATCGACCGCGCCTCCTCCAGGAACCGCTCCCCCTCCGGCGTCAAACGCAGACGCCGCGTGGTGCGGAACAACAGGGCCACCCCCAGCCCGCGCTCCAGCTCGGCCAGATGGCGCGTGATGGTCGACTGCCCGACGCTCAGCTCGCGCGCCACGCCGGACAGGCTGCCCCGCTCCGCGACACGCACAAAGCTGCGCATCCGCTCCAGCGTGACCAGCGATCTATCCATTCGGCGGAACGATCCTATCCATTCGCCTCCACTACCGCATGGATGCGCGGCGGAATAGCGAGAGCCTGAACCGCTTTTCCGGAGTTCCCGTCATGAACATCCTGATCGTCTCCGCCCACCCGGACCCCGCCTCCCTCACCAACGCCCTGCGCGACGTCGCCGCCGACGAACTGCGCGCCGCAGGCCACGCCGTCCGCATCACCGATCTCTACGCATCCGGCTGGAACCCGCTCGTCGACCGCGCCGACTTCCCCAACTGGCCGGCAGACGAACGCCTCCGCGTCGCCGACGCGTCCGGCAAGGCCTTCGAAGCCAACGCCCTCACCGCGGACGTGACCGCCGCCCAGGCCGATCTCCTCTGGGCCGATGCGCTCGTCCTCGCCTTTCCGCTCTGGTGGTTCTCCATGCCGGCGATCCTGAAAGGCTGGGTCGAACGCGTGTTCTCCTTCGGATTCGCCTACGGTGTCGGCGAACACAGCGAAAAGCGCTGGGGCGATCGCTACGGCGAAGGCCGCCTCGCCGGAAAACGCGCCATGCTGCTGGTCGCCGCTGGCGGATGGCAGACCCATTACGGACCGCGCGGCGTGAACGGCCCGATCGACGACCTGCTGTTCCCGATCCAGCACGGCATCCTGTTCTATCCGGGCTACGCCGTGCTGCCGCCTCATGTCCTGTATCGCGCCGACCGGCTCGACGACGCCGCCTTCGACGCCGCCGCTCTCGCCCTGCGCGCCCGCATGCGCGCCCTGTTCACCGACGCGCCGATCCCGTTCCGAACCCAGAACGGCGGCGACTACGCCATCCCCTCCATGGAACTCCGCCCCGAAGCCGTCCCCGCCAGCATCACAGGCTTCGCCGCCCATCTCCGCACGTGAGAGAGACGTTCTTTCTTGCAAGAAAGAACCAAAGAACTTCTGTCCGTTTGGCTCGGTGCCAAGCCACATATTCACAACTCAAACGGACAGGAGTCTTTTTGCTTCTTTTTCTTCAGAAAAAGAAGATTCTTCATGTCCTAGTCTTCACCAAACGCATCACGCTCCCAAATCGCCCCGCTCCAACCGCGCCCCCAACGCCGCCGCCAGGAACCCCAGCGCTCCTTCCGCACCGGCCCCCTCCAGCATCGCCCCGTCCCGCGCCGCCAGGGCCAGAAGCAGGGCAGGGGCGTCCCTGCACGGCACGCGCAGCAGCGCCTCCCGCACCGCCAGCCCCGCCGCCTCGCCATGCAGCGACACGGCATCCGCCCCGCCGCCGGCCGCGCGCACCACCACCTCGTGCCCGCCCATCACCCGCGCCACACTCCCCGGCGCAAGCGCCGCGACCCCGCGCAGCCCCCCGCGCTCGCCGCACAAACGCGCCGCATCCACCCCCAGCAGTTGCGGCAGATCGTCCGACACCCAGTCCGACACATCCACCGCCCGGATCAGCGCCACCACCGCCGCACGCACGCGCTCGCCCAGCCCCAGCCCCGCGCGCCCCGCATCCAGAACCACGCGCGACCGCGCACGCGCCGCCTCGATCATCGCCGCCATGTGGTCCGCAAGCGCCTCGCCATGCACGCGACGCGGCGGCGACAGGCAGTCGTAGAGCCCGGCTTGGCGGCTCAGCCAGTCCGGATGGTCGCGCAGGAACCGCTCCACACGCGCGCTTTCCGCGCTGTCGATGCTGCTCTCGCGGCGCCGCTCATTGTTCATCCGGCCCATCGCTCCCATTCTGGAACCCCATCCCCGAAGCCGAGCCGGAACCGACCCTGTCCCCGAAGCGTCCCACGCGCCCCGACGCCGTTACGCCCTCCGCCAACGCACCGGCAAGCGGTTCCGTCGCATCGGCGGATCGCCCCGCCGAGCGCGTTCCCGTGCTGCTGCCCTATCCGTTCGCAGGCCCGTTCGATTATCTCCGCCCGCCCGAGCTCGATCTCCAACCCGGCGACATCGTGCTGGTCCCCCTCAACCGACGCGCGGAACTCGGCGTGGTCTGGGACGATCCCGGCCTCCCGGACGGCCTCGCCACCGAAGGCGCCCCGCCGGTCCCCGCACACAAGCTCAAACCCGTCACCGCCCGCATGGACGGCCCGCCGATCCCGCGCACGCTGCGCCGCTTCGTCGACTGGGTCGCCGCCTACACACTGTCCCCACCCGGCCTCGTGCTCGCCATGGCCATGCGGGCCCATTCGGTGAAACCCGAAACCGTGCTGCTCGGCTGGGTCCGCTCCGGCAGCAACGAGGCCGTCGCACGCGACACCCCGGCACGCACGCGCGTCCTCGCCGCGCTGGCCGACGGACGCCCGCGCCCCACAGCCGAACTCGCACGCGACGCCGGCGTCTCCTCCGGCGTCATCCGCTCCATGGGCACGCTCGGCCTGCTGCGCGAAACCCCGATCGACCAGCCCGCCCCCTTCGCCCTGCCCGATATCGACCACCAGACCCCCGACCTGTCCCCCAACCAGGCAAGCGTCGCCGAGACCCTCGCTGGAATGGTCCGCGCACGCCGTTTCCAGCCGGTGCTGCTCGACGGCGTCACGGGATCGGGCAAGACCGAAACCTATCTCGAGGCCATCGCCGCCTGCATCGCCGACGGGCGACAGGCCCTGGTGCTGCTCCCCGAGATCGCGCTCTCCTCGCAATGGCTGCAGCGGTTCACACGCCGTTTCGGCGCCGAACCCGCGATCTGGCATTCCGATCTCGGCTCCGCGCGACGCCGCGTCACATGGCGCGCCGTCGCCAACGGCGAGGCCCCGGTCGTGGTCGGCGCACGCTCCGCCCTGTTCCTGCCCTTTCCCGATCTCGGCCTCGTCATCGTCGACGAGGAACACGAGACCGCCTTCAAGCAGGAAGACGGCGTCACATACCACGCACGCGACATGGCCGTGGTCCGCGCACGCCTCGCCAGCGCCCCCGCCGTGCTCGTTTCCGCCACGCCCAGCCTGGAAACCCTGCACAACGTCGAGCAGGGCCGCTACCGCCACCTCACGCTGCTGTCCCGTCACGGCGGCGCACGCCTGCCCACCGTGTCCGCCATCGACATGCGCGAATTCCCGCCCGAGCGCGGCCGCTTCCTCAGTCCACGCCTGATCCAGGCCGCTGCCGACACCATGCGCGCAGGCGAACAGGCAATGCTGTTCCTCAACCGGCGCGGCTACGCACCGCTCACTTTGTGCCGCACATGCGGCCACCGCATCTCCTGTCCGAACTGCACCGCCTGGCTGGTGGAGCACCGCGCCCGCAAGCAGCTCTGCTGCCATCATTGCGGCCACATAGAAGCCGTCCCCGTCCACTGCCCCGAATGCCAGGCCGAGAACAGCCTCACCCCGATCGGCCCCGGCGTGGAACGCATCACCGAGGAAGCCCGCGAAACCTTCCCCGACGCGCGCATCCTCGTCATGGCCTCCGACACCCTGCCGGGCCCCAAATCCGCCGCAGAAGCCGTGCGACGTATCGCCGACCGCGAGGTGGATCTGGTGATCGGCACACAGATCGTCGCCAAAGGCTGGCACTTCCCGGGACTCACCCTGGTCGGCGTGGTCGACGCCGATCTCGGCCTCGGCGGCGGCGATCTCCGCGCCGCGGAACGCACGGTGCAGCTGCTGCATCAGGTCGCAGGCCGCGCAGGCCGCGCCCAGGCCCCGGGCCAGGTGCTGCTGCAGACCTACACCCCCGAACACCCCGTCATGCAGGCCCTCGTCGCCAACGATTTCGGCCGCTTCATGCAGCGCGAAGCCGCCGAACGACGCCCCGGACACTGGCCCCCCTACGGCCGCCTCGCCGCCCTGATCGTCTCCGCCGACAGCGCCACGGACGCGGACCACGCCGCCAACACCCTCGGACGCTGCGCCCCGCGCGGCGACGGCATCGAGGTGCTCGGCCCGGCCCCGGCCCCCCTCGCCATCCTCCGCGGCCGCCACCGCCGCCGCCTCCTGCTCAGAACCCGACGCGACACCGCCGTCCAACCCATCCTCGCCCACTGGCTCCACCAATGGCGCCAAACCACCCCGTCCCCCCGCTCCGTCATCGTCGACGTGGACGTCGATCCGATCTCTTTTTTGTAGGAAGACCCAGGGCGCTGCCCTGGACCCGCTGGGGCCTAGAGGCCCCAGACCCCCTTCCGACTTGTTCTGAAACCTGCCCTTGGCCCTTACCGCTAGCCGGTGTCATGCTTAGTGATCAGCATGGAGATAGCAGTGAGAGAGCTCTATCGAATGCGGCGGAGATGGCGCGGAGGCGCGGCCAGAACGACAGCGGCCAGAACGACAAGAGCTTTCGTGCACGCCTCCGTCGAAATCTCCCAGAGATGCATACCGAAGGCTTCTTGGGAGATGCTGATCGGCTACGAGAAGCATCGCCGTATGAAGATCGAACTCGCGGCATTGGAAGCAAAACGTGCTTGAGGGCTTCCGAAACGAGAAACGCCCTACCGACGTGCTCGGCGCGACGGCGACCGCCTGATCATCGAACCCGTCCGCCCCCTGGGCCTCCTCGCCACACTCGCCGCGCTCCAACCGCTCGACCCCGCCGACGCCTTTTCATATGTCGATAACACTGGCCTAACTTTGAGTAGAAAGAATTTGAGTTTATATACAGATGCAGCGCAAGGCTGGCGTGTATTTGGAGAACTCAAATAATAACCATAGTTATATCAATACAACTCATTTACTCATTAGCGCATCTATGATGAGGATCATTGCCCATATGGCAAAAAATTCGACCACAATTCCAGCAATCACAATGGGGACCAATAAATAGATTTTATTAACACCTCTTCTCATTATAAAGAGCTGAGACGGTATTGACAAAAACCAGGCCATTCTAGTATAGCCAAAAACTGCCCAAACAAAGAACGAAATAAATGCCACAACAGTACAAGCAACCTGTTCGGATATCGACGACGTTTTAGAGATTGTCTTAATAAAAAAAGATACTATGGCAAGCCATGCCAGTGACTTAAAATATACATCTGCCCACTTATAACATAGTGATGCGCGATTTTTTGTTTTCTGTCCATAGGCTATAGAATCATCTAACTTTTTCTGTGATTCTTGATTATTTTCGGTGATTAATTCCTTTTGCCGACTTTCCAGCTTGCTTATGACAAAGGTGCGAATCTTGGATTTACTCCCGTCAAGAAGTTCTCCTAAACCAAAGAGTATAGAGATTACTAAGGCAATAAGAAAAGTGAATATTACGAAGTATTCAGCAATACTTGAGTAGTCATCGTCTCCTGCTCTTTCTGTTTTAAATATGTCAGATATAGTCATCCAGTCCATTTCGGCCTCATATCGCAGAGTAGGAGATTGTGATTTGTCAAAACATATCTACGTGTTTGAGGTCTTTTGGGGACACAGTCAAGCCTATTCGTATTGGTGAGAGCAATAAGATTCAAAGATACCCAAAGCAGTAAAGTCTGCTCTAACGTCTAGAGTTCCCGAATTATTATATTGATTATCATAATATATTGGTTATATTGTAGTCAATATATCAAATTAAGACATTCGTTTGTTCTTCGTAACAATTTCAGACAATAGCTGCAGAGAGTGATTTAAATATTATAGCATTCTTTCTTACCGACGATGATGTTGCCGACGTTCGACATGTTCACACTCTTTTGGTGCCGTGTTCATCATTCCTAGCGTTATGAATCACCCGGAATGCCTCAGCTTCTTTCCTGATCAGGTCTGGAAGCATATTGGAGAAACCAGATGCTAATCCACGAACGGCTCAAGGACAATTCCCTCCTCTAAGTGCGCTCCCCATCACAAACAAAATGAACGACATCGCCAAGGACAATTTACCTGTAGTCCTCGGAACATGCCGTCGCTGGTCGAAAGGCGCACCGTGCGCATCTCGCTTAGAGGAACCGCCATGCCTTGCGCTCCCTGCTCCTGGATCAAGGTCGGCGACAAGGACGCCATCCGCATCCTCGGCGGTTCGGAGCAGACGGCGGCGCGCGTCACCTGCCTCGGCATCGCTCCGCAACGCATCGCGCTCGGCGAGACCGTCCGCGTCTCGTTCGAGATCGAAAGCACAGCCCAGAAAACACAGCATCTCCTGATCGGCAACGCCGTGCACTACGTCAAAGCCAACGGCAGCACGCGCCCGAAGATCTTCAAGCTCGGCGCACGCAGCATCGAGCCCGGCGAGAAGATCGTTCTGAACGCCAGGATCTCCGTCGTCGCCATGACGACACGACGCCATTTCCCCGGCCGCCATCGCATCGACGCGATCATCAACGGCAATACTTACCCGCTCGGCGATGTCGACATCGTCGCCTAGCCGACCACCGTCACCCCACCTGACACCGTTCGCACCAGAACAACATCCGCCCCGCCATCGTCTCCGACCGCACCGCCGTCCCGCACACACGGCACGGCAATCCCGCACGATGCGCCACGTAGAACGAATCCTCCCGCCGCACCGGCCCCTTCCGCTTCGGCCGATCCTCCGGCCGCGTGCACACGATCCGCCCCAGACGCACGCCCTCGCGCAGCAGATCCCCCGCATCCCGCCACAAACCATCCCAGTCCGCACGCGACAGATCGCGCCCCGGCTTGTGCGGCTCCAGACGCGCCCGGAACAACAGATCGGCACGATAGATATTGCCGATCCCGGCCACGATATCCTGCCGCATCAGCAACGCAGCGATCGGCATGCGCGACGCGGCGATCTTCGCAAAAGCCTTGTCGGGATCGGCATCCGCGCGCAACGGGTCCTCGCCCAGGCCCGCCACGAATGCATCGTGCTCCTCGGGCGTCATCAGCATGCACGCCGAAGGCCCGCTCAGATCCGCCACGTTGCGCCCGGTATCCAGACGCAGACGCACAGCCCCCATCGGCGCCGGCGGATACGCCTCCGGCGCCGACGCATCCGACAGCACCACGCTTTCGCGCCCGAATCCGGCCAGCCCCTCGCCGTGGAACCGCCACATCCCGTACATGCCCAGATGCACGCGCAGCCAGACGGCATCGCCGAAGCGCAGGAACATGTGCTTGCCATGCGCATCGACCGCCGACAGCGTCAGCCCGTCGAGGAGCGCGGCGCCGTCCGCGAACCGCCCCTGCGGGCTCGATGCCGCGACACGCTGCCCCTCGAACCGTGCCACGAAAGCGTCGGCCAAGCGCCTGACGCTATGTCCCTCCGGCAATGATCGTCCTCCCGCAAAGGAAAGGAGAACGCAGGGGAGGGGATTGGTTCAAGACCCGGGGCTCTGCCCCTGGACCCCGCCAAGGGCAGTCGCCCTTGGAACCCCATTGTTAGTCAACCGGGTTTCCAAAGGGCGACCGCCCTTTGGCGGGTCCAGGGCAGAGCCCTGGAACACCCCTCAGAAGAACCGCGAAACCAGGTTCTCCAACCGCTCCTGCCCACCCGAACGCGGCTGCGGCGCCAGATTGCGCTCCTCCGCCTCGGCCGCGATCGACTCCAGCGTCGCGTTGCCGTTCAGCATCGCCTGCGCACCGGGCTGCTGCCAGCCGGCGTAGCGCTGCTTCAGCGCCCCCTCCAGACGGCCATCCTCGATCATCGTCGCCGCGATCAGGAACGCCCGCGCGCAATGGTCCATGCCGCCCACATGCGCATGCACCAGATCGGCCGGATCGATCGACTGGCGACGGATCTTCGCGTCGAAATTGCAGCCGCCCAGGCCCAGACCGCCGGAGCGGATCACGTGATACAGCGCCATCGCCGTATCCTGCAGGCTGCTCGGGAACTGGTCGGTGTCCCAGCCCAGCAGCGGGTCGCCACGGTTGATGTCCAGAGACCCCAGAATGCCGAATCCGGCCGCCATCGCGATCTCGTGCTCGAAGCTGTGCCCGGCCAGCAGCGCGTGATTCGCTTCCAGGTTCAGCTTCACCTCGCCCAGCAGCTTGTAGCGCTGCAGGAAGCCGTACACCGTCGCGGTGTCGAAATCGTACTGGTGCGCCGACGGCTCCTTCGGCTTCGGCTCGATCAGGATTTGACCCTCGAACCCGATCTTGTGCTTGTATTCCACGACGAGATTCAGGAACCGCCCGAGCTGGTCCAGCTCCTGCGTCAGATCGGTGTTCAGCAGAGTCTCGTAGCCCTCGCGACCGCCCCACAGAACGTAGTTGGCGCCGCCGAGCGTCCTGGTCGCATCCATGCAGCTCTTCACGGTCGCGGCGCTGAACGCGAACACGTCCGGATCGGGATTGGTCGCGGCCCCGGCCATGAAGCGCGGATGCGAGAACAGATTGGCCGTGCCCCACAGCAGCTTCGTCTTGCTGCCCTCCATCTTCCGCCCGAGATAATCGACCATCTCGTGGAAGTTGCGCAGAGACCCGCGCAGATCCTCGGCATCCGGCGCGACGTCGCGATCATGGAAGCTGTAGAACGGCACGTCGAGAACGCGAAACAGGTCGAACGCCGCATCCGCCTTGTCGCGCGCACCCTGCATCGGGTCGGCATGGTGCATCCACGGGCGATGCAGCGTTGGCGCGCCGAACGGATCGGCGCCGTTCATCGCCAGGCTGTGCCAATAGGCGACGGCGAAGCGCAGATGCTCGCGCAAGGTGCGCCCCAGCACCACGCGGTCGGCGTCGTAGTAGCGATATTCCAGCGGATCGCTGGAGTCCGGGCCGCCGTAGCGCACGGTCGGCATCGCGCTGAACAAGGTCTCGGTCATGGTCGTCCCTTTTCCCGTCTTAGGGAACGTTGTCCCTGAGGAAGATCTGCAACCGCATCGGCTTGATCGGCCGACCCGGAACGCCGTGCGCCAGACCGCGCAGGGCGGAGATCGCATCCTCCACCTCCTGCTCCTGGTCCTGGTGCAGAACGGCGGTGAAGAGGCCGGACAACAGCGCATCGCGCGCATGCGCCGACAATTCGTGCGCCACCACCACGGGGGCGGGCAGGCGCCCATCCGCACGCAGAGCGGCAATGATGCCCCGGTTGCCGGCCCCGGCGCTGTAGACCGCCACCAGATCCGGCCGCTCGGCCAGGATCCCCCGCATCAGCGGCTCGGAAACGGCGCTGTCGTCCAGCGTTTCCGCCGTCGGCAACAGCGCCAGATGCGGAAACTCGCGTCGCAGCACCTGCTCGAACCCGAGCCGCCGGTCGGCATGATCGTGCAGCGTCATCCGCCCCACCAGCAGCGCCACGGCACCCGGCCGCGCCGGCGACATCCGCCCGATCAGAGAGGCCGCCACACGCCCGGCCGCCGTGTTGTCGATGCCCAGGAACCGCGCCCGGCGCGACGGCGACACGTCCGACACCAGCGTCACCACCGCCACGCCGCGCTCGGCCAGCAGATCGATCTCGCGCCGCACGGCGGGCGACTCCGTCGCCACCACCGCCACGCCATGGCAACGCTCCGGATCGATGCCGGCCAGCGTTTCCGCCAGGGCGGCATCGTCGAAGGCCGGATAATCCACCGTCGCGATCGACACGCGCTGGTCCGCCATCGCCGCCGACGCGGCGGAAACGGCATCGTGCAAGGCGCGCATGAAGGAGTTGGTGCCGGCATCGGGCAGAACGAACACGAACCGCTCCACCCGCCGGGTCGCCAGGGCGGCGGCGAACGCGTCGCGCCGGAAGCCGAGCTTGTCCACGGCCGCCTGCACCCGGTCGATGGTCGCCTGCCGCACGCCCTTCCGGCCGTTCAGCACCCGGTCCACCGTCGCCAGACTCACGCCCGCCTGCGCCGCGACCTCGAATACGGTGACCTTGCCCATCGCCACTCCCCGTCCGCCGCGATCCCTGCCGCAAACTCTGAGGCACGTCAATCATATGATCATTCGCCCGCGGCCGAACCTCCCGGCCGGGCTCACGCTCGCCTAAATGGTGCGACGCACAATTCCGAGTCGCTGCAACCCGGCTAAGCCGCTCAGGACGCTCGCGAAAACCGCCCGGTGAGGCATTTGTGCAATGGGACGAACATCCGTAACGGAACATCCGACGAGCCTCTTGCGCTACGTGAGGCAATTTGCTTTCGTCCGAGCAATGTCACCGCCCCCCGTCACGCGACGGACAAAAAGGGCAGGACGCGAAGCTCGGCCCGTCGCCACCATGCGACGGCAGCCGGCATTTCGGAGGATCAGTTCGGTGTCGCAACTCCCCACCCGGTTCGGTCAGGCCGGTCGGCTTTTCCGTCGCAAGCTCCTGGCAGGCGCCGCCCTGTCGCTCGGTCTGGTCGCCATGGGTGCCACGATGGTGCCGGGCCACGCCCTCGCCGATGCCGCCCACCCCAAGATCGGCTTCTCCATCGACGACCTCCGCCTCGAGCGCTGGGCGCATGACCGCGACTATTTCGTCGCCGCCGCCAAGAAGCTCGGCGCCACGGTGAACGTCCAGTCCGCGGACGCCAGCGAAAGCCGCCAGAACGCGCAGATCGAGAACCTCATCTCGCGCGGCATGGACGTGATCGTGATCGTGCCGTTCAACGGCAAGGCCCTCACCAACGTCATTAACGAAGCCAAGCAGGCCGGCATCAAGGTCATCTCCTATGACCGCCTGATCCTCGACGCCCCGATCGACGCCTACGTGTCGTTCGACAATGTCCGCGTCGGCGAGATGCAGGCCCAGGGCGTCGTCAACGCCCAGCCCAAGGGCAACTACTACCTGCTCGGCGGCGCACCCACCGACAACAACGCCAAGCTGCTGCGCGAAGGCCAGATGAAGGTGCTTCAGCCGCTGGTCGACAAGGGCGACATCAAGATCGTCGGCTCGCAATGGGTCCAGGAATGGAGCCCCACCACCGCGCTCGGCATCATGGAAAACGCGCTGACCGCCAACAACAACAACATCCAGGGCGTGGTCGCCTCCAACGACGCGCTGGCCGGCGCCGCCATCCAGGCGCTCCAGGCCCAGGGCCTCGCCGGCAAGACCGCCGTGTCCGGACAGGACGCCGATCTCGCCGCAGCCCAGCGCATCGAGAAGGGCACGCAGACCATGACGGTCTACAAGCCGCTCAAGCTGATCGCCACCACCGCGGCGGAAATGGCCGTCGACCTCGCCAAGGGCAAGACCCCGAACTACACCAGCAAGATGAACAACGGCACGGAGGACGTGAACACCATCCTCCTGACCCCGATCGCGCTCACCAAGAGCAACATCGACCGTCTCGTCACCGACGGCTACTTCACCCAGGCGCAGATCGACGGCAAGTAAGCGCCGCATCGGTCCGGGCAGGACGGCGCCTTCGCGGAACCATCCCGCGAAGGCGCCGCTCCCTTCGCCTTCGAAACGCATCCGGCGAGCCTCTCGCCCGATCCGCACGTAAAACGCCGCGGCAACAAGCGGCGGACAACATCATCTCGATCCAGAACACGCGAACGCGTGGCATCCCGCTCCGGCCCAGGCCGGAGGGATGCGCGCCTCGCCGCGTATGAACGGCGTCCGGTGCCAAAGCGCCGCGGGAGTGAACGGCATGTCAGGCTTTCTTCTGGAGATGCACGGCATCGCCAAAAGCTTTTCCGGCGTGAAGGCCCTCGACGGGATCGACCTGCGCGTCCGTCCCGGCGAATGCGTCGGCCTGTGCGGCGAGAACGGCGCCGGCAAATCCACCATGATGAAGGTGCTCTCCGCCGTTTACCCCTACGGCACATGGACCGGCACCATCCTCTGGAACGGCGCCGAACTCCGCGCCGCCTCCATCCGCGAAACCGAAGACGCCGGCATCGTCATCATCCATCAGGAACTGATGCTGATCCCGCAGCTCTCGGTGGCGGAAAACATCTTCCTCGGACGCGAACCCCGTACACGCGGCGGCCTGATCGATTTCGACCGCATGTATGTGGAATCGGCCAAACTCATGGCCGAGCTGCGCATGAACCACATCAACGTGGCCATGCCGGTCGCCAACTACGCCGGCGGCGAACAGCAGCTCATCGAGATCGCCAAGGCGCTCAGCAAGAACGCCAAGCTGCTCATCCTCGACGAGCCCACCTCCTCGCTCACCAAGCGCGAGATCGCCATCCTCCTGCGCCTGGTCAAGGACCTCAAGGCCAAGGGCGTCGCCTGCGTCTACATTTCCCACAAGCTCGAAGAGATCGAGGAGATCGCCGACACCGTCACCGTGATCCGCGACGGACGCTTCATCGGCGAGGCGCCCATGCGCGACATCACCACCGGCGACATCATCCGCATGATGGTCGGCCGCGACATGAGCAACCTGTTCCCGCGCGAGGAACATCCGATCGGCGACGTGGTGTTCGAGGCGATCGGCATCACCTGCCTCGATCCCGAGAACCGCGCCCGCAAGCGTGTCGACAATGTCAGCTTCTCGCTCCGAAAGGGCGAGATCCTCGGCATCGCAGGCCTCGTCGGCGCAGGCCGCACCGAACTCGTCAGCGCCCTGTTCGGCGCCTATCGCGGCCCCCATTCCGGCGAGGTCCGTCTCGACGGCAAGCGGATTCACGTCCGCACACCCCGCGAAGCGGTGGGGCAGGGCATCTGCATGGTCCCGGAAGACCGCAAGGCGCACGGAATCGTCCCAGGCCTCGGCGTCGGCCACAACATCACGCTCAGCGTGCTCGACGAATTCACCTCCGCAGGCCTGATCGACGAGAACCGCGAATTCTCCGATATCGGCACCGCCATCCAGCGCCTGCGCATCAAGACGGCAAGCCCGCTGCTCGCCATCTCCAACCTCTCCGGCGGCAACCAGCAGAAAGCCGTCATCTCCAAGATGCTCGCCGCCAACCCGCGCGTGCTGATCCTCGACGAACCCACGCGCGGCGTCGATGTCGGCGCCAAATACGAGATCTACAAACTCATGTTCGCCCTGGTGCGCGAGGGCCTGTCGATCATCATGGTCTCCTCCGAACTCTCCGAGGTGCTCGGCATCAGCGACCGCGTGCTGGTGATCGGCGAAGGCGAGCTGCGCGGCGACTTCGTCAACGACGACAGCCTCACCCAGGAACGCATCCTCGCCGCAGCCATCACCCCGGCCCGTCACGCGACACAGGCCGAACAGCCAGGCCTCGCCCCCGCCCTGTCCTGATCATCCCCCGCACGGATCGCCCTTCGAGCCCGGAATTCCAAGCACCATGACCGAAACCACCTCCATCGCGCCCAGCCCGGCAGACGTCGCCGCAGCGGATGCGGATCAGCGCCGCACCATGCGCGCGGAACGCATCAAGACGCTGTTCGCACGCAACAAGATCCTCGCCCTCGTGGTCGCGATCGCCATCATCTGGGCGCTGTTCACCTGGCTCACCCAGGGCGACTTCCTCACCGCACGCAACCTCAGCAACCTGCTGCGACAGATGGCCATCACCGGCATGCTGGCCAGCGGCATGGTGTTCATCATCATCTCCGGCGAGATCGACCTGTCCGTCGGCTCCCTGCTCGGCCTGCTCGGCGGCCTCGCCGCCATCCTCGACGTCAACTTCCATGTCCCGCTCTGGATCAACATCCCCGTCGTCATGGTCGTCGGCGCCCTCGTCGGCCTCTTCAACGGCTACTGGGTCGCCTATCTGCGCATCCCGTCCTTCATCGTCACACTGGCCGGCATGCTCGCCTTCCGCGGCGTGCTGCTCGGCATCACCGGCGGCGTCACCATCGCCCCCGTGTCCGCACCGCTCGTCGCCGTGGCGCAGAGCTATCTGCCCGACATCGCAGGCTACGTGCTCGGCGTGCTCGTCTTCGCCGCCCTCGCCGCAGCCACCCTGCGCGGACGCGCCAAGCGCGCCCAGTACGGCCTGCCGGTGCCGCCGCTCGCCTCCGACCTCGTCAAGCTCGGCGTCGCCGCCGTGGTCATCGCCGGCTTCTTCGGCATCCTCGACGCCTATCGCGGCGTGCCGCTGCCCGTGCTCATCGTGCTCGTGCTGCTCGGCCTGTTCACCGTCATGGCCCGCCGCACCGTGTTTGGCCGGCGCATCTACGCCGTCGGCGGCAATCTCGAAGCCACGCGCCTGTCCGGCGTCAACGTGCAGGGCGTCAAACTCGCCGTGTTCGGCCTCATGGGCGCCATGGCAGCACTCGCCGGCATCGCCACCACCGCACGCCTCGCCGCAGCCTCGCCCTCGGCCGGCACAGGCGCCGAACTCGACTGCATCGCCGCCTGCATCATCGGCGGCACATCCATGCGCGGCGGCTCCGGCACCGTGTTCGGCGCCCTGATCGGCGCCCTCATCATCGCCACGCTCGACAACGGCATGTCCATGCTCGGCGTCGACACCTACTGGCAGATGATCGTGAAAGGTACGATCCTCCTCCTCGCCGTCTGGCTCGACGTCGCCACTAGCCCCAAGCGCTGATCGATCCGCCCGAAACGGCGCCGGCCCGGTTCATCCGGACGGCGCCGTTTTCGTCCGATTTCCCCGCCGATCCGCTCGACGCTTCGCCGCCCGCCCGGCATGGTTCGGTCATGTCCACGCCCTTCCGCTCGGTCCTCCCCCTGCTGCTCCTGCCCGCGATCGCGTCGGCCGCCCCGCAGCGCACCCCTCAGCACACGCCCCAGCACGTCCAGCAGCATCTGTTCGGCCCCGTCGCCGTCTCGCCCGACGGCACCACCGTCGCGGCGCTGGAAGCCACCGAACCCGCCGATCCCGCCGCCGACCCCGCCTGGAGCATCCGCCTCCACCCCGTCGCGGGCGGCATTTCCACGGGCACAACCCTCCCGCTCCCCTGCAGCGGCAATGCCTGCGTGCCCTCCTCCATCGCCTGGGCCCCGAACGGAAAACACATCGCCTTCGTGCTGCGCGAGCCCAAGCAGACGCACCGCTTCGTCTTCGTCGTCCCCACCGAAGGCGGCCCCGCCGTGAAGGCGCTCGACTTCGACGGCACCCTCCAGGATCTGCGCTACGGCCCCGACGGCACGCTCGCCGTGCTCGCCACCGCCGGCGCACACAAGGAACCCGGCGCCACACAGGCCGCCGCGAAACTCTCCGGAGAGATCGGCGTCGAGGAAGACGAGCAGCGCATCGGCCTGATCGCCGACAACAAACTCGAATTCCAGTCCCCCGCCGACCTCTACGTCTACGAATACGACTGGCAGCCCGATCCGGCTCAGCCAGGACGGCACCGCTTCGTCGCCACCGCAGCCCACGGCAACGGCGACAACAACTGGTGGACCGCCAAGCTGGTCGCGGTCGAGAACGGCAACGCCCGCGTGCTCTACACGCCGCCGCAGAAACAACAGCTCGCAGATCCGGTGGTCTCGCCCGACGGCAAGGCGGTCGCCTTCGTCGGCGGGCTGATGAGCGATTTCGGCTCCACGGGCGGCGACGCGTTCCGCCTCTCGCTCGACGGCCCCACCAATGCGCAGCCGGTGCTGCAGAACCTGTCGCCCAATCTGCGCGGCAGCGTCACCGACCTCTCCTGGAGATGCAGCGCAGATCCGGCCGTGCCCGGCCTCGTCGCCACGGTGCTGGCAGGCGCCAACACCGAGCTGCTGCCGCTGGTCGGCGGCGGCGATCCGTCGCGCCCGATGTTCTCTGCCCCGGTCACTCTCAGCGGCCCCACACGCGGCCTCGGCATCGCCTGCGGCGGCGGCGTCGCGGCGGCGGTGCAGCAGGACTTCACCACCGCCCCCGAGCTCGTCGCAGGCCCGGTCGGCCGCTTCCACCCGCTCACGCGCGAGAATGACGGTCCCAAACCGGCGGTCGACGCGCGCAGCATCACCTGGCGCTCCGACCAGTTCGAGGTGCAAGGCTGGCTGCTCTCGCCGAAATCGCTCCCGAACG
This sequence comes from Lichenicola sp. GTC18331, assembly GCF_055386855.1. Classification (NCBI taxonomy): domain Bacteria; kingdom Pseudomonadati; phylum Pseudomonadota; class Alphaproteobacteria; order Acetobacterales; family Acetobacteraceae; genus Lichenicola; species Lichenicola sp. GTC18331. Next base: position 1,376,131 of record NZ_AP045015.1, on the reverse strand, counting down.
AGATGGGCGGCGCCAAGAGCCCGATGATCGTCTCCATCCATGGCGGCCCCGCCGCCGCCAACGAGCCGCGCTTCCTGCACGACCGCGACCTCACGCTGTTCCTGCTCCAGGCCGGCTATCGCGTGTTCCTGCCCAATCCGCGCGGCTCGTTCGGCCAGGGCGAAGCCTTCACCCAGGGCAATGTGCGCGATTTCGGCCATGGCGATCTGCGCGACATCCTGTCCGGGATCGACGCGGTGGAACGCACGGTGCCGGTGAACGACAAGCGCCTCGGCATCATGGGCTATTCCTATGGCGGCTACATGACTATGTGGACCGTCACCCAGACCAACCGCTTCCACGCCGCGGTGGCCGGCGCCGGAATCTCAGACTGGCAGAGTTACTATGGAGAAAACGGAATCGACCAGTGGATGATCCCGTTCTTCGGCGCCTCCGTCTATGACGACCCGCAGATCTACGCGCGCTCCTCGCCCATCACCTTCATCCGTCAGGTGAAGACGCCCACCTTCGCCTTCGTCGGCGACGCCGATGTGGAATGTCCGCTGCCGCAAACACAGGAATTCATCCACGCACTCCGCACATTCGGCGTGCCGAACGAATTCGTGGTCTATCCCGGACAGGGCCACGGCATGCGCGACCCCGCCGACTGGGCCGACGCCAAGAAGCGCAGCCTCGCCTGGTTCGATCGCTATCTGCGTGGGAACTAGAGAAGACGTTCTTTCTTGGAAGAAAGAACCAAAGAACTTCTGTCCGTTTGAAGTACGCGAGCCGCTCCTCCGACCCAAACGGACAGACGTCTTTTTGCTTCTTTTTCTTCAGAAAAAGAAGATTCCCCCTCCGCACTACCAATGATAGCGCACACCCCCCAGAACCGTCCGGCGCGGACCGTAGAAACACCATTGCTGCCCGTAGCACGCACTCAGATAGGTGCGGTCGAACAGGTTCGTCGCATTCACGTAAAGCTGCGCATCCTGCGCGCCGGGCCGGTGCAGCGGCAGCGTGTAGTGCAGCTGCATGTCCACCAGCGTCGTCTGCGAGATGTTCAACGTATTCTCCGCATTGCCGGCGGACGGCCCGATGAAGCGCACGCCGCCGCCGCCGCCGAACCCGGCCAGACGCCCGCGCTGCACGGTATAATCCACCCAGCCCGAAGCGGCATTCTTCGGCACGGCCTGGAACGCGTTGCCCTGCAGGCCGGTGTTGTCGCGCGTGTAGATCGCGTCGAGATAGGTGTAGGCGCCGACGAGATCGAGCCCGGGCAGAGGCGTCGCATGCGCTTCCAGCTCCACGCCGCGTGAACGCCCCTGGCCGGTCTGCACCGTGTTGCGCGGATTCAGCGGATCGGTGGTACTCAGATTGTTCTGCGTGATCTGGAACGCCGCCGCCGTCAGCAACGTGTTCCAGCCCGGCACCTGATATTTCAAACCGACCTCGTACTGCTCGCCCGTGGTCGGCTTGAACCCTTTGCCGTACAGATCGGTGCCCGTCACAGGCTGGAACGATTGCGAATACGAGAAATACGGCGACATCCCGTTGCTGAATTCGTAGAGAATGCCAGCGCGCCCGGTAAACTTGCGATCGAACCGGCTCGATACCGTGCGCAGAAGCCGGTTGTCCGTGTCGGTCCCGGCCAGATCGAAGCGCCCGCCACCCAGGATCACCAGACGCCCCAGCTTGATCTGGTCCTGCGCGTAGAAACCGAGCTGGCCGAAACTCTGCGTGCTGTCCCCATAGACCGGCGGCCGCTTTACCGGCAGATCGTGCACCGGCGCCCAGATATCGATCGGCGGCGCGCCATTGCCGCTGAAATCCCCGGCCAGAACCGTGGCGCTCTGCTGGTTCTGGTAGTCGATCCCGCCCAGGGTCACATGCGCCAGAGGCCCGCTGCGCCAGCTCAGCACCGCCTGGTTGTCCAGCGTGAACGTGTTGGCTCCGGCCACCGAACCGATGATGCCGCGCGACAGCATGGAATTGTCCGGCAAGGTCGCGGTCTGGTAGCCGATACCGGCGGTATAGACGCTGCGATAATCGCCGTTCACCTGCAGCCAGCGGAATTTCTGCCTGACTGAAAAATGCTCGCCGAATCGGTGCGAAAGCTGGTAGCCGATCCCGTACTGGGTGCGGTCGAACTTTTCGAAATTGCTGTCGCCATCATAGAAGGATCGCGGCAACTGCCCACGCGGATTGGCCAGGATCGTGCCCGATAACGGGAACGCGCCGTAATAGCCGCCATACGGATCGCGCTGGTAGAATCCCTGCACCGTCAGCGTGGTGTCGGAATCCGGCACCCAGCTGATCGAGGGCTGCACCAGAACGCGACGCTGCTTCACGTCGTCCACCTGCGCACCGCCATTGCGCACCAGACCGGTCAGCCGATACAGCCAGTGCCCCTGCCGGTCGATCGGCCCGGACAGATCCGCCGTGCCTTGCACCTGCCCGAACGTGCCGCCTTCCACACCGATCTCGTGATACGACGCTGCGGTCGGCAATTTCGAAACCTCGTTGATCAGGCCGGCCGGATTGCTCTGCCCATACAGAACCGAGGCAGGCCCTTTCAGGACCTCGATTCGCTCCACGGCATAGCTGTCGATCTGCGGTGAGATGTAGGTCGCCCCCAGCAGCTTCATGCCGTCGAGATAGGTGTTGTTGATGCTGCCGATGGTGCCGAAACCGCGGAACGAGAACTGGTCGTACTGGTTGCCGGACGAACCGCGCGTCTGCGTGTCGATACCGGCGGTGTAGCGCAGCGCCTCGTTCAGCGTATGCGCATCCTGCTCGGTCAACTGCGCGCGCGGAATCACGGTGACGGATTGCGGCGTCTCGATCAAAGGCGTGTCCGTCTTGGTGCCGGACGACGCGTTGCCCGCCATGAAGCCGCGCTTCTGCCCCACCACCTGAACCTGCTCGGCCCCCTCCGGCCTGATCTCGTCCTCCTGCGACAGGGCAGGGGAAGCGATGGCGGGAATCAGCCCCAGCGCCAGCGCGGCGGCATGCGTCGCCCGTCTCGTGGATGCGGTCATGGATCAGGCCCCCGGAGTGACGGGACCAGAGCTATTGCAAATGAAAACGATTCGCAACTCCCGCGCACAGTTTGTCACGGCAACCGCCCCGGCCCGCGTATCCTCCGCTGCTACGCGGCCGCCCCCCGGCCCGCCCCGCCCGCGACCGGCCCCGCCTTCACCCCACGCGCCACCAGCCAGACAGCCAGAGCCGCCTCGCCCAGCAGCGTCGGGTCCATCAGATGCGGCGACAGCGCCCTTGCCAGACCCGGCGCCGCCAGACCGGACAGGCTGTTCAGCAGATAACAGAACCCGGCCAGCCCCATCAGCGCCCCGATGGCCCGAGGCAAGAACCCGCTTCTCCAGACCAGCCAGCCGAGCAGCGCGCAGTAGCCGCCGAAGAACACCAGACCGACCGCGTAGCCGTCGGCATGCAGCCTCAGGCACAGCAGAGCCGCGGCCTGCCGCTGCGCCAGCCCGAGCGGTACCAGAAACGCCGATCCCCCCAGCAAACGCAGCGGCGCCAGCAACAGAAGCGTGTTCGACGCCAGAACCGCGATGCCCGTCAGGCTGAACACGGCCGCGATCTGCGACACGCCCCGGTCCACCGCCCGGAACAGGTCGTGGAACAGCGCCGTCACGCCGAGATAACAGGCCAGCATCGCCAGATCGGCGACGATGCCGCTCCGGAACAGCGCGGCATGCGCCAGCAGGGCCTGCGCCGTCGCCGCCGCATCGCCGTCCACGATCAAGGCATCGCGCGATCCCAGTTCGGCGAACAGCCCGCAGACGATCGTGCCCAGATACAGCACGCCGGCCAGTCGCGCCCGCCCCGGCGAGGCGACGCCCCGCCCGGTCATCGCACCGCCCCGCGCGGCCAGCGGAACGCGACCACGGCGACGGCCAGGGTCAGCGCCATCTCGATCGCGCCCATCACCTGGTAGAACAATGCGGAACCGGGCAGGCTGACGCCCATGATCGCCGTGTAGACCAGCCCCAGAACGATGCAGCCCCAACGGCACAACACCACCGGCAGCAACAGCGACAACGCCACCATCGCGCTCGGAAGCGCCATCATCAGCGCAACCCCGACCAGCAAGCCCGATCCGGCATGGCCCAGCGGCCCCATCTCGCCCCGGTTCATCTCCAGCACCGTGCCCGGCACGTAGAGACCGAAATAATCGCCGTAGACGTAGCAGAACACCGTCGAAGCCCAGAGCCCGGCCAGCTTCAACCGCGTCGGAACCGGCTCGTCCCGCCAGACCAAGCGCCGCCCCTCCTCAACCCGTGTGGGAACGGCCATCCTATTCCGAAACCGAACCGAAACCAGCCTGTTGCTTCGAGCCGGACACGCGACGCCCATCGCCCCGCATCCGAAACCGATCGCCGCCGCCATCCCGCGACGGAGGCGGCGATCGCCACCCCGCGATCCGGTCCGCCGGCCGCTACGGCGCCCCCACCTCCGGCACCCCATCCGCCACGGCCCTGACGTCGCGCCAGGATGCGGAGGCATTGAAATCCCGCACCCCGATTGCCCCGGTGGCGAAGCGCGCATCGGTGAACACGATCTGCCCCAGCACCGCATCGTCCGCCTTGTCGCGCAAGACCGCCCGGAACGTGGCACCATGCGCGGACACGGCCAGGTTGTACCAGTGCCCGGTCACGAGAGGCTTGGTCGGCGCAGAAGCGAGCCCGCTCCAGCCGCCATCCTCGCGCCCGCCGAACAGGACGCCGGTCGCCGAATTGATGCCGATGAAATACCCCTCGAGCGCATCGGCGCCGATGCCAGGCTTCGAGGCGCGCACCAGCACACCCGCCTGGCCAGGCTGGTTCAACCGGATGTCGCTGGACAGAACGATGTTCCGCCACCCGGTCTGTCCCGCGATCGCCTTCGAGCCCGGCCCGCCCGCATCGGTGTAGACACCGGCGCTCGCCTCGCGCGACACGCGCCACGCACCGCCGAAATCCAGCCAGCCCTCATCCGCACCCTGGCCGAACGGATCTCGATACGGCAGCACACCGGCATTGGCGCTGGCGGTCAGGACGAAGGGCCGGTTGCCGCCGGTCTGGCGCATCCGCATCCCGTCCGGAGACGGCAGCAGGCAGGCGCTGTACTGCCGGTGCGCGGGCAGATACGGGCGCGGCGCCCATTGCCACGCATCCGGCCGGAAATCCGGGCTCTGGTTGATCAGCATCACCGCGGAGGGCGCGTTCGCGCTGTATTCCGAGATCATGGTCAGGCGCCCGTTGCGCCCGCCGACCGGCGACCACACCAGATACGGATTGTTGGCCGGATCCTGCCCGTCGCGCGCCGACACGGCATCGCCCAGACCCTCCGGCCAGGAAACGCCATCCGGCGAGAATTTGGTATGTACGGGGCAATTCGCCACGCGCAGGCTCGAACACACCTCGAACGACGCCATGTAGCCGCGACCGGGAATATGCGCGATCGTGACCATGCCGGGCCGGTCCGTCGGCGAGCCGGATGCCAGATCGATCTCGTGCGCGGTGTCGAACCGGTTCGTCGTCTCGTCGAACACGTAGCCGCCGAGGAACTGCGAATACCGGTCGTGCTGCCGCTCGTCGGAAAGATACATCACCAGCCGGCCGGCCGCGTCCAGAAACAGGAACGGCTCCCACACGCCGCGCTTGTCCCCGTCGCCCTTGGTCACCAGCGACTGCTCCTGCCAGGAGCTGCCCTCGTCGGCGCTGCTGAACAGGAAGATCTGCGTGCGCGGCTTGTCGGACGAGTTCTCCGCCAGAAGGATCGTGCCCTCGGGGTATTTCCCGATCCGCTTCGGCAGTTCCAGCAGGAAAGGCTGCCACATGGTCGGCCAGCGATTCGGCTCGGGAATGGTCGCTGCCGTGCTCCACGTCGCGCCGTCATCGGTGCTGCGGCGGATCACCAGGGAGCCGGGCGAACCGTCCAGCATGGTGTGCTCGAACGTCGCCAGCAACGTGCCGTTCGTACGCCCCGCATGCGCGAGACGGATCACGCGCGGATACTCGATGCCCTCGTTCCGCTTGTAGGGCCCGTAGAGCGGATCGCCGGGCGCATCCGCGAAAGCGGCCGGACTGGCCGAAAGGAAACAGAAGGCGGTCAGCGCCGCCTTCCATCTGCGTGTCGTCGTTTTCTGGCTCGATGCCGCGATCATGAAGCGTGACCTCCCACGCCACCATCGCTCGAGCCGGCGAAACCGTGTGTTTCGGACTGAATCGATCCGTTCGCAGGCCGTCGGGTGCGGAGCGAACCCCGCACCCCGCCGCGTCAGTGCATCGGCGGCACGACACCATCCGCCGGATAGGCCGGCATCGCCGGCGGCGGCAGGACCGTCTTGTGCGGATGCGCGTTGAGCTGATCCACCAGCACCTTCACACCCGTTTCCAGCTGGATGTCGTGGTCGGTCAGGAACTCGCTCGGCGTATCCTCGACCACCACGTCCGGATCGACGCCGTGGTTCTCGATCGCCCACTTGCCGTCGAGACCGTAGAGCGCGTCTTCGGAAATCGTGATCGAGCCCCCATCCAGCAGCCCCCAGTTGCCGCGAATGCCGCGCACGCCGCCCCAGGTGCGCGTGCCGATCAGCTTGCCCAGCCCGTATTTGCGGAAATAGTACGGGAAGATGTCGCCGTCCGACGCCGAATAATGGTTCATCAGAACCGCCTTCGGCCCGTCCACCACCTCCTGCGGCGTGGTCGACGCCATGCCCTCGCGATTGGTGCTCATCCCCACCAGAACGCGGCGCAGACGCTCCAGCACGATCTGGTCGATGAAGCCGCCATTGTTGTAGCGGTCGTCGATCAGCAGCGCCTGCTTGTCGAGCTGCGAATAGAACTGGCGGATGAACTGCTCCATCCCCAGGCTTTCCATGTCGCTCAGATAGATATAGCCGACACGGCCGCCCGAAAGCTGGTTCACCTTCTCGCGGTTATGGTCGATCCAGTACTGCTCGCGCACGGCCAGCTCGTTCGGGATCGGGTTCACCGTCACGTCGCGGCGCGGCCCGGTGGTGGAATGCGCCACGGTGAGGGTAATCGGCCCGGTCAGACCCACGAACAGGCTGAACGGATCGGTCGGCGCCTTCAGCTCCACACCGTTCACCGCCAGCAGATAATCGCCGGCATGCACGTTCACGCCCGGCTCCGTCAGAGGGCTGCGATACTCCTTCCGGCTGTTGTCGCCAGGATAGATGCGCGCGAAGCGATACCGTCCGGTCGCGCTGTCGAGCGCGTAATCCACACCCAGAAGCGGCGTCGGCACCTGCTCGGTCTTGTCGTTGTCGTCGCCGTTGTTGGAATAGGTATGCGAATTGCCGAGCTCGCCCTGCACCTCGCCGATCAGCCAGGTCAGATCGGCACGCGATCCCAGCAGAGGCAGAAGCTTGCCGTAGCGCTCCCGCACCTTGTTCCAGTCGTCGCCGTTCATCGACGCGTTGTAGAAAAGATCGCGATCCAGGCGCCAGGCGTTGTTGAACATCTCCGCCCATTCCTCGCGCGGATCGATCCGCGAGCGCATGTCCGCGGTCGGCAGCGTCTTGTCGTCGCCATGGCCCGGCTTCGCGTCGGCGATGTGCCAATCCTTGTCCTGCTTGAATAGAACACGCTTGCCGTCGCGCGACAGAACATAGGACGACAACCCGTCCACCACCGTCTCGTCCTTGCGCGCGGTCAGATCATAGGCATGCAGTACCGCCTTCTCGCCCGGAACCTGGCCTTCGATCAGCGGAATCCCGGAGGTCTGGTAGAACACGGTGTTGCCGCGCACATCCATCGCGTCGATATGCGCCGGCGGGATCGGCAACGGCACCGCCCGCTCGATCAAACCGTCGACATCGATATGCAGCACGCCGGCATTGGGATTGCGCGAATCCGCCGACGCATCGTGATGCGAGGCCGACGCATCCGCCGCCTTCTTCCCAGGCCCGGCATCGCCGGACGCGGCAGGCGTCACCGCCCCCTCGTCCGAACGCGGCGCGAACGGAGACGGCGTGTCCGCCTGCAACGTCGCCAGATAGATGCCGCTCGACTTCACCGTGGCAATGTTGAACTCGCTGTCCGAGAACGCCGGCAATTCGTGACGTTCCGAGATGAACGCGAGATACTTGCCGTCCGGCGTGAAGGCGGGATCGTGGTCGCTGTTCTCCGGACGGCTGATCACGCGATCCTGGCTCACAGCGATCTCGTAGAGATGCAGCTCCCTGCGGCTGTGATCGCGCGTGGTGCTGAACGACAGCCACTTGCTGTCCGGCGAGAACGTGACGTCGTGGATCTCGTTGATCGGATCCTTCGCCACCAGACGCGCCTCGCCGCCACTCGCGGGGATCAGCCACAGATTGTGGTTCGCATCCGGCACGGCCAGCAGCTTTCCGTCCGGCGACCAGACCGGCGTGTAGAAGAACCCGGTCGGGAACCGCGTCAGCAGCTTCTCCGGCCCGCCCTCGGCCGGACGCACAGCGATCTGCTGGTTGCCGCTGCCGTCGGTGGTGTAGGCGATCTCGGTGCCGTCCGGAGACCAGGACGGATGGTCCTCGTCCGCATCCGACGTGCGGGTGATGTTGCGGATCGCCCCATGCTCCGCCGGCACGGTCACGATGTCGCCGCGCGCGGAGAACGCCGCACGCTCGCCGTTCGGCGAGATCGCGTAATCCACGTCGCCCGCCGTGTCGGTGTCCCGGATCGCGTCGCCCACCTTCACCCAGCGCGGCTGGATGCGCGTGCCGTCATCGGGAACCGACACCTCGACCTGATGCAGCTGCTCCGACGGCAGATCGATCCGCCACAGCTTGCCGCCTTGCTGGAAGCTGATCGCGTTGTCGCCATAGGACGGGAAATCCACGTCGTAGTCGCCGAAATGCGTGACCTCGGCGAACTGCTTCGTGTCCAGGTCGTAGCGCCAGATGTTGGCGCGACGGTTGCTGTCCCGATCGGACAGAAAATAGATCCGGCGCCCCACCCACATCGGCTGTGTGTCGGTGCCCTTCCAGTCCGTGATCCGCACCGGCGCCTTGCCGGAGAAATCATAGGTGTAGATGTCCGACGCCCGCCCGCCATCGTAACGCTTCCAGGTGCGGAAATCGCGGAAGATGCTGCTGTACGTGATGCTCTTGCCATCCGGGCTGTACGTCAGGAACCCGGCCCGGTTGATCGGCAGACGCTGCGGCAACCCGCCCGTCACCGGAACCGTGAACAGCTCCTGCACCGACGGATTCCAGCTCTCCGCACGCGACATGAACACGACGTTCTTCGAATCCGGCGTCCAGGTCACCACCATGTTGTTGGGGCCCCAGCGCGTCGGCGCCTTCGCCACCACGTCGGAATGGAACGTCAGACGCTTCGCCTCGCCGCCCGTGGACGGAATCACGTAGACGTCCTGGTTGCCCTGGTCCGTCGCCGTGTAGGCGATCCATTTCCCGTCTGGCGAGAAGCGCGGCAGCAGGTCCTGCCCGTCATCCGCCGTCAAACGCGTCGCGGTGCCGCCGGCATAGGGCACGGTCCAAAGATTGCCGTCCGCCACGAACACGATGCGCCCGCCCTGCGTGTTCGGATAGCGCATCAGGGTCGGGGCAGGGGCGGCCTGCGCGGGCGTGGGCGCACCGGACAGGGCGGTGCCGCACAACAAGGCGACAGCCAGCGCGGCCCCCGACCGAAAGAACTGAGCCATGCTCGGGATCATCCTGCTTCGAAAAAACTCGGGCGGGATGGGAACCGTTGCCGTTCCGCGGGTCAAGGCCGCGCCGCCCGAAGACCCGCCGCTTTCCCGCCCGCAGCCGCACGGGCACGACCCCTGCATCCAACCCGGTCCGCGCCGGCCGACCCCGCATCGCCGCGTGTCCGCGCGCCGCGAACCGCCGATCGCGCCGCGCGCCGCGCCGATCCGGTCGTCATCGAAGCGGAACGATTAAATGTTCGCTCATCTGCCGCCCGCATCCCCTCCGCCCCTCCCGGCGCCACCCCGCGCGATTTCTCCGCTTGCAGCCCCCGGCCTCCCCCTGTAAGACCCGCACTGCATCAGGAGTTGGGTTCGTCCCCAACGCCAACCTGCCGGTCCCGGCAAGGTGGCGTCCCGAAACGGGAGATGCGGCCGCTTCCGGCAACCAACGGGAACACGCCGCTCCATCTCTGCGTCGCCGGGAACGAACCCGCTCCACACGCCTGGAGTCCGGTTCCCGTGTTCGACGCCCTTTGTTTCGCCCATCCCGTGCAGGACGATGCCGCGCTGCTGCGCCGCCTCCGAATGCCGATCGCGGTGAAGCCGGGCGACACCACGCGCTTTCTCGGTCTCGGACACACCCCGCACCTCAACCGCATGCGTCCCTGCGGCTGGCATCTCGCCGTGCATCGCACCCCAGGGGACAAACCCTGGACACATCTGTACAAGGTGCTCCCGGAAGGGGACGGCGCCGTGCTGGTGCTCCTGCACGCGACGCTGGAAGGCGATTGCGCGCAGACGCCGGAGCGGTTTTCGGGCTGGCCTCTTCCCGTCGACGCCCGAGGCTGCGAGGCTGGGTGAAAATCCCCGGGAAGGACGTTGCCATGACCGCCCCAGCTTCTGGTTCCGCCACCCCCGCTCCGGCGGGACCGTCCATCGTGACGGTGACGCTGAACCCGGCGATCGATCACACCATCCGCCTGGACGAGCTGGTGCCCGGAACCGTGCTGCGCGCGCGCTCCTCGGTCCGTCAGGCCGGCGGCAAGGGCGTCAACGTCGCCGGATGCCTCGCCGACTGGCGCCGCCCGGAAGACCCGCCGATCGTCGCCACCGGCCTCGTCGGCGGCTCCAACGCCGCCACCTTCGAGGACTTCCTCGCCTCCAAGGGCATCATCGACCGCTTCGTCCGCATCCCCGGCCACACCCGCAACAACATCAAACTGCTGGACGAGGCCGCAGGCGACACCACGGACATCAACCTCCCCGGCCTCACCCCGCTGCCGGTCCACATGGCCCAGCTCCGCGCCGTGGTCGCCAGCGAAACCGTGCCCGGCGGAATCGTCGTGCTGTCCGGCTCGCTCCCGCCCGGCGTGCCCGCGAACGGCTATGTCGATATGCTCGCCTCGCTCAAGCGCGACGGCGCGCGCGTCATCCTCGACACCGCCGGCCCGCCGCTGCGCGAAGCCCTGGCCGGCCCCGCCGATTCGATGCCCTGGGCGATCAAGCCCAATCAGGAAGAACTCGAGGACGTGGTCGGCGAAAGCTTCTCCGACATCAACCACATGATCCGGGCCGCACGCTCCATCTGCCGGCGCGGAGTCGGCCTCGTGGTCGTCTCGCGCGGCGCCGAAGGCGCACTCTACGTCAGCGAACGCGCCGTGCTTCTCGGCCTCGCCCCCGTGCTCGCCGTCGGCGTCTCCGTCGGCGCGGGCGACGCGCTGGTCGCCGGCCTGGTCGCCGCCCTCGCCGAGGACGCGGAACCGGAACACGTCGCCCGCCTCTCCCTCGCCTTCGCCGCCGCCAAGCTCTCCCAGCTCGGCCCGCATCTGCCCAACCGCGAGGCCGTGCTGTCCCGCATGGACGGAATCCAGATCGAACGGCGCGAGGTCGCCGGCTAGGGGAGGGGGCTCACCCCTCCCGCACCGCCAGCTCCAGCACCGACAGCGCCTCCCACGGCCCGCCCAGATAGCGCCACAGCCGGATCGCCACACCCTCGGTCTCGAACGGCACGAACCCCGCGCTCAGCCGCGCCAGCAGCGCCTTCGCCACCGCCGGCTCCACCTTGTTCTGCACCGTCACATGCGGCCGGAACGGCTGCCGGTCCTGCGGCGTCAGCCAGAGCGCCCAGTCCGCCGCCAGCGCCGCCCGGATCTGCGCGAGCCCCGGCGAATGCAGCCTGAACCCCACGCCACGCCCCATCGGATACGGCGCATCGACCCGCACGGCCGGACGCACCGCCAGCCCGTCCTTTTCCAGCCTCTCCAGCCGCTTCTGGATCTGCCCGCGCTCCTCGCCCGGCAGCGCATGGAACAACGACACATGCGCCGGCACCACGTTGCGCTCGGGCGGGAAATGCCGGTCGCGCAGCGCCTGGAACAGCGTCTGCGCCGGCTCCCCCAGCGTCAGCGTCAGCAACAACGGCGCACGCGCCACACCCGCAGGAGGCGTCGCGCAATCCGTTACGGTTCCGTCTGCGTGTTGCGTGGTGATTTACCCCATGGTAGACGCGCCGCAACGATCAGGGCGGCCAATAATCCGCATGAAGCGAAGGGACGCGCAAGAGTGACTCCGGGCAGCACCCCAGCGTTCCAGTTCGGCCAGGACGCGGCAACCGTTCCGCCCGGCGGCGTGGCGCGACGCTACGCCACCGCGCTCTACGAGCTGGCCGACGAACGACGCGCGCTGGACGAGGCGGTGGATCAGGCCGACGCCCTCGCACGCCTGATCGACGAAAGCGCCCCGCTCCGCGCCGTGCTGTCCAACCCGGTGCTCGACAACAAGGCGGCCCGCAAGGCGGTCGACGCCGTGCTGGCCGGACAGGGCTTCGGCGACCTCGTGCGCCGCTTCGCCGCCGTGGTGGTCGCCAATCGCCGCCAGAGCCATCTGCGCGACATCCTGCGCGCCTTCGCCGCCATGGTCGCCGAGCGACGCGGCATCGTGGTGGCCAGCGTGTCCAGCGCCCATCCGCTGTCGGACCTCCAGCGCACACAGCTTCAGGCGCGCCTGGCCGATGCCGGCTACGGTCGCGTCAACATCCAGGAGCGGGTCGATCCCGCTCTGCTCGGCGGACTGGTCGTGCGCGTCGGCGCACGGCTCTACGACGCTAGCCTCAAATCCCGCCTCGCACGCCTGCAGTACGCCATGAAGGGAGCCGCGTGATGGATATCCGTCCCGCCGAGATTTCGGACATCCTCAAGCAGCAGATCGCATCCTTCGACACCGAAAGCGACATCGCCGAAACCGGCACCGTCCTTTCGGTCGGCGACGGCATCGCCCGCGCCTACGGCCTGCAGAACGTCATGTCCGGCGAGATGGTGGAATTCCCCTCCGCCGGCGTGCGCGGCATGGCGCTCAACCTCGAAAGCGACAATGTCGGCATCGTGGTGTTCGGCGACGACCGCGCCATCCGTGAAGGCGACACCGTCGCACGCACCGGAACCGTGGTGGACGTGCCGGTCGGACGCGGCCTGCTCGGCCGCGTGGTGGACGGCCTCGGCAACCCGATCGACGGCAAGGGCCCGCTGGTCGACGTCGAGCGCCGCCGCGCAGAGGTGAAGGCGCCGGGCATCATGCCGCGCCAGAGCGTGTCCGAGCCGATGCAGACCGGCATCAAGTCGATCGACAGCCTGGTGCCGATCGGGCGCGGACAGCGCGAGCTCATCATCGGCGACCGCCAGACCGGCAAGACCGCCATCGTGCTCGACAGCTTCATCGCCCAGAAGCCGGTGAACGCCCTCGGCGACGACAAGAAGAGCATGTACTGCATCTACGTCGCGGTGGGGCAGAAGCGCTCCACGGTCGCGCAGATCGTCCGCACGCTCGAAGAGAACGGCGCGATGGAATACTCCATCGTGGTCGCAGCCACCGCCTCCGATCCGGCGCCGATGCAGTATCTGGCCCCGTATACCGGCGCCGCCATGGGCGAGTTCTTCCGCGACAACGGCATGCACGCCCTGATCGCGTATGACGACCTCTCCAAGCAGGCCGTCGCCTATCGCCAGATGTCGCTGCTGCTGCGCCGTCCGCCGGCACGCGAAGCCTATCCGGGCGACGTGTTCTACCTGCACTCCCGCCTGCTGGAGCGTGCGGCGAAGATGTCCGACGCGTTCGGCGCCGGCTCCCTCACCGCCCTGCCGGTGATCGAGACCCAGGCCGGCGACGTGTCGGCCTATATCCCGACCAACGTCATCTCCATCACCGACGGCCAGATCTTCCTGGAGACCGAACTGTTCTTCAAGGGCATCCGCCCGGCGGTGAACGTCGGCGGCTCCGTGTCCCGCGTCGGTTCGGCCGCCCAGATCAAGGCGATGAAGCAGGTCGCCGGCAAGATCAAGCTGGAGCTGGCGCAGTATCGCGAGATGGCGGCCTTCTCCCAGTTCGCCTCCGATCTCGACGCCGCCACCCAGAAGCAGCTCGCACGCGGCGCACGCCTCACCGAGCTGCTGAAGCAGCCGCAGAACACCCCGTACCCGGTGCAGGAGCAGGTGGCGGTCCTGTTCGCCGGCACGCGCGGCTTCCTGGACAAGGTGCCGGTGGACAAGGTCACCAAGTTCGAGAAGCAGATGCTGATCGAGCTGCGCTCCAACGGCGACGGCATCCTCGACGCGATCCGCGACCAGCGCGAGATCAAGAAGGACACCGAAGAGAAGCTGACGAAGTTCCTCACCGACTTCGCCCGCCGCTTCGAAGGCTGAGGCTTCGATGCCGTCGCTGAAGGACCTCAAGGCGCGGATCACGAGCGTCAAGTCGACGCGCAAGATCACCAGCGCCATGAAGATGGTCGCGGCCGCCAAGCTGCGCCGCGCGCAGACGCGCGCGGAAGCGGCGCGCCCCTACGCGGAAAGCATGCAGCGCATGCTGGCCGAGCTGGCCCGCAACATGGCCGGCCGCGACGGCGCGCCCAAGCTGCTGGCCGGCAACGGCCGGGACCGCACCCACCTGATCGTGTCCGTCACCAGCGATCGCGGTCTGGCAGGCGGCTTCAACTCCAATATCGGCCGCGCCACGCGCCGGCTGATCCTGCGCCTCCGGGGCGAAGGCAAGACGGTCCGCCTGCTGCCGGTCGGCCGCAAGGGCGCCGACTTCCTGCAGCGCGAATTCCGCGGCGACATCGTCGATCGCGTTCCCGGCTCCGCCGGCAAGGACGTGGCCTTCGCCGCCGCGCAGGAACTGGCCGACCGCATCGCCCTCATGGTGGAGCGCGACGAGGTCGACGTGGTGACGCTGGTGTTCAACCGCTTCAACAACGTCATGTCCCAGACCCCGACCGAGCTTCAGCTCGTGCCGCTGGCCCTGCCGTCCAACGACAACGAGCTGGGCGACAGCGACGCGTCCTACGAGTTCGAGCCGGACGAGGAAACCATTCTGGCCCGGCTGCTGCCGCGCAACCTGGCGATCCAGCTCTACCGCGCGATGCTGGAAAGCGCAGCGGGCGAGCAGGGCGCGCGCATGACCGCCATGGACAGCGCCACGCGGAACGCCGGCAAGGCGATCGACCGTCTGACGCAGACCTACAACCGCACCCGCCAGGCCAACATCACCAAGGAACTCATCGAGATCATCTCCGGCGCCGAAGCCGTCTGATCCCGTTTCCCAGGAGCTGAATCCATGTCCACCACGCTCGAGGCTCCTGCTGTGAACCAGGGCCGCAACATCGTCGGACGCGTCACCCAGGTGAAGGGCGCCGTGGTCGATGTGCAGTTCGAAGGCGAGCTGCCCTTCATCCAGAACGCGCTCACCTGCAAGGTCGGCGACATGACCCTGGTGCTCGAAGTGGCCCAGGAGATCGGCGAGCGCGAAGTGCGCTGCATCGCCATGGACACCACCGACGGCCTGGTGCGCGGCGCCGAGGTGCAGGACACCGGCGCGCCGATCCAGGTGCCGGTCGGCCCGGGCACGCTCGGACGCATCCTCAACGTCATCGGCGAGCCGATCGACGAGCGCGGCCCGGTGCCCGCCACGAAATACTACCCGATCCACCGCGACGCGCCGTCCTTCGAGGACCAGGCCGCCTCGTCCGAGATCCTCGTCACCGGCATCAAGGTCGTCGACCTGCTCTGCCCGTACCTCAAGGGCGGCAAGATCGGCCTGTTCGGCGGCGCGGGCGTCGGCAAGACCGTGCTGATCCAGGAACTGATCAACAACATCGCCAAGGCGCATGGCGGCGTGTCCGTGTTCGCGGGCGTCGGCGAGCGCACCCGTGAAGGCAACGATCTCTACTACGAGATGATCGACGCCGGCGTGATCAAGCTGAACGAGGACAACACCGAGGGCTCCAAGGTGGCGCTGGTCTACGGCCAGATGAACGAGCCGCCGGGCGCCCGCGCCCGCGTCGCGCTGAGCGGCCTGTCCGTCGCGGAATATTTCCGCGACGAGGAAGGCCAGGACGTGCTGTTCTTCGTGGACAACATCTTCCGCTTCACCCAGGCCGGCTCCGAAGTGTCCGCCCTGCTGGGCCGCATCCCGTCCGCGGTGGGCTACCAGCCGACGCTGGCCACCGACATGGGCGCGCTGCAGGAACGCATCACCTCCACCAAGAAGGGCTCCATCACCTCGGTGCAGGCCATCTACGTTCCGGCCGACGACCTCACCGACCCGGCGCCCGCCACCTCCTTCGCCCATCTGGACGCGACCACGGTGCTGAACCGCTCGATCGCCGAGCTGGGCATCTATCCGGCGGTCGATCCGCTCGACTCCACCTCGCGTTCGCTCGACCCGGCCATCGTCGGCGAAGAGCACTATCAGGTGGCGCGCGACGTGCAGCGCATCCTGCAGACCTACAAGTCGCTGCAGGACATCATCGCCATTCTCGGCATGGACGAGCTGTCGGAAGACGACAAGCTGGTGGTCGCGCGCGCCCGCCGCATCCAGCGCTTCCTGTCTCAGCCGTTCCACGTGGCCGAAGTCTTCACCGGCGCCCCCGGCAAGCTGGTGTCGATCGAGGACACGGTGCGCTCCTTCAAGGCGATCGTCGCCGGCGAGCATGACGACCTGCCGGAAGGCGCGTTCTACATGGTCGGCTCCATCGACGAAGCGATCGAGAAGGCCCGCACCATGAAAGAGCAGGGCTAACAACATGCCGATCGACGTCGAGATCGTCAGCCCCGAGAAGCGCCTGCTGAGCCGCGCCGTCGAGATGGTGGTGATGCCGGGTTCGGAAGGCGATCTCGCGGCGATGCAGGATCACGCGCCGACCATCGTGCTGCTGCGCGGCGGGGTGGTCTCGCTTTATGACACCCCGAACGTGACCGGCGCGCCGGACGAGCGCTTCTTCGTGGCCGGCGGCTTCGCCGAGATCACCGCCGGCCGCTGCACCATCCTGGCCGATTCGGCGACCCCGGTCGCCGAGCTGTCCCGCGCAGACGGCGAAACCCGCCTCCGCGACGCCGAAGCCGCCTACGACGCCGCAGACAAGAGCGACGTCCCGGCGCTCGAACCCCTGCTGGAACGCATCCAGTCCGCCCGCGCCCAGGTCGAGACCGCCGAAACCAACTAGGCCTTTCAACCTCCGAAGCACGCCCAAACAAGCTCCGGCGATCGTTTCGGAGCGGGTGGCCAGGGCGCGTCATTCTTTGAGGCGCGCCCAAAGCTGTTCGGCCGGGTTACGGTGGATGGAAATCCAGGCCGGACAGGTGACCGAGCCCTCGTTGCCGCTTGGCGCGCTGGCGGACCGCTGGCATGGGGCCGCACCGCCCCGACCAAGCGCTCAAGCACCCTCCATTGCGCGTCCGTCAGCATCCAAGCCATCCTGCCCAAAGCCAGGACCAATCCCCGAAACAGCCACGTCGTTCACGCCAACAGAGCCAGCCTCTATCTCGGATTGACCAGCCAACCGATGCGCCGGGCGGCGAAAGAAAACGGCGTCAGAAGAACGCCAACAACCGAAAATACAAGGGCCACGCCTGAAAGAACGTGGAATGTCTCAGACGTATCGGGCGGTGCGAAAAACCAGACTGCCGAAGAGATCAGCAATCCGACGACTGACAGGACAATCGATATCGTTGGGACGATCCGCAGCTTTTCGATGAGCACGATGCGGCGATCGCGATCCCTCATCTGATAGGCGCGACGCATTGAGATCTGGACAAACCAAACGAAGAAAATTGCCAGTATGAATCCAGGAAGCGTGGCGATATGTCTTCTGTCTTCAGGAAAGAGATAAAGAAACAGAGACATTCCTCCGCCGGTCAGGCCAAGGGCAGATGGTCCTGCAAATCCAACGATAAACAACCTGTTTTCGTTGGGGGTTGTCCCAATATTATCTTCCGTAAGTGCGCTCCGTATGTAATTTACTGAATCCCTATTTGTATTATCGTTTTTCATTTCTGTTCGCCGATACGATGTGGAATCCAAGGCTGCGGATAGTGCGGGCGACGATATCGTCGCTCTCCGGGTCCAACTCGTCCTTGCCCATCAGATAAAGGCTCGGCGGGACGGCGGGACGGTGAGACGGGGCGTCACATCGTGCAGGCCGGTTTCGGTGAGCTTGACCGCCGAACCCACGGCGTCGTCGATCGCTTTGCCCATGGCAAGTTGGGACTGGCCCTGCCGGATGGCCAGGCGTCCCTGTTCCTCGAAATAGCGGTGTCGCCACCCATTCACCCTGTTCCGCAACCCGCGATGCGGGGAGGGCCCTTTAGGTGCGGCCGGGACGCCTCCATTCGACAACCACCATCGGTTCCTGTCATGGCCGACGCTCACTGCCCGGACAGGCAATTCTCACCTGCTCCGGGAAAACCGCTCAATCCTTCATGGGCATCCTGGCCCGTGTCGCAGTCATGGACGGGATCGGATGCTGACAGGGCCGAGAGGGTCTCGGACACGGTGGGGATGTGAAGCAGAAGAAGCCTTCTTTTTCTGAAGAAAAAGAAGCAAAAAGACTTCTGTCCGTTTGGCGCCGTAACCGGCCCAGTTCTCAGAACCAAACGAACAAAAGTTCTTTGGTTCTTTCTTTCAAGAAAGAACAACACCTCCTTTGACCCCGGGCCTCTCACCCGTCGATCGCTCGCTCGATCTCCCCCAGCGTTTCCTTCAGAACCGGCACGGCATGCTCGATGAAGCGCCGCGTCAGCCCAGGCCGCGCCCGGTCCGACGGAAACACCAGCTGCGCCGGGATCGGTCCCGGCTCCTGGTCCCGCAGCAGACGCACCAGACGCCCCGATTCCAGATGCTCCGCCACCTGGTAGGAGCGCGCATTCACGATCCCCCGGCCCCTAAGCGCCGCCTCGATCGCCGCAGACGCGGTGTTCACCGCCAGACGCGTCCGCACATGCTGCGCCCGCACCAGGGGCTTTTGCGCCGTGCCGGTGTTGAAGCTCCACAGCGCCCCGTCGCCGTCGCCGTTCTGGCCGATGCAGTCGTGCCGCTCCAGGGCGCGCGGCGTGTCCGGCGTTCCATGGCGGGCCAGATAGTCCGGCGCGGCGCAGATCAGACTCCTGACCTCGCCCAGACGGATCGTCATCAGGGTCGAACTCCTGAGCGGCGCCAGACGCACCGCCACATCCACCCCTTCGCCGACCAGATCCACCACACGATCCAGCAGAAGCATCCGCGCCGACACGTCCCGGTGCGCGTGGAGGAACCCTTCCATCACCGGCATCACATGCAGGCGCCCGAACATCTCCGGCGCGGTCAGCACGAGGGCGCCGCGCAGCCCGTCCTGCTCCTGGCGCGGACGCCGCTCCAACATCCACAGCACCTCGCACCAGACTAGCATGTGCCGGACCCCGGCCGCGGTCGGCTTCAGCTTGCGGGTTGACCGCAGCAGAAGCGGCTCGCCGACATGCGCTTCCAGCAGCGCCACCGCACGGCTCACCGTGGCGGCGGACCGGCCATGACGCCGCCCCGCCTCGGCCAGAGACCCGCCCTCCACCGCCGACACGAACAGGCTCATGGCATCGAGACGGTCCATTCGTTCAGATCCTGCAAGCAAGCCGTACAACCGTCGGGCATTCTTCCCGTCCCTGAAACATGCGTCGATAGGGCGACCGTTCGAAAGGAACCGCCCCGATGTCTCCCATCCGCTACCGCACCCAGACCGTCGGCGAGCACGAGGTGTTCTTCCGCGAGGCCGGCCCCGCCGACGCGCCGGTGCTCCTCCTGCTGCACGGTTTCCCCACCAGCAGCCACATGTTCGCCACCCTGATCCCCGAACTCGCCGACCGCTTCCGGGTGATCGCGCCCGACCTGCCCGGCTTCGGCCTGACACGCTCGCCGCCCCGCGACCGCTTCCGCTACAGCTTCGACGCGCTGGCCGAGGTGATCGACGGTTTCGTGGCCGCGCTCGGCCTGGATCGTTTCAGCCTCTACATCTTCGACTACGGCGCCCCGGTCGGGCTCCGTCTGGCGTCGCGACGGCCGGAGCGGATCAGCGCCATCGTCAGCCAGAACGGCAACGCCTACGAAGAGGGCCTGAGTGCCGATTGGGAGCCCTGGCAGCGCTACTGGCGCGAGCCGACCGAGGCGAATCGCGACGCGGTCCGGGCCTTCCTGGCGGACGATGCGCTGCGTTTCCAGCACGAGCACGGCGCTGCGCCCGGCAGCGTATCCCCCGATGGCTGGCTGCTCGACAGCCTGTTCATGCACCGGCCGGAGGCGGACGAGATCCAGCTCGACCTGATCCTGGACTACCGCTCCAACGTCGCGCTCTACCCCGATTTCCAGCGTTATCTCCGCAGCCACCGCCCGCCTCTGCTGGCCGTCTGGGGCCGGAACGACGCGTTCTTCCTGCCGGCCGGCGCCGAGACCTATCGGCGCGATGTGCCGGATGCGGAGATCCATCTGCTCGATGCCGGCCATTTCGCGCTGGAAACCCATCATCGCGAGATCGCTGCGCTGATCGGCGATTTTCTCGAACGCAGGCTCGGCTGATCTCCCTCAGTGCAGCCCGATGAGGCGGATCAAACCGCCGCCGATCAGCGCCAGACACAGCAGCGACAGCATCACCACCGCCGTCACCCGCGCCCCGGCGCGGGCGGCGACGCGCAGATCGGTGCCGAGACCCAGGGCCGCCATCGACACCACGGTCAGCAGGCTGGCCGCGCCCGCAGCCGGATGCAGCAGAGCGGCGGGGACCAGCCCGGCGGAGCGCAGAGCGGCCAGACCCAGGAAGCCGAGAATGAACCACGGCACCAGACGGTGCAGGGGAAGACGGCCCGGCTTCGGCCGGTCGCCTGCGGTCAGATGCGGCGGCGCCTCGTCGGTCTCGTCGCGCAGATGGCGGCTCAGCAGCGTGGCGCCCACCACCACCGGCCCCAGCATCAGCACGCGCGCCAGCTTCACCAGCGTGCCGATCTGCACCGCAACCGCTCCGGCCGGCGCCGTTGCCGCCAGAACCTGCGGCACCGCATAGACGGTGAGCCCGGCCAGGGCGCCGTATTGTAGCCCGCTCAGGTGCAGAACCGGCACCAGCAGCGGCAGAACCAGCACCAGCAGAACGCCGAACAGGGCGGTGAACGAGATCGACGCCGCGACATCCTCGCCATCCGCGCCGATCACCGGCGCGATCGCGGCGATGGCCGAATTGCCGCAGATCGCGTTGCCGCAGGTGACCAGGGTCGCCATGCGATGCGGCAGGCCGAACAGGCGGCCGAGCGTATAGCCGCAGGCGATCGCCAGCACCACGACCGCGGCGATGCCGAGCAGCAGCGCCGGTCCTGCCGCCAGAACGGTCGCGGCGCTGACCGACGCGCCCAGCAGCACCACGGCGATCTCCAGCAGGATCTTGGCGCTGAACGCGATCCCGGGCTGCCAGACGCGGCCCGGCGTCCAGACCGTTCGGATCGCGGCGCCGACCACGATCGCCAGCACCAGCGGTTCCAGCCACACCGCCCCGAGCAGATGCCGCTCGATCCCGGCCAGAAGCGTGGCCAGCATCGTCACGAACGCGCACAGACCCAGCCCCGGCAGAACCCGCCTCACGCAGGACGGCACCAGCCGCGACGCAGGCAGGACGTTCCTGTCGGACAGCAGCGTTGTGGCGGTCATGCGAGCATCCTTCTCCGGTCGGCCACAGGATCGGCCGTCCGGATCGTTGCTTCCAACGGATTGTTCTGTTCAGAATGATCCGATCGGAGGATCGATTGCGTGACCCTGGAACAGCTCCGGATCTTCCTGGCGGTAGCCGAGCGTCAGCACGTCACCGCGGCGTCGCGCGCGCTCAACCTGACCCAGTCCGCCGTCAGCAATGCCCTGGCGGCTCTGGAGGAACGGCACGCGATCCGCTTGTTCGACCGGGTCGGGCGCGGCATCGTTCTGAACGAGAACGGGCGGGCCTTCCTGCCCGAGGCGCGTGCGGTGATCGACCGCGCCGCGCTGGCGGAAGCGGTTCTGGACGATCTCGGCGGACTGCGGCGCGGGCGTCTGCGGCTCCATGCCAGCCAGACCATCGCCGGCTACTGGCTGCCGGAACGTCTGGCCCGCTTCCACGCCGCCTATCCCACGGTGGATCTCGACATCCATGTCGGCAACACCAGCGACGTGGCGCAGGCCGTGCTGGACGGCGGCTGCGAGATCGGTTTCGTAGAGGGTGCGACCGGCCATGATTGTCTGGAACGGCTGGAGGTCGGCCAGGACCGGCTGCTGATCCTGTGCCATCCCGCGCATCCCTGGGCCGGGCGCGCCTCGCTCACGGCGACCGACCTGTCCGGCGCCGCCTGGATCATGCGCGAGGCGGGCTCCGGTACGCGGTCCAGCCTGGAAGCGGCCCTGTCCGAGGCGGGTTGCGACCCCGCCGCCCTACGCGTCAGCCTCGTTCTTCCCTCCAACGAAGCCGTGCTCAGCGCGGTGCAGGCCGGAAACGGCGTTGCCGCCCTGTCGCAGCACGTGGCGCGGGCGGCTTTGGCCGCCGGGCTGGTGATCGCGCTGCCGTTCGCGCTCCCGGCGCGTCCGTTCCACGCGCTCCGGCACCGTGAGCGCTACCGCACCCAGGCTGCCGATGCGTTCGTGCGGTCGTTGACGTCGACAGGCGAAGGGGATGTTCTTTCTTGAAAGAAAGAACCAAAGAACTTTTGTTTGTTAAAGTGAGTGCAGCGCCAATTATTTAGATTTAAACGGATAGAAGTCTTTTTGCTTCTTTTTCTTCAGAAAAAGAAGGCTCTTTCTGTTTCTGTCTTTTATCCACTCGGGCCCTATCACGCCGCACCGGCAGCGGATGCCTGGCGATGGCGGCGGAACCGCCCGACGCTGAACAGGGCGGCGAGAACCGCCAGCACGGCGCAGGCCAGCATCTCGATGCGCTCGCCGCCATGCGGCAGCAGGCGGAAGCCGATCGCGGCCAGGGTGGCGCCGCCGGTCTGGCCGAACAGGCGGGCGGTGGCCAGCATGCCGCTGGCGGCGCCGGCGCGGTCTCGCGGCGCGGTGCCGAGCATGACGCGGTTGTTGGGCGCCTGGAACAGGCCGAACCCGGCGCCGCAGATCATCATGCGCCAGGCGATCGCCACCGGCCCGGCATCGTCCGGCAGCAGCGCCAGCAGAACGAAGCCGGTGGCCAGGATCGCCATGCCGACGCCGCCCAGAAGGGCGGGGGCGATGCGTTCGGTGAGGCGTCCGGCCATGGGCGCGATCACGGTGATCGCCGCCGGCCAGGCCGTCATCAACAGGCCGGTCTGCACCTGACCCAGATGCAGCGCGTCCTCGAAATGGAACGGCAGCGCCAGAAAGGCGAGCGCGTAGGCGCTGAAGGCGCAGACCGATGCGCAGATGGACAGGGCGAAGACCGGGATCCGCATCAGATCCACCGGCATCAGCGGCCGCTCGAGCCCGGCGGCGCGCCGTAGGCCGATCGCGCCGATCGCGATCGCCGCCGCGAGCACCAGCGCGCCGGCGATGCGCGCGCCGCTGCCATGGGTGAGGATGTCGATGCCGATGAAGAACAGCCCGAAACACAGCATGTTCAGCAAGGCGCCGATCTTGTCGAGCGGCCCTTGGGACAGCTCCGCATGCGGCAGGAAGCGGCGCGCCAGCCACAGGTTCACGAGGCCGATCGGCACGTTGACGGCGAACAGCCATTCCCAGTTGGCGACCGCCAGCACGGCGGCGGCGACGCTGGGTCCGACCGCCGCGGCCAGACTCACCACCAGCGCCAGAAGCCCGACCCCGCGTCCCAGCAGGGCCAGCGGCCAGACATGGCGCACCAGGGCGCCGCTGACGCTCATCATTCCGGCCGCGCCCAGCCCTTGCGCGACGCGCGACGCGACCAGCAGCGGCAGGCTGTCGGACAGGGCGCAGAACAAGGAGCCGGCCACGAACAGGGCGAGGCCCGCGCCATAGACGCGCCTGTAGCCGGTCTTCTCGCCAAGCGCCGCCAAGGGCAGCATGGTGGCCACCAGAACCAGCTGATAGGCGTTCACCACCCAGACCGCCTCTGCGGGCGTCGCCTTCAACTGGCGGGCGATGGTCGGCAGCGCGATGTTGGCGACGGAGGCGTCCAGCACCGCCATGATGGTGCCGAGCAGGATCGCCAGCATGCCCCAGAAACGCAGCCCGGAGGGAAGGCCGTCCGGATGGATTCTGGACTGCATGCGGTTCTCCGATCCTGTGGGTGCGCGCCGGGCAACGCAGCCGCGACGGCGCGTGTTGCATCGGGCGGGATGGCGCGGGAGGCAAGCGCATCTCGAAGCGTGTCAGCGCTGCGGAAACAGCGTTCGTTTCGCGAAAATCCGCCATCAGGCTGCGTCCGCGCCAGGGTGATCGTGGTTCGTCCGGGCGGTTGACAATATCGTGTGGGCTGCGCCGACGCAGCCGTGTTCGCGGCCACTGTTTTTGTCGGTGTGCGGAGGGGCACGGCATGATGCGGGACAACGAGGTGTGCGTGCGATGAAGAGCACGTTGCGCCGCTGGGCGGCCATCGCCTTGCCGATCGTTCTGGTGCTGCGCGTCCTGCTGATGATCGTGCAGATGCACGACCGGCACGATGCGCATGACGGGGCGCCGCATGACGAGGCGTCGCATGACGGGGCGAGTCCGATCTCGTTCGCATCGGGCCAGGTGCTGCGTTTCGATCGCGGCGATCCGAACCTCGCGGCGCCGGCTGCTTCCCGGACCTTGACCGTCGCCCTGCTGCGGCAGGACGGGCGCTTCGCCGGCGGGGATGCCGGATGTTCGCTCGACCCTGCCGCCATGGCCGGGGAAGGGGGCGGCACGCTGACGCTGGTGGCCACCGATGGCGACGGGCATTGGGTCGCCGACTGGTCCGGCGGCGCGACCGTTTCGTTGGGGCAGGTGGTGGCCGATCCCGATCCGGACGCGCGATACCGCGCCATGCAGGCGGTGCTGGAGCATGGCGCCGATTGCGGCCGCTCGGCTCAGGTCGAGATGTCGCGCCCCGAACTCGTGGTGTTGTCGGAT
The DNA here is from genome assembly GCF_055386855.1 of Lichenicola sp. GTC18331. Lineage (NCBI taxonomy): Bacteria > Pseudomonadati > Pseudomonadota > Alphaproteobacteria > Acetobacterales > Acetobacteraceae > Lichenicola > Lichenicola sp. GTC18331. The sequence continues at coordinate 1,351,138 of NZ_AP045015.1, read as the reverse complement.
CTGCTGGCAGGACGGCCGGCGGCGGAGGATGCACCGCCGCCGCGAGAAGGGCTGGGGCTCAGGCTGCCGGGTGCCGCCGCGTCGCCGTGAGGCTCAGCCGCGCCCGCGATAGGTCGGCACGCCCTGGTCCGGCACCCAGACATCCGCCGGCGGGGCGCCCGTCTGCCAGAACACGTCGATCGGGATGCCGCCGCGCGGATACCAGTAGGCGCCGATGCGCAGCCAGACCGGGTCGAGCAGATCGACCAGCGTGGAGGCGATGCGGACGGAGCAATCCTCGTGGAAGGCGCCGTGGTTGCGGAACGAGGTGAGGAACAGCTTGAGCGACTTGCTTTCCACGATCCAGTCGCGGGGGACGTAGTCGATCACCAGATGGGCGAAATCGGGCTGGCCTGTGACCGGGCAGAGCGAGGTGAACTCCGGCGCGGTGAAGCGCACCAGATAGTGCCGCCCCTTATGCGGCGCCGGCACGCGCTCCAGCACCGCCTGTTCCGGGCTGGCCGGCGTTTCCGTATGCCGCCCCAACTGCGTCAGGGCCGAAGAACCATCATCACTCATCGCTTACCCTCGGGGCGCAAACATTCGGGGGTCCAGGGAGCCCAGCTCCCTGGCGGGGTCCGGGGCAGAGCCCCGTTCCCCCTAGCTGATGCTCGAATCCGCCCGCATCCACCACCCCTCCCGCCCCGGCAGCAGCGCCTGCGCCGCTTCCGCCGTGACGGAGACCTCGTTGGTGGGCGTTTCCTCGATGGAAAGTTCGGCACAGCGCAGCAGATCGCCGTCGTCGCGCAGGATCGCCGAGAGCTTGCTCCAGAGCAGGCAGCACATCAGTTCGGTGGTGGGATCGCCCGGCGTCACCACGATGCGCGCGGCGCGTTCGGGTTCGTTGGCACGGAACCAGCCGAGCAGCGGGTCGGCGTCGGACAGCTGGAGCGCGTGGTCGAGCCGGTCGTCCACGAAGCGGTGCCAGCGTCCCTTGGCGCGCTGGAACGAGACCACCATGTTGCCGTGCCCGTCGAGCGGGCGCTGGTCGTTCGCCACCAGGCGCACGCGCACGAACTCGTTGTGGCCGTGCGGCAGGGCGCAGCTTTCCGAGGCGCCGGCGATCAGGCGGTGGCCCATGGAGAAGCGGCGCGTGAAGCGCAGTTCAAGCATCGGAAACGGGACCGGGCGGCAGGGCGCGGGCGGGGCCGCGTTCGGCGCTGTATTGTTCCCAGCCGCGGCGGCGGAGCTCGCAGGCCGGACATTCGCCGCAGCCGCGTCCCCAGTCATGTGCGTGGGTGCGGTCGCCGAGATAGCAGCTATGGCTGTCGTCGCGGATCAGCCCGACCAGATCGTCGCCGCCGAGCCGTTCGGCCAGTCGCCATGTGGCGGCCTTGTCGAGCCACATCAGCGGGGTGTGCAGCACGAAGCGGCTGTCCATGCCGAGATTGAGCGTGGCCTGGAGCGACTTGATGGTGTCGTCGCGGCAATCGGGGTAGCCGGAATAATCGGTCTCACACATGCCGCCGACGATGTGCTTGAGCCCGCGGCGCGTGGCGAGGGCGGCGGCGAAGGTGAGGAACAGCAGGTTGCGGCCGGGCACGAAGGTGTTGGGCAGGCCGCCTTCGGTGAAGGCGATCGCGGCTTCGCGCGTCAGCGCCGTGTCGGATAACTGGCCCAGCACCGGCAGGTCGAGGGTGTGGTCGGGGCCGAGCCGGTCGGTCCAGAGCGTGCGTCGGGCCACCATGCCGGCGCGCAGCGTGTCGCGGCATTCGAGCTCTACGCTGTGCCGTTGGCCGTAATCGAAGCCCAGCGTTTCCACGCGATCGAACCGGTCCAGCGCCCAGGCGAGACAGGTGGCGGAATCCTGTCCGCCGGAGAACAGCACGAGCGCGCCGCCGGGTTGGATCGTCATGTCGGTGCTCATCAGGGGATTCCCAGCAGCTTGTGGGTCTGCAGGCTGAGGCGCCAGCGCGGATGGGCGAGGCAGTAGCGGATCGCCGCCTCGGTGTTGGCCGCCTGCTCCGGCCCGTCCATCGGCTGGAGAAAGAAATGGCTGAAATCGAGCCCTTCCATGTCGGCGGGGTCGATCTCGGTCTGCGGGAAGACGAGCTTCAGCTCGGAACCAGCGCGTTGCTTCAACGGATTGCCGGCCTTGGGGCTGACGCAGATCCAGTCGATGCCGGCAGGGGCGGGCAGGGTGCCGTTGGTTTCCACCGCGACCTCGAAGCCGCGCGCATGCATGGCCTCCAGCAGAGCCGTGTCGAGCTGCAGCAGCGGTTCGCCGCCGGTGAACACCACGTAGCGATGGGCGCGGTTCTCGGGCCAGAGCGCGGCGATGGCGTCGGCCAGGGCTTCGGCGCCGTCGAAGCGTCCGCCGCCTTCACCGTCCATGCCGACGAAATCGGTGTCGCAGAAGCGGCAGACGGCGTCCGCGCGATCCTCCTCGCGCCCGGACCACAGGTTGCAGCCGGCGAACCGGCAGAACACCGAGGCCCGTCCGGCCTGCGCCCCCTCGCCCTGGAGGGTCGCGAACATCTCCTTCACCGCATACGCCATCGTCGTCATGTCGAGCACGGCGGCGGTTTTCGCAACCCCTTCGTTCCGGGGGGCGGCGCTTCGCGCGCGGCATGGATCGTGCAACCGGCTCGATATGACCCGATACGCCATCCCGGAGTTCCCGATGAAACGCCTGCTTCTTTCTGCCGCCCTGCTGCTCTCCGCCGGGGCCGCGCGCGCCGCGCCGATCCCGGTCAAGGTCGTGGTGGTCGCCAACTGGGAGAACGGCGCCGACACGGGCGATGCGCCGGGCGAGTATCAGGACTGGGTCGAACGCGAGCATCTGGACGAGAAAGTGCCGGTGCGCGGCGCGCCCGACGTGGTCCGGCGCAGCAAGGACGGGCTGTACGGGCTGGTTCTGCGCCACGGCGTCACCGATCTCGCCGCCTTCGTGCTCGATCCGCGCTTCGATCTGACCCATGCCTACTGGCTGTTCACCGGCATCTCCGGCGTCGATCCGAACGTGGCGTCGGTGGGCTCGGCGGCCTGGGCGCGCTGGGTTGTGGATGGAGACGAGGCGCGCGAGATCGACGACCGGACCATTCCCGCCGGCTGGCCCTACGGACTCTGGCCGATCGGCGCCAACAAACCGAACCAGCTTCCGTTCGATGCCAACCATTTCGGCTCCGTCACCGACATGAAGCAGCTCGAACGGGCCTATCCGCTCAATCGCAGGCTGGCGCGCTGGGCGTTCGAGCTGACACGCAACGTCCGGCTCGGCGACGACGACGCGGTCCGCGCGGCGCGTGCCCGTTGGGTCGGCTTTCCCGAGGCGCAGAAGCCGCCTTTCGTACTGGAAGGCGAGACGCTCGGTGCGCTGCGCTATTGGCACGGCGCGCCGCGCACGCAATGGGCGCGCGACTGGGTGACGTTGTGGACGCGCGGCCAGGGCCGCTTCGTGATGACCAACATGGAAAGCCAGACCTACCAGAAGGAGATGCGCGCCTTCGCGGCGCAGGGCTTCGTGGATGCCGACCGGATCATGGTGCTGCGCACGGCGTCCAATTTCTCCGAACCGCCGCCGGGGGTGGCCGTCACGGCGTCGATCGGCGACGAAGGGCCGGGACAGGTGCTCGCCTTCGACAGCAACCAGCGCGCCGGGGCCCCGGTGCTGCACGAGCTGTTGGCGCACTGGGATCGGTATCGCGACCGGATTCCGGGGCGGGAGGATACGCCGTAGAGGGGAAGAGATGTTCTTTCTTGAAAGAAAGAACCAAAGAACTTCTGTCCGTTTAGATCGGAAGAGCGGTTCGGTACGGAGCCAAACGGGCAGAAGTCTTTTTGCTTCTTTTTCTTCAGAATAAGGAAGGTTCCTACCGCCCGCGCTCCGGCGAAAACCGCCAGGGCGTCGCGCCGTCCTGGTTCGGATCGATCTCCACGCGGTGCAGCACGGGCGGAAAGGCGCGGTTGCGGCACTGGGGCCGATCGCAAAGCCTGCAGGATAGGCCGATCTCGTTGCGATGGGCGAGATTGAGCTGGTCCACATAGACCAGTTCGGCGGCACGATCGATCGCGCAGCCGATCGTCACCACATGGCGTGGCGGCGGATCGCCGGGGCGTCCGGACGTGCCGGACAACATGCGCGCGATGCAAAGAAAGGCGGCTCCATCGGGCAACTCCGCGACTTCCACGTTCAGCCGGTCGGGCAGGGAGAAGGCGGTGTGCACGATCCAGCGCGGACAGGAGCCGCCGAAGCGCGCGAACGGAAACCCGGCGGCGGAAAAGCATTTGTCGATGTTGCCGGCCGGATCGGTGCGCACGAAGAAGAAGGGGATGCCGGAGGCGCCGGGTCTTTGCAGGGTGGTGAGACGATGCGCCACCTGCTCGAAACTGACGCCGAAGCGTGCCGCCAGAGCATCGACGTCGTAGCGGAGTTCATCCGCCGCCGCGAGCATCGCCGGATACGGCATCAGCAGGGCGCCTGCGGCATAGTTGCAGAGCCCGACACGGATCATTCCGGCGGCTTCGGGTGTGGACGGGCGCGCTTCGGCGATGATCGCATCCACGACCGGCCGGCATTCCAGCAGCATGAGCTGGAAGGCGAGCTGGAAGGCGCGGCTCTCGCGCGGCATGGCTTCGGACAGTTCCAGCAGGCGCGTGTCGGGATCGAAACGGCGCATCATGTCGCTGGCGCCGATCCGTACCCGCACGCCGTGACGCTGTTGCAGCCGGTCCAGGATGAAGCGATCGGTGTCGTCGTTGATCTCTGCGGCGCGCGTCTCCGCGGCTTCCTCGATCGCCGGGAAATGGTTCGAGTATTGCTGGAAGAAATCGCGCGCTTCCTCCAGCGGCAGCAGGATGCGGCGTCCGCTCGGCAGGGCGATGCCGGCGGCGTCCTCGCGGGCCACGCGGAGCGCGCGATACAGCGACACCATGGCGCGCGAGGCGCCGACCAGCCCGGCCATGGTCTGGATATCGCCATCCGGTACCGGCTCGGCGCCGAAGAGCGGGTCGCGCAGCACCTCGCGCAGGGCGGTTTCCGCCTGACGCTCGGTCTCGCCTGAAAGAGCCTGCAGATCGGCATCGAGCGCCGCGCAGAGCTTGATCAGCAGCGAGCCGGTGACGTTGCGCTGCCCGTGCTCGATCAGGTTCAAATAGCTGGCGGAGACGCCCAGGCGGGCGGCCAGACCCTGCTGGGTGATGTTCTTGTCCGTGCGCAAACGCCGCACGGTCCGGCCGATCTGTGATCTCGACACGCTTTTACGACCTTACAACGGGCTCTGTAAAACCTGTGACAGGTTTCGTTCCGATTGACACGATCCCCCCTTTCGGCGGCGGGAGCAAGCGTCCTAACTCGGCGTCACGGATGTTCGCACACGCAGTCATGAAGCGGGCGTCCCAAGGAAACCGGAGATGGCCATGATCCAGATCACCCCGAACCGCGCACCGGATGGCGTTGGCACGACGGCCGCCTGGTCCGGCGTCGATGCCGCCCAGGCCCGGGAACACGGGGCGCAGGCATCGTTCGCCTCCACCGTCGATCCCGAATTCGTGTCGCGGATGCGCAAGCAGAACCGCTTCACCACCGGGCTCGACATCGCGCGCTACACTGCCTCAATCATGCGGGCCGACATGGCGCGCTACGATGCGGATCCGACGCTCTACACCCAGTCGCTCGGCGCCTGGCACGGCTTCATCGCGCAGCAGCAGATGATCGCCGCGCGCAAGCATCTGGGCAGCACCGATCGCCGCTACATCTACCTGTCCGGCTGGATGGTGGCGGCGCTGCGTTCCGAGTTCGGCCCGCTGCCGGACCAGTCCATGCACGAGAAGACCGCGGTGCCGGAACTGATCGGCGAGATCTACACTTTTCTGCGTCAGGCCGATGCGCGCGAGCTGGGCAACCTGTATCGCGCCCTGGATACGGCGCGCGAGTCTGGCGATGCCGAGGAGCAGGACCGTCTCAGCCAGGCGATCGACGGGCATCAGACCCATATCGTGCCGATCATCGCCGATATCGACGCGGGCTTCGGCAATGCGGAAGCGACCTATCTTCTGGCCAAGAAGATGATCGAGGCCGGCGCCTGCGCGCTGCAGATCGAGAACCAGGTCTCCGACGAGAAGCAGTGCGGCCACCAGGACGGCAAGGTCACCGTGCCGCACGAGGATTTCCTGCAGAAGATCCGCGCGATCCGCTACGCCTTCATGGAACTGGGCGTGGAAGATGGCATCATCGTTGCCCGCACGGACTCTCTGGGCGCCGGTCTCACCAAGCAGATCGCCTTCAGCCGCGAGCCGGGCGATCTGGGCGACCGCTACAACAGCTTCCTCGACACGGAGGAGGTGACGGCGGAGACCGCGCGGGACGGCGACGTGCTGATCCGGCGCGACGGCAAGCTGCTGCGTCCGAAGCGTCTGCCGAGCAACCTGTTCCAGTTCCGCTCCGGCACCGGCGCCGAGCGCTGCGTGATGGATTGTATCGCCTCGCTGCAGGGCGGCGCCGATCTGCTCTGGATCGAGACCGAGAAGCCGCATGTGGAACAGATCGCCGGCATGATGGACAAGATCCGCGAGGTGATCCCGAACGCGAAGCTGGTCTACAACAACTCGCCGTCGTTCAACTGGACGCTGAATTTCCGTCAGCAGGTGTTCGATCGCTGGTCGGAGGAAGGCCGCGACGTGTCCGGCTACGATCGCGCCAAGCTGATGGCGGCGAGCTACGACGCGAGCGAGCTGGCGGCGGAAGCGGATCGCTGGATCAGGAACTTCCAGGCGGATGCGTCCAAGCGCGCCGGCATCTTCCACCACCTGATCACCCTGCCGACCTACCACACGGCGGCTTTGTCCACCGACGTTCTGGCGCAGGATTATTTCGGTGCCGACGGCATGCTGGGTTATGTGCGCGACGTGCAGCGCCAGGAGATCCGTCGCGGCGTGGCCTGCGTGAAGCACCAGAACATGGCCGGCTCCGATATCGGCGACGACCACAAGGGCTACTTCGCCGGTGAGGCGGCGCTGAAGGCCGGCGGTGCGCACAACACCATGAACCAGTTCGGCTGAACCGCCGGACACGACCAGGCGGACCGGGCCATTCTTTCGGCCCGGTTTCGCGTTTCTCCCGGTCGGCCATACAGACCGGGCCAGAAGAACGATGGAGGCAACGATGGATACCTTCTCCATGCCGGACCACACCGATCGCGTGCGCCGTTCCGGCCTTTCCGTGGACGCCGCGCTCGCCCGCTTCGTGGAGCACGAGATCCTGCCCGGCACCGCCATCGCGCCGGATGCGCTCTGGGACGGTTTCACCGCTCTGGTCGAGCGCTTCTCGCCCCGGATCGCCGACGCCCTGGCCGAGCGCGATCGCCTTCAGGCGGCGCTGGACGATTATCACCGCGCCGGAAACGGCCGCAGCGGCGCCTCCTCGCTGCCGTTCCTGCGCGAGATCGGCTATCTGGTGCCGGAGCCCGCGCCGTTCTCGGTGGAAACCACCGGGGTGGATGACGAGATCGCCCGCATCGCCGGGCCGCAGCTCGTGGTGCCGGGCTCCAACGCACGTTATGCGCTGAACGCGGCCAACGCGCGCTGGGGTAGCCTCTACGATGCGCTCTATGGCACCGATGCCGTGTCCGAAAGCGATTTTCCGCGCCATGCCGGTCCGGGTCTCGACCCGAAACGCGCGGCGGAGGTGGTGCGTCGCGGCACGCTGATGCTCGACGAATGTTTCCCGCTCGAGGGCGGCAGCCATGCCGACATCGCCCGCTATGCGGTGGAGAGCGGCGCGCTGGTTCTGGACGGCGCGGTGCGCACGGCATTGCGCGATCCGTCGCAGTTCGCGGGCTTCGTCGGCGATTCGGCAGAGCCCAACGCCATTCTTCTGAAGCGCAACGGCCTGCACGTGCATCTGAACTTCGATCGGACGCATCCGGTCGGGCGCGACGCGGCGAGCGGCCTGTCCGACATCGTGCTGGAAAGTGCCGTGTCCACCATCTTCGATTGCGAGGACAGCGTGGCGGCGGTGGATGCGGCCGACAAGATCGCGATCTATCGCAACTGGCTCGGGCTGATGCGCGAAACCCTGACCGCGCGTTTCGAGAAGAACGGCCGCGCGCTCGACCGTCGCCTGTCCGACGAGCGGCATTACACCGCGCCGGATGGCGGCGCGCTGATCCTGCCCGGACGCAGCCTGTTGCTGGTGCGCCATGTCGGCCATCACATGTTCACCGATGCTGTGTCGGGGCCGGACGGCGCGCCGGTGCCGGAAGGGCTGCTCGATGCCGTCGTCACGGTTCTGGCCGCGCTGCATGACCGCGCCCTGCGTCGCAACAGCCGCGAAGGCTCGGTCTATGTGGTCAAGCCGAAGATGCACGGCCCGGCCGAGGTGACGCTGTCGGTCGAGATCATGGGCGCGGTGGAGCAGATGCTCGGCCTGCCCGCGGACACGGTCAAGCTCGGCATCATGGACGAGGAGCGCCGCACCAGCGCCAATCTCGCCGCCTGCATCGCCGCGGCGAAGACGCGTGTTGTGTTCATCAACACCGGCTTCCTCGACCGGACCGGCGACGAGATCCATTCGGCGATGCATCTGGGCCCGGTGGTGGCCAAGGACGCCATGCGCAAGGCGGACTGGATCGGCGCCTACGAGCAGCGCAACGTTGCCATCGGCCTCGCCTGCGGCCTCTCCGGCCGCGGCCAGATCGGCAAGGGCATGTGGGCCGCACCCGACCGCATGGCGGCGATGCTGGCGGAGAAGATCGGCCATCCGCGCTCGGGTGCCAACACCGCCTGGGTGCCGTCGCCGACCGCCGCCACGCTGCACGCGCTGCACTACCTGTCGATTTCCGTGGCCGATCGCCAGCAGGCTCTGGCCGGGGCGGTGCCGGCGCCGCTGGAAACGCTGCTCACCCCGCCGATGCTGGACAACGCCAAGCCGTCGCAAGCGGTGATCGACCGCGAACTGGACCGCAACGTGCAGTCGATCCTCGGCTACGTGGTGCGCTGGGTGGATCTGGGGGTCGGTTGTTCCAAGGTGCCGGACATCGACGATGTCGGGCTGATGGAGGACCGGGCGACGCTGCGCATTTCCTCGCAGTTCCTGGCCAACTGGCTGCTGCACGGGCTGATCGACCGCGACGCGGTGCTCCAGTCGATGCGTCGGGTGATGCGGATCGTGGCGCGTCAGAACGAGGCCGACCCGGAATTCGGCGCCCTGGACACGACGGAGGACGGGCCATCCTTCCGGGCCGCGTGCGATCTGATTTTCGACGGTGCGGAGACCAGCGGCGGCTACACTGAGCCGGCCTTGCATCGCTGGCGCGCGGTGGCGAAACAGCGCACGCCGGTGGCGGCCTGACCCACAGGATCGGGGTGCGGTTGGTCCGCACCCCGGTTCGACATCAGGCCGGCCGGTCTTCCGACACGCCGCGCCACAGATCGATCCCGCCTTCGGTGGCGTGACGGTCGATCTCCTCCAGTTCCTCCTTGCTGAACTCCAGCCGGTCCAGCGCGCCAAGGGAATCGTCGAGCTGCTTGACGTTGCGGGCGCCGATCAGCGCCGAGGTGACGCGCTTGTCGCGCAGCACCCAGGCGATCGCCATCTGCGCCAGGGTCTGGCCGCGCGTCTCGGCGATCGCGTTCAGCGCCCGCACACGCTCGAGATTGTCGCCCGAGATCAGCGACTGGTCGAACGAGGTTCCCTTGGCCGCGCGCGCATCGTCCGGCACGCCCTTGAGATATTTCGAGGTCAGCAGTCCCTGCGCCAACGGGGAGAAGGCGATGCAGCCCGTGCCCAGCTCCTCCAACGTTTGGAGAAGCTCGTCCTCGATCCAGCGGTTCAGCATGGAATAGGACGGCTGGTGGATCAGCAGCGGCACGCCCTCGCTGCGCAGGATCTCCGCCGCCTGACGGGTCCGCTCGGGGCCGTAGGACGAGATGCCGACATAGAGCGCCTTGCCCTGGCGATGGAGCTGCACCAGCGCGCCCATGGTTTCTTCCAGCGGCACGTCCGTGGTCGGGCGGTGCGAATAGAAGATGTCGACGTAATCGAGCCCCATGCGCTTCAGGCTCTGATCGGCCGAGGCGATCAGGTATTTGCGCGAGCCGCCGACGCCGTAGGGGCCGGGCCACATGTCCCATCCGGCCTTGGAGGAGATGATCAGCTCGTCGCGCAGGCCGTTGCCGAAATCCTTGCGCAGGATATGGCCGAAATTCTCTTCCGCCGAGCCGTAGGGCGGTCCGTAGTTATTGGCGAGATCGAAATGGGTCACGCCGCGATCGAAGGCGCGCCGGATCACCGCGCGACCGGTCTCGAACACGTCGTCGCCGCCGAAATTGTGCCACAGCCCGAGCGAGATCGGCGGCAGCACAAGGCCGGACCGGCCGCAGCGGCGGAAGGTGGCGGTCTCGTAGCGGTCGGGGGAGGGGGTGTAGCTCATGGGTGCTCCGAACTTGGTCCGCGGCAACGCCGTTTGGCGATGGGGTGAGTCTGCAACGCCGGTTCATCCGGGCTGTTGCACGATTTGTCCGAGCAACGTGCTTCAGCCTGGCCCGGTGGCGTCGGCGCCGGCGTCATTTTCCAGCATCCAGACGACGCGGCGTTCCTGCGCCGAGGCGATATGGGCACGCATCGCCGCCGCGGCGGCGTCCTGGTCGCGCGTCACAAGGGCCGCGAGCAGAACCAGATGCTCGGCATGGGATTCGGACGCTCTTTCCGGGTCGCCCAGCATGGTCGGCAACAGCGCCATGGTATCGGCCAACTGCGTCACGCCACGCAGCAGATAGCGATTATGCGCGGCGCGGTGGATCAGCGTGTGGATGCTGGCATTGTTGGCCGAGAGCGCCGCTCCGTCGGTCAGCCTGTCCTCTTCCGCGATCAGCCGCTCCAGGGATCGCAATTCGGCGGCGCTGGCATGCTGGGCGGCGAAGCGCGCGGCCGTGCTCTCAAGCACCTCGCGCATGGCGTAGAGTTCGACCACCTGCTGGTGATCCGGCCGCCACACCACCAATCCCCGGCGTGGCTCGTGTGCCAACAACCCCTCGGTTTCGAGCCGGGTCAGGGCCTGGCGCACGGGCGTTCGCGAAACGCCGAGCCGCCCGACCAGCTCCGCCTCCACCACGCGTCCGCCAGGGCTCAGGGCGCCGTCGCGGATCATCGTCCGGATGCGCTCATAGGTTTCGGTTCCGAGGTCGCCCGGCCGGTCGTGGGTTTGCGTCATGGAGCGGCCAGTATCGGCGAAATCCGGGTGTACGGGAACTCGTCGCGGCGTGCCCGCCCAGCCTGGGTGAAGAGCAAATTTCCCGTTCTTGACCACATCGGGACACGATGGGATACTATGGTATCCATTCGAGGTATCCCATGACCGGCGAAGCAGTCCATCTTCTTGTTCTGGAGGGCGACGGGATCGGTCCGGAGATCAGCCGGGCCGCCGTGTCCGTTCTGCGCGAGGCCGCCGTTCGTTTCGGATTCAGGCTCGCGATGTCCCACGCGGATATTGGCTTTGCAGCACTCCGTGCCTCCGGCACCACCTTCCCGGGTCACGTCCTCGATCAGGCGCGCGCGGCGGACGGTGTTCTGCTCGGTCCGGTTTCGCATAACGAGTATCCGCCGGTGGCCGAGGGTGGCCTCAACCCGTCCGGCCAGCTCCGCAAACAACTCGACCTTTTCGCCAACATCCGCCCGGCCCGGTCGCGCGAAGGCTTGCCGCCGCGCTGCGGCCATGGGGTCGATCTGGTGGTGGTGCGCGAGAACACCGAAGGGTTCTACTCGGACCGCACCATGTTCGCCGGCACCGGCGAGATCATGCCGACGCCGGATCTCGCCTTGTCGTTCCGCAAGGTCACGCGCGCGGCGTCCTTTCGCATCGCAGAGGCCGGGTTCGAACTGGCGCGCGAGCGCGGTCGCCACGTCACGGCGGTGCACAAGGCCAACGTGCTGCGCACATCGGACGGCCTGTTTCTCGACTGCGTCCGCGACGTCGCCGCGCGCTACGCGGACGTCCGCTACGATGAGCGCCTGGTGGACGCCATGGCCGCGCATCTGGTGCGCGATGCCAGCGTGTTCGACGTCATCGTCACCACCAACATGTTCGGCGACATCCTGTCCGATCTCGTGTCGGAGATTTCCGGCAGTCTCGGCCTCGCCGCCTCGCTCAATGCCGGACAGGATTACGCGGTCGCGCAGGCGCAGCACGGCTCTGCCCCCGACATCGCCGGGCGAGACGTCGCGAACCCGGCCTCGATGATCGGTTCCGGCGCCATGCTGTTGCGCTGGCTCGGCAAGCGACGCGGCAGCGATGCGCTGGTCGCGGCGGGGAATGCGATCGAGACTGCCATCGACCGCGCCGTCGTCGAGCCCGCCGGACGGACAAGGGATCTCGGCGGCTCACTGGGCACCGAGGCGTTCGCCGCCCGGGTGGCCTCGCTTTTGGCGCAAGGCGACGCTGCGCCGTGACCTCGTTCTGCGACGCGCATCTGCATGTCGTGGCGCCGGTCGGGGAAAGGCCGATGCTGGACGGACGCTCCTATACGCCCCGGCCGGCGGCGCTCGCGCGGTTCCTGTCGCTGGCCCGTCCGCTCGGCATCGATCGCTGCGTGATCGTGCAGCCCAGCTTCTACGGCGACGACAACACCGTGCTGCTGGAAAGCCTTAGTCAGATGGACGGGCACGGGCGCGGCGTCGCGGTGCTCGACCCGCACCGGACCGATCCGTCGCGCCTTCCCTTCCTGCATCGCGCCGGTGTGCGCGGCGTGCGCCTCAATCTTTACAGCCCGGGTGCAGGCATTCCCGCCGCCATCGAACCGGCTTTCGCGGCGCTGGAAGCGCTGGCCGGCACCATGGGCTGGCATGTCGAGGTGCTGGCACCCCTGCCGGTCATCGTCCGTGCCGCCGCGTTGCTGGCGCGCAGCCGGGTGACGGTGGTGATCGACCATTACGGCCTGCCCGGCGACGCGCCGCCGGACGGTCCGGACGGGCGCGCCCTGCTTGCCTTGCTGGGCTTGCCGCATGTCTGGGTGAAACTGTCCGCCCCCTATCGATGCTGGGGCGATTCCGAGACGATCCAGCCGGACCGGCGCTGGCTCCGGGCCCTGCTGGAGGTCGCGCCCGATCGCTGCGTCTGGGGCAGCGACTGGCCGCATACCCCGTCCCATTCCGAACAACGCGCCGAGGAGCAGATCCTCCCGTATCGCCGCATCGATTACGCCCGGCTTCTCGATGCGCTGCGTGCGGCTTTGCCGCGGCATGCCGACTGGGAGCGGATCATGGGACGGCAACCGGCCGCCCTTTACGGCTTCGACGACTGATCTCGATGGCCGGGGAAATCCGCCGCGCCAGCACTGCGAACCCGGCGACAGTTCGGGACCGAAAACATCTCGAGGGAGGAGGCCAGGCATGGCGATCCGTGAACATGCGATCCCGGAGCGGCCGAGACCGGTGGCACCGGATCGGCCCCCGGGCGTCGAGGGCCGATCGCCGGCTGCCGGGATCGGCAGCGTCGCCGGCGATCCCGCGGCGGAGGAGGCGCTGGCCGAACGCGCCTTGCGCTGCGCCGCGTGGCGTTTCGTGCCGATCCTGTTGTTCGCCTATGTCCTGAACTATCTCGATCGCACCAGCCTCGGGTTCGCGGCGCTCACCATGAACAAGGCGCTGGGGTTGTCGCCGGCCCAGCTCGGCCTCGCGGCCGGCCTGTTCTTCGTTGGTTATTGCCTGTGCGAGGTGCCGAGCAATCTGGTGCTGCATGCGGTCGGCGCCCGTCGCTGGCTGGCGCGGATCATGATCAGCTGGGGGCTCGCCTCGGCCGCGACGGCCCTGGTGGTAGGGCCGCGCTCCTTCTACGCGGTCAGGATTCTTCTCGGCGTGGCCGAAGCCGGCTTCTTTCCGGGGGTGGTGTTCTTTCTAGGCTGCTGGTTTCCCCCACGCTATCGCACCCGGATGGTCGCCTGGTTCGTTCTCGGCATTCCGCTGTCTTCCGTTATCGGCGGCCCGATCTGCGGCGCGTTGCTGCAACTGAACGGTCTGCTGGGGCTGCGGGGCTGGAAGTGGCTGTTCCTTGTCGTCAGCCTGCCCTGCGTCGTCATCGGTGTTTTGTTGCCGTTCGTGCTGGCGGACACGCCGCAACAGGCGCGCTGGCTGAGCGCGGAGGAAAAGCAGGCCATCGCCGCGTTGCGCGCGCGAGAAGGCGAGGCGGCAGGGCAGGGGCAGCGCACACGGCTTCGCGACGCAGTGGCCGATGCGCGCGTCTGGCTGCTCGCAGCGGTCCATTTCTGCGTCACCGCAGGCTCCTACGGGATCGGTATTTTCCTGCCGCTGATCATGGCGCAAGGCGGTCTTTCCAGCCTGGCGATCGGCTGGTGGTCTGCAGTGCCCTATCTGGCGGCATCGGCAACGATGCTGCTCTGGGCGTGGCATGTGGACCGCAGCGGCCGGCGCATTCTGAACGTGGGCGTCGGCTGCCTGCTGGGCGCGGCCGGGCTGGCAGGGGCGGTGGTGAAACTGCCCCCCGGTTCCCACGGCTTCGCCTTCGAGATGGTGATGCTGACGATCAGCCTGGTCGGGGTCAGCGGCGCGCGCGCCGTGTTCTGGAGCATTCCGCCCCGCTTCCTCACCGGGCGCGCTTCGGCCGGCGGCCTTGCCCTGATCAACACGATCGGCACCACGGGCGGTTTCGTCGGGCCGCTGCTGATGGGCGGCCTGCGCGGTTGGACCGGGTCGTTCGCGGGCGGCATCGCCGGACTCGGCGTGATGATGCTCCTGGCGAGCTGTTTCGTCGTCGTTCTTTCGGTGCTCGGCCAGCGTGACGCCGCCGCGGCCGGCGGGGGCGGAGTCTGATGCCGGTCGTGGTCTCCGCGCGCCGAACGCCTCCCACCGGATAGGACTCCGGCGCGCCGCCGCCAGCTCAAGACAAAAGAACAGCCCGGTTCCAGCCGTCGGCAAGAACGGCAGGCGAACCCTTCGAGGAATAACGTTCCATGATCGTTACAAGAAGGCGCCGCTGGGGCGCGATCGTTCTCGGCTGCCTGTTTCTTCTCGCCGTTCCGATGCTGGGGGAGGCCCAGACGACCAATGGCGGCGTGGCGATCGGACCATCCTCGCTGGTGGCGACACCTCTGGCGCCGAATCTGCCTTATTTCGCCGTACCGGCCTCGCCGGACCCGGAAACCATCTTCGGCGGCAAGGGCGATTTCCGTCACCGGGTGCGCGATCGCGGCATCGGCTTCGTGGTGGATCTGCGCAACGAGTTTTCCGGCAACGTCGCGGGCGGCACCGCCCGAACGGCGGCGATGGTCAGTCAGCTCGGCGTGGAAAGCGACATCGACTGGCAGAAGCTCGCCGGTCTCAAGGGGTTCTCCACCCATGCCGTGCTGATCAATCTGAGCGGCGGACAAACCAATCGTGGTTTCGGGGACAATCTGGTGCGGTCGCAGGACCTCCTCGTGACCAATGGCGGCGATGTGGCGGTGCATCTGTCCTATGCCTACGGCGAGGAAACCTTTGCCCATGGCCGTTTGGATCTCGCCGCCGGGCGGTTTCCGGTCGGGCTCGATTTCGCGTCGTCGCCGCTCTACTGCCAGTTCATGAGCAAAGGGTTCTGCGGCAATCCCAGGGCATTCAGCGTGGCCCTTAGCGGGTTCACCATCGCGCCGATCTCGAGTTGGGGAGCGCGTCTGCGCATTCGTCCGACCAGGACGTTGTATCTACAATTCGGCCTGTTCTCCTACGAGAACGGAACCAACCAGCTCAAATTCTACCGGTCAGGTTTCAAATTCGACGCATCCGACATCGTGGGGCTGGAATTTCCGCTGGAGGCAGGCTGGGAACCGAGTTTCGGCCGCACCGATCTCGCCGGTCACTACCGGGCCGGCTTCACCTACAACGATGTGCCGCGCCCCGATCTCTACACGGCGGTGACCGGGGCGCCGATCGCGACCAGCGGCAAACCCGCATTGATCCGTCACGGTGCATCGCAATGGTGGGTGCTGTTCGATCAGATGCTGGTGCGGCGCGGCGCCGGACTCAACAACGGTCTCGTCCTGTTCGGCGGTTTCGTCGGCGGCACGCGCAACGTCGATCTGATCGACCGCAACGCCTTCATCGGGCTGGTGGATCGCGGCCTGCTGTCCGGACGCCCGCGCGACGCGGCTGGCCTCGCTTTCACCTATGTCGGTATCAGCCCGCAGCAGACGGCGACGGAGGAACTCGACATTCTTGCCCGCAAGCGGCTTCCCAGCGGCGTCACGGGCATCCGCACGCATGAGCAGGTGCTCGAGGCGTTCTACAACGTCCACCTGTTCACCGGCTTCAACTTCCTGCCGGACGTCCAGTATTTCATACGGCCGAATGGCCAGGGCAACATCCCGGACGCCGCCGTGCTGGGCTTCAAGACCAGGATCACGTTCTGACTGCCCGACCGGAGGGAAGCGAATAACGAAACATCGTGCAGATGTCACTGGAGTGTCGAACAGCACAGCTCCGATCACGGTGGAGGCAGTCTCGCACCATTCCGCTGTCGGGATCGACGATCGGTGACAGCATCCTGGCCGGAACCGCGATCAACGCACCGGGGCCGGGATCGGCGATCGCCATGCACCAGCCCGATGGCGACGAAACGGTTCTCGTTCTGCACGGCCGGGCCTTCGTCGAAATGGACGAAGACCGTCGAACCTCTCTGACGCACCGGTTTCTCGATACCGGTGCGGAGAAGCTACTGCCCATGTACCGGATCGACGAGAAGGCAGATGTCAGTCGCATGCTGATCGCAACTGGAGAAACAGGTCCGGCTTACGCCGAAACCGCGCGGTCAGGACCGTAGGAAGGAGAAGAACGTCGGCGATCTCCGTCACCGACGCTTCCTCCTCGCGTATCTAGAATTTCTGCGCGATCCCGGCCAGGATCGAGCGGCGCAGGCCGTACTGCGGTGCGCCGACGCCGATGCCCGTCCCGTCGCGGATGATGTAGCGGCGATCGAGCAGGTTGAGCACGTCGAGGCGCAGTTCCGTGCCGCGTCCGATCGTGTGTTTCAACGTCTGCACCAGCGAGAAATTCACCACATAGTAGCCGGGCAGGGCGCGTCCGTTGGGAACGTCACCGTCGGCGCGCAGGCCGGAGCCCACCACCAGATCGGCCGATGCGCGCAGCGGATGCGTGCTGCCGTAGAAGAACGAGTAGGCGGCGCCGCCCGAACCGGTCCAGCGCTGGTCGTGATCCAGATGCACCCAGCGATCGGAGATGTAGGACAGGTCGTCGGCGGCGAAGTCGAATTGCGACGAGGTGATGCGCTTGCCGATCGCGCGCGACCAGGCGAGGTTCGCATAAAGCGAGACCGGCCCATGATCGTAGGTGACGCTGGCCTCATAGCCATGCACCTGACCCTTGGCGTAGTTGAAGGCGGAGAGGATGATCGGTGCGCCGGACTGGCCTTCGTCGATCAGGTTGGTCGCCTGCTTGTAGTAGCCGTCGAAACTCACATGCAGGCCGGGCAGGACGATCTGGTCGATTCCTGCATCGAAATAATGGTCGCGTTCCGGTTGCACCTTGGAGTTCTGCGTGACTGCGGACGCGGCGCTGGTGCCCTGGAAGAAGGCGATGCTGTTGTTGGTGACTTCCTCGAACGGCGGCGGCGTGAAGTAGCGCGAGTAGCCGGCATGCAGCGTGGTGGTCCGTGTCGGCCGCCACACGATGTTCACGCGCGGGCTGAACTGCGTTGCCGACACGAACTCGCTGACGCCGTCGAAGCGCGCGCCGTAATTGATCGTGAGCGACGGCAGGATGCGCCATTCGTCCTGAAGATAGGCGCCATAGACCATGCCGGTCTTGCCGGTGCCTTCGTGCAGACCGATCGGCTGGTCGCCGAAGATCGCGTTGCCGTCGTCGTCGGTGCCGATCTGCGGCGACACCACGGAGTCCACCTTGGAAATGGTGCGCTCGACGAAGACCTGCTCGCCGAAACGGATCGTGTGCGTGTCGGATACGTGCCATGCCGCATCGGTCTGCGATCCGCTCGACATCACCGAACGCGCCGCCGTCTGGCTGATGCCGTCGAACAGAAGATCGCCGATCGGATCCGGCGAATAATGCAGAGACGAGTAGCGCGTGAACAGCGAGCTTTGCAGATCCAGTGTGCCGACCGTCTTCTGCAGAGACAGGATCGCGAAATCCGTGATCTCCTTCTGGTGCTCGGTCAGATCGGCGCTGTTGTAGTTGGTGATGCCGTCATACGACAGGCCGAGCGACGGCACCTGCGCCGGATTGTTGGGGATCTGGTATTCCGCGTTCGAGATGCCGCCGATCAGGCTGATGCGCGTGTTCGCGTCCGCCGTGTAGCTCAGTTTCGCCAGGCCGTGATACTGATTGCTGAGATCATGGATGGCGTTGAAGTTGCTGGTCGGGTTCTCGATGCCGACGCGCGTGTGCAGCATGTCGCCGGTCGCGAACAGGTCCCATTTCCCGCTCGACACGCCGTAGGAGAAGGACGGCTGGAAATAGTCGCGCGCACCGCCGTAGAGGGAGATCTCTCCGCCCGGATCGGTGCGGCCGGTCTTGGTGTCGATGTTGATCACCGCGGCCTGCAGAAAGCCGAACTGCGCCGGAAGCGCACCCGTGGTCAGGGACATGTCGTGCGCGATGCGCGTTTGCAGGCTTTGCCCGAACACGGCCAGACCTTCGGGAAG
The DNA here is from genome assembly GCF_055386855.1 of Lichenicola sp. GTC18331. Taxonomy (NCBI): domain Bacteria; kingdom Pseudomonadati; phylum Pseudomonadota; class Alphaproteobacteria; order Acetobacterales; family Acetobacteraceae; genus Lichenicola; species Lichenicola sp. GTC18331. Next base: position 1,332,499 of record NZ_AP045015.1, on the reverse strand, counting down.
CTGCACGCCGTCGATGCGGAACTGGATCTCGTTATGGTCGCCGCGCACGTGGATCTGGCCGTAGCTGTCCTGCGCCACGCCCGGCGCCTGCAGCAGCGCCTGGTTCAGCGGCACGTTGTCGCCTTGCGGCAAGGTGCTGAGCACGCTGCGCGTCAGACGATAGGTTTCCGCGCCCAGACTCGGCTGCAGGCCCGCGCGCGCCTGATCCAGGCGCACGGTGATCACCTCCGGCTTGTCGGCCACGCCGGACGGCGGCAATGCGGGCGGATTGGCGTTCTCGCGCACCAGACCGCCGCTCTGGGTCGACACCGTCGCGGGCACGGTCTGCGCCAAGGCGAGGCCCGGCACGGCGAGTGTGGCCGCGACTCCGGCAAGGCCGCACAGCGGAACGCGGGAAAGGGCGCGCATGGGCGTCGATCCATGAAATGTTATATTATCCGTTCGTTTACGCACCCGCCCTGCTTCTGTCCACCCCATGCGGTAGCCCTTGCCAGCGGCACGGGGGAATGAAACGACGGGGGCAGATGTCGCGAAAGACCGCTCCCATGCGCCGAACCGGCTCCAGCCTCCTTGCCGTTCTGCTGGCCACCGCCACCGTTCCCGCCCTCGCCCAGACAGCGCAGACCGCGCCGCCGCTCCCGAACGCGCCCGAGGACTGCTTCGCCCAGCTCGCCGCCACGCGCAGCGACACGCTCGGCCTGCCGGTCCATGCCGTGCCGACGCCGGACGGGCGCTCCGTGCTGTTTCTCCGCTCCGGCCCGCGCGACACCACCCTGCATCTGTTCCGCTTCGACGTCGCGGGCGGCGCGCTGACCGAGCTCGCCAAGCCCGCGGACGGAGCGGAGCAGCTTTCCGTGGCCGAGAAGGCGCGTCGCGAGCGCGCCCGCATGACGCTCACCGGCATCACCGATTTCGCCTTGTCGAAGGATGGCCACACGCTTCTCGCCGCGGAGGCCGACCATCTGCTGCGCATCGATCCCGCGACCGGCCGGCGGCAGCAGGTGCCGGGCAACGGCTGGATCGCTCCGCGCCTGTCGCCGGACGGACGTTTCGTCGCCGCCGTGCGCGACAACGACCTGCATGTGGTGGCGCTCGATGGCGGCGGCGACACGCGTCTCACCCACACCGGCAGCGACACGCTCTCTAACGGTCTGAGCGAGTTCGCGGCCGCCGAGGAGCTCGATCGTGCCGACGGTGCCTGGTGGTCGCCTGACAGCCGCACGATCCTGTTCGAGGTGGCCGATACCGGCGGGGTGGAGAAGCATTTCATCGCCGATCCGGGCCATCCCGAACGCGAGCCTGTGGAGTTCCGCTATCCTCGCGCAGGCACCGCGAATGCCAGGGTCTCGCTGATGCTCGCGGATCGCGACGGACACGGCCCGGCGCGAAAGGTGAAGTGGGATTCGGAGAAATTCCCGTATCTGGTGCGCGTCGTCTGGCCCGCCGGCAAGGGACGGCTGTCGATCGTGGTGATGAACCGCGCGGAAACGGAGGAGCGTGTGCTGGCGGTCGATCCCGCCACCGGCGACACCACCGAGCTTCTGCGCGAAACCGATCCGGCCTGGGTGGCGATTGCGCCCGTCGGCCCCGGCACGCGCGCCGGCCACGCACTGCCCTTGCCGCACTGGTTCGCGGACGGCAGCGGCTTTCTCTGGGCCGCCGAAACCAAACAGGGTTGGGAACTGCAACACCGGCGCGCCGACGGCTCTCTCGCGCGCAGCTACGACAAGGCCGCGTTCCTGGGCCTGGAAGCCGCCGATCCGCATCACGCCGTGATCCTGACGGAACCGGACCGCATCGACACGGCCGTGGAACGGCTCGATCTCGACACGGGTGCGGTCACGCCGCTCTCCGCTGCGCCCGGGCTGCACGATGCGACATTCGGCCCCGGCGAGGGAACGGACCGGCCCTTCATCGACGTGCGTGCGGGCGCCGACGGCAGTGCCGCGACCGTGCTGGTGGACCCGTCCGGTCGCACGCTCGCCACCTTGCCCTCCGTCGCCGAACATCCGCGTCCCGTGCGGATCGAATTCACGCAGGCGGGCCCGTCGCGGATGGACGCGCTGATCGTGCGTCCGAGCGATTTCCAACCCGGGCGGCATTATCCGGTGGTGTTGCAGGTCTATGCGGGTCCGGGCGTGAAGACGGTCGAACGGGCGCCATCGCATTTCCTCGAGGATCAATGCCTCGCAGATCGTGGCTTCATCGTCGCCAGTCTGGACGGGCGCGGCACGCCGGGGCGGGATCACGACTGGGAGCGCGCCACCAAGAACGATCTGATCGATCTGCCGCTCGACGACCAGGCGGACGGGTTGAAGGCGCTGGGTGCGCGCTATCCGGAGATGGACATGTCGCGCGTCGGCGTCACCGGCTGGTCGTTCGGCGGCTACTTCACCGCCATGGCCACGATCCGTCGCCCCGATCTGTTCAAGGTCGGCGTCGCCGGTGCGCCCGTCGTGGATTTCCGCGACTACGACACGGCTTATACCGAGCGCTATCTCGGAACACCTCAGGCCGACCCGGACGGCTACACCAAGAGCGACGTGCTGACCTATGCCGCGTCGCTGTCATGTCCGCTGCTGATCATGCACGGTCTCACCGACGACAACGTGTATTTCGAGAACAGCTACAAGCTGACGCAGGCTCTGCTGCAGGCCGGCAAGCCGTATCGTCTGCTGCTTCTGCCCGGCACGCATCTCCTGCCCGATCCGGCGATCCGGACGCGCGTGAGCGAGGCACGGGCCGACTTCCTGAGCGAGGCATTGCATCCCTGAGAGCGGAGGCTGATGGGTGTTCGGCATCGGCGATGCGTATGGACGTTTGAAACGTTCCTGTGAAAATGGGACGTTTCATCCGTTTTCAGGACTCTCCGAAGAAGCTACCGAACAGGAGAGCCAGCGCCTCCGGCTGTTCCTCGGGAATGAAATGTCCGCTTCGTTCGACGGTCTCGCCGCGAATCTCGTCGGCAAAAGGACGCAGCGGAGCAGCCATGTCGGGTATCGAGCCCTGGTCGGCGCTAACGGCCAGAACGGGCATGGCGAGTTTGGCTCCGCTGACGAGCGCCCGGTTCTGTTCGGCGGAAAGACTGGCCGACCGATAAAACGCGAGTCCTGCCCGCAGCGCTCCCGGCATGGAGAAGATGCGGACATATTCATCGAAATCCGCGTCGGTGAAGACGAGAGGATTGGCGGTTTTGCGGCGCAGGAACCAGTCTAGATAGACGCGCTCGCGGCCGGCGATCAGGGCCTCGGGGAGGTCGGGAACGGCGTGGAATGCGAAATGCCATGTCCGCCATGCGCGCTCCGGCGCCGTGGGCAGCATGTCCGGCAACGTGATTCCGGGAATGCCGGCATCGAGGAGAGCCAGATGGGCGACCTCCTGCGGAAACATCAGAGCGTAAGGCAACGCGACCCAGGCGCCGACATCGTGCGCCGCAAGCCCGTAGCGAGACAGGCCGAGGCGTCCGAGCAGGTCGTGAACGCGCCGTGCGACCGTTGCCGTGTCGTAGCCGTCCAGAGGCTTGTCGGAATCGCCCTGTCCCGGGAGGTCGATGGCGATGAGCCGGAAACGCCCGGCCAGGAGCGGCATCACATGCCGCCACGCGAACCAGCTTTGCGGATAGCCGGCAAGCAAAACGAGAGGATCGGCATCCTCCGGGCCGGCCGTCACATAGTGCAGGCGGAGACCGTCGATCGTTTCGAACGCGTGGCGGAACGTGGCGTCGTCACGAGGAAATTCGGCGGAAGCAGGATTGCTCATGATGGGGTTTCTTCCGATCAGTCGAGTGTCTTGAGGGCGATCGCGATCAGGGCGTCGTGATCGGCCAGATCGTGCAGCTTGCCGATGGCGCGAAAGCCTTGCAGCAGGCTCAACAGCAGGTCGGCGCAGGACTCGACGGCCAGATCGCTTCGGATCGATCCGTCCTTTTGTCCGTCGCGAAGAAGGAGGATCAGCGCTTCACGATTCTCGTTCAGCGTCGTCCGGACCGCGGCTTGAAGCGAAGGATCGAGGATGGTCGTCTCGACCAGGCTCCCTAGCACGAGGCAACCCTGCCGCCCTTCCGAGCCCGATGCGGAGTCCAGATAGAAACGCAATGTCTCCGCGATGCGTTCGCGACCGGACAGGGCACCGTCGAGGCGCTCGGACAGCAGGGTTCTTCGCGTTCCGACATAGTGGGCGAACGCCGCTGCGAAGACCTGCTTCTTGTTTGCGAACGCCTTGTAGAGGCTGCCGGCCGTCAGGCCGGTCGCGTCCTTGAGATGGTCGATGGACGTGCCGTCATAGCCGCGCTGCCGGAAGACAAGGACCGCCTGGGCGAGAACGGATCCCATGTCGAAGCTGCGTGGACGGCCCATCGGCCGTCGCTCCGTTGACGAGGCTGGATTGCTCATGGGGGAAACATAGGAAACGACCGTTTCCTATGTCAATCCGGGAAACGGGCGGTCCCCTGAACGCCGCCCTCAGAGACCGGTGGTGTTCTCCGAGAACGCGCTCGGCGTCGTCCACATCTGCCAGTCCTTGGCGATCCAGTCGGGGCTGTCCGTGTTGACGTTGGGGGCCCAGCCCGTGTTGTTGGTGTCGAACATGCCCCAGAAATTCGGAACCGGACTGTTGGAGGATTTGAAGGTCCACATCGTCCAGCTCAGTCCGGCCCGGTCGTAATCGTTGACCGAGTAGGCCCAGTCCGCCGAACCGGTCGTCAACGGGTTGAATTCGCCGATCAGGCCGGGAACGTTCCAGGATGCGTGGTTGTTGAAGTCCGACACCTGCCGGTCCGCGCCGGAACGCGCCGCTTCCGATGTCTGTGCCCACTGGTACTCGTGCATCTCGTAGACGACGTTGGTCCAGCCGTACTGCGCGGGATCGGGCAACTCGTCCCAGTTCCAGTTGCCGTAGCCGCCGAACGCACCTTCCAGAAAGATCATGTGGTCCGGGTCGGCGGAACGCACGGCCTTGTAGAGATCGTTGTAGACGCCCCAGACCTGCTCCTTGCTGCTGGCGCCCCGCGGTTCGTTCAGAAGATCGTAGCCGGCGACGGCGGCGTTGCCTTTGTAGTGGTTGGCGATCTGCCACCAGAGCCATTGCGTGTTGCCCTGGTCGGTGCCGTTGCTCCAGAATCGGTTGGTGCTGCCGTCGCCGCCGCTGCACGGCTGGCCGGTGCCGTCCTCGTTGCCGTTCGGCCCGGCATGGCCGGTGGATTCGTTGCAGCTCTGGCCGCCCGGAGCGCCGTGCAGGTCGATGATGACATAGAGACCCACGGCGCTGGCGGCGTTGACGATGCGATCGAGTTCGTCGAATGCATCCGAGCGGAAACCGCCATTCGAGACGTTGCCGAAGCTGTAGAAATTCGCCCACCAGACCGGAACGCGAACGGCGTTGTAGCCCTTGTTGCGGATCGTCTGGAGATCGTCCCGGGTGATCCAGCTTTCCTGAAAGGCCTTGATCAGCGCCTGCTCTTCGGGTTCGCCGAACCGGTTGATCAGTGTCTGGATCAGCCCGAAATTATCGGTCGGCTGCGCGGGGTCGGTGGTGTTGCTGGTCACCATCGGCGTCAGAAAGCCTTCCATGACGAACAGGCCGCCGAGATTGGCGCCGCGCAGCGTCACGGGCGTGTTGTTGGCATCGACGATGTTGCGACCATCGGCATGCAGCATCCCGTCGGCCAGTGCCGGGCAGGACAGGAGGCTGCCCGCGACGAGCAGGGATGCGAAGAGTTTGCGTGCTGGCACGAGCGGCCCTTTCCTCTACGGCACGCCGTCCGAAAGGCCAGGGCGCTTGCCACGCTCTTGTTTGGCCGACGACGATCGGCACGAGAGGAAAACGAATCGTTCCGGATGGAAAGAACGGAGATGTTCAACAACGCGTGGGTTTGAGCGCGTCGCCTACTCGAACGGCGTCGCCGCGGAAGGCCGGTTCAGCATCGACAACAATTCCTTGCGCGTGTCGGAATTGTTCCTGAACACGCCCAGCATCCGGCTCGTCACCATCGATACGCCAGGACGGTGCACGCCGCGCGTGCTCATGCATTGATGCCCCGCTTCCAGGATCACGGCGACGCCGTGCGGCTGCAACACCTCGTCGATGGTGTTGGCGATCTGCGCCGTCAGGCGCTCCTGGATCTGCAGGCGTCTGGCATAGATGTCGACCACACGCGCCAGCTTGCTGATCCCTACCACGCGCCGCTTCGGCAGATAGGCGACATGCGCGCGGCCGATGATCGGCACCATATGGTGTTCGCAATGGCTTTCGAACCGGATGTCGCGCAGCAGGACGATCTCGTCGTAATCCTCGACTTCCGAGAAGGTGCGCGACAGGATCGCCATCGGATCGTGCTCGTAGCCCTGGAAGAACTCGTTGTAGGAGCGCACGACGCGTCCGGGCGTATCCAGAAGCCCTTCGCGGGCCGGGTCCTCGCCTGCCCAGCGCAGAAGCACGCGCACCGCCTCTTCGGCTTCCTGCTCTGTGGGACGGCCTGCGGTCGATCGGGGGCCGGCCGGAGTGCCGATGGGCTGGTCCATGGGGTCTGCCTTGCTGCAACGAAGAGCGCGTACGGACGGGATCGGTCCGGCGCGCGGGTTATGTCGGCCCGGACCGGCGGCGTGTCCAGTGTGCAACGTTTTAATGCACGATGCCGGGCTGGTGCGGGCTGTCCAGGCTGAAGGTGGGGATGGCCACGTCGAAGCGCTCGTTCGATCCGATCACGGCCATCTGGTAGTGCCCGGTCATGAAGCCGCTGGGCGTGCCGAGCGGGGTGCCGGAGGTGTATTCGAACGCCTCTCCGGGCCCCAGCTGCGGCTGCTCGCCGACCACGCCGTCGCCGGTCACCTGCTCGATGCGTCCGTTGCCGTCGGTGATGCGCCAGGTCCGGCGCAGCAGGCGAACGGTTTCCCCGCCCAGATTCTCGATCCGAATGCGATAGGCCCACAGGAACTGGCGTTCCTCCGGCTGCGACTGGTCTTCCAGGAACACCGTGCGCACGCCGACGCGAATGTTGCGGGTCACGCGCGTGAAGGGGGCGGGGGCGTCGTCCTCGCCCGGAAACTCGTCTTCCGTCCCCATGCCGGGCGGCATCTTGCCCTTCTCCCTCATCGCGCGTTCCCCGTTCAACACCCTATTCGGCAGCGAGTTCTCCCGCGCCGGCGCTTCCGGCGGAGGCGGCACGCAGGCCGCGACGCAGATCGTCCAGCAGATCGCGCACGTCTTCCAGGCCCACGGAGAAGCGGATCACGCCGTCGGTGATGCCGAGCGCCGCCCGTTCCTCCACGCCGATCTTCATGTGCGTGGTGGTGGCCGGATGCGTCACCATCGAGCGGCTGTCGCCCAGATTGTTGGAGATCGCGATCAGTTGCAGCGCGTTCATGAAGCGGAACGCCGCCGCCTTGTCGGCGAGCGCGAACGTCACCAGCGTGCCGCCGCCCTGCATCTGCTTCTGCGACAGGGCATGCTGCGGATGGTCGGTGCGGGTCGGATACCAGACCCGGGCCACCTCCGGCTGATCGGCCAGGAAATCCGCCACCTGCTCGGCATTGCGCGCCATCGCCGGCACGCGGAGCGCCAGGGTCTCCAGCCCCTTCAACAGCACCCAGGCGTTGAACGGCGACATGGCCGGGCCGGTGTTGCGCAGGAAAGGCTGCAACGTTTCCTCGATCCATTGCTGGCGGCCGAGAACGGCGCCGCCCAGGACGCGGCCCTGGCCGTCGATATGCTTGGTGCAGGAATACACCACTACGTCGGCGCCCAGTTCCAGCGGCTTCTGCAGAAGCGGCGTCGCGAACACGTTGTCCACCACCACGACAGCGCCGGCCGCATGCGCCAGATCGGCGATCATGCGCAGGTCGAGCACGTCGAGCATCGGGTTGGACGGCGTTTCCAGCAGCACGCATTGGGTCGGCTTGCTCAGCGCCTCCGCCCAGGCCGCGCGATCGCCGCCATCCACGAACACGCTCTCGATGCCGTAGCGGGGCAGAAGGGTGGACACGATCCAGTGGCAGGAGCCGAACAGGGCGCGCGAGGCGACGATGCGGTCGCCGGCCTTCAGATGCGCCAGAAGTGCCGACGACACCGCGGCCATGCCGGTCGCCGTGGCGCGACAGGCTTCTGCGCCTTCCAGGGCGGCCATGCGGCGCTCGAAGGTGGCGACGGTGGGGTTGCCGAAGCGGCTGTACTGGTAGCGCTGCGCCTGGCCCAGGAAGGTCGCCTCGGCCTGCTCGGCATCGTCGTAGACGAAGCCCGAGGTGAGGAACATCGCCTCGCTGGTTTCGCCGAACGGGGTGCGGTCGGTGCCCTCGTGCAGCAGCAGCGTGGCGGGATGGAACGGGCTCTTGGTGGTCATGAAAACGCTTCCCCGGGGATGTTCACCACGCTCGCGCGATGACTCGAACCCGGCCTGGATGCCGAGAAACGGGCGCGAACGACCGCTCCTGGGCCTCTTTAGCGCGCTTGTTTCACCTCGCCGCAATCCGGCCGGACAAATCACGAGGGCTCCGCCGTCATTTGGGACGCCGGAAGCAAGGTCATGCTAGGAGCCGCCCCCGCCGCGCGTCAACCAAGCGCTGTTGCGGAGCGGGGTTGCGCCGCCTATAACCGTGCTCCCGTCCGACGGGCATGCGGGTGTAGTTCAATGGTAGAACGGCAGCTTCCCAAGCTGCATACGAGGGTTCGATTCCCTTCACCCGCTCCAGAAGCCATTGATTTGGCTGGAAAATCTCTGAGACGTTGGATCTGACGCCGCTGCTGTAGCAGGGAACTTTCGTCTGCCGACGTGGCGATTCCCACGCGTTCCGATGCTGGGTGCGGGAGCCCGTCTCGGCGCGGGTGCGGCATGGGGCCAACGCCTGACTGGGACCGAGATGGGCAACCCGATCGGCTTGGGCGACACACCTCTCGAAGAAGGGTTGCGAGGTCGAGCATAGCGACGCGCAGACAAAGGCTAAGACACTGAGATCCCGATCGACCTCGACGCGACGGGTGTTGCTACCGTCATCGCGCCCGAGCGCAGTCGCGAAAACCGGTGCTAAGCGGCGGACACCTCCACGCGCTCGGAAACCTCGTCGAACGCTGCTTCTCAAGCCCTGAAGCACCGTCGCCGATCGGCAACCCGATACGGCAAGATAGCCGGCAGCCTCCTTGGCTTCATTCGCATCGCCGGATGTCTGCTTTCAACAACCATCGCTTCGTGCCGCCCCGTCCGCGCCGGGCCCGTCGGACCACCTAGATCGCGCTGCACCGAACGCGTCGGCCAGCGCGCGTACTGCCGGGGACATGTAGCGCGCGCGGGGCATGACCAGCTGTATGGGCGCCGCCTCCGGCCGGAAAGCGGCCAGCACCTCGACCAGCGCACCTGACCGGAGCTGGGGGGAAATCTGGTAGTGCAGGGCTGAGACGATGCCCAGGCCTGCCTCGGCGTGGGCGATAGCGGCCTCGGCATTGTTGCTGTGGATGATGGGGTCGACGTTGATCCGGACATTCCGGTCCTCGATCCGGAAGCTCCATACGCGGCGCGGCACGACGCCTGTGGAGCCGATCAGCCGATGCGACGCCAGCTCGTCAGGCGATCGGGGTGTGCCGGCCTTGTTGCAGTATCCGGGGCTTGCTGCCAGCACCACGCCGGTGCTGCCCAGCTTGCGCACCGTCAGCTCCGAGTCGGGCAGAACGCCGATGCGGATCGCGAGATCGACGCGGTCCTCGATCAGCCTCGCGTGCTCGTTGCCGAGGAAAAGCTCGATCCTGGTCTCCGGGTGACGATCCATGAAATCGGCGATGACCGGAGCGGCATGCAGCCTGCCGAAGACGAGAGGCATCGCGATGCGGATGGTGCCCGACGGGGCCGCGCCTTCGGCGCGCGCCGCCTGCTCGGCCAGGGCAGCCCTGTCCAGTGTTTCCCGTGCGAGCGGGCGGTAGACCGCACCGGCCTGGGTCAGACGCACGCTTCGCGTGTTGCGATGGAACAGTTGGACGCCCAACACATCTTCCAGCGCAGAAACGAGCCGCGTGGTGGCCGGCGACGACAGGCCGAGATGTCGTCCGGCAGCCGAGAAGCCGCCGGTGTCGCAGACGGCGAGAAAGGCGCGCATGGCATCGAGCCGGTCGGCGATGGCATCCTCCGCATTTGGTCGCCGGCCGCAGCGGTGTGGTGCGAGGCATGAGACTTATCGCCCCTGCGAACGACACCCACAATACGCCTGTCAGGAGGCGTCAATGACAGGAACCATTCTCGCGGCAGCCGCCGCGGCCACCCTTTCCACAGCCACGATACAAACGGTGCCGTCAACCGCGTCGACCACGACATATCACAAGGTCGCGGTCGGGGGGCTCGACATCTTCTACCGCGAGGCCGGACCGCGGGACGCGCCGACCGTGCTGCTCTTGCACGGTTTCCCGTCCTCCTCGCGTCAGTACGACGCATTGCTGCCCTTGTTGGCCGACCGTTATCACCTGATCGCGCCGGACTATCCGGGCTTCGGCCGGAGCGCCGCGCCGCCACCGTCTCGATACGAATACACGTTCGACAACCTCGCGCGCACCATGCAGGGGCTGATCGAGCATCTCGGGATCAGATCGTACGCGTTGTTCATCCAGGACTATGGCGGCCCGGTCGGTTTCCGCATGGCCATGGCCCACCCCGAACAGGTACGGGCCATCGTGGTGCAGAACGCCAACGCATACGAGCAGGGTCTCGGGCCGAAATGGAAGGGGATAGCCGAATTCTGGAAGGATCCCGCCGGACACCCGGAAACCTTGGACGCCTTCACCTCGCTCGAGGGAGCCAAGCAGCGTCACCTCGGCGATAGTCCGAACCCCGAACGCTATAACCCCGATAGCTGGGCAGACGAGTATGCGATCCTGGCACGGCCGGGCGAGCGGGAGATCCAGTCTGCGCTGCTCTACGACTACCGAACCAACGTCGCCGCCTATCCGATCTGGCAAGCCTGGCTGCGTGCGCACCAGCCTCCCGTTCTGGTGCTCTGGGGGCGCTACGATCCGTCCTTCATCGTCCCGGGCGCGGAAGCCTACAAAACGGATGTGCCTCGTGCGGAGCTGCATATTCTCGATGCTGGCCACTTCGCCCTCGACGAGGCGACGGACCAGGTGGCGCATCTGACGCATGACTTTCTGGATCGCACCATGCGATGAGGCCGGAACGTCGTCCGGGCAGGAGAGCCGGTGACGTCTCTGCCCATCGGGAGGCCGAAGACTTTTCCAGACCAGTCCAGTTCGTCGATGCCGACGACTTCTTTCCAACGCCTGCACGCGAAGCTCGAGCACAGTCGCCGACCGGCAACCCGATACGACAAGCCCGCCGACAGCGACCTTGGCTCGCTCGGCGCCGCGTCAACTCGCTTGTGGATCAGGCGCTGCGTCAACGGGATCTGGCGAGGCGTACGACAAGCAAGCGGCAGCGATCTTCTGCCGTCGGCGGATCGGCATGATTTCAACGAGCCATCTTGCTTCCGGTCACTTCAAGACCGGGCTCGATCCTGCGGAACGACGCCAAGGTCGCCCCGACCTCTCGACCCAGGATGCGGGCGGGGCCCGCTTCCTCCTCAGCCCCCGTCCGCCTGTTTCACCGCCGCCTGATGCCGTTCCACCGATTTCTTCAGGTTGCCGATCGGGGCTGCGGGCATGGTGTCGTGGTAGGCGCCGCCGAACCAGGTCCAGCGATCCTTGTCGCCGACCATCAGGTCGTGCATGCCGCCCGAGCTGGTCGCCAGAACCTTGATCGGTCCGCTGACGGAATCCAGCACCTTCGTCCAGTTGCCGTCATGGCCGAGATAGACCGAGGTGGAGCAGCCGGCAGAGCCGCACAGGCTGGCGGACTGCACCTGCACGAACAGGGCGGCGTCGCCGCGACGGGTGGAGAGCGGGGCGGAGCCGATCAGCACGATCGGGGTTTCGTTGCGCTTTTTGGCGCTGGCCAGATCCTCGGCGTTCAGCTGACGCGCGGCGGTGTCGAGCGCGGTGCCGGGCTGCTGGGTCAGGATCACGGGATTGGCCGAAACGGCGTGGCTCCGGTGCCGGTGATGCGTCGCGGCCCCGCTGGCGGTGGCGGCCAGAAGCACGCAGGAGAAGGCAAGAGGACCGAACAGGCGGCGGGTCATGGTGGTTCCGGGTTCCAGAAGCGCGAGGGTTGGCATCATATCGCTTCCGAACGGGTCCGGCGAGTGAGGCTCCCGCCCTGCGGCCCGGCTTTCCCGGCCGGTCCGGTCAGCCGGAACGCATAGACCGGCAGCGCCACCATCTCGCGCAGGAACGAGGGGATGTCCCTCAATTCGCACCAGCGCGGCCAGGCGCCGGAGACGGGCCGGAACCCGTAGGCGCGCAGCGCCAGCATGGTGCGCGGAAGATGGAACCACTGGCTCACCGCCACCACGGATCGTCCCGGACCCAGCAGGGCCCGCGCGTTCTGCGCCGTCTTCTGCGTGTTGTCGCCGTGCGGGTCCTGCAGGATCGCCGCTTCCGGCACGCCGTTCCGTCTCAGGTAGCGCGCCATGACCTCGGCCTCGTCGATCCCGTTCCAGGGCTCCACGCCGCCGCTGACCAGAATGCGCTTTACCTTGCCGTGCCGGAACAACAGCAGGGCTTCGTCCAGACGGGCGCGCAGACGCGGAGACGGGGTGCCGTCGCGATACACCGCGTTGCCCAGAACGATCGCCACGTCCGAACGCAGGGGGGCGGCGGACAGCGCGGCGCCGGCCAGCGCGAGGGTGTAGAACAGCAGGATCGTGGCACCCCACCGGAGCGTCTCGGCGTTCATGTCGGCAGCGCTCGGTCCGGACGCAGACGCACGCGGCGGCGGCGCAGGCGGCGCAGCAGACGACTGCACGGATCGCGCGGCACGGCATCGCCCGCGGTGACCAGGGCGAACTGGCTCAATCCGCAATTCTCCAGCGCCGCCTCGGGCACGCCGTAATTCGCCGCCAAGGCTGCCCGCATGAAGGGACGCGCGTAATAGAATTGCTGGTCGCTCTGGATCCTGAGCCCGGCCGCGTCCAGCGCCTCGTGGAACGAAAACCGGTCGAACAAGCGAACGGGCAATCCCTGCTCCTGCGCATCGCTCCGGCCGGCGTAGAGGTCGAACGCGTCCCGGGACAACGCCTCGCCACCGAGCTGGGTGGTGAAGCGATGTTCCGGAAAATGGGTGGTCGCGATCAGCGCCACGCCGTTCGGTTTCAGCAGGGCCCGCACGTCGGACAGGATGGCGCGGCACGCGGCGGTGGACACGTGCTGGACCACCATGGACACGGTGATCAGATCGAAGCGGTCGCGACGGGTCCGCGGCAGGGCGGAGGCGACGCCGTTCAGGATCGTGACGTGCCGGAAACCGGCGTTGCGATCGCGGCACAGCGCGAAGCGGGCACGGTCCGGTTCGATCCCCACGAGCTGCCCCGCGAAGGGCTGCAGCATGCCGACTACCCGGCCGAAGCCCGAACCGATATCCAGAAACCGGCCGCCCGCCTTGCAGCACGCCGCCTGGCGGAGGGCACCGTGGAACGCTTCCTCGGTCTCGCCGCTGCCGTCGCCGATCCTGCTGGTGAAGCCGGCATCGAACGCCGCCAGCGCGTCGTCATGCCTGTATGTATACTCGCTCACGCCGTTTCCTCCGGCTTCGGCCTGCTCCGCGTCTTGCGTCGGAGACCCGGGTCCGACCGTGTTCCGGTTCTGCGATAACCGACCCGACCCTGTCCCGCGAGCCCGGCCCGACGGATCGATTCCAGGCTCGACATTGACGGATCGCTCCGATCCGACCCAGGCGTATACGGGAGATTTGTTTTCTCGGGCAAGAATTCGTCGGTCTAGCCGCCGGCTGGCGGATCCCGGTGGGCAAGGCAAAGGCGACGAAACGCGATCGGCGGCGCGCTGTGCTCGCCGCTATGGGTCGCCAGCGCGATCTCGGCGGTCGGCTGCATTCCGTCGATCGCCACCATGCGCAGCGCGTCGCCGTGAACCCCTTCGAGCGAGGCCGGCACGATCGTGATGCCGGCGCCCCCGGCCGCCAGCATCATCGCCGAAGCCTTCTGCGGCGCGTGGTGCACGACGCGCAGGGAGAAACCGGCCTCCGCGCAGGCCGCCATGATCGCGTCGTAGAGATCGGGCGCCAGCGCGCGCTCGAACATGACGACATCCTCGTCCGCCAAAGCCGTCAGCGGCACCGCCGGGCCATCGGCGAAGCGATGGGACGCGGGTACGGCAAGCTTCAAGGGCTCGTCCACCAGCTTGTCGACGCGCAGCCGCTCATAGGCCGGCACCGGCGGACGAATGAATGCCGCCTTGATCCGTCCCGCCGTCACCTCCCGGCACAGGAAATCGGTATCGGCTTCCTTGAACCGCAGCTCGATCCTGGGTGCCTCGGCCCGGAACGACCGCAACAGCTTCGGCAGCAGCGGATGATGCGCCAGCGCCGGAGTGAACCCCAGATGCAGCGTCCCGATGCGGCCGCTCGCCGCCCGCCGGAGCCGCTCGGGAATCTCGGCCGCTTGCGCCAGCAGCGGTTCGGCCTCGGCCAGCAGCACCCGGCCGGCATCGGTCAGTTCCACGTTGCGGGGATGGCGGATGAAGAGCCGTTCGCCGAGCTGCTTTTCCAGCGCCATGATCTGCTGGCTCAAGGGCGGTTGCGCCATGCCGAGCGCCTGCGCCGCCTGCCGGAAACTCGCCGCCTCGGCGACGGCGAGGAAATAGCGGAGCCGGCGCAGATCCGGCAACGACGCGCTCTTCACGACAGCATTCTCCATACCTTCCCATCATTCGCCACAGATCGGAAAACGATATCCAGATCGTCTCGAAACTTCGCTTTCATCCGACGAAAACATCTGTGTCGAACTGTGTTCCTCCGTCAACGGACACAGCCGGCGTGCAACTCCGGCATGCGGCTCCGGTTTTGGAGATGGTTCATGGACAGCACGTCTGGCTTCGCCCTGCTCAGCGACCCCGGCCGCAACAAAGGCACGGCGTTCTCATCCGCGGACCGTGAGAAACGCGGTCTCGAAGGCCTGCTTCCGGCCGCGGTCGACGATCTCGATACCCAGGTGGACCGCGTGATGGGCCATCTCGCCGCCAAGCCGAACGAACTCGAGCAATACATCTATCTTCAGGAACTGTGCGATCGGAACCGCACCCTGTTCTACCGGGTGCTAATGAGCGATCCGGCCCGGTTCGTGCCGATCGTCTACGACCCCACCATCGCCGATGCCTGCCTCACCTACGGCCATATCTATCGCCGCCCGCAGGGCATGTACCTGACCAAGGCGATGAAGGGCCGCTTCGCCGAGGTGCTGCGCAACTGGCCGGTGAAGGATATCCGCTTCATCTGCGTCACCAGCGGCGGACGCATCCTGGGCCTGGGCGATATCGGCGCCAACGGCGCACCGATCCCGATCGGCAAGCTGCAGCTCTACACCGCATGCGCCGCCGTGCCGCCCGACGCGCTGCTGCCGATCCATCTCGATATCGGCACCACCAACGCCAGGCTGCGCGCCGACGCCCTCTACATGGGCCTGCGCGACGTGCCGCCCTCCGATGACGATCTCGACGCGCTGGTCGACGAGTTCATGGAAGCGGCGAACACGGTGTTCCCGGGCGTCTGCGTCCATTTCGAGGACTGGAAGGGCACCGACGCGATCCGTCTGCTCGCGCGCTACAAGAAAAAGTATCTCGTCCTGAACGACGACATCCAGGGCACCGCCAGCGTCACCATCGCCGGCCTCACCACCGCCGTGCAGATCAAGAACGAGACGCTTTCGGACCAGAAGATCCTGTTCGCCGGCGCGGGGTCTGCCGGGATCGGCATCGCCAACATGATCGTCGAGGCGATGCGCGACGAGGGGATGGACGAGGACGACGCCCGTAACCGAATCGCCATGACCGATATCGACGGTCTGCTGGAAACCAGCCGCACCGACCTCAGTCCGTCGCAGAAGCGCTACGCCAAGGATCTGCCGGCGACCAGGAACCTCGCCGACATCGTCAAACGCTTCAAACCGACTGTCCTGATCGGCGTCAGCACCACGCACGGCCTGTTCACCGAGGAGGTGGTGAAGGCGGTCGCCGAGAACACGGAGCGGCCGATCATCTTCCCGCTCTCCAACCCCACCGACAAGGCCGAGTGCACCGCCGAGCAGGCCTATGAATGGACCGGCGGCAAGGCGTTGTTCGCCGCGGGCGTGCAGTTCCCCGACGTCGAGGTGAACGGCAAGACCTACTACCCAGGCCAGGCCAACAACTTCTACGTCTTCCCCGCCTTCGGCCTCGCGATCTACGCCACCAAGCCGAAGCATATCGACGACGAGATGTGGATCGCCGCCGCACGCGGTTCCGCCGATCAGGTCGATCAGGCATCCCGCGACAAGGGCATGCTGTTTCCGAAGCAGTCCGAGATCCTGGAGGTCGAGATCACGACCGCGACGCGCATCGCCGAACACATCTTCGATCGCGGACAGGCGACCGTGGACCGTCCCGACGACATCCGCGCCTGGATCAAGTCGCTGACCTACACGCCGAACTACGACAGCAGCCCGGCCTGACGGATCGCCGTGGCGGCGGCGTTTTATTCCGCCGCCACCTTGAGCCCGAACTGTTCGGCCAGATGGGCGCGATAGGCGCGCTGCTTCATCCGGTCCGCATCCAGCACCGCCGGCTGCTGGCCGACGAGGCGGTGGATGCGGGCGATCTCGCCCAGATGCTTCTGCGCCGCCAGGCGATGCGTGGTGCTGTCGCCATGCCGGCGATGGATGTTCAGCGGATCGGCCACATAGGCCACCTGCGCGCCGTCCTCGCGCAGCAGCTCGATATACAGCCGCCAATCCCCCGCCAGCCTGAACGAGAACAGCGCGTCGCCGAGACGCGCCAGCGCCGCGCGCAGCGCATCGCGACGGAACAACACCCCCGACGCGTTCAGGATCAGGTTGCGCTCGCCCAGACAGGTGCGGACGAATTCCGGCCCGTCATGCAGCCCATCCGTATCCAGCGCCGCCCCGACCGTGGTGGCGTAGTACGGCTTGTAGCTGTCCGAAAGCGGGTTGCCGTCCGCGTCGATCGAGCGGCTGTCGCAGAACGCCATCACCGCGTTCGGCGCGCAATCCAGCGCCTGCGCCAGCGCTTCGAGCAGGCGCGGATCGGCGGAATCGTCGGCCTCGGCGATCCACACCCAGTCCCCGGCTGCTTCGGTCACGGCGCGATGCCATTGCCGGAACACGTTGCCGGAATTGGTCCGCCCCGCCACGACGCGGATCTCGCGGCCCCATTCCGCCGCACCCGCGCGCGCTTCCGCCACGCTGTCGTCGCTCGAGGCATCGTCCAGCACGATCACCTCGGCCACCGGATGGCCCTGCGCGAAGATCGAGGCCAGACGCTGGCGCATGTAGCGGGCGTAGTTGTAGCTCGGCACCACGGCGGAGATCCGGCGCAACTCCGGCCGCGCCAGCCGCAGCAGCTCGCCCACATAGCGGTCGAAACACAAGGCCCGGGCGAAACGCCTGCCGTCCCGCGCACGACGCGCCGTGTCGCGCGCGCGCCCGTCCAGCGCCATGCGCAGCGCGTCGCGCGCCAGCGACGCCACGTCGCCCAGGGGCGACAGCGCGCCGGTCCCGAAACGCTGCAACAGCCCGGGAATGCCGCCGCTATCCGAGAACGCCGCCACGGGAAGCCCGCTCGCCAGCGCCTCCATCACCACGCTCGGCAGCGGGTCCTCGCGCGAGGTCAGCAGAAACGCATCCGCGCCGCTCAGATGGTCCGGGGTGTCGTGCACATGTCCCGGCAGATGGAACGTCCCGGTCGCGATCGCCGCGTCCAGCTCCGTCGCGAGATAGGTGCGCAGACCCGGATCGATCGCGCCCAGCCAGACGCAATGGATGCGCCGGTGGCGGCGGCGCCCGCCGCCCGCGCGGGCGGATAGGAGGCGCCAGCCCTGGAGAAACAGGTCGAACCCCTTGCGCATGTCGCCGTAGCCGACGCCGATCAACAGAACGTCGTCCGCCTCCACCCCGTAGCGGGCCCGGATCGCGGCGCGCTGGCGGGCGCTGAACCGCACATCCGCATACAGACCCTGCGGCAGCAGAACGCAGCGCTCCGCCGACACCGGCAGAAGCGGCTGCACCGCATCGCGCACCGCTTCTGCCGGAAACACGGTGTGGGCCGCGAGCAGCGATGCCTCCCGCAATCCCGGCAGCAGATGCTTCTCGCCCAGAAGCGCCGGCAGCTCGTGCACCAGCAGAACGGAGCGGATGCCGTGTTCGGCCAGAAGACGCGTCACCGGCGCAGAGGCGGCGGTGTTGACGATGGCGCTGGTCAGGCCGGCATCCCGCATCCGTCGCAGCGTTTCCGGCAGGGCCGGGTCCTGCGCCGCCATCACCGTGGTGCGGCCGACGCTCTCGTAGCCGGGCAGCATCGCGCCGCCGCCCAGCAGCAGGAATTCGATCTCCACCCCATGCAGGCGCTTCAGCCGGCGCCCCAGATTCAACAGCAGGGCCTGCGCCCCGGCCTGGAACGCGTCATGCCCGACCAGCAGCACCCGACCCTGGGCGGAAGCGCGCCCGAACCCGGTCACCGCCCGCCCGACCGCGTTCAGATAGGCGCTGCCATGATGCAGATCGGGCTCCAGATAGGCGCCCTCGGCCCATTCGTTCCAGGCATTGATGCAGATGATCGAATCGCCATGGAACGGCTCGAGCTGCGCGCGACGCACCAGACCCTCGACCCAGCGTTCGAATTTCGCCGGCGTCGAACCCTGAAGTACCAGACCGCTGCCCTGGCGACGCGCATCGTTGTCCCAGGACGGCGCGGCCGTGCGGATCAGCGGAAAAGGCGGCGCCGGCGCATCGAGCGCGCCCTGCACCACCTGGTCGTAATCATAGACCTGGCCGTCGAAATCCGTGTCCAGCATGCACAGATCGTTGTTGATGGTCTGCAGCCCGCCCACCAGCTTGTGCGGCGGAAACTCGATCGCGCCGTCGAGACCGTAGGCGCGCGGGTCCTCGTCGCCGAAGCTCTGCGACATCACGAAGAGCGGGTCCTCGTTCGCGCGCGTGCGGAACAAGGTGCGCCAGCGCGCGATCGTTTCCGCCGGCTCCGGGATCACGCCGATGCGGTAGACCATCAGCACCGGACGCCCGCCGACGCGGATATAGCGCGGATCGGCGAAATGACGCGCGAAACAGTCGATCAGCGGCAGCTCGTCTTCCGCGCGGAAATCCTGGCTGATCAGCACGTCCTTGTTCGAACCGTCCCAGCTCCGGGTCCAGTTCTCGTTCGCCCACATCAGGCAGAACGGCAGATCGATCGTGGGATCGGCCAGCAGCGCTTCCAGCGGCCCGTCGAGCAGGCGTTCGCGATTGAACCAGTAGAAATAGAATACGAAGCCTTCGATGCCGGCGGCGCGTGCCATCTCCGCCTGGCGGCGCAGGGTCTCGGTGCCTTCCAGACGGTAATGGCCGAGATCGCGCGGAATGCGCGGCTGGTAGTGCCCGGCGAAGCGCGGCAGACCGCGCGCCACGTTGGTCCATTCGGTGAATCCGTCGCCCCACCAGTCGTCGTTGCGTTTGCAGGCATGGAACTGCGGCAGGTAGTACGCCAGCACGCGTGCGCGGCGCATCGCCGTGTCCGGCAGGGGCTTGCGCTTCTCGAAGAACGGGCCCGGTTTGGAGAACCGTTTCACCTCGCGCGCCACCGTGGTCTCGCCTGCCGGACGGCAGGGATGGATGTCGGCGCGTTCGCGATGGGCGAGATAATGCAGCAGCGGGTTGGCGTCGGTGGAACCGTCCAGATAGCGCTGACGGTAGAAGGCCGGATCGAACCCGGCGAAGGGCCGCCGCGCTTCGCGGAACCCCTGCACCATATAGTGTTCGAGCGGATCGATCCCCGCATCCGCCACGTCCGGATAGGTGCGCAGATAGAACGGCGTGTCGAACTCGGCCATGGCACTCACGGTGCCGCTGCCCCTGTGCTCCAGATAATGCGCCAGCGCGTGCCGCCCGGGCGGCACGCCGTTCTGGGTGCGATACCAGCCCGGATCGAACCAGGGGCCGGGACGCAGGCCCTCGGCCTCGCCGCGAACCAGATAATGCAGCAGCGGGTCGATGTTCTGTCCGGCCACATCGGGGTTCTGCTGCAGATACCAGAGCGGGTCGAAATACAGGTTCGGCTTGCGCCCTTCGCGCCAGCCGTACTGGTGGTAATGCGCCATCGCCTCGTGGCGGAGCGGCTGCATGTCCGGGTTGCAGGCGAGATAATAGTCCAGGTCGAACAGGCCGGACTGCTCGATCAGATGAAGCGCGCCAGCCGGCAGGTAGTGCGTTTCCGCGTGATCCTGACGCAGCGGGGCGGGGCCCGTCCTGGTCTGGTGTCCACCGGCAGCCTGCGTGGTCGCGGCGCTCATTCCAACGGTCCCTAACAAAAAGTTAGGGACGTTAGTCGCCAAACCGTTTCGTAAGCAAGTCGATTATGAGGCGCTCCCTTCCCGTTCCGTCCGGTGGGAACCGCCATGCCATAGCGGAAGGTGACGCCGCGGTCGCCTTGCGGCATGGTGCGACCGCAACCCGATACGAGCATGGACCAGACTCCCTCCACCCCGATCACGCACCAGACAGAGTCCTTTCCCGAAGGGATCGAACTGGACTGCGGCACCGTCCTGGCGCCGCTCGAGGTCGCCTATCGCACCTACGGCACCCTGAACGCGGCGCGCTCCAACGCCGTGCTGATCTGCCACGCCCTGACGGGCGACCAGTACGTGGCCGAGCAGCACCCGGTCACGGGCAAGCCCGGATGGTGGGGCAGGCTGGTCGGACCCGGCCTGCCGGTCGATACGAACCGCTTCTTCGTGATCTGTTGCAACGTGCTCGGCGGCTGCATGGGTTCCACCGGCCCGCGCTCGATCCGGGCCGAGACGGACGCGCCCTGGGGCACCGATTTCCCGCCCGTCACCCTGCGCGACATGGTGCGCGCCCAGTCCATGCTGGTCGCGCGGCTCGGCATCGAGCGCCTGTTCGCCGTGGTCGGCGGCTCCATGGGCGGCATGCAGGTGCTGAGCTGGGCCGCGACCTTTCCGGAGCGCGTCTTCGCCGCCGTGCCGATCGCCACCGCCTCGTTCCATTCCGCGCAGAACATCGCCTTCAACGAGGTCAGCCGTCAGGCGATCTTCGCCGATCCGGACTGGAAGGGCGGACGCTACTGGGAGGAAGGCCGGATCCCCGCGCGCGGCCTCGCGGTGGCGCGGATGATGGCCCACATCACCTATCTTTCCGAGGAAGCGCTCACCCGCAAGTTCGGCCGCAAGCTGCGCCGCGAGCCCGGGACGGCAACGGAAGGCGCCGGCCTGTTCGGAGAGATGTTCGAGGTGGAAAGCTATCTCCGCCACCAGGGATCGAGCTTCGTGCGCCGCTTCGACGCCAATTCCTATCTCACCGTCACCCGGGCGATGGATTATTTCGATCTCGCCGCGGACCATGACGGCGATCTGGCCGCCGCCTTCGCCGGCACGCGCACGCGCTTCTGCGTGGTCTCGTTCTCGTCCGACTGGCTGTTTCCCACGGGGCAGAGCCGCATGGTCGCACGCGCGCTGAACCGCGCCGCCGCCAACGTGTCTTTCGTCGAGATCGATACCGACAAGGGCCATGACGCGTTCCTGCTCGACGAGCCGGATTTCGACCGCACCATACGCGGCTTCCTGCAAGGCTGCGCCGAACATGCGGGGCTCGGCTGATGCGTCTCGACCAGAAGCTGATCGCGGAAATGATCGAGCCCGGCACACGGGTTCTCGATATCGGCTCCGGCGACGGGTCGCTGATCGACCACCTGTTCCGCACACGCAACTGCGACGCACGCGGCATCGAGCTCGACATGGGCGAAGTCACCCGTTCGGTCGCGCACGGCCTGCCGGTGATGCATGGCGATGCCGACAGCGATCTTGCCCATTACCCGGACGGCGCGTTCGACTACGTAGTGCTGCAACGCACCTTGCAGGCGGTGGAGAAGCCGCGCGAGGTGCTGCGGCAGATGCTCCGCATCGGCTCAAGCGCCATCGTCTCCTTTCCGAATTTCGGACATTGGCAGCTGCGCGCGCAGTTGCTGTTCCGCGGCCGCATGCCGATGACGGAAACCTGGGGCAAAGCCTGGTACGAGACCCCCAACATCCACCCCTGCACCATCCGCGACTTCTTCGCCCTCTGTGCGGAAGAAGGCTACGCCATCCGCCAATGGCTGGCGGTGGACGAGAAGGGCGACCGCGCGCCCTGGCGCCGCTCCATGCAGCTTGCCAACCTGTTCGGTGAACAGGCGTTGTTTCTGCTGACCAGGGCTTAACCTGAAGGGCTGTTCTTTCTTGAAAGAAAGAACCAAAGAACTTTTGTTCGTTTGGCTCGGTGCTGACCCGTTCACTTATAAGCTAAACGAATAAAAGTCTTTTTGCTTCTTTTTCTTCAGAAAAAGAAGATTCTTTCTTGTTCTACGCCATGTCCGTGCGAGCTATCCTCGTCGCCAGAGGCAACACATGATCCCGCGTCAACGGCGCCAGAATCAGATCCCTTGGTGCGGCAGGATCGATCCAGCGTATTGCCTCGATCTCCGCACCGGGCGAGACCGGCCCGTCCCAAGGCACCGCGAACAGGGCCGCCTGGACCTGCCAGCCCGGCTCGTTTGCCGCCTCCGCCTCTGCTGCGCCGAGCGGTTCGAGCGTGTTCGCGTCGGGCGAAATCCCCAGCTCCTCCTGCAATTCGCGCAGCAGCGCCCCTTCCGCCGTTTCCCCCGGATCGATCTTCCCGCCCGGCTGCATGAAGGCTCGCGTGCCGCGCTTCCGCACCAGCAGGATCCGCCCGTCCGCGCGCGACAACACGGCGGCGGCGATGCAGATCGTGCTCACAGCCTGTCCAGCACGCTTTCGTTGGACAGATCGGCGTCTGGATGCCGGTCCAGATGCGCCAGGGCCTCCGCCTCGCTCATCGCGTGATCCACCATCATGATCCGCACCAGACGTTGCCGATGCATCCAGCCCTCATCCACCACGCGGCGATTGTTGTTGGCGGGATCGGGCACGATCGCTTGCGCGCGTTCCGACAGCAGCGCCCGGTCGAACGCCTGCAAGGCGCGCGGCGGAAACAGGAAGAACACGCGCCCCGTCACGCGCAGACGCCCGCAACGGGGGCAGTCGTAGTCGATATGCGTCTTCTTCTCGCTGTCCAGGATCGCCTGTTCGCCGCACAGGAAACACGGAACATGGTTCAGGGGGCCGGGCCGGCTCATGCGTCGTCGCCCGGCGCCAGGCGGTTGCAGATCGCGGCGGCCACGAAGCCGAATCCGCTCAGCAGCCCCAGCTTCAGCGCGATCCCGCTCGGGCCATCCTTGCGCGGGCTCGGCATCAGGCCGAGACGCGGCCCGACCACGCCCCAGAACAGCGCGTAATAGCTCGCACCGTACAGCGCCCCGCCGGCGGCGCCGCGGAACGGCGTCCGGCCACGCAGAAGCGCGTAGCCCACGCCCATCAGCGAGGACAGGATCAGATGCAGGCTCTGGTAACGGATCTGCTCGTCCGGTGCGGGCAGGCTGTCCTGGTGCCGGTACGGCGATCCGAGCAGGGTGGCGGTGTTGCGTCCGAGCCGGATCAGTTCGGAGGGCTGCCCGCTGGCACGCTCCAGGGCGAGATAGCACAGGCTCACCAGACCGCCGGCCAGCAAGCCGCCGATGGCGCCGGCCAGCGGGGCCGATTTCATTTCACCATGTAATTTAATGCTCATCGCGCCCCTCCGAACCGATCCCGGGAGTAGGCCCAAGCCCATCCCGCGGCAAGCATGGGACGCAGAACGCGATTGAACGTTCGAATGGGGTCAGTCACGATCGAGACGCGCGTGCGTGGAGGCGGAATGTTCGGATCGGTGGTGCTGGATGTCGCGATCGGGCTGATGCTGCTGTTCCTGTTCGCGAGCCTGATCTGCGCCGCGATCCGGGAAGCGATCGAGACCGTGCTCAACGCCCGTTCCGCCGATCTGGAGCAGGGTCTGCGCGACATGCTCGATCCGCCGGGTGCGCACGCCAATACCGAGGCTCTCTACGCCCATCCGCTGATCTATCCGCTGTATCGCGGCGATTATCGCCCGTCGCTCCTGCGAACGCGCCGTTCGGCCGGCGTCGCGTCGTTGCGCATGAGCCTGGCCGGACGCGCGAACCTGCCCGCCTTCATTCCCCCGGCCGCCTTCGCCCGCGCCTATCTCGACCTCCAGGCGCGCGGCCCGCTCGGCGAGGCCGCCCGGCCCGCACCGGCGCTCACGCCCGACGCCCTGCGGGCCAGGGCGGACGCCATGCCGGACACGGCGCCGAGACGCGTGCTGCTGGTGGCGCTGGACCAGGGCGGCGACGACCTGCATGCGGTGGAGCGGGCGATCCGCGCCTGGTTCGACGGCTGCATGGCGCAGTTGTCCCGCCTCTACAAACGCCGCACCCAGCGGATGCTGTTCCTGATCGGCCTGTGCACGGCGGCGGCGTTGAACATAGACGCGTTCAGCGTCGGGCGGGCCTTGTTCCAGGACGGTGCGCTGCGCGACGCCGCCGTGGCGCAGGCCACCGCCCTGGTCGCGACGGAACGCCCTCCGCAGGGCGCCGAGACCGCCGCGCGCGCGGTGGCCGCCTATGACGCGCTCGGCGGCGAACTCGGCCGGATCCGCTTCCCCACCGGATGGTCGCGCCCGCTGCCGCAGCGCTTCGACACTCTGGGTCATGTGCTCCAGGCGCTCACCGGCTGGCTGATCACCGCCTTCGCCGTGATGCTCGGCGCGCCGTTCTGGTTCGATCTGCTGGGCCGGTTCGTGTCCGCACGCCAGCAGGCGGCGGAGACCGGTGCGTCGCGGTAGCGTCCCCGCCGAGCGTCGCTATCCTGCGGGAATGGTGATCACCGCTCCGGCCGATCCGCTGGTCTTTGCGAGCTGCATCAGCAGCTGGAGCACGGTGAAGGCGACCTTGCTGTCGAAATCGCCGTCCTCGATCCAGAACTCGTGGTTGTGGAACGCGATCGAGACGAAGGCGTCGGCCGGCGCCTTCTGGCCACTGTGCACGATGATCGGGCGCCGGTTCTCGTAGGCGTTCACCGGCATCGACGCGATCGTGGCGCCATGGGCCACGTCTTCCGCCGGCACGTCGATGTCGAAGGCGATGCTGCCCAGGACACCCAGCATCGAGCGTGTCAGCAGCGGGATCTGGCCCGGTGCGGCGGTCAGGCCGTAGACGACCGTGGCGGAGAGCTGGTTCGGTTTCAGGCCGAGGAAGCGGCGCGTCTCCGCTTCCACCGCCTGCATCTCCGGGTCGTGCGCGTGCGAGAAGGTGAGTTCGGTGCCGCTGGGCGCGGGCGGGGTCGTGTGCGCTGGCTTGCCTGGTTTGGCGGCGACTGGTGCGGCGGGTGTCTGGCGCACGCCGAGCAGCCCGGCGATCTGCAGCAGCCGCAGATCATGCGTCAGCCGGAAGAAACCCGCCGAACCCTCCCCCATATTCTGTGCCAGCGCTGTCGAATTGGTTTCTCCGGCGATGGAGCGGATGCTGAGCCGGAACATCACGTCGACCGGCAGGCCGCTTAAGGTGAACGGCAGCAGATCGTCCGGCGACAGCGGCCGGATGAAGCTCTGCGCGAATTGCTCGCCGGCGACGGGCTGGAAGGTGAAGGTGGGGCTTTCCTGCAGCTGCACGGCGCCGCCGCCGTTGATGTAGCTCGACGGGTTGAGCCTGGAGAGCAGTTCGAACCCGCCCGTCACGCTCTTCTGGAGCTGGTAGCCGGAAATGATTTGCGTGGCGTCCAGAAAGGTCGGCGTGTCGCCGTAGCGCAGACGCACGATGTTCAGAAGCGTGCTTCTGTTCTGCGCCGTGGTCAGCGTGCGGGAATAGCCGATCTGGTCCTCGGACAGTTTGGTGGGGCCGAGCCCCAGACAGCCCGCGAGCGGCAGGGCGAGAACCAGGGCGGCGAGGGCGCGGCTTCGCCGCGCGTGTCGTCGAACCGCGCTGCTGCGCCGTCCGGAAGGGAAATCCCGCATCCGAAGTCCCCTTGCTGGCGACACCGATGCGGCAATGTTCCGGATCGGCAACACGAGCGGCGAGGATAGGGGGCGACAACGCCCGGCGGCAAATCGGCCTGCCGCCGGACGGAGGTTCAGTCGGCCAGACGCACCCTGTCCGCGGTCGGGCGGAACGTGCCCTCGCGCAGCGCGCCTTCGATGTCTTCCAGCGACGCGCCCGAGGTTTCCGGCACCAGGAAGCGCACGAACAGCCAGGAGGCGAGGTTCACGCCGGCATAGAACCACATCGTTCCGCCGAGCGTGATGCCCTGCACCAGCGACAGCGCCGTGCCCGTCACCAGCAGATCGCTGCCCCACAGCATCGCCGCGTGCAGGCTGGTCGCCTGTCCACGCATGGCGAGCGGAAACATCTCCGCGCCGAGCAGCCAGCCGACCACCTGGATGCCGCCCGCGTTGAACATCATGAACAGCAGCAGGAAGGCGATCACCAGCCAGCCCTCGATGCCGCCATGCGCGCCCAGCGCGAACATCACGCCGAGACCGATCAGGCTCAGCACGGCGCCCGGCGTCATGATCAGCATCAGGCGGCGACGGCCGATCCGGTCCACAAACAAACAGCCCAGCGTGGTCATGACGCAGTAGACGATCGCCACGCCCAGGCTGGCCAGCAGAGCGGCGTTCTTGCCGAAGCCCACATTGGAAAGAAAGGTCGGGGCGTAATAGATCATCATCTCCAGCCCGCCGCACTGGGTGAAGAACGCGACGCCCAAAGCCGCCACCAGGGCCGGGCGCACCCAGTGCCGGCGGATGCCGCTCCAGCCCTTGTCGCGCGGGTCGGTGTCGCGGGCCACCTGACGGATCTGCTCGACCTCGTCGGTGATCTCGCCGTGGTCCTCGCGCAGCTTGGCCAGAACGTCGATCGCCTCGTTCATGCCCACGTTCTCGGCGACCCATCGCGGGCTGTCCGGCATGAAGATCATCGACACGAACACGATCGCCGCCGGGATCGCCGCGATCACCACCATGGTACGCCAGGACCAGCTGTCGTGCAGAACGAAACCGACGATGTTGGCGAGCAGGATGCCGATGCCGATCGCCACGTTGAACATGGTAACCAGCGTGCCGCGCTTCGCCGCGGGCGCCAGCTCGGAGATATACATCGGCACCACCTGGGTGGAGCCGCCCACGGCGAGACCCAGGAACACGCGCGCCGCGATCAGCGCGTTCACGCCCGGCGACAGGGCGCAGGCGATCGCACCCAGCACGAACAGTCCGGTGACGAGCATCACCGTCGCGCGCCGGCCGAATTTCTCCGAGAACCAGCCCGCGCCGAGCGCGCCGAACACCGCGCCGGCCAGGATGGCGGAGGCCACCAGCTCCTGCGCGGTGTGGCCGAGATGGAATTCCTGGGTGATGAGCAGCAGGGCGCCGGAGATGATGCCGGTATCGTAGCCGTACAGCCCGCCGCAGATCGCGGCGATGAAGGCCGCCATCCACAATCTGCGTTTGTTGTCCGGCGAAAGGTCCAGACTGCGTATGCGGGAGTCGATGGCCTCGTCGCGTTTGCGACGGCGTGCGGATAAGCTCATCGGTTCAGGAACCGCATGTCGCAGTCCGTTTCAACCCTGTGGAGGATCACGGTCGAATACTCAGACAGGCTGGACCGGGTGCGGCGTCGCCTGACGCAGCTTCTCGCGCAGTTGCGGCCAGAGCAGCGTTCCGCCGACCGACAGGGCGACGCCCAGCAGGAAGATCTTGATCAGGGTGGACATGCGGCCGGCTCCGAAATGATAGGGGAAACCAGACGCGCGGGTCGCCGGTCCGGTTCCCCTATTGCCGTCTGAACGTCACCACCAGAACGTCGCGATGCGACGGAACGGAAGGGTCGGTCGGATGCACGGCGGTGACGCCGTGATACACGCGGCCGTCATCCACCAGCGCCGCGTCGAGCGGCTCGGTCAGGGTGAACGAGCCCAGCTCGCGGCCCTGCAGATCATGAATTGTTGTGACGCCGCTTTCGATGTTCACGCGCGACACCAGCAGCACCAGCACCCAGTCCACGCCGTCGCGATGCAGCCCTTCCGGCGTCGGCTTGCCGTCTTCTTCCGTGCTGGGCTCGATGCGGAACTGGTGCAGCTCGACATGCCAGTTCTCCGGACGCTGCCCCGGCGTGGTCAGCGCGTCGAACATGTCGTGACAGGCATGCAGGATCGACAGGAGCACCGGATGGGTGGCGATCGTGTCCTCGACCGGCGTGAACCAGCGTTCGACCCCGCCATTCAGCGCGTTGTAGTCGCGGCTCTGGTAGTGCGGCTGGTGCGGCTTGCGCTCGATCCCGTTGCGCCCGACCGCGAACACGGCATGGCGGCGACGGCGGTAGCGGCCGCCATCGGCCATGTAGCGATCGAGGCCGAGATGGTTCCAGCTTTCCGCGAACCCGTCCCAATGGGCGAGCGCATCGGCATCCAGCAGATCGCGCATGTCGATCGAAGGGACGAAGGCGTAGCCCTCCCTGGACAGGGCCTCTTCGACCGTCTTGCGCGTCATGCCAGCTTTCCTTCCTCGGTACGGTTCTGGGCTTCGCTGTTGCCCGCCGCCAGCAGCGCCGGCAAGGCCGGAACCGCAACGGAGCGGGGCGGCTGCGGCATGGCGATGCCGAGCTGCTCGATCCGCATGCGCAGGCGTCGGTTGAATTCGCGCTGCACCGGCCAGCGGCCGCCCACCGTGCAGCGGATGGTGCCGCTGATCGTCACCGCGTATTCGCCCAGGCTGTCCACGCCGTTCAAACCGAAATCGGCCAGGATCATGTCGGCGAAGGCCGGATCCTCGCGCAGCTCGGCGCCGATCTGGCGCAGCAGATCGTAGATCCGGTCGGTATCCTCCTGGAACGCCACCGACACGGTGATGGAGGCCACGGCGTAGTCGCGGCTCATGTTGGCGACGGTGGAGACCGACGAGAACGGGATAATCTGGATCGAGCCGTCGCCGCCGCGCAGACGCAGCGTGCGGATGGACAGATGTTCCACCGTGCCGCTCACGCCCGCGACGGTCACGCTGTCGCCCACCTGCATCGCGTTCTCCACCAGCAGGAAGATGCCGGTGATGAAATCCTGCACCAGCTTCTGCGAGCCGAAGCCCAGCGCCACGCCGATGATGCCGGCGCCGGCCAGGAGCGGGGCGATGTTCACGCCGATCTCGCCCAGAACGGTGAGCACCAGGATCACGCCGAGCACCACCAGCAGGATCGTGCGCAGGATCGGCAGCAGCGTCTGCAGGCGCACCGCGCGCGCGGCCTGGTTGCCGTCTCGGAACCGGTTGATCTGCCGGTCCAGCGCCCCGTTGGCCAGTTCCCAGACCGCCACGCCGACCAGCAGGGAGATCAGGATGGTGGTGCCTGCCGACAGCATGCGCGTGCCCAGCGTGCCGCGCGTGAAGAAGCTCAGAACCGGCAGGCCCCAGCCCCAGCACAAGGCGATCAGGCAGACGATGGAGAGCAGCCACGTCACCAGACGACGCAGCGCCGGATAGTAGCGCACCGCGCGCCGCTCCAGCCCCGGCATGGTCTCCAGCGCCTGGCCGTCCACGCGGAACATGCGGTCCAGACCGCCCAGCAGCATCACCGTGACGAGGCGGCAGACCAGGACGATCACCAGGGTGTTCAGGAAGAGCTGCCACATCTTGGCGTAGCCGCCTCGGATCTGCGCGGCCCACACCACCCAGAGCGCGGCGTCGAAGAACAAGGCCGCGATCCACCACAGATCGGCCAGACGTGAGACGAGACGGCCCAGCGGCTTCTCGCGCAGACGGCGCGGCGGCTTCAGCGCATGCGCCACCTTGTCGCGCGTCTGCCAGATCAGCACCGCCAGCAGGATGTGTTCCACCAGCACCACGGCGCGCACGATCGCGGCCGCGGCGCGGGACGGCAGATCGAGCACACGGCCCACGTCGGTGATGCACACCGCTACCACCGCCAGCGCCAGCAGCCAGCTCCACCAGCGCGACAGGAAGCGCGCCGTGTCGTTGGTGACCTGGATCAGGCGGACGCCGGGCGCCAGCGGCGCCAGAAGCATGTCGACGAACAACCAGACCGCCCGGCCGATGCCGTAGAGATTGGTGATGGTGATGATTACCAGCTGCGTGGTGTCGCGATCCGCCACCTGGGTCGAGGCAAGATTGCCGATCGCCAGGAAGGCGGCGAGCGGGATCAGCTTCAGAACCAGACGCAGCAATGCGAAGGGGAGGCGCCGGAACAGGCGCAGGGTTCGGCGGCGATGGGCGGCGTCGCGCGAGCGGTTCTCGGCATGCAGCGCGGAGCGGGACACCATCTCTGCCCGTTCCTCCTCGTCCGCCGCGGCCAGGGCCGGGTCGGGCAGGGGCAGGGCGGCGGGCAGGATCGGGCTGCCGGGCAGCGGGTCGCCCGGCACCGGCATCGGCGTGATGGCCGTCTCGCCCTCCGGTTCGGGCGGACCGGCCTGGACCAGACCCGGCACCGGCTGTTCGGCATCCGCTTCCTCGCCCTGTTCGGCGGCGAGCTGGGCGTCCCGGTTCAGGGCGCGCAGGGGCCGGCGCAGGGCCAGGAGCAGGCCGTATTCCACCAGAAGCGCCACGCCCAGCAGCAGGGCGCTGCGCCAGATCGCGTCCAGCAGCTCGGCGCGGCTGGAAGGGTTGACCATCTCGCGATGCAGCCAGGAGCCGGTCAGGGCGATGTCGCCGAACAGGTGGCCGAAGGTGGCTGCCTGCGCCGCCAGCACCGTGCGCAGGCCGGCGACCTGACCCAGCATCTCGCCGGCCAGGCTGTCCGGCGCCAGGCTCACCTTGTCGGTGCTGGCGGCCGGCTTGGCCGCGGCGGCAGGGGCGGAAGCGGGTGCGGCGGCGGGCTTGGCGGCCGGCTGCGTCTTCGGATGCGCGGTCTGTGCGGGCTGGTCCAGCAGCGCGCGCAGACGCACGCGCTGGGCCGGGGTAAGGTCGTCCAGCGGATCGGTGCGTTCGCGCCGTTCCTGTTGCAGCGTTGTCTGGCCCGCACGGGGCGCGGCGCCGGTGCCGTCATCCGGAAGGGGCTGGGCCCGGTCCTGGCCCGGATCCTGGATCGGGGCGGGACCTTGACCCGAGGGCGCCTGCGCGGCGTCGTCCGGCCGCGTCTGGCTCTGCGTCTCCTGCGCGAACGCCGTCCCGATCGGACCCTGCGACCCGGCGCCGCCATTCAGCAGGGCCAGCAGCGGAACCAGCAGCAACAGCGTCCCGAACCGGCGTCCGGCCGTCCGGATCGCCGGTCGGGCAGGGCGGGGCTGGGGCGGTTCCGTGTTGTGCTGCTCGATCGTCCGCTGCATCCGGGTTCCGTCCCCCACTATCGGCCCGCCCCCTGGGAGACGCCCGTCCTATCGTTCCTGGGCCCGCGCACCGACCATGCGCGCGCCGTTTCCGTCAAGCCGGAGCCTGAGCCGTCGGCGCATCCAAACGCGTGCGGGCGCTGAGGGTGGCGTCGTCGAGAAGAAACAGCGCATCGAGCAGTTCGACCTGGAGCGAGCCGGGTCCCCGGCTGCGTTCCGCCGCGATCTCGCCGGCCACGCCGATCAGCACGGTGGCATGGGCCGAGGCCAGCAGCGCGTCCGGTTCCACGGCGAGGCAGGCGCCCAGCAGCGCCGTGGCGGTGCAGCCGAGTCCGGTCACGCGGGTCATCAGCGCATCGCCGTTGCCGATCCGCAGCAGGCGCGCGCCGTCCGTGCAGAGATCCACCGCGCCGCTCACCGTCACCACCGCCCCGGTGCGACGCGCCAGCGTCCGCGCCACCTCCAGCGCCGCCTCGGTTTCGTGCGCGCTGTCCACGCCGCGTTCCGATGCGAGGGTCGCGGCCGCTTCGGGATCGACCAGCCCGGCCAGCGCCAGGATCTCCGACGCGTTGCCCCGGATCGCGGCGGGGCGGTGCGCCAGAAGCTCCACCGCGACGTTGGAGCGGAACGCCAGCGCGCCCACCGCGACGGGGTCCATCACCCAGGGCGTCCCGGCGTCCCGCGCCGCCGCCGTGGCGAGCGCCATGGCGCGGGCTTCGGGGGCGGTGATCGTGCCCAGATTGATGACGAGGGCGTCGGCGATGCGGGCGAAGGCGGCGGCTTCCTCCTCCGCCACCACCATGGCCGGCGAGGCGCCGATCGCCAGAAGCGCGTTGGCGGTGCTGTTGTTGACCACGAGATTGGTGATCGAGTGCACCAGGGGGCGCTTCCGTCGCAGGGCGTGCAGGGTTCGGGCGACGGCGGCGCCCTGTTCGGCATCCACGGCGATCTTCGGCTGAATCGGCATCCGTGCTCTCCCGGTGCATGATCCCGGCCCGTCGCAGCGAGCAGGGTGGTGATGATGAACGATGAACCGTTATGGCTGGTTCGGGCCAGGGCGGTGCAGGCACTGGCGCAGAGCGGCCTCGCCTTCACCCGTGATCCCTACGATATGGAGCGTTATCAGGCCCTGACAGCGCTGGCCGCGGAGATGATGGCCGAGCCCGCCGGCGCCGATCCGGCCGCCTTGCGCACCCTCTTCGAGGCCGAGCGCGGCTATGCCACGCCAAAGCTGGACGTGCGCGGCGCCGTGTTCGATGCGGCGGGGCGGTTGCTGATGGTGCGCGAACTGGCCGACGAGGACCGCTGGACCCTGCCCGGCGGCTGGGCGGACGTGAACCAGACCGCGTCGGAATGCGCCGTGCGCGAGGTGCTGGAGGAAAGCGGCTACAGGGTGCGCGCCGGCAAACTGGCGCTGGTGCATGACCGCGCCCGGCAGGGCCACCATCCGGCCGGCCCGTTCTCGATCTGCAAGCTGTTCTTCCTGTGCGCGCTGTTGTCGCCGGAGCCGGAGCGGCTGGACGGCAATATCGAGACGGCAGATGCACGCTTCTTCGCCGAGGGGGAGATTCCGGAGGACCTGTCCACGGGCCGTGTGCTGCCGCACCAGATCGCCCGCTTGTTCGCGCATCATAGGGCGCCGGAGTTGCCGACCGAGTTCGACTGACAGGGTGGGAATCGAACCGGCGGAGCACCGGCCCGGCGCGGGGCCGGACCGGGCGTCGTGTTCAGCGCAGCGGGCGCGCCGGGGCCGGGGCTACCGGGGCGGTGCCGCGCAGCTCGATTTCGAGCTCGTGGATGCGCTTGCGCACGCTGTCGCGCAGTGCAGGCGCGGTATGGGATTTCATCGAGGCCAGCGTTTCCTTCAGGTCGCGCAGCTGCTTTTGCTTCTCGCCGAGGTTGCGGCGGATCGGCTGGTTGTCGGAAAACTGTCCGTGGAACGCGCGCAATGGTGAACTCCCTGTCGATCCGGGCCGGTTCGGCCGCCTTCTTGATGTCGGCGGCCGGACGCGGCCGTATGACGAGTGTATGACAGGGGGCAGGGCCGGCCAAGCCGGGGCCGGGTCCCGGAGGGTGCCGTTTCCGGTCCGCCGGGGGCGATGCCGGTCTCGTGAACGAGCCGGAACCGATCGGGAACAGCCGCGACGGGCGCGAGGATGTCCGTCGGCGCTGCCCGGACAGGGCAGGGCCTCGCATCCCGTCCGGCTTGCCGGGCGGCGGAGGACGGGTCTTACTGCCGGTGTCGTGAAACCGTCTTCTTCGAGCACCGGAGCGTGAGTCACCACACGCTGCTGCATCGCGCCGTCCGTCCCCTGGTGACCGGCCTGGCCCGCGCCGGCATTTCGCCCGATCTCGTGACCGGTGCCCGCTTCGCCACCGGCCTGATCGCATCCGCCTGCTTTCTCGCCGGGCACGGGCCGCTCATGGTCGCGGGCGCGCTGCTGTGCGTCCTGTCCATGCTGCTGGACCGCACCGACGGCGCGCTGGCGCGACGGACCGGCCGGTTCAGCCGCTTCGGCGCGCGCTTCGATCTTGTGTCCGACTGCCTGTGCACCATGACGCTGTTTCTCGGGCTCGGCATCGGCGTGGGCGCGCTGCCCGGCGGGATCAGCACGCTCACCGGCACGCTGCTCGGCATCGTCGCGGCGGTCGCGGTCGCAGTGACGTTCGTGGCGTTGAACTGGAACGAGCCCGAAGGCGCGGTGCGGCGTGCGTTCGATCCGGACGACAGTCTGCTGGTGGCGCCGGCGTTGATCCTGTGCGACCAGGCGCCGGTTCTGTTGTTTCTTGCCGCCACCTTCGCGCCGGTGGGGGCGATCGTGGCGCTCCGGCAGGCGGTGCAGCGCGCGCGCGGGGATTATCGCGCCAGACGGCCCAGACGCTCGGTCAGCACCTCGTAGACCCCGTCCGCATCCACGCTGCGCAGCACCAGCGCGTTGCGCGGCCGTTCGGTGACGCTCCACCAGTCGATCACCGACATGCCGGCGGTCAGCGCGCTTTCGGTCTCGAAGCAGACGTTCACGGTGCGGCCTGCGTAGAGATCGGGACGCAGCAGCCAGAGAACCGTGTTGGGGTCGTGCAGAGGGCCGCCATCGGTGCCGAATTTCTCCGCCTCGAACCGCTTCTCGAACGCGAACCAATCCGCCACCACCGTGCCGATGCCGTTCGGCAGCGCCCGCAGCTTTTCCATGCGCGCCCGGCTGGTGTGAAGCTGGTGCGTGATGTCGAGCGGCACCATCACGATCGGGATTCCGGCCGCGAACACCAGCGCCGCCGCATCGGGATCGACGGCGGCGTTGAACTCGGCGCAGGGCGTGATGTTGCCCAGCTCAGACCAGGCGCCGATCATCGTCACGATGCGCGCGATCCGTCCGGCGATGCGCGGTTCGCGCTGCAGGGCGCGGGCGATGTTGGTGAGCGGGCCGATGCAGCACAGCGTGATGCTGCCTGGCGGGTTCTCCATCAGCGTTCGCGCCAGGAACGCGTCGGCCGGTTCCTCCTGCGCGCGGATGCGCGGCGCGGGAAGGTCCACGCCCTCGAAACCGGTGCGCCCATGCACATGGCTGGCGTCGATCGGCGCGCGACGCAGCGGCCTGTCCGCGCCGGGATGCACCGGGATCTCCGTCCGCCCGGCCAGTTCAAGCGTCTTGAGCGCATTCTCCGTGGTGTGGGCGAGCGACACGTTGCCGGCCACGGTGGTGATTCCGAGCAGGTCGATCTCCGGCGAGGCGAGCGCCAGGAGAATGGTGACCGCATCGTCCTGACCCGGATCGGTGTCGATGATGATCCGTGTCATGCGCGGCTCCGGTCCTGGCCAAAACAGAAGGCGGCGGCTGCAAGGATGCCGACGGCGTAGAGAACGAGATTGACCGGATCGAACACCCGCCCGAGCAGCAGGATGCCGGGCAGGGTATGCCGGAACGCATCCAGGGGCGCCCAGTGAACGCGCCGCGACAGCTCCAGGAGCAGCGCGATCGTGGCACTCGTCGCGATGGCGCCTGTTCCGGCGCGCCCGTCCCGTCGCAGACACGCGATCAGGCACAGCACCATCCCGCCCCAGAGCACCGAGCCGATGGCGTGGAACCAGAGCCGCGATGTGTCGTGCGGGAACAACACCCAGACCAGTCCGCTGGCAAGAAGGAACGCGGCCAGACCAAGCCGTGCGAGACGCGCGGGCGGTCGCGGCCGTCCGGGCACGAACGGTGCCGCGCCGAGTTGCGCCGCCACGGTCGCGAACGACACCAGCATCAGCAGGAACCAGGAGGACAGCTTGGAGACCGGCACCATCGACCAGCCTGCGCGCTGGTTGGGATAGATCCAGGCGCCGACGCCGGTGCCGATATTCTCCGCGAACCAGATGAACAGCGCGACGAGGCCGAAGCCGAGCAGAAGCGGCATGGATCGGGGCGTGCGCCAGACGGTGAAGAACACGGTGGTGCGACCGAACAGCATCGCGGTGGCGAGCAGCAGCGGATAGCGCAGATCGATCCGCCAGTGATCGGCGAAGAAGTTCGCGTAGATCGCCGCGGCCAGAGCAAGCACGGAGAACAGGGACGGGTAGCGATCGAACCGCAAGGCGAACAGATGCCAGGCGCGCACGAGATAGCTGCCGACCGCGCCGTACATGAAGCCGGTGAACAACGGCACGCCGCCGATGCGCAGCAGGCTGTGTTCCGGATAGATCCAGGACCCGACATGGGTCTTGAACACTTCCATGATCGTGCCGAGCGCGTGGAACAGGAGGATCACCCGCGCTTCGGCCAGCGTTTCCATGCGCAGGACGAGCAGGGCGATCTGGATCGCAACTGCTCCCAGCACCAGCGCATCGTAGCGCGCGACCGGGGCGTGATGCGGATACCAGAGCCTGGTCGCGATCAGCAGTGCCAGCAGCAATCCGCCGAACAAGCAGGCCCAGCCTTGCTTGATGCCGAAACGCAGGAATTCGTAGCCGAACGCGGCGAGGGGGCCGCGCGCCTGTGCGCGGAAGGCCAGCCGCTCCTCTTTCGCGATGAGCCCGGCCAGGACCGGCCAGCGCGACGCGGCGCTGGGACGGTGCCGTTGCAGCATCTCAGTCGCGATTGGCGCGCAGGATGGTGCCGAGCCGCTCCAGGAGCGTGTCGCATTCCGCGTCCGTGCCGATCGTGATCCGCAGATGATCGGCGATGCGCGGCGTCCTGAAATGGCGTACCAGCACGTTCGCCTCGCGCAATTGCCGTTGCAGCGCGGCGCCGTCCCGGTCCGGGTGTCGGGCCAGAACGAAATTCGCCGTGGAGGGCAGGACCCGGAAACCGAGCCGTTCCAGGCCGCCCACCAGCGTCTCGCGGCTGCGGACGATCCGCGCCGTGGTGTCGCGGAACCAGGTCTCGTCCTCGATCGCCGCCGTGGCGCCGGCCTCGGCCAGACGGTCGAGCGGATAGGAGTTGAAGCTGTCCTTCACCCGCACGAGCGCCTCGATCAGTGCCGCATCGCCCACCGCGTAGCCGACGCGCAGCCCGGCCAGAGCGCGCGACTTCGACAAGGTGTGCACCACCAGCAGGTTCGGATGGCGCCCGACCAGGGCGATGGCGGAGTCAGCACCGAAATCGACATAGGCCTCGTCGATCACCACCGGCTGGTCGGGATGATCGCGCAGGATGGTCTCGATCTCGTCGAGCGACAGCGCGATCCCGGTCGGTGCGTTCGGGTTGGCGATGATGATCGCGCCGCAGGTTCGGCGGTAATCCTCCGGGCGGACGCGGAAATCCTCGTCCAGCGGGACGCATTCGTGCGCGATGCCGTAGAGCCCGCAATAGACCGGATAGAAACTGTAGGTGATGTCCGGAAACAGCAGCGGCGCGTCGTGCTTAAGCAGCCCCTGGAAGGCGTGCGCCAGGACCTCGTCGGAGCCGTTGCCGACGAAGACCTGCGACCGGTCCACGCGATGAAGCCGGGCGATGGCATCCCGCAAGGCCGTGCTTTCCGGGTCCGGATACAGGCGCAGCGTGTCGGCGGTGGCGTCCCGGATCGCCTGGAGCGCGCGCGGGCTCGGCCCGTAGGGGCATTCGTTGGTGTTGAGCTTGATCAGCCCCGCCATCTTCGGCTGCTCGCCCGGCACATAGGGCACGAGGTCGTGCGTCGCTGCGCTCCAGAAACGACTCATGACGCGTGCTCCTTGCCGATCCGGGGTTTCGCATAGCCGCCGGGAGCCGGACCGGGCAAGGCGCGCGCACGCTGTCGCGAGCGGCGGAACGCGGCGGGCTCCCTTGCGTCGCACGCAACACGCCATCCGCGAAGGCCCAACCGTCATGCTCGAGAACATCCCGGCCGCGATCGGCCACGCCCTGCACAACGTCCGCAACAGGCCCGAGGATCTGGTTTCGGCCGATCCGGCCTTCGCCGACGTGCCGAACGTCATCCAGCTGTCGTCACCAGCGTTCACCCCCGGCGGCGCGATTCCGGCGGCGCATACGGAGGATGGCGACGGCGTTTCGCCGCCGCTGGAATGGATCGGCGTACCGCCCGAGGCGGAAGCCCTGGTGCTTCTGGTGGAGGACCAGGACAGCCCGACGCCGAAACCGCTGGTGCATGCCATCCTGCCCGGCCTCCAGGCCCGGGATGGCGGGCTCGGCGTCGGAGCGTTGCCGGGAAAGAACGGTCCCGGCACCGTCGAGACGGTCGGCCGGAACTCGTTCTGGCAGCGCGGCTGGCTACCGCCCGACCCGCCTTCCGGCCATGGCCCGCATCGCTACGTCTTCCAGCTCTTCGCCCTGGATCGCGCCATCGACGCCCAGGCGGTGTCCGGACGGGGCGCGCTGGTGAAGGCGCTGCACGGCCATGTGCTGGCGCTGGGCACGCTGGTTGGCACCTACGAGCGGGCCTGATCCTCTTCGAGCAGGTCGCGTAGATAGGCGACGTGCCGGGCGAAGGCCGCGCGCCCCTGGCGGGTCATCTCGACCCGCG
This sequence comes from Lichenicola sp. GTC18331, assembly GCF_055386855.1. NCBI lineage: Bacteria > Pseudomonadati > Pseudomonadota > Alphaproteobacteria > Acetobacterales > Acetobacteraceae > Lichenicola > Lichenicola sp. GTC18331. Next base: position 1,294,260 of record NZ_AP045015.1, on the reverse strand, counting down.
TGCGCGGCCGTCGGCCGTTGAAGTCCTTCTGCACGGACACGTAGCCGGCCTGTTCCAGCGTGGTCAGATGGGCGCCGAGATTGCCGTCGGTGATGCCGAGCAGCGCCCGCAGACGGGGAAACTCGATCGGTTCGCCGAGGGGACGCAGCGTCGCCATGATCCGCAGGCGCACGGATTGATGGATGGTCTCATCCGGCAGCAACGCGTCAGGCACGACGCATCACCAGACCGTAGACCACCAGCAGCGCGCCGCAGCCCGACATCCAGGGCAGGAAATGGTCGTGCAGGGCGAACCAGCCGATCAGCGTCATGGCCATGATCAGCAGGCCGGCGGCGGTGATCCGGATCGACCAGGCCAGACCGAGCAGCACGTAGCCCAGCGCCACCGTCAGAGAAAAGAACGCGGCACTCTGCAACGGGTCCGGATGCAGGATGGCGCAGCACGCGCCGACAAAGGCATAGAACGTGCCGGCGGCGATGCCGAGCTGCCGTCCGAGGGTTTTATGGCGGCCCTTGAGGCTCGTCTGCGTCGCCAGGATCGTCGTGCCGGCGATCCCGGCGAAGATGCCTAGCATCCAGGCAGCGCCGCTCCAGTCCGGCCGACGCCAGCCGACGGCGTAGCACACCATCCAGACGGCGCCCCAAAGGATCACGAAACGACCGGCGCGCTCGGCGCGGCTGATGCTCAGGCTGTGCTGCTCCGCGGCGTCGATCTCGGCAAGCAGGAATGCGGGTGTGGCGGCGTGCATGAGGGCCTCCTGGGTTGGTCCTCATCTTCTGCCAGTTCAGACACTCTGCTGTCCAGAGTAATCTGCCGCGAAGGAGGCGAATCGAGGCTCGTCGGCTCCGGCGCATCGTGCCGGAGCCGGCTTTCCAGGTAGGCGCCTTCATCGCCCGGCAACGGGCGCGAAACGAATCGCCGACGAGACACGCCGCAGCCATCCCGTCGATCGGCGCCCGGACAGGCTCGTTGCCCGACCCGTCCGCCAGCCGCGGCCCGCGCCACCGATGCCCGCCCGGTGTCCGACCGGGGCGCGTCATCGCGAAACGGTGCTGATTTCCGGGCGCTGTTTCCGAATTCCGCCGTCCGGCTGTCGATGCCTGTGTTCGGCGACGGGCCGATATCGGCCTGCGCGGGATCGCAGACCGGCCTTCGGGAAGGTTAGACGGAGCCGATCTCGGAACCGCCCTATCGTCCGACCGCGTCGAACATGTGCGCGACGTCGGCAGGGGCGGAGCCGAAATCATGGTTCCTGGATGCCTTGATCAGGCGGACATAGACCGCATTGTCTCGGCCGATCGCCCAAAGAACCTGGTTCTCGCCGCATTCGTGCACCCGGCAGGACCATCCCAGCATGATGCCGTGATGGTCTTCCACGGGAACGGACACGTCCTGATCCGCCTCTGCTTCGCGCATCAGGCACGGCCCGAGTTCGCGAGCGATCGCGTCATGCAGCTGCGGGTCGTGAAACGCGTCCACGCTGTCCGTCATGTGCGGCCGATCCTGTATCCGCGGCGCGGACCCGGAGGCGGACGCACTGGCGCCGACCGGCACGAGGGCCGCCATCACCAGCGCAGGCAGACAGGAAGCAAGGCAGGTTCCAGCTATCATACCGGCTCCGGTTCGGTTGTGTCGGGCACTCGCCCCAGCACGTCGCCGACCGGGCCATGACCGCATGACGGTTTCCGTTCCGGCGGTCTGCAGCGTCTTTTTCCATCTCGCTGCCCCGATCGCCGTTCGCGCTTGACCGCTCGTTCGATCAGGCATGGCGCTGTCGCCGTTGCGGCCGGCTGCCCAGAAGGAGCAGGACGGTGAACAGCCCGCAGGCCAGCGCGATCAGCACGGGCAGCCCTTGTGGTGAAACACCTGTCGCCAGCCCGACCGCGAGCGGCCCGACCAGCGCGCCCAGGCCCCAGAACAAACCCATCGCGCCGTAAAGGCCGACGAGGGTCGAGCCGGAAAAGCGCTCGCCGATATCGGTCAGCATGATCGTGTAGAGACCCACGAAGGCGCCGCCCCAGAGAAACAGGGCCGGATACGCGATCGCAGGCAAAGGCAGCACGAAGGGCCAGGCGATGGCGCCCGCCGTGCAGCCGGTTCCGAGCGCGATCATCAACGTCCGGCGATCGAAACGATCCGCCAGCCAGCCGACCGGCAGTTGCAGGACGATCGCCCCGAACATCAGCACGGCGATCAGCCGCGTGCCGCCCGCCTCGCTCCATCCCAGAGAGCTGGCATAGAGCGGCAGGAACGACAGGCCTGCGGTCTCGACCGCGGCGTTCAGCAGGGTCGTGACCATCGCCAGGGGCGACAGGCGCAGGATCCGATGGAGCGGCAATCCGGGCTCCTCGTCCATGGCGGCCTCGGTCGGCCGGATCAGCACGATCAGCAGGGCCGCGAGGATCGCTGCGGCTGCCCCGGCCGCGAACGGCACCGGGCCCGCCTGCGGCAGAACGGACAACAGTGCCGGCCCCGCCACGAAGCCGAGCGACAGGATGGCGGTGTAGATTGCCATGATCCGCCCGCGTCCGGTCGTCGGGCTGAGTTCGGCGGTCCAGCTTTCCGTGATCACGAAGATCAGCTCCGCACCGATGCCGAGGCCGAACCGCAGCACGAACCATTCGACGATCCCGGGCAGGACCGGAAACAACAGAAACAGCAGCGCGGTGATGCCGAAGGCGAGGAGCAGCGTCGGACGCCGGCCGAAACGGCGGCAGAACAGCGGCAGCACCGGGGCGATCGCCAACACGCCGAGCGCGTGCATGGCCGCGTTCGCGCCGATCACGGCGGAGCCGAATCCCCGGCGCTCCAGGTCGAAGGCGATCAGGGGGCCGGCCAGGCTGTAGTTCAGACCGAACACGCTCGCTGCGGCGATGAGGCCGGCGATGGACAGGCCGCGTCTGCGCAGGGATCCGGTCGTTCCGCCCACGGGGGAGGCCGGTGCGATCGGCAAGGTTCCGGCAATTCGTTCCGACATGGGTGTTCCGCTCCGACGATCCGGCGCTTCCACAAAAGCTCCGAATAACGTATTTTTATCGAAACGACACGCGCGGCGCCATAATCGGCTTCTGGATTTCGACCGATGATCCACATCATCCTGCTTCTGCTGGGTGCCGAGATGATCCGCCGGCACTGGCGGATCCTCGGACTCGTCGGACTCGTCTGGTTTCTGCTCGGTTTCGGCCTGTTCCTCGACGGGCTCGACGGATCGATCTGGGTACGGCCGCATTATCTCGGCCTGCTGATGCTGGCCGAAGGGTGCTTCACGACGATCGCCGGGCTGGGGAGCAGCGGGGCTCCGCAGCGCGTGCGTTTCGCCTACGGCATCATGATGCTCGGGCTCGGAATCCTGGTGATCGACGCGCCCTGGCACAACGACCTGGTGATCGCGCTGATCGCAGGCTGCGGGCTTCTCGCGGACTCGGTCTGGCGTTTCGCGTCCGCCTGGGTGGTACGCTTCGCCGGCTGGCGGACGGCCATCGCCTATGCCGGGTTCGAGTTCGCGCTCGCGGTGTTCGCCCTGGAACCGTGGCCGACCTGGTACAAGGGCGAGGTCGGCGTGCTCACGGGCGCCTTGCTGGTGGTTTCCGGACTGAACCTTGTCCGGATCGCAGCCATGCTCCGGCTGCTCCCGTCCAATGTCCCGATAGGGGCGATCCTGTCGCCCGGCCACGATTCCCTGCTGTTAAGACCGATCGTGCCGGGCACCGCGGGAGAACCGTCCGGTGAGGCCGAAGCCATGCCGGCCGGCATGACCGTCCATGTCTGGGCGCCGGATGGCAGCGTGCGGGCGCCGGTCTACCGGACGGTGTCCCGCTATATCGCCGCGACGGATCGCGCGGGAACGATCTCGACCGGCCATGCCGCGCTGGAACTCGGACCCGATGTCTACATCAGCCATTATCCGGCTGTGGAGATCGATCGGTCGCAGATCGATTTCCGGCGTCAGCTTCGCGGCACGCGCGACAACGACGTGCCGGGCGTGTTCCAGCCGTCTTACGCACTGGAATCCGCGGCCTGGTGCGAGGCATCGTTCCACGTCACGTTCCGCATCTTTGATGCGGAACGTCTGCGGGCGTTCTGGACCGCCTATCGCACCGACATGACCTACAACCTCACGACGCGGAACTGTTCCAGCGTGGTGGCGCAGGCGATCGAGATCTCCGTGGAAGGTCTGCTCGACCGTCGGCGCAAGGCGCTGCCGCCAGTGCTGGCGCTGCTGTTCAGCCCCGAACTCTGGATGGCCGGGCTGATCCGCCAAAGGGCGCAGACGATGGCCTGGACGCCCGGCCTCGTGCTCGATTATGCCCGCGCCCTCAACGCGGTTCTCTCGCCGCCGCCATTGTCGTGGTCCACCCGCGTCGCACGGTCGTTCCGCTGGCTCCGTGCAGGCGGGGCAGCGCGCGAGCGCGTGCTCGAGGGTACGATCGCGGGTTCCCCGGCGGCCTGATCGACAGGGCGGCGCTTCTCCGCTCGTCGAGCATGTCCGCCGGTCGAATGATCACGGGAATCTGGCCAGAGCCCGACATGGATCGGTGATCGTCGCCGATTTCCTCGGGCGCGGCCGCATTCGGCGTTCCGGGAAAGATCATGGCCGGGCTCCGGAACGGATCACGCCAGCAGACGATCGGTTGCTGAACCGAAATTAATGGTTCCTCAATCTTCGCATGCGAAGTATTCGTCGGGCACTCGCGCAGTGTTCGCCGCAATTCAACTGCCGCTTTCTGAAAGAGCCTCGGCCAGTTCGGCATTCCGACACACGGCGTGAACCGCCGAGAACACCGATACGCCACCCCGTCGTCGCCATCCTCCCGCCAGGAATGATCATGTCCGACCGTACGCCGACCGATCCGCTGTTCCAGGACCAGTGGTATCTCGACAATACCGGCCAGTTCGGAGGAACGCCGGGTGTCGATATCGACGTTCTTCCTGTCTGGGCCGACTACACGGGAAAAGGCGTGCGCGTCGCCGTGGTCGATGACGGCACGCAGCTCGACCATCCCGATCTGGTTGGCAATATCGACGCCGCGGACAGCTACGACGCCGTTCTGAACCGGCAGGGCGGCAATCCGCTCTATCCGAACGAAAACCACGGAACGGATGTCGCCGGAGTCATCGCGGCGCGAGCGAATAACGGTATCGGCGGCACGGGTGTCGCCCCCGATGCGACGCTCATCATCGATCGTATTGCTCTACATGACTCGGCAAACGCGGATTATCAGCTGGAGTCGGACGACAAGCAGGGCGATGGCGTCCGGGCCTTTACGTCGGCTCTCTCGGCCGGCGCGGACATCCTCAGCAACAGCTGGGGACCGGAGACAGGCCTGGTGAACGGCCCAGGCGCGTCGGGTGCTCTCAGTGCCATGGAGGCAGTCGCCGCGACATTCGGGCGGGCCGGCAAGGGGAGCATCGTCCTGTTTGCCGAAGGGAACGGTCGTCTCACCGGCGATGATGGCAACCTCGACAACAATGACAACAATCGCTTCGTGATTGCGGTTGCTGCGACCAACAATACCGGCGTCGTCGCGCGATACAGCACGCCGGGCGCCAATATTCTGGTTTCGGCACCGAGCAACACCTACGACGGTACCGAGAGTTCGGCGGTTCCGGGTAAAGGCATCACGACAACCGACCGGACCGGGTCGGATGGATACAACAAGACACCCGGAGATGCCGGGAATTACGACTACGGTTTCGGCGGAACTTCCGCAGCGACGCCGGAAGTTGCTGGTATCGTGGCACTCATGTTGCAGGCCAATCCGAATCTCGGTTACCGCGACGTCCAGGAAATTCTGGCCTACTCAGCCCGGCAAACCGATCCGGGCAATGCCACATGGGTCAACAACGGAGCCGATAGCTGGAATAACGGCGGCCTGCATTTCAGCACCGATTACGGCTTCGGCTTGGCCGATGCCCGCGCCGCCGTTCGTCTCGCCGAAGCCTATTCGGCGCTCGGTTCCACGCCGGCAACGGAGGCAAACCTTGTCACCCTCCAAGCCAAGACACTGCCGGCTGCTCCAGAGGTGATCGACCATAATGGCGTGACGGCGACTTTCGAAGTCGATCCATCGATCATGGTGAATCACATCGATCTCGCTCTCGGCATGGTTGCCCCCGACCCGAGCCATCTTGTCGTCACGCTGGTGTCGCCCAACGGAACCCAGATCGCGATGGTCTCCAACCCGCTGAATGCGACGACCGCGTGGCCAGTCAATTTCACGGTCGGCACGGATGGTTTCTGGGGGGAGAATTCTGGCAACGATTTCGGAATCGGCACCTGGACGGTGAAGATCGTCGATAATGGCCCCAATCCCGGCACCGCATTCTTCACGGGAGCATCCCTTTCTTTGGAGGGAAGCTCCGAACTCCGCCATCGCCAATTCGTCTATACTGACGAATTTGCGAAAGTCGCAGCCGGGTCCCAGAGCCGGCATGTCCTGGACAACATCGGCGGCGTGGCCGACATAGACGCTGCTCCCGTCACCGGAACGGTGATTGTCGATCTTCGGAACGAGACGGCCATCATCGACAACACACCCTTGTCGATCGAACTTGGAACCACCGTCGGCGGAATCGTCACGGGCGATGGTGACGACACCATCATCGGCGACGACGACAATCATATTTATGATGCGGGGCGCGGCAGCAACACGATCGTCATGGGTGACGGAAACGACAGGGTCGTTTCGATCGGCACGGATCGCATCGTTGCGGGGAACGGCTCTTCCACTCTGCAGATCAGCGGTTCGAGCAGCACGGTTCTCGGGAGTGGCGGAGCGCTGGTGATCGACGATGTGTCGGGCCACGGAACGTCGGTAACCGGTGGGGCCGGATCGATCTCGATCCAGGCCGGAACCGATGCTGCGTATTCTCTGGTCTCGACCGCATTCGTCGATTGCTCGCACGGCAACGCGGACACCATCAGCGCGTCCGGCAGCACGACCGTGATCGGTGGCGCCTCGACCGCCGTCAGTTGCTTCGCCGCTGGCAGCCTTCAGTTCACCGCGGCCGCGAACGCCTCGGCTCAGATCGACTCGCACACCGCCAACACGACCGTTTTCGGCGCCGCCGGTTCGGATGTCGCCTTCAACGGCCTGGGCATTCTGGCAGCCGGGGGCGGAAACGAAACCCTGAACGGTGCTGCGAGCGGCACAGGGTTCGCCTGCTTCGCGTCGAACACCGTGACAGGGGCGACGACAGAGCTGCTCGGCGGGACGGGTTCGGACGTTCTGGTGGCCGGATGTGGCACGCAGACCCTGTCGGGCGGCACCGGCGGCGCGAACACGTTCATTCTCGCCGCCAACGGTACGCTGGGGTCCGCATCCATCACCATCAGCGACTTCGATGCGGCGCACGGCAATGTCGTCGGGCTGTTCGGCTATGGTGCGAACGAGGTTGCGACCACTCTGGAGAGTGCGAAGAGCGTGAACGGGTCGGCCAGCATCACTCTGATGGATGGTTCGAAGGTGACGTTCCTGGGTGTCGCGAATCTCGACGTCCGTCAGTTCGTCGGCGGCTGACGCGCGCGATCGACCGGCCGGTCTCGGTGGCCGCTACCCTTCCTGGGGGGCGTCGAGGCTGGTCAGTTCGGGGGTATCGTAGCGCAGCAGGCTCTCCAGATGCGCACCGGCATCGTCCAAAAACAGGGCGCGCGACAAACCGCTCACGAGACGGGCCACGCCGTAGCGCATCCCGCTGATCGACGCGCCGGACAGGCCCATCGACGGCGTCGCCCCGAAGGTGAAGTTGTGGATATGCCGCAGGGCCGGCGTTTCGCCCGGCACGCGCTCCAGAAACTCGAATCCCGCGCCGAGATAGGGATGGCTACCGAGCAGCGCGTCCCGTTCCGCGTCCGGCGGCGTGAAACGGTCGCGCCACAGGGCGATGTTGCCTGAGAAGCGGTTCAGCTCCGGACGCAGGCTCAGATCGACCTGGAAGCCGGTGCCGACGATCAGGAAGTCGAAGCGCAGCGTGCCCTCCGGCGTCTCCACCACGATCTCGTTGCCGTCCATGCGTGCGTCTGTCCAGGGGCATAAGGTGCGCAGCGAGAATCCGGCATGGCGCCGGCAGCGCCAGAACGTGTCCTGTGGCGGCGGTTGGTTCAGATCGAAGATGCGCTTCATGAAACGCCAGCGATCGAGATCGGGCAGGGACGCGAAATGCCCCAGGAAGCCGGCATTCTCCATCCATCGATACGGGTTCACGCGCGGCAGTTCGCGCCGGCGCAGGCACAAGGTCACGCTCGCCGCACCGGCCTCCAGCGCCGTCGCCGCATTGTCGAATGCCGACGCGCCGGCGCCCAGAACGCCGATGCGCGCGCCGCGCAGATGCGCGAAATCGATCGCGCCGGACGTATGCGCCCAGCGATCGGCCGGCACCGCGTCGCGGATGAAACGGGGCACGTGCCATGCGCCGCTGCCGTCGATCCCGGTCGCCAGCACCACCTTGCGCGCCAGACGCGTTTCCGTCCCGTCCGCACTCTCCAGCGTCAGCCGCAGCAGATGGCCATGATCCGTTTCGACCGGCTCGATGGCGCTCACGCTCACGCCAGACCGCACCGGCAGATCGAGCACACGCCGGAACCAGTTCAGGTAATCCTGCCAGTCTTGACGGCTGATCTTGTCCAACGCGTCCCAGGCGTCCGCGCCGTGGCTTGCCTCGAACCAGGATCGCGGCGACAGGCTGGGTATGCCCAGATCCGGCCCGGTCACGTGCTTGGGCGTGCGCAGCGTCACCATGCGCGCGAACGTCACCCAAGGCCCGGCGAACCCGTCCTCGTTGCGGTCGAACACGGCGATGGCGTCGATCTTCTCGCGCTTCAAACCGAACGCGGTCGCCAAACCGCCCTGGCCGCCGCCGACGATGGCGACGTCGAGCACGGGCTCGCCCAAATGCGTGCGCGGCGGCACCCAGGCGCGCGACGGATAGTCGATCAGCGACAGATCGCGCCGCACGCGCGCGTCGAGTTCGCGAAGAGCGCCTTGCGACGCGGACACATGGTTCACGATGGGGCTCCCGGCGCTGGCGGTCCGTATGCTGCAAGTTCCGGGCCGGGCGCGCTCACGGTAGCAGAACCGCCCGGAAATCGTTGACGTTGGTGCCGGTCGGCCCGGTTCGCACCAAATCGCCCAGCGCGTCGAACAGCCGGTAGCTGTCATGCCCGAGCAGAAACGCACGGGGATCGAGACCGGCCCCGGCCGCGCGGCGCAGCGTGTCCGGTCGCACGATCGCCCCCGCCGCGTCGCTGTCGCCGTCGATCCCGTCCGTATCGGCCATCAGCGCCCAGCTTCCGGGGGGAGCGGCGAGCGCGAACGCCAGCGCGGCCTCCGTATTGCGCCCGCCGCGCCCGGAAGAGGCGTCGCCGATCGTCACGGTGGTCTCGCCGCCGCTCAGAAGCACGCAGGGCGCGGGCAAAGGTGCGGCGTGCTCGCGTACCGAACGGGCAATTCCCGCCATTAGCCGCCCGAGTTCGCGGCTTTCGCCTTCCAGCGCGTCGCCCAGGACGATCGGGGCGATCCCGGCTGCACGGGCCATCGCGGCGGCGGCGTCCAGGCTCGCGAACGGCGTCGCGATCAAGCGGATATCCGGCCCCGGCAGGTGTGGCCTTTCCTCAGGCGTACGGTCGAGCCGTGCGCGCACCGCATCCGGCACCGCGATCCGGTGATGCCGCAGGATCCGCAGGGCGGCCGCGCCGTCGCCTGCCCCCGGCAGGGTCGGGCCGGAGGCGATATCCGCCGGATCGTCGCCCGGAATGTCGCTGACCAGCAGCGTCACCACCCGGGCGGGCGCGGCGGCGGCGGCCAGTGCGCCGTTCTTGATCGCCGAAAGCTGTCGGCGCACCAGGTTCATCTCGCCGATCGTCGCCCCGGAGCGCAGCAGGGCGGTCGTCACCGCGCGCTTGTCGTCCAGCGTGATCCCGGGTGCCGGCACGGACAGCAGCGCCGAACCGCCGCCCGAGATCAGCGCCAGCACCAGGTCCTCCGGCCCGAGCCCGCGCACCAGCTCCAGCATGCGTCGTCCGGCCCGTTCGCTGCGCGCGTCCGGTTTGGGATGCGACGCGTCCAGCACGGCGATCCGCGCGCATCCGGCGCGATCCTGCCCGGCGGGTACGGCCACGGCGCCCTCGATCCGTACATCCGGCCAGCATCGCTCCAGCGCCGCCGCCATGCGTGCCGACGCCTTGCCGCCGCCCACCACCACGCAGCGCCCGGAGCGCGGCTTTTCCGGCAGATGCCGCGCCAGGGTCGTTGCCGGATCCGCCGCCGCCACTGCCGCGTCGAACAGGGCGCACAGAAACGCGGCTTCGTTTGTCGCCGCCATCAACTGCCGCGATAGGTGCTGTAGCCGAACGGCGACAGGATCAGCGGCACGTGATGATGCGCGCCCGGATCGCCGACCACGAAGCGGATCGGGATGGCGTCGTAGAAGCCGGGCGCCTCGCCGCGCCATTCGCCGACATGGAACACCAGCTCGTGCGGTCCGGCCCGCATCGCCTCACCCTGGAGCAGCGGCGCGTCGCAGCGCCCGTCCGCATTGGTGCGGAACTCGCCCAGGGCTTCGCGTCCGGCGTCGCCGATGCGAAACAACGAAAGGCGCAGCCCCGCACCGGGGCGCCCGGTGGCGGTGTCGAGCACATGGGTGGTGAGTCGGCCTCCGGCTTGCATGGGCGCTCCCGTCTCAGGCGATGATGGAAGGAACAGCATGCCGGCTCCGAACGCGACCGAAAAGCGCCACGAGGCCGGCACCGTGCTGATGCAGCGTCTCGACGCCCTCGCCGAATGCTCGGACGAGTCCGGCGCGCTGACCCGCTTGTTCCTGTCGCCTGCGCACAGGCGGGCGATCGACCGCGTTTCCGGCTGGATGCGGGAGGCTGGCCTCGCCGTGTCGCTCGACGCCGCCGGCACCCTGATCGGCGATTGGCCTGCCTCCGATCCCGGTGCGCCCGTGCTGCTGCTTGGCTCGCATCTCGACACGGTGCGCGATGCCGGGCGCTTCGACGGCGCGCTGGGCGTTCTCGCTGCCCTGGACGCGATCGCGTCGCTGCGCGAGGCCGGCGTGTCGCTGCCGTTCGCCGTGCGCCTGCTCGCCTTCGGGGATGAGGAGGGGGTGCGTTTCCCCGTCACCCTGACCGGCTCCCGCGCTTTGGCCGGCACGCTCGATGCCCACACGCAGCTTGGGGCCGCCGACGCGGACGGGATCACGCTCGGCGATGCCCTGCGCGATTTCGGCCTCGATCCCGCCGGGCTGGACCGGGCCCGGTTCAGCGGGCGCGCGCTCGCCTTCGTCGAACTGCATATCGAGCAGGGCCCGGTGCTGGAGCGGCTCGACCGTCCGCTCGGGATCGTTTCCGCCATCAACGGCGCTGCGCGCTACCGGATCGGCGTGCAGGGCGAGGCCGGCCATGCCGGCACCGTGCCGATGGCGGGGCGACGCGATGCGCTGGCCGCGGCGGCGGAGATGATGGTGGCGATCCGCCGGATCGGTCTGGCGCATCCCGGCGTCACCGCCACGGTGGGCCGGATCGACGCGTTTCCCGGCGCGGTGAACGTGATCCCGGGGGGCGCTCTGTTCACGCTCGATCTGAGGTCTCCGTCCGATGCCGTGCGTGCGGCGGCGTGGGGCGAGATCGACGCGACGGTGGAGCGCATCGCCGCAGAGCACGACGTCGGGATCGTCATCGAGCGCACGCACGAAGCCCCGGCTGCGCCCTGCGATCCGGCATTGATGGACGCCCTGTCCCGCGCCTGCGCATCCGTCGGGGTGGAGGCCCCGGTTCTGCCCAGCGGTGCCGGTCACGATGCGATGGCGATGGCCGCTCTGTGCCCGATGGCGATGCTGTTCGTGCGGTGCCGTGGCGGGATCAGCCACAACCCGGCGGAATCGGTCCGGCCGGCCGATGCCGCGCTGGCCGTGCGCGCCCTGGCCGGGCTCATCCGGAATTTCGTCACCGAGGGGATCTCGTCTTGACCGCTTCCGGTCAGCGTTGCGTGTTCGGGGCGCTGGCGCCCGGACGGCCCGAGGTCGGCGAGACGCCCGTGATGCGCTTGAAGGCGCGGCTGAAGGCGGCCTGCGAGGTGTAGCCGAGGCGTTCGGCCAGCACGTCGATCGGCACGCGTTCGGCCGAAAGCCACCGCGTGGCGAGTTGCATGCGAAGCTCGGCGGCATAGCGCAGCGGCGTGACGCCGAGAACGGTGCGGAACCGTTCGGCGAACACGGAGCGCGAGCTGTGGCTTTCCCGCGCCAGTTCGGCCAGGCTCCAGTTGCGGCCGGGATCGCGGTGCAGGGCGAGAATGGCGCGGGACAGGCGGGGTTCGCGCAGCGCCGCGACCAGCCCCTCCGCCCCGTCGCCGCCGCATTCGATCCATCCCCGGACGATGGTGGTGGCGACCACGTCGGCCAGCCGCGCCATGATGCCGGCATAGCCGGCGCGCTGCTGGCAGGCTTCGCGTTCCAGCGCGGACAGGATCGGCAGCAGCTCCGGGTGGTGATCGGACACGCTGCCGACCAGCATCGCTTCGGGCATCAGCGGGACCAGACCCTGCATGCTGCCCAGTTCGAACTCCAGGCAGCCGGTGAACAGGATGGTGTCGGCCGGGCCCTGAAGATGCCGGCGCGTGTCGACGGCGCTCACCTGATCGCACAAGGGCGCGCTCTGGAACGAGGAGATGTCGCGGCAGGAGCAGGCCGGCTCGCCCGAGGAGCGGAGCGTGTGCGCCCGCCCATGCGGCAGGAAGGCCGCGGCGCCGGTCGGAAGGCGATGGGCGGTGCCGTCGTCTAGGCAGAGCAGCACCTCGCCGGCGGCGACGAAATGGAAGCGCGCCGAACGGGCCGCCTTGTCGAAGCGCAGCGCCAGCGGCGGGGCGGCCTGTACGCGCTGATAATGCGCGTCGCGCAGGCGCATGCCGAGCAGCAGCTCGCTGAGCAGATCGGAGGCCGGGCGTGACGACATTGCGGGACTTTCGATCATGTGATCCGGCCTCGGTGACATAGGACGTCCGCGCCGTGCTTCCCAGTTGTCTGGGAACGATGTCCGGAAGGAGCGGCGATGAGCGATTGTGTGTGTGGCGAAATGGCCCTGGAGACGGATGTGAAACCGGCTTGGGCGGCGGTGTTCTCGATGACGCTGGGCGTGTTCGCGCTGGTCACGGCCGAGTTCCTGCCGGCCAGCCTGCTGACGCCGATGGCGGCGACGCTCGGCGTCTCCGCCGGAATTGCCGGGCAGGCGGTGACGGTCACGGCGGCGATGGCCTTGCTGGCGGCGTTGCTCGTGACCGGGCTCACGCAGGGGATCGACCGGCGGGCGCTGATGATCGTCTTCTCGGGAATGCTGATCGTGTCCAACGCGTTGGTCATGCTGGCACCGTCCATCGGCGTTCTGCTGCTTGCCCGCGTTCTGCTGGGCCTTGCCCTGGGCGGGTTCTGGAGCATGGCGACGGCCATCACCATGCGGCTCGTACCGCCGGCGCTCGTGCCGCGGGCGCTGTCGGTGCTGTTCAGCGGCGTTTCGGTGGCGACGATCGCCGCAGCGCCGCTGGGAAGCACCCTGGGGGCCTGGTTCGGCTGGCGGAGCGCTTTCCTGTTCGCTGCCCTGATCGGCGTTCTCGCGCTGCTGTTTCAGATCTCGGCCCTGCCGTCGCTGCCTTCTGCCGGTACGGCCCGGTTGCGGACGCTGGCGGAGGTGGCGGTGCGGCCCGGCGTCCGGATCGGCATGGTCTGCGTCGTGCTGGTGTTCGGCGGCCATTTCGCCTTGTTCACCTATGTCCGTCCGTATCTGGAGCGGATGGCCGGTGTGGGTGCGGGCGGATTGTCGCTGCTGCTGCTGGTGTTCGGTGTGGGCAGTTTCGTCGGCACATTCCTGGCCGGCCTGCTGCTGGAGCGGACGATGCGCGGAACGCTGGTGCTGGTGCCGGTGCTGATCGGCGCGTCCGGCCTCGCCCTTGCCGCGCTGCATGATGCGCTGGCGGCGCAGGCCGCTCTGGTGGCGGTGTGGGGCATGGCGTTCGGCGGGTTGCCTGTGGGCTGGTCGACCTGGCTCGCGCGCGCGGTGCCGGATCAGACCGAAAGCGCCGGCGGATTGCTGGTGGCGGCGGTGCAGCTGGCGATCGCCGCCGGCGCTGCGGCGGGCGGGCTGATCTTCGATCGGCTCGGGATCGCCGGGGTGTTCGTGTGGAGCGGGGCTCTGCTGCTGGGAGCGGCGCTTCTGGTAGGGGTGCGGGTGAGAGCCGTCGCGTAGAACCGGCCCAAGGGCGGGGGAGGGCGACCTCCCCCGCCGGAACCGCGCTTACTGCTTCAGGGTGAACGGCGCCACGAAGTCGCCGGCGTTCTTCTTGGTGATCAGAACGCAGTTGAACAGCTGCTTCTCGCTCGACGCGCCGGTCTTGCCGGTCTTGAGGAACTCGTCGGCCTCGTCCACCGCCTTCTTGGCGAACACGGCCACCGGCTGCAGCACGGTGTATTGCAGCTCGCCCGACTTCACCGCCTCGACCGCGTCCGGCGAGCCGTCGAAACCGCCGACCTTCACGCTCGACAGCTTGCCGGCTTCCTTCAGCGCGGCGATCGCGCCCAGCGCCATGTCGTCGTTGCCGCTGATCACGCCGATGATGTCCGGATGCGCCTGCAGCAGGTTCTGCATCTTGTCGTGACCCTGGGTGCGATCCCAGTTCGCGACCTGCTGACCCACCTTCTTCAGGTCGGGATACTGGTTCAGAACCGTCGCATAGCCGTTGGAGCGGGTCGCGGCGTTGTTGTCGGAGGGCGCTCCGAGCAGCTCGACATAGTTGCCCTTCTGCCCGACATCCTTGACCCAGCGCGTGGCGCCCAGCGCCGCGCCCTGCGCGTTGTTGGACACGAGCTGCGCCTTGGCGAGACCGGACTGGTTGATCTCGGCGTTCACCAGGAACACCGGGATGTTCGCGGCGATCGCCTTTTTCACCGCGCCGACCGAGCCGTTCGCATTGGCCGGATCGAGAATGATCGCCACCGAGTGGTTGGTGATGGCGGTGTCGATCAGGTTGCTCTCGGTGTTGGTGTCGCCCTTGGAGGCGCTGACGCTGGTGGTGTAGCCGAGCTTCTGCGCTTCGGCGTCGGCCACCTTGCCTTCGGTCAGCCAGAACGGGTTGGACGGGTCGTTGACGATGATCGTCATCAGGCCGCCGGCGGCCTGCGCCTGGCTGGGGGCCGCCAGGGCGACGGCGCCCATCGACAGGGCGGTGACCGCCAGCAGTGCGAACTTCTTCATGGAACGTTTCCTCGTTTGTTTGTTGGTCGGAACCAGCCGGCTCAGGCGGGAATGGCCGTCTTGGCGGGCGCCTTGGGACGCTTCTTGTACTGCACAGCGTTTAACAAAACGGCAAGAACGATGACCGCGCCGGTGAAAACCGTCTGCCAGTAGGAAGAAATTCCGACGATCACCAGACCGTCGGACAGGAAGCCGATCACGAACGCGCCCAGCATGGTGCCGCGCAGCGTGCCGCGGCCGCCGGTCAGCGCCGCGCCGCCGATCACCACCGCCGCGATCGCGGTCAGCTCGTAGGACAGGCCGGCGGTCGGGCCGGCGGAGGTCAGCTGCGACGACAGGATCAGGCCCGCGATCGCGGCGCACAGGCCGGACAGCGCGTAGACCGAGACCTGCACGCGCTTGACCGGCACGCCGGCCAGCTCCGCCGCACGCTCGTTGCCGCCCGAGGCATACAGCCAGCGGCCGAAGGCGGTGCGCGCCAGCGCGAGATTGGCGACGAGCGCGATCACCAGCAGCACCAGCACGCCGATCGGAATGCCGAACAGGTGGTTGAAGCCCAGCCAGTCGAAGCCGGTGTTGCCGAGGGCCGGCTGGCCGCCGAGATTGTTGTAGGTCAGGCCGTTGGTGATCAGCAGCGCCGCACCGCGCGCCACGTACATCACGCCCAGCGTCGCCACGAAGGCCGGCACGCGGAAACGCGCCACCAGCACGCCGTTCACCAGACCGACCAGCGCGCCGAACGCGCAGGTCAGCACCGCCACCACCCAGACCGGCGGATAGAAGGTGTAGCCGCCCAGCGACACGCCCTGCATCAGGAAGCCGGCGACCACGCCGCACAGGCCGAGCGTGGAGCCGACCGACAGGTCGATGCCGCCGTTCAGGATCACCAGCAGCATGCCCACCGCCAAGATGCCGAAGATCGCGACATGCGAGGCCATGGTGAGGAAATTGCCGAGCGAGAAATAGTTCGGCGATAGGAACGAGAACACCGCGACGATCACGATCAACGCGAAGAAGGCGCGGCCTTCCAGCAGCAGCCGTCCGATCTCGATGTTGCGCAGGCCGCCCGAAGCCGGTTCCGCCTTGCTTTTCTGCATGTTTGTCATGGACGCAAACTCTGTTCGGGGTCGGTTTCGGTCAGTGGGTCACGGCTTCGCCGGAAGCGGCCATGATGTCTTCCTTCGGAACATCCGGCCCGAACTCGGCGGAAATCCGGCCCTTGCTCATCACGATGATCCTGTGGGCGATCGACAGGCATTCCTGGACCTCGGAGGTGGAATAGACCACCGCCAGACCCTCCTTCGCCTTTTCGCCCAGCAGGCGGAACACTTCGGCCTTGGCGCCGATGTCGATGCCGCGCGACGGCTCGTCCAGCAGGATCACGCGCGGCCCGGTGGCCAGCATCTTGCCGATCACCACCTTCTGCTGGTTGCCGCCCGACAGCGAGCCGATCGCGGCACGGCCGCCGGCGGTCTTGATGTGCACGTCGCGGATCTGGTCCTGCACGATCTGCTTCTCGCGCGCGGGCTGGGTCAGCATCCGGCGCACGAAGCTGCCGATGCTGGCCAGCGTCAGGTTCTCGCCCACGGTCATGGTCTGCACCAGACCGTCGCGCTGGCGATCTTCCGGCACCAGAACCAGGCCGCGCTCGATGCGTGCGGCGATCGACAGCCCGTCCACGGAGCGGCCTTCGAGCTTCACGTCGCCGGCCGCCAGCTTCACGCGTCCGGCCACCGCTTCCAGAAGCTCGGTGCGTCCGGCGCCCATCAGGCCGTAGATGCAGACGATCTCGCCGGCGCGCACGTCGAGCGACAGGTTGTCGACCAGCAGCGCGCCTTTGTTCTTGTCCTCGACGCAGGCGCCGGAGACGGACAGAACCACCTCGCCGAAATCGTAGCCGCCGGGCGGGGAGCCGCGATCGTAATGGTCGCCCACCATGTGGCGTACGATCCATTCCAGATCGATCGCGCTGCGCTCGGCATTCGCCGTCATCGCACCGTCGCGCAGTACCACCGCGTAATCGGTGATCTGCAGCGCTTCTTCCAGATGATGCGAGATGTAGACGATGGAAACGCCGCGGCTGGTCAGGTCTCGGATCACCTTGAACAGCACCTCGACCTCGCTCGCCGACAGGGCGGAGGTGGGCTCGTCCATGATCAGGATGCGCGCGTTCACGGACAGGGCACGCGCGATCTCGACGATCTGCTGCTGGCCGAGACGAAGCTCCTCGACCAGCGTATTCGGGTCGATCTCTTCTTCCAGCTCGCGCATCAGCGCGGCGGCCTGTTTCGTCTCCTCGGCGTAGTCCACGCCGGTGGCGTTGCGGATCTCGCGACCCAGGAAGATGTTGTCGCGCACGCTCATGTTGGGCGCGAGGCTCAGCTCCTGGTGGATGATCGACACGCCGCGATCGCGGGCATCCACGGTGGAGGAGAACACCACCGGCGCGCCGTCCAGCACGATCTCGCCGGAGGTCGGCGTGGTCACGCCGGACAGGATCTTCATCAGCGTCGACTTGCCGGCGCCGTTCTCGCCGAACAAGGTCGTGACCTTGCCGCGATGGATCGCGAAGTTCACGCCCTTCAGCGCACGGGTGGCGCCGTAGGTCTTGACGATGTCGCGCGCTTCGAGAACGACGCTGTCCGCCACAGCGCCGCTCATTTCACGTCCATCTCGACCGGCGTCACCGTCCAGGCGGTCGGATCGGACAACTGGAATGCGCCCACGACGGTCACGGTCTTTCCGGCCAGATCCGCGTCGCCGATCTTCGCCAGGACCGCCTTCTTCATGGCGGTGTTCAGTGCGGCGCCCGCGTTCTGGTAGTCGATCTGGTTGGAGAACTGGCCGAACTGGATCTTGCCGGTGGCATCGCGCAGATCGGTGCCCATGATGGCAGGACCGGTCTGCACGGAGATCTTCGGCGTGTCGCCCAGCCCGTCGATGGTGAACGGAACGGTGCCGCTATCGTCGTCCTTCTTGCCGGCGACGCCGGTGAAGCGAACGGCGTATTCCGCCGCGCCATCGGTCACCACGGCATATTGCTTCTGCGCCGCGTCGGGATCTTTCTTCAGGGCGTCGGCGAGAACCTTGGCGTCCACCGCCTTGGCGATGATGGCCTCGCGCACTTTCGGGAATTCGGTCTCGCCGTAGCGTGCGGCGGAGAACACGCCGGGCTGCGCGGCACCGGGCGCGCCGTTGCGCACCACCTTGGTGTCGAGCGCCATCGCCGCCAACAGCACGACAGCGGCGCCGGCCACGAGAACGGTTCTGAGTGGGGGACTGGTCCGCTGCTTGGTCATTGATTATGTCGCCGCGCCCGGCGAGGGACCGAAATCCCTTGCCGCGCGCGTCCTCCCTCGGGTCTGAACGAATTCGAACTGCGTCGGGCGCAGGTCTTATTCAGGGATCAGGACGATCTTGATCGAGCCGTCGCCCTTCTTCATCAGGTCGAAGCCTTCCTTGAACTTCGACAGCGGCAGCTTGTGCGTCACCACGCCTTCGGTCGGCAGACGGCCGTCGGCGATGCCGGCGATGGTCAGCGGGTAGCAGTACGGGCCCAGATGCGCGCCATAGAGATCGAGCTGCTTGCGGTCGGAGATGATCGACCAGTCCGCCGTCACCTCGTGGCCGAACACCGAGAACTCGACGAACCGGCCCAGCTTGCGGATCATGTTCAGACCCTGGGTGACGCTGGATTCGTGGCCGGTCGCCTCGATATAGACGTCGCAGCCATAGCCGTCGGTCAGGTCCTTCACCTTCTGGACCACGTCCTCCTTGAACGGGTTCATGACGATGTCGGCGCCGAACTTCTTGGCCAGCTCCAGGCGGTCGTCCTTGCCGTCGAGCACGATCAGCTTGGACGGGTTCTTCAGGCGGGCAGCGCCCACCATGCCGAGGCCGAGCGGGCCGGCGCCGGACAGGACCACCACGTCGTCGAGCTGGATCAGGCCGCGATTCACCGCATGCACCGAGCAGGCATACGGCTCGGCGAGGATGATCTTCTCCATCGGAACGTCGTCGGGCAGGCGGTGCGTGCGGCTTTCCTTGGGAAAGCGCATGTATTTCGCCATGCCGCCGTTGACGTTGTTCTGGAAGCCGTAGACGTCGTGCTTCTCGCACATCCAGTATTCGCCGCGACCGCAATAGCGGCACTTCTCGCACGGCACGATCTGTTCGGAGATCAGACGGTCGCCGATCTTGTACTGGCCGGCGGCGGCGACGTTGGCGCCGATCTCGACGGCGCGGCCGATGAACTCGTGGCCCGGGATCATCGGCGCCTTCACGTAGCGCGCCTGGCCCTTGTTGTCGCCCCAGAAGGACGGCGCCCCCTGGAAGGTCTTGATGTCGCTGGCGCAGATTCCGCAGGCCTCGACCTCGATGATGATGTCGTCCGGACCGGCGCGCGGCACGTCGACTTCCTCGAGACGATAGTCGCCCGGCTCGTAGGCGACGACGGCCAGCATCTTTTCAGGCAGGGTGGTCATGATTGCGGTTCTCTCAGGAGAGACGCTCGCTCAGCCCATTGGCCAGCGTGCGCAGGATCAGTTCGCAGGAAGCGGCGCCGGCATCGAGCACGCCGCGGGAGCGTTCGCCGAGGCGGGCGGCACGGCCGCGCTTCGCCACCAGATCGCGCGTGGATTCGAGCCCCGTCGCCGCGGCCTCGCGGACGGCGGCGAGGGCGGCCACCAGGGTCTCGCCGGCGGATGCCGCCTTCTCGGCGGCCTCGCGCGACGGCACCAGCACGTCCATCAGGGTCTTGTCGCCGACCTTGGCGTCGCCGAGATCGGCGATGGCGCCTTCGGCGGCCTTCAGCATGGCGGCCAGCGTCGGCACGTCGATCGCGTCGCGCCCGTCGAGCACGTCGGACATCTCGGTGAAGAGCGAGCCGTAGAGCGGGCCCATCGAGCCGCCGATATCGGACAGGAGCGTGTCGCCCACGGTGGCGAAGCCCTGGCGCAGATCGTAGGTCTGCCCGTCCAGGCGCTCCAGCACCATGCGGAAGCCCTTGGCCATGTTCACGCCATGGTCGCCGTCGCCGGTGGCGCCGTCGATCTCGGACAGATGGTCGCGCGCGTCGATCACCGCCTGGGCGATCTCCGGCACCACGGGGGCGGCGTCGGAAAGAGTGATGCTGTCAGCCATGGATTCTTCCTTCAGCCGGCGACGGACAGGCCGATGGAGCGCGCGGGCGCCCGCAGCAGACGGTCCAGCTCGGCATCGAGACGGGTCACGGTCAGCGAAACGCCCATCATCTCGAGCGAGGTGAAGTAGTTGCCGACCAGACGGTAGGAGGGGGTGATGTCGCGGGCGCGCAGCATCTCGTCGATGTGGCCGTAGAGCACATACAGCTCCATCAGCGGGGTGGCGCCGAGGCCGCTGACCAGGACGGCGACGTTCTCGCCGGTGTAGTCGAGATCGCCGAGGATCTTCTCGAGCATGATCCCGGCCATCTCCTTGGCCGGCGCGGTCGGCAGGACGGCGATGCCGTGTTCGCCGTGATGGCCGATGCCGACTTCCATCGTGCCGGGCTCGATGGTGAAGTTCGGCTTGCCGTTGGCCGGAATGGTGCAGGCGGACAGGCCGATGCCGATCGAGCGTGTGTTGTCGATCGTCTTGCGCGCGGCGGCGATCACGTCTTCCAGATCGGCGCCTTCGGCGGCACGGGCGCCGCCGGCCTTCCACATCAGGATCTCGCCAGCCACGCCGCGGCGATGCTCGGGCTGATCCGGCGGAGCCGACGCGCAATCGTCGTTGGCGACCACGGTCTCGACGCGGATGCCGTCCTTGGCGGCCAGCTTCACCGCCATCTTCACGTTCATGTTGTCGCCGGCATAGTTGCCGTAGAGGCAGGCGACGCCGCGGCCCTGATCGGCCTCGCGGAAGGCGGCATGGAAGCTCTTGGCGGTGGGGGAGGCGAACACCTCGCCGATCGCCACGGCATCGCACAGGCCGGGACCGACATAGCCGAGAAAGGCCGGCTCGTGGCCGGAACCGCCGCCGGTGACGAGACCCACGCGCGGCTCGGCGCTGCGGACGGCGCTACGCATCACGCGGGGATGGTCGGTCGCCACCAGCAGGTCGGGATGGGCGGCCAGGACGCCGGTCAGGCTGTCTTCGGTCACCCGGTCGGGATCGTTGATGACGCGGTTCATGGACATTCCTCGAATTCCTCCAGTCGCGCTCCCGATTCTTTTGTCGGGTTATTCGCTCGATCTGGGCGCAAGATGCTCCCGAGCCTGCACCAATGTCAAACGCTCGAGCACTTGCTCACATACTTTTTCTTCAAATAGGCTAGAAGCATTGAACGGATGCGTTCTGAGTGTGAGAATATGTTCACTACACCGTGCATTGTGCGGTGCAATAAAAAGGGTTGGGCGATGGGCGTTCCGGGGCCGCGCTATCAGGATCGCGGTGAGGTCAGGGTGGAAACGCTGATCGAGATCGCGACGCTGTACTATTACGAGGACGTGACGCAGGAGGAACTGTCGCGCCGGTTCTCCATGTCGCGCCCCAAGATCAGCCGCCTGCTGCAAAGGGCGCGCGCCGAAGGGCTGGTGGAGATCCGGGTGCATCAGCCGAGTTCCGTCGGCGCTGAACTGGAGCGCTTCTTCATCGACCGGTTCGGCATCGACCGGCTTCTGGTCTCGGTGGATCATCGCGACCCGGATGCGCAGCGCAACGCGGTCGCCCGTCTGGTCGCGGCGCATCTGGAAAAGACCCTGGTCGCCGGCAAGACGGTCGCGGTCGGCATGGGCCGGAACGTGGCCGCGGTGGCCGATGCGCTCGTCACCCCGCCGCGCGGCGGGGTGACGTTTGTGTGCGCGATCGGCGGCTCGCTGCGTGCCGGCGAATACATGAACCCGGACCATATCTGCCGCCGTCTGGCGGCGCGCTACGGCGGCGAAAGCGAAACGCTCTACGCGCCGGCCCTGGTGACGAACACGATGCTGCGCGAAGAGCTCTACCGGAACGACACGGTGAAGCAGACGCTGGACCGTGCGCGACGCGCCGACATCGCCCTAATCGGAATCGGCGACCTTTCAGAAGACAGCAACATGGTTCGCATGGGCTGGTTCTCGCCGCAGGAGATCGCGGAGGCGCGTCTCGCCGGCACGATCGGCGACACGATGGGCTACGATTTCATCGACATCCAGGGGCGCCCGGCCAATACCGGCATGCAGGGTCGGGTGATCGGCCTGTCGCGCGAGGATCTGGCCCGCATCCCCGACGTGATCGCCATCGCCGCCGAGAACACCAAGGCACCGGCGATCCTGGGCGCGCTCCGAACCGGCGCGATCAACACGCTGGCGACCTCGTTCACCAACGTGCACACCATCCTGCGTCTGGACGAGGCCACCCGGCCGCGCGACTGACCTCTCAGTCGAGCGTTTCCGCGTCGAAGGCAGCGCGTGCGGCGACGATCGCCGCATGGTGCCGGTCGGCCCAGGCCACCAGATGCGCCAGCGGTTTCAGAATGGTGCGGCCGAGCGGGGTGAGGCGGTATTCCACCGCCGGCGGTTTGGTCGGAAACACCTCCCGCCCGACCAGCCCGTCGCGCTGCAGATCGTGCAGGGTCTGCGCCAGCATGCGCTTGGAGATATCCGGGATCGCACGCTGCAACGCGCTGAACCGGTGCGGCCCGTGCGCCAGGAGACTCAGCAGCAGCGTCGACCATTTGTCGCCGATCCGGTCGAGAACGTTGCGAACCGGACAATCCGGGGCGGGCGGCCAGGAGACCGGCCGCAGCATCGCGTCCGGGACGGTTCTTTCCACCTCACCTTGTGCCAAAAACCTGCCTCCTTCCGTCCCGCATCGGTCTCTTCTAGTTACCACGTCTCGATGGATTGCCTGAGGAGGATGCGATGACGACAAGCGGAAAAATCCTGGTCACGGGTGCCACCGGACAGTTCGGCGGTCTGGCGCTCGACGCCCTGTCGGGCAGCGTCCCGCCCGAACGGCTGGTCGCCGGCGTGCGCGATCCCGGCAAGCCGGCCGCCATCGCCCTGGCCGAGCGCGGCATTGCGATCCGAACCGCCGACTACGCCCGCCCCGACACGCTCGTCGCCGCCCTTGAAGGCGTGGACAGCCTTCTGCTGGTGTCGGGCAGCGAGATCGGTTCCCGCGTCGCCCAGCATCGCAACGTCATCGACGCTGCCAGGAATGCCGGCGTTTCGTTGATCGCCTATACCAGCATCCTGCACGCCGACCGCTCGCCCCTGTTCCTGGCCGAGGAGCATCGTGCCACCGAAGCGATCCTGCGCGAGTCCGGCGTGCCGTTCGTGCTGCTGCGCAACGGCTGGTATTCCGAAGTCTTCACCTGGCGCCTGCCTCTCGCGGTGTCGCGCGGCGCGCTGATGGGCGCGGCGGGGGCGGGTCGCATCGCTTCCGCCGCCCGCGCCGACTACGCCAGCGCCGCCGCCGCCGTGCTGACCACGAACGACCACGCCGGCCGTACCTACGAACTCGCCGGAGATACGGCTTTCACGCTCGCCGAACTGGCCGCCTTCGTGTCGTCCCGCACTGGCCAACCGTTCCCTTACCGCGACATGACCCGTGCGGCGTTCCATGACGCACTGGTGGAGGCAGGCGTGCCGGAGCTGTTCGCGACCATCCTGTCGGACACCGATGCCGGCATCGAACAGGGAGCGCTGTTCGACGGGGAGGGCGCGCTGTCGCGGCTGCTCGGCCGTCCGACCGTGCCGTTCGAGCGGACGATCGGCGATTTCATTGCATGATGTAATTTAATCGCCGGAAACGCCGGAGTCCATGCGCTCGGCCAGCGCCGTGTTGCCCTGGCGCTCCGCCAGGGAGCGGGCGCTGTTGCCTTCGCCGTCGCGCCGGAACGGATCGGCGCCGTGCTCGAGCAGCAGCTCCGCCACCGCGCCGCGCCCGAACATCACCGCGAACATCAGCGGCGTGCGCCCGACATTGTTGGGCTTGTCCACCGAGGCGCCATGCTGGAGCAGCAAGCGCACGATCTCGATCTCGCCCTTGAAGGACACGCCAGAGAGCGCGGTGCTGCCTTTCTCGTCGGCGAGATCGGGCTGTGCGCCGCGGGCCAACAGAAGCGCGGTGGCGGCGAGGTGGCCGTTATAGGAAGCCAGGATCAACGGCGTGTAGCCGCGCGCATCGACCCGGTTGGGGTCGGCGCCGGCGTCGAGGAACTGTTCAAGCAGATCGTCCTGGCCTTCGCGGGCGGCGTTGAAATACAGCGCCTCGATCTGCTCGTGGGTGAAGCCGGCCGGCGGGGCCGGGACGGTGTCGTCCTGGTCGGTCATGATCGCGCTCCATCCGGGAAGGGGAGCGCGATCATAGGGACCGGGCCGGGTCGTGTCATCCGGCCGGTTGCAGCACCGCCACCGGAAGGATGTCGAACACGGACGTCAGCGCGACCGTGCCGCCCTCGATCGTGCGACCGGTGAGCAGATCCTGCCAGCGGCCGGCGGGAAGTTCGGCGCTGGTGCCGTTCCAGTCCGGGTCGGTGTCGCGCAGGCCCGGATAGCGGGCGGCCAGCACCACGAGGCGGTCTTCGCCTTCTGTGCGGGAGAAACCGATCGCGCGTTCGGCCTTGGCGCCGTCGATCGGAAGCGGATCGTAGGAACCCTCGGCGAACAGGGCAGGTTTCCCGGCGCGCAGCGTCAGGAGAAGATGGGTGAGGGCCAGCTTGATCCGGCCGTCCTGCCAGTTCTCCAGCAGGCCGCGCATGAGATCGGCACGGCCTTCGGTGTTCTCCAGTCGCGCGTGCAATTCGCCCAGGGCGGCTTCGCGCACCGGGTAGTCGACCGGACGGCGGTTGTCCGGATCGACCAGGCTCAGATCCCACATCTCGCTGCCCTGGTAGATGTCCGGCATGCCGGGCAAGGTCAGCTTCATTGCGGTCTGGAACAGGCTGTTCTGCACGCCGAGACGGGCGATGCGCCCTGCGAAAGGCAGGAAGTTGGCCAGAAAGGCGTCCCGGCTCGGATCGAGCGCAGCGCTGGCGAAATCCTGCATCGCGCTCTCGTAGTCCTTGTCCGGCGCGGTCCAGCTCGAATGCAGCTTGGCTTCGCGCATGGATTTCTCCAACGCGCCGGCGATGCGTTCGCCGTAGATGCGCATCGCCTCCTCGTCGGTGCGATCGAGCAGTTCCACCGGCCAGGAGCCGACCAAAAGCTGATAGAGCAGGTATTCGTCGTTGCGATCGGGGGGCGCGCCGCCGGCCAGGTCGCCCTGGCGAGCGCGGAGCAGACGGGTCCAGGTGGAGACCTGACGGGTCCATTCCTCCGGAAGGTCGGACAGCACGGCCAGACGGGCGCGCGTATCTTCGCCGCGCTTTGTGTCGTGGGTGGACGTGCCGAGCATGGCATGGGGCCAGTTGCGCGCGCGCTGCGCGTTGGCCTTGTGGAAGGCCTGGGCGGTGATGCCGAAACGGTGCGGCTCGCCGCCGACCTCGTTCAGCGCCACATGGCGGTTGTAGCGGTAGAAGGTCGTATCCTCGAGGCCCTTGGCCATCACCGGGCCAGAATATTGCTGCAGCTTCATGGCGAAACGCAGCACGGCGATCCGGTTGAAACCGCTCTGCGGCCTGGACACGATGTCGCCGGACAGCACCTCGTGCAGGAAGGCGAACACGGACGGGTCGAGCGTCGGATCGGCGCGGCGCGCCTGGGCGATGGCCCAGTCGAGATCGCGTCGGTCGGCGGCCTCCTGGCTGCCGTCCATGTCGATATAGGTGCGGTAGACCGGGAAATGCGCGACGATCTGCTTGATCGCGCGCTGGAGGATGTTGCGGGTGAAGTCCGCGGTCATCGGGTTCTGACGGGCGATGCGGCCGGCATCGCGGCCGAGCACGTTCAGCTCGCTCGCCATCTCGTTTTCCATGATGCGGATCTTGCAGTCGCGGACGATCTGCTCGAACGGCGTGGAAAGCCCCGTGAACGAACGGTAGAACTCGGTGAAGGCGGCCTCGGCGGCCGGGTCGACCATCGCGCCCAGCACCAGATTGGTGAAATCGTAGCCGGTGGTGCCTTCGACCGGCCAATCCTCGCGAAGCTGCTCGTGCCCTGCCAGGATCTTCTCGATCACTAGATAGAAGGGCCGCTTGGTGGCGGCGCGCAGATCCTCGAAATAGCGCTTCGGGTCGAGCAGCCCGTCGACATGGTCGAGACGGATGCCGTCCAGCGTGCCGTCCTCGATCATCGGCACGATGCGGGCATGGGCGTGACGGAACACCTCCGGCAGTTCCATGCGCACGCCGGCGAGATCGTTGATGTTGAAGAAGCGGCGATAGTTGATGTCGTCTCCGGCGACGCCGTAGAAGGCGACGCGCCAGAACTGCTTCTGGATCAGCGCGTCCAGCGCCTGCCAATCGGCGTTCAACGCGGCGATGCGCTTGTCCAGCGCGGCGCGGGAGGACGGGATTTCCCGTGTCAGCATCGCCAGATCGGTCTTAAGAACGCGTGCGCGCTCGGCCACCTGCGGCCGCCACATCGGCAGATCCGAGAACAGGTCGCTGTAGCGGTCGAGGCCGGGATCGTCATGGCCCAGAACCTGATCGTAGAACAACGGGCAGACCGGCAGCTTGTGGCTGTCATAGGCCCAGATCGCCAGCGCGCCGTCATCCTCGTCGTATTTGAGAACGAGATTGCCGGCCTTCAGCTCGACGCCGTACTGGTTGCCCAGGAACGGCACCAGCAGCTTGTTCAGCAGATAGCGACGGTCCGGATCCCAGTCGATGTCGAACCAGCCGGCATGATCGCTGTCCGGACCCCATTCCAGCACGTCGAGCCAGAGCGGATTGTCCGCGCCACCGACACCCATGTGGTTGGGCACGAAATCGAGGATCTGGCCGAGACCGTTCTGCCTGAACGCCGCCACCATGGCCGCGAAATCGTCCTCGGTGCCGAGTTCCGGGTTCAGCGTCAGATGGTCGGTGATGTCGTAGCCGTGCGTGCTGCCGGGACGGGCCTTGAGATAGGGCGAGGCGTAGACATGGCTGACGCCGAGACGCCCGAGATAGGGCGCCAGGGCGGTGGCGTGTTTGAAGCCGAAATCCTTGTGGAATTGCAGCCGGTAGGTCGCGCGCGGAACGGGGATCATTGCGTCTCCAGGGTCCAGCGGACCGACCAGGGGCCAAAGGTGGAACCGGTATCGCCCTGCTGCCAGATCGGCGTGCCGCCGACCGGCGGCATCCCGACAGGCTGGCCGGACAGGTTGGCCTGCAGGCAGAGCGTGCCGCCGGCGGTCTTCCAGCGCACGATCACTGCGCCGTCGGCGATCGTTTCCGCTTCGCCGCCTTTGGTGATGCCGGGCAGGAGCGGGACGATCTTCTCGCGGCGCGTGGCGATCAGGTCTTGGTAGAAGCGCAGGTGATCGGGGTCGATCCTGCTCCAGTCCAGCTTGGCGGACTCGAAGGTCTTCTCGGCCAGGGGATCGGGGATCTTCTCGCGCATCTCCGGGTCCTGGAACTCGGGGAAGCGCTTGAATTCCTCACGCCTGCCGTTGCGTACGGCGTCTGCGAGATCGCCCTCGAAATCGCAGAAGAACGGGAACGGCTCACGCGCGCCCCATTCCTCGCCCATGAACAGCATCGGCGCTTGCGGCAGCAGCAGATAGGTCGCGGCCAGAGCGCGCAGGCTGTCCGGCGAGGCTGTGTGCAGCAGGCGGTCGCCGAAGGCGCGGTTGCCGATCTGGTCGTGGTTCTGGATGAAGGCGACGAAGGCACCGGGGGGCAGATAGGCGGACGGCTCGCCACGCGGGCTGCCGCGATAGGGCATCATCTGCCCCTGATAGCCGAAGCCTTCCGCCAGCGCCTTGCCGAGCAGATCGGTGTCGCCCTGGTAGTCGGCGTAGTAGCCGTTGCGCTCCCCCGTGGCCGCGACATGCAGCACGTGATGCACGTCGTCGTTCCATTGCGCGGTGTAGTGCGTCGGTTCGCCGTTCTCGCGGCCGAGACGGGACGGATCGTTGTCCTCGTTCTCCAGGATCAGATGGATCGGCCGGTCGACGCAGCCGCGCAGGCGTCGGGCCATCTCGTCGAGAACATGCTCGGCGCTGTCGTCCATGATCGCGTGGACCGCGTCGAAGCGTAGACCGTCGAGATGGAATTCCTCGATCCAGCTCAGCGCGTTCATGATGATGAAATCGCGTACCGGGCCGGACTGCTTGCCATCGTAGTTCACGCCAGCGCCCCAGGGCGTGTGGTGGCGCTCGGTGAAGAATTGCGGGGCGTAGCAGGGAAGGTAGTTCCCGTCCGGGCCGAAATGATTATAGACCACGTCGAGAAGAACGGCGATGCCGCGTTCGTGCGCGGCTTCCACCAGCGCCTTCAGATCGTCCGGTCGGCCATAGGTGGAGTCCGGCGCGTAGGGCAGCACGCCGTCATAGCCCCAGTTGCGCTTTCCCGGAAAATCCGAGATCGGCATGATCTCGATCGCGGTGATGCCGAGCGCCT
Organism: Lichenicola sp. GTC18331; assembly: GCF_055386855.1. Lineage (NCBI taxonomy): Bacteria > Pseudomonadati > Pseudomonadota > Alphaproteobacteria > Acetobacterales > Acetobacteraceae > Lichenicola > Lichenicola sp. GTC18331. Next base: position 1,265,589 of record NZ_AP045015.1, on the reverse strand, counting down.
TGAGATGGTCGAGCTTGCCGATCGCAGCGCGGAAGGTGCCTTCCGGAGTGAAGGAGCCGACATGCAACTCGTAGAGCACCACCTCGTGCCAGGGCAGTCCGGCCCAGTTCTCGGTCCAGCGATAGGCGTTCCGGTCGATCACCTCGCTGGGGCCGTGGACGTCCTGCGGCTGAAAACGCGAGGCGGGATCGGGCACTTTGAGGCCGTCGGGCAGCACGAAGCGGTACAGCGTGCCGGGGCCGGCGTTCTTCACCAGAACGGAGTGGAAGCCCTCGGCGTCGCGCTGCATCGGCACGGTCTCGCCGGACGAGTCCAGCAGCAGGTCGATCTTCTCGTGCGCCGGCGCCCACAGGCGGAACTCGACGCCGTCGGGCCGCGATTGCGGCCCGTGCAGGGTTTCGGTCATGGCGCGTTCCCCGCCACCAGTTCGAACATCAGGAACGAGCGGCCGGTGACGCCGTAGGTCTGGCCGGGCGCGAATACCGCATCCTCGCGTTCTTCTTCCTCTTCCGACAGGTTGGTGTCGATCAGAAGCTTCCAGTGCTGGTTGGTGACGTCCGGCAGTTTGAATTCCACCAGATCGCGCCAGGCGTTGAACACGAGCAGCAGCGTCGCGTCCTCGCCGCGTTTGCGGATGCCGGTGGGCTGCGCGCGGCCGTCGAGGATCAGGCCGAAGCACTGCGCGCCGTCCCAGTCGCCCGGCTGCATCTCGCCGCCGTTGGCGTTGGCCCAGGTGAGCTCCTTGATGTCCAGTTCCTCGTTGTAGGCGTCGGTGAGGAACCGGTTGCGCCGCAGGATCGGGAAGCGGCGGCGCAGGGCAGAGAGACGGGACACGAAGCGGATCAGGCTTTCGCCCTTCTCCTCGATGTTCCAGTTCACCCAGGAAATCTCGCTGTCCTGGCAGTATGCGTTGTTGTTGCCGTTCTGGGTGCGCGCGAATTCGTCGCCCGCGACCAGCATCGGCGTGCCTTGGCTCAACAGCAGCGTGGACAGCATGTTGCGGATCTGGCGTGCGCGCACGGCCTGGATCGCCGGGTCGTCGGTCGGGCCTTCGACGCCGTAATTGTCGGACCGGTTGTCGGAGGACCCGTCCTTGTTGTCCTCGCCGTTCGCCTCGTTGTGCTTCTCGTTGTAGGTGACGAGATCGTTCAGCGTGAAGCCGTCATGCGCGGTGAGGAAGTTGACGCAGGCCCAGGGCTTGCGGCCCTGGTTGTCGAATTCGGACGGGCTCGCCAGCAGACGCGGGGCCAGAACCGACGCCGCGGCCTCGCCCTTCCAGAAGTCCCGGAAGGTATCGCGCGACTTGTCGTTCCATTCGGCCCAACCGGGTGGGAATTCTCCGACCTGATAGCCGCCGGGACCGCAATCCCAGGGTTCGGCGATCAGCTTGACGGTGCCGAGCGTCGGGTCCTGGGAACAGGCCTTGAGGAAGCCGGAGCGGTTGTCGAAGCCGTTCGGCTCGCGCGCCAGGATGGTGCCGAGATCGAAGCGGAAGCCGTCCACATGGGTCTCGTCCGCCCAGTAGCGCAGGCTGTCCGTGACCATCTGGATCACGCGCGGATGGCTGAGATTGACCGTATTCCCGGTGCCGGTGTCGTTGACGTAGAACCGCTTCTGGTCCGGCAGCAGGCGATAGTACGACGCGTTGTCGATGCCCTTGAAGGACAGGGTCGGGCCGCGCTCGTTGCCCTCGGCGGTGTGGTTGTAGACCACGTCCAGGATGACCTCGAGACCGGCGTCGTGGATGCCGGCGACCATCTCCTTGAACTCGCGCAGCGACTGTTCCGGCTCCCACGCGTAGCGCGGGTCGGGCGCGAAGAAGCCGATCGTGTTGTAGCCCCAGTAGTTGGTGAGGCCCTTCTCGAGCAGCTGGCTGTCGTTGACGAAGGAGTGGATCGGCAGGAGCTCGATCAAGGTGACGCCGATCCGCTTGATGTGCTCAAGCACGTCCTTGTTGGCGAGGGCGCCGTAGGTGCCGCGCAGGTGCTCCGGGACCTTCGGGTTGAGCTTGGTGTAGCCCTTGACGTGGGTCTCGTAGATGACCGTGTGATCCCAGGGGATCGGATTGCGCTGCTTCTGTCCCTTCCAGTCGAAATTGGCGTCGACCACGACCGATTTCTGCACGAACGGCGCGCTGTCGCGCTCGTCGAAGGACAGGTCCTCGTCCGGATGGCCGATGGTGTAGCCGAACACGGCCGGATCCCAGACCAGCTCGCCCACATGGGCGCGGGCATAGGGGTCGAGCAGCAGCTTGTTCGGGTTGAAGCGGTGACCGTTCTCGGGCTCGTAGGGCCCGTGGACGCGATAGCCGTAGACCTGTCCGGGGCCGAGATCGGGTAGCCAGCCATGGAAGATCTGGTCGGTGTATTCCGGCAGCGTGATGCGCTCGATCTCGCGCTCGCCCTTCTGGTCGAACAGGCACAGCTCGACCTTGGTGGCGTTGGCGGAGAACAGGGCGAAATTGACGCCCTTGCCATCCCACGTGGCACCCAGCGGATACGGCAAACCTTCCTTGAGCCCGTGCTTGATGTCGCCGGCCATATCAACCCCGTCTGGAATGGTGTTCCTGTCCCGTTCGACCGACGGGATCATCGCGGCCATGAACCCTTTCCATGTGGGAGGGTTCCGTCCGGTCGGGGCGGGATTCGGATGGCGGGTTCCCGGCGTTGCGGCGGCGGCACGGCCGGTCCGGAGTGGCGGGCCGGGGCGGCGTTCCGGGGTGGGGCCGTCTACGGTCGCTATTGCCAGGGGCGGTCGTGCGGGCGGATCAGGAAGCGGCGGGCGATCTCGCGGTAGCCAGCATAGACCAGGCCGTCGTTGCGACGCAGATAGTCGCCCCGCCCGGCGCGATAATCGGCGGGGATGCGATACCAGGCGAGGCCGGGCCGGGCGTGATGCACCACGTGCAGATTGTTGTGCAGGAACAACAGGCCGAGCAGCGGGGTCTTCTCGACGATGGCGGTGCGGTGATCGTGCGCATCGGCGGCGCGGTGCTCGGCGAACGAGCGGAGCAGGGCGAGCGAGAAGCCGGGATACACGAACAGCAGCGCGAACCGGGCCAGGGACAGGTGGCAGACCAGAACGAGCCAGCCGAGCACCAGAACGAGGCCGGGCACATGCAGGAGCCAGTCGCGCAGCGCCTCGCGGTCGCCGCGCAGAACGGCCCGGGCGTCGCGGGCGAGGAAGGCGGCGATGCCGAGGGCGGGGCCGATGGTGAGGCGGCCGAGCAGGGTGGCGTTGAGGTTCAGCATGGCGCGCCGGACCGGACCGGCGGCGGCGAAGCGTTCGGCGGTGATATAGTGGCTTTCCGGATCGTCGAGCGGATCGGTGAGCAGGCCGGCGTGATGGCCCAGATGGCTGCGTTTGTAGCGTTCGTAGGGGAGCCAGAGGCTGAGCGGGATCGCGCCGATCAGGTCGTTGAGGCGTGACCAGGGGGTGGGGTGGCCGTGGATCACCTCGTGCTGGAGCGACATGTGCCAGGCGGTGAGCCAGGCGCCGAGCGGCAGCACCAGCCACCAGGGCAGGGTGGCGGCATGGACGGTGAGCAGCATCCAGCACCCGTAGATCAACGCGGCGAGGGCCACCGAAGGCCATTCGACCGTACGGGGCGTGGGACGGGGTGGGGAGATGCTTGCCGCGACCATGCCCGGGAGCTTAGCGGGAATTTGTGTGGTTTCAAGAAATACCGCATCTTCGACGTGATAGAGGGTGAAGGAGCGCTGTGAATCGTCTTTCTGCCAGTCTGCCGATGTACGATCTGCCGGAGTTGCGGGCGGAAACGGATGCGTTGTGGGCGGCGATCGCGGCGCGGCTGCCGGGAGATGCGGGGACACCGGCGGTGCTCGAGCGGCCGGACGATCTGGAGTCGCATTGGCGCGATCCGGCGCTGCTGCTGTCGCAGACCTGTGGGTTGCCGTTGCTGGCGCTGGGGCCGGGGGTGCGCGTGGTGGCGACGCCGTCCTATTGCGCGGAAGGGTGCAGGGACGGGTTCTACCGGAGTGCGCTGGTCGTGCGGCGGGACGATCCGGCGCGCACATTGGCCGATCTGCGCGGGCGACGGGCCGCGATCAACGGATGGTGCAGCAATTCGGGCATGAACCTGCTGCGGGCGAGCGTGGCGCCGCTGGCGCGTGGCGGGCGGTTCTTCGGCATGGTGTCGGTGTCCGGCAGTCACGTTGCCAGCATGGCGATGGTGTCGGCAGGCGAAGCGGATCTGGCGGCGATCGACGCGGTGACGCTGGCGCTTCTGCGTGCCGTGCGGCCGGACGCGCTCGCGGCGCTGCGTGTGTTGGGCTGGACGGCCGACGCGCCGGGATTGCCGCTGATCACGGCGCAGGGCGCGGCGACGGGCGAGAGGCTGCACGCGGCGTTGCGGTCGGTCGCGCGCGATCCGGCCGTGCGACGGGTGCTGGCGGTTTTGCGGATCGAGGGCTTCGCGGTTCTGCCGGACGATGCGTATGCGCGGATCGGCGCGCTGGCGCGGCAGGCCGCCGAGGCGGGTTATCCCGTGCTGCGCTAGAAGCTGACGCCGACCGAGCCGAAGAACTGTCTTGGCGCGCCCATCAGGAAGGTCTGGTAATCGCCGGAGAGCGAATTGCCGTTCTCGCCCGTGGTGGCGACGTAGCGCGTGTTGAACAGGTTGTAGGCGTTGAACTGAACGTCGACGCGGCTGAGCGGGCCGTGGTCGGCCAGCACGTAGCGTGCGCCGAGATTGGCGATGAAATAGCCCGGTACCGAGGCGTCGTTGGTGTAGCTGATATAGCGATGCGCGTAGTAGTTGCCGTCGATATGGGCGTTCAGACGGCCGAGCTGATAGGCGATGCTGCCTTTGTACATCAGCGTCGGATAGTTCGGCACCGACTTTCCGCGCAGGTTCGAGGTGCCGGCGGATGTCGTCAGGTCGTCGTCGAAGGTGGAGCGGTTGTAGGAGATCGAGTTGTAGATCGACAAATGCGGCACCGGGTAGAGCGTTCCGCTGAGTTCGACGCCGTTCGTGGTGACGCCGCCGACATTCTGCACGGCGGTGGTCGGGCTGATCACCGGGCCGAACGAGATGGTTTGCAGGCGGTTCGAAAAGTCGACGTGGTAGAGCGAGAGAAGCGCGACCAGGGGGCGGGTGGTCAGGCGGTAGCCGCCTTCGTAGACCCAGTCGGTTTCGGGTTTGAGCGTGTTCTGGATCTGCCGGAATCCGGCCTCGTTGGCGCTCCAGGGGGTGTTGGAACTGTTGGTGCCGAAACCGTCCTCGGGAAAGCTTCGCATGTTGTGCGAGATGTCGGCGAAGAGCTCGTTGTGCGGGGCGAAGCGCCAATTGGCGCTGAACTGCGGCAGGAAGGCGTTGGAGGCGGTGAGGGCGCCGGTGCCGACGCGGGTGCCGCCATTATAGGCCGGGTCCTGCTGCGTCGCCTCGTTTCCCGTGTGGACCACGAGGGATCGGAAACCGGCATTCAGCGTCAGGCTCGGCAGGATGCGCCATGTGTCCTGCAGATGGAACTGGACGGTGTTGGTGTTCCAGATCTCCGCCCAGGGCACGGCGAACGGATTGTCGGGTGTATGATCGTTGAGATCGCCGAGCGTGCCCTGGCCGAGCAGCGGCGCTTGCGAGAAATAGCGCGCTTCTGTGAACTGGCCGTATTCGTACCATAGGCCGGTTTCCACCGTGTGCCGTCCGATGCTCCAGTTCAGCGCGGAGAGTAGGCCGTAGCGGGTGATTCCCGGTTGCTGCGTGCGGACGGAAAGTGGCGCGCCGTTCGGGGACGGGGTGTAGGGCGTGGTCCAGGTGGAATAGCCGTTATCGCCATGGCCGTAGACCGTGCTCTTCCAGTTCAGCGTATCGGCGAGCTGGGTGTCGTAGGTGGCGGCGGAGAGGAAATCCTGACGGCGTGCGGTGCCGGAATAATAGGAGACGTCTGTGGGATCGGCGGTGAGCTGTTCGTTGTTGGTGAAGATGCCTTCGGCGGCGCGATAGGCGGCGGCGTAGTTCGGGTAGTAGTTGTCGACCCGGCCGCCGAGCGTGCGCAGATAGTCCAGCGACTCGTCCTGGTAGTCGAACTGGCTGATGCGGCTCCAGTCGAAGAACACCGTCACGCTGGAAAGCGGGCCGAGCGGTTGCAGCAGCTTCGCGTTGACCTGATCGCTCCTGTTGTAGCCGGCGCCTTTCCATTTATCGAGTTCGGTGTGCGCGAAGGAGGCGGTGATGCGTGTTCCGGTCGGGTTCAGCGTGCCGGTCTCGACGCGGGCATAGGTGCGGAAGGTGTCGTTGCTGCCGAAGGTCTGTTCGAGACGGCCGCCCGGTTTCTCCGACGGATCGGCGGAGAAAAACTGCAGCGCGCCGCCCAGATTCGAGGAGGATGCGATCGCGACGCTGCCGGCGCCCTGCGAGACGCTGGCGCGGGCGACGTTGTCGCTGATGATCGCGCGGGTGATGCTGAGGCCGTTGTAGTTGTTGAAGGCCTGATCGCCGAGCGGAATGCCATCCAGGGTGAAGCCGAGCTGCGATTGTGCGAAGCCGCGCACGAACACGCGGGCCGACCATTCGTAGGCGCCGAACGGATCGGCGGACTGGAAATCCACGCCGGGCAGTGTCGCGAGCGCCTTGATCGGGTTGGTGCCAGGGGCGGCGGCCTGGATCGTCTTCGCCGTGATCTGCGTCATCTGCCGGGTCGAGCCCTGACCGAACACGGTGACGGCTTCGGGCGCGGTCTTGTCGGTTTTCGTGTTCGCCGTCTGCGCGTGGGCCGGAACGGAGACGGCACCCCCGATCGCGGCCAGCACGGTGCAGGAGAGAAGCCACAGCCGATCGAGGCGGCGGAAAGACGACGACATGGGCAGATCCGCTCGAACAAGCAACGACCACACGACCCTAGTCCGGGGTCCGGGCGAATGACTATCGGGGGAACGGCATGTCTGTGAATAAACGGATATCGTGTGACAATAATGTATCACACGACGCACTGATGTGGATAAAGGCGTGGTTTCAGGGTCTTGGACCAGGCTTGCCGGTGATGATGCGTGCGCCGCGGGCGTAGGTGAGCCAGGCGGCGACCCACTGGATATAGGTGACGAGGCGGTTGCGGGTGCTGATCAGCAGCATCAGATGCACGGCGCTCCACAGGAACCAGGCCGGGCGTCCGGTGAGTTTGATCCAGCCGAAATCGGCGACGGCGGTGGAGCCGCCGATCATCGCGAGCTGGCCCCAGTCCTTGTAGCGGAACGGGGGCGGGTTCGGCCGATCCGACAGGCGGGCGTCGATCACCTCCGCGACGTAGGCGCCTTGCTGCTTGGCGACCGAGCCGAGGCCGGGAAGGGGATGTCCTTTCGCGTCGTCGAGCGAGGACGCGTCGCCGATCACGAAGATGGACGGATCGGCTGGCAGGGAGCAATCCGGCTTCACCGGCACGAGGCCGCGCTTGTTGCCGTCGACGCCGAGCCAGCGTGCGACCGGCGTCGCCTGCGTGCCGGCGGCCCAGAACACGCAGTCGGCGTCGATGCGTTCGTTGCCGGCCTGCACCCCGGCTTCGTCGAGCGTGGAGACGCCGGCGCCCAGATGCAGCTCGACCCCCATGGTGCGCAGTCGCCTGGCGGCATAGGCCGAAAGGCGTCGCGGAAAGGTCGCCAGCACGCGATCGCCGGCATCGCACAGGACGATGCGCGAATGTTGCGGGTCGATGTGGCGGAAATCGCGCTTCAGCGTCGTGTGCGCGAGTTCGCTGATGGCGCCTGCCAGTTCGACGCCGGTGGGGCCGGCGCCGATCACCACGAAGGTGAGCAGACGGCGCCGCGCCTCCGGGTCGGGTTCGCGTTCCGCGCGTTCGAAGGCGAGCAGCAGCCGGTCACGCACCGCGAGGGCGTCGGCGGCGCTCTTAAGGGCCGGTGCGCGCTGCACCCAGTCGTCATGGCCGAACCAGGAGTACACCGCGCCCGTGGCGAGGATCAGCGTATCGAACGGGACCGGTTCGCCGTTCTCCAGCAGCACGCGCCGGTTTTCGCGATCGACCCCGGACACGGTGGCCATCAGCACGGTGGCGCCGGGCATCCGGGCCAGCATGGAGCGCAGCGGCACGGCGATGGTGGTGTCGTCGAGCGCCGCGGTCGCGACCTGATACAACAGAGGCTGGAACAGGGTGTGGTTGGTGCGATCGATCAGCGTCACGGTGCAGCGCCGGTGGCGAAGCGCCGAGCGCAGGCCGAGTGCCGCGTTCAGGCCGCCGAACCCGCCGCCGACGATCACGACGCGGTGAACGCCGCCGGAGGGTACGTGTGTCGCGGAAACGGAAGCGGGGTTCTGGGCTGATTCGAACGATGTCATGGGGCGTCCACCGTGATCGGCCGGCAACGTGCTGCAATGCGGGAGGTTGCCTGACCGGGGCGTGGCCGGGTAATGACCGTATGGTCAGCGTTCGATCGGAACGCGGCACCGGCGCCCGATCGGCGTGCGGGTCGAAGCAAGGACGACAAGAATGGCGCTCGAACCCGTTTCCGTTTCGGCCCGTGCGACTGGCCTCGGCCTGCTTCTTGCCGGACTTCTGTCCGGAACCACCTTCGCGGCCATGCCCGGACAGCCGAACCGGCCGCCGGTGGTGGGCGTGCAGCCCGTGGGGCATGAGGACGTCACCGCCAGTTCCGACTATATCGGCCGCATCCAGGCGATCGACCGGGTGGCGCTCGTCCCGCGCGTGACCGCCTTCCTGGAGAAGCGCCTGTTCGACGAAGGCTCCGAGGTGAAGAAGGGCGATCTGCTCTATGTGCTGGAGCAGCCGCCGTTCCAGGCCTCGGTTCTGGCGCAACAGGGCGCTCTGGCGCAGGCGCAGGCCAACGTGGCCAATGCCGGGATCACCTTCGAGCGGCAGAAGGCGCTGCTGAGCACGCCGGCCGGCCAGAAGCAGTCCTACGACAACGCGCTCGCATCCGCGCGCTCCAATGCCGCCGCGGTGACCACGGCGCAGGCCAATCTTCAGAATGCGCAGATCCAGCTCGGCTATACCGAGATCAGGGCGCCCGTGGATGGCCGCATCTCGGCCACCTCCGTGAACCAGGGCAACGTGGTGAGCCCGTCTTCCGGCACGCTGGCGACCATCGTGACGCAGGACCCGATGTATGTGGTGTTTCCGGCCGCCAGCCGCGACGTGCTGATGCTGCAGAAGAAGTACCAGGGCGTCGGCGGCATCAGCCAGGCGGCGGTGAAGCTGACGCTCGGCGACGGATCGCAATACGACCAGATCGCCAAGCTCGACTACGTGTCGCCGACCGTGTCGCAGAACACCGACACCATCACGTTGCGGGCCACCGTGCCCAACCCGAAGCGCGGCGATGCGAACAGCGACGGCGTGAGCACGCGCGAGCTGGTGGACGGCGAGTTCGTCACCGTGACGGTGGCCGATCCGCATCCGGTCAACCATCTGGTGGTGCCGCGCGCGGCGGTGCTGTCGGACCAGCAGGGCAACTACGTGTTCCTGTTGGCGCAGGGCAACAAGGCCAAGCGCCAGGACATCACGCTGGGCGAGACCGTGGGCAGCAACGGCGTGGTGCTGTCCGGGCTCAAGGACGGCGACAAGGTGATCGTGGACGGCATCCAGAAGCTGCATGACGGCATCCAGGTGACGCCGGCCGAGCCGCAGGCGGTGGTGCCCGATCCGGGTGCCAAGGCGGCGGAAGCGGAAACGCAGCGCACCAACGGCATCGGCGGCGCGAGCGGGACCGGGGCGCCCGCCGCCCAGGGCGGCACCCCGCCTGCCGGCGGCGGCCAGCACTGATCCCCGTCCTGATCCTGTTTCACCTTCCAGCGGCCCTGGCCGTGCGGGGAGCCAAGCGATGATTTCCGGCGTCTTCATCGACCGTCCCAGGTTGGCGATCGTGATCGCGATCGTCATCACCCTGGCCGGTCTGGTCGGGCTGACCCGAATCCCGGTCGCCCAGTTCCCCGACATCGTGCCGCCGCAGGTGCAGGTGGCGGCGACCTATCCGGGCGCGTCGGCCACCGTGGTGGAGGAAAGCGTCGCGCAGCCGATCGAGGCCCAGGTCGTGGGCGTCGACAAGATGATCTACATGCGCTCGGTCAGCGGCAATGACGGGTCCTACAACCTGACCGTGTCGTTCGAGCTGGGCACCAACCCGGACGTCAACACGGTGAACGTGCTGAACCGGGTGCAGACCGCCAATGCCGAATTGCCCTCCACCGTGCAGGCCGAAGGTCTCACGGTGCAGAAGCGTTCGTCGGCGATCCTGATGTTCGTGAACTTCTACAGCCCGTCCCGGAAGTTCGACCCGCTCTTCATCGCCAACTACGCCACCATCAACGTCATCGACGTGATCTCCCGTACACCGGGCGTGGGCCAGGCGGCGCTGCTGTCGCGCCAGAAATACTCGATGCGGATCTGGTTCGACACCAACCGGCTGACCAATCTGGGTCTGTCGCCGTCGGACATCACGAGCGCGGTGTCGGCGCAGAACACGGTGGCGGCGGTGGGGCGCATCGGTGCGCGCCCGGTGGGGCCGGACCAGCAGTACCAGTTCAACGTGCAGACCCAGGGGCGTCTCGTCACGCCCGAGCAGTTCGGCAACATCGTGGTGCGGGCCAACCCGGACGGGTCGGTGCTGCGTCTGCGCGACGTGGCGCGGATCGAGCTCGGCGCGCAGACGCTGGATTCCGAATCGCGCTTCGACGGCGTGCCGTCGGTGGCGCTGGCGATCTATCTGTCGCCCGGCGCGAACGCGCTGGATACCGCGTCTGCCGTCAAGCAGCATCTGGCGTCGCTCGGAGAGCGTTTCCCGCCCGGCCTTGCCTACAACGTCACCTATGACAGCACCGACTTCGTGCACGACACGGTGCACGAGGTTCTGCGCACCATCGTGGAAGCCTTCGTGCTGGTGGTGCTGGTGGTGTTCCTGTTCCTGGGCAGCCTGCGCGCCACCATCATTCCCACCATCGCCGTTCCGGTGAGCCTGATCGGCGCGTTCGCCGGCATGAGCGCGCTGGGGTTCTCCGCCAACACCGTGTCTCTGCTGGCCATGGTGCTGGCGATCGGCATCGTGGTCGACGACGCCATCGTGGTGGTGGAGAACGTCGAGCGGGTGATGGAGGAGGAGCCGGACCTGTCGCCGCCCGAGGCGGCGCGGAAGGCGATGACGCAGATCACCGGGCCGATCATCGCCATCACCCTGGTTCTGCTGTCGGTGTTCGTGCCGATCGCCTTCATTCCCGGCCTGTCCGGCGTTCTGTTCCGGCAGTTCGCGGTGACGATCTGCATCGCGATGCTGATCTCGGCCCTGAACGCCCTGACCCTGTCGCCGGCCCTGTGCGGCGTGTTCCTGCGCCATTCCGGCGAGCGTCGCGGCTTCGTCGGCCGCATCCTCCAGCGCATCCTGGGGCTGATCGACACGGTGCGCGACGGCTATGCGCGGATCGTGGCGCGTCTGCTCGGGTTCGCGATCGGCGGCGTGGTGGTGGTTCTCCTGTGCGGCGCGATCATCGCCTTCATGCAGCGTTCCATGCCGGTGGGCTTCCTGCCGGAGGAGGACCAGGGCGGCTTCTTCATCAACGTGCAGCTTCCCGACGGCGCGTCCGTGTCGCGCACAAGCGGCGTGGTGGCGCAGGTGGAGAAGCTGGCCAAGAACCTGCCCGGCGCCGCGCATACCTTCGGGGTGATCGGGTATTCGTTCCTGGATACGGTGCAGGAGCCGAACGCCGGCTTCGTGTTCGTGCGCCTGAAGCCGTTCGCGGACCGCACCACGGAACAGACCAACGCGATGGTGCTGATCGGCCATCTGTTCGGCGAGACCAGCCAGATGCGTCAGGCGACGGTGTTTCCGTTCAACCTGCCGCCGATCATCGGTTTGTCGCCCGGCGGCGGTTTCGAATACGAGCTGGAAGCGCTGGAAGGCCAATCGCCGTCCGAATTGTCGTCGCAGATGCAGGGTCTGCTGGCGGCGGCGAACCAGACCGGCCTGCTGGCGCGGGTGTTCACCACCTTCACCGCGACCACGCCGTCGCTGTATCTCGACATCGACCGCGCCAAGGCGCAGGCGCTCGGCGTCAACGTGGCCGACATCTTCAGCAGTCTGCAGACCACGCTGGGCGGATCGTACGTCAACGACTTCAACCTGTTCGGCCGCGTCTGGCAGGTGAACGTGGAAGGCGAAGCGCGCGACCGCGACAAGATCGACGATCTGTGGCGGCTGTATATCCGCAACAATACCGGCGGGACCGTGCCGCTGCGTGCGCTCGCGACGCTGCGCTACATCACCGGGCCGCAGGCGATCACGCGCTATAACAACTATCGCGCCATCACCATCAACGGCACGCCGGCGCCGGGCGTCTCGTCCGGCACCGCCCTGGCGGCCATGGCCGACGTGTCCAAGAGCACGCTGCAGAACGGCTACAACTACGAGTGGACCAGCACGGCGTATCAGGAGGTCCAGGCGGCCGGAAAGACCGGCATCATCCTGGCGATGGCGCTTCTGTTCGCCTTCCTGTTCCTGGTGGCGCTCTACGAGAGCTGGATCATTCCGATCCCGGTGTTGATGTCTGTGGCGGTGGGCGTGCTGGGGGCGTTCATCGGCATCCGGCTCAGCGGGCTGTCGCTCGATCTCTATGCCGAGATCGGTCTGGTGGTGCTGATCGCGCTCGCGGCCAAGAACGGCATTCTGATCATCGAATTCGCCAAGGAGCGGCGGGAAGCCGGGGAAAGCATCCGCGATGCGGCGATCCAGGGCGCCAGCATGCGGTTCCGCGCCGTGATGATGACGTCGTTCGCCTTCATCCTCGGTCTGGCGCCGCTGGTGACGGCGACGGGTGCCGCTTCGGTCAGCAGGCGCGACGTGGGCACGCCGGTGTTCGCCGGGATGCTGGCGGCGAGTTTCGTCGGCATCTTCATCATTCCGATGCTCTACGTGACGTTCCAGACGATCCGGGAGTGGCTGCACCGGCAGTTCGGAATCGCCGATCGCGGGCTGACGCGATCCGGGTCAAGCCATTCGGACAACACAACGCAGCACTGAGAAAAAAGCACCGGTTCTGACGCGAGGGAAACTTCGACGGGCCCGGTGCATTTAGCCTCGACGGCTTGCCACGATCCCGCGTTCGTGACGAAGCTGCATGCCGTTTACAGGCACTCCGGTGCGTTGCTGCCCGGGTTGCACCGTCAACACGAGGTTGGCATGGTGCGGCGCAGCAATAACCGGTTCGTACGGGCAGTTCGGGAGGCTCATTTCATGCGGTCCATTCAAGGCGACTTCACGCGAGCTCCCGATGGCGGAAACGCCGGTGGCGCGTCCATCGAGGACCTCTGCGTCAACACGATGCGCACCCTGGCGATCGACGCCGTCCAGAAGGCGAAGTCCGGCCATCCGGGCACGCCTATGTCGCTGTCGCCGGCCGCCTATGTTCTGTGGAACGACCTGCTCCGCTACGATCCGAAGCAGCCGTCCTGGCCGAACCGCGACCGGTTCGTGCTGTCCGTCGGCCATGCGTCGATGCTGCTCTATTCGCTGATCCACCTGTCGGGGATCGTCGAGAAGCCGGGTTCCGACAAGCCTTCGCTGACGCTGGAGGACCTGACCCAGTTTCGCCAGATGAACAGCCGCACCCCGGGCCATCCGGAATACCGCTTCACCTCCGGCGTCGAGACCACCACCGGTCCGCTCGGCCAGGGCTGCGGCAACTCGGTCGGCATGGCTATGGCGCAGCGCTGGCTGGCCGAGCGCTACAACAAGCCGGGTTTCTCGCTGTTCGACTACCATGTCTGGGTGTTCAGCGGCGACGGCGACAACATGGAAGGCGTGGCCTCGGAGGCCGCCTCTCTCGCCGGCCACCTGAAGCTGTCCAACCTGACCTGGCTGTATGATAGCAACCAGATCAGCATCGAGGGTTCGACCGACCTCGCCTTCACCGAAGACACCCATAAGCGTTTCGAGGCCTATGGCTGGAACGTGCTGGAGGTGAAGAACGCCGAGGACCGTGCGTCGCTCAAGCGGCGCTTCGAGGAAGCCCGCGCCCAGGACGGCGCCGACGGCGGCAAGCCGACCCTGATCGTCGTGCACAGCCAGATCGCGTTCGGCGCGCCGACCAAGGCCGGCACCGCCGCTGCCCACGGCGAGCCGCTCGGCGACGAAGAGATCAAGGGCGTGAAGCGCTTCTTCGGCTTCCCCGAGGACAAGCAGTTCTACGTGCCGGACGGCGTGCTGGGTCACTTCCAGGACGGCCTCGGCAAGCGTGGCGCGGCGCTCTCGGCCGAGTGGTTCGAGATGCTGGAGCGCTACCGCAAGGAATATCCGGAGCTCGCCGCCGAGCTCGACATGATCGGCCACCATGCGCTGCCGGCCGGCTGGGACAAGGACATTCCGTCCTACCCCGCCGACGCCAAGGGCATCGCCTCGCGCGAAAGCTCGGGCAAGGTGGAAAACGCGATCGCGCTGAACGTGCCGTGGATGATCGGTGGCGCGGCCGATCTGGCGCCGTCCACCAAGACCAATCTGACCTTCCAGGGTGCGGGTTCGTTCAATCCCGGCACCTATGGCGGCCGCAACCTGCATTTCGGCGTGCGCGAGCATGCGATGGGGTCGATCTGCAACGGCATCGCGCTGTCCGGCGTGCGTCCGTACTGCTCGGGCTTCCTGATCTTCTCCGACTACATGAAGCCGCCGATCCGTCTCTCCGCGATCATGGAGCTACCGGTCATCTACATCTTCACCCATGACAGCATCGGCGTGGGCGAAGACGGGCCGACCCATCAGCCGATCGAGCAGCTGGCGCAGTTGCGCGCCACCCCGGGCATCATGACGATCCGTCCAGGCGACGCGAACGAGGTGGCGGAAGCCTGGCGCGTGATCATGCCGCTGACCGAGCAGCCGGCGGCGCTGATCCTGAGCCGTCAGGCGCTCCCGACGCTGGACCGCAGCAAGTATGCGCCGGCGTCCGGACTCGCCAAGGGCGCGTATGTGCTGGCGTCCTGCGAGGGCACGCCGGACGTGATCCTGATGGCGACGGGCTCCGAGCTGCATCTGGTGGTGGGCGCCTACGAGACGCTGACCGCCGAGGGCATCAAGGCGCGCGTGGTGTCGATGCCGTCCTTCGACCTGTTCGAGCAGCAGGACGAGGCATATCGCGAAAGCGTGCTGCCGGCTGCGGTGCGGGGTCGCGTGGCGGTGGAGCAGGCCTCCTCGTTCGGTTGGGATCGTTATGTCGGTCTGACCGGCACCATCATCGCGATGCACAGCTATGGCGCTTCCGCCCCGCTGAGCGCGCTTCTGACCAAGTTCGGCTTCACGCCGGAGAAGGTTCTGGAAGCCGCCCGCGCGCAGGCGAAGAAGAGCCAGGCGTAACCGTCCCGGAACTGGGCCGGCTTCGGGCCGGCCCCCAAGCACGACAATCGAACCGAGGAGCAGGCCATGAGCGTGAACCAGTCGACGCCGGGGGCAGACAATGCCGGCAATCCGTTGCAGCAACTGGGAAAGTTCGGGCAGTCGCCTTGGCTGGATTTCATCCAGCGTTCGTTCATCGAGAATGGGGGTCTGCAGAAGCTGGTCCGTGAGGACGGCCTGAAGGGCGTGACCTCCAACCCGGCCATCTTCGAGAAGGCCATGGGTCACGGCACCGATTACGACGCGCAGTTCAAGCAGATCGTCGAGTCCGGCAACACGGACGCCTCTGAGATCTACGAGACCCTGGCGATCGACGACATCAAGGCCGCGGCCGACGTGCTGAAGCCGGTCTGGGACGAGACCAAGGGCGTTGACGGCTATGTCAGCCTCGAAGTGTCGCCTTATCTCGGCATGCATACCGAGCCGACCATCGTGGAAGCACGCCGTCTGTGGAAGGCGGTCGACAAGCGCAATCTGATGGTGAAGATCCCCGGCACCGAGCCGGGCGTTCCTGCCATCCGTACCGCGATTTCCGAGGGCATCAACGTCAACGTGACGCTGCTGTTCTCGCTGGATGCCTACAAGGCCGTTCTGGAGGCCTATATTGCCGGTCTCGAGGATCGCAAGGCGAAGGGCGAGAGCGTGTCCGGCATCGCCTCGGTCGCGTCCTTCTTCGTCAGCCGCATCGACGGACTGATCGACAAGAAGATCGACGATCGGGTGAAGGCGGGCGACAGCGAGAGCGAGACCCTGAAGGCGCTGCGCGGCAAGGTCGCCATCGCCAACGCCAAGCTGGCCTACCAGCATTATCTCGACGTGTCCGCCAGCCCGCGCTGGAAGGCGCTGGAAGAGGCCGGCGCGGCGCCGCAGCGCCTCCTCTGGGCGTCGACCGGCGTGAAGGACAAGGCTTATGCCGACACGCTGTATTGTGACGAGCTGATCGGCGCCGACACCGTCAACACCATGCCGCCGGCCACCATGGACGCGTTCCGCGACCACGGCACCGCCGCCGACACGCTGGGCGCCAATATGGATGCGGCCCGCAAGGTTCTGGCCGATGCGGATCGTCTTGGCCTCGACCTGCCGGGCGTGACCGCGAAGCTGGTCAAGGATGGCGTGGACGCGTTCGCGGACTCGTTCGACGCGCTGCTCGGCGCGGTCGCGGCGAAGAAGGCGGCGATGGCCGGCGATCTGGTCGCCACCTCCAAGTTCTCGATCCCGGCCGAGCTCGACGGCAAGGTGAACGAGGCGCTGGAAAGCTGGCGCAAGGCCGGTACCGTTCGCAAGCTGTGGGACCGCGACGCGTCGGTCTGGACCGGCAAGGACGAGGCGAGCTGGCTGCGCTGGCTCGACATCGTTGATGACCGCATCGCGCATCTGAGCGAACTCACCGCGTTCCAGGACGAGGTGAAGAGCAAGGGCTTCACCGACATCCTGCTGCTCGGCATGGGCGGTTCGAGCCTCGGCCCGGAGGTTCTGGCGGAAACGTTCGGCCAGCGCGCCGGCTTCCCCAAGCTGCATGTTCTGGACAGCACCGATCCGCAGCAGGTCGCCTCGTTCGAGAAGGCGGTCGATCTGGCGAAGACGCTGGTGATCGTGTCCTCCAAGTCGGGCGGCACGCTCGAGCCGAACATCCTGAAGGCCTATTTCTTCGACAAGGTGAAGAAGGTTTCGGGCGACAAGGCCGGTTTGCAGTTCGTCGCCGTGACCGATCCCGGCTCGCACATGGAGCAGGTCGCGCAGAAGGACGGTTTCTGGAAGATCTTCCACGGCGAGAAGCAGATCGGCGGCCGTTATTCGGTGCTGTCGAATTTCGGCATGGTGCCGGCCGCGGCGATGGGCCTCGACCTGAAGGAGTTCCTGAGCAACGCAGAGCGGATGGCGAAGGCCTGCTCCGCCGCGACCCCGCCGAAGGAGAACCCGGGCGTTCTGCTGGGCGCCTTCCTGGGTGCCGCTGGCAACGCTGGTCGCGACAAGGTGACCATCGTCGCCTCGCCGGGCATCCACGATCTGGGCGCGTGGCTGGAACAGCTGATCGCCGAGTCGACCGGCAAGGACGGCAAGGGTTTGGTGCCGATCGACGGCGAGACCCCGGCCTCGCCGGAGCATTACGGCAGCGACCGTGTTTTCGCCTATCTGCGCCTGTCCGACAGCCCGGACGCGGCACAGGATGCGGCGATGAAGGCGCTGGAGGCAGCTGGCCAGCCGGTGGTGCTGATCTCGCTCGCCAACACCATGCAGGTCGCGCAGGAGTTCTTCCGCTGGGAGTTCGCCACCGCCGTCGCCGGGTCGATCCTGGGCATCAACCCGTTCGACCAGCCGGATGTGGAAGCCAGCAAGATCGAAACCAAGAAGCTGACCGACGCCTACAACCAGAGCGGTTCGCTGCCGGGCGAGACGCCGTTCGCGATCGATGGCGATTTCAGCTTCTTCGCCGACGAGACCAACGCCAAGTCGCTGGGCGAGGGCGATCTGGACGCGATCCTGAAGGCGCATCTGTCGCGCGCCAAGGCGGGCGACTACGTGGCGCTGCTGGCCTATGTGGAGCGCGATGCCGCCACCATCGGCTGGATCCAGAATGCGCGTCTGGCGATCCGTGACGCGCTGCACGTGGCGACAGCGGCCGAGTTCGGCCCGCGTTTCCTCCACTCCACCGGCCAGGCCTACAAGGGTGGTCCGGCCAGCGGCGTGTTCCTGCAGATCACCGCGGACGATGCGGCGGATCTGGCGGTGCCGGATGCCCGCTACACCTTCGGCGTGGTGAAGGCGGCCCAGGCCCGCGGCGATTTCGACGTGCTGGCCGAGCGCGGTCGCCGTGCCCTGCGCGTCCACATCAAGGGCAATCTCCAATCCGGTCTGGAGCGTCTCGGCGCTGCGATCCAAAAGGCCGTTTCGGCCTGAACCCCGGAACGCCCGGCGCCATGGCGCCGGGCGTTTTCTTGTTCTCTCCGTTCAGAACCGCCGCCGCGACGCGGTTCTCCCCATCACAGGAAACATCGACATGCAGATCGGCATCATCGGGCTCGGACGCATGGGCGGAAACATCTCCGCGCGCCTCGCGAAGCATGGCCATGACGTGGTCATCTACGACCGCGATCCGGAGGTCGTCTCGAAGGTGGCCGCCCGTGCCGAGCGCAGCCAGGGCGCGTCCGGCCTGAAGGACATGGTCGAGAAGCTGGCCAAGCCGCGCGCGATCTGGGTGATGCTGCCCGCCGGTCGCATCACCGAGGACACGGTCGAAGAGCTGGCCGGCATGATGGATGCCGACGACATCATCATCGATGGCGGCAACAGCTACTACAAGGACGACATCCGCCGCGCCCATACGCTGGCGAAGAAGAACATCCACTACGTCGATGTCGGCACCTCGGGCGGCGTCTACGGCCTCGATCGCGGCTACTGCATGATGATCGGCGGCTCGGACGAGGCGGTGAACCGTCTGGACCCGATCCTGTCCACCCTGGCGCCGGGCATCGGCACCGTGGAGCGCACCCCGGGCCGCGACAACGAAGGTCTCGATCCGAAGGCGGAGCAGGGCTACCTGCACACCGGCCCGGCCGGTTCGGGCCATTTCGTGAAGATGGTCCATAACGGCATCGAATACGGCATGATGCAGGCCTTCGCGGAGGGCTTCGACGTCCTGCGCAACAAGAACTCGAAGGACCTGCCGGAAGAAGAGCGCTTCGACCTGAACATGGCCGACATCGCCGAGGTGTGGCGTCGGGGCAGCGTGGTCTCGTCCTGGCTGCTCGACCTCTGCTCCAACTCGCTGGCGAAGGACGGCACCTTGTCCGACTTCACCGGTCAGGTGGCGGATTCCGGCGAAGGCCGCTGGACCATCGAGGCGGCGATCGAGGAAGCCGTGCCGGTGCCGGTGCTGAGCCAGGCGCTCTACACCCGCTTCCGGTCGCGTTCGGGCAACAATTTCGGCGAGAAGCTGCTGTCCGCGATGCGCTTCCAGTTCGGCGGCCATGTCGAGCAGCACGACACCCAGCACAAGCACGGTGCGGATGCGCCGCTGACGACGAACTGAGCCCATGTCGGAGACGCTGGAGCTTCAGCCGGGCCCGCTCGACGGCGGCGACGCCCAGGGGAGCACCGACGGGCGCGGCCCCCGACGCAGCCAGCCCTGCACCATGGTCATCTTCGGCGGCGGCGGGGATCTTACCCGCCGCCTGCTGGTGCCGGCCATCTACAACCTGGTCGGCGCCGGATTGCTGGACGAGGGCTTCTCCATCATCGCGGTGGATTGGTCCGACCTGGACAGCGAACGTCTGCGCGAGCAGCTCGGCCAGACCATGCGTGAGTTCGTGGCGAAACGCCGCGCCAGCGCGTCGGCGCTCAACGAAGAGAACTGGGACTGGCTGAGCCAGCGCATCTCGTTCCTGCGCGGCGCGTTCGATGATTCCAAGACCTATCAGACGCTGTCCTCGCTGTGCGGCGTCGGGAATTGCGTGTTCTATCTCGCGGTCGCCGCTCGCTTCTTCGCGCCGATCGTGGCGCAGCTTGAAGCCGCCGGCCTGACCCGGGAAACCGAAAGCCGCTTTCGCCGCGTGGTGGTGGAGAAGCCGTTCGGCTCCGATCTGGCGTCGGCTAAGGCGCTGAACGCCCAGCTCCTGAACGTGCTGGACGAGAGCCAGATCTACCGGATCGACCATTATCTCGGCAAGGAAACGGTCCAGAACATCCTGGCGCTTCGTTTCTCCAACGGCTTCTTCGAGCCGCTCTGGAACCGGCAGAACATCGACCACGTGCAGATCACTGCCGCCGAAACGGTCGGCGTGGAAAAGCGCGGGCGGTTCTACGAGACCACCGGCGCGCTGCGCGACATGGTGCCGAACCACATCATGCAGCTTCTGGCCATGGTGGCGATGGAAGCGCCGATCTCGTTCGATGCCGATGCGGTGCGCGACGAGAAATCGAAGGTGCTGGCCGCCGTGCATGAACTGGCGCCGGGCGATGTGGTGCGCGGGCAATATGCCGAGGGCTCGATCGCCGGCCGGCCGATGCAGGGTTACCGGGCCGAACCGGAGGTGGCGCCGGAATCCGAGACCGAAACCTTCGTCGCGATGAAGCTGACGATCGACAACTGGCGCTGGGCCGGCGTGCCGTTCTACGTCCGCACCGGCAAGCGCCTGACCACGCGCAAGACCGAGATCGCCATCCATTTCAAATCGGCGCCCTATGCGTTGTTCCGCGATACGCCGGTGGAACAGCTCACGCCGAACATCATGGTGATGCAGATACAGCCCTCCGAAGGCGTGACCATGCAGTTCTCGGCAAAGGTGCCGGGACCGACGGTCAAGCTCGGCGGCGTGCGGATGAAGTTCGACTATGCCGACTGGTTCCAGGAAGGGCCCAGCACCGGCTACGAGACGCTGATCTATGACTGCCTGATCGGCGACGCGACCTTGTTCCAGCGCGCGGACAACGTGGAAGCGGGCTGGGCGGTGGTGCAGCCCGCTCTGGATGCGTGGAACGATGGGCACAGTACCTTGCACCCCTATGCGGCCGGCAAGGCCGGTCCCGATGCGGCCGATGCGCTGCTCGCCCGAGACGGGCGCCATTGGTTGAGGCTGAACGGATGAGCATGGGTGCGATCAGGCTGCTGGTCTCCGATATCGACGGCACGCTGATCGGCAGCGACAAGCTGCTCGCCCCGGCTACCATCCAGGCGGCGAAGGCGTTGCGCGAGGCGGGCATCAGGCTCTGCCTCGCCAGCAGCCGGTCGGTGGAAGGGATGCGCCAGTATCTCGATGCGCTCGGGCTGGATACGCCGGCGGCCGGGCTGAACGGCGGCGAGATCCTCGCCCCGGACGGCTCGGTGCTCGACCGTCGCAACCTCGATCCCGAGGTGGCGAAACTGACTCTGGAGACGCTGGAACGCCACGGCATCGAAAGCTGGGTGTTCACCGGCACGGAATGGCTGGTCGCCGACGCGGCCGGCCCGTTCGTGCCGCGCGAGCAGGCGGCGGTGAAGATCGAGCCGATCGAGGTGCCGAGCTTCGCACCCTATCTCGACCGCGTCGGCAAGATCATGGGCGCCACCACGGATTATCCGTTGCTGGAGCGGGTCGAGATCCAGCTCGGTGCCATGTTCGGCGACCGCGTCAACGCGCATCGTTCCTCGCCCTGGTATCTGGACGTGACCCACCCGGATGCCAACAAGGGTGCGGCGGCGGTGCGTCTGGCCGGGTTGCTGGGGATCGATCCGGCCGAGATGGCCTGCATCGGCGACATGGACAACGACATCTCCATGCTGAAGGCGGCGGGGCTGTCGATCGCCATGGGCAATGCGCCGGAGCACGTTCAGGCTGCGGCGCAACACGTGACGGCCGGAAACAACGAGGATGGCTGGGCGAAGGCTGTGAACGCGCTGGTGCTGCCGCGCGCGCCCGGGCGAACGAACGGAGTCTGAGCGATGACGGAAGCGCGCAAGGTATCCCTGGTGCTGGCCGATGTGGACGGCACGCTGGTCACCAAGGAAAAGCTCCTGACCGAGCGCGCGATCCGCGCCGTGAAGCAGCTTCGCGAGCGGGGCATCCGCTTCGCCATCACCAGCGGCCGCCCGCCGCGCGGCATGGCGATGGTGATCGAGCCGCTGGAGATCAGCGAGCCGATCGCCGGCTTCAATGGCGGGCTGTTCGTGAAGCCCGATCTGTCGATCATCGAAGCCAGGACCCTGCGGCGCGACGTCGCAGAGCAGACGGTGGAGATGCTGAAGAAGGCCGGCGTCGACGTCTGGGTCTATAGCGGTGAGGACTGGCTGGTGCCGGATGCCGACGGCCCGCATGTCGCACGCGAGAAATGGACGGTGAAGTTCGATCCGAAGGTCACCGACGATTTCGGCAAGGCACTGGAGAGCGCCGTGAAGATCGTCGGCGTGTCCGACGACGAGGCGCTGCTGAAGAAGGTCGAGGCCGAGGTGCAGAAGGCGCTTGGCGAGCACGCCTCGGCTGCCCGGTCGCAGCCCTATTATCTCGACGTGACCCATCCCCAGGCCAACAAGGGCGGGGTGGTGGACAGCCTGGTCAAGATGCTGGGCATTCCGGCCGACGAGATCATGACGATCGGCGACCAGCCCAACGATGTGTCGATGTTCAACAAGAGCGGCGTTTCGGTCGCCATGGGGCAGGCCAGCGACGAGGTGAAGCAGAAGGCCACCTTCGTCACAGACTCCTCCGAGGAGGAAGGCTTCGCCAAGGCGCTCGAACGCCATGTTCTGGGAGAGAAATGATGCCGACCGATGCAACCACCGGACGCGTCGACATCTCGGCCGATGCCGAGGCCGTGGCGCAACGCGCCGCTTCCCTGATCGCCGAGAAGGTGCGTGGGTCGAGCGGCCCGTTCGTGATCGCCCTGTCCGGCGGGTCCACGCCGAAGCGCCTGTATCAGATCCTGGCGTCCGACTACGCCGACCTGCCCTGGGAACGGATGCAGTTGGTGTTCGGCGACGAGCGTTTCGTTCCGGCGGACGATTCCTCGTCCAACTACCGCATGGTGAGCGAGGAGCTGCTGTCCAAGGTTTCCGTGCCCAGCGCCAACGTGCACCCGATGCCGACCGACGGCACGCCGGCCGATGCGGCGCTGCGCTACCAGGGCGTGCTCCAGCGCATCCATGGCGGCGACACGCTGGAGCCCGGCAAGCCGTTGTTCGACATTGTTCTGCTGGGCCTAGGCGAGAACGGCCACACCGCCTCGCTGTTTCCGGGCACGGACGTGCTGAACGAGCACAAGGCGTGGGTGAGCTTCTGTACGCCGCTCGATGCGCCGCATGATCGTCTGACGCTGACCTATCCGGCGATCCGGAGCAGCAAAACGGTGATGTTCCTGGTGGCCGGCGCGTCGAAGGCCGAGATCGTCGCTCGTGTGCGTGGCGGCGATGCGGACCAGCCTTCCACCCATATCAAGACCGATGGCGAGCTGATCTGGCTGCTGGACAAGGCGGCCGCGGCCGATCTCGGCCATGCCGGCTGACGCCGAGGCGCTGAAGCGTCTGGTCGGCGCCGCCGCGGCGGAGCTGGTCGAGGACGACATGGTGGTGGGGCTGGGCACCGGCTCCACCGCGAACTGCCTGATCGACAGCCTGGGGGAGCGCGTCCGGAACGGCCTGCGCTTCATCGGCATTCCGACGTCGAAGCGCAGCGAGGAGCGCGCGCGCGCACTCGGCATCACCATCGAGGGTTTCGACCGGCACGACCGGATCGATCTGTGCATCGACGGCGCCGACGAGATCGCGCGCGGCTCGCTGCATCTGGTGAAGGGGCTCGGCGGCGCGCTTCTGCGCGAGAAGATCGTCGCCGCCGCCGCCGACCGCATGGTGGTCGTGGCGGACGAGAGCAAGCTGGTCGATCATCTCGGCACCCATTCGCCGGTGCCGGTCGAGGTGTCGTCCTTCGGCTGGGAGTCCACCGTGCGTCAGCTCGGCCTGCTCGGCGCGCGCCCGACGCCGCGCCGCGACCGCAGCGGCGCCCTATTCGTCACCGATGGCGGCAACATGATCGTCGATTGCGCTTTCGCGCCGATCGACAATCCCGAAGCTCTGGAAGCCTCCATCCGCGCCATCGTCGGTGTGTTCGAGTGCGGCCTGTTCATTTCCCGTGCCGAATGCGCTCTGGTGGCTGGTGCCGACGGCGTGGTGCGGATCGACCGAGGATAGAGTTCTATGGATCGTGCACCGAGCATTCTGGTCATCATGGGCGTGTCGGGTTGCGGCAAGTCCACCATGGCGGAAGGGCTGCACAAGAAACTCGGCTGGGTATTCCAGGAAGGCGACGCGCTGCATTCCGCCGCCAACGTCGCCAAGATGTCCGCCGGCATTCCCCTCGACGATGCCGATCGTGCGCCGTGGCTTGCCTCTTGCGCGCGCTGGATCGCCGATCTGCACGAGCGCGGTGAACCCGGCATCCTGACCTGTTCCGCGCTCAAGCGCTCCTATCGCGAAACGCTGTCGCAGGGCTTTCCGGAAGTCTGGTTCGTGTATCTCGAAGTTCCGGAAGCGGTGATCGCCGATCGTTTGGCGCATCGTTCCAACCACTACATGCCGAGCAGCCTGCTGCCGACGCAGCTTCGCACGCTCGAAGTGCCGGGCAGCGACGAGCAGGTGATCCGTGTGGCGGCGAACGGCGATATCGAGCAGACCGTGCAGGCGGTGATCGAGGCTTTGCCGGGCCGATGAACGCGCCTGCCCGCGTCCGCGTTTTCGTGGACGCCGATGCCTGCCCGGTGAAGGCGGAGATCTTTCGTGTCGCCGACCGCTACAGACTGCACTGCTTCGTCGTCTCGAACAGCCTGATCGCGGTGCCGCCCTCCACGCTGATCGAGCGGGTGGTGGTGGAGGCGGGGCCGGACGTGGCGGACAACTGGATCGCCGAGCGAGCCGTGCGCGGCGACATCGTCATCACCTCCGACGTGCCGCTCGCGGCGCGCTGCGTGAAGACCGGCGCCACGGTTCTGGCACCGACCGGCCGCCTGTTCGACGAAGATTCCATCGGCATGAGCCTCGCCACGCGCAATCTGATGGACGAGTTGCGGTCGTCCGGGCAGATCACCGGCGGCCCGAAGCCGTTCGGACCCAAGGACCGTTCCGCCTTTCTGAGCGCGCTGGATACCGCCGTGGTGCGGTTGCGGAAAGCCGGCTTCGCCGTCGGCTGACGCGCCGTTTCGCACGGGTTGCGTGCGATCAAGGCAATCCTGCCACGTATGAGGTGTTGTTGTGGCAGCGAAACCAGCATGCCGCCTGCGCTGTTGTCCGGTGCAAGATCGTCCGGGACGTGACGGTCATATGGAAGGACAGTTTCCCATGCGCATCACCAAGTCTCTTGGCGCCGCCGCCGTTCTCGCCCTGCTGGCTGGTCCGGCCCTGGCCCAGACCACCGGCAACGGTGCGGCGACTGCGCCCAACGGCACCAGCGCCACCGAGAAGACCAACGCCACCAACAGCGACACCAGCAAGGTGACGACGGACGGCTATCTGCGGTCTTCCAAGATCGTCGGTTCGGACGTCTACAACAGCCAGGATACGTCGATCGGCAGCGTGGACGACCTGCTGATCGGCACGCAGCATGGCAAGACCACCGACGCGGTTCTGTCGGTCGGCGGCTTCCTGGGCATCGGCTCCAAGCTGGTCGAGGTGCCGTTCTCCAAGCTGAAGATCAACAAGGAAGGCCATCTGGTTCTGGCCGGCGCCACCAAGGAAAGCCTGACCAGGCTGCCGGCCTACGAATACAACAAGTAAGATCGGCGTCTTCGCGAACGATCCCGGGCCTCGCGCCCGGGATTTTTCGTTTGTGCGCGCGGTTCAGCCGCGCAGCGGGAAGTGGCAGGCCGCTTCCCGCCCTTGTCCCAGATCGCGCAGGATCGGTGCCATCGTGCTGCATAGGGCCGCGGCGGATGGGCATCGCGTGTGGAACCGGCAACCGCTCGGTGGCGAGACCGGGCTCGGTACGTCGACCGCGAGCGTGATCCGGCGCGCCGTGTCGCCCACCACCGGTTCCGGCACCGCGGAAATCAGCGCCGCCGTGTAGGGATGCGCGGGGGCGTGCAGAACCGTGTCGGCCGGCCCGATCTCCACCACCGCGCCCAGATACATCACCGCCACACGGGTCGCGATCTGACGCACCACGCTGAGGTCGTGCGCGACGAAGACGTAGGTGAGACCGAGCGATTCCTGGAGATCCATGAACAGGTTCACGATCTGCGCCTGGATCGACACGTCGAGCGCCGAGACCGGTTCGTCCGCGACGATCAGTTCCGGCGAGAGCGCCAGCGCACGCGCGATGTTGATCCGCTGGCGCTGTCCGCCGGAGAATTCGTGCGGGTAGCGTTGCAGCGCCGTCTCGGGCAGGCCGACCAGATGAGCCAGCGTGGCAAGACGCTCGGCGATCTCGGTTTCGGTACGCCGCGTGCCGTCGGGGTGCGCGTGTATCCGCAGCGGCTCCGCGATCAGATCGCCGACGCGCCGGCGCGGATTGAGCGAGGCGTAGCTGTCCTGGAACACCATCTGCATGCGCGGACGCAGCGGGCGGAGCTGTTTGTCGCTGTCTCGCGAGATGTCGCGTCCGTCGAACAGGATCTGTCCGTCGGTGATCTCGGTCAGGCGCAGCATGCAGCGTCCGAGCGTCGATTTGCCGCAGCCGCTTTCGCCCACCAGGCCGAGGATCTCGCCGCGTTCGACGCTGAGGCTGATGCCGTCCACCGCGCGCAAGGTGCGATAACCGCGCAGGGCCGAGCCGATGCGATAATGCTTGGCAAGCGCGCGTGTTTCCAGAAGCGTGCTCATGCTGCGGAGACCGTGCGCGCAGGCAAGGCGCGTCCTTCAGCCGGCAACACGCAGGCGACCTGTTGCGAACCGAGCGCCATCAAAGGCGGGCGCGTTTCGCAGGATCCGTGGCGGTAACCGCAGCGCGGCTGGAACGGACAGCCGACAGGGCGCGCGGACGGTGCCGGCGGTGCGCCGGGAATGGAGGGCAGGCGCCGGGGGCGCACGCCGCGCAGAGGCGGAATGCTGTCCAGCAGCGCCGCCGTGTAGGGATGGGCCGGCCGGCGGAACAGCGCCTCGGTCGGGCCGTGCTCTGCGACGTTGCCGGAATAAAGCACGGTGGTGCGGTCGCAGGTTTCCGCCACCACGCCCATATCGTGGGTGATCAGCAGGATCGACGAGCCGAAATCCCGACGCAGGCGACGGAGAAGATCGAGAATCTGCGCCTGCACGGTGACGTCGAGCGCCGTGGTCGGCTCGTCGGCGATCAGCAGGGACGGGTTGCAACTCAGCGCCATGGCGATCATCGCGCGCTGACGCAGACCGCCGGACAGCTGATGCGGATAGCGATCGGCGGCGCGTCTCGGATCGGGCACGCCCATCTCGCCCAGCAGTTCCACCGTGCGCGCCCGCGCGCCGGCACGCGACAGCGGCTGATGCGCGCGCAACTGTTCGTCGATCTGCCAGCCAACCGTATGCACCGGGGTGAGCGCCGTCATCGGGTCCTGGAAGATCATGGCGATCTCCGCGCCGCGCAGGGCGCGCAGGCTGCGGCGATCGAGTCCGAGCAGTTCCCGTCCGCGGAACCGGATCGAACCGGCGATCCTGGCGCCGGGCGCATCGATCAGTCCCATGATCGCGAGCGCGCTCATGCTCTTGCCGGAACCGCTCTCGCCCACCAGACCCATGATCTCGGCGCCGCCGAGCCGGAACGACACGTTCTCGACGATGTTCACCATGCGGCCACGCCCGGCGGGCAGGGCGATCGTCAGGTTCTCGACCGACAGCAGGGGCGTTTCAGCGTCCATCGCGCACCCTCGGATCAAGCAGAAGATAGAACAGATCGACCACGGCGTTCGCCACTACCACGAACACCGCCGAATACATCACCGTCGCCATGATCAGGGGCAGATCGAGATTCACCAGGCCCTGATAGGTAAGTCGTCCGACGCCGCCGAGGCCGAACACCACCTCGGTGAGCAGCGCGCCGCCGCCAACGAGCTGGGCGAAGTCGAGCCCGAACAGGGACACGAAGGTGATCATCGAGGTGCGCAGACCATGGAACAGCATCACGCGCGTTTCGCTGAGCCCCTTGGCGCGCGCCGTGCGCATGAAATCCTCGCCGGAGGACGCGACGAGATCGGCGCGCAGCACGCGTCCGTAGAGACCGATGAACAGAACCGCCAGCGTGCACCAGGGAATGATCAGATGCGACGCCCAGGCCCAAAGCCCGTCGCGCAGCGGCACGTAGCCGAGCGGCGGCACCCAGGAGAACATCCAGCTGGTATGGAAGCGGCTCTGGGTGATGAGATTGGCGACTTCGCCGAGCCAGAACACGGGTATCGAGATGCCGACCAGCCCGGCCATCATCAGCGCGCGGTCCAGCACCGAACCGCGCGTCGCGGCGGCGATCGTGCCGATCAGGATCGACACCGTCACCCAGATCACCGCGGCGCCACCCACCAGCGACAGCGTCACGGGCGCGGCGCGCGCGACCTCGGGCACCACCTTCTCGCCGTGATCGACATAGGAGGCGAGGTCGCGCGTGATGAACAACCGGTCCATCATGTGCAGATACTGGATCGGCAGGGGCTGATCGAAACCATACTGATGCCGGATCGCGGCCACGGTCTCCGGGCTAGCGTTGCGTCCGGCGATGCGCGCGGTGGGATCGGCGCCGGGGGTGGCGAAGAACACCAGAAACACGAGCACGCTGATGCCGAACAGCACGAGCGCGGTCTGCCCGAGGCGTCGGAGTACCGCGCCGATCATGCCCCGCTCCGCCGGCTGGTTTCGCGCACGTCGAGCGCGTCGCGCAGCGCATCGCCGAGAACGTTGAGCGCCAGAACGGTGACGACGATGGCAAGGCCGGGGGCGATCGCCACCCAGGGGCGCGTGTAGATCAGTCCTTGCCCGTCCTGGATGATGGTGCCCCAGCTGGCCGCCGGCGCCTGCACACCGATGCTCAGGAAGGAGAGTGCGCTTTCCGCCAGCAGCGCCAGCGCCATCACCAGAGGCGCCAGCACGATCAGCGTGGTGGACACGTTGGGCAGGATATCACACAGAAGGATGCGCCGTCGCGACGCACCCAGGCATCGTGCGGCCAGCACGAATTCCGATTGCCGCAGGCTCATCACCCGTCCGCGGATCGGGCGCGCGGCATAGGGCACGTAGACGAGGGCGATGATGCAGATCGGCAGGACGAGGCTGTCGGAGCGGATGGTGATCGGACCCAACCGCAAACCGTGGCTCACCGTGACGATGGAAAGCGAGATCGCGAACAGATAGACCGGGATCGCCCACATGATGTCCATCATGCGCGACAACAGCGTATCGACGATGCCGCCGAAGAAGCCGGCGCAGATCCCGACGCTGGCGGCAAGAACGATGCAGAGCAGCGCGGCCGAGAACGAGATCAGTAGAGAGTTCCTGCCGCCATAGAGCAGGCGCGCGGCGACGTCGCGCCCTTGGCTGTCGGCACCGAGCAGATCGGCGCCGGGGTTCCAGGTCGGGCCGATCGGCGTCAGGCCCAGATGCAGCCGGTTGTTGTTCGGCTGCATCACCGGGATCTCCTGGCCGTGCAGCGTGACCGTGCCGGCGACGTCGCTTTCAAACGGGTCGGTATGGGCGATGTGCGACGCATAGAACGGCGCGCCGGCCGAGAGGATGACCAGCAGAAGCAGGACGGAGGCGGCGGCGATGGCGCTCGGCATGCGCGACAGGCTGCGCAGTGCGACGGCCCAGGGCCCGCGCGTCCGCGGTGTGGCGTTCATTTCACCCAGGCCTGCGAGAACAGAAGGTGGTAGAGATTGGTGGTGTAGAAATTGCCCAGACGTTTCGACACCAGCTCGATCTTTCGGAACTGGAACAGCGGCACGGTGGGTGCTTCCTCGGCCAGGCGGCGATCGGCTTCCGCCCAGAGCTTGTTTCCGGCCGCCTTGTCGGTGACGGATACCAGGGCGGCGCGATGGATCAGATCCTGGAAGGTCGGATCGCAGAAGCCGGAAACGTTCGGCGAGGAATCCGAGCCGGGATGGAAATTCTCGCAGCCATAAAGGGCGGTCAGGAAATCCGAAGGCTCGGCATAATCGGCATACCAGTTGTTGATGCTGATCTGCACATTGTTGTTGGTGTTCTGGATGTAGGTGAACTGGATCGCGAACGCGATCGGCTTCACGTCGGCATCGTAGCCGATCCGGCGCAGCGTGTTTTGCAGATCGGTGCCCATCGCAATCTCCACCGCGCGGTTCGGCACCACCAGTGTCACGTGCATGCCCTTGGTGCCGCTTTCCTCCACCAGCTTCTTCGCCAGGGCGAGATCGGGCGCGGACCATTGCTTGGCCGGATGCTGGAAGTCGGCGCCCTTGGTGTAGGGGCAGAACGGTTCGTAGCCCGGCAGACCCTTGGGCACGGTCTGGCACAGGATATCCGCCACGGCCGGACCGCCCATGAAAGTCTGCATCGCGCGCCGGTTCACCGCGTAGTTGACCGCCAGACGCGCCTTCAGGTTGTTGAAGGGCGGCAGATGAACGTTCAGCGGCAGGTAGTAGGTCGCGTAGACCGGATTGATGTGCACCTGGTCCGGCACCGTGTCGCCCAGCTCGCCGTAGCGATCCAGCGGCACGTTGTCATACATGTAGTCGAAATCGCCGTTGATGGTGGCGGTGGTTTCCGCCTCGTCGCTGAGCCCGAACGAATACACCATCCGGTCCACGTAGCCGTCCGGTTGCGCTTCCGCCGACCAGACATGGAAGAACGGGTTCCGCTCCACGACCATCTGCCGGTTCGGATCGTAGGACACGATCCGGTAGGGGCCGGTGCCGGGCGGCGCGGTGTTGCCGAGATCATGCGGCGCGGTGTCGGCCGGCAGGATATAGGCGTGCGCGAAGGCGAGCTTGTCAAAGAACTCGGCATCCGGATGGGTCAGGTGGAACGTGACGGTCCCGGCGCGCTCGTCGCCGACCACCCCGCCGGCCAGGGTGCAATGCGCGCCGTCCTTGAGACATGCCGCCGCGCCGACGATGCCGCCGTAGAAGCCGCCGGCGGTGGGCGAATTCACCTTGAAGATGCGCTGGAAGCTGGCCACGACATCGTTCACGTCGAGCACATGCCCGTTGGAAAAACGGATGCCGGGACGCAGGTGGAAGGTGTAGGTCAGGCCGCCGTCTTCCGGCGGCGGCAGCGCCTCGGCGAGATCGGCCACCGGAACGTTGCTGGCATCGCCGGGATGTTTCGAGAATGCGGTGAGGCCGTCATAGACGACGACCTGCACCTGGAACATCTCGGAGATGTAGTTGATCTGCGGATCGGCGGTGCCGGCGCCGGCATCGGCGGTCAGACGCAGCGTGCCGCCGCGATGCGGGCTGCCTTTGGTTTCCCCGTCCGGCGAGACATAGGGCGGCAGATCGGTGGAATCCGGCGCGCGGGTCTTCGGTGCCGGCGCTTCGGCGACCGGAACCGGCGGGGGCAGGGGGGCCGGGGCGGCGGCGGCGGTGGCCAGCAGCGCCGCCGGAAGCAGTTGACGCAGCAGGGGGCTCAATGCGCCTCCGCCCAGCTGCGGCCGATCCCCGTTTCCACCACCAGCGGCACGCGCAGCACGGCCGCGTTCTGCATCACGTCGCGCACCAGGGCCGCCAGCGTTTCCGCTTCCGCTTCCGGCGCCTCGAACAGCAATTCGTCATGCACCTGCAGCAGCATGCGCGCTTCGAGCCCGGCCTTCCGCATCGCCGACGGCAGACGCACCATGGCGCGCTTAATGATGTCGGCGGCGCCTCCCTGCAACGGCGCGTTGCTGGCCTGTCGTTCGGCATAGCCGCGACGGGCGCCGTTCTTGTCGTCGATGCCGGAAATCCAGCAACGGCGGCCGAACGGCGTCAGCACGTAGCCGTTCGCCTTCGCCTCGTCCCGGGTGCGGTCCATGAAATCGCGAATGCCCGGATAGCGTGCGAAATAGGCGTCGATATAGGCGCGTGCCTCGCCGGGCGGGATCGAAAGCTGTTTCGCCAGACCGTAGGCGGAGATTCCGTAGATGATGCCGAAATTGATTGCCTTGGCGCGGCGACGCGTCAGGCTGTCCATCCCTTCCATCGGGATGTTGAACACCTCCGACGCGGTGCGGGCATGGATGTCCTGGCCTTCCGCGAAAGCTTCGCGCAGGGCAGGGATATCGGCGACATGCGCGAGCAGGCGCAGCTCGATCTGGGAATAATCCGCCGAGAGCAGCAGATGGCCAGGCTTCGCCACGAAGGCGCGCCGGATGCGCCCGCCTTCCTCCGTGCGGATCGGGATGTTCTGCAGATTGGGCTCGTTGGAAGACAGACGCCCGGTGGCGGTGATCGCCATCTGGAACGAGGTGTGCACGCGTTTGGTGTCGGGATTGATCTCCTGCACCAGCGCGTCGGCGTAGGTGGATTTCAGCTTGGCGAGCTGGCGCCACTCCAGGATGCGTTTGGGAAGTTCGCTGCCCTGGTCGGCCAACGATTCGAGCATCGCCGAGTCCGTGCTCCAGGCGCCGGTTTTCAAACGCTTGCCGCCGGAGAGCTTCA
This sequence comes from Lichenicola sp. GTC18331, assembly GCF_055386855.1. Taxonomy (NCBI): domain Bacteria; kingdom Pseudomonadati; phylum Pseudomonadota; class Alphaproteobacteria; order Acetobacterales; family Acetobacteraceae; genus Lichenicola; species Lichenicola sp. GTC18331. Next base: position 1,233,210 of record NZ_AP045015.1, on the reverse strand, counting down.
TCTCGTCGAACAGGATCTCGCCGAGCTGCTTCGGCGAGCCGAGATTGAAGCTGCGCCCGGCCAGGGCATGGATCTCGGTTTCCATCACCGCCATGCGCGCGCCGAAATCGGCCGACATGCGGCGCAACTCGGCTTCGTCCACGGCGATCCCGGCGTTTTCCATGTCGTGCAGGACACGGATCAGCGGTCGCTCGAGTTGCTCGTAGAGCGCAAGCGAGTGGTTGGTGCGCAGCGTCGGGTGGAGAATGCGCCAGAGCCGAAGCGTCACATCCGCATCTTCGGCGGCGTAGTCGGTGGCTTTCGGCAAAGGCACGCGCGCGAACGGGATGCGGTTGCGTCCGGTGCCCGTGACCTGGTCGTAGGTGATCGGCGTGTGGCCGAGATGGCGTGCGCTCAGCTCGTCCATGCCGTGCCCATGCAGCCCCGTCGCCTGGGCGTAGGAGATCAGCATGGTGTCGTCGATCGGCCCGATACGCAGGCCGGCCCGCGCACGCTCCAGCACGGCCAGATCGAACTTGGCGTTCTGGAACACCTTGAGCGTGCCGGGATCTTCCAGAAGCGGTGCCAGGATCTCCAGGGCGCGCGCGGTGTCGATCTGCGGCCCGGTCGGGTACTCCAGATCCCCCTCGTGGCGCAGCGGCACGTAGCAGGCATGACCCGGTTGGGTGGCGAGCGAGAAGCCGACGAGACTGGCCCGGCGCGGGTCGAGTCCGTCGGTTTCGGTATCCACCGCACACAAACCGGCCGTGCGCGCCTCCGCGACCCAGCTTTCCAGCTCGGCCTCGTTGGTGACGCAGAGATAATCCGCGAACGGGGCATCGTGTTTGGGGATCAGGTCGGACGTGCCGTCCGTCGGCGTCGCGACGGATGAGGCGGTCGCTTCCGGTTCCACCGCCTCGATCGACAAACGCTGGGCGATCGATTTGAAGCCCATCCCGCCGAGCCAGACGCCGAGACCGGTGCTGTCCGGCGTGGTGAAGCCGAGCGCTTCCACCGGCAGGGGCATCGGCGCATCGGTGCGCAGGATCACCAGATCGCGCGAGATGCGAGCGTTCTTCTCATGCGCCTCCAGCGCGTCGCGCCGCTTGGACGGCTTCATCTGCCCGGCATGCAGCGCGCGATAGATGCCGTCGAGATCGCCATACTCGTTGACCAGCGTGGAGGCGATCTTGGGGCCGATCCCGGGCACGCCGGGAACGTTGTCGACGCTGTCGCCCATCAGCGCCTGGACCTCGACCACCTTGTCCGGTGCCACGCCGAAACGCTCGCGCACCTCGTCGAGGCCGATCGGTTTCTGCTTGATCGGATCGAGCATGTCGATGCCCGGCCGGATCAGCTGCATCAGATCCTTGTCGGACGAGACCACGGTGCAGCGCCCGCCGGCGGCGGCGACATGGGTGGCGTAGGTGGCGATCAGATCGTCCGCTTCGAACCCGGCGAGTTCGATCGCGGGAATGCCGAAGGCGGCGGTCGCTTCGCGCACCAGCGCGAATTGCGGCACGAGTTCAGGCGGCGGTTCGGGACGATGCGCCTTGTACTGGCCATACATCTCGTTGCGGAACGTCACCCGTCCGGCATCGAAGATCACGGCGAGATGGGTGCCGACATGCTCGCGCAGGAAGCGCGCCACCATGTTGGTGAAGCCGAACACGGCGTTCACGGGCGTGCCGTCGCGGCGCGTCATCGGCGGCAGGGCGTGAAAGGCGCGGAAGATGAAGCCGGAGCCGTCGATCAGCACCAGATGGGTGTCGGCGAGCGCGTTCCCGCGCTCGGACGTGGTTTCGACCGACCGGATCGCGCGATCCACGTCCTTGGCGTCTTCCGCTACCCGGACCTCGTCCCTCCGGGGCCGTGTGTCGTCGGTCAATGGCCGCTATCGTCGCCTTCGCCGGCGCCGGGCGCCAGCACGTAGACCCGCGAACAATAGGGACAGAAGGTCTGTTCGCCGACGATGCGCAGCCAGACGCGCGGGTGGCCGAGCGGCCCGGCGCCGCCGTCGCAGGCGAGCACGCGCGAGGTGACGGTGATGGTTTCGATGGCCTCAGGGCCCAGTTGCGGGCTCGGAAGCGCGGCGCCGAACGGCATTCTTTGGCCTCGAGGATGGCAGGACGGGAGGGCGGATGATACGCACAAGCCGTCCGCTTTGGAACCTCTACCGGGGAAAGAGACAGCGCCTGCGCATGCGAAGCCGTTTCCGTTTGCCGGTGTCCGGCCGATCCATCGTCGATCCGGGCCGCCTCCGCCGCCTGGTTGTCGCCGGTCTTCGTGCCGCCCGCCTGCTGCCGGTTCCGTTGCTGCTTCTGTCCGCCTGTGCCGCTCACACGCCGCCGCCGGCGCCGCCGCGGACCCATCTCGCCGATCGCCGCCTGGTGCCGCCCGACACGGTGTTCACCCTGTCCGACGGTGCGCGTCTGCCGGCCCGGATCTGGCGCGCGACCGGCCCGGAGCGGGCCGTGGTGCTGGCGCTGCACGGCTTCAACGACAGTCGTGACGCCTGGGAATTGCCGGCCCCGATCCTGGCCGCGCAGGGCATCACCATGTTCGCGCCCGACCAGCGCGGTTTCGGCGGCGCGCCGGATCGCGGCCGCTGGGCCGGCACAGACCGCATGGTGCAGGACGCTGCCGAACTGGTCCGGCAGATCGCGTTGCGCGAGCCGGGCGTGCCGCTCTTCGTCATGGGCGAAAGCATGGGCGGCGCGATCGCGCTCTGCCTGGCCGCATCGCCCGACCGGCCGCCGGTGGCGGGGTTCATCCTGCTGGCGCCGGCGGTGTGGAGCCGCAAGGAGATGAACCCGACCCTGACCGCGAGCCTGTGGCTGGCCGCGACCTTCGCGCCGGACTGGCACCTGACCGGTCGCCATCTGCCGTTGCGCATCCAGGCCACGGACAATCGCGACGCGTTGTATCGGCTGGCCTACGACCCGCTCACCGTGCATGAAACCCGGGCGGCGACGCTGCGCGGTCTGGTGAATTTGATGACCCGGGCACAGGACGACGCGTCGCGGGCGACCGGCCGGATCCTGATCGCCTATGGCGGTCACGACCAGCTCGTTCCGCCCCGCGCCACCGCGTCCGCCTGGGATGCGCTGCCTCCCGGCGCGCGCAGGTCCTTCTATCCGTCCGGCTACCACCTGCTGCTGCGGGACCGGAATCGCGACCGGCCCCTCGGCGATATCGTGTCCTTCATGCTCGAGCCCGACCGGCCTTTGCCGTCCGGCGGTGACGTCGCCGCGGCGGGCTGGCGGGCAGGGGAGGGCTGGGACGCGGCGCCACCGCTCTTTCTGCCAGGCGCCCTGGACAGTCTCGCCGGTCGCTGAACCCGATCGGGGCTGGCGCTCGCTCCCGGTTCGGGCTATGCAACCCCGTCCGCACCCGTAGCTCAGCTGGATAGAGCGCTGCCCTCCGAAGGCAGAGGTCAGGGGTTCGAATCCCTTCGGGTGCGCCATATCTCGCCTCTTGATGACCGCTGAAACGGTCACAGCCGCAGGGGCTTCGGCGATCCGATCGATCACGCCTCCCCGATATGGATCGCGAGCCAGACGGTCGGCCGATCGGGATCGGTGAAGGTGACGCGATGCTCCACGCCCGCCGGAATCAGCAGATGGTCGCCGGGAAGCAGCGCGATCTCCCGGCCCCCCATCGCGATCCGCGCCGCCCCGGCGAGCAGCAGCACCCATTCCTCGTGCGCCTGCACATAGGGCCGGTCGACCGGCGTGATCTGGCCCTGCGACACGATGCGCTCGATCCGACAGCCCGGCCGTGAGACGAGTTCGGTGAAGGCCTCGTCCGCCGCTGCATCGGGCAGGGCGTCCAGAAGATTCGTCGGCATCCCGTCGGTCGTCATGGTGCGGCGCTCCGTTTCAGATCCGACACATCTGAACCGCACCGGCCACCCGACGCCAGCCCGCTACGCGATCCTGACCGCGAATTCGTTGCCCCGCCCTTCGTCGATCGGCAGGGTCTGCGCGACATAACCATTGGCCGGGTCCCGGACATAGCGGAGATAGTCCGGGGCGAACCCGTTCTCCGCCAGGATCGCCGCGCCCGGCCGCAGATGCGGCTCGATCAGTTTCAGGACCGGCAGATAAAGCGACCACGCCCCGTCGATATGCGCCAGATCGACCATGCCGCCGACATCGCGCAGCGTGTCGAGTGCGTCGCCTTCGCGGATCTCCACAAGGTCGGCGAGACCGGCTTCCTCCAGATGTCTCCGCGCACGCGCGGCCTTGCCCGGCTCGAGCTCGCTGCCGACGATCCGGCCGCCGCCATTGTCGCGCAAGGCCGCCGCCAGATAGAGCGCTTGCCTGCCTTGTGACCCGCCTGCCGCTCCGGCCTTGAACCCGGCCCCTGGGTCGGCTCATCGTGACCTCCACGCTCGCCAAGGGGAGACGAGGACCATGACGCTGCAACCGCCGCAGGATGGGCTGACAGGTCTGGCGCCGATCGAGCCCGTCCGCTCGATCGGCACGATGCCGAACGCGCAGCACCAGACCTTCCACGGCTTTATGACCGGCGCACCCTACCAGCTCGCGATCGTCGAATTCGACGATCAGGGACGCTGCTACGATCGCGGCCAGATGGACGGCATCGCCAACGCGATTGAAGCGCTGATGGAAGCGGAAACCGACGTCGTGTTTCTCGTCTTCGTGCATGGCTGGCAGCACGATGCGCGCACGGACGATCCCAATCTCTCCGCCTTCCGCACGCTGCTTAGCGAAACCGTCGCGCATGAGCGCGCCACGACCGCGCCGGGCGCGACGCCGCGCGCGGTGCTCGGCGTGTTCGTCGGCTGGCGCGGTCTGTCCGAATTCGGCCTCGGCCCGGCGATCGCCGACGCGACGTTCTGGGGCCGGCAGGCAGCGGGCCAGCGCGTCGCGACAGGCTCCGCTCGCGAACTGTTCGGCAGGCTGCGCCATTATCGCAACCACCGCCTCGATCGTCAGGGATCGCCGCTGCTGGTCATCGCCGGTCACAGCTTCGGCGGCATGATCGTTTATTCCGCTTTGTCGCAGTCGCTGATCGAGGCGGCTTCGGCTCCTGCGGGCGAACTGGTGCCGCGCTTCGCCGATCTGGTGCTGCTGGTGAATCCGGCGATCGAGGGCGCGCGCTATCTTCCCATCCATGATCTCGTCGACGGCAACGCGTTTCGGCAGCGCGCCACCGCGCAGCTTCCCGTCTTCATCTGCGCGCAGGCTGAAAACGATCAGCCGGTCGGCACCTGGTTTCCGGTCGGGAACGTCGCGCACGGTCTGACCGAGGCGACCATCGGCGCGCTGGAAAAGGAGTGCGTGACGCACGCGATCGGCTTCGTACCCTCGTTCCGCACGCATCGCCTCGGCGGCCCTGTCGGCGACGATCCGTTCAACCTGTCGCCGCCGGAAACGGCGCAGAACAATCCGTTCTGGGTGGTCGGCGCCACGCCTGAAGTGATCGACGGCCATGGCGGCATCTGGCAGAAACCGTTTCTGCTGTTCCTCGCCAGCATCGTCTTCCGTCACGTCCAGGCGTCGAAACGGCCCGCCGCGCGCGTCCGCGCCTTGCAGGCGGCACCGGGACAACACGAGACCGAGACGCTGGCCGCCTATGCGCGCACCATCGGTCCGATCGCGGTGCCGCCGACGTAACGCGCCGCCGCCTGTTCACGCCGGACCGGCCAGCTTCCCCGCCATCGCCGCCTCCACGAAGCGCGCGAACGCGCGCGCCTTGGCGCTCGCCATGCGGCCGGTCGGGAACATCGCCCAGAGATCGATCGGCGGCAGCGCCCAGTCCTGGAGAACGCGCCGCACCGCGCCGTCCGCCAGCTCCGGCGCGAACATCCAGTCCGAGGCGATCGTCAGCCCCATATCCGCCAGCACCGCGGCGCGCAGTCCTTCGGCCGCACTCACGCGCACACGGCCGCGCACGGAGACGGAAGCCTCCGCACCTTTGCGCGTGAACGACCAGTGCGAGGGGAGCTGGCTGTAGATCACCGCCTCGTGCCCTGCGAGGTCGGCCGGGCTGTGCGGCACACCGGCACGCCCGAGGTAGCCGGGCGTCGCCAGAACCGAACGTCCGCCGGTCGCGATCCTGCGGGCCACGGCGCTGGAATCCGGTAGAGCGCCCAGACGCAGCGAGACGTCGACACCTTCCGACACCAGATCGATCACACGGTCGTCGAGGATCACGTCGATCTCCAGTCCGGGATGCTCGGACAGGAAGCGCGGCAGCAGCGGCACAACGTGCAGGCGCGCAAAGGTGGTGGCGGCCGATACGCGCAGACAGCCGGTGAGCCCCGCCCCGGCGCCGCGTGCGGCCAATTCCGCCTCGTCCGCTTCCTGGAGCGCCGCCTTGGCCCGTTCGAGAAAGCGCAGTCCCGCCTCGGTCGGCGTCAGCCCGTGCGTCGAGCGGATCAGCAGGCTCACCTGGAGCCGGTTCTCCAGCTGCGCGATCGTCTTCGACACCGCCGGCTGGCCCACATTCAGCAGACGCGCCGCCGCCGAGAACGAGCCGGTTTCCACCACGCGAACGAAACTGGCCATCGCCTGATACCGGTCCATCCCATTCCTCCCAGGAATAAACCTTATCGCGACAAGGGCGCTGCCGTCTTGTCGGGCGAAGGGGCATCTCTTGGTAGCGCCATCGTCGAACCCGGTCTTTGCCGGCCTGATGCGCCCCCGGGAGGAGACCCATGTCGAAACTCTTCACACCGTTCACCGCCGGCGCCCTGTCGCTCGGCCACCGCGTGGTGATGGCGCCGCTGACACGCATGCGCTCGGATGCAGGCGACCGCCCGAGCGCGCTGATGCTGGAATACTACACGCAGCGCGCTTCCGCGGGCGGCCTGATCATCTCCGAAGCCACTCCGGTGTCCCGCCAGGGCTACGGTTATGCGGGTGCGCCGGGCATCTACGATGATGCGCAGATCGAGGGCTGGCGCGCGATCACCGATGCCGTTCATGCACGCGGCGGCCGGATCGTGATGCAGCTCTGGCATGTCGGCCGCCAGTCTCATCCCGATCTGCAGCCGGGGCGGCAGGCGCCGGTCGCCCCGTCGGCGATCGCGGCGGAAGGCCATGCCTACGCCACGCACGGCCCGGTGCCGTTCTCGGAGCCGCGTGCGCTGGAGCGCTCGGAAATTCCGGCCATCGTTTCGGAGTTCGGCGCTGCGGCGGCGCGTGCGAAGCGGGCCGGTTTCGACGGCGTCGAGATCCATGGCGCGAACGGCTATCTGCCGGATCAATTCCTGCAGGACGGCACCAACCGCCGTACCGACGATTACGGCGGTTCGCTGGAGAACCGCGCGCGGTTCCTGCTGGAGGTCACCGGAGCGGCGATCGACGCGTTCGGTGCCGACCGGGTCGGCGTGCGCCTCAGCCCTAGCGGCACATACGGCTCGATGTCGGACAGCGATCCGCAGACGACCTTCGGTTATGCTGCCTCCCGTCTCGATGCCTTGGGAATCGCCTATCTTCACATCGTCGAACCGCGCATCAAGGGCACGGAGCTGATCTCGCAGGCCGAGCCGGTCGCTGCGCATCATCTGCGCGCCTTCTTTCCCGGCACCATCATCGCCGCCGGCGGCTTCGACGCGGAAAGCGCCGAGGCGATCCTCGACACGGGCGACGCCGATGCGGTGGCGTTCGGGCGCGCCTTCATCGCCAACCCGGATCTGCCGGAGCGTCTGCGTCTCGGCCTCGCGCTGAATGGCTACGACCGGGCGACGTTCTATGGCGGCGATGCGCGCGGCTACACCGACTACCCGTTTCACGAACGCGCCGCCTGAGCACAGAATCGGCATGCGCACCGTTTTCCCAGTCCAACACGAAAGACTCGTCATGACCCTGCAGAACAAGCTCGACGCCTTCAAGGCCGACTTCCGCGCCGGCAAGCCGCCCTATAACGTGCCCGCCGAGGTGATCGCGGTGATGGACCGCGCCACGGACGCGCTGATCGCCAGCAATGCCGCCGCCGGGGCGCTGAAGGCCGGCGATAAGGCTCCTGCCTTCACCCTGACCGACCCGGACGGCAACCCCGTTTCCTCAGCCGATCTGCTTGCGAAAGGACCTTTGCTGATCAGCTTCTATCGCGGCGTCTGGTGCCCATACTGCAACATGGAACTCCAGGCGCTTCAGGCCGCGCTGCCGGACTTCGAAGCGCTGGGCGCGCATCTGGTGGCGATCTCGCCTCAGACCCCGGTGAACAGCCGCAAATCGGTCCGTCAGAACGCGCTCGGCTTCCCGATTCTGTCCGATCCGCACAACGACGTTGCCGCCGCGTTCGGTCTGCGTTTCGAACTGCCGGATTATCTGGTCGAACTCTACAAGACCCTGAAGAACGATCTGCCGAGCTTCAACGGCGATTCGAGCTGGACGCTGCCGATGCCGGGCCGCTTCGTGATCGCGCAGGACGGCACGATCCTCTACGCCGAGGTGAACCCGGACTACACGCGCCGTCCCGAGCCGGAAGACATGCTGCCGGCGCTGCGTCGCGCCGTCGACAAGGCGGCCTGATGTTGGGTCCCGGCCGGGCAACCGGCCGGGGTTCGCCTCGATCCGTCACGATCACGGTTTCATGCCTCGATCGAACCGCTGCCACCGTTCCCCGTTCGGCGCCCGACACAGGCCGAATGGAGCGCACGCCATGACCACAGATCCGCGCACACGCTTTCCCCAGCCGCCTTTCGAGGCGCAGTCGCAGGAATTTCCGGGCTCGTCCGGCAAAATGAAGCCGGAGCCTGATTCCGGCGAAACCTCCTACAAAGGCTCCGGCAAGCTTGCGGGAAAGGTCGCGCTGATCACGGGTGGCGATTCCGGCATCGGACGCGCCGTCGCCATCGCCTATGCCCGCGAGGGCGCGGATGTGGCGATCTCCTATCTCGACGAGGAAAGCGAGGACGCACGCTATACCGAGCGTTTCGTGCGCGAGGCAGGTCGCGACTGTCTGCTGCTGCCGGGCGACATCGCGACGGTGGCCCAGTCACGCGCCATCGTCGCGAAGACGGTGGAGCGGTTCGGTCGTCTCGACGTTCTGGTCAACAACGCCGCCTTCCAGGCTACGCGTGCCACGCTCGACGAGATCAGCGAGGAGGAGTGGGACCGCACGTTCCAGGTCAACATCAATGCGATGTTCTATGTGACCAAGGCCGCTGTCCCGCACATGCAGCCGGGTGCTTCGATCGTGAACAGTTCTTCCGTGAACTCGAAGCATCCGATGCCGAGCCTTCTGGCCTATTCCGCCACCAAGGCCGCGATCGCCAACTTCACCGTCGGTCTGTCGCAGATGCTGGCCGAGAAGGGCATCCGCGTGAACGCCGTGCTGCCCGGCCCGGTCTGGACGCCGTTCATCGTCACGGGCATGGGCGAGGACAGCGTCGTGAAGTTCGGTGAACAATCCGCCATGGGCCGCCCCGGCCAGCCGGCCGAACTGGCACCGGCCTATGTGCACCTCGCAGCCGATGAAAGTTCCTACACAACGGGCGCGTTGTATCCGGTGCATGGCGGGATGGCGATCTTCTGATGAAGGTCTTCTTTTTCTGAAGAAAAAGAAGCAAAAAGACTTTTGTCCGTTTGGGTGATGAGAACCGGGATGATGCGGAGCCAAACGGACAAAAGTTCTTTGGTTCTTTCTTCCAAGAAAGAACATCCTCTTCCGCGACGGAGCGTCTCCCGATGATCGACCTGCGCGACCCCACGCTCGAGGCGCGCGACGTGATCGCCGCCCTCCGCCTGCTGCCGCATCCCGAAGGCGGCCATTTCCGCGAAACCTGGCGCGATGCGCCTGCGGATGGCAGCCGGGGCGCTTCCACGGCCATCCTGTTCCTGCTCGGGCTGGACGAACTGAGCGAATGGCACCGCGTGGATGCCGACGAACTCTGGTTCTGGCAGGCCGGTGCGCCTTTGTCCCTCACGACCTCCCCGAACGGCCATGATGCCGAAGCCCATACCCTCGGTCCCGATCTCGGCCTGAACCAGCATTTGCAAGCGGCCGTGCCCCGCCATCACTGGCAATGCGCGGTCTCGCTCGGGCGCTGGACCCTGGTCTCCTGCATCGTCGCCCCGGCCTTCTCGTTCGACGGCTTCGAGCTGGCCCCGCCCGGTTGGCGTCCGACGCCACGGTGATCAGGGGGAGGGCAAGGCGGCTCGAATGCCGGAACCTGCCTTGCTGTGCCAACTCGCGTTCGTTGGCTCACCGTTCCTCTGGATCAGCTTTGTCCACGGACGCTAAGTTGATACGGCAGGCCAGCAAGTGGACCGTTAGGAGGGCCCAAAGCCGAGTTTGACCTTGCTTGGCGAATGCGCTGTCACCCTTCATAAAGGGTTATGTCGACTGAGCATCTGATTCCCCCGTCGTTGTTGGAAGGCTATCACGTCCGCGAATGGCGGAATGCAACGGGCGTTTTGACGACGGCTTGTCCGGAAGAGTGGAAGGAGATCGTTGACACGCTTTCGGCCTTCAGACTGCTCCGATCTGAAATCGAGACACCCGGCGGAGCACGTTCACCCATCTCGCGCGGCATCGACACAGTCTTCTATGGCCTGGGATGGAAGGAGAAGCAGTTCCACACCTCAATTAAGGTCGACGATCAGACCTACGAAAGCCCTACACACAAAGTCGATTGTTTTAAGGGGCGCGTCGCCCTCGAACTCGAATGGAACAACAAAGATCCGTTCTTCGATCGCGATCTCAACAACTTTCGCCTGCTGTTCGACTTACGTGCGATTGATGTGGGTGTGGTCGTGACCCGCTCAACCGAGCTTCAGAAGATATTTCAGAAGCTCGGTAAGGGTGCATCCTACGGTGCCTCAACAACCCACCACACGAAGCTGTGGCCGCGCGTCGAAGGTGGAGGTGGTGGCGGTTGCCCGATCCTGACTTTCGCGATCAAGCCGTCCCTATACGTCGATGACGTCGAATAGGCTGCGATCCACCTGACTGTGGTGAGCGTAGGTCTTCCAGGTTGGCTCGTAACTCTCGTCAGCCTGATTGCCCCAGGTTGTCCAACCCTTGCGGACGCCTCGTCCGAACATCTCTAGGTAGGGACCCGGCGAGCACGACTCGATGAGGCCATACTGCTCGTCAGGCTTGCGTGAGTGCTCTCGCTTGCGAGTCTGAATCATGTTGACCTGGGTGCGGCCCGGGGCCAGCGTGCGGGCATTCTTGCCGATGACGCCGAACAGCAGTAATTCGGTGACGTTTCTGAAATAAAAGCCAACTCCGCGTCCGTCGGAGCCGCCGTCCTTGCGGATTTTATGCCAGACTACGTTGGCCTTGTACTTGAATCCCCATGCCGCCATCACTGCCAGCCCCTCAGGCAATAGTGCGTTCGGCACCCACAGGTAGAGATGAGACGTGTCAGCGGCGACGCTTGAGACCGGAAGGGCCTTGATGTCATCAAGAGTCATGGTCCCGTAGCGATTTAACCGCTTATGCTCGGGCGCCACCTTGCCGGTCGAGTTCTGGAAGCGCCATGGCGGGTCGGCCATGATGGTCGAGAAGCGCCGGCCGGCAGTGGTGGCCAGCAAGTCGGCCGAGGCGGCGGGCGTTTGGACATGCTGGTTCATGGGACATACCTCTCTGAGGGGCGGGCTAGCGTCAAGCTGGAGAGCGGCGCTGTCCTCACATCTTTTGAGGTTAGGTAAGTCTGCCTTTCGAGGTCGCCTATCCGAAAATCAAGGCACTGCTGGGTCAAGAGTAGGATCGACGTGTGATCCTCAACCTCGACCAGTGCGGTCATGGTCATCTCACAGAGTACGGCATCTTCCCGTGCGTCCCGCTCATACGGGCGCGTAAAACACTCCCCCCAGGACCGCTTGCTCTATCGACGGCGCCACAGGGTCGGAGACTATGTCCGGCAGACTCAAGGCCTGGAGGCGCATCGCGATCCGCTGCGATTGCTGCGCCCACACCTTTTCCGGACTCTGCATCGCCGCGACCGTCATCTTCTGGCTGGATACAGAGCCCTCTGCCGGGCGATCGCCTGTCCGCCAGCTCGATTCGATCCACAATTTCTGTGGACAAGCATGTGGGCGGCCCGCCGGAGCTTCGGTCGATGCGCCGAGTCCGCTACAGACTCCTTGGATCGCCTCCCGGACAAGCCCGGCGCACCATCATCGAGGACCGATCCATGCCCCGTCCCCCGATCAGCAAGTCCACGCTGCTCTGCATGTCCCTGTCCGCCCGTCCCGGCAATTTCGGCACGCGGTTCCAGAACCATCTCTACGAGGCGATGGGGCTCGACTTTCTCTACAAGGCCTTCACCACTACCGATCTCGTGGCGGCAGTGGGCGGCATACGCGCGCTCGGAATTCGCGGCTGTGCGATCTCGATGCCGTTCAAGGAAGCCTGCATCCCGATGCTAGACGATCTGGACGAGTCCGCCGCGGCGATCGGCGCGGTCAACACCATCGTCAACGATCTCGACCCCGTGTCGCCCCGGCTGCGCGGCTACAACACCGACTACATCGCCGTGCGCAGCCTGATCGCGCAGCACGGGCTCACCCCGGACATGCGCCTGCTTCTGCGCGGCAGCGGCGGGATGGGCCGCGCCGTCGCCTGCGCCTTCCGCGATGCGGGCTTCCGCGACGCCACGCTGCTGGCCCGCAACGCGCAGACCGGCCGGGCTCTGGCCGATGCCGCCGGGTTCCGCTGGACTGCCACCGAGCAGGGGACGGAGGCCGATCTGCTGGTCAACGTCACCCCGCTCGGCATGTCGGGCAGCCCCGAAAGCGAGACCTGCGCCTTCGCGCCTGAGACCATCGCCCGCGCCCGCGCCGTGTTCGACGTGGTGGCGATCCCCAGTGAAACGCCCTTGATCCGCGCCGCCCGCGTCGCTGGCAAGCAGGTGATCACCGGCGATGCCGTTCTGGTTCTGCAAGGGGTGGAACAGTTCGTGCTCTATACCGGCCGGCGCCCCGATCCGGCCCTGTGCGACGAGGCGGCGGCGGTGGCGTTCGCCTGAGCGCGCGCCGGCCTCAAGCGTGCCATGCCGATACCTGCGGAAACGGGGCCGCGACATCGTTCGCGTCCCGGCCGGCAGGATCCGCAGAATGAGGCCGGAGCGACACCCGCTCGCGACGGACAGGCCTCGGTTGCGATGGAAGGGGGCAGATGCTAGCGCTCGACCATCAAGAAACGCCGTTTGAGGGAGAGCGGGTGGTGCGTGTGTCGGGAACAGGTTTCAAGGGAAGCAGGTTCGCAACGGCGCCGGTTGCCCTGTTGGGCACGGCTCTGCTTCTGGCCGGTTGCGGCGGTCATTCCGATCCTGGCCCGCCGACCCTCTCCGTCACCTGCGACAACAGCCTGATGCTGGCCGGCGCCAGCCAGGTCTCCGTTCTGTCCAGCAACGGCGGCGGCGTCGCCACGCTCCAGTTCCCCGATCCGGCCAATCCGGGTCAGACGGGAACCCTTCCGGTGCCGGGCGGACGGTCCTGCGTCATCACCCCCGTGGTCGGCACCGGCAAGGATGACGCCCAGCATGGGGCGGCCCGCTCCGGCCATTGATCGTGCCATTCGACAGCTTCGGCGCGCCCCCGGAATGGCGCGAGGCGGATGAACCCGAAACGCCGTGGACGCGGCGGGACCGTCTGGTCGCCGCCGCCATCGCCTTCGTTCTGGCGGTGATCACCGTCGGCGAATGCGGCGCACTGGTGAGAAGCTGGGCGGGGTTGTCGCATGGCGCTTGATCCCGACGACCGCACGCCGATGCGCCCGCGCGACTGGGCCGTGGCGATCGTGCTCGCCACCGTGCTGGTGCTGATCGTCGCCGCCATCTTCCGAAACGGTCTGGCCTACATGTACGGCTGAGCCGTTCGCGATCTCGAGGTAGAACGACCATGCCGACGCCCGATCTGTTCTCCCTGCGCGGACGCCGCGCCCTGATCACCGGCGGATCGCGCGGCATCGGTCTCGCCTTGGCCCGCGGCCTGGCCGGGCACGGCGCCGAGGTGGTGCTGAACGGCCGCAGCCCGGACGCGCTCGAACAGGCGCGCGCCGCGCTGCAGGCCGACGGCTTCGTCGCCCATGCCGCCGCCTTCGACGTCACCGATCAGGCGGCGGTCACCGAGGCCGTGTCCCGGATCGAGCGCGAGCAGGGTCCGATCGACATCCTGGTCAACAATGCCGGGCTGCAACGACGCGCGCCGCTGGAAGACTTCACCCGCGCCGACTGGGACACGCTGCTCAGCACCAACATCAGCGCGGTGTTCTTCGCCGCCCAGGCGGTGGCGCGGTTCATGATCGGGCGCGGCGCCGGCAAGATCATCAACATCTGTTCGGTGCAGAGCGAACTCGCCCGCCCGAACATCGCCCCCTACACCGCCACCAAGGGCGCCGTGCGCAACCTCACGCGCGGCATGGCGACCGACTGGGCGAAGCATGGCCTGCAGGTGAACGGTTTGGCGCCGGGCTATTTCGAAACGGAGATGAACGACGCGCTGGTGCGCGATGCGGCCTTCACCGACTGGCTCTGCCGGCGCACCCCGGCCGCGCGCTGGGGACGGGTGGAGGAACTGATCGGGGCGGCGGTGTTCCTGGCCTCGGACGCGTCGAGTTTCGTCAACGGGCACATGCTGACCGTGGATGGCGGCATCTCGATCTCGCTTTAAATTACATCGTGTAATGAAATAGCCCGAAGGGGCGGAGAAACGGCCATGAGCGTTCTGTTCGCCGTCGGTTTGATCGTGGCTGCCATCGTCGCGATCGTCTTGTTGATCTCGCGTCTGCGGCTCAATCCGTTCATCGCCCTCTTATGTATTTCCCTGGCGGTTGCGCTGATCGCCGGGATGCCGGCGGACAAGGTCGTGGCCTCGTTCGAGGCCGGGGCCGGGCATGTTCTGGGCCATGTCGGCACCGTGATCGCGCTCGGCACCATGCTGGGCAAGATGCTGACCGAGTCCGGCGGTGCCGATCAGATCGCCCAGACCATCTCGCGCGCGGCCGGGCGCAAGCGCGTCGACTGGGCGATGATGGTGATCGGGCTGTTGGTGGGGCTGCCCGTGTTCTTCGAGATCGGCTTCGTTCTGCTGATCCCGATCGCCTTCGTGCTGGCGGACCGCACCGACACGCCTTTGCTGCGCGTGGCGCTGCCGATGGGGGCGGCCTTGTCGGTGACGCATGCGCTGATCCCGCCGCACCCGGCGGCGCTGCTGGCGGTGAGCGCGTATCACGCCGATATCGGCAAGACGATCCTCTGGGGCATCATCATCGGCACGCCGATCGCGGTGATCGCCGGGCCCTTGTTCGGGCGTTTCGCGGCCGCGCGCGTGCCGCTGACCGAGCATAATCCTTTGGCCGAACAGTTCGTGCGCAGCACGCCGCCGGACAACATGCCGAGCTTTTCGGTCACGGTGGCGACCATCATGCTGCCCGTGGTGCTGATGCTGGTGGGTTCGGCCGCGGACAGCGTGAGCGCGCCGCACACGACCGCCAACACGCTGCTGCATTTCTTCGGCAACACCGACATCGCCCTGCTCGTGGCGACCCTGATGTCGTTCTACGTTCTGGGTACCGCGCGCGGCTTCTCTCAGGACACGGTGCTGCGCTTCACCAACGAGTGTCTGGGGCCGACCGCGCTGATCATGCTGCTGGTCGGTGCGGGCGGCGGGTTCGGGCGCGAACTGGTGGATAGCGGCGTGTCGAAGGTGGTGACGGATGCGGCGTTGACCATCCATATGCCGCTCCTGGTGCTGGCCTGGCTTCTGGCGGTGGTGGTGCGCGTGGCGGCGGGGTCGGCCACCGTGGCGATGGCGACGGCATCCAGCATCATGGGGCCGATCCTGGTGCATGGGGGCGGCGCCGCGCCGGAGCTGATGGTCCTCGTGACCGGCGCCGGTTCGGTGGCGTTCGGGCCGTTGAACGATGCCGGTTTCTGGCAGATCAAGGAATATCTGGGTTTGACCGTGTCGCAGACGGTGAAGACCTGGTCGGTACTGGAAACGCTGATCGCGGCGTTCGGCCTGATCTTCTGCCTGCTGGCATCGCTGGTGGTTTGAGGGTTCAGCCGCGCTGACGTGGGCAGCCCGGCTGGCAAAGCCGGCTGAGCCTGAACTCGATCGCCCGGCCGCCGCATTGCGAGCACACCATGCGCGCCGCGAGATCGGCGAGCGGCGTGCGTCCGTCGAATCGGCGCAGCATCTGCGCCACAGGCAGGGGTGCTGCATGGCCGCAGCCCTGGCAGCGCGCGAGTCGCACCATGCCGGAAATAGGCGTCACCCAGTCGCGCAGCCGCGGGGTGCGATCGCGGTAGCTGTTTCCGGCAGGCGGTCCGGAAAAGAAAGGGTCGGCGGACATAAGGAAGAACATAACAAGAACATACCCTGGCGTCATGCGGTGTTTCGGACGGCGCCGGTTTGGAAGAAACATATCCGGCGTCGAACCGGGCGCGTGCGGGAATCGTTGCTGACGCTGATCTTCACCGGAGCGCTCGGATGCCGAATCATCGTTATGTCACCACGGGTTTGCTGGTCGCGCTGTTCTGTCTCTCCGCGTGCCGGTCCGGCGACGGACTCGGGATCGGCGCGCCTGCACCTGCGCCGCGTGCGGGATCTCTGGCCGACGGTCCGCTGCCGGCGATGATGCCGACGCCGACCTCGGTCGGGGTGGCCGGAACCGGTCCTGCCGGTGCGAATGCCGATGTCGGCGACGGAACTGTGATGACCGGACGTTAATCGTCTCGCGATTTATTCTGAGTGGGTGCTTTCGATCTTGGTGCTTCTTGTTGTAGAGGGAGCAAAACCACAGCAATACGGATGCGGACATGGCTGAAGAAGACAACCAGGCAATACTCGCGCTCACGGCGCAGATCGTGTCTGCTCACGTATCTAACAATACGGTACCTGCCGACGGTCTGACCGCTCTGATCCGTCAGGTGCATCAGGCACTCACCGGCGTGACCGCCGTGGTGCCGGAGCCCGAGAAGCCGCAGCCCGCCGTGCCGGTGAAGCGTTCCGTTTTCCCGGACTATATCGTGTGCCTCGAAGACGGAAAGAAGCTGAAG
Source organism: Lichenicola sp. GTC18331 (assembly GCF_055386855.1). Taxonomy (NCBI): domain Bacteria; kingdom Pseudomonadati; phylum Pseudomonadota; class Alphaproteobacteria; order Acetobacterales; family Acetobacteraceae; genus Lichenicola; species Lichenicola sp. GTC18331. The sequence continues at coordinate 1,216,238 of NZ_AP045015.1, read as the reverse complement.
ATGCTGAAGCGGCATCTTCAGAGCGCCTACAACATGACGCCGGAACAGTATCGCGAGCGTTGGGGTCTGCCGCAGGATTATCCGATGGTGGCGCCGAACTACGCCGAGCGTCGTTCCGCCCTGGCGCGCCAGATCGGTCTGGGCCGCAAGGATGGCCGCGTCGCCGCCGAGGCTGCGACCGCCGAGCCGGCCGCCGCCAAGCCGGGCCGTCGTCGCAAGAGCTGATCCGGATCGGATCCGAACAGATGAACGCCCCGCACTTCGGTGCGGGGCGTTTTCGTTTCGGGGTCCTGACGCCGGTCGTGGAGGCCCCGCGATGGGCAGGCGGCGTCACCCGACCGGGACGGTGTTTCCGGTCGCGCGATGCCGTTCGACGAACCGATACTTCGATGACGCGACCGATATTCTTTTGTGACTGTCAGCGGCTGTCTTTTCTGCCGAATGTGCCCAGCATCAAGGGCAGCATCATGCGCGTGAGCGCACCATGCGGTGGTGCCATCAGGGTGAAGCCGCTGAAACGGCCCTGACGATACACGCCGCGATCATGCGAGAAGCGGTCGAATCCGGCCTTGCCGTGATAGGCGCCGGTGCCGCTCGGGCCGATGCCGCCGAACGGCAGCGCGGTCTGGGCGCAATGCAAGAGCGTGCCGTTGATGGTGGCGCCGCCGGACAGGCTTCGCGACAGGATGTGCCGTTCGGTCGCCGGATCGTCGGTGAAACCGTACAGCGCCAGGGGCCGGGGTCTGGCGTTCACGTAGCGGATCGCGTCCGGCAGGGAGCGATAGCCGACGATCGGCAGCACCGGGCCGAAGATCTCGTCCCGCATCGCCGAGACGCCGTCCGGCGTGTCCAGAAGCAGGGTCGGCACCATGCGATGGGAGCGTTCCGCGTCGGATGCTTCCGCCGCGTGGCTGATGTCGCGCCGTATCCGCGCGCCGGCATCGCCGGCCTCCTCCACCATGGCGCGGAGGCGGTCGAGATGCTGCTGCGAAATGATGCTACTGTAATCGTCGTTGTTGGCGATGTGCGGATAAAGGGCCGCCGCGCTGTCGAGGCAGGCGGCGGCGAATGCGTCCACGCGATCCTCCGGCACCAGCACGTAATCCGGTGCGATGCAGGTCTGACCGGCATTGAACAGTTTGCCGACCATGATCGTATGCGCGGTGCGGTCGAGCGGTGCGTCCGGCGCGACGATGGCCGGACTCTTGCCGCCGAGTTCGAGCGTCACCGGCACCAGCCCGTCCGCCGCCGCGCGCATCACCGCCGTGCCGACACGGGTGGAGCCGGTGAACATCAGATGGTCGAAGGGCAGGGCGGTGAAGCGTCGTGCTGTGTCGACATCGCCCTCCACCACGGCGACGCGGTCGGCCGGGAAGATGCGCGCCAGTTCGCGTTTCAGCAGGGCGGCGAAGCGCGGCGTGGCTTCGGAGGGTTTCAGCATCACCCGGTTGCCGGCGGCGAGCGCGTCCACCAGCGGCCCGACAGACAGGAACAGCGGATAGTTCCAGGGCGAGACGATGCCGACGCAGCCGAGCGGGCGTTTCTCCACCCAGGCGCGTCCGGGCTGGAACGTCATCCCGACGCGCGCGCGCTTCGGGCGCATCCAGGAGCGCAGATGGGTGTGGGCGTAGCGGATCGCGTCCCGCAGCGGCACCAGCTCGGCCAGAACGGTTTCGGGATAGGCGCGATGACCGAAATCGGCCGAGATCGCGTCGTGGAAACGGTCGGCAGCATCGGACAGAAGGTCATCGAGCGCCGAGAGATGGGCGCGTCGCTCGCTCAGGGACGGCTCGCCCCGTTTTGCGGCGGCCGTGCGCTGTGCATCGAGGATCGCGCGCAGATCCTGTTCCATATCGGGCATGGCGTTTCTGTGCTCCCCGGCCGCCGCAACGAGCCGTATTCCGGCTTTCCAAGCGGCCGTCTTCCACCATAGGCTCGCCGACGCACGGGCTGGAACCATCGCATGAGTCTCGACGCCGATCTGTTGCTGGACCGGATGCGTTTGAAGCGCCGGCTCGTGTGGTGGCGCGTGGGCGCGATCGTTCTGCTGGTGGGGATGCTGCTCCTGTCGGCACGGATCGGCGTCGGCGGGCATGGTACCCTCTCCGGGCCGCATCTGGTACGTCTCCGTGTGGACGGCGTGATCGCCGAGGACCGCAAGCGCCTGGACGAGATCGACCGGGCGACCGACGACGGCAGCGTGAAGGGCATGATCCTGGCGATCGACAGTCCCGGCGGTTCGGTATCGGGCGGCGAGTCGCTGCACGACGCCATCGCGCGCTTCGCCGCGAAGAAGCCGGTGGTGGTGACCATGGGCGGCGTCGCCGCGTCGGCCGGCTATATGATCGCCGTGCCTGCGGCACGGATCTACGCGTCCAACGCCACGCTGACCGGATCGATCGGCGTGATCCTGCAGAGCCCGGACCTGTCCGGCCTGCTCGGCAAGATCGGCGTGTCGGTGGACGAGCTGGTCTCAGGTCCGTTGAAAGGGCAGCCGAGCGTGGTGAAGCCCTTGTCGCCGGAAGGCAGGGCGATGCTGCAGGGCGTGGTGACGGATCTGTTCGACCAGTTCGTCGCCATGGTGGCGTCGGGGCGTCACATGGACGAGGCCCGCGTTCGGGCCCTGGCGGATGGGCGGCCCTATACCGGGCATCAGGCGCTGGGGCTCGGTTTGATCGACGCCATCGGCGGTGAGCGCGAGGCGCGTCAATGGCTGGCGAAGAACCGCTCGATCCCGGAAGATATGAGGGTGGAACCGTTGCAGCCTCGGCACAAGCGCGGCTGGCTGCGGGGGCGGATCAGCGGTCTGGCGCGTGGTCTGGGGGCGGATGCGATGAGCGGCGCACTCGATACGCTTCCGAGTGGAGTTTCAACGAAAGTCCTTTCCGCGCAAGGGGTTGCGCTTGACGGTGCCGTGTCGCTCTGGCAGCCTTGAGGGCGCAGAAGGAGCTCGGATGACCAAGTCGGAATTGATCGACGAGCTGGCTGCGGCGAATCCCCATTTGCAGAGCCGCGACGTGGAACTGATCGTGTCCACCATCTTCGACGAGGTGTCGGCGGCGCTGGCACGCGGCGAACGTGTGGAGTTGCGCGGTTTCGGCGCCTTCACCGTGAAGCAGCGCGACGCCCGGACCGGACGCAATCCGCGCACCGGCGAGCCGGTTTCGGTGGACGAGAAGGTGGTGCCGTTCTTCAAGGCCGGCAAGGAACTGCGCGAGCGGGTGAACCGGCGCGGGCGTTGACCGCTCTGTCCGCAGCACAGGGACATGGCGAGATGCTTGTTTCGGGGCGTGCGGTTCGATAAGTCGGCCGGGCGCAGCCTCTGTACCGATACGGAACGCCCGTCGCGGATTCCGGAAAGAGGCATGATGCCGTCCAAGGTTCAGGGGGCGCCCTTAGAGTCGGCGAACCCTTTTCTGCGTCTCTGGCATCAGGTGCCGGTTCTGGTCGCGCTGCTGCTGCCGCTGCGGCTGATCCTGTCCTATATCGGCGACCCTGCCGTGCCGGGCAATCACGGCCGCTTCCCGAACGGGTGGTGGGGCTGGTGGGACCAGGCGCAATACATCCTGTCGGCGCACTCACTAGCGGCGGGCGACCTTGCGCCGGATCATCACTGGTATCCGATCGGCTACGCGATGCTGGGCGCGCCGTTCACGGTCTTGTCGCGTCTGCATCCGTATCTGCTGCCGGATCTGGCGTGTGTCCTGGCGGCATTGTTCGGCTTCCTGGCCTTTGCGCGTGCGCTCGGAGTGGGGCGCAGTGTGGCGTCCCTGCTGTTCTTCTATGCCGTCGCATGTATCGAACCGATCCGGGGCGTCTGGGCCGAGCCGTGGAACACGACCTTGTCGGCCGCCCTGGTCTGGGGGCTGCTCGGGCTGACCGCGCGTCATTTGTCGCGGGTGGGCGACGTGCCCGTCTATCGGTTCGGGCGGATGGTGGCGCTGGGGGCGATCGCGGGATTCATGCCGGTGACCCGGCCCACGGATGCTCTGCTCGTGGTGATCTGGGCCATTGGCGCCGGCGCGACAGGTTTGTTCATGCGCCGGCTGAGCTGGACCGACGCCGCCTCGCTACTGCTCGGCGGCGGTCTGGCGTTCGCACCCTCGGCGTGGTTGTGGTTCGCCATCCATGGTGCCGCGCCCGGTGACTACATGCGCAATTCCATAGCGCTCGGCTTCGACTGGGGCACGCTCGGCTGGCGCACCTATCTGCTGCTCGTGTCGCCGCAGCCCTGGTTCCCGTACGGGGCGGGCATGATGGCGATGTTGGTCTGGTTGATCCCGGGCGTCGGCGGCCTGCTGGCCTTGCCCTGGCTCGTGCGCGGGCTGGCGTTGCGGCTCGCTCTGCTGCTGGCGGCGATGATCGTCTGCTACTCGGCTTTGTTCTTCTCGTATGTGGATCTGATTCCATCGGGTCTGTGGCGGTACAACAACGTCCATTACTTCAAATGGGCGCTCCCGGGCATGATGCTGTTCGGTTGGCTCCTCATTCGGCAGCTTGCCGCGGGGCCGCACCGCTCCGGTTTCCGGGCTGCCGTTCTGGCGAGTTTGGTTGCCGTGCTCATCGCCGATCTCCGGCTCGTTCCGTTGCCGGCGAAGGCCGAGACGCCTGCCTGGATGGTGCAGATAAAGGGCCCAGTGCCGGGCTGGGATGAAAGCTATTTCGGTCATATCACGCTGCGCGACTCGCTCGGAGAACTGCAATCGATCCGGGATTTTCGTGCCCTCCCGGACGAGCAGGGCTGGCGGTTCGTCGCACTGAGCCGACCTTTCGTCGGGTCCCTGCACATCTCCGGTGTCGGTCATTGGCCGGACGGCCTGCTCGATCCCGGCATACCGGGAGAACTGCGCTGGACCCGCCGGTTGGGCTTTCGGGTGCCGTTCCTGCATGGGCGTCACACCACGATTCCGTAACGAATTCACAGCTCAGATGCAGTTCAGCAACAGGCGTGCTCTTGCTGCAACAAGGTTAACGAACCGAATCAGTTCTCTCTTTGTTCATAGACTGTGGGGCTCCTGGCGCTGTATCGTTCTTCCAGCATGATGCACGCCTGGTTGGTCCAAAAAATGCGCCTTCCCCTGACCGCACTGCTTGTTGCAGCCTCTTTTGCGGCGCAGCCGGCTTCGGCGCGGATGAGCGGCCATGCGGCGGCGGCCATCGCTCACCATGGCGCCGCTCACACTCTATCCGCCCGCCACTCCGCGCATCCGGTGCGGGTCGCGCTGCGCATGCCGCATCGCCCGTTGGGTGGCAGCCTCGTGCGCTGCACCCTGCTGAGCCAGCCACATCGCAACGAGCGTCTGACCGCGAATCGCCACAAGGCCCGTTATTTCGCGCCGACCAGCCAGGCTGTGTTCTTCGCCCATGCCGGCGATCGCTGCGTGTGGCACGCCGGAGCGGCCGTTCACGGCTGAGGCAGGGCTGCCGGACGACGAGGGCTTGCCGGGCGTGATGCGACGGGGGAAAACCCGAGCCGGCCCAAGGGCGGGAGGAACCACGATGTTCGGCAAGAAAAACAAGCAATCCGTCACGCCGGTTCCGGCGCCCAGGCCGGTGGCGAAGCCGTCCCCCGTCAAGGGCGGGGCTGCGGTGCCGTCGCCCTCGGGCAAGGGGAGCGGCAAGCTGGCCTACGAGACCCGCCGTGCCGAGAAGGCCGGGATGGGGCTGGAGAAATGGATGGCGGAGAAGGACCGCCGCGCCCGTGCCGAGCGCGAAGCGATCGCCGAGGCGAAGCGCAAGGCCGATCCGGGCCGGAAGGCGGAGAACGCCAAGCCCGGCCTGCTGCGCCGCCTTCTGGACCGTGCGCACAAGCCGATCTGATCCCATGTCCGACCGTTTCGATGTTGCGCCCCCCGCAACGCCCGCCGCCACGGTGACCGTGGTTCCCGTCATTCTGTCCGGCGGTTCCGGCTCGCGCCTTTGGCCCGTCTCGCGCGCCTCGTTTCCGAAGCAGCTCTGGCCGCTGGTGTCGGATCGCACCATGCTGCAGGAAACCGCCCTGCGCGGCGTGGGTGCCGGCTTCGCGCCGCCGATGGTTGTCTGCAACAACGAGCATCGCTTCCTGATCGCCGAGCAGCTTCGTGCCGCCGGGATCGAGGATGCGCGAATCGTGCTGGAGCCGGTGGGCCGCAATTCGGCACCTGCCATCGCTGCTGCCGCGCTTCTGGTGGCCGAAACGAATCCCCACGCGGTGCTGTGGGTGATGGCCGCCGATGCCGCCATCGCCCGCACCGACGCGCTGGCGGAGTCGCTCGCGCTGGCCGTGTCCGCCGCGACCGACGGCAAGCTGGTGTTGTTCGGCATGAAGCCGACCCGGCCCGAGACCGGCTACGGTTATATCGAGGTGGGCGCGCCAGTTCCGGGCCGTGACGGCGTGCATGCCGTGGCCGCGTTCGCGGAGAAGCCGAATGCGGTTCGAGCGCAGGAGCTGCTGGAGACCGGGCGGCATCTGTGGAACTCCGGCATGTTCGTGGCCACCGCGGCGACGCTGATCGAGGAGCTGCGCCTGCATGCGCCGGAGGTTCTGGCGGCGACGGAGCGCGCCGTCGGGCAGCGCGGAACTGATCTGGATTTCACCCGGCTCGACCCGGCATCCTTCGCCGCAGCACCCGACATCTCGATCGACTACGCGGTGGCGGAGCGCACCGCGCATGCGGCCGTGGTTCCGGCCGATCTGGGCTGGTCCGACGTCGGCTCCTGGGACGCGCTGTGGGACATCAGCGCCAAGGACGCGGACGGCAATGTGGCGATCGGCGACGTGTTTCTGGAGCACACCAGCGATTGCTATGTGCGCTCGGACGGCATCGTGACCGCCGTGACCGGGTTGCAGGATGCGATCGTGGTGGTGACGGACGATGCGGTTCTGGTGACCCATCGCCACCAGGCGCAGGACGTGAAGAAGGTGGTGGACCGTCTCCGTGCCGCCGGGCGGCACGAGGCGGTGGCGCATAACCGCTCCTATCGCCCCTGGGGGTTCACCGAGGGGCTGATCGAGGGCGAGCGCTTCCAGGTGAAGCGGATCGTGGTGAAGCCGGGCGAGCGCCTTTCCTTGCAGCGTCATTTCCATCGCGCCGAGCATTGGGTGGTGGTGGCCGGCGTGGCGCTGGTGACGCGCGAGGGCGAGCAGATCCTGGTGCGGGAGAACGAGAGCGTCTACCTGCCGCTCGGTTGCGTGCATCGTTTGGAGAATCCGGGCCGGATCCCGCTGACCCTCATCGAGGTGCAGAGCGGCTCGTATCTGGGCGAGGACGATATCGTGCGTTTGGAGGAGCCTGCCGCCGGCTGACCGGCGACCCCCGGCGGCCCCGACGGTCGCCGGGCTTCCCCCGCATCGGGGATTGGTCGCCACGCGAAACCGGCGTCGGCGGTCAGGGGCGGTTTTCCACCGCTTGCGGAACGATGTCCTGATTCTTGCAACTCCCCGGGCCATGCTGCATTGCAGCAATCCGGTCTCCATCCCGCCCCGGAGGATGGCGGCGTCTGCATGACCGCGCCAGACGCGGGGAAGTGGGTCCAGCGCGTGCGGAACGACTACGTCACCATTCTGTCCCGTCTTCGGCATCAGGTGGACTGGCTGCCTGGGCCGGTCTTCTCCGTGCTTCTGCTTCTGGCCGCCTTCGCCTGCGCGCTTCTGGTGGACCGGTTGATCATGGACGCGATCCTGCGTCTGCCGGGGGAACGTCGCGGGGCGTTCGTGCGCAATTTCATGCGCCGCATCCGCCGCACCGCGCGGCTGATGCTGGTGATCGTGATGGTCGGTGCGACCATTCCCGCCACCAGTTTTTCCATCGCGACCAGCGCCATCATGGCGAAAGTGCTGGCGGTGATGATGATCCTGGCGATCGGCAACGCGATTCGCATCGCCCTGCATGCCTTCACCGACGCCTATCTCGGCCGGATCGCCGCGAAGGGGCCAGTGGACGATATCGCGCTGCGCTCGCACCAGACCCAGGTGCGGATGCTGCGCCGCATGCTGGAGATCCTGGCCGGGCTGGTCACGGTGGGCGTGGCGCTGATGACGTTCGATTCAGTGCGGCAGTACGGCGTGTCGCTGTTCGCTTCGGCCGGCGCCGCGTCCCTGGTGGTGGGTTTGTCGGCGCGGCCTTTGCTAACCAATCTGCTGGCAGGCATCCAGATCGCCATCACCCAGCCGATCCGGATCGAGGATCTGGTGATCATCAACGGCGATTGGTGTTGGGTAGAAGAGATCACCAGCACCTATGTTGTGCTGCGCGTGTGGGATCTGCGCCGGCATATCGTGCCGATCTCGTTCTTTCTGGAGAACCAGTTCGAGAACTGGACCCATAACTCGGCGGCGCTGATCGGCACCGTGTTCCTTTATCTCGATTATGCGGCGCCGATGGATCGCATCCGCGCCATGCTGGACGAGGTGATCGAGACCTGCCCGCTTTGGGACCGGAACGTGCTGGCGTGCCAGGTGGCCGACAGCGACGGGGTGACCAAGAAGATCCGAATCATCGCCGGTGCGTCCGGCGCGCTGCAGAGCTGGGATCTGCGCTGCGACATTCGCGAGAAGATGCTGGACCGGATCATCGCCGAATGCCCGGAGGCGTTGCCGCGCAACCGTCAGGCTCTGGTGCCGTCCATGCCGGGCGTGGCGCCGCACTGGCCGGACCGGGAAATGTTGTCGCCGCAGATCCGGCGTCCGCCGGCGATGTCGGGCGGGGACGGGGCGGCATCGGCCGGGATCGGGGTGGGGTAACGAAAAACCGGCCATCCCGAGGGGATGGCCGGCCGGACTCGTCGCTGCTCGGCGGAAATCAGGCCCGGGCGGGCATTTCGGCGAGCAGGAAGTCGCGGAACACGGCGACGCGCTTCGAGGTGCGAAGCTCTTCCGGATACACGAAATAGGCCTCGATGGTCGGCGGCTTGATGTCGGTCATAATGCGCTGGAGACCGGGCCGGTCGATCAGCATGTAGTGCGGCAGCGAGCCGATGCCGAGGCCGGCTTCGATCGCGTCCGCGAGGGCGGTAAGGCTGTTCACCTCGAACACCGGCTGGCGCTTCTGGCCGTTGGAGCGGCCGAAGGCGGCGAGCCAGTTCACGTCCGCGACCGGCGGATGATAGGCGCCGAACATCAGCAGGCGGTGCTTGTCCAGATCCTCGGCCGTGGCCGGCGTGCCGTGCTTGGCGATGTAGGACGGGGCGGCGCAGACCTGAAGCTGGATGTCGGTCAGATGGCGCTGCACCAGATCGGGCTGACGCGGCGGATGCATGCGGATCGCCACATCGGCCTCGCGCATACCGAGATCGAGATCGCTGTCTTCCAGGATCAGGGTGATCGAGATGTCCGGATGCGCTTCCAGGAAGCGCGGCAGGCGCGGCGTGAGCCAGGAAGTGCCGAAGCCGGTGGTGGTGGTGACCTTGAGCCGGCCTGCAGCCTTCTCCTTGCTTTCGGTCAGCAACGCTTCGGTCATCGCCAGCTTGGCGAAGACGTCGCGCACCGTGCGGTTCATCTGCTCGCCCTGCTCGGTGAGGATCAGGCCGCGCGCGTGGCGGTGGAACAGCGGCACCTGCAACGCTTCTTCCAGCGCCGAGATCTGCCGGCTCACGGCGGACTGGCTGAGATTGAGCACGTCGCCCGCATGGGTGAAGCTGCCCGCTTCCGCCACGGCGTGGAAAATCCGCAGCTTGTCCCAATCCATGCTCATCGTTTCCTGCTTCCTGTCCGCATGACGGAGATGCGGACCGTGTTCAAGCCGCCGCCGCCCGGGCTGCGTTGGGGGCGGACGAATCCGCCTCGAGGGGAGAAGGCGCCGGGATGCCGGCCAGGAAACGCTCCGCATCGAGCGCCGCCATGCATCCGGAGCCTGCCGCGGTCACGGCCTGCCGGTAGATCTTGTCCTGCACGTCGCCGGCCGCAAATACGCCGGGCACGCTGGTGCGCGTCGTTCCGGGCTCGGTGACCACATAGCCCTCGGAATCGAGCTCGACCTGGCTTTTGAACACCGCCGTGTTGGGGGTGTGGCCGATGGCGATGAACACGCCGTCCACCGCGAGGGTCGACTCCGTGCCGTCCTGGGTGTCGCGCAGGCGGATGCCGCTGACCACGGGCGGGGTGCCGCTATCGGTGATCTCTTCCACCGTCTTGTTCCACAGCACCGAGACCTTCGGGTGGGCGAACAGGCGATCCTGGAGAATACGCTCGGCGCGCAGGCTGTCGCGACGATGGATCAGCGTCACGTGGTCGGCATGATGGGTGAGGTGGAGCGCCTCCTCCACCGCCGTATTGCCGCCGCCGACCACGGCCACCTGCTTGCCGCGATAGAAGAACCCGTCGCAGGTGGCACAGGCCGAGACGCCTGCGCCATGCAGGCGGCTTTCCGACGGCAGACCGAGCCAGCGCGCCTGCGCGCCGGTGGCGATCACCACCGTCTTGGCCAGGAACACGTCGCCCGAATCGCCGACCATGCGGAACGGCTCGCCCGGCGCGCGGGCCGAGAAATCGCATTCGACGATCAGATCGTGGATGATTCGCGTGCCGACATGCTCGGCCTGGGCTTGCATCTGTTCCATCAGCCACGGGCCCTGAACCGCTTCGGCGAAGCCCGGATAGTTCTCGACATCCGTGGTGATCATGAGCTGACCGCCCGGCTGCAATCCTGCCACCAGCATCGGTTTGAGGTTCGCACGCGCGGCGTAGATCGCCGCGGTGAAACCCGCCGGGCCGGCGCCGATCACAAGGAAATCGGTGGTGAAGGTCTGGCTCATGGTCTGCGAATCGGTTCCATAGTCGGGTCAAGGATATGAGCGCGCGATGCTGCCGTGCAAGCAAGTTGGCCCCAAAGACCCGTTGTCATGTCCCATGATCAAGACAAACCCGTTTCCGCGCAGGAACGATCGCGACTGTCCCCGCCGGGCTTTTCGCCGCGTCGGCGGTGCCATACATAGGGCACCGATGCAGACCGCCGACAAGATGCCAGCCGAACTGGATGCGATCGATCGCCGGATCGTCGCCGAACTTCAGCGCGACGGCCGGATGACCAATGTGGAGCTGGCGCGGCGCGCCGGCATCTCCGCGCCGCCCTGCCTGCGGCGTGTGCGCCGTCTGGAGGAGCTGGGCGTTCTGCGCGGCTATTACGGCGACAGCGATCCGCATCTGCTCGGCTGGAGCATCGTGTTCTTCGCGCTGGTCGGTCTGGACAGTCAGAAGGAAGCGGTGCTGACACAGTTCGAGACCGTGGTGGCCGAATGGCCGGAAGTGCGCGAATGCCACATGATCCGGGGCGGCGGTGATTTCCTGCTTCGTTTGGTGGCGCGCGATACCGCGCATGAGAACCAACTCACCCGGCGCCTGACCGAGATGGCGAATGTGAGCCGCCTGCAGACCCTGCAGACCATCCGCACCAGCCGCGATCTCGCCGGCGTGCCGATCTGATGGATGATCGTGTCGGCGTGACCGCGTTCGATCTGTCCAGCGCCTCTGCGCTTGAGATCAGCGTCGTGATTCCGTGCTTTCGCGAGCGGCCTAATATTCGGCCGATGGTGGCGGCGCTTGATGCGGCGCTGGCGGGTCTGCGCTGGGAAGCGATCTTCGTCGACGACAACAGCCCGGACGGCACCTCGGACGAGATCCGCGCCGTGTCGCAGGCCGATCGTCGTGTACGGGGTCTGCGCCGGATCGGTCGGCGTGGTCTCGCCTCTGCGGTGATCGAGGGGATTCTCTCGTCGTCCGCAGAGATGGTGGCGGTGATCGACGGCGATCTGCAGCATGACGAAACGCAGATCCCGGTGCTGCTGGAAGCGGTGCGCTCCGGGCGCTGCGATATCGCCGTGGCGTCACGCCATGCCGAGGGCGGCGATGCGGCCGGGCTGTCCTCTGCATGGCGGCATCGCTTGTCGGAAGGCGGCATCCGCATGGCCCAGGCCGTGTTGCCGAAACGACCCGGGTTTCCGCCTTTGCGCGACCCGATGAGCGGGTTCTTTCTGTGCGAGCGGTCGTTTTTCGAGCGTGCTGCGCCGTATCTGAGCGGGCACGGCTTCAAGATCCTGCTCGATCTCATCCTGTCCGCGCCGCGCGCGACCGGCGAAGTGCCGCGAGTCCTGGAACTGCCGGCCCGGTTCCGGCCGCGCGTGCAGGGCGAAAGCAAGCTCGACGCGCTGGTGCTGGTGCAGTTCGCGGCCATGCTGCTGGACAAGTTCTGTCGCGGTCTGCTGCCGCTCCGGTTCCTGAGTTTCGCGCTGGTCGGGCTGGCCGGCGTGGCGGTGAACCTGCTGGTGCTGGACGGCGGACTCTGGTTCGGGTTCGATTTCAACGAAGCGCAGCTGGTCGCCACGGTGGTCGCGACGCTGGCCGATTTCTGGCTGAACAACACGCTGACCTATCGCGATCGCCGTCTGCGGGGCGGGCGTCTGTTGATCGGACTGCCGTTGTTTCTGCTGGTGTGTGCCGTGGGCAACGTGGCGGGAGTCGGCATCGCCCGGGCGCTGTACGACAGCCATCACGGCTGGCAGCCGGCCGGCGCCGCCGGTGCCGCGATCGCCGTGGTATGGAACTACGCCATATCGTCCACCCTGATCTGGCGGGCGCGGTGACGCTGCGCGGGTTGCCCACGCGTCCGAACGTTACGGTGTTCCTGGGATTTCTGGCGGCGCTGACGGTTCTGCGCCTGGTGGTCGCCGGGTTCGCGCCGCTGTCGGCCGACGAGACCTATTACTGGGTGTGGTCGCGAGCGCTGGCGCCCGGTTTCCTGGACCATCCGCCGATGGTGGCGGTGTGGATACGGCTCGGGACGTGGCTCTGCGGCGACGGCGGGCTGGGGATTCGCCTGTTGGGGCCGCTTTCGGCAGCGTTGGGGACGATCCTGCTGGCGTCGGCGGCGGCGGATTTCGGTCCTGCGGAAGGACGCGCGGCACGGGCGGTGGTGGCCGGGACGCTGCTGAACGCGACGCTGATTCTGGCCGTCGGCAGCATCACCATCACACCGGATACGCCGCTTCTGTTTTTCTGGACGGCGGCCTTGTTTGCGCTGGGACGCCTGCATGCGACCGGCCGGGCGTTGTGGTGGCCGGTGGCCGGGATCGCCATCGGTCTGGCGCTGGACAGCAAATACACGGTGGTTCTGCCGGGGGCGGGCCTGGCGGCGTGGCTGGTTCTGACCCGTCCCGGCCGCGTCTGGCTCCGGACGCCGTGGCCGTGGATCGCGGCGTTGCTGGCGGTTCTCGTGTTCGCGCCGGTGCTGGACTGGAATGCCGCGCATGGCTGGGCCAGCTTCGCCAAGCAGGGTGGCCGAACCGGAGACTGGCATCCGGCCAGAGCGCTTCAGTACTTGAGCGAACTGGCCGGCGGGCAGATCGGGCTGGCGACGCCGGGCGTGTTCGTTCTGATCGCGCTCGGGCTTGTGCGGGCGATGCGGGCCGGGCGTGCGGGCGATCCTGCCGGGTCGCTGCTGTGCTGGGTGACGCTGCTGCCGGTCTGCGTGTTCGTGCAGCACGCGTTCGGCGATCGCGTGCAGGCGAACTGGCCCGGATTGCTGTATCCGTCCGCTGTGCTGGCGGCGGCTGTATGGGCGCCGCGCGGCTGGCGTCCGGCGGCGGCTCTGGGGCTGTTTCTGGCCGTGCCGCTGTATCTCCAGGCGGCGGCCGCGCCGTTCGACCTGCCACGCAAGGTCGATATCACGCTGCAACGATTGGCGGGCTGGCCGGTCCTGGCGCGGGAGACGGCGGCGCTCGATCCCGGGTTCGTCGCGGCCGACGAGTACGGTCTGGCGGCCGAGTTGGCGCATGCGCTGCCGGCCCGTGAGGTGATCGCGGCGGAACCGCGCTGGCGCTTGTTCGGGCTGACCCATCCGGATCTCGCCGGACGCAGCGGCATTCTGCTGCGCGATGCGCGTCGCAAGGACGGCCCGGACCCATCGCTCTGGGTGCTGCGTGGCGCGCCGATTCCCGTGTCGCGGGGACGGGGCGGCCGGACAGCGGAAACCTATCTGGCTTGGCCGGTCTCCGTGCCGTTCGGTTTGTCGCGCGCGGAACAACAAGAGTTCGCCCGGATGCCGTCGCCGCATTAGCGAAGCGTTAAGTGCGCCCTGCCTAGGATCGCCCGTCGGATCGGAGGGGCAAGCCGGATGGCCAAAAGGCGCGGCAAGGGCGAGGGCGGCACCGTCGTCATCAAACGAGAGGAGATCATCGCCGGGGGCCATCATGGCGGCGCCTGGAAGGTCGCCTACGCCGATTTCGTGACGGCGATGATGGCGTTCTTTCTGTTGATGTGGCTGTTGAACGCCACCACGGAACAGCAACGCCGGGGCATCGCCGCCTATTTCAGCCCGTTGGCGAACGTGGAGAATGGTTATTCCGGTACCGGGCTTGTGCCGGGCGGTATCACGCCGCTCGATAACGGCACCGATCTGGCGGCGAAAGCCAACAGCGCGCCGAAGGTGATGATCATCGGTGCGCCCGCGCGCTCCTCGTCGCCGGACAGCAATCCGGGCAACACGGTGCCGGCGCCTGAGAACAGCAAGGCGTCCGACGCGCCCGCCATCCTGAACGGTGGCGGCCCCGTGCCGACCGATTCCGATCAGTCGCCGGACATGTCCGGACAGGACGGGCATGGCGGGGAAACCGCACGCAACGATCCGATGGCGCCCGTGAAAACGGATGGCGCCGTCGAACAGGGCAAGGCGGCGGTCGGCAGCGGGCCCGAGGCGGCGGCGCGCGAGCAGCATGCCCTGCAGAACGCGGCCGCGGCGCTGACGCGCTCGGTCGCCTCCGATCCGAGCCTTGCGGGTACGGCCGGACAGATGGCGATCGACGTGACGCGGGAGGGTCTGCGCATCCAGATCATGGATCGCGACCAGCAACCGATGTTCGCACGCGGCGGCGTCGCGCTGAACGAGCGTGCGGTGGCGCTCTTGCGCAAGGTGGCACCGTTCCTGGCCGGGTTGCCCGAACCGGTCTCGATCGGCGGCTATACCGACGCTGCGCCCTGGCCGCCCGGGCCCGTGACGAATTGGAGCCTGTCCGCGGGACGCGCCAATGCCGCGCGCGACGTCCTGGTGTCGGCCGGTTTGTCGGACAGCCGCATCACCGAGGTGTCCGGCTATGCAGACCGGCACCTGCTTCTGCCGGCGCAGCCGATGGCGGATGCCAACCGGCGCATCGTGCTGACCTTGCGCCGGATGCAGGCGCCGCCGCCGGCTGCGGCCCAGGCCGCCGCCCAGGCTGCCGCGATCGCGCCCGTGGATGCCCCTGCGAAACCGGACGGGGGGAACTGAGACATGTTCACCCTGGGCGGATTGGGTTTTCTGCTGGCGTGCGTGTTCGGCAGCTTCATCGCGTCGGGCGGTGCGATCGGGCCGCTGATCGCCTCGATGCCGTTCGAGCTGCTCAGCATCCTGGGAGCGGCCATCGGCACGTTCCTGATGGCGAACTCGATGCACGACATCAAACACACCATCGGCGGCTTCAAGAAGGTTCTGAAAGGACCCTCGTTCAAGAAGGCCGACTACGTGGAGATGCTGAGCCTGCTCTACTATCTGGTGAAGCTGGCGAGCTCGAAGGGGCCGACGGCGGTGGAGCCGCATATCGAGAAGCCGGAATCCTCCAGCGCGTTCGCGGCCTTTCCCAAGGTGCTGTCCAACCATCATGCCACGGCCATGATCTGCGACTATCTGCGCATGGTTGGCATGAACGTGGACGATCCGCACCAGATCGACGACCTGATGGCGCGCGAGCTGAAGAAGACGCTGGCGGAAGAGCTGCATCCGAGTCACGCCTTGCAGAGCATGTCGGACGCGCTGCCGGCCTTGGGAATCGTCGCCGCCGTGCTCGGCGTGATCAAGACCATGTCAAAGATCAGCGAACCGCCCGCCGTGCTGGGCGAAATGATCGGCGGCGCGCTGGTCGGCACTTTCCTGGGCGTGCTTCTGGCCTATGGCGTGGTGGCGCCGATCTCCGCCCGTCTGAGCGGCGTCGTGCTGGAGGAATCCAAATACTACGAGCTGATCCGCGCGGTGATCGTCGCGCATCTGCACGGCAATCCGCCGCAGGTCAGTATCGAGAGCGGGCGCAAGATGGTGCCGAACGAACATATGCCGAGCTTCGGCGAACTCGAGGCCGCGGTGCAGAACCTGCAGATCAGCTGAAAAACGCGCGGGAGCCGGACACCTGGCCACGCCGATTGCGTTGACCTGTCGCGTCGTCCAGAGCGGCGAAGGCAAGGGAGCGATCATGATGCAGCATGTGGCCCGGCTCAAGGATCTTGCCGATGGCAAGCCGTTCAAGGTCGAGTTGGACGGAACGGCGATCGTCCTGTTGCGCGACGGCGACGCGGTGCATGGTTTCGCCGCAACCTGTCCGCATGCTGGTGCGCCGATGGAAAAGGCCGCCTTTTGTAAAGGCCGGCTGATCTGCCCGTGGCACAAGGCGATGTTCGACGTGCGCGATGGCGGCCTGCTGGAACCGCCGGCGCTGGAGCCGATCGAGCGGTTTCTCGTGCGCGTGGATGGAGACGACGTTTATGCCTGCGCGACGAAGCTGCCGTCGCCGGAAGCGCCCGAGAGCATCGGCGAGACCAAGAGTTTCGCGATCGTCGGTGCGGGGGCTGCGGGTGTCGCTGCGGCCTTGTCCTTGCGCGAATTCGGTTTTGCCGGGCGGATCGATCTGGTCCATGGCGAAGGCGGTACGCCGTTCGATCGCACGGCGTTGAGCAAGGTGGTGCTGGCCGGCAAGAAGACGCCGGACGAAGCGCCGTCCCTGCTGACACCGGAAATGGCGGAACGGAAGCGGATCACGCTGATCGCGGATCGTGTCGCGCGGCTGGATCGAGCCGGAAACGTGCTGCACCTGGAAAGCGGCGAACGTCTCGGTTTCGATGCGATCCTGCTGGCGCCAGGCAGCGTGGCCAAGCCGCTCGACGTACCCGGTGCGGATCGCGCGGGCGTCCATACGCTGCGCACGCGTGCGGACGCGACGGCGATCATCGAGTCCGCGAAGAGCGAGCCGCGCGTCGTGGTGGTCGGTGGCGGATTCATCGGCTTGGAAGCGGCGTCCGCTCTGCGGTCGCGTGGTCTCGATGTCGAGGTGGTGATCCCGTCCGGCTTGCCGATGGCGAAGATCCTGGGCGAGGAGATCGCCGGCCGTCTACGGGCGCTGCATGAGCAGAAAGGCGTCCGGTTCACGGTCGGCAAGGTCGAGTCGATCGCCGGCAACGACCAGGACGCGCCGGCCAACGCCGTCGTTTTGGAGGATGGGCAGCGTCTGCCGGCCGGTCTCGTCCTGGTGGGCGTCGGCGTATCGCCCGCGACCGGTTTCCTGGACGATCTGGAGCTGGCGGAGGATGGCTGGCTGGATACGGATCGGCAGATGCGTGTTGCCGGCAATGTTTTTGCCGCTGGCGACACGGCCCGGTTTCCGTTCGGGCCGGACGGCGTTCCTGTCCGTATCGAGCACTGGCGCGTGGCGCAACAGCAGGGGCGCGCGGCCGCAGCTGCGATGCTGGGCCTGGACGATCCGTTCGATCGGACGCCGTTGTTCTGGACCATGCAGCATGGCAAGCGGATCGAGGTGCATGGCCATCCGGACGGGTTCGATCGCGTCGAGATCGACGGCGATCTGGATGGGATGGCGTTCATCGGACGGCAGTTCCGCGGCGAGACGCTGGTGGGACTGATCGGCTGCGGGCGCGATACCGAGATGGCGGCGCTGACTTTGACACTCCCCGCCCGGCCCTGATCGGTGCCCGTGCGCGGCGTGCGTTCCGATCCGACGCTGCTGTTTCGGGGCCAGGCGCGCGTCCTTGCCGATGATGTCCTGCCAGGTCTGCGAAGAGTCCGGCAGTGGCAGGGAGTTAGCCTGGGAGGGGCGCCTGTCGCGCCAGGGCAGCGGTGCCGAGGCTGAATTCCGGCGCGGCGTCGTCGAGAGCGTAGATCGCGAACCAGCCGACCTCCAGCGCGTCGGTATCGGCGATCGGGTCGCCGTCCGGTGCAGAGCAGGCGACGGCGACCAGAACATAGTGCCGTCCCGGCGCGTCGTTCTCGGGCGGCCGGATCACGTCGATGGCGGTGATGACACCGGTCGCGGTCGATCGGAGTCCGGTTTCCTCCCGCAGCTCGCGTTCGGCGGCCCGCAGCAGCGGTTCGAACGGCTCGATATGGCCGCCGGGGAAACCCCACAGGCCGCGATCCGGCGGATTGGCACGCCGCACCAGCAGAACGCGGTCGTCGCGCCGAACTACGGCCAGAACGGCGGCAATCGCACTCATGCGCGACGCAGCGAGTCCAAAAGCAGCAAGGCCGCTCGTTCGCAGAGGATCTTGTCGTCGGCCGAGAATCGGCCGGGGATCGGGCTGTCGATGTCGAGAACGCCGAGCACGCGGCCATCCTGGATCAGAGGGACGACGATCTCGCTGCGCGAGGCCGCATCGCAGGCGATATGACCGGGGAAGGCGTGCACGTCCTCGACGACGATGGTGCGGCGTTCCTGCGCGGCGGTGCCGCACACGCCGCGTCCCAGGGGGATCCGCACGCAGGCGACCTTGCCCTGGAACGGGCCGAGCACCAGCTCGTCGCCCTGCAGGAAGTAGAAGCCGGCCCAGTTCACGTCCGGCAGCGTCTGGAACAGCAATGCCGCCATGTTGGCCGCATTGGCGATCAGATCGTGCTCGCCTGCGAAAACCGCCGCCAGGGTTTCCGGCAGGGAGTCGAGATCGGTGTCGTGGTTCAGCATCGGCGTGATCCGGGCGTGAGGGCGAAACGCCGTCAGGTCGCAGATTTGCGGTCTGGATGCAAAGGGGCGGAAGGGCTCGGGACAGGAGAGCCGGCGGAACGGTGCGTATCGCAACCGTTTTGCAGTGATCTGCAAACCGCCGGCTCTTCAAGCCTGAGAAGGTGGCGCACCCGAAAGGACTCGAACCTCTAACCCCCAGATTCGTAGTCTGGTGCTCTATCCAATTGAGCTACGGGTGCCTGCCGTGGGAGCGGGGTTTAACGGAGTGCTCCGGGGTCCGCAACCCCCCTTTCGTCATTTTCCGAGCACGCGGTCGAAGGCGTGGTGTTCGGGGCGCCGGAGGGTGATGGAGGCGCGGCAGGCGGGTGTGCCGTAGGTGCCGTCGATGCTGGTTCCGTCCGCCGCCATCGCGCCGTCGAACACCATCGGCAGCGGTTTGTGGTCGGCGTCGGTCAGCGCCAGCTGCGCATGGAGGGATTTGCTCCCCGGCGCGCGGATCCCTTGCAGCACCAGCACGCCGCCGCCCGGGACGAAGGAAATGTCCTTCCCGTCCACCAGGAGGCGGGATGGGCGATCGGTGGGGCAACGCCCTTTTTCCGTTTGCAGCGTGCCGGCCCATTCGCCCTGAAGCGTTCCAGGTGCCGGACCGCCGCATGCGGCCAGGACGGGCAGCAACAGCGCTGCGGCCCATGCGGCGCCGATCGGTGCGGCGCGCGTTTTCTCGGTCGGATGCATGGCTTGGTTTCCCCTTGACCCTGGCCCCTTGCCGGGACGGTCGGTATAGCAGGCCGGATATTCTCCGCGATCCGAAGGCCACACCCCATGAGCGAGCTCGAAGCCGTCCTGCACGAAGATCGGATCCTGATCCTGGATTTCGGCAGTCAGGTGACGCAGCTGATCGCCCGTCGCGTGCGCGAGAGCGGCGTGTATTGCGAGATCTGGCCGTTCAGCACCGCCGCCGAGCGGATTGCCGGGTTCGGTGCGCGCGGCATCATCCTGTCCGGGGGGCCGGCCAGCGTGCTCGACACCAACGCGCCGCGTATTCCCGATGCGGTGTTCGCGCAGGGCGTGCCGGTTCTGGGCATCTGCTACGGCCAGCAGGCGATGTGCGCCCAGCTGGGCGGGGCGGTGGAAACGCACGAGCATCGCGAATTCGGGCGCGCGCATGTGGATGTGCTGGAGGACAGCGCGCTTCTGCGCGGCGTGTGGCAGCGCGGCGCGCGCGAGCAGGTCTGGATGAGCCATGGCGACCGCGTGACGCGCCTGCCGCCCGGCTTCAAGGCCGTGGCGGTCAGCGAGGGCGCGCCGTTCGCGATCATCGCCGATGAAGGGCGCCGCCTGTATGGCGTGCAGTTCCATCCCGAGGTGGTGCACACCCCGCATGGCGCAGCGCTTCTGCGCAACTTCACCCATGACGTGGCGGGTTGCGGCGGCTCCTGGACCATGGCCGGGTTCAAGCAGATGGAGATCGAGCGCATCCGGGCCCAGGTCGGCACGGGGCGCGTGATCTGCGGCCTGTCCGGTGGTGTCGACAGCTCGGTGGCGGCGGTGCTGATCCACGAGGCGATTGGCGACCAGCTCACCTGCATCTTCGTCGATCACGGCATGATGCGGGCCGGCGAGGCGGAGGAGGTGGTGCGGACGTTCCGCAACCGCTTCAACATCCGTCTGGTGCATCGCGACGCGTCCGACCTGTTCATCGGTGCGCTGGAAGGCGTCACCGATCCCGAGATCAAGCGCAAGACGATCGGCCGCTTGTTCGTCGAGGTGTTCGACGAGGAGGCGAGCAAGCTGGGCGGCGCGGATTTCCTGGCCCAGGGCACGCTGTATCCGGACGTGATCGAGAGCGTGTCGCACACCGGCGGGCCGTCCGTGACCATCAAGAGCCACCACAATGTCGGCGGCCTGCCCGAAACCATGCGTATGAAGCTGGTCGAGCCGTTGCGCGAGCTGTTCAAGGACGAGGTGCGCGTTCTCGGCCGCGAGCTGGGCATTCCCGAAGCGATCGTCGGGCGGCATCCGTTCCCCGGGCCGGGTCTGGCGATCCGGATTCCAGGTGACATCACCCGCGAGAAGCTCGATCTGCTGCGCAAGGTGGACACGATCTATCTGGAGGAGATCCGCACCGCCGGTCTCTATGACGCGATCTGGCAGGCCTTCGCGGTTCTGTTGCCGGTGCGCACCGTGGGCGTGATGGGCGATGGACGCACCTACGATCAGGCTTGCGCGCTCCGTGCCGTCACCTCGACCGACGGCATGACGGCGGAGGTGTATCCGTTCGACATGGGTTTCCTGAACCGTGTGGCCGGGCGGATCGTCAACGAGGTGCGCGGGATCAACCGGGTGACGTACGACATCACGTCGAAGCCGCCTGGCACGATCGAGTGGGAGTGACCCGCACCGGGCGATGATGTCGTCGTGGCGGAACGGTCTTCCGCCCGACGGTCGTCTTTCCCTGTTGTTCAAGAGCCGGTAACCGCTCTTCCCGATTCCGGTTTGTACCGCTCATCGCCTCGCCGTCACCCGCTCCAGGCGGACTGAGCGGCGGCGCGGAGCGCGTCCGCGGCGTCGGGCGCGCCATGGGCATCGAGTGCCGAGACAAGGCGCTGCACCGAAGAGCGCAGCATGAAGCTCGGCTTGTGGTCGGCCAACGTGCGCGCGACCAGGGACGCCATTGCCTCGATCCTGTGCCGCAGCGCCGGCGACCAGCGCGGCAGCGTGTCGCTGAGGGCGTCGAGGCTGTGGGCGAGGCTCTGGTGCTGGCGTGATTCCGATGCGGCGACGATCGCGCTTTCCAGCGCGTCGAGCAGCCGGTCCGGCACCACGTCGCGATAGGCGATCGCCGTGACGCCGGGTGCCCTGGGGATCGCGGGCGCCCAGTGGCGTAGCAGATCGTGCAGTGCGTTCAGCACCTCCGCCCCGGCATCCGGGTCCGATTTCGCGGTGCAGATCACCGTCCAGCCGATCGTCGCCAGATGGTCGAGGCTGGCACCGGCATCGGTGCCGACGTCGCGGAGCGGCGAGACGGTAAGAACAGCAGCGACGCGTTCCACCAGCTCCGGCCCGGCCTCGCCGTGCAGCAGGGCGATCGGCGCGCCGGAGGGCAGGAATTCGCCGATCGGGGCCGTCACAGTCAGATGCAGGCCGGGCGCGGTGTCCAGCAGGCGGAACAGCGCCGCCGCGTCGGGCTGTCGCAGCCGTCCTGCTTCGCGTGTGGCGATCACCAGACCGGGTTCCAGGGAAACGGGTTCGGTCGTCGCTGCGAGCCAGGAGAGTTGGCGTTCGCGCGCGGCGAGAGCGGCGAGATGGATGCTGCCGACCACGATGGACGGCCTGGTCTGGTCGATCGTCGACCGGATCAGTTCCACCAGGGCCAGCAGCGACAGGGCGCCGAGCAGGGCGGACACGATCACGCCGAACACGGGCGAGGATGTGTGCGTGGTCTGTACCAGCGTGATCAGCACGAAGACGGAAACACCGACGAAGAAGCCGAGCCACGCCCTGTTGGCGGCGCGGGCGAGGTAGTGATCCACCACCTGCGCGTTGAGTACGGCGGCACCTTGCTGCACGGCGAGCAGCAGGATGGAGAAGGTGATCGAGGTGACGGTGATCAGGCTGCCGGCGATGGCCGACAACGTGCCGATGGCGGATTGCGTGTCGCCGACATACTGGCTCAGCCAGAGACGCAGCGGCCCCCAGCTGCGTCGCGCATCGGCATGGTTGTCGAGCCAGTCGATCGCGTAGGCGAGCACGACGAAGCCGGCGACGATCAGCAACGGCAGGGTGATGAAGCTGCGAAGCAGCCGTCCGGGCGCGGTTCGGAGTGTCATTGCGCGTGGGTAACGCTCAGGTCGCGTCGGGGTGCTCGGGTTTTGTTTGACACCCTTTCCCGAATCCGTGATCTAGCCAGCATGACCACATTCGTCCGTCGGGACATCACGCTGCCCGCCGAACTGCAGGACTTCGTCGATGCATCGCTCGCATCCGGGGCCTTCGCCAATGCCGATGCCCTGGTGACGGCGGCCTTGCTGGCGTTGCGCGACGGTGCGCCTGCGTCGGGCGCGACGGACTGGCCTGTGGGCGGCGGCGAGTGCGGCGCGCTGATCCGCGCGCGCGATTGGAGCAGGACGGCGCTGGGCGCAGCGTCCGGCTGGTCCGCGGAGATGCGGGCGACGATCTCCAATGTGGTGAATTCGCCGGTCGCGAAGATGGTGTTGTGGGGTCCGGACCACATCCTGTTCTACAACGACGCGTATCGCGCCGTGGCCGGGGACCGTCATCCCCTGGCGCTGGGGGCGCCCGTGGCGGAAGCGTTCCCGGAACTGTGGGGT
Source organism: Lichenicola sp. GTC18331 (assembly GCF_055386855.1). Taxonomy (NCBI): domain Bacteria; kingdom Pseudomonadati; phylum Pseudomonadota; class Alphaproteobacteria; order Acetobacterales; family Acetobacteraceae; genus Lichenicola; species Lichenicola sp. GTC18331. Next base: position 1,193,223 of record NZ_AP045015.1, on the reverse strand, counting down.
CTGCGCGAGCCGATCCTGTCCGCCGCCTTGCGCGGCGAGGCGAGCGCGTTCCGCGACCAGCCGGTCGTGTTCCGGCGCGCGGATGGGCCGGAAACGCGGTTCTTCGACCTGTTCTACACGCCGGTCTTCAACGCAGACGGTCATCCGGGCGGCGTGTTGTGCACCATGGTGGACAACAGCGCCCGCGTGGCGGCGGAACGCAGCCTGCTGGCGAGCGAGCAGGAGTTGCGGCGCGTCACCGATGCCGTGCCGATGCTGGTGTCGTTGCTCGATCGCGACCACGTCTATCGCCTGGTGAATGCCGGCTACGAGCAATGGTTCGGCGTTCCGGCGGAGTCCGTGGTCGGTCGTCACGCCCGCGAGATCGTGGGCGAGCAGGCCTATCCCAGACGCGCCCTCGATCTGGATCGAGCCCTGGCCGGCGAGGCGGTGATCGCCGAGGACATGGTGCCGCACAGGGACGGCACGGCGCGTCTCGCGGAGTTCCGCTACGTTCCGCGCGTCGAGCCGGATGGGGCGATCACCGGCGTGTATGTGCTTGGCATCGACATCGACGACCGTGCGCGTCGCGAGACCGAGCTCGCGGCGAGCAATGCTCGTTTCCGCACCGCCATGCGCGCCGTCGACGGCATCCTGTGGACCAACAGCGCCGACGGCCGGATGGTGGGAGAGCAGCCCGGCTGGGCGGCGCTGACCGGGCAGGACGAGGAGGACTATCAGGGTTTCGGCTGGGCCAAGGCCGTGCATCCCGACGATGTGGGCAACAGCATCCTGGCCTGGAACGCCGCCGTTGCCGCCAAGGCGCCGTTCGTGGACGAGCAGCGCGTGCGGCGCCACGACGGCGAATGGCGTATCTTCGCGGTGCGGGGCCTGCCGATCCTGCGGGACGATGGCGAGATCACCGAATGGGTCGGCGTGCATACCGACATCACTCATCGCCGTGCCGCCGAGGCCGCGTTGCGCGGACATGCGGAGGATCTGGCGCGCCAGGTGCTGCATCGCGAGCGGGCCGAGGAGCAGCTCCGCCAGCTGAACGAGACGCTGGAAGCGCGGGTGATCGAGGAGATCGCCGAGCGTCGCGGCGCGGAAGCACGTCTGGCGCAGGCGCAGAAGCTGGAAACCGTGGGCAAGCTGACCGGCGGCATCGCGCACGACTTCAACAATCTGCTGCAGGTGATCGGCGGCAATCTCCAGCTCCTGAACAAGGATATCGCCGGCAACGAGCGGGCCGAGCGGCGTGTCGGCAACGCCATGGCCGGCGTGTCGCGCGGCTCCAAGCTCGCCAGCCAGCTGCTGGCTTTCGGGCGCAGGCAGGCTCTGGAACCGAAGGTGGTGAACGTCACCCGCTTCGTGCAGGGCATGGACGACATGCTGCGCCGGGCGATCGGCGGCGGGATCGAGATCGAGACGATCTTCTGCGGCGGATTGTGGAACACCTTCATCGACCCGACCCAGATCGAGAATGCGCTGTTGAACCTTGCGATCAACGCGCGCGACGCGATGGACGGACAGGGCCGGCTCACCATCGAACTGTCGAACGCGGCGCTGGACGACGCCTATGCCGATGCGCATAGCGAGGTCAGCGCGGGTCAGTATGTGATGCTGGCGGTGACGGATACCGGATCGGGCATGTCGCCCGAGATCATGAGCAAGGTGTTCGAGCCGTTCTTCTCGACCAAGCCGGAAGGCAAGGGGTCGGGGCTCGGCCTGTCGATGGTCTACGGCTTCGTGAAGCAGTCCGGCGGCCATGTGAAGATCTATTCCGAGCCGGGCATCGGCACCACGATCCGCCTGTATCTGCCTCGTGCAATGCAGAACGAGGATGTGGAGGTCGCCGTGCAGGCCGGCCCGATCAGCGGCGGCACCGAAACCGTTCTGGTGGTGGAGGACGACGAGGGTGTGCGCGACACCGTGGTCGAAATGCTGGGCGATCTGGGCTACAGGGTTCTGAAGGCGGTCGATGCCGGCAGCGCGCTGGCGGTGATCGAGAGCGGCGTGCCGATCGACATGCTGTTCACCGATGTGGTGATGCCCGGCACGCTGAAGAGCCCGGAACTGGCACGCAAGGCGCGCGAGCGTCTGCCGGATCTCGCCGTGCTGTTCACCTCCGGCTACACCGAGAACTCGATCGTGCATGGCGGCCGGCTGGATGCCGGCGTGGAGCTGCTGAGCAAGCCGTATACGCGCGAGCAGCTGGCACGGAAGTTCCGGCATGTCCTGTCCAACCGGAAGCAGCGCGGCCTTGCGGCGGAAACGGCCGCGGTGCCGGCGCCGATCGGGCCCGTGGCGGCCAATGCGATCACCGTGCTGCTGGTCGAGGACGATGCGCTGATCCGCATGAACACGGTGGAGATGCTGGCCGACGCCGGCTACGTCGTGATCGAGGCCGGCAGCGCGGAGGAAGCGCTGAACGCGTTGCACGCATCGCCGGTCGATATTCTGGTGACGGACAACAACCTGCCTGGAGCATCCGGCCTCGAACTGGCCGAAGCGATGCGCACGGTGCGTCCGGACGCGCAGATCGTGTTCGCGACCGGCGATCCGAGCGCGGTGGCGACGGTGCCGGGGGCGCGTCTGCTGGCGAAGCCCTACGGGTCGCAAGCCCTGCTGCGCGTGGTGGCGGAGGCCGGCGACGGGCTGCGTCCGGTTCTGGACGCGGCGACCCCCGCGCAGGACATCGCCTGAGGCGAACGCGTCAGAAGAACGACTGCAACCCGGTCTGCGCACGCCCCAGGATCAGGGCATGGATGTCGTGCGTGCCCTCGTAGGTGTTCACCGTTTCCAGGTTCTGGGCGTGTCGCATGACGTGATAGGCGCCGGTGATGCCGTTTCCGCCATGCATGTCGCGGGCGGTGCGGGCGATCTCCAGCGCACGGCCGCAATTGCTGCGCTTGATCAGCGAGATCATCTCCGGCGTTACGCGACCTTCGTCGAACAGGCGCCCGACCCGAAGGGCGGCCTGGAGGCCGAGAGCGATCTCGGTCTGCATGTCGGCCAGCTTCTTCTGCACGAGCTGGGTTTGCGCCAGGGGGCGGCCGAACTGCGTGCGGTCCAGCGTGTACTGCCGCGCCCTGTGCCAGCAATCCTCCGCAGCGCCCATCGCGCCCCAGCTGATGCCGTATCGGGCCCGGTTGAGGCAACCGAACGGCCCCTTCAGGCCCGACGCGCTGGGAAGGAGCGCGTCTTCGCCGACCGTGACGCCGTTCAGGACGATCTCGCCGGTGACGGAGGTGCGGAGAGACAGTTTTCCGTCGATCCTGGGCGTGGACAGGCCATCCATGCCGCGCCGGAGCAGGAAGCCGCGGATCGCGCCGTCATGCGCGTCGGATTTCGCCCAGACCACGAACAGGTCGGCGATCGGCGCATTGGAGATCCACGTCTTCGCGCCGTCGAGACGATAGCCGCCGGGGACCTGCCGGGCGCGCGTGGTCATGCCGTTCGGATCGGAGCCCGCATCGGGCTCGGTCAGGCCGAAGCAGCCGATCCATTCGCCGGAGGCCAGTCTCGGTAGGCATTCCTCACGCTGTTCATCGGTGCCGTAAGCGAAGATCGGATACATTACCAGCGAGGACTGCACGCTCATCATCGAGCGGTAGCCGGAATCCACCCGCTCGATCTCGCAGGCGACAAGGCCATAGGCGACATGGGAGGCATCGGCACCGCCGAAGCGTTCCGGCAGGGTCGCGCCGAGCAGGCCGAGCGCGCCCATCTCGCGGAAGATCCCCTTATCGACGGTTTCGTTGGCGTAGGCGTCCACCACGCGCGGGAGCAGCGTCTCCTGTGCGAAGGCATGGGCCGTGTCCCGGATCGCACGCTCTTCGTCCGTGAGTTGCTCGTCCAGGAGGAGCGGGTCATTCCATTGGAAGGCGGCGCTGCGTTTCGATCTCGAGTCCATGACGGTCCTCTTTTCAGCGAGCTTGCGTCGGCCGCGAGGTTGTCCACCAGCCCATCGCCGCGCACGTTCCCGCGCGTGCCGAATTCAGTCGGCAGAACGCCGTACGAATCCGACCCGCATGCCGAATGCGCGGCCAACGCGATCCAGCAACTCCGCCGTCGGATTTGCTACGCCGGTTTCGAGTGCGCTGATCTGGCGCTGGCTGAGGCCGAAACGCCGGCCGAATTCTGTCTGCGACAGTTGCATGATGCCGCGCATGGAGCGGATTGCGGTTGCGACATCCAGGCTGCCGCTTCGCAAACGCGCATCCAGCGCGTCGCGTTGTGCCTGGACCTGTTCGGCCGTCAGTCTGGGCATGGCGTTGCCTCGATCAACCGGGCGAGGACTTCGCCATTGATGGCCCGCGCGACCACCAATTCGGGAACACCGTGATCCCGTGCCAGCACCGGAAGCCGTTTCAGGGCAGGGACCATTCCTTTCATGGCCCGCAGGACATCGCCGGGCTGCAGAGCGGTGCCTTCGGCGCTTTGCTCGCAGATATGCAGAAGATCGGCCGGCCGGTGGGGAATGCTCCCGAACACCCAGCGCGTCGAAGGAACGATCATCGCTTCGTCGAGACGCATGGGTGCGAAGTCGAACAGGGGTGTCAGCCGCACCGTGTCGTTCTTCTTCTGCAAGGCCGTGTTGCGGCCATGATTGTCGGGATCGCCCATCGCCGCACCCAGCAGGTCGCGCAGGACGTATTCCACGACTTCCTGTTCTGGTTCGGTACAGACGCGTTTCAACAGCGACAGATAGGTCTCGTGCTTCTCCATGTGACCGAACGTGCCGATACCGAGCGCGGAGACCAGGCTTTCCTGACCGTGTCGATGCACGCTGCCATCCGCGACGGCGCGATCGAAGCGCGGGATAAGCAGTGTGCCGTCGACCCAGCGAATGGGTGCGCCGCAACGCAAGCCGCAGACACGCGCGACTTCCAGATAGCCGGGCTCACTCCGCAGGATCAGCTTCTGCGTTTCGCTGGCATTGGACGCGCTGGTCTTGGCGATGAAATGGGCCGCCGCGTGCTCGTCTGGCAGGATCGAGTCCGGCCAGAAGCGGTCATCTCGATTGGAACGGGTCAGCAGCAATTTCGGCCATACGCCCTGCACACCGCTGGAACCTGCCGCCGCCGCCGCATAGCCGGCCAGAACCTCCGCAAAATCGCTTGCATGCGCTTCGATCTGGGCAATCGTCAGGCTGGGATCGAGCGGCATGGCGGGATCGGCGAGCCAGCCATCCTGTTCCACCGCTTCGCGAATACGTAGATTGCCAATAGGCTGGCCGCCCGTCCGTAGCAGGACGGCCAGATCGGCGGCTTCGCCGTCCGCGCCGATGCCAAGTCGCCGTACCAACCCGGCGCGGGCCGTGCCCTGGGGCATCATGTCGAGCAGGAAGGCCGGCCATCCCGGGCGACGCATCAACCCGAGCGTAAGCGGCATATGCACGGAGACTGCACGCTGGTCGATGACGGTCTCATCGACTGTCGCATCGACATCGTATGGATATGTGATGGCGTAATCGGAAACGGTTTGGCCACGATGGCCGCGTGCGGGCTCGTCCAGTCGGACCGTCAGGGCATCATGCCAGAGCCCGTGATCGAAAAGCTGCACATGAAGTTGTTCCATGTGCTTCTATACCACCTACGACATAGGAATGTCGCCATTGGCGACATTCCTATGTCATGAACGTCGTAAGTGGCTTAAAGCGTGCCGCCGCGGCGGCCGACGGCGGCGCCGAGACGCAGGCGCAGTGCGTTCAGCTTGATGAAGCCCTGGGCGTCGACCTGATCATAGGCGCCCTGATCGTCCTCGAAGGTGACGACGCGGGTGTCGTAGAGGCTGTTCGGGCTCTCGCGACCGACCACGATCACGTTGCCCTTGTAGAGCTTCAAGCGGACCCGGCCGGTGACGCTCGCCTGCGAGGTGTCGATCAGCGCCTGGAGCATGCGTCGCTCGGGGCTGAACCAGAAGCCGTTATAGATCAGCTCGGCATAGCGCGGCATCAGACTGTCCTTGAGGTGGCCTGCCTCGCGGTCGAGCGTGATGGTCTCCATGTTGCGGTGGGCGGCGAGCAGGATGGTGCCGCCGGGCGTCTCGTAGACGCCGCGCGACTTCATGCCGACGAAGCGGTTCTCGACCAGATCGAGACGGCCGATGCCGTTGGCATGGCCGAGCTGGTTCAGCTTGGCGAGCAGGGCTGCCGGGCCGAGGCTCTCGCCGTTGATCGCCACCGGGTCGCCGTGATGGAAGTCGATGGTGATCTCGGTGGCGACGTCCGGGGCCTGCTCCGGGCTGATGGTGCGCTGGAACACGATCTCGTCCGGCGCCACGGCGGGGTCCTCGAGGATCTTGCCCTCGGAGGAGGAGTGCAGAAGGTTCGCGTCGACCGAGAACGGCGCTTCGCCGCGCTTGTCCTTGGCGATGGGGATCTGATTCTCTTCCGCGAACTGCAGCAGCTTGGTGCGCGAGGTGAGGTTCCATTCGCGCCAGGGGGCGATCACCTTAACGTCCGGCTTCAGAGCGTAGTAGCTGAGTTCGAAGCGGACTTGGTCGTTGCCCTTGCCGGTGGCGCCGTGGGCGACCGCATCGGCGCCGACCTGTTCGGCGATCTCGATCTGGCGCTGGGCGATCAGCGGACGCGCGATGGACGTGCCGAGCAGATACTGGCCTTCGTAGAGGGTATTGGCGCGGAACATGGGGAACACGAAGTCGCGCACGAAAGTGTCGCGTAGGTCGTCGACGAAGATCTCCTTCACGCCGAACATCTCGGCCTTGCGGCGCGCGGGTTCGAGTTCCTCGCCCTGGCCGAGATCGGCGGTGAAGGTGACGACCTCGCAGCCATAGGTGGTCTGCAGCCATTTCAGGATGACGCTGGTATCCAGGCCGCCGGAATAGGCCAGAACGACCTTCTTCACCGATTTGGCTGTCATGCGGCCCTGCTCCTCGCGCGCGTGTTCGATTACGCGAGGAGCCGTAGCATCGGGCGTGCCGTTCTGAGAAGGCGCTGTCGCGGTTCAGCCTTTGCCGGGACCTTTTTCCGGCTCCTTGCCCATCTCGTTGCGGTCGCCGCTTTCTACCTCGGGCCGTTGGGCCTGGCCCTTATGCGGTGCGCCCTTGGTGCCGCCCGGATCGGTATCCTTCACCGGCACATTCCCCGTCGTCTTGTCCGCCATGACCTTCCTCCCTTTGTTGTTCGAAAGGCCCGGGGACGACCGGGGTTCCCTTCAACCCCTGGGGATGAAAGGGGCTCCGCCCCTTTCCGGGGCCTGCGGGGCAGCGCCCCGCATTCCAGTCAAAACTTCAGCTTTTCCGCCGCATCCGCCAGCGTCTTCGCCGCACCGTGCTCGTAGAGCGAGGCCAGCCAGCGCCCGGTCGTCTCGGCCAGGATCGCGTTGCCGCCAAGATCGCCGAACAGGGCGGTGATGCCGAGTACGGGACGCGGATCGCTGCCGCCTTCGATCGCCTTGGTGCGGATCAGCTCCGCGAGCGGATGGCGGATGGCGATGGCGTTGCCCTGCTCGTCCTCGCCGCGCATGCGCCGGATCCAGGCGGCGAGGGCCAGGGCCAGAAGTTCGATGTCGCCGCCGCTGGCGAGCACGTCGCGGATCGGGTCGACCAGCACGTTGAGCGGCGCATCGGTGTTCACGCGCTCCACCGTGTCGCGGATGCCGGGGTTGCTGAACCGCTCGACCAGCTTGCGCTTGTAGGCGGCGACGTCGATCCCGGGCACCGGCATCAGCGTGGGGCCGGTTTCGCGGTCCATCAGCGCCATCATGTATTCGGCCATGTGCGGCGCGGCGAGGGCCTCGTCGATGGTCGTGTCCTCGTGGCCGGCGAGACGGCCGAGGCCGGCCACGGCCAGATGCGAGCCGTTCAACAGGCGCAACTTCATGAACTCGTAGGGGGTGACGTCCTCGACGAACTGGGCGCCGACCTCTTCCCAGGCCGGGCGGCCCTGGACGAAGCGGTCCTCGACCACCCATTGCAGGAAATCCTCGCACACCACCGGCCAGCGATCGGCCAGTCCGTACTGGTCGCGCAGATGGTCGATATCGGGCTGGCGCGTGACCGGGGTGATGCGGTCGACCATGGTGTTGGGGAAGACGGCGTTGGTGTCGATCCATTCGGCTAGGGCCGGATCGCGCAACCGGGCCAGGGTGAGCACGCAGTCGCGCAGCACGTTGCCGTTGTGCTGGATGTTGTCGCAGGACAGCGCGGTGAAGGCCGGCTTTCCGGCCGCCATGCGGCGTCGATAGGCTTCGACGATGATGCCCGGAGCCGAATGCGGCCGTTCCGGCGCGGCGAGGTCGGCGACGATCTGCTTGTGTTCGAGATCGATGCGCTTGGTGGCGCGGTTGAGGCAGTAGCCGTGCTCGGTGACAGTGAGGCTGACGATCTTCACCGAGGGATCGTCGATCAGGGCGAGCAGGGCCTCGCTGTCCTCGGCGGTCCAGAGCACCTGGACGATGGAACCGACCACCGACACGGTCTCCTCGACCGCGCTGCGTTCCACCAGCGTGTAGAGCCCGTCCTGCGGGGCGAGCGCGTCCAGCATCTTCTTGTCGCCCGGCAGCAGCACGGCGCCGGCGATGGCCCAGCCGGCATGGTCCGGGCGTTTGGCGATCAGCAGATCGGTGTAGCGGGCCAGATGCGCGCGGTGGAAACCGCCCAGGCCCAGATGCACGATGCCGGGCGACAAGGATGCCGGGTCGTAGCCGGGGCGTCGGACGCCATCAGGCAAAGAGGGCAGGGTGGCGCGGCTCAGTTCGATCATTGGAGGCTCCCGTGGGTTTTTTGCGCAGGGCTTTGCCCTGCACCCACGAGGCGACACTCGTCCTCTTGCCCCCTGTTTGTCGAGATCAGACCGCGGCCGGCGTACGACGTTCGATGTATTTTTGCGCGCCGATTTTGTCCTCGGGCGAAAGCGCGCGGTAGAGGTCGAGCAGGGCGCTTTCGTCGGCGGTCAGGCTGCGTTCGACCCGCTGCTCGGCCATCCCGTCCAGGAACAGCGAGACCGGCACGCCGAAGACCTCCGCGAGACGGGGCAGGGTGTTGTGGGCGCTGCTGAGCCGGCCGGTTTCCATCGCGGCCACGGCCGAGCGGCTGAGACCGAGCTTCTGCGCCAGGTCGCCCTGCGTGAGCCTGGATGCCTTGCGCAGGGTGGTGATCTTCTTGGCGAGCTCGATGGCGGGGGAGCGGCCGGACGCTTCCGTGCCGGCCGGCGTGGCCGCGTGTTCGCGTATCCAGCGCCGAAAAGAGGATTGGGGAACGCCGTGTTCGGTGTCGTCCGCATCGGCGGGTTCGGACCGGAAGCGGACCACGGCGCCCGAGCGCCCGGTGATCCGACGGGATGGCGTGCCGGGGACGGCGGGGGTCCAGATCTGTCCGAGTTCCAGCAGTTTCAGAAACGGCATAGTCGTGTCCGGGGCAGGCATCCCGGCGGCACGAGGCCGCCGGGATCGGGTTTTCAGGCGCGAAGCGCGTGCGCTTCCTCGCCCGGGCGAGCCGCGAGATACGGCCCGGCAGCCTTGATCTCGATCGTCAGCAGGGCGATCCCGTCCGGAAGGCGCTCGCCGAGCGGCAGCACGGCGTCGCCGGACGTCCAGCGCGCGTCGCCTTCGACGGCGTGCCAGCCCTGCAGAGTCGCGTCGTCCAGATGCGCGGTGATCCGGCGATCGCGATTGCCCTCGAACACGGAGATCGCCCCGACGGCCACGCCCAGGGTGCGGCGATCGTCGCAGAACGACCCGACGACGTCGCAGGGACGGCTGGCGTTGGACACGATGCGGACGGTCTCGGCGCCCGCCGGGATCATGAACGTCACCCGGCCGTCCTGTTCGCGCGCCCGGCGCAGGACGACGCCCGTTCCGGTGACGAGACGCAGGTCGGCATCGTCGGTCAGGGCCGCGCCCTGGGCCGGCGGCAGCCCGTTCCAGTCGGCGCGCGTCTCGACGGCACGATAGAGCGGTTCCACGAAGTTGCGCGACACCTCGAGCGGGGCGGCGGCATCGGCCCAGCTCAGACCGCGCGACGGCTGGAACGAGACCACGGTGCCGGACTGGCGGAAGGTGTTGCGGTTGCCGGTGTCGAGATAGCTCTCGGTGAGCACGCCGTCGGCCATGATGACGGAGTGATCGTCGGTCTCGATGTGGAAATACTCGAACGACGCGAAGCTGGCGTCGTAGAACACCGAGCGGCCGTTCACCAGCATGCGGGCGGGCACGAAGCGGCCGTTCAGCAGCAGGCAATGCTCCGGCGTGACCAGCATGTCCTTCGACGGGATGCCGTCGGCCAGCGCGCCGGCGAGGATCCGCACGGGAGCGCCGCTCTCGTCGCCCGGCAGGTCCGCACGCACGATGGACCGGGCGCGTCCGGCCCAGATCAAGCTGCGCGTGGTTTCGCGGCCATCCACGAACGCCACGATCTCGTCGCCCATGCGGAGATCTTCCACGGCCACGTCACCCGACGGGGTGCGGATCATGCTGCCGGCAAGGAAGCAGGTGATGATGCCGCCGCTGCCGTCGCTGTTCCCGTTCGCATTCGTGAAGTCGTGCGAGTAGCTGGTCGGGGGGAAAAACCCGAAGCCGCCGTGTGGCGTTCCGGTAGCTTTCAAGTTGAAGACATCGCCGGAGAGCGTGATGGTGCGGCCGACGCCCACAATCCCTAGAAGGCTGACGCCGTCGCCGATGGTCGTCGTATTGGTGGCGACGTTGTAGCTGGCCGGGATATCCGAAGAATTCGGGAAATCCATCGTGAAGTTCTTGGGAACAGTCGTGGTGATGTTGCCCTTGGCATCCACGAATTGTACCGGCAGATTCAGAACGCCGAAGCTGAGCCCGGTCTGTTCGACTTTGATCTCGCCGCCTTGCGGACCGACATTGATGGCGTTCAGCGAGGTCGCGCCGAGCACGCTGCCCTGAAGGTCGGCGATGCCGCCGTTGACGGTGACGGTGCTGGCCACGCCGCCGCTCAGAATGCCGCCGCCGATCTTGGCCGTCGCGCCGTTCTGGATCACGATCGACGAGGCCAGGCTCAGGCCCGCGATCGAGTTCGACAGGTCCACGACCACATTGTCGCCGGCCGGCGTGTTGGCGTTCTTGGTGATGATGATCTGGCTGAGACCGGAGACGCCGACCAGAGCGCTGAGATCGCCGCTGCTGTAGACCGTCGCGACGCCGTTGCTGATACTGACGAGTGCTTTTGCCATATAAATGGTCCTTCAATATTTGAAGAAGCCCGGCAGGGCGCGCGGAGATGCGCTCCCGAACGGGTGGCCAAGACGAAGAGCGGGTATCTCGCCGTATCGGGCAGAACAGTTCTGGCGGAAGCGGCGTTGTTGCTTTTTTCGTAACAAGTAATCCGTAACCTGCGTCGGAATTCCGATCAACCATAATAGACATGAGGAATAATCTTTGACGGAAAATTAACGATGCTTGCAAGCAACGGTATGATGAATACAATAAAGAAGAGAAAGTCTAAGAATTTATAAAAATCTAATCGCACGCCTACCGTATAGTCCGGATGGACGCTGGTCGGGCAGCAGGCGCGAACCTCGCCATGCATCCTGTATAAAAGCGATCGTATACTGACGTTGGCTGTCGTTCGCAGCGCGTCTGGTCTGTCGATGCTGCAAAGAAACGAAACGGCCCGGCAGCACGCGACCGGTCGATCGCGTGCTGCCGGGCCGTTGATGGGAAACGCGGGAGCGGAGGGCCCGAAGGACGGGCAGGAGCCGGTCTCCGGGCGGGCTATGCCGCGGCGGTGCGGTCGCGCCGGCTTTCGGTGCGCAGCTGCCCGCACGCAGCGAGAATGTCCTGGCCGCGCGGGGTGCGGATCGGCGAGGCGAAGCCGGCATCCTCGACGATGCGGGCGAACCGGGCGAGCTGCTCGCGGGTCGAGGTCTGGTAGTCGCTGCCCGGCCACGGGTTGAACGGAATCAGGTTCACCTTGGCCGGGATGCCGGCGATCAGGCGCACCAGCTCGCGCGCATCGGCCTCGCTGTCGTTCACGTCGCGCAGCATCACGTATTCGAAGGTGATGCGACGCGCGTTCGACGCCGCCGGGTAGCGGCGGCAGGCGGCGAGCAGCTCCTTGATCGGGTATTTGCGGTTCAGCGGCACCAGCACGTCGCGCAGATCGTCGCGCACGGCATGCAGGCTGACGGCGAGATTCACCGCCAACTCCTCGCCGCAGCGATCCATCATCGGCACCACGCCGGAGGTGGACAGGGTGATGCGTCGGCGGGACAGGGCGATGCCTTCGCCATCCATGACGATGCGCATCGCCTTGGCGACGTTCTCGTAGTTGTAGAGCGGCTCGCCCATGCCCATCAGCACGATGGTCGACAGGAGCCGCGGCGTCTCGCCGTGCGGGCTGGGCCATTCGTTGTAGCTGTCGCGCGCGGCCATGAACTGGCCGACGATCTCGGCGGCACCCAGATTGCGGGCGAGCTTCTGCGTGCCGGTGTGGCAGAAGCGGCAGGACAAGGTGCAGCCGATCTGGCTGGAGATGCAGACGGCGCCGCGATCCTCGCGACGGTCGGGGATGTAGACCGTCTCGGCCTCCTGCCCGTCGCGGAAGCGGAACAGGAATTTGCGGGTTTCGTCCTCCGCGGTCTGCACCACGGCGGCTTCCGGGCGGCCGATCACGAAGCGTTCGGCGAGCTTGGCCTGGAGCGGCTTGGCGATGCTGCTCATCTGCGCGAAATCGGTGACGCCCTGGTGATAGACCCAGTGCCAGACCTGCTTGGCGCGGAAGGGCTTCTCGCCCACCGCCACCAGCGCCTCGGCCAGCTCTTCCCGCGACAGGCCGACGATCTCGCGCCGGCCATCGGCCAGAACGGGCGGCGGCGGCGCGAACAAGGCCGCCTTGGCCAGGATGCGATCCCGCTCGGCGTCGGACAGGTCGTGCGAGTCGTGGGTGCTGGCGGGGGTCATGCTGGGCAACGTCCGGATACAATTCGGCAGGGAACAAACGAGCGGCGGAATAAACTCCGCAAATGGCCCCACGTTAAGCGTTTTGTAGCCAGACCTGCGTCACGATCATGCCACGGTCCGGAAACAAGCTCGGTCCAACAGGGGAGGCGGTTCGATGGACGATCTGGAATACAACGCGAAGCTCGACGAGCTGGACCATCTGATGAACGACCTGGACGTGCCGTTGGAGCCGTCCCGCGTCTGGGATCTGCTGGCGGCGGTGTCGCATCACGATCTGGAGCAGGTCGGCCGGGCCTGAGCCCGGTCACGGCCGGTAGCGGGCGCCGATCAGGAACTCGACATTGCCCTCCGGCCCGGTGATCGGGCTGGTCTCGATGCCGTCCACCGTCCAGCCCGGCAGGGTGCTCCACCAGTCGAGGATCGTCTCGCAGACCTGAGCATGGATCGTGGGGTCGCGAACCACGCCCTTCGAGCCGACATTGCCGCGCCCGGCTTCGAATTGCGGCTTGATCAGCGCGATCGCCCAGGCGTCGGGGGCGCACAGAGCAAGCGGTGCGGGAAGAACCGTGCGCAGGCCGATGAAGCTGGCGTCGCAGACGATGGCGCCGATCGGCTCGGGCACCAGATCGGCGCCGAGCGTGCGGGCATTCACCTTCTCATGCACCACCACGCGGGGATCCGAGCGCAGCTTCCAGGCGAGCTGCCCATGCCCGACATCGACCGCATGCACCCGTTCCGCCCCGGCATGCAGCAGCACGTCGGTGAAGCCGCCGGTCGAGGCCCCCACATCGACGCAGATCCGGCCCTTGGCCGCGTAGCCGAAATGCTCCAGCCCATGCGCCAGCTTGAGGCCGCCGCGCGATACCCAGGGATGGTCCTGACCCTTGAGTGATAGCGTCACGTCATCCGGCAGCATGTCGCCGGCCTTGGCGATACGCTGTTCGCCATGGAACGCGAGGCCGGCCAGGATCAGGGCCTGTGCCCTGGTCCTGCTTTCGGCCAGCCCACGCTCGACCAGGAGCTGATCGGCCCGGATCTTGGCCATCGTCTCAGGCGATCCCGGGCTTCCGCTGCTCGTGTCCGACGCCCAGGGCCTCCAAAGCGGTCTGGACGATGGTTTTCTGGTCCAGTCCAGCCTCTGCGATTTGGGCTGCGGGTGTGTTGTGGTCGATGAAGCGGTCGGGGAGGGTGAGGGGTCGCATGCGCACGCCGTCGAGCAGGGCTGCGTGGGCGAGATGGTGCATGACCGCCGCCCCGAAGCCGCCGGCAGCCCCTTCCTCGATGGTGATCAGCACGTCGTGCTCGCGGGCGAGACGGTCGATCAGGGCGATGTCGAGCGGCTTGGCGAAGCGCGCATCGGCGACCGTGGGGGCGAGACCGCGGGCCGCCAGCTCGTCGGCGGCCTTCAGCGCCTCGCCCAGCGACGTGCCCAGCGACAGGATGGCGATGCCGCCCTTCTCGCCTTTCGGCCTCTCCCGCACGATGCGGCCCACGCCGATCGGCAGCACCTCGCCGCGTGCGGGGAGCGCCAGGCCGAGCCCGTTGCCGCGCGGATAGCGCACGGCACTCGGGCCGGCATCGTGCGCCGCCGCCGTGGCCGTCATGTGCATCAGCTCGACCTCGTCCGCGGGCGCCATCACCACGATGCCGGGCAGGCAGCACAGATAGTTCAGGTCGAACGCGCCGGCATGGGTGGCGCCGTCCGCGCCCACGAGGCCGGCGCGGTCGATCGCGAAGCGCACGGGCAGGTTCTGCAGCACGACGTCGTGCACCACCTGGTCGTAGCCGCGCTGCAGGAAGGTGGAATAGATCGCACAGAACGGCTTGATGCCCTCGGTCGCCATGCCGGCGGCGAAGGTGACGGCGTGCTGCTCGGCGATGCCCACGTCGAAGAAGCGGTCGGGGAAGCGCTTCGCGAAGGCGTCGAGCCCGGTGCCGGACGGCATGGCGGCGGTGATCGCCACGATGCGCGGGTCGTGCTCGGCCTCGGCCAGCAGGGCGCGGGAGAACACGTTGGTGTAGGAGGGCGGGCCGGGCGGCGCCTTGGTCTGCTCGCCCGTGACCACGTTGAACTTCTGCACGGCGTGATACTTGTCGCCCGAGGCTTCCGCCGGCGCATAGCCGCGGCCCTTCTGGGTGATCACGTGCAGCAGCACCGGGCCCTGCTCGTCCGCGTCGCGCAGGTTGCGCAGCACGGGCAGCAGGTGGTCCATGTTATGGCCGTCGATCGGGCCGATATAGTAGAAGCCCAGCTCCTCGAACAGCGTGCCGCCGGTGAGCATGCCGCGGGCGTATTCGTCGGCGCGCTTGGCGGTGCGCTCGATGGTGGTGGGCAGGCGGCGCGCGACCTTGCCGCCGAGTTCGCGCAAGCTCAGGAACGAGCGCGACGACATGATGCGGCTGAGATAGGCCGACATCGCGCCGACCGGCGGCGCGATGCTCATCTCGTTGTCGTTCAGGATCACGATCAGCCGGGCCTTGGACGAGCCGGCATTGTTCATCGCCTCGTAGGCCATGCCGGCCGAGATCGATCCGTCGCCGATCACGGCGATCACGTTGCGCTGCGGCAGGGCCCCCTGGCCGGCGGCCTCGCTCTGATCGGACAGCAGCTCGTGTGCCACGGCCATGCCGAGGCCGGCCGAGATCGAGGTGGACGAGTGTGCCGCGCCGAACGGGTCGTATTCGCTCTCCGAGCGGCGCGTGAAGCCGGACAGGCCGCCGGGCTGGCGCAGCGTGCGGATGCGGTCGCGGCGCTCGGTGAGGATCTTGTGCGGGTAGGTCTGATGGCCCACGTCCCAGATCAGCCGGTCATACGGCGTGTCGAACACCGCATGCAGGGCGACGGTGAGTTCCACCACACCCAGAGCCGCACCCAGATGCCCGCCCGTCACCGACACCGCGTCCAGCGTCTCGCCCCGAAGCTCGTCCGCAACCACACGAAGCTGCTCCGCACTCAAATTGCGAAGATCCAGCGGCGACGAAACACGGTCCAGTAAGGGGTATTTCGAAGTGCTCATATCCGGTTCCCCCGATCAGTTCCGACGCTCGACCACGTAGCGCGCCAGCGCGCGCAGGCCGTCCGCACCGGCGCCGAAACCGGACAGGAAATCGGTCGCGCGTTGCGCCAGACGTTCCGCTTCGGCGCGGGCGCCGTCGATGCCCAGCAGGGCGACGAACGTGGATTTGCCGGCTTCGGCATCCTTGCCGGCCGTCTTGCCGAGCTGTTCCGCGGTCTCGGTCGCGTCCAGCACGTCGTCCGCCACCTGGAAGGCGGCGCCGAGATCGCGTCCGTAGAAGGCGATGGCGTCACGATCGGCCAGCGAGGCGCGGCCCAGGATCGCGCCGGCTTCGGCGGCATAGCGGATCAGGCGTCCGGTCTTGAGCGCATGGAGACGCTCCACCTCCGGCAGCGCCAGGGCGCGGCCTTCGCCTTCCATGTCGATCATCTGACCGCCGACCATGCCGGCGGCGCCGGACGCACTGGCCAGCGCCGCCACCAGGGCGATCCGGGCTTCCGGATCGGCATGGGTGGCCGGATCGGCCAGGATCGCGAAAGCCTCGGTCTGCAAGGCGTCGCCGGCCAGGATGGCGGTCGCCTCGTCGAATTTCCTGTGCGTGGAAGGCTGGCCGCGACGCAGATCGTCGTTGTCCATCGCCGGCAGGTCGTCATGCACCAGCGAATAGGCGTGCAGCATCTCGACCGAGGCGGCCACGCGCAGCGCGCCGTCCTGGGCGGCACCGAACAAGGCCGCCACTTCGGTGGCGAGGAAGCCACGGAAACGCTTGCCGCCGCCCAGCGTGGCGTAGCGCATCGCGTCGACCACGCGGGCCTCGCCGCCGGAGACGGGCGGCAGCAGCCGGTTGATCGCGGTTTCGATCAGCCCGGCGCGCTCGGCCAGGATCTGCTTGATGGGACGCGCAGCGCCGGCGACGGCGGACGCTTCGGGCACGGCATCGCCGGAGGGAATGCCGGTCGGGGTGGTATGGATCACGCGCGTTCGGTCCGTTCAGTCGATCGTCTTGGTTGCCAGCGCGCCGTCGGCCCGTTCCACGATCGCCTGCACGCGGGCCTCCGCCTCGCTGAGCTTGGCCTCGCAGTGGCGGCGCAGCTCGGCGCCGCGCTCATAGGCGGTGATCGCGTCTTCCAGCTTCTGCTGACCGCCCTCGAGACCCCGCACGATGCGTTCCAGCTCGCCCAGAGCGTCCTCGAAGGAGAGATCGAGCGGAACCGGGTTCGGCGGCGCGGAATCGGACATGGTGGCTCCTGGCGCCAGGGTTGGAGAAAAGGGTCGGAGAAACGGGCGGATCACGGCGTCGTCGCACGGTCCGGATCGGGCCGCATGGCACGCGCACGGATTACCGCCAAACCGGGCGGGGGAGCAAACCGTGCGACAAACCATGGCCCCGGGAACGGGCGCTGACGCGGCTCAGGCAGGCGGGGTGGACGGCTCCTGGTCCGGGCGGCGGCGCAGCACGAAGCTGAAGGTGCCGCCTTCCTCGCCGAACGCGACCAGGGCGTGGCCGGTCTCGCGACAGAAGGCGTGGAAATCGGCTACCGAAGCGCGGTCGGTCGCAAGCACGCGCAGCTTCTCGCCCGGTTTCATGCTTCGTAGCATTCTATTTGCGCGAAGAACCGGCAAAGGACAGCTCAGCCCCTTGACGTCGAGCAGCGTTTCGCCGACGGCGGCTTTCGGCGCTGATTGTTGCGCTGGCGATGGAGCCTGGCTTGGAGAAAGGGGCATCCATCCATCATAAACCCCTCCAGTAGGGCTTGCGAGGCGCAGATGGCTGATTTCCGGGTCGGGATCGATTTCGGCGGAACCAAGATCGAGATCGTGGCTATCGGCAACGACGGCAAGGAAACCATGCGCAAGCGCGTGGCCAATCCGCTCGAATACGACGCGTCGATCCGGGCGATCCGTGAACTGGTCGAATCGGTGGAACAAAGCCAGGGCGGCACTGCCACCGTCGGCGTGGGCATTCCGGGGGCGGTCAGCCCCGATACCGGGCTGGTGAAGAACGCCAATTCCACCTGGCTCAACGGCCGTCCGTTCGCACGCGACCTGTCCGCGACGCTGGAGCGGGAAGTGCGGGTGGAGAACGACGCCAACTGCTTCGCCCTGAGCGAGGCGGTGGACGGCGCAGGTGCCGGCAACCAGATCGTGTTCGGCGTCATTCTCGGCACGGGCGTCGGCGGCGGAATCGTGGTGAACGAGCGCGTGCTGATCGGCCGTCATTCCATCGCCGGCGAATGGGGCCACACCCCGCTGCCGTGGCCGAAGCCGGACGAGACCCCGGGCATCGCCTGCTTCTGCGGCAATCACGGCTGCGCCGAGCGCTATCTGTGCGGCTCCGCCCTGGCCGAGGATTGCGACGGCCCCGGCCATCGCGACGCGTCCTCGATCCCCGGCCGCGCCGAGGCCGGCGAGGAGAAGGCGATCGCGGCGCTGAACCGTCATGCAGAGCGTCTGGCGCGCGGGCTGGCGCAGATCATCAACATCCTCGACCCGCACGTGATCGTCCTGGGCGGCGGTCTGTCGAACATGAAGCACCTCTACAGCCAGGTGCCGCCGCTGATGGCGAAGCATGTGATCAGCCCGCAATGCACCACGCCGATCCTGCCCAACATCCACGGCGACAGCTCGGGCGTGCGCGGCGCGGCGTGGCTCTGGCCGCGCGAGCAGCCCCGCACCTACCGCACCAGCTTCTCCTGAACCCGGAGCGCGCCATGCCGGATCTGTCCCGCGTCGATCCCGAACTGCGCGCCGGCCTGGAGGCCATGCGCAGCGAGCCGGTGAATGCCGAAACGCTGCACGCGCTGCGTCAGCGCCGGGCCGAGGAAGGCAAGGCGGCCCTCGCGCACAACCCGTCCCTGGCGACGCTGGAGGTGCACGAGGTCGGGCCGATCTCCGTGCGCGTGTTCACCCCCGTGGGCGGCGACCCGGAGCTGCTTCATCCGGCCTATCTGCATCTGCATGGCGGCGGCTACGTGATGGGCTCGGCCTCCGGCGCAGACGCGGAAAAGGCGGCGCTCGCGGCCGAACTCGCCTGCGTGGTCGCGTCGGTCGAGTATCGTCTGGCGCCGGAATCGCCGCATCCGGGCCCGGTGGAGGACGCTTACGCCGCCCTGCGCTGGCTGCACGAGAACGCGGCGTCGCTGCGGGTCGACCGCACGAGGATCGCGATCGGCGGGGAGAGTGCCGGCGGCGGTCTGGCGGCGTCGCTCGCTTTGCTGGCGCGCGATCGCGGTGAAATCCCGCTGGTGTTCCAGTCCCTGATCTACCCGATGCTGGACGACCGCACCGTGACGGCCGAGCCGCACCCGTTCGCGGGCGAACTGGTCTGGACGCGCGACGACAACCGGTTCGGCTGGTCGTCCCTGCTGGGCGTCGAGCCGGGCAGCGACGGCGTGTCGCCCTACGCCGCCCCGGCGCGGGCCGAGGATCTGTCCGGCCTGCCGCCGGCCTTCATCTCGGTCGGCACGCTCGATCTGTTCATTGACGAGGACATCGTCTACGCGCAGCGCCTGATCCGCGCCGGCGTTCCGTGCGAGCTGCACGTGTTCCCGGGCGCGTATCACGGCTTCGACTCCGTAGCCGCCGCGCGCTCGGCCATGGTGGCCCGTAACCGGGCCCGGTCCGCGCTGCGCAACGCGCTGCATCCGAGGCGCTGATTGCTGCTGCAGGTCTACGCGATGTTCCGAGATCGAGTTGGGCAGAATGTAGAACCGCAGCGACAGGGATGCCTTTCAAGTCCCATGTGAAGTGTTGTCGCAGTTGGCCGTTTTGGACGAATTGGCGGGGTCCTGCTCGATTTTGATCTGGAGACTGCCCGGGCTGTCTCTGATGCGTGAATCAAGTCTGCCGTAGGATTTTGGCAACAATGACTTCGAGCCTTCGGGCATCATTGGCCATGTCTGCCCAAGAGTCGACAGTCTCCTCCGATGGAGTAAGGCTGGAGACATGTGAGATCCAGCTCTCAAGCGCATCCTTTACGAAAATCCACTCGCGGCTGTTCAAAGCGACTGAAACTGGACTTTCTGTCTGATCTTCATGCACTTTGTCGCTATCTCCTCCAGACAGTCGGTGAATTTCGAAACAGACATCTTTTTTCGCCAGGCAAAGAAGATAATGGTTCGAATGATCCTGGCAATATTTCAGATCATACCCACGATAAGTTTCAGATCTAAGTGCCCATACATACACGCGGGTAGTATCGCCAGAGTGTAATGGTGCATAATTACCATCGCTTATGGAGTGGTCAGTGCGATTAATAATATCAATCGTTATGCCCTCAGGGTGAGCGCCTGTAAGCCTGGGCCGAGAAAAAGTCAGTATCTACATAGATTGAGCGAGATCGTGGTGAGAGATCTCGATCCGCCAAATCGGATATCGCTCAACTTCCGGCAAACGTGCTGCGACCGGCCTGCGACCTGGATCGATAACCGGTCCAGCTATGCATCCGTATCGCTCGCGACGTGCCCGCTGCCGAAATCGACGTCGGTGACGATGTCGTTGATCACCGCCACCGCGACGTCGCGTACGATGCCATGCGCTTCAGCGTCGGCCAGGACCTGTTCGAGGCGGGGGCGGAGCCAGTCGTGGGCGGGGGTTCCGGTCATGGGGCGTGTCTCCTTCGGGTGAGTCGATCCAACACCAGCACGGCGACCACGGTTCCGGTGCCGAGCACGATCTGCGGGCGTGTGGTGGGGTTCGCCGCCATGGCCAGAAGCACGGCGGCGATGACGGCGACGGTGGCCCAGGACAGGAACGGGAACAGCCACATGGCGAAGGCCGGGCGTCGTCCCTCGTGCTGCATCGCGCCGCGCAGCCTGATCTGGGCGAGACAGATCAGCAGGTAGACCAGCAGGATCAGCGCCCCGGAGGCGTTCAACAGAAACGCGAATACGCCGTCCGGCGAGATGCTGGAGGCGACCGCTACGCAGAGCGCGACCGCCGTTCCCGCCAGGATCGCCCGACGCGGCACCTGGCCGCGTCCGGTCCGCACCAGGAAGGCCGGAGCATCGTGATGCGCCGCCATCTCGAACAGCACCCGCGACGTCACGTAGAGCGACGAGTTGAGGCAGCTCAGCACGGCGATCAGCACGATGATCGACATGGCGAGCGGCGCGCCGGGGATGCCGAGCGCCTGCATCGCGGACACGAAGGGCGAGTGTCCCGGAACGAGCCGGTGCCAGGGCACCACGCACAGGATCAGGCTGATGGAGCCGAGATAGAACAGCAGCATGCGGGCGGCGACCGTGTTGGTGGCATGGGCGACGTTGCGGCCAGGATTGTCGGATTCCGCCGCCGCCACGGTGGCGATCTCGCTGCCGGTGAACTGAAACACCACGGTCGGCACGATGGCCAGCACCGCCGCGAGCCCGTGCGGCGCCACGCCGTCGGTCCAGAGGCGCGACACCGAAGCCGCATCTGCGCCTAACAGGCCGAACAGGGCCGCGATGCACAGGCCGCAGAAGCCGAGGATCGCCGCGACCTTCAGCGCCGAGAACCAGAACTCGAACTCACCGTAGGAGCGCACGGAAACGAGGTTGGTGCCGGCCATCAGCAGCACCAGCAGAACGCCGAGCACGGTGCGGTCGACGGGAATCCAGGCGCTGAGGATGATCGATCCGCCGATCGCCTCGGCCGCCACTACCACGGCCCAGAACAGCCAGTAGAGCCAGCCGGCGAGAAAGGCGGCGCGCGCGCCGAGGCCGTGCCGGATGTGGAAGATAAACGAGCCCTCTCCGGGCCGCTCGATCGCCATCTCGCCCAGCATACGCATCACCAGCAGCGCCACCGTGCCGGCCAGCGCGTAGGAAAGCAGCACGGAAGGGCCGGTGCCGGCGATGGCAGCGGAGGAGCCGACGAACAATCCGGCGCCGATCACGCCGCCGATGGCGATCATCGCCACATGGCGGCTGCGCAGGCTGTGCGACAGCCCGGAAGGCCGCGTCTTGGTTTCGGACATCGGAGATCAGGACCGGCAATGCGCGGCGGTGGCGCCGGGCGTGAAGGAGGTCATGGCGCCGTCCATGACGAAGGAGCCGAAATCCATCCGCAGCCGGTCGCTGACGCCGTTGGCGAAATAGCGCATGCCGACCTCGTAATCCGGGGTGATGGTGCCGGGCTTGCGGTTGAAGAAGGCGACATGCACGCGCCCGGAGCCGAGCTTGCGCAGGCCGGGCTGATCGGAGTCCGAAGGCGGGGCGTGCCAGGGCAGGATGGTGACGTAGCTGTCGGAGGGGCCGTCGGCGCTGGTGCCGTCGAACAGAACGGGGTCGATGCTGCGCTTGCCGTCCTCCGCCGCGCGGATGATGGCGGCGGTGTGCATCATCGGGAACAGCGTTCCGGCCGGAAGCGCGATGGTGGCGGGGGCGGGCAGGGTGAAGCGCGCCTGCCCTTTGCCGTCGGCCCCCAGACTGGCTTCGCCGCGCACCTGCTGGGTGAGCTGGCCGTTGTCGCGCTCTTCCATGTCGAAGCTGAGGTGGCGCCCGTCCTTGCTTTCCAGCGTGGCATAGGTGGAAACCATGTCGGAGGACTGGCCTTCGCGCGTGGCGATCTGCAGATGCAGTTGCTGCTGCGTGGCCCAGTTCTGGCAGGCGTCGATGACCTTGAAACTCATGGAGCCGGTGGCGGCCACCGTGTTGCCGTCCGTGGTGGAGGCGAGCGAGAGATCGTACTGGGCGGTGTGCGGGGCGAGCTGGATGTCGGGGACGGGCAGGGATGCCGGGGCTGCGGTCGCTTCGCAGCTCGCCGCCGCGCCGATGGCGATCGCTGCGGCGACTATCGTTCTGAGCATCCGCGGCGATCTCCGGCTGGCCAATCCGGACAGCGTATCACCGGCTGCCGGTGTCGTCGCGGTCCCGTCGTTCGGCGGTCGGACCAATACGGGGAGGGACCAAGGCAAATCGTCGACGGGAGATCGTTTCGGGGCTAGGACGTTCCGATCTGCTGGCAGGTGAACACCATGTTTTCCGTTTCGACCCGGTGCGGGGTGGCCGTTTCGCTGCTTCTGGTCCTGGGCGCCCAAGCTCGTGCCGTACCTGTCGCGGAGATGCCTGATCCTCTTTCCCCGGCCGAGCTGCATCGCATCAGCGACATCTTCGCCGGGTCTGTCGTCGAGACCGGAAAGGCGATCGGCATCGGCGTTGCCGTGGTGCGCGCCGGGCGGCCAGCTCGCCTGTTCACGTACGGTTTCGCCGATTGGGCCGCGCAGCGTCCGTTCACGGAGCATTCCCGCTTCGAGATCGGTTCCGTAACCAAGGTGTTCACCACCAACCTGCTGGGGCAGGCCGTGAATGCCCGCCTCATGTCTCTCTCGACCCCTCTGTCCGCCTTCGGACCCGAGCTCGGTTCGCTGCCCGCCAGTACCGCCGATGTCACCCTGGGCGAATTGGGTAGCTTCACCGCGGGTTATCCGACCCTGGCGCCGCTTTGCGGCAACCAGAATGTGCCCGGATGCCTTCCCAGCGAGCGCCCCACGGTCGCGCAGTACGGTGCTGCCGACTTCGCCGCTTATTTCCGCGGCACTCCGGCGCCCGCCTCCCTGCCGGCCGGATACACCTATTCGGATTTCAGTACCGGGTTGATCGGGCTGCTGCTTGGTGCGCCGCAGGGCCGGCCGCTCGGCAAAACGGCGCTTCCCGGCTGGCAGCGCCTGCTTGAAGAGCGACTTCTGTGGCCGCTGCGGATGCGTGACACGGCGATGCTGGTGCCCGCCGGAGATTCGGATCTGGCGTCCGGATACCAGCTTCCCGTTCTCAGCGTCTCCATCCGAAACGGCGGCATCGCGAGCATCGCCAACGCGAGTGTGGCCGGACCATACCAAACCTCGCCCACCGTCAAGGTGGTGGGCGGCGGCGGTCACGGTGCGTCCGTCGCCGCCACGCTCGACAAGCAGGGGTTCCTGGTGTCGCTGCCGGTGCTCTCGGGCGGCACCGGCTATGTGCCGCCGCCGGCGGTCGTGTTCGACGCGCCGTCCGGCCAGACCGGCAGGACGGCGAAAGGCGAGGCGATCATTCGTGGCGGTCGGGTGATCGGCATCCGCATCCTCGACACCGGTTCAGGCTATGGCGCCGGACAGGTGGTGAAGATCCACGTCGCTGGCGGCCGTAGCGCGTTCGGTCGCGATGCGATCGCTCGGGGGCGTGTCGTCGCGAGTGGGGTTGCGTTCGGCTCTGTGACGTATGGCGGTGTCGGCTATGTGCGGCCGCTCGCCGTTCTCGTGACGCCGGGCCAGGCGCTCCATAACACGGTGCCGATCTGGGCGCCGGCAGGGGCGCTGAAATCCAGCCTGTCCGATATGGCGCGCCTGGTCCGGGCGGCTCTGCCCGCCTCGCGTTCCGGTTCGTTGGGGTTCGACGGCTCCGTCGAGCCCGTGCGGGCGGGCTTCCGGATTGCGGAGCAACCTGCCGCCTGCCAGGTCGCGATTTATATGCCGTTGGCGAAATGCCCGAGCGGCAGCCCGGTTTCCGGGTTGGCCTGGAGCATTACCCGGCCCGACCCTGCCTCGCATTTCCCGGCCACCGTCATCAAGACTGGTGGTCTGACCGGTTTTTCGACTCAGGTGCTGCTGATGCCGAGCCGGGGGCTCGGCGTTGTGGTGATGGTCAATTCGCGTCAGGCGGCATTAAACGATGGCGCCGATCAAGCCGTATCGGACAACACGCTCGGTATCACGGCGCCGATGCTCGCGCACGAGATCGCCGATGCGATCTTCTTTGCCGGTCCTCCCGGAGTGGTTCCCTAGCCACCCGGTTCAGTCGACGGTCGCGACCAAAAACAGGCGTGGGAAGGGCAGCAGCACGGAACCATCCGGCGCGGCCGGATAGGCGTGCCTGAGCGCCGCCTCGTATTCGGCCAGGAAGAGCGGCGTCGTCTCGTCGTCGAGGGCGGCCAGGAACGGCCGCAGCCCGGTGGATTCCAGCCAGCGGACGATTCCGGCGGCGCCGTCGGCGAGGCGGTGATGGTACGTGGTGCGCCACGCATCGACCTCCGCGCCATGCGCCCGCAGCAGCGCGTCGTACCACGCCACGCCATGCCGGTCGGCACGGGCGGCGACGGCGTCGGACAGGCGGTCGGCCCAGCGCGGGTCCGCGGCGATCGCCCGCATCAGCACATGGCTCGGCTCGTCCAGATTGTCGGGCATCTGCACCGCGAGCGTGCCGCCGGGTGCCAGGCGGCGCAGCAGGGCAGGCAGCAGGGCGGCATGATCCGGCAGCCATTGCAGGGCGGCGTTGGAAAAGACGAGATCGTGATGCGCGCCCTCGTTCCGGGCCCAGGCGGCGATGTCGTCCTGGAAGAACGCGACATCCGGTAGCCGCTTCCGGGCGGCCTCCAGCATGTCGGGAGAGCTGTCGAGGCCGGACAACACGGCATCGGGGAAGCGGGCACGGAGCAAGGCGGTGGAATTGCCCGGCCCGCAGCCGAGATCGATCACCCGGCCCGGTGCGGCGTCGGGCAGGGCGTGGAGAAGGTCGAGGGCCGGTCGGCTGCGTTCACGTTCGAAAACCGAATAGCGTGCAGCCGACCAGTCCATCGTGTTTCTCCGTTCAGTTCGGCTTGGTTTCCGGCACGACGGGGGCGGTGGCGCCCGGCACCGGCTTGGCCGGCGGCAGAACCGTGCGCAGCGACAGCTCCTTCATGCGCGCTTCCGGCACGGCGGCCGGCGCGCCCATCATCGGGTCCTCACCCTGCTGGTTCAGCGGGAATAGGATCACCTCGCGGATGTTCGGCTCGTCGGCCAGCAGCATGACGATGCGGTCCACGCCCGGGGCCGAACCGCCATGCGGCGGCGCGCCGTAGCGGAACGCGTTCAGCATACCGCCGAAGCGTGCCTCGACCTCGCTTTCCGGATAACCGGCAATGGCGAAGGCGCGGATCATCACGTCCGGGCGATGGTTGCGGATCGCGCCCGAGCTCAGCTCGATGCCGTTGCAGACGATGTCGTACTGGAACGCCTTGATCGTCAGCGGGTCCTGCGTGTTCAGCGCCTCCAGACCGCCCTGCGGCATCGAGAACGGGTTGTGGCTGAAATCGATCTGCCCGGTTTCCTCGTTCAGCTCGTACATCGGGAAATCGACCACCCAGCAGAAGCGGAACGCGTTCTGCTCGATCAGCTCGAGCTCGTTCGCGATGCGCGTGCGCACGGCGCCGGAGAACTTCACCGTTTCGACGCCCTTGAGCCCGTCGCGCGGACCGGCGACGAAGAACACGGCGTCGCCGGCCTTGAGGCCGCAGCGCTGGCGGATGGTCTCGCAGCGATCGGCTTCCAGGTTCTTGGCGATCGGGCCTTTTGCGCCCTCGCTGTCGAAGGTGATGTAGCCCAGCCCGCCTTGCTTCTCGTCGCGCGCCCAGGAGTTGAGCTTGTCGAAGAAGGAGCGGGGACGGTCGCCGGCGCCTGGAGCCGGGATCGCGCGCACCTGGCCGCCGGCAGCGGCGATGCGGGCGAACAGGCCGAAGCCGGAGTCGGCGAAGGCGTCCGTCACGTCGCTGATGCGCAGCGGGTTGCGCAGGTCCGGCTTGTCGGAGCCGTACTCCGCCAGCGCCACGTCGTACGGGATGCGGGTGAACGGCGCCGTGTCCACGACGCGGCCGTTGCCGAACTCGTCGAACACGCCGGCGATCACCGGCTCGATGGTGGCGAACACGTCTTCCTGGGTGACGAAGCTCATCTCGAAATCGAGCTGGTAGAACTCGCCGGGCGAACGGTCGGCACGCGCGGCCTCGTCGCGGAAGCAGGGCGCGATCTGGAAGTAGCGGTCGAAGCCCGCCACCATCAGCAGCTGCTTGAACTGCTGCGGCGCCTGCGGCAACGCATAGAACTTGCCGGGATGGTTGCGCGCCGGCACCAGGAAGTCGCGCGCGCCTTCGGGGCTGGACGCGGTCAGGATCGGGGTCTGGAACTCGGTGAAGCCCTGGTCGATCATCCGGCGGCGCAGGGACGCGATGACGTTCGCGCGCAGCATCATGTTCTTGTGCACGCGCTCGCGACGCAGATCGAGATAGCGATAGGCGAGACGCAGCTCGTCGCCGTAATGCTCGTTGCCGGCCACCTGCAGCGGCAGCACCGCCGCCTGGGACTGGATCTCCATCGCCTGGGCCCGGACCTCGATGGCGCCGGTCGGCAGCTTCGGGTTCACGGTGGCGCCTTCGCGCAACACCACCTCGCCGGTGACGGTCAGCACGCTTTCCACGCGCACCCGCTCCACCTGATCGAGCAGCGCACTCGGGAACACGATCTGGGTGATGCCGAAATGGTCGCGCAGGTCGATGAACAGCAGCCCGCCATGGTCGCGCTTGGAATGCACCCAGCCGGACAGGCGCACGGTCTGGCCGGCATCCTCCGCCCGGAGGGCGTCGCAACGATGGGTACGATAGGCATGCATGGCGCGGTGATCCGGGACTGGTGAAGAGGTAGCTATAGATAGCGAAGGCGGCGCAGGAAGCCGACGGGTTTGGCCCATGTCAAGAAAGAGGTCTTCCCGACGCCCGGGACAGGTCTCCGCGGCGCGGCGGATCGAACAAGACGTCTCGCGATCTCGTCTTTCGCATGGGGGAGCGCGCGTGTATGCGTGAACCCATGTCACGCCCTGCCTCTCGCCAAGCGGGGGCCCGATTCCCCGAGCCCGTGCTGATCACCACCACCGAGGCGCTCGCCGCCTGCGTGGAGCGCCTGCGGGCGGAACCGTTCGTCACGGTCGATACCGAATTCGTGCGCGAACGCACCTACTGGCCCGAGCTGTGCGTGGTGCAGCTCGCCGGCGCCGGCGAGGTCGCGATCGTGGACGCCGAGGCCGAGGGGCTGGACCTCCAGGTTCTGGGCCCGCTGCTGGACGATCCGGCGGTGGTGAAGGTGTTCCACGCCGCGCGTCAGGATCTGGAGATCTTCCTGCACCGTTTCGGCCGCCTGCCGACGCCTTTGTTCGATACCCAGGTGGCGGCAATGGTGGCCGGGTTCGGCGATCAGGTCGGCTATGACAGCCTGGTGTCCTCGCTCACCGGCGGCCAGATCGACAAGGCGCACCGGTTCAGCGACTGGTCGCGCCGCCCGCTCTCGCCGGCGCAGATCGCCTATGCCGCCGCCGACGTGACCCATCTGCGCGATGTCTATGGCAAGCTGCGCGAGCGTCTGGAGCGGGAAGGCCGTCTCGACTGGGTCGGCCACGAGATGGCATTCCTGAGCGACCCGAACACGTTCCGCCCGGACCCGGAAACGCTGTGGGAGCGGCTGCGTCCGCGCACCGGCAACCGGCGCATGCTGGGCGTGCTGCGCGCCATCGCCGCCTGGCGCGAGCGGGAAGCGCAGCGTGTCAACGTGCCGCGCCAGCGTCTCCTGAAGGACGAAAGCCTGCTAGAGATCGCCGCCACCATGCCGGACGGGCCGGAAGCGCTGGCCACCGTGCGCGGCGTCAGCCGCGGTTTCGCCGAGGGCAAGAGCGGCGTCGGCCTGCTGGACGCGATCGAAACCGCGCGGGCTATGCCGGAGGATGCCCTGCCGGCCGCGCCGCGCAAGGACGGCCCGCGCCCGTCGCCAGCCCTGGTGTCCTTGTTGAAGGTGCTGCTGGCGGCCAAGGCCGAGCAGCATGACGTCGCACCCAAGCTGCTGGCCTCCTCTGAGGAGATCGACCGTCTGGCGACCGAGGACGCGCCGAACATTCCGGCGCTGGAAGGCTGGCGCCGGACCGTCTTCGGCGAGGACGCGCTGGCCCTGAAGAACGGGCAGGTCTCGCTGGCGGTCGACGGCAAGCGGATCAGGCTGCTGAAACGCTGATTCCGGCGGTTCTGTCTTATCCACAGGCTTTCCACATCGCTTGCGTGATTCCGCTCACCGCCTTGTCCACAAGATTATGTGGTCGGTCGGTTGAGGCACCCCAAGCTGTAGGGTAGTCTCCCACTCAACGGAGAGTTGAGGGGGCCAGGATGGAGTGGACCGACGAGTCGATTGCCCGCCTGCGCGCGCTTTGGCAGGAAGGGTTGTCCACGGCCGAGATCGGCCGGCGGATGGGGATCACCAAGAATGCCGTGGTCGGCAAGGCGCACAGGCTCGACCTGCCCGCGCGCCCCTCGCCGATTCGCAAGACCGATGCAGGCCAGCCCGCGCCGCAGCCCAAGCGTCCCGTCGCAGCCGAGAAGCCGCGCACGCCGGCCCCGGTGATGACGCCGCCGGCAGCGGAGATCGCCGCGGTCGAAGTGCCGGTCGCGGATCCGGCCCCCATCGCCGTTCAGGCGCCGGCCGTGGCCGTGGAGCCGGTCGTGTCTCAGCCCGCGCCCGCTCCGGTGGAGATCGCGGCACCCGACAACGTCCGGCTGCTACGCCCCGAGATGCCCAACCCCGCCGTGGCCCCCGTGCCGCGCGAGGAGCCGGCACCCGTCGCGCAACGTCCGGAGCCGGTGCGCGCCGTGTCGCGTCCGGCTGAACCGCGCGAGCCGCGCCGTCGCGGCCTCACCTGCTGCTGGCCCCTGGGTGAACCGGGGACCAAGGGGTTCCATTTCTGTGGCGCCGATCCCGCACCGGGCAAGCCGTACTGCGCCGAGCATGCTGCTCTGGCCTACGTCAAGCTGCGCGATCGTCGCGACAGCGTCGCCTGACGCGGAGCGGACCGAAACGGAAAACGGCGGTGCGGGCGACGGCCCGGCACCGCCGTTTTCGTTTCCGTCAGGCAGCGTTGGTCGCTGCCTCGTAGTCCGGGTCCGCTTCGCGCGGCAGAAGCCCGAGCGCTTTGTAGATCCCGGCGGCGAACGAGCCGCTGAAGCTGAACACCGCCATCGCCATCGATCCAGCGATGCCGGCCACCTGCCGGATGATCACCGCATGCCCCAGCGTGCTGTGCAGCCCGACCCACAGATAGAACCCGGCCATGCAGAAGAAATAGAGCGACCACGTCGCCGTCACGAGCTGGAAATAGCGGCGGCGGTGCGGGATGCGGAAATCCGGCTGCTGCTGCATCACCAGCTCTTCGATGATCGACTTGCCACGCGCGCCAATCGCGAACGCGATGCCGACCATGGTTTCCGTCACCGAGCCCTCGTATTTCAGCATGAACGGCGTCTTCGAGAACACGTCGATCGAGCCGAAGATCAGCACCATCGCCGTGCTCAGGATGTAGAGGCGCGGAAACCCGATGCCGAGCCAGTGTCGTCGCGCCGCATCCAGCGGCACGAAGACGAGCGTGCCGATGATCGCGGCGCGCAGGCCGATGGTGGCGAACAGCAGATAGAACACGATGACGCCGCCGAAATCGAACGCGGCGGTGCCGAGAAGCTTCTTGAACCCGTCCAAGATGCGCAGCCTTCAGTGCGGCCGGTGCGACGCGGTGCCGCCGGGCAGGGTCTGCGACGGCGACGGCGCCTGGTTCGGAAGCCGAGGGCGGTCCTTTTCCTGCCGCAGCAGATGGCGGTCGATTCCACCGACCGTGGCGTTCATCCGGCCCTGGTTCTGCTGCGTCGTGCCGGCGCTGTTACCGCCCGGCGTGCGCGGCGAGATGGCGCCTTCCGACGGCACCGCGCTCTTGTCCGGGTCGGGCACGGTCTGGGCCGAGGCGATCCCTGCGCTTGCGAAAACCAGTGCGGTCGCGGCGGCGACCCGGAGAAAGCGCATCAGATCTTGTCCTTCCGGCTGGCAGTCTCGTGCGCGTCGATCAGCATGATGTTGCGCATGTTGGCCTTGAAGCTGGCATCGAACACATCGCCGACCACGGGAACGGAACCGGCCAGGGCTTCGATACCGACATTGCCGAGCATGCGGACGATGGTCTTCGTCGGCAGACCCAAACGATAGGCTTCATAGACAATGTAGAGCGAGATCGCCGTGGTGACGGCGTCGCCGGCCGCAGGCGTCAGGCCGACCACGGCGCCGAGGCCGAAGCGGAACCGCGTGCCCGGCAGACGCAGCGCGGCATCGAGCAGCCAGGCCAGCTTCTTGATCCGGTTGAGGCGTCGGGTGCGTTCGCGCGCCGACAAGGCAGGGCGCGCCAGAAGGGCCTCCGCGGATTCGTTCAGGCGGGATGTGGGCAAACGGGACATGGGAAGATCCTTCGCTTCTCAGCGGCACACGTGCCGGAAGCCGTCCGCACCGATATAGGTGGCCGTGGCAGCATCATAGCACGCATAGGCGGTGCATTGGCCCGCCTGCGCGTACTGGCGCGGCAGGAGCTGACGCGTCATGGCGTTGTTTTCCTGCGCCGCGATGCCGCAGAGCGGCGTGTTGGCAGGAGCGGACGGGTCGTTGGGCAGCACGCCGGCCGAGGAGGCGTCTGCGTTGGCGGTCATGGCGGCCGGGCCCGGGGGAGGCGGGGCCGCGGGCTGCGCGGGCGTCGCGGCCGCGCTGGTCGCAGGCGGCGGCTGAACGCCATCGTCGCAGGCGGACAACAGGCCGGCGATCGCCAGAACCGGCGCGATGGGTGCGATCCGTCGCGCTGCCGTCAACCACCGTTCCATGCCGATCTCCCGATATCACAGGCGTGCGAACGCTTGCCGGGGGCCGGGCGTTGCAGCGACGCAATCATCGGGGAACCCGGCATGAACGACCAGATCGCCCAAACCGTTTCTCCTCTCTCAGCCTCGTCGCTGATCCTGCGCAATGCCGACGGCAGCGGCCGCGGGACGCTGCGTCACGTCGGCGCCAACATCGTCAAGCTGTTCGGCGAGCAGGTCGACATTCAGGGCGCGGCTCACCAGCAGCTCTGGATCGACCGGCTGACCAGCCTGAACCAGGACGGCTTCTCCTATGCGGGCAACGTGTTCGTCGCCATCCGCATCACCGAAGGCGGTATCGGCCAGGAGATTCCGTTTGAAGAAGGTCGCAAGGTGGAAATGCAGGGCATGTTCATTCCCGCCGACCAGGCGACCGCGGGACCGAACGACCCCGGCCTGCCCGTGCTGCACTTCACCCATAAACCCGTTGGTTTCGTGGTCTATGACGGGAAGACTTACGATTGACGTATATTTTGTCCTACAACCGTGCTGAAAGCCGTCGAACCGCCATAGTCTGGCGAGGTGATGGCGTCGTTCCGGTGCCCAGGGTTTGATATCGCATGTGTTTCGCTGTTTTCGTCGATGCCGGCTACCTGTTCGCGCAGGGCTCGGTGGCTCTATCCGGCCGCTGGGTCAGCCGGGAACTGATGTCGCTCGACATCGAGGGCATCAAGGAGAGCCTGACCTCGCTTGCCGTCGTGAAGAACCGCGAGCTGCTGCGGATTTACTGGTACGACGGCGCACGGGCCGGCCGTCCCACCGCCGAGCACGATCTGCTGGCCGACACCGACTCCATCAAGCTGCGCCTCGGCCGCATCAATATGTCGGGCGAGCAGAAGGGCGTCGATGCCCGCATCATCAACGACCTTGTCGAACTGTCTCGGAATCGAGCCATTTCGGATGCGGTTCTTTTATCGGGCGATGAGGATCTGCAGCTCGGTGTGGGACAAGCGCAGCAATTCGGCGTCCGCGTTCACCTGATCGGCATCCATCCGGCCCGATCGACCCAGAGCCGGTCGCTGCGCCGGGAGGCGGATACGACCACGGAATGGGACGCGACGGTTCTGGATCGCTTCCTGGCGATCGGCACCGCCGAGCCGCAGGAAGAGCCGCTTTCCGAAACGGAGGCGGCCGAGCTGGAAGCGGAGATCGACGGGCTGGTGTCCGCCCTGCCGCCGGATACGCTGGCGCAACTCCAGAAATCGTTCGAAACCAGCAGCACCGTTCCGGGCGACTACGACCGCGTGCTGCTCGGCATCGGTCGACGCGCCTTCGGCGAGCCGACCCTCACCGATGGCCAGAAGACGTTGCTGCGCGGCCTGTTCGTGCGTCTGGTGCGCGAACTGAACTGAGCGCGTGATTTCCATCGGTCTAACGCTAGGAAGAAGAGTGTTCTTTCTTGAAAGAAAGAACCAAAGAATTTTTGGTTGTTTGAATAAGGAAGGCTGAACTCCTCCGACTCAAACAATCGAAAGTCTTTTTGCTTCTTTTTCTCCAGAAAAAGAAGGCTCTTCCTCTACAGCGCCAACGCCCCCTGCGCGGTCGCATCCGGCTCCACCCGCACCGCGCGCGTCCCGTCGGCGAAGCGAAGCTCCAGCCGCGCGCCGGTACGAAGCGCGCCGGCCTGGGTCACGGCATGCCCGTCCTTGTCGCGCACCAGCACGTAGCCACGCGCCAGCACGGCCAGCGGCGACACGGCTTCGAGCTGCGCCGACAACACGGCCAGCCGAGCGCGCTGATCCTTGCCGCGTGCCCCGGCATCGCGCAGCACCAGACGCAAACCGGATTGCAGCCCGTTGGCGGACAAGGCCAACCGGTTGCGGCTGCGCTCGATCAACCGCTCCGGGTCCGGCAGGCGACGGTCCAGCGCCGCCAGTGCGGCACGTCCGGATGTCGTCGGCGTGATGCGGGCGCGATCGAGCATGAGCGTGGCATCGGCCAGACGGGCGCGTCGCTGTTCGATCAGCCGGCGCGGGTCGGGCAGATGGCGTTCCGCGGCCAGAAGCGCTGCGCGGCGCAGCGTGACCAGACCCGGCAGCGCCCGATCGAGTCGGTGGCCCAGATCGCGCAGAGTCCGGCGCCGTGCGTCGAGCTGGCCGGGCAGGGACAGCTCCAGCCGGTGCGCGCGGTCGTCCAGGCGCTGTCGCATCTGGTTCAACAGCGTCGGCAGATCGGGCAGGGCGGCGGCGGCGCGGCCGTAGCGGGCACGGGCAGCCTCGAGCGCGCGGCCCAGCCCCGCCTCCAGACGCGCGGCGCGGTGCGACAGATCGGCCAGCAACTCCAGACGCGCCGGGATGGCGATCTCCGCCGCCGCCGTGGGGGTGGGCGCGCGCCGGTCGGACACGAAATCGATCAGGGTGGTGTCGGTCTCGTGTCCGACGGCGGAGATCAGCGGGATCGAGCACGCCGCGGCGGCGCGCAGCACCGCCTCGTCGCTGAACGCCGCCAGATCCTCCAGGCTGCCGCCGCCCCGCGCGACGATCAGCAGATCCGGGCGCGGCACGCCGGTGCCGGGACCGGTGCGCCGGTCGAACCCCTCGATCGCGGCGGCGATGCGCGCGGCAGCCCCTTCGCCCTGCACCGGCACCGGCCAGAGAAGCAGAGACCTGGGGAAGCGGCGGGCGATGGTGGTGCGGATATCGTGCAGCACCGCGCCCTGCGGCGACGTCACCAGCCCGATCAGCGCCGGCAGGAACGGCAGACGCCGCTTGCGCTCGGCGTCGAACAGCCCTTCCGCCGCCAGCTTCAGCCGCAGCCGCTCGATCCGCGCCAGAAGCGCGCCCTCGCCGGCATAATCCATCCGCTCGACGATCAGCTGGTAGGAGGACCGCTCGCCATAGGAGGAGATCCGGCCGGTGGCGATCACCTCGACGCCGTTCTCCGGCTGCAGGCCGAGCCTGGCCACGCTGTTGCGCCAGACCACGCCGCTGATCTTGCCGCCCTCGTCCTTGAGCGAGAAATAAAGATGCCCGGACGGGTAGCGCTTGAACTCGGTGATCTCGCCGCGCACCCGGATGCGCGAAAACGAGGTTTCCAGCACCCGCTTCACCGCGCCGGACACTTCCGAGACGCTGTATTCCGGCAGGTTGGAGCTGGGGCCGGCCCCCGGCGTCGCGACGGTTTCGATCATGCGTGCAGGGTATGATACCACCGCCCGGTTCGCGAGGGGCGGGCCGGGACGAAGGAGAGTGGCATGCGTGTTCTGCTGGTGGGCTCGGGCGGACGGGAACACGCGCTGGCCGCCGCGCTGAGCCGCTCGCCGCTGCTCCGGGCGCTGTTCATCGCCCCCGGCAATCCGGGCACGGCGTCGTTCGGCACCAACGTTGCAGTGCGTGTGGACGATGTCGAGGCGCTGGTCGAGCTGGCCCGTCGCGAGTGCATCGATCTGGTGGTGCCGGGGCCGGAAGCGCCGCTGGTGGCGGGTCTGGCCGATGCCTGCGCCGCCGCCGGAATCCGCTGCGCCGGGCCGACCGCCGAGGCGGCACGGCTCGAAGGCTCCAAGAGCTTCACCAAGGAGGTGTGCGACGCCGCCGGCATCCCCACCGCGCGCTGGGAACGCTTCGAGGACGCCGATGCGGCGGTGGAGTTCGTGCGCCGTCGCGGCGCGCCGATCGTGATCAAGGCGGACGGCCTCGCCGCCGGCAAGGGCGTCGTTGTGGCGCAGACCCTGGCCGAGGCGGAAGCGGCGATCGACATGATGATGCGCGAGAACGGCCTCGGCACCGCCGGCGCCGCCGTGGTGATCGAGGAATGCCTGGTCGGCGACGAGGTCTCGTTGTTCGCCTTCTGCGACGGTGAGACGGCGGTGCTGATCGGCGCGGCGCAGGACCATAAGCGCATCGGCGAGAACGATACCGGTCCGAATACCGGCGGCATGGGCGCCGTGTCGCCGCCCGCCTTCTTCGACCGCGACACGCAGGAGCTGGCGCTCGATCTGCTGGTGCGGCCCATGCTGCGCGAGATGAGCCAGCGCGGCACGCCGTTCCGGGGCGTGATCTTCGCCGGGCTGATGCTGGAAGCCGACGGGCCGAAACTGATCGAATACAACGTGCGCTTCGGCGACCCGGAAGCGCAGGCGTTGCTGCCGCGCCTCGAAACCGATCTGCTGCCGGCTCTGACCGCCCTGTGCGATGGCGGCCTCGCCGGCACCGAGGTGCGGTTCTCGGACGACGCGTCGGTGGCGGTGGTGATGGCCGGGCGCGGCTATCCGGAGCGGGCCGCGACGGGAGCGGTGATCGACGGGATCTGGCGTGCGGAAGCCTTGCCCGGCGTGCGCGTGTTCCAGGCGGCGACGGCCCGCAACGAGAAGGGCGCGCTGGTCGGTAATGGCGGCCGGGTCCTGACCGTGATGGCGACGGCGCCGACGCTCGGCGAGGCGCGCGAGCGGGCCTATCGCGGCGTGGAGGCGATCCACTGGGCGGACGGGATCTTCCGTCGCGACATCGGCGTGCGGGCCCTGGCGCGTGCCGAAGCCGCCGCGGCGATCGCCTGAACGCGCCGAAACGGAATCCTTCCGGTTTCTGACGGGAAGAAACGAAACCGGCCGTCCCCGCGCAGGGACGGCCGGGTTTTAAGGATCAGAAGCCGACCGACAGCGTGGCGATGGCCGCGAAACCGTCGCCGATCGTGTAGAGCGGCGTCTTGCCCGCGATCCTGGTGCCGAACACGCCCCTGGTGGTCTTGGCGTTGGTGGTCACCGAGTTGGCGTAGCCGAGATATTTCTCGTTGGTGAGGTTCTGCAGATCGAGACGCAGCGTCGGCGTCTTCAGATGCCAGGCGCTGTGGAAGCGATAGCCCAGCGCCGCATTGATCGTGGTGTAGCCGTTATAGGCTTCCTGGTTCATGAAATCGGCATATTGGTGGCCGGTGTATTTCAGGTCCAGATCGCCGAACAGCGAGCCGTTGTCGTAATCGACGCCGACTGCCGACTGGAACTGCGGTGCGTTGGGCGCCAGCTTGCCGGTGGTGGGCAGGTAGTCGCCGCCAGAGACGATGTTGCTGTCCACGGTGGTGTGCAGGATTTCCGCAGACGCATACGGCCGGAAGTGATGGAACGGACGCGTGCCGATCTCCATGTCCACACCGTCCGAGGTCTGGCCGCCGGCGCTGATGTTGGAGCCGTAGATGATGCCGGTGGCGGGATCGATCACCGAGGTGCTCAGCTGACGGTTGGTGAAGTTGTAGTGGAAATAGGTCACCGATCCGTTGATCAGATCGCCCTTGTAGCGATAGCCGAGTTCCTCCGAGATGGAGACTTCCGGCCGCTGGTTCGGGCTCGCCAGGGTCGCATACTGGCGGGTCTTGGGATTGTAGACGCCGGCATCGTACAGCGTGTAGTTGGTCGGCGTCTTGAAGTTCGTCGTCACCGACGCGAAGATCTGGTTCCTGCTGTTGATGTTGTAGCTCACCGAAGCGGTCGGCAGCGGCGCCGAGTTGTCGGTGCTGACGTAACGCTGGCCGACATTCGGCAGGTAGTTGGTGCCGTTGCGCTTGATGATCGAGTATTTCAGCCCGGCCGAGAGGTCGAGCTTGTTGCGCAGCAGCGACAGCGTGTCGCCCACGAACACGGTGTGGATCTGGGTGAGCGTCAGCGTGTTGCGGTATTGCAGCAACTGCCCGTTGCTCAGCACGAGATTGTTGGAATCGCCCCACTCGTTGAGCGGATGGCCGTTGCCCTCGACCGGGCTGTACGGACCGGTCTGGCGCTGCCAGGAATATTCGAACCAGTAGCCCAGCACGGCATGGTTGATGCCGGTATCGAGGGTGAACTTCGACACCACGCCCGGGCGGTAGGTCTGGGTGATGGACGGGTTGTAGGCCAGAACCGTGCCGCGCGTCTGGTTGCCGAGCGTGCCGGTATAGGTCTGTGCGCCGAACTGGATCTTGTCGAGCGACTGCGGATAGGCGCCGCCGCCATTGCCGTAGCCGTACCAGAGATACGGATCCACCGCGAAGCTCAGATGGTCGGTCAAGGTGAAGTTCGACGGTGCGCTCGAATAGATGTTGGTGAACGGGTTCACGCGCACGCGGTAGAAGTTGCTGTCGTTCTTGACGTAGTTGTGGTTGTAGACCGT
Source organism: Lichenicola sp. GTC18331 (assembly GCF_055386855.1). Lineage (NCBI taxonomy): Bacteria > Pseudomonadati > Pseudomonadota > Alphaproteobacteria > Acetobacterales > Acetobacteraceae > Lichenicola > Lichenicola sp. GTC18331. Next base: position 1,155,798 of record NZ_AP045015.1, on the reverse strand, counting down.
GTTGCCCGGCAGGGTGTAGCCGACCGGATTGTTGCCGCCGTAGCCGTAGCGATGCCAGCTATCGGCACTGACGCTCGGATACTGGTTGTTGTCGAGTTGGTTGATGACGAAGGCCAGGCTGACGCGGTTGTTCTGGCCCCAGTCGTTCACCGCCTTCAGCTCGGCATGCTGCTTGTCGTCCGTGCCGGGACCGCGCCAGTGCACGTCGCTCGATTTCGAATACGATGCGTAGGCGCGCAGATTGGTGTTGCCGATCAGGCCGCTTTCCAAACGCACGAGGCCGCGCACGAAGCTGTACGAACCGTAGGACACGTCGGCGAAGCCGCCGGCCTTCAGGTCCGGGTCCTTCAGATAGACGTTGACCGCACCGCCGCTGGCATTGGCCGACGGCGTGTCGAGATCGGCCGCACCCTGTTCGACCTTGATCTGCGCGATGTTTTCCGCGTCCACGATCTCCTGCGGATAGGTCGCGGCGTTGCCGATATCGTTGACCGGAACGCCTTCGAGCTGGAACGCGATCTGGCTGGAGCCGAGGCCGCGCATGGTCAGCGAGCCGCCGGTGGCGCCCATCGGATCGGTGGACGACACGTTCACGCCCGGCAGCATGCGCAGCAGCTGGAACGGGTTCGATGCCGGGTTCTGCTTCTCGATGAACGCGTTGGTGACGGTGGATACCGATTTCGGCGCGGACTCGCGCACCATCAGGCCGCCGCCGATCGCGGTGCGCTTCGGATTCACGCCGACGACGCGAATGCTTTCCGTGCTGCGCTGGTCGGTCGGCAGAGAGCCAAGCGTGGATGCGCCGGATGAAGAGATCGCAGTGTCGCTCTGCAATGTTGCGTTCGTCGTCTTGTCGGCGCGCTGCGCGAAGGCGGCGTTGGACAGGCAGGTGGAGGTCAGCAGAATGGCGACCCCTGCGCGAATACGCATGATGAATTCCCCGAGCCGAAGTGATGGCGCGCCCTAGCAGCAAATTCTGACCAGGGAGACAGAAAAACCGTCCGGCGCGCGGCCAACCGGGAATGTTGTCGGCTGATGTAACGCGATCGACACGGAATGTGACCGATCACGGTCAGTCGTATGACGGCTGCGTGTCGGTTCGGTGTCGTAGTTGTTCCGGGACCTGGCGGTCGTCCTCCCCGCGCCGCCGCGCGGTCCGGTTCACGACCGGCCTTCCCGGGGCTATAAGCAGGCACGCAACGAGGAACCCGCCCATGTCGCCGTCCGACCCGCTTCCGGTGGCCCGTTCCAGCCCGGGGAGCCGGCCGGACACCGCGCCTGCGGAGCGACGTGGCGTCTGCTTCGTGATCTCCGCACCGTCCGGCGCCGGCAAGAGCACCATCGCCAATGCGCTCCGCGCCGCCGACCCCCATCTGCGCCATTCGGTCAGCGTCACCACGCGCCAGCCGCGCCCGGGCGAGACCGAGGGCGTGCATTACTATTTCCGCAGCCGCGAGGAGTTCGACCGCATGGCCGAGACCGGCGAGCTGCTGGAATGGGCCAACGTGTTCGGCCGCGGCTACGGCACGCCGCGCGCGCCGGTCGAGGCGGCCCTGGCCTCCGGCCGTGACATGGTGTTCGACATCGACTGGCAGGGCCATCGCCAGCTGCGCGACGCCTTGCCGGGCGACGTGGTGAGCCTGTTTGTGCTGCCGCCCTCCCTGCCCATCCTGGAAGGACGGCTGCGCTCCCGCGCCTCGGACGATCCGGCCGAGATCGCCCATCGCATGGCGGCGGCCCGCGACGAGATCTCGCACTGGGAAGAGTTCGACCACGTCATCGTCAACGACCGGCTCGACCGGGCGATCGGCGACGCACGCGCCGTTCTGTCGGCGGCCAGGATCGCCCGTCCGCGCCAGACCGGCATGGCGGAGCTGGTGCGCTCGTTCGGCTGACCGGGCAGGCGCGTGGCGGACCGAAAACGGATATGGAACGGCATGGTATCGGTTCGGAGCTTCGGCTGAGCATGGATTTCTCCGGCCTGCGCGTCCTGTGCGTCGGCGACGTGATGCTGGACCGGTTCCAGTACGGCGCCATGGAGCGGATCTCGCCCGAGGCGCCCGTGCCCGTGCTGCGCCTCACCCATACGCGCGAGATGCCGGGCGGCGTGGGCAACGTCGCCAACAACATCCTGTCTCTGGGCGGGTGGGCGACCCTGGTCGGGCTGATCGGCGATGACGGGCCGGGCCGGTCGCTGCGCTCGCTGCTCGGCGGCATGGACCGTCTGGACGACGCCACCGTTCTGTCCGCGACCCGTCCGACCATCTGCAAGACGCGCTTCATCGCCGCCAACCAGCAGGTGGTGCGTGCCGACGAGGAAAGCCTGCTGCCGATCCAGCCGGACGAGGAAGACGCGCTGGTGGCGGCGATCGCCGCGCATGTGGCCGAGGCCTCGGTGCTGCTTCTGTCCGATTACGGCAAGGGCGTCCTGTCGCCGCGCGTCATCGAGGAGGCGATCCGTCTGGCCGCCGCGCGCGGCATCGCCGTGTTCGTGGACCCCAAATCGCGCGACTTCTCCCGTTATCGCGGCGCCACCTGCATCACCCCCAACGCCCGCGAACTGGCCGTCGCCGCCTCCCTGCCGGCCGGCACGGAGGAGGAGGTCGAACGGGCGGCGCGTCTGGTGATGGAACAGGCAGGCGCGCGGGCGATCCTGGCGACCCGCTCCGAGAAGGGCATGCTGCTGGTGGAACGAGGCGACGCCGCGCTGGCGGTGCGGTCCCGGGCGCGGGAGGTGTTCGACGTCAGCGGCGCCGGCGACACGGTGATCGCGGCGCTGGCGCTGTCGCACGCCTCCGGCCGTTCCTTGGAGCAGAGCATGCACATCGCCAACGCCGCCGCGGGCGTGGTGGTCGGCAAGCTCGGCACCGCCACCGCCGATCTGCACGAGGTGATGGAGGAGCTCGACCTCACCGATCAGGCCCTGGATGGCGGGACGGATGCAGAAGCCGGCCAGATCGCCGGGCTGCAATCCCTGGCCCGCGTGCAGGGGCTGGTGGCGCGCTGGAAGGCTCAAGGGTTGTCGGTCGGCTTCACCAACGGATGCTTCGACATTCTCCATCCCGGCCACGTCGCGATCCTGGCGGCGGCACGGGCGAGCTGCGACCGGCTGGTGGTCGGGCTGAACAGCGACGCCAGCGTGTCCCGGCTGAAAGGCCCGACCCGTCCGGTCAACACCCTGGCGGCACGGGCGCAGGTGATCGCCGCCATCCGTCACGTCGATGCGGTGGTCGGATTCGAGGACGACACGCCGCTGGAGCTGATCCGCGTTCTCCTGCCCGACGTGCTGGTGAAGGGCGCCGACTACGCCCCGGACCAAGTGGTGGGCCGCGCCGAGGTGGAAGCCAATGGCGGCCGTCTGGTGCTGGCCCGTCTGGTCCCCGACACCTCCACCACCGGAACGATCCGTCGCATCCGCGCCGACGCTCCCGCAGAGACGGCATGACCGGTGTCATGAACGGCGCGTCTGTGGAATTTGCGACGTGAGGATGGTGGATCGCGGGCCGGCCGCCCTGGGGCGCGCGCGGGACCGGTTCCGGGCCTGGCTGTTCGGCACCGCGTTCCCGTTCTGGAACGCGAACGGCTTCGGCCCGGCACTGCCGGACGGATCCCGGCCCGCGGCGGAACAGATCGCCCTCGACGGGGCGACCGTCTTTCCCGGCTTCACCCGCGTGCGGGTGCAGGCGCGACAGTTGTTCGTCTATGCCATCGCCGCCGAGCACGGCGTTCCGGGCGCGGCCGGTGCGGCGGAGGGCATCTTCCGCTTCCTCCTCCTGCATGGGCGCGCCACGGACGGGCACTGGATCAGGCGGGCGACGCCGCAGGGCCGTCCGGTGGACGAGGCGGCCGATCTCTACGACATCGCCTTCGTGCTGTTCGCCCTGTCGCAGCACGCCCGCGTCTTCAAGGACCCGCGCCCGCTGCGCGAAGCGGAGCGGACCCTCGCATTCCTGCGCCGCGAGATGACGCATCCGGGCGGCGGCTTCCATCACGTAATGCCGACGGAGCCGGGCTGGCGGCTGCAGAACCCGCATATGCATCTGCTGGAAGCGGCCGTGGCGCTGTTCGAGGTGAGCGGCGATGCGCGCTGGGCCGAACTGGCGCGCGAGCTGGTGGCTTTGTTCCACGAGCGCTTCTTCGATCCCGAAAGCGGTACGCTGGCCGAGCATTTCGATCAGGCGCTGCACCGGGCCGGCGGCATGGATGGCGATCTGGTCGAGCCGGGCCACCAGATGGAATGGATATGGCTGCTCGACCGGGCGGACGCCCTGTTCGGCGATCCGCTCGCCGACCGGGCGATCCGGGCGCTGGACCGGGTCCGGGACGGGCACGGCGTCGGGCATGAGACCGGGCTGATGCGCGACGCCATCGCCCGCGACGGCCGCCTGCTGCGCGGATCGTCGCGCTTGTGGCCGCAGGGCGAGCTGCTGCGAGCCGGTACGGTCCTGCACAGGCGCGCCGACACCGCGACGGAAGCGGCATCGGCGATCGACACGGTGCTGGACAGCGCCGGCAACCTGCTGGACCGGTTCCTGGTCGGCCCCGAGAGCACGACCCTGCCGCCCGGCACCTGGATCGACCAGCTCGACGCGTTCGGCCGCCCGGCGATCCGCATGATCCCGACCAGCTCGTTCTACCACATCGTCACCGCCTGGATGGAGCTGGACGTGTTCCGCCCGGACGAGCCGGAAACACTCACCGGGTTCTGAGTGCCGAACGGGCGCGGCGGGAACGTGCGCTCGAAATCATCGAGCGTTTGCAATCATTTAGGTCCTGAACGCCCTGATCTCGACACGTCGGGCCGGTCCGCCGGAGCAGATCGCCGGTTCAATCCGGCCGGCCGTTGCTCTATCCTCCCCCGATGAACAGCATCGGACGCGCCCCTAACGACCAGACCGCGGACGGCGCCCTTCTGGGCCTGTCGCAGCGCCTGCCGCCGTCCAACGCGGCAGCCGAACAGGCGCTGCTGGGCGCGCTTCTGGCCAACAACAAGGCCTATGAACGCGTCGCCGAATTCCTGATCCCCGAGCACTTCATCGACCCGATCCATGGCCGGATCTTCCAGTCGATCGTGCGCCGGATCGAGGCCGGACAGCTCGCCGACGCCATCACGCTGCGCGGCGAGTTCGAACATTCCGGCCTGCTCGACGAGGTCGGCGGCACCGCCTATCTGGCCCAGCTGCTGACCGCCATGGTCGGCATCATCAATGCCGGCGAATACGGCCGCGCGATCCACGATGCCTGGATCAGGCGTCAGCTGATCGATGTCGGCGAAACCGTGGTCAACAACGCGTTCGGGCGCGACCCGGAGCTGGACGGCGCCAAGCAGATCGAGGCGGCCGAGGAAACGCTGTTCAAGCTGGCCACGGAGAAGGGTCAGGATGGCGGCTTCGTCACCTTCGAACGCGCGCTCACCGACGCGATCTCCGTGGCCGAGAAGGCGTTCCACCGCACCGGCGCCGTCAGCGGCCTCACCACCGGCCTGCGCGATCTGGACAAGAAGACCGGCGGCCTGCATCCGTCCGATCTGCTGATCCTGGCCGGCCGTCCGGCGATGGGAAAGACCGCGCTCGCCACCAAGATCGCCTTCGGCGCCGCGCGCTCGCTCCTGGTGCAGGGGCGCGAAACCGGCACCATGCCGCGCGGCTCGGTCGCGTTCTTCTCGCTGGAAATGAGCGCCGAACAGCTCGCCACGCGTCTGCTGTCGGAAGAAAGCCGCGTGTCCGGCGAGCGCATCCGCCGCGGCGAGATCGGGCAGAAGGAATTCGATCGCTTCGTGCTGGTGAGCCGCGAGTTGCAGGCGCTGCCGCTGCATATCGACGACACCCCGGCGATCTCGCTTTCGGCCATGCGCACGCGCTGCCGCCGTCTGGCCCGCACCAAGGGGCTGAGCCTGGTGGTGGTCGATTACCTCCAGCTCATGCGTCCGGCGGTCGGCACCAAGCCGGACAACCGCGTTCTCGAAATCTCCATGATCACGCAAGGGCTGAAAGCGATCGCCAAGGAGCTGGAGGTTCCGGTCCTGGCACTCTCCCAGCTCTCGCGCCAGGTGGAAAGCCGCGAGGACAAACGGCCGCAGCTCTCCGATCTGCGTGAATCCGGCTCGATCGAACAGGACGCGGACGCGGTGATGTTCGTGTACCGAGACGAGTATTATTTGCAGCAGCGCATGCCAAAGACGACCATGTTCGACAGCACTGACAAATATCATGTCGCTCACGAGGCTTGGTTGCGGAAAATGGAAGAAGCGCACAACAAGGCCGAGCTTCTGCTGGAGAAGCAACGTCACGGTCCCACCGGCAAGATCGATCTGTTCTTCGAAGGCGAATTCACCCGTTTCGCCGATCTGGATACCGTGCACGGGACCTGAACTCGGCCGAGGATCGGATGGCGCCCATGACGATCTCCGTCGGCAGATTCATCGAATTGCGCTCGCTGCCGGTCCGCATCCTCCGCGAGCAGGAGATGCGGCCGTTCGATCTGCCGCCGGATGCGTTTCCCGGTCAGGATCACGCGGGGTTGCTGGAAGGGCTGAAAGGCGCCTCGCTGTCGCGGTTCGACGGCCGGACCGTCGTTCCTCCCGTGCGTTTGCTGCACGTCGTCGTCGAGAACGGATCGTTCTTCGTCGGCCATCGGCTGGACGGCACCGTGCTGACGGCGGACGGGCGTCCGATCGTCCAGACGGCCGCGTTCCGCGATCTGCGCGAAGCCGGGGAGCAGGACGAGACCGCGGTCGATGCCGGCCCCGTGCAACAGGTCGAGGACGTGTTCGTCGGGTTCGACGGCGCATGGCGCAATTATTTTCATTTCCTGTGCTTCGGCCTCGCCAAATCGTTTCTTGCCGCGCGACGGCTCGACCCGTCGGTCGCGATCGCCCTGCCGGATTACGACGCCAACACGACGGAACGCCCGGCATCGTTCACCCGGACCGTGTTCGAACAATGCATCGAGGCCAGCGGCCTGTCCGCGCGCGTCACCCTGTATCCGCCCGGGATCTATCGCGCGAAACGGACCCACCTGTTCTGGACCAGCCCCGGCGAACCCACGGACATCATGCATCTCGACGAGTTCCGCGCGGTGTTCGAGACGATGTCGAAATCCGTCGCCGGCACGGCCGTCGCGCCGCAAGCCGCCGAACCGTTGGCGAAGCGGGTCTATCTCGCCCGCACCCGTGCCGTCGCCAGCCGCCTGGACGATCCGGCGTCCGATCTGATCGACGCGGCCGCCGAACGCCATGGCTTCGCCAGGCTGAGTTTCGAGGGCCTCGACCTGCACCGCCAGGTCTCGATCATCGGCGGTGCCACGCATCTGATGTCGCCGCACGGGGCCGGGCTCTGCAACATGCTGTTCCACAGGGGCGCGCTGCGCGTGCTCGAACTGAACAAGCCGCTCGATGGCGGGCGCCGTCTGCGCCCCTGGTTTCTGTTGGCGGCCCGCGCCGGCCGCAGTCCCTATCGCTATCTCGATACCGGCGACGCCGGTTTCTCGGCCGACCGGCTGGAGGCCGCGTTGGCGTCGTTTCTCCGTCCGGACTGATCCCCGCACCCCGGGAACGGGTCGCCCCGGCGATGCCGGTCTTGCGGGCGGGGCGGTTCATCCGCAATGGTCCTCGTTACGAAAACGCAGTGGACAACGAGGCGCTCCGAAACACGATGCAGGATGATCGTCTCGATCCGGCCGCGCCGCCGTCCCGGTCCACTCCCATGGCCCTCCTTTCCGCCGCGATCGACCGGGACCGCGCGCTGCGTGCCGCCGCGGCGCTCGAGGCGACGCCGCGCTGGCTCGACGCCGATCAGGCGCTCGGCGCCGTATCGGCCGCGATCGCCGCGTCCCGCCCGTTCTCGCTTCTGCTTCTGGATGCCCCGCTCGCCGCCTTCGTCGCGGCGATCGACCGTTCCACCCGCCGCCTGCTCGATCCGGCGCAAAGACGGGCGCTGCTGGACGAAGGCTGGCGCGTCTGGTTCGGCACGCCCGCGGAACAGGCCGGAAGCCCCCTGCTCGCATCTCTGGGCGACGCCTTCACCGGTGCGGTGCGGGACGCCGACATCGTTTGCCTGCCCGGCATGGCCGAATCGATCGACGATGCCGATCTCGGCGCGCTGGCGATCCTGCGCCGGAGCGTGGTGAGCGAAACCGACGCGCTGTTCGCCGAGACCGGGCTGGTCGAGCGGATGCACCGGATCGTGCCCTATCTCCGCACCCTCCTGGCCGGCCTGCCGTTCCTGGGTTTCATCGGTGCGCATCCGGCCATGTTCCGCAAGCTGTCGCATTTCTGCGGCGTGCGCGACACGCGCTATGTCTGCGTGCCGCGCGAGGCCGTCTTTCCCGTGACCGAGGACATGGTCGGAGACGGCGCCGATCCGCACGACTTCCTGCCGGAACGCCACGCGGCCACGCTGGAGGCGCTGTCCGTGCCGTGCCCCGGCGCCGTGTTCCTTGTGTCGGCGCCTGGGCCGCTCGGGGCGATCTATGCCGGGCGGATCAAGGCGCTGGGCGGGATCGCGATCGAGATCGGGCCGCTGGCGGCGAAATGGGCGGGCGGGTGAGGGTGTCTGCAGGCAGGGTCTTCTTTTTCTGAAGAAAAAGAAGCAAAAAGATTTTTGTTTGTTTTGGTATGAAGAACCGGCGGGAAGTCGGTAAACAACCAGAAGTTCTTTGGTTCTTTCTTTCAAGAAAGAACACTCTTCCAGTGCTACGGTAAACCGATCCAACCGATCCTATGGACGGGGCAGTTGGCTGCCAGCACGTCGCCGTCGTCCAGACGCCGCGATGCGTCCTGCGTCGCCAGAACGCAGACCGCGCCGTCCGCCGGAAACGCGATCGCGCGGTCGTCCGGCAGCACCTCCCGACCGGGCGAGACCAGCAACAAGGCGTCCCGGGGAATCATCGGCGCGAAACGGGAATCGTCCAGCCGCACCAGATAGTCCGTGTCCGCGCTGCCCCAGGGCGGCGCGATCCGGTCGCGTGCGGTGCGCAAGATGGCGGCACTCGGCGGAACAGTTGACAGAACGGAGAACGACAGCACCGCCAGGCTGCGCGGCGATCGCACCGTCGACAACACGCGCGCCCCCGACACCAGGGTCGCGAACGCGTCGAGCGAGATGCCGGTGGCGGCCAGAACGCGGGCGAGGCTTTCCGTGCTCGGCCAGCGCGGCCCGTTCGGGCCGGTGCGCTTGGAACGGTTGAAGCTGGTCGGATCGAGACCGGCGGCGCGCGCCAGCCCCGACGGCGACAGGCCCTTTTCCGCCGCCAGCGTATCCAGTGCGTGCCAGAGTTCCTCGTGCGTCACCCGAGGCGACTCCGCGTCCCTGTCAGGCCGCGCGCTTCCCGGACGCTTTCGGCTCGCCGATCTCGGTGCGATGACGCTCCACGCCCTCGGCGGTGATGCGGAAACTTCCTTCCGCATGCGCGGCCAGACCGAGCGAGACGAGCCGGTCCAGGCACCGCGCATCCTTCAGATCGGCTTCCCGCGCATCCGGGCGGCCGGATGCGCCGGCCAGCACCAGACGGTGCAGCGCCGAACGGCAGCAGGTCTCGAGATAGGGCTCGTTCCACATGCGCGGGAGGATCGCTCCCCCGCTTGCGCGTTGCAAGCCGCGTCCGCAGCGGGCAGGAAAAGGACCATGCTGCTGCAAACCCTCGCCCTCCCGGCGCTGCGTCGCCTCGATCCCGAGAAAGCCCATCACCTGGCGCTGCGGGCGCTCCAGCTCGGTCTGGGCGGCACCGCCCGTCCGGGCGAGGATGACGGCCTGGCCGTCTCGGCGATGGGGCTGCATTTCAGCAACCCGATCGGCATCGCCGCCGGGTTCGACAAGGATTGCCGCGTGCCTGCCCCGCTGGCGAAGGCCGGGTTCGGCTTCGTGGAGGCCGGCACCGTCACCCCCCTGCCGCAGGAGGGCAACGAGCGGCCGCGCCTGTTCCGGCTGCCCGAGGAAGGGGCGGTGATCAACCGCATGGGCTTCAACAACGAAGGGCTGGAGCGCTTCGCACAGCGCCTGCGCAGCGCAAGGGCAGGGGCCGGCATCCCGGTGCCGTTCGGCGCCAATGTCGGCATCAACAAGAACAGCGACGACCCGCCGCGCGATTACGCCGCCCTGGTGCAGGAGCTGGCGCCGCATGCCGACTACCTGGTGATCAATGTCAGCTCCCCCAACACGCCCGGCCTGCGCGCCCTGCAGCAGGTGGAGCCGTTGCGCGCGGTTCTCGCCGCCGTGGCCGGCGCCGTTTCCATGCGTCCGCCTTTGCTGGTGAAGCTGGCGCCGGATCTGGCCGACGAGGCGCTGGAGGCGATCGTCGAGGCGGTGATCGAGGGCGGCGCGGACGGGTTGATCGTGTCCAACACCCTGCTGGCCCGGCCGCCGCATCTGCGCGGACGGCACGCCGGCGAAGCGGGCGGCCTGTCCGGCGCGCCGCTGCGGGCGCGCAGCACGGAGATGCTGGCCAGGGTCGCGTCCCTGTCCGCCGGACGCCTCGCTTTGATCGGCTGTGGCGGCATTTCCTGCGGCGCCGACATTCTCGACAAGATCCGGGCCGGCGCCGATCTGGTGCAGGTCTACACACGCTTCAGCATCGAAGGACCGGCCATGCTGCCCCGGCTCAAACGAGAACTGCGCGCCGCCCTGCGCGCATCCGGCTTCCCCGATCTCGCCGCGGCGCGCGGCACCGCCCTGCCGGAAAAGCACCGCGCATGAGCCGTCCGATCGACGGGCTCCACGCGCTCGCTCCCGATTACGACGGCTTCATCGTCGATCTGTGGGGCGTGGTGCATGACGGCATCGACCCCTATCCCGGCGCGGTGGAATGCCTGCACAGGCTGCGCGCGGAGAACAAGCGCGTGGTGCTGCTGTCCAACGCGCCGCGCCGCCTGGCGCCGGTGCAGGACACGCTGCGTCGCATCGGCGTGCCGGACGATTGCTACACCGGCATCCTGACCAGCGGCGAAGCCACCCGCATGGCGCTGCTCGACCCGCCGGACGACTGGTTCCGGGCGCTCGGCCGGCGTTGCTGGCATCTGGGGCCGGACAAGGATTCCAACCTGTTCGAGGGCTTGTCCCTGGAGCGCACCGCCGGACCGGACGGCGCCGATTTCGTGCTGAACACCGGACCGGACGACACGCTGGGGGAAAGCGATCCCGCGCCCTATCTGCCCGGGCTGCGCCGTTGCGCCGAGCTGTCCCTGCCGATGCTGTGCGCCAATCCCGATCTGGAAGTGATCCGGGCCGGTAAGCGCATCATCTGCGCCGGATGGCTCGCCCGGATCTATGCCGAGATGGGCGGCGAGGTGCGTCAGATCGGCAAGCCCGATCCGGCGATCTATCAGCCGGTCCTGCGCATGCTCGGCACCGATCGCGCCCGCACCCTGGCGATCGGCGATTCGCTCGCGACCGACATCGCAGGCGCCAAGGCGGCCGGGATCGACTCGCTCTGGGTGCTGGGCGGCATCCACGGCGCGGCGCTGGATGCGGATAGCGGTTTGATGGAGCGCGAGCTCGCGCGTCTGGCGCTGTCGCCGGTCGCCAACATCGCCCGCATGATCTGGTAGTGACCGGCCCAAAGGGAGGCCCGATGGCCGGCGGCGGCGCAGGCATGCGCGCGGTCGCCGATCGCGCACCGGCGACGGGACCGTCCGGCGCATGAGCCCGGAACCGTCGCCCAAACAGCAACCCGGACAACGACCCGGAAAACCGCCCGGTCCGCACCGCCGACGCTCGATCTGGCCGATCGCGGTCCTGATCGCCCTGCCGGTCCTGGTGCACGCGCCGGAGCTGCTCGGCCTCGTGTCGTCCGACCCGAACGCCCTGTTCTTCGGCCTGAGCGATCCGGTGCGGCAATGGACCCAGGGCGGGCTGATCCCCGGCATGCCGGGCTGGATCGACGGATGCGCCGGGGTGATCGTCGAGGCGCTCGGCCGGCTGGTGGCGCGCGACTGGCTGCACGGCATCGTGCCGTGGTGGAACCCCTATAACGGCGTCGGCATGCCCCTGGCCGGCGAATATCAGCCGGCGGCGTTCTTTCTGCCTTTCGTTCTGCTGACGGCGCTGCCCAACGGGCTTCTCTGGATGAAGCTGTCGCTGCAGATCGTCGCCGGCCTGTCCACGCGCGGCCTGCTGCGCGCGATGGGGCTGCGCTCCTCCGTGGTCCTGACCGGCGGCCTGATCTGGGCGTTCAACGGCACGTTCGCCTGGGCGTCGGACGGTCCCAGCGAACCGCTGGCCTTTCTGCCGATGGCGCTGCTCGGGCTGGAACGCCTGCGCGCGCGGCACAGTGTCGGCGGCTGGGGATGGCTGGCGCTCGGCTCCGCCTGGATGCTGCTGTCCGGGTTTCCCGAAACGACGTACCTGCTCGGTCTGCTGGTGATCTCCTGGGCGGCGCTGCGGGTCGCGCAGCAGAAGCGGAACAGGCTCCGTCTCGTCGCCGGTATCGCGCTGGGCGGCGTCACCGCGCTGCTTCTGGCCGGGCCGCAGCTTCTCGCCTTCCTGTCCTACATGCCGGACGCCTTCGTCGGCGCCCATGCCGGCGCCAACGACACGGCGCTGCCGCTTTCCGGCTGGATCATGCTGCTGTTCCCCGTCCTCAACGGGCCGATCTTCTACGGCTCGGCCACGGTGTGGTGGTCCATGGGCGGGTACTACGGCGTGCTGCTGGTCTGGCTGGCGCTGCTGTCGGTGACGCTTCCGGGAGAGCGGGGGCTGCGCGTCCTGCTCGCCGCCGTGGTCGCGGCGGTGATCTGCAAGCAGGGCGCGGTTCCGGGCGTGACGCCGCTGCTCGACCTGATCCCGGGCATGCGGAACATCTTCGCGTTCCGGTATTCCCCGCCTTTGGCCGCGTTCGCCATGCTGGTCCTGGCCGCGCTCGCGTTGAACGATCTGCTGTCGATCGGGGCGGATCGGGTCCGGCGCAGGGCGATGCTGCTTCGGGGCATCGCCGCCGCCCTGGCGGTGCTCGCCGCGACCGCGATCGGCTGGCGTCTCGATCGTCCGCTGCGCTCGGCTCTTCTCGCGGTGTCGAACGGGCCGCTGAGCACCGTCCAGTATCAGGCGGGATCGCTCCTGTTCGGTTTCGGCCTGCTGGCCGCGGCCGTCTTCCTGCTGGCACGTCAGGCCCGGCCGCGCGCGCTGCTCGTCCTGGCCGTGCTCGAGACCTTGCTGCTGTTCTGTTTTCCGCTGCTCTCGACCATGCGGCCGCCCAAACCGGACACCGCATTGCTGCAGGCGCTGCGCAAGGAGATCGGCCAGGATCGCATGGTCACCATCGGCCCGCTGCCGCCGAACGTGAATGCGGCCTATGGGCTGCGCGGCATCAACCATAACGGCGTGCCGATGCCGGATGCGTGGATCAAGCGTATCCGGCACGATTTCGGCCCCGGTGTCGATACGCTGTCCTTCAACGGGTTCTCCCCGTTCGATGCGCAGGGCCGTCCGTTTCTCGCCGACGCCCTCCTGTTGTCGCGCGACCGGTTCGAGGCGCTCGGCGTCGGGCTGGTGCTGACGCCGCATGGTTTTCCGATCGCCGGACGCGGGCAGGACGGGGTGACGGACCAGGCGGCGGGCGGGGATGAACTGGCACCCGGCGCCGTGCTGACCATCGACGCCGCCCATTTCCCGGCGATGACGGCGGACCGGGCCTTCCTGCTGGTCGGCACCTATCGCGGCCGGTCGGACGGCACCCTTCTGCTGCGCGTCTGTGACGGCGACGGCGCCTGCGTGGACGGCAGCGGCTCGGTGGCCGCGACGCCGGACAACAGCGCGCTGGCGATCCGCTTCCCGCATCCCTTCACGGTGGAGGCGGGCGAAACGCTGCACCTCACCCTCCGGCTGGATGGCGCGCACAGCCCGCTGATGATCTGGTTCCGGAATGCCCCCTGGGGCCGGGCGCCGGCCCTTACCCTGGACAACAACGCGACCATGCCGCGCCTGGTGTTCTCCGGCGCGAACGGCGACCTGTATCGCCTGCCATCCCCGTCCCCCTATGCCGAAGCCCCGGGCTGCACCGTCGGCCGGAGCGGGCTGGACACGGTACGGAGCGAATGCCCGCACCCATCCACCCTGATCCGCCGCGAACTGATGCTTCCCGGCTGGCGGGCGACCGTGAACGGCGTTCCGGCCACGCCCCGGGCCTGGGGCGGGCTGTTCCAGGCCGTGGACATCCCGGCCGGGCGGTCGGTGGTCCGGTTCGCATTCGCCCCGCCCGGGGCGCCGCTGGCCTGGATCGGACTCGCGATCGGACTCGGGATGCTGGTGGCCGGATTCCGGCGTCGCGGAGACGGGCGGGCCGATTAAATTACACCGTGAATGATATTCCCGGCCGGCGAGCCGATCAGCGCGGCGTTCCGGGCGCCGTCAGCGTGCCGGTTCCGGTCGGTCCCGGCTGCGTCATGCCGGTTCCGGGTGCCACCATGGTCCCCGGACGCATGCCGTTTCCGGTGCCGGACATGGCGCCGCCCTGCATCGTGCCGGGGGCCATCGCACCGCCTGCCGCACCGCCCGCCACGCCGCCGACCGCGCCCGGCATCGTCGCGCTCGGGTTCACGCCGCCCGGGACCATGCGACCCATGCCATTGCCCGCCGGGCCCATGCGGCCCGGGGTCATTCCGGGCATCGCGCCCATCGCGTTGCCACCGGACATTCCTGTGGAGCCGGTGCCCGGGGCGGCCATGCCGGCCGCGCCGCCCGTCTGCGCCAGGGCCGGAGCCGCGGCCAGCATGAAGATCAGTCCGGCGGCCTTGAACGTGGTGCGTGCCATGACGCGTTTCCTCGGCGTTTCGCCGCGCCGCCATCGGGCGCGGTTCCGAACCTGCAGCGCGACGCGGCGCGAACGGTTCGTCCCGATGCCGCCGACGTGTTTGCCCGGCGGTCAGGCGTTGCCGGAATCGGCCACCAGTTGCAGCGGGTCGACGCCGAGTCCGGCGAGAGCGCGACGCCATTTCCGGTCGTGGTCGACGCCGAAGAGGATGCTTTCCTCGGCCGGCGCGGACAGCCAGACATTCTGCCTGATCTCGGATTCGAGCTGTCCCGGTCCCCAGGTGGCATGACCCAGGGCCAGAAGCGCCTGACGCGGCCCGTGCCCGTCGGCGATCTCGCGCAGCACGTCGAGGCTCGCGGTCAGCACCACGTCGTCGTCCACCGTCAGCGACCCTTCTCCGCTCCAGTCGCTGCTGTGCAGGACGAAGCCGCGCGCCCCGTCCATCGGGCCGCCCGAACACAGCGCGATGCGCCGGCGCGGCGGCGCCGGCAGGATCTCGAGTTGGCTCATCAGGTCGTCGAAGCCCGGCTCGGGCAGGCGGCGGTTCACCACCAAACCCATCGCCCCGTCATCGGCCGAATGCGCGCACAGGAAGATCACCGTCTGCGCGAAATTGCGGTCGCTCATCGCGGGCATGGCGATCAGAAGCTGTCCGGTCAGGCCGGTGGTCATGGCGGTTTGGGAAACGGGCATCCCCCCGAAATTGGCAGGATGCGCGGCGGACGCAAGCCGGGACCGCCGGGCAAGGAGAAAATCGGCCTGGCCTGCCGTCTCGACAGCGCCCGGAAGCGGCTCCACCCTGACGGCAGCCACCGGCCGGAAAGGGGACCGTTCATGCCGTTCACGCTTGCTTTCCAGGAGCCGGGCCATGTCGGCAAGGTGCCGGAGATCCCGGATCAGCCGGGAAGCGCGCGACGTGGACGGCCGCGCACGCCCGACCGGCGCGAGCATTTCGGAACCGAGGCGCTCGCCCTGCGTCGTGCCTGCGACCTGCTGCCTGGACCCGACTGGCTCGATCTCCGCCTCTACGGCCCGGATGGCGCCCGGATCGCCACGCAGCGCGAACTGACCGCGCGTCTCGGCCTACCGGAATGGTCGCCGCCGCCGGACATTCTTTCGGAGCAGGACGCATGAGTCTCACCATCCTGATCACCGGCGCCACCGCCGGTTTCGGCGCCGCCATGGCGCGCCGCATGGTGTCGGACGGGCACAGGGTGATCGCCACCGGCCGTCGCCAGGAGCGGCTGGACGCGTTGGCCGCCGAGCTGGGCGAGGCCCTGCTGCCGTTCCGGCTCGACGTGACCGATCGCGCGGCGGTGGCGGCGCTTCCGGGATCTCTGCCCGAGACTTGGCGCACGGTGGACGTTCTGGTCGCCAATGCCGGTCTGGCGCTCGGCCTGTCGCCGGCCTGGGACGCCGACCTCGACGATTGGGACACCATGATCGCCACCAATGTCGGCGGCGTGGTGGCGCTGACGCGCGCGCTTCTGCCCGGCATGGTGGAGCGCGATCGCGGTCATGTGGTGACCATCGGCAGCATCGCCGGCACCTACCCGTATCCGGGCGGGCATGTGTATGGCGCCACCAAGGCGTTCGTGGCGCAGTTCACCCGCAACCTGAAGGCCGATCTGGTCGGCACCGGGGTGCGCGTCACCAATGTCGAGCCCGGTCTGGTCGGCGGCAGCGAGTTCAGCAACGTCCGCTTCGGCGATGATGCCAAGGCGGAGGCGGTGTATCGCAACGCCGATCCTCTGCTGCCGGAGGACGTCGCGGAAGCGGTGAGCTGGGCGATCGGTCTGCCGCAGCGCGTCAACATCAACCGGATCGAACTGATGCCCGCCACGCAGGGGCCGGCCGCGCTCACCGTGAAGCGCCGCGAGGCCGCGGAATGAAGCACAAGGACAGAAAGGCGCTGTTGAAGCGTTTCCGCGTCACCGACGGCGCCGGGTTCAGCCTGGAGGATTGCGACCCAAACGATCCGCCCGGCGGCGATCTGGACAAGGACGAAGGCAAGGCGCTGCTGGAGGAAGGCACCGCGCGTCTGGCCGAACTGCAGGCCGAACTCTATGCCGACGGCCGCCACGGGCTGCTGGCCGTACTCCAGGCGATGGATGCCGCGGGCAAGGACGGCACCATCAAGCACGTGATGTCCGGCGTGAACCCGCAGGGCGTCACCGTCACCTCGTTCAAGCAGCCGAGCGTGGTGGAGCTGAGCCGCGACTTCCTGTGGCGCGTGCACCAGGCGGTGCCGCCGCGCGGGCATATCGGCATCCTGAACCGGTCGCATTACGAGGAGGTTCTGGTCACCCGCGTCCATCCCGAGCTGGTGGATAAGCAGTCCCTGCCGGACGACCGGCGCGGCCACGGTTTCTGGCACGACCGCCTCAAGGACATCCGCCATTTCGAGCGCTATCTCGACCGGCAGGGCATCCGCACGATCAAGATCTTCCTGCACATCTCGAAGGAAGAGCAGCGACAGCGCTTCCTGGCGCGGCTGGAGGAACGCGACAAGAACTGGAAGTTCTCCGAAGCCGACCTGAAGGAGCGCGGTTTCTGGGACGACTACCAGGATGCCTACGAGGCGGCGATCCGGGGCACGGCCACCGCGCATGCGCCCTGGTACGTCGTACCGGGCAACCGCAAATGGTTCGCCCGTCTGGTGGTGGTGGAGGCGATGATCGACGCGCTGGAGCGCTTCGATCTGGAGATGCCTCAGCCCGACCCGGACGAGGCAGAGCTCGAGGCCGCCCGCAAGGCGCTCGAAGCCGAGGCCTGAAACGCGAAACGCGGGGCCGGACGAGCCGGCCCCGCGTTCGGGCTGATGGACGTCGCTCCGAGGGGCGGCGGGGCCGTTCTCAGATCTCGGTCAGCGTTTCCGACTCGCGCGTGTCGTCGCCATCCTCGTCCTGCGGGGCAGGGGCCTCGTTGGCGTGGAAGTCGAAGGCGAGCTTGCCGTCCTTGAGGGACACCTTCACCGCGCCGCCATGCACGAGCTTGCCGAACAGCAGCTCCTCGGCCAGCGGCTTCTTGATGTGCTCCTGGATCACGCGGCCGAGCGGGCGTGCGCCGTAGAGACGGTCATAACCGCGCTCCGCCAGCCATTCCTTGGCCGCGGACGACACCTCGATGGTGACGTTGCGGTCGGCGAGCTGAGCCTCGAGCTGCAGAACGAACTTCTCCACCACACGTCCGACGATTTCCGGCGTGAGTCCGGCGAAGGGAATGATCGCATCCAGACGGTTGCGGAATTCCGGCGTGAAGATGCGCTTGATCGCCTCCTCGTCCTCGCCCGCGCGATTGTCGCGGCCGAAGCCGATCGCCTCGCGCGTCAGGTCGGCGGCACCGGCATTGGTGGTCATGATCAGGATCACGTTGCGGAAATCGACCGTCTTGCCGTTGTGGTCGGTGAGCTTCCCGTGATCCATCACCTGCAACAGGATGTTGTAGAGATCCTGGTGCGCCTTCTCGATCTCGTCCAGCAGCAGCACGGCGTGCGGATGCTGGTCGATCCCGTCGGTGAGCAGACCGCCCTGATCGAAGCCGACATAGCCCGGCGGCGCGCCGATCAGACGCGAGATCGAGTGCCGCTCCATGTATTCCGACATGTCGAAGCGGATCAGCTCGATCCCGAGCGTGGAGGCGAGCTGCTTGGCGACTTCGGTCTTGCCGACGCCGGTGGGGCCGGAGAACAGGTAGTTGCCGATCGGCTTCTCGGCGTCGCGCAGACCGGCGCGGCTGAGCTTGATCGCCGCCGACAGCGCTTCGATCGCCTTGTCCTGGCCGAACACCATCGACTTCAGGTCGCGCTCCAGCGAACGCAGCGTTTCCTTGTCGTCGGCGCTGACGCTCTTGGGCGGGATGCGGGCGATCTTGGCGACGATCTCCTCCACGTCGCGCAGGGTCACGGTCTTGCGGCGCTTGTCTTCCGGCAGCAGCATCCGCGACGCGCCCACCTCGTCGATCACGTCGATCGCCTTGTCCGGCAGCTTGCGGTCATGGATGTACTTGGCTGCCAGCTCGACGGCGGCGCGGATCGCCTCGTCGGTGTAGCTGACCTTGTGATGCGCCTCGTAGTTGGTCTTGAGGCCGCGCAGGATCTTCACCGCATCCTCGACCGACGGCTCGTTAACGTCGATCTTCTGGAACCGGCGCACCAGTGCGCGGTCCTTCTCGAAATGCTGGCGGAATTCCTTGTAGGTGGTCGAGCCGATGCAGCGCAGCGTGCCCTGGGCCAGAGCCGGCTTCAGCAGGTTGGATGCATCCATCGCCCCGCCGGAGGTGGCGCCGGCGCCGATCACGGTGTGGATCTCGTCGATGAACAGGATTCCGCCCGGATTGGCTTCGAGTTCGGTGACGACCGCCTTCAGCCGCTCCTCGAAATCGCCGCGATAGCGCGTCCCGGCCAGCAGCGCGCCCATGTCGAGCGCGTAGATGGTCGAATTCAGCAGAACCTCGGGCACGTCCTTCTCGACGATGCGCTTGGCCAGGCCCTCCGCGATCGCCGTCTTGCCCACGCCCGGGTCGCCCACATAGAGCGGGTTGTTCTTGGTGCGCCGGCACAGGATCTGGATCGTTCGCTCGATCTCGGTGTCGCGGCCGATCAGCGGATCGATCTTGCCGCTTTCGGCCTTCTTGTTGAGGTTGACGCAATAGGCGGATAGGCCGTCCTGCTGTTTCGGCGCGTTGCCGCGACCGCGCTCCTCGCGCTCGCCTTCCGGCTGTTCGCCATTGTTCTGCGCACCCTGCGGCGGGCGCTGCGCGGTGCGGCCGGGCGCCTTGGCGATGCCGTGGCTGATGAAATTGACCGCGTCGAGCCGGGTCATGTCCTGCAACTGCAGAAAATAGACGGCGTGGCTTTCGCGTTCGGAGAACAAGGCGACCAGCGTGTTGGCGCCGGTCACTTCGTCGCGGCCGGAGGATTGCACGTGGATCGCCGCTCGCTGCACGACGCGCTGGAACGCGGCGGTCGGCTTCGGTTCGGCCGAGCGATCGGAGGCAAGGCCGGCCAGATCCTTGTCCAGGAACTCGGTCAGATCGGAGCGCAGCTTGTCCAGGTCGACGCCGCAGGCGCGCAGGACGGTGGCGGCGTCGCCGTCGTCGACGAGACCCAGCAGCAGATGTTCGAGGGTGGCATATTCATGACGGCGGTCGCCCGCCAGGGACAGGGCGCGGTGCAGCGTCTGTTCGAGGTTGCGTGACAGCATGGGACGCTCCTTCGCCGCTCGGGCCGGACCGATGATGGCCTATCCCCTTCGCGAAAAGCCACCGCCATTCTGCCCCGGCGGTGACGATCTTGACGGGTATCGTGTCCGACTTTCGGTAAAAATTCCGTTCACGGGAAGGCCGAACCGGCAATTTCCGGAAAGCCGGCCGTCCCTGGAGGTTACAGATGGGTTCCGGCACCGCACCGGAAAGGGTCGGGGGACGGCATCCGGTGCAAATCAGTCCTTCTCGATCGTGCACTGGAGCGGGTGTTGATTCTGGCGTGCCAGATCCATCACCTGCGTCACCTTGGTTTCGGCCACCTCATAGGTGAACACGCCGCACACGCCGACGCCGCGCTTATGGACGTGCAGCATGATGCGCGTGGCCTCGTCGCGCGATTTCTGGAAGAAGCGCTCGAGCACGTGCACGACGAATTCCATCGGCGTGTAGTCGTCGTTGAGCATGAGCACTTTGTACATCGCCGGCTTGCGCGTCTTCGGGCGGGCTTTCACCACCACGCCGAGATCGGGCGAATCGGGATTGTTCGGCTTGTCGTTCTCGCTCATCGCCAGAATCCCGGGGGCCGGAAAAGAGGAGCCGCGCCGAATCCCCTCGGCCGTTCGGAGCGGGTCCCGCACGGATCGGACGAGGACGGGGATGATGTCGGGGCGCATGACGGTATCATATTGGTTGTCCGCCAGCGCTTGAAAGCCCCTGTCGCATCGGTTCTCCCGCTGGGTGCGATCGACATGCCGTCCACCCGGACGGGGTTTGGCGGGCAAGGCTGCCGTCTCACGGCAGGAAGTGGTTTTAAGCACCTGTCCGATCAGTAATTAACCTGGACGAAAGGTTGGGACGGCCATAGTGTGACGGTCGCTACGCTGGAGAGTTCGGATGTCGCCTGAAAGACTTGCCCTGGGCGATGTCGTGTCCGCTCCGGTTCGCATGCGTTTCAGGCGTCGGGCCCTGGGCTTTCTCGGCGGCACCGCCATTCTGGTCGGCCTTCCGGCCGCTGCCCATGCGCAGTATCGCGGCACGCTTTCGACCCTGGTGATGGACGCCAACAGCGGCCAGGTGCTGGAACAAAGCAATCCGGATCTGCAGCGCTTCCCGGCTAGTCTCACCAAGCTGATGACGCTGTACCTGACCTTCGACGCCCTGCGGCAGAACCGGATTTCGCTGGATCAGGCGGTGCCGGTGTCCGAGCACGCCGCGTCGATGGAGCCGTCCAAGCTCGATCTGGTGCCGGGCTCCTATCTCACCGTCGAGCAGGCCGTGTTGGGCCTCGTCACCAAATCCGCCAACGACGCCGCCTGCGCGCTGGGCGAGATGCTGGCACAGGGCGACGAGCAACGTTTTGCGCAGATGATGACGCAGAAGGCGCGTCTGCTCGGCATGAGCAGCACCACCTTCCGCAACGCGTCGGGTCTGCCGGACCCGGAGCAGGTGTCCACCGCACGCGATTTCGCCGTGCTGGCGCGCCATCTGATCCAGGACTTCCCGGAGCAGTATCACTATTTTGCCGTGCCGGCTTTCATGTTCCATGGCCGGGAAGTGCCGAACCACGACCCGATGCTGCGGATCTATCCCGGCGCGGACGGCCTCAAGACCGGTTTCACCGTGGATGCCGGGCTCAATCTCGTCACCTCGGCCGTGCGCGGCAATGTGCGTCTGATCGGCGTGGTGCTCGGCGCCCGCACCAGCGCCCAACGTTCCAACGTGATGGTGGCGCTGCTCGATCAGGCCTTCCAGCAGGAAGGCGTGCCGGTCATGCCGCGCACCCTGGCCCGCAGCCGTCGCGGTGCCGCTTTGCTGCTCGCCTCCGACAACACGCCGGATGCGGCCGCGCCCGCGGCGCCGACCGGACGTCTGCGCCATCTGCGCGGACGCGCCGCCGTGCATTTCGCCGCGGCGCGCGGCAAGGCGGCCGCGGCGGCGCATGGCGCCCGGGTCCGTCTCACCGGCGCCAAGGTTCATCTGGCCGGAGCGGTCGCCGCTGCGCCGTCGCATGGCCGTGCCAAGGCGCATGGCAAGGGACGTCTGAAGGGCTGATCTCCCGGCCTTTCCCCGTCCGGCTGCGGATGCCGCTTGCGTCCGCTGTCTCGCCCGACCATTTTACCCGGTCTGATCTGGCGTTGCCGGCCCGGTGGAACCCGGCCGCACCCGGGACAATGCGGTTGTGAAGACGCATCGGCGCGGTGAGCGCTCCGGTGCGGCGCTGCCGGGGAGAAAGGTGCGCGGTGATGGACGGCGAGTCGGACGGCAAC
The DNA here is from genome assembly GCF_055386855.1 of Lichenicola sp. GTC18331. Classification (NCBI taxonomy): domain Bacteria; kingdom Pseudomonadati; phylum Pseudomonadota; class Alphaproteobacteria; order Acetobacterales; family Acetobacteraceae; genus Lichenicola; species Lichenicola sp. GTC18331. Next base: position 1,133,584 of record NZ_AP045015.1, on the reverse strand, counting down.
AGGATCATTATCCATACCGAGGCGGATTTCGCCGGCATGCGCGATGCCGGGCGCCTCGCGGCCCAGACGCTGGACATGATCGCCCCGCATGTGCAGGCCGGGGTCACTACTGGCGAACTGGACCGGCTGATCCATCAATTCACGCTCGACAACGGCGCCACGCCAGCCACGCTGAACTATCGCGGCTATCCGAAATCGAGCTGCATCTCCATCAACCATGTGGTCTGTCACGGCATTCCCGGCGAGCGCCGGTTGCAGGACGGCGACATCCTGAACATCGACGTCACCTCCATCCTGAACGGCTGGTTCGGCGATACCAGCCGCATGTTCACCGTGGGCCCGGTGTCGCGGAAATCGCAGGTGCTGATCGACGTCACCTACGAATCGCTGATGCGCGGTCTCGCGGCGGTGAAGCCCGGCAACACGCTGGGCGATGTCGGCTTCGCGATCCAGAGCTATGTCGAAGCGCAGCGATTCTCCGTGGTGCGCGACTTCTGCGGCCATGGCATCGGCCGTCATTTCCATGCGGCGCCCAACGTTCTGCATTACGGACGGCGCGGTGAGGGCGTGGTGCTGCGGGCCGGCATGTTCTTCACCGTGGAGCCGATGGTGAATGCCGGGCGTCCGGACGTGAAGATCCTCGACGATGGCTGGACCGCCGTGACGCGCGACCGTTCCTTGTCTGCGCAATTCGAGCACATGATCGGCGTGACCGACGACGGCTGCGAAATTTTCACCCTGTCGCCCGCCGGGCTGGACAAGCCGCCCTACGCTCACGCAGCCTGAGGGGCATGAACGCTTCCCGCAGACTGCTCCAAATCGCCCTCGCGGCATCCTTTTCCGTCGCGCCCGTTCTGGCGGGCGCTCAAACGCAACCGGCCCCGGCCCAAGCACCGGCTCCGAGCGCCGTCACCGCCCCGGCTCAGCCGGCCCCGAACGCCAAACCCGGTGCCTGGGAAGGCGCGCCGGACCCGCTGGCGTTCGGCCCGTCCGGTCCGTCCCGTGCCGATGGGGTGCCGGTGCTGGGCCGGCACGGCATGGTGGTCAGCGCCCATATGCTGGCCTCCAGGATCGGCGCGGACATCCTGGCCAAGGGCGGCAATGCGGTGGATGCGGCGGTCGCGGTCGCCTATGCGCTCGCCGTGGTCTATCCGGCTGCCGGTAATATCGGCGGCGGCGGGTTCCTGACCCTGAAGGAGCCGGACGGCAAGGCGTATTTCCTGGATTTCCGCGAGCATGCGCCGCTTGCCGCGACGAAGACCATGTATCTCGACGCGTCCGGCAATGTCGTGCCCGGCCTGTCGGAGACCGGCTGGAAGGCCGTCGCCGTGCCCGGCACCGTGGCCGGGATGGATCAGGCGCTCCAGCGCTGGGGCAAGCTCAAGCGCGCCCAGGTGATGGCGCCGGCGATCGCCCTGGCGCGCGATGGCTACGTGCTCGGCCCGGGCGACGTGATGCTGCTGAACACGGCCACCGAAGGCTTCCGCAAGGATCCGGCATCCGCCCGCATCTTCCTGCGCCCGGACGGCTCGCCGTTCCGGGTGGGCGACCTGTTCAAGCAGACCGATCTGGCCCACAGCCTGGAACTGATCTCCGAGCATGGGGCGGATGCGTTCTACAAGGGCCCGATCGGCGCTGCGATCGCGGCGGCGAGCAAGGCGGGCGGCGGCATCATCACGCCGGCCGATTTCGCCGCCTATCGCACGCGCGTCATGAAGCCGGTCTCGTGCACCTATCGCGGGTTCTCGATCGACACCGCGCCTCCGCCCAGCGGCGGCGGCGTCGCGATCTGCGAGATGCTGGGCATTCTCGACGGCGACGATCTGGGCAAGCTCGGTCTGCGCAGCGCTGCGGGCGTGCAGCGTCAGGTGGAGGCGATGCGGCGCGCCTATGCCGACCGGCAGGATCTGGGCGATCCGGCCTTCGTGCACGATCCGGTCGAGAAGCTGATCAGCCGCGCCTATGACCAGGAGGCGCGGGCGCATCTGCCGACCGACCACGCCGAACCGTCCTCGATGCTGCAGCCGCTGGACCCGATCCCGCACGAGAAGACGGAAACGACGCATTTCTCCATCGTCGACAAGGACGGCCGCGCCGTGTCGATGACCTACACGCTGAACGGCTGGTTCGGCGCCAAGGTCACCGCCGCCGGCACCGGCATCATGATGAACGACGAGATGGACGATTTCGCCACCAAGCCTGGCGCGCCCAACATGTATGGGATCGTCGGTTCGGAGGCGAACGCGATCGCGCCGGGCAAGACGCCGTTGTCGTCGATGTCGCCCACCATCCTGTCTCGCGACGGCCATGTGGTGATGGCGATCGGCAGCCCCGGCGGTTCGCGCATTCCGACCATCACGCTGGAAGCGATCCTGGCGGTGGTGGATGGCGGCATGAACATCGCCCAGGCGGTGAACCAGCCGCGCATCCACGAGCAATGGATGCCGGATCCCGTGCAGGCCGAGGCGGGTGCGCTGACGCCGGAGGTGACGGCCAAGCTGACCGCGATGGGCTACCATATCCAGCCGCACGAGAACTGGGGCTCGGCCGAGGGCGTGCTCGTCGGCGGCCCGTCGCTGGCGCAGCACGAGCCGGGCGATTGGGGCGGGCTCGACCTGCGTCATCCGGGCGGTGGCGCCGTCGGCGTTCCGTAGGTGCTCGAACCGCCCACGCAGACGGGAGTGGACGACGTGCACGCCCACCCCCGCCATGTGGGCCATCGCTGGCTCGATCTGATCCTGGCGCTCACGGCGGTGTTCATCTCCGCCGTGTCGCTCTACGTGGCGATCGAGCATGGCGAGACCGAGCGGGCGCTGGTGGAGGCCAATGCCCAGCTGGTGGAAGCGAATTCCTGGCCGTTCCTGCAGATGGAGGGGTCGTTTTCCGAGATGCATGACAGCACCGTCCGGATTACCAATGCGGGGATCGGACCGGCCAAGCTGGAAAGCCTGGAAGTGCTGCTGGACGGCAAGCCGGAGCGGGACGTTCTGGCCCTGATCGAGGATTGCTGCGGCGTCTCCGGGAACAAGGAGGAGCGGCGTCGACAGCTCCCCAAGGGGCTGCAGGTGAACACGCTCGACCACGAGGTGCTGCGTCCTGGCCAGAGCAATATGCTCTTGCTGCTGCCGGGGCCTTCGGATGCCAGTGAGCCGGTGGACGCTTCTCTCGGGCATCGGTTCTGGAAGGCGTCGCGGCGGATCAGCTACCGTGCCTGCTATTGCTCCGTGTTCGACAAATGCTGGATGTCAGACCTCGTCAGCTTGCAGCCCAAGCCCGTGCCGCACTGCTCGACCGGGATTTCCAGCTTCAACGACGACGAAGAATAGGCGTCATCCCGCCGTCGTCGCGGCGGCATGCGCCGGAAGGTGGTGATACACCTCCCGCCCGCCCTTCACGATCAGCTCCACCGCCACCACGGTGACGATCAGCAGCCCGACCCAGGCGATCCAGCGGTAGCGCTCCAGCAGGCGCGCCACCAGCGACGCGGCGGCGCCCATCAGCACCACGGAGATCACGAGGCCCGCGACCATCACCCAGAGATGCTGCTGCGCCGCGCCGGCCACGGCCAGAACGTTGTCCAGGCTCATGGACAGGTCGGCCAGAACGATCCGCACGATGGCACGACGCAGCATGGAGGGACCGGAATGATCCACCGGCACGGCGTCGCCGGACGCCACGCGGTCGCGATGACGCAGCTCGCGCAGCATGCGCCAGCAGACCCAGAGCAGCAGCAGCCCGCCGGCCAGCATCAGGCCGATGATCTCCAGCAACTGGAGCGCCACGGTGGCGAGAGCGATCCGGATCACCGTCGCGGCGACGATGCCGAACAGGATCGCCAGGCGCTTTTCGCGTGCCGGCAGTCCCTGCACCGCCAACCCGACCACCACCGCGTTGTCGCCGGCCAGGGTCAGGTCGATCAGCAGCACCTGAAGCAGAGCGAGCAGTTGCGGCAGCAGGTGATGCAGGCTGGACATGGTCGCTCCTCGAATGCGCCCCCTGCGCGGCGGCGGCTTTTGTGCTCAAAGGCGCGCAGAAACGCGCGAGACGGGGGTTCCGATGGTTCCACGCTATACACGACCGGCCATGGAAGCGATCTGGGCCCCGGCCAATCGCTATCGCATCTGGTTCGAGATCGAGGCGCTGGCCACGGAAGCGATGGCCCGGTTCGGCGACGTTCCGGCCGAGTCCGCCGCCGCGATCCGGCGCAACGGCGATGCCGCCATGGCCGCCTTCTCCGACGCCGATCTGGCCCGGATCGACGCGATCGAGGCGGAAACACGCCACGATGTGATCGCCTTCCTGACCTGGCTGGCCGAGAAGATCGGCCCCGACAGCCGCTTCGTGCATCTGGGCATGACGTCGTCCGACGTGCTCGACACCTGTTTCGCGGTGCAGCTCACCCAGGCCGCCGATCTGTTGCTGGCCGATCTGGACGACGTTCTGGCCGCGCTGAAGCGCCGGGCCTTCGAGCACAAATATACCCTCACGATCGGCCGGTCGCACGCGATCCATGCCGAGCCGACCTCGTTCGGGCTCAAGCTCGCCGGCCATTATGCCGAGTTCGACCGCAACCGTACCCGTCTGGTGCAGGCCCGCGCCGAGATCGCCACCTGCGCCATTTCCGGCGCGGTCGGCACGTTCGCCCATGTGGACCCGCGGGTGGAGGAGTTCGTGGCCGAGCGCCTCGGGCTCCAGCCCGAGCCGGTCTCGACCCAGGTGATCCCGCGCGATCGCCACGCCGCCTTCTTCTGCACGCTCGCCGTGATCGCGTCGGGGGTGGAGCGTCTGGCGGTGGAGGTTCGCCATCTGCAGCGCTCCGAGGTGCGGGAAGCGGAGGAGTTCTTCCATCCCGGCCAGAAGGGCTCGTCGGCGATGCCGCACAAGCGCAACCCGGTGCTGTCGGAGAACCTGACCGGTCTCGCGCGTCTGGTGCGCTCGCATGCGGTGCCGGCGCTGGAGAACGTGGCGCTGTGGCACGAGCGCGACATCAGCCACTCCTCGGTGGAGCGCAATATCGGTCCGGACGCCACCATCGGCCTCGACTTCGCGCTCGCGCGCCTCGCCGGCATGATGGAAAAGCTGGTGATCTACCCGGAGCGGATGCTGGCCAATCTGGAAAGCCTGGGCGGCGTCGTGCATTCGGGCGAGGTGCTGCTGGAGCTGGCCCGTTCCGGCATCTCGCGCGAGGACGCCTACCGGATTGTGCAGCGCAACGCGATGGCGACCTGGACCAAGCTGGCCGATGCCGATGGCCGCTCCTTCCGCGAGAACCTGAGCGCCGACCCCGAGGTCGCCGCCAAGGTGTCGGCCGCTTCGCTGGACCAGGCGATGGATTCCATGCGGCATCTGGCTGCGCTGGATAGTTCCTATCGCCGCGTGTTCGGCGAGCCGGGCCCGGCCGCGCCCTGAGCGAATGGAACGTCGTTTCCGCCATTCTCGCGTGAATGGCGGAACCCTCCCAACCTCGCCATTGACGCTCAGCCGCCTTTGCCGCATTGCGGCATGGTCGCAGTCGGCCCATAGGACGGGGCGAGATACGGATTTCGTGGAACGTGTGCACCGTCGTTGTTTCCATCACCCCAGGTGAACCCTGGCCGCTTCTGATCGCCGCCAACCGTGACGAGCGGCTGGACCGCCCCTGGGAGCAGCCGGCCCGGCACTGGGCCGATCGCCTGGGCACCATCGGTCCGCGCGACGTTCCCGGCGGCGGCACCTGGCTCGCGATCGGCCAGAGCGGCGTGGTCGCGGCGGTGCTGAACCGTGTCGGCAGTCTGGGGCCTGCGCCCGGCAAGCTGTCGCGCGGCATGCTGCCGTTCATCGCCAGCGACGAAGCCACGGCGGAGGAGGGAGCGCGGGCCGTTTCCGCGCTCGATGCCGGCCGATATCGCTCCTACAACATGATCATCGGCGATCGCGATCGCGCCTTCTTCCTGTGCGGGCTCGGCTACGGCCATGCCGAGATCACGGAGCTGGAGCCCGGCCTGCACATGATCGCCACCGGCGCGCCGGACGACATGACCATTCCGCGCATCGCCCGCCACCTGCCGCGCTTCCAGGCGGCGCCCACGCCGGTTCCGCCGGACTGGACGTCCTGGAGCACGTTGCTGAGCGACCGCTCCCTGCCGGCCGGCAGCGAGATGAACATCCCGCCGCGCTCCGGTTTCGGCACCACCAACGCGTCCCTGGTCGGGCTTCCGGCCAGTCGCGATGCGGCGCCGAGCTGGTTCTTCGCCGCCGGTGCGCCGGACAAGACGCCGTTCGCGCCGGTGGAGATCGAGGCGCTGGTGCCGTCCGCAGGCATCGACGCCGCCTGACCGGCGATTCATCCGGCCGGGTCCCGCCTGTATCCGGCCGGGTTCCCGGCTGCTATACCGCGCCCGCGCCATCAGATCGGCGTTCGCGAAGCGCAAAGAAGGACCGCCATGGCCCGCCGCCGCCAGCTCTACGAAGGTAAAGCGAAGATCCTGTTCGAGGGCCCCGAGCCCGGGACGCTCGTGCAGTATTTCAAGGACGATGCCACTGCCGGCAACGGCGCCAAGAAGGGCATCATCACCGGCAAGGGCGTGCTGAACAACCGCATCAGCGAGCATCTGATGCTGCGCCTGCACGAGATCGGCGTGCCGACCCATTTCGTGCGTCGTCTCAACATGCGCGAGCAGCTGATCCGCGAAGTGGAGATCATTCCGCTCGAGGTCGTGGTGCGCAACGTGGCTGCCGGCTCGCTGAGCAAGCGTCTGGGCATCCCGGAAGGCACCCGCCTGCCGCGTTCGATCCTGGAATACTACTACAAGAACGACAGCCTGAACGATCCGATGGTGGCCGAGGAGCACATCACCGCGTTCGGCTGGGCTTCCACCGCCGACATGGACGACATCGTCGCCCTGGCGCTGCGGATCAACGATTTCCTCACCGGCCTGTTCCTGGGCGTGGGCATCACGCTGGTGGACTTCAAGCTGGAGTTCGGCCGGCTCTGGGAGAACGAGGATATGCGCCTCGTGCTCGCCGACGAGATCAGCCCGGATAACTGCCGTCTCTGGGACGCCAAGACCTCCGAGAAGATGGACAAGGACCGCTTCCGGCGCGACATGGGGCGGGTCGAGGAAGCGTATCAGGAGGTCGCGCGCCGCCTCGGCATCCTGCCCGAAGCGGGCAACAGCGACATGAAGGGCCCGGAGGTCATGCAATGACCGACCGTCTTCCGACCACTGACGGTCATGCAATGACCGACCTTCTTTCGACGATGAGGGGCATGCAATGAAGGTTCGGGTGACGGTCATGCTCAAGGACGGCGTGCTGGACCCGCCGGGCAAGGCGATCGGCCATGCGCTGCATACGCTCGGCTTCGCGAATGTGGGCGAGGTCCGTGCCGGGCGCGTGATCGAGCTGGAGCTGGACGAGACCGATGCCGCCCGTGCCAAGGCGCAGGCCGACGAGATGGGCCGCCAGCTTCTGGCCAATCTGGTGATCGAGAGCTTCGAAACGGAGGTTCTGGCATGAACAGGCTCGGTCTGATCCTCGCCGCCGTCGCGACATTCGGCATGAGCGGCGCCGCGTTCGCCGAAGCCCAGGGGGGGCGCTTGTCGCACCTGCCGGCCGGCGCGCTGCAGCGTTTCTGCCAGTCGCCGCAAACCGTGAAGGTGTGCGACGCCTATGTGAGCGGCGTTAGCGACGCCATCACGCTGGTGGAAACCGCTGCCGGCCCCAATGTCGCCCGCGACGTCTGCATTCCCGGCCCGACCACCGCGCAGCAGATGCGCGGCGTGCTGCTGGGCTATCTGAGCAAGCATCCGGACCGCCTGAGCAACGATGTCGGTCCGGTGACCTACGATGCGTTCAAGGCGGCGTTCCCCTGCGGCGGCGGCGCGTCCAAGCCGTGAGAGCGGGCATCGTCGTCTTCCCGGGCACGAACCGGGAGCGCGATATGGCGATCGCGCTGCGCAACGCGTCCGGACGCGAGCCGGTGATGCTGTGGCATCGCCAGGACACGCTGCCGGAGCTGGATCTGGTGGTGCTGCCGGGCGGCTTCAGCCATGGCGACTATCTCCGCTCCGGCGCCATGGCCGCGCACGCGCCGATCATGGGCCCGGTGCGCGAATTCGCCGCTCGCGGCGGCTACATCCTCGGCGTCTGCAACGGCTTCCAGATCCTGACAGAAGCGCAGCTTCTGCCCGGCGCGCTGCTGCGCAATGCCGGGATGCGCTTCCTGTCGCAGGATTGCCGCCTGCGCGTGGAGCGGGCCGACACGGCGTTCACCCGCAACTGGCAGGCGGGCGAGGTGTTCCGCGCCCCCATGGCGCATGGCGACGGCAACTACGCCGCCGATGCCGACACGCTCGACCGGATCGAGGGCGAGGGTCGCGTCGCGTTCCGCTACGAGGGCGAGAATCATAACGGCAGCGCGCGGGCGATCGCCGGCGTGTTCAGCGCCAATCTGCGCGTGTGCGGGCTGATGCCGCATCCCGAGGATCTGGTGGACCCGCTGATGGGCGGCACCGACGGCAAGCCGTTGTTCGACGGGCTGGTGGAGAGCTTCAAACAGTGACCACGCATAACCGCACCGTCGATCAGGCGCTGGCGCGCGAGTTCGGTCTGACCGCCGACGAATACGGCACGCTGCTGAACATCATGGGCCGGACGCCGAGCTTCACCGAGCTCGGCATCTTTTCCGTGATGTGGTCGGAGCACTGCTCCTACAAGTCGAGCCGCGTGTGGCTGAAGACCCTGCCGACCACGGCGCCCTGGGTGATCCACGGCCCCGGCGAGAATGCGGGCGTGGTGGATATCGGCCAGGGTCTGGCCGCCATCTTCAAGATGGAATCCCACAACCATCCGAGCTTCATCGAACCCTACCAGGGTGCCGCGACCGGCGTCGGCGGCATCCTGCGCGACGTGTTCACCATGGGCGCGCGTCCTGTCGCCAATCTGAACGCGCTGCGCTTCGGCAGCCCGGAGAACCCCAACACCCGCCGCATCGTCGACGGCGTGGTGCGCGGCGTGGGCGGCTACGGCAACTGCGTCGGCGTGCCGACCGTGGGCGGCGAGATCAATTTCCACCCGTCCTATGACGGCAACCCGCTGGTCAACGCCATGACCGTGGGCGTGGCGCGGCAGGACCGGATCTTCCTGAGCGCCGCCGCCGGCGTCGGCAATCCGGTGGTGTATGTCGGCTCCAAGACCGGGCGCGACGGCATCCATGGCGCCACCATGGCGTCGGCCGAGTTCGACGAGGACGCGCAGGCGAAGCGCCCGACCGTGCAGGTCGGCGATCCCTTCGTCGAGAAGCTGCTGATCGAAGCCTGTCTGGAGCTGATGGCGACCGACGCCATCGTCGCGATCCAGGACATGGGCGCCGCCGGCCTCACCTCGTCCTCCGTGGAGATGGCGGGCAAGGGCGGCGTCGGCATTGATCTCGATCTCGACAGCGTGCCGCAGCGCGAACGGGGCATGACCGCCTACGAGATGATGCTCTCGGAGTCGCAGGAGCGCATGCTGATCGTGATCCGGCCGGACCGGACCGAGCAGGCGCGGGCGATCTTCGACAAGTGGGAGCTCGATTTCGCGGTGATCGGCCATCTGACCGATACCGGCCGCATCGTGGTGCGCCACCAGGGCCGGGTCGAGGCGGATATTCCGCTGGCGCCGCTGGCCGACGAGGCGCCGCTCTATCGCCGCCCGACCGCGCCCAGGCCGGCTCCGGCTCCGCTCGGCGCCGTGCACGATCCGGTCGGGATCGAGCAGGCGCTCGTCACGCTGATCGGCTGCCCGGACGTCGCATCGCGCGCCTGGGTGTGGAACCAGTACGACAGCACCGTGGGCGGTCTGACCGTGCGCCGCCCGGGCGCCGCCGATGCCGCCGTGGTGAAGGTGGAGACCACCGAACTCGGTCTGGCGCTGACCACGGATTGCACGCCGCGCTATGTCGCGGCCGACGCCAGGCTGGGCGGCGCGCAGGCGGTGGTGGAAGCGTGGCGCAACCTGACTGCCGTGGGCGCGCGTCCGCTGGCGATCACCGACAACCTCAATTTCGGCAATCCGGAGAAGCCGGAGGTGATGGGCCAGTTCGCCGATGCCATCACCGGCATGGGGGAGGCCTGCCGCGCGCTCGATTTCCCGGTCGTGAGCGGCAACGTGTCGCTCTACAACGAGACCCGCGCGCCGGACGGCTCCACCGTTTCCATTCTGCCTACCCCGGCGATCGGTGGTCTCGGCGTTCTGGAGAACGCGTCCCAGGCGATCGGCATTTCCCTGCGCCCGGACCAGTTCCTGGTTCTGCTGGGCAAGACCGAAGGTGCGCTCGGCCAGTCGCTCTGGCTGCGCGAGATCCATGGACGCGAGGAGGGGGCGCCGCCGCCGCTCGATCTGGCCGCGGAGCGACGCACGGGCGACTTCGTGCGCGAAGAGATCCTGGGCGGCAGCGTGTCTGCCTGCCACGACCTGTCCGACGGCGGTCTGCTGGTCGGTATCGCCGAGATGGCCATGGCCGGCGGGGTCGGCATCCGTCTCGACGTGCCGCAATCGGGCATCAGCCCGCATGCGTACTGGTTCGGCGAGGATCAGGGCCGGTATCTGCTCTGCGTGGCGGATGCGGATGCGCTGATCGAGCGCGCGCGTCGCGCGGGGATCGAGGCGCGGCTGCTCGGCGAAACGGGCGGCGACGGTTTGACTTTGCCCAGCGGCGCCACAATATCGCTGGCCAGACTGCGGACCACGCACCATGCGTTCTTCCCCGCGCTGATGGATCGCTGATCCCCCTTCGGAGTGCCTTCACGATGCCGATGGCCGCTAGCGAGATCGAACGCCTGATCCGTGCCTCCCTGCCGGACGCCGCGGTGACGATCGAGGATCTCGCCGGCGACGGCGACCATTATGCCTGCACGGTGGTGAGCGAGGCGTTCCGCGGCCGCTCGCGCGTGCAGCAGCATCAGCTCGTCTATGCCGCCCTGTCCGGCCATATGGGCGGGGCGCTGCATGCTTTGGCGATCCAGACCAGCGCGCCCTGATCCGGCCGCGCTTCCAGGAGTTTTGTCCATGTCCGAGACCGTCTTCCAGCGTATCCAGGCCGAGATCGACGCCAACCCGGTGATGCTCTTCATGAAGGGCAACGCGTTGTTCCCGCAATGCGGCTTCTCCGCGCGGGTGGTGCAGATCCTGTCGCACCTTCAGGTGCCGTTCCAGACCGCAAACGTGCTGGAAGACCCCGAGCTGCGCGAAGGCATCAAGGCGTTCTCGAACTGGCCCACCATTCCGCAGCTCTACGTGAAGGGCGAGATGGTCGGCGGTTGCGATATCGTCACCGAAATGTACCAGTCCGGCGAGCTGGAGACGCTGCTCGCCGAGAAGGGCATCAAGGCTGCCGCCTGAACAATCAAGGCTTTACGGCGCGGGTCTGAATCGCGTATCGAGTTTCCGTGATCGATTGAACCACGGAGCACGAACGTGTCCTTCCGCGCCGTCGCCGCCAGGAGCCTTCTCTTCTTTGCCCTGGCCGGAGGCGTCGCGACGCCTGCCTTCGCCCAGCACGTCGTCACCGACGACGAGGCGGGCAAGCTGACACTGGACGCGCTGACTGCCACGCCGGCTCCGGCGGTGCACCGCGTGTCCTACCGGGCGCTCAGCCGTCGTTCGGTGTATCTGCCGGCCGCCGCGCGCGTTCGCATGGGTTCGCGCAGTGCGGTGCATACCGTTTCCTTCCGGCACGCCGCCCATGCGCCGGCCGGGAAGAGCGGCGCCCATCACGGCAAGGGCCGTCGCGGCTGATCCTCAGCGCGTCGATCAGGCGCGGATCAGCCCGCCCATCGGGCTGACGCCGCGGCTGCCGGGAAACACCGTTTCCAGCTGATCCGGTCTCAGGCCGAGATGCGCGTGCAGCACGCCCTTGGCCAGCGCCCGCACATCGGTGGTCGGCGCCAGATCGCGATTCTCGAACAGGGCTGCCTGAGACAGGCCGGGCCAAACGCCCCCGACCCGTCCGCCCGCCACGGCACCGCCGAGCAGGAACGCCACTGTCGCGGTGCCGTGATCGGTGCCGCCAGTGCCGTTCACCCGCACGGTGCGTCCGAACTCCGTCATCACCAGTACGGCCGTGTTGCGCCAGGCAGGGCCGAGACTGGCGCGCAGCGCGGTCAGTCCGGCATCGAGCTGGCGCAGCGGACCGCCCAGACGCTGCTTCTGACCGGCATGCGTGTCCCAGCCGCCGATCTCGAGCGCCGCGATCCGCGGCCCGTCCGCACTGGCCAGCAGATGTCCGGCCGCCTCGGCCAGCGCGGGGAAGCCGTTGCGTCCGCCCTTCGCGGCCGCTCCGCCCGGCGACAACGTCCCGGCGGCGAAATCCTTGGCGTCGAGACCATGCGCGATCGCCGGTCCGGTGAGCGGGTCGCTCGCGTTCAGGGCGGCGATGCGGCTGTAGAGGTCGGGTGAGGGGACTTGCGTTGCTTCAGGGGCATAGGCGCCGACCAGAGCCGGGCCGCGCAGGATCAGCGGCGTGGACAGACCGACGGAAAGACCGTTGCCGTCCGGTTGCGCGGGGTTGCGGGGCAGAGCGCCGACCACGCGGTTCAGCCAGCCGCTGGTCAGCCGATGATCGGCGCCGCTCTCCATGTAGTCCTGCGCCTCGAAATGCGAACGGCTGCGATAGCCTCCGGCCACGGCGTGCACCGGCAGCATGTCTCCGGCGGCATAAAGCGCGTGCAGCCCGGACAGCGCCGGATGCAGGCCGAAGAAGCCGCCCAGATCGAGCATGCCGTCCGTCTGGCCGATGGCGGCGGGCAGCAGAGAGGCGCGCCAGCTCGCCAGATTGCGGTCGCCGTAAGGCACCACGGCGGACATGCCGTCCATCGCGCCACGCAGCATCACCACCACGAAACGCCGGTCGCCGGGCGTGGCCACGGGATCGGCGAGGGCCAGCGAGGCGGAGCCGAGGCTCCAGGCCGCACCGAGGCCGAGAAGGGCCGCTCGTCGGGAAAGGATCATGTCAGCGCCTCTGGAAACCGGGGGAGGACAGCAGCAGGGTGAGGGCATCGCGGCGGTCGCCGGCGCCGCGTATGGCGTCGACCGTGCGCCCTGCCTGGGCGGGACCGAGCGCGATCTCGGCCAGTTGCACGGGATCCGCATCCGGCGGATGGGCAGAGACCCGGTAGCTCCAGTCGACGCGCGCCATCATCGCCTCCGGCCCGCACCAGTCGGCGGCGCGGTCGGACCATCCGTTCGGCAGCGGTGCGGTCCAGACCGGTTGGCCGAGCGCCGCCATCATGCCGGCGAGGCGTCCGTGCCTGGACGGATCGGGATCGTCTCCGAATCCCACCAGACGTGCCGCGGCGATCACCAGATCGAGCGGCGTGCGCAGTTTGCTTCGCGGCACCCAGGCTTCGGGCGTGGAGATCAGCGCCAGCGACACCGCGCGCAGATCGCCGCCGCTGCTCGAGAGCGCCTCCGTGAGGTGGGTGATCGTCGCCGGGGACGGGGTGTCGGACACGAAATGCAGCGCGAGCTTGGTGGCCAGATGGCGGTAGGTGGCGGGGTGGGTCGCCAGCATGTCCAGCATCAGGATGCCGCCGGCCTCGCCGGACGGAAACACGCGCCCCATCACCCGCTTGTCGCCCGGCTGATGCGCGCGGTCGCGAAACACGAAGCCCGGATCGGCCGATTTCCGGTCCACAGACCAGCCGGTGAGGATCGCGGCATAGGCGGTCACGTCGGCCTGGCTGTAATGCGCGGCGGGGCTGACCGTGTGCAGTTCCAGCGATTCGCGCGCCAGATTCTCGTTCAGGCCGTGCTTGCCGCCTTGTCCGGCCGGGCTGTCCGGACCGACCGAACCGGCATTGTCGAGATACAGCAGCATCGCCGGGTGGCGCATCACCGCCAGCAGCATGTCGCCGAACCGTCCGGTCACGTAGGGCCGGATCGCTTCGCGCACGAAGGCGCCGGCGATCGGATGCAGCTCGCCCCGTCGGACGCTGACGGTGAAATGATTGGCCCAGAACCACACCAGGCGCTCGCGGAACGGGGCCGTCGTGGTCACCAGTGCGTCGAGTTGCGCGGCGGCGTCTGCACGATATAGCGGCGCCACCAGGGACTCGCCCGGCGGCGGCTTCAGCTTCTGTTGTTCCGCCAGCAGGATCAGCCCGTCCGACACCGAGGGCAGGGTCGGGGGAAAGCGTGCCGGATCGGCCGGACCGAGCTGACCGGTCAGCCAAGCCTCCGGGTTCGCGGGAAGCGTGCCGTCGCCTGCCGGGCCGAAACCGAACCGCGTCGCGGCGTGGAGTGCATCGAGTGCCATGGGCCGGTTCTGCCAGCGATCGGCGTTGCCGGCGGTATCGGCTCGTTACGAACTCTGGCAGCCGTCTTCCAGGCGGAATGCGTCGCGGATCCGCCGCACGGTCCCGGCCTGATCCACCAGCATCAGGTCGAACCGGATGCCATCGCGCATCCAGTCCGGATGTTCGGCCAGCAGCAATGCTGCCGCGTCTTCGAGCCGCCTTCGCTGGCGCTCGCTGAGGCAGCGTGCGGCATCGGCGAGGGTCGGGCGCGCCTTCACCTCCACGAAGGCCAGCAGGCCGCCGGAGCGTGCGACCAGATCGATCTCTCCCGCCGCGGTGCGGGCACGCCGGGCCAGGATTTCCCAGCCATCCGCCCGAAGCGCATCGGCTGCGCGCTGCTCGGCGCCCATGCCGCGCGAGAAGGTCTTTGCGGCGTGTGCGGTTCGCAGCGCCGGGGCGGGTGGGGAAACCCGGACGAGGCCGGATCGTTGGTCGATATGGCGGCAGAACGAACGCTGCGGCATGTCCCGCTCCATCGCTTCCTGAGAGTGTCCAGCATGCCAGCCAAATCTTTCTCGTTCATGAACGCATGACCGGTTCGGAATTCGACCACGCGACGGAGCTGGTGCTGATCCCGTTGCGGATCGCGATCTCCGTGCTGGTGACGCTGCATGTGCTGCGCACCAAGCGGGATGTCGGTTCGGCGATCGGCTGGATCGGTCTATCGTGGCTAGTGCCGCTGACCGGCGGGCTGCTCTACGTCATGTTCGGCGTGAACCGGGTGCGTCGTCTGGCCAAGCGCCTCGGCCGCAAGCGCCCCTGGTCGAGCCCGCGCGTCGTGTCGGCCGATCATCACGCGATGACCGGCACGTATGGCCTGCTCTCCGAAGCGGTGCAGCGTTTGTCCGGTCGGCCGCTTCTCGGCGGCAACCGGACCCGGGTGTTCCATGACGGAGACGCGGCGTATCCGGTGATGCTGGAGGCGATCGGCCTGTCGCGGTCGAGCGTGCTGCTCTGCTCCTATCTGTTCCACGACGATCGTATCGGCTCTTTATTCGTGGATGCGCTGATCGCGGCGCACCGGCGCGGCGTGGCGGTGCGTGTGATGGTGGACGGGATTGGCAGCGGCTATCTCCGCTGCCGCGCGGCCACGCGTCTGCGGGCGGCCGGAGTGCCGACGGCGCGCTTCATGCACTCGCTGCTGCCCTGGCGGATGCCGTTCATCAACCTGCGCACTCACAAGAAGATCCTGGTGGTGGACGGCCGGATCGGGTTCACCGGCGGCATGAACATCGCGGTGGAGAACGTGCTGCGGTTCCGGCCGAAGCACCCGGTGTCCGATACCCATTTCGAGCTGACCGGTCCGGTGGTGCATCAGCTCAGCGAGGCTTTCGCCAAGGACTGGTCGTTCTGCACCGGCACGGAGCTGGACGATCCGCTGTTCTTTCCGGAACAGGAGCCGGGACCGGATGATGGTGCTCCCATGCGCGTCATCACCTCCGGTCCCGATACGGACGTGGAGAAGATCGAGTTCGCGATGATGCAGGCGATCGCTGCGGCAACGAAGACGGTGCGGATCATGACGCCGTATTTCCTGCCGGATGAGCGGTTGCTGACCGTGCTGGCGATGGCGGCGATGCGCGGTATCGAGATCGACGTGGTGATGCCGCAGGAAAGCAACCAGAAACCGGTGGATTGGGCGCGCGTACCCAACAACCAGCCCTTGCTGGAGGCCGGCGTCAGGCTCTGGCTGGCCCGGCCGCCCTTCAATCATTCCAAATTGATGGTGATCGACCGGCACTGGTCGCTGATCGGATCGTCCAATCTCGACGTGCGCAGCCTGCGATTGAACTTCGAGCTGAACGTCGAGATCTACGATGACGGGGTGGCCGCCCAGCTCGACGATTTCATGCGCGCGCACCAGCACAAGCGGATCACCCATCACCATGGTGACAACCGCAGCTTTCCCGTGCGCCTGCGCGACTCGGCGGCGCGGCTGATGCTGCCCTATTTGTGAGGGGAGCGGCCGTGCAGTCGGAGCCGCACCCGGATCGGGTGATGGTCGGAGGGCTGGTGCGGCAGGACGCGTGACTCCACGCAGTCGAGACCGCGGGCGAGACAGCGATCGAGCCGGATTGGCAGCATGTCCACCATGCGGTGGGTCGGCGCGCGCGGGCCGATATCCTTGAAGCCGGGCAGCATCGCCGGGCCCACCAGATTGAAATCGCCCAGGATCGTGCCGTTGGGCGGCAGCAGGGTGGAGATCAGGCGCAGCTGGCGCCGGTTCAGCATCTGGCCGTGCGACAGATGCACGTTGGCGACGCTGAACCCGTCCATCTCGATCACCTGGCACACGCGCCGGAACATCGAGCCGGGTTGGAGCGGATGAACGCGCGGTTCCGAGCGGAACGGGGTCGGGCTCCAGCAGGCCACGCCGTGGATCCGGCCGGGAAGGGGCGAGCGCGCGTAGAAGCCGCCGATCCGCTCGGCGAGCCTGTCGATGGAAACCGTCGCTTCCTGCATCAACAGGAGGTCGGGCTTTTCGGCGGCGACGAGACGCGCCACGTCCTCGACCGAGGCGCCCACCGTGCGCAGCAGGTTCCAGCTGACGATCACCGTGGTCCGGGCCGCGCCCGCGTGTTCGGTGCCTGCGTGTTCGGTGGGAGAGGGGGCGTGCGGTTGTGGGCGTCGCGTGGCGGCGAGGGCGGTCATCGGCTGCATCGGCATCTCAAGCGTTCGGCGCGCGGCTTCGTTGCACGTCAGGCGTCGCCGAGCGGCGCATCCGGGCGGGGGCGCGTCACCGTGCCCCGACCGGCTGCGAACTCGACCGTCAGCGTGTAGCCCAGCCCGAGCAGCACCGGTCCCAGGAAGATGCCGAGTCCCCCGAAGGCGAGAATGCCGCCGAGCACGCCGAGCACGGTGAGCAGATAGGGAAGCTGCGCCCCGCGGGCGATGAACATCGGGCGGATGACGTGGTCGGCGCCGGAGATTGCCACCACGCCGAACACGGCCAGGAAGATGCCCCAGCCGAGATGGTGCGACATCGCCAGCCAGATCGCGGCCGGAACCCAGACCAGAGGGGCGCCGATCGGCAGAACGGCCACGAAGGCGGCGATCCCGCCGAACAGCACCGGGCTGGGCACGCCGGCGATGGCGAGGCCGACTCCGGTGAGGATGCCCTGGACGATGGCGGTGCCGAGGATGCCGTAGACGGTGCCGCGCACGGTGCCCCCGACCACGGCGAGCAGGCGCGGCGCCGACGGGCCCGCGATTCGGCCGATCACCGCGGTGATGGTGGAGCCGAGGGCATCGCCGCTGATCCAGAAGAAGAAGCCGATGAACAGGGCGATGACCAGTTGCAGGAGGCCGCTGGCGATCTGCACCAGCACGGCCAGGGTCCGTCTGGCGATGGTGCCGATATAGGGCTGCATGGTGGCGCCGATCTGGTTCAGGTCGGCCGACCAGTGTTGCAGCGTGTCGTCGAGCTGATGGCCCACCATGGGGACGCGGGCGATCCAGCCCGGCGGCGTGGGCAGTCCCTTGGCGGTGAGATGCAACAGGCCGGACAGCATCATCGGTGCGTCCTCGACGCCTGCGGATGCGAGCAGGCCGATCGGCAGCACGACCAGCAGGGCGACCAGCACCATCATCAGCACGGCGGCCACGAAGCGGTTGGTGTGCGCACGCAGGCGGGTGAACAACGGCCAGGTGGTGAAGACCAGGATCGCCGCGAGGAGCAGGGCGGAGAAAAACGGATACAGCACGACGATGCAGCCGGCGGCGACCCCGCCCAGCAGCAGCCCCATCATGATCCGTTCGGCTATCATCCACCCTCTCCGGCCGACCCCGCGACCGGCTCAGGGTGTCACGCAATGCCGTCCGGCGACAGACGGGCCGGGCGCAAGAACAAAACCATGTCAACAGTATACATTGGGAGCCGATGTCCAAATTATGGAAAATCATTTCTGAGACGACTTGCATTAGTCGGGCTTGTGTGTCTAATTAACAACGTTATAATTTCGTAAACGGCGCGACGATCATGCCAACGAGGACAATTGGGACCGGGCCGAGCCCGATGCGCCTGAACGAGATCGGACAGCAACTGCGCGCCTACCGGCTTGAAACCGGTATGCGTGCGGACGAGATCGCCGCCAAGCTCGGCGTGTCTCGCGCGGCCCTGTATCGCTACGAAAAAGGCGAGGTGATCAAGCTCGACACGGTTCAGAGGCTGGCCGAGCTTCTCAAAATATCGCCATTGTCTCTTCTTGGTATCGGTGTCGAATATTATAGCCGGGGAATCGGTTTCTTCGAGCGCCTCCGTCAGGTGGAGGAGAGCGCCGACCAGATCCTCCAGCTGGGCCCTGCCTTCTGTCAGCTGGTGACGTCCGAGGCCTATGACGCTTTGCGGACCGACGCGATGCTGGAGCTGGTCGAGCAGGACAAGGACCCGAAAGCGGCCCGGCTGCTGTGCGATCAGGTGCTGGAGATCCAGGCGGCGCGGCGGCATTCCTATCGCGATCGTCGTCCCGGCATCATCGCCATCCTGCCGGAACAGGCGATCCGCCACGTTCTGGAGAACGGCGTGTGCCCCGGCCTGCCTTTGCGTCCCGAAACGCGCGCGCGCTGTCGCGATGTCGCCCGGATCGAGATCGCGGCGGTGGTCGACGTGCTCGAGACAGAACCGATGGGGCTGCAGTTCAGCCTGCTGCCCGGTGTCTCCGTGCCGCCCACCTGCTTCGTCATGCGCCAGCGCGACCGCGCGACCCTGGCGATCAATCCGTTCGCCTGCGACACGCGCTTCGACGAGCCGGGCGGCATCGCCATGGTGACCAGCGCGCCGGAGGCGGTGGCGGCGCATCAGAAAGTGGCGGAAGCGAGCTGGCGCGAATCCCTGAAAGGGGCAGCGGCGGCGCAGAAGCTTCGTGCCCTGCTTGCGGAGTATGCCGGCCGGTGAAATAGGATGACCGCTTCCGTCCGGCCGTTCGGCTGGATGGCGGGGAGATCGAATGGGTCCGCTTGTTTCCACCGAAGCCCTGGCTGCGCTGATCGCGGATGCCGAAACGCGCGAGCGTCTCGTGATCCTGGACGCCACGGCTTTGCTGCCCGGTCAGAATTTCGATCCCGAGGCGGAATTCCGCGCGACGCACATCCCGGGTGCGCGCCGGTTCGACATCGAGCAGTTCTCCGATCCTGATACGAGTCTGCCGCACATGGTTCCGAGCCAGGGGCGTTTCGCGCGCCTGTTCGCGGCGCTCGGCGCCGGCGACGAGAGCGAGATCGTGTTCTACGATCAGACCGGCCTCGCGTCCGCGGCGCGGGGCTGGTGGCTGGCGGGGCTGTTCGGGCACGACCGCGTGCGCGTTTTGGATGGCGGCCTGCCGGCATGGCGCGCCGAGAACCGGCCGACGGAGAGCGGGGAGCCGGACCCTGTCGGACCCGGCCGCTTCACCGCGCGGTTTCGTGCAGGCCGTTTGGCGGGGCTCGGCGACATGTTGCTCTGGTCGCAACAGGCGGCGGCTGGAGACGAGAGCGCACCGCGTCTTCTGGATGCGCGCAGCGCCGGCCGTTTCACCGCCGAGGTGCCCGAGCCGCGTGCCGGCCTGCCCGGCGGGCATGTTCCCGGCGCGAGCAGCCTGCCGTTCGGGGAGTTGATGGATGGAACGCATCTGAAGCCGGTGGAGGTCTTGCGTGCGCGCTTCGCCGCCGCCGGCGTGACGGAGGGGGACCGCGTGGTGACGAGTTGCGGGTCCGGCCTGACGGCTTCCGTGCTCACTCTGGCGCTGGTCCGGGCCGGGTTCGGGCATGGCGCGCTGTATGACGGTTCATGGACGGAATGGGCCCAGTCGCCCGCGCCGCGTGCCGTGGGCGCCGGCAGATGAGCTGGAGCGAGCTGAACGGCAAGCTGGTGCAGATTGGTCGTGGGCATGCCCACGGCGAGCCGCATTTCGTCAGTCCCGGCGTGTCGCGCGGTTCCACCGTTCTCTATGACAGCATGGATGCGATGCGCGCGCGTTCGGCGCAGCGCTACGAGCACCAGCTCATCTACGGCGCCATGGGCGGGCCGACCCAGGCCTTGCTGGAAGAGGCGATCGCCGGGATCGAGGGCGGGGCGCATACCCAGGTCGTGTCGTCCGGTCTGGCGGCCTGCACCACGGCGTTGCTGTCTTTCCTGGGAGCGGGTGGTCATTGCCTGATCCCCGACAGCGTCTACGGTCCGACCCGCCGGTTCTGCGACACGATGCTGCGTCGCCTGGGTGTGGAAACGACCTATTACGACCCGCTGATCGACGAGGCCTCGCTGTATGCGTTGATGCGCCCGGCCACGCAGGTGGTTTTCGCGGAAAGTCCCGGCAGCCACAGTTTCGAGGTGCAGGACGTGCCGATGCTGGCGCGCGTGGCCCACGAGCACGGCGCCAAGCTGATGCTGGACAATACCTGGGGCATCCATGTGTTTCAGCCGTTCCGGCATGGCGTGGACGTGTCGATCCAGGCGCTGACCAAGTATCCGGCCGGGCATGCGGATGCGATCGTCGGCGCGATCACGGTGTCGGACGAGGCGGACTGGGTGACGCTGCGCGATTCCGTGGTGCAGATGGGACAGTTCGCGTCGCCGGACGATTGCTGGCTGGTGTTGCGCGGGCTTCGGACCATGGGAATCCGGCTGGAACAGCAATCCCGCGCGGCGCTGGAGGTCGCGTACTGGTTGCAACAGCGCCCAGAGGTGGCGCGCGTGCTTCATCCCGCGCTGCCCGACTGTCCGGGCCATCTTCATTTCATGCGGGACTTCAGCGGTGCTGCGAGCCTGTTCGGCGTCGTGTTCCATGATCGCTACACGGCGGCGGCCGTGGAGGACATGGCTGGCGCATTGGGCGTATTTGGGCTGGGCGCCTCTTGGGGCGGTTACGAGAGCCTGGTTCTTCCGACCACGGGTACGATCACCCGTACGGTGAACCGTCCGGAGTCCGGTCCTGCCCTGCGCCTGCATATCGGGCTGGAACCGGTTCCGAGCTTACTGGCCGATCTGGAAGGCGGCCTCGCCGTGTTGCGCGAGGCCTCGTTCTAGCGGGTCAATGATCCTTGCCGCGGCCGGTCGCTGATTGCAGCGCATCGATCCGTTTGGAGGCCTCGCCCTTGCTCAGGGTTTCGTCGAATGGCTCTCCGGCCTCTTCCGACAGCGTCTTCAGATAGGACGCCTGCGCACCGGTCATGCTTTCGCCGCCGGTTGTCCAGTCGTCGGGGTTCTTGACGGTGTTGGACGGCAGATCCTGCGCGTCCGCGGCGTCGGTCTTCGGGTTGTTGCTCATGCCGGCAGGAACGGTTTCGTGCATGGTTTGTTCCCTGGCTCACCGGAACGTCAAAGCGGTCATGCCGCCGTCGGACGGCGTCGGAAGCGCAGGGCTTCCGCGACATGGAGCGGCTCCACCCGGTCGCTTCCGGCCAGATCGGCGATGGTGCGGGATACGCGCAGCATCCGCGTGAAACCGCGTGCCGACAGGGCCAGGCGATCCGCAGCCTGCTCGCCCAGCTCGCGGGCGGCGGCGTCCAGTTCGAATCGGTCCGGACTGGCTTCGGCATTGCAGAGTCCGTCCTGACGGGCGATCTGTCGGGCCCGGCAGTGTTTGATGCGGTCGGCCACCACGCAGGAGGCTTCGCCTTTCGGGGCGCGCGACATCTCGCCGGGCGAAACCGGCGTCATTTCCACGGTGAGATCGATCCGGTCCAGCAGCGGCCCGCTCAGCTTGGACATGTATTCCTCGCCGCAACGGGGCGCCCGCTTGCATTCGCGTCCGGCATCGCCGAGATGGCCGCACCGGCACGGATTCATCGCTGCGACGAGCTGGAACCGGGCCGGGTAGGTGTAGTGCGCAGCGGCCCGCGCGACGGTGGTGCGCCCGGTCTCGATCGGCGACCGCAGAGCTTCCAGCGACTGCCGTGTCAGTTCGGGCATCTCGTCGAGGAACAGAACGCCTTTGTGCGCGAGACTGACCTCGCCCGGTTTCGCCTTCGGCCCTCCACCCACGATCGCCGCCTGGCTGGCGGAGTGATGCGGCTCCCGGAAGGGCGGGCGCGTCACCAGCTTTCCGTCCTGCAGCAGCCCGGCGATGCTGTGGATGGTGCTGACCTCAAGGGCTTCCGCGACCGACAGGTCCGGCAGAATGCCCGGCAGGCGTGCGGCCAGCATGGATTTTCCCGCTCCGGGTGGACCGATCATCATCAACGAATGAGATCCGGCGGCGGCGATCTCCAGCGCACGCCGTGCGGTCTCCATGCCCCTCACGTCGGCCAGATCGGGCTGGTTCGGCACCTCGGCGGCGCCGGGCGGGACCGGCGGGCTCAGCACCTGTTCGCCCCGGAAATGGTTGACCAGCGACAGAAGATCGGGGGCGGCCAGAACCTCGATCCGGCCGACCCAGGAAGCTTCTCCGCCTTGCTGCGCCGCGCAGACCAGCCCCAGATCGCGCTCGGAAGCGCCCATCGCCGCCGCCAGCACGCCGGAGACCGGGTTGATCCGCCCGTCCAGCGACAATTCGCCGACGGCGGCGTAGTTCGACACTTCGTGTCTCGGCAGCACATCCATCGCCGCCAGCACCGCCAGGGCGATCGGCAGATCGAAATGGCTGCCCTCCTTTTGAAGATCGGCCGGCGCCAGATTGATCAGCACCCGCTTGGGCGGAAGGGCCAGCCCCATCGACGTCAGTGCCGCACGCACGCGTTCCCGCGCTTCGCCCACCGCCTTGTCGGCGAGGCCCACCAGCAGAAATGCCGGCAGCCCGTTGGCGATCTGCACTTCCACATCCACCGGGATCGCATCGATGCCGGCGAAGGCGAAACTCTTGACGCAGGCGATGGTCATGCGGGCTCCGGATCAGAACGATCCGAAGCCTATGGGTCGCCGATTTAAGCGCCGGTTAACGGCGCGGCCCGCTCAGCGCTGGTAAAGCAAACGTGCGCGGATGGTGCCGTCGAGCGCGCGCAGCTTGGCCAGGATCGCCGCGTCGTCGTCACGATCGGTCTCGGCTTCCACCACCACGTAGCCCAGCTCGCCGTCCGTCTGCAGGAACTGGGCGGCGATGTTGGCCTGCGCCTCGGAGAAGATCTCGTTGATGCGGCGCAGGATGCCCGGGGTGTTGGTGTGCACGTGCATGAAGCGCGTGCCGCGCGGGCGCGGCGGCAGTTGCACCTGCGGGAAGTTCACCGCGCCCAGCGTCGCGCCGACATCGCTGTATTCCACCAGCTTGGTCGCCACCTCGACGCCGATGCGTTCCTGCGCTTCCGCCGTGGAGCCGCCGATATGCGGGGTCAGGATCACGTTGTCCCGGCCCTGGAGCGGCGAGGAGAAGCGCTCCTTGTTGTTGCCGGGCTCGACCGGAAACACGTCGATCGCGGCGCCGAGCAGGTGGCCGTCATCGAGCGCACGGGCCAACGCGTCGAGATCGACCACGTTGCCGCGTGCGTTGTTGAGCAGGAACGAGCCCGGCTTCATCGCGCGGATCTCGTCTTCGCCGATCAGGAGGTTCGTATCCGGCGTCTGCGGCACGTGCAGGCTGACCACGTCGCTTTCGGCCAGAAGACGGGCGAGGGTCGGCACGGCGGTGGCGTTGCCATGGCCCAGCTTGCCGATGGTGTCGAAATAGATCACCCGCATGCCGAACGCTTCCGCCAGCACGGAAAGCTGCGAGCCGATCGAGCCGTAGCCGACGATGCCCAGCGTCTTGCCGCGCACTTCCCAGCTGTTGGCGGCCGACTTGTCCCAGCCGCCGGCATGGGCGGAGACGGATTTCGGGAAGATGCGGCGCATCAGCATGACGATCTCGCCCATCACGAGTTCGGCCACGCTGCGAGTGTTGCTGAAGGGCGCGTTGAAGACCGGAATTCCCCGTTTGGCGGCGGCGTCGAGCGCCACCTGATTGGTGCCGATGCAGAAGCAGCCGATGGCGACGAGCTTGTCCGCGGCGGCGATCACCTCTTCGGTGAGCTGTGTGCGGCTGCGTATGCCGACCACATGCACCCCGTCCAGCGCCGCGCGCAGCGCCTCGCCGTCGAGCGCGCCGGCATGGCGGGTGACGCTGGCGTAGCCGCTCGCGGCCAGGGTCTCCACCGCGCTGTCATGCACGCCTTCGAGCAGCAGGACGCGGATCCGGTCCTTGGACAAGGAAAGGGGACTGGCCATCGAACGGTGCTCGCTGTTCTTCGAAGCTACGGGGGTTAGGACAAAGCGTTTCCGCCGTGTAGCCGGGCGGGGCGAATGGCTGCTATCGCGCACCCTGGAGCAGGGACGCCGCGGGCGCGGTCAAACGCCCGTCGCCCACGGCCAGAACGGTGCCGTCGCTGTCGGGACGCAGGGGACGGCCGTGCCAGTCGGTGACCCGGCCGCCCGCGCCCTCCACCACGGGCACGATCGCCGTCCAGTCCCACACCTTCATGGTGCGCTCGGCGATCACGTCGATCTGGCCCAGCGCCAGCAATCCGTAGGCATAGCAATCGCCGCCCCAGCTCGTGCGTCTGGTCGCGCCCTGGAGGGCGGCGAAACGGGCGGCGTTGTCGTCCGTCATCATCGCCGGATCGGTACAGGAGAGTTCGGCATCCGCCAGGGCGGCACAGGCGCGGGTGCCGGCGCACCCGCCCAGCGTGCTTTCGAAACGGGTCGGCTGTCCGGCGACGCCGATCCAGCGTTCGCCCGTCGCCGGCTGGTCGATGATGCCCAGCACCGGCACGCCGTCGTCGAGCAGGCCGATCAGCGTGCCGAAGGTGGGGCGGCCGGTGAGAAAGGCGCGGGTGCCGTCGATCGGGTCCAGCACCCAGCGCAGCCGCGCCTCGGGGCGATCGAGCCCGAACTCCTCGCCCAGCACGCCGCATTCCGGCAGGCGGTCGAGCAGCAGCGCCCGCATCGCCTGTTCGGCGTCGCGGTCGGCGATCGTCACCGGGCTTTCGTCGCCTTTCACGTCGGCTCGCACGCCGGCGCGGAAGAAGGGCAGGATCACGCTGCGGGCCAGGTCGGCTGCGGCGATCGCCGTGTCGAGCAGGATGCGGTCGGTCATTGGAGCGGTTCCGCCGGAGCGGTCCTCTTGGCGGTCCTCTTGGGGTGCCTCTGGGCGGATGCGGACGGGACGCCGTTCGGCGCGACCCTGGCGGGGAGCCGGCCCGACACGGGCCGTCTGCGTCCAGCCGGCGTCACGGGTGCAGCGTCTTCAGATAAGCGACCACATTGGCGCGTGCGGCCGGGTCGGCGATGCCGGGAAAGCCCATCCGTGTGCCGGGTGCGAAGGCCTGCGGGCCGGCCAGCCATTCGCCGAGCGTGGCGACGGTCCAGCTGCCGTGATGCGCCGACAGGGCGGGGGAATAGGTGAAGTCGGCGCCCTGGGCGATGCCGCGTCCGAACACGCCCCACAAAGCAGGGCCGGCGCCGGGGCCGCCATCCTTGTCCACCGTGTGGCAGGCGGCGCACTGCCCGGCAACCAGCTCCGCGCCCGCTTTCGGGTCGGCCTTCGCCACCATCGCCTCGAATGCGGCGGCATCGGCGCGGCTTTCGCCCGGCTTGGGCGCTTGCGTGCGCAGAAACGCGATCAGGTCTGCGCGCTGCTGCCCGTCCGGCAGGCCTGCGAACCCCATCAGCGTGCCCGGCGCCATCGCTTGCGGGTTCAGCAGCCAGGCATCGAGCCGATCGGCGCTCCAGCGCCCGCCCAGCGCCGACAAGGCTTGCGAATAATGGAACGAGCCGACGCTCGCGACAGGGCGATCCACCACGCCGAACAGGTTGGGTCCGACACCGGCCGGGGCGCCGTCCACCCAGCTATGGCAGGCGGCGCAGTTCTGTTGCGCCAGGACCGCGCCGTGCTCGGCGGAGGCATGGGCGAGACGGTCGGCGACCGGAACCGTGGCGGTTCGGGGCCCAGGCGGCGTGTCCACGCCCGCGATGGCGAAGGCAGGCCGGGGCGGGGCCGTGTCCGGCACCGCGACCACGGCCACCGTCGCGCAGACGCCGGCGGCGATGGCGGCGCACATCGCGGCGGCGGCGATCCTGTGGAACGAGGAGAACGACATCGGGACATACCGCGCCTGGAGGGGACCGGCCACGCGCAGTGGCGGTTCCGGCCCATGCTTGCGGTTGTCCGGAGCCTATGGGATGCAGCCCGCCCGAACAACCCGGTCCCCGAACGAACCCATGTCCACCGCTTCCCAGCCGGCGCCCCATGTCGCGCTCCACGCCGTTCCCGGGCCGATCGCCTTCCAGGGAATGCGTGGCGCTTATTCCGATCTGGCGTGCCGGAACGCCTTTCCGGGCCGCGAAACACTGCCCTGCGCGACCTTCGCCGACGCGATCGAGGCGGTGCATGCGGGCCGCGCCGGGCTGGCGATGCTGGCCTGCGAGAACAGTCTGGTGGGGCGTGTGCCGGACATCCACACCCTGCTGCCGGGCAGCGGTCTGCATATCGTCGGCGAGCATTTCCAGCGGGTCGAGCACTGTCTTCTGGCGGTTCCAGGGACGAAGCCTGCCGATCTGAAGCGGCTGCACACGCATGCCGTGGCGATGGGGCAGGTGCGGGGGCTGATCGCCGAGCTGGGGCTGGAACCGGTGATCGAGTTCGACACCGCGGGTGCCGCCGGGCTGGTGGCGGGCTGGGGCAACAAGGAGGACGGCGCGATCGCCTCCGAACTCGCGGCCGAACTGCATGGGCTCGAGGTGCTGCGTCGCAACGTCGAGGATGCGGCGCACAACACGACGCGGTTCTATGTGGCGGCGCGCGACCGGATGGTGCCGGAACCGGGGCCGGACGTGATGACGACGTTGCTGTTCAGGGTGCGCAACGTTCCTGCCGCGCTCTACAAGGCATTGGGCGGTTTCGCCACCAACAGCGTCAACATGACACGGCTGGAAAGCTACATGGAGGATGGTCGCTTCACGGCCACCATGTTCCTGCTCGACACCGATGGGCATCCGGACACGGAGCCGATGCGTAACGCCTTGTCCGAGTTGCGTTATTTCTCCGACACCGTGCTGATCCTGGGCACCTACCCGCGATCGTCCTTCCGCGACTGAAGCTCCGACGGGCGTGACCCGCCGGAGCCCGCCTGTCAGTGCGACGGGGTAGCGATCAGATCGACGCGGCGGTTGAGGGCGCGGCCTTGCGGGTTGTCGCGCCCGTCCGGCAGGGTGTTGGGAGCCACGGGCTTGCTTTTGCCATTGCCGACCGTGGTGATGGCGCCCGGCGGGATGCCCTGCGTTTCCAGCCAGTTCGCGACCGCCCTGGCGCGTTGCAGCGACAGTCGCTGGTTGTAGCTGTCGCTGCCGATCGAGTCCGTGTTGCCTTCCACGCGGATCATCGGTGCGGGGATTGCCTGCCGGATGGAGGCGAGCGTCTGCGCCAGGGCTGCGGACGCTTCGGGACGCAACGTGGCGCTGTTGAAGGCGAACAGCACGTCGGCCGGGATCGAGTAGCGCGCGGGCTGCACGTAGACGACCCGTGCGGGCGGCGGAGGACCGTAGGCCACGCCTTCCCCGACGCAGCCGGCCAGAGGTGCGGCGGCCAGGGCGGCCGTCAGCAAACGCGCCATCCTGGAAAGACGGTCCAGACCCATGATTCCCTCCTCGCGATGTGCGTCGTAAACGCGTGGCGTGGGACGAAGTGGCATAGTTCGAACACAAAACATGTGACCGGAACGAACCGGGACGGGTGGTAACGATCGCTTAAGTTGTATCGCGCACAGTCCGCGCTCACTTGAGAGGAGCAGCGAGATGGGCCGCGGGGCGATGGTTCGGACGTCCGGTTATGCCGGGGCGTGGAGTTTATCCAGGAAGCTTTCGGCGGGTTTCGCCGCGATGGCCCTGCTAACCATGGGGCTGGGTTTCTTCTCCCTGTATCGCCTGGGTCTGGTCAATGCGGTGGTGGAGCAGGTCCGCGACAACTACCTCCCCAGCGCCATGGATACCGGCCAGCTGCGCTTTGCCGTCGGCGCCCTGCGAGAAGCGGAGTTGAATGCGGTCCTGTCGGACCCTGCCGATGCCGCGGCGCGCGACCGGCTCGCCGCGGCGATCGGGTCGGCGGAACAGGCCGTGACGCAGGCGCGCAAGGATTATGACTCGGTGATCGATGACGGTCTGGAGCGCGACCGCTTCACCACGCTCTACGACCCGGGAGTTGCCCCCCTGTTCGCCGATGCCGACAAGATCGCCTCCCTGGTGCGCGGCAACCAGACCGAGGCTGCGCGGGCGTTCGTGTTCGGCGACGGTGCGCGCCAGTACGGGGTGATGCGGGATTTTCTGGCCTGGGATCAGACCTATGTGCGGCATCACGGCAACGACGCGGCGGAACTGTCCCGTACGGTCTACAGCGGCACCTGGTGGTTCACGATCCTGGGCATCGCGTTCGTGGCGCTCGCGGGCAGCGTCATCGCCGTGGTCCTGACGCGTCTGATCGCCCATCCGGTGCGTGGCATGACCGACGCGATGCGGTCGCTGGCCAGAAAGAACTTCGCCGTCAGCATCCCGGGAACCGGGCGCGGCGACGAGATCGGCGAGATGGCCGATGCGGTTGCGGTGTTTCGCGACTCGATGGTCAGCGCCGAGGAGATGGCTGCGGCGCAGGACGCCGAACGCGCGGCCAAGGAAAAGCGTGCCAGCGTCGTCGAGGGTCTGGTCGGCGGCTTCGAACAGAAGGTGGCGCAGATGGTCGGCATGCTGGCCTCTGCGTCGACCGAGCTGGAAGCGACGGCGCGTTCCATGTCGGTGACCGTTGAGCGGTCCGGCGCGCAGTCCGGCGAAGCGGCGCGCGCGGCACATGCCGCGGATGAGGGCGTGCAGAACGCGGCGTCGGCGGCCGAAGAGCTTTCGATCTCGGTGCAGGAGATCACCCGCCAGGTGGCGGCAGGGGCGGAACGGGCATCCAGCGTGGCCGACGAGGCGCAGCGCACAGATGTCGTGGTGACGCATCTTGCCGACGCTTCCGGCCGCGTCGGGCAGGTGGTCGAGCTCATCTCGTCGATCGCCGCGCAGACCAACCTCTTGGCGCTGAACGCCACCATCGAGGCCGCACGGGCCGGGGAGGCCGGAAAGGGCTTCGCCGTGGTCGCGTCCGAGGTGAAGTCGTTGGCACAGCAGACGGCCAAGGCGACGGAGGGTGTGGGCGAGCAGGTGTCCCAGATCCGCTCCGCGGCGGAAGCCGCCGTATCGGCGCTGGCCTCGATCACCACGGGGATCAGCGACATCAGCGCCGGCGCGGTGACCATCGCCGCCGCCGTGGAGCAGCAAGGCGCAGCCACGGGGGAGATCGCGCGCAGCGTGCAGCGCACGGCGGACAGCACCCGTCTCGTCACCGGCAACATCGCCGAGGTGAGCCGGGCCGCCCAGGACAACGGCGCCGCCGCGGCCCAGGTGCTGTCTTCGGCCGGCGAATTGTCGCAGCAGGCGGAAACGCTCAACCGGGAGGTGGCGCAGTTCCTCCGCCAGGTGAAGGCGGCCTGAGCCGGCCGGCTCAGCCGTTCAGCCACTCCTCGATCAACAGGCGGGCGATCGCCGTGCGGTCGGGGAGGGTGAAGTCCGCCGGGTCGGCAGCGCGTACATCGGCGCGCGTCACCCAGCGGGCATGGGTGATCTCGTTGCTGTCGACGGTGAGCGCGACATCGTCGGTTTCGGCATGGAAGCCCAGCATCAGAGAGCCTGGAAACGGCCAGGGCTGGCTGGCCAGATAGCGCACGTTGCGCACGCGAAGTCCCACCTCCTCCCAGACCTCGCGTGCCACCGCCTCCTCGGCGCTTTCGCCGGGTTCGATGAATCCGGCCAGAGCGGACAAGGTCAGTCCGGGCGGGAAACGGACGCCGCGTGCCAGCAGCGCCCGATCGCCATGACGCACCAGCATGATCACCACCGGATCGGTACGCGGGAAATGCAGATGTCCTGCCGGGCAGTGCAGCCGATGCCCTCCGTGTTCGGCCTGGACCTGCTGACCGCACACGCCGCAGAAGCGGTTCTGCCGCCGCCAATGGTGCATGCCCCTGGCCTGCGCCACCAAAGCCGGCTGTTCCGCCGGCAGCGACCCGGCAACCGGCCGCAAGGGCTCGAAAACGGGCGTGTCGGGCGGCAGAAGGAACGCCGGATCGTCGTGAACATCGAGATCGATCGAGAATACGGGGCCCGACGCGTCGGTGCCGAGAAACGTCCATGGCAGGGAGTCGACCGCGCCGGGCGGAAACGCGTCGCGTCGTGGCATGAACAGAACGGGCGTCTTCTCCGGCGTGTCGCGCCGGAAGGCATGCAGGCCGTGCCAGAGCGGGATGAAGCGTGCGGCCGGGTCTTGCCTGTAGTGTTCGATCCGGGCGTCGTTCTCGCGATCGTTGGCGCCACGGTCATGGACGCCGCCGCTGTAGAAGGTGAACGGCATCGCTTGTTCTCCCCGATCGGTCG
Organism: Lichenicola sp. GTC18331; assembly: GCF_055386855.1. NCBI lineage: Bacteria > Pseudomonadati > Pseudomonadota > Alphaproteobacteria > Acetobacterales > Acetobacteraceae > Lichenicola > Lichenicola sp. GTC18331. The sequence continues at coordinate 1,102,930 of NZ_AP045015.1, read as the reverse complement.
CCGGACGGTGTGCGGTATTTCACCGTGTGTCGCCGGACAGCCCCTTGTTGCCCACCCCGGAAGATGTGTTAAGACCCGCCTCGGGAGGTCGGCAGCGGACGGGCGCCTTGCCAACCCGGTCAGGTCCGGAAGGAAGCAGCCGCAGTGAGTTTCCGCTCGGGTCGTTTGTTCGGCCTCCCACCTTTCGCATGCCGGCCCGGCGCATGATCGACGATCCCGACCACGATCTGCCCGAGAACGCGCTTCCGGAACCGCCGCCCGATGACGGGCCCGGCCTGTTCGGCGAGCCCGGTCCCGTCGCCGCCACCGCCGCCGCCCAGACTCCGGTTGCCGCTGCTCCGGCCAAGCCGTATCGCGTTCTCGCGCGCGCCTACCGGCCGACGCGCTTCGACGATCTGATCGGCCAGGATGCGATGGTGCGCATCCTGCGCCGCGCCTTCGAGCTCGGCCGCGTCGCGCATGCCTTCATGCTCACCGGCGTGCGTGGCGTCGGCAAGACCACCAGCGCCCGCATCATCGCCCGCGCGCTGAACTGCGTCGGACCCGACGGCACCGGCGGCCCCACCGCCGATCCGTGCGGCGTGTGCGCCAACTGCACCGCGATTCTCGCCGACCGCCATCCCGACGTGCTGGAGATGGATGCCGCCTCGCGCACCGGCATCGAGGACGTGCGCGAGATCATCGAGGCGACGCGCTTCCGGCCGATGCAGGCGCGGATGAAGGTGTTCATCATCGACGAGGTGCACATGCTGTCGCGCAACGCGTTCAACGCGTTGCTGAAGACGCTGGAAGAGCCGCCCGCGCAGGTCACGTTCATCTTCGCCACCACCGAGCTGCGCAAGGTTCCGGTCACGGTGCTGTCGCGCTGCCAGCGTTTCGATCTGCGCCGCGTGTCGATCGGCGAACTTTCCGCCCATTTCGCCCGCATCGCCGCCAAGGAAGGCGCGGCCTTGTCCGCCGATGCGCTGGCGCTGATCAGCCGCGCCGCTGACGGCTCTGTGCGCGACGGTCTGTCGCTGCTGGATCAGGCGATCGCGCAGGGGCCGGCCGAGGGCGGCAGCGAGATCGGTGCGGAGCAGGTGGCCGACATGCTCGGCCTGGCCGATCGCGGGCTGGTGTTCGATCTGCTGGAAGCCGTGATGGCCGGCCGTGCGGATGCGGCTCTGGCCATCACCGATCAGGCGCACGCGCGCGGCGCCGATCTGGGCCAGATGCTCCAGGATCTTCTGGAGCTGATCCATACGGTGTCGCGCCTGAAATCGATCCCGGCCTTGCGAAGCGGCAACGAGTTGCCCGAAGCCGAGCGCGTGCGCGGTGCCGCCCTGGCGGATGCACTGTCCGTCCCCGTGCTCGGCCGTGCCTGGCAGATGCTGCTCAAGGGCGTGGGCGAGATCGAAGCCGCGCCGGATCGCCGCGAGGCGGCGGAGATGGTGCTGATCCGCCTGTGCCATGTCGCCGACATGCCGACGCCGGCGGAGCTGGTGCGGCAGCTCCAGACGAAGGGGGCGGGTGCCGTCGCCCCGCGCACGTCGCCGTCTCTGCCCGGCGGAAGCGCGGGCGGAGCCGTATCGCAAGCGTCCGGTCCGGCGGCCGTCGCGCCGCGAAGCCTCGCCCCGGAGTCGAGCCCGGCCGGTGCGCCCGCCATGTCCGCATCGCTGCAGCTGGTGTCCGTCGGCGGGGCGGCCTTGCGCGCGCCGGAGCCGGTACTGCCGGAACCGCCCGTTCCGGCGCCGGACGCAACTCCGGCCGGAGCCACCGCCGAGCCGCCCTCGCTGCGGAGCTGGCGCGAGGTGGTAGCGTTCGTGAACAGCCAGCGTCTCGCCACCCTGCACGGCAACCTGATGCATTGCGCGCATCTGGTTCGCTTCCGGCCGCCGGTGATCGAGCTGGCCCTCGAGGAACGCACCCCGCGCGAATTGTCGCAGCAGCTCGCCGCCGTGCTGTTCGAAGCGACCGGCACGCGCTGGAACATCGTCATCGTCCGCGACGAGCCGGGCGAGCCGACCTTGGCGCAGCAGGCCGGTCTGGTGCAGGCCGATCTGGATCGCGACGCCGAAACCCACCCCCTGGTGATGGCGATCCTGGCCGCGTTTCCGGGCGCCGTGGTCGGCCCGGTTTCCGATCGCAGCCTGGACGAGTACTACGCCTTGCCGCCCGAGCAATCGGAGTCGCTGCTGGCCGAGGACGGGCCGCCCGAGATGGAATTCGCCCCGGAAGGGGCCGAGTCGGTCGGGCTCGACGACCTGTCGGACGGCTGAGAACCCCAAACGGAGATCCGCACCATGAAGAACCTCGCAGGCCTGATGAAGCAGGCCAGCCAGATGCAGTCCAAGATGGAAGAAATGCAGGCGAGCCTCGCCACCATCGAGGTGGAAGGCGCCGCCGGCGCCGGCATGGTCACCGTCACGCTCAGCGGCAAGGGCGATCTGAAGCGGATCAAGGTCGATCCCAAGCTGGCCGATCCGTCTGAGATGGAGATGCTGGAAGACCTGATCGTCGCCGCCCACGCCGAGGCGCGCCGCCATCTGGAAGAGCGCACCAGCGCCGAGATGCAGAAGGTGACGGGCGGCCTGAACCTGCCGCCGGGGCTGAAGCTGCCGTTCTGAACCGGCGCCGTCCCGCATGGGCGGACCGGAGATCGAACGTCTGATCGCGCTTCTGTCGCGGCTGCCGGGCTACGGTCCGCGCAGCGCGCGCCGGGCCGCGCTGACCTTGCTGCGACAGCCGCAGACCCGTCTGCTGCCCCTGGCCAGCGCGATGGAGCAGGCGGCGCGTTCCGTGCGCACCTGTTCCTCCTGCGGCAATCTGGACAGTCGCGATCCCTGCTCGATCTGCACCGATCCCGGCCGCGACCGGTCGATCGTCTGCGTGGTGGAAGGCGTGGGCGATCTTTGGGCGCTGGAACGCGCCTCCGTGCATCGCGGCCTCTACCATGTGCTGGGCGGCACGCTGTCGCCTTTGGGCGGCACCGGGCCGGACGACCTCTCCACCCGACCGCTGCTGCAGCGCCTGGAAGAGGGCGGGGTCCGCGAGGTGATCCTGGCGCTGGGGGCCACGGTGGAAGGCGCCACCACCACCCATTGGCTGGCCGAGCGCCTGTCCGCCTTCTCCGTCACGGTGAGCCGCGTCGGCCAGGGCGTGCCGATGGGCGGCGCCCTCGACGTGCTGGACGACGGCACCCTTGCCGCCGCCCTGCTCGCGCGGCGATCATGAGGGCGAACCGGATCGTCAGGGAGCGGGCATGAGCGTGATCTGGCCGATTCCCGACGATATTCCGCGCGCGGCCCTGGTGACCGGCGGTTCCGCGCGCCTGGGTCGGTCCATGGCCCTGGCCCTGGCCGAGGCCGGGTTCGCCGTGGCGATCCATGCCCGCGCGGAGGACGACCGCACGGCGGAAACGCTCGAAGCGCTGGAGAATCGCGGCGTGCGCGGCGCGCTCGTCACGGCCGATCTGTCCCGGGAAGCCGAGACCGAGGGGTTGTTCGCCCGTGCCGTCGCGTCGGTGGGGCCGATCGGGGTTCTGATCAACAACGCCAGCACCTTCGAGCGCGACGAGATCGACGATGCCGATCGCGCGTCCTGGGACCGGCACATGGAGCCGAACCTGCGTGCGCCGTTCCGCCTGATCCAGGATTTCGCCGCGGCTCTGCCGGAGGGTGCGGCCGGCATGGTGCTGAACATGCTCGACCAGCGCGTCTGGTCGCTCACGCCGCATTTCGTGTCCTATACCGTGTCCAAGGCCGGGCTTTGGGCTCTCACCCAGAGTATGGCCCTGGCGCTGGCGCCGCGCGGCATCCGCGTGAATGCGATCGGCCCCGGCCCCGCCATGCCGAGCCCCCGTCAGAGCGAGGATCAATTCCGCCGGCAATGCGACAGCGTGCCGATGCGGCGCGGCACCAGCCCTGGCGAGGTGGCCCGGGCGATGATGTCGCTTCTGTGCCTGCCCTCCGTTACCGGCCAGATGCTGGCGCTCGATGGCGGGCAGCATCTGCAGTGGCATCCCGCGCCGCGCGGCGGCGAGGTCCCGGAGGAATGAGCGTGTTTCCGCCCTGGCCGCAGCATCCCCGCCTGCGACGTGTGTTCCTGCGCGATCTGGTCGCCCTGGCGCATATCGGCGTGTATCCGCACGAGATGGGTGTGCAGCAGCGCGTGCGGCTGAACATCGATTTCGGCGTGGTGGACGACGATGCGGTGGAGGTCGGGCCCGACGATCTGAGCCGCACCGTGTCCTACGAACGCGTCGTGCATCTGGTGCAGCGGATCATCGACGAAGGCCATGTGCGCCTGGTGGAAACGCTGGCCGAACGCATCGCCGCCGCGGTTCTGGGCGAAAGCCGGGTGGAGATCGTCCGGGTTCGGGTGGAAAAGCTGGACGTGTTCTCCGAGCTGGACTCGGTGGGCGTGGAGATCGAGCGGGTGCAGCGGCGCGGCTGATCGCGTCGCTGTCCGTTTGGGTGGAACGAATGCCGAGATCGGTGTCGATACGAGGGTTCCGGTTGGGTCGTCGCCGCCTCAGGCTGCGCACGAACCCGGCTGACATGGACGCTGCCGGCACGCATCTCTCCTCGCGCATCACCCTGCTGCTGGCCCTGCTCACCGCCGTGGGCCCGCTGTCCACCGACATGTATCTGCCGGCCTTTCCGGCCATGCGCGCCAGCCTGCATGCCGGGGCCGGCGAGGCGCAGCTCACTCTGGCGGCGTGGTTCGTGGGGCTTGCGATCGGTCAGGTCACGCATGGACCGCTCGCCGACCATTACGGGCGGCGCATGCCGCTGCTGCTCGGCACGTTTCTCTACACCGTGGCCCAGATCGGCTGCGCGATGGCCGGTTCCATGACCGATCTGTCCTGGTGGCGGCTCTGGGCCGCGTTCGGCGGGGCAGCCAGCCTGGTGATCCCGCGCGCCATCATCGCCGACGTGTCGCAGGACGGTTCGGAGGCGGCGACGATCCTCGGCCGCATGGTGATGGTGATGGGGGTGGCGCCGGTTCTGGCGCCGTCCCTGGGCGGCCTGATCGCCGAGCACTGGAACTGGCGCGGCATCTTCTGGATCTGCGCGATCTATGGAGCGAGCTGCTGTTTCCTGATCTGGCGCTTCCTGCCGGACACCCTCCAGCGCCACCGCAATTCCCGCCTGCGCGCCGGGGCCGCCCTGATGCGCTATCTCGCCGTGTGGCGCGGACGGTCCTTCCGCACCCATGCGCTGCAGGGCGGGTTCGCGACCTTCAGCCTGTTCGCCTTTCTGGGCGGCGCGCCGCCGGTGTTCCTACAAGGCTTCGATCTCACCCCGGCGCAGTTCGGCTCCGTCTTCATCCTGAACGCCCTCGGCTACATCGCCGGCGTCCAACTGAATGCGTATCTGACCGAACGGCTGGGCGCGTCGCGGCCGCTCACCTTCGGCACGATCGCCCTGCTCCTGTCCTGCCTGTTGATGACGGCTCTGGCCGCGTTCGGCTCCTGGCACGGGCTCGGGATCGCCGCCTGCATGATGCTGTGCATGGCGACGCTGGGGCTGGTTCTGCCCGGAGCCGCCCTGGGTTCGGTGCTGGATAACGGCCGCAATGCCGGCGCCGCCTCCGCGCTCTACGGCACGGTGGTGTTCCTGGTCGGCGCCCTGTCCACCGTTCTGGTGGGCTGGATCGGCTCGGACGAGCCGCTGCCGATGGCGCTGTTGATGGTGGCGGGTGCGGTGGTGGCGCTGGCCTGCGATGCACGCCGCCCGAGACGGGCGAGCGACCGGCCGCGCAAGACGCGGCAGGGCGGTTTCGGAGGCAGGCGCCGGAAGCAGGAAGCGGCGGTCGAGTCGGAACTCAGCGTGGAGCGCGGCTGAGTGCGTTTCCGTCGCCAGACCGTTTCGATCAGGGCGGTGGCGGCGGGAAGGCGAGAATGCCGCTCTTGTAGTGCTCCTGCACCAGAGCCAGCGGACGGTTGCCGCGGTCGCGCAGCAGGCCGCGATTCTCCAGCAGCGTGTCCGGGATCGCCAGCGCGCCGCTATCGGCCGTGGACGGATGGCGCGTCCAGTCCGCGGGCACGGGCGACCAGAGCACGCGGCTCGACAGGGTGGCGCGGCTGAAGCCGAGGGCCGCGATCGCCTTGCCGAACGGGGTGCGGGTCGTGTCCAGCACCCGGTTCATCTCCGGTGTGAGGCGCGACGGCACATACCAGTTATCGGCTTCGGACAGCACCACGTTGCCGCAGGACAGGCGGACATGGCGCGCACGCACGGGTTCGTCCGCGCCCACGTCCAGCAATTCCCGTCCGTCCGGCGGCAAAGGGGCTGCGGCTTCCGGGTCCTGAATCGCGACGATCCGGGGTTCGGCGGCGATGCCGTGCGCGGCGCACCAGTGTTCGAGCGTCAGCGTGGCACTCGGCTCGCTGAGCAGGGAAGCGCGCAGCTCCTGAAGCAGGGCCTCGGCGGCGACGCGGTGGAAGCGGTCGTTCGGCCAGACGGGCGGCCAGGCGTGCGGCGCGGCGGTGGCGGCGTGCGGCGGCATGGACATCAGCAGCCCGAACAACAACGCCGCCGGCGGAAAGCTCCACCGGCGGCGCCGATCATGCGCGTGCAAGCCCGAGGCTGGTCGCGTCGCGATCAGTTCTCGTGATCGTCGTTGTCGGTCTCGACCTCGATGTCGGTGCCGATCACGTCGTTGTCGTCGTCGAGGTCGTCGGTGTCCTCGACCACGTCGTCGGCCTCGGTGTCGTCGCCATCGGTCTCGACTTCGGCATCCGTATCATCGGAATCCGCCTCCGCGACCTTCTTGGGGCGCCGGTCTTCGGCGGGCAGGTTTCCGGCGGAGCGGCGCAGACGCGGCTGGTCGAGCGGCTGCTCGGCTCCGCACTTGGGGCACACCGCTGGCACCTTCGTCAGATCATAGAAGCGTGCGCCGCAGGAGACGCAGACGCGTTTGGTACCGAGTTCAGGCTTGGCCATCGTGACCCTGTCTTGGAGGATGTGCGTCGCAGGGCGGGCCCCATGCCATCTCAGGGTCGGGCTGTCAAACGAACGCGGCTTTTTCTCCGTCGATTTCCGCCGATCCGGTCGTTCCGGCCGCGTGTTCCATTGACCTCCGGGCCGCGGACACGCAGGAGAAAACCGCCATGACCCACGCATCGTCCGCCGAAGCCCGCCCGCTCCTCGTTCACGCCCCCGAATCTCCCTTGTCCGGCCGGATCAGGGTGCCGGGCGACAAGTCGATCTCGCATCGCGCGCTGATGTTCGCCGGTCTGGCCGAGGGCGAAACCCGGATCGACGGGTTGCTGGAAGGCGAGGACGTGCTGCGCACCGCGGCTGCGATGCGGGCGCTGGGCGCGGAGATCCGCCGCGAGACCGATGGGAGCTGGGTGGTGCGGGGCGCCGGTCTCGGCCGCCTGCGCGAGCCGGAGGATGTGCTCGACATGGGCAATTCCGGCACCGCGGCGCGTCTCCTGGCCGGCATTCTCGCCAGTCACGGCCTGCATTCGGTGATGACCGGCGATGCCAGCCTGCGACGGCGGCCGATGGCGCGGGTGATCGGTCCGCTCGGCGGCACGGGCGCCGCGTTCGCGTCGCGCGAAGGCGGACGCCTGCCGCTGTCGATCTCCGGCCGGGCCGACCCGTCGCCGCTGCGCGTGCGGATGCAGGTGGCGTCGGCGCAGGTAAAATCGGCCGTACTGCTGGCCGGGTTGAACGCGCAGGGCGAGACGGTGGTGGAGGAACCGGTGCCGACTCGCGACCACAGCGAGAACATGCTGCGGCATTTCGGCGCCGATCTGACGGTCGAGCAGGATAATGCGGGCGGACGGGTGATCCGGTTGCAGGGGCGTCCGGCTCTGGTGGCGCGCGACGTCTCGGTGCCGTCCGATCCGTCTTCGGCCGCGTTTCCCCTGGTCGCCGCGCTGCTGGTGCCGGGCTCGGCGGTCACGATCGAGGCGGTGGGGCTCAATCCGCTCCGCACCGGGCTGTTCACGACCCTGCGCGAGATGGGTGCGGCCCTCGCGATCGAGAACGAGCGGGTCGAAGGCGGCGAAACGGTGGGCGACCTCGTGGTGCGCGGCTCGGCGTTGCACGGCGTGGTGGTGCCGGCGGCGCGCGCGCCGAGCATGATCGACGAATACCCGGTGCTGGCCGTGGCGGCGTCGTTCGCGCAGGGCGAGACGCGCATGTGCGGGCTGGATGAGCTGCGTGTGAAGGAAAGCGACCGGCTGAGTGCGACGGTGGCGCTGCTCGAGGCCAACGGCGCGCAGGTGCGGGTGGAAGGCGACGACATGATCGTGACCGGCCGGGACGCCCCGGTGCTGGGCGGCGGCGAGGTGCGGACGCAGATGGATCACCGTCTGGCGATGAGCGGCGTAGTAATGGGGCTCGCGTCGGGCAAACCGGTTTCGGTGGACGACGTGGCCTTCATCGATACCTCCTTTCCCGGTTTCACCACGCTGATGAACGCTCTGGGCGCGGGATTGTCCGCGTGAGCCAGCGTCTGGTGATCGCGGTCGATGGGCCGGCGGCGGCGGGCAAGGGCACGCTGGCGCGGGCGCTCGCCGAGGCTCTCGACCTGCCGTATCTTGATACCGGACTGCTGTATCGCGCGGTCGGGCGACGCATGCTCGATGCCGGCCTGCTGCCCGGCGAGGACGCCGAGCCGGCCGCGCGCGCGCTCCAGCCGGAAGACCTGCAGCGCACCGACCTGCGCACCCCGGAGGTGGACCGGGCGGCCAGCGCGGTCGCCGCGCAGCCGGCGGTGCGCGCGGCCTTGCTGGCGTTTCAACGCGGCTTCGGTGCGGAGCACGGCGCGGTGCTGGACGGGCGCGATATCGGCACGGTGATCTTCCCGAACGCGCGGGTGAAGCTGTTCGTGACCGCCTCGACCCGCTCGCGGGCGGAGCGCCGCTGGAAGCAGATGTGGGGCGACCGGCCGATCGACGCCGCGGGGCGTGCCGACGCCATCGCCGCGGTGGAAGCCGAATTGCTGGCCCGCGACGCCGCCGACAGCGCCCGCGCCACGGCCCCGCTGCGTCCGGCCGCCGATGCGGTGGAGATCGACAGCGACGCGCTGGATGCCGATGCGGTGCTGCGGGAAGCGCTGCGGATCGTCCAGGCACGTCTGGCCGAAACCGGAACCTGATCCGAACCCTCATCCGGTCGCGATGACGGCTCCGGCGCCCGCCCCGAACGATATGCTCCGCCTTTAGCGGGTCGGCGATCGGGACGGCTGTCTGCGCGTGTTCGACGGCAATATTCCATGCTTCTTCGATGCGATGGAGCGGGACGGTTTCGTCCGCTTCCTCGATCGCTTCGCCGTTTCATCGGCGTTCCAGGTGATCGGGCGCGACGGGGTGATCGTCGCCTGCGTCGGGTTGGAGTGCGAGGCCGGCACCGGAAAGGTCGGGCTTTGCTGGGGCATGGTGGAGCGCGCGCGGCACGGCGGTGGGCTGGGCAGCCGTTTGACGGCGGCCCGTCTGGCGGCGGCCCGGACCATGCCGGGGGTGACGCGCGTCAGGATCGAGACCAGCCAGCACACGCAGGGCTTCTACCGGCGGTTCTGCTCCGTGCCGGACGCGGTCACGCCGGACGGCTACGGGCCGGGTCTCGACCGTTGGGACATGGTGCTCCGGCTGCGAACGGCACGCGTTTCCGATTGAAATCGGCGTATCGCGCCCTCACAGTGGAGCAGCGGACGGGGGCGATCCAGGTAGGACCCCGCCCCCGTCCTCTTCCAGGCCTACAGGTTGTGCAGAGCTCTCCATGCGGCGGCCACCGCATCGAGAGTTCCTGCCGCCGCCGTGAGGAGCGCGGTGATCGCGCCCAGCATGGCGACGAGTTGCCCCACCTTCGGCCTCGGTCTGCTCATCGAAGCCTCCCCGAGAGTGGTCGAACCCCGTTGCGCGTGGATGTTCCGATCTGGCGAGCACGGGGCAGAAACGAGTATGACCCTGCCAAACGGCAGTTGGAACAGGAATCCACCGCCCTGCCGCTAATTTGTTTTTGTTTTGTTCTCATTTGCGGAGACGGAACGTCGCGTTGTCACAACATCGTTCCGTGCGGGCCGCCGATCGTTCTTGACACGGGCGCCGCCGAGGGTGTTTGTCCGCCGCGCAGGCTTCTCCTATCCAGGCGAGGCCCGCTTTGTCGCAACCGGCCCCTCGAGCGATGATCATCGCTCCCGTTTCGGGCAAGACGTTCTGCCGCCGGAAGGCGGGCGGGGCGCAGAACCGTCCACGACGACGCGCCCGGCGCTTCTCGTGTCGCACACAGGAACGTTCCACCACATGGCTTCAGCCGCAGTTTCCAATGATCATTTCGGGGGCGAGGATTTCGCGTCCCTTCTCGACGAGTCCCTCGGCCGCGACGTCGGCTTCGACGGGTCCGTCGTCCGGGGCACGGTCATCCGTCTCACCGACGAGTTCGCGATCGTCGATGTGGGCCTCAAGAGCGAGGGCCGCGTCGCCCTGAAGGAATTCGGCGTTCCGGGCACCGACCACGAGGTCAAGCCGGGCGACGTCATCGAGCTCTACGTGGAGCGATACGAGGACCGTGACGGCGCCATCGTGCTGTCGCGCGAGAAGGCCCGCCGCGAGGAAGCCTGGACCAACCTGGAAAAGGCGTTCGAAGCCAGCCAGCGCGTTCAGGGCACCATCTACGGCCGCGTCAAGGGCGGCTTCACCGTCGATCTCGGCGGCGCGATGGCGTTCCTGCCCGGCTCGCAGGTCGATATCCGTCCGGTGCGCGACGTCGGCCCGCTGATGGGTTCGCCGCAGCCGTTCCAGATCCTGAAGATGGACCGCGCCCGCGGCAACATCGTGGTGTCGCGCCGTGCGGTTCTGGAAGAGACCCGCGCCGAGCAGCGCTCCGAGCTGATCCAGGGCCTCAAGGAAGGCATGATCCTGGACGGCGTGGTGAAGAACATCACCGACTACGGCGCCTTCGTGGATCTGGGCGGCGTGGACGGCCTGCTGCACGTCACCGACATCGCCTGGAAGCGCATCAACCACCCGAGCGAAGCGCTGCAGATCGGCCAGCAGGTCCGCGTGCAGGTGATCCGCTTCAACAGCGACACGCAGCGCATCAGCCTGGGCATGAAGCAGCTCGAGGCCGATCCGTGGGAAGGCGTGGCGATCAAGTATCCGCCGGGCGCCCGCTACAGCGGCCGCGTGACCAACATCACCGACTACGGCGCCTTCGTGGAGCTGGAGCCGGGCGTCGAGGGTCTCGTGCATGTGTCCGAGATGAGCTGGACCAAGAAGAACGTCCATCCGGGCAAGATCGTCGCCACCTCGCAGGAAGTGGACGTGATGGTGCTGGACGTGGACAGCTCCAAGCGCCGCATCTCGCTCGGCCTGAAGCAGGTTCAGCGCAACCCGTGGGAGCTGTTCGCCGAGGAGCACAAGATCGGCTCCACCGTCGAGGGCGAGATCCGCAACATCACCGAGTTCGGTCTGTTCGTGGGCATCTCCGCCGACATCGACGGCATGGTGCACATGTCCGACCTGTCCTGGGACGAGTCCGGCGAAGCGGCGATGGCCCACTTCGAGAAGGGCCAGGTCATCCAGGCGAAGGTGCTGGATGTGGATGTCGAGAAGGAGCGCATCTCGCTCGGCATCAAGCAGCTGCATGACGATCCGGCCGCCGACTCGCTGTCGCGCGTCAACAAGGGCGCGATCGTCACCTGCATCGTCACCGCGGTTCAGGCGAACGGCATCGAAGTGAAGGTGGACGACGTCCTCACCGGCTTCATCCGCCGCGCCGAGCTGGCGCGCGACAAGGCCGAGCAGCGCCCCGAGCGCTTCGCGGTCGGCGAGAAGGTCGACGCCAAGGTGGTGTCGGTCGATCGCGCCGCGCGCAAGCTGGCCCTGACCATCAAGGGCCGCGAGATGGAAGAGGACAAGGCCGCGATCAACGAGTACGGCTCGTCCGACAGCGGCGCCTCGCTGGGCGACATCCTGTCGGCCGCGATCCGTCGCCGCTCCACGCAGGCTCCGGAGTAATCCTTCCGTCCCTCGGGACGGAAGACGGGAAGGGGCGGCGCCAGCGATGGCGCCGCCCTTTTTCATGCGCCGGCTCCTGACGCCACCGAAACGCTCTGTTACGTTTGCGCAAGCGTTCTCGGATTCCCGACTCATGCGTCTCGTCGTTCCGTTTCTTCTCTGCGCCGCGCTGCTCGCGCTGGCATCCGGCCGCGCCGCGCTCGCGGATGACTGGTTCACCGCCCCGGCGAAGAGCCCCGCCGTTTCGCCTCGGCCGCCGGTGGATCATGCCGCGCTGGTGAGTAGCTTCGCGCCGTTCTACCGCATCGGCCCGTCCAGCCTGGGGTTGAGCGACGCGGTGGTGATCGACAACGAAAGCACCATGCGGCCGGTGTACAGCGTCACCGCGCCGTTCCAGCATGCCGAAGTGCCGCTGCCGCCCGGCAACTGGACGGTTGTCGCCGTGGCCCCCGAGGCGTCCGGCGATGACGGTCCTGCCAGCATGGGCACCGTTCTGGCCCGGCTGGAGAACCATGTGGTCACCGGCCTGATGCTGATCCGCGGTGCGAATCGCAAAAAACCCGGAACGCTTCTTACCCTGCCGCCGAACCGGTTCTGCGACAGCCATGACCGCTACGCCAGCGGACATCTGGCGCCTGCTGGCGATGGGCACGATTTCTGCTGGTTCGTTTCGGAGGAAACCGATCCCAACCTGCTCTGGACCCTGCCGGAAATGCCGGCTGAGCTGCGATACGCCGTCGGCACGCTGAGCAAGACCGGCGACAGGCTGCCGCACGCTCTGGTCGGCGCGACCCTTTTCCGCATCGAGAACAATCGCTGGATCGAGATCACCACCTTCAACGATCCCTCGCGCTCCGGCGTCCCGGATGCCCACGGAATGCGCCGTCCGGCTGCGATCGCCATGGCCGACCCGGCCATGCGCGTGTTCGTGGACCGGCTCGTGCGATGGACGAAGCAGCGTGCGACCCTGGTGGCCCATCTCGGCTCGTCGCGTCGCAGTCCGGACGAGGTGGCGGCCATCAACTTCGAGGCGCCGCAGTAGCGTTCCCTGCTTCCTGCTTGACCGCGCCGCGATTCCGGCGGAATCAACCGCGCATGAGCGCCGCAGAGAAGGTCAACCGGTTCGACGCGTGGCTGCTGGACCGTGTGTTCCAGCCGGTGGTGGATCGCCTGCCGGAAAGACCCTCCGGTTTCGATATCGGCATGAGCATGCAGCTGGGCGCCGTGGTACTGGATGCGGCCTGCCTGATCGCGATCATCGCCATCGGACGGGTCGGCTTCGGCAGCATGATCTGGAACGCGATGACCTGGATCTTCGCGGTATTCTTCTACGTCGCCATCGTGCGGATGCGGCCGCTGGTGCGTCCCGGCCATGCCAATCCGCTGCGTTTCATGTTGCAGGGATTGCGGCCGTTGGCGATTCCGTTTGCCATTTACAGTATCTGGCTGGTCGTGCACGCGCCTGACGCGCTCCAGTTGGCGATGGAATTCAATGCCTTGGCCAATCTGGTCTATCTGCTCGGGCTCTATCTGATTTCCTGCCAGCCGCGACCGCCGGCGTATAAGCGGACGGTCGATATCTGGAGCGCAGGCTGACGCAGCGCGGGTCCTGATCGCGGCGGAACCGATTATCTTACAGTGTGAATGATAATCGCAACCGCTCAGCGCACACGGACCCGGACGCGGTCGGTGAGTCCGTCCGCGTCGACCACCGACACCGTGTAGAACCCGGCAGCCGGGGGTAGCCAGCTTGCGGCGCGCGCCACCGGGCGCGAGGGCAGGGGCATGCCGTCGACCAGGAAGCTGATCGGCCGCCTGCCGCCCATCACCCTTACCGGCACCGGGCCATCATCGGACAGTTCCGCGCCCGGGGGTGGGAACAGGATCCGCAGCGGGCTTTCCACCGGTACCGCGATCGGCGCGGAGCTGCCGGCGAGCGCGGCGGCCAGAATCGTGCGTGGGGCTGCCGGCACGAGGCCGAACAGTTTCGACAGCACCGGCAGGGCGGAATTGTGCCCGGTGGCGCCGTCCACCGCCGTGCCGTCCGGGCGGCCGATCCAGACCGCGCCGACATGGGCGGCGTCGACGCCGAGCGCCCAGGCATCGCGGCCGCCCCAGCTCGTGCCGGTCTTCCAGGCCACGCCATCCGGGCCGCCATCGGGGAAGTCGCGCGTCAGCACGTCGGCGACCAGATGCGCGGCGTCGCTTTGCAGCAGCGGCTTGGGTGGGGACGGGTCGGAGGGAAGGAGACGCAGCGCGTGGGCGGTGCCGTCCGCGCCCAGCGCGGCGTAGAGGGCGGCCAGATCGCGCATGGTCACGCCGCCGCCGCCCAGGGCCAGCGGCAGGGAGGCTTCTGCGCCGCGCGGCAGTTTCACCGCGAGCCCGGCGCCTCGCAGCCAGCCGGTGAACCGGGCCGGGCCGATCTCGGCGAGCAGGGTCACGGCGGGCATGTTGAGCGAGCGTCGCAGCGCGTCCGCGGCGCTGACCGGGGCGGTGAAGCGGCGATCGAAATTCTCCGGCGCGTAGCGGCCGAAATGGCGCGGCAGGTCGCTCAGGATCGTGTCCGGCCGGGCGATGCCGTCCTGGAAGGCGAGGCCGTAGAGCATCGGCTTGAGGGCCGAACCGGGCGATCGCACCGCGCGGGTAAGGTCGAGCGCGCCATGCGAGGAGGCGACGGCCAGCAGGGAGCGGCTCGGGATGTCGGCGATCAGGGCGGCGGCGCCCATGCGGTCCGGCCGCCCGTCCAGGGAGCGTGCGAGCAGGGCTTCCAGCCCGGCCTGGAGGCTCGCATCCAGCGTCGTTCGGATCACCGGGGTGCGCGGCAGGCGCGACACGGCCTGTATCGCCAGGGCCGGGAAGGTGTGCCGCGCCGTCGGAACCGGGGCGGCCTGCAGCAGCGTGTCGGCCAGCAGGCGGTTGCGGAGCGAAAGGGCGCGTGCGGGATGACGGTCGGGACGCAGGGCCTCCGGGCGGCGCGGGATCGCGACCAGCAGGGCGGATTGCGCGGCGTCGAGATGCTCTGCGCCGATGCCGAACCAGGCGCGCGACCCGGCCTCGACGCCTTCCAGATTGCCGCCGAACGGCGCCAAGGTGAGCCAGACCGACAGCACGCCGCTTTTGCCGAGCCGTTCCTCGAGCTGGGTGGCGCGGAACAGTTCGATCAGCTTGGAGCGGATCGTGCGCGGACGCGGTTCGAGCAGCCGCGCCGCCTGCATGCTGAGCGTGGAACCGCCGGAAACGACCCGGCCATGCGTGGCCCATTGCCCCGCCGCGCGGGCGAGGGAGGGAAGGTCGATGCCGCCATGGGCGCGGAAGCGGCGATCCTCCGTGTCGAGCAGCATGCGTAAAAACAGCGGCGAGACATCCGTCTCGGCGGTGCGCAGACGCCACACGCCGCCCGACGCGGGAAGCTCGGCGAGCACCGCGCCGTGCCGGTCCAGCACCCGGCTGCCGAGCTGTTCGAACCGGTGCAGATCGGGCGGGCAGAGCCGGTCCAGCACCGCCAGCGTCGGCGGGCCGAGCGCCACTGGCAGGAGAACCGGCAGCACCCAGAGGAGCCGGGGGCGCCGGTATCGGGCCGTCCTGGTCACGGTGTCCCCTGTGAGATCCGTCCCGGGGGCGCCCGGAAGAGCCGGGAGCGCCGTGTCGAGCCGGTTTGGATCACGGTGCCGGCGGCAGCACCGCGACGGTGACGCCTTTCTGCCGGGCGAACAGGCCGGGCTGATACATGTCGGCCAGCATCGCGCCGGGGAAGGAGAAGGTGCCGACCGTCACCGCGCGCAGCCGCACCGCGAGGCGGAAATTCTGGTGCTCGCCATCCAGCGCCATGATCGCGGCGTAGCGGTTATCCGCCGACGGCATCGACACGGTGTCGGACAGGGTGCCGAGCCAGTCCATGCCGTCCACCGTGCCGGCCGGGTAGCGCGTGGCGATCTCCCACCCGGCGGGGAGCCCCTGCAGCAGGCTGACCTGATGGGCGATGTCGCCATTGTCGATGCCGCCTTCGAGCAGTAGCACGAACTCGGTGTTCTGGGTCAGGTGATCGAGATCGAGCGGCTTGCCGTCCGGCGTGAAGAAATGGCGGGTGACGTGCATGCCGTTCTTCGCCGCCGGCAAGGGCTGGGCCGGGACGCCGGTGATGGAAAGGCTACGCCAGATCGCGTCGTGGCCTGTGTTGTGGACCGTGACCGGCCTGGTGAGCGGGAGGCTGATCGTGGCGGCTTGCGGTTTGGCGTTGCCGTCGACGGTGATCGAGACCGGCGCCGCGTTGCTGCCAACGCCATAGGCGGCGGTGGCGAGCCAGGCGAGGTCCTGCGTGTTCAGATCGTCCGGGTGCAGATCGGCGCCGGGGAGGCGGGCCAGCAGCGTTTCGATCCGGTCATGCGGCTGGTTGTTCTCGATCGCCAGCAGCAGGATGGCGGCGTTGTCGCGGGTCTGGTCGCCGTAATCGCCGAACCACTGGTCGCGGTGGGTGTCGGCGATGGCGGACGCGAAGGCGGCGTCGGCGCGCAGACGGTCGTTGCCGATCGCCAGGGCGGCGGCGAGCTGCGCGCGGGCGAGCGGCGTCGGCAGGGCGTCGAGCTGGTCGACCATCACCCTGGCCATGCCGATCCGGTTCTGGCCGCCCAGCGCCAGCACGTAGACGGCATAGGCGCGGTTGGCTTTGTCCGTCGGCGTGTCGCCATCCTGGTCGGCGAGCTCAGCCAGGAAATGCAGCGCGTCGTGCAGTGACGCTTCCGGCACTTCCGCCCCGGCTTTCCGGGCGCGGATCAGGAATTCGGTGGCATAGGCGGTGAGCCAGGGTTGCGCATCTCCGGTGGCGGACCAGAGGCCGAAACCGCCGTCATAGCGCTGCCGGTCCAGCACGTCGTCGACCATGCGTTGCAGCTTCGCCGCCCGGTCCGGGGTGGAGGCGGGGGCGACGGTGAGCGGCAGGCCCTTGCTGGTCGCCTGCTCCAAACAGAACAGCGGATACGCGTCCAGCGCCGCGAGCAGGGCGGCCGGATCGTAACGAACCGCGCTGCCGAACCCGGCGCTGGCATGCCACGTGCCGGGCAGCATGGTGGCGGCGGGCGGCGACAGGGTTTCCGTGGCGCCTGCCGCCAGCTGGGCGACGCTGCTCTGGGTGATGGCGGGCGCGCTGGTGCGCAGGGTGAGGGTCGCCTCGTGGCTGGCGTGGAACCCGTCCGGCCCGTCGATCAGCAGATGCAGCGTGGCGGTGCCGGCGCCCGTGGCGCGCATGGTGGTGGTGGGCACGGCCTGCGCACCCGTGCCGAGTTGCAGCGTCTGGGTGGTCGGGCCGTCGAAGGTCACCGGGCCGTCCGCGGACAGGTGCCAGGTGAAGCTGCCGGCCGGCAGTTCCATGTTCTGCAGCAGCAGCGCCACGCGGGCGGTGTCGCCGGGCGCCAGGAAGCGCGGCAGCAGCGGGGTTGCCACGACCTTGTCGCGCACCACCATGTCGGTGGCGGTGGAGCCGAGCGCGGTGTCGGTCCAGTTCACCGACATCAGCCGCACCTGTCCGGCGAAATCGGGCAGGTCGAGCGGCACGTCGATGATGCCGTCCGCGCCGGCCTGTTTCGGCGGCTGGAACAGCGACAGGATGATCTGCGGGATGTTCGGCTTGCCCTGGCCGCCCTCGTCGCCGCCCTGGGACAGGGTGGTCGACTCGCCGCTGGCCGGCGCGATCAGGTGGCCCCAATCGTCGCGTATGTCGATGCCGAGACGGCGACGGCCGAGGAAATGCGCGCTCGGGTCGGGCGTCTTGAAGTCGGTGAGATGCAGGATGCCTTCGTCCACCGCCGCGACGCTGGCCCAGCTTCCCGGCGCCACATGCAGACGCACATGGGTGATGCCGTTCGGCCGTGCCACCTCGGGCGCCTCGAAACGCTCGGTCAAATGACGCGCGGCCGGGTCGATGCCGAGCCAGACCAGCCCGATCGCCCGTTTCGGGCGCACGGTCTCGCTGCCGGCCTTGTAGGCATGGACGGCGACATAGGCGCCCGGCCCCCAGGCGGCGTCGATCGGCACCTCGAAGGTGGAGCCGCCATGCGACACCGTCACCTGCCGTTCGGACCAGACCTTGTCGGTCAGCACCAGAAGCGTGGCCGGGCCGTCGAACGGGGCGGAGACGTGCACGCGCGCGACCTGTCCGGCGGTATAGCTCGGATGATCGGCGGCCAGGACGGCGGCATCGGGCACGTCGGGATTGTCGGATACGCCCCAGCCGGATTCGAATCGCACGGAGGTGGCGGCGAGCCCGTCGGTCTGGCCGACTTCCAGCCGGTAGCGGCCGAAGGGCAGCCTGCGGGCGAAATGCAGCGGCTTGCCGGCGGGGATTTCGACATCGCTGCTGTCGACCGGCGTGTCGCGCCACACCGTCTCGAAGGTGGCCAGCGATCCGCGCACGACCAGACGCCAGTCCGGGAGCTCGCGCACCAGACGCAGATGGGCATGGGTCGCCACGCGCTTGCCCGCGGGGTCGATCGCCGCCACCTCGAACCCGGCCTCGGCGTTCTCGTCCACCGAATCGGTGAAGTCGGGCTTGATGCCGATCAGGATCCCGTTGGCGCGCACGGGCAGGTCGGTCTTCACCGTGACGGCGTGACCGGACGGGTCGGCCACCTGGACGGCGAGTTCGGCCTTCACCGGATGGGTGCTGTCCGGGGCGCTCTTCAGCAACAGGGGCAGGCTGGTCTTGCCGTCGGAATCGGTGGGGGCGAGCTTCACGTCGATCGTGTCGGGAGCGAACTGCTCGTCCGCCAGACCGATCCGGTAGCCCTTCAGCGCTGCGGGCGCGTCTCCGGGCGACAGGGTGATGGTGGCGCTGGCGGACAGGGCGGCGGCGGGTGCGCCATACAGGAAGCGCGCGGAGACCGGCACCTCTGTGGTCTGGCCGGGCACCAGTTCGTCCGGCAGCTTGCCGAGGGTGACGGCCATGCGGTCCGGCACGAAGGCGTCCACCTGGAAGGTGGCGCTGCCGACCGGCGGCAGGGACGGGTCGGTGAGCAGTTCGACCGTCCATTGCCCGACGCTGGCGGCATTGCCGAGCTGGACCGGCAGATGCACCGACGCGCCGCCGGTCTGTTCGGTCTTGCCTTCGAAGAACACCTGGTTGTTGGGCCGGCGCACGCGGATGCGGGTCGGCATGGTGACCGGCCGGCCGGCGGGATCGCGCACCAGCCCCATCACCTGCACGATCTCGCCCGGCCGGTAGATGCCGCGATCGGTCCAGAGATAGGCATCCACCGGGCCCGGCTGCGGCAGGCCGCCGGTGTTGCGGCCGGACAGGTCGAAGGCGGCGCTGTCGAGGTCGATGCTGCTGAAATCGGTGGGGGTCTCGCGTCCGTTCGGTCCTGTGCCCGGCACGCTGGCCTGGATGCTTTGCGGCGCCATCACCCCGTCGCCCTTGAGCAGCGGGGCGGCGAAGCGGGCGAAACCGTCCTTGTCGGTGTCGGTTTCGGCCAGGATGTCGTTGTTGCGGGCGATCAGGCGCAGATGCACCCCGGCGCGCAGGGCGGCATCGGCGTAGGAGCGGAGCTGCACGGTGAGGCCGTCGGCGCCGCGCCAGACGGTGGGGGCGAGATCGGTCTGCAGCACCGGCTGCGCGGCCTGGAGTTCGTATCCGTCATGCCCGTCATTGGGTTTCACCGCGACCACGTAGAGGCCGGGTTGCTTCATCGCCTCCGCCGGCAGCGGCAGCACGGTCTGCAGGCGGGCATTGGGCGCGAAATGCGGCACCAGGGCGGTGCCGCTCCAGACGATGCGGGATTCGTCGGCGTTGATGCCGGAGGCGGTGTAGGAGCGCAGCACGGCGCCGAGCGTGTTCTCCTTGGTCCAGGGCTCAATGGTGCGTTCGTCGAAGAAGGCGATGCGGATCTTCACCGAAGCGATGTTGGTGCTGGAAAGGGTGATTTTCGGCGCCTGCCCGCGGGGCAGCAGGAACATGCGGTTGTCGAAGGACAGAAGCGGCGAGCGGTTGCCGACGGCGAGCGGCACGGTCACCGCATGCATCAGACGGATGTTCTGGATGCCGGGAAGGCCTTCGCGCAGGGTGGCGACGGTGGTGGTGGCGACGGGCAGGCCGGCGATGCAGATGCGGTCGAGCTCGCGCGTGATGGAAACGTCGGCCGGCTTCGGCTTGAGCGTGATCCAGTCCTCGGGGTGGAAATCGTTGGCGCGCGAGGGCGGCAGGTTGAAGGCGATGCAGGCGCGGGCCGGATCGGCGTCGGCATCGATCTGGACGTTGCGCACGGCAAGTCCGGCGGTGCGGCGCAGCGTGTCGAGGCGGGCGAGCAGGGCCGGGTCGCCGGGTTCGAACTCCAGCGCACGGGACAAGGCGGCGAGGGCCTGATCCGGACGTTTGGTCGCGTCGAGGGCGGTGGCGATCAGGGCGAAGGCGTCTGCCCGAAGCGTCTTGTCGTCGGAGCCGTCCTGCGCGAGCCACGCGGCACGCATGGCCTTGTTCGGGTCGGACGGTTTGCGGGCCAGCTCGGCGCGGGCGAGGGCGAGCCAGACCGAACTGGGCACGTCCTGGGTGTCGAGGCTAGCGCGATCTTCCAGTGCCCTGGCCAGCGCGTTCGGGTCGCCGCCGAGGCGCAGGTCGCGCACGGCGGCGTCGGCACGGACGATGGCGGCCTGCGAAACGGAGGCGGGATGACGCCGGCGGAGATCGAGGCGGAAATCCTCCGCGTCGGATCGGAGGCCGGGCAGGGGATCGGCGGAGTCGTCCGGCTGGGCGAAGGCGGGGGCCGTTGTGGACAGCAAAACGAGAAGGCCGGCGCCGAGCGCCACATCACGAAGTCGCACCGCATCCCCCGTCATCGATGCGGCAGGCTACTCCGGAAAGGTTACGGATTGGTAGCGATGCGCGGGGGCGGAGCGGGTCTCAGAAATCGATGCAGCGGCCCTTCACGGTCCAGTCGCCGTAGCGTGTCGGCTGGTTTTCCTTCGGGCCGCCGATTTCCTTCTCGTCCGGCTGCTCCAGGGCAGGGGCGGTGGGGGCGGGAGGGGCCGGTTCGGTCGGGTCTTTGTCCATAGGCGGAAAGATAGGCAGCCGGCTCGTTCGGCTCAATGCGGATCCTGCGCATGTTCGAACTGGGCGATGCGCTGTTCCGCCAGCGAGCGCCAGGACGCGTCGCGCGATCCTTCGGCCAGCGCGCGTCGGAACAGCGCGGCCGAAGCGGCGCTGACGGCGTTGTCGGCGCGGCACTGCGCTTCGGCGGCTTCCACCGCGATGACCGGATCGAATCCACCCGCCAGGACCGTGCGCCATGCGGCGGCGGCTTCGGCCCAGTCGCCGCGTGCCGCTTCTGTCTGGGCCAGAAGCAGATAGCCCTGTCGGATTTCGGGCCGGTTCGGGTCTTGTCTTGCCAGCGTGTCGCGCAGTTCGGCGACGAGACGTGCATCCTGCTGCGCCCGGCTGTTTCCGGCAGCGATGCGGTTGGCGAGCGGCTGCGCCGGGAGGCCCGGATGGCCGTCGATGGCGTAGAGCGCGAGGGCCAGGACCGGGATCGGCAGCAGAAGCAGGACCGGGGTGAAGCGGCGGAGCGGGCGGTCCGTGCCGGTCGGCTGCTCCGGGCGTGCGGCTTCGGCCAGCAGGCGCCGGTCGATCTCCAGCGCGGCGTCGCGATGGCCGGCCTCGTCCAGCAGGCCGGAGGCGGCGTCGCGATCCAGCGCCGCGCGTTGCAGTCGGTGCAGCGCCAGGGCGGGGGCGCGCCGTCCGCTGAGAGGGGCGGCGCGTTTCAGCACCACCGCCACCGGCACGAGCAGGACGGCGCAGAGGAGCACCATTTCCAGCAGCAGAAGCGCCGCCGCGACCCCGCCGGTCATGGCGATGGTCCTTCGCCGGTCGTCGCGAGCAGGGAGGTGCGCCGGTCGGGTCGGATCATCGTTCCGCGCTCCCGTCGTGCAGCAGGGCGTGGAGGCGCGCGCGTTCGGCTGCGTTCAGTTCCGGGGCGGGTGCCGCGCGTGCGGTGTTGCGGCGATAGGACCAGATCGCGATCGACACGCCGAACAGCAGCGCCAGAACCGGCATGCCCCAGAGCAGCGCCGTCGTGGCGTTGAAGGCCGGGTCCAGGCGGATGAAGCCGCCATAGCGCGCCACCATCCAGCGGGTGATCTCGGCGTCGCTTTCGCCGGCGGCGACGTGTTCGCGCAGGATGTGGCGAAGCTCGCGCGCCAGGGTGGCGTCGCTGTCCTCGATGCTTTCGTTCTGACAGACGAGGCAGCGCAAACGGCTGCCGAGCGCCTCCGCCCGTTTCTCTTGCGCCGGGTTCGGCAGCATCTCGGATGGATCGCTGACGGCCAGCACCGGTCCTGGCAGGAGCAGCGCCACGACGAGCAGCGGCAGGAGGCGCTTCATCGGCCGATCCGTGTCAGCAGAGCGGGAAGGGTGGTGTTCACCGTCGTCTCGGTCAGGGCGCCGGCCAGATGCCAGTCGATGATCCCGCCGGGGCGGATCAGGAAGCTTTCCGGCACGCCGGACACGCCCCAGTCGATCGCGACGCGCCCGCTTCTGTCCGCGGCGAGGCGGGCGAACGGCGCGCCGGTCTGCGACACGAAGCCGGCGGCGTCCGACGGCTTGTTCTCGTAGGCGATGCCCCAGACCGGCAGCAGGGCGGCGACGCGCCCGAGCAGCGGCGCTTCCGCCACGCAGGGGATGCACCAAGAGGCGAAGAAATTCACCAGCACCGGACGGTCGATGCGGTGCAGGTCCTCGGAGGAGAAGCCGGGATGGGCGGGATCGAGCCCGGGCAGGGTGAACGAGGGAACAGGCCGGTCGAGAGACGGGGCGTGGATGTCGTGCGGGTCGAAACCCCCGGTACGCATGCGCGACAGCATGGCCCAGAAGCCGCCGCCGGCCGCTGCGGCGACGCCGAAGGGCAGTAGCGCCAGGACGCGACGGCGCGACGGCGCGTGTGTCCCGCCGCTCATTCCGCCGCCACCGGGACCGCCTGCCGGCGCAGGCGTGTGGGCGCGCCGACGCGAACGCGACGGTCGGACAGCGACAGGAAGCCGCCGATCGCCATCAACAGCCCGCCGAGCCAGATCCAGGGCGCCAGAGGATTGCGGTGCAGGCGCAGTACCACGGTGCCGTCCGCCGCGTGCTCGTCGCCGAGAACGGCGTAGAGGTCCGAAACGAAGTTGGTGTGGATCGAAACTTCGGTCGTGGTCTGGTGCTCGAGCGGGAACACGCGTCGCGACGGATGCAGGATGGCGACCGGTCTGCCGTTCCGCGTCACGTCGATGGTGGCGATGCGGGCGTGATAGTTCGGGCCGTCCGCATCCTCCACCGATTGCAGCGTCCAGTGCAGCCCGGCCAGATCGACGATGGCGCCCGGACGGACCGACACGATGGCGTGCTGCGCCTGGCTCATGCCGACCAGCCCCAGCACGGTGACGCCGACACCGGCATGGGCGACGGCCGCGCCGAGCACCGCGCGGGACAGATGCCGGGCGCGCGCGACGCTGTCGCGGATGGGGGCGCGGAACAGCAGGATGCGCGACGCCAGATCGGCCGCGGCGCCGGCGATCACCCAGACGGCGAAACCGGCGGCCAGAACCGGGAGCGTGCCGGCCACGCCGAACATGGCGATCGCCCAGGCGAGCAGGGCGAGCAGCGACGCCCACCACAGCCGTCGTGCCACCGGGGCCAGACGGGCGCGCTTCCAGGGCAGCATCGGTCCGATCGCCATGGTGGCCAGCAGCGGCATCGCCATCGGCACGGCGGTGGAATCGAAGAACGGCTTGCCGACGGAGATCGCCTGTCCGAGCAGCAGGGCGGCGAAGGGCGGATACATCGTGCCGGTCAGCACCACGGCGCAGATCGAGCAGAGCAGGATGTTGTTCAGCACCAGCCCGCCTTCGCGCGAGAACGGCGCGAACAGGCCGCCCGCCTGAAGCAGATGCACGCGCAGCCCGAACAGCAGCAGCGCGCCACCGATCACCAGCGCCAGCAGGCCCAGGATGAACACGCCGCGCGTGGGGTCGTTGGCGAAGGAATGCACCGAGTTGAGGATGCCGGAGCGGACCAGGAAGGTGCCGCTGAGCGAGAGGGAGAACGTGCCGATCGCCAGCAGCACGCACCAGATCTTCAGCGCCTCGCGTTTCTCCACCACGATCGCGGAATGCAGCAGGGCCGTGCCGGTGAGCCAGGGCAGCAGCGAGGCGTTCTCCACCGGGTCCCAGAACCAGTAACCGCCCCAGCCGAGCACGTAGTACGACCACCAGGAGCCGAGCGCGATGCCGCAGCTCAGGAAGCACCAGGCGGCGACGGTCCAGGGGCGGACCCAGCGGCCCCAGGCGGCGTCCACGCGGCCTTCCAGCAGGGCGGCGACCGCGAAGGCGAACGGCACCGCGAAGCCGACATAGCCGGTGTAGAGAATGGGTGGATGGAAGGCGAGGCCGGGGTCCTGCAGCAGCGGGTTCATGCCTTGCCCGTCCGCCGGCGCCGGCCACAGCCGGTCAAACGGGTTGGAGGTGAGCAGGCAGAACAGTTCGAAGCCGAGCGCCGTGCCGCCGAGCACGCCGAGGACGCGGGCCAGAAGCGTGCCGGGAAGCCCGCGTCCGAACCGGGCCACGGCCACGCCGCACAGAGCGAGGATCAGCGCCCAGAGCAGGATCGAGCCTTCGTGGTTTCCCCAGATTCCGGTGAGTTTATAGAGCAGCGGCTTCGCCACGGCGCTGTTCTCGGCGATGTTGCGCACGGAGAAATCGTTCGCCACCGAGGCGGCCGCGAGGCAACAGAAGCTGAGCAGAAGGGCGATGAACTGGCCCCAGGCGAGCGGACGGGCGGCGGCCATCAGCGCGTTGCGCCCGCGCCATGCGCCCCAGAGCGGAAGAACGGTCTGCGCGCCGGCGAGGCAGCAGGCGAGCGCCAGCGCAAAGCGGCCGAGCTCCGGCGACAGAATCAGGGACAGGAGAACGACGCCGTGCATGGAAGGCGGCTCAGCTTCCGCGCGTGGTGGCGACGGTCATGTCGTTCCAGCTTGCGGCGGAAGGCGGCTTGCCGAAGCGCGGATCCCATTTGCCGGATTTCCGCAGGGCTTCCGCCACGTCCTTGGGCATGTACGTCTCGTCGTGCTTGGCCAGCACTTCCGAGGCGAGGAATACGCCGCCCGGACGCATTTCGCCCAGCGCCACCACGCTTTGGCCTTCGCGGAACAGGTCGGGCAGCACGCCGGTGAAGTGGACCGGCACCGCGTCCTGACCGTCGGTGACCAGGAAGCTGACCGTGGGCGTGGTGCCGGCCGTATGGGTTTCCTTGAGCGAGCCTGCGACGACCATGCCGCCCAGACGGATGGTGCGGTTCGGGGCGGGCGGATGCGCCACGATCTGCGACGGCGCCATGAAGAACACGATGTCGGTCGAGAAGGCCTGCAAGGTCAGCAGCGTGGCGGTGCCGAAGCCGAACAGGCAGCCGCCGACCAGCCAGAGGCGGCGCGTCTTGCGTGTCATGCGCGCACCCGCTCGCGACGCGTTTCCACCGCGCGGAGTTTCCGCCGGGCGGAGCGGAGACGGAGGACGGCGGACACGGAGAGCAGGAGATAGGCGCCGATCGTGGCGGCATAGGCGGCGACGATGAAGGGAAGGTGGGTCATTCGCGTGCGCCCTGCAGCAGAAGTTGCCGCGTGCGGGTTTCCAGGATGGCGGCGCGTAGCCTGGTGTTCACGATCGCGGCGAAGGCGAAGGAGAAGCCCAGCGTGCAGACCAGAAGCGGCCACAGCATTGACAGCGACATGGTGGGCGCTCCGGTGAGGGTGATGCTGTCCGGCTGGTGCAGCGTGTTCCACCACTGCACGCTGAACTTGATGATCGGCAGGTCGACCGCGCCGGCCACCGCGAGGATCGCCGCCGCGCGTGCGCCGCGGGAGGGATCGTCGAAGGCGCGGATCAGCGCGATATGGCCGAGATAGAGGAAGAACAGCACCAGAACGGAAGTGAGGCGTGCGTCCCATACCCACCACGCCCCCCACATCGGACGGCCCCAGAGGGAGCCGGATAGAAGGCAGAGAAAGGTGATGGCCGCGCCGACCGGGCCGATCTCAGCGGCGGCCAGATCGGCCAGGCGATGGCGCCAGACCAGGGACAGCACGCCGCAGACGGCGAGCGCCGCGTAGCCGAGCGAGGCCAACCAGGCGGCGGGGACGTGCACGTACATGATCCGCACCGCGTCGCCCTGCTGCCAGTCGGCCGGCGACAGGAACAGGCCCCAGATCATGCCGGCGACGCTGAGCAGGATCGCGGGCCAGACCAGAAAGGGCGACACTCGCTCGCTCAGACGCAGGAACCGGCCCGGGTTGGCATAGCGGTGCAGCAGGGCGCCGACCCGCCCTGGGCGTGTCGCCGAAACCGGGTCCGGCAGGGAGGCATTTTCCGCGAGCGGGGAAGCAGACACGACGGCCGGAACCTCTTGAGGGGCGTCCGGGCTGGACCGTGCGATCGCCGCATGGCAGCCCTGTGTGGAGACTACACCCGTCTGCGCCGATCTCGCCATATCGGACGCGTGTTTCCGCCGCCGAGGAGCTTCGTTCGATGTTGTTCATGATCCTGTGCAACGACCGCCCCGGACAGGGTGCGCTGCGCGCCGCGACCCGCGAGGCGCATCTCGCGTATCTGGCCGAGCTGGGCGATTCCGTCCTGCATGGCGGCCCGCTGCTGGATGCCGGAGGCGCCGCGGTCGGCAGTCTGCTGGTGGTGGAGCAGCCGGATCAGGCGGCGGCAGACGCGATGGCGGCGGACGATCCCTACAACAAGGCCGGATTGTTCGCCGACGTATCTGTCAGGCCGCACCGTCTGGTGATTCGCGACGGCAAGCGGGCGGGCTGATCCGATGGCGTATTGGTTGGTCAAATCGGAACCGGACGCTTTTTCCTGGGATCAGCAGGTGGCCAACGGCGTGGAGCCGTGGACCGGCGTGCGCTCGCATCAGGCCAAGCGCAATCTCGCCAATATGCGCATCGGTGACCGGGCCTTCTTCTATCATTCCAATATCGGCCGCGAGATCGTGGGCATCGTGGAGGTGGTACGGGAAGCCTATCCCGATCCGACCGCCGAGAGCGGCGACTGGGTCTGCGTCGACGTGAAGGCGATCGCGCCGTTGCCGCGACCGGTGACGCTGGCAGAGATGAAGGCCAATCCCGCTTTGGCGGAACTGGCCCTCATCAGGCAGTCGCGACTTTCCGTGGTTCCAGTCTCGGACGTGCACTGGGCCGAGATCGAGGCCCTCGCCGCCCGTTGATCGATTACGGAGCGCCGTCGGTGGTCTGCGCCAGAACGGCGTTGCGACCGTTGCCCGGCTGGCCGGCATAGGTGCGGTAGGTTGCGGCCGCGTTGTAGGGCGGCGTGACAGGAGCGGAGATCACTCCGTCGTAGCCGGCCACGTCGAACAGGATGTGACGCGGGCCGGTGCCGATCGATTGCTGGGCTTCGGGTCCGGGCAGGCCGGGGCCGCGGAACCGGATGGAAGACTGGCTTTCCGTCGACCCGTACACCGGCGTCGGAGCGGGGCTGTAGCTCTGTGCCAAGGCGGAACGTTCGAAAACTGTCGCAGAACCAAGACAGAAAAGACCGCCGAGTACCGAAATTGTTCTGTTCGGAAAGAATTCGTTAATCACCACGGTCCATACTCCCATAAGGTCGCAACACGTTCATAACGTGGCCGCGAACCAGCGGGTGACATCATGACATGTCACCTCACGACATAGTTAGAGTGCCGTACGGTCATATCACGCGATTCAGGTCTGCGATCGTACGGGGGATGTTGGAGGAGGACACTGTGATGGCGGCCGATAATCCCGCCCAGACGCTGGGTGCGCGGATACGCATGCTTCGGCGTGCGCGCGGTCTGACTCAGGACCGCCTGGCCGACACCACGGGCGTGTCGCGCAGCGCCGTGGCACAATGGGAGAGCGATCGTGCCGGGCACAGTGCGGGCATGCTGCGCCGGATCGCGGAGGCGCTCGGCGTCTCGGTGGGCGTTCTGCGCGACGGCTGGGACGGACAGCCTGGAGAAGCACCGCTGACGCCGCAGGAAACCGCGCTGTTGACCCTGTATCGCAATTGCAGCCCGGCCGACCGCTCGGTTCTGATGCACGTGGCCGAGAAGATCGCCGCCTCCAGCCTGGAAGAGTGAACCGGAGCGATTCACTATCCTTCCGTGCAGCCCTTGGGCACCCTCTGCGTTAGGGCGCCAGTCGGAGGCCGGAGGAGAAGACCGATATGAGCACCAGCACTGGAAGCGAGCTGTCCCATCCCGGCATGGGATCGATCGGGCTGAGCGCCTCGGCGCGCGGCGAATTGCAGCGCGTGCTGGAACAACTCGAGGCGGGACGCGGCGTCCTGGTGCGTCTGGCCGATCTCATGGGCGGCGCCGTCGGCCAGGCAGCGAAGCTCGGTTTTCGCGGCCTCGGCATGGCGCCCAACATGCAGGAAAAGCTGCGTGGCGTGGCGGAGAGTGCCGTCAGCCGGGCGTTCGACATCGCCATTCTCGGTTTGAAGGCGCCGGCGGATCCATTTGCCGTGCGTGACGACTCCCGCAGCAAGCTGCGCGGGCACCTGAATCAGGGCGCGGTGGCGGTGTCCGGCGCCATCGGCGGGTTCGGCGGGATCACGGGCCTTCTGCCCGATATCAGTTTCACCACGCTGGCGATCATGCGCGAGATCGCCACCATCGCCCGCGAACAGGGCGAGGACCTGACCACGCCGGACGCGCGGCGTGCCTGCCTCGAAGTGTTCGCGTTGCGCCCGTTCGTGCAATCGGATGACGAGAGCGAGCTTGGGTTCTTCTCCGCTCGTGCCGTTCTGCGCGGCCGTCCGGTGGTGATGCTTTTGTCCGAGGTCGCCTCGCATTACGGGCTGGCATTGTCGCGCAAGGTGGCGCTGCAGATGATGCCCGTGGCCGGTGCTCTTTGCGGCGCCGCCCTGAACGCGGCGTTCCTGGCGCATTACCGCTCGCTTGCCACCGCGCACTTCACCGTGCGTCGCCTGGAGCGCCAGCACGGGGCCGGCGTGCGTGAAGAGGTGGAGAGCATTCGCGGATCGCTGGCGGACCGCGTGTCGGTCAGCTGAGGAACCGGTCGCCCAGGGTCCTACTCGGCCTTGGGCGACCGCAATGCCGTGAACACCGCGCTCAGGAAGGCCAGGCTGATATAGAAAAGGGCCATCCTGTAGCCAAGCCGGTGGATCTCGTGCGGAAACAGCCAGCCGGCCAGTGCGAAAAGCGCCGCGAAGCTGGTAAACACGACAGTGATGGTCATGGCATCCCCTTGCGCCGCCGGTATCGTTTCGGTTCGGACGGCTTTCGTAGCATGATGCGCGGCCCGTGAGGATCAGGCTCGACGAACGGATGCTGGTTCGGGCCTACAGCGCCGGCATCTTTCCCATGGCGGAAGCGCGGGATGCCGATGCCTTGTCCTGGTACGATCCGGATCCGCGCGGCATCCTGCCTCTGGACGATTTCCACCTGCCGCGCCGCCTGTTCCGCACGATCCGGTCCGGTTCGTTCCGCGTGACGGCCGATACGGCGTTCGACCGGGTGATCGCCGAATGTGCCGCTCCCCGTGCAGGACGGGAGGAAAGCTGGATCAACGGTGCGATCGCCGCCTTGTTCGGCTCTCTGCACCGTGTCCCGGTCGATGGCGCACAGGCGCATAGCGTCGAATGCTGGCTCGATGTGCCGGATGCGCCGCAGACCCTGGCCGGCGGCCTTTATGGTCTGCGGATCGGACGCGCTTTTTTCGGCGAAAGCATGTTCAGCCGTGTCCGCGACGCTTCCAAGGTGGCGCTCGTGCATCTGGTGGCGCGTCTGCGTTTGTCGGGCGTGGTGCTTCTGGACACCCAGTTCCTGACCGAGCATCTGTCGCAGTTCGGGGCAAAGGAGGTGTCACGCGCGGCGTATCGATCCGCGCTGGCGGAAGCGCTGACGGGTGCCGCACGATGGCAGGCGGCCCCGCCACCGTTGATCCTGACCGACGCCATTGCCCAGCTCGCCGCACGCAGCCGATCCTGAACCCGAGGAGCTTCTCCCATGCCGGCATTCCGTTCGACCGTCCCGCCGACCCTATGCGCCTGTCTGGCGCTGGCCTTCGCCGTCCCGGCTCTCGCCGATGCACCGGCCGCGCCACCCTTGATGCCGACGCGCGACGTCGCCGTCGTTTATTCGGTGCAGCCGCAGGGCGCGCCGCAGCCGCAATCGGTGAAGGTGTATTTCCACGACAAGGGCGATCTGATGCGGATCGACGGGCCGCCCGGCCCTGATGGCGGCGCACTCAGCGGCTATATGGTGATGAACCGTCCGGCGAAGAGCATGGTGGTGGTTCTGAACCAGCAACATCTGTTCATGGACGTGCCGGAAGGGCAGGAGGTGCGCTCGCCCTTCGTCCTGGACGGCTCCATGCGCTTCACGCCGGAAGGAACCGGCACCGTCGCCGGTCTGGCCTGCGAGCGCTACGGCATCGTCGCCGGGGCCGGCCATGCCGAGGCCTGCGTCACCGCCGACGGCGTGGTGCTGAGCGAGACCGGCGTGGATGGGCAGGGCAACCGCGGCACGTTGACGGCGCAATCGGTCGATTACGCCCCGCTTTCCGCGTCCTTGTTCGCGCCGCCCGCAGGTTATCAGCGCGCCGGCCATCCGGCAGCGCCGGGCGAGCAGGCCGTTCCGCTGCAGGGCGGCGGCTTGCAGGGCCTTCCGGCCGCGAACCCCGGCACGCCGTGAACCGGCGATCTCTTTGGGCGGCGGGCTTCGGCTTCGCCGCTCTTCTGTGCTCCGGCGTCACGCTGGCGCAGGAGCAGAACCCGTTCACCACCCCGCAGCACGATGTGGACGTGATCTATGCGCTGCCGGTCGCGGTGCCCGTTTCCGGCAGCGCGCCCGCCACGCCGGCGACGCAGCGTCTGCGCGTGCAGGCGGCGACCGGGCGGCAGCGGATCGATCCGCCCTCGTCCGGCGCCTATATGCTGACCGACGGCCGCACCGGTCGCATGATGGTGGTGGAGCCGTCGCTGAAGCTGGCGACGCTTCTGCCGCAGACGGGCCAGGCCGTTCCGCCGCTCGGCACCCGCGCGAGCGGTGCGTTCCAGCGTCTGGAGACGGAGACGGTCGCGGGGGAACGCTGCACCGATTGGCGCACGCGCGACCTCGCCGGGCAGGACAGTGTGGTGTGCCTGACCGATGACGGGGTGCTGCTGCGGATCGGCCGGAGCGACGCGATCCGGGCACAGGCGATCAAGGTGGATCGCACGCCGCAGCCGGATGCGGTGTTCGCCGTTCCGCCCGGCTTTCGTGTGCAGGACGCGCCGACGGCTCCGCCGCCCCGGCGCTGAAAGCCCATTTCTCCTGACATGATTTGTCGTATCCCGGCCCCGCTTCCGCCGGGAAATCGCCATGAGCGGCGATCATATGGGAGAGGTCGGCACTGTTCGCGGCAGGCCGGCGGCAGGGGAAGGAAACCCCGACGCCGCCGGGTCCGTTCCGAAACATGCCGCAGTTTCGAGGGGACTTTCCATGCGACCCACCCTGTTCCGCCTGCTTGCCGTTCCCGCTCTGGCCGCCGGGCTGGCGATGACGGCCGCTCCCGCCGCGCAGGCGCAGTGGCATCACGGCTACGGCTATGGCGGCGGTTACGGCGGCGGCTATTACGGTCGCGGCTATGGTGGCGGTTGGCACCGTGACGGCTGGCATCGTGGCGGCCGTGGTGCGGCGCTTCTGGGTGGTCTGGCTGCCGGCGCCGTTCTGGGCGCGGTCGGTGCCAGCCTCGCCAACGGCTACGGCCCGGGCTATGCCGCGCCGCCTCCGCCCCCGCCGCCTGTGGTTTATGCACCGCCGCCGGTGGTCTACGCGGCGCCGCCGCCGCCCGTGGTGTATGCCGCGCCGCCCCCGCCGGCGTATTACCAGCCGTACTGATCAGGCTCCGCGCAGCTCTTCCGCCGCCTTCACCACGGCGGCGGCATGGCCGGGAACCTTCACCTTGCGCCAGACGCGCACGATCCTGCCGTCCGCATCGACCAGGAAGGTCGAGCGGTCGATGCCCATGTATGTGCGGCCATACATGGATTTCTCCACCCAGGACCCGAGCGGCTCGACCAGGACTCCGTCCACGTCGCTCACCAGCGGGAAGCGCAGATCGGCTTTGGCGGCGAAGGCGCCCTGCTTTTTCGGCGTGTCGCGCGAGAGGCCGATCACCACCGGAGCCGCGTCGCCGAGCCGGTCCAGTTCGGCCTGGAACTCGCGTGCTTCCTGCGTGCAGCCGCTGGTGTCGGCCTTGGGATAAAGAAACAGGATCGCCGGACGGCCGCTCAGGCTGGCGTTGCTCACACGGTCGACCACCGTGGCCGGGAGATCGAAATCCGGCAGCGTATTGCCTTCATCCAGGCGGGCGGTCTGGCTTGCGTCGCTCATGAGGGCTTTCCTGTTTTCTGCCGTCCGCCGGACGGTGTTTGGGTGTCCACCGGCCCGACCAGATGCTCGAATAGCGCCCGCACCGTGTTCGCCATCGCGTCGCATGCGTCGGAAAGACTGTCCAGGCTCGCCAGCCCCGCGAACCCGTTCAACAGAGAGGCGATCGCCGCCGGCGGCAGGGCAGCCTGGAGGTTCGTCGGGACATTCGTGCCCAACAACAGACGCAGGCGCGATTGCAGCGTGCGCCAGAACCGTTCCGCGTCGATCAGCCTGCGCGCTTCGGCGGTGGAGAGTGCCCCGGCGCGGGCCAGGCGTCGGAAGGCGATACGCGGCGTGGGATGACGCGTCTCCGGCTTTTCCGCCGCCAGCTGCAGGATCTGGGCGATGAATTCGACCTCCATCAGACCGCCCGGACGCAGTTTCACGTCCCAGGGGCCGCGCGGCGGCAGGTCGCGCAGCAGGCGGCGTCGCATGTCGACGGCGTCGGCGCGCATGGCGGACGGCGCGATGCCGCCGAAACACAGCGCATCCTCCATCGCGGCGCCGATCGCGCGTCTCAGGCCGGCTGGCGCTGCCACCACGCGGGCGCGTGTCAGCGCCATGCGCTCCCAGGTCCAGCTTTCGGTGCGGTGATAGCGGCGGAAGGCCTGGAGCGAGACGGCCACCGGGCCCTTCGAGCCGGACGGGCGCAGACGCATATCGAGCGCATAGAGCGGTCCTTCCACACCGGGCGCGCTGAGGGCGGCGATCAGGGCGTGGGCGAGACGGGTGAAGAACAGGCTGGGCGGCACCGTGCGCGTGCTGCCGGAGGCGGGCAGGCTTTCCGTGACCTCTTCGGGATGGTCGTAGATCAGCATCAGATCGAGATCCGATCCGGCCATCATCTCGCGCGAGCCGCATTTGCCGAGCGCGACCACGCCCATCGATCCGCCCGGAATGGTGCCGTAGCGGCGGCGATGGTCGTGCGCGACGATACGCAGCATGTGGGAGATGACGCGATCCGCTAGCGCCGTGCGGGCCCGCCCCGCCGCGTCGGTGTCGAGCGCACCGTCCAGTTCGGCTACGGCGATGCGGAACTCCTCGCCGCGCACCAGCATGCGCGCGGTGCGGATCGCATCCTCGACGTCGGACGCAGCGCGCATCTGGTTGTCGAGATTGCGCAGCACCGTGCGACCGGCGAGCGGTGCCGGTTCCGGCTCCAGCAAGCCGTCCAGGGCGCCCGGCACCGCGGCGAGATGGTCGCCGAGCGTGGGCGATGCGCCGAGAATGGCGGCGATGCGGGTCAGCAAAGGCGGTGTGCGTTCCAGCAGCGACAGGAACTGCACCCCGGCATTCTGACGCGACAGCAGCGTGTCGAAACGGAGCAGCACCCCGTCCGGGTCCGGCTGGGCCGCGAAGGCGTCGAGCAGGGACGGCACCAGCCCGGACAGGATCGCGCGCGCCCGTTGTTCGCGCAGTGCGCGGTAGCGGTCGGTCTGCCAAACGCGGAGCAATTCCAGCACGCGTTTCGGTTCGCGAAAGCCCTGATCGCGCAACGGGGTTTCCGCATCGGCGGCGTCCGGGTCGAACGCCGTGGTTGCCGGCGTGCCGGGCGGCTGTTCGCTGTCGCGTGCGACGGGAGAGCGCAGCATGGACTCGAACCGCGCCCGCGTGCGTCGCAACTCGGGCAGCAGGGAGGCGGCGAGATGGTCGGCGGCGCTGCCGGCATCGCTCGCTGCCGCTTCCTCCCCGGACGAAGCGGGATCGCCTGCGAAGACGGCGAACCGCTCGAACCGCGTGCGGTCGGCGGGCAGGGAGTGCGTCTGCCGATCGTCGAGCATCTGCAGGCGATGTTCGAGACCGCGCAGGCGCACATAGGTTCGGCTCAGTGCGTCGGCGCGATCGGGTTTCAGATGCCCGGCATCGGCGAGCTTGCGCAGCGCGCCCAGCGTGGTGGGGTCGCGCAGGACCGGCGAGCGGCCGGCCCAGACCAGCAGCAGCGTCTGCGCGATGAACTCGATCTCGCGGATGCCGCCATGGCCGAGTTTGAGATCGTGGCCGAGCAGGGCGGTCACCGGATCGGACAGGTTGGGCCGGGAGAAACCGCGCGACGGCGCCTGCTTGGTGCGGTCGATGCGGCGCTTCATGGCGTGGATGTCGTCGATCGCCGCGAAATCGAGATGGCGCCGCCAGACGAAGGGCTGGATCGCGCGCAGGAAGCGCTCGCCCGCTTCGATATCGCCCGCGACGGGACGTGCCTTGATCATCGCCGCCCGCTCCCAGGTGCGGCCATAGCTCTCGTAATAGGTGAGCGCGGCGGGAAGGGAGATGGCGGGCGGCGTGGCGCCGGGATCGGGGCGCAGGCGCAGATCGGTGCGGAACACGTAGCCGTCCGCGTCCTGCGCCTCCATCAGCGACACGAGACCGGTGGCGATGCGGCTGAACACGCGCGACAGATCGTCGCGCCCATGGTGGCATTCGGGGTCGTAGATCAGCACCAGATCGATGTCGGAGGAGTAGTTCAGCTCGCGCGCACCGAGCTTGCCCATGCCGAGCACCACCAGCCCGGAGCCTTTCTCCGGCCGGGCGGGATCGGGCAGGGCGATCTGGCCGCTGGCATGGGCGGCGTGCAGCAGATGCGCCACGGCGACGCGCAACGCCGCTTCGGCAAGCAGCGACAGCGCGCCGGTCACCTCCGCCAGCGACCACAGACCGCCCAGATCGGCCAGGGCGGCGACCAGAGCCACCTGCCGCTTGGCACGGCGCAGGCCCGCGGCGATCTCGTGACGCGGCGTGGCGGGAACCAAGCGCCGGAGTTGCCGCAGGCTGGCCGCGAGCGTGCGGCTCGGGCCATGCCGGACGAAGCCGGACAGCAGCGCCGATTCGCGCCGGGCGAGATCGCCGAGATAGCGGCTGTTGCCGCCGATCGCGCGCAGCATGCGGTCGATCGCGACCGGATCGGCGCCATCCTTGCGGTTGTCGTCGAGGGAGTCGCCGATCGCCTCCACCAGCAGGGCGGCGGCGTGCGGGTCGGAGGGTGGCGGCCAAAGCGCGGGAAGACGGAAACCGGTCATTGTCTCGCTTCGTTCGGCCCGGCACGGTGGTTCGGTGAACACCTCCGGTCAAGCGACTCCATCGAACAGGCTGCCCCGCGCGGCGAGAACGGTCCTGCTGTACGCGCTGCGCGCGCTGGTGGCGGTGCCGGTTCTGGCCGCGCTGTTTCTGCTGATTCTCTGGCTGCGCTTGTCCTGGGGGCCGGTCGAGATCGGCTGGCTCGCGCATCGTCTGGCGCCGGAGCGGGTCGCGGGCGAGCGCCTGAGCTTCGATCGCGCCTGGATCGCCCGGCCCGAGGGCGGCGGCATCGGTCTGGGCGCGAGTGCGATCACCCTGCGTCCCGCCGCCGGGCCGGCCGACCTCTCCGCGTCGCGTCTCGAAGTGTCTGTGCGTGCAGCCGCCCTGTTGGCGGGCGAGATGCAGGTCGAGACCGTGCTGGTGAAGGACGCCGCACTCGCGCTCGTGCGGGCGACGGACGGACGGATCGCGCTCGCCGGGGCGCCGCGCCCGGCCCGGCCGGAAGCGGGCGGAGGCGATCCGTTGCGTCCCGATCATCTGCGCGTCGTGTCGGTCGACGGGCTGACCGCGCGGCTGGACGATCGGGCCAGCGGCCATCGTTTCGGCGTAGCGATCGCGCAGGCGCATCTCTCGCCCTGGGGCGGCGCGCTGGCGAGCGGGTTCCTGCGCGCGACGGTGACGGTGGACGGACGCAGCATTCCCGTGCGCGGCGACGGCGTGCCGGATGGCAAGGCGCTGCGTTGGCATGCCGAGACCGGAGCGATCCGGCCGTCGGATTTCGCCCGGATCGTGCCGGCGCTGGCGGCGGTCGGCGTGCCGGTGACGCCAGTGCTGGATGTCGATTTCGCGCCCGGCGAGACGCGGCCGGCCACCGCGCACGTCGCCATCGGTCTGGGTGCGGGAACGCTGGCGGTGGGCGACGGCACGCTTCCAGTGGAAAGCGGTCGGGTAGAGTTGGAGCTGCATCGCACGGGTGCGAACGGCGTGGCGGCGAACCTGCGGAGCTGGCGCCTGGCGCTGTCGCCCCCGGAGGCAGAGGCGGGGACCGCGCCCGCCGACGCCCCGACGACGCCCGGTTCCGCGCCGTCCTCCGGCAGCGTTCCGATGCCGGGGACGAACGCTCAGAACTCCGGCACGCAGGAGGCCGCGTCAGCCGTGCCGGCGCGTTCGGTGGAGGCGGCGACGCCGAAGCCGGATCGTCCTGCAGAAGCCGGGCCCGGTCACGCGGGAGCGCCGCCGCCGGGCTCCGTGCCCGCTGCCGAAGCCACCGCCGAAGCCGTGACCGCGCCGGTGTTCAGCGGCAGTGGCACCGCCTCGGTGGACGATCTGTTCGCGCCGAAGCGCATTCGCGCCGCCCTGTCCGCGAACAGCGAGGCGGTGCCGTTCGCCGGGCTGGCGCGCTATTGGCCCGAAGGGATCGCCAAGGGCGCGCGGACCTGGATCACGGAGAACATCACCGCCGGCACCGCGACCGGGCTGCATGTCGAGAGCGTGCTGGCGGGCGACAAAGGCTGGTCCAGTCTGCACGAAATCAAACGCGATGGCGGATTCACGGCGCATGATCTGGAGATGTGGTGGCTGCGGCCGATGCCGCCGCTTCAGCACATGACGGCGCGGGCGACGTTCCAGGGCACGGATGCGCTGCTGGTGGAAAGCCCGTCCGCGACCCTGCCGGTCGATGCGGTCGGTCCCGAGGCGGAGCGCCTGCGCGGCAAGGCGGTTCTGCAGCCGCTTTCGGTATCGGACGGCAGCATGCGCATCACCGGCCTGAACGAGGCCAATCAGATCGGTACCGTGCATCTGGTTCTGGCCGGCGCCTTGCGCGGGCTGATGTGCGAGCTGGCCAATCCGCGTTTGTCCCTGCTGAGCGCGCATCCGGTGCCGTTCACCGAGCCGGGCGGCACGGTGCGCTCCGAGGTGACGGTGCAGGTGCCGCTCGACAGCAAGGTGGCGATCGAGCAGGTGGCGGTCTCGTCTCGCTCCCAGATGCGGGGGGCGCATCTGGGCGACGTGGCTGGTGGGCTGTCGCTGGACGATGCCGATCTGGTGGTGTCGGCGGACACGAACGGGTTGGTTCTGGACGGTCAGGGCGCGGTCGGGCCGATCGACAGCAAACTGCATTACGCGATGGATTTCCGTGCCGGGGGGCCGGATCAGCTGGTCGAGCAGGCGGAGGTGAAGGGCACGGTCGGAGCCGCTTCTCTGGCCGCGCTCGGCGTCGATCCGGGCGATTCGATCAGCGGTGACGGCGATCTGACCCTGCATTACGCGGCGCGTCGGGACGGGATTTCCCATATCGCCCTCGCACTCGACATGAGCGCCATGGGCATCGACCTGCCGGTCTGGAGCAAGCGCGCCGGGCAGAAGGGCAGCCTGGACGCCCAGATCACGCTGGACCATGGCCATCTGCGTTCGGTGGGGCCGATCCATGCGGAAGGGCCGGAGCTGTCCATCGAAGGCAGCGTCACCACCCCGCCGGACGGGCCGCGCGTGCTGCGCGTGCCGCATTTCGTGCTGGGACGCACACGTGGCGGCGGAGAGGTTTCGTTTCCGCGTCCGGGCACGCGGGGGACGTCGGAGCCGATCCGGGTCTCGGCACATGGCAGCGTGCTCGATCTGGCGGCGATCATCGACGCGTCGCCGGCCAAGAAGGCGGCCCCCGCGCCGAAGCCCGGACGCAAGGCCGCGCCGCCGCCCAGGCCGACGCCCTGGATGGCCGATCTGCGCTTCGGCCGCGTCTATGTCGGCAAGAAGACCGCGCTCGGCGGTGTGACGGCGCATCTCGAGAACGACGGCAACGCCCTGGTGCGCGCACGGGTGGACGCGACCGATCCGACCGCGATCGCGGTGCGTCTGGATGGCGGTGCCGGCGGCCGTGTGCTCGATGGCACGGCGGCGGACACGGGCCGGCTGCTGCGCGCGCTGGGTGTGACCGACGCGGTGGAGGGCGGCACGCTGCACCTCAGCGCGAAGCTGCCTTATCCGCCCGACCCGTCGCGCCAGACCGGCGGCCCCGTGGCCGGCCCGATGAGCGGGGTTGTGGAGATCGGCCGGTTCGTGCTGCCCGATGCGCCGTTCGCGGCCCGGCTGGTCCGCGACCTGTCGATCTATGGCTGGCTGCTGGCGCCGCGCACGCCGCAACTCACGGTGGACCGTCTGGTGGCGCCGTTCTCGCTCGACGGCGATGTGCTGACCCTGTCCGAAGCCCGCGCCCATGCTCCGGCCCTGGGCGTGACGATGCAGGGGATGGTGGATCTCGGGCGGCAGTTCCTGGATCTGCACGGCACGGTGGTGCCGGCCTGGGCGCTGAACCAGTTGCCGGGGCGTATTCCGCTTCTGGGCAGGCTTCTGGCGCCGGAGAAGGGGGGCGGGGTGGTCGCGGTGACGCTGGGCATCAAGGGGCCGTTCGCGGACCCGAAGATCAGCGTGAATCCCTTATCGGCCCTGGCGCCCGGTTTCCTGCGAAAACTGTTCTTCCGGTAGCGGAAACCGCACCCCGGGCGCAGCGGTTCTGTTGCGCATGCGGGCCGGCTTGCGGCGTCCGGACGGTGGGAGCCGTCCTGTCGCCGTGAGCCGGGCTCGTTTCCGGTTCGGGCACTCCGCCCGGGCCGAACGCGCAGGAGAAGCACCGAATGAGCCCCAGGATCCTGCGCACGCCGAGAATTTCCGAAGGCCTGCCGCATCCGCTCGGTGCGACCTGGGATGGGCTGGGCGTGAACTTCGCCCTGTTCTCCGCCAACGCGACAAAGGTCGAACTCTGCTTGTTCGACCCGACCGGCACGCAGGAGATCGCCCGGATCGAACTGCCCGAATACACCGACGAGGTCTGGCACGGTTATCTGCCGGATGCGCGTCCGGGCACGGTCTACGGCTATCGCGTCCATGGACCGTACGATCCGGATGCAGGACATCGGTTCAATCCGAACAAGCTGTTGCTCGACCCGTATGCGCTCGCGCATGTCGGCGAGCTCCGGCACGTGCCGGAAATCTTCGGCTACGAGATCGGCCATCCCGACGGCGACAAATCGTTCGACACGCGCGACAGCGCGCCGTTCGTGCCGAAATGCCGTGTGATCGACCCGGCCTTCACCTGGGGGAACGATCGGCGCCCGCGCGTGCCATGGGAAAAGACGATCTTCTACGAGACCCATGTGCGCGGCTACACCATCCGCCATCCGGATCTGCCGTTCGGGCAGGGAGGCACCTATAGCGGTCTCGCCGCCGAGGAGGTCGTCTCGCATCTGCGGGACCTCGGCGTGACGTCGGTGGAGCTGTTGCCGATCCACATGTTCGCCGACGAGGGCCATCTCGCGCAGTCGAACCTGACCAATTACTGGGGCTACAACACGCTTGGATTCTTCGCGCCTGACGGGCGCTACGCGTCGGGCAACGGGTCCTACGTGTCCGAATTCAAGGCGATGGTCGCACGCCTGCATCAGGCCGGGCTCGAGGTCATTCTCGACGTGGTCTACAACCATACCGCCGAAGGCAACGAGCAGGGACCGACGCTGTCGTTCAAGGGCATCGACAACGCGTCCTATTACAGGCTCATCCCTGGGCGCGAGCGCTACTACATCAACGACACCGGTACGGGAAACACGCTGAACCTCAGCCATCCGCGCGTGCTGCAGATGGTGACCGACAGTCTGCGCTACTGGGTCACGGAAATGCATGTGGACGGGTTCCGCTTCGATCTGGCCACCATTCTCGGGCGCGAGAGCTACGGTTTCGACGAGGGCGGCGGATTCCTCGACAGTTGCCGTCAGGACCCGATCCTCAGCGACGTGAAGTTGATCGCGGAACCCTGGGATTGCGGTCCGGGCGGATACCAGGTCGGCGGTTTTCCACCGGGCTGGGCGGAATGGAACGATCGTTATCGCGACACGCTGCGTTCGTTCTGGCGTTCGGAAGCGTCGGCGGCGGAGATGGCGCAGCGTCTGTGCGCGTCGGCCGACAAGTTCAACCGGCGCGGCCGCCGTCCGTGGTCGAGCGTGAACTTCGTGACCGCGCATGACGGTTTCACGCTGCACGACATCGTTTCCTACAACGACAAGCACAACGAGGCGAACGGCGAAGGCAATCGCGACGGCACCAGCAACAACTCCTCCTGGAATTGCGGTGCGGAAGGTGAGACGGACGACTCTGCCGTGCTGGCGCTGCGCGAGCGGCAGATGCGCAACATGATGGCGACGCTGATCATGAGCCAGGGCACGCCGATGATCCTGGCCGGCGACGAGTTCGCGCGGACGCAAGGCGGAAACAATAACGCCTATTGCCAGGACAACGATATTTCCTGGGTGGATTGGACAAGGCTGGACAAGTTCTCGTCGTTCTACCAGTTCACCAAACGCCTGATCCAGCTTCGAAACGAATATCCGATCCTGCGCCGTCAGCGCTTCATGACCGGCGATTACGACGAGGATCTCGGCATCCGTGACGTGACGTGGCTGAACCCGAACGGCGAGATGATGCGCCAGCAGGACTGGCACGATGGCAATCAGCGCTGCTTCGGCATGCTGATGGACGGTCGCGCCAAGACCAGCGGCATCCGGCGTCCGGGCACGGACGTCACCCTGTTGATGGTGCTGAACGGCAACCATGACGACGTGGAGTTTGTGATGCCACCCTGCTCAGGCGGCGCGCATTGGCATCTGATCCTCGACACCAACCGCCCGGCCATGACCTCGGGCCGCGCCTACACCATCGGCAGCGCCTGCGACATGGTCGGGCGTTCGCTGATGCTGTTCAAGCTGGAGGCCTGATTCAGGCTGAACCGTTCGACATTCTCCTTCCACCATGCAGAGGGAGGATGTCGGGGCGGAAAACCGGCCTGGTCCGTCCTATCGCAACACCCGCCAATGCGCCGGCACCCACACCCAGCCGACCCCGTCGAACTGCCATGAGGGCGGCACGAAGCGGGCGACGGGCGCGACCGGGCGGACATGATGTCCCGGCACCCAGACATAGGTTTCGCCGTTCCAGCTCCAGCTTCCCGGCTGCCAGATCCAGCCGGCCCGGGGGAGGGCGCGATGCTCGACCGGACGGTGGCGCGGGATCGGCGGCGGCGGTGCGCGACGCGGACCGTGGCGGAGCGGCGGCAGGGCTGGCGACTGAGACGGCGCCGGTACCGGAGCGGTGGCTGGTAGGGTAGGCAGCGCGACCGGTTTCGGTTCCGCGCCGCAGAGCGGAGCGCCGAACATGGTCGCCAGCGCGCAATCCGACAGCAGCATTGCGCGCGCATCGTGGCCGACGCCCGGTACCTCGTATTCGTACTGGTTCAGCCCGACCGGATGCCGCATCCGCAAGTAGTGGAAGAAGTTCAGGCCGCGCTGGAGATGGTTCGGCCCCTGCGCCTCTGCGGCGCAGCTCTTGTCCAGTGCCGACAAATCCGGGTTCGTGTCCGCGCCGCCCAGCAGATAGGTCACGTCCTGCTGAACGTAGTCGCGTTCCAGCGCGGCGGCCGTGGCGTTGCTCGCATAGGGCGGCAGGTCGTGCATGCCGTATTTCCAGTCGTCAAACCGGGGGCACTGCGCGACGGGCAAGGGCGCGAACCCGCCGCTGGAATCGGGCCGGTCGGCGGTGAAATAGCTGTAGGAGGACGGGTTCGCGACCAGGAAGCGCACTTGGATACCCTCCGCCGTCGCCGCGGGGGGCTCGTGTCCGAGCACGGCATAACGCTGCACGAGCTGGCCGCCGCCGGAATGGCCGGCGATCACGACCGTCCGCAGGTTCGGAAACATCGAACGGTCGGCCAGCAGGGAAACCAAAGCATCCAGCGCGGCAAAGGAGGTGATCGCCGACGGCGCTTCCGCCGCACCGCCCGCCATCCAGTCGCCGCCGTGCCAGCGCAGCGCGTCCACCGGCAGGTCGGCGTCGCCCGCATCCGCGAAGCGCGGCGTCAGCAGCAGCGTTCCCTTGCCGGCATCGCCCGCGCGTTGCAGCGCTTCATGCGCGATGGCGTCGTAGGTGCCGGCATTGCGGTCGCGGCCATGGATGGTGATCACCGCACGGGTGATGTCCGGCTGCGGCTGCGACAGGTCGCGCGACACCAGCACGGGCAGCGAGGCCGTGCCGTTTCCGTCCCGGATCGGCAGGGTCTCCTGCAGGGACGGAGCGTCCGTCGTCTGCGCCCGCGCCGGCATCCCGAACATTCCCGACAACAGCACCGACAGAACCAGCGAGACGAGCCGGGCGGTGTCGGACGGATTCGGGAAACGCATGAATCGACCTCGCGTGTCGGGCTGGGCGTGGTGGTTCGGCGAACAAGATGGCGGTTTTGCGCCCGTCTCCGTGTCGATGTGAATCGGTCTGCAACGCGGCTCGCTTGATTTGGCGGGAGCGCGGTGCCGTTCGGATCAACCGGATCGGTATGGAGGATTCCTGCTTGAGTTGAGGCCTGGCTTGAGGCTGCGTGTTGTGGGTCACGGAGTGGTCTGCCGGGGATCGGGCGCGACGGGCGTCCGGGCTGCGGCGGGCACGGCAGCCGGGATCGCCGTGGATGGTGGTGGTGCGGCGGCGACGGACGGGCTCCTCTTGGGAGCAGGGATTGTGGGCGGCGCGGTCGGCGCGGGTGTGGTCGCCGTTGTCTACGCGCTGACGCCGAGGCCGACCGCCTCCGACGATACGCCGCTCAGCCGGAAGATGGCGGCGCGTGGCGAGACGAGCCGCAAATGCGCTATCCACGTTCGCCTGCAACGCTCGCAGAATAAGGTGATAGCTGGCAGCGTCATCATCGACCAGCGGCCATTCTCCGGGCCATGGCAACAGCAAAACTCGCCAGCCGGGCAGGCTGGTGGACGGTTGTTTTGGACCGCTCCTCGGCCGGTTCCCGCGATTCCGTCCGGCCGGGCGATGGTCTAGAACCGCGGCATGTCGGATCTGATCAGCCTCCTGGCCGCCGCCGCCGCCGTGGCGTCCTTCGTGGTCTCTCTTCTGGTCCTGCGGATCGTTTCGCTGAACGGTGCCCGGGAGGATCGCGCGGCGGACGAGATCGCCGGGCTGGAACGGGCCGTATCCGACCGTCTGGGCGGCATCCGCCTTGGCATGGAGGAGCGTCTCGGCGTGCTCACCACCACCATCGCCCGTGAGCAGGGCGAGGCGCGTGTGGCGATGCAGGCCGGCATGCGCCAGCTCCAGGAACAAAGCGCCGCGCGCCTCGCCGCGATCCAGAATTCGGTGAACGAGCAGCTTCACGCCTCGGTCGAGCGGCAGATGAAGACCAGCTTCCAGCGCGTGCTGGAGCAGTTCGCCGCCGTGCAGAAGGCGATGGGCGAGGTCGCCTCCATGACCGCGCAGATCGGCGACCTGAAGCGCCTGTTCTCCAACGTGAAGACGCGCGGCGGCTGGGGCGAGAGCCAGCTCCGCGCGATCCTGGACGACGTGCTGCCGCCCGGCTCCTACGAGCACAACGTCAAGCTCGATCCGCGCTCCGCCGAGGTGGTGGAGTTCGCCGTGCGCATGCCGGTGCGCGGTGCCGCCCGTCCGCTTCTGGCGATCGACTCCAAATTCCCGACCGAGGCCTATGAGCGTCTGCTGGATGCGGTGGAGCGGGTCGATCCCGAGGCCGAGCGCGCCGCGCGCCGCACGCTGGAGACGGCCGTGCGA
Organism: Lichenicola sp. GTC18331; assembly: GCF_055386855.1. NCBI lineage: Bacteria > Pseudomonadati > Pseudomonadota > Alphaproteobacteria > Acetobacterales > Acetobacteraceae > Lichenicola > Lichenicola sp. GTC18331. The sequence goes on along the minus strand of NZ_AP045015.1, from coordinate 1,058,921 downwards.
CTGGAAGCGCGCAAGATCGCCTCGAAATACATCCTGCCGCCGACCACGGTGGAATTCGCCGTTCTGTATCTGCCCACCGACGGGCTCTACGCCGAGGTGGCCCGTCTGCCCGGTCTGGTGGACGAGATCGGCCGTACGTCGCGCGTTCTGGTGATGGGGCCGGGGCTGATCCCAGCACTGCTCCGCACCGTGCATCTCGGCTACGTCACCCTGGCGCTGGAAGAAAAGACCGAGGCGATCAGCACGCTGCTGGGCGCGACGCGCCAGGAGATGATCCGCATGGATCAGGTGCTGGAAAGGCTCGGGCGAAACGCGTCGACCATGAGCAACACGATCGAGGAGGCACGCCGGCGCACCCGCGTCGTGGCCCGCCGTCTGCGCGGCATCGAGATGCCGTCGGGCGCCGATCCGGAATTGGAGGGCGCGGAGCCGGCCGCCCCGGAGGAGGCCGATCCGGACGGTTTCAGGCTCGAATGACCGGCTCGGGTCGCGCCGCCATGAGGGAATGTGAACGCCGCATCGCACCCGATGGTCATTGGCTCCGGACGCCTGCCCGACCATGTTCCTTTCCATGAGCGCCACCATCCCGTCCGCCCAGAAACTCACCCGCATCCTCCTGGTCGAGGACGACGCTCCGATCGCCGCGGAGATCGTCGCCGAGCTTTCGGCGCGGGGCTACGAGGTGACGCATGCGGAAACCGGTCCGGCGGGTCTGGATCAGGCCATGGCCGGCGCGTTCGACGTGCTGGTGCTGGATCGTTTGCTGCCCGAGCTGGACGGTCTCGCCGTTCTGGCCCGTTTGCGCGCCGAGGCGGTCCGCACGCCGGTTCTGGTGCTGAGCGCCCTGTCCGCGGTGGATGATCGGGTCACTGGCCTGAAGGCCGGCGGCGACGACTACCTCACCAAGCCGTTCGCGATGGAGGAGCTGTGCGCGCGCATCGAGGCGCTGCTGCGACGTCCTTCCGACACGCGCGAGACCGAGCTGGTGGTCGGCCCGATCGAGCTCGACCTGATCGGCCGCGTCGCCCGGCGCGCCGGGCGTGGCCTCGAATTGCTGCCGCGCGAGTTCCGCCTGCTGGAATACATGGCGCGTCGTCCGAACCAGGTGCTGACCCGCGACATGCTGCTGGAAGACGTGTGGCACTACCGCTTCATTCCGCAGACCAATCTGGTGGACGTGCATATCGGCAAGCTGCGCCGCAAGCTCGACACGCCGGACGAGGTGCCGCTGATCCAGAGCATCCGCGGCGCGGGCTTCATGTTGCGCATTCCCGAATGAACCCTGCCCGCGGACCGGACGGCCGCGGCACCGTTACGGGGGCGCTGGCGGCCCTGTTCGGCACCGCCACTTTCCGCCTCACCATCGGTTCCACCGCCATCCTGCTGGCGGTGACGCTGTTGCAGTTCTCGCTGATCTACTGGCGCATCACCGCCTTCGAGGTGGACCGTGCCGACCGTCTGCTGGATCGCGAGGCGGCGCTGATGGCGGCGCAATCGCCGGCCGATCTGCTGGACCAGCTCCGGCTCTGGCAGACCAACGATCTGCGCCTGCTGATCACCGCCGCCGGCCTGTTCGATGCCGACCGGCGCCCACTCGGCGGCAATCTGGTCGAATGGCCGGAAAACCTGCCGGTGGACGGGGCGATTCGCGAGATCACCGTGCATCCGCTCGACCAGGGCCCACGCACCATCCGGGCCGAGGCGCTGCCGGTGCATGGCGGACGATTCCTGGTGATCGGCCGTGGCCTGCGCGACCTGCAGCAGTTGCGCGAGATCACGCTGGCGGCGATCGAAACGGCGCTGATCCCGGCGCTGCTGGTCTCGCTCGGCGCCGGCGCCTGGCTCGGACGGCGCAATCTGGCGCGGGTCGGCCGCATGCAGCGCGCCATCGATGCGATCATGGAAGGCGGCTTGCACGAGCGCCTTCCGGTCGGGCGCAGCGGTGACGAGATGGCGCGTCTGGCCTCCAGCGTGAACCGCATGCTGGAGCGGCTGGAGCACCTGCTGGACGAGATGCGCGGCGTCGGCGACGACATCGCGCACGACCTGCGCACGCCTCTGGCCCGTGTCCGCGCCGGGCTCGATCGCGCGCGTCTGCGCACGCGCGACCCGGACGCGCTTCTGGGTGCCGTGGATCGCGCCATCACCGATCTGGACCAGTGCTTCGGCATCATCACCGCGCTTCTGCGGCTCGGCGAGCTGGAGAACGACCGTCGGCGTGGCCATTTCGGCGCCGTTTCCCTGCGCGAACTGGTATCCGAGATTATCGAACTCTACGAGCCGCTGGCGGAAGAAGCAGGGCAGGCGCTGTTGGTCACGGCGATGGCCGATCTTCATGTGTCGGGCGACCGGGAGCTGTTGTTCGAGCTGGCCGCCAATCTGGTCGACAACGCGATCAAGTTCACGCCGCGTGGGGGGCAGGTCAGCCTCGCCGTGTTGCAGCGGCCGAACCGTCAGGCGGTGTTGCGCGTGTCCGATACCGGCATCGGCATTCCCATCGCCGAACGCGGCATGGTCATGCAGCGCTTCTTCCGCTCGGATAAGAGCCGGCATATCGGCGGCAGCGGCCTCGGCCTCAGTCTGGTCGCCGCGATCGCGCGTCTGCACGAAGCCACGGTGCAGATCGGCGGCGGACCGGGCGAGACCGGAACGGTGTTCGAGATCGGTTTTCCGGCGCCGCCGGAGCCGTGACGTTCCGTCACCTGGCCGCACGCGATCCGGCGCGGGTTCGCGGCGTTACGGGAGGCAATCCCACCCGGTTCGGGCCGGGCAGCGATCGGAGGGCTTCGCCATGATCGAACGGGCGCGTCTCGCCAGGCGGCTTCTCCAGGCCGCTGCCCTGTCCGCGCTGCTCGGCGGCTGCGTGTATCAGCCCGCCGGCTACGGCAGCTACGGCTACGCCGCTGACGGCGCCTATCCCGGCACCGGTTATTGGGGCGGTTGGGGGTGGGGGTCGAGCTGGACCTACGGGCTCGGCAGCTATGGCTGGAACGGCTACGGGCCGGGCCCCGGCTGGGGCGGCTGGGGCTGGGGTGGATACGGTCCGGGCTGGGGGAATTATGGCTGGGGCGGTTACGGCCTCGGCTGGGGCGGCGGTTGGGGCTATCGCGGCGGTTGGCGGGATGGCTGGCGCGGCGGATACGGCCGGTATGGCGGTTGGCGCGGCGGATACGGCGGGTGGCGAGGCGGCGGCTGGCCTGGCGGATCGGGTGGCTGGCGCGGCGGCGGCTTCCATGGCGGCGGTGTCCATGGGGGGTGGGGCGGCGGCCGCGGCCGCTGACCGGAAGCGCGGTTCCGGGCCGCCCACCCGCTTTCTCCTTAAAAAAGGTTTTCATTGAGGGGCCGCCGAGGCACCCGTAACCCCGCCGTGACGCAAACCACGCGGGACGGATGATGAGCGGACTTTCCCCCAAGGGCCACGCATGAACGCGGTGGTCCTCGTCGCCCTCAGGCGGCCGCTCTCCTTCGTGGTGCTCGCCATCCTGATCGTGCTGTTCGGCGCGATGAGCGTGTTCAGGACGCCCACCGACATCTTCCCGCCGATCCGCGTGCCGGTGGTGGCGGCTGTCTGGACCTATAACGGTCTCATGCCGGCCGACATGTCGGGACGCGTCACCTACTATTACGAGCGCGCCCTCACCGCGACGGTGAACAATATCGAGCATATCGAGAGCCAGTCGCTCTACGGCCGCGCCATCGTGAAGATCTTCTTCCAGCCCGGCACCGATGTCGCGGTGGCCCAGGCGCAGATCACCTCGATCTCGCAGACGGTCGTGAAGCAGATGCCTGCCGGCATCACCCCGCCGCAGGTGATGGCCTTCGACGCTTCCTCCGTGCCGGTGCTGGAACTCCAGGTCAGCGCGCCGACCATGACCGGCTCGCAGATCTACGACATGGCCTCCAACCTGATCCGTCCGGAGCTGGTCTCCGTGCCCGGAACGGCGATCCCGACCCCCTATGGCGGCACGCAGGGCAATGTCGAGGTCGATCTCAACCAGGCGGCGCTTCTCGCGCATAACCTGTCCGCCACCGATGTCGGCCACGCGCTCGCCAACCAGAACATCGTCCTGCCGGCCGGTGACCAGAAGATCGGTGCGATCGACTACATGGTGGCCACCAACGCGACGCCGATCGCGATCGACACCTTCAACAACCTGCCGATCAAGCAGGTCGGCAACACGGTGGTGTATCTGCGCGACGTCGCGCATGTGCATCGCGGCGGACCGCCGCAGCAGAACGTGGTTCTGGTGGGCGGCCACCAATCGGTGCTGATCGAGATCCTGAAGACCGGCGATGCCTCCACCCTGTCCGTGGTGTCGGGGGTGAAGGCGCTGATCCCGCAGATCGAACGCACGCTGCCGCCCGGCGTCACCATCACCCCGATCGGCGACGCGTCCGGCTTTGTGAAGGACAGCATCAAGGACGTGGTGCAGGAGATGGCCACCGCCGCCTGCCTCACCGGCCTCGTGGTGCTGCTGTTCCTGGGCTCGTGGCGCTCGACGCTGATCGTCGCCACCTCGATCCCGCTGGCGATCCTGTGCTCGATCCTGGCGCTGAGCTGGCTCGGCCAGACCATCAACGTCATGACCCTGGGCGGCCTGGCGCTTGCCGTCGGCATCCTGGTCGACGACGCCACGGTGATGATCGAGAACATCGACGCCCATCTGGAGATGGAGGAAGAGGAGCGCGGTCACAAGACTCTGGAAGAAGCGATCATCGACGCCGCGAACCAGATCGTGGTGCCGACCTTCGTCTCCACGCTCTGCATCTGCATCGTCTGGCTGCCGCTGTTCCAGCTGTCCGGCGTCGCCGGTTATCTGTTCATGCCGCTGGCCGAGGCGATCGTGTTCGCGATGATCGCGTCCTTCATCCTGTCGCGGACGCTGGTGCCGACCATGGCCAACTGGCTGCTGCCGGCGCAGGTGGCGCAGCACCGCGACCCCGAATACCACACCCGCAAGGCCGGTCCGTTCATCCGCTTCCAGCGCGGCTTCGAGCACCGTTTCACCCGCTTCCGCGACCGCTACCACGTGCTGCTGACCGGTCTGGTGGAGCGTCGCGGCCGGTTCTGCGCCTTCTTCCTGCTGGTCGCGCTGTGCTCCCTGCTGCTGATCCCGTTCGCCGGCGAGAACTTCTTTCCGGAGATCAATTCCGACGAGATCGACATGCACATGCGCGCGCCGCTCGGCACGCGTCTGGAGGATACGGGCAAGATCGCCACGCTGGTGGATCAGCGCATCCGCGCCATGCTGGCGCCGCACGTGACCAGCATCGTCAGCAATTGCGGCCAGCCGCTTTCGGGCATCAACCAGGCCTACAGCTCGACCGGCACCATCGGCACCCAGGATTGCGACATCTCGGTGATGCTCGACAGCCCGGATTCGCCGGTGGCGCATGATCGCCGCATCCTGCGCGCGGGGCTGCGCGACGATTTCCCCGGCACGGACTTCGCCTTCCTGGCCGGCGACATCACCGCCAAGATCCTCAATTTCGGCTTGCCGTCGCCGATCGACGTGCAGATCGTCGGCCGCAATCTCGATGACAACTACGCCTTCGCCACCCGGCTCCAGGCGCGCATGAAGCATGTGCCCGGCATCGCCGACGTGCGCATCCAGCAGGCGATGACGCAGCCCACGCTGCGGATCGACAGCCGCCGCGCCTTCGCGCTCGGCACGGGCCTCACCGAAAGCAACATCGCCAACAACGCGCTGGCGACGTTGAGCGGCAGCGGACAGACCGCACCGACCTACTGGCTCGATACGTCGACCGGCGTGTCGCATCTGGTGAACGTGCAGACGCCGCAGAGCCAGCTCACCACCATGAACGATCTGGAAACCATCCCGGTCGATGCCGGCGACGGGAATCCGACCAACAAGCCGGTGCAGATCGTCGGCGCGCTGTCGCATATCGTGCAGACGGGCACCCCCAGCGTGGTGTCGCACTACTCGATCCTGCCCGTGCTCGACGTCTATGCGAACGTGGAAGGCCGCGATCTGGGCGCGGTCAGCGACAAGGTCGGCACGATCGTCGACCGGATGCGGGACGACCTGCCGCGCGGCGCCACCATCCATATCCGCGGTCAGGCCGCCACCATGCACAACGCCTATGCGCAGTTGCTGGAAGGCCTCGTTCTGAGCGTGCTGCTCATCTACCTGGTGATCGTGGTGAACTTCCAGAGCTGGCTCGATCCGTTCATCATCATCACCGCTCTGCCCGGCGCCCTGGCCGGGATCGCCTGGAGCCTGTTTCTCACCCACACCGCCCTGTCGGTGCCGGCGCTGACCGGAGCGATCATGTGCATGGGCACGGCCACCGCGAACTCGATCCTGGTGGTGTCGTTCGCCCGCGAACGTCTCGAGGTGCATGGCAACGCGGTGCTGGCCGCGGTGGAAGCGGGCTACGGCCGCATCCGTCCGGTGCTGATGACGGCGCTCGCCATGATCATCGGCATGGTGCCGATGGCGCTCGCCAATTCGCAGAACGCCTCGCTCGGCCGCGCCGTGATCGGCGGTCTGCTGATCGCCACGCTGGCGACCCTGCTGTTCGTGCCCTGCGTGTTCGCGCTGCTGCACAGAAACCACCCCGTCCCCGAAGGAGTTGCCGCATGACCGCCCAGCATCGCGAACCGCCGGTGCAGGCGGCGCCCGGCCCGCGCCAGCCTCCCCGCAAGCGGATGGGCGGCGCCGTGCCGGCCGGCGTGGTGATCGTGGCCGTCGTGCTGGCCGCCTTCGGGATCTGGACCCGTTCGGATCATGTGGAAGCGCTGGCGCACGAGGCCGACGACGCGTCGATCCCGCGCGTGCAGGTGATCGAGCCGGGCCCGGGTCCGAAGCAGCGAAGCCTCGTCCTGCCGGGCAATCTGAACGCCTGGTATCAGGCGCCGATCTACGCCCAGGTCGCCGGTTACGTGAAGATGTGGTACAAGGATTTCGGCGCGCCTGTGAAGGCGGGCGATCTTCTGGCCGTGATCGACAGCCCCACGGTCGATGCGCAGCTCGCCCAGGCCAAGGCCAATCTCGAAGTCGCGCAGACGCAGTACAAGCTCGCCGACGTCACCGCCAAGCGCTACCAGGCCCTGTCCGGAACCCAGGCCGTGGCGCAGCAGGACGTGGACGTCCAGACCGCCGCCGCAGCCGCCCGCAAGGCGCAGGTGGATGCCGCCACGCACGAGGTGGCGCGCTGGGAAGCGCAGCACGCGTTCGAGCGCGTGGTGGCGCCGTTCGACGGCGTGGTCACGTCGCGCTCCACCGATGTCGGCGATTACGTCAACACGGGCGGCGGCGACGTGAACAGGCAGGGTTCGGCGTCCGAACTGTTCTCGGTCGCAGACATCCACGCCATCCGTTTGTTCGTGTCGGTGCCGCAGGATTATTCCGACGTGCTCAAGCCCGGCCTGACCGCGACCTTCACCCTGCCGCAGAATCCCGGCGAGACCTTCGACGCCACCTATCTGACCACGGCCAACGCGGTGAACACGCAGACCCGTACCGTGGTGGTCGAGTTCGTGGTGCAGAACCCGAACCACGAGCTCTGGCCCGGAACGTTCGCCTCGGTGAAACTGGTGGTGCCGGGTGATCCGCGCATCCTCACCGTGCCGGAACAGGCGCTGTTGTTCCGCTCGCAGGGCATGCAGGTGGCGCTGCTGGACGCGCAGAACCGCGTGCATCTGCAGAACGTCTCCCTGGGGCTCAATCTCGGCAACACGGTGCAGGTGCTGGCCGGGTTGAAGCCGGACGATCGCATCATTAACAACCCGTCGCTGGGCCTGCTCGAAGGCCAGCAGGTCAAGACGGTGACTGCGGTCCCCGGCTACAACAACGCGCCGGTGGTGCCGCGCGGCCAGCCCGCCCGTGCCGGCACGCAGACGGTGGAACCGGCGCCCGGCGGCGACGAACCTGATTCGGGCGTGAAGCGATGAGGCGATCGGCTCTGCGCAACGGCGCGTCGCGCGCGGCGGCCGCCGTCCTGCTTTGCGCGGTTTCCGCCTGCGATCTGGCACCGGACTACCAGCCGCCGCGTTACGTGCTGCCGGACAGCTACACCGGCACCGCGCCCTTCGCCGTGGCCCAGCCCGGCGAAGCGGAAACGCGCGCCGCCTGGTGGACCGGGTTCGGCGATCCGACGCTCGATCGCCTGGAAACGCTGGCCACCGCCAACAATCCCTCCTTGCAGGCGATCGCCGAGCAATACACTCAGGCGCGTGATCTGGCCGCCGAGGCGCGCGCCGACCTGTTTCCGCAGTTCAGCGCCGGCGCCACCACATCGGACAGCAAGCGTTCGGCCGGCCGGCCGTTCCCCGGAACCGGCAACGGCAGCAACATCGCGGCGCTGAACCAAATCCAGGCCTCCGCCTCCTGGGAGCCGGATTTCTGGAGCCGCATCCGCAATCAGACCCGCACGGAAAAGCGTCTCGCCCAGGCCAGCGCCGCCGACCTCGCCAGCGCCCGCCTCAGCCTGCAAAGCGAACTGGCGCAGGACTACATCGCCCTGCGCGGGGTCGAGACCGAGATGGCGGTGTATCGCCAGTCGATCCAGTTCTACGAAAACGCGGTGCACATCACGACCCTGCGTCTGCAGGGGCTGATCGCCTCCGGGCTGGACGTGGCCCGCGCGCAAAGCCAGCTTTCCGCGGCGCAGGCCTTGCTGACCGATGCCGAGGCCAATCGCGGCGTGCTGTTGCATGCGATCGCGGTGCTGGTGGGGGCCGACCCGATCACCTTCCAGCTTCCCACCGGCGGGGTGGACGATCTGCGCGTCGCCGCCGTGCCGGCGCAGGTGCCGTCGGCGCTGCTGCAACGCCGCCCGGACATCGCGGCGGCCGAACGCCGCATGGCTGCCGCCAACAGCGCCATCGGCATCTCGCGCGCCGCGTTCTATCCGAACATCACCATCAGCGCCCTGGGCGGCTTCCAGGATACGGGCTTCTCCCTCGCCAGCCTGCCCAACAGCCTCTGGAGCATCGGCGCCAGCGCGGTGCTGCCGTTGTTCGAGGGCGGCCTGCGTCGCGCCGAGCTGCAACGCGCCTGGTCGCAATACGCGCAGCAGCGCGACCAGTATCGCGCCACCATCCTGCAGGCCTTCCGCGAGGTGCAGGACGGTCTGGTGCAATCCACCCAGCTTTCCACGGAAACGCAGCAGCAGCAGAGCGCGGTGCAGGCTGCGGAAAAGGCGCAGGGCATCACGCTGCGTCTCTACACCGGCGGCCTCACCAACTATCTGGATGCACTGGTGGCGCAGGTCACGGCGCTTTCCGCCCGGATCGCCCTGGTGGAGGTGCAGACGCGTCAGCTCCAGGCGCGCGTCTCCCTGGCGGCGGCGCTCGGTGGCGGCTGGTCGACGAAATCCCTGCCGACCGAGGATGCGGTGCTGCCGTTCAACCCGATCGCCCCGCTTACCGGCCGTGACCGTGAACCGCGGCCCGATGGCACCGGCGAGCCTTCCGCACCCCGTCCCGGCGGCTGAGCCGGGGCGGCGCGTTCAGGGCCGTCCGGCGCGGGGAGGGGACGACACCCGGCTTGTGGGCTGCTGGTCCGTGCCTTTTGCGTCCCTGCCCGACGAGGCGTCACCCCGGACCCCGCCGTCCTTCGGGTGCGCCGGCTGACCATTGTTGTTGCGCCTGGCGGTGCGATCCGTTCAGATCGTTCCGTCGAAGGAATGGAGACGCCGTTGCGGCGGTCGGGCTGGCTGCGGAAAGGCATTCCGGTCCTCCTGCTCGCAAGCGTCCGTGGGAACGAGGCCGCCGCCGCGCCGATGCCGGCGCCGTTCGACACCAGCCTGTCCGCCGCGGCCGTTCCCGGCGCATCGGCCGACGAACAGCTCAAGGTCATGGGCCGACACATCGCCAGAGCCCCGCTGCCCTCCTACGGGGACGAGGTAAGGCCGTGGGATGCCGCGCGGGCGATCCGGGACCCGCGCACGGGCGCCAGCACCACCGTCTTCGGTAATGCCTACAATCTCGGCAGCATCATGGGCAGCGACGAACGGTCCAACGAAACCGGCGGCATCTTCCTGGCGCCGCGCCACCAGTAGAAAGTTGCGTCCCGACTCGGTGCGAGGGGCGATTTTCCTTGCAACCGCCGATCCAGGGCGCTAGATGCCGCCTCCCTCACTGGAACGCGGGAGAGCGGTCCGTCGGCACGACGCCGGCCGACAACTCGTGCGCACCGCGGTCCCGGCTTAGGTAAAGGAGCCCGGATATGGCCAAGAAGATCGTTGGCTACATCAAGTTGCAGATCCCTGCCGGCAAGGCGAACCCGTCCCCGCCGGTCGGCCCCGCGCTCGGTCAGCGCGGCCTGAACATCATGCAGTTCGTGAAGGAATTCAACGCGGCCACGCAGGGCATCGAGCCCGGCACGCCGACGCCGGTGGTCATCACCGCGTTCGCCGACCGCACCTTCACCTTCATCACCAAGACCCCGCCGAACACGCACTTCCTCCTGAAGGCGGCCAAGGTGTCCAAGGGCTCCACCACCGTGGGCAAGGGCGCGCCGGCCGGCAAGGTCACGACCTCGCAGCTGCGCGAGATCGCCGAGATCAAGATGAAGGACATGAACGCCAACGACATCGACGGCGCCGTCCGTATGCTCGCTGGCAGCGCCCGTTCGATGGGCCTCACCGTGGTGGAGGGCTGATCCCATGGCCAAGAACAAGCGTCTGACCGCGGCCGAAGCCACCGTCGAGCGTCACAAGGCCTACGGCCTGGACGAGGCGATCGCGCTGGTGAAGAGCAACGCCAACGCCAAGTTCGACGAGACCGTCGAGCTGTCGCTGGGCCTGGGCATCGATCCGCGTCACGCCGACCAGATGGTGCGCGGCCTGCTGAGCCTGCCGAACGGCACCGGCAAGACCCTGCGCGTGGGCGTGTTCGCCCGCGGCCCGAAGGCCGAGGAGGCTCTGGCCGCCGGTGCTGACGTGGTGGGCGCCGACGATCTGGCCGAGAAGGTCCAGGCCGGCGAGATCGCGTTCGACCGCTGCATCGCCACCCCGGACATGATGGCCCTGGTCGGTCGCCTGGGTAAGATCCTGGGTCCGCGCGGCCTGATGCCGAACCCGAAGCTCGGCACCGTGACCATGGACGTGAAGGGTGCGGTCAGCGCCGCCAAGTCCGGTCAGGTCGAGTTCCGCGCCGAGAAGGCCGGCATCATCCATGCCGGTATCGGCAAGGCGTCGTTCGAGCCCGGCAAGCTGGCCGAGAACATCCGCGCCCTGGTGGACGCGATCCAGAAGGCCAAGCCGACCGGCGCCAAGGGCACCTATCTGCAGCGCGCCGCGCTCAGCTCGACCATGGGCCCGGGCGTGAAGGTCGACGTTTCGACCCTCGCCGGCTGAGAATGCATCTCTCCCCGCATCCGGCTCCGGCCGGTGCGGGGCGGGATGAACAGGGGTGATCGCGGCCCGGTGCCGCATCGCTTCCGAACCTGTCCAAGACCGCACGCGGCGCAAGCCTCAATGAACCTTCGGGTGCGCGCGCGGGAGACGGGAGTTGCCATTCAACCGGAACTGTCTTGGTTCCGGGGACACTGGTGGTTCCGACTTTCTTGAGGACAGGCGAACCGGATCGTTCGTGTTTCGCGGGCGGTCCAGGGGCAACCCGGCCTGTAGGGCATCCAGCCCTGCCGGCCACGACGGAGACGGGATTTGGACCGTACGGAGAAGCACGCGTTCGTCGCCCAGCTTGCCGCCGTTTTCGCAGACACGTCCATGGTCGTCGTCACCCGCAATGACGGGATGACGGTGGCTCAGGTGACGGTGCTGCGTCAGCGGATGCGCGCTGCCGGTGCGACGTTCAAGGTGGCGAAGAACCGGCTGGCCACCCTCGCCCTGGATGGGACCCGGTTCGACGGCATCGCGCCGCTGCTGAAGGGACCGACCGCGCTTGCGTGGGCGGCCGACCCTGTTGCGGTGGCCAAGGTGGCCGTCGAGTTCGCCAAGACCAACGACAAGCTCGTCATCCTCGGTGGCGCCCTCGGCACCCAGACGCTCAATGCGGATGGTGTGAAGGCGCTTGCCGAGCTGCCGTCGCTGGACGTTCTGCGTGCGCAGCTGGTGGGGCTCATCGCCACCCCGGCCACGCGCATTGCGGGCGTTCTGCAGGCGCCGGCCGGACAGCTTGCGCGGGTCTTCGGGGCCTACGCCAAGAAGGACGAGGCGACGGCCGAGGCTGCCTGAGGCAGCCAGCCGATCGCGGGGGACGGTCGTTCCTCGCGACGCATCGAAAATTGATCGTGGGTCCGGGAACCGGGCTTGCGTGGAACCACACAGTCTTTATATCAGGAAGATCAAACCATGGCCGATCTGACCAAGCTTGTTGACGAGCTGTCCGCCCTCACCGTTCTCGAGGCTGCCGAGCTGTCGAAGCTCCTCGAAGAGAAGTGGGGCGTTTCCGCTGCCGCTCCGGTGGCCGTCGCCGCCGCGCCGGCCGGTGGTGGCGCCGCTGCCGCCCCTGCCGAAGAGCAGACCGAGTTCACCGTTGTTCTCGCCAAGGCTGGCGACAAGAAGATCAACGTGATCAAGGAAATCCGCACCATCACCGGCCTGGGCCTGAAGGAAGCCAAGGACCTGGTCGAGGGCGCGCCGAAGACCGTCAAGGAAGGCGTCAACAAGGACGACGCCCAGAAGATGAAGAAGGTTCTGGAAGAGCAGGGCGCCACTGTCGAGATTAAGTGAGCATCCTATCAATCGGCCGGTAACACGGCCGTCTTGATCCGACCGAAGGGCGGGAATCAGCGATGGTTCCCGCCCTCTTGGCCGTAGTTCGGCCAATGAGGCGCCACGACGAGCGGGGTTTCCCGTGCGTCCGGCGCCTTGCGGCAGTAGAAGGGTCCGTCTCGACGGGTCCAATCGCGTCGGTCCGGGCCGGTGCGATGAACGGTTTAATCCGGTCGAGGGTTCGGCCGGGCGGCTGGTCGCCACGAATGTGGCATGTCTCCAGCGCCCGCGCAGCATCCGGGATCGGCAGGCGACGGGGCAGGTATACACGATGAACGCGATGACCAAATCGTTCACGGGACGCAAGCGCATCCGCAAGAGCTTCGGGCGCATCCCCGAAGTGGCTCCGATGCCCAACCTGATCGACGTGCAGCGCGCTTCCTACGAGGCGTTCCTGCAGATGAACGTCCAGCCGGACAGCCGCACCGCGTCCGGTCTGCAGGAAGTGTTCCGGTCGGTGTTCCCGATCAACGATTTCGCCGGTCGCGGCCGCCTCGAGTTCGTGAACTACGAGCTGGAAGAGCCGAAATACGACGTCGAGGAGTGCATCCAGCGCGGCATGACCTTCGCCGCCCCGCTGAAGGTCGTCCTGCGTCTGATCGTCTGGGACGTGGACGAGGATACCGGCTCGCGCTCCATCCGCGACATCAAGGAGCAGCCCGTCTACATGGGCGACATGCCCCTGATGACGGATAACGGCACCTTCATCATCAACGGCACCGAGCGCGTCATCGTGTCGCAGATGCACCGCTCCCCGGGTGTGTTCTTCGACCACGACAAGGGCAAGACCCATTCCTCGGGCAAGTTCCTGTTCGCCGCACGCGTGATCCCGTATCGCGGCTCCTGGCTCGATTTCGAGTTCGACAGCAAGGACATGGTCTATGTCCGCATCGACCGGAAGCGGAAGCTGCCGGTGACGACGCTGCTCTACGCGCTGGAAGGCGAGGCCTCCGCCGCTGCCCGCGCCGCCAAGGCGGCCGAGGGCGGCGACGTCGAGGCGATGGACATTCGCGGCATGGATGCCGACGAGATCCTGGCCAATTTCTACGGCCAAGTGGTGTTCGCGCAGACCGAGAAGGGCTGGGCCCGTCCGTTCGATCCCGACGCGTTCCGCGGCATGAAGCTGCTGGAGCCGCTGGTGGACGCCGATACCGGCGAGATCGTCGCCAAGGCCGACGACAAGCTGACCGCCCGCGCCACCCGCAAGATCGCCGAGACCACCAAGGAAGTGCTGGTCGGCCGCGCCGATCTGCTGGGCCGTTTCCTGGCCTATGATCTGGTGAACGAGCACACCGGCGAGATCTATGGCGAGGCCGGCGAAGAGCTGACCGAGGCCCGTCTGGTGGCCCTGGAAGAGCTGGGCGTCACCTCGCTGCCGACCCTGGCGATCGACACCGCCAACGGCCCGTGGATCCGCAACACCCTGGCGGTGGACAAGAACACCTCGCGCGAGGACGCGCTGGTGGACATCTACCGCGTGATGCGTCCCGGCGAGCCGCCGACCCCGGACACCGCCGAAGCGCTGTTCCGCGGCCTGTTCTTCGATCCGGACCGCTACGACCTGTCCGCCGTCGGCCGCGTGAAGATGAACATGCGTCTGGGCGTGGATGCCGAGGACACGGTGCGCGTGCTGCGCAAGGAGGACATCCTCCGCACCGTCCGCATCCTGTGCGAGCTGAAGGACGGCCGCGGCACGATCGACGACATCGACAACCTGGGCAACCGTCGCGTCCGCTCCGTCGGCGAGCTGATGGAGAACCAGTATCGCGTCGGCCTGCTGCGCATGGAGCGCGCGATCCGCGAGCGCATGGGCTCGGTCGACATCGACACGGTGATGCCGCACGACCTGATCAACGCGAAGCCGGCGGCCGCCGCCGTGCGCGAGTTCTTCGGTTCGTCGCAGCTGTCGCAGTTCATGGACCAGACCAATCCGCTTTCCGAAGTGACGCATAAGCGCCGCCTTTCGGCGCTTGGCCCGGGCGGTCTGACCCGCGAGCGCGCCGGCTTCGAGGTGCGCGACGTCCATCCGACCCATTACGGCCGCATCTGCCCGATCGAGACGCCGGAAGGCCCGAACATCGGTCTGATCAACTCGCTCGCCACCTACGCCAAGGTGAACAAGTACGGCTTCATTGAGACGCCGTACCGTCTGGTGAAGGACGGTGCGCTTCAGGACGGCTGGAAGTACCTCTCCGCGATGGAAGAGGAGAAGCTGATCGTCGCCCAGGCCGACGCCGCCCAGGACAAGGACGGCAACCTGACCGACGAGCTGGTCTCCGTGCGCCGTGGCGGCGATTTCCGTCTGGTGAAGCCGGACGAGGTGACCGCCTGCGACGTTTCGCCGAAGCAGCTCGTCTCCGTGGCCGCGGCGCTGATCCCGTTCCTGGAGAACGACGACGCCAACCGCGCGCTGATGGGCTCGAACATGCAGCGCCAGGCGGTGCCGCTGATCCGTTCGGACGCGCCGCTGGTGGGCACGGGCATGGAAGCCGCCGTGGCGCGTGACTCCGGCGCGACCATCGTCGCCCGCCGTCCGGGCGTGGTGGACCAGATCGACGGTGCGCGCATCGTGGTGCGCACGACCGACGATGCCGGCGCCACCCAGGGCGTCGATATCTACCGCCTGCGCAAGTACATGCGCTCCAACCAGTCCACCTGCATCAACCAGCGTCCGCTGGTGCGCGTGGGCGATCGCGTCATGGCCGGCGACATCATCGCCGACGGCCCGTCCACCGAGCTGGGCGAGCTGGCGCTGGGCCGGAACGTGCTGGTCGCGTTCATGCCCTGGAACGGCTACAACTTCGAGGACTCGATCCTCATCTCCGAGCGCATCGCCCGCGACGACGTCTTCACCTCGATCCATATCGAGGAGTTCGAGGTCATGGCGCGCGACACCAAGCTCGGCCAGGAAGAGATCACGCGCGACATCCCGAATGTCGGCGAGGAAGCCCTGCGTAACCTCGACGAGGCGGGCATCGTGTATGTCGGCGCCGAGGTGAACCCGGGCGACATCCTGGTCGGCAAGGTGACGCCGAAGGGCGAAAGCCCGATGACGCCGGAAGAGAAGCTGCTGCGCGCCATCTTCGGCGAAAAGGCATCCGACGTTCGCGACACCTCGCTGAAGCTGCCGCCCGGCACTACCGGCACCATCGTCGACGTGCGCGTCTTCTCCCGTCGCGGCGTCGACAAGGACGAGCGCGCGATGGCGATCGAGCGTTCGGAGATCGAGCGTCTGGCCAAGGACCGCGACGACGAGCGTCTGATCCAGGAGCGTTCGTTCTATGCGCGTCTGCGCGAGCGTCTGCTGGGCCAGAAGGCCGGCGCGGGCTTCAAGGGCATCAAGTCCGGCACGGACCTGACCGAGGAAGTGCTCGCCGAGCATCCGCGCGGCACGTGGCGCAACATCACCGTCTCGTCCGATCAGGCGATGGCGGAGATCGAGACGCTGAAGCGCGAGTTCGACGCTGCCGTGGGCCGCATCCAGGCGCGCTTCGACAGCAAGGTCGAGAAGCTGCAGCGCGGCGACGAGCTGCCGCCCGGTGTGATGAAGATGGTCAAGGTGTTCGTGGCGGTGAAGCGCAAGCTGCAGCCGGGCGACAAGATGGCCGGCCGTCACGGCAACAAGGGCGTCGTGTCCCGCGTCACCCCGCTGGAGGACATGCCGTTCCTCGACGACGGTACCCCGGTCGATCTGGTGCTGAACCCGCTGGGCGTGCCGTCGCGCATGAATGTCGGTCAGATTCTCGAAACCCATCTGGGCTGGGCCTGCGCCAATATCGGCAAGGGTATCGGCGAACTGGTGGACGAGTATCAGCGCACGGGTGCCGCCAAGCAGGAGCTGCTGGACGAGCTGAAGACGGTGTATGGCGACGAGGTCTATCGCGACGACATCGCCACCCTGCCGAACGAGCAGCTGGTCGAGCTGGCCAACAACCTGCGCAAGGGCGTGCCGATCGCGACCCCGGTGTTCGACGGTGCCCGCATCCCGGACATCGAGGCGATGCTGTCGCGTGCCGGTCTGGACACGTCCGGCCAGTCGCGTCTGACGGATGGTCGCACCGGCGAGCCGTTCGAGCGCAAGGTGACGGTGGGCTATGTCTACATGCTTAAGCTGCACCATCTCGTGGACGACAAGATCCACGCGCGGTCGATCGGTCCGTACTCGCTGGTCACGCAGCAGCCGCTGGGCGGCAAGGCGCAGTTCGGTGGCCAGCGCTTCGGCGAGATGGAGGTCTGGGCGCTGGAAGCATACGGCGCCGCCTACACGCTGCAGGAAATGCTGACGGTGAAGTCGGACGACGTGTCCGGCCGCACCAAGGTCTACGAGGCGATCGTGCGCGAGCAGGACGATTTCGAGGCTGGCATTCCGGAAAGCTTCAACGTTCTGGTGAAGGAGCTGAAATCGCTCGGCCTGAACGTGGATCTGGAAACGGGCGGTAATTGAGGGCGAAGCCAGGGCTCTGCCATGGACCCGCTCAAGGCGAAGCCTTGAGAATCCGATTGTTTAGATCTGGATTCCAAAGGCGAGCCTTTGGCGGGGTCCAGGGGCAGAGCCCCTGGGACTTCTTTCGTTTTTTAAGTGGTTTTCCCTTTGTGAAGGGTGTCGGCACATGAACGAACTGATGAAGATCCTTGGCCAGACCGGCCAGGCGATGACCTTCGACCAGATCAAGATCCAGTTGGCCTCGTCGGAGCAGATCCGTTCCTGGTCGTACGGTGAGATCAAGAAGCCGGAGACCATCAACTACCGCACCTTCAAGCCGGAGCGGGACGGGCTGTTCTGCGCGCGCATCTTCGGTCCGATCAAGGACTACGAGTGCCTGTGCGGCAAGTACAAGCGGATGAAGTTCCGCGGCATCATCTGCGAGAAGTGCGGCGTCGAAGTGACCCTGGCCAAGGTGCGTCGCGAGCGCATGGGCCATATCGAGCTTGCCTCGCCGGTCGCGCATATCTGGTTCCTCAAGTCCCTGCCGAGCCGCATCGGCCTGATGGTCGATCTCACGCTCAAGGAACTGGAGAAGATCCTGTATTTCGAGAGCTACGTGGTTCTCGAGCCGGGCCTGACCGATCTTAAGCTGCACCAGCTGCTGACCGAGGATCAGCTCCTGGCCAAGCAGGACGAGTTCGGCGAGGACGGTTTCCGCGCCGGCATCGGCGCCGAAGCGATCAAGAGCGTGCTGGTCTCGGTCGATTGCGACGCCGAGAAGGTGAAGCTGCGTGCAGACCTCAAGGAGACCACCTCCGAGGCCAAGCGCAAGAAGCTGGTCAAGCGCCTGAAGCTGGTCGAAGCGTTCTCCGAAAGCGGCTCGCGTCCGGACTGGATGATCCTGGACGTGGTTCCGGTGATTCCGCCCGAGCTGCGCCCGCTGGTGCCGCTGGATGGCGGCCGTTTCGCCACCTCCGACCTGAACGACCTGTATCGTCGCGTCATCAACCGCAACAACCGGTTGAAGCGCCTGATCGAGCTGCGCGCGCCCGACATCATCGTGCGCAACGAAAAGCGCATGCTGCAGGAATCCGTCGACGCCCTGTTCGATAACGGCCGTCGCGGCCGCGCCATTACCGGCGCCAACAAGCGTCCGCTGAAGTCGCTGTCCGACATGCTCAAGGGCAAGCAGGGCCGCTTCCGTCAGAACCTGCTCGGCAAGCGCGTCGACTATTCCGGGCGTTCGGTGATCGTGGTGGGCCCGGAGCTCAAGCTGCACCAGTGCGGCCTGCCGAAGAAGATGGCGCTCGAGCTGTTCAAGCCGTTCATCTACTCGAAGCTCGAGAAGTACGGTCACGCCACCACCATCAAGGCCGCGAAGCGGATGGTGGAGAAGGAGCGTCCCGAGGTCTGGGACATCCTGGAAGAGGTGATCCGTGAGCATCCGGTGATGCTGAACCGCGCGCCGACGCTTCACCGCCTGGGCATCCAGGCGTTCGAGCCGGTGCTGATCGAAGGCAAGGCGATCCAGCTGCATCCGCTGGTCTGCACCGCCTTCAACGCGGATTTCGACGGCGACCAGATGGCGGTCCACGTGCCGCTGTCGCTGGAAGCGCAGCTCGAAGCGCGCGTGCTGATGATGTCCACCAACAACATCCTTAGCCCGGCGAACGGCAAGCCGATCATCGTGCCGTCGCAGGACATCGTGCTCGGCCTGTACTACCTGTCCCTGGAGACCGCCGAGTTCCGCGCGACCCCGGACCAGAACGAGTACGACGCCGAAGGCAAGGTGGTGAAGACCGGCGCCCCGGCCTTCGCCACGATCGGCGAGATCGAATTCGCGCTGACCGCCAAGGCGATCCATCTGCACGACAAGATCCGCGCCCGCTACGAGACGGTGGATGCGGATGGCAAGAAGGTGCGCGAGACCGTCATCACCACGCCGGGCCGCATGCTGCTGGCACAGATCCTGCCGAAGCACGCCGCCGTGCCGTTCTCGCTGCTGAACAAGCAGCTCACCAAGAAGAACGTCTCCGACGTGATCGACGCGGTGTATCGTCACTGCGGCCAGAAGGAATGCGTGATCTTCGCAGACCGTCTGATGGGTCTGGGCTTCGGTCAGGCCGCCCGCGCCGGCATCTCGTTCGGCAAGGACGACATGATCATCCCGGACGCGAAGCAGCCGCTGGTGGAGAAGACCACCACCGAGGTGAAGGAGTTCGAGCAGCAGTATCAGGACGGCCTGATCACCGCCGGCGAACGCTACAACAAGGTGGTCGACGCCTGGTCGCGCTGCACGGACGAAGTCCAGGCGGCGATGATGAAGGAGATCTCGCGTCAGGAAGCCGGCAAGCAGACCAACTCGGTCTGGATGATGAGCCATTCCGGCGCGCGTGGGTCGCCGGCGCAGATGAAGCAGCTCGCGGGCATGCGCGGCCTGATGGCCAAGCCGTCGGGCGAGATCATCGAGCAGCCGATCATCGCCAACTTCAAGGAAGGCCTGTCGGTTCTCGACTACTTCACCTCCACCCACGGCGCCCGTAAGGGTCTCGCGGATACGGCGCTGAAGACCGCGAACTCCGGTTACCTGACCCGCCGTCTGGTGGACGTGGCGCAGGACTGCATCATCGTCGAGGACGATTGCGGCACCGAGCGCGGTCTGACCGTCCGTGCGGTGATGGATGGCGGCGAGGTGGTGTCGTCGCTGAGCGAGCGCATCCTGGGCCGCACGACCGCTGCCGACGTGATGAACCCGGCCGACGGCTCCGTGGTTCTGCCGCGCAACACGCTGGTGGGCGAGGCCGAGGCCGAGCTGGTCGAGAAGGCCGGCGTCGAGAGCATGCTGATCCGCTCCGTGCTGACCTGCGACAGCCGCGTCGGCGTCTGCGGCCATTGCTACGGCCGCGATCTGGCGCGCGGCACGCCGGTGAACATCGGCGAGGCCGTGGGCGTGATCGCCGCGCAGTCGATCGGCGAGCCGGGCACCCAGCTCACCATGCGCACCTTCCATATCGGCGGTGCGGCGCAGCGTGGCGCCGAGCAGTCGATGGTCGAGGCGTCGCATGACGGCGTGGTCTCGGTGAAGAACCGCAACGTGGTTCAGAACAGCCAGGGCGTGCCGGTCGTGATGTCGCGTAACTGCGAGATCGTGCTGGCCGACGAGAAGGGCACCGAGCGTGCGCGCTACCGCGTGCCGTACGGCGCAAGGTTGCTGGTGGACGAGGGTGCGGCCGTCGCGCGTCAGCAGAAGCTGGCCGAGTGGGACCCGTACACCCTGCCGATCATCACCGAGCGCGCCGGCACGGTGGAATATCTCGACCTGATCGACTCCATCACCCTGGTGGAGCGCATGGACGAGGTCACCGGCCTGACGTCGAAGGTGGTGGTGGACTACAAGCAGGCGGCCAAGGGTGTGGACCTGCGTCCGCGCCTGCAGCTGAAGGACGAGAAGGGCGAGGTGCTCAAGCTCGCCAATGGCGGCGAGGCCCGCTACTTCCTGTCCCCTGACTCGATCCTTTCGGTCGAGAACGGCTCGGTGGTTCATGCTGGCGACGTGCTGGCGCGTATTCCGCGCGAAGGCTCGAAGACGCGTGACATCACCGGCGGTCTGCCGCGCGTGGCCGAGCTGTTCGAAGCCCGTCGTCCGAAGGACCATGCGATCATCGCGGAAACCGATGGCCGCATCGAGTTCGGCAAGGACTACAAGGCCAAGCGCCGCGTGATCGTGAAGAACGACGAGACCCTGGAGGAGACGGATTACCTGATCCCGAAGGGCAAGCACGTGTCGGTCCAGGAAGGCGACTTCGTCCGCAAGGGCGATCCGCTGGTGGACGGTCCGCGCGTTCCGCACGACATCCTCAAGGTGCTGGGCGTCGAGGCTCTGTCCGACTACCTCGTCAACGAGATCCAGGACGTCTATCGACTGCAGGGCGTGAAGATCAACGACAAGCACATCGAGGTGATCGTTCGCCAGATGCTGCAGAAGGTCGAGATCCTCGAGCCGGGCGATACGACCTACCTGATCGGCGAGACGGTGGACCGGATCGAGTACGAGATGGAGAACGAGAAGCGCCTGCGCGAGAACGAGCGTCCCGCGCACGCGATGCCGGTGCTCCAGGGCATCACCAAGGCCTCGCTGCAGACGCACTCCTTCATCTCCGCAGCGTCCTTCCAGGAGACCACGCGCGTGCTGACCGAGGCGGCGACCGCCGGCAAGGTCGACACGCTGAATGGCCTCAAGGAGAACGTGATCGTGGGCCGCCTGATCCCGGCGGGCACGGGCTCGGTGATGAACAAGCTCCGCGCCGTGGCGGCCGGTCGCGACCAGCAGCGTGTGCTGGGTCGCGACATGCCGACCCACCAGCCGATCAAGGCTGCCGAATAACGGCAGCGTCCGATCGCGGAACAGAAACAGGCCGGCCGGGGAAACCCGGCCGGCCTTTCTTTTGGACATTGAAGTCGGATGGAAGAGGTGTTCTTTCTTGAAAGAAAGAACCAAAGAACTTTTGTCCGTTTAGCTTTCTACTAGGTCTAGACTCTACCTAACGGACAAAAGTCTTTTTGCTTCTTTTTCTTTAGAAAAAGAAGATCCTCCTAGCGTTCCTAAGGCCTGCGACCCGGGCAGCCGGATACAGGCTTCGCCACTCCGGCCGGTTTCGTGCCGAGAACCGACACGGTGGCGGTCATGCCGCTCGACAGCGTGATCCCGCACGGAACCCGATCCAGCTCGATCCGGACGGGGATACGCTGCGCCAGCCGGACCCAGGTGAAGATCGGGTTCACCGTCGGCAGTCCCTGCACGCCGTTCGCCGCGTCGGCGACGTCGATGCCGTGGCCGATCCCGGTGACACGGCCTTCGATCGGCTGGTGCGGATAGCCCATCAGCACCACGCGCGCGGCGTCGCCGTCATGGATGCGCGGGAGCTGGGTTTCCTCGAAATAGCCTTCGACCCAGAAGCTGTCCGAATCCACCAGGGTCAGCGCGGCGGAACCGGTGCGGGCGAAGCTGCCGGGTTGCAGAAGCAGGTTGGTGACCCAGCCGTTCACGGGCGCGCGCAGTTCGGTGCGTGCCAGATCGAGCTGGGCTTGATCCAGCATGCCGGTCATCTGCAGCACGTCGCCATTCGCATCGAGCGCCTGTCCGGACGAGTTCTGCTGCTGCTCCGCCGACACGGCGATCGACGGCAGCTTGGCGTTGCGCGCGGCGTCTGCGGCCAGATAGCTGGCCCGCGCCTTGGCAGAAGCCAGACGACCTTCCGCTTGCGTCAGAGCGTTCCGAAAGGTGCCCGGGTCGATCCGGAACAGCAGATCGCCTTTGTGGACGAACTGGTTGTCGCGCAGGGGCAGCGACACCACCGTGCCCGACACTTCCGGCGCCACCTGAACGGTGAAGACACGCACCCGACCGTCGCGGGTCCAGGGCGTGTACTCGTAATAGCTCCAGGCATAGGCGGCGAGGGATACGGCGGCCGCGAGGGCGATCAGGCTGGCGGCGAAATTGAAGATCGCCGGGGGCTGGCGGGGGATGCGCGCCACGATCAGGCGCCGAACCGCAACGACAGTACCAGCAGGGAGGCGATCCCGATCAGGAGACTCAAATCGAACAGCGCCCGGTTCCACACCAGCCGATTGATGCCGGTTCGATCCAGCACACGGCGCAGAACAAGTGCCAGCAGCATCGCCACCATGAAGCACGGGCCCGCAGGCGACACGAACACCCCGAGCAGATCGATCTCGCGCAGAGGCATCATGGCGGGCTCATTCTCGGATCGTTGCGGGTGCGTCGCCGATTGGCGGGAGCCCGGGCCAGCCCGTCAAGCCGGGGTCGGTGCGAAGTGCGGCGATCAGGCGTATCCGATGCCGCTGCATCGGATCGAGATCGGGGCGGTCGGCCAGGCGCGCCAGCCCGTCCGGCGCCCCGTTCCAGGCCAGACGACCCGCCTCCCGACGCAGTGCCGCATCGCCGTTGCCGATCGCCAGCAGAAGACGGCCCATCAGCAGCAGGGCGACGCCGCCGGTGATCACCGTCTGGTCCTCGGTTCGCAGCATGTCGAGCCGCGCGGCCATCCGGGCGAGCCAGGATTCGGGAGAAGGGGACAGAAGGGCCGGATCGAGAGCCGCGGCACGGAAGCCGTTCGCCATCCGTTGCCGGGCCCGCCTGCGCAGGGTCGCGGCGGAGGCCGGAGGCGGCAGCGCGTTGAACGCGGCCACAGCGACGGCCATGCCGGACAACGCGGCCACCGTCGTGTTCAGATCCGCGGCCAGATCGTAGCGCATCGCATTGTGCAGCGAGCAGGCGTTCAGAACATACATGCCGTAGCCTGCGCCCAGGGCGGCGCGCTTATCCGCCCGTCCCAGCGCGGCCATCATCGCGATCGGCAGGATCACCGCGGCCAGAAGCAGGAAATGTCCGCTCACGGTGAGCGCGGTATAGTGCACCGTAAGCCCTACGACGGCGGCCAGAGCCGCTCCGAGCATGAAGGATCGCGCCGCTTCGGCCGAATTCGCGCGGGCGGCCAGAAGCGAGCACAGCAGCCCGGTCCAGGTGACGGCGGTGGCGCCGGACGGCCATTCGCTCAGGAACCAGAAGCCACTAACCAGCCCGATCGCCACTGCCGTGCGCACGCCGTTGTTGCGCGCGTTGCGTCCGTCGCGGTCGACAGCCAACGCTTGCACCGGAGCGTAGGCACTGCCGATGCGTCGCCCCTGCCGCAACAGACGGCCGGCCACCGCCAGGCGCGCCTGCCAGCCGAATCGCGGCCCGTCGCGCACGGGACAGTCGAACAACCGCGCCGCCGCGACGCGATCGCCGCCGCCTTCCGGCCGGGTTGGCAGGAACCGCATCAGCAGCCCTTCGGAAACCAGAAGCAGCAGCCGGTTCGGGGCATTGGTGATGAAGCGCCCGCCCGTACGGAGCGAGGACTGCTCGATCAGCGCTTCGGCGATGGCCCCGTCGAGCGCGATGATCGTCCCGATCGGCGGCAGCACCACCGGATCGTCCGTGGCACGATGCCGGGTTTCCGCCAGCCAGTCGGCGCAGGCGAGGGCGGTGGCGTCGATCCTCTCCGCCAGAGCATGGCTCACCGTGCCGACGCTGCGGGCCACCAGAACGGAGGAGGCATGCGCGCAGGCGATTCCCAACAGAAGCGTGGAGCAGCGATCCACCGCAACGGAGAAGCCGCGTCCCGGCTGATCCAGGACCGCGAGCGCGATGATCGGCACGGTGAAGCCGGCCAGGGCGAAGCCATAGGAGCGCTGACCGCGCTCCAGGCTGGACAACGCCGTCAGCGCGCCGAGCCACAGCGCGAGCGCGAGGTCGAACGCCAGGGTCGCCTGGGCGAAGCAGGCCAGCAGAAGCAGGGCGATGGCGGCGCCGACCACGCTGCCGATCGCCCGCCACAGGCTTTTCTGGAGCGAGCTGGCGCGGGTGGACAGCGAAACGGAGAGAACCGTCCAGCCGGCCCATTCCGGGGTCGAGAGCTCCAGCGCCATGGAGAGATAGACGGCGAGGATCGCGGTGAGACCGAGCCGTATCGATTCCAACGCCTCGGCCGGCACGAAGCGCGCCGCAACGGCCAGAACGGATCCGCCGGGCGGGATGCGATCGAGAGAAACCGGCGCGCGGGCGGGAGTGGGGAGCACCCCGTTAGTGTGGGTCAAGCGCCGCCGACCGGCAATCTCGAACGGGTTTCACCGAATCGCCCGATCCTGTGACGCATTTGCTTGACTCGGCATCCAACCGGACCTAGACAGCGGCCCTCGGCTTGCCCCGTCGCGAGATATCGTCGTCTTTGCGAGGGGATTGCCGCCTGATGCAGCACGTCGCGTGCGGCACCGCCCCCGTTACTACAGGGGGCCAAGGCCGCGCGTGGGTATACCACGCAAGAACGGGATCGCTCCCGCTCTGGCGGCATTTCGTTGTGAATGGGTGGAACCTCCCTCGTCATCGAGGTGGGCCTGCCGAACAGAGTTTGAGGATTGGGAAGGGCGTATGCCGACCATCAACCAGCTGATTGCCAAGGGACGCGAGCCGGCGCCCAAGCGCAACAAGGTCCCCGCCCTGCAGGGCTGCCCGCAGAAGCGCGGCGTCTGCACGCGCGTGTACACGACCACCCCGAAGAAGCCGAACTCGGCGCTGCGTAAGGTCGCCAAGGTGCGCCTGACCAACGGTTTCGAGGTTGTCAGCTACATTCCTGGCGAGGGTCACAACCTGCAGGAGCACAGCGTGGTGCTGATCCGCGGCGGTCGCGTGAAGGACTTGCCGGGCGTGCGCTACCACATCCTGCGCGGCGTGCTCGATACCCAGGGCATCGCCAAGCGGCGCAAGCGTCGCTCGCTCTATGGCGCCAAGCGGCCGAAGTAAGAGGATAAACGGGTATGAGCCGTCGTCGCCGCGCCGTTAAGCGCGAAATCCTTCCTGATCCCAAGTTCGGTGACGTCGTCATCACGCGCTTCATGAATGCGCTGATGTACGACGGCAAGAAGTCGACTGCCGAGAGCATCGTCTATGGCGCGCTCGAGAGCATGCGCCGTCGCGGCGGCTCCACAGCCGATCCGGTGCGCATGTTCCATGAAGCGCTGGACAACGTGAAGCCGGCGGTCGAAGTGCGGTCTCGCCGTGTCGGTGGCGCCACCTATCAGGTGCCGGTCGAAGTCCGCACCGAGCGTCGTCAGGCTCTCGCGATCCGCTGGCTGATCGACAGCTCGCGCAAGCGTGGCGAGCACACCATGCAGGATCGGCTTTCCAACGAACTGATGGACGCTGTGAACAACCGTGGTTCGGCCGTGAAGAAGCGTGAAGACACGCATCGCATGGCGGAAGCCAACAAGGCGTTCAGCCACTACCGCTGGTAATCGTTTAAACGAACCCCTTCCAACCCGACCGGCCAGCGCCCCCATTCAGCTTGGGCGGCGGGTCAACGGAGAGAGACGATGGCAAAGGCTAAATTCGAGCGGAACAAGCCGCACTGCAACATCGGCACGATCGGCCACGTCGATCACGGCAAGACGTCGCTGACGGCCGCGATCACCAAGACGCTGGCGAAGACCGGTGGCGCCACCTTCACCGCCTACGACCAGATCGACAAGGCGCCGGAAGAGCGCGCTCGCGGCATCACGATCTCGACCGCGCACGTCGAGTACGAGACCGCCAACCGCCACTACGCGCACGTCGACTGCCCCGGCCACGCCGACTACGTGAAGAACATGATCACCGGCGCCGCGCAGATGGACGGCGCGATCCTGGTCGTGTCCGCCGCTGACGGCCCGATGCCGCAGACCCGCGAGCACATCCTGCTCGCCCGTCAGGTCGGCGTGCCGGCGCTCGTCGTGTTCCTGAACAAGGTCGACCTGGTCGACGATCCGGAGCTGCTTGAGCTGGTCGAGATGGAAGTGCGCGAGCTTCTGTCCTCCTACCAGTTCCCGGGCGACGATATCCCCATCGTGAAGGGCTCGGCTGTCGTCACCCTGAACGACGGCGACGCCGAGATCGGCGAGAAGCGCGTCCTCGAGCTGATGGAGCAGGTTGACGCCTATATCCCGCAGCCGGAGCGTGCGATCGACCGTCCGTTCCTGATGCCGATCGAAGACGTGTTCTCGATCTCGGGTCGCGGCACCGTCGTGACTGGCCGCGTCGAGCGTGGCGCCGTCAACGTCGGCGAGGAAGTCGAGATCGTCGGCATCCGTCCGACCACCAAGACGACCGTGACCGGCGTCGAGATGTTCCGCAAGCTGCTGGACCGTGGCCAAGCCGGCGACAACATCGGCGCGCTGCTGCGTGGCACGAAGCGCGAGGACGTGGAGCGCGGTCAGGTTCTGGCGAAGCCGGGCTCGATCACCCCGCACACCAAGTTCAAGGCCGAAGCGTACATCCTGACGAAGGAAGAGGGCGGTCGTCACACCCCGTTCTTCACCAACTATCGTCCGCAGTTCTATTTCCGCACCACCGACGTGACGGGCGTTGTTCAGCTCGCCGAGGGCGTGGAAATGGTCATGCCGGGCGACAACGTCTCGATGGACGTGGAGCTGATCGCTCCGATCGCCATGGACGAAGGCCTGCGTTTCGCCATCCGTGAAGGCGGCCGCACCGTCGGCGCCGGCGTCGTGGCGTCGATCCAGGCGTAAAGCCCGGATAGCGATGACCCCGAACCTGAAGTTGGACTGAAGTTAAGATGGACAACCAGAACATTCGTATTCGCCTGAAGGCGTACGATCACCGCGTGCTGGACAACAGCACGAAGGAGATCGTGAACACGGCGAAGCGTACGGGTGCGCGGGTTCGGGGTCCCATCCCGCTGCCGACGCATATCGAGAAATTCACCGTTAACCGCTCCCCCCACGTGGATAAGAAGAGCCGCGAGCAGTTCGAGATTCGAACCCACCGCCGCTTGCTCGACATTGTCGAGCCGACGCCGCAGACCGTGGACGCCCTCATGAAGCTCGACCTCGCCGCTGGCGTGGACGTCGAGATCAAGCTGTAAGGTCCAGACGATGCGCACCGGATTGATCGCAAAGAAGCTGGGCATGTCCCGGATCTTCAAGGAGGACGGCACGCACGTGCCGGTCACCGTCCTGCACCTCGACACGCTGCAGGTGGTCGATACCCGTACCCAGGAACGCGACGGCTACACCGCCGTGCAGCTGGGTATCGGCAAGGCCAAGGTGAAGAACGTCTCCAAGCCGAACCGCGGGCACTTCGCCCGGGTGAAGGTGGAGCCGAAGAAGAAGCTCGTCGAGTTCCGCGTCAGCGACGACGCGGTGCTGGAGTCGGGTGCTTCCATCACGGCCGCCCATTTCGTGGTGGGCCAGAAGGTGGACGTGACCGGAACCAGCAAGGGCAAGGGTTTTGCCGGCGGCATGAAGCGCTGGAACTTCCGCGGCCTCGAAGCTTCCCACGGCGTCTCCATCAGCCATCGTTCTCTGGGCTCCACCGGTAACCGTCAGGATCCGGGCAAGACCTTCAAGAACAAGAAGATGGCCGGTCACCTGGGCCACGAGCGTGTCACCACCCTCAATCTGGAGGTGGCGCTGGTGGATGTTGAGAAGAACCTGCTGATGATCCGGGGCGCGATCCCCGGCTCCAAGAACGATTTCGTTCTGGTTCGTGATGCGATCAAGAAGGCTCGCCACGCCGATGCGCCGTATCCGGCGGCGCTCGCGGCCGGCTCCGCCGACGCGACGGCTGGCTGAGGAAGAGGGAAATGGATTTCGACATCAAAACCCTCGATAACGGCAGCGCTGGCCAGGCCAGCCTGCCCGAGGAGATTTTCGGGGCCACCCCGCGCACCGACATCATGGCGCGCGTGGTGCATTGGCAGCTCGCCAAGCGCCGTGCCGGCACCCACAAGGTGAAGGGCATGGGCGAAGTGTCGGGCACGACCAAGAAGCCCTACAAGCAGAAGGGCACCGGTAACGCCCGCCAGGGTTCGCTGCGCGCGCCGCAGTTCCGGACCGGCGGCGCCGTGCACGGCCCGGTGGTGCGTGACCATGGCTACGACCTTCCCAAGAAGGTGCGTCGCCTGGGCCTCATCTCCGCCCTGTCGCAGAAGGCTGCCGACGGCAAGCTGGTGGTGATCGACTCCGCGACCGCCGCCGGCAAGACCGCCGAGCTGGCCGCGAAGCTGAAGGTCCTCGGCTGGAGCTCCGCCCTGTTCGTCGACGGCACCGTCAACGAGGGCTTCTCCCGCGCCGCGCGCAACATCGCCCGCATCGACGTGCTGCCGTCCGTCGGCGCCAACGTCTATGACATCCTCAACCACGAGATGCTGGTGATCACCCAGGCCGGGGTCGAGGGTCTGAAGGAGCGCTTGGCATGACCGACATTCTGGCTATCCGCCGGCAGGCGGAGCGCATGTCGCGCGAGGCGATGTTCGACGTCGTCCGCGCTCCGGTGATCACCGAGAAGGCGACCGCGCTGTCCGAGAAGAACCAGGTCGTGTTCCGCGTCGCGATCGACGCGACCAAGCCGCAGATCAAGGCGGCGGTCGAGGGTCTGTTCGGCGTGAAGGTGCTGGCGGTCAATACGCTGGTGCAGAAGGGCAAGACCAAGCGGTTCCGTGGTCGTCCGGGTGTTCGTTCCGACGTCAAGAAGGCGTTCGTGCAGCTTGCTGAGGGTCAGTCGATCGACCTCTCCGCGCGGCTGGCCTGACGCGGGGTAGAGTTCAATGGCACTGAAGCATTTCAAGCCCGTCACAGCGTCGCTTCGCGGCACGGTCCTGATCGACCGCAAGGAGCTGTGGAAGGGCAAGCCGGTCAAGACGCTGACCGAAGGCAAGAACAAGACGGGCGGCCGTAACAACCACGGTCGCACCACGTCCCGGTTCCGTGGCGGCGGGCACAAGCAGTCCTACCGCTATGTCGACTTCAAGCGTCGCAAGTTCGACGTCGTCGGCACGATCGAGCGGCTGGAATACGATCCGAACCGCACCGCGTTCATCGCGCTGGTGAAGTACGCGGACGGCGAGCTGGCCTACATCCTGGCGCCGCAGCGCATCAAGGCGGGTGACCAGGTCATCGCCGGCGCGCGCGTCGACATCAAGCCGGGCAACGCGATGCCGCTGGCGGCCATTCCGGTCGGCACCATCGTGCACAACATCGAGCTGAAGCAGGGCGCCGGCGGCAAGGTCGCGCGTTCGGCGGGCACCTATGCCCAGCTCGTCGGCAAGGATAGCGGCTACGCGCAGATCAAGCTGCAGTCGGGCGAGCTTCGTGTCGTTCGCGGCGAGTGCATGGCGACCGTGGGCGCCGTGTCCAACCCGGACAACATGAACCAGAGCTTCGGCAAGGCCGGTCGCGCCCGCTGGATGGGCCGTCGTCCGCATAACCGCGGCGTGGTGATGAATCCGGTCGACCATCCGCACGGCGGCGGCGAAGGCCGCACCTCGGGCGGCCGTCATCCGGTCACCCCGTGGGGCAAGCCGACCAAGGGCTACAAGACGCGCACCAACAAGCGCACCGACGCCCTCATCATCCGCCGTCGCAAGACCGGCAAGTAAGAGGCACGAACAGAGATGGCACGTTCCGTCTGGAAAGGCCCGTTCGTGGACGGGTATTTGTTGAACAAGGCCGAGGCGTCGCGCGCGTCGGGTCGTAACGAGGTGATCAAGATCTGGTCGCGTCGTTCCACGATCCTGCCGCAGTTCGTCGGTCTGGTCTTCGGCGTTTATAACGGTCACAAGTTCCTGCCGGTGCAGGTCAACGAGAACATGGTCGGACACAAGTTCGGTGAGTTCTCGCCGACGCGCACCTTCACGGGGCATTCCTCCGACAAGAAGGCGAGGCGGGGATGAGCAAGCCCAAGCATCCGCGTGTGCTCGGCGAGACCGAGGCGCAAGCGATCACGCGCAACATCCGCGTCAGCCCGCGCAAGCTGAACCTGGTGGCGGGTCTGATCCGCAACCAGCCGGCGTCGCAGGCCGTGGCCACGCTGACCTTCAGCAAGCGCCGCATCGCGTTGCAGGTGAAGAAGACGCTGGAAAGCGCGATCGCCAATGCCGAGAACAATCATCAGCTTGATGTCGATCAGTTGGTCGTCACCCATGCCGAGGTCGGCAAGTCGATCGTCATGCGTCGGTTCCATGCCCGTGGCCGCGGCCGCTCGGCGCGCATCGAGAAGTTCTTCAGCCATCTGAAGATCGTCGTGGCCGAGAAGGCGAAGGCCGAAACGGCGCCGGACTCCGCGCCCAAGCAGAAGGCGGCCTGAACCATGGGTCACAAGGTCAATCCGATCGGGCTCCGGCTCGGCATCAACCGCACCTGGGACAGCCGCTGGTACGCCGGCGAGGACTATTCCAAGCTGCTGCATGACGACCTGAAGCTGCGTTCGCACCTGCGCAAGAAGCTGTCGGGCGCCGGCGTGTCCCGCGTGGTGATCGAGCGTCCGGCCAAGAAGCCGCGCGTGACGATTTATGCCGCGCGTCCGGGCGTGGTGATCGGCAAGAAGGGCCAGGACATCGACGTTCTGCGCAAGGACCTCGCCCGCATGGCGAAGACCGACGTGGCGCTGAACATCGTCGAGATCCGCAAGCCGGAGATCGACGCGCAGCTGGTGGCGGAGAACATCGCCCAGCAGCTCGAGCGTCGCGTGGCGTTCCGTCGTGCGATGAAGCGCGCCGTGCAGTCGGCGATGCGTCTGGGCGCCCAGGGCATCCGCATCAACTGCGGCGGCCGTCTCGGCGGCGCCGAGATCGCCCGCGTCGAGTGGTATCGCGAAGGCCGCGTGCCGTTGCACACGCTGCGCGCCGACATCGACTACGGTGTCGCGACCGCGAAGACCACGTATGGCACGTGCGGTGTGAAGGTGTGGATCTTCAAGGGCGAGATCCTCGCTCACGATCCGCTGTCGCAGGACCGTCGCGCCGCCGAACAGGCGCCGCAGCGCTGAGATCAAGGCGCCAGGCCGCCGGTTAGAGGTAGAAGAACATGCTTTCCCCGAAGCGGACGAAGTACCGCAAGGCCCATAAGGGCCGCATTCATGGGCTGGCCAAGGGCGGCACGACGCTGAATTTCGGCGCGTTCGGCCTGAAGGCGCTCGAGCCGGAGCGCGTCACCGCGCGCCAGATCGAGGCCTCGCGTCGCGCGATCACCCGCGCTATGAAGCGCGCCGGCCGCGTGTGGATCCGGATCTTCCCGGATCTGCCCGTGTCCACGAAGCCTGCCGAAGTCCGCATGGGCTCCGGCAAGGGTTCGCCGGAATATTGGGTGGCCCGCGTGAAGCCGGGTCGCGTGATGTTCGAGATCGACGGCGTGCCGGTTGAGGTCGCGAAGCAGGCTCTGGCGCTCGGCGCCGCGAAGCTGCCGATCAAGACCAAGTTCGTCACCCGCATCGGAGAGGCATAAGATGGCCAAGGCGACAAAGCCGTCCGAGCTTCGGGCGAAGAGCGAGGACGAGCTGAACACGCTTCTGCTCGATCTCAAGAAGGAGCAGTTCAACCTGCGCTTCCAGCGTGCGGTTGGACAGGTCGAAGGTGCGGGCCGCGTTCGTGAGGTGCGTCGCGAGATCGCGCGCCTGAAGACCGTTCAGCATGCGAACAAGAAAGCTGCGGCGTCCGCCGCGGCGAAGTCCTGAGAGGAGTTGGGCGATGCCTAGGCGCGTCCTCACGGGGCGGGTGACCAGCGACAAGATGGACAAGACCGTGACGGTCCTGGTCGATCGCCGCGTGATCCATCCGCTCTACAAGAAGTTCATCCGTCGCTCGAAGAAGTACGCGGCGCATGACGAACTGAACGAGTGCAAGGTCGGTGACACGGTGCGCATCATCGAGTGCCCGCCGATCAGCAAGCGCAAGACGTGGACCGTCGTGAACCGCAACGGCACGCCGATGGGCGACGCCGTGGCGACCACCGACGCCGCGTCCGCCTGAGGGGCTAGAGACCAATGATCCATCCCGAGACCAACCTGGACGTTGCCGACAACAGCGGTGCGCGTCGGGTGCAGTGCATCAAGGTGCTGGGCGGTTCCAAGCGGAAGACCGCCTCGGTCGGCGACGTGATCGTCGTTTCCATCAAGGAAGCGATTCCTCGTGGCAAGGTGAAGAAGGGCGACGTGCACCAGGCGGTGATCGTTCGGACCTCCTTCCCGGTACGCCGCGCGGACGGAAGCGCGATCCGCTTCGATCGCAACGCTGCCGTGCTGATCAACAAGCAGTCCGAGCCCATCGGAACCCGTATCTTCGGCCCGGTCGTGCGCGAGCTGCGCGCCCGCAAGTTCATGAAGATCATCTCGCTGGCGCCGGAGGTGCTGTGATGGCTGCGCGCATCAAGAAGGGCGACCAGGTCGTCGTGATCTCCGGGTCCTCCAAGGGCACCCAGGGCGAGGTTCTGTCCGTGTCGCCGACCACCGAAAAGGCGGTCGTGCGCGGCGTGGCGATTGCCAAGAAGCACCAGAAGCCGACCCGCATGGGCGAGCCGGGTGGCATTATCGAGCGCGAAGCGCCGGTGCACCTGTCGAACCTGAAGCTGGTCGATCCCAAGAGCGGCAAGCCGACCAAGGTCGGTTTCCGCGTGCTCGAGGGCGGCCGCAAGGTCCGCGTCGCCAAGGCGACCGGCGAAATCATCGAGAGCTGAGGAGGCAGGCATGTCCGACACTGAAACCCGCGCTCTGCCTCGTCTGCAGCAGCGCTACAACGATCAGCTTCGTGGCCAGCTGCGCGAGCAGTTCGGCTACAAGAACGTGATGCAGGTTCCGCGTCTCGAGAAGATCGTCATCAACATGGGCGTGGGCGAGGCCGCCGGCGACCAGAAGAAGCTCGACGCCGCCGTGGCCGAGCTGACCCTCATCGCCGGCCAGAAGCCGGTGAAGACGGTGGCGAAGAAGGCGATCGCCGGCTTCAAGATCCGTGAGGGTCTGCCGATCGGCACGAAAGTGACGCTGCGTCGCGCGCAGATGTACGAATTCCTGGACCGTCTGGTGACGATCGCCCTGCCGCGCGTGCGCGACTTCCGCGGTCTTCCGGCGAACAAGGGCTTCGACGGTCGCGGAAATTTTGCGATGGGCCTCAAGGAACAGATTGTGTTTCCTGAGATTGACTACGATAAGGTGGACCAGATCCGCGGCATGGACATCATCTTCGTGACGACCGCGAAGACCGATGCCGAGGCGAAGGCTCTGTTGAAGGCGTTCGATCTGCCGTTCGCGGCCTCGTAAGAGGCTGCATCCGGCGGGATATCCGCGTTCAACCGTTTGACTCTGATTTGGAAGACCACCGGGGCTGGCCCGGCAGGTTCCGGGAGATAGGACAAGGCATGGCCAAGACATCACAGGTCAACCGCAACGCCAAGCGCGAGCACATGGCGGCCCGCGACAAGGGCAAGCGGACGGCTCTGAAGAACATCGTCATGGACCGGACTCTTCCCGTGGAAGACCGGTTCGAAGCATCGTTGAAGCTGGCCGAGCTGCCGCGCAACGGGTCGCGCGTTCGCGTGCGCCTGCGCTGCAAGCTGACGGGTCGCTCGCGCGCCAATTACCGGAAGTTCGGCCTCTGCCGTGTCGCCCTGCGCGATCTGGCGAGCACCGGCCAGATTCCGGGTATGGTCAAGTCGAGCTGGTAAGGGGCACGACTTATGTCCATGTCTGATCCGCTGGGTGATATGCTCACCCGCATCCGCAATGCTCAGCGCTCGCGTCACGCGGCCTGCGTTGCACCCGCGTCCAAGCTGCGCGCCAACGTCCTCGAGGCGCTGCGTCGCGAGGGCTATATCCGTGGCTTCCAGGTCGAAGAGATCCGCACGGGCATCGCCCAGCTGCGCATCGAGTTGAAGTACACGGACGGCGAGCCGGTGATCAAAGAGATCCACCGCGTGTCCAAGCCGGGCCGTCGCGTTTATTCGAAGATCAAGGAGCTGCCCCGCGTCTATGCCGGGCTCGGCGTCTCGATCCTGTCCACGCCGCGAGGCGTCCTGTCCGATGCGGAAGCCCGCGCTGCCAATGTTGGCGGCGAGGTTCTGTGCCGGGTCTTCTGAGGAGGGATGCATGTCACGCGTAGGCAAATATCCCGTTGAGATTCCGCAGGGCGTCGATGTCGCGATCGTCAGCGGCGTTCTGACGGCGAAGGGCAAGCTCGGCGAGCTGAAGCTTCCCTTGTCGCAGCATGTCGAGACCACGGTCGCGGATGGCCGCGTCACCGTTGTGCCGAAGAGCTCCGCCGCTCCCGCGCGCATGATGTGGGGCACCACCCGTGCTCTCGTCGCCGCGATGGTGAAGGGCGTGTCGACCGGCTACAGCAAGACGCTGGAGATCACCGGAACCGGTTACCGCGCCGCGGTGCAGGGTTCGAACCTGGTGCTGAATCTCGGCTACTCGCATGACGTCGTCTATGCGATCCCGCCGGGCATCAAGATCACGACCCCGCGTCCGACCGCCGTCACGGTGGAAGGTGTGGACAAGCAGCGTGTCGGGCAGGTTGCGCTCGATATCCGGAACTTCCGTCCGCCGGAGCCCTACAAGGGCAAGGGTGTCCGCTACGACAACGAAGTGATCCGGCGCAAGGAAGGCAAGAAGAAGTAATGAGCACGCAGCAGGAATTGCGGGAGCGGCGGCGCACCCGCCTTCGCTTCCAGCTCCGCCGCAAGGCTGGCGGGCGTCCGCGTCTGTCGGTGTTCCGTTCGGGCAAGAACATCCATGCGCAGGTGATCGACGACGTCGCCGGCCGTACGCTGGCTTCGGCCTCGACGCTGGACAAGTCGGTTCGCGAGAGCGGCAAGACCGGCGCCGACAAGGCTGCCGCGGCTGCCGTCGGCAAGCTGGTGGCCGAGCGCGCCATCGCGGCCGGCGTGTCGCAGGTCGTGTTCGACCGCGGCTCGTATCTGTATCATGGGCGCGTCAAGGCCCTGGCGGAGGCTGCCCGCGAGGGCGGCCTCGCCTTCTGAGGGAAGGTCACGACATGGCACGTGAACCGAGAGAAGGCGGCCGCGGCGGCCGCGAGGGTGGTCGTGAGCGGGATCGCGAAGGCGACGACCTGATCGACAAGCTGGTGACGATCAACCGCGTCGCGAAGGTGGTGAAGGGCGGACGTCGTTTCGCCTTCGCAGCCCTCGTGGTGGTGGGTGACCAGAAGGGCCGCGTCGGCTACGGCGCGGGCAAGGCGCGCGAAGTTCCCGAGGCGATCCGCAAGGCGACCGAGCGGGCGAAGCGCACCATGATCCGCGTGCCGATGAAGGAGGGTCGTACCCTCCATCACGACGTCACCGGTCATTTCGGCGCTGGCAACGTGGTGCTGCGTTCGGCGGAAGCCGGCACTGGCATCATCGCGGGCGGCCCGATGCGCGCGGTGTTCGAGAGCCTGGGCATCAACGATGTGGTGGCCAAGTCGCTCGGCAGCCGCAACCCGCATAACATGGTGAAGGCGACCTTCGCGGCGCTCGAGCGTTGCGCCAGCCCGCGCTCGGTGGCGAGCCGTCGCGGTAAGAAGGTCTCCGACATTCTCGGCAAGCGCGAAGCCGCGCTGGAGGGCGCCGATGTCTGAGCAGGGCAAGGCCACAGTTCGCGTTCGTCAGATCGCGTCCGGCAACGGGCAGAAGCCGGGTCAGCAGGCGACGCTGATCGGGCTCGGCCTGAACAAGATCGGTAAGGTGCGCGAGCTGGAGGACACTCCTTCGGTTCGCGGCATGATCCGCAAGGTGCACCACCTGGTGAAGGTGGAGGATTGAAATGGTCGAACTGAACCAGCTGCGCGACAACGAGGGTTCTCGTTATCGCAAGAAGCGCCTCGGCCGTGGCATCGGCTCCGGCAAGGGCAAGACGTCCGGCAAGGGCGTGAAGGGTCAGAAGGCGCGTGAAGGCGTTTCGCTGAACGGGTTCGAGGGCGGTCAGCTCCCGATCTACCGGCGTCTGCCGAAGCGTGGCTTCAAGAACATCTTCCGCAAGGTCTACGCGCCGATCAATCTCGGCACGCTGGACAAGGCGATCGCCGACGGCAAGCTCGATGCATCGGGCACGATCACGGAAGACACCCTGCGCGCTGCCAATCTGATCGGCACGGGCAAGGTGAATGGTATCCGTCTCTTGGCGCAGGGTGAACTCACCCGCGCGCTGACGATCGAAGTGGCCGGCGCGTCCGCCGCGGCGATCGAGGCGGTGGAGAAGGCCGGTGGGTCCGTCAAGACCACCGTTGCCAAGAAGGCGCAGACGGAAGCGTAACCGGGGGAGGGTTCATGCCCTCATCTTGCTTACAAAACCAGTCAGGCTAAACAGACAGCGCCGTGCGGATGAACCCGCCGGCGCTGTTCTTGTGAAAGGGACCGGCGCATGGCCTCCGCGGCCGAGCAGCTTGCATCGACGATGAATCTCGGCGCCTTCGCGAAGGCCACCGAGCTTAAGAAGCGTATCTGGTTCACACTGGGCGCGCTCATCATCTATCGCCTTGGCACGTACATCCCGGTCCCCGGTGTCGACGCCCATGTGATGGGTCAGCTCTTGGCGCAGAACCAGGGCGGAATCCTCGGCATGTTCGACATGTTCTCGGGCGGTGCGCTCGGGCGCATGACCGTGTTCGCGCTGAACATCATGCCCTACATCAGCGCCTCGATCATCGTTCAGCTGATGTCGTCCGCGATCCCGGCGCTCGAATCGATCAAGAAGGAAGGCGAGTCGGGGCGGAAGAAGCTCAATCAGTACACTCGCTATCTGACGGTGCTGATCGCGCTGTTCCAGGCCTACGGAATCGCGGTCGGGCTGGAGAAGATGCACGCCGCCGGCGGCATCTCCGCCGTTATCGATCCCGGCCTGTTCTTCCGCTTCTCCTGCGTGATCACGCTGGTCGGCGGCACCATGTTCCTGATGTGGCTGGGCGAACAGATCACCTCGCGCGGCGTCGGTAACGGCATCTCGCTGATCATCTTCGCGGGCATCGTTGCCAACCTGCCGCATGCGCTCGCGACCCTGTTCCAGCTCGGATATACCGGCGAGCTGTCGCCGGTCTTCGTGGTGATCTTCCTGGTTCTCGCCGCCGCCGTGATCGCGTTCATCGTGTTCATGGAACAGGCGCAGCGTCGCGTGGTGATCCAGTATCCCAAGCGTCAGGTCGGCAATCGCATGTCGGGCGGCGAATCGACCCATATGCCGCTGAAAGTGAACACGGCCGGCGTGATCCCGCCGATCTTCGCCTCCTCGGTGCTGCTGATTCCGGTCACCCTGTCCGGATTCGCGTCTGGAAACGCCAACCTGCCGCATTGGCTCGGCTTCCTGGCGCAGCAGCTCGGTCAAGGTCAGCCGCTCTACATGATCTTCTATGCGGCGATGATCCTGTTCTTCTCGTATTTCTATGCAGCGGTGGCGTTCAACCCGCAGGAAACGGCGGACAATCTGCGGAAGCAGGGCGGCTTCATTCCCGGCATCCGGCCGGGCGCCAACACGGCGGAGTATCTCGACCGGATCCTCGTGCGTCTGACGACGATCGGCGCCCTTTACCTCGTGCTGGTCTGCCTGCTGCCGCAGTTCCTCGTCAGCCGCTATCATGTGCCGTTCTATTTCGGCGGCACGAGCCTGATCATCATCGTGTCCGTGACCATGGATACGGTGACGCAGATCCAGTCCCATCTGCTGGCACACCAGTATGAAGGGCTGATCCGGAAATCCCGCGGTCGGGGGAGGATGCGTTGAATCTGATCTTTCTGGGGCCCCCGGGGGCTGGCAAAGGCACCCAGGCCAAACGCCTGGAGCGCCTGCACGGCATCGCACAGATCTCCACGGGCGACATGCTGCGGGCGGAGGTGAAGGCGGGCACCGAGATCGGCCAGAAAGCCAAGGCGGTGATGGATCGCGGCGGCCTGGTGTCCGACGAGATCCTGGTCGCCATGCTGGCCTCGCGCGTGCGTCAGGCCGACTGCGCGAAAGGATTCATCCTCGACGGCTTTCCCCGCACCGAAGTCCAGGCGAAAGCGCTGGACGAGATGCTGTCCGAACTTGGTCTCAAGATCGATGCGGTTCTGGAGTTGAAGGTCGACGAGGCCGAGCTGACGGCGCGAATCGTCGGCCGTTATACCTGCGCCACGTGCGGCACCGGCTACCACGACTCGTTCAAGCAGCCGGCGGTTCCGGGCGTGTGCGATGTCTGCGGCGGCACGGAGTTCACCCGCCGTCCGGACGACAACGCCGCGACCGTCGGTTCCCGCATGGAGGCCTACCGTCGCGAGACGCAGCCGATCCTGCCGTATTACGAGGCGCGGGGGCTGGTGCGGAGCATCGACGGCATGGCCGAGATCGACGCTGTCAGCACGCAGATCGACGCCGCTCTTTCCGCCACGAACGCTGGTGCGATCACGGAAAGTTGAAGCGAAATCGTTGACTCAGGGGGCGTCCTCGCTATAGTGCGCGCCCTCAGCCGGGTCTGTGCCCGTCCCCGTCTCGGGACTGTCACGAACCCGGTTTTTCCGAACTTCCGGCAGCCGATTCTCTCCTGGGAAAACGCCTGCACGGTTCAGAAACGGCCCGGCGATCCGGGCGGTTATTCATGCCTGGCAGGCGCCGGGGTTATACGGCCTGGAAACAGGCGGTTTGAGGAGTATTGGGCGTGGCGCGTATTGCCGGCGTGAACATTCCGACCAACAAGCGGGTCGTGATCGGTCTGACCTACATCTACGGCATCGGCCCGGCGAAGGCGCAGGATATCTGCACCCAGCTCGGCATCCCGGCGGAACGCCGCGTGAACGAGATGTCCGACGACGAGATCCTGAAGGTGCGTGAGCTGATCGATCGCGAGTTCCGCGTCGAGGGCGACCTCCGTCGCGAGCTCGCCATGAACGTCAAGCGTCTGATGGACCTCGGCTGCTATCGCGGCCTGCGCCATCGTCGTGGCCTGCCGGTGCGCGGTCAGCGCACCCACACCAACGCCCGCACCCGTAAGGGCAAGGCGGTGGCGATCGCCGGCAAGAAGAAGGCCACGAAGTGATCGGCGGCCGCCCTTTCGCGAGAAGGGGCGGCACCAGGTCGTTCGAAGCAAAACATCAGGCACGTCGCCCGGCGGCGTGCTCAGGTCGGGATTGAAAGAATATGGCGAAGGCCGCCGCACCGCGCATTCGTAAGAAAGAGCGCAAGAACATCATCTCGGGCGTGGCGCATGTGCTGTCCACGTTCAACAACACCATGATCACCATCTCCGACGCGCAGGGCAACGCCATCGCCTGGTCGTCCGCCGGCAGCCAGGGCTTCAAGGGTTCGCGCAAGTCGACCCCGTATGCCGCTCAGGTCGCCGCCGAAGACGCCGGTAAGAAGGCGCGCGAGCACGGCATGGAGACGCTCGAGATCGAGGTGTCCGGTCCGGGTTCGGGCCGCGAGAGCGCGCTGCGCGCCCTGCAGGCGGTCGGCTTCTCCATCACCGCGATCCGCGACATGACGCCGGTGCCGCACAACGGCTGCCGCCCGCGCAAGCGTCGCCGCGTCTGACGCGATAAGCTGCTTCTGATCGCCGCCGGTCTTCGGGCCGGCGGTTCCAAACTGCCGGATCGGTGCACCAGCATCGGTGCGGCGGTTCCCCGTTAAGAAAGGCCACTCTCTTGGTCCTCCAGAAGAACTGGCAGTCCCTGATTAAGCCGGAAAAGCTGGACGTCGAGCCCGGCAACGAGCCCGCGCGCACCGCGACCGTGGTCGCCGAGCCGCTGGAGCGCGGTTTCGGCATGACGCTCGGCAATGCGATCCGTCGCATCCTGCTGTCGTCGCTTCAGGGCGCCGCCGTCACCGCGATCCAGATCGACGGCGTGCTGCACGAATTCTCCTCGATCGCCGGCGTGCGCGAGGACGTCACCGACATCGTCCTGAACATCAAGCAGCTCGCGCTGCGGATGCATGGCGAGGGTCCGAAGCGCATGACGCTGACGGCCACAGGTCCCGGCGAGGTGAAGGCCGGCCAGATCCAGACCGGTCACGACATCGAAGTCATGAACCCCGATCTGGTGATCTGCACGCTCGATGACGGCGTGAAGCTCGGCATGGAGTTCACGGTCAATCTCGGCAAGGGCTATGTCCCGGCTGCGGCCAACCGTCCGGAAGACGCGCCGATCGGGCTGATCCCCATCGATGCGATCTACTCGCCGGTGCGTCGCTGCTCGTACAAGGTCGAGCCGACCCGTGTGGGTCAGGTC
Source organism: Lichenicola sp. GTC18331 (assembly GCF_055386855.1). Lineage (NCBI taxonomy): Bacteria > Pseudomonadati > Pseudomonadota > Alphaproteobacteria > Acetobacterales > Acetobacteraceae > Lichenicola > Lichenicola sp. GTC18331. The sequence continues at coordinate 1,018,216 of NZ_AP045015.1, read as the reverse complement.
ACCGACTACGACAAGCTGCTCCTGACCGTCGAGACCAACGGCGCGGTGACCCCGGAAGACGCGGTGGCGCTCGCCGCTCGCATCCTCCAGGACCAGTTGCAGCTGTTCATCAACTTCGACGAGCCGCGCCCGGCGCGCGTCGAGGAGCCGCAGGACGATCTGCCGTTCAACCGCAACCTGCTGCGCAAGGTCGACGAGCTCGAGCTCTCGGTCCGCTCGGCGAACTGCCTGAAGAACGACAACATCGTCTACATCGGCGATCTGGTTCAGAAGACCGAGCAGGAGATGCTGCGCACGCCGAATTTCGGCCGCAAGTCCCTGAACGAGATCAAGGAGGTGCTGACCTCCATGGGCCTGGCACTCGGCATGAACGTGCCGACCTGGCCGCCTGAGAATATCGAAGACCTCGCCAAGCGGCTCGACGAGCCCTTCTAAGCTGGCAGCATTTAGGAACCCTCATCATGCGTCACGGTGTTGCCGGCCGTAAGCTCGGCGTTACCTCCACCCATCGCCTCGCCATGTTCAGGAACATGGCCGTCGCGCTGATCAAGCACGAGCAGATCACCACCACCCTGCCGAAGGCCAAGGAGCTTCGTCCGGTGGCCGAGAAGCTCATCACGCTCGGCAAGCGCGGTGGTCTGCACGCCCGTCGTCAGGCCTACGCGCAGCTGCGCGACGACGTGATCGTGTCCAAGCTCTTCGGCGCCATCGCCGAGCGCTACAAGGACCGTCAGGGTGGCTACACCCGCGTGCTGAAGGCCGGCATGCGTCATGGCGACGCAGCCGACATGGCGGTGATCGAGCTGGTCGAGCGCGACGTGGCCGCCAAGGGCCAGGACAGCGGTCCGCGTCCCGAGGTCGAGAGCGAGAACGACTACGCCAACTGAGGCGTCGGATCGTCTACGGACGGTTTTGTGATCGGGAAGGGCGGTCGGACTTCGGTCCGGCCGCCCTTTTTCCATGCGCCGAGCCGTGACTTCGGTCCGGATTGCTGCGATGCAATACGGCAGAAAGGTGGCCTGCTCTCTGACGGAGTCAGCGCGCCTGTTCCGACCCGTTCCCATCAACAGCCAGGAAGACCGACTTTTGAGTGGCACCACCGAACCCCGACGCCTGACCATCGCCGACCGCCTCGGCATCCCGTCCAGCCTCAGCTGGGGATTCGTGGGGCTTCTGCTGTTCATGATCGGAGACGGTGTGGAAGCGGGCTATCTGGCGCCCTTCCTGGGTGAGCACGGTGTCAGCGGCGACAAGGTCGCACTCCTCTTCACCGTCTACGGCGTCTGCGCCTGCATCTCGTCCTGGCTTTCCGGCGCCCTGTCCGACCTGCTCGGTCCGAAACGGGTGATGTGGATCGGCCTGCTGATCTGGTGCGCCTTCGAGGTGCTGTTCCTCCTGTTCGGCGTCGCCGCGAACTCATACCCGATCATGCTGCTGACCTATGCCCTGCGCGGTCTCGGCTATCCCCTGTTCGCGTTCGGTTTCCTGGTCTGGATCGCCGCCGCCACGCCGCCGCAACAGCTTGGCTCCGCCGCGGGCTGGTTCTGGTTCGCGTTCTCGGGCGGCCTGCCGACGCTCGGATCGCTGTTCGCCTCCTTCGCCATTCCGCATATCGGTCAGATGGCGACGTTCTGGAGTTCGCTCGGCCTTGTCGCCATCGGCGGTCTGGTCGCCGTGCTGCTGACCCGCGATCGCACCGGCGCCGCTCGTCTGGCGCCGCCGGATGCGCATCCGCTGCGTGTCGTGTTCGGCTCGGTCTCGATCATGTGGCGCGAGCCCAAGACCTCCATCGCCGGAATCATCCGCGCGGTGAACACCTCGTCCGAATACGCCTTTCTCGTCGTGATGCCGGGCTTCTTCGTCAGTCAGGTCGGGCTGACGCTCGAGCAGTGGCTCCGCCTGCTGTCGATCATGTTCCTGTCGAACATCATCTTCAATCTGATCTCCGGCATCCTGGCCGACCGGCTCGGCTCGCGCACCATCGTCGCCTTCGGCGGCAGCATCGGCGGCGCCATCTCGATCCCGCTCTTCTACTACATGCCGCTTTCGCACCCGCATTCCTTCGCGGTCGCCGCCGTCTTCGGCGCGATCTATGGCGCCACCCTGGCCGCCTTCGTGCCGTTGTCCGGGCTGATGCCGCAGATCTGCCCACGCGAGAAAGGCGCCGCCCTGTCGATCCTGGGCCTTGGCGCCGGCGCCAGCGTCTGGCTCGGCCCGCTGGTGGTCACCCTGTTCCGCTCGCATGTGGGGCTGGAGGGCGTGATCTGGATCTTCTCCGGCCTCTACGCCAGCACGGCATTGCTCACCGCGCTGCTGACCATCTCCCCGGAAGCCCGCGCCTATAGCGAATCCCCGGAAGGTCAGGCCGGCAGCGGTCCGTCGCTCGCCCACTGAGCGACGGATAAACGCGAAGGCCGCGCGGGGTCACTCCTTCGCGGCGCCGTTCTCCGGTATCCGGATCACCTGGCCGGGATAAACCTCGCCCGGCTCGTGCAGGATGGGCGCGTTGGCTTCGCTCAGCACGGGATGCGCCTCCGCGTCGCCCAGATGCGCTTCGGCGATCCCGGCCAGGGTCTCGCCTTCCTGCACGGTATGGAAGGTCGGTTCCGGCGCCGGCTCCGGCACGGCGATGTTGGCCTGCACCGCCTCGATCCCGGCGATGTTGCCGGCGGCCAGAATCGCCTTCTCCCGTGTCTCCGCATCCGGCGCGCGGGCCGTCACCGTCGCGGTACGCCCCTGCACCGTCACGTTCAGACCGCCGAGCTGCGCCAGCCCCAGCTTCTTGAACTCGTTGAGGATCGCGCTGCCGGTGGGCGGCTTCGGCAGCGGCTGGCTGCCGTCCTGGTGGGTGGTGCGACTGCCGCCGAGAACGCGCCCGGCTGACGCGGCGAAACGGAACAGGCCCATGATCTGAACTCCCGAACGAAGACGGCGAGGCCGTCGTGAAACATTGCAGCGAAAAACCCATTGGCGCGGTTCCGGCGCCGTGACAGCTTCGGACATCTCACGCTCCAACACGGATCCGACTTCATGACGCTGCATGTCGCCCTGACGCATCGGACCTCGTATCGCTATGACCGGCCCATCACCGTCGGTCCGCAGACCATCCGACTGCGTCCGGCGGCCCATGCCCGCACCCCGGTGCTGTCCTATGCCCTGAAGATCGAGCCCGCGAACCACTTCATCAACTGGCAGCAGGACCCGCAGGGCAATTTCCTGGCCCGGATCGTGTTCCCAGAGCGCGTCACCCGGTTCGACGTCACCGTCGATCTCGTGGCCGACATGGCCACCATCAACCCGTTCGACTTCTTTCTGGAGCCCGAAGCGGAAGAATTCCCGTTCAGCTACGACCCGGTGCTCCACACCGAGCTGGAGCCGTTCCGCCATACCAGCGATCCGGGACCGAAGCTGCAGGCGCTGCTGGACGGGCTGCCCAAAGAGAAGCAGCGCACCCTGCCGATGCTGGTCGCGCTCAACAGCCAGCTCCGCGACCGCATCAGCTACATCGTCCGCATGGAGCACGGCGTCTGGGAGCCCGAGCAGACGCTGGAGGAAGGGAAGGGCTCCTGCCGCGACAGCGCGTGGCTGCTGGTGCAGATCGCCCGCCATCTCGGCCTCGCCGCCCGGTTCGTTTCCGGCTACCTGATCCAGCTTCGTCCTGATCCCGACACGCAGGGCGACGGACCGCAGGGCGCGGCGGCCGATTTCACCGACCTGCACGCCTGGGCCGAGATCTATCTGCCCGGCGCCGGCTGGGTCGGTTTCGACGCCACCTCCGGCCTGCTCACCGGCGAGGGGCACATCCCCCTGGCGGCTACCCCGGAACCGGCCTCGGCCGCGCCGATCAGCGGTCTGGTGGAGAAGAACGACGGCGCCGAATTCGATTTCGGCATGTCGGTCCAGCGCATCGCCGAGACGCCTCGCACCACGGCGCCCTATGACGACGCGACCTGGAAGCGCATCCTCGACATGGGCGACACGGTGGACTGCGCCCTCGCCGACGGCGACGTGCGCCTCACCATGGGCGGCGAACCCACTTTCATCGACGCCGCCGACATGGACGCCGACGAGTGGAACGCCGACGCGCTCGGTCCCACCAAGCGCCGTTTGTCCGGCCGGCTGATCCGCGCGCTGGTGCCGGAATGGTGCCCCGGCGCGGTGCTGCAATACGCGGTCGGCAAGCATTATCCCGGAGAACAGCTGCCGCGCTGGGCGATCCACGCGATCTGGCGCCGCGATGGCGAGCCGGTCTGGACCAACCCGTCCCTGCTGGCCTCCGACGACGATCACGACACCGCCGATGCCGGTGACGCCCGGGTCTTCGCCCGTACCCTGGCGCGCGAACTCGGTGTCGACCCGGCCCGCGTGCTGCCGGCCCATGAGGACATCCATTACTATCTCTGGCGCGAGTATCGCCTGCCGGCCAACGTGATCGTGGAGGACGCCAAGCTGGCCGACCCGCTGGAGCGGGCCCGTCTCGCGCGTGTCTACGGCCAGGGCCTCGCGTCCGATGTCGGCTCCGTGCTGCCGCTCCGCCGCGCCCGGCGACGCGAGGGCAGGGTCTGGGAAAGCGGACGCTGGCTGCTGCGCTCCGATCTGCTGTTCCTGGTGCCGGGCGACAGCTCGATCGGTTTCCGCCTGCCGCTGCAGAGCCTGGAATGGGCCGATCAGGGCCGGATCGAGAACCAGCACGAGCGCGATCCGTTCGCCCCGCGCGGACCGTTGCCCACCCGCATGCAGCCGGGCTCTGTTTCTTCCGGCGGCGTCGGCATGACCTCGCATGGCGACGTATCGGACGATTCCGCCACCAGCCCGGAACAGCTCGGCCGCTTCCCGACCCCGCCGCGCGCGCCGGCGCCGCTGCGCACCGGCACCCCGGGCGGCGCATCGCTCGACATGATGCGCCCGCAGCCGCCGGCCGAGGCCGAGTATCCTGAGCAAGATGCGGCGCTGCTGGTCCGCACCGCGCTCACGGTGGAAGCGCGCGGCGGGCTGCTGCACGTGTTCCTGCCGCCGCTTTATCTGATCGAGGATTGGCTCGACCTGGTGTCGGCCATCGAGTCCGTGGCCACGCAGCTGAACCGCAAGGTGATCCTGGAAGGCTACGCCCCGCCGCACGACACGCGGATGCAGAGCTTCTCCGTCACCCCGGATCCCGGCGTGATCGAGGTGAACGTGCATCCGGCCCTGAACTGGGCAGAGCACGTTTCGCGCACCGAATTCCTCTACAAGGCCGCCCGCAAGCTCGGTCTGGGCACGGAGAAATTCCTGCTCGACGGCCGTCATGTCGGCACGGGCGGCGGCAACCATGTGGTGATGGGCGGCGCTACGCCGTCCGACAGCCCGTTCCTGCGCCGTCCCGACCTGCTGAAATCGCTGCTCGGTTTCTGGCACAACCATCCGAGCCTGTCCTATCTGTTCTCCGGCCTGTTCATCGGCCCGACCAGCCAGCATCCGCGCATCGACGAGGCGCGCATGGACGCGCTGGCCGAGCTGGAGATCGCCTTCGCCCAGATCGGTCCCGACACGCGCACGCCGTTCTGGCTGATCGACCGCCTGCTGCGGAACCTGCTGGCCGACATGACCGGCAACACCCATCGCACCGAGTTCTGCATCGACAAGCTCTACGCGCCGGAAAGCGCGTCCGGGCGGCTCGGCCTGGTGGAGCTGCGGGCGATGGAGATGCCGCCGCACGCGCAGATGGCGATCGCCCAGGCGCTGCTGCTGCGCACCGCCATCGCCGCCTTCTGGCAGAAACCGTACGAGCGTCGTCTGGTGCGCTGGGGCACGCGTCTGCATGATCGGTTCATGCTGCCGCATTTCGTGGAGCAGGATCTGCGCGACGCGCTGGACGATCTGGCCGGGCATGGGTTCCGGCTCGATCCGGCCTTCTTCGCGCCGCACATGGCATTCCGTTTTCCGCTCGCGGGCGCCGTCACCGTCTCCGGCATCACCGTCGAACTGCGTCAGGCGCTGGAACCCTGGCCGGTGCTCGGCGAAACCCCCGGCATCGGCGGCACGGTGCGCCATGTCGACAATTCGGTCGAGCGGCTCGAGGTGCGGGTCGATAACTGGATCGACGAGCGCTACGTGCTGGCCTGCAACGGCGTCGCCGTGCCGCTCACGGCCACGGAGCGCGTCGGCGAGGCGGTGGGCGGCGTGCGGTTCAAGGCCTGGGAGCCGGCCTTCGGCATGCACCCGGTGCTGCGCGCGCAGACGCCGCTGGTGTTCGACATCTTCGATCGCTGGACCGGCCGTTCGATCGGCGGCCTGACCCACCATGTCGCGCATCCGGGCGGCCGCAACTACGAGACCCGCCCGGTGAACGCCAACGAGGCCGAAGCCCGACGTCGCGCCCGGTTCCAGCCTTTCGGACATACGCCGGGCCCGATGGCCGAGCCGGTGAAGGCGCCGTCGAAGGACCTGCCGCTGACGCTCGATCTGCGCCGGGTGGCGTTCGGCGCCGATCGCGACCTGCCGTGAGGCGCCGGGACGAGGAGCGGGAGTCGATCTGATGGTGCCGTTCATCGTCCTGCTGGTGCTGGTCGTCGCCCTGCTGCGGCTCTCGGTGCGCATCGCCACCCAATGGGAGCGCGCCGTGGTGCTGCGTCTCGGCCGCTTCGCCGGGCTGCGCGGGCCCGGCCTGTTCGTGCTGATCCCGTTCGTGGATCAGGTGCAGGCGCGGGTCGATCTGCGCATCCGCACCACCGCCATACGCGCCGAGGAGGCCCTCACACGCGACACGGTGGCGATCGCCATGGATGCGATCGTGTTCTGGCGCGTTTCCGACGCCGCCCGCGCGGCGATGGAAATCGACGATTTCGCCCTGGCGGTGGAACGCGTCGCGCAAACCTCGCTCCGCGAGATGATCGGCATCTCCGACCTCTCCCGCCTGCTGTCCGACCGTCAGGTGGCGGATCAACGTCTGCGCAGCGAGATCGGCGCCAAGACCGCCGGCTGGGGCGTGGAGATCATGTCGGTGGAAATCCGCGACATCGGCATCCCGTCCGCGCTGCAGGACGCGATGAGCCGCCAGGCCCAGGCCGAGCGCGAACGTCAGGCGCGCGAAACCCTTGCCGCGGCCGAGATCGGCGTCGCGCGTCAGGTGGTGGAGGCCGCCGCCATCTACGGCGCCGATCCGGTCGCCTTGCGTCTGCGGCAGATGAACCTGATCTACGAGATGAACAAGGAACGCGGCGCCACCATCCTGATCCCGACCGATCTGGCCGCGGCATTGGGACAGGTGGCGGCCGCGGCGCCGTTGGCCGATCCGCCGCCCGGACCCATATCCGGGGCATGAATTCCTTCCTCCGCGTCATCGACCTCGAAACCACCGGCAACAGCTTCACCGATGGCGGCGTGGTCGAGATCGGCTGGCAGGATCTGGAGCAGGGCGCGGACGGACGCTGGGCTCTGCGTGGCGGGCCTGGCGCGATCCTGATCGATCCGGGCAACCCGATCTCGCCCGCCACCTCCGCCATCCACCATCTGATCGACGAGGATGTCGCCGGCGCACCGCGCTGGCTCGACGCCGCACCCGCCATCCTTCGCGCCGAGCCCGGCCCGGCCCCTCTGGCTCTGGTCGCCCATCGCGCGGCCTTCGAGCAGCGCTGGTGCGCCTCCGCCCTGTCCGGCCGTCTGCCCTGGATCTGCACCTATAAATGCGCGCTCCGTGTCTGGCCGGAGGCGCCGGGACACAGCAACCAGGGCCTGCGCTATTGGCGCCGCCCCACCGGCCTTGACCGCGACACCGGACTGCCCGCTCATCGGGCCGGGCCGGACGCCTATGTCACGGCGCATCATCTGCGCGACATGCTCGCCGTCGCCGATGTCGCCACCCTGCTGGGCTGGTCCGCCGAACCGGCCCTGCTCGCCCGCGTGCCCTACGGCAAGCTGCGCGGTCGCCGCTTCGCCGATCTGAGCGACGAAATGCTCGCCGGCCTGCTGGAAACCGGACGCAGCGACGGCGATCTCGGCTTCACCGTCCGCCACGAGCAGAGCCGTCGTGAACGCGTGATACCCCCGCCACCCGCCGAGGCCCCGCAGGGCGCGTTGCCGCTGCCATGATCCGAGGGCTCAGTCATCTCACTTTCGTGGTGCGCGATCTCGACCGTACCGAACGCCTGTTGGTCGACATTCTCGGCGCGGAGCGCGTGTACGACAGTGGCCCGTTTTTCTTCTCGCGCGGGCCGGAACGGTTTTTCACCGCCGCCGGTCTATGGATCGTCATCATGCAAGGCGACCCGCTGCCCGAGCCCTCCTATAACCACATCGCCTTCCAGATCGACGATGCCGACTATCAAACGATGCTGGACCGGATCGCCGCACTCGGCCTCGTCGTGACGGAAGGACGAACGCGCGTGGCAGGCGAGGGGCGGTCGATCTATTTCAACGACTGGGACAACCATCTTTTCGAATTGCATACCGGAAACCTGCCCGACCGTCTGTTCGCCTACGCCCAATTGTCCGCGCAATAGTCGCGTCGACACGGTCGAAGCGATACGTTTGTTTTGTTTTATGACGATCGCGCGATGATCTGTCCGAATTCGAACGGGCGCCTGAAAGGACGCCGTCGACGCGTCTTTCATCTTTCCCTGCAGCAATCAGAACCATCTTGGAATCGAGACCGACAGGAGGCAGGCTCGAGAAGCAGGCACCGTTGCGAAAGCGGGTCGTGCTTCGAACGGCACGATTTTCCCGTTTCCGGTTGTGCGTCTATGGTGCCGCCGATTTTGTGCGATGCGATAGAACGGAGGCGAAGACACACGGCATGGAGCCCACGACCCGAAAGCGGCCCTTACTGATCGTTGCTGCGGCAGTCACGATCCTTCTGGGCCTCCTCTCCACCGCCGGCGGCATCTGGCTGCTGAGCCTGGGGGGATCCGCCTATTATCTGATCGCCGGTCTCGGCCTGATCCTCAGCGGTGCGCTGCTGTTGCGCCGCCGTCACGAGGGCCTGCTGGTCTATGCGATCGTGCTGGCGGGCACCCTGGTCTGGGCGCTGTTCGAGGTCGGGTTCGATTTCTGGGCGCTGGTGCCGCGCGGCGATCTTCTGGCCCCGTTGGGCCTCGTGCTGCTGCTGCCGTTCGTGTCGCGCGGCCTCTCGCCGAATCGCGGCTCGCGTCTGGCGCTGGGCGGCGCGGTCGGCCTGTCCGCCGTGGTGCTGGGCATCTCGCTCGCCCATGACAGCCGTGCCATCGAGGGCACGCTGGCGATGAACACCAAGGCCGATACGCCGGCCGAAGCCCAGGCCGCCGCCGACTGGCCGGCCTATGGCGGCACCGGCTGGGGCACGCGCTCATCCGCGCTCGACCAGATCAACCCGCAGAACGTGAGCAAGCTGAAGCTGGCTTGGGAATTCCGCACCGGCGACATGCCCGGGCCGGACGATCCGGGCGAGTTCACCAACGAGGCGACGCCGATCAAGATCGGCCACACCGTCTACACCTGCTCGGCGCATCAGATCGTGTTCGCGCTCGACGCCGCCACCGGCAAGCAGCGCTGGCGCTTCGATCCGCATAGCGCGCACAATCCTACCTTCCAGCACCTGACGTGCCGCGGCGTCGCCTACCATGCCACCGCCCCGAACGCGCTGACCGCGGACGGCCAGCCGGCGCCGTCCGAGTGCCAGCACCGCATCTTCCTGCCGACCAATGACGGCCGCATGTTCGCGCTCGACGCCGACACCGGCAATGTGTGCGAAGGCTTCGGCGATCACGGCCAGATCGACCTCAAGACCGGCAGCGAAGTGAAGACGCCGGGCTTCTACGAAGGCACATCCCCGCCTACGGTCACCGACAAGGTGCTGGTGGTCGGCGGCGCGGTGATCGACAACTACGCCCGCAAGGTGCCGTCCGGCGTCATTCGCGGCTTCGACATCTATTCCGGCAAGCTGCTCTGGGCGTTCGACGCCGGCAATCCCGATCCCAACGAGATGCCGTCCGACACGCATCACTTCACCGCAGGCTCGCCCAACTCCTGGATCGTGTCCGCCGCCGACGAAAAGCTCGGCCTAGTCTACGTGCCGCTCGGTACGGGCTCGGACGACCAGTGGGGCGGCGAGCGCGACGCCAACGAGGAGCGCTACGATTCCGCCCTGGTGGCGCTGGACATCGCGACCGGCAAGCTGCGCTGGTCCTACCAGAACGTGCATCACGATCTGTGGGACATGGACATGCCGTCCCAGCCCAGCCTCGCCGACGTGACCACCGCCAGCGGCGTGATCCCGGCGATCTACCTGCCCGCCAAGACCGGCAACATCTTCGTGCTGGACCGACGCGACGGACACCCGATCGTGCCGGCCCCGGAAACCCCCGTTCCCGGCGGCGCCGCACCCGGCGACCACACCGCGCCGACCCAGCCCTTCTCCGAGCTGAGCTTCCGCCCGCGCGAGAAGCTGACGGGTGCCAACATGTGGGGCGGCACGATGCTCGATCAGCTCGCCTGCCGTATCAAGTTCCATTCGCTGCGCTATGACGGGCCGTTCACCCCGCCGAGCACGCAGGGCACGCTGGTGTATCCCGGCGATCTCGGCATGTTCGAATGGGGCGGCATCGCCATCGATCAGACCAAACAGATCGCGATCGCCAACCCGATCTCGATCCCGTTCGTGTCGCAGCTCATTCCGCGCGGTCCGAACAACCCGGCCCAGCCCGACAAGAGCAAGCCGTCCGGCAGCGAGTCCGGCGTGCAGCCGATGTTCGGCGTGCCGTTCGGCGTCAAGCTTTCGCCGCTGCTGTCACCGGTCGGCATCCCCTGCATGGCGCCGCCCTGGGGCAACATGGCCGCGATCGACCTGAAGACGCACAAGATCGTCTGGGAACATCGCGTCGGCACCATCCGCGACGAAACGCCGCTGCCGCTGCCGCTCGGGCTCGGCGTGCCGATGCTGGGCGGCCCGATCGTGACCTCCGGCGGTGTCGCCTTCATCACCGGCACGATGGATTATTACATCCGCGCCTTCGACGTCTCGAACGGCAAGCTGCTCTGGTCCGACCGCCTCCCGGCCGGCGGACAGGCGACCCCGATGAGCTACGAAGAGAACGGCCGCCAGTTCATCGTCACCGTGGATGGCGGGCACGGCTCCTTCGGCACCAAGCTGGGCGACTACATCCGCGCCTACGCCCTGCCCGAGGAGACGCACTGATGCGCCGGGGCGTTCGGTCCGGCGTGCAGGCGATCGCACGCCGCGCCGTTCGCCCCGGTCTCGTTCTGGCGGCGTCGTTGCTCGCGGCATCGACGCCGCGCGCTTTCGCCACGGAGGTGGAGGCGACGCCGCCTTTCCTGGCGCCGCAGCGTTTTGCCGTCGGCTGCGCCGCCCCCGGCGGACTTTCCATGCTGGACATGGCCCGTGACGGCACCCTGGAGGCCCATTCCGTCTTGCGGGACACGGCGATCGATCACGTCGTTCCCGCGCCGGACGGGCGCTTTCTCTACATTTCGGAACCTGCCGCCTCTGGCGGCATCGCCCGGATCGCGTCGCTCGGTCTCGGCAGCGGTGCCGTGACCATCCTGAACCATCTGCCGGTCAGAACGTCCGGCCCGATCTCTCTCCAGATGTCGCCCGACGGCCAGGCTCTGCTGGTCTCGAACGTTGCGGGCGAGCGGGACCAGTCCGGTCTCGCACTGTTCGCAGTCGAGGCCGATGGCCGCCTCGGTCGGCGACGACAATTCGTTCCCTATCCGGACGACAAGGCGGCCCCGGCGGGCGGGCACGCGGGGGAGGCGATTTTCGCCCCGGATGGCAAAGCCGTTTTCGTCGCCATGCCCGGCAGCGACACCCTGCGCGCCTTCCGCTACGACCACATCGCCGCGTCGCTGACGCGCCAGGCCGATGCCGATCTCGTCGTCCCGCACGGAAGCAGCCCGCGTCACCTGCTGTTCGCCCCCGACGGACGCCACGCCTATGCCGTGTCCGCCACCGCGCCGACGCTGTTCGTGCTCGACAACGCCGGTGGCCGTCTCGCTCTGGCGCAGACGGTCTCGCTCGCCGAGACGAACGGGTCCGACGCGATCCTCGATGTCGCGCCGGTCATCACCCCGGACGGGCGCACGCTGTATCTCGCCACGACCGGCGCCCGGATCGCCGCCCTGCATCTCGATGCCGACGGACGCGCCAGCCTGATCGGCCGCTACCCGACCGGAGGCGGCGCACCCGGCGCCCTCGTCTCAGACATGATCGGCGCCCGACTGCTCGTCACGGACGAGGCGTCCGACCGTGTCGACGAACTGCCGATCGACCGCAACACGGGCGCACTCGAACCGGCGCGGATCGCGCCGCTTCCGCTTCCTCATCCGATCGCGATCAGCGCGATTCGCTGACCGGATCGAGCGGAACCTCGTTCTCCGCCAGCGGTGCGAGACCGCGCCGGTCCTTCGGCTCCACGCCGGGTCTGGGCGGAAACAAGGCGGACAGGATGCGGTGGCGCCAGAACGCGTAATGGTCGAGCGGTGCGCGCGGCGTGATGCGCACCGTCTCGTCCCGCGCGGCATGAAAGCGTTCCGCCAGAGGCTCCATCGCCGGCTCGTCCAGCGTCGCGTAGCGCATCTCCACCGGGGTGCGTTCCGGCAGATACATCGACTCGAAGAAGCGTCCGTAGCCGTAGCGATGCCGGTCGTAGCCGCGCAGCTTCATCACGCGCTGTTCCGGCGTGCGCAGCACCCATTCGAAATGCACGAAGAACAGCTCCGGCGGCAGCCTCGCCCAGTGCCCGATGAAGAAACCGTCCGAATGCATGGCGGCGGTGAAGCGGACGCGGTCCGGCCGGAACAAACGCCACATATGGTCGAACCCGTGCCGGCCCGTCCGGTCCTGCCAATGGTCGCTGCGGCCGAACCGGAGCGGCTCGCCGGGTTCGTGCCAGGCCCAGCGTCGTGACAGCGCGATCGACGATGCGGTCGTACGCGGTTCCGGTCCCGCCAGCCAGTCGAACAGGGCGGCGGACGGCGCCTCGTCGTCATGCATGAACAAGGCCCAGGGCGTCGACACGCACTGGCGCGTCAGACTGACCACCCCTTCGGTAAAACGGAAATCCTCGACGGCGACGATCCTGCAACCATGGGCGGTCGCGATGGCGGCGGTGTCGTCCCGCGTGCGGCCGTCCAGCAGGATCACCGGCCTGATCGAATGCGCGGCGTAGAGGTCGAGCAGCGCGCCGATCCAGCCAGCGCTGTCGCGTGTGGGGATGGCGACGGTGAACCAGGACATCGGCGGCCTCGCGCTGGGTGCGGCGATTGACGGCCGGGCCCGACATGCGGTCAAGCGCGCGGATCGCGCGTCCGAAGGAAATCCGGGCGGCGGCTTGACAGCCGCCCGGCCATGATCAGGGCGAGGTCGGCGCCACCGGCGGCTGGTCCTGCAACATGGCATGGATGAAGCCCAGCTTCTCGCGCACCGGCTCCGAGATGATGAACGGATACAGGTCCGACAGCCCCATGGAGCGGTTCAGGCTGTTCATCGCGTAGACCAGCGGCATCCATTGGCCGAGGATCTCGTCCATGTGCGCCGTCTTGTAGGGATCGATCGCGACCTTTACCTCCAGATCGTCCGGATGCGGCACCTTCGGCTTCACCCCCATGCCGAACGCGTTGGCCGTCTCGAGCGTATCCATGATGTGCAGGTAGTGCGCCCAGGTTTCCGCGAAATCTTCCCACGGGTGCGAGGTCGCGTAGGTGGAGATGGTGCGCTCCTGCCAGTCCGGCGCCGGGCCGTCCTGGTAGTGCTTCTGCAACGCCTCGGCGTAGTCGGCGCGCTCGTCGCCGAACAGGGCCCGGAACGCATCGAGGCGGTTCTGGTCGCGCACCAGACGGTCCCACACCCAGTGCCCCACCTCGTGCCGGAAATGCCCCAGCAGCGTCCGGTAGGTCTCGTGCATCTGGTTGCGCATCTTCTCGCGATGCGCGTCGTCGGCCTCGTCCAGATTGATGGTGATCACGCCGTCCTGATGTCCGGTCAGCACCTTCGGCTCGCCCGGGATCGGGTCGAGAATGTCGAAGCACAGGCCCTCGTTCGGATCGTCCAGGCGATTGGGCAGGGGGATGCCCAGGCGGATCAGCGAATAGAACATCCGGTGCTTGGCGAGTTCGAGCTTGCGCCAGCGTGCGGCGGCGACCTCGTCGTCCAGCGGCGGAATGGTGCGGTTGTGGCGGCAGCACGCGCACAGCGTTTCTGGCGAATCCGCCGCCACCAGCCAGTTGCAGGCATCCCGTTCCGCGTTGGCGCACAGGCGCATCGGCTTTTCCGGTTCGGCCGAACCGGCGGCGGTGGTCACGTCGCCGTTCTGCACCAGAGCCGACAGAAGCTCCTCATGCGGCAGATAGCCGAGCGTCGTGCCGCATTGTTCGCAGGAGCGGTTCTCGAAATACAGCAGGTTGCCGCAGTTCTGACAGTTGAAGAGCTTCATGGCGCGGTTCCGGACAAGAAGAAACCCGGCCGGGCAGGACCGGGTCGGGATCGGGTGCCGCGGAAACAGCGATGTGCCCGCCCGGTTGCGCGGGGTCGTAACGAAACCGCGCGTCGCAGCCCTGTGCGTGCCGCGTATCGAACGCCGCGCATCTTTTCGCCGCTCCGTTGCGTTGGGGCGACGACAACACATCGCTCCCGCCTTCCGGGAGCAGCGAGAAGGAGACCGCGCGAATGGACGAGAACAAGATCGAGGGCGTTGCGGAAGAGGTCGTCGGCAAGCTTCAGGACGGCATGGGCGGCGCGCTCGGCGACAGCGCCATGCAGGCCAAGGGCAAGGCGCGTCAGTTCGCAGGTCAGGCGCAGGGCTATTACGGCGACACGCTGGACACCGTGCGCGACCTGACCGCCGACCAGCCGCTGATCGCCGTCGGCGTCGCCGTCGGTCTCGGCTTCCTGCTCGGCGCCCTGTTCGCGCGTCGCTGATCCGGCCGCTCAGCCGCCTATAATTTCAAACGAGGATCGTCCCATGCTCAAGCTTGCTCTTCTGTTCCTAGTGATCTCCATCATCGCCGGCATCTTCGGCTTCGGCGGCCTGTCGGCCGCGACCGCGGGCATCGCCAAGATCCTGTTCTTCATTGCCATCGTCATCTTCCTGATCTTCCTGATCCTGGGCCTGATGGCGGGCAAGGCGATCTTCTGATCCGCCCGGCGACGGTTTGAACCGACACGAGCCCCGGCGCCGAAAGGCGCCGGGGCTTTCGTGTGCGCCGGCTGCTACAGCTTCACCCCGAAGCGGGACGCGATCGCCACGGTCGACAGGTAGAGCCCCGCCGTCAGTACGCATCCCGCCAGCAACGACCACCAGAACGACAGCCCGGCCCGCATCAACGCCGGGATCAGCAGGAACATCGGCAAGGACGGCACCACGTACCAGAACGTCGCCGTCACGTGCTGTTCCATGCGTACGGGATCGCGTGTCTCGAGCCACAGCCAGATCATGCCCAGCACGGACACCAGAGGCAGCGACGCGATCAGCGCGCCCAGGGCCGGCTGCTTCCGGGCCACGGTCGACACGATCGCGATCAGCAGCGCCGAGATCGCCACCTTGGCCGCGAACAGCATCAGTTCCGGTCGGGGCTGACGAAGGAGGGCAGCAGCGGATTGTCGCTCTGCAATGCGTCCTTCGAAATCAGATTGCCGGTGGTCCAGCCGCCGCCGAGCGCGGTGATCAGCTGCACGCTGTCCACCATGCGGTTCTCCTGCACGCCCAGCGCCGTCTGCGCGTTGCTGAGCGCGGTTTCCTGGTTGGTGATCACCGTGGTGTAGATCGCGGTGCCGGCGCGATACTGGTTCAGCGACACCACCACGGCCTGATTGGCCAGATCCACCGCGCGCGCCTGGGCATCCGCCTGCTGCGACAGGATGCGCAGGTTGGACAGCTGGTCCTCCACCCCCTGCATCGCCGTCAGGACGGTCTGGCGGTAATTCGCCACCGCCTGGTCGAACGCGGCCCTGGCCGCACGCACGTCGGCGGAGCGCAGACCGCCCTGGAACAGCGCCTCCGCGGCGCTGGCGGCGATGCTCCAGCTCCGGTTGGCGAGCTTGAACAGGGAGCCGATCGGGTTGCCGGCATAGCTGGCGGTCGCGGACAAGGAGATGGTCGGGAAATACGCCGCGATCGCAACCCCGATCAGCGCGTTCTGCTGCTCCATGATCCGCTCCGCTTCCGCGATGTCCGGCCGCCGTTGCAGCAGCAGGGACGGGATCGTCACCGGGATCGCCGGAATGGCGGTCGGCAGCGCGCTCGGCGCGATGCTCAGATCGGCGGGCGGCACGCCGATCAGCACGGCGATGGCGTGCTCGTATTGTGCACGCGCGACCCCGGCCGCCACGGCCTGCGCCTTCGTGCTGGCCACCTGCGTTTCCGCCTGCAGCAGATCGGACGGGTCGGCGGTGCCGGCTGCGACCTGGTTGCGGTTGATGGCGGCGTTCTGCTCGTAATAGCTGACGAACTGGTTCAGCAGCGCGATCAGGCTGTCCTGATACCGCATCTCGAAATAGTACGTGGCGAGGCTGGTCTGCTCCGACAGCCGCGCGGCATCGAGCGTGGCCTGGCTCGCCTGCGCGTTCGCCACGTTGGACTCCACCTGGCGGCGGACCTTGCCCCAGATGTCCGGTTCCCAGTCCAGCGTGCCGGACAGCTGGTAGCGGGTGATGGCGGTCTCGTGCGCGCCGCTGGAGGTGACATCTAACGGCAGCGCCCCGGTGGTCGGAATGCTGGACGTCAGCGTGCTGCTATTCTGCCCGGCGCCGCTGCGCGTGATGCCGGGGGTCAGCGAGGCGGTGGGAAACAACGCGCTTCTCGCCTCGTCCACGATGGCCCGCGCCTGACGGAACGCGGCCTCGTCCGCCTTGATGGTCTGGTTGGAGATGTTCACCCGCTCTTCGAGCCGGCTCAGCTGCGGGTCGTTGTAGACCTCCCACCAATGGCCTTTGGGCAGTTCGGCATAATGCGGATCGGCGAACGCCCAGCCGGGCGGCGGCGGCATCTCCTTGAACCGCGCCGACAGGATCGCGTCGGGCTTGTGGTAGTCCGGCCCGACCATGCAGCCGGCGCACAGGCCCGCCAGCAGAAGGGCGGACAGCCGGCGCGGGCGATGGTTCTGCGGAACAAGGCGGCGGAACATGCTCATCCTGCGGCTGGGTCCTGTTGCAAGCGGCGGGAACGGCGCCATCCGCGACGGTTCCACCAGTGCCGCATCCGGTCGAGATACAGATACACGACCGGGGTGGTGTAGAGGGTCAGCGCCTGGCTCACGAGCAGGCCGCCGATTACGGACAGGCCCAGAGGCCGCCGCAACTCGTTGCCATAGCCGTTGCCGAGCACAAGCGGCAGCGCACCCAGAGCGGCTGCGAACGACGTCATCATGATCGGCCGGAACCGCATACGGCAGGCCTCGAGGATCGAATCCCGCGGCGACATGCCGTGATCCCGCTCCTGCACCAGCGCGAAATCCACCAGCAGGATCGCGTTCTTCTTCACGATGCCGATCAGCAGGACGATGCCGATCATCGCGATCAGCGTGAACTCCTCGCCGAACAGTTCCAGCGCCAGAAGCGCGCCCACGCCGGCCGAGGGCAGGGTGGACAGGATGGTCAGCGGATGGACGTAGCTTTCATAGAGAATGCCGAGCGTGATGTAGACCGCCAGCAAGGCGCCCAGCAGCACCAGCGGATAGCTGTTGTTGGCCTCGTCCAGCTCCTTGGCGTTCCCGGCGAATGATCCGTGGATGTTGGACGGCACGTGCAAACGCAGCATGGTGTCCTGGATCGCCGTCTCCGCCGCGCTCAGCGAACCGCCGGGCGGGGTGTTGAACGACAGCGTGGCCGCGACGAAGCCGCCATCGTGGCTCACCTGCAACGGCGTCGTGTCCGGCGTCAGCTTGGACAGGTTGATCAACGGCACCATGGTTTCCCGGGACGACGAGACGGCGGACCCGCTCGATGCGCCCTTGCCGCCGGCCAGGCTGTTGCTGGCCGCATTCTGCTGCGACTGCTTCGCCGCCGACTGCGTGTCGGTGCCGCCCGAAGCCCCGCTGGCGCTCACGCCGCCGGTGCCGCTGGTCGAGACGCTGGTGACGCCGTTGCCGACCGCGCCGGCACCGCTCGATCCGCCGTTGGAACCGGCTGCGCTGTTGGAGCTGGCGCTGTTCACGCGGATCAGGTTGGACGACGCGCTGCCTGTCGCCGTTCCCGCCGACGCGCTCACATACATCTGCTGCATGATGTCGGGCGTCTGCTGGTAGCGCTGCGCCACCTCCATCACGACGTGGTACTGGTTCAGCGTGTTCATGATCACCGACGCGCTGCGCTGGCCGAACGCATCGTAGAGCGTGTTGGAGATCAGCTGCGGCGTGATGCGATAGCGCGCGGCGGTGTCGCGATCGATGTCGACGGTGATCGCCGAGCCGCCCTGCGACACGTCGGAATCCACGTCCACCAGCTCGGACCGCTTCTTCAGCGCCGCCTCAATCAAGGGCGTCCATTTGTAGAGCAGCGGCGCGTCGTCCGATTGCAGCGAGAACTGATAGGCCGCGTTGCTTTCCCGCGCTCCGGCCCGCACGTCTCCGGCCGAGAAGGCGAAGAAGCGCGCGCCCACCATGTCCTGCATCCGCTTGCGCAGACGGGCGATGGTCTGGTCGTTGCTGTCGTGGCGGACGCTCTTGTCCTTGAGCTGGATGAAGATCTGCGCCTGGTTGGACGACCGTCCCCCGGTGAACCCCACCACGGACAGAACGTCCGGGTCCGCGGTGATCTCCTTCTGAACATGGATGAGCTTGTCGCGCATGTTCTGGAACGAGATGGTCTGCTCGCCTTCGATGTGCGCGATCAGCAGGCCGTTATCCTCGGTGGGAAAGAAGCCTTTCGGAATCTTGGCGAACAATACCCCCGTCAGCACGATGGTCAGCGGCAGGGTCAACAGCATGATCCGCCGGTGACGCATCGCCCAGCCGAGCGAACGCTCGTAGCCGTTCTGCATCCCGTCCAGACCGCGCTCGATCGCAGCCCCGGCGAAGGCGAGCCCGCGCGTCCAGGCGTCGCTCTTCGCGCGCGCGGCGGCCGCATCCTGCTCCGCCTGTTCGGCATTCACGCGCGGCTGCACACGCAGGATCAGCGCGCACATCATCGGCGTCACCGTCAACGCCAGCAGCAACGACACGCTGATGGTCACGATCAGCGTCATCGCGAATTCGAAGAAGAACTTGCCCGCGATGCCGGGCAGAAGAAGGATCGGCAAAAACACCGCGATCAGCGACACGGTGATCGACATCACGGTGAAGCCGACCTCCGACGCGCCCAGAAGCGACGCTTCCAGGCGCCCCATGCCGTCTTCCATGTGGCGGGCGATGTTCTCCAGCACCACGATCGCATCGTCCACCACGAAGCCGGTGGCGATGGTCAGCGCCATCAGCGACAGATTGTCGAGCGCGAACCCCAGCAGATACATCGCGCCGAAGGTGGAAATGATCGAGACCGGCACGGCGACGGCCGGAATCAATGTCGAGCGCAGCGTCCGCAGGAACACCAGCACCACCAGCACCACCAGAACGATGGCGATGATCAGCGTGAACTGCGTGTCCTTCACCGCCGCGCGAATGGTGGTGGAGCGATCGAGCCCGACATGCAGCTTCACATCGGCCGGCAGGGCGGCTTCCAGGATCGGCAGTTGCTGCTTGATCGCGTCGATGGTCTTGATGATGTTCGCATCGGCCTGCGGAAACACGATGCTGACGACAGAGGCTTCGCCGTTGAAGTAGCCCGCGTTGCGAATGTCCTCGACGCCGTCGGTCACGGACGCGACCTGCGCCAGACGGATCGGCGCGCCGTTGCGGTAGCCCACCACCAGATCGCGATAATCGTCCGCCTTGCGCGCCTGGTCGTTGGTGTCGAGCTGGTAGCGCGTCGGGCCGATATCGATGAAACCCTTGGGCGTGTTGGCATTGGCCGAAGCCAGCGCCGCACGCACGTCCTCGAAGCCCAGACCCTGCTGGAACATCGGCAAGGGATCGAGCTCGACGCGCACCGCCGGCAAGGCCGAGCCGCCGAGCTGGAAGTTGCCGACGCCCTTGATCTTGGACAATTGCTGCTGGAGATCGTTGGTGGCGATGTCGTAAAGTTGCGGTGCCGTCTTGGTCTTCGACGTCAGCGCCAGGATCATGATCGGCTGACCGGCCGGATTGAATTTCCGGAAGGTCGGGTTCGAGCGCAGCGATGTCGGCAGATCGGCTCGCGCCGCCTGGATCGCCGCCTCCACCTCCTGCGCCGCATCGTCCACGTTGGTGCTCAACGAGAACTGGATGGTGATGCGCGTCGTGTTCTGGTTGCTTTCCGACGTCATCTCGGTGACGCCGGCAATCGTACCCAGATGCCGCTCCAGCGGCGTCGCCACGGTGGCGGCCACTTCGTCCGGCGACCCGCCCGGCTGCGTTGCCTGCACCTGGATCACCGGAAACGCCACGTTCGGCAGCGGCGCCACCGGCAGCTTGGTGTAGGCGAACGCCCCGGACAGGGCGAGCGCCACCGCCAGCAGCGTGGTCGCCACCGGCCGCAGAATGAAGGGACGCGAAACGTTCACGGCGTGCCGGGCGCCGGCGCGTCGGGCGCGTCATGACGGTTGATCCAGCGCCGCGTGCGACGCGACAGCCCGTCCATGAACAGATAGATCACCGGCGTGGTGAACAAGGTCAGCAGCTGGCTCACCGCCAAACCGCCGACGATGGCGATGCCCAGCGGACGGCGCAGCTCCGAGCCGGTGCCGGTGCCCAGCATCAGCGGCAGCGCGCCGAACGCCGCGGCCAGCGTGGTCATCAGGATCGGCCGGAACCGCAGCAGCGCCGCCTGACGGATCGCCGCCTGGGGCGCCAGCCCTTCCTCGCGTTCCGCCACCAGCGCGAAGTCGATCATCATGATCGCGTTCTTCTTCACGATGCCGATCAGTAGCACGATGCCGATGATGCCCATCACGTCCAGATCGGCGCCGGCGATCATCAATGCCAGGATCGCGCCGATCCCGGCGGAGGGCAGGGTGGACAGGATCGTGACCGGGTGGATGAAGCTCTCGTATAGCACGCCCAGCACGATATAGACCGCGGCCAGCGCCGCGATCACCAGGAACAGCTCGTTGCCCAGACTGTCCTGGAACGCCGCCGCCGTGCCCTGGAAGGCGGTGGAGAAGGTCTTCGGCAGGCCGATCCGCTTTTCCGCGTTCTCGATCGCCGTCACCGCCGGCCCCAGCGACGCGCCCGGCTTCAGGTTGAACGAGATGGTCGTCGCCGGGAACTGGCCCAGATGCGAGATCAGCAACGGCCCGGTGCCGAGCCGCACCTGCGCCACCTGCGACAACGGCACCAGACCACCGGTCGCCTGACGCCGCGCGCCCGTGTTGGAGGTCGAGGACGAAGACGACGTGCCCGGCAGATAGACCTGATTCAAGCTGGTCAGATCCTTCGCCAGGGAAGGCTGCACGCCCAGGATCACCCGGTACTGGTTGGTCTGGGTGTAGATCGTGCTGATCTGGCGCTGGCCGAAGCTGTCGTAGAGCGCGTTGTCCACCGTCTGCGGCGTGATCGAGAAGCGCGCCCCGTTGGCACGGTCCAGGATCACGTCGGCGACCTTGCCGGTGGCCTGCAGATCCGACGTCACATCCGCCAGCTGCGGCAGGGCGCGCAGGCTGTCCAGAACCTTCGGCACCCAGACGGCGAAATCGTCGTAGTTCGGCGTCTCCAGCACGAACTGGTACTGCGTGGCCGACACGGCGGTATCGAGCGAAAGATCCTGCACCGGCTGCATGAACAGCGAAATGCCCGGCACGTCCGACACCTCGCTCTCGATCCTGCGGATCACCGCGGACGCCGACAGCGACCGATCGTCGCGCGGCTTCAGATTGATCAGGAACCGCCCCTGGTTCAGCGTCATGTTGGTGCCGTCGACGCCGATGAACGAGCTCAGGCTTTCCACGTCCGGATCGGCCAGGATCGCATCGCCCAGCGCCTGCTGGTGCTGGCTCATCGCGTCGAGCGACGTGTCCTGCGCCGCCACCGAGATGCCCTGCACCACGCCGGTATCCTGCACCGGAAAGAAGCCTTTCGGGATCACCATCACCAGGAACACCGTCAGCGCCACGGTGGCCACGAACAGGATCAGCATCAGGATCTGGTGACGCAGAACCCGATCCAGCCCGCGCCCATAGGCGGCGATGGTCCGGTCGATCGCCGCTTCCGACCAGCGCGCGAAGCGGCTGCCGTGATGCGCCGTCGTGCCATCGGCATGATGCGGCTCCTCGCGCAGCATGCGCGCGCACATCATCGGAACCAGGGTCAGCGACACGACCGCCGAGATCACGATCGTCACCGAGAGCGTGATCGCGAATTCATGGAACAACCGCCCGACCACGTCGCCCATGAACAGAAGCGGGATCAGCACCGCGATCAGCGAGACGGTCAGCGACACGATGGTGAAACCGATCTGGCCGGCGCCCTTCAGCGCGGCCTGCATCCGCGTCTCGCCCATCTCGATGAAGCGGGCGATGTTCTCGATCATCACGATCGCATCGTCCACCACGAAGCCGGTGGCGATGGTCAGCGACATCAGCGACAGATTGTCGAGCGAGAACCCCAGCAGATCCATCACCGCCATGGTGCCGATCAAAGACAGCGGCACGCTCAGGCTCGGAATGATCGTCGCCGGGATGTTCCGTAGAAACACGAAGATCACCAACACAACCAGCGCGATCGCCAGAAGCAGCTCGAACTCCACATCCGCAACGGAGGCGCGGATGGTGGTGGTCCGATCCGTCAACGGCGTGATCTCGATGCCAGCCGGAATGTCCTGGCGCAGACGCGGCAGGATGCGCTTGATGCTGTCCACCACTGCGATCACGTTGGCGCCCGGCTGGCGCTGCACGTTGAGAACGATCGCGGGAGTCTTGTTGGCCCAGGCCGCGAGTTGCGTGTTCTCCGGCCCGCTGGTCACGGTGGCGACGTCGCGCACACGGATCGGCGCGCCGTTGTTGTAGGCGATCACCTGATTGGCCAGCACCTCCGGCGCGGTGATCTGCCCGTCGATCTGCAAGGTCGTCGCATGCAGGGGGCCGTCGAACGTGCCGGTCGGCGCATTCACGTTCACAGTGCCGATGATGGTGCGCAGATCATCCAGCGCGATGCCGTAGGACGACAGCGCGCGCGTGTTCACGTTGACCCGGATCGCCTTACGGTTGCCGCCCGTCAACGTCACCAGGCCGACGCCGCTGATCTGGCTGATCTTCTGCGCCAGACGCGTGTCGACGTAGTCCTCCACATCCGTGAGCTTCATCGTCTTCGACGTGACGCCCAAGGTCAGGATCGGCGTGTCGGCCGGATTCACCTTGGCGTAGATCGGCGGCGCCGGCAGATCGCTCGGCAGCAGCGAGTTCGCGGCGTTGATCGCGGCCTGCACCTCCTGCTGCGCCACGTTGATGTTCATCGACAGGCCGAAACGCAGCGTGATCACCGACGCGCCGGCCGAGGACTGGCTCTCCATCTGGTCCAGCCCCGGCATCTGCCCGAGCTGATATTCCAGGGGCGCGGTGACGTAGGTCGTCATCACCTGCGGCCCGGCGCCGGGATAGAAAGTCTGCACCTGGATGGTCGGATATTCGACCTGGGGCAGGGCGGCGATCGGCAGGAACCGGAAGCCGAGCAGGCCCACCATCAGGATGGCCAGCATCAGCAGCGTCGTCGCGACCGGCCGCTCGATGAAGATGCGCGACGGGTTCACGATGCGATCCGCCCCGGCAGCAGGCGGTTCATCCGTTGCCGCCGCCCTGGTGCCGGTGATGCTGGACCGCACCCGGCGCCGCATCGTTGCCGGCCGGAGCCGGCGTTTCCGCCGGGATCATCACCTTGCTGCCCGACTTCAGGCGGTCGGTGCCGTCCGTCACCACCACGTCGCCGGCCTTCAGCCCGCTCTCGATCACCACGTCGGCGCCGCCCACCGTGCCGGTCTTCACCGGAACCGTCTTCACCGTGTGGTCCGGCTGCACCACATACACGAACGTACCGTCCGGGCCGGTCTGCAGCGACGCGTTCGGCACCAGAACCACGTCGTGCAGCGTTTCCAGATTGAGGCGCGCGTTCACGAACTGGTTCGGAAACAACTGCTCGTCCACGTTCGGGAAGGTCGCACGCACGCGCACCGTGCCGGTGGAGGTGTCGATGGTGTTGTCCAGCGTCAGCACCGTGCCGGTGGACAGCTTCACCGTGTTGGTGCGGTCGTACGCATCCACCACCAGCGACTTGCCGTCCCGCATCTGCGCCACGACATCCGCGATCTGCGCCTCCGGCAGCGCGAAGATCACCGAGATCGGCTTCAGCTGCGTCACCACGACGAGGCCGTTGGTCTCGCCCGAGGTGATGTAGTTGCCCTGATCCACCTGGCGCAGGCCGACACGGCCGTCGATCGGCGAGATGATGTTGCAGTAGGCCAGATTCTGCTTGGCGCTGGCGATCTCGCCCTCGTCCGTCTTCACCGCGCCCTGATACTGACCGACCACGTATTGCTGGTTCTGCGCGGTCTGCGCGGCGATCGAGTGCTGGCCGAGAAGCAGCGTGTAGCGGGCATTGTCCGCCAGGGCCTGCTTCAACAGCGCCTGATCGCGGACCAGATTGCCTTCGTACTGGGTCAGCGTCGCCTGGTAGAGACGCGGGTCCACCTGCGCCAGCAGATCGCCCTTCCTCACCTCCTGGCCTTCGGTGAACAGCACCTTCAGCAGATAGCCGGAAATCTGCGACTGCACCGTGATGTTGGCGAGCGAGGTCACGGTGCCGAGTTCGGTCAGCACCACGGGCATGTCGCCGGTCCGCGCGCTGGCCACGGCCACCGGCTGCGGCCCGCCGTCGCCCATCGCAGCAGCACCGCGATGATGGCGGCCGCCGGCACCCGCCTCATGCTGCGCGGCCGGCTTGTGCAGAAGCCGGATCGCCACCCAGGCCACCAGCAGCAGGATCAGCAGCCACACCACCAGACGCACCCAACGTCGCTTGCGGGCGGCCGGCTGAACGGCGGAATCGAACGGGGGCGGGTTGGCGTTGGAACGGGGCTGCGGCTGGCGGTTCGTCGGCTCGTCCATCATCTTCCCCAACCGGCCGCCGGCTCTTCGCCGGAGCGCCCCTTGTCCATCCTATCAGCTTTCCCCTCCGCTCGGAGGGGCCGCACGCCGCACGGTTTGATTCAAACTGTTCCGGCGTTCCTCGCTATCACGGAGGCGAGAGGACGAACACGGCAAGATTGTGGCGATGCCCCCGATGGGTCTACGGTGTCGCTTGCAGGACGACGGCGCCGGAAGCGCTTTCCTTCTCTCGTCTCCGTGCTGCCCGCGCCGCTCCGCCACGCTCGTCGGCGATCCGGCACGGCAAACGCCGCGGGAGCGCAGTCCCGCTTGTGCCGCAAGGAGGCGGCCGAAAGCGCCCGAACAAGGGCGCGTTGGGAGGTCGGCATGTTTCGCAAGCTGATGGAGATGGAAACCGAAGCGCTCAGGCGGCTCGCCAGCGAAGAGGACCATGAACAGGATGGGGCCGAACCCAGCGCCTTCCTGCCCAGCATCCTCGCCGCCTTCCGGCCGGTTCTGCCGCTCCGCTTCGCCGTCTGCTCGTCCCGCTTCGACCGCTGAACGCTGCGGACTTCGTCATCACGGGAACGGGCATAACCAGCTGATCCGTTCCCGTTAGCCGTTCGACCGATGCCCACTCAGCTCCGCCCCCGCCGAACGCGGCAACCGCCAGCAGGCCGGGATCGCGAACAACGAACACAGCCCGATCGCAACGAGCCCGATCGCGAAATCCGCCAGACCCGCGCTCGGATGTCCCGACAGAGACGCCGACAACGACACCACGACGGCGGCGATCGAGATCCCCAGCGTCAGCCCGAGCTGCTGCACGGTGGAATACAGCCCGGTCGCAGCTCCCATCCGTTCCGACGGCACATCGGCATAGGCGATGGTGTTCAACGCGGTGAACTGGAGCGACTGGGTGAATCCGGTCACGAACAGCACCGGAAACAACAGCGCCAGCGGCCAGCCCGGCCGGAACCCGGCGCAGCACACCGTCAGGACGCAGGCGCTGGCGCCGTTCAGGAGCAGGGTGCTGCGATAACCGAGCCGCCGCAGAATGGAGGCCGACAGGAAGCGCACCACGATCGAACCCAGTGTGGTGCTGAACGTGATCGCCCCGCTCTGCGCCGCGGACAGGCCGAACCCGATCTGCAACATCGACGGCAGCAGAAACGGCATCCCGCCGATGGCGATCCGGGACGCCGTGCCGCTCAGCACGGAAAGCCGGAACGTTTCCACCCCCAGAAGCGACAGATCGAGCACGGGCGACGCGATCCGACGCGCATGGCGGATATAGAGCCCGGCTGCGACCGCGCCCGTCAGCAGGGTCGGCACCGCAAGGAGGAATCCGGACGGCCCGCCGCGCACCTGCTCCAGCCCGAACACGAGCCCCACCAGGGCGATCGCACTCAGAACCACGCCCAGCCCGTCGAACCGCGTCGCCGCCCTTTCGCGCATCTGTGGGATCAGCCCCGCCGCCACCAGGCCGGCCAGACCGATCGGCACGTTGATGATGAAGATCCAGCGCCAGGACAGGGCGGTGGTGAGAAACCCGCCGATCGGCGGCCCGAGCATCGGCCCCACCGTCGCCGGCATCAGCGTCCAGAACACCGCATTGATCAGCTGGTCCTTGCGCACGCTGCGCATCAGCACCAACCGTCCCACCGGCACCATCAGCGCCCCGCCGCAGCCCTGGACGAAGCGCGCCCCGACCAGGAACGGCAGGGATTGCGACACGGCGCACAGGACCGATCCCGCCGTGAACAAGGCGATGGCGGCGCGGAAGATGGTGCGGCTGCCGAAGCGGTCGGCGATGCGCCCGCTGGAGGGCAGCAGCAGCACGAGACCCAGCAGATAGG
Source organism: Lichenicola sp. GTC18331 (assembly GCF_055386855.1). Lineage (NCBI taxonomy): Bacteria > Pseudomonadati > Pseudomonadota > Alphaproteobacteria > Acetobacterales > Acetobacteraceae > Lichenicola > Lichenicola sp. GTC18331. Next base: position 991,308 of record NZ_AP045015.1, on the reverse strand, counting down.
CGGTCAGGGCCCCGCTCAGATGCACCGGGCTGGTGCCGAAGGAGTGCGCCATGGCGGGCAGGGCGGTGGACAGCACCGTGCTGTCGAACTGCTCCATCAGCAGGCCGCCGGCCACCAGAAGGGCGATGCGCCGGTGCTCCCGCGACAAGGCGGCCGGGTCCGGGGTCGAGCGTCGAAACATGATCCGCCGCCCAGCATCGACCGGTGCGGGGGAATTGCAACCCCGGAGCGGCCCGGTGCAACCGGACTTCCCGTCCCGCCGTTGCAGCCTCGTCACAACCGCCACGGGAGATCCAGGCATGGTCGACGAGAACCACATCGACGGCGCGATCGACAAAGGCATCGGCCGGGTCAAGGACGCGGTGGGCGGCCTGACCGGCGATCTCGGCCTGCAGGCGGAAGGCAAGGCCAACCAGTTCCAGGGCCATGTGGAACAGGAATATGGCGGGTTCCTCGATCAGGCCCGCGATCAGGTCGAGGAGGCCGCCGAGCTGGTGCGCGACCGTCCGCTGGCGGCGCTGGGAATCGCCGCCGGACTCGGCTTCTTCCTCGGTCTGCTGCTGACTCCGTCGCGCGGCTGAGCCCTCCGGCTGCTTGCCAGCCGGGCGCGAAAAATGGTCTTCCTGGGGCGGACGGCACGTCCCGATTCGCATGGTGCGTTTCGGAGTCGCCGTTCGGGAGCCGGGATGCCGCATTACAGGCGCGAATCGGAGCATGGCGGACGGGTCGCCGGGGTGGACGAGGTCGGCCGTGGGCCGCTCGCCGGTCCCGTGGTGGCGGCCGCCGTGCTGTTCGCCGGCAAGCCGTCGCGCCGTTTGTCCGCCCTGCTGGACGATTCCAAGAAGCTGAACGCCGAGGCGCGGGACGCCGCCTATGCCGCGCTGATCGCCACGCCGGGCATCGCCATCGGCATCGCCGCCGCCTCCGTGCGGGAGATCGAGCAGCTCAACATCCTGCACGCCTCCATGCTGGCGATGACGCGCGCCGTGTCGCGCCTCGCCCAGATCCCCGAGCTGGTGCTGGTGGACGGCAATCGCTGCCCGCCGGGTCTCCTCTGCCCGTCGGTGGCCGTGATCGGCGGCGATGCGGAATGCCTGTCGATCGCCGCCGCCTCCATCGTCGCCAAGGTGACGCGCGACCGGATCATGAGCCGGCTCGCGGCGCGGTTTCCCGCCTATGGCTGGGAGCGTAATGCCGGCTACGGCACCGCGATCCATCGCGACGCGCTACGTGCCAGTGGCCCCACGAAGCACCATCGCAGCGCCTTCGGCACCGTCCGGCAGCTCAGCCTTCTGCTGGAGGCTGCATGATCGGCCAGGCCATGGAACTGCCGCTCGACCAGATCCTGCTCGGCGACTGCATCGACCTGATGCGTCTGCTGCCGGCCGGTTCGGTGGACTGCATCTTCGCCGACCCGCCCTACAACCTCCAGCTTCGCGGCGAGCTGCGCCGTCCCGACGACAGCCTCGTCGACGGGGTGGATGACGACTGGGACAAGTTCGGCGACTATGCCGAATACGACCGCTTCACCCGCGACTGGCTGGCCGAAGCCCGGCGCCTGATGCGCAAGGATGCGACCATCTGGGTGATCGGCTCGTATCACAACATCTTCCGCATCGGCGCCATTCTCCAGGATCTCGGTTTCTGGATCCTGAACGACGTGGTCTGGCGCAAATCCAATCCGATGCCGAATTTCCGCGGCCGCCGCTTCACCAACGCGCACGAGACCATGATCTGGGCCGCGCGCAGCCCGCAGAGCCGCTATCGCTTCAACTACGCCGCCATGAAGGCGCTGAACGACGACGTCCAGATGCGCTCGGACTGGCTGCTGCCGCTCTGCACCGGCAACGAGCGTCTGCGCAACCAGCACGGCCTGAAGCTGCACCCGACCCAGAAGCCGGAATCGCTGCTGCACCGCGTGCTTCTGGCCTCCACCGGCGTGGACGACGTGGTGCTCGACCCCTTCACCGGCACGGGCACCACGGCGGCGATGAGCAAGCGCCTCCGACGCCGCTTCATCGGCATCGAGCGCCACCCGGACTACGCCGAAGCCGCGATCGGCCGCTTCCAGCGCGAACGGCCGCTGCCCATGGATAGCGTGATGCCAAGCCCGGCCAAGCGCGACGCCCCGCGCGTTCCGTTCGGCTCTCTGGTCGAGCGCGGCCTGATCCCGGTCGGCACGCGCGTCACCGACAAGCAGGGCCGGGTCAGCGCCATCGTCTCGCCGGACGGCACGCTGGTCAGCGGCTCCAAGCGCGGATCCATCCACAAGCTCGGCGCCGAACTCACCAACGCCCCCTCCTGCAACGGGTGGACGTTCTGGCATTTCGAGCGCGACGGCGCGCTGGTGACGCTGGATGTCGTGCGGGTGGAATCGTCGGCGGCGCAGGACGCCGCGGAGTAGACCGGCCGATTAAGTTTCATCGTGCAACTTAATCGGGAAGGCCTGGCGGCTTTTGTAACCGAGCGTAACGACGTAACCAGGGCGCGTCCCCTGTCGGAGCGTTCTCGTGGTCCTGTTCTGCCGTATGTCCCGCCTGCTGCTCGGGCTTCTCCTGCTGGCCGCCTGTTCCACCCCGGCGCGGAACGACGGTCCGGTGGATCGCGGCGGTTTCGAGTATAGCCGGCGGGTCCTGAGCTTCTGAGGCGTCCCATGTCCGAGCGCTATTCCGAACAGCTGCGCGCCCTGAGCGAGCCGGACTGGTCCGCGGCGGTGGAGCATCGCTTCGTGCGCGAGCTCTGCGACGGGACGATCGCGCCCGCGGTGATGACGCGCTACCTGATCCAGGATCATCGTTTCCTGGACAGCTTTCTTCGCCTTCTGGGCGCCGCGATCGCCACGGCGGACACCATCGCGGCACGTCTGCGCTATGGCCGGTCGGCCGGCGTGGTGTCGGGCGAGGAGAACACCTATTTCGAGCGCGCCTTTGTGGCACTCGGCGTCGGGCCGGAACGCGATACCGACCCGGATTCCGCTTCCACGGCAGGGTTCAAGGCGCTGATGCTGGAGGCGGCGGCGAGCGGCTCCTATCCGGCGGTGCTGAGCGTGCTCTGTGTCGCGGAATGGCTCTATCTGGACTGGGCGATGCGCGCGAAGCGGCCTTTGCCGGGCGATTTCGTGCATGCGGAGTGGATCACCCTGCACGACAACCCGGATTTCCGGCAGTTCGTGTCCGTGCTGCGGAGCGAGCTGGACCGGGTCGGGCCGGCGGCGGACACGCAATGCCGCGATGTCTTCCGCCGGGCCGTGGCGCTGGAGAAGCGCTTCCTGGACGACGCCTACGGCTGAGCGCGTTTTTCCACCGGCACCGAGACCTCGTTGCGTCGCAGGGGCGGCAGGGTCCAGGGCGGGTCGTAGAAGGCGGCGGACGGGATGCCGTCCGGGGCCCAGCCCGTGCCGCGGAGTTCGTCCAGAAGCATCTGCTTGTGCCGGGCGACCGCGTTCGCATCCGGGCTGCCGGAGAAGCGCAGCACCGCGACCGTGGCGGCGGGGATAGTAAGCAGACGAATGCTGTCGTCATGCGGCTTCGGCGCGTTGGCCGGGGTCACGCCCTCGGGCAGATAGAAGCGGATGATCCAGCGACCGTCCGGCGTCGCCGCGCTCTCGGTCATGGTCACGGTCGCGGGGGCCTGCACGACGGGGGCGGTCATGGCGAGGTGTTTGTCGGCCGCGTTGCCGCCGAAGATGAAGCCGGCGAGGCGGCGGAAGCCGCTGTAGCGCGCGTCGATCTCGGTGCCGGTTTCGGTGCATTCCGCCGCCGGGCGCGGGCCGTAGCGCCGGATCTCGATTGCCGTGTCGCCGGTGCCGATCCTCTGCACCACCGCGTAGGGCGGCTGCGGCGTCCCGCCGCGAATCCCCACCACGGAACACGCGCCGAGCAGGAGGCTGCCCATCAGGGAGGTGGCGGCACGTGTCGCCCGGCTCGTTGGCGAGGATGTTCGGGCCATGCGGATTGTTCCGTCCGGGGAAGACGATGGAAACGGCCAGCCGGCCTGGCGGTTCGCGCACCTGCAGGAGAGGTGAGGCGCTGGTGTCGTTCCGCCGGGCTGCGGGACGGCACGGAGGAGACGATCCGGCGGCATGTGGGTTGCGAGCGTCCCGGTTGGGTGGGACGACGATGCATGCGGATGATGACCCCCGAGAGCGGGTGATCGTCAGCGTTGTCGAGAGAGGATGGGAAAAGCAGTGTCGAAGGCGCGCGCGCCTTTGGCATCGAAGCGGATCGCCCGGCTATCGGCGTCACGCTTCGCCCATCCCAGCGCGAGAATGCGTTCGAGGCACGCTGATCCCAGGCGGCTCGCCAAATGATCCTTGCGTTCGCTCCAGTCCAGACAGGCGACGCAGTCTTGCGTACGCGACAGCAGAGCCGGGTCGATGCCGAATCCCCCCAGGAAGTCGCGGCCTGTGTCCTGAAGAAACAGTTCATCGTCCTGGCGAAGCAGAAATCCGCGCTGGCACAGGCTTTCGAGCATCTGCACCCCTTTCGCACCCGCGAGATGGTCGTAGCAGCGACGGGCCTCCCGCAACGCCGGATCGCGCGGGCCGGTACGGACCCGCAGATGCCCCGTGCGCTCGGCCAGAAGCATGAGGCTTTCCACCGTGTGCGCCACGTCGGCACCGGACAAACGGACATAGCGGTTACGACCCTGCCGGACGGAGACCAGCAGACCTGCCGTTTCGAGCTTGGCGATATGGGCGCTGGCGGTCGGCAGTCCGACATGGGCGGCGCGCGCCAGCTCGCCCACGGTGAGGGCGCGACCGTCCATCAGGTGAGCCAGCATGTCCGCCCGGGCGGCATCTCCGATCAGGGCAGCGATGAAGGCGAAGTTGGGACCGTCTTTCATGGTTCGACCCATAACGAACCATCTCCGATCTCTCCAGAGCTACAGACAGCCGTTGAAACGAAGCGGGGAGCACGAGGATGACAACCGAACCCGATCGGACCGCGCTGGCCACGGCCTATCGCCATGCCGAGCGATGGCTGGCGGAGCTGGACAAACGGTCCATCGGCGCGACAGCCACCATGGAGGAATTGCGCGACCGGTTCGGCAGGCCTTTGGCCGCATCGGGTCTGCCGGCGGATCGGGTTGTCGAAGACCTGGTGCGGAATGCGGAAGGCGGCCTTCTGGGCAGCGGAAGCGGGCGTTTCTTCGGCTGGGTCATCGGCGGCACGCTGCCTTCCGCGCTCGCGGTGGATTGGCTGGTCTCGACCTGGGACCAGAATGCCGCGATCCATGCCTGCAGTCCCGCCGAGGCGATCGTCGAGGAGGTGGCGGGCGGTTGGCTCAAGGACCTGTTCGGCCTGCCCGAGACGGCGAGCTTCGCGTTCACCACGGGAACGCAGGCTGCTCATGTGACCTGTCTGGCTGCGGCACGTCACCGGCTGTTGCGGCAGGCGGGATGGGATGTCGAGCGGGACGGTCTGATGGGTGCGCCACGCCTGCGTGTTCTGACCGGCAGCGAGCGTCACGGTTCGGTCGATCGTGCCTTGCGCCTTCTCGGTTTCGGCACCGCCTGCATGGAAATCCTGCCATGCGACGATCAGGGCAGGATCGTTCCCGAAACCCTGGAGCGCGCTCTGGAAGCGGCCGCCTTGCCGACGATCGTGGTGTTGCAGGCCGGCGACCTCAATATCGGCGCCTTCGACCCCTTCGCCGACCTCGTTCCCATCGCTCGTCGGCATGGGGCGTGGGTTCATGTCGATGGTGCTTTCGGCCTCTGGGTCCGTGCCTGTCCCGCTTATCGCCATCTCGCCGCCGGCGTCGATCTGGCGGATTCCTGGACGAACGATGGCCATAAATGGCTGAACACGCCGTTCGATTGCGGCTATGCCGTCGTGCGAGATGCCGAGGCGCATCGCGCAGCGTTCTCCTTCCGGGCGAGCTATGCGCAACCGGTCGGCTCCGCGCGCGATCCGATCGACTGGAATCCCGAATGGTCGCGACGCGGTCGGGCACTCCCGACCTACGCGGCTTTGCGGGAGCTGGGGCGGGACGGGGTTGCCGATCTGATCGGGCGGAGTTGCGACCATGCGCGTGCACTGGTCGCTGGCATCGGCGCGCTTCCCGGGGTGCGCATCGAATGGTTGCCGACGATCAATCAGGGGCTGTTGCGCTTCCTCGCTCCGGCGCCCGATGCGACAGCGGCCGACCATGACCGCAGGACCGACGCCGTCATTGCGGAGGTGGTGTCGGGAGGGGCTGCTTTTTTCAGCGGGACGACCTGGCGCGGCAAGCGCTGCATGCGCGTGTCGGTGTGCAACTGGCGCACAGGGCAAGCGGATATCGATCGTTCGATCAAGGCCGTCAGCGAGGCGATCGCTGGTCTTGCTGGCGCATAGAGCGTGTCCGGCGGATTGGGCCGTGACATAGGGCGCCGTCAACCGACCGGCGCGCGTGTCGCGGCGGCACAGCCCCAGAGCGACGCTCCCACCATCCGACGGCTGTTCGGTCGACCGTGACGACTGGTTCCCGGATGGCTCTCGATGTGGCCGGGCCCGCTTCGTGACGGGCGCATGGATGTCGCTTCGACGACGTGGCCCGTTGTGGTTTGGGGGGCGGGATCCGTGTGGGAGGGGACTGCGCTCAGGGGCCGGATTCGGGGAGGGCGTGTTCCGGCGGGGGCTTGTCTGTGAGGGCGCTGCCGAGGGAGGCGACGACGATGCCGCCGATCGCCAGCCAGCGCGCGGCGGACAGGTGTTCGCCGAGCAGCAGCAACCCGGCGATGGCGGCCATGGCCGGTTCCAGCGACATCAGGATGGAGAAGCCGCGCATGCTCATGCGGCGCATGGCCATCATCTCGATGGAATAGGGCACGGCGCTGGACAGCAGCGCCATGCCGAGTGCTGCCGGCAGCAGCCAGTCGGCGCGGAACAGCACCGGCAGGGCCGGCAGGGAGGCGGGGGCGGTGACCAGGGCGGCGCAGCCCATACCGAGCGCCGTCGCCGTGACGCCGGAAAGATGCTGCCCCAGCCTGCGTCCCGCCAGGATGTAGATCGCCCAGGCTGCGGCGGCGAGCAGGGCCAGACCGACGCCGACGAGATCGAGCGCGTGTCTGTTCTGCCAGGGCTGCATCAGGAACAGCAGGCCGGACAGGGCGAAGGCGACCCAGATGAGGTCGAGCGGGCGTCGGGAGCCCGCCAGGGCCAGAAACAGCGGTCCCATGAACTCGATCGCCACGACGATGCCGAGCGGCAGCCTTTGCAGGGCCAGGTAGAACACGATGTTCATGGCGCCGAGTGTGGCGCCGTAGACGAGGATCGCCCCGATCGCGGCGCCGGGGCGTGCGAGGCGGACGGGGTTCCGACTGTGCATGCGCCATGCGAGCGGAAACAGGATCAGCGCGGCGAACAGGATGCGCAACGCCGCCGTATGGGCGGCGCCGAGCAGCGGGAACAGCGACTTGGCGAGGCTGGCGCCGATCTGCACCGACACCATGCCGAACAGAAGCGCGCCCAGCGTCGCCACCCGTTCGAGCCGTGCGGGGGGATGCGGAGCGCCCGGCCCGGCGCCCGCGACCGGAGCCGTCACGACGCGAAAACCCGGTGTCTAGGAGCCGCCGAAGCCCAGAAAGCCGATCTGGGGCTGCGGCGTGCCGCCATCCGCTGCGTACTGGCGGGCCTTGGTCTGGCTGCGCCCGGGCTCGCGCGCGGCCACCGCCGTGTCGTGTCCCTTGCGTCCGTGCTTCTCCTTGGACGCCACCACCTTGACCGGGGCGGCTTCCGCCGTGGCGACGGAGGCGACCGGCGGGCCGTCGATGGTGTTGCGCATGGACAGCAGCAGGAAGGTGATGTCGTTGCGGTTCAGGTCGATCGCCATGTCGAGCGGCGACTGGCCCAGCACGTTCTTGCCGTTCAGATCGGCGCCGCGTCCCAGCGCTTCCTTGGCCGATGTGATGTCGCCGCGGTTGATGGCGTCGAACAGGGCGGCCGTCGGCTCCATGTCCAGGCTGGCATGGCCGGATGTGGCGGTCGCCTCATCCGTCACCGCGCCGGGGATCGCCGGCGGCGGGGCTGCCGCGCGCGCATCGGCCTTAGCCTGCGCCTTGGCGGCGGCGTCGGCCGCATCGGCTTCGTCGTTCGGGTTGCTGCCCGGTGCCGCGCTGGGATTGCCCATGCTGAACTGCGCCATGGCCGCATGGATCGGCAGGACGGTCGGGGCGGCGGCCAGAATCAGGACGGTCATGCAGGGGCGCAGGAAGCGCCCGAAATCCGTCTGCGAACCCTTGAACAGATGCATCTCTCGTTTCCGTCTTCCGCGCGTCTTCGCGTGCGGCGATCCTTCAGCCCGGGTTGAGCCAGGCGATCCCGGCTGTCAGCCAGGTCGCGTAGCACACCCAGACGAAGGATGGTGCCATCAAAACGCAGCCTGTGCGATCGACGGCGCGGAAATCGCGCAGAGCGAGGCCGGACAACAGCACGGAGAACAGGCCGAATCCGATCGCCGCATCCGCCTTGTGCAGCACGAAGAAGCAGACGGACCAGACCAGCCCGGTCATCAGCGTCCAGCACCAGAGCAGCAGCGCCCTGTGCCGTGGCGGCACGCGACGGGCGCGCCAGACCCTCCAGGCCGCGACCGCGACCGGCATCGCCAGCACGGCCCAGCAGACCGGGAAACCGAACGCCGGCAGCGCGCCCGGCGGCCGTCGCAGCAGCGCGTACCAGCCCAGCAGCGACGGCCATGCGAGCAGGGCGCCGACGCCCGCCGAGCCGAGGCTGAGCAGGACGAATCCGAGCAGTACCACCATCGGGTTAGGCAGGCCGCGTCCTGGCATGCGGGAGGCTGACTGGAAGGCACGAACTCCTTGAACCGCGCGCGAGGTTCCCGCGCGCATGGTGCCGTGTCCGGGCGTTCCGTCGCAACACCCAAGTCTGTAACAGCGAAGTCGGCGCGTCGTGCGGGAAGGGCGCCGGGTTCAAGAAACGTTCTCTGCCGAAGGAAAGAAGCAGAGAAATCTCATTCGTTTTGAAAAACGATCGCGGCTCTCTCCAGGCCCAGCGGACGGAGGTCTTTTTGCTTCTTTTTCTCCAGAAAAAAAGAACCTCTTGCTGGATCGCGGAAGGCTCTTCAGCCGAGACGATCGGTAAAGAACCGGATCGCCGCTTCCGGGTCTTCGCCGGGTCCGAGACGGCCGCTCGCCTCGATCACCGCAAGACCCTGCACGAGTGCGCGACAGGCGAGCCTTGCCGCCGCGCTGTCGTCGGGAGCGAGTTCGCTGGTGCGCCGTTTCAGCACGTCGCCGGCGCGATCGACGGAGGGGCTTCCGGCATTGCCGCGGCAAGGGCCGAACATCAGGCGGAACAGGGCGGGATGCGCGCGGGCGAAGCGCGTGAAGGCGACGCCCTGGCCGTAGAGGGCTTCACGCGGATCGGCATCGGTATCCGCGGCCAGCAAGGCGTCTCCGAGCAGGGCGAAGCCTCGATCGGCGACCGCAGCCAGTAGCGCCGCCTTGTCCTCGAAATGACGGTAGGGGGCCATGGCCGACACGTTCGCGTCGCGGGCGACGGCGCGCAGGCTCGGGACGTCGCCGTCACGTTCCAGAAGCGCCAGGGCACTTCGCAGCAGGTCGGCGCGCAGCCCCTCTTCGGATTGCATTTGACGTTCCGCTTACAGTGTATACAGTGCTGCTTACATTGTAAGCGTGTGGGAGCGCGTGGTCCATGACCATGAAGACGATCCGGACCGGGCTGGGTCCGATCGCGTATGACGATCAGGGCGATGAAAGGCGGCCGGTGGCGTTGCTTTGGCCGAGCCTGTTCGCCGATCACCGGATGTGGACGGCGCAGGTCGCGGCGCTCAGGGAGGCGGGCTGGCGCAGTCTGGCGATCGATCCGCCGGGTCATGGCGACAGCCCGGGCCCTGGCCGGTCGTTCACCATGGACGAGTGCGCGCAGGTGGCGCTGGCGCTGATCGACACGCTGCCGGCGGAGGTTCCGGTGGTGATGATCGGCACATCCTGGGGCGGCATGATCGCGCCGCGCGTGGCGCATGCGCGGCCGGGGCGGCTTGCCGGGCTGGTGATGACGAACACGACCGCCGAAGCGCCAGCCCTCAAGACGAAGCTGACCGCGATGCTGCTGACGGTGATGCTGGCCGTTCCGGCGATCGATCGCCGGGTGGATGCCATGCTTCTGTCGATGCAGTTGAGCGCACGGACGCGGAGCGAGCGGCCCGAGATCGGTCGCACCTATGCCGAACGGTTCCGGTCCTTCGCGCGCAAACCGTTCATCCGGGCGGTCGATTCCGTGCTGGTGCGGCGCGACGCGTTCCTGGACCGGCTGCACGCGGTGGAGACGCCGGCTCTCCTGCTGTCCGGCGCCGACGACACCATCCTGCCCACGGCGATGAGCCGCCGGATCGTGGACCGCATGCCTCGGGCCGAACTGATCGAGATCGCGGGTGCCGCGCATCTCGTGCCACTGGAGAAGCCGGAGGAGATGAATGCGCTGATGCTCGACCGAATGGGGCGCTGGATTGAGGGACGACGGTGATGGACGGTGTGTTTCTGGTGGCGTTGGGCGCCGTCTCGTTCGTGGGGACGCATTTCGCCATGTCGCATCCGTTGCGTCGGCCGCTCGTCGCGCGTTTGGGTGAAGGCGGCTTCAGCCGTGCCTATTCGGTCGTCTCCTTTCTCACGCTCGGCCTGACGATCTGGGCCTATGCCGAGGCGCCCGTGACGGCGCCGGCCTGGCCGGTCGGCGATGGCCTGTGGGTTGTGGCGACGGTGCTGATGCTGGTCGCGTCCGTCCTGTTGATCGGCTCCCTGATCCGCAATCCGGCCCTGCCCGGCGCGGGAAGCGTCGCGACGGCCAAGGCCGTCGGCGTTTATGCCGTCACCCGCCATCCGATGATGTGGTCGTTCGCGATCTGGGGCATCGCGCACGTTCTGGTCTGGCCGATCAGCAAGAACGTCGTTCTGTCCGGGGCGATGATCGTGCTGGCCCTGGTCGGTGCGGTGATGCAGGACCGGAAGAAGGCGCGGCTCGATCCGTCGGGATGGCCGGTCTGGGAGAGCCGGACGAGCTACTGGCCGTTCGTCGCGATCACGCGGGGACGGGCGCGTTTCGGCAGTTTCGGTCTTCCTGCGACACTGGGCGGGCTGGTCTTGTGGCTGTTCGCCTCCTGGGCGCATCTCCCGGCGACGGGGTGGGCGGCCGGGATCTGGCGCTGGATCGGGTAGGCGGGGAGCGGAACGGGCCGGGCGGATGTCACCGCCGGCTCCGGTCCTGACCGATCGGATCGGCCGCTCTCCCCGAATGTTTCGATGAGTCTTTCTATCGGCCGGATGATGGTCTAGCCGCGTTCGGCGTCGCGACGCCGTCCGCCTTCGCGCCACCAGCCGAACAGGAACAACAGCAGCGCCAACGGCAGCACCAGGACGGCGGGGAGCAGCGGATGGGCGCGTTCGCCAGTGACGGCGTGCGCACCGTGATCGCGCAGGCCGATCCAGTCCGGGCCGGTATCGGCGCCGTCGCGTCCGACCAGACGGAGGGCGGGGGTGCGGGCGGGGTCGTAACGGTCGCCGAGCCAGTGGATGCTGCCGCCGGTGGCCTCGACGAGAGGGCGGAGCGGGCCGGCGGTGGCGCGCAGATCGGCCATTTCCACCGGATCGCCGGGGCTGGCGGCGGCGAAGGCCTGCGCATCGCCGATCGTGGCTTCCCAGATGCCGGGCATGTCGGCCGGCATGCTGCCGGTTTCGGTGCCGTTCCGGCCGGGCTTGAGCGGCAGGTCGTGTTTGCTGCCGTCCGGGGCGGTGATTTCTGCGCTGGGGGCGGGGGTGCCGGACACGGAATGGCGCTGCACGGACAGGATGCCGTTCTGGATGGAGGCGGAGAGGCGCTCTTCTTCCAGCTCCGGCTCCTTCATCAGCCAGTGTGCGAGCCGGCGCAGCAGTTCGGCCTGTGGACCGCCGCCGTTCTCGCCGCGCGACCAGAGCCAGAGCTGATCCGAGAGAAGCAGCGCTACGCGGCCCTTGCCGACATGGTTCAGCAGCAGCAGCGGGGTGTCGCCGGGGCCGGACAGCAGCACCTCCGTGCCGGGGGCCAGCGTGTCCTTGTCGGCGCGAAGGGCGCGATACCAGTCGCCCCAGCCGCGATCGGCGCCGAGTTTCGGGTCGGAGGGCGGTTCCTGCGGCAGGTCGGCGGTGACGGGATGGCGGCGTCCGAGCGGGGTGGGGAGCGGCTGGAAGCGCTGTTCCACCAGACCGCCCTGTTCGGGCACGCGGACCGGCAGGATGTCGCCGAGCGGCGTGTCCTGGAGGGTGCCCGGGCCGATGAATTCCGGGCCTGCGGTGACGAGGAGGCCGCCGCCGTTGCGGACGAAATCGGCGATGTTGCCGAGATAGGACATGGGCAGGATGCCGCGATTCTCGAAGCCGTCCAGGATGATCAGGTCGAACGAGCCGATCTTGTCCTGGAACAGCTCGCGGATCGGGAAGGCGATCAGGGCCAGCTCGCTGAGCGGGGTGGAATCGTCCTTGTAGGGCGGGCGAAGGATGGTGAAATGCACCAGCTCCACCGCCGGGTCGGCTTTCAGCAGCCGGCGCCAGACGCGCTCGCCCTGGTTGGGCGTGCCGGACACGAGCAGCACGCGCAGATGATCGCGCACACCGTCGATCCGCACCACGGCGTCGTTGTTGATCGGTGAGACCTCGCCGGGCAGGGCGGAGGCGTGCAGCGACAGGAAGAGCGGTCCGGGGGCGGTGACGGGGACGGCGATGTCCTGCGGCGTGCCGGCCGTGATCGGGCGTTGTTCGGGCTCGCCGCCGTTGCGTTGGATGGTCAGCGTGGCCTGAGCGCCCGGCGGGGTGGGGCCGAGATCGTCGAGCTGCACGCGAATGGTGGCGTTCTGGCCGACGATGGCGAAGGGCGGCGCCTGGAGCACGCGCAGGCGGCGGTCGATCTGTTCGTGCGCGGCCGGGATCAGCACATGGAGCGGCGTATCCGGGTTGCCGGGCGGAAACGGGTGCGGGATCCGGGCCGGGACGTCGTGGGCCTGTCCGTCGGTGATGGCGACGATCGCGGCGATGCGGCCGCCGCCGGCGCCTGAGGCGGGCACGCTTTCCGCCGCGCGCCGGATCGCGTCGGCGAGATGGGTGCCGCCGGTCTGGTCGTGCCCGTCGCCGCCCGTGACCGGGACGGTGCACACGGTGATGCCGGGGAGCGCGGCGGCTTCCTCCCGGATGCGTTCGGCGGTCCGGTCGGCGATGGCCTGACGATCGCCGATGCGCATGGAGGCGGAGCGGTCCACCAGCAGCAGCAGGGTCTGGTTCAGCGGGCGCCAGTCCTGCTGCAGCAGGGTCGGGCCGGACAGCCAGGCGAGCAGCAGCGCGAAGCCGAGGCCGCGCCAGACGGCGCCGCTGGCACGCCGGACGAGCGCCAGCGCGATCACGAGGAGGCAGACCGCGCCCAGCGCCCAGAGCAGGAAGGCGGGCAGGAGCGGGGAGAAGCCGATACTGTCGGCGCCGGACAGGAAGCGGCTCACGGGTTGGGGTCTCCGGCATCGGCGGGTGCGTCGCCGCCGGGCTGGGCGGGGGCCTGACCGAGCCGTTTCAGCAGGGCGGGCACATGCACCTGATCGGCCTTGTAGTTGCCGGTGAGGGCGTAGATCACGGCGTTGACGCCGAAGCGGTAGGCCGCGGTGCGCTGCGCGTCCCCGCCGGGGATGGTGGCGAACGGATAGCCGCCATTGCCGTCCGTGGCCCAGGCGGCGGCCCAGTCGTCGGCGCCGATGATCACCGGGCTCACGCCGTCATTGCCGCTGTCCTCGGTGGTGGCGACCCAGACCGGGGCGCCGTCGTATCGGCCCGGCGTGCCGTGCAGAAGATAGAAGGTGCGGTTCAGCACGTTGCCCGGCGGCAGGATGGTGAGGGGCGGGATGTCGAGGCCGGTGGTGGCGAGGCGGAGCGCCTGCCTGGTGCCGGGCACGACGGGAACGTAACCGGTGTCGGTGCCGGCGCCTTCGGCCGCGCCCTGCGTGTCGATCAGCAGGATGCCGCCATGGCTCATGAAGCTGTTCAGCGCCTGCTGCCATTTCGGATCGGGTGCGGTGTGCACGGTTTGCGGCGTCACCGGCCAGTAAAGCATCGGGTAGAAGGCGAGATCGTCGCGTCCCGGCACCACGCCGTCCGGCTCGCCGAGACGGGCGGAGGTGCGGGCATTGGCGTAGTGCGACAGGCCTTCGAGCCCCTGGCGTGAGACGGCATCGGTGGCCTCGTCGCCGGTGACGACATAGGCGAGCCGGGTTTCCAGAGCCGGTCCGGGGGCGGGGCCGTTCGGGTCGGTGGCGGCGGCGGGCGGCGCGTCCGGCTGAGCGCGCGCGGGCTCGGCATGGCCCAGGGCCAGAACGGGCACGAGCAGCAGCGGGACGAGCAGGGTCGCGTCGCGACTGGGTGGCTGGGTCGCGCTGCGACGGGGCAGCGGCAGGAGGCCGCGCAGGATCAGCGTCGCCAGCAGATCGAGCACGAGCAGAAGAAGGGCCGTGGCGAGCAGCCAGGGGCCGAGATGCTGTCCGCTGCGGCGGCCGGACAGATCACCTGGCGTGCCGATCGGGGCTTCGGCGCGGAGCGGTGCGGCGTCGTCGGCGAGGTTGAGGGCGCGTCGGAAGCTGGCGGGACCGTACAGCCCGGGCGGATGCGTGGCGGTGGCTTCCGTATGGCCGAACGCGTCTGCGGCGAGCGGGCGCGCGGAAGGCGGCGGCGGGGCGAGCTGGCCGTCGCCGGTCAGGATCTCGGCCGGTTGCAGCAGGACGTCGCCGGCGGGGGTCTGCACGCCGACCGCGCGTTCCACCAGGCGTTGCAGCATGGCCGGAAACAGGCCGCTGAGCGGCAGGTTGGACCAGTCCGCCGTGCTGGTGACGTGAAACAGGACGAGCTGGCCGCTGCCGAGGCGGGCATGGGTGACGAGGGGCGTGCCGTCGGTGAGGCGGGCCCAGCTATGGTCGGCGAGATCGGTGGCGGGGGCGGCCAGGACCTGACGCGAGACCAGGACGTCGTCCGGCACGGAAAGACCGGCGAAGGGGGTGTCGCTGCCGAACGGGGCCGGGTGTTCCGGGTGGCTCCAGGACATGGCCCCACCGAGCTGGCGCGCGCCGCCCAGCAGGGCGACGGGGAGGAGGCGGTCGGCGGGTGTGCCCTGAGCGGCGCCGTGGATGGCGTCGGGTGTCGGAGTGGCCCCGTCCGGCTCGTCGTCGGGGGTGGCGGTTTCGGCGGCGAGGCGGGGGCCGGCGAAGCGGATCAGAGTGCCGCCCTCGCGGACGAAGGCGGCGACGCGCCGGCGCGCGTCCTCGCTGTCGAGCGTGCCGTCCGGCGCCACCAGAACGGAAAGAGGGCGGCTGAGAAGCGTATCGAGCTTCCCTTCGCGGAGTTCGGCGACGGGTGACAACGCGCGGCGGAGATAGAACAGGCTGCCGAGCAGCGGCGTATCGGCGCCTGTGCCGCTGGTGAGCAGACCGACCGGGCGGCGGCGGTCGCCCTCGTCCAGCAGGCGCACGCCGCCGGCCCCGCTGGATGCGCCGCCGGGCTGGTCCAGCACCAGCCGGGCCAAACGGTTGCGGAGTTCGCTGGGCACGGTGAGGGCGGCTTCGGCGTTGGACGCCCCGGCGGCGACGGGCACCGTCTGGCGGGCCAGCACTTCGCCGTTGGCGCTTTCGCCGCGCAGAACGAGGGTGCGCGCAGCGGGCGCGGGCAGAAGGAGGAGCGGAAGCCTGAGCCCGTCCACGGAGATGGCGGGGCGGCCGGGCAGGGCGATGCTGGCGGCGCCGCGCTTCTCGTCCACGGGGCCGACCGCGCGCAGGGCGGCGGCGAAGCGGTCGTCGCCGGGTTGGGCCACGCCGTCGGCGATGTAGAGCACGCTTCCATGCAGGGGATGGCTGCCGAGCGCCGTGGCGGCGGCGGCACGATCCGGGCTCCAGCTCATCGGCGTCTCGGCACGCAGGCGCGCGCGCAGGGCGCTGGCCGAGCCCGGGGCGGTGGGGGCGGGAGCATTGCCGCTCCGGTCCGGGGCGGTGAGCAACAGCGAGACCGGGCGGTCGCGTCGTGCGGCGTCTTCCAGCGCGTCGTCGGCGGCCTGAAGACGGCTGGACCAGTCGGCGGCGGATTGCCAGCCATTGTCGATCGCCAGCAGCAGCGCGCCGCTTTCGGAACCGGCGGGCGGAGGGGCTGCATCGCGCACCGGTCCGGCCAGACCCAGCACCAGCAGGAACACGGCGAGCAGGCGCAGCAGCAGCAGCCAGGGCGGTACGCGCCGGGCTTCGCGCAGGCGGCTTTGCAGGCCGTGCAGCAGCCGCAGCGGCGGAAAGGCTTGTGTGCGCGGGGCCGGCGGCAGGGCGCGCAGCAGCCACCAGAGCGCCGGAAGAGCCAGCAGGCCGAGCAGCAGGAGGGGATGCAGCAGGATCAACGCGGGGGCATCCGGGCGGCGCCGCGCCTGGGCGCGATCGCGTCATGCAGGGCGAGCAGCAATGTTTCGGGGCGCTGCCCGGTGTCGTGGGTGAGCAGGGAAACGCCTGTGGCGGCGCAGAGCCGGGACAGGGCTTCACGATGGGCACGCATGGCCTGGCCGTAGCCGTCCCGGATATCGCCGGCCTGCGGCACCAGGATTGGGGTTTCGCCTTCCAGCCCCTCGAAGCGTGTGCGGCCCTGGAACGGAAGGGTGAGCTCGGCAGGGTCGAGAATCTGCACCAGGACCGGCCTGACCGGCACGCGGGCCAGGGCGGAGAGAAGGGAAGCTGTTTCGGCAGGCGGCGACAGGAAATCGCCGACCAGCACCGCGCCGGCATGACGCGGCAGTTCGCCCGGGGCGGGCAGGGACGGACCGGTCTCGTTCGGCTCCGACAACATCAGCGTGGCCAGACGCTCCACCCCGCCGCGCGCGGCCAGACGGGTGCGGCCGCCGCGATCGTCGAGGAGGGAGAGGTGCTCTCCGCCGCGCAGAAGGCCGATGCCGAGCGCCAGCAGCACGAGTTCGGCGCGGTCGCGCTTGGTGGGCAGGGAGGGTGCGGAGCGCCAGCCCATGCTGGGCGAGCGGTCGCGCCAGACGCAGACGGTCTGCGCCGCTTCCCACTCGGTCTCGCGCACGAACAGGCGGTCGCCGCGCGCGGATTGGCGCCAGTCGATGCGCGCGGTGGATTCGCCGGGCGAAAGCGGGCGGTATTGCCAGAAGCTGTCACCGACCCCGGCGCGCAAGCGGCCATGCACGCCGCCTGCGACGGTGGCGGCGATCCGCTCCGCATCCGCGAGCAGAGGCGGGAGCCGCGCGGCGAGGGCCTCGGCGGCGGCGCGTCCGGTGGCGGCGGTTCTGCCGTTGCGTGCCGGGCCGGCCGGCGCGCCCGGTGCGGCACCGTGCCGCTCCCGCCGTCCGAGCGAACGCAGCAGGGTGCGGAACGCGCCGCCGGCTCCCGTGTCTGTCCGGTCGATCAACCGAGGCGCCGCACCAGCCCGTCGATCAGGTCGGACAGGGTGATGCCCTCCGCACGGGCGGAAAAGGACAGGGCCATGCGATGGCGCAGAACCGGATGCGCCAGGGCGGCGACGTCGTCGATCGAGGGCGACAAACGGCCGCCCAGAAGGGCACGGGCGCGGGTGGCGAGCATCAGCGCCTGCGCCGCGCGCGGGCCGGGGCCCCAGGCGAGGGAGCGGCGCAGCGTGTCGTCCGCGGCGGTGTCGGGGCGGGCGCCGCGCACCAGCGACAGGATCGCGTCCACAACGCTCTCGCCGATCGGCAGGGCGCGGACCAGGGTCTGCGCCGCTTCGAGTTCGTCCGGCGCCAGAACCGGCTGCACGACGTGATGCGCGGTGCCGGTGGTGGCGAGCAGCATGGCCCGCTCGGCGGCGAGATCGGGATAGGACAGGTCGATCTGCAGCAGGAACCGGTCGAGCTGCGCTTCCGGCAGGGGATAGGTGCCTTCCTGCTCGATCGGGTTCTGGGTGGCCAGCACGTGGAACGGGGACGGAAGCGGCTGGTCGGTGCCGGCTACCGCGACCTTGTGTTCCTGCATCGCTTGCAGCAGCGCGGACTGGGTGCGCGGGCTGGCGCGGTTGATCTCGTCGGCCATCAGCAGCTGGGTGAAGACCGGGCCCTGGATGAACCGGAAGGCGCGCCGGCCGGCGGCGTCTTCTTCCAGGATCTCGGAGCCGGTGATGTCGGCCGGCATCAGATCCGGGGTGAACTGCACGCGGCGGGCGCCCAGGCCCAGCACCGTGCCGAGCGTTTCCACCAGCAGCGTCTTGCCGAGGCCGGGCGCGCCGACCAGCAGCGCGTGACCGCCGGACAGGATCGCGGTCAGCACCTCGTCGACCACGCTCTGCTGGCCGAAGATCACCGCGCCGATCTCGGAACGCACCGCGCCGAGCCGGTTGATGAGCGCATCCGCCGCCCCGACCGGATCGGCGCCCGTTCCGAACCGGTCCGCGGCTGATCTCGACTCGCCCGGTTCCACCATCTCGCCTCGCTTCCTGGTTCTGTCCGAGCGGCGGGAAAGCGGTCCCGCGATCGGCAGACGGGGGCAATCTGCCATGTCCGGGGGTTTCATCAAGCCGGTGACACTCCCTATATCGGGAAGGCACAGGGTGCGTCGGCCCGTTTTCCAGGCGCGGCACCCTCCGAACGGCGGTTTTCGGCCGGAGGTAACGGTATTCGTGACGCATGACCGCTTTCCCAGCCTGAGCAAGGGGCCGCTGGAGACAGGGGGACCGCTCGGCGAGGCCGCGACGGCAGCCACCGAACGAGGCTGCGTTCCGCACCCGCACACCGGCCCGAAGCGCCAGCCACGCGATTGCGGCCCGCTGCCGTTCCTGATCCAGCGCGACGGGACCTGGCTCTACCAGGGCACGCCGATCCGCCGGAAACCGATGGTCTGCCTGTTTTCCAGCGTTCTCCGGCGCGACGCGGCGGGGCGCTACCGTCTGGAAACGCCGGCCGAGCGCGGCGAGATCGAGGTGGAGGACGTGCCCTTCGTGGCGGTGGAGCTGGAATGGCGTGGCTGCGGACGCAACCAGGTTCTCGCCTTCCGCACCAATGTCGACCAGATCGTCTGCGCCGGGCCGGAAAACCCGTTGCGCGTGGACTGGGATTGCGTGCGGTCCGGCGGCGATTGCGCCGCAATCCCGTATCTGACAGTGCGTGCCGGGGATGGCGAACTGCCGATCCAGGCGCGTGTGGCCCGTGCGGTGTATTACGAGCTGGCGGCCTTGGCGGTGGAAGGAAAGCGCAACGGCGAACCCTGTCTCGGCGTGTGGAGCCAGAACCGGTTCTTTCCGATCGGACCCCTGGTCTGTGCGTCGTCCGCGCTGAGCGGGACCGAGGCCGTCGCCGAACATCCGTTCGATCCCGGTGCATGACCATTGCATGACTCCGGCGGCTGAGCCGGTGACCGGTTTGATCGGTGGTCTGGACGACGGAACGCGCGCGGCGCTCGACCGGCTCTGGGGGGTGCTGCCCCAAGCGCGTCTGGTGGGCGGCGGGGTGCGCGACCTGCTGGCGGGCCGGCCGGTCTCCGATATCGATCTGGCGACGCCGGAACCGCCCGAGCATGTGCTGGAAGCGGTCTCCGCCGCCGGGATCAAGGTGGTGGCGACCGGGCTCGCGCATGGCACGGTGACGGCGGTGATCGCGCGCCGGCCCTATGAGATCACGACCTTGCGCGAGGACACCGAGACCGACGGGCGCCATGCCCGCGTGTCCTGGACCGCGGACTGGCGTGCGGATGCGGCGCGTCGGGATTTCACCATCAACAGTCTGTTCCTGGACCGACAGGGGGTGGTGCACGATTTTTTCGGCGGCGTGGCCGATCTGCGCGACGGGCTGGTTCGGTTCGTGGGCGAGGCCGGCCGTCGCATCGAGGAGGACGGGCTGCGCATCCTGCGCTTCTTCCGTTTCCAGGCGCGATACGGGCGCGGCGTGCCGGACCGGACGGCAACGGAGGCGATCGCCTCGCGTCTGCGGTGTCTGGACCGGCTTTCGGCGGAGCGGGTCTGGTCGGAACTGTCGCGGCTTCTGGGCGGGACCGCGCCGGGCGAGACCCTGGGTCTGATGCGCGAAACCGGGGTTCTGCCGGCCCTGCTGCCGGGGGCGGTTCTGGAGCCGGTGCTGCGTCTCGACCAGGAGGGTGCGCCTCTGGATGCGATCCTGCGTTTGTCCGCTCTGGCGGATGGCGACGGCGCCTGGGCCGGGGCGGTGGCGTCGCGGCTGAAATTGTCCCGCGACGAAGCGCGCCGGCTCGCGGCGTTGCTGGAGAAGGAGCCGCCGGCGGCGCGTGGCACCGACGAGGACTCGCTGCGTCGTCGTCTCGCCGATGCGCCTCCTGCGATCGTGATCGGCCGGTCCTGGCTGGCCGGGGAGGCAGCGTCCATCCGTGCGAGGATCGCGTCGATCGTGCCGCCGGTCTTTCCCCTGGCCGGGCGGGATGCGGTGCAGGCGGGGTTGAGGC
Organism: Lichenicola sp. GTC18331; assembly: GCF_055386855.1. Classification (NCBI taxonomy): domain Bacteria; kingdom Pseudomonadati; phylum Pseudomonadota; class Alphaproteobacteria; order Acetobacterales; family Acetobacteraceae; genus Lichenicola; species Lichenicola sp. GTC18331. Next base: position 970,887 of record NZ_AP045015.1, on the reverse strand, counting down.
CGGGGCCAGAGGTCGGGCGTTTGCTGGCCGAAACGCGGCTCTGGTGGTGGACTGGCGGGTGCCGGGCGGATCGGGCGGGATGTCTCGACCGGCTGCGTGTGCTGGCCGGAGAGGCGGGTCTGCTGCCGGCCGTGTAAATCCGCTCGTTTGTGGTCGCAGGCCCGCGCTGGTAAAGCGCGCCGATGACACAGACCGGACCGGGAAAGCGCCCTCGCAAGGATCTGGCTTCAAGCCGGAGCCTGATGCTGCGTTTGTGGCGCGACGAGATCAGCCGCCATCGCGGCCGGATCGCCGCCGTTCTGGTGCTGACCGTGGCGATGGCGCTGCTGAACGCGCTGTATCCGCTGGTGATCCAGCGGGCGATCGACATGTTCACCCATAACGATCCGCGCATCCTGTATCAGGTTCCGGCGCTGGTGGTGATCGTGACCGCCGCCAAGGCGGCGTCGCAGTACGGGCAGACCCTGGCGGTGCAGGGGCTGGTCCTGATCGTGATCCGCAATCTCCAGGGGCGGATGTTCGAGCATCTGGTGGATGCCGACATTGCCCGCATCGAGCGCGAGGCGCCGGCGCAGCTTTCCGCGCGCTTCACCACCGATGCCGTGACCATCCGCGAGGCGATGATCCGCGCCGTGAACGCGCTGGGCGACAGCGTGACCGTGGTCGGTCTGGCGATCTCGATGGTCTATATGGACTGGGAGCTGAGCCTGATCGCCGCCGTGCTGTATCCGCTCGCCGCCGTGCCGATCCAGCGCATCGGCAAGCGCGTGCGCCGGGCGTCGGGCGGCATGCAGGAACAGATCGGCCGTACCGCGGCGCTTCTGAACGAGAGTTTCGGTCTGGCCCGTTCGGTGCGGGTGTATCGTCTGGAGAAGGCGGAGGTCGGGCGCGCCTCGCGTTCGTTCGATCTGCTGCACAACAGCCTTCTGCGCATCACGCGCGGGCGGGCAGGCGTCGATCCGGTGCTGGAGGTGCTGGGCGGCTCGGCAGTGGCGGCGGTTCTGGGGTTCGCCGGGTGGCGGGCCTCGATGGGCGGGGCGACGCTGGGGTCGTTTTCCGGCTTCGTCGCCGCCCTGCTGCTGGCGTCGCGCCCGTTGCGCGCGCTTGGCTCGCTGAACGCGGCGGTGCAGGAGGGGCTGGCGGGGATCGAGCGCATCTTCACCGTGATCGACGAGCCGCCCGGGGTGCAGGAAAGCCCGAACGCATTGCCTCTGCCGGCCGGGCATGGCCGCCTGGTGTTCGAGCGTGTCGGCTTCACCTATCCGGATGGGCGCGCGGGCTTGCGCGATCTGAGTTTCGTGGCCGAGCCGGGGCTGACGGTGGCGCTGGTGGGTCCGTCCGGTGCGGGCAAGTCCACGGCCTTGTCGCTGATCCCGCGTCTGCACGACGTGACCGCCGGGCGGATCCTGCTGGACGGCGTGGATCTGCGCGACCTCCGTCTCGGCGCGCTGCGCGATGCGATCGCCTATGTGAGCCAGGACACGCTGCTGTTCGACACCAGCGTGGGCGACAACATCCGCATGGGGCGGCCGGGCGCCAGCGATGCGGCGCTGCGCGAGGCCGCGCGCGCCGCGGCGGCGGAGGAATTTATCGACGCCCTGCCGGAGGGGTTCGCGACGGTGGTCGGGCCGGGCGGGCAGAGGTTGTCGGGTGGCCAGCGCCAGCGCATCGCGCTTGCCCGCGCCCTGCTGCGCGATCCGCGTCTGCTTCTGCTGGACGAGGCGACGAGCGCGCTCGACACCGAAAGCGAGGCGACCGTGCAGGACGCCCTGGCGCGTCTGCGCGCCGGGCGCACCACCATCGTGGTGGCGCATCGCCTGTCCACCGTGCGTTCGGCCGATCTGGTGGTGGCGCTGTCGGACGGCGAGGCGATCGAGTGCGGCACGCATGCGGCGCTGATGGAGGAAGGCGGGCTCTATGCGCGTCTGGTCAGGACGCAGGCGCTGGAGGTGGCGTAGACGCTGCCGTTCTTCCGTCCTCAGAAACCAATGTTCGAGCGCCTGAAAGGCGAGTGCCGGAGTTCGGGTCGAACGGATCGGAGGCGGCATTGCCGGTCCGGAGGGCTTGTGGCACTCTGACCGAACCGATCGGTCAGCCGTAGCGCGTCCGTCGCGAGTGGCTTCGAGAAGTGGTTTGGAGGCGGGCATGGCTGAACGGAACGGGTCGGAAGACGGCCAGGATCAGCACGACCAGAATTCGGACGGCGGGCAGGACTCCGGTCAGAAGAACGACCAGCCTTCCCAGCAGGCGCAGAAGGACGAGGAGGCGCGCAAGAAGCGCAGCCCGTTCATCCGCATCGGTCTGGCGGTGTTCGCGGCAGTGCTGGTGATCGGCGGCGTCTTCTACTGGTTCACGACCCGCAATCTCGTCAGCACCGACGACGCCTTCACCGCCGGTCGCACGGTGACCATCGCGCCGCATGTGGGTGGCTACGTGGTCGAGCTGGACGTGAACGACAACCAGTTCGTGCATGAGGGCGAGGTTCTGGCCCGGATCGACCCGCGCGACTATCAGGCGGCCGTGGATCGCGCCCAGGCGGCGGTGGATCAGGCCAAGGGTCAGCTCGAAGGCGCCAAATACAGCGTCGAGGTCGCCAAGAAGAACTTCCCCGGCCAGCTGAAGCAGGCGGAGGGTCAGCTGGCTCTGGCGCAGGCGCAGCAGTTCCGGGCCGAAACCGATTACAAGCGGCAGCACAGCATCGAGCGTGCCGCCACCACCCAGCAGCAGGTGGACTACTCCACCGCGGCCCTGCAGCAGGCCAAGGCGCAGGTGATGCAGGCGGAAGGCCAGGTCGAGGTGGCGAGCCCGATCCAGGCCCAGGTCGCGACGCAGCAGACCCGCGTGACGCAGCAATCCGCCTCGCTGGCGGATGCCGAGGCGCAGCTGACCACGGCGAAGCTGAACCTGGAGTGGACGGTTCTGCGTGCGCCGCACGATGGCTGGATCGCCCAGCGGAACGTCGAGCGTGGGCGCCTGGTGCAGAGCGGTCAGAGCCTGTTCGCGGTCGTGCAGCCCGATCTGTGGATCACGGCCAACTTCAAGGAAACCCAGATCACCCGTCTGCGCCCCGGCCAGCCGGTGAGCATCTCGGTGGACGCCTATCCGGACATGAAGCTGAGCGGCCATGTGGGCAGCATCCAGCGCGGCACCGGCTCGTCGTTCTCGACCTTCCCGCCGGAGAATGCGACCGGCAACTTCGTGAAGATCGTGCAGCGTGTCCCGGTGAAGATCATCATCGACGATGGTCTGGACCCGCTGCTGCCGCTGCCGATCGGTTTGTCGGTGGAGCCGACCGTGAACGTCGCTCCCGCGACTCCGCGATGAGCGGCAGCCAGACGGATTGGCAGCCCAGGGCCAATCCGTGGCTGATCGCGGTGGTGGTGACGCTCGCCGCGTTCATGGAGATCCTGGACACCACCATCGTCAACGTGTCGCTGCCGCATATCGCCGGCGACCTGTCGACCTCCTATGACGACGCGACCTGGGCGCTGACATCCTATCTGGCCGCCAACGGCATCGTGCTGACGGTCAGCGGCTGGTTCAGCCGCGTTCTGGGCCGCAAGCGCTATTTCCTGATCTGCATCGCCATGTTCACGGTGTTCTCGTTCCTGTGCGGGGTGGCGAGCAACCTGCCGGAGCTGATCATCTTCCGGTTGATGCAGGGCTTCTTCGGCGGCGGACTGCAGCCGAACCAGCAATCGATCATTCTCGACACCTTTCCGCCGGCCAAGCGGTCCGCCGCGTTCGGCCTGACCGCGATCGCGACCATCGTGGCGCCGGTGATCGGCCCGACGCTGGGCGGCTACATCACCGACAACATCTCCTGGCGCTGGGTGTTCTTCATGAACGTCCCGGTCGGCATCTTCGCGGTGCTGGCGGTGAGTGCGCTGGTGGAGGACCCGCCCTGGGCCAAGAAGCAGAAGGCGCCGATCGACTTGATCGGTCTCGGCCTGATCACCGTGGGTCTCGGCTGTCTCGAAGTGATGGTGGATCGCGGCGAGGACGACGACTGGTTCGGCTCGCCCTTCATCTGCCTGATGGGAATCCTGACCGTGGTGGGTCTGGTGGGGGCGGTGTCCTGGCTGCTGACCGCCAAGCGGCCGGCGGTGAACCTGAACGTGTTCGCCGACAAGAACTTTGCCGTGGGCTCCATCCTGGTGGGCGTGCTGGGCATGGTGCTCTACGCGAGTTCGGTGCTGATCCCGCAATTCTCGCAGCAGGTGATCGGCTACAACGCGACGCTGGCGGGGCTGGTGTTGTCGCCGGGCGGCGTGGTGGTGATCTTGCTGATCCCGTTCGTCGGCCGGGCGATGAAGCGGATCCAGGCGCGCTACATCATCGCCGCGGGGTTCTCGATCATGGGCATCTCGATGCTGATCTCCGCGCATCTGATCCCGCTGATCGATTTCCGCCATCTGGTGATCTACCGCATGGTGCAGACCGCCTCGCTGGCGTTCCTGTTCGTGCCGATCAGCACCATCACCTATTCGACGCTGCCGCGTGAGCTGAACGGCGACGGGTCGGCACTGTTCTCCATGTCGCGCAACGTGCTGGGTGCGATTGGCATCTCCATGTCCACCTCGTTGGTGACGGAGCGCACGCAGATCCGCGAAGCGCACATGGTGCATCTGATGACGCCGTTCCGTCAGCAGTACAACGATTACCTGGACACCGTCCGCAACGCGGCCAGGGCGGTGGGGCAGTCGCAGCTCGCGGCGGATGCGACCGCGAATTTCCGCCTGCACCAGCAGTTCATCAAGCAGGCCTCGGTTCTGGCCTATAACGACTGCTTCCTGTTCTTCTCGATGCTGGCCTTCGCGGTGGTGCCGTTCTGCTTCCTGTTGAAGCCGGCCGTGGCCAAGGGCGGCGGGGGTGGCGGCGGGCACTGAGCCCGCCGGGGTTCTCAGTTCTCGTCGCTGTCGTCGTGCGTGCCGCCGGCCGGTCGTCCGGCCACGGTGATTCGGCCCATGCCGCTGGTGCTTCGGGTCAGATTGCCGCGCACGCCGCCGACGGTGATGCCGCCCATTCCGGAAACGGACAGGGTGGCGTTCTCCACTTCCGGCGTGATCGCGACGGTGGCCGCGCCGCTGTTCTGGACGGCCAGGTCGCCGATCCGGCCGCTGGCGACCCGGAACGTGCCGACGCCCGACAGGCTCGCCGACACCCGATTCGACTCCACCCGGTTCAGGGTCACGGTTCCGGCGCCGGACAGGTCCAGCCTCACATCGCCGGTGACGCTTTCGGCGGTGATCGACGTCATGCCGGATTCCTCGACCGACAGCGCGCCGATCGCGCCGATTGCGTAGTCGCCGAGGCCGCTATCCTCGAGCGCCACGTCGAAATGTGCCGGGATGCGCAGGGACAACACGAGCGTGCGGCTGAACGGGGCATGCTCGGCAGGCTGCCAGCATTCCCGCAGCCCCGGCTTGAGCCCGATCCTGGCAGCGCCATCCACCGTGGAGGCGGCGAGCTGGTCGATCTCCTGCGGGTTCGCGGCGTCTGCGGACAGGACGACGCGACCGGACAAGGCCGGATCGACCGAGATGGCGACGTGACGGGCGCAGCTTTGCGCGACCCGCAGACTGGTGCCCTGCGTTTCGCCGAAATCGCGATGGTCCGCCCAGGCGGCCTGGGTGGCGAGGAGCAGGGTCGTGGCGGCGGTGGCGATCGTGGTGCGGTTGAGCATTCGGCTGGTCCTTGAAGGTGACAAGGATGCTGCAACCTGCATGCCACAAAGTGCGATGCGGCAAGGTCTTGTTTAAGAACGTCTTTTTGTCGTGTCCATCCATGCGGGAGGTGGCGAAATTCGCCAACCTGGCGTGGCTCAACCGCGGATCGACGCGTCCACGAGTTGCGATAGTTTCGGCGCCCCGGCCAGGGGCGTGAAGCCCGGCACGTCCCAGCCGAACAGGGCGACGCGGTTGAGGCTGCTGGACGCGGCATAGGCGTTCACGGCCACGCGCACCGGGCGGCCGGCGGGAAGAGCAGCGAGATCGCTGGAATGCAGATAGTCGCCCGTACGGCGATCATAGGAGGTGACGCCGTCGAACTGGTTCAGCCGTGCCAGCAGGGATGGGAGACGGTCCTGGGCGATCTCCCCGGTGGCGATCGCACCATCGAAGCGCAGGAAGCCGTCGCGATCAAAGCGCGTGACGTCGCCCTCCGGCAGACCGTCGCCGAAGGTGGTGTGGGACAACAGCGCGAGATCGCAGCCGGTATCCTGGCGCATCCGGTCGGCGACGCGTCGTATGGCGGCTTCCAGGGGAAGGGCATGGTCGAGACGGCCGATCACCGCGCGGTCTTCCGGACGCAGATGGGCGGCTTTCTCGCGCTCGATCGCCGCCTGCAGGGCGGGGTCGGCGGGCGAATGCGCGTCCAGAACCACGTCGCGGACCGAAATTGTCGGTTTGTCGCCGGAGAAGCGCACCGTGGCGATCTGGAAGGCGCTCGACCAGGCGCCGCTTTGCAGATGTAGCCGGTTTCCGAGCTTCTGGGTGAAGCGCAGATGATCGTGCGCGCCGTGCAGCAGCAAGGGGCCGGGCGGCAAAGCGCCGAGAACGGTGCGATCGGCCTGGAAACCGGCATGTACCAGCAGCACGGGCAGGGCGGCGCCGCCGATCTGTGCCGGGACGATCTGCGCGGCGTATCGGGCCGGGTCGGGCACGTCGTAGAACGGGCGCATCGCCGGCGGATAGACGGCCAGATTGGGCGTGCCGATCGAGGCGAACACCACGCGCCGGTCGCCGGGCAGCACGAGGTCGTCCGTGATGGCGGCGTAGGGGCCGTGCGCGCGCGGATCGGCGATGTCGCTCACCACGCGTGCGCCGGTTTCCGTGACGGCAGCGACGAATTCGAGCGGGTCGAACAGGTCGCTGTCGTGGTTGCCGATCGTCACCAGAGTGGGTGCCAAAGCGGCGAAACGGCGCAGTAAGGCGAGGTCGATCGATCCCTTCGTGCGCCGGGCGAGCACGTTGTTGCCTTCGAACACGTCGCCGTTGACGACGATCCGCACCGGGCCGTGCGCTTCGGCCACCGCATCCGAGACGGCGCGCAGGAGGGGTGCCGACCAGCGATAGCCGGAATGGAGGTCGCCCATCAGGATCAAGGTGAGATCGGCGGGCTTTCGCGTTGGCCGGGGGGCCTGTGCGACCAAGGGAAGCGCCGCCGCCGTGGCGGCGAAACGGCGGCGCGTGAGGCTCATGCTGCGGGAACAGCGTAGGGCGCGAAGCTGGCGGCGAGGATGCGGTAGGTCTCGCGCTTGAAGCCGACTTCCAGCGTCGGGAGGTCGGTGAGCGGCACCCATTTCCAGGCATCGAACTCGGGGTGCGGGTCGAGATCGAGCCGGATCTCCGAATCCTCGCCGAGGAAGCGCAGGGCGAACCAGCGCTGACGCTGGCCGCGATATTTGCCGCCGAGCGCGCGGCCCATCAGATGGGGCGGCAGATCGTAGCTGAGCCAGTCCGGGTGTTCGCCGAGAATGGCGGCGTGATCGGTGCCGACCTCCTCGCGCAGTTCGCGCAGCACCGCGACCGCCGGGTCCTCTCCCTCGTCGATCCCGCCCTGCGGCAACTGCCAGACGCCAGGCGCGCCTTCGGCATTGGGCAGATCGGCGCGACGCGCCGCCAGAACCAGCCCGTCCCGGTTGAACAGGGCCGCGCCGACGTTCGGACGATAGGGCAGGTGGCGGAAACGGTCGTCGGTCATGGATGTCTTTCGGGCGGTGTGGTCCGGGAGGGGGCGGACGCATCGGGTCGGTCCGAGACCGCCGGGGCCGTCGCGGCGGACCGGGCGGGCTGTTCGGCCGGTGCAGGCCTGCCGGTGGGTTGTGCGGCGACGGGGGCGAGCGTCTCGGTGCGCACGGCTGCCGGATCGGGCGGTTGGACGATGGGCGCCGTCGCCGGGGCGGGGCTTGCCGGCACAGCGTTGGACGGCGCCGGTGCGCCCGCAGGCGGGGGAGCCTGCGTGGTTCCGACGCTGCCCGGAGCGGCGCCGGGCAGGTCTGCGGGGGCGGGATGCGGCGGCGGCAGGGCGCTCACCGGAACCAGGGTGATGCCATGCTCATGCAGGGTGCGGCTCCAGTTCCGCAGTCGCTCGATCGTCACCGGGCGCAGCGGTCCGGCAATCCCGAGCGCGCTGCCGTTCTGTTGCGCGAGCTGTTCCAGGCGGGACAATCTGGCCTGGATGTCGGATGCGTCCGGGCTGTCGTCGATGGAAAGATCGGCATGGCGCGTGCGGGGCGGAACGATCGCCGGCTGGTCGTGCGGCGCCAGTCCCGCATCCACATAGGCGAGTCCGCGCTGCCGGATCGCATCGGCGACCATGTCGAACGCGCTGGACGAGGCGAACCGGTCGCCGCGCAGGCCGCCCAGGGCGTTGGTGAGGCCGACATAACCGGGAAAGCGCGACAGGCACCAGATCAGCCATTCGCGATCCTTGGCGAGGTCGACGTTCAGGCTGAGCGCATGCGCGCCTTCCGTATCTGCCGGGCTGCCGGCGGGCTCCATCGGCATCGAGAGCCAGAGTTCGTGCCCATTGCGCCGGGCCCGATCGAGCAGCGGCGGCGTGGCGCTCAGGTCGAGCGCGTCGGCATAGGGCGACACGGCAAAGGAGATCGGCGCCGGCAGGCTGTCGACCGCCTGCCGGTCCACCGCGTCAGACAGGCCGAGCCCTTCCAGCAGGATGGCGATCTGCGGGCCGGTGGCGGGCAAACCGGCATGGGACGCGTAGGCGGTTGCCGGCATGCGTCCGTCCGGTCCGATGACCGGCAGGGTGCGTCCGGGCAGGCCCGGCGCGGGTTCCTCCAGCGCCGGAAGGGGCGGAGATACGGCGAGAGAGGCCGTCTCTATGCTTCCGGGCGTGGCCTGTGGAACGGGTGGCGTCCGCGCTCCCGCGACGACGGGAGGCGGGGCTTGGGGAGGGCTGGAAGGGCGGGGCGGAAACAGCTTCGGCGCCGGGGGCGCGCCCAGCCACCAGAGCACCGCGCCGCCGCCGCCGGCCAGCAGCAGAAGCGCGATCCAGAACGCCAGAAGAGCCCGTCCGGCGGGATGCACCGTCCGGTTCTCGGATCAGTGCTTGGTGGGCGGTGCGGCGTCGGTGGACGGACCCTGCTTGTCCGGCTGCTTGCCGCCTTTCGCCGTCACCTCGGTGGTGTCCGCTGGCATCGGGTGTCCCGACATTGCCGCGATCACCTTCAGCCCTTCCTGGAGCTGGAAGTCGGTGGAGGGCTTACTGAGATCGAAGGCGGGCCAGTTCGCCGGGGGCGCATCCGGGATGGTCTTGGCGATCGGCGGCAGGTCGGTGCGCGGCTGCGGGGGGGTCTGCGTGCCGCCCTCGTTCTTGATGATGTGGGCGAGGTCGCCTTCGCGCAGCATGTATTTGCTGTCGTCCTCGCGGGTTTCGCGCACCTTGATGTCCGGCACGATGCCCAGCCCCTGAATCGAGCGGCCGGACGGCGTGTAGTAGCGCGCCGTGGTGAGGCGGATGGCGCCGTTATCGCCCGAAAGCGGGATCAGCGTCTGCACCGAGCCCTTGCCGAACGAGCGCTCGCCCAGGGTGATCGACCGGTGATGGTCCTGCAGCGCGCCGGCGACGATCTCGCTGGCCGAGGCGGAGCCCTCGTTGATCAGCACCACCACCGGCAGGCCGCCCGTGATGTCGGTGCCGTGCGCGTCCATGCGCTGGCTGTCGCGGGGATTGCGGGCGCGGGTGGAGACCACCGCGCCGGAGGTGATGAAATCGTCGCACACAGCGACCGCCTGATTGAGCAGGCCGCCGGGGTTGTTGCGCAGATCGAGCACCAGGCCGTCCAGCTTGCCGCCGGCCTGCTTCTTCAACGCCTCGAACGCCTTGCGCAGACCGCTCTCGGTATCCTCGTCGAACGAGGCGACGCGGATATAGGCGGTCTTGCCGTACAGCGCCGAGCGGATCACCTGGATATGGATGATCTCGCGCGTCATGGTGACGTCGAACGGCTTGTCCTTGCCCTGACGCTTGATGGAAAGGGTGATCTTGGTGCCGGGCTGGCCGCGCATGCGGTCCACCGCGTCGCTCAGATCGACGCCGTCCAGGCTCTTGCCGTTGATGCCGATGATGTAGTCGCCGGTTTTCAGCCCGGCGCGCTGGGCGGGTGTGCCGTCCATTGGCGTCATGACCTTGATCAGCCCGGCATCGGAGGTGACTTCGAGGCCTAGCCCGCCGAACTGGCCGCTGGTCTGCACCTGCATGTCGGCGAATTGCTTGGCCGTCATGTAGGAGGAGTGCGGATCGAGCCCGGTCAGCATGCCGTTCAGGGCATTGTTGATCAGTTCGCGGTCGGTGACGGGCGACACGTAGCCGGCGCGCACCTGCTCGAACACGTCGCCGAACAGCGTGAGCAGGCGATAGGTCTCGTCATGATCGTTCTTGGTGCCGGCCTTGGCACCCGTGCTGTTCTGATCGACTTCCTGCGCCAGGGCGGTGCCGAAAGCGGAATGGTTCGCCAGCAGCGGCCCGATCTGGGGCCCCGCGACGGCACCGAAAGCGAAGCCGGTGCCGAGCAGCAGGCCATATCGCAGTTTCATGCGGCTTCAACTCCTCCGGTCGCATCACCGAACGCCGCTTCTACCAGGCGCCCTCCTAACGAACGGTTGACGCTACATTACACCGATCATGGGGGTGACGAAAATCGCGACCGGGGTGTCCGGCCGCCGATTTCAGCGCGACAGCACGCGCATCGGGTCCACCGTGCGGTCGCCATGGCGCAATTGCAGGAAAAGATTGGGCCGGGTTCCGCCGCCGTTCCAGCCCGGCATGTGTCCGAGCTGCGCGCCCCGGGCGACGTTCTGGCCGATCCCGACGTCGATCGCGCCGAGTCCGGCCAGCACGAAGCGGTCGCCCTTGCCGCAATCCAGAATCAGCATCTGGCCGTAGGAGCGGAACGCGCCGGCGAAATCGATCCGGCCGCCGCACGGGGCGGTGACGGTGGCGAGAGAGGGCGGGGCGTAGCGGATGCCGCTGGCCGGTCCCGCATCAGTCTGGGCGCCGAAGCGCTGCACGATCTGGCCCGCGACGGGTGCGCCCGCCTGACCTGCGGACAGGCCCGGACCGGCGGGCAGTGCGAGGCGTGCGGCGTCCTCGGCGGCCTGCCGGGTGTCGCCGCCCTTGCCGGCGCGCGCCCGGCTCGCCGCGACGCGCGCGGCCCGTTGCGCAGCCGCTTCCGCCGCCTTCTGCGCCGCTTCCAGCCGCGCCACCACGCCGTCCAGCGTGGAGGATCGCGCCGCTGCCGCCGCCGCCGCGCGTGTCGCGTTCTGGAGCTGGCGCGTGGACGCGGCCTGGGCGTTCCGGGCGGCGTCGGCGCGGCTCTGCAGCGCGGCCTGCTGCGCCGCCTGATCGCGCTGGAGGGCGTCGAGGCGCGCGCGTTCGGCGTCGAGCGCCGTGCCGGCGGCTTGCAGCTTCGCCGCCGCCGCGCGCGTGGCTTCGGCGCGCTTTTCCAATTGGGCGCCCATGTGACGCAGCACGGATAACGCGGTGAGCGAATCGGCCGGGGCGAACGGGGCGGCGAGAAGGGTTTCGGACGGGTAGAGCGACAGACGTTCGATCACCGGGAGCATGGGAGCGAGGGCGCGGGATTCGGCCTCCAGCTCCGCCGCCGCATCCTGTTTCTCCCGCTCGAGCGTTTCGGTGCGGTCCTGGGCCGCGTCGGCGGCGGCCTCGGTGCGCTGCACGGCGGAAGCGGCCTGAACGGTCTGGCGTGACAAAGTGAGGGCGCGTTCGGTCGCCGCCTGGGCGGCGGCACGGGCGGAGTCGCGCAGTGCGGCGGCGCGTGCGGCCTCGGCGCGGGCGGTTTCGCTTTGCGCCGCGGCTGCCTTCATCGCGCCGGACGGCGGCGCGGCGGCAGGCGCCGGTGCCGATTTCGCGTGGGCGGGGGGCGGTGCGGCGCGGTGATGCGGCGCGGCGGCGGGGGTGCAGAGCAGAACGGCCGCAAGCCATGCGGGCCGTGGCGTCTTCCGCCAGCGCGCGCGCATCGTGGCGAATGGTGCGGCGCGATTCATGATCCGACCGGCCCGGTGCAGCCGGGAACGATCGTCCCTGGAGCCGGTCGCGTGCCGGAACGCGGGCGGCGAACGAACCTCGTTCGTCTGGAACGGGAAGAAGGGCGCGTCGTGCCGGTGCTCATGGACACGACGCGCCCGGTGCGGCAATCAGCCGCCCAGCAGCGAATGGCCGGTCATGGCGGCGGGCTGTTCAAGACCCATCAGCGCCAGCAGGGTGGGAGCGATGTCGGCCAGACGGCCATCGGCGAGCGGCGCGTTCTGGCGGCCGCTGAGCACCATCGGCACAACGTTGAGCGTGTGCGCGGTGTGCGGCTCGCCGGTCTCCGGGTCGCGCATGGTTTCGCAGTTGCCGTGATCGGCCGTCACCAGCAGCACGCCGCCGGCCGCGTCGATGGCGGCGGCGATGCGGCCAAGGCCGGTATCCACCGCTTCCACCGCCTTGATCGCCGCGGCGAGATCGCCGGTATGCCCCACCATGTCGGGGTTGGCGTAGTTCAGCACGATCAGATCGTAGCGTCCGCTGCCGATCGCCTCCACCGCCTTGTCGGTGAGTTCCGGCGCCGACATCTCCGGTTGCAGATCGTAGGTGGCGACCTTGGGCGAGGGGACCATGATCCGGTCTTCGCCCGGCAGCAGGGCTTCGCGTCCGCCGTTCAGGAAGTAGGTGACGTGCGGGAATTTCTCGGTTTCCGCCATGCGGAGCTGGGTGCGGCCGGCGCGCGACACCACCTCGCCGAGCAGATCGTCCAGGCTCTGCGGCGGGAACAGCACGGACAGGCGCGAGGCGAGATCGTCGCTGTAGCGGGTCATGGAGACCACGCCGACCAGATGCGGCGCCGGGCCGCGCTCGAACCCGTCGAACGGCTCGTCGAGGATGCTGTTCAGCAGTTCGCGGATGCGGTCGGCGCGGAAGTTGAAGGACACGATGCCGTCGCCGTCCTTCATGCCGGCATAGTCGCCGAGCACGGTCGGGCGGATGAATTCGTCGGTGGTGTCGGCGGTATAGGCGGCCTCCAGCACGCCGTCGGGCGTGGTGCCGTGCTCGCCCTGTCCCAGCACGATCGCGTCATGGGCGAGGCGCACGCGCTCCCAGCGCTTGTCGCGGTCCATCGCGTAGTAGCGGCCGGAGATCGTGGCGATGCGGGTGTCCGGCGGCAGGGAATGGAGCAACTCGGCGACGAAGCCGCGCCCCGATTGCGGCGGTGTGTCGCGCCCGTCGGTGAAGATGTGGAACGCGACCGGGATTGCGTGGTCGGCAAGGATCCTGGCCAACGCCGCCGCGTGCGCCTGATGCGCGTGGACGCCGCCATCGGAGACCAGCCCCATGAGATGGGCGGTGCCGCCGCTTTCCTTGAGCGAGGCGATCAGCCCGAGCAGTTCCGGTGCGCGGGCGAGCGAGCCGTCGGCGATGGCGGAATGGATTCGCGGCAATTCCTGCATCACCACGCGGCCGGCGCCGATGTTGAGGTGTCCGACCTCGGAGTTGCCCATCTGGCCTTCGGGCAGACCCACGTCGTAGCCGCAGGTGCGCAGGAAGGCGCGCGGACCCTGGGCCCAGAGGCGGTCGAAATGAGGCGTGCGGGCCTGGGCGACGGCGTTCTCCGTGTCGTCCTCGCGCCAGCCGAACCCGTCCAGGATCACCAGCATCACCGGCCGCCTCGCCTGCACGCGGGGCACGGGAGTGGTCTCGGTCGGGTGGGGCGTGGCGGACATCAGGCTCTCCTGTCGGGGAGCGGGAGATTGCCACCAAAGCACGCGTCTGCGAACCGCCGGCGGGCTTTCGCGGCGTTAACCATGGGGAAAGGAGGGGTGGGTTAGGGTCGGACCCGTCGAACCGGGGGAGGGTGCGGACAAGCAAAGCGGCCAGGCCGCCTCGTGTCGGATGCGGTCCCCGGTCACTGACCGATGCGCGCAAGGGGGCCGCGTCCGGCGCAGAGCCGAACGCGGGCAGGATCAGTCGTTGGGGCCGGTGGTGCCGGTATTGGCCGGGGGGTCGCTGGCGGGGAAGGTTTCCTCGACGCTTTCGTCGATCTTCTTCTGTTCCGTTTCCGGGGCGGGTTTGGGTTTCTCGTCGGGCATGCTGGCGTTCCTCCGTCTTGCCTGGGAACTCAGCGCCGCAATGCGCGCCGGGTTGCCGAACGGGGGCGCCGCTCCAATCTTTGGCGCCTTCCTGAAGGACACGAGATCATGGCCGACACCGCGAAGACCGCTCCACTCGACGACGCTGCGCTGCGCGAGAAGCTGACGCCGCAGCAGTACCACGTGCTGCGTGAGCACGGCACCGAACGGCCGGGTTCCAGCGCGCTCAACTTCGAGAAGCGGGACGGCTTGTTCCACTGCGCCGCCTGCGACGCGCCCCTGTTCTCGTCCGACACCAAATACGAGAGCGGTTCGGGCTGGCCGTCGTTTTTCGCACCGATCGAGGGGGCCACGCGCAACGTTTCCGACGACAGCCACGGCATGCGACGGATCGAAGTGCGTTGTGCGACCTGCGACAGCCATCTCGGACACGTGTTTCCGGACGGCCCGCGTCCGACCGGCGAACGTTATTGCATGAACGGGCTGTCTCTGGCGTTCACGCCCACCGCCAGGTGATGCTATGCGGGGAACCATGAGCGAAACGTTCCCCGAAGCCGTCCCGTCGCAGCCCGCCAGCGTCACCGTGCTGGACCATCCGCTGGTGCAGCACAAGCTGACCCGGCTGCGCCAGGCCGACACCTCGACCGCAGGGTTCCGGCGCCTGACCCGCGAGCTCAGCTTGCTGATGGCCTATGAGGCCACCCGCGACCTGAAGCTGGAGCCGGTGGAGATCCAGACGCCGCTCGAGCCGATGACCGGGATGCTGCTGTCCGGCAAGAAGCTGTGCTTCGTGTCGGTGCTGCGTGCGGGCAACGGCATCCTGGACGGCATGCTCGATCTGGTTCCGGCCGCGCGTGTCGGCCATATCGGCTTGTATCGCGATCCGGCGACGCTGGAGCCGGTGGAATACTACATGAAGCTGCCGGACGATCTGTCCGAGCGTCTTTGTATCGTGGTCGATCCGATGCTGGCGACCGGCCACTCCGCTGTCGCCGCGGTGACCAAGTTGAAGGAGCAGGGTGCGCGCCAGATCACCTTCGTGTGCATGCTCTGCGTGCCGGAAGGTCTGGCGACGTTCCAGAAGGCGCACCCCGATGTGCGGATCGTCACGGCCGCCGTGGATCGCGGGCTGGACGATCACGGTTATATCCGTCCCGGCCTGGGCGATGCGGGCGACCGTCTGTTCGGCACCAAATAGGAACCGCCTCCGCCGCGCGCCGTTGCCCCCGCAGTATCAGGCGGGGAGAATGGATATGGCGGATCATGTTTATCGTGTGATCGATCTGGTGGGCTCGTCGGAGACCAGCATCGAGGACGCGATCACCAGCGCGATCAGCAAGGCCAGCAACACGGTGCGGCATATGCGCTGGTTCGAGGTCGTGGAAACGCGTGGCCATATCGAGAACAACAAGGTCGCGCATTATCAGGTGACGCTGAAGGTCGGGTTCTCGCTCGAGGACGAGAACGTGAACCTTCAGCCCTGATTGTCTGGGCCGTCGTCTGGAACGGCGGCCCTTTTCAGGCCTGGCGGACGATGTAGCGTTCGCGGAGGGCGGCGGCGATCTCCTCGGCATGGGCCGGATCGCGTGCTTCCAGCATAACTTCAAGTTCGGCCGCCTGTACGCTGGGGGCTGCGAACAGACGCTGGTGCGAAACCTCGATGATGTTGCCGCCGCGTCCGCCGATGATGGTGGAGATATCGGCCAGCACGCCCGGACGATCCGGGATTTCCATGATCAGGCGCAGCAGGCGCCCGTCGCGCAGCAGAGAACGCAGCAACGTGTTGGCCAGGATGCGGCTGTCGATGTTGCCGCCGCAGATCGGGATGCCGACGCGTCGGTCGCGGAACCGGTCCTTGTCGCTCAGGATCGCCGCCAGGGCGACGGCACCGGCGCCTTCCGACACCTGCTTGGCACCTTCGGCGAGAAGGGTGATGGCGTCTTCCACCGCCCGTTCGCAGACGGTCACGATGCGGCTCACATGGCGTCGCACCACCTCGAGCGGCTGACGACCGATCTGCAGAACCGCGACGCCCTCGGCGATGGTGGCGCCGCCCGGCGGCATGGTTTCGGGGCCGGGAAAGCCGGCGAGGGAAGAGTAGTTCTCCACCTGCACGCCGACGATCTCGATTCCGGGATACATCTCGACGGCTGCGGCAGCCCCGCCGGCGATCAGCCCGCCGCCGCCGATCGGCAGCACCAGCGTGTCGAATTTCCCGGCATCCTCGAGCAGTTCGAGGGTCAACGTGCCCTGGCCGGCCATGACGGCGGGATCGTCGTAGGGATGCACGAACACGCGCTGTTCGTTCTGGCACAGCTCGTGGGCGTGGATCGTGGCCTCGGCGAAGCTGTCGCCGTGAAGCACCACGCGGGCGCCCCAGGCGGCGGTGCGCGTCACCTTGGCCGCAGGGGTGAAGCGCGGCATGACAATCACCGCGTCGATGCCGAGCAGCGAGGCGTGACGGGCGACGCCCTGGGCGTGGTTGCCGGCGGACACGGTGATGACGCCGCGCGCGCGCTCGCTATCGGTCAGCAGCGCCAGCTTGTTGGCGGCGCCGCGTTCCTTGAACGAGCCGACTGCCTGGAGGTTGTCGAGCTTGAGGACGAGGTCGCAGCCAGTCGCGCGCGACAGGGCAGAGCTCGGTACGCTCGGCGTACGGAGCACCTTTCCGGCGATCCGCTCCTGAGCGGCCCGGACGTCTGCAAGACCGATCATGCGCGTCAGCCGTAGGTGATGGACAGGATCTCGTAGGTGCGGTCGCCGCCCGGCGCCGGCACGGAGACGGTATCGCCCTTCTTCTTGCCGATCAGCGACTTGGCCAGCGGCGCGGAGATGGACAGCAGGCCCTGCTTGATGTCGGCCTCGTACATGCCGACGATCTGGTAGGACACTTCCTTGTCGGTTTCCTCGTCGACCAGCTTCACCTGGGCGCCGAACTTCACGTGGTCGCCGCTGAGCGTATGCGGTTCGATCACCTCGACGGTAGAGATGACCTCTTCCAGCTCGCTGATGCGGCCTTCGACGAAGGACTGGCGATCGCGGGCGGCGTCGTATTCGGCGTTCTCGGACAGGTCGCCATGGCTGCGCGCCTCGGCGATCGCCCGGATCACGGCGGGACGTTCCTCGCTCTTGAGCTTGCGGAGCTCTTCCTCGAGCCGCTGCAGCCCGCGGCCGGTCATTGGAATCTTCTGCAACGAAGGCGTCCTCGAACAATGGAGCAGGAACGGGCCGTGTTCACCGCCGAAAGGCCCCGGACGCTGGTCCGAGGCCCGTCGGAAGAACGGCCCGCTTAGAACGATCCGTGAAAGTAGGACTGCAGGGGAGCGACTTCAAGCGGGCCTTCGCGCAGGGCGGCTATGGCGTATACGGCGGCGCGTGCGCCGGCGATGGTCGTGAAGTGCGGTACGCCATGGGTGAGGGCGCTGCGACGGATGTCGAAGCTGTCCGTCACCGATTGCGCGCCGGAGGCGGTGTTGATCACCAGCTGCACCTCGTTGGAGCGGATCGCGTCGACGCAATGCGGCCGTCCTTCCAGCACCTTGTTGGTGATGCCGGTCTCGATCCCGGCTTCGCGCAGGACCTGCGCCGTGCCGCGCGTGGCGAGCAGGGTGAAGCCCATCGCCACCAGACGGCGCGCCAGCGGCGTGATCGCCGGCTTGTCCGAAGCGCGCACCGACAGAAACACCTGTCCGGACAAGGGCAGTTTCACGCCGGCACCGAGCTGGGCCTTGGCGAAGGCGCGCTCGAACGAGGCGTCGAGGCCGATCACCTCGCCGGTGGAGCGCATCTCTGGGCCGAGGATCACGTCCACGCCGGAGAAGCGCGCGAAGGGGAACACCGCCTCCTTCACCGCGACATGCGGCGCGATCGCCCGGTCGTCCAGCTTGAATTCGGACAGCTTGGCGCCGGCCATCACGCGCGCGCCGATCTTCGCCACCGGAACGCCGGTCGCCTTGGCCACGAACGGCACGGTGCGCGACGCGCGGGGGTTCACTTCCAGCACGTAGATGCTGTCGCCCTTGATCGCATACTGGACGTTCATCAGCCCGACGATGCCGAGCTCGCGCGCCATCGCCTCGGTCTGCGCCTTGAGTTCGGTAATGGTGGCGGGCGAGAGCGAGTATGGCGGCAGGGAGCAGGCGCTGTCGCCGGAATGGATGCCGGCTTCCTCGATATGCTCCATGACGCCGGCGACGTAGACGTCGTCGCCGTCGCAGATGCAGTCGACATCGGTTTCGATCGCATCGTTCAGGTAGCGGTCGATCAGCACGGGGCCGGAGGCGATGTCGTGACCGGCGAGCTGCAGCGCCACGCGCATGTAGCGGGCGAGGCTGGCGCGATCATGCACGATCTCCATGGCGCGTCCGCCCAGCACGTAGGACGGGCGGATCACCACCGGATAGCCGATGCGCTCGGCCACCGCTTCGGCTTCCGCGGCGGAGCGGGCGATTCCGTTTTCCGGCTGACGCAGGCCCAGCTTCTGCAGCATGGCCTGGAAGCGCTCGCGATCCTCCGCACGGTCGATCGCATCGGCCGGCGTGCCCAGGATCGCGATGCCGGCGGCGCCGAGCGATTGGCTGAGCTTGAGCGGCGTCTGGCCGCCATACTGCACGATGCAGCCGAGCACGCGTCCGGTTTCCTGTTCGCGCCGGATCAGCGCGATCACGTCTTCCGCCGTCAGGGGCTCGAAATAAAGCCGGTCGGAGGTGTCGTAATCGGTGGAAACGGTTTCCGGGTTGCAGTTGACCATGATGGTCTCGAATCCGGCTTCGCGCAGCGCGTAGGCGGCATGCACGCAGCAATAATCGAACTCGATGCCCTGGCCGATGCGGTTGGGTCCGCCGCCCAGGATTACGATCTTGTCGCGCGCCGTGGGGTCGCTTTCGCATTCCGGCGTGCCGAAACCGCCCTCGTAGGTGCCGTACATGTAAGGGGTGGCGGAGGCGAATTCGGCGGCGCAGGTGTCGATGCGCTTGAACACCGGCTTCACGCCGAGACGGTCGCGCAGCGCGCTGACGGCGGCGGCATCGGTGCCGGCGAGCTGGGCCAGGCGGATATCGGAGAAGCCCATCGCCTTCAGGCGGCGCAGAGCGGTCGCATCCTGCGGCAGGCCGTCGCTTTCGATCCCGCGTTCCGCCGCCACGATCTTTTCCAGCTCGCGCAGGAACCAGGGGTCGAAGCGCGTGCTGTCGTGGATCTCCTCCACCGACAGGCCGGCGCGCAAGGCCTGTGCGGCCATCAGCAGGCGATCGGGCTTCGGCTGGCTGAGCACGGCGCGGAACGCATCCGCACCGCCATCGCCGGGCACTTCCACCGGATCGAGCCCGGACAGGCCGGTTTCCATCGAGCGCAGGCCCTTCTGCAGAGCCTCGCTGAAGGAGCGGCCGATCGACATGGCCTCGCCCACCGACTTCATGCTGGTGGACAGAAGCGCAGGGCTGCCGGGGAATTTCTCGAAGGTGAAGCGCGGGATTTTGACCACCACGTAGTCGAGCGTGGGCTCGAACGCGGCCGGGGTGCGCCCACCGGTGATGTCGTTGCCGAGCTCGTCCAGCGTGTAGCCAACGGCGAGGCGCGCCGCGACCTTGGCGATCGGAAAGCCGGTGGCCTTGGAGGCGAGGGCGGAGGAGCGCGACACGCGGGGGTTCATCTCGATCACCACCATGCGGCCATCGGCGGGATTGACGCCGAACTGCACGTTGGAGCCGCCTGTATCGACGCCGATCTTGCGCAGGCACGCAATCGAGGCGTCACGCATGCGCTGATATTCCTTGTCGGTCAGCGTCAAGGCGGGCGCCACCGTCACGGAATCGCCGGTATGGATGCCCATCGGGTCGATGTTCTCGATGGAGCAGACGATGATGCAGTTATCCGCGCTGTCGCGGACCACCTCCATCTCGTATTCCTTCCAGCCGAGCACGCTTTCCTCGATCAGCACTTCCGTGGTGGGCGAGGCTTCGAGGCCGCCGGTGACGATGCGCTCGAATTCTTCCTTGTTATAAGCGATGCCGCCGCCGGTGCCGCCGAGGGTGAAGGACGGGCGGATCACCGCCGGCAGCCCGACCACGTCGAGCGCGTCGCGCGCTTCGCCGATCGTGTGCGCGATCACCGAGCGCGGGCTCTCGATGCCGATCTCGCTCATGGCGTCACGGAACTTGAGCCGGTCCTCCGCACGGTCGATCACGTCGGCCTTGGCGCCGATCAGCTCCACGCCGTGTTCGCGCAGGAAGCCCGACGCATCCAGCGCCATGGCGGTGTTGAGCGCGGTCTGGCCACCCATGGTCGGCAAGATCGCATCCGGCTTCTCGCGCAGGATGATGCGTTCCACGAATTCGGGCGTGATCGGCTCGACATAGGTGGCATCGGCCAGACCCGGATCGGTCATGATGGTGGCCGGGTTGGAGTTCACCAGGATCACCCGGTAGCCCTCGTCGCGCAGGGTCTTGCAGGCCTGCGCGCCGGAATAGTCGAATTCGCAGGCCTGCCCGATCACGATCGGGCCGGCGCCGATGATCAGGATGGAATGGATGTCTGTCCGCTTCGGCATGGTCCGGCCGCCCTCAGTTCGCGTTGGCGGCGTCGGCCGCGTTGGTGCCGGCCGTGGCCGTGGCGGGATCGTTCATCAGCGCGACGAAGCGCTCGAACAGATAGAAGCTGTCGGACGGGCCGGGGCTCGCTTCGGGATGGTACTGCACGGAGAAGGCGGGCAGGCGGGTGGAGCGGATGCCTTCGTTGGAGCCGTCGAACAGGCTGGTATGGGTCACGACCACGTCCGCCGGCAGCGTCTTGTCGTCCACCGCGAAGCCGTGATTCTGGCTGGTGATTTCCACGCGCCCGGTGGCGAGATCCTTTACCGGCTGGTTGGCGCCGCGATGGCCCTGATCCAGCTTGAAGGTCCTGGCGCCCAGCGCCAGGCCCAGAAGCTGATGGCCGAGGCAGATGCCGAACACCGGCTTGCCGGCGTCGAGCACGCCACGGATCGCCGGCACCGCGTATTCGGCGGTCGCCGCCGGGTCGCCGGGGCCGTTGCTCAGGAACACGCCGTCCGGCTTGTGCGCGAGAATGTCCTCGGCGGTCGCTGTCGCCGGCACCACCGTCACATCGCAGCCGGCTTCCACGAGGCAGCGCAGGATGTTGCGCTTGGCGCCGTAATCCACCGCGACCACGTGCTTGGCGGTGGCGTCGGGGGTGCGTGCCGGGCCGGTGCCGCCGGTCCATGTGCCTTCCTGCCAGCGATAGCTCTGGGTGCAGGACACGATCTTCGCGAGGTCCATGCCTTCCAGCCCGGGCCAGCCGCGTGCGGCCTCCAGCAGGGCGGGAATGTCAAAGCGTCCGTCGGCGGGAAACGAGATCAGCCCTGTCTGCGGACCGTTGTCGCGGATGCGGCGGGTCAGGGCGCGGGTGTCGACGCCGCAGATGCCAGGAATGGAGCGCGCAGCCAGCCACGCGCCGAGGGTCTGGGCGGAGCGCCAGTTGGAGGGTTCGGTCAGGTCCTGCTTCACCACCAGGCCGCGCGCGGCGACGTTGATCGCCTCGTCGTCCTCGCTCGTGGTGCCGACATTGCCGATATGGGGAAAGGTGAAGGTGATGATCTGTCCGGCGAAGGACGGGTCGGTCAGGGTTTCCTGATAGCCGCTCATGCCGGTGGAGAAGCAGATCTCGCCCACCGAGCGCGCCCCGTCGGTCTGCGCGCCGAAACCGCGCCCCCACAGCACCGTGCCGTCGGCCAGAACCAGAACGGCGTCGGCGCCGTCCGGCCGTTGATGCGCTGTGTCGGTCATGCTGGGCGGCTCCTGGACGGGCGGGGAAGAGGCGGCGGCGGGGGAAAGATCGGCGATGGACAGGTCGCTGTTGCTCAGGATCGCGGTCCAGTGCTTGGGCGGCACGGCCCGGGCCTGGCGCCATTTGCGGATCGCTTCTGTGCCGACTCCGGCCAGACGCGCGGCTTCCGCAGCCCCGCCCAGCCGTTCGATGATCGCTTCGACCGACAGCATGTCCTATGACCCTTCCAGCCTCGCCGCGATGCCAGTAGCAAGTGCGGCGACCGGTGGGAAGAAAATTCCCACCTTTGTTCGGAGGATCGGAAATGAGTTTGCGTGTGCGCTTCGGTGAAGCGCTGAAACAGGCGATGCGCGACAAGGATGCGGTGCGTCTCGGCACCATCCGCATGATCAATGCGCGGCTGAAGGATCTCGACATTGCCGCCCGCCCCAAGGGCATCGACGCGATTCCCGATGAGGAGATCGTGTCGGCGCTGCGCAACATGGTGAAGTCGCGCCGGGAAGCGGCCGCGCTCTATCTCCAGGGCGGCCGTGCCGAACTGGCGGCCAAGGAAGATGCAGAGATCGTGGTGATCGAGGAATTCCTGCCGGCGCCGATGGACGACGCCGCGCTCACCCTGGCGGTGGCCGATGCAGTCGCGGAAACCGGTGCCGCCTCCATGAAGGACATGGGCAAGGTGATGGCTGCGCTGAAGGCGAAGCACGGCGCCGATCTCGATCTGGGCCGCGCCAACGCGCTGGTGAAGGCGCGCCTGTCCGCGTAATGGCCCCCTGATGGCCTTCGACCCCGCCTTTCTGGACGAGCTTCGCGCCCGCACCCCGATCGCCGCGGTGATCGGGCGCAAGGTGAAGCTCGTCCGGTCGGGACGGCAGTTCAAGGCGTGCTGCCCGTTCCATGGCGAGAAGACCCCGTCCTTCTATGTGTACGAGGACGGGTTCCATTGCTTCGGCTGCGGCGCGCATGGCGATGCGATCTCGTTCGTCATGCAGTCCGAAGGCCGCTCCTTTCTGGAGGCGGTGGAGGCGCTGGCGTCCGAAGCCGGTCTGGAGGTGCCGAAACAGGCGCCCGTCGATCGGCAGCGGGCCGAGAAGCAGAAGACGCTCGGCGACGTTCTGGAGGCGGTGCAGCAGAGCTGGGTGCGCCGTCTGTTCCGTCCGGAAGGGGCGGCCGGGCTCGCTTATCTGCGCGGTCGCGGCCTGTCGGACGAGACCATCGCCGCGCACGGTCTGGGCTGGTCCGGCGACGGGCGCGGCGGTCTGGTGTCGGAACTGCGCGAGCAGGGTTTCGATGCGGCGATGATGGCCGAGGCCGGGCTGATGCGTTTGGACGAGGAAGGGCGGCCCAAGGGCGAGCTGTTCTTCAACCGGGTGTCGTTTCCCATTCGCGATCGTCGCGGCGCGCTGGTGAGTTTCGGCGGCCGTATCCTGGGCGACGGGCAGCCGAAATACCTGAACGGGCCGGAAACGGCGCTGTTCTCCAAGCGGCGGACCTTGTTCGGGTTGGACCGGGCGCAGAAGGCGTTGCGGACGGTGCGTCCGGAGGGTGGGGCGTTGCCGGCCTCGCGGACGCTGCTGGTGGTCGAAGGCTATATGGATGTGATCGCGCTGGACCAGGCCGGGTTCGGCGCCGCCGTGGCCCCGCTCGGCACCGCGCTCACGGCCGAGCAGCTCGAAGCCTTGTGGCGGGTCGATCCGGCGCCGGTGCTGTGTTTCGACGGCGACCGCGCCGGGCGTTCGGCGGCGCGCAAGGCGGCGGAGGTGGCGCTGCCGATGCTCGATCCGGACCGGACCCTGCGCTTCATGTCCCTGCCCGAAGGCGAGGACCCGGACAGCCTGGTGCGCAAGCAGGGGGCCCGGGCGATGGCCTCGGCGATCGAGGCGGCGCGGCCTCTGGGCTCGGTCCTGTTCGGACTCTTGTCCGAAGGGGTGCGCGATCCGGGACCGGAACAGCGCGCCGCGCTGATGAGCCGGTTGATGGAGGCGGCGGGGCAGATCGGTCACAAGGGTCTGGCGGCGGAATATCGCGATACGCTGCGCGGGCAGTTCCGCGAGGCGTTCTCGAGCTGGCGCGGCAAGGGCGGGGCGGGGCGGAACCGGATTGTTCCTGCGGCGGCCCGCGTTCTGCCGGTGGCGGATGCGGCCGCGGAGGAACGCAAGCGCATGCTGGTGGCGATCCTGCTGCGGCATCCGGAACTGCTGCGCGATGTGGAGCAGGCCTTCTGCCAGATCGTTCTGCCGGACGGGCTGGGGCGTCTGCGCGCGGCCATGCTGGACTGGGCGGACGAACAGGACCATGCGGGTGGGGAGGCTCCCGAAGGAGGAGCCGGCCGATCACTTGCACTTGACTCGGCAAGCCTGATAGCCCACCTGCACTCGACCGCATTATCGTCTGAAATGGAAATGGTGTTGGCGCCGAGTCCTTTGCCGTTGGCACGGGCGGCGTCGGCCGGGTCCATGCCGGCCGAAGCCGAGGAGGCTTGGTGGGAGTTTTTCGGGCACCTGAACGCCCCCAGCCTGCGCGAGCAGATCACGGCGGCGGAACGCCGGCTGGCGGAAAACTGGGCACCCGAGGTGCAGAAGCAGTTGATTCTGCTTAAGACGGCGCAGGCTGCGGTGCTGCGCGGCGAGCAGTCGGACGACGACTAGAAGCCCTTCTCAAGAGGGTCGGAGCCCCATGCGGGCTGGTGGATAGCGCCCCTCCGGGGCTGGAGTTGAGTTGAGCATGGCGACGAAGACGGCGGCGACCACGGAAGCGACGGCAGGCGAGCAGGACGCCGACAGCACCCTGCTCGACACCCAGTCGGCTTCGGTCAAGCGTCTGATCGCGCGCGGACGCGAGCGCGGCTACATCACCTTCGACGAGCTGAACGCGGTTCTCCCGCCCGACCAGATGTCCTCCGAGCAGATCGAGGACGTGATGGCGGTGCTGTCCGAGATGGGCATCCAGGTGGTCGAGAACGAGGACAACGAGGAGTCCGAGGCCAACCGCGAGGAAGAAGAAGAGAAGAAGGCGGAGTCCGAGGACGGCGAAACCCCGGCCGGCAACGTCGACGCCGAGAATCTGGGACGCACCGACGATCCGGTGCGCATGTATCTGCGCGAGATGGGCTCGGTCGAGCTGCTCAGCCGCGAGGGCGAGATCGCCATCGCCAAGCGGATCGAGGCCGGCCGCGACGAGATGATCGGCGGCCTGTGCGAGAGCCCGCTGACCTTCCGCGCCATCATCTCCTGGCACGACCGTCTCAAGGTTGGCCAGATGCTTCTGCGCGACATCATCGACCTCGAAGCCACCCAGGCCGGCAACAACGCGGACGAATTGCCGGAAGAAGGCGCAGAGCCTGCCGAAGCTTCGTTCGAGACGCCGGGCGACGACGACGCAGAGGAAGGCGAGGGCGCCGGCCTGTCGCTGAGCGCGCTGGAAGAGAAGCTTAAGCCCGAAGTGCTGCTGCAGTTCGAGGAAATCGAGAGCCTCTACAAGAAGCTGCACAAGGTCCAGGCCAAGCGCATCGAGAACCTGACCGCCGGCGAGGAGATGTCCGACCGGTCGGAGAAGAGCTACGAGAAGCTGCGCGACGAGCTGGTGGCGAAGGTGGAAACCGTCCACCTGCACAACAACCGCATCGAGGAGTTGGTCACCCAGCTCAAGCAGATCAGCCAGGCGCTGAACGGTCTCGAAGGCCGGATGCTGCGCTATGCGGAAAGCGCCAAGGTGAGTCGCGACGACTTCCTGGTGAAATATCGCGGCCGCGAGATGGACCCGAACTGGCTCGATTCCATGGCGACCCTCCCGGGCAAGGCGTGGAAGAACTTCGTCGCCCGCCATTCGGTCGAGGTGCTGGAGCTGCGCGGCAAGGTGGCCCAGGTGGCGACCGAGACCGGTCTGCCGATCGAGGAGTTCCGACGCGTCTACGCGACCGTCGCACGCGGCGAGCGCGATTCCGCGCGCGCCAAGAAGGAGATGATCGAGGCCAATCTGCGTCTCGTGATCTCGATCGCCAAGAAATACACCAATCGTGGCCTGCAATTCCTGGATCTGATTCAGGAAGGCAATATCGGCCTGATGAAGGCGGTGGATAAGTTCGAGTATCGCCGCGGTTACAAGTTCTCGACCTATGCGACGTGGTGGATCCGTCAGGCGATCACGCGTTCGATCGCCGATCAGGCGCGCACCATCCGTATCCCGGTGCACATGATCGAGACGATCAACAAGCTGGTGCGCACCTCGCGCCAGATGCTGCACGAGATCGGCCGCGAGCCGGCGCCGGAAGAGCTGGCCGAGAAGCTCGGCATGCCGCTCGAGAAGGTGCGCAAGGTGCTGAAGATCGCCAAGGAGCCGATCTCGCTCGAAACGCCGATCGGCGACGAGGAAGACAGCCATCTCGGCGACTTCATCGAGGACAAGACGGCGGTGATCCCGCTGGATGCGGCGATCCAGACCAATCTGCGCGAGGCCACGACCCGCGTGCTGAGTTCGCTGACGCCGCGTGAGGAGCGCGTGCTGCGCATGCGCTTCGGCATCGGCATGAATACCGACCACACGCTGGAAGAGGTCGGCCAGCAGTTCAACGTGACCCGCGAGCGTATCCGCCAGATCGAGGCCAAGGCGCTGCGCAAGCTCAAGCACCCGAGCCGGTCGCGCAAGCTGCGTTCGTTCCTGGACGATTGACCCGGACCGTCGCCGTGACCGCCGGAACCACCCGGATCGGGGTGGATGTGACCTTTCTGCGCCTCGACCCGGGCGTGGCCATTCCGGCCGCGCCCGCTTTGCCGTCCGACGTGGCGGTTCTGCGGGTCGAGCAGCCTTCGGTGCCGTTCTATCGCTATCTCTATGATACGGTGGGGGCGGAGTATTGCTGGTGGCTGCGTCGCGTCGCGCCCGACGAGGAGATCGCATCGTTGATGCGCGATCCGCAGATCGGCCTGTTCGTCGCTTTGCGGAAGGGTGAGCCGGCCGGCTTCTTCGAGCTGGACGCCCGCACCGGCGCCGATGTGAATCTGGGCTATTTCGGTCTGATGCCGCATGCGGTGGGCACCGGAATCGGCGTCGCGCTGCTGCTGGAGGCGATGCGTGTGGCGCGCGCGGCCAGTCGCAACGGCTCGGTTCGCGTCAATACCTGCACCGCCGACCATCCGCGCGCCCTGCCGACCTATCTGCGGGCCGGATTCAAGCCGCTGCGCACGGTGCATGAAGTCTGGGACATTCCCGATCGCCTGGGGTTGAGCATTCCGGAACGGCTTCGGGTCTGAACGATGACCCGCGCGCCGGCTTCACCGCGAACCGACGCGCCGTCCACAGATCGGTCCGGTGTGTCGCCCGTCGCATCCGTGATCCGGCCCGGTGCGCGTGTGCGCCTCTTCGTGCCGTCGCGCGGCTGGGGCGGGCGGGGACGGCGCGAGATCCTGCTGCTGGCTGCCGCAATCGCCGTGATCGCGCATGTGTTGTTGGTGGTGGGGATCATCGCCGAGCAGCGCCTGACGCGGAAGGCGGCCGTCCTGGTGCCGCCGCCACCGGATAATCCGGTGACCCTGGAGATAATTGAGGACGACAAACGCTATGCCGGCGGTGCCAAGCCGAGTCCGCCCAGCACGCCGCAGCCGCCCGCGCCGAACCCGGTGCCGGAGCCGCCGAACACGAATGGGCCGCCCAAGACGTCGGACATACCGCCGCAGTCCGCGCCCGCCACTGAGACCGTTCCGCCCGATGCGCCGGACAAGGCGGATGACAACTCCAAGGCGCCGGCGGCGCCGCAACCGGCGAAACAGCCCGAGCCGGATATCGATCTCGATCCGACCAACAGTTTCGGCTACGGGCGCCAGGACAATCCGGACATCATTCCCGCCTCTCCGGACAAGAAGACCAACAAGATGCCGGCCTATCCGCGTGCGGCGGGGCGCCGCGGCGAGCAGGGCTCGGTGCAGATGCTGGTGCGCATCGCCGCCGATGGCAGCGTGACCGGCGTCGATGTGGCGGTGAGTTCGGGGTATCCGGATCTGGACAACACGGCGGTGAAGGCCGTGTCGGGATGGCATTTCAAACCGGCAATCCGTGGCGGCGTCGCGGTGCCGACGCAGATGATGCAGACCTTCAACTACCATATCGACACCGTTCCGCGCCCATGACGGGCTGGTCCGGGGTGGCTGTTCTCGGCTAGGCTCGCCATCGCAACGAGGGTGGTGCGGCATGGTCTCGAGAGTGGCGATCATCGGTGCGGGATGGTACGGCTGCCATCTCGGCAGTTCGCTCAAATCGCTCGGCTTCGACGTGCGCGTGTTCGAGCAGCATCACCGGCCTCTTCACGAGGCATCGGGCAACAACCAGTTCCGTCTGCATCTGGGTTTCCATTATCCGCGCCATCACGGCACGCGCGTGCAGTCGCGCGACGGGTTCAACCGTTTCATGGAGCGTTATCCGAATCTCAGCCGCGAGATTCCGGAGAACATCTACGCGGTGCCGAAGGCGGAAAGCCTGATCGACTTCGCCACCTATCGCCTGATCATGACCTCGACCGGCATCGATTTTCGCGAGCAGACGGAAACGTCGGTGCCGATCCGCGAAATCGCCGGCCTGATGCTGACCGGCGAACGCGTTCTGCTGATCGAGCATTCACGGCGTTTCTTCCGCGAGCTGCTCGGCGACAGTCTGGTGTTGAACCACCGCGTGACCTCGATCGAGGAAACCGGCGACAGCGTCATGGTGGAGGGCGAGCCGTACGATCTGCTGATCGATGCGAGCTGGGGCCAGCAGCTCGGCATGCCGATGCCGTTCTTCTACGAGCCGACCATGCTGCTCTACTACGAAACCGATCACGCCTATCCGGCGGTGACGTTCGTGGACGGTCCGCTTTGTTCGGTCTATCCGACCGAGGACCCCAATATCTACACGCTGTCCTCCGTGCCGCACACGCCGCTTGGGCGCGTGAACGATCCAGCCGAGGCCAGGAGGATTCGCGACGGCGTGTCGCAGGATCTGGTGCGTGCCAAGGTGGCGGCGATGGAGCAGCAGGTGATGCAATACCTGCCGAACTTCAAGGAAAGCTTCCGTTTCGTCGGACCGCAGCTCGCGATCAAGACAAAGCCGGTCGGCAATTTCGACGACCGCTCCTGCTCGGTGTTCCGGCGCGGGCGCATCTTCTCGGTGATGTCGGGCAAGATCGATACGATCTTCTTCGCCATGGAGCGTATCCTGGCCTTCATCGAGAGCAGCCGGGAGCGTTCGTTCTCGCCGCTGGCCAGCCCGCTGCGTCGCGATATCGTCAGCCGTAGCCTGCAAACCATGGAACAGGGGCAGGACGCCCCGGTGGGAGCTCCCTTGTGACCGGACGCGCGCTTATCGGCCATACCGGCTTCGTCGGTTCGAATCTCGTGCAGCAGCGCAGCTTCGACCACACGTTCAATTCCACTTCGATCCCGCAGATCGACGGGCAGCATTTCGGCGATGTGGTCTGTGCCGGCGTGTCGGCGGTGAAATGGTGGGCGAACCAGAATCCGGCCGAAGATCTGGCCAAGATCGAGAATTTGATCGGCCATCTTTCCACCATCACCGCCGATAATTTCACCCTGATCTCGACTATCGACGTCTACGGCCATCCGATCGGCGTGACGGAAGCCGATCAGCCGGAGCTGGAGGGATTGCATGCCTATGGCGCCAACCGCGCCATGCTGGAGCGTTGGGTGTCGGATCGCTTTCCGAACCATCAGATCCTGCGTCTGCCGGCCTTGTTCGGTGCGGGGCTCAAGAAGAACGCGATCTACGATCTGATGCACGACAACCGTATCCATGTGATCAACCCGGACAGCGTGTTCCAGTGGTATCCGTTGGAGCGCATGGCGGACGATATCGATCTGGCCCGCGAGCGGGGTCTGGGTGTGGTCAATCTCGCCACCGAGCCTTTGGCGATGGAGGAGATCCGCGCACGCTTCTTCCCCGACAGCGTGATGGGTGCGGACGCGGCGCCGATGGCGCGCTACGACATGCGCACCATCCATGATGCCGAGTTCGGCGGCATGGACGGCTATGTTCTCGATCGCGAAGGCGTGCTGGCGGCGATGGGCCGCTTCATCGATGCCGAGCGGCCGCGATGAGCCTCCGTCTCGGCGTTTCCAACCTTGCCTGGCCGGCGGAGGTGGAAGACCGCGCCTTTGCGCTTCTGGCCGAGCGCGGCGCGCAGGGCGTCGAAGTGGCGCCCACCAAGATCGCGCCCTGGGACGAGCTGTCTCCCGGGCGTCTGGCGCAGTTCCGTGCCAAGGCGGATGCGGCCGGCTTGAAGACCAGCTCGTTGCAGGCGGTGTTTTTCGGCAAGCCGGAAGCAGCGTTGCTGAGCGATGCGGCCGGCTTCGACGCCATGTGCGAGCACACCAAGATGTTGGCGGAGATCGCGGCGGCGCTGGGCGCGGGTATCGCCGTGTTCGGCGCGCCGAAATCGCGTCTGCGGGGGGCGTTGCCGGTGGACGAGGCGATGCAGCGTGCCGCCGAGCGCCTGCGTATTCTGGGCGATATCGCCGCCGAGGGTGGATTGTCCTTCGGCATGGAGCCGGTGCCTCCGGTCTATGGCGCCGATTTCCTGAACCATGCGCGGGACATGCTGGCGCTGGTGTCGCTGACCAACCATCCGAACATCCGTCCGCATCTCGACACCGCCTGCGTGGCCCTGGCCGGGGACGATCCCGTGGCGGCGATCGCGGCTGCGGGGCCGACCATCGCGCATTACCATATGGCCGAACCCGAGCTTGGCCCGTTCGCCGCGCCGAAGCTCGACCATGAGGCTGCAGGGCGCGCCCTGAACGAATCTGGCTATGGCGGCTGGCTGGTGATCGAGATGAAGCAGGGCGAGGGCGACGGGCTCGACGCTGTGGCCACCGCGATCGACTACGCCAAGCGGCACTATATCCGGCACTGATCCCGGTGCGGCGCTGGCCGGGCAGCTTCAGCGCCGTTCGACGCCGCGTTCCGTGATGATCGCCGCAAACGCGTCCACCGGCGCGAAGCGCGCCGTCGTCACCGCGCCGCGCTTGCTCTCGTCGATCACCAGCATCGTTTCCGCCGCCAGTTCCAGCACCGCCCGTTTCACCGGCACCTCGTTGAAATTCGAGCAGGTGACGCCCTGGGACGGGTCCAGACCGCCTGCCGACAGAAAGGCACGGGTGATGCCCAGGCCGGACAGTTCGCGCAACGCCGCTTCCGACAGGAAGGTGGCCGAAGCGGGGTGGAACAACCCGCCGAGCAGGAACAGGCGTGCGCGGGGCAGGCGTGCGGCGGCGGTGGCGATGTTCAGCGCGTAGCAGACGATCGTGACGTCGAGGTCCGGCGGCAGGGCGGCGACCAGATGCGGCAAGGTGGTGCCGCAATCCACGAAGATCGTGTCGCCGGACCGCACCAGGGCGGCGGCATGTCGTCCGGCATCCTGCTTGGCGTCGTGATGCGAGCGGCGCTGCCCGGCCAGGGTGTAGCCGCTTCGGCTCGTCTGCTCTCCCGCGACGATGGTGCCGCCGAACAGGGACAGACCGTTGCCGCCTGCTGCGAGATCGCGACGCAGGGTCATGGCGGATACGTCGAGCAGCCGTGCGGCATCCTCGAGCCGCACGGGCCCGTCGCGACCCGCCAGAAGGCGCAGCTGCTCCAGCCGCGCCGCGCGCCGGGCCGGAACGGGAGGCGGCTGGCGTCCGGCATGTTTTATCATGAAATCACGCTTGTCCGGCCGTCTTGCATGTTGCCAGTCTAACAGATGTGAAATAAGTCACAAACAAGAGAACCCCGAAACGGGGAAGCAGGCCCGGGAGGCCGAACGTTCGATGGACACCGTCACGCTCGCCGCGATGATCGACCACACCGTGCTGAAGCCGGAGACGCGCGCCGAGGAGGTGGGGCGTTTCTGCCGCGAGGCGCGCGAACACGGTTTCCGCTCCGTCTGCGTGAACGGCAGCCATGCCGCCGCGGTCGCTGAGGCGCTGGCCGGCAGCGACGTGCGCGTCTGCGTCGTGGTGGGCTTTCCCCTCGGGGCGATGACTGCCGCTGCCAAGGCGGCGGAAACGGCGGATGCGGTTCGCAACGGTGCCGACGAGATCGACATGGTTCTGAATGTCGGCGCGCTGAAGGATGGTGATCTCGATCTGGTGCGTGCCGATATCGCCGCTGTGCGCGCGGTCTGTTCCGGTCGCGTTCTGAAGGTGATCATCGAGACCTGTCTGCTCGATGACGAGGAAAAGCGCGCGGCCTGCCGCATCGCTGCCGAGGAGGGCGCCGATTTCGTGAAGACGTCGACCGGCTTCTCCGCCAGTGGCGCCACGGTCGAGGATGTGGCGCTGATGCGTGCGGTGGTCGGACCCGATAAAGGTGTGAAAGCGTCCGGCGGCGTGCGCACGCGCGATGCGGCGCTGCGGATGATCGCGGCCGGCGCCAACCGCATCGGCACGTCGTCCGGCATCGCGATCGTATCCGGCGGCGAAGCGACCGGCGCGTACTGATCGTTCACCGGTTCCGGATTTCTCGCGCCGGAGCCTGTTCGAGGAAAAGCGAGTGCCTGCAAGGGCGAACGGCGAAAGCACGGCGGAACAACCAGCCGGCGGCCGGAACGGGGAAGGAAACAGGACCATGACCACCATCAACAGGCGCCAATTCTCTCTGCTGGCCTCGGCCGCCGCGACTGCTCTGCTGTGCGGCAGCCGGGCGCATGCTGCGGCGTCGGAAGCCGTGAACGTGTCCGGCGTGCCGAAGGACATCTCGGCCAAGGCCACCAAGAAATACACCATCGCCACCGTGGTGAAGGTGGACGGAATCGCCTGGTTCGACCGCATGCGCGTGGGCGTGAAGCAGTTCGGCGCCGATCAGGGCCATGACGTCTGGATGGTCGGGCCAAGCCAGGCCGACGCCGCCGCCCAGGTGCAGATCGTGGAAAGCCTGATCGCCCAGGGCGTCGATGCGATCTGCATCGTTCCGTTCTCGGTGGAAGCGGTGGAGCCCGTGCTGCAGAAGGCGCGCGCGCAGGGCATCGTCGTGATCTCGCACGAGGCGTCCAACCTTCAGAACACCGATTGGGACATCGAGGCGTTCGACAACCACGCCTACGGCGCCAAGCTGATGGAGAATCTGGGCCAGCAGATGGGCGGGGAGGGCGGTTACGTCGCCACCGTCGGGTCGCTGACCGCCACGTCGCAGAACGAATGGATCGATGGCGGCGTCGCGTATCAGAAGGAGCATTTCCCCAAGATGTTCCAGGTGACGCAGCGCATCGAAACCAACGACGACGCGACCACCGACTACAACAAACTCAAGGAAGTGCTCACCACCTATCCGAATCTGCGCGGCATCCTGGGCGCGCCGATGCCGACTTCGGCGGGTGCGGGGCGTTTGATCGCCGAGCGTGGCCTGAAGGGCAAGCTGTTCTTCGCCGGAACCGGTCTCGTCTCCGTCGCCGGCCAGTATCTGAAGGATGGCGACATCAATTACATCCAGTTCTGGGATCCGGCGATCGCGGGCTACGCGATGAACATCCTGGCGGTGATGGCCCTGGCCAAGAAGCCGATCGCGCCCGGACTCGATCTCGGCCTGCACGGATACGAATCCCTGGCGCTCGGCGCTGCCGGCCGCAAGAACGTTCTGTACGGGAAGGGCTGGGTCGGCGTCACCAAGGCCAACATGAACGAATACAATTTCTGAGCGCAGCATCATGGCGGAAACGGCGCTGGTCGAACTGCGGGATATCTCCAAGCAGTTCGCCGGGGTGAAGGCGCTGGGCGGCGTGTCTCTGTCGATCCGGCCGGGCGAGATCCATTGCCTGGCCGGGGAGAACGGGTCCGGCAAATCGACGCTGATCAAGGTGATCTCCGGCGTCAACCGGATCGATGGCGGCACCGTCCTGATCGACGGCAAGGAGGAGCAGGCGCTCGATCCCCGACGCGCGATCGCGCTCGGCATCCAGGTGATCTACCAGGATTTCTCCTTGTTCCCGAACCTGACGGTGGCGGAGAACCTGTCGATCGGCGCCGAACTGCGCGAAGGGCGGAAGGTCGTGTCCTGGCGCCGCATGCGCGCGCATGCGGAAGAAGCGGTGCGTCAGCTGGGCGTGGCGCTCGATCTCGACACCACCGTCGAGATGCTGCCCACCGCCGGCAAGCAGCTGGTCGCGATCGCCCGCGCTCTGATGGCGCAGCCGCGTTTGTTGATCATGGATGAGCCGACCACGGCGCTGACCGGCCGCGAGGTCGATGTGCTGTTCGGCGTGGTGCGCGAGATCCAGGCGCGCGGGATCGCCGTTCTGTTCGTCAGTCACAAGATGCGAGAGATGCTCGATATTTCCGAGCGGCTTACCGTTCTGCGTTCCGGCCGCGTGGTGGCGGAAGGACCGATCCGGCAGTTCGACGAAGCCGCGATCACGCGTGCCATGACCGGTGCCGAACTGGACGAGGTGGCGTTCGAAGGCCCCGTTCTGGCAGCCGACGCCGTGCCGCGTTTGTCCGTCGGTGGGCTGTCCGTTCCAGGCGAACTGGACGATGTGTCGTTCGCGGTCGGCGCCGGCGAGATCGTCGGCATCGCAGGCCTGCTGGGCTCGGGACGCACCGAGCTGGCGTTGGCGCTGTTCGGCATGCGCCCGAAATACGCAGGCGAGATCAGGCTCGATGGCGAGGTGGTGCGGCTCGATGCCGTGCGTCGCGCGACCGATGCCGGCATCGCCTACGTGCCGGAGGACCGGCTGACGGAAGGGCTGTTCCTGCCCGAGACCATCAACCGCAACATCGTCGCCGCGTCCCTTCCGGCTTTGTCGCGCTGGGGCGTTCTGCGCAGCCGCGAAGCCGACCGCGTCGCCGCGGACACCATCCGCGCAATGACCGTCGCCACGCCGACCGGCGAGCGGCCGGTGATGCAGCTTTCCGGCGGCAATCAGCAGCGCGTGCTGATCGGGCGCTGGCTCCTGCGTAATCCGCGCCTTCTGATCCTGAACGGACCGACCGTCGGCGTGGATGTGGGCTCCAAGGCGGGAATCCACCGCGCCATACGCCAGCTGGCGGTGGAAAAAGGTTTGGGTGTGATCATGATCTCCGACGACATCCCGGAGCTGTGCGCGAACTGCAATCGCATCCTGTTGATGCATCGCGGCCGTTTGCGCGGCGCGATCCCGTCCGGATTGCCGCCGGCCGAGCGCGAGGCGCTTCTGTCCGAGCGCCTGCGGGGGCTGTCGTGAGCGGCGCGGCGATCCCGGCCCGTTCGTCCCTCGCCGGCCTGCGCACGCTGTTGTCGCGTCAGCCGGAATGGGCGGTGGCGGCTTTGGCGGTGGTGCTGATGCTGGTGATCGGCACGGTGAACCCGGCCTTCTGGGACCCTGCCAACCTGTTCAGCCTGCTGCGCGCCAACGTGGTCACCGGCATTCTGGCGCTGGGCGTTTTGCTGGTGATGCTGTCGGGCGGCATCGACGTGTCGTTTCCCGCCTTCGCCATCGCCGCGATGTATCTGACGATCAAGGGCATGATCGCCACCGGCTATGACGGCGTTGTGCTGCCGTTCGTCGTCGCGACGCTGATCGGGCTCGGGCTCGGGCTTCTGAATGCCGTGTTCGTGCATGGTCTGCGCATGATCCCGCTGATCGTCACCCTGGGCACCGGCACCGCCGTGCGCGGTCTGCTGCTGGGCGGGGTGAGCGCCAGCCAGATCAATATCGACGAGATGCCGCACCGGCTGATCGCGTTCGCCAACACGCAGCTCTTCACGCTGAAAAGCGGCGACGGCCATGTCGGCCTGTCGGCGATGGTGCCGCTCTACCTGCTGATCGCGGTCGGTGTGCATCTGCTGCTGCGTCACACCCTGGCGGGGCGCGGCATCTATGCGCTGGGCGGCGGCGAGGAGCCGGCGCGACGGGCCGGGTTCTCGGTGCGCAACACGCGCCTGCTGATCTACGGTCTGGCCGGTGCGCTCGCGGGCTTCGCCGGGCTGCTGCACGGGTCGATGATCTGGGTGGCGAACCCGCGTGACATGGCGGGCTCGGAGATCGACGTGATCGCCGCCGTGGTGCTCGGCGGGGCCAGCATCTTCGGCGGACGTGGCTCGGTGGTAGGCACCATGCTCGGCGTGTTCACCTTCGTACTGCTCACCAACAGCCTGATCATCATGCATATCGACACCACCTGGCAGCGCGTCGTGGTGGGTCTGGTCGTGGTCGGCGCCGCGGGCATCACCGCCTGGCGCGACCAGAGGCGCCAGCGCGGCGCCGGACGGGGAGTGGGAGCATGAGCGCGCTGGCCGCACGTCTGCGCCGGATCGATCCGGCGATCGCGCAGCTTCTGCTGCTCACCGTTCTGGTGTTCGTGGGGATGAGCTTCCTGGAGCCGCGCCGGTTCCTGCGGCCCTACGTGTTCGAATCCATCACCTTCGTGGCGCCGGAACTCGGCCTGCTGGCGGTGGCGATGATGGTGACGATGCTCACCGGCGGCATCGACCTTTCGGTGATCGGCATCGCCAATCTGGCCGGCATTCTGGCCGGGATGTTCTTTCATGCCGTCGGTGGGGCGCACGGACCGGGTCTGGCCGGTCTGGCCGCGGGTCCGGTGCTGGTCGGCGTGCTGATCGCGCTCGGCGTCGGGCTGCTGGGCGGCGCGCTGAACGGGGCCCTGGTGTCGCAGGCCAAGATCACGCCGATCCTGGCCACCATCGGCACCGGGCAGATCTTCACCGGCATCGCCCTGGTGCTGACCGGCGGGCCTGCGATCGTCGGCTTTCCCCGCAGCTGGGGCGCGATCGGCAACGGCACGCTGGGCGGCGTCGCAATCCCGGCCCTGGTGTTCCTGCTGGCGGCCGGCGCGGTCTGGCTGATCCTGGCGCGCACCCCGTTCGGCGTCGGCCTGAAGCTGATCGGCACCTCGGCGCGTGCGGCGCGGTTCGCGGGCCTGCACACGGTGCGGACGGTATGGCTGTCCTATGTGTTGAGCGGCGTTCTGGCGAGCCTTGCCGGAATCATCCTGAGCGGCCGCACCAACGCCGCCAAGTCGGATTACGGCGTGTCCTATCTGTTGCAGGCGGTGCTGATCGCGGTGCTGGGCGGGACCAACCCGGCCGGCGGTCGCGGCTCGGTGCCCGGCATCGTGCTGGCGCTGATCGCGCTGATGCTGCTCTCGTCCGGCCTGCAGATCATGCGGTTCAGCAACTTCCTGGTGGATTTCATCTGGGGGGCGTTCCTGCTGCTATCCATCGCGCTGAACGCGCTCCGGACCCGTCGTGGCTGAGCCGGACACCGCCCCCGTGCGTGCGCGCATCCCGCTGCGCCAGGACGCGCCGGACGGTCCGGTGGTGCAGGCGGGCACGCTGTCCGCCAGCCTGTTCCGTTATCCGGGCGGGGTGCGCGGCCTGACGCTGGCCAATGCGCGCGGCAGCGTGACCGTGCTGCCCTGGATGGGGCAGATGGTCTGGGACGCGACGTTCGACGGCGTGCGTCTGGGTATGCGCTCCTTGTTCGCCGAGCCGGTGTCGGGCGCCCGGACGATCGGCGAGACCTATGGCTGCCTCGCCTTCCATAGCGGGTTGCTGCGCAACGGCGTTCCGGGGCCCCGTGACGACCATGCCGCGCATGGCGAGTTTCCCTGTGCGACGATGAACGACGCGGCGATCGAACTGCTCGACGGTCCGGATGGCCCGGCGCTGCGCCTGGTCGGCGAGCGGGTGCATACGGAAGGGTTCGGCGCCGCCTATCTGGCGCGTCCGAGCGTGACGTTGCGTGCGGACGGCACCGCATTCGCGTTCGGCATGGCGGTGCGCAACCGGTCCGCACGGCCGATGCCGCTGATGTACATGGCGCACGTCAATCCCGGTTTCGTCGAGCACGGGCGCATCGTGCAGCCGATGCCGTGGACGCCCGAGCATGTGCGTGTGCGCCGCGCCGTGCCGCGCCATGTGCGGCCGGACCCGGCCTATCTGGCGCGGATCGAGGCGTTCGGTGCGGAGCCGTCGCGGGCGCGGACCCTGTCCGATCCGGCTGCCTTCGAGCCGGAGCAGGTGTTCTACCTGTCGGGGCTGCGCACGGACGCCGATGGATGGGCAACGCAGTTGCTGCGTTCGCCGGAAGGCTGGGCATACAGCCTGTCGCACCGGCCGGACGCGCTGCCGCATTGCGTGCGCTGGTTGATGCATGACGGCGATGTGGGGGTGGCGGCGTTCGCGCTGCCCTCCACCTGCGAGCCGGAGGGCTACGAGGCCGAATCGGCCAAAGGGAATGTCCGCTTTCTGGGGGCGGGCGAGGAAGTCCGGTTCGCGGTCGAGATCGGGTTTCTCGATGCAGGGGCGGCAGAGAGAATGGAAGCGGCGATCGCGCCGTGAGCGGGATGGGGAGCGGAAGCGTGTCCGGAATGATCGGCGTGGTCGGCAGCAACATGGTCGATCTGGTGACGACGGTGGGGCGCATGCCGGGCTGGGGCGAAACGCTGGAAGCGCCGGGCTTCGCCATGGGTTTCGGCGGCAAGGGCGCCAATCAGGCGGTCGCGGCGGCCAAGCTGGGGGCGTCGGTGATGATGGTGACGCGGGTCGGCGACGATCTGTTCGGCGGCGACGTGAAGGCCAATCTGGATCGCAACGGCGTGGATGTGCGCCATGTGCGAACGGCGCCGGGAACGGCGAACGGCGTCGCGCCGATCTTCATCGACCCCAACGGCGAGAACGCGATCCTGATCGTCAAGGGCGCCAACGACCATCTCTCGCCGGCTGATGTGGATGCGGCGGCAGCCGATCTGGCCCGATGCGGGCTGATCGTGTTGCAGCTCGAAGTGCCGCTGGAGACGGTCTACCACACCATCGACTGGGCGCGGGGGCAGGGCGTGCCGGTGCTGCTGAACCCGGCCCCGGCCAACCCTGCGCTCGATCTCGACCGGGTGAAGGACGTGGCGTTCTTCATGCCGAACCAGACCGAGCTGGCGCTGCTGACAGGTCGGGAAACCGGAACGGTCGAGCAGGCGACGGAGGCCGCGCAGCTCCTGCTCGCGCGCGGGATGGGCACGGTGGTGGTGACGCTGGGTGGTGACGGTGCGCTGCTGGTGACGCCGGATGGGGTGGAGCACCTGCCGCCGGTGCGCGTGCAGGCGCGCGACACGAGCGGCGCCGGCGATGCGTTCATCGGCGCGTTCGCGGCGCACTACATGGGTGGTCTGGCGCTGCGTCCCGCGCTGGCGCAGGCGACGCGCTATGCGGCGCTGTCGGTGACCCGCGCCGGCACGCAGGCGAGTTTTGCCGATCGGGACGAATTCGCGGCGTTCGAGCCAGCGGCAGGCGCATAGGCGCTTCCCTTTCAGGACAGGCGTGCCGGGCGGGAGCAGCGGTGTGCGATGCCGGTCCGGTCAGCCGGCGGTTGGCACCTTGCGGACGAAATCCTCGGCGATCCTGCCGCATATCGTCTCGGTCGCGGGCGCGTTCGGCTTGCCGATATGCGCCACGTTCAGCCGCTCCAGACTGCCACCGGACGCGAACAGCGCCACCACCGCGTCGCGCACCTTGGGGTCGGCGGTCGGCTGCGCCCCGCCCAACAGGGCCTTCGCCAGGATGATCGCGTTCGCATGATCCACAAAGGCGATCGCCAGCGACACGCCCGCCGGATTGACGTTGTCGTTGACGTCGGTGTCGAGGACGACGTCGAGTTCGTAGGCCGGTAGCCGGTCCACCAGAACGAGGCCTGGACGGTGCGAAAGGGCGGATTCCAGGCATGCGCGCAGCGGCGCCGTGACGCTGGTGTCGCCCAGCACCTTCAGCCCCACCCGGACCGGATCGGCCGCCCGCGCCGACGATGCGGTGGCGCAGCCGATGACGAGGGTCGCGAACAGGTGCAAGGCCGTGATCCGTCGCACGAATATCGTCCTCCGTCCCCGATCGTTTCGCTGACGATCCTACGTGATCGTGTCGACGGCCGAAAGAAGGCTGACGCAGCCTCCGTCCCGGAACCGGCCCGATCGGGCCTGGGTGCGATTTCCCTTGCGCGGGCGCAGGCTTCCGTGCTCTACGCCGCGGCTTCCCTGCCGGAGCGAGTGGCATCGCGCCGGCTATACCCATGCCGTGATCCACGGCGCCGCCAGCCGGGATTCCCCCCGGAACGGTCGGGTTGAACCATCCGAAGGGAGAACCCATGCCACTGTATGAAAGCGTGCTGATCGCACGTAACGACATCACCCAGGCTCAGGTCGACCTGATCGCCGACAACATCTCCGTTCTGGTCGAGAACGACGGTGGTTCGGTGAAGAAGCGGGAATATTGGGGCCTTCGCAGCCTCGCCTACCGCATCAAGAAGAACCGCAAGGGCCACTACCTGCTGCTCGGCCTCGACGCCAAGCCGTCCTCCATCGCCGAGATGGAGCGTCAGCTGGGCCTGAACGAAGACGTGCTGCGCTTCCTGACGCTGCGCGTCGAGGCGATCGACGAGGCGCCGTCCGCGATCCTGAGCCGCAAGGGTGACGATCGCGAGCGCGGTTTCCGCGGGCCGAAGCCGGCCGGTCGTTTCGATAGCGGCCGCAAGCGCGGCTACGACGATCGCGAAGAGTTCCGCGCCCGTGGCGAGGATGGCGACCGCGCGCCGCGCGGTGGCCGTGAGATGGCCGAGGCGGAGTAAGCACCCATGTCGCAGACCACCAACAACCAGGGTGCTGGCGAGGAAACCGGCCCGGCCGGCCGTCGCACCGCCGTGGGCGCCCGTCGCCCGTTCTACCGTCGCCGCAAGTCCTGCCCGTTCTCCGGCCCGAACGCGCCGAAGATCGACTACAAGGACGTGCGTCTGCTGAGCCGCTTCCTGAGCGAGCGCGGCAAGATCGTGCCGAGCCGCATCACCGCGGTGTCCGCGAAGAAGCAGCGCGAGCTGGCCAACGCCATCAAGCGCGCCCGCTTCCTGGCGCTGCTCCCCTACATCCTGAGCTGAGGGAGCAGAACCATGTCCGCTACCGAAGTGATCCTGCTCCAGCGCGTTGAGAAGCTGGGCCAGATGGGCGAGATCGTGAAGGTGAAGCCGGGTTATGCCCGCAACTACCTTCTGCCGCAGGGCAAGGCGATCCGCTCCAACGCCAACAACCGTGAGCGTTTCGAGCGCGAGCGCATCCAGCTCGAGGCGAACAACCTCAAGCGTCGCGAGGAGGCCGAGCGTCTCGCCGAGCGCGTGAACGGCCTGACGGTCGTCATCATCCGCCAGGCCGGCGACAGCGGCAGCCTGTACGGCTCCGTCTCGCCGCGCGACATCGCCGTGGCCGCGGCCGAGGGCGGTCTGACCATCGACCGTTCGCAGGTGCAGCTCGCCCACCCGATCAAGACGCTCGGCCTCGCCGACGTCCGCGTGGTGCTGCATCCGGAAGTGACCATCCGCGTGGTCGCCAACGTCGCCCGTTCCGTGGAAGAGGCCGAGCGCCAGGCCCGCGGCGAGCGTATCGGCCGCGACGACGAGGACGAGGACGATCAGGACGCCGAGGCGATGTTCGACGCCGAGGCGACCGAGGACGACGAAACGGTCTGAAGCGTTACGCTTCTGCCACAGTCGGGAGGCCCGGAACCGCGAGGTTCCGGGCCTTTTCCGTTCTGAGCGGTTTTTGACCGAGAGCGTTGCAACGCGTCATCCTGCCGGGAGGACTGACGCGGAGGTTCGCCATGAACAGCTTGCTCGATCTCGTGCTCCGGCGCTTCATCCGCCAGGGCCGTTTGAGGGTCCGCTATTCAGACGGCACCGAGCGCGCCTACGGCACCGGCGATCCCCAGGCTGGCATCGCCTTCACGGATCCTTCGGTCGAGAAGGGGATGCTGCTCAATCCTGGCCTCGTCTTCGGCGAGGCCTACATGGACGGCAAGATCGTGCTGACTGACGGCACGCTCTACGATCTGCTCGACATCTTCATGGTCGCGGCCCTGCATGGCGGCCATCCGGGCGCCGCGATCGCGTCGCGCCTGCGGGAAGCCAAGCGACTCTGGACACAATACAACCCGGCTCCGCGCGCGCAGCGCAACGTGGCGCACCACTACAATCTCAGCGGCCAGCTCTACAGCCTGTTTCTGGATAGCGACCGGCAATATTCCTGCGCTTACTTCCCACACGGAGATGAGACGCTGGAGGAAGCGCAGGTGCTGAAGAAGCGCCACATCGCCTCCAAGCTGAAACTCGACCGGCCCGATCTCGAGGTGCTCGATATCGGCTGCGGCTGGGGCGGCATGGCGCTCACGCTCGCGCGCGATTACGGCGCACGCGTCACCGGCATCACCCTGTCCACCGAACAGCTCGCCGCTGCGCGCGCGCGTGCGCGCGAGGCCGGGCTGGAGGACCGCGTCCGGTTCGAGCTGATGGATTATCGCTCGGTCTCCGCGCGCTACGACCGGGTCGTGTCGGTGGGCATGTTCGAGCATGTCGGCATCGGCCATTTCGACCGCTATTTCCGCGCCATACGCGATTGCCTGCGCCATGACGGCGTGGCGCTGGTGCATTCGATCGGCCGCAGGGAAGGGCCCGGCGCGACCAATGCGTGGCTGGACAAATACATCTTCCCCGGCGGCTATTCGCCGGCGCTGAGCGAGACTTTCGCCGCCGTGGAGCGCTCCGGCCTCTGGGTCACGGATTGCGAGATCCTGCGTCTGCACTACGCCAAGACGATCGCGCATTGGCGCAGCCGCTTTCAGGCCAATCGCGCCTTGATCGCCGGGCTCTACGACGAGCGCTTCTGTCGCATGTTCGAACTCTATCTGGCCGGCTCGGAGATCGCCTTCCGCCGCCAGGGTCACATGAACTTCCAGCTCCAACTCACGCGCGAGACGGAGGCGGTGCCCCTGTCGCGCGACTACATGCTCGATGCGGAGCGCGCGGCGGCGGGACGGGCATAAGAGGGAACGGCTGGGAAGGCGCATGATCCGATCGCCGTGCGTGCGTTGCTGACCGGGGTGGCTCCGCCGGATTTCGGTCTGTCCTTTTGCGCCATGTTCGGCGCTTCGCGATCGGATATCGGGCTGATGCTCTAACCGATCGGACGGGACCACGATGCGCGCTTGGCGATAGACGGGGCGGCTCCGTTCGCTACAAGCCGGACGCGCTTCCCAGAAAATCCTACGTGCTCGTCCCGGATATCATGCTGGAACCGGACGCCGTACGGCCCTGGATCGGTCGCCGCGTCGCGAGCTTGCCTGCACAACGCGCAACACGACAGTGAGGGGGAACAGAATGGTCGCCCGTATCAGTTTCGTCGAACTTCCGGCGCCGAATCTCGGCGCTGCGCGGTCCTTCTACTCGCAGGCATTCGGTTGGGCCTTGACCGATTTCGGCCCCAGCTACTCCTGCACGATGAACGGAGAGACCGATCTGGGTTTGCACGGCGATATGCAGGAAGCGCCGGCTCAACCGCTTCCCGTCATCCAGGTGGATGATCTCGACGCCGCGCAACGCGCCGGAGGCCGGATCAGCCGGGCCGCTTTCGGCTTTCCCGGCGGCCGACGCTTTCACTTCCTCGATCGGAACGGCCTCGAACTGGCGGCGATGCAGCCGGACTGAGGTGTCCACGCGCCGGCTGTCCGTCGCGGCCAATCCGGTCGCGCGACTCAGGCTCCCGCGACGCCTTCGCCGATCATGTCGGCCGGCACGACGATGCGGTCGAAGGTGTCGGCGTCGATCTTGCCGGAGCGGAGCGCTGCGTCGCGCAGGGTATCGCCGGTGGCGGCGGCGTCCTCAGCGATGTGAGCGGCGTTCTGGTAGCCGATATGCGGGGCGAGCGCCGTGACCAGCATCAGGGATCGGTCGATGCTGTGGTCGATCGCGTCGCGGTTCAACTCGGTGCCTTCGACCGAATAGGTGCGGAACTTCTCCATTCCGTCCGCCAGGATGGTAGCGCCGTGCAGCACGTTGTTGATGATGATCGGCCGCATCGC
Source organism: Lichenicola sp. GTC18331 (assembly GCF_055386855.1). Classification (NCBI taxonomy): domain Bacteria; kingdom Pseudomonadati; phylum Pseudomonadota; class Alphaproteobacteria; order Acetobacterales; family Acetobacteraceae; genus Lichenicola; species Lichenicola sp. GTC18331. Next base: position 927,160 of record NZ_AP045015.1, on the reverse strand, counting down.
GTTCAGCTCGAAGTTGCCCTGGCTACCGGCGAAGGCGACCGCGTTGTCGTCGCCGATCACCTGAATCGCGATCATCACGATCGCCTCGCACTGGGTCGGGTTGACCTTGCCCGGCATGATCGACGAACCGGGCTCGTTATCCGGCAGCTTCAACTCACCAAGTCCGCAGCGCGGACCCGAAGCCAGCCAGCGCATGTCGTTGGCGATCTTCATCAGCGCCACGGCCAGCCCGCGCAGCGCCGCCGACGCGCGTACCATGGCGTCGAGCGAGCCTTGCGCCATGAACTTGTTGGGTGCCGTGACGAACGGCTTGCCGGTGAGATCGGCGATCCGTTTCGCCACCTGTTCGGAAAACCCCTTCGGGGCATTCAGCCCGGTGCCGACCGCCGTGCCGCCGAGAGCCAGTTCGTAGAGACCTTCGCGCGAGCGTTCGATCTCGCGCTGGGCTGCGCGCAGTTGCGCCGCCCAGCCGGACCATTCCTGCCCGACCGAGAGCGGCACGGCGTCCTGGAGATGGGTGCGGCCGGTCTTGACCACCTCCATCCAGCCTTCCGCCTTCTGCTCGATGCAGCTTGCGAGCCTGTCGAGTTCGGGCAGCAGGCGGCTGTCGATCAGTTCCACCGTTGCAACATGCATGGCGGCGGGGAAGCTGTCGTTGGAGGACTGGCTCTTGTTGACGTCGTCGTTCGGCGCGACCGGTTTCTGGGAGCCCAATTCGCCGCCCAGAAGCTGGATCGCCCGGTTGGACAGCACCTCGTTGATGTTCATGTTGCTCTGCGTGCCGGAGCCGGTCTGCCACACGAACAACGGGAAATGCGCGTCGAGCTTGCCGTCGATCGCCTCGTCGGCGGCGTGGACGATGGCGTCCGCCTTCCAGCCCGGCAGACCGCCGATCTCGCGGTTCACCAGCGCGCAGGCTTTCTTCACCACGCCATAAGCCCGGTACACCTCGACCGGCATATGGTCGCGGCCGATGGAGAAATGCTGCAGCGAGCGCTGGGTCTGTGCGCCCCAGTAGCGATCCGCCGGCACCTCGACCTCGCCCATGGAGTCGAACTCGCGGCGTTTTCCGGTGGCGTCGATGCCGACCGGGAGATCTCGCATCGTCGGATGATCCTGCTCTGCCATGTCCCGCTCCCTCAGACGTTCTGCAGGCCGAGCACCGGGGCCGTATCGGCACGGGTGCGTCGGCAGGCCTCGGCATCTTGACGCAGATCGATGCCGTAGGTCGGGATGATCTGCTTCAGCTTCGGCAGCCAGGCCGCGTCCGTCAGACGGTCCTTGAAGCATTTCTCCAGCAGGGAGATGGCGATGAAGGCGGCGGTGGAGGCGCCGGGCGATGCGCCGAGCAGGGCGACAATGGAATTGTCGTGGTTACCCAGCAATTCGGTGCCGAACACCAGCTCGCCGCCGCCATGCCCGTCGGGCTTGATGATCTGCACGCGCTGACCGGCGACGGCTTCCTCCCAATCGTTCTCATCGGCATCGGGATAGAAGGTTTGCAGGGTCTCGAACTTTTGGTGCGGCGTCTGCACGACCTGGCCGACGAGATATTCCTCGAGCTGGAACGAGTGCGCGGCCACGTCGAGCAGCGGGCCGAGATTGCCCAGGCGGATCGACTTGAACAGATCGAGCAGCGAGCCTTCCTTCAGGAACTTGGTCGAGAAGCCGGCATAGGGCCCGAACAGCACCGAATGCTCTCCGCCAACCACGCGCATGTCGAGATGCGGCACCGACATTGGCGGCGAACCATGCGCGGCCTTGCCGTAGACCTTCACGTGGTGCCGTTTGGCGACCTCAGGCTTGTTGCAGCGGAGCCAGACGCCGGACACGGGGAAGCCGGCATAGCCGTGCGCTTCGGGGATGCCTGAGCGCTGGATCAGCGTCAGCGCCGCGCCGCCTGCGCCGACGAACACGAAGCCGGCGGACAGGGTGGTCTTCTCGCCGCTCCGCTTGTCGGTGGCGCGGACGGTCCAGCGCCCGTCATCCTCGCGCGCAAGGCCATCGACCTCGTGCTGGTAGAAGATCGACGCGGCGCCGTCGCGGCCGAGATGGCCAATCAGCGCGTGGGTGAGGGCGCCGTAATCGACATCCGCACCGGTCGCCATGCGGGTGGCGGCGACGGGGTCGCTTGGGTCGCGGCCCTGCATGACCAGGGGGGCCCAGTCGGCAATGGCGGCGGCCTCGTCGGTGAACTCCATGCCCGCGAAGCAGTGATGCGCGCTCATCTCCGCGTGGCGCTTGCGAAGGAAGGCGACGTCGTCATGGCCGACCACGAAGCTCATATGCGGGCAGGAGCGGATGAACGCAGCTGGGTCGGCGATGGCCCCGCTCCGGATCAGATGGGTCCAGAGCTGACGTGACAGGTCGAACTCGACATTCACCTCCAGTGCCTTGGAGATGTCGACCGAGCCGTCCGGTTTCTGCGGTGTGTAGTTCAGCTCGCAGTTGGCGGCGTGGCCGGTGCCGGCATTGTTGTAGCCCTGCGAGCTTTCCAGTCCGCAATCTTCGAGCCGTTCCAGGATGGCGATGCGCAGGCCGGGGTCGAGCTCATGCAGCAGCGTGCCGACGGTGGCGCTCATGATGCCGGCGCCGATCAGGACGATATCGTAATGGGTGGCGGTGTCGGACATGATCGTTTCCTCCGCTCAGCTCTTCTGGAAACGCAGGTTGGTGCCGTCCTTATAGACGACATAGGCGCGGCGCCAGGGCTCGTCGCCGATCAGCCGCCATTTGTGGCCGGTGCCGGTATTGTCCTGCGCCAGCAATACGTCGCCGGGGCGGATGGTGAAGGTGGCGCCGCTTTTGGTCTCGAACTCGAGCGTGCCGGCGAGGGTCAGCACGTAGCGGGGCACCGGATCCTGGTGCCATTCGAACGATCCGCCGGATGCGGTTTCCCGGAAGGAAATCTCGACCGCTTCGCTGGGCTTGCCGATGAAATCGCCGCGCTCGCCTTCGTCGAGTACGATCCGGCCCTCCTCGAACAAGGAGTTGCCGTCGTCTCCGGTCCACATCCTGACGCAACGGATCGCCATGCCGATCTCTCCGGTCTTGTCCCGGAATATGCCCGGGGGTTGAGGGGGCGAGCGCGTTCGCGCCCGGCGCCGGCCGTTCGCGGCGGCTGCAACACGAGGCCTGCAACCGTTCTTCGTGGCGATGGTTGCGCTGGAATAGTCCGAGAAACCAAAACTATTCTATAAAGACGATTCAATGCGGTCGACTTTTTCGATTTCAGCGTTCGTTATGACAACGCAGGATCAGCGGCGTGAGCATCGTCCGTGCCGGGCGTGCTGCGTCATGATCGAACTATGCGCACATCCGTCGCAAGGCGGTGGGGGAATATCCTCGCAGAAAATCAAGGCTCGACAATGGGTTGTTGGAAGGCGACCTGTCGATTGGACCGCCGCTGCCGCCGGATGTCACGACGGTCGGAGATGCCGTCCTGTTTAGGAAGATCCCGGGGCAAGATGCGGGCGGGAGATCAGATGATGATCCGATCTTGGTATTAGAGCGATACTGTTCTCGTCATCCAAGTAAAGCGAGTGTAAACGAACACAACCTCTGCCGCAGTCGGGACGGTGTCGTTTCCCGGGACGCGTTCTGAAGTGTGCTCCCAAACCGGACCAGCGAGCGGTGAGCTCCATGAGTCGTCCGGCTTGGAGGTGGCAAGGCGGCTGAGGTTGGTCTGCGTGAGGCCTGCTTCTGAAACCGGCTAGAGCAGCCGTGCGAGGCGATCGAATTCAGAGATGTCCAGCGTTTCCGCCCGGCGCTGTCCGTCGATGCCGGCGCGGTCGAGCAGGGCTTCTCCGCCGAGGCTCTTGAGCGAGCCGCGCAGCATCTTGCGGCGCTGGCCGAAGGCGGCGGCGGTCAGGCGTTCCATGGCCGAGAACAATGCCGGCGTCGGTTGTTCGGCGTGCGGGCGGAGCCCGACCACGGCGGAGAATACCTTGGGCGGCGGCGAAAACGCACCGGGCGGGATGCGCGTGAGCAGGGCCGTGTCGCAGCACCATTGCGACAGCACGGCGAGGCGGCCGTAATGGTCGGAATCCGGCGCGGCGACGATGCGCTCGGCCACTTCGAGCTGGAACATCAGCGTCAGCCGCTCCCAGTCGGCGGCGCGCCGGAGCCAGCCGACCAGAAGCGGCGTGCCGACATTATAGGGCAGGTTGGCGACGATCTGGCGTGGCGCCGGGCAGAGCGTGGCGAGATCGAGCCGTGTCGCGTCGGCCTGGATCAGGCGCAGCCGGTCCGGCTGGCCGTCCGCCGCCATGGCCTGGCGCAGAGCCTCGATCACCAGAACGGCGCGTTCGTCCACCTCCACCGCGGAAACGGTCTCGGCCGGCGTGTCGAGCAGCGCGCGGGTGAGACCGCCCGGGCCGGGACCGACCTCGACCACGTGGCGCCCGCGCAGATCCCCGGCCAGGGCGGCGATGCGTGCGATCAGGGCCGGGTCGAGCAGGAAATGCTGACCGAGCGATTTGCGCGCGTCGAGCCCATGTTCGGCAAGGACGTCGCGCAGGCTGGGCAGGCCGCGCGGCAGGCTCATCGGAGCGGGGTCCTCAGGAGGGCTGCCGCATGTCGATCACCGCCTTGCGGTGCAGGTCGCGGTTGAGCTGACGCGAGACCAGCTCCACACGCTCGTTCAGGAGCTGGTCGGCGATGGCCTCGGTGTTGAGATCGGCGCGGTTCTTCTGGCTGCGCGAGCAGACCATGATCACGTCGATGCCGTCGCCGGAGACCAGCGGATGGCTCGCCTGATTGACCGGCAGATTGGTCAGCACGTTGGCCATTTGCGGGTTGAGACGGTCGAGCTCAACCGAGCCCGGATTGCCGGGGCGCTTCTCGCCGAACGTCTTGTTGGCCGCTTCGATGGCGGCGCAATCATGCGCGTCCTTGGCGAGTGCGGTGGCCTGTTGCAGCGCCTGTTCCTGTTGCGGCGTCGGCGCCTGCGGGTTCAGCGGGCTGCTGAACGGGATGAAGGCCTGGCGCAGATCGAGAACGGTGGTCATGTCCTTGCCCACCTCCCTGCGCCCGGCCAGGGTGATGATGTCGTAGCCGCCCGCGACCCGGATCGGGTTGCTGATGGCGCCGACCGGCATGGTCTTGGCGAGCGCCACCACCTCGGGATCGAGCGTGTCGGCACGGACCCAGCCGAGCGCGCCGCCTTCCAGCGCCGTCTGGCTCTGGCTGAACTGGGCCGCGACGATGGGGAAGGGCGCGCCGGCGCGGAGCTGCTGGATCACCGTGTCGGCGAATTTGAGCGCGTCGCCGCTGTTCTTGGGGTCCTCGACCGGAACGAAGATCTCGCTGATATTGAACTCGGGCTGGCCTGTCTCGCTTTTGGTGGCGGCGATGCGCTGCCGGATATCGGCCGAGGTGATGCGGGCGCGGTCGCCGAGCTGTTCGCGCAGAACGCCGGTCCAGGCGAGCTGAACGCGGATCTGGTCGATCAGCGTGGTCATGGAAACCCCGTCCGCGGCGAGCTTGTCGCGCAGGGCATTGGGCGGCATGCCGTTGCGCTTCTCGATATCGGCGATGGCGTTGGCGATCTGGGTCAGCGGGATGTTGATGTGGCGCTGCTGGATTTCCTGCATGCGCAGCTTCTCGTCGATGAGCTGCCGCGTGATCTGCGGACGCAGGCGGTCCTGCACCTCGGCGTTCATCGGCAGGCCCGTGGACAGGGCAAACAGGCGGGCGCGATCGTCCACGTCGCGCTTGGTGATGATCTGGCCGTTCACCACGGCGACGATCTGGTCCTGGTCGGCCGGTCCCGCGGGCGCGGCGGCGGTCTTGGCGGCGGCGTGATCGTGCTTGTGCCGATGGGCCGGGCTGCCGGTCTGGGCCATGGCCGCGCCTGAGGCGAGCAGGGCGGCGAGGCCCACGGCCGCGCAGAGCCGCGCGCGCAGCTTGAGGCCGTTGGAACGAGGGGCGCGCCTGGAGCTCATGATCGGTTCCTGGAAACTTCAGCCGTTCACCGGGAAGGTGCCGAGCGTCTTGAAGGTGAGGGTGAACAGGATGGAGGTGTCGCCGCTGTCGCCGTTGATGGTGGTGTAGCGGCGGTTGAAGGCGACGTCGAAGATGAAGCAGTCATTGGTGTAGGACGCATCGGTGCCGATGGCGACGAAGCGGTTGTTGGACAGGTCGCGGCGTGTGTAGCCGGCGACATGCCATTGTTTCCAGGTCGAGGAAAGGCCGATCGTCCCTTCGTTGGTCGGGATCAGGTAAGCCTTGAGCGGCAGGCTCGTGTAGATGTTGTTGTTGTAATAATAATAGAAGCTGCGCCGGTTGTAGATGTAGCCGCCGGTGACCGAGAACAAAGGCACGCCGGCCGAGAACAGGCCGTCGGCGAAATTGGTTCGGCCGGTGTTGTGGTCGAACCGGTCGCGGACGGTGAAATCGAGGTAACGTACCGGGGTGAAGCGCAAGCGCGCCACGATGTCCGAGGCATGGGTCTGCAGGCCGGTATCGGGAAGCTGGTTGCGGTCGATATGCTGCTGCAGGCTTTCGCCGACCAGGGCGTCGACCTGTCGCGACCCGAAGGTCCAGTTCGCGTGCAGGCCGTAATTGGCGCGCAGGCCGCCGTCGAGGCGGTCGGTGCCCTCGTGCCGGTTGATGTTGAACAGCGTGCTGTCGGTGAATTCGTAGTCGAGGCTGTCTTCGTTCGGCATGTTGCGCGTACGGCTGTTGCCGTAGTTCGGCGCGGCGATGAGCTGGACGATCGGCTCCAGGATCACCGAGCTGTTGCGCATGCTCTTCAGGAACGGCCAGTTCATCTTCAACGCCGCCGTCGGCAGGGCCTGGGCGGTGGTGGCGGCGTTGATGCCGGCGTAGTTCGGCAGCAGATCGAGCTTGGTGGCCTTGTAGACCGAGCTGTCGAGATGGGTCGTGAACACGAACATCTGGCCCCAGCGGTCGTGGAACGGCCGGTCCCAGTTCAGGCTGATCTGTCCGCGCTGATCGGAGGTGCCGTTGGCGCGGTAGATGTTGAAGTCCGAGGTGCCGAGCGAGAAGCGGCCGCCGAGCCGGTCCGGCGTGCCGGTGAAGTAGTACTGATAGCGCGGCAGGACGAAGGGCAGCTCGCTCTGGTTGATGACGCCGGCGTTGAGGCCCTGGAAGGCGGTTCCGTCGATGCGCGAATAGGCGCCGGTACCGAAGCCCTCGATATAGGCGTCGCTGGACAGGACGTCGGCGCCGTAGCCGGTGATGCGGTAGTCGCGCATGTAGTTGGCGGACGAGGCGAGGTTCACGTCGGCGCCGTAGCGCCAGTACTGGTTCCAGTTGAACTGGGCCTTGGCGAACACGTAGCCCTGCACGCCCTTGTCGTCCACGGCGGCGACCTGGTTGCCGTTGGTGGCTGTATAAGCGCCGGTCTTGGTGGTGTCATAGGCGACGGCGCCGGTGATGCGCAGGATGCCGCTGTTGAAGTTGTGCCGGTACTGGGTGGTGAGCTGCGGCCCGGTGCGGGTCGAGAGCAGGGGCACGAACGTCGCGTCGCTTTCGCGATCGATGGCCCAGAAGTAGGGCAGGGTGATGTAGGTGCCGAGATACTTGTCGTGCGGCGAGATGTCGCCGAGCAGGAAGCCGCTCTGTCGCTTCACCGATGGATCAGGGGTGGAGAAGAACGGCAGGTAGCCGACCGGCAGGCCGAACATGTCGAGATAGACGTCGCGATATTCGATGCGTTTGTGTTCGAGGTCGTCGGTCGCGTCATAGGCGCGGATCTGCCAGAAGGGGGGGTGCTCCGGGTGTTCGGCGCAGACCTTGCAGGCGGTATAGACCACGCGCGACAGGTCGTTGACCTTGCCGTCGGTGCGTCGTGCGCCGTTGGCGGCCATCTTGCCGTTCATGGCCATGATGCCGCGCATGTCGGTCATTACGGCCTGACGCATGCCCTGGGTGAGTTCGGCGTAGTCGGAGAACAGCACCTGGCCGTCCGGCTCGACGATCGCCACGTGCCCGGACGCGGCGGCGACGCCGCTGTTGCGGTCGTAGGTGACGCGGTCGGCGCGCAGCGCGTGGTCGTTCTGCCAGATCTCCACATGGCCGGTCCATGTGACGATGCCGCCCTTGCTGTCATAGGACACGCTGTCGGCGCGGAAGGTGACCGGCTCGTTGCGCTGCATCGGTGCGCCGCCATGGCCCGCGCCGGGCATGGCGATCTGTGCGCGGGCGATCTCGAACGGCAGCCCGGCCAGAGACAGGCCGTATAGCCCGGCGCAGAGCAGCCGTCTGCGGAGCGACGGCGCGGCGGAGGCCGGCGCCGGAGCGGGGCGTGAGGCCGGGAACGTCCTGGCGGACGGAGCGACGGTGCGACGGCGCATCAGCCATCCTCCAGGTGCAGCAGAAGAGCGATGGCGAGCAGAAGACCCGCGGCGGCGGGCGCCCAGGCGGCCATGAGCGGCGGCAGGGCGCCGGACTGGCCGAACTGTTCCGCCACCTTGGATACGGTGAAGAGCAGAAAGCCGGCGCCGACGCCGCTGCCGATCATGCGGGCGACGCCGCCGCGCCGGACCGGGCGCATGGAGAAGCCGGCCGAAACCAGCGCCATGGTGCCGGCCAGGAGGGGCAGGGCCAGCAGCGACTGGAAGTGGAGCCTGTGGCGGATGGAGGAGAAGCCGGAGCGGTCCAGCAGCCGGATGAAGCTCGGCAGCGCCCAGACCGACAGCGTGTCGGGGGCGGCGAAGCTTTCCTGCACGCGCGAGACGGTGAGATCGGTGGGCAGGCTCATGTCGCCGACATGCACCGGCATGTGGTCGGGCACCACCGTGCTGGCATCCCCGAAATCCCACGCGCCTTTGTCGAGCCGTCCCGTGGCGGCTTCCACGCGCTGGAGCAGGCGATCGGCGTTGTCGAGCCGGAACACGCTGACCTGCCGGATCGACAGGGTGCCGTGCTTCAGCGACACGCCGCGGGCATGCAGGATGGCGACGCCGCCCGGCTGCAGTCCGGGATCGGATTGCCGCAGCCAGAGTTCGCCGCCGGCGAGGTTCAGGCTGCCGCCGGAATTGCGCAGATAGATGTTGTCCAGCGCTTCGGCGCGGGAATAGGTCGCTGCCGCCAGCGGGCTGATCAGCGTGGTGGCGATCAGGCCCACTGCCATGGCGCAAGCGAGCGGAGCGGCCAGGAACTGCCACGCGGAGATGCCGGCGGCGCGGGCCACGATCAGCTCGGAAGAGCGGGTCAAACGCCAGAAACACACGATTCCGCCCAGAAGCACGCCGAAGGGCAGGATCTGGATGCAGAAATACGGCAGATGCAGGGCGGCGATCTCCACCGCCAGGCTGGCCGGCACGTCCGGGCGGGTGGCGGCGCGGCGCAGCAGGTCGATGAAGTCGAACAGCGAGACGAGGCCGGTCAGCGAGGCGATCAGCGCCAGGATCGACAGGGTGAACTGGCGCGAGATGTAGAACGAGAGGGTGATGGCGACGGGCATGGCGGCGGCCTCAGGCGACCGCTCGGCCGGCACGGGAAGCGCCGGTTTCGCGCTGCTGCCGCAGTTCCGGCCAGAACAGGTAGGCGGCGCAGAGCAGGCCGGGCAGGATCGCCTGCAGCCAGATCAGCGGGATCAGCGCGGCATTGCGCGCGGCCACGCTCTGCACCACGAGGCCCAGTGCCAGCAGCCCGACCACGCTGCCGATGGCGGCCATCGGCCTTCCGTAGCCGCCATGGCGGGAGAAGCCGCCCGCCAGCACCGCGACCAAGGCGACCATGGTGAAGGAAAAGGCGGTGAGCGGGGCAGTGAGGCGACGGTGCGCTTCCACCAGGAACTTGCCGCGGTCGCGCGGCTGCACGAACCGCGGATCGGGGTGGAACAGCTCGCCCAGGGACATCTCGGTGGAGTCGCGATAGCGCACGTCGTCGCTCTTGTTGGCCGAGGCGAGATCGATGGTGTTCTGGGCGAAGGTGAGCACGTTGAGGCGGCCGGTCTTGCGGTCGATCTCCTGGCGGGACCCGTCGAACAGCACCACCTTGGGCACGTCGCCGTTGGCTTCCAGATGGCCGTGCTCCGCCAGGATGGTGGCATGCACCGCCTTCTGCCGGTCGTCTTCCACCATGATGCCGCGCAGCGTGCCGTCCTTGTCCCGCGCGCGGATATACACGGTCATGGTCGGCGAGACCTGGGTGAAGACGCCTTCCTGCAGCAGGAAGGCGGCCATCTTGTTGCGGATCTCGAACTCGTATTCCCGGAATCGGTGATAGGAGGCCGGAACGATCCATATGTTCAGGACGTAGGACAGCAGAACCGCGATGGTGGTGCAGTAGAGCGCCGGCCGCGCGATCCGCGATGGAGCCAGCCCTGCCGCCCGCATCACCGTCAGCTCGCGATCCCCGGACAGGCGCTGGTAGACGAACTGCGCGACCACGAAGGTGGTGATCGGCAGGATGACCGCCACGAAATTCGGGATCAGCAATCCGGTCAGTTCCAGGAACACCCGGAGCGACAGGCCCCGGTCGATCACCAGGCTCACGAAGCGCAGCGACTGGGTCAGCCAGATCAGCATGGCCAGCCCGCCCGTGGTCGCGGCCAGGGCGACCAGGAGCTGGCGCAGCACGTACTTGTCCAGGCGACTGACGGAAAACCGCTTCATGCCTCTTCCTACCCTTCCCGGGGGTTCGGCAAAAGTGCCCGCCTCCCCGGCCGGCTCGGGGCCTTGTTATGACAACTGAGAAAACCGAGCGTTTATGGCGTCACCATCTGCGCCGGCATCGCAAGGTGTCGGACGCGGCGATGATCGCCGGCAACCGGGTGGAGGTGCTGCCGGACGGCGCCTCCGTGGTGCGGGCGGTGATGGATGCGCTGGAGCGGGCCGAGCGCTACGTCCATATGGAATACTACACCGCGGACGACGTGACGCTGGACGGGCGCTCGTTCTTCACGCTGATGGAGCAGGCGGTGCGTCGCGGCGTCGAGGTGGCGCTGATCTGGGACGCGATCGGCTCGAACGGAACGCCGGACAGGCTGTTCGACCGGCTGGCGAAGGCCGGCGTGCGGCTGGTCGAGTATCACCCGATCAACCCGTTCAAGAAGCGCTTCAACATGGCGGTCAACGACCGCGACCATCGCAAGCTGTGCGTGATGGATGGCGAGCTGGCGATCATGGGCGGCGTGAACATGTCGCGCGTCTACGAGACGCCGGAATCGGCCGGGCGCGGGCGCGACGCCAACCATGCGTACTGGGTCGATAACGGCATCCGGTTCGCGGGGCCGGCGGTGGACGAGGTGCACCGGCTGTTCTTCCGCACCTGGGATTCGAGCGGCGGTTCCGAGCATCCGCCCCTGCTGGGCCAGGACGAGACGGCGCGGCCGGCTTGCGGCCAGCACACCATGCGCGTGGCCGGCAGCGCGCCCGCAGAGCGCAAGCCGCTGTTCAATCAATCGATCCGGGCGGCGATCCGGGGCGCGCGGTCGCATCTGGTGCTGGCGACCGGCTATTTCGTGCCGACGCGGCGCGAATGGCGTCTGCTGTGCCGGGCGGCGCGCCGCGGCGTGACGGTGGATCTGCTGCTGCCGGGCTACAGCGACGTGCAGTCGGCGGTGCATGCGGCGCGGTCGCTGTATGGGCCGCTGCTGAAATGCGGCGTGCGGATCCACGAGGTGCGGAACGCCATGCTGCACGCCAAGGTGGCGACGTTCGACGGCGTGCTGACCGTGATCGGCACCTCGAATTTCGACCGGCGCTCGGTGCATTACAACAACGAGATCGACGCCGTGGTGATGGGGACGGACGTGGCGGGCGAGATCGAGGCGCTTCTGCGCACCCAGATCGAACGCGCGGTGACGATGGAATACGAGGACTGGGCGCATCGCTCCCTGCGCGAGCGGGGGCTGGAGTTCTTCGCCCGTCTGTGGCGGCGGCTGATGTGATGGCGCTGCGGGTCAGCGGCGGCGTTTTCCCCGGACCGCCTCCTGGGTTCTGGACAGGTTCTTCTCCGCGCCGTCGTAATCGCGCTGCGCCAGCATGACGAAGACGGCGTCGAGGAGGTTGAGCTGCGCGATGCGGGCGGCGGCATTCTCGCCCAGAAGCGGCGATCCGCGCGCCGTGGAGCAGAGCACGATACCGGCGGCCTCGGCGAGCGGGGAGCCGAGATAGTTGGTGACGGCGATGGTGCTGGCGCCGCTGTCGGCGGCGCGCTGCAGCGCTTCGAGCGTGATGGCGGTCGCGCCGGAATGGGAAAAGCCGATCGCGACGTCGTTCGGTCCCAGCAGGGCCGCCGACATCAGCATCATGTGGGCGTCGTCGTGCACGGTGGCGGAGATGCCGATGCGCAGGAATTTGTGCGCGACGTCGCGCGCGATCTGTGCCGACCCGCCGACGCCGTAGAAATCGATCCGTCTCGCACCGTGAAGCAGCGCGGCTGCGCGTTCCAGCGCGGACACGTCGACGATGGCCAGCGTTTCCTCGAGCGCCTGGATGGAGGCGCGGAACACCTTCTGCACGATCTCGGCGCCCGTGTCGGCGGGCGAGAGTTCCTCGTGCATCTCCACGATCGGCAGACGGTTGTAGGAGGCGAGGTTGCGTCGGAAGTCGCGGAACCCGGCGAAACCGAGCTTCTTGGCGATCTTCACCACCATGGCTTCGGACACGCCGGCCTCTTCCGCCACATCACGCAAGGCCGTGTCTTCGGTGAAGTCGCGCCGCGCCAGCACCTGCTCCACCACCTTGGCCTCCAGCGGCGTGAGGCTGGGCATCATCATTCTGAGCCTGGGGCCCACCAAACGGGGATCTGCCGCGTCGTCCATCGGTCCTGTCCTAACGCAAAGCTGGCGCGGGACGAACCGTGCCGTCCTCTGTGGTGGTCATGCTACTGCAAACTTCACGATATGAGAAAATTCGTGAAGTAAGTCTGGATTCGTCTGCGCGGTTGGCATAGAGATGCACGTCAGCAGAAGGGGTATCGCCTCGGCTGCGGTCTTTTTCTTCACGCCGGCCGGGCGTTTCGTGAGCGGTCGGTCTCGACGACAGGTTCAGCCCGTGCCCCATTCCGCTCTTCGCTTCGCCACACGCCTGAACTCCTTCGCATCCCGCCCGGATGCGTTCTGGCCGTCGGGCCATGTCAAGCCGACCCCGCTGCAGATGGCCGAGCGCGCCGCCACCGCGAAGGGCCTGACGGATGTGGACCTGAACTATCCCGACCATCTGGCGGCCAACCCGCGCGAGACCGGCAACGCGATCCGCGATCTCGGACTCGCCGTGAACGGTCTGGCGATGCGCTATTATTCCAATCCCGCGTTCAAGATCGGCGCCTTCACCAATCCCGATGCGGCGGTGCGTCGCGAGGCGATCGACCTCACCAAGCGCGGCATCGACGCGGCGCGCGAGGCGGGTTGCGCGCTGATGACGATTTGGCTCGGCCAGGACGGGTTCGATTACAGCTTCCAGGCCGATTATGCCCGGCTCTGGGCGGACGAGATCGACGGTCTGCGCGAAGTGGCGCTGCACGATCCCGATTGCCTGATCAGCATCGAATACAAGCCGAACGAGCCGCGCTCCTTCAGCTTGCTGCCGGATTGCGCCACCACGCTGCTGGCGATCCGCGAGATCGGCCTGCCCAATCTGGGCGTGACGCTGGATTTCGCGCATGTGCTCTATGCCGACGAGCAGCCGGCTTTCGCCGCAGCCCTGATCGCGCGCCATAGCCGCATTCTCGGCCTGCATCTGAACGACGGCTACGCCAAGCGGGACGATGGGCTGATGGTGGGCGCCGTGCATCCGGTGCAGACGATCGAGCTTCTGCGCCAGGTGAAGCGCGACGGCTTCGACGGGCCGATCTATTTCGACACGTTCCCCGATCTAACCGGGCTCGATCCGGTGCGGGAATGCGAGGCCAACATCGCCACCGTGCGCTCCATGCTGCGCGTGGTGGAGACGCTGGACGGCGACAACAGGCTGGCACCGGCGATGGCGGAACAGGATGCCGTCACCGCGCAGCGTCTGGTGCAGCAGGCGATGCTGGGCCACTGAACGCGCCTGGCGGATAAAACCAAGACAAAGAAACAAACAACCGGAAACGACCATGAAGAATCTTCTGCTCTGCGGCTTCATCGTCCTGGCGACCAGCACGGGCGCTTGGGCACAGACCCTGGCGCCGCTGAACCCGGACACCGAGACCGACCGCATCGACTGGACGCAGCTTTCCAGCAAATTCGGCGCGTTCCCGAAGATGCCGGCCGGTACGCATGCCGGCGCCGTGTCGAAGACGCTGACCAACGAGTACTGGCGCCTGCTCGGCAAAGGCTACGAGCTGTTCGGCAAGAAACACGGCGTGCCGGTCGAGTATCAGGCTGCGCAGAACGAGGGCGATCAGGTCGGCCAGCTTTCCATCGCCGAAACCATGGTGACGCAGGGCGTGAGCGTTCTGCTTCTCTCCCCGCAGACCAACAGCAATCTCGATCCTGTGCTGAGCGAAGCGGCGGACGCGCACATCCCGGTCGTGAACGTCAACGACGCGGTGATCCCGGAAGCCCGTCATTATGTCGGCAACGTCCAGCGCGACAACGGCGTGCGCGTGGCGCGCTGGTTCATCAAGAATCGTCCCGCCGGCGGAAAGGTGGCGGTGATCGAAGGTCAGGCCGGCGTGTATGCCGCGGCCCAGCGCACCGGCGGGTTCAAGAGCACGCTGACGAAGGAGGATGGCGGAAAGTTCGTCGTGGTGGCCAGCGTTCCCGGCAACTGGGACCGCCAGCTTTCCTATGACGACGCCACCACCATCCTGCAGCAGCATCCCGACCTGATCGGCTTCTACTGCAACAACGACACCATGGCTCTGGGTGTGGTGGAAGCGGTGAAGAACGCCAACCTGCTCGGCAAGGTGGCGGTATTCGGCACGGACGGCATCGGCGACGCCTACAAGTCGATCCGCGCCGGCGAGCTGACCGGCACCGTCGACAGCTTCCCCGTTCTCACCGGCGAAGTGGCGCTGGAAAGCGCGCTGCGAATCATGGTCGGCGAGAAGCTGCCGCGTGTGGTGGCGACGCCGCAGGCGCTGGTCACCAAGGCGACCGCCGATCGTTACCAGGGCACGGACGATCAGATCCGCGCCGCCCTGGAACAGGACGCGAAGAACGGCGGCTGAACGCCGCGATCGAAAGGGCGGCGAGCCTTCGCTGAGGTTCGTCGCCGGGAGAGGTAAGGTCATGGCCGACGCATCCCTGCGTTTGCTTCTGGGTGGCATCAGCAAGAGCTATCCCGGCGTGAAGGCGCTGGACGACATGACCCTGCGCGTCCGTCCGGGCGAGGTGCATGCGCTTCTGGGCGAGAACGGCGCCGGGAAATCGACGCTGTTGAAGATCCTGAGCGGCGTGGTGCGGCCGGATGCGGGCGAGATCGCCGTGGATGGCGAAACGCTGTCCCTGGCTGGGCCGCTCGATGCACGCCGCGCCGGCATCGCCATGATCCATCAGGAATTGCAGCAGATTCCCGAACTGACGGTGGCGCAGAACATGTTCCTGGGCCGGCCGCTGCGTCGCGGGCTGTTCACGGACCGCGCCGAGCAGGAGCGTCAGGCGGGCGAGGTTCTGCGAGCGCTCGATCCGGCGATCCGGCCGGATGCGCCGATCCGGACATTGAAGGTGGCGCAACGGCAGATCGTCGAGATCGGGCGTGCGCTGCTGGAGAATGCCCGCATCCTGGCGATGGACGAGCCCACCTCCAGCCTGACGCCGAGCGAGTTCGAGCGTCTGGCCGAAGTGATCCGCCGTCTGGCGGCGCAGGGCGTTTCGGTCATCTACGTGTCGCACAAGATGGACGAGGTGTTCCGCGTCTGCGACCGCGCCACGGTGATGCGCGATGGGCGTTTCATCGCTGCTCTCGATCTGGCCGACACCGACGAGAGCGCGGTGGTGAACATGATGGTGGGCCGCACGCTCGCCGCCGGCACGCATTCCTGCTTCGCCACAGCCGAGACCGTTCTGTCCGTGCATGGACTGGGGGCCGGCACGCGGGTGGTGGACGCGAGCTTCGATCTGCGTCGCGGCGAGGTTCTGGGCATTGCCGGGCTGATCGGCGCCGGTCGCACCGAGCTGCTGCGCCTGATCGCCGGGGCCGACCGGCCGGAAACCGGCGAGATCGTGCTGAACGGTCGCGCCCTGCCGCGCCGTGGCGGCACGCGAGCGGCGATCGCGGCCGGGATCGGGCTGGTGCCGGAGGAGCGCAAGCGGGACGGGATCGTTCCGCAGCGCTCGGTGGTGAACAACATCGCGCTGTCCTCCATGTCGCGCTTCGCGCCACGCGGGGTGATCCGACGGCGTGCGCTGCGCCGTCGCGCGACCGAGATTCTTACCGACATCAATCTGCGGCCGATGCAGATCGACCGGCCGATCCGCCTGTTCAGCGGCGGCAACCAGCAGAAGGCGATCATTGCCCGCTGGATCGCCGCCGACACCCAGATCCTGCTGTTCGACGAGCCGACCCGTGGCATCGATATCGGCGCCAAGGCGGAGATCTATGCGCTGATCGAGCGGTTGGTGTCCGAAGGCCGGTCCGTGATCGTGGTGTCGTCCGAACTGCCGGAGATCCTGCGCGTCGCCGACCGCGTGCTGGTGATGCGTCAGGGACGGATCGCCGCGGAATTGTCCCGTGAGGAGCTGAGCGAGCAGGCGATCGTCGCCCATGCCGTGCCCCGCTCCGCCACCGCTTCTCCCTGAACCCCTGTGTTCGAGGCTTCCCCCATGTCCATCACCACCGCGCGGCCCGCCGGGACGCGCTTCCGACCGCCCGGGCTCACGCGGGTCAATCTGCGGGATTTCGGCACCCTTCTGGGTCTGGTGCTGATGCTGGCGGTGTTCGCCGCCGTGGCGCCGGGATTCCTGTCCGAGCGCAACCTGGTCAACATCCTGCAGCAATCGAGCATCAACGCCTTCGTGGCGCTGGGCATGACGCTGGTGATCATTTCCGGCGGCATCGACCTGTCGGTGGGGCCGACCGCGGCTTTGGCGGCGGTTCTGGCGGCGGGGCTGATGGCGGCCGGCGTGCCGGTGCCGCTGGCGATCCTGGCGGCTTTGGCGCTGGGCGCCTGCTGTGGTGCGGTGAACGGGATGCTGATCTCGTTCGGCGGGCTGCAGCCCTTCATCGTCACGCTCGGCACGCTCAGCACCTATCGGGCGCTGGCGCTGATCGTGACCGGCGGCAATCCGATCCTGGGCATTCCGCATGCGCTGCGCGTGGTGGCCAATGGGCATGTTCTGGGCATTCCGACCGCCGTGGCGCTGGTGGCCGTGGTGGCGATCCTGGCGGCGCTGATGCTGCGACGGACGCCGTTTGGCGAATATCTGCTGGCCGTCGGCGGCAACGAGGAAGCGTCGCGCGTGGCCGGCGTGCCGATCGCGCTGACCAAGATCGGCGCCTATGCGCTGTCCGGCACGCTCGCCGCGCTGGCGGCGATGATCCTGATCGGTCGTCTGGGTGCTGCCGAGCCGATCCTGGGCAATCTGTGGGAGCTGGACGCGATCGCGGCGGCGGCGATCGGCGGCGCTTCGCTGATGGGCGGAAAAGGCAGCATCGTCGGCACGCTTCTGGGCGCGGTGATCCTGGGCGCGATGCGCAACGGGCTGACGCTGCTGAACGTGCAGGCCTTCTACCAGCTCCTGGCCACAGGGCTGATCATCCTGTTCGCGATGCTGCTCGACCGGTTCACCAGGGGGCGGGCATGAGCGCCGCCGCCGCGGTTCTGGTGGTCGGGTCGCTGCATCTCGATCTGGTGGTGGATGCGCCGGACCGGCCGCGCAGGGGCGAGACGGTGGTGGGCCGGTCCCTTGCCCGTAAATGCGGTGGCAAGGGCGGCAATCAGGCGGTGGCCGCGAGCCTTGCCGGGGCGCCGACCGCTTTCGTGGGGGCCGTGGGCGACGATCCGTTCGGGGATGCGCTGCTGTCCGGGCTGAAGCATGCCGGGGTGGAGTGTTCCGGCGTGGCGGTGCACCCGGGGCGCAGCTCCGGCACCAGCGTCGCGATCTTCGATGACGAGGGCGATTACGGCGCGGTGATCGTATCCGGCACGAATCTGTTGATCGAACCGGCGCAGTTCGGCCCTGAGCGGTTCGTCCCCGGCGCCGTTTTGGTGCTGCAGAACGAGATTCCCGAGGCGATCAATCTGCATGCCGCGTCGCTGGCCCGCGTGGCCGGGATGCGCGTGCTGTTGAATGCGGCGCCCGCGCGGGCTTTCGAAACAGCCTTGCCGTCTCTGGTGGATATCCTGGTGGTGAACGCGCTGGAAGCGGAGATGCTGGGCGGCGGTGCGGTGGAAACGCTGGACGACGCGGCATCGGCGGCGGCGCGCCTCGTGGAGCGGTTTCCCGCGGCGCTGGTCACGGCGGGTGGGGCCGGTCTGGCCTGGGCGGATCGAGACGGTGCGCGCCACGCCATCGCGGCGGTGCCGGTGCAGGTGAAGAGCACGCACGGGGCGGGGGATTGCTTCGTGGGCACGTTCGCCGCGGCATTGTCGCGTGGCGAAACGGTGCCGGACGCGCTGGAGCGGGCGAACCGGGCGGCTGCGATGCTGGTCGCGACGCCGGAGGGTGAGCGGGCGGGTTGGTAGAGTATGTTTTTTCTTGGAAGAAAGAACCAAAGAACTTTTGTTTGTTTGGTAAGGTGTAAAGCGCGGTAGTCATAACTCAAAGGGATAGAAGTCTTTTTGCTTCTTTTTCTTCAGAAAAAGAACATCCGTTTCAGTCTGATTGGTGCTTGATCTCGACCGGATCGCCGACCGAAATCCGGCCCGTATCATCGGGGATCAGGTTGACCCCGAACACGATGCCTTCCGGAAGCCGATTGAGCCGGCCCAGGGTCTTCAACGGTTCGCCGGGGCGCGGCGACAGCCCGCTCTGCTGATCGCGCGTGATGACGACGCAGCGCGTGCAGCGCGTCGGCGCCTGGAAGCGGAGCGCGCCGATCCGGAGCGCGTTCCAGCTGTTCTCGCTCCAGGCCGGAAGACCGTCGATGACGACGTTGGCACGGAAACGATCCATCGGGACCGCGTTTTCGCCCAGCTCTGCGTTCAGCGCGTCGAGCGAAGCGCGGTTCACGGCCAGAAGCGGAAAGGCGTCGGCGAAGGACACCGTCTTCTCCGGTTGGTCGGCATACGGATCGATCGGCCGCGCCGTCGTGTCGTGCATGAACCAGAGCAGGCAGGGGCGTCCGAGCCGGGCGGACAGCCAGTCCTGCGCCGGCCCCACCGCCTGACGCGCCCGGACCTGATGACCCCAGACGACCACCGTATCGACCGGGGCGTCTGGATTAGGGAACGCGACCGCGCAATGGTTGTCGTCCATCGACAGGGTCAGGCCGGATTCGGTCGGAATGGCCGCGATGCGGGCGAGTTCGGCGGTCTCGCGCTGGGTGATGAAGCGGCGTTCGGGATCGGTGATCAGCCAGCGACGGTCGCCTTCCGGGCCGCAACGTTCGATCGTCAGCGTGTCGCGCGAAAGGCCGCGCAGGCCCTTCACCGGATAGAGATTGAGCGCGGTCAGTCGGGCAACGGTCATGGCGAGGCGGCGGGCTCGTCGTTCGTTTCGGGAAAGATCTTGCCGGGATTGAACAGGCCGGCCGGGTCCAGCGCGTGCTTGATGCGTCGCATGGCGTCGAGTTCGGCGCCGCCGCGCCAGTCCGGCATCATGTAGGGCTTGAGCTTGCCGACGCCGTGCTCGGCCGAGAACGAGCCGTCCAGCGCACGCACCACGGCGCAGACCGCATCCATGATCTCGTGGTCGCGGGCCAGGAATGCGTCCCGATCGGCGCCTTCGGGCTGCACCAGATTGAAATGGATGTTGCCGTCGCCGAGATGGCCGAACGGGGCCACGCGCACGCCCGGCACCAGCCGCTCGCAGGCGTCGCCGGCCCGGCGGATCAGTTCGGGGATGCGCGACACCGGCACCGAAACGTCGTTCTTCACGCTGCCGCCGGCGCGCTTCTGCGCTTCGGCGTGTTCCTCGCGCAGTTTCCAGAGATTGAGGCGCTGCGCACGGCTTTCGGCGATCACCGCATCCAGCACGGCGCCGCTTTCCAGCGCTTCGCCGAGCACGGTTTCCAGCAGATCGCGCAACGTGCCGTCCTGTCGGACGGTGGCGAGCTCCACCAGCACGTAATGCGGGGCCGGTTCGGCCAGCGGCAGGGCGGCATCGGGAATGAGCGCGTTCACCAGCGCCATGCCGGTGCCGGACATGTATTCGAAGGCCTGGATCGCGGACGGATCGGCGTGGCGGAAACGCTGAAACAGGTCGAGGGCCGCTTCGGGGCTTTCCACGCCGCACAAGGCGACTTCGATCTGGTTCGGGCGCGGATGGAGTTGCAGCACCGCGGCGGTGATGATGCCGAGCGTGCCTTCGGAGCCGACCAGAAGCTGACGCAGCGCGTAGCCGGTATTGTCCTTGCGCAGACGGCGCAGCCCGTCGAACACCGAGCCGTCGGCGAACACGGCTTCGATGCCGAGCACGAGTTCGCGGGCATTGCCGTAGCGCACCGTGTTGTTGCCGCCGGCATTGGTGGCGAGAACGCCACCGATCATCGCCGAGCCTTCGGAGGAGATGGACAAAGGCAGCAGGCAGCCGGCTTCCTCGGCGGCATCCTGCGCTGCCTTCAGCGTGACGCCGGCTTCTACCGTCATGGTCATGTCCACCGGATCGATGGCGCGAATCCGGTTCATGCGCGACAGGCTCAGCACCAGTTCCGAACCGTCCTCGCCGACGGCGGCGCCGCCGACCATGGAGGTGTTGCCGCCCATCGGCACGATGCGCGCAACGTCGCCGGCTTCGGCGCAGAGGCGTACGGCCGTCGCGAGCTGTTCGGTGCTGTTCGGGCGCAGAACGGCATCGGTGCGGCCGTGATACAGGCCGCGCCAGTCGGAACAGAACGGCGCGGTATCGGCCGGATCGCGCAGCACGCCGCCGGGCCCGAGCCGGTCGGCCAGGATGTCGATCAGCGCCGCGCGCGCTTGGTCGGGATGGGACAAGACGCCTTCCTCGGAAATCTTACTGAAGGGTGGAGGAGGGATCGGAATAGGCCGGGCGCGTGGACAGCATCACCGCGCTGGTGCCGGCCACGCCGATCAGCAGGCCGCACAGTGCGACCAGGGCCAGAACGAGTTTCTTCGGTGCGAGCGAGCGCGTCGCCGCCAGCGCCGCCTGCGCTTCGGCACGAGCCTGACGGGTGAGATGCAGCTCGGAGCGCAGCGCCTCGATGCGGGCGCTGGCGCCGCGCAGATCGAGATCCAGCCGGTTCACGTCGGCGGTGAGCTGCGAGATGCGGGTGCGGGCGGCCTGGGCTTCGGTGGCGGCGGCCGAGCCGGCGCGGGGCGCGCGCGGACGCGACGCGGCGGGCTTGGTCGCTGCGGGCGGGTTGGGCGCGATCGCCACGAACAGGTTCTTGAGTGCGCCGGCGGTGACGCTGTTGGCGCGTGCGCGGGCCCTGGCCTTTTCCAGCGCTCCGGCGGCCTGGCCGGGCTGGTCGTCCAGCACCAGCGCCAGGATGTCGCTCAGCGTCTTCAGTTCCTTGGGGTCGATCTGCTCCCTCATCGGGATGGTTCCGCGTCGGAGGGGAAACGGGGGGCGGCGGCGCGGCGCAGACGGTCCGCGATCGCTTCGCCGATGCCGTGTTCGGGGATCGGCATTACGGCGATGCCGCGCAGACCGAGGCGTTGCCCGTCGCGGTCCAGCGCGCGGAGTCCCGCGAACAGATGCGCGGCAGCTTCGGCGGGATTGGCGTTTTCGCTGAGCTGGAACAGCAGGCCCGCGCCGGAGAGCGGGGCGCCGAAGGCCAGCAGCGCCTCGTCTTCGGCGACGGTGTCGGCCGAAAGCCGCACGGGCAGTCCGGGGGCGTAATGCGAGGCGAACTGGCCCGGAGCGTTCGGCGTATCGGTGACGGCGTTCTCCGCCCGGACCGGGCCGATCACCGTCTCGATCGCGGCGCGGTCGATCCCGCCCGGACGCAGCAGGCGCGCTTCGGCACCGGACAGATCGAGGATGGTGCTTTCCAGCCCGACGCGGCACGGGCCGCTATCGAGCACCGCGTCGACGCGTCCGTCGAGCCCGTCCAGCACATGCCGTGCCGTGCTGGGGCTGACGAGGCCGGACGGGTTGGCGGAGGGGGCGGCGACAGGGCGCCCGGCGGCGCGCAGCAGGGCGAGGGCGGCCGGGGCGTCCGGCACGCGCACGGCGAGCGTGTCGAGACCGGCGGAGGCGAGGGCGCTGACCGGGCTGGCCTCGTGCTGCGGCAACACCAGGGTGAGAGGGCCGGGCCAGAAGGCGTCGGCCAGGGCGCGGGCACGCTCGTCGAACCGGACGATCCGTTCGGCGTCGCCAGTTTCGGCGAGATGGACGATCAACGGGTTCTGCGCCGGGCGCCCCTTGGCGGCGAAGATCGCGGCGACGGCGCGCGGATCGGTGGCGTCCGCACCCAGCCCGTAGACGGTTTCGGTGCCGAACGCGACCAGACGGCCCGCGCGCAGCAGGGTGGCGGCGCGTTGGATTCCCTCCGCGTCGGCGGCAAGCAGTTCGGTGGCGACGAGGCCGGTCTGTGCCGCTCCCTGCGGCATGGGCTGGTGCATGAACGCTATCTTAGCACCGACCGGGTCGAGTCGGCTCGCTCCTCAGGGTGCGGGGGTGAACGTTTCCAGGCCGATGCGGCCGCGACACACGAAATGGGGGTTCAGAAAGCCAGTCTTTCCATAGAGCAGCGGCGTGCCGTCGAACAGGAGCACCGTTCCGCCGGCCGCTTCCACCACGGCCTGCGGCGCCGCCGTGTCCCATTCCATGGTGGGGCCGAGGCGCGGGTAGAGATCGGCAGCGCCTTCGGCGACGCGGACGAACTTGGCGGCCGAGCCGATATTGCCGAGCCGGGCGATGGGCTGGCGGCCGAGATAGGCCTTGAGCGCCGGGTCGTCAGCGTAGTGGCGCGAGGCCAGCACGAACAGGCCGTCGGCGGGCGGTTCGCGGGCGTCGATGGCGGTGGTGCCCTCCGCATCCGAGCGCCATGCGCGGCCGGGGGCATCGGCCGGGTTCCAGCCGAGATAAAGCGCACCCTGGGCCGGCAGGGCGACGGCGCCGAGAACGCAGCGCCCGTCGCGAACGAGGCCGATATTGACGGTGAAGTTCTCGCTGCCTGCGGCGAATTCGCGCGTGCCGTCCAGCGGGTCCACCAGCCAGAAGGCGCGCCCGGCCTCCACCATGATTCCGGCGGCGACCTCTTCCTCGGCGATCACCGGCACGCTCGAATGGTCGCGCAGACCGCGCAGGATCGCCGCTTCCGCCTGCCGGTCGGCTTCGGTGACCGGCGAGCTGTCGCTCTTGTGCTCGGTCTCGAACCCATCGCCGCGGATTTGCATGATGAGGGCGGCGGCCTCGATGGCGAGCCGTCCGGCCAGATGGAGCAGTGCGGCGTCGCCCGCTTCGCCGCCGGGGAGATCGTGCGGCCATGCGGCCGGCCAGGAGACAAGCCGGTCTGTCCAGAAGCGGGGCAGGAAAGCGTCCATGCGCATAGCCACTAGTGGAAGCTTCAGCCTGACGCAAAGCGGGCTCCTGGCCGGCTGCTTGCGAGGCCGGTGAAGCGGGCGGATAAGAACGGGCACTGATTAACGCCTGCCCGTACCGTATTCGTGTCGCTTTCCGCGCCGAAATGCCGGGTTCAATCCGGAGCCTTTCCCATGCTGGATATCGATTTCACCCGCTTCTCCCTGCCGGGCGCGGGCGCGCTCCTGTTGGCGGCTTTCGAGGATGCCGAACGTCCCGCCTCGTTCCGCGAGGCCGATGAGCGCTGCGGCGGCGCCCTGTCGCGCGCGGTCGAGGCGTCGGAGTTCGGCTTTGGACGCAACAAGAGCTGCGTGCTGCCCGGTCCCGGCGCCGGATTGAAGCGCGTGGTGCTGCTGGGCCTGGGCAAGCAAAGCGAGTTCGACGCGCAGAGGGCCGAGGCGGCGGGGTCGCAGATCTGGTCGCTGTTGAAGGGCGAGGCCGAAGCGGCGGTGGCGGCGGATGCGCTGCCGGCCGAACGCGTCGGGTCCCTCGCGCTGGGCGCGGTGCTGAACGCCTACCGCTTCGACACCTATCGCACCACGCAGAAGCCGGACGAACTGCCGAAGCTCGCCCGCTTGTCGGTGCTGTGCGCCGACGATGCACGGGCCCAGGCCGACTGGCCGGCGCTGGAAGCGGTGGCGCGCGGCGTGTTCCTGACGCGCGATCTGGTGACGGAGCCGGCGAATATCCTGAACCCGCCCGTGTTCGCCGAGCGCATCGCCGCCTTGTCCTCGCTGGGGCTGGAGGTCGAGATCGTCACCGCCGACCAGATGGAGGAGATGGGTTTCGGCGCGCTGCTCGGCGTGGCGATGGGCAGCGACTCTCCGGCGCGGATGGTGGTGATGCAGTGGCGTGGCGCCCCGACGGATGCAGAGGATTCGAGCGCCGCACCGGTGGCCTTCATCGGCAAGGGCGTGACGTTCGATTCCGGCGGCATCTCCATCAAGCCGGCCGGCGGCATGGAAGACATGAAGTGGGACATGGCCGGCGCCGGCACGGTGGTCGGGCTGATGGCCGCCCTGGCCGGGCGCAAGGCACGGGTGAATGCGGTCGGCATCGTCGGTCTGGTGGAGAACATGCTGAGCGGCCGGGCGCAGCGCCCGGGCGACGTGGTGCGGAGCGCGTCCGGCCAGACCATCGAGGTGCTGAACACGGATGCGGAAGGCCGCCTCGTCCTGGCCGATGTGCTCTGGTACGCGCAGGACCGCTTCCGTCCGCGCTTCATGGTCGATCTGGCGACGCTGACCGGCGCCATCATCGTGGCTCTGGGCCACGAGCATGCCGGGTTGTTCGGCAATGACGACGCGCTCTGCACGCAGCTCGCCGCGGCAGGCGAGGCGACCGGAGAGAAGCTGTGGCGGATGCCGCTCGGCGATGCGTACGACAAGATGCTGCGCTCCGACATCGCCGACATGAAGAATATCGGCGGCCGTCCGGGCGGTTCGATCACCGCGGCGCAGTTCCTGAAGCGCTTCGTGGGCGAGGTGCCCTGGGCGCATCTGGACATCGCCGGCACCGCCTGGTCGTCCAAGGACGCTCCGAGCGTGCCGAAGGGCGCCACGGCGTTCGGCGTGCGCCTGCTGGATCGTCTGGTGGCCGAGCATTACGAACACTGAGTTCGCCCTGCTGCGGCACCCCCCGGTCGGGGTGCCGCAAGGGATCTGCTACGGGCGGACCGATGTTCCGCTCCGCGAGGGCTGGCGCGATGCCCTACCGGCTCTGGCCGTAAGGATCGCGCCGATCCGGCCGCTTCTGGTGGTATCGAGCCCGGCCGCGCGCTGTCTGCGTCCCGCCGAAAACCTGGCCGAGCTGCTTCAGCTTCCTCTCCGAACAGAGGCCGATCTGCTGGAACTAGATTTCGGCGATTGGGAGGGGCTGCGCTGGGACGATGTTCCGCGCGCGGCTCTCGACGAGTGGGCGGCGGACCCGTCCGGTTTCGCGCCGCCCGGCGGCGAGAGCGGCCGCGCGCTGATCCAGCGGGTTCGGCACGCGGCCGGGCGATTGCGGTCCGGCGGCAACGCCCTGGTGGTGTCGCATGGCGGGCCGTTGCGTCTGCTTCCGGCGATCCTGCGTGGTCTGAAACCGGATCTTCTTAACCCGGCACCCGCGCTCGGAACTCTCGAAATCCTTTCCATTTCGTGAAAGGCGACGCGCAGAAAGCGCGGGGGTGACCTGCAATCGGCAAATGGTGCAGCGCACAAAACCGATTGCAGCGTGTTGCGAGCGGCGATATGTTGCACCGCACAAACACAGTCACGAGGCACTCCGATGTCCTACTCCGCTTCCTTCGACGGCGCTCTTTCCGGCAACCGCGAGATCAGCCTGCCGGTGATCGTGAAGCAGGCCGTGGCTCTGCTGATGACCCGTCGCGAGCGTATCCGCACCCAGAACCGTCTGCGCTGGGAACTCAGCCAGTATTCCGATCGCGAGCTCTCCGACATGGGTCTGAGCCGCTCCGACATCGAGGATGTGGTGCAGGGCCGCTACCAGGGCTGATCGCCCGCTCGATCTTTCCACCGCGCCGCGCCGGCCCATCCGGGTCCGGTGCGGCCCGAACCGGGATGTCCGCCGCTCTCGCGCGGTTCGATATCCAGGCCGATCCGGAAACCCGGTGACGCCCACACGATCCGCCGGCGGCCTGGCCGTTCGACCGATCGAACCCATCGACGCCATCCCGGAGATGGGATCGCGTGCGAGATCACATCGGCGGCAGAACCGTCGCCAGACTGAGCAGAACGCATTCCGCCGCCATCACGCAGGCGCCCAGCACGTCTCCCGTGCGTCCGCCCAGGCGTGAGACGGCGAAACGGCCGACGAACCACCCGACCGATACCGCGATGGCCAATGCGCCCGGCACGAGCCGGAGCGGCAGCGCCGCGAGCGCGATCAGGGCGGCCGTCAGAACCAGGCCGAACAGAACCGGACGCGTCGGCGCGCCGAGCGACCGGCCAAGACCGTCCGCGCGGACCGGCGGCAATCGCAGCACCGGCAGCATCGCCATACGCGACAGCGCGCCTGCGGCGGCAAGGATCGCGACGATTCCGGCTGCGGGGCGTGATGCCAACTCGGACAGCGCGGCGAAGCGGATCAGCAGGGACGCGCCGAGCGCCAGGGCGCCGAAGGCGCCGATCCGGCTGTCGCGCATGATCTGCAGACGCTTTTCCGGCGTGCGCCCGCCGCCGCATCCGTCGGCGAGATCGGCCAGACCGTCCTCATGCAGACCGCCGGTCAGCACCAGGGCGACGCAGAGCGCCCAGGCAGCGGACACCCCCGGCCCGAAACCGAGAGAACGCGCACCGGCCAGCCCGACTCCGACGCAGACACCGATCGACGCTCCGGCCAGCGGATAGCACCAGATCGCCCGTCCGGGCCGGTAGGGCTGGCCAGGCCGCACCAGCCAGCCGACCGGGAAACGGGTCAGCAGGCCGAACCCCGCGGCCAGATCGGCGCCGATTCCCGCTAGAAACGCACCCGGCCTGTTCATATCCGGTCGGTGACCCCCGCCTCCGCGAACGAAGCCATCCCGGCATGGCAGGCGCAGGCAGCGCGCAGGATCGGCACCGCCAGGGCCGCACCCGAGGCTTCGCCGAGACGCAAGCCGAGGTCGAGAATCGGCTCCTGTCCCAGTTTTTCCGCCAGTGCCTTGTGTCCGGCCTCGGCCGAGCGATGGGCAA
Organism: Lichenicola sp. GTC18331; assembly: GCF_055386855.1. NCBI lineage: Bacteria > Pseudomonadati > Pseudomonadota > Alphaproteobacteria > Acetobacterales > Acetobacteraceae > Lichenicola > Lichenicola sp. GTC18331. The sequence goes on along the minus strand of NZ_AP045015.1, from coordinate 899,992 downwards.
TCCGGGCATGATCGAGCGCCGCGGGATTAAGCTTGAACAGCGGGGCGGCGGCGGCGGTGCAGACGAAACCGTCCAGCAGCACCGGCACGCCGAGCTGTCGTGCGCGCAGGACCGCGCCGAGAATCGCCGCCAGTTCCAGACCGCCGAGCCGTCGTGCGACTTCCAACGGGTCGTCGAGCGCAGTCGCATGCACGCGCAGCGCCCGGCTGATCACCCGCGCCTTTCGGGCGACGCCACGCGGGTCGAGCCCGGTGCCGCGCCCGGCCCAGGCCGAGCCCGGGCCGCCGAACAGACCGGCGCACAGCGCACTGGCGGCCGTGGTGTTGCCGATCCCCATCTCGCCCAGGCAAAGCAGATCGGTTCCCGGCTGCACCGCCGCCGCGCCGGTTTCCACCGCACGCAGGAAGCTTGCGGTGTCCATCGCCGGCTCGTTGCTGAGATCCCAGGTCGGTTCGAGCCCGTTCAGCGGCAGAACCTGCAGCTCCGCGCCGGCGATCCGGGCGAGCTGGTTGATGGCGGCGCCGCCCGTGGCGAAGTTCGCGACCATCTGCGCGGTGACGGCGGCGGGGTAGGGCGACACGTTCTGCCCGACCACGCCGTGATTGCCGGCGAACACCAGCACGGCGACGCGGTCGAGACGGGGCATCGGCCGGTTCTGCCAGCGCGCCATCCAGGCTGCGAGCGATTCCAGCATGCCGAGACTGCCCGGCGGCTTGGTCAGCACCGCCTGACGGGCCTGTACCGCGCGTTCCGCCGCCACGCTGCCGTCGGGAAGCGTGGCGCAGGCAGCGCGAAGGGCGTCGAGATCGGGGAAACGGATCATGCGCTGACCTGCCGGGCAATGACGTGGAAGAACGAGCCGGACACGCGGCCGCGACGCTGTCCGGCAACGCCGAGATCGGTGCCGTTGGCGTCGCGGACCCGGGCGAGCGGCGGATCGTCGCCGGTCTCGGTCGTGGTGGCGTAGTGGAATTCATGGCCGCGCAGGACCGTGCCGGCCGGCCCCAGCACCGTGTCGCCCAGAAGCGTGGCATCGCGGTAGCCGAGATGCATGCGGCGTTTCGCGAAGGAGGTGGAGTGGCCGAGCAACCCGGCCATGGCGTGCGTGGCGCCCTCCGCGTCGGTCAGGGTGCGGCCGAGAACCATGTGACCGCCGCATTCGCCATGCACCGGCCTGGTTTCGGCGAATTGCCGGAGCCCGTCGAGGAAGTGCCCGGCGGCGGCGAGGCGCGGCGCGTGCAGTTCGGGATAGCCGCCGGGCAGCCAGCAGCAATCGCAATCGTCCGGCGGCGCCTGGTTCGCGAGGGGGGAGAAGAAGCGAAGCTCCGCCCCGGAGTCGCGCCAGCCGTCGCGCAGATGCGGATACAGAAACGAGAAGGCGGCATCGTCGGCGATGGCGATGCGCTGTCCCGGCGGCGGCACGCAGATGCGGGACCCATCGTCGCCGGCGGTCAGGGGCGTCGCGGCGGCGAGGATCGCGGCGAGATCGAGATCGCGTTCTGCCATCGCCGCCAGCCGCTCGAGCAGAGCGGGCAGCGCCTCTGTTTCGCGCGCCTGGACCAGCCCCAGATGGCGTTCGGGCAGAGCAAGCCCGGTATCGCGTCCAATCGCGCCGAGAACCGGGATGCCGATTGTTTTCAGCGCGCGGACGCAGCCGTCGCGGTGACGCGGCGAGCCGACCCGGTTCAGGATCACGCCGGCGATCCGCACCCCGGGTCGGAACGTGGCGAACCCCTTCACCACCGCCGCGACGGATTGCGACTGGCCGGAGACGTCGAGCACCAGGATCACCGGCAGCCCGAAGATGTCCGCGAGATCGGCGGCGCTGCCTGTGCGTCCTGGCGCATCGCCGCCGCCGTCGAACAGGCCCATCGCCGACTCCACCAGCAGCAGCTCGGCGTCGTTCGAGGCGCGCCGCATCATCGCCCGCAGCAGAGCGGGCGGCATCGCCCAGCTATCGAGCGTCAGGCTGGGTTGCCCGCTGGCGGCCTCGTGAAAGGCGGGGTCGATATAATCGGGGCCGGATTTCGCGCCGCGCACGGCGATGTTCCGCGCGCGCGAGGCGGCGAGGATCGCCAGAGTCGCCGTGGTCTTGCCGCCGCCGGAGCGCGGGGCAGCGATCAGCAGGGCTTTCGGTGCGGTCATCAGCAGCCCCATCCACACGCGATGGTGCGAGCAGGGGCGTTGCTTCTACAAGGTCGTGCAAGGAACGACACCGCAGCCGGACGGGGGAGGGTTCGATGCAGGAACACATGCTCCGTCGCGGCTGGACCACCGGAAGCTGCGCCGCCGCCGCCGCCAAGGCGGCCTGGACGGCGTTGTGCGGCGGCGGGTTTCCCGATCCGGTGGAGATCGCGCTGCCCGGCGGCGGCCGCGTGGCGTTCGTCCTGGCCGAGACCGCGTTGCGCGGCGACAGGGCGTCCGCCGGGGTGGTCAAGGATGCGGGTGACGACCCGGACGTGACGCATGGCGCGCTGATCCGCGCGTCCGTGCGGCGCCTCCTGCCGGGGAGCGGGCTGGTGTTCCGGGCCGGCGAGGGGGTGGGCACGGTCACGCGCCCCGGCCTGCCGCTGCCGCCGGGCGAGCCCGCGATCAATCCGGTGCCGAGACGCATGATCGCGGAAGCCCTGGCCGAGGTTTTGCAAGGGGCGGCGGTGGATGCGGAGATCACCGTGTCCGTGCCGAACGGGGAGATCCTGGCGCAGCGCACGCTGAACGGACGGCTCGGCATCGTCGGCGGCTTGTCGATTCTGGGCACCACCGGAATCGTGGTGCCGTTCTCCTGCGCCGCCTGGATCGACACCATCAGGCGCGGGATCGACGTGGCGCGGGCGATGGGGATCGCGCATGTGGCCGGCGCCACCGGCAACGCGTCCGAACGCGCGATCCAGGCGCTGCACGGGCTGCCGGAGGTGGCGCTGATCGAGATGGGCGATTTCGCCGGCGGCATGCTGAAATATCTGCGCGACCATCCGGTGCCGCGTGTGACGGTGGCGGGCGGTCTGGCCAAGCTGGCCAAGCTGTCGCAGGGCAGGCTCGATCTGCATTCCAAGCGCGGCCAGCTCGATCTCGACGGGTTGGCGGCGCTGGCGGGACAGGCGGGCGCGGCACCGGCTCTCAAGCGCGCGATCGCGGAGGCCAATACGGGGGCGCAGGCCTTCGCTCTGGCCCGGGCGGACGGCCTCGCTCTGGGCGATCTGGTGGCGGAGCGCGCCTGGAGCGTCGCCGCCGAGGTGTTGAGCGGCGCGCCGATCGCGTTGGACGTGGTTCTGTTCGACCGCGACGGCGTGTCGCACGGGGCGTTCGGCCCGGGGATGGTGCCGGATCACGGCCTAAACCGCCTGCGGTAATCCGGGTCGTAGAGCGCGCTGTCGCGGAACCGGTCCGGCGCCAGAGCGCGGCCAACCAGCACCAGGGCGGTGCGTTCGATCGACTCGTCCTCCATCAGCGCCAGGATCGTGCCGAGCGTGCCGCGCACCACGCGCTGGTCCGGCCAGGACACGCGCGCCGCGACCACCACCGGGCAATCCGCGCCGCCGATCGGCAGCAGCGCGTCGACGATGGCGGGCAGAGCGTGGATTGCCAGATGGATCGCCAGCGTGGCGCCGGTCCTGCCGAAGGCGTCGAGCGTTTCCGCAGGCGGCATGGCGGAGGCGCGACCGCTGACCCGCGTAAGCACCAGGCTCTGCGCCAGGCCAGGCACGGTGAGTTCGCGGCCGAGCGTGGCAGCGGCGGCGGCGAAAGCGGGCACGCCGGGGGTGAGGGTGTAGGGGATGCCGTGTGCGTCGAGGCGCCGGAGCTGTTCGGCGACGGCGCTGTAGATCGAGAGATCGCCGGAATGGAGTCGTGCCACATCCTGTCCGGCTAGGTGGGCGCGGATGAACTCGGCCTCGATGTCGTCGAGCGACAGGGCGGAGGTGTCGACGAGCCGTGCGTCGGGCGGGCAATGGCGCAGCATCTCGCACGGGACGATCGAGCCGGCATGGAGGCAGACCGGGCAGCGTGCCAGCAGGTCGCGTCCGCGCAGGGTGAGCAGGTCGGGGTCGCCAGGGCCGGCGCCGATGAAATGCACCGTCATGAGCAAGGCGTGTCCGGGTGGGAGAACAGGCGCGGACCGGCGATGGCGCACGTCGCGTTCGGGGTCGCGATCCGGTGCAGCAGCAGGGCGGCGCCGGGGCCAGCGGCAGCCAGGGCGCAGCCCTCGGCGACGGAGGCGATGCCGACAGCGCGCTGCGCGGCCTCGGATCGGGTCGAACAAGACGGCTGCGCGGACAGCAGGGCGTATTCGTCGATGATAGCCAGAGGCAGACCGAGCCGTTCCGCCGCCGCACGCATGGTCGGGCCGTCGCGAAACCAGGGTGCCGCCAGGAGGGTCGGGCGAAGGCCGCTTCGTTCGGCGGCGTCGGCGACGATGCTGACGAGTTCGTCCGCATCGCAAGAAGGACGGAGACCGAGTCCGGCAGCGATCATGGGTGCTGCACCGCGTATTGGGTGACGGTCATGGCGGGGCGGAAGCCGTGCAGCGTGCCGATCCGGTCCAGGCGCTCGACGGAGAGGCGCGTGAGCGCGCCGCCCCAGCGGGCATGGGCGGCGAACAGAGCGGCTTCTGTTTCGATCGTCACTGCATTCACGACCAACCGGCCGCCCGGACGCAACGCCGCCCAGCACCGGTCCAGCACGCCGGGAACCGTGGCGCCGCCGCCGATGAACACGGCATCCGGCGTGTCCAGCCCGTCCAGCCCCTCCGGTGCGGCCTGTTGCAGCACCACGAGGCCGGGAACGCCGAGGCTGGCGGCGTTGCGTGCGGCGCATGCGGCGCGATCCAAGCGCGGCTCCAGCGCCACGGCACGGTTGGCGGGATGACACAGCATCCATTCGATGCCGATCGAGCCGGACCCCGCGCCGATATCCCAGAGCAGCCCACCCTGGAGCGGTTGCAGCGCGGAGAGGGTAGCGGCGCGGATCTCCTGCTTGGTGATCTGCCCGTCATGCTCGAAGAACTGGTCGGGAAGGCCGGCTGCAAGCGGGATCGGCCGCGCATCCGGCCCGGCGACGACGTCGATCGCCAGCATGTTCAGCGCCGCGACCGGTCGGTCTAGCGCACCGGACAGTTCGCTGATGCGCTCGTTCGGCCCGCCGATCGCTTCCAGCAGAACCACGCGCGAGCTGCCGAAGCCCCGCGTTCGCAGCAATTGCACCACCGCTTCGGGCGAGGACGCGTCGGCGCACAGCACCAAAAGGCGCGTCCCCGGTTGAAGAGCGGGCAGCAGCGTTTCGATCGGACGGCCGCAGATCGAGAGCTGTGCCGCATGCTGCAACGACCAGCCGAGACGGGCGCAGGCCAGCGAGAAAGCGGAAGGGGCCGGCAGGCAGAGTATCTCGGCGGCCGGGACATGGCGCATCAGCATCGTGCCGACGCCGAAGCAGAACGGATCGCCGGAGGCGAGCACGACCACCGGTTCGCCGCGACGTGCCAGGATGGACGGCAGAGCGCCCTCCATCGGGCTCGGCCAGGAGAGGGTGTCGCCACGAACCAGCGGGGCGGCCAGCGCCAGATGCCGTTTTCCGCCCACCACGAGACGGGCTTCGCGCAACAGCGAACGCGCCTGTTCACGCAGGCCCTCGACACCGTCCTCGCCGATGCCGAGGATGGACAGCCACGCGGTCATGCCGACCCCCGGAGACGAGAATGCCGACCCCGATCCCCATCCTGATCCTGGGCGGCACGGGAGAAGCCCGCGCTCTGGCCGCTTCGCTCCGCGACGATGCACGGTTCGCGCCGCTTCTGTCCCTGGCCGGCGCGACGGAACACCCGATCGAGCAACCGGTGCCGGTGCGCAGCGGCGGGTTCGGCGGCGCGGACGGGCTGGCGGCGTTTCTGCGCGAGAACCGCATCCGCGCCGTGGTGGACGCGACGCATCCCTTCGCCGGCCGGATCAGCGCCAACGCGGCGCGCGCCTGCCTGCAGGCATCGGTGGAGCTGGTGCGGATCGCGCGTCCGGCCTGGTCCCTGGCAGGCCATGATCGCTGGACGGAGGTTGCCGACATGGAGGCGGCGGCAGCGTATCTGGGACGGCGTCCCTTGCGCGTGTTCCTGACCGTAGGACGGCGCGATCTGGAACCCTTCGCGCGGCAGAAGCAGCATTTCTATCTGGTGCGCAGCGTGGAAGCGCCGCCGGCAGAGTTGCTGCCACCGCGTTGCCGGGTGGTCACCGCGCGCGGCCCGTTCGCCATCGAGGAGGAGCGGGCGCTGATGCTGCGCCATCGCATCCAGGTGCTGGTGTGCAAGAACAGCGGCGGCTCGTCCGTCGCGGCGAAGCTCGACGTGGCCGAGCAGGAACGGTTTCCGGTGATCCTGGTGAAGCGTCCGGCGCCGGCGGAATCGCGTCCGGTTCCGGGCTGGAAAGACGCGCGCGAATGGCTGGACGCGCTGCATCATTCGGCCGAAGCGCTGCGGGCGGTGTAGAGCCAGAACCCGCCATCCGGCCGCGCGATCGCGCGCGTACCCGGGCCGCCGATGAGAACGAGCGTGCGCATGTCTGCGAAGTCCGGCCGTGCATCGGCCAGGGTGCAGAGCCGGATGGTCTCGTCGGCGCGGGACACGGCGGTGGCGAACAGGACGGGGCGTTCCGGCGGCAGGAGCGCGCGCAGGCGATCGAAGGCGACGCCAAGCTGCCAGGGGCGGGCACGCGAGATCGGGTTGTAGAGCGCGACCACGAATCCGGCCGACGCGGCGGCTTCCAGACGTTGCAGGACCAGCGTCCAGGGTTTCAGATTGTCCGACAGCGAAAGGGCACAGAAATCGCCACCCAGCGGCGCACCGACCCGTGCGGCGACGGCCATCATCGCCGACACGCCGGGCAGCACCGAAACATCCAGCGTGCGCCAGGCCGGATCGCCGCCCTCGATCGCCTCGAACATGGCACTGGCCATGGCGAACACGCCCGGATCGCCGGCCGAGACCACCGCCACGATCCGTCCGGCTTCGGCAAGTTGCAGCGCCAGTCGGGCACGATCGAGTTCGACCCGGTTGTCGGATTCGTGCCGCACCACCTCGGGGCCGGTGCGGACGCGCGCGACATAGGGCGCGTAGCCGACCAGATCGGTCGCCATCGCCAGGGCCTCGGTCGCCTGCGCTGTACGCATGGCCTCGTTGCCCGGACCGAGTCCGATCACGAAGATGCGGCCGCTCATCTTGCGCTTTGCCGTCCCGGCACGAGAACCATGGAGAAATAGGGCGCATCGTGCCCGTCCGTCTCGCGCAGGGGCAGCAGGCGCTGTTTCTCCTGTGTGCCGCGTTCGGCGTAGACGGCCCGGTCCAGCAGCGACGCGCGTTCGAGCGCGCGGCGTATCTTGGGCAGGTTGCGGCCGACCTTCATGATCACCGCGGCGTCGCAGCGAAGCAGATGCTCCACCAGCGCATCTTCGCCGAGCGTCCCGGGAAGAATCGACAGAACGTCGTCGCCATGGGTGATGGGCAGGTCGGCGGCGGTCCAGCATCCGCTCATTCCGGTGACGCCGGGCACGGTGCGATGCGGATAGCGCGCGCGCAGACGATCGAACAGATACATGGCCGAGCCGTAGAAGAACGGATCGCCTTCGCAGAGCAACGACACGTCCTCGCCGCGATCGAGATGGATCGCGATTTCAGCTGCGCTTGTCTCGTAGAAATCGGTCATCTGTTCCGCGTAGCGCGGATCGGACAGGGGCATCTCTGTGGTGAACGGGTATTCGAAGCGCAGAAGCGTGGCATCCGCGCGCAGGCTGTCGCCGGCGATGCTGCGCGCGTGGCCGACGCGGTCGCGCCTGGCGAAGAACGCCACCACCCTGGCCTCGGCGATCAGCCGCGCCGCCTTCAGCGTCATCAGTTCCGGGTCGCCGGGACCGAGCCCGATCACCAGCAGCGTACCGGGCGTGCTCATTCGGCGTCGCTCGCGACCGCGTTCACCGCCGCCGCCGCCATGGCGCTGCCGCCCTGCCGTCCCAGCACGGTGCAGAACGGCAGATCGCCGTATTCCGCCAGCGCATCCTTGGATTCGATCGCGCCGACGAAACCGACCGGAATGCCGATCACCGCCGCCGGTCTCGGTGCGTCGGCATCGAGCAGGTTCAGCAGGTGGAACAGAGCGGTCGGCGCGTTGCCGATCGCCACCACGGCGCCGTCGAGCCGGTCGCCCCAGAGATGCAGTGCGGCCGCCGAGCGCGTATTGCCGATCCGCGCGGCCAGATCGGGCGTTCTCGGATCGCGCAGGGTGCAGATCACCGCATTGTTTGCCGGCAGACGGGCGCGCGTGATGCCGTGCGCGACCATCTCGGAATCGCACAGGATCGGCGCGCCTTCGCGCAGCGCGTCACGCGCGGCCTGGGCGAAACCGTGCCCGAAGCGGATGCGGCCGGCGATCTCCACCATGCCGCAGGCATGGATGATCCGCACCGCGATGCGCCGCTCCGCTTCGGCGAAACCGGACAGTTCAGCTTCTTCGCGTATGGTGGCGAAGGAGCGGCGATAGATCTCGGCCCCGTCGCGCAGATAGTCGTAGCGGCCGGGAGGGGGCGGGACGGGCAGGTCGGTCACGGGGGCGGGCACTCGATGAAACGCTGGATCGTGCCGGCGAGATCGTCCGGCGCGATGCCGCATAGCACGGGCCGGTCCTTCGCGCGGCCATTCCGCACCAGATCGTACGCGCCGTCGCCCCCGACCAGCACCAGGGGCGCCGGGCCGGGATGGGCGCAGCCTTTGTCGCAGCCGGAAACATGAAGGAACCCGTCCGCCGGCAGAAGCGGCGCCAGACGCGCGGCATCTGCGGGGGCGGCGACGCTGGCCTGGCTGCAGGACGGACGGCCGATGCAGGCGGCGGTGCGCAGGCGCGGGTCGGCGGGGTCGATCGGCAGGGCGGAGAACAGGCTCGGAATCGCCTGGAGCCCAACGGGCCCGAGGCCGCCGGCCAGAATCGAGCGGAACGGAGACAGGCGCAGTACGCCGTCGCCGAACCGTGCGGAAAGCTCGGCCAGCATGCGCAATGTCGCCGCGTCGAACTGGCCGGGTGGCGCCCCGATCCCGAACAGGCCGGGACCGACCGGCCCCACCGCGACAGGCGGAAGAGCAGGGCGCGCGTCGATCGCTTCCGCCGCGTACCCGGTGAGGGCGAACAAGGCGGCCCCGTTGGACACGCGCTCGCCCGGCGGCATCAGCAGGGCCAGTTGCAGCGCGATCCCGGCCGCTTCCGCGCCGCCGCAGATCAGGCCTACGTCGCCCGCCTCGACGCGCCAGCCGTCCGGCACTGCCCGCAGCGCGATGTCGGCGTGGACGGTCCGGAGCGGCAGCACGCCGCCGCCATCGACCAGGAAACCGAACTTGCCCGGCAGATGCGCGAAGGCCGGTTCGCGCAGAGCGGCTTCCAGGATCAGCGCCAGATCGCGCGTGTCGGCGGCGCAAAGCGGATCGTCGCCGGCCAGCGGCGAGACCAGGATGTTGCGCCGGCGTTCCAGCACCGGGTCTTCATGCGCCAGCCCGTGTTCGAGTGCGGCCTCGGCGAAGGCGGCGGCGGAAGTTTCCGTGAAACCGCGGAACTGGAGATTGGCGCGGTTGGTAATCTCGACGGCACCGTTGCCGTGGCGCCGCGCGAGCATGGCCAGGGCTGTGCAGGCGGCGGCATCGATCCGGCCGAAACGGGGCTTGATGCGCACAAGCAGTCCGTCGCCGGTTCGCATCGGCGAGAACAGGTCGGGGCACCAGCCGCGCACGGCGCTCATGCCGCATCTCCCCAATCGTTGCGTCGTGGCTGCCACAGGCGGCGCCGCACGGCTTCGGCGAAGCGCGCGCGCATGGCGGCGTGGGCGTCCGGGTTGGCCTCGCGCAGGAAACGGTCGGTATCGGCATTGCCCAGAGTGGCGCCGAACAGAAGCTCGAATTGCCGATCGAACCGTTCGGGCAGCAGGGCGGCGAAACCGTGCAGAGCATCCAGCGTGCGGGCGATCTCGGCGGCGCCGCGATAGCCGTGCCGCTTCATGCCGGCGATCCAGTCCGGATTGGCGGCGCGTCCCCGCACCACGCGGGCGAGTTCCTCGGCGGTGCTGCGCAGGCGCGGCGTTTCCGGACGCGCGGTGTCGGCGTGGTAGAGCGCGGGCGCGGCACCGAGCGCGGCGGCGGCGGCGGCGAAACCGCCGGCATGGGCGGCGACGTCGAGCCCGTCCAGCAGGTCGGCCTCGGCCATGTCGGCGATATGCAACAGAGCCTGCGACTCAGCCACGCGGGCGCGGAAAGCCTCCGGATCAGCCTCGCCTTCGCGCGCGCCGCCATAAGCGAAGCCGCCGCTCTCGAGATAAAGCGCGCCGAGTTCGCCCTGCTCGTCCCAGTCGCCGGCGGCCAGACGCCGTTCCAGCCCGGTGCCGTAGCTGCCCGGCGCCGCGCCGAAGATCCGGGCCGTGGCCGCCGCGCGTGCCGCGCCATCGAGACCGCGCGCGGCCGCGGCCAGCGCGTTCCAGTCGGCCGGCTCCTCGCGTGCGGCGACGGCCTGCACCGCCTGATCGAACAAGGCGATCTGCGCCGGAAAGGCATCGCGGAACAGGCCGGAAATCCGCAGAGTCACATCAACGCGCGGCCGGTCCAGAACCGGCAGCGGCACGATCTCCAGCCCGCCGACGCGATTGGAACCCGCATCCCAGACCGGCTTCACCCCCATCAGGATCAGCGCCAGGGCCAGATCCTCGCCGCCCGTGCGCAGGCTGGTGGAGCCCCAGAGGTCGATCATCGCGCTGCGCAGCCAGTCGCCCTGGTCCTGCAGATGCCGTTCCAGCAGGGCGCGGGCGGCCTTCTCGGCCAGGACGAAGGCGCTGCGCGTGGGAATGGCGCGCGGATCGACGCCGAACAGATTGCGTCCGGTCGGCAGAACGTCCGCGCGTCCGCGCGTGGGCGCTCCGGCGGGGCCAGGCTGGACGAAGCGTCCGTCGAGCGCCGCCAGCAGCGCCTGCATTTCCGCCGCCGGGCTCGCATCCAGCGCTTCCGCTGCACCGTCGCCGGGGGCGGCGCGTTCGATCGCGGCCAGCAAGGCGTCGCGTCGCGGCGGTGGACGGCCGAACACGTGCAGCCCGTCGCGGATCTGCAACTCCTTCACGTCGCACAGATAGGCGTCGAGCCGGGCCAGGGCGTCTGCCTCGTCCTCGCCGGGATCGACGCCGCTTTCCGCCAGCAGCCCGCAGGACGCGGCACGGTCGAGAATGTCCCGGCGCAGAAGCGCGCCGCGACGCGCATCGAGCCCGTCCGCGGCGGCGAACTCGTCGATCAGCCGTTCCAGCTCCAGCGCCTCGCCGCCGAGAGCGGCACCGCCGATCGGCGGGGTGAGATGGCCGATCGTCACCGCGCCCAGACGACGTTTGGCGGCCGCGGCCTCGCCCGGATTGTTGCAGATGAACGGGTAGATTACCGGCAGCCCGCCCAGAAGCGCGCTCGGCGCGCAGGCGGTGGAGGGCGCGGCGGCCTTGCCGGGCAGCCATTCCAGCGTGCCATGCGCGCCGAGATGCACGACGGCATGGATGTCGAGGGTCCGGCGCAGCCAGTGATGGAAGCCGACATAGAAAGGGTGCGGCGGCAGGTCGGGATCGTGATAGCCGAGTTTGCGGTCGCGCCCGTCGCCGCGATCCGGCTGCAATGCGATCACGATGCGGCCGAGACGGAGATGGCGCAGGGCGATCCCGCCTGGCGGCGTGTCCCAGCAGACGCTGACCCGGTCGCGAAACGGCGGGGGCAGGGCGTCGAGCGCCTCGTGAAGCCCGCCGGCATCGAGGATCGGCGCCGGGACGTCATGGCAAAGCGCCTGCACCAGCCTGGACTGATCGGGAATCTCGCCAGTGTCGTAGCCTTGCGCGCGCAGCGTTTCGAGAATGGCGTGCAGGCTGGCGAACACGTCGAGCCCGACTGCGTGACCGGTCTGTCCGCCCAGGGCCGGGTAATCCGATAGGATCAGGGCGATGCGTCGTTCGGCGCGAGGCGTGGCGGCGAGTGTGGCCCAGGCGGCGGCGCGATCGGCCACGAGAGCGATGCCGTCCGGATGCGCGGCGTTGAAGCGGGCGGCGAACCCGCCGGGTGTGGCGTCGGTGCGGTGCTGCTTGAACGAGATTGCGGTGCCGGCCAGACGGCCATCCAGTTCGGGCAGAACCAGCTGCATCGCCAGATCGGTCTGCGACAGGCCGCGACGGCTCGCCTCCCAGGCCGCTTCTTCCGACGCCGGTTGCAGAAGCTGGATCACCGGCGCGTCGGCCGCGTCGAGCGGCGAGCCGTGCTCCCCACGCGCGGCGAAGAAGGTCGCGTTCAGCACCACGGCGGGTCGCGTCGCGCGCAGACGGTCGCGCACGAAGCCGGACGCTGCCGACTCCTTCAAGGAGGCGACGAAGAGCGATTCGGCATCGAGCCCACGCCGGTCGAGGGCGTCGGCCAGTGCCTCGAATGGGGCAATGTCGTCGGCCACCAGATGGGCGCGATAGAACAGCATCGTCACGAGAGGCCGCGTGCGTCGCCCGGACGCCGCGCGATGCACCCCCGCCGTCGGCACGGGCTCCGGTTCCGCGCCGTCATCCGCGCCCTGTCCGGCCAGATGCGCCAGCAAGGCGAGCGCCGCGCGATGATTGCGCGGGCCGCCTTCGCGCAGGAACCCATCGAGGCGGCGGATCATCGCCTCCGGCACCGTGCTCAGCGCGGCGAGTCGCGGATCGGGCTGCGCGTCGCCGGGCACCATCGCCAGGGGAATGCGGTGGCGACGACAGCACGCGGCCAGTTCTTCCGCGCCGTAGCGCCAATGGTCCAGACCGCCGAGCAGACGCACGAACACGCAGCCGGACCCGGCGATGGTGTTCTCGGCATAGAGATCCACCGACATCGGGTGGCGCAACGTGCCGAGCGATTGCAGGCGCAGAGACGGTGCGAACCCGTCCGCGCGTAAGCCGGTTTCCGCTGCCGCCAGGGCCGCCAGATCGCTGTCCGAGAAGCTGAGCACGACGAGATCGGCCGGGTCGTGGCCGTGATCGACGGCTTCTGCCTGTTCGTCGAGCGTCCTCGCGTCGCGGACCAGCAGATGCACGGCGCGGCTTTCCCTTATCCGCCGCGAATTGCGCGAGCGATGCCGTCGCGGTCGAGACCGGTGCGGCCGATCACGACGATGCCGCCCTCCCGCGCTTCTCCGGCGCCCCAGGCGCGGTCGAACTGGTGCCGGAAGCGGTCGCCCACACCCTGAATGGCGAGGCGCATCGGCCGGCCGGACAGGGCGGCGAAGCCCTTCATGCGCAGAACGTCGTGCTCGGCGGCGACGGCGCGCAGGCGTTCGACCAGCGCGTCAGCGTCCGGCTGCTCGCCGATGGCGACCACGAAGCTGTCGAAATCGTCGTGCTCGTGCTCGCCGTCGACGGAGTCGTGATGCGAGGGGCGGCTGGCGAGATCGGCCTCGGCGGCCGCATCGAGACCCAGCAGCACCGCCGGGTCGAGTTTCCCCTCGTTGGCGCGCAGCATTTTCACCGCGCGCGGCAGGTGCGCCGACACCGCCTGCTCTACCGACGCCAGCTCGGTTTCTTCCAGCAGGTCGCATTTGTTCAGCACCACCAGATCGGCGGCGCAGAGCTGGTCCTCGAACACTTCGGCGAGCGGGTTGTCGTGATCGAGCGCCTCGTCCGCCGCGCGCTGGGCTTCCACCGCCTCCGGGTCGTCGGCGAAGCGTCCGGCGGCGACAGCCGGTGCGTCCACCACCGCCACCACCCCGTCCACGGTCACGCGCGTGCGGATCGACGGCCAGTTGAACGCCTTCAGCAGCGGTTTCGGCAGGGCGAGACCGGAGGTCTCGATGACGATGTGCTCGGGCGGATCGGTGCGGTCGAGCAGCGCTTCCATGGTCGGCAGGAAATCGTCGGCCACGGTGCAGCACAAACAACCATTGGCCAGCTCGACGATGTCCTCGTCGCGGCACTCCGGAATGCCGCAGGACCGCAGCGTGTCGCCGTCGATGCCGAGCGCGCCGAACTCGTTGACGATCACCGCGATGCGCTTGCCGCCGCTGTTGCCCAGCACATGGCGCAATAGCGTGGTCTTTCCGGCGCCGAGAAAGCCGGTGATGACCGTGGCGGGAACCTTGGTGGGGGCGCTCATCGGGCGGACTCCGGAACGGGCGTGGCGGGAACGCGACCGAGCACCATGTCGGCAAGACTCGCGGGGCGTCTGGACGGCATGACGGTGCCGGTCTTGGAGGCGCGATAGGCGCCGGCGAAACGGGCGATGTCCTCTGCCTTGTCCGGGTTCAGGCGGCCGATCAGGTAGGTCCATTTGCCTTGCATGGAGATGGCGGCGCTGCATCCGTCGTTGCAGACGGCCAGGCATTCCACGCCGATCACCTGCATGTCCGGCGAACCGAGCGCCTGGAGACGATCATGCAGAACCCGACCGGGGCGCGGAGAGACGTCCGTGCCGGCGCGACAGGTGGTGCAGACATGCAGCACGGGGATCGGGGATTCTTCGCTCAACACAGACCACTCCCAGGCGTCCCTGCGACGGACCATCCGGCGCAGCAAGACACGGGGGCTGGATGTCCGCCCCGGCGGCCTGACGGCGCACGAGGTCGCGCACGGTGGGTCGCACCGCGATCGAAGCCGAACCGGGCACCCCGCCGGTCTGGCACGGATGGCGTCGCGGCAGGTCTCCTGGCTCGCGGTTCCGGACCCGGACAGGTCCACGCGGCTCGACCGCCTTCCCGACGCCGGAGCGCCAGTGGCCAATCGCGAACCGCTCACCGCCTACAGTTGCGGGGGCAGCGACGGAGTAGGCCGACGGGGTTCCCCCGGGCCGCACCGTCTTCCCTTTTCACCTCCCTTCCGGGAGGACCATCGACACGCGATGTGTAGGCGCGCCGGGTGCGGGGCGGCAAGCGTTCGCTGCGATCAGCGCAGTCTGCGCGCGGGCAGCATGCGGCGCAGCACGCCCTCGCGATCCAGGAACTGGTGTTTCAGCACGCCGGCCAGATGCAATGCCACGAGCGCGATCAGCACGTAGCTCAGCCACACATGCACCCCGAACCAGAAGGCATGCACCGCTTCCTTCTGCGCCGGGGGCAGATCGGCGATGGCGCCGATCCGGAACCAGGGGATGCACCAGAACAGGGTGAGCGGGTGCTGCGCCGCCAGCCTGAAGGCGGAATCGTGCACCCACCCGGTGATCGGCAGCGCCAGGATCAGGGCATAGAGCAGCGCATGCACCAGATGCGCGCCCCCTCGTTCGAGCGCCGGCATGGAAGCGGGCAGCGGCGGCGGGCGGTGCGAGAGGCGCCAGAGAATGCGCAGCAGTGCCAGTCCCAGCACGGTGATGCCGAAGGATTTGTGCAGGTCGATGGCCGGACGGATCGCCGTTTCCGGCAGGGAGTCGATGAACCAGGTGTAGCTGAGATTGGCGATCACCAGCAGGGCGACCAGCCAGTGCAGCGCCATCGCGATTCGGGTGTAGCGCGGTGCGTCCATGCGGAACTCCCCGGTCCGGCCGCGAGGGGATCGGTGCGGCCTCGATCGGCATTATGCCGGCCAGGGCCCCGGGAAAGGCAAGGGCGGCGATGCCAAACGGCGTGCGATGCCTATATGTCGACCGCGAAACGGGCGCGACACGATGACGCCGGACCGTCTCCGGGCCGACGATGTGGTTCGGTTGGCGACCGGAGCTCGAATGGCGCTATCGCGAGAAGACCGGCGAAAGGTACGCTTGAATGGATTCCTCTTTGTCCGCCGTGCTGGCCGAGCGTCGCCGCGTGCTGTCGCCGCGCTTTTCGCCGCCGCCCACGCCGATCGCCAGCGTGCTGATCCATGGCGCGGTGATGCTGCTCTGGGTGCTGCTGATCGTCCGCGCCTTCGGCGGGGGCGGCTTGTTCGCCTGGTCGGCCGGACTGGTCTACGTGCTCTACGATACGCTGTTGCTGATCTTCGTGTTCCGGCAGTCCTTGTTCCTGGCGCGGAAAAGTCCGGTCCAGCCAATCCCGGCGGCGGCCCTCCCAGCCGCCACGGTGATCGTCGCCGCCCATAACGAGGTCGGCGTGCTGGCGGACACCATCGCCGCGCTGCGCGGCCAGACCACGCCGCCGGACTGCATCCTGATCGCCGATGACGGGTCAGACGACGGCACCGACCGTCTGCTGCGCGAGCGGTTCGGGCTCGAACCGGATGGCGGCGGCGCCTTGCGCTGGCTGCAACTGCCGCGCGGCGGCAAGGCTCTGGCGTTGAACCAGGCGATCGCCCGCGCCGAGACCGAACTGGTGATGACCATCGACGCCGATACGCAGGTGGAGCCGGATGCGCTGGAAGCGATGCGTCGCGCCTTCGTGTCCGATCCGGCCCTGGTGGCGGCGACCGGCGTCCTGCGTCCGTTCTGCGCGCCCGGATTGTCCGGCCGGCTGATGCAGTGGTTCCAGGGCTACGAATACATCCGCAACTTCCTGTCCCGCGCCGCCTGGGGGCGGGTGGGCGCGCTGATGCTGCTGAGCGGCGCGTTCTCCTGCTACAAGCGCGACGCGGTGCTGGAGGTGGGCGGGTTCGACCCGGATTGTCTGGTCGAGGACTACGAGCTCACGCACCGCATGCGCGACCATTCCGGTCGCCTGGGCCTCGGCTGGCAGACGGCGGTGATCGGCACGGCGCAGGCCAGCACGGAGGTGCCGGGCACGCTGGGCGCGTTTCTGCGCCAGCGCCGGCGCTGGTTCGGCGGGTTCCTGCAAACCCAGCTCTGGTACCGGCACATGGTCGGCAACCGGCGTTATGGCGTGCTGGGCTGGGCGATGCTGCCGGTGAAGGCGATCGACACCATGCAGCCCTTCTACGGGCTGATCGGCGCAGTGCTGATCGCGGTGTTTCTGATCCGTGGGCGCTTCGACGTGCTGCTGCCGGTGGCCGGCGTGATCGGCGCCAAGATTGTGCTCGATATCGGCTTCCATCTCTGGTCACTGCATGCCTATCGGTCGTGGCTCGGACGCGGCCGGCGTGCGTCGATCCCGCTGGCGCTCGTCGCGTCCGTGCTGGAGCCGTTCTCGTTCCAGCTCCTGCGCCATCTGGGCGCGGCGCTCGGGTGGGTGTCGTTTCTGCGCCGGTCCCGGCGCTGGTGAGACCGGCGCCGGCTCCAGCGTCCGCGGGCCATGCGGCGGAGCATCCCGAGGGCGATCGGTCAGCGGCCGTCCCCCCGGGGCTTTCTCCGCGTCGTCAGGCGGCGTCGGGAAGATCTGCGATCTCAGGCCGCCCCGTCGTAGCCGGGTAGGGCAGGGTGCCGACGACCGACACCTCCAGGAAGCAGGTCTCGTGACGGGCTTCGCCGAGTGCCAGACTGGCGGCGCCGTCGGTCCAGCGCCGATCCTGCTCCAGAGCGTGCCAGCCGGCCCCGTCCAGCGCGGCCGCTGCAACCGCCTCACCCTCCAGACCCTGCCACAGGATCAAACCGGACACCTGCACGCCAAGCCGGCGCCGGTCGTCGACGAAGGGGCCGATCGCCCGGGCCGGGCTGGACGACAGTGATTCCAGCGCCACAGCGCGGCGCCCGGCCGGCAGCGGAAAGAAATGACGTCCGCCATCCTGCCAGCGTGCCGAAACCGTGCTCCCGTCATCGAGACGAAGCGCGATGCGGGGATCGTGCTGCGTCGGCACGGTCCGCGCGGGCATGGCGAGCCCCAGTGCGGCCGAACGCCGGGCGAGGTGCTGCCAGATCGGCTCGACGACAGCGCGCGCGGTTTCGACCGGCAGACCGTTCTCGGCGGTGCCGCTCGGTTCGCCACTCTTTTCGCCGGCGGACGAACGCGGACGCAGCATCACCACGTCGTTGTTGGAGAAATGGCTGCGATTGCCGGTGTCCAGGTAGCTTTCCGTGGTCAGCCCCTCGGAGATCAGGATCCCGTGCCGGTCCAGCTCGATATGGAAGTAGCTGTAGCTGCCGATCGAGCGGTCCTCGACGATGCTGCCGCCATTGACCAGCATGCGGGCGGGCACGAGCCGGTTCTCGACCAGGATGCAATGCTCCGCCGTGACCAGCAGGTCGCGATGCGGAATGCCCTGGGCGACCGCGTCGCGCCGGATGCGGATCGGGTATTCCCCGCTTTCCGCGACGGCGGCGCTGTCGAGATGGCGCGTGCCGATCCAGCGGATCGGGCGGAAAACGACGTCGCCCGCTTCCTGCACGGCGACCAGATCGATCGCGCCGGTCCGGCGCCGTTCAAACAACGCTTCCACGGTGATCTCTCCGTCCGGCGTGAGGATATGGGTGCCGGACAGGAAGCAGGTCGCCGTGATGACTGTCGATGCGGTGGCGGGGATCGTGCCGGAGATGCCGTCCGACACAGAAAGGGAGATGGTGGTGTCGACCGGCGAGGCGGCGCCGGTCGGCGTGAACAGCAATGAATCCAGGTCGGCGTTGAAGGCGGCGAGGCTGCTGGCGCTCAACGTGTAGACGCCCGGCGTCGCGGTGGCGGTGAGGCCGGTGCCGGACAAGATGCCGTTGTCGGCGGTGACGCGTCCGGCGCTGTTGGTGAGCGTCAGCGTGGCGCTCATCGTCGGCGTGCCGTGCGCATCCGCCACCTGAGCCGCATAGAACGGAGCGATGGGCGTCGTGCCGCTGGTCAGGCCGGTCGGCACGATGCCGAAGAGCTGCGGGTTGCCCGAGCCGATCGCCATCGCCACCACCCCGGTCGACGGGGTCTGGAACGAGAAGGCGGTGCCCGGGGTCGAGGTGAGGGTGTGGCTGGCGTTGCCGCTGGGGGCGGTCGCGCTGATGGTGCCGGTCACGGTCACCGTGGCGCTGTCGCCGGAAGACAGGTTGATGTTGTTGAGATTGATCGCGCCGGTGCCGGTCTGTGTCTGGGCGTCGTCCTTGACCGTCCATGTCACGTTGGTCTCGACGGAGGATGGCGCGTCGAGAAGGGTGATCTGGTTGGAACCGTTCGGTCCGGTGTCGGTGATGGTGTAGGTGTAGGAGAACCTGTCGCCCGGCAGCAGCGTGTAGGTGCCGGCCTGGGCGGAATTCGGATAGGTGATGACCGGCGTTGAGACGGAAAGGTTCACCGGCAGCGTGACCGAGACGTTCTCGATCGCATGCAGATCCCTGTGTCCGCCCGTGCTCGCCGCGAAACCGAGATAGAAATTGTTCGGCAGCGTCTGCGCAACGCTGAGATTGTTGATGACCTGGTTATAGGTCCTGCCGCCATCGGTGCTGACGAACACCGAGAGGCTTTCGTGCCCGCTGTCGATCTTGAGCAGGTTGATCTTGACCGTGCGCGTGCCGTCGATCCCGGCGGCGAACTTGTTCGTGCTCAGCAGCTTGTAGCCGCTCGTGCCGTTACCCGCGCCGCGCACGCCGATCTCGTTCGGGATCTGGCCGATGCCGGTCTGGATGCCGCGATCCGTTGCGGAGAAGTTGCCGTAGGTGTCGAAGCCGATGCCGAGGAAGCCGTTGGTGATGCCAGCCTGTCCGTCGTTGGAGTAGCCGAGACCGCCGCCGTAGCCGCCCGCCTGGACGGTGCTGGCGGAGCCGCCTGCGGCGGTGATCGCGTCGGCATCGAGCAGAAAGAACGAGATGCCGTCGGCCCCGTCGCCGCCGCCGGAATAATAGGTGAACTGGACGGAGATGCCGGTCGTGGACGGAAACGACTGCTTGTAGACGGCGATCCCGTGCTGGTTGTTCACGGCATCGGTCAGCTGCAGGTAGCCGTTGCTGTTGATGAGGGTGTTGCCGGCCGCAGCAAAGCTGGAGATTCCGGTGAAGGTGCCGATATTGATCGGCAGCCCGGCCGGCGGGCCATTGCTGGCCAAGGGCTGCGCGAACGCTTCTTCGGACGCCTTGCTGAACACCTCGGCCGCAGCGAGAGGCGCGCCGGTGCTGGTCACATCGAGCGTCCAGCTGTCCCCGGGCGTCAGGCCGCCGACCGGATGCGAGGCTGCGGCGACATGGGCGCCGGTCGCGGCGGCGATCTGATCGACCAGGGCCTGCCCGTTGCTGCCTCCCCCCGTGTCGCAGCCATAAAGCTGGATACTGCCGCCGGGTGCGAGCGACGCGCCGATCCTGGCGAACGCATCCTGCGACCCGGCAACGGCGGTGGCATTCACCGTGGTGGCGCCAAGCCGGATCGCGCCTTCGCTGCCGTGTGCGATCACGGAGATCGAGGCGAGGCCGTTCCGGCCGGACAGCGCTTCGGCGATCTGCTTCAAACCGTTCTCGAACGGATCGAGCAGGTAGATTTCGGTATCGGGCGAGACGCCGTCGAGCAGCGATGCGTAATCCGCCACGGCAGGATCGACGAAGACCGCCTGCGCGGCGATCTGCCGGTCCATCCCTGTAGTCGCCGTGCGAGAGGCGAATGTCGAGAACAACAATTTGGCCATGAAGCTGTCTCTATTTTGAGAGAGATGTAAATAAAATCTTTGTCGTTTCTATAGAACATTGTTCCGATAACGAAAAGAGTTTTGAATTCAGAAACACGCTTGTCTAATATTGTAAAACTGGATCTGTTTTTTGGACTTCCGATCGCATGACATGACATGAGATGACGTATCGACGTTCGATTTATTCCAATTTGCGACGGTTCGAGGGACGCCTCGGTAGCCGAATTCGTGTCGGTACGATCGAGCATCCGTCCGGCGGCATTCAGTGGGTAAAAACGCGTTGCCCGTCGCGGATCGATATTCCCCCTATCTCCGCTTCCGAATTCCGACACATCGTTCTGACATCGTATCGGGAGCGGCGGCCGATCCATCAGCCGGAGGAGCCTCGGGCGCGTTTCGCGCACGCGATGAAGCCGCTACGTTTACCGGCCGAAAACGCGGCAGTCCCGGGACCAAGCCCATGCGCCTTTCACGCTGTCTTCTTCTCGCCTGCACCGCCCTGTTGACGGTCGCGGCGGCTCCTGCGGGGCGATCGCCGGCCGAGATCGTCGCCGCCGCGCCGGACACGGCCTGGCACCACCTCGATCCGTCGCGTCTGTTGCTGATGACGCTGGCCGACAACCGCCAGGTGATCATCGAACTCGCGCCCGGTTTCGCGCCCGTCCACGTCGGCAATATCCTGAAACTGGCCCGTGCAGGCTGGTGGAACGGTGCCGCCATCGTGCGGGAACAGGACGACTACGTGGTGCAATGGGCGCGCATGCCGGAGGGGCAGACGCTGCCGGCCGGCATCGTCGCGCATCCGCCGGCGGAATACGAAAGCGAGGCCGGTTCGCCGATCGTTCCGCTCGGTTTTCCCGACCCTTATGCGGCGAAGGTGGGCTGGACGGACGGTTTCCCAGTGGCGAGCGACGGCA
Source organism: Lichenicola sp. GTC18331 (assembly GCF_055386855.1). Lineage (NCBI taxonomy): Bacteria > Pseudomonadati > Pseudomonadota > Alphaproteobacteria > Acetobacterales > Acetobacteraceae > Lichenicola > Lichenicola sp. GTC18331. Next base: position 878,708 of record NZ_AP045015.1, on the reverse strand, counting down.
GGCACACCTGGCTCACCCATTGCTACGGCATGGTCGGCGTCGGGCGCGACATGCCGCCCGATACCGGCAGCGGCGAGGAGCTTTATGCCGTGAACGGTCAGGCGCCGCGCCAGCTCGACCGCAATATCGCCCTGGTTGGCCGCGTGGTGTCCGGCATGGACATCCTGTCCGCCCTGCCACGGGGCACCGCTGCTTTGGGCTTCTACGCCGACCCGAAGGACCGCGTGCCGATCCGGTCCGTGCAGGTCGTGGCCGACATGCCGGAGCGGTCGCGGCCGATGGTGCAGATCCTGCCGCCGGGCGGCGCCGCGTTCGCGGCCGTGCTGGCGGCGCGTGTCGACCGGCGCGATCCGTTCTTCGTGCGCCCGGCCGGCGCCACGGATCTGTGCAATGTTCCCGTGCCGACGCGCAGGGTCCGTTGATCGCTCTGGTTCTGGGCGGGGCGCGTTCGGGCAAGAGCCGCTACGCCGAGGCGTTGTTCGAACCCTGGCCCGCACCCTGGCTCTATCTCGCGACGGGGCGTGCTTGGGACGACGAGATGCGGGTCCGCATCGCGCAGCATCGCGACCGTCGCAACGCGCGCTGGCATACGGTCGAGGAACCGGTCGCTCTGCCGGAAGCACTCCGCGCGGCCGGACCGCAGCCGGTGCTGGTGGACTGCCTGACGCTCTGGCTCACCAATCTGATCCTGGAAGAGCGGGACATCGCCGCCGCGACGGCCGCGCTGCTCGACGCGCTGCGGGCGCGCGCGGCCGCCACCGTGCTCGTCGGCAGCGAAGTCGGGCTCGGGATCGTGCCCGACAACGCCTTGTCCCGTCGGTTCCGCGACGAGGCCGGGCTGCTGCATCAGCGCATCGCGACGCTGGCCGACCGGGTCGTTCTGGTGGTGGCGGGATTGCCGATGGTGGTGAAGGGTGACGCAGTCCGACCGGAGCCTGGCGCGACCTGAGGGCAATTGCTTCCACCGTCAGGCGCGTGGAGACCGACATAGCCGAGAGACGCGACAGTCATCGCAGGCCATCCTGTGACGCTTGTCGCCAATGACGGTGTTGACCGGCCCGAGCTTTATCTCCGTTGGCTCCGAGCAAATCGCATAGCTATGCAACCACCGCGCCGCCGCGCGTTACAACGCCGAACAATCCAGGAGCATTCCGTGCCGGCGATCCCCACCCTGACCCTGCGCGATGGCGGCGAGATCCCCGCCGTCGGTTTCGGCACCTACAAGCTGAACGGGCGGGAAGGCGTCGAGACCATGATCGGCGCGATCCAGCGCGGTTATCGTCTGCTCGACTCCGCCTTCAACTACGAGAATGAAGGCGCGGTGGGCGAGGCGGTACGACGGTCCGGAGTGTCGCGCGACGCGCTGATCGTGTCGTCCAAGCTGCCGGGCCGGCACCACGACCATGACGACGCGCTGCGCACGATCGAGGAATCCGTCTTTCGCACAGGGCTCGATCATCTCGACCTCTATATGATCCACTGGCCGAACCCGAAGCAGGACCGTTACGTCGAGGCATGGCAGGCGCTGATCGAGGCGCAGAAGCGCGGTTTGGTCCGCAGGATCGGCGTCTGCAACTTCCTGCCCGAACATCTGGACCGTTTGATCGCGGAAACCGGCGTCGCGCCGGCGGTCAACCAGATCGAACTGCACCCGTATTTTCCGCAGGAGGCGCAGCGCGCGGCCGACCGTGCGCGCGGCATCGTCACCCAGGCCTGGAGCCCGCTCGGACGCGCCAGCGCCATGCTCGAAGACGAAACCGTGCAGGAGATCGCCGAGCGTCTCGACCGCAGCATCCCGCAGATCATCCTGCGCTGGCATGTGCAACTCGGCGTGCAGCCTCTTCCCAAGGCCACCTCGCCCGAGCGGCAGAAAGAGAACCTGTCCGTGTTCGACTTCGCCCTGTCCGACGACGACATGAACCGCATCGCCGGCCTTGCACGCCCGAACGGCCGCACCGCCGATCAGGACCCGGCACGTTACGAGGAGTTCTGACCGCCCGCTCGTGCTATCCTGCCCGGCATGAGCGAAAGCACCGAGCCCGACCGTCACAAGCAGAAGATGCAGGCCCGCAAGGCGGTGCAGGACCGCGAGGTCGCCGAAAAGCAGGTCGAGAAGGGTCTGCTGATCGTCCATACCGGCGCGGGCAAGGGCAAATCCACCGCCGCCTTCGGCCTGCTGCTGCGCATGATCGGACGCGGGCGCAAGACGGCGGTGGTGCAGTTCATCAAGGGGGCCTGGAGCACGGGCGAACGGAGCGTTCTCGAGCGCTTCGGCGACCTTGTGGAATGGCACACCATGGGCGAGGGCTTCACCTGGGAAACCCAGGATCGCGAACGCGACGTCGCCGCCTGCCGGCGCGCCTGGGCCGTGACGGAAACGTTGCTCAAGCGAGAGGACGTCGCCCTGATCGTGCTCGACGAACTCTCCATCGCCCTGCGCTACGATTATCTCTCGCTGGACGAGGTGCTGGCCGCCTTCGCGACGCGTCCGGCCATGCAGCATGTCGTCGTCACCGGCCGCAACGCCAAACCGGCCCTGCTCGAAGCCGCCGATCTGGTGACCGAGATGACCGCCGTGAAGCACCATTTCGCCGCGGGCGTGAAGGCGCAGGAAGGGATCGAGTTCTGAGCCCTCCCGCCGCCCTGATGCTGCAGGGCACGGGTTCCTCGGTCGGCAAATCGGTGCTGACCGCCGGCCTCGCCCGTGCGCTCACGTCGCGCGGCCTGCGGGTGCGTCCGTTCAAGCCGCAGAATATGAGCAACAATGCCGCCGTGACGCCGGAAGGCGGCGAGATCGGCCGGGCGCAGGCCCTGCAGGCGCGCGCCTGCCGCGTGCCGCCCTCGGTGCACATGAACCCGGTGCTGCTGAAGCCGCAAAGCGAAATCGGGTCGCAGATCGTCGTGCAGGGCAGGGTGCGGGGCAACGCTCGTGCGCGCGAGTACCAGTCGATGAAGCTCGGCCTGATGCCGTTCGTGCTCGACAGCTTCGCCCGTCTCGGCGCCGAGGCGGATATCGTTCTGGTGGAAGGCGCGGGCTCGGCGTCGGAAGTGAATCTTCGCCGCGGCGATATCGCCAATATGGGCTTCGCCACCGCCACGAACACGCCGGTCGTGCTGGTCGGCGATATCGACCGGGGCGGGGTGATCGCCAGTCTGGTCGGCACCCACACCGTTCTGCCGGATGCGGATCGCGCGCTGATCCGGGGCTTCGTCGTCAACCGCATGCGCGGCGATCCGAGCCTGTTCGCCGATGGCATGCGCGCCGTGGCCGAGCACACCGGCTGGGCGCCGCTCGGGCTGGTGCCGTTTCTGCCGCAGGTCTCGGCGCTGCCGGCCGAGGATGCGGCGGAGCTGACGCAGATCGCGCGCCGTCGCGGGGGAAGCGGGCGCATCCGCGTCGCCGTCCTGTTGCTGCCGATGATCGCCAATTTCGACGATCTGGACCCGCTTCTGGCCGAGCCCGATCTCGACTGCGTCCTGCTGCGGCCGGGTGAGCCGATCCCGGGCGATTGCGCTCTGGTGATCCTGCCCGGTTCCAAGGCGACCATCGCCGATCTCGCCGCTTTGCGGGACGCCGGTTGGGAGATCGATCTGCTGGCGCATCGGCGTCGCGGCGGGCGCATCCTCGGCCTGTGCGGCGGCTACCAGATGCTCGGCCGTTCCGTGGCCGATCCGGACGGTACGGAAGGTCCACCCGGCACCGCGCCCGGCCTCGGCCTGCTCCGGATCGACACCGTGCTTGGCGGCGACAAGCGTCTGACGCCCGTGTCTGGCAGGCTCAGCGCCGGAAACGTGCCGTGCACGGGCTACGAGATGCATATCGGCCGCAGCGACGGGCCGGACCGCGACGCCCCGTTCCTGCTGCGCGACGACGGCAGGGCGGAAGGCGCGGTGTCCGGCGACGGTCTCGTCACCGGCACCTATTTGCACGGCGTGTTCGCCGGCGACGCCGCCCGCGCGGCTCTGCTCCGTCAGTTGGATGCCATCCCGGCGGGACGCGATCACGAGGCGGGCATCGAGCAGGCGCTGGACGCTCTGGCGGCGCATCTGGAGCGGCATCTCGATATCGACCGGATACTGCGGATCGCACGCGGCGGATGACGGTTTTCGGGTAGAACCAAGCGGAGGGCGGCGGATCGGTCCGATCCCGTCACGCTCCGGCCGGATGGAGTTGTCTCATGGTGTTCACGCTGCTGATCGGCGCCTTCGCGATCATCCTGCTGGTGATCGTCCTGTTCACCATCATCGGCGCGATCGGCCGCGGCGTGGCGAAGCGGGAAGCGAAACCCGATCCCGTGATTGCCGACTCTCGGGACGAGTTCGACGTGAAATAGCGCCGGGCGCCTTATCCCTGGATGTGATCGCCCACGAGGCTCATCAGATAGATGAACAGCATCAGACCGCTCAGCATCAGCGCGACGGGCATCCAGGGCTTCATGCGGACCTCGGGTTCGGGGGAGCGGCTGCCTCCCCCATAGCCGCAAATCAATCCAGCGTCATCAAGCTCGCATTCCCGCCGGCTGCCGTGGTGTTGGTGCAGAGGCTGCGCTCGTGCATCAGCCACTCCAGCGGAAAACCGCTGCGTTCGGCGTCGCAACGGAACACCGGCACCAGCGGCCCTTCCGCGGCGGCGAGATCGCGCGCCAGTCCGGGCAACGCGTCGGCCCCGCACAGCACGGCCGCCGCGGGCGACGCCATGGTTTCCAGCGCCAGAACATCCGGCAGGGCCTGCAGCGCGCGGGTGACGGCGCGCATCTCGCCCGTCCTGGCCCGGACCCGGGCGCGGTTGCCGGTCGCCAGCGTGGCGGCGAGCTGAAGCAGGAGGTCCTCCTCGGTGTCCGCCACGCACAGAACAGTGCCGCGCGGACGCAGCGCATACTCGTTGCGCTCGCCGACCGGGCCCGGCAACAACTTCTCGACCCCGAACGGGCTGCGCGCCAGGATCGCCAGACAGGCTGGCTGCGACGGGTGGCCGTCCAGCAGGGACAGGAAACGCCAGGCCGCGTCCGGCGCCTGCCCGGGCAGGATGGCGTGGGTCGCTTCCGCGCGGCGCAGACGATGCAGGATCAGCGGACCGCCCGCCTTGGGACCGGTGCCGGACAGGCCGGTGCCGCCGAAAGGCTGGCTGCCGACCACGGCGCCGATCAGGTTGCGGTTCACGTAGAGATTGCCCGCCTCGCTGCGTCCCACCACCCGGTTCACCGTGTCGTCGATCCGCGTATGCACGCCGAAGGTCAGTCCGTAGCCGGTGGCGTTGACGGCATCGACGGTCGCCTCGAGCCTGTCCTCGCGGAAGCGCAGCGCATGCACCACCGGCCCGAACACCTCGGCGCCGAGCTGGTCGATCCGGTCGATCTCGATCAGGGTCGGCGCCACGAAACTCCCCTGCGCGCACGCTGACGGCAACGGAAAGCGTGTGACGCGGCAGCCGGCCGCCTCCATGCGCGCCACGTGACGCTCGATGATCTCGCGGGCGTCTTCGGTGATCACCGGGCCCACATCGGTCGACAGCAAGGTCGCATCGCCGACGCGGAGCTGCTCCATCGCGCCTTTCAGCATGGCGATGACGCGCGGTGCCGTCTCGTTCTGCAGACAGAGCACGCGCAGCGCGGAGCAGCGCTGGCCGGCGGAGTCGAAGCCCGAGGCCACCACGTCGGACACCACCTGCTCCGGCAGCGCCGCGCTGTCCACGATCAGGGCGTTCTGGCCACCGGTCTCGGCGATCAGCGGGATCGCGCCGGAATCGCCGTTCGCGCGTTCGGACAAGCTCTTGTTGATGGCCCGCGCGACCTCGGTGGAACCGGTGAACATCACGCCGGCCACGCCCGGCTCGCGCACCAGCGCCGCACCGATCTCGCCGCCGCCGGGCAGGAATTGCAGCGCGCCGCGCGGCACGCCGGCTTCGTGCAGGATCGACACCATGCAGGCGGCGATCAGCGGGGTTTCCTCCGCCGGCTTGCACAGCACCGCATTGCCGGCCGCGAGCGCCGCCGCCACCTGGCCGGTGAAGATCGCCAGCGGGAAGTTCCACGGGCTGATGCACAGCACCGGGCCCAAGGCCGCGCCGTCATCGGGCAGGGTGCGGGCGTCGGCGGCGTAGTAGCGCAGGAAATCAACCGCCTCGCGCACCTCGCCGATGCTGTTCGCGGCGGTCTTGCCCGCTTCGCGCATGATCGGCGCGAGCAGGGACGGCATCAACGTCTCCAGCTGGTCCGCAGCACGCGACAGGATGGCGGCACGTTCCGCGGAGGGCGTCGCCGCCCAGGCCGGATGCGACACGACTGCCGCCGATACCGCGCGCGGCACGTCCGCCGGATCGGTATCGGCGCAGGTGCCGACGATCCGGCTGCGATCCGACGGGTCGGAACAGGAGCGTGATTCGGTCGGCGTGGCGTCGAAGGCCAGGATCGGCATCGCGTGGAACGACGTCTCCCCGCCCCGTTCCATCAGGGCGGACAGAACCGACAGCTCGGTCTCGGAAGCCAGATCGAACCCGGCGGCGTTGCGCCGCTCCACACCGAACAAGGCGGCCGGGGCGGGGATCGCGTCATGCGGCGCGCCGACCGGAAAGGCCGAGGCGGCTTCCTGCACCGGATCGCCCACCAGGGACGAGACCGGCACCTCCGGATCGGTGATGCGGTTCACGAACGAGCTGTTGGCGCCGTTCTCCAGCAGGCGACGCACAAGATAGGCCAGCAGCGTTTCGTGCGTGCCGACCGGCGCGTAGATGCGGCAGGGCCGGTCCAGCGCGTTCGCGCCCACCACCTGCTCGTAGAGCGCCTCGCCCATGCCGTAGAGACACTGGAATTCGTAGCGGTCGGGATCGTGCGGCGTTTCGGCCGCGATCGCCATCACGGCGGCGACGGTCTGGGCGTTGTGCGTGGCGAATTGCGGGAAGATCGCATCCGGCGCGTCCAGCAGCAGCCGCGCGCAGGCGAGATAGGAGACGTCGGTGTGCAGCTTGCGCGTGAACACCGGATAATCCGAAAGCCCGGCCTCCTGCGCCTTCTTGATCTCGCTGTCCCAGTAAGCACCTTTCACCAGACGCACCATCAAACGATGTCCGGTGCGGCGCCCGAGCGCGATCAGATGCTCGATCACCGCCGGCGTGCGGCGCGAATAGGCCTGGATGACGAAACCGATGCCGTTCCAACCGTCCAGATCGGGCTGCTCGCAAAGGCTCTGCACCAGATCGAGCGAAATCTCGAGCCGGTCAGATTCCTCCGCGTCGATGTTGAGCCCGACATTGTGTTCGCGGGCGAGGCTGGCCAGCTCGGACAGGCGCGGCAGCAGCTCGTCGCGAACACGCTCCTGCTGGGCGCGGCTGTAGCGCGGATGCAGGGCGGACAGCTTCACCGAGATGCCGGCGGCGTCGCGCAGCGGCAGAGGCGCCTTGTTGCGACGGGCCCGTTCCGCGTTGTGCGCACCGATGGCGCGGATCGCGTCCTGGTAGGAGCGGAGATACGCCTGCGCGTCGGACTCCGTCAGCGCCGCTTCGCCCAGCATGTCGAACGAATAGCGGAAGCCTTCCGCTTCGCGCGGGCGCGCGCGCTTCAATGCCTCGCCGATGGTTTCTCCCATCACGAACTGCTCGCCCAGAACGCGCATGGCGCGGTCCATCGCGCGCCGGATCAGCGGCTCGCCGCCGCGCGCCAGCACGCGCAGGAGTGCCGCCTGTAGTCCGGCCTCGCCGGCGCCGTCCTGCAACTTGCCGGTGATCAGCAGCCCCCAGGTGGCGGCATTCACGAACAGGGACTGGCTGTTGCCCAGATGGCGATGCCAATGCCCGCCGCCGATCTTGTCGCGGATCAGCTTGTCGCGCGTGGCGGCGTCGGGAATCCGCAAGAGCGCTTCGGCCAGACACATCAGCGCCACGCCTTCCTGCGAAGACAGGGCGTATTCCCGCATCAGCCCTTCCACCGGACGCGGCCGACCGCGCGTGCGCAGCGCTTCGACGAGACGGGTGGCGATGGCGGTGGCGCTATCCGGCGTCGGTCTCGCGATGCTCAGCAGATGGGCGACGCATTCCGCCTCGCTCCGGCGGGTGGCGTCGGTGATCCGGCGGCGGGACGGTTCCGGCGCGCGCCAGACGGGAGCGAAGGAACCGGGCGCAGCGCCAGCGGTCGGCAACGTGTCCATGAGCGGCAAGCACCATTGGTCGGAGGATATGCGGCGGAAAGACCGTCTCCAACCATACAAGCCGACACTTTGCCAGAGCGTTCGGCGCATGCTTCGCTGTTGATATGAAGCGGAGCCGGAACCAGCTAGGCCGGATCACGCGCAGCAAGGCGGAAGCAGGATGGCGGACGACCCCTATAAGATCCTCGGCGTATCACGGGACGCCGATCAGGATGCGATCCGCAAGGCCTATCGCCGGCTGGCGAAGGAGAACCATCCGGACCTGCATCCGGGCGACAAGGCGGCCGAAGAACGGTTCAAGCATATCGGCGTCGCCAACAGCATTCTGAGCGATCCCGAGAAGCGGGCCCGGTTCGATCGCGGCGAGATCGATGCCGGCGGACAGGAACGGCCGCAACCGCCGCCGGGCTATCGCGAACACGCCGAGGGCGCGTCCGGCGCCCGCTACGGCAGCTATGGTGGTGCGGGGTTCGGGGGTGGCGGCTTCGGCGGCGGCGGCTGGAGCCAGGAAGATCTGGGCGACATCTTCGGCGACATGTTCAACGGCGGAGGACGAGGGCGCGCCCGCCCCAGCGGCCCGCGTCGCGGCGAGGACCATTCCTACACCCTGTCCGTCTCGTTCGTGGATGCCGCTCTGGGCGCCACCCGCCGCCTCACCCTGCCGAACGGCTCGGTGCTCGACGTGAAGGTGCCACCCGGCCTCGAGGACGGGCAGACGCTGCGCCTGCGCGGCAAGGGTGGCGAGGGGATCGAAGGCGGACCGGCGGGAGACGCGCTGATCCGCGTTTCCGTCGCCGAGGATCAGCGCTTCCAGCGCGACGGCGACGATATCCGCACGGAGGCCTTCGTGTCGGTGCGCGATGCGGTGCTGGGCGGCCGCGTCCAGGTGGAAACCCCGGCCGGTCCCGTCTCGCTCACCGTGCCGCCCGATTCCGATACCGGTTCGGTGCTGCGTCTGCGCGGACGCGGAATCGCCGCGCATGGCGGACGCGAGGCCGGCAATCTCTTCGTGCAGCTGAAGGTCAGGATCGGCACCGAGGATGCGGCGCTGAAAGCCTTCCTGCGCGGCGACGCAACCACTCCGGAGAACGCGGCATGATCACCGCCGACACGCTGTGCCTGCGCATCACGCGGGTAACGCCGGTGGACCTCGAGGAATGGGTGGCGCGGCGCTGGCTGCGTCCCGACGGCGAACCCGGCGCATGGCTGTTCCGGCCGATCGACGAGGCGCGCGTGCAGCTCATCGTCGAACTGCGCTACGACCTGCATATCGACGACGAGGCGCTGCCGGTGGTGCTGTCGCTGCTCGACCAGCTCTATGCGGAACGACGCCATATGGGCCGGGTGCGCGACGCGCTGATGCACGAAGATGCCGGCCGCCTGCGCGAGGTTCTGGTGCGTATTCTGGAGAACACGCAACCGGTTCGTTGAGGGAATGGCGCCGGGTGTGAACCCGCCCGGCGCCGGACCGTTACGGTGTCGCCGCCGGACGATGGCGGCGTCATACGGAGGGGCGGCGTCATACCGGGGCGGCGTTCTTCCGGGTTGGGGTGGCTGCCATGGCTTTCGATGGATCCAATTTCCGCGAGCCCGAAGCCCCCAAGAAGGGGCCCCCGCGCAGCGAGAACGTGCTGACCGGCCTGATCCTCGTCCTGCTGCTGGGCATGCTGATCCTGCCCGTCTCCGCCGCGGGACTGCGCGACGTCGCGCTCTATATCGGCCTGGAGTAATCGCGCAGCATTCGCCGAATCGGCCGGAACGGCAGCAGCGCCGCCGCCAGAACCATCGCCATCACGGGCGCGCCGACACCGAACAGGATGATGTCGCGCGGGCGGGCGATCAACGCCGTCAGCAACCCGGCCGGCGATGCGGACGCCGTCCAGACACGCAATCCGAATTCGGTCGTCGCCGCAAAAAGGGTGACGGCGAGTGCGATCCGGCGTGACGACCGGAACCGCACCACCGTGGCTCCGGTCAGCAGCGCGACCAGAGGCATTCCGAATCCGGCCGACCAGCACGCCTCTGCGGCGAGGATCGGCGACACGAAAAGGGTCAATGGATGGAAGCGCGCAAGCTGCCATGACAGAAGCGCCAGCAGAAGCTGGAGGAGGCCGAAGCCCAGCGCGCATTGGCACAGCGCGAAACAGACCGCCGCAGCCGATCGCCGCAGCGGGGAAGGCGCGCCGTCGTCCGGAAACGACGGCGTTCCGGCCTCAGGCGTTGTGCGGGTTGGGCGACAGCATCGCCCCCTTGCCCGGCTTGTCCTTCCATTCGTCCGCATCGGCGGGCGCGGTGCCCTTGCGGGTGATGTTCGGCCAGGTCTTGGAATACTCGGCATTGGTTTCCGCCCAGGCCGTCGCACGGTCGTCGCTGTCCGGGAAGATCGCCTCGGCCGGGCATTCCGGCTCGCACACGCCGCAATCGATGCATTCGTCCGGGTTGATCACCAGCATGTTCTCGCCGGCATAGAAGCAGTCGACCGGACAAACCTCGACGCAGTCCATGTATTTGCAGCGGATGCAGTTCTCGGTGACCACGTAGGTCATCGCTCATCTCCGATCGTGCGACGCGGACCATCGCCCATGCGCGTGAAACCAGGGCCGTATCCCTTAGGGGACGCGGCCGGGGCGCACATATGTGGTCGTTTCGGATCGAAGGCAAGCGAATCAGGGCATTCGCGAGCGGTTCTCAGCCCGGAACCTCCTCGTAGAGCAGGCGCGCTTCCGGTGCCGGCCCGCGACGCGCGGCCAGAAACAGCACGCGCACCACGCGCACCTCGCCGCGCAGGGGCAGGGTGAGCACGTCGCCCGGCCGGAGACGCGCATGCGGCTTGTCGGTCGGCTGCCGGTTGATCCGCACCGACCCTTCCGACACCAGACGCGCGCAATCCGAGCGCGCCTTCAGGAAGCGCGCCGACCACAGCCAGAGGTCGAGCCGCTGCCAGTCGCGATCCTCTTCTGCTCCCGCCACTCAGCGCCCGAAGCGCAAACCAGCCAGCACCGCGAACGGGCTGTCCGGGTTGTAGGGACGAGCCGGCGGGCGCTGCGGCGCTGGCGGGCGCGGCGGCTTGGTGTTCGGGCGTGCCGGACGGTTGGGCTGAGCCGCCGCGTCGCCCGTCGCATCCGTCTGCGCGGCCGGGCGCTCTGTCCTGCCGCGACGTGGGCCATGCCCGTGCCTCGGCCGGTTCCGCTGCCGTCCGCCGTCAGGCTCCCCGTCCGTCGCGGTCCCTGCGGTCGAGGCCTCGCTGTCGCGCGTGGCCGACGCCTCCGCGGGTGCGGCCTGACCGCCGCCACCCCTGCGACCACGACGGCGCCGGTTGCGGCCCGCCGCCTTTTCCCCATCCGCCGGCACGGACTCGGGCGTTTCGCCGGCCGCGAGCGATCCGGCCGCCATGTCTTCCGGCGTCTGCGCGGCTTCGGCGGTCTTGTCCGGGCGTCGGCGATCGCGATGGCGCCCCTGGATGCGCGCACGCTCGCCGCGCGGCGCGATCAACGGCGGGGCAGGCGGTCCGAACGCATCATCGGGCAGCGGAAAGGCCGGCAGCATGCGGATCTCGAGACCCGGCAGAACCTGAGACAGGATCTCGCCGCGCACGGACAGGCGCGAGGCGAGGTCGGGCGGCAGGGCGGTGGGCCTGCGACGGGTGATCCAACCCAACTCGCCCGCGATCTTCTCCGCGACGTCAAGACGCAGCAGCACCGGGCCGCATACCACCCAGCCCAGACGCGGCAACATGCCCGCCGGGGCATCGCCTGCTTCCGTCGCGGGCAGGGAGATGCGCCCTTCGCGCGGCAGCTCGAACATCGGCGTTCCGGCGCGCACGGACAGGAGGATCGCCCGCAGACGTGCCTGCTTCGGCTTCAGCAGCGCCGGCATGAACAAGGCGAACCGCCCGGCGCGCACCCCCATCGCCTTCAGCTTGGTGCGCACCTCCGGCGTCAACGGCCCGCGCTGCGGCCCCGGCACCAGCCCGGCCTGCTCGGTCAGGATGTGCAGCACGCCGCGCAGCGCCCCGTCTTCCGCCGCCTGCTTCTCGGCCGCGAACAAGGGCGCCAGCGTCTCGGCGATCGTCGCGTCGACGAACTGCTGCAAACGGGCGCGAACCTGTTCGCGCTGGCTGCCGTCGAGGAACTCGCTGTCGCGCACCTCCACGGCCGGTTTCAGCAGGGTCGGGCCGGGACGCAAACGGCCCACGGGCGCGCCGTCCCAGCCTACGGTGCGGCCATCCTCGGCGATGGAGAAGCTGTCATCCGTCGCCGTGGCCAGGGCCTGCACGCGGCGGGGAATCTCCTCGCGCAGCGCACGACGTGCGGCGCGCAGCACCAGGCGCTTTTCCGGGCCTTCCGCCTGCGGATCGGGAATCAGGGCGAAACCGGACACGTGCCCGACCGAATGGCCCTCCACCACCACCTCACCGCGCGCGGTGACGGCGGAGAGAAGCTCAGCCCCTTCGCCGCGATCGGCTTCGTCGAGCGAGCGGATCAGCAGGGCGGCACGCTTGTCGACGAAGCGGGCGGTCAGGCGCTCGTGCAGCGCGTCGGACAGGACGTCCTCGATCGCACGGGCACGATCCTGCCAATGCGCGGCATCGTCCAGCCAGTCCCGGCGGGCGGCGATATAGGCGCAGACGCGGATGCCGGACAGGCGCTGCATCAGCGTGTCGATATCGCCGTCGGCACGATCGAGATTGGTTAGCAGCGAGTCGAGCCACGCATCCGGCAGGCGCCCGTGCTCGTGGATCTCGTTGAACACCCGCGCGCAGAGGCGCGTGTGGCTGTCGTCGCCCAGCTTGCGGAAATCCGGGATCTGGCAGGCATCCCAGAGCAGGCGGGTGTTCTTGCGATCGGTGGCGAGCTTGCGGATCTCCGGATCGGCGGCCAGGGCGGCGAGGGTCTGCAAGTCCGACGCCTCGTTGCCGGCGACGAGCCCGCGCGACGGCGGCGGGCGTTGCAGACTGTCCAGCAACGCGTCCGGGCTGCTCAGGTCGAGCTCGCTGTTGCGCCAGAACAACTGCTCCAGCGGATCGAACCGGTGCGCCTCCACCGCCTGGATGATCTCGTCCGGCATCGGCGGGCAGGTGCCGGTGGTGCCGAACGTGCCGTCGCGCATGCCGCGCCCGGCGCGCCCGGCGATCTGCGCCACCTCGGCCGCGGTCAGACGTCGCGGACGGGCGCCGTCGAACTTGCTCATGCCGGCGAAACCGACATGGTTCACATCCATGTTCAGACCCATGCCGATCGCGTCGGTCGCGACCAGGTAATCGACTTCCTTGTCCTGGTAGAGCGCCACCTGGGCATTGCGCGTGCGCGGACTCAGCCGGCCCATCACCACCGCGCAACCGCCGCGACGGCGACGGATCAGCTCGGCGATGGCGTAGACCTCGGCGGCGGAGAAGGCGACCACGGCCGAGCGCGGCGGCAGCTTGGTCAGCTTCACCTGCCCGACATTCAGAAGCTGCGACAGGCGCGGGCGGGTCTCGATCTCCGCCTGCGGCACCAGCTTGTGCAGGAGCGGGCGGATGGTCTCCGCGCCCAGGAACATGGTTTCCACCGTGCCACGTGCATGCAGCAGACGGTCGGTGAAGACGTGGCCGCGATCCGGGTCGGCGCAAAGCTGAATCTCGTCCACGGCGACGAATTCGGGCCGCTTCTGCTCGTCCAGCGGCATGGCCTCCACGGTGCAGGAGAACCAGCGCGCGGCGGGCGGGATGATCTTCTCCTCGCCGGTGATGAGCCCGACGGCGTTCTCGCCCTTGGCGGCGACCATGCGATCGTAGTTCTCGCGCGCCAGCAGCCGCAGCGGAAAGCCGATGATGCCGGAGCCGTGCGCCAGCAGCCGCTCCATCGCCAGATGGGTCTTGCCGGTGTTGGTCGGGCCGAGAACCGCCTTCACCCTGGGCGCGAACGGGCCGCTTCGCGGTCCCTCGGCCGGGCCGGAGGAATGAACGGCGTTGAAACCATGGGGACGAGCGGAGGCGCCTGGCATATCCGGCATGGTCGGAGTGTCCGAGACGCTTTGCAAGCACCCCCCCCTTCCGGTGCCGCCCGGTTTGCCAGAGCCGCCCCGGGGGCGGACAACGAACCGATCGCAACCGAAAGCGTAGCCGCTGCCATGACCGAGACCGATTTCTTCCCGACGGACCGTCCGCTCGATTGCCTGGTGGAGTCGTCCGACCCGCGCGCGGCATCGGCCCGCATCGTCCGTGCCGTCCGACCCGCCGGGCTCGAGGCCGTGCTGGCCGGTCTTCCGGCTCCGCATGCGGCCTGGGCGAAGGATCGGGGCTTCGCGGCGTCGCGCGGCGAACTCCTGCTTCTGCCGGGCGAGAACGGCACCGAAAGCGCCCTGCTCGGGCTGGGCGAGGAAACGGGTCCCTTCGCCTATGGCGGTCTGGCCGCGGGGCTGGGCGGCGGCAAGGACGAGGCCCGGATCTGGCGTCTGGCGCTTCCCGATGACGAAGATGCCGACACCGCCCTGCTCGGCTTCTGCCTCGGCGCCTATCGCTTCAACGCCTTCCGTGCCGCCAAAACGGTGCCGGCCCTCCTGGTCGCGCCAGACCCGGCCAGAAAGGGAAGGGAGATCGCCCGCGCCACCTGGCTCGCGCGCGATCTCATCAACATGCCGGCCAACCATCTCGGCCCGGCCGAACTCGCGGACGCCGCGCGGGACGTCGCAGTGCAGTTCGGCGCGCGGGTCTCCGTTCTGAGCGGCGATGCGCTGGCGAAGGACTATCCGACCGTGGCCGCCGTCGGGACCGGATCGAGCCGCGCGCCGCGTGTCGTGTGCGCGGAGTGGCGCGGGAGCAGTGCGGGAGAGGCCGCGCCGCATCTCTCCCTGGTCGGCAAGGGCGTGGTGTTCGACACCGGCGGCTACGATCTGAAGCCGTCCGCCGGCATGCTGCGCATGAAGAAGGACATGGGCGGTGCAGCGCTGATGCTGGCCCTGGCGCGCGTGGTGATGGCCATGGACCTGCCTGTGCGTTTGTCCCTGCGTCTGGGTTGCGTCGAGAACAGCGTGTCCGGCAGCGCGATGCGCCCGTCCGACGTTCTGCGGACGCGTCGCGGCCTGACCGTCGAGATCGGCAACACCGATGCCGAAGGCAGGCTCGTGCTGTGCGATCTGCTGGCCGAAGCATCCGACGAGAAGCCTGACCTGCTGCTGGATGCCGCCACCCTGACCGGCGCTGCCCGCGTGGCCCTGGGTCCAGATCTGCCGGCTCTGTTCTCCAACGACGACGCTCTCGCGATGGCGTTCGAGCGGGCCGGCGCCGAGTCGTCCGATCCGGTCTGGCGACTGCCGCTCTGGGCAGGGTACGACGAGTGGCTATCCAGTTCCGTTGCGGACCTGAATAATGTTTCATCCCGGCCCATGGCCGGCGCTGTCACAGCCGCGCTGTTTCTGCAACGGTTCGTGGCCGAAAAGGTGCGGTGGGCCCATCTGGACACCTACGCATGGAACGATGCGACCCGTCCGGGCCGTCCGGAGGGGGGCGAGGCGCTGGGTTTGCGTGCGCTTTATAACGGGACCTTGCGGTTCCTTAATCTCGCGGCCGATACGAAACAGTCTGGTAACGTAAACGGCACTGAACCAAGCGAGATGAATGGACTATAAGCGGAAGTGCCACCACCGACGCATGTCGGGCTCCTTGTCGGACCCCTCGGCTGCGCTGTTCGGACCCGCAAGGACGGGCCGGATCTGAAGGGGTGGACAGACGGGCCGCGTGTCGCGGTCCGGCTCGCAAAGGAAAGGATTCTAGGGATGGCTCAGGCATCGGCGACCGACCATCTGGTGGCAACGCTCCGCGACACCGTGGTCTCCATGGTGCGCCGCGACGGACCCGATCTGTCCGCGCGCCAGCTCGGCGTGTTCCTCACCTGCTATCTGAACGACGAAGCGCACACGGTTCGCGGTCTGGCCGCCGAACTCAACGTGTCCAAGCCCGCGATCACCCGCGCACTCGACCGGCTGGGCGAACTCGATCTCGCCCGTCGCAAGGTGGACCCGATGGATCGCCGTTCGATCCTGGTGCAGCGCACGTTGAAGGGCGCAGCCTATCTGCGCGAGCTGCGCTCGATCATGGGTGAGGCGTCCGCGCCGAACCGGACTCGCGGCGAGGAGCGTGCCAGCCGTCGCGCCGTCGGCTGACCGTCCGGGCAACCGTTCCGTTCCCGAGCGCGTTGCGTTCGCTCTGGCGGGTCTCGACCCGCCCGGCACGCAACCGTTCGGGATCATCATCATGCGTCTTTCCACTTTCGCCGCCGCCGCCGTTCTCGGGTCGTCGCTCCTGGCCGTTCCGGCCATGGCGGAAGATCCCGGCACCACCAGCGCGCCGGTCGGCTATGTCACGATCACGCAGAAATCCGCCGATATCGGCGTCGGCGCCAGCTGGGGCCACGGCGTGCTGCTGTTCAACCACCACAAGTACGGTTTCTCGGTGAAGGGCGTCGATGTGGCCGCGGTCGGCTTCTCGAACATCACCGGCAAGGGCCGGGTCTACAACCTGAAGAACCTGCACGATTTCGACGGCACCTATGCCGCCGCCAATGGCGAAGCCACGGTCGGCAAGGGTCTGGGCGGTCAGGTGCTGAAGAACGGCAACGGCGTCGAACTCCGCATCGACACCTTCACCAAGGGTGCCCGTCTGGCCGGCGCCGCTCAGGGCATCGAGCTCACCCTGGACAAGTAAGCGTTCAGGACCAGGAACCGAGTCCGGCACGCGCGGCGCGCTGCCGGACCGTCATCCCCCAGGAGAATTGCGGCAGGATCACCATCGCGATCGCCACGAACGGCCGGTTCGGCAAGAGCGTCAGCGAAACTGCGAGACCCCACGCCGCGAATCCCCAGTGCATCAGCGTCACCGCCGTTCGGGACATACCCGCCCGCGCCGCCACCTGATACAAATGGCCGCGATGCGCCTGCGTAATCCGCTCCCGGTTGCGGAGACGACGCAGCAGCGTGAACAGAACGTCCACCAGAAGCCCCGCCAGGATCAGCGGAATCGACAGCGCCAGCGCCGGACGTCCCGTGTCCACCAGCAGCAGCAAGGCGAACGCTCCGACCAGCAGGCCGCAGACCTGACTGCCGACATCGCCCATGAAGATCCGGGCACGGGGGAAATTGAACGGCAGAAAGCCAAGCAGCCCGGCGAACAGCATCAATCCCGTGCCGGACAGAAGCGGATCGCCGCAGACGACCCCTAGCAGAACCGCAAACAGCCCACACAAGGCGCAAACCCCGCTGGCAAGGCCGTTCAGCCCGTCCATGAAGTTCACCGCGTTGGTGCACAGCATCACCCAGCAGAACCCGCCGATGCAGAAGACCGGCAGATCCCAGCCTGACAGAACGAACGGCGAAACGATCTTCGGGCTCCCGGCCGGTTCGGCAAGCGCCGCCAGAACCGACAGCACCGCGCCGACGCATTGCGCGCCGAGTTTCAGGGCAGGCGGAAACTGACGCAGATCGTCGAGCCACGACACCGCCGCCACCAGCGCCACCGCCGAGAGCAGCAGGATGGCCGGCCAGAGATGCGACGCCGGTGACGGCAGCAGCAGCAGCGCCGCCGGCACGCCCAGCAGAACGCAGCCCACCATGCCCACCCCGCCGCCGCGCGGCGTCGGCTGCTCGTGCGCGCTCCGCCCGACCGGCATGTCCATCACCGCCAGCCGGATCATGCGCCGGACCAGGACGATGCTGAGCAGCACGGCCAGCACGAGAAGCAGCCCCAGCCGCTCGGACAGCAACGGCAGCATCCGGTCGATGGCGGTGTGGAAGGTGTGCATGACGGCGCCCCTCGCTTCTGGTTCGCAGGCGGCTGGGCTATAGGGGCGCGGTCATGCCGCCGCAACGCCCCAGCCCGCCGGACTCCGTCACCGTTGCGCCAGCGTCCTGGCCCGGTGCCGGCGCGGTCGGCCCGCGTTCGAGCGTGCGCGACCGCATGCGGCCCTGGAACCGCATCCTGGTCAACATGGCGCTGGACGGCACGCTGGCGGCGATCGGTGCGCCCCTGGCCCGCTGGCTGGCCGATCCACGCTCTGGTCTTCTGCATCCGCTGTGGTTCGTCGCCGGCGGCGCCATCACGCTTCTCGTCGGCGGCGTGCCGTTCCGCGTGCAGCAGCAATACTGGCGTTTCTCCGGCGTGGCCGATCTGCTGGCGATCGCCGGCGGCTCCGTGGCCAGCGCGATCCTGTTCGCCTTGCTGCTGCTGGCCACCGGCTTCAGCCTGCCCACACCGACCTTCCCGATCATCCATGCCCTGGTGCTGCTGGTTCTGCTTGGCGGGCTGCGCATCGTTTATCGCCTGTCCCAAGGCAGGCCCTTCGCCGGCCGCGTCGGTACGCAGCGCGTCCTCCTTCTGGGCAAGGACGAGGCAGCCGATCTGTTCATCCGCGCGGTGCGCCGCGAACAGGCCACGCCATTGCGCGTGGTCGGGCTGCTGGCGCGCGGCCGGCATCAGCCCGGCCGTCGCATCCACGGCGTCCCGATCCTGGGGACGATGGCCGATCTGCCCGCCGTGCTGGAGCGTCTGGCCCGCAAGGAGCGCAGCCCGGACGGTCTGGTGATCGCCGACCCCGATCTGCGTGGCGAGGAGCTGGCCGCCGTGCTGCGCGCCGCGGAAGCGCACGCCATCACCGTCGGCCGCGTGCCGGATCCGACCGCCCTGTCCCCCGCCGCGCGCGTCGAATTGCGTCCGGTGGCGATCGAGGACCTGCTCAACCGCCCGCCGGTTTCTCTCGATCAGGCCGGGCTTTCGGCCCTGGTGCGCGGCAGGCGCGTTCTGGTGACCGGCGCCGGCGGTTCGATCGGTTCCGAACTGGCGCGCCAGCTGGCTGCCTTGCACCCGTCCGAGCTGGTCCTGCTCGACCATGGCGAGTTCGCGCTGTGGCAGATCGAGATCGAGCTGGCCGAGAAACATCCCGAGCTCGTTCGCTCCGGCGTGGTGGCCGATATTCGTGACGCCGCACGGCTTCAGGCCGTGTTCGAGACGCACAGGCCGGAGCTGGTGTTCCATGCCGCGGCGCTGAAACACGTGCCGATCGTGGAAGCCAATCCGGGCGAGGGCATGCTGACCAACGTGGTCGGCACGCGTCAGGTCGCGGATGCGGCCCGTGCGGTCGGGACCAGCGCCATGGTGCTGATCTCCACCGACAAGGCGGTCAATCCGAGCAGCCTGATGGGCGCCTCCAAGCGCGCGGCGGAGATGTATTGTCAGGCGCTCGACGTCGCGGCGCGTCGCGACGGCGGCATGCGCTGCATCACCGTGCGCTTCGGCAACGTGCTCGGCAGCACCGGCTCCGTGGTGCCGCTGTTCCGGCGGCAGCTCGAGCGCGGCGGCCCGCTCACCGTGACCCATCCGGAGATGCAGCGCTATTTCATGACGGTGCCGGAAGCGGTCTCCTTGGTGCTCCAGGCCAGCGCCATGGGCAGCGGTGACATCACGGCCGATGGCGGCATCTTCGTGCTCGACATGGGCCAGCCGGTGAAGATCGTCGATCTGGCGCGTCAGATGATCCGTCTCGCCGGCCTGCAGCCCGGCCGCGATATCGAGATCCGCTTCACCGGCCTGCGACCGGGCGAGAAGCTGTTCGAGGAACTGTTCCACGGCAGCGAGGCACCGCTGCCGACCGGACAGCCCGGCCTGCTGATCGCCAAGCCGCGCATGGTCGATCTTCTCGAGGTGGGCGCCGTGCTCGACGGCATCGCCCACTCCTGCCGCGCCGGGGATCATGCATCGGCGTTCGACCTCGTGCACCGCCTGGTGCCGGAATTCCGGCACAACCCGCTTGGGCTTTCCCGAACCGAAGGAGCTTCCGCATGAGCCAGGAGCCGATCAGCTTTCTCGATCTGAAGGCGCAGCAGAAGCGGATCGAACCGGCGCTGCGGGCGCGTCTGGACGCGGTGCTGGCGCATTGCCAGTTCGTGTTGGGCCCGGAGGTGGGCGAGCTGGAAGAGCGCCTCGCTGGCTATTGCGGCGCAGCCCATTGCGTGGCGGTCAGCTCCGGCACCGACGCGCTGCAGATCGCGATGATGGCCGAAGGCATCGGGCCGGGCTGCGCCGTGTTCCTGCCCGCCTTCACCTACACCGCCACCGCGGAGGTGCCGTTGCTGCTGGGCGCGGTGCCGGTGTTCGTGGATGTCGATCCGCGCACCTTCCAGATCGACATCGACGCCCTGGAAGCGCGTATCGCCGACATCCGCGCCGCCGGAACCCTGCGCCCCGCCGCCATCATCGGCGTCGACCTGTTCGGCCAGCCGGCGGACTGGATCGCGCTGCGCCGCATCGCCGGCGAAACCGGCATGTTCCTGCTCGACGATTGCGCGCAGAGCTTCGGCGGCGCGACCGGCGGCCGCAAGCTCGGCCGCGAGGCGGATGCGACCGCGATCTCCTTCTTCCCGTCCAAGCCTCTGGGCGGCTACGGCGATGGCGGCGCGCTGCTGACCGACGATGCCGCCCGCGCGAAACTCTATCGGTCGCTCCGCTCGCATGGCGAGGGCGACACGCGCTACGAGGTTCTGCGCACCGGCATCAACGGCCGCATCGACACGCTCCAGGCGGCGATCCTGCTGGCCAAGCTCGACGTCTTCGAGGAGGAGCTGCGCCGTCGCGAACAGATCGCCACCGCCTACGACCAGGCGCTCGCCGACGTGCTCGACGTGCCGGTGCGTGTGCCGGACAGCGAGAGCGCCTGGGCGGTGTATGCGGTGCTGCTGCCCGATACCGGCCGGCGCGACGCGCTTCAGGCCGCGCTGCGTGAGGCCGGCGTGCCGACCGCGATCTACTACCCACGCCCCCTTCACCTTCAACCGGCCTATCGCGCCCACCACGACGGCGCGTCCCTGCCGGTGTCGGAGGATCTGGCCGGGCGCATTCTGGCGCTGCCGATCCAGCCGGAACTGACCGACGCCCAGGTGGAGCGCGTCATCGCCGCCGTGCGCACGGCGCTGGCCTAGGAGCGGGCCCTAAAGCAGGTGCAAACGCGGGCCGGGGGGCGGGTCGGTCAGGCCGAACATCGTCCCGGCCGCCCGTCCACCATCGCCGAGAGCGGCAGGGCCTGCCGATCCCCGTCCGCCAGTTTCCGCAGTGCGGCACTGGTCGCTCCGGCCCGGACGGGCTAGGGAAGACACGAAAGCACCGAGGATCGACGACGATGGAACAACGCAATTTGGGCGGTGTGGGCGCGGTGGCGTGCGCCGTTCTGATGGTCTGCGCGGCGATTCCGGAGCGGGCCCGGGCGCAGGCGGCCTCCGCCGTGCCGCCGCCGGGCTCCACCGTGGTGGATCATCCGCTCGGCCCCAACCCCGGCGGTTCCTCCGACGAGAGCCTCACCGTGCGCGGCCGTTCGCACAAGTTCCAGCCCGCCCCGATGCCGGGCGCGCCGATGGGGCCGCCGCCGGAGAAGCCGGCGCCACATCTGGGCCGCTACAAGATCTCCGGCGATCAAACCAAGAAGGACGGCTACGATACCCAGACCGGCGCCTATATCGCCCCGTTCGGCAGCGCCTACACCAATGCCGGCCCGGTGTCGGACGGTCTGGCATCGCGCTTCCAGCACTGACCGGCTTGGGAGCCGGTCTGCGCCTTCCGCATGACGTCCCTGCGGTCAGGGGCGGCGGCGTGTCCGAACTCCCTGTCGCCGAGGTCGCGCGTTTCTGCTAGGAGCCCCTCGACCGGGCCGGCCCCGGATGGGCGACGTTGCATCGGTGCTTCCAGCACCCATCTCAGCGTTGCCGCGAGGCACAACCACCGAGGGTGACGACCATTTTCAAGGGAAACAAGTTCGACGAGCGCCAGTCCGCGTCCGCCGATGCCAAGCGCGCACTGCTCTCCAAGTTCCAGAACCGCCCCGCGGCGGACGATCCGAAGATGCTGGCCCTGGCCGAAGAGCGTAAGGCGATCGCCGAGGCGCGCGAGGTCCGTATGGCCAAGCGCCGCGAAGAAAAGGCCGCCGAGCAGGCGCGTCTGGCCGCCGAGCGCGAAGCCGCTCTCGCCGCCGAAGCGCAGCGCCGCAAGGAAGAAGAGCTGGCCGCCCAGGAAGCCGCACGCGCCGAGGCCCTGCTGAAGCTGCAGCAGAAAGCTGCACGCGACGCACGCTACGCCGCCCGCAAGGCGCGCCGCTGAGCCGTTCCGCTCTGCCGCCGGCTCGTCCCGGCGGCAGACACGGTCCGAAAGCACCGCCCCCGCATCAAGCGGCGTGGCGGTGTTCGTCGTTGACGGATCGGTAGGAGAAGGGGGAGGCCATGGCTGCAGCGGAACGGTTCGCCGTCGTCACCGGGGCGACCAGCGGCATCGGCCATGCGGTGGCGCTCGGCCTCGCCCGCGCCGGACTGCGCCTGATCCTGATCGGCCGGACCCCGCATCGCCTGGCCGACACGGCGACGACGATCGCGGCGAACGGGCCGGCTCCGATCGTGATCCGCGCCGATCTGTCCTCGTTGCGCGAGACCGCCGAAGCCGCCCGCCAGATACGCGAACGGGCTCCCGTTCTCGAGGTGCTGATCAACAACGCCGGAATCCTGTCGCCCCGGCGCACCGAAACACCGGAAGGGCACGAGCTGACCCTGGCGGTGAACCATCTGGCGCCGTTCGTGCTCACGCGGGCGCTGTTGCCGTCCCTGCGCGCCTCCGGACGGGGCAGGGTGGTCCACACCGGCTCTTCCACTGCCGATCGCTCCGGCATCGACCCGGACGATCTGGAACTGCGCTCCGGCTGGCGCATGACCCGCGCCTATGCCCGCTCCAAGCTCGCTTTGCTGATGGTCGCCATCGAGCAGGCCGGCGCCGAGCGGGCAGGGGGTGTGTGCATCAACGTCGCCCATCCCGGTCTGGTCGCGACCGATCTGGTCCGCAACGGCGGCATCGACCAGTGGGTCTGGCGTCACATCCTGAAACGCGTGGCCCTGTCGCCGGAAGAGGGGGCGGACACGCTTCTGCATGCCGCCCTGTCGCCGGCGTTCGACGGGATCAGCGGCTGTTATCTGAAGAGGCGCATTCCCGTGCTGCCGAACCGGCGCGCGCTCGACCCGGCGTTGCGCGCACGGGTGCTGGCGGCAACGGAGCGGCTCGTCGGCGCCGTCTGACCGGCCCGCGCAATAGGGACAGAAGCCCGAGCAGAGCCAGCTGCGTGCTCCAGCCACGCGCATGACGGCCGAAGGAGCCGTCCGGCGACACGGTCTCGGTCCGCGGCTCGAACAAGGTCGGCGCCGGTTTGCGGGCCAGATCGTCGCGCGGCATCTCCGAACCGAACTCGCTCTTGCCGACCAGGAATTCCGCCAGAGCCGGGGAGATCCGCGCGATCAGCGCATAGGCGCTCACCACGCCGGTCAGGCGACGTTCGCCGCGTCCGGCCGCGCAGAGCAGCACGCCCTGTGCGGCGATATCGGTGCTGTAGACCGGCGGCACGGGGCGGGCCGGAAAACCCATATGCGACACGGCATGATCGAAGAACGGCGTGTTGATCGCCGGCGGCAACAGGGTGGAGATGCGCACCCGGCTCTTCTGCAGCTTCAGTTCGAGCTGCAGAGACTGCCCGAACGCCCGCACCGCGGCCTTGGCGCCGGAATAGGAACTCATCAGCGGCACGCCATGGATCACCACGGCGGAGCAGACATTGACGATGGTGCCGGCGTTGCGCGGCCCCATATGCGCCAGCGCCACGCGGGTTCCGTTGACCGTGCCGTGATAGGTCACGTCGGTCACCCGGCGGAACTCGGCCTCCGGCACATCGGTGAAACGCCCGTACACGCCGTTTCCGGCCGCATTCACCCAGCAATCGATCGGCCCCAGGGTCGCGGCGAGCGTCCGGGCGGCGGAGGCGAGCGCGTCGGCGTCCGAGACGTCGGCCGGTGCGGACGCCACCACCGCACCCGGCACGCGGGTCCGGATCAGCCGCGCGGCGGCGGACAGGTTCTCCGCCGAACGCGAGATCAGCCCGACCCGCCAGCCCTCGGACGCGAAGCGGAGCGCTGCGCCCAGGCCGATGCCGGACGAGCCCCCGGTCAGGATCGCGACGCGGATCGGCGCGGGATCGTGTTCGGAGTGGCGCGAAGAGGAGCGGGGAAAGCGTATACGCATACGGGCATTAGCACCTCCGGGCCCGCCGCTGTCCACCGGGGGACGGGAGCCGGTACCGGGAAGTCCCGCCCGCTGCGCGAAACGCAGACGCGCGTGAAACGCTCTTGGCATCGGGCGCCCCAAGCCGCCATGTGGAGGATGGCCGAGTGCGGCCTTGCTCTCCCGAAGTTCACAAGGATATCGCGTGTCCGTTCAAGCCCTCCGGGTGGAACCGTCGCCCGTTTCGCTGAGCCATCTGCAGCGCTTGGAAGCGGACAGCATTCACATCATGCAGGAGGTGATGGCCGAGGCCGAGCGTCCGGTGATGCTGTATTCGGTCGGCAAGGACAGCGCGGTGATGCTGCATCTGGCGCGCAAGGCCTTCTATCCCGCCCCGCCGCCGTTTCCGCTTCTGCATGTCGATACCACCTGGAAATTCCAGGAGATGTACCGGCTGCGCGACCGCATGGCAGCGGAAAGCGGCATGGAGCTGCTGGTGCATCGCAACCCCGACGCCGTCGCGCGCGGCATCAACCCGTTCGACCACGGCGCCCTGCACACCGACATGTGGAAGACCGAAGGGCTGAAGCAGGCGCTCGACCTGCACGGTTTCGACGCGGCGTTCGGCGGCGCACGGCGCGACGAGGAGAAAAGCCGCGCCAAGGAACGGATCTTCTCGTTCCGCTCTGCCAACCATCGCTGGGATCCGAAGACGCAGCGCCCCGAACTCTGGCGGCTCTACAACGCCCGCAAGAACAAGGGCGAAAGCGTGCGCGTGTTCCCGCTGTCGAACTGGACCGAGCTCGACATCTGGCAATACATCCAGCTCGAATCGATCCCGATCGTGCCGCTCTATTTCGCGGCGCCCCGCCCCACGGTGGAACGCGACGGCATGCTGCTGATGGTCGACGACGATCGTTTCCGCCTGATGCCCGGCGAGGTTCCGGTGCAGCGCTCGATCCGCTTCCGCACGCTCGGCTGCTATCCGCTGACCGGTGCGGTGGAAAGCAAGGCGGCGACCCTGTCCGAGGTGATCCAGGAGATGCTGCTCACCACGACCAGCGAGAGGCAGGGCCGGGCGATCGACAAGGATGCCGGTGCATCCATGGAGAAGAAGAAACAGGAGGGGTATTTCTGATGTCCGACACCCCCTCCTATCGCACCGACGCGCTGATCGCCGACGACATCGACGCCTATCTGGAACTGCATCGCCGCAAATCACTGCTGCGCTTCATCACCTGCGGCTCCGTGGATGACGGCAAGTCGACCCTGATCGGCCGTCTCCTCTACGACAGCAAGATGATCTTCGACGATCAGCTCGCCGTGCTGGAGGCCGACAGCCGCCGCGTCGGCACGCAGAGCGGCGGGATCGATTTCGCCCTGCTGGTGGACGGTCTCGCAGCCGAACGCGAACAGGGCATCACCATCGACGTCGCCTATCGTTTCTTCGCGACGGAGAAACGCAAGTTCATCGTCGCCGACACGCCCGGCCACGAGCAGTACACGCGCAACATGGTCACGGGCGCGTCCACCGCCGATCTGGCCGTGATCCTGATCGACGCCCGAAAGGGCGTGCTGACACAGACCCGGCGCCATTCCTATCTCGCCCACCTGATCGGCATCCGCAATCTGGTGCTGGCGGTGAACAAGATGGACCTGATCGGCTACGATCAGGCTGCCTACGACGCGATCGTCGCGGATTATGCCGCCTTCGCCGCTTCTATCGGCATCGAGAGCTTCGTGCCGATGCCGATCTCCGGATTGGCTGGCGACAACATCGCGACGCGCGCGTCCAGTATGCCCTGGTACGACGGGCCATGCCTGATCGAGCATCTGGAAACGGTGCCGCTCGACGAGGTGTCGGAACAGGCGATGCCGTTTCGCCTGCCGGTGCAGATGGTGAAGCGGCCCGATCCGAATTTCCGCGGCTTCAGCGGTCTGATCGCCGCAGGCACCGTCCGTCCGGGCGACCGCGTGCGCGTGCTGCCGTCGGGACGCGAAACGCGTGTGTCGCGCATCGTCACCTTCGACGGCGACCTGTCCCTGGCGGTCGCCGGACAATCCGTGACGCTGACGCTTGCCGACGAGGTCGATTGCTCGCGTGGCGACGTGCTGGCGGCCGCATCCGCCCCGCCGCAAAGCGCCGATCAGTTCGAGGCCACCATCGTGTGGATGGCCGACGAGCCGATGCTGCCCGGCCGCTCCTATCTGTTGAAGCTCGCGACCCAGACCGTGTCGGCGCAGATCCAGGCGCCCAAATATCAGGTCAACGTCAACACCATGGCGCAGATGCCGGCCAAGACGCTGGAGCTGAACGCGATCGGCGTCGCCAACTTGTCCACCGACCGGCCCCTGGTGTTCGAGCCCTATGCCGACAGCCGCTCTCTCGGCGGCTTCATCCTCGTCGACAAGATATCCAACGCCACCGTCGCCGCCGGACTGCTGCATTTCGCGCTCCGACGGGCATCGAACGTGCACTGGCAGGCGCTGGAGGTCGATCGCGCCGCGCATGCCGCCCTGAAAGGCCAGCAGCCTCGCGTGCTGTGGTTCACCGGCCTGTCCGGTGCCGGCAAATCCACCATCGCCAACCTGGTGGAAAAGAAGCTGCACGCCGCCGGCCGTCATACCTTCCTGCTGGACGGCGACAACATCCGCCATGGCTTGTGCCGCGATCTCGGTTTCACCGACGCCGACCGGGTGGAGAACATCCGCCGCGTCGGCGAGGTGGCGCGGTTGATGGCGGATGCCGGGCTGATCGTGCTGACCGCCTTCATCTCGCCGTTCCGCGCCGAACGGCGGATGGTGCGCGATCTGATGGCGCAGGGCGAATTCGTCGAGATCCATGTCGATACGCCGCTCGCCGAAGCGGAGCGTCGAGACGTGAAGGGCCTCTATGCCAAGGCCCGTAGCGGCGAGCTGCGTAATTTCACCGGCATCGACAGTCCCTACGAACCGCCGGAGCACGCCGAGATCACCGTCGACACGGCGAGCATGAGCGCGGAAGACGCCGCGGACCTGATCGTGGAATGCTTGTTCGGCTGATCAGGCTCAGGTTCAGGCCGCGATGATGGCGAAAGGCTCCGGCGCGGTGTCGGCAAACGGCATGGCGACCGTCGCGAACGCGTCGAATGCCGGCCGCGCGAACAGGAACCCCTGGAACAGCGAGACGCCGATATCGAGCAGGGCCTGATACTCGTCCCAGGTCTCGATCCCCTCGGCGATCATGGCGATGCCGAGCGTTTCCAGCATGCGGGCGATCCCGGACACGATCAGCCGGCGTCCGCAATCGCCGTCCAGGCCGCGCACCAGCTTCATGTCGAGTTTGACGATGTCGGGCCGAACATCGGCCAGAATGTCGAAATTGGCGTAGCCCGAACCGAAATCGTCCAGCGCCACCTTGAAGCCGAGCGCACGGTAGGCGGTCAGGATCGCGCGCAGATGGGCAGGATCGCTGAGCGGCTCCTGCTCCGTCACTTCGAACATCAGGGCATGGCTCGGTATGCCGTGGAGCCGTGCCGCCGCCAGGCTGCTGTTGATACAGCGCGTGGGTTCGTAGATCGCGTTGGGATTGAAGTTGATGGCCAATAGCGCGCCGCTCGCGCCAAGCCCGAGTTCGGCGGCGCGGCGGATCGCCGTGGTGCGGCAGAGCTGATCGAAGGCGTAGCGGTTCCGGTCCGTCACCTGCGACAGAATGAACGCCGCGCCTTCGCCGCCTTCACCGCGAACCAGCGCCTCCTGGGCGAACACCCTGCCGGTTCGATCGACGATGGGCTGGAAGGCCATGCGGATCGGCTGCGCGAACCGCGCATCCGTGCCCCCGCGCTCGCCGCACCCGGCACAGGCGCCGCTCGCGGCGTTGGACAAGGTCGAAGCCGGCAAGGGAGTTTCCATGGCCACGAACCATAGGCGGGAACCATGAATTTCCGATTAACGGGGCCGCATCAGTTCGCGGCTTCCAGCTCCGCTTCCGCCTCCAGCCAGACCGTCTCGGCCTCCTCCGCTTCCCTGGCGATGGCCGCCAGACGGGTATTCGCGCGGGTGATCTCCTCCGTCTTGCCTCCGGCATAGAGTTTCGGATCGGCCAGGCGCTCTTCCAGCCTGGCCCGTTCCTGCGCCAGCTTGGCCAGAAGCGCCTCCGCGTCCTTGGCCCGCTTGCGCACCGGCGCCATCGCCTTGCGCTGCTCCGCCCGGTCGCGCCGCTCCTCCGCGCGCGCCGGCTGGGCGCGGTTCCCGGGCTCGGCGGCGGCCCCCTTGGCGGCGGCACGGGCACGCTCCGCCAGCCAGACGCGATATTCCGCCATGTCGCCCTCGAACGGCTGCACACGGCCGTCGCCCACCAACCAGAGCCGGTCCGCAACCAGCTCCACCAGATGCGGGTCGTGGCTGATCAGCAGCACGGCGCCGCTGAACGCCGCCAGGGCCCGGATTAGCGCCTCGCGCGCATCCAGATCGAGATGGTTGGTCGGCTCGTCCAGGATCAGCAATTGCGGGGCGTCGCGTGTGGCCAGAGCCAGCAACAGACGCGCCTTTTCGCCGCCGGACAGGTCGCGCGTCGGCGTGTCCGCCTTGGTGGCGTCGAGGCCGAACCGGGCCGCTTGCGCACGCAAGGCGGTGGGCAAGGCCTGCGGCTGCGCACGGGCCAGATGCTGCACGGGGCTTTCGTCCGGCAACAACTCCTCGGCCTGATGCTGGGCGAAATACCCGACGCGCAGCTTGGGGCTGTGCTGGATCGTGCCGGACAGCGGCGGCAACCGTCCGGCGATCAGCTTGGCGAAGGTGGATTTGCCGTTGCCGTTGGCGCCCAGCAGCGCGATCCGATCCTCCATGTCGATCCGCAGCGACATGGAGCCCAGAACGACACGCCCGTCATACCCCGCAGTCGCCCGGTCCAGCATCAGCATCGGCGGCGCCAGCGCGGCGGGCTCGGGAAAGTTGAACCGGGTCGGCGTGTCCTCCACCACCGATTCCAGGGCCGGCAGCTTTTCCAGCGCCTTCAAACGGGCCTGCGCCTGACGCGCCTTGGTCGCTTTGGCGCGGAACCGGTCCACGAAGGACTGCATATGCGCGCGCTGCGCCGCGATGCGCTCGGCGGCACGGTTCTGCTGCAACGCCTGTTCGGTGCGGATGCGGACGAACTCGTCATAGCCACCCGGGGTCAGAGACAGCTTGCCGCGATCCAGATGCGCGATCGCCTCCACCGCGCGGTCCAGCAGCCCGCGGTCGTGCGACACGATCAGTGCGGCGCCGGGAAACTTCGCCAGCCAGGATTCGAGCCAGAGCGTCGCTTCCAGATCGAGATGGTTGGTCGGCTCGTCCAGAAGCAGCAGATCGGGGTTCAGGAACAAGGCGGTCGCGAGCGCCACGCGCATCCGCCAGCCGCCGGAGAAATCATCCACCGGCCGCGCCTGCGCGTCGGCATCGAAGCCGAGACCGCTCAGGATCGCCGCCGCGCGCGCGGGCGCGCTGTCCGCGCCGATCGTCCGCAGACGCTCATGGATATCGGCCAGACGCGCGGCATCGGCGGCCGTCTCGGCCTCCGCCAGCAGCGCAGTGCGCTCCTCGTCGCCGGACAGGACGGTGTCGATCAGACTGCCTTGACCGGCCGGCGCTTCCTGCTTGATGCGCGCCATGCGCGCCCGGCTGGACAAGCGGATCTCGCCGCCATCGGGCGCGATGTCGCCGGCGATCGCGGCCAGAAGCGTCGATTTGCCGGCCCCGTTGCGCCCCACCAGCCCAATCCGGCGCCCGGGCTCCACCGACAGATCCGCACCGTCGAGCAGGGTGCGTCCGGCGATGCGCAAGGTCAGGGAAGAGATGACGAGAAGGCTCAAGAACCGCTCCGTGGCAGGACGAGATGGCTCCGAACGGAAGCTACCGCCGTTCTAGTCGCGGCGGCAGCGGACGCCAATCTTCGGTCGCAGCTCCCCTCAGCCGAGCGGCGCACGGAGAAACGCATCCGTCGCCTCGGCGCGCTCCGACCATGCGGAGAGGCGGGGAAACCGGGCGGGATCGGCCGCGTCCGGAGCGACCTTCCGGGCGAACCGCCAGCCGACCGCGGCCGAAACGGCCGGCTGCGACGGCGCATCGCCGAACAACCACGCTTCCGGGCCGGACACGCCGTGTTCCAGCATTTCCAGGCTGGCGTCGAGCTGCTTGCGGACACGGTCGAGCCAGGGCGCATGCCGCTTCTCGGCCGGACGCAGATTGGTCTCGTAGGCGATCTGCACGCTCTTCTCGCAAACCGCGAGCGCCAGTGCGATCAGGCGCAGCGCCGTCGGGATCGAAGCCTGGTCCGCAGGCATCAGAGACCGTCCGGCAGGTGCGATCCGTTCGAGATAATCGAGGATCAAACCGGACTCGAACAGAACGGTGCCGTCGTCCAGAACCAGGGTCGGCGCCTTCACAGACGGGTTGATGGCGCTGAAACGATCGTAGTCCTGGAACACGGACAACGCATCGTGCTCGAACCTCATCCCCAGAAGATGCAGCGAAATCGCCACCCGCCGCACATAGGGAGAGTCGTACCGTCCGATCAGGCGCATGCGGAATGCTCCGGCTCTTGAAGATTGGGGGACAGAGTAGCCGTCAGCCCCGATTTGCTCTAAGCCGCGCCCAACCTCATCATCGCACCAGGAGATGCACCATGGCGATCGAGCGTACTCTGTCGATTCTGAAGCCGGACGCGACCCGTCGCAACCTCACCGGCAAGATCAACGCCCTGTTCGAAGACGCGGGCCTCCGCATCGTCGCCCAGAAGCGCATCCAGCTCACCGAAGCGACCGCCGGCCAGTTCTATGCCGTGCACAAGGAGCGCCCGTTCTACGGCAGCCTCGTCGCGTCGATGATCTCCGCGCCGGTGGTGGTGCAGGTTCTCGAAGGCGAGAACGCCGTTCTGGCGCATCGCGGCGTGATGGGCGCGACCGACCCGAAGAAGGCCGAGCCGCACACCGTGCGCGCGCAGTTCGCGGAAAGCATCGAGGCGAACTCGGTGCACGGGTCGGACAGCCTGGAGAATGCCGCGACCGAGATCGCGTTCTTCTTCGCCGGCACCGAGATCCTGCCCTGATCCCGGAGGCGCCCGCATCCGGTCTCGCGGCCGATGCGGGCGCCGTTCCCCGTTTGGGGGCCACCTCAGTCGCCGCCGCCGTGTTCGGCAACCTGCTGGAGGTGTTCGACTTCATCGCCTACGGCACCTTCGCCGTGGCGATCGGACGATGCTTCTTTCCGTCCAAAGACGCCTATCTCAGCCTGCTCCTGTCCGTCGCCACATTCGGCGTCGGCTTCGTCACCAGACCGCTTGGCGCGCTGCTGATCGGCATCCTGGCCGATCGCCAAGGCCGGCGCGCAGGCATGATCGCATCGCTCGGCCTGATGGGCCTGGGCAGCCTCACCATCGCCGTCCTTCCGGGCTACGCCACGCTGGGCGTCGCAGCCCCCGTGCTGCTGCTGATCGCGCGCATGATCCAGGGCATCGCATGGGGCGCGGAAGCCGGCCCCGCCACCGCCTTCCTGATGGAAAACGCTCCACCGGACCGGCGCGGCTACTACGCCTCCTGGCAGTCCGCCAGCCAGATGCTGGCGGTGCTGCTCGCCGGTTCGATCGGCTTCCTCAGCATCCTTCTGGGCGGCGAAGCCACCATGAACGACTGGGGCTGGCGCATTCCGTTCGCCCTGGGCGTCCTGGTGGTCCCGGTCGGCATGATGCTGCGTCGTGGCATGGAGGAAGCGCCGCATCCGCCGGAAACCGCTTTGTCCGACGCATCCCTGTTCCAGTCCGGCGGACTCGCGCTCGCCTGCGCCACCATGCTGGTGATCGCCGGAACCGTCAGCCAGTATTTTATCAACTACGTCACCACCTACGCCCTCACGTCGCTGCACCTGCCGGAAACCATCTCCTTTCTCGGCACGGTGATCGCGGGCGTGGTCGGCACCGCAGCAGCCCTCGGCGGAGGCGCGCTGTCGGACAGGATCGGCCTGTTCCCGATCGTCGTGCTGCCGCGAATCCTGCTCGGCCTGCTGATCGCGCCGATGCTGGCGCTGCTGCAATTCGCTCCCGCCTGGTGGAGCTTTGCTCTGGTCACGGCGACGATCACGCTGCTTCAGGTCGGCAGCTTCGCGGCAAGCCTGCGCCTGCTGCTGGAACTGTTCCCGGCCCAGAAACGCAGCACAGGGTTCGGCCTCCTCTACGCGCTGGGCATCTCCGTGTTCGGCGGCACGGCGCAGATCGTGTTCACCTTCCTGATCCACTGGACCGGCGATCCGGCTTCGCCGTCCTGGTATCTGGCCTTGGTGAATCTCCTCTGTGCCGCCGCGGGCATGGTGTTGATCAGGGCGCGACGGTAATCTTGGCGTCCGGCCGCCTGCGTTTATGACGATGCGCGGGACAGAGGAGGGGGCTCAGCGATGATCGCTCAGCGGCGGGTCGCCGTCGTGCTGCCGGCCTACAACGCCGCGCTGACCCTGGAACGCACATGCGCCGAAATCCCGCGCGACGTCGTCGACGACGTGATCCTGTGCGACGACGCCAGCCGCGACGACACGGTGCGCATCGCCGAAACCCTCGGCCTGCATGTCATCCGTCACGACCATAATCGCGGCTACGGCGGCAACCAGAAGACCTGCTACGCAGCCGCTCTCGATCGCGGCGCCGATATCGTCGTCATGCTGCATCCAGACTACCAGTATACGCCGACCCTAGTGCCGGCGATGGCCGCGATGCTGTCATCCGGACAGTACGACGGCGTTCTCGCCTCGCGCATCCTGGGCAAGGGCGCGCTGGCCGGCGGAATGCCGCGCTACAAATACGTCGCGAACCGCGCTTTGACCCTCACGCAGAACCTGCTGATGGGCGCCAAGCTCTCCGAATATCACACCGGCTATCGCGCCTGGAGCCGCACGGTGCTCGAACGCCTGCCGCTCGATCGTTGTTCGGATGATTTCGTGTTCGACAACCAGATGCTGGCCCAGGCCCTCGCCCTCGGCTTCCGGATCGGCGAAATCTCGTGCCCAACAAAATACTTTCCGGAAGCGTCCTCGATCGATCTTAAGCGATCGGTTGTCTATGGATTTGGAGTTTTGCAGACATCGATCAATTACCGCCTGCATGCGTCGAGATTGCGGTCGGTACGGCTATTCAGTGATGAATGTTCATGAACAATGTGTCGTCACGTAGTCAGGGCAGGATCGTGGCCCGACCAAACAGGCAATTGCGGTTCTCCTCATGAGACAGTCAGCACTGCCAGTATTCCAATGATCGACCTCCTTTCTGGCTTGCAGAGTCGGCTGCTTTTGTCTCCGCGTCGCCTTGCAACGGTGTTTGCCTTGCAGGCGTCGCTTGTGGTCCTGCTGTTGGCGATTCTGGTTCCTCCTTTCGAGAACTCGGACGAGTACAACCATTTCGAACGCGCCGATCAGATTTCCCGGTTTGGATTGATTGCCACCCGTTTCGCAGGTCCATCATCGTCCGGCGGTATGACCGATCCGGGTATTAATGCGGTCGATGACATCATCGGCGCCGTGCGCTTCCATCCGGAACGCAAAGTCAGTGAAACCATGCTCCGCGATGCGAACGCGATCGCATGGCATGGTGGCGAACGGCTGAACTTTCTCAACACAGCGGTCTATGCGCCCCTGCTTTATCTGCCGTCGGTCATCGGGATTTGGACCGGAAAGCTGCTACACCTTTCGATCGTCCGAACGTTGGTGCTGTCGCGCATGGCGACAGGTATGTCTTGCGTCCTGCTCGGTAGCCTCGCCATTGCGGCAGCCGGCGAGACGGCCCTGTTCCTGTTGCTGGTCCTCAGCCTGCCGATGGTGCTGTCCCTTTTCGCGTCGGTGTCGCAGGATGGTTGGATGCTGACGGCAGCAGCCGGTTGCGTCGGTCTGGTGAACCGGATCGGTGCAATGTCCGAGCGTGCAAAGCGAGTCGCGTTCGTCTGTTTCTGTTTGTGCCTACTGATGCTGGGTCTCGGCCGCCCGGCCTATGCGCCCTTCGCGGTGTTGCCGCTGCTGTTGCCCGGGTTTTCGCGTCGTGCGCGGGCGGCAGGCAGCCTGTTCATCCTCTGTGGGATCGGCGGCTGGTCGCTGCTCACCATGATGGTCACCATAACCAATGGTTCGGCAGCGCGCGGCGTAGCGCCGGGTACGCAACTGGCCGCGCTGCTCACCCACCCGGGCCGCCTCGCACCGCTCGCATGGAACACCTTCGCCGGGCGTCAGGGCATGGAAGGAGAGAGCTATCTGCATGAGATGATCGGCGTGCTGGGCTGGATCGATACCCGCATGCCGCCCTGGTTCTACGCGCTTTCGACCACCATGCTCGTTTCGGCGCTCGTCGTGACGTCGGCGGTTACGCGCCCGTTGCTGCGCCCGAGAGCCCAGGGGATCGTCGCGCTCGCGGCATCAATCGCGGTTATTCTGATTTTTCTGCTACTATATCTAACTTGGACGCCGGTCGGCTTCCCATTCGTGGACGGCGTGCAGGGCCGGTATTTCCTGCCAATCCTGATCTTGGTGCCCTTGTTTCTTCCCCGTATCGGCTCGCATCGCCTGGACGCGTGCCTTCAACCGCTCCGGCTTCTGCTGCTGGCCTATCCGACGGTATCGATGGTGCTGACGATCGTGGCCGTGGTGCGGCGCTACTACGTCTGACCCCCAATGAACCCGATCAGCCGAGGCCGTATCGGATGACAATGGCCCTCGCCGTGAGAGCGACCGTCAGGCAGGGATAAAGCGCTATGCCGGCCAGAGCGATACGGGGCGTTTTCCATCCGACGGCAGGCAAAACGAACACGAGAAACGGGGCAAGGGGCAGGAAGTACCGCCCCTGTACCCCGTCGATGAAGGCGCTGCCGATGCCGCTCCAGCTCAGGTATTGCGCGGCGTAGATGCAGACGATGCTGCCAAGAACGATCAGGGCCGCGCCGGTTGCGGTCCAGACATTGCGACGGGTCCCGGACACTGCGGCCGCAACGAGCAGAACGCACCCGGTCAGCGCGTAGTACGGGTTGGGAAAGGTCGTATCGAGCCACCCCAGCACGCCGATGAAC
This sequence comes from Lichenicola sp. GTC18331, assembly GCF_055386855.1. Lineage (NCBI taxonomy): Bacteria > Pseudomonadati > Pseudomonadota > Alphaproteobacteria > Acetobacterales > Acetobacteraceae > Lichenicola > Lichenicola sp. GTC18331. Next base: position 843,476 of record NZ_AP045015.1, on the reverse strand, counting down.
TCGCGCCCGGATGGAAAACCCTCCACCAGTTCCCTGTTCAGGCTGGTATGGGCCAGCAGGATGGGCAGATGCGGATCGGCGCGGATCGCCGCGATCTGCGCCGCGATATGGTGCGACGCAGGGAGCGGCATCACCCACGCTCTCATCATCATCGCCCAAATCGCCGCAGCGCCTGCGATCATGCCGCCGCCAAGCGCCCGCAGCCACCAACGCTGCCCGGTCGCGAATAACGGGACGAGGCAGAGCGGCAGATAAGCCGGCCGCGCCATCGCCACCAGCGCAACAAGCACGGAGCCTGTCCAGAAGGTTCGAACGGTTCCGGGGCGGCGGCTCAGTATGACGCTGCCCAGAGCGGCGGATGCGATCATCGGTCCGTCCTGCGAGACGGCGGCGAACAACGCCAGGCTCATTGGCAGGCAGGATAAGGTGAACAGCAACGGAGCGAACCGGCCGGAAAGGACGATCGCGATCCCCACCAGCAGCACGCTGGCCAACCCGTTCGTGAGACGTCCCAGGATCAACGCGTGCCACACGGACAGGTGCAGCCATCGACCGGCTGAAAGGCCCACGCTAGCGGGAAGATAGAAAAACGGTGGGTAGATCGCCGTGTTGGAAAATTCCCGCAGCGAAAGGCCGCCCCACGGCGTGGCCAGGGCGGCGTTCATGGCCGCCGTCACCTTGGTTCTTGGATGAAACCGAACCGGATCGAACGGCGCGGACAACAGGCTCGGACCGACATGAACCGGACCGCCTGCGGACACGCCGTCCGCGCTCCGTTTGGCGATGAGGGTCCCGAGCGCGACTTGGTCGGCGCGTTCGGCATGGTTCAGCTCGTCGGCCGCCTGGAAGGGTGGCATCAACACGGCGATCAGCGGTATCGCAACGGATGCGTAGACCAGAAACAGAAGCGCCAGGATCCCCGGCACGGTGATCGCACGGGACCGAAGTAGACCAACGTCCTCGCCGAACATGAATATCAGGGCCCGGTCGTCGGGATCAGCGGCAGACCGCGAAACCGGCCGGCTGTCGGGCCATCGCCGACCGGGCCGACACCAAACGCACAATATCGTTTGACATCAAACGGCCTCCGGCCGCGCACCCATCACATGCCGCGCCAGCATCGCCGGATACAGCCGATGCTCCTCCGCCAGCACACGCGCGGCCAGAATCTCCGGCGTGTCGCCGTCCAGCACCGGCACCGCCGCCTGTCCCAGTATCGGCCCCTCGTCCATCACCTCCGTCACCAGATGCACGGTGCAGCCATGCTGCGTCTCGCCCGCTTTCAGCACGCGCTCATGCGTGTGCAGCCCGGGATAGGCCGGCAGCAGGCTCGGATGGATGTTCAGCATCCGCCCGGCCCAGCGTCCGCACAGGAACGGCGTCAGCAGGCGCATGTAGCCGGCAAGGCAGACGCATTCGATCCCGGCCGCTTCCAGCACCGCATCGATCGCCCGCTCATGCGCCTCGCGGTTGCCCCTGAATGGCCGGTGGTCGATCGCCGCTGTCGCGATCCCGGCCGCGCGTGCCGTTTCCAGCCCCGCCGCATCCGGCTTGTTGCTCAACACCAGGGCGATCTCGGCCGGAAACGCCGGATCGCGCGCGGCCTCGATCAGGGCTTCCATGTTGGAGCCGCGGCCGCTGATCAGCACCGCGACCCGCATCCGGGTACTCATGCCGGGTTCAGCCGCGAAAGCGCGGCTGCTTCGTGAAGCGCAGGGCAGGGGCCGCCTCCGGATCGCTCGCCGCCTCGATCCGCCCGATCAAGGAGAACGGAATCCCCAGCTCGCTCAACAAGGACGAGCTGGTCTGCACATCCGACACCACCAGACACATGCCGACGCCGCAATTGAACACGCGCAGCATCTCCTCGTCCGCAACGTTGCCGGTCTCCGCCAGCCAGCGGAACACGGGCGGCAGGGTCCAGCTCTCGCCGTCCAGCACCGCCACCACGCCCTGCGGCAGAACGCGCGGCAGATTGCCCGGCAGACCGCCGCCGGTGATGTGGGCAGCACCGCGCAGCAGCCCGGCACGATGCAGCTCCAGCGTTTCCTTCACGTAGAGCCGCGTCGGCTCCATCAGCGCTTCGCCCAGCGTGCAACCGGTTGCAAAAGGCGCCGGCGCCGACCAGTCCAGCCCGGACGCCGACACGATCGCCCGCACCAAGGAGAAGCCGTTGGAATGCACGCCGCTCGACGGCAGAGCGAGGATCGAATCGCCCGCCGAGATCCGTCCCGGCAGCAGCGCGTCGCGTTCGGCCGCACCCACGGAGAAGCCGGCCAGATCGTAATGCCCCGGCGCATACATGCCAGGCATCTCCGCCGTCTCGCCGCCCACCAGGGCGCAACCGGACAGGCGGCAACCCTCGGCGATGCCGGCCACCACCTTGGCGGCGTCGGCCACGGCCAGCTTCCCGGTCGCGAAATAATCCAGAAAGAACAAAGGCTCCGCGCCCTGCACCACCAGATCGTTCACGCACATCGCCACGAGGTCGATGCCCACCGTCGCGTGCTGCCCGGTCTCGATCGCCAGCATCAGCTTGGTGCCGACGCCGTCGGTGCAGGACACCAGCACAGGATCGCGGAACCCGGCCGCCTTCAGGTCGAACAGCGCGCCGAATCCGCCCAGCCCGCCCATGGTGCCGGGCCGGTTGGTCGCCTTCGCCGCAGGCTTGATCGCATCCACCAGCGCATCGCCCGCCTCGATGTCGACGCCCGCGTCGCGATAGGAAACGCCCGGCTTGGATTCGGTGGTCATGACGAGCTCCCGCAACGATTGGAACGGCTGGGCGGAAGGGGATCGAAGCGCCGGCCCGTATCCGCTAATAGTCAGCGCTCACTTAAGGCAGACGGGGCGGCGCGCAAAGCGGTGCGGCGGCGGGACGAACAGCACGGCGCACAACAAGGCGGCTCACAGGCCTCCGTTTGCGGCAGCCACAGAAGCGGGCAGGGAGCCCAGGGGGACCGTTCGGGCACGCGTCCGGCCGGGCGCCAGCTCGCGCTGCCGTTCGCGCATAAACCGCGATTCGAACGCGCCGACTTCCTGCGCGCACCCTCCAACGCCGCCGCCCTGGCCTGGCTCGACCCCGCCGGCGCCACGGGCTGGCCGCAGAACCGGCTGGCACTCTGGGGCGAAGCCGGCAGCGGCAAGACCCATCTGCTCCATGTCTGGGCGGCCGAACACGACGCACTGCTTTTGCCCGGCACCGCCCTGCGCGGCCTGGCGCTTCCGTCCCGGACCGCGCGCCCGCGACGCTGGCGCGCGATAGCGGTCGACGATGCCGACGAGGCCACGGACGAGGCCGCGCTGCTGCATCTGCTGAACGCCGCCACGGAAGCCGGGCTGCCGGTACTGCTGACCGCGCGCGCGGCCCCCTCGCGCTGGAGCACCGGGCTGGCCGACCTCGCCAGCCGGCTGCGCGCCATCCATTCGGTGCCGATTGGCCAGCCGGACGAGGCCATGCTGCGCATCCTGCTGCTGCGCTTGCTGGTGGAGCGGCAATTGGTGGTGGCACCCTCGGTGGTGGACTGGCTGCTGGCGCGCCTGCCGCGCACTGCGGGCGCCATGCGCGACGCCGCCCGCGCGCTGGACGAGGCCGCGCTCGCTTCCGGCCGGCGCGTGACGCGCGCGCTGGCCGCCGCCGTGCTGGAGGATCCGCCGGACTGGTTCTCGGAAGACGATAATCCGCAGGATCGGGACGTGCAGAACGGGGCGCGCCTGCTCTAGCCGAAATGCGCCGCGCCGCGTCGCTCGGTGCCGAAACGGAATGGCTTCATGAAGCTTATGTGTAACCTTCCGTTGCGTGATTGACGCATCGTCGGCGCGCGACCCATAGGTGCTCCCGTGCAATTCAAGCGGCATCGTTGATGATCCGACGGCCCGGCGGCACGCCATCGTGCAGCAAGCCGTGCGCCGATCATCCGGCCAGACAGGAACGGGTGTAGCCATGAAACGAGCTAGTTGGCGTCAGCATCTTTTGCGGAACACCGCGGCAATCGGCATGCTGGCGGCGGCGATCGCGCCCGCCGCTGCCGCGCCGGTCCCGGCGGATCAGGCGTCCACCGCGACGCCGATCAAGCATATCGTCGTGATCTACGGCGAGAATGTCTCGTTCGACCATTATTTCGCCACCTATCCGAACGCCGCGAATCCGCACGGCGAACCGGAGTTCAACGCGTGGCCGGTTCCGGCCGTCAATACGCTCGCCACCGCGGGACTCCTCGACAACAACCCGAACCTGGACCCGCGCAACGGCACGGGGGCATCCCTGCCGTTCCGGCTCGACCGTACCCAGGCTGCCACCGCCGACCAGAATCATGCCTACACCGCCGAGCAACAGGCCTACGACGCCGGCAAGATGGATCTGTTTCCGCGCTACACCGGTCGCGGCAGTCCGGGCGGTGCCGGGTCGTTCGGCACCAACGGCCAGGTGATGGGCTACTACGACGGCAACACCGTCACCGCGCTATGGCACTACGCCCAGCTCTACGCCATGAGCGACAATGCCTACACCGATACGTTCGGTCCCTCGACACCCGGTGCGCTGGAAATCGCGTCCGGCCAGAACAACGGCATGAAACTGGTGCATTCGAGCAAGAGCTCGTACTACGTTCCCGACAGTGCCGGCGGGCTGACGATGATCAACGATGTCGATCCGGCCGGCGATGTCTGCTCGTCAACGACAGACGCCGTCTACATGTCGGGCCAGAACATCGGCGATCTTCTGAACGGCCACCACATCAGCTGGGGCGGGTTCATGGGCGGCTTCGATCTCACCGCCACCAACGGCAACGGCACCACAGGCTGCAAGCGCAGCACGCTGTCCAACGTGGTCGGTGGCACGATCACCGACTATATTCCTCACCATAACTGGTTCCAGTATTACCCCTCCACCGCCAATCCGAGCCATGCGCGTCCGAGCTCGATCGCGGCAATCGGTTCCAGCGTGGAGGCCGATGGCCGCACGACCGAGCCGGCCAATCACGAGTACGACCTGAACGACTTCTACGCCGCGCTGCAGGCCGGCAACTTCCCCTCCGTGTCGTATATCAAGATGCCGGCCTACCAGGACGGGCACGCCGGCTATTCCAATCCGCTCGACGAGCAGCAGGGCGTCGTCGCCCTGATCAATACCATCGAGCAGAGCCCGGAATGGCCGAGCACGGCGATCATCGTCACCTATGACGATTCCGACGGCTGGTACGACCACCAGTACGCCACCCCCACTTCCGCATCCTATTCCAGCGCCGACCAGCTGAACGGCTGGGGTAACTGCGCCTCTGCCAACGGTCGCCCGCTCGGCGTCGAGGGCCGTCAGGTGGATGGACGCTGCGGTCCGGGCACGCGTATCCCATTCCTGGTGATCTCGCCCTGGGCGCGTAACGACTACGTCGACCATACCCGGATCACGCAGGCTTCCGTGGTGAAGTTCATCGAGGACAACTGGCTCGGCGGCGAGCGGATCAAGGGCGGTTCGTTCGACGACAGCGCTGGATCCATCAACAGCCTGTTCGACTTCGACAGCTCCCATCACCTTCCGGCGCTCGATTTCCCCCTCGATCCGGTCACCGGCGAATGGGCCAAGCCGTCCTGGCTGAACAGTTTCCCGCAGACGGAGCCGGCCTGGGTGGAGCCGCTCGTGGCGCAATGGAAATATACCGGCCTGCCGCCCCTGTCCCATTTCGTGACGGCGCTGCCGTCACAGTCCCAGTGGCCGAACTGGCTGCCGCCGGTTCAGGTCTGGCCGCGCTGGTTCACCAACGTGTTCGTCAACAATTGAAACGGTCCGGCGCGGTGAATAGCCTGAGACCCACACGCGCCGCTGTCGGCACCGCCATGGTTTCCATGGCGGTGCTGCTGCTTGCCGGGACACCCGCGTGGGCGGGAGTGCCCGTTCCGGACGCCGATGGCGCCAATCCGGCGCCCGTACACCTGGTTCGCGCTCCGGCCGCGCCGCTCTCCGCGGTGGCGGAGGTGGGCCGGGCGATCTTTTTCGACAAGAGCCTGTCCGTTTCCGGAACCATGTCCTGCGCGAGTTGCCACGATCCGGCGCACGCGTTTGCCCCGACCGGAACCATGGCGGTGATGAAGGGCGGCGCGCACGGCGACCTGTTCGGCGTCCGTGCGGTTCCGTCGCTGATGTATCTGGAACGGCAGCCGAACTTCTCGGTCGGGCCGGACCAGGGCGAGGCCGAAGGCCCTCCGGCGCAGATGCTGGCGCAGAGCATCGCCGCCAGCGCCAGCGCCAGCCGCTCCACCAAGATCGCGGGCAGCTCTGCCGCCACCACCAACATGGTGCCGCAGGGCGGGCTGTTCTGGGACGGGCGCGCGGACACGCTGCAGATCCAGGCGATGGGCCCGCTCACCAACCGGCTCGAGATGGCCAACGAGAATGCCGATGCGGTGACGGAGCGGCTGAAGCGCGCGCCGTATGCGCAGCAGCTGGTGCAGATCTTCGGCCCCACCGTGATGAAACAGCCCGGACTTCTCGCGGCTGAGGCGATGTTCGCCGTGGCCCGCTACCAGATCGAGGAGCCGGCGTTCCACCCTTACTCCAGCAAGTTCGACGCCTGGCTCGAAGGCCGCGCCCGCTTCACCCCTGCGGAAGCGCGCGGCTGGCGGTTGTTCAACGATTCGGCCAGGGCCAATTGCGCCGGCTGCCATGTGGATCAGGTGCAGGACAATCGGCCGCCGGTGTTCACCGATCACCAGTTCGAGGCCCTGGGCGCGCCGCGCAACCCGGACATCGTGTTCAACCGCGATCCGGCCTATTTCGATCTCGGCGTGTGCGGCCCGATCCGCACCGACATGCGCGACCAGAAGCAGTATTGCGGCATGTTCCTGACGCCGACGCTTCGCAATGTCGCAACCCGTTCCGTGTTCTTCCACAACGGCGTGTTCCGTTCGCTGCGCCAGGTGATGGATTTCTACAACTACCGCGACGTGGCGCCGGCGCGTGCGTTCCCGCATGCGCCCGACGGCAAGCCGGTCGGGTCGAACGACATTCCGGCCGCTTATCGCGCCAACATCGACGTACAGGACCCGCCCTTCGACCGGCATCCGGGGGACCTGCCGGCCATGAGCGACCAGGACGAAGCGGATATCATCACTTTCCTTGGCACGCTGACCGACGGCTATAAGCCAGCTTCCAGGACGCCCTGATCCGATCGAAGAAGAAAGGGGGGGCGAACCAGGGCGCCCCCCTTCTCAGTCCTCGTCGTTTTCCACGACGGTCATCCCGCGCCCCTGCGCGAATGTGCCGTCGCGCAGCGCCTGCTCGATCTCCTCGAGCGACCGGTTGCCGGTTTCCGGCACGAAACGGCGCACGAAGGCCCAGGCCAGCAGGTTCACCGCCCCGAACAGGCAGAACGTCCCCGCCGTGCCCAGCGCCTCGACGATATGCAGCGTGGTCAGCGACACCAGCAGATCGCACACCCAGACGGTGACGCTCGCCAGACCCATGCCGGTGCCGCGCACCGCCATCGGAAACACCTCGGACGCGATCAGCCACACCGTCACCGAGAGCGAGCCGCAGTTGAACACGATGTAGCCCATCAGCCCGGCCAGCATCAGCCACATGCGCAAGCCGGACGGATCGCCGCCGAGCAGGCACAGCCCAGACACCGCCAGACAGACGGCCGCCACCGGAAGCATCAACAGCAGCAGACGACGCCGCCCGGTGCGATCCACCATCGCCATGCCCGCGGCCGTGCCGAGCGCCGAGGCCACGCCCACGCCCACCGTCGCCAGCAGCGCGCCGCCATGGCCGAGCCCGGCATGGGACAGGATGATCGGGGCGTAGTAGATCACCACGTTCGGCCCGGTGAGCTGCGACAGGGCCGCCACGCCGAGACCGGCGATCAGCGCCGGACGGCACCAGCGGCTCTTCAGCTCGCTCCAGCCGCTTTCCTGCTGCGACACCGCCTTGCGGATGCGCTTCATCTCGCGCTGCGCCGAAGCCCGGTTCGGCCTAACCCGCTCCAGCGCCGCCAGCGCCTCGTCGCCGCGTCCGCGCAGAAACAGCCAGCGCGGGCTTTCCGGCAGGGCGATCATCCCGAAACCCAGCAGAACCGCCGGGATCACGCCGATCAGGAACATGGTGCGCCACGCCTCGTGCGACCCGGACACGCCGTAGCCGACCAGGAACGCCAGCAGGATCCCGCCCACCACGGCGAGCTGGAACAACACCACCAGTACGCCGCGATGCCGCGACGGCGCCAGCTCGGCCACATACACGGGAATGATCTGCGTCGCCGCACCCACCGATACGCCCAGCAGCAGACGTGCCAGCAGAAGCCCGGTCAGGCTCGGCGTCATCCCGCTCCCGGCCGCGCCGAGCGCGAACAGGACCGCGCCGATCATGATCGTCCGGCGCCGCCCGATCCGGTCCGAGATCGGCCCGCTCAGCGCCGCACCCGCCACGGCGCCAAGATTCAGCGCCGCCACCACCAGCTCCTGTCCGCCGGTGCTCAGCGTGTAGCTCTTGGTGATGCTCAACAGGGCCGCGGAGATGATCCCGGTGTCGTAGCCGAACAGAAGCCCGCCCAACGCGCCCACGGCCGCGCACAGGATGACGAACCCGCCCATCCTGTCGCTGCCGGGCGCCGTCTGCGCGGTGCTCGCCCGCGCATCCGCCACCATCATTCCGGGATCGCTCCCAGCACGCCCTTTTCGCGGATGCGCGTCTGCGCATCGCGGATCGCCTGTTTGAACTCAGGCGTCGTCGCCTTCTGCCATCCGGCGAATGGCGCGATCTGCAGCGCCGCGTCCAGATCGTCGCCGGTCGCCGCCGCGCGATCGGCCTCGCTCAGCGTCGGCTCCTCGAACGGGATCGGCTCGCCTTTCTGATCCCGGCCGCGCAGCGCCTCCAGATAGGCGGCGATCAGGAAGGCCGGCCGGCTCATGTCGTAGCCGTGTTCCAGCAACAGCCGGATCGTCGTGGTCATGAACACCGGGATCTTGGAGGCCCCGTCGCTGCCCACGCGCAGCAGCCCGTCCATCATCGCCGCGTTGGAGAAGCGCGCCAGCACCTCGCGGCGATAGGCGTCGAGATCGACCCCTTCCGGCGGCGTCAGCAGCGGAATCACGTCCTTGCTCATGAACGCGTCCAGCAGCCCGGCAATCTTCGTGTCCGTCATCGCGTCGTGCACGAAACGGAACCCGGCCAGCAGGCCCGGATAGACCAGCATCATGTGCGAGGCGTTCAGCATCCGCTGCTTCACCGCTTCCCACTCGTGCACGGCGTCGGAGAACTGCACGCCCTCACGCTCCCAGCCTGGCCGGCCGGCGCAGAATCTGTCCTCGACCACCCATTGCGAGAACGCTTCCGCCAGAACCGGGCTGCGATCGTCGATGCCGCTCTGCGCGTTCAGATCAGCGGCCAACTCCTTGCTCACGGTCGGCGCGATGCGGTCCACCATCGCGTTGGGGAAGGAGACGTTCGCCTCCATCCAGTCCGCCAGCGCCGGGTCGCGCAGACGGGCGAAGCCGGTGAACGCCGCGCGCGCCGCATCGCCGTTGGAGCGCAGATTGTCGCAGGACAGAACGGTGAACGGACCGGCCCCGGTGTCGCAACGGCGGCGCAGCGCCTCCGCCACGAAGCCGAACACGGTGCGCGGCTGTTCCGGATGGGCGAGATCGTGCTGCACGTCGGGATGGTCGGCGTCGAACCGGTTCTCCTCGTCCAGCAGATAGCCGCCTTCGGTGATGGTCATGCTGACGATGCGGATGGCGGGATCGGCCATGCGCCGCAGCACCGCTTCCGGATCGGCCGGCGCAAGCAGGCTGTCGATCATCGCGCCGATCACCCGCACCGAGCGGGTACCGTCCGGCGCCATCTCCGTCAGCGAGTACAGCCCATCCTGGTCGCGGAACAAAGCCGCCTTGGCTTCCGAACGCGCGCCGCCGGACAGGCCGACGCCGACGATGCCCCAATGCTGCTGCCCGGAATGCGACAGGCAGCGTTCCGTGTAGGCGGCAAGATGAGAACGGAAGAAATTGCCGATGCCGAAATGAACGATGCCTGCGCTGATCGAGCGCCTGCCGTAATCGAGGGCCGGAACATCAAAGGATTGGCTTTCGAGTGCGGCATTGTTCAAAGGCAAGCAACTTCTCCTATCGCTGTGGTCCTCTTTGGTGACCACAATTCAGCCATGATTGCAAACTGAAACGACGAACGCCTTGGCGGCATTGTCGTTTTATTTGTCGGACTTCACCGCAATGACAGCTCCGCACACAGGCGTTCCGTCCGACGCGTTCGTTTCGTTGACATCATGTCGGTGCCCATGACGCCCCAGCCCGGCCAGGGTTGCTCCGGACGGCCCGCCCGGCAGGCGGACATGATTTGCCACACGCGGCCCGCGCCGGCGGACGCGGGAGTCGCCGCCATACCGTCAACAAACCTTCCCCGGTTGGCCGGTTCCGGTGGCGGGGGTTTCGCTCTAGGCTCCCCCACCGTCATTCTGAGGAGAGATACGGTGGACGAGGCGGGCGCAGGCGTGACACGGAAGAGCGACGGCGCGAGGCAGCCGGCCCGTCGGCCGCGCACGGCGGCCAGAGCCGTTTCGGCGACGCCCGTCCGGCGCACACGCGCGGTTCCGGGCGAACACGCCCAGCCCGCGGCGCCGTCCCCCGCCGCGATCGACGGCACCGCGCCGGAACGATTCATCAACCGCGAACTCTCCTGGCTCGACTTCAACCAGCGCGTGGTCGAGGAGGCCGACAACAAACGCAATCCGCTGCTGGAGCGGGTGCGCTTCCTGTCGATCTCGGCCGGCAATCTGGACGAATTCTATTCCGTGCGCGTCGCGGGCCTGGTCGGACAGGTGCGCGAGGCCCTCACGCAGCGCTCGCCGGACGGGCGCACGCCCGCGCAGCAGCTCGCCGCGGTCGGCGAACGCGCCCGGATCCTGCTGGCCGAACAGCAGCGCATCTGGAAGGAGCTGTGCCACGCGCTCGACGAGAACGGCATCACCGTGCTCGAACCCGCCGCGCTGGAAGACGAGGACCACGCCTGGCTCGAGAACCTGTTCATGGACCGGGTGTTCCCGATCCTGACCCCGCTGGCGATCGACCCCGCGCACCCGTTCCCGTTCATCCCCAACATGGGCCTCGGCCTCGTGTTCCGCTTGTTCGGGGACGAAGACAGACGCCACGCCATGAGCGGACTGATCATGCTGCCGGGGCAGGTGGAGCGCTTCATCCGACTGCCGGCGCGCGCCGGCGAGAAAGGGCCGCCCCGCACACGGTTCCTGATCCTCGAAGACCTGATCGGCATGTTTCTCAACCGCCTGTTTCCCGGATTCCATGCCGAGGGCAAGGGCGTGTTCCGCGTGATCCGCGACACCGACGTCGAATTCGAGGACGAGGCCGAGGATCTGGTCCGCTCCTACGAGACCGCGCTGAAGCGCCGTCGCCGCGGCGTGGTGATCCATCTCGACATCGACGGCTCCATGCCCGCCGAACTCGCCGAGCTGGTCGCCGACGAGTTCGAGGTCGAGGCCTCCGAGGTGCAGCGCCATGACGGCCTCGTCGGCGTCGTCGACGTGAAGCAGATCATCGTCGACGATCGCGCCGATCTGCTGTTCGTGCCCTACGTGCCCCGCTTCCCCGAGCGCATCCGCGATTTCGGCGGCGATTGCTTCGCCGCGATCCGCGCCAAGGACATCGTGGTGCATCACCCGTTCGAGAGTTTCGACGTGGTGGTGCAGTTCCTCCGTCAGGCCGCGCTTGATCCGGCCGTGGTCGCCATCAAGCAGACCCTGTATCGCACCTCGCGCGACAGCCCGATCGTCAAGGCGCTGATCGAGGCCGCCGAAGCCGGCAAATCCGTCACCGCCATGGTGGAGCTGCGCGCGCGCTTCGACGAGGAGGCCAATATCCGCCTGGCCCGCACGCTGGAAGCGGCCGGCGTGCAGGTGGTGTTCGGCTTCGCCGAGCTGAAGACCCATGCCAAGCTTAGCCTGGTGGTGCGCCGCGAAGGCGGCACGGTGCGCTCCTACGCGCATTTCGGCACGGGCAACTACCACCCGATCACCGCGCGCATCTACACCGACCTCTCCTTCTTCACCGCGGACCCGGCGCTGACGCGGGATTCCGCGCGCCTGTTCAACTACATGACCGGCTACGCCAAGCCGGACTCCATGGACGCGATCGCCTTCAGCCCGCTCACCATACGCAGCACCCTGGTCTCCCTGATCGAGAAGGAGATCGCGCTTGCCGAGGCCGGTCGCCCGGCACAGATCTGGCTCAAGATGAACTCCATGGTCGATCACGAGCTGATCGACCATCTCTACCGCGCCTCCCAGGCCGGGGTGCGGGTGCTCGTCGTCGTGCGCGGCATCTGCTGCCTGCGTCCCGGCGTGCCGGGCCTGTCGGAGAACATCCAGGTCAAGTCGATCGTCGGACGTTTCCTGGAACACAGCCGCATCTTCGTGTTCGGCAACGGCAACCGCATCCCGTCCCGCGACGCGCTGGTCTATATCAGCAGCGCGGACTGGATGGCGCGCAACATGGACTGGCGCGTGGAAAGCATGGTGCCGATCCGCAACGCCACCGTGCACGCCCAGGTGCTCGACCAGATCATGGTCATGGAGCTGAAGGACAATCTGCAATCCTGGACGCTGGGCGCGGACGGAACCTGGACCCGTCTCGATCCGGGCGCCAAGCCGTTCTCGGCGCACGAATACTTCATGACCAACCCCTCTCTTTCCGGACGCGGTTCGGCAGGGCAGAAAGTGGCGCTTCCGGTGCTGCGGCCGCTGCCGCGCCGGCCCGACCGCATCCTGGAGGACTGAGTCCTGTCTGTTTCACACACGCCCGGCCCGCAGGAACGCGCCAAACGCGCCGCCGTGATCGACCTCGGATCGAACTCGATCCGTCTGGTCGTGTTCGAAGGCACGGCGCGCAACCCGGTCACCATCTTCAACGAGAAGGCGGTGGTCAGGCTCGGGCGCGGGTTGGACAGCTCGGGCAAGCTCAACGCCGACGGCATGCGTCAGGCCCTGCTCGCCATGCAGCGCTTCCACGCCGTCGCGCGCTCGCTCGGCGCCGATCCGTTCGAGGTGCTGGCCACGGCGGCGGTGCGCGACGCCTCCAACGGCCCGGCCTTCGTGGAGGAACTGCACGCCCTCATGCCCGGCGTGCCGATCCGCATCCTGTCCGGCGAGGAAGAAGCCGATTACGCCGCGACCGGCGTGCGCTGCGGCCTGCCGCGCGCCGACGGCATCGTCGCCGATATTGGCGGCGGCTCGCTGGAGCTGGTCAGGCTGGACGCGGGCGAGAAGCGCTCGGCCCTCACGCTCCGCCTCGGCGTGATCCGTCTGTCGGACCGCGCCGGCGGCGATCTCGACCGCGCGCGCAGCATCGTCGAACAGGATCTCGCTTCGGTGGAGTGGCTGCGCGACGTTCCGGGCCCCACCCTGTTCCTGGTCGGCGGCGCCTTCCGCGCCCTGGCGCGCCTCCAGATCGCGCGCACCTTCTACCCGCTCAACATCGTCCACCAGTATGAGATGCGTCTCGACGAGGCGCGCGAGATGACCGGCTGGATCATCGGCTCCTCCAAGCGCACGCTGGAACGCCTGCCGGGCGCGCCGCGCAAGCGCCTCGACGATCTTCCTTACGCCGCCATCGTTCTCCGCCGCCTGCTTCGCCGCATCGCGCCGTCGCGCGTGGTGTTCTGCGTCGATGGCGTGCGCGAAGGCTGGTATATGCGCCATGTCGCGGCGGAATCGCTCGACGAGGAGCCGATGCTGGCCGCGGCGCAGGGTCTGTGCCGCAGGCTCGGACGCAACCAGCTTCTGCCGCCCGCCCTGCTGAAATGGACCGACGCCGCCTTCGCCGGGCCGGACGGCGTTCTCGGCGGTGAAACCGAACAGGATCGCCGTCTGCGCGAGGCCGCCTGCTGGATGTCCGATACCGGCGCGTTCGATCACCCGGAATACCGCTCCGAGCAAACCTTCCTGCGCGTGCTGCGACAGCAGGGCGTCGCCTTCGACCACCCCACACGCGCCTTTCTCGGCCTGACCCTGGCGATCCGCTACGAGGCGGAGCCCGATCTGCCGTTCTTGCAACCGGCACGCCGTCTGCTCGACGTGGACGGGTTCCGCCGCGCCGAGGTGCTGGGCCTCGCCCTGCGTCTCGCCTACGCACTGTGTGCGGGCGTCCCGGAATTGCTCGAAGGCACCAGCCTCGCCCCGGAAAACGGCGCGCTGGTGCTGCGTCTCGGCGCCGAGCGCGGCATGTTCAACGGCGAAAGCGTCAGCCGCCGTCTGGATCGTTTGGCACAGGCGCTCGGCATGCAGCCGGAACTGGTCACGGCGTGAGCTGGACGAAGAAGGGGAGGCGGTCGCGCCTCCCACTGACCGGCCTCGTTCTCGCGCTGCTGTTCCCGCTCGGCATCACCCAGGCCACGGCAGCTGATCCGGACGCGCTCTGGAAGATCGTCAGCGAGCGCTGCGTGCCGGGCGAACGCGACCGTCACGATCCCGCCCCCTGCGTGTCGGTGGACGAGACCGGCGGCGATGCGGTGCTCAAGGACATCACCGGCCGCACCCAGTATCTGCTGATCCCAACGGCAAAGATCACCGGCATCGAATCCCCCGCCATTCTCGCCGAGGGCGCGCCGAACTTCTTCGCCGAAGCCTGGGCCGTCACGAAGCTGTCTCGCGACCGCTCCGGTCACGCTCTCACGCGTCGCGATTTCGCCCTGGCGATCAACTCTGAGCGCGGCCGCAGCCAGAACCAGTTGCATATCCATGTGGACTGCATCCGTCCCGATATCCGCGCAGCGCTTGATCGCATGTCGTCGCGCCTCTCCCGCCACTGGCAACCGCTCGGCGAACGCCTCCGCCTGCATCGCTATTGCGCCCTCTGGATCGACGGCGACACGTTGGGCGACACCAATCCGTTCCGCCTGCTATCAGCATCCTTGAAGATTCCATCCGAAGAGATGGGCCGTCACACCCTGGTCCTGGTCGGCGACACCAGACACGGCCGCCCCGGCTTCATCCTGCTCGACGGCAAATCCGGCGTGCTTACCACCACGCTCACGGACGCGCGCGACATCACGCGACTGCGTCTTGGTCCTGGCTCCGGCGAGGAACTCGAAGATCATTCCTGCGCCATCGCCGATCGCGAACCGCTCCTGCCGGAAACGCACTGATCGCGGCAAGGCGGCGTCGGAACGAACCGGTCGAACGGTCCGTCCCGACACGATCCGCGACGATCAGCCCGCTTTGTGCGGCTCCGCGGTCGCCGCCGCCGGCTGCGTCGTGCTGGCCGAATTCTTCGGCGTCCCGTTGAAGCTCGCCACGTCGAAGCGCGCGCCATCCTCCAGCGACTTCAGTGTCTGGTTGGCCTCGTAGTAGTGACCGTCCTTCAGCAGGTTCAGCGCATCCTGCGTCTTGCCGATCGAGCGCTCCAGCGGCACCACCTCCATGTCGAACGTCACGTTGATCCCGGCCAGACGCAGCGTGTCCATCGCGCCCTTCCTGTCGCCGGCCTTGATCTGGTGATCGGCCTTGGACAGGCTCGCCTGCTTGTCCGGCGTCGCGGTGTAGTTCTCGTCCAGCGTCATCGCGCCATCCACCGGCAGCCATTTCACCTTGCCGGTCAGGCCGTCATCCCCGCCCGTCTTCTGCGTCACGCCCGGCGGCGGAGTCAGGTCGGATTCCGCCTCGTTATAGGCGGCGACATCGGATCTGGCCTTCTGGAAGGCGGTCTCGGCGCTGCTCACGAGCTGCCGCGCCACGCCGGTCTTTCCATCGAAAATGGCGAGCCGGGCCAGGCGCACGTCGTGGAACGCGACCGCACCTTGCGTCGACAACATGCCGAAATCCTCGTTCGCCGCCGACTGCGCGGGCGACACGACCGGCGTCTGTTCGGCCGCGAAGGAAGCGGACGCCGTCAGGCACAAGGCAGCGGCAATCAACGCGATACGTTTCTGAGAGAGCATTGTCTCGTCCTTTCATGTGAAGAACGAACAATCAACGTGTCGATACGCCGCCGGTTACATTAAAACGGCCTCACGAGCAGGCAACGGAACAGTCATCGTATCGTGGAGACTGTATCCGTCCCTGACCGGTGCTCCTGTGATCCCGCCCGGCGACCACGGAATACACCCGTTATCGTGGTGTCCGTTCGTCGGATGGGCAGGCCTCTCAATCCGGACGGTCGGCCGCGAACAGCCCGGTCAGCTCGTCGTTCATCTGCTTCGCCGTCTGGATCAGCCGCTTCTCATCGTCATGGTAGGGCAGCGTCTCGCGCAGCGCCCGCTCGTCGTGCTCGCGGAAGGTCTCGACGATCTGCTTGCGCGCATTCTCGCCGATGCCCAGCTCCTCCAGCACGGTGTCCGTCATCAACAGCGCGGAATGGAACGTCTCGCGCACCAGAGGCACGTTCCGCTTCATCAGCAGATGCGCGTGCTTGCGGTTGCGCGCCCGCGCCAGGATGCGCAGCCCGGGAAAATGCCGCTGCGCCACGTCCACCACGCGCAGAACGTCGTCCGGCTCGGCCAGCGTCACCACCAGCAGCTTCGCCGTCTCCGCCCCAGCGGCACGCAGCATCTCCGGACGCGCCGGGTCGCCATAGAACACACGGGCACCGAACCGGCGCACCACCTCCACCTGGCTCGCATCCTGGTCCAGTGCGGTGAACGGGATGTTCTGCGTGCGCAGGATGCGGCCGACGATCTGCCCCATGCGGCCGAACCCGCAAATGATCACCGGCGCGTTCTGCAACGGCACCTCGTCGTAGACCGGCGCCTGACGCGCGGCGGCATCGAGGCGCGGCATCAGGAAACGCTCGCTGGCAGCGAACAGGATCGGCGTCGCGGCCATCGACAGCGCCACCGCCAGCGTCGCCTCCGCCGCCACGCTGCCGGGCAGGGTGCCCGCCGCCACGGCCGCCCCGAACAGAACGAACGAGAACTCGCTCCCCTGCGGCAGCGCCAGAGCGAACCGCACGGCATTCCGGTTGTCCTGCCGCCCGATCCGGGCCAGCACGAAACAGATCAGGATCTTGATGCCGAGCAGCAGCAGAACGTCGCGCCCGATCCGCAGCGGATCGGCCACCAGCAGCCCCAGATGCGCGCTCATGCCCACCGACATGAAGAAGAAACCGAGCAGAAGCCCCTCGAACGGCGCGATGTCGGCCTCCAGTTCGTGCCGGTATTCCGAGTTCGACAGCAGAACACCGGCCAGAAACGCCCCCAGCGACATCGAAAGGCCCGCCGCCTCCGCCAGCCACGCCGTCAACGCCACCGTCAGCAGCGCCACGGCGGTGAAGGATTCCGGCGTCCGCGCCCCGCCGATCAACCGGAACAGGCGCGGCAGAAGCACCAGCCCGCCGAGCAGGATCGCCCCGATCGCGGCGATCCCGGTCCCGACCGCACGCCAGGGCAGGGCGCTCGCTTCCAGCGCATGCAGATCATGCGGATGCGACAATCCGAGCAGCGGCACCAGCGCCACCAGCGGAATGAAGCTCAGATCCTGGAACAGAAGCACGGCGAACCCGTCCCGCCCGGCCCGCCCTTCCAGCAATTGCCGCTCGCCCAGCATCGGCAGAACGATGGCGGTGGACGATAAGGCGAGCCCGAGCCCCAGCGCGATCGCGGCCGGCCAGCCCAGGGTGAGGTCGGACACGCTGGCCGCGGACCCGGCATGGATCGCCACCGCCAGCGCGGCGGCACAGCCGAACACCTGCGCGGCGCCCAGACCGAACACCGAACGCCGCAGCGTCCAGAGCCGGATCGGGCGCAGCTCCAGACCGATCAGGAACAAGAGCATCACCACGCCGAGTTCCGATACGGCCTGGATCTGGTCGATCCCAGACACCAGCCCCAGCACGTTCGGCCCGATCAGCGCCCCGCCCACCAGATAACCGAGCACGCTGCCGAAACCGAGCCGGCGCGAGACCGGCACGGCGATCACGGAAGCCAGCAGAAGGGCGACCAGGGTGGACAGCATTCGGCTCGGTGCTCCGTGGCGATTCCGGACGCCCTTTGCGCCGCCCCTCAGGATCACACACGATGCCGGAATGATGAACCCATCGCCGTCGATCGTGGCCGTGCTCGCCCTGCTGGCCGCCAGTCCCGTCTGCGCGCAAGGGATCCCGGGCGAACCGGACCCGAAACAGGTCGAAGCGCTCTGCCAGCGTTATGCCGACACGGAACCTCCGGCGGCGGACCTGCCGACGCCGGCGCAGCAGGCATCCCTCGCGCATTGCGACAGCGAGACCCTGCTCTACGGCATCGGGCGTCCCGCCGATCCGGCGCGGGCCCGGCTGTGCGCGTTCGTGGAAGCGGACAGCCTGGAGCAGGGTCACGAAGCCCCCTTGTTCGGCGGAACGTCGATCCTGACGACGATCTACGCCAACGGCATGGGCGTGCCCCGCAACAAGGCGCTCGCGGTGAAATACGCCTGCATGTCCCAAGACTCCATCGCCGCGCGGCAATCGCGTGTCATGCACGTGGCCGGTCTCCTGCATGAGAGCTGGTATAAGCCGACCTTCTCGCCCTGCGACGACGCCACCAGCGGCGAAGCGGGCGGCGAATGCGCCGAACACGACGCCCGCTTCAAGGCGGTCGCTTTCGAAGCCGTGGTCGCGGCGTTCGCATCCAGGGTGCCGCCACGGGCACAGGCCGCTTTCGCCGGTCTCCGTGCTGCGCAGAAGCACTGGGCCGAGCTGCGTTCACAAAACGAGATCGACCTCAGCGGCACCCTGCGCAACGCCTTCGTGACCGAGGAGGAGCAACTCCAGAACGCCGATTTCGCCGCCATGTTCGAGCGTCTCGAGCGCGGCGCCCCGCCGAAGCTCGGCCGCGCCCAGCGCGATGCGGCGCAGAAACGGATCGACGCCGCCCTGCGCAAACTCCCTGCCGGCAAGGACGCCAAGCTCGGCGACACGACGATCGCCGCGAGCGATGTTCAGGCGACGCAGGCAGGCTGGATCGCCTATCGCGATGCCTGGGGCCGCTTCGCCGCTGCGGCCTACCCCGGCTGGGGCGCGGACGGCGCGGAGGCCTGGGTTTCCATCAAGCGGGCCGACATGCTGGAGCACCTGTTGGCGCAATGATCGATCGCAGGCGTCGCCCGGCCTGGCTGCGCGAGAACGGCTCGGCTGCCTTTGCCGGCATGCGCCCCAAGACGCTCCTGTCGTCGACCCTCCGATCGTCCCGGTCCGGCCTCAAAGCCCTGGCTGCCACGCCATGACGCCGCCGCCCCCGGCCCGTTTCACGGCATAGGATGCGGCGTCCGCATCGCGCAGCATCGCATCGACATCCGCATTCTCCGCCCGGTCCACGGCAAAACCGAGACTGCAGCCGATGCTGACCGTTTCCCGGCCGAGAACGAAGGGGTGCGACAGGGCCTCCACGATCCGGTCGGCGAGGCCGGAGGCATCCTCCGTTCGGCGCAGTCCGGTCTGCAGGACCGCGAATTCGTCTCCGCCCAACCGGCCGACGACGATGCCGTCCGCCAGCGTCTGGATCCGGCACGCGACCTGAACGAGAAGGTCGTCGCCCGCGGCATGTCCGAGCCGATCGTTCACGGCCTTGAAACCATCGAGATCGAGACAGTGGATCACCAGCAGGCCGGAGCTCCGGCTGGACCGCGAGCGCAGCGCTTCGCGAAAGCCCAGACGATTGAACAGGCCCGTCAGCGCGTCCTTTCGCGCCAACGTCGCCATGTCCAGCTCGGTCGTGATGTGCCGGACCGCACGCCGGTGCAGATGACGGACGGTTTCGAAACTGCCCATGACGAAAACGACGAAGATCCCCGACGACAGACGATGGGCAGTGTCGTCGTACATCGCACAGGCGACGATACCCGGAACGCTCGCCAGGATCAGGGCCGGAATGGCCAGGGTCGGAAGAATGCTCAGCCGCCCGACCACACCCGAGCCGTAGGCGAACAGGAGCGTGGCCGCCAGCATGTGCCATTCTGTCGAAAGATGCAGGAATATCCAGGCCGATGTCCCGGCGACGCAGGCGGCGGTCAGAAACGTCGCGATGCGATGCTGGACGGCGAACCTGCGTGCCAGCGCGAAGGTGATCGTGTCGTCCCGCATCAGGCGCCGCTGCCACGCCATCAGAACGAGTTTGCCCGTCATGCCGGCGGCAGAGCCGCAGGCGGTGACGAGAAGAAACCGGTTGCCGTTCATGCCGCCTGCGACGAGGCAGACGAGAACCAGCGTCGCGCCCATGATCGTGGTGGGAACCGTGCTGAAGGCGAGATCGCCGACCAGGACCTTGTAGATGTCCGAGCTGACCCGAAGCCCTTGTCTGGGTGAAGCGACCGTCATGAGAAGCGATCCGAAGGCGGCTGGAAAGCCGATAATGAGATTGGGCTCGTTAAGAAAACGTGATTGTCTAATGTCTGCCGCTTTCGAATGCGGACGAGGCTGTCGGACATGGCCAGCGCCGCCGCCGCGCGATCGTCGCGCGCCGGTCAGACCGGCTGCCGCACCGGAAACTCTCGTCTCCACGACAGAGAAGATCATAAGACATCCGACAGGCCGCTCCTAGCCGTTCCATCGGTCGCTGCGAACGATGTGAGCCGGCGCGAACGGTCGTCATTCCCGGCTGCAACCGCCGGATACGGCCTGTGTCCATGCCGGTCCGGGTTGGTCGTTTCGGCAGGACACCGATACAACGCTTTGCACGATGACCGGCAAAAGCAGGGAGCGACGGAACGGTGCAAACACGGCGATCGACGGAACGGCTGGACAGATCCGACATCCGCACCCTGGCGCTCGCGTCGCTCGGCGGTGCGCTCGAGTTCTACGATTTCGTCGTCTTCGTGTTCTTCGCCGCCACCATCGGCCATCTGTTCTTTCCCGCCGGCCTGCCCGAGTGGCTGCGTCAGACGCAGACCTTCGGCCTGTTCGCCGCCGGCTATCTGGCGCGGCCGCTCGGCGGGATCGTCATGGCGCATCACGGCGACAAGAGCGGCCGCAAGCGCATGTTCACCTTGTCCGTGCTGCTGATGGCGGTCCCGACGCTGTTGATCGGCCTCCTGCCGACCTATGCGGCGATCGGCCCCCTCGCGCCGCTGCTTCTGCTCGCCATGCGCATCATGCAGGGGGCGGCGATCGGCGGCGAAGCGCCCGGCGGCTGGGTGTTCGTGGCCGAACACGCGCCGCCAGGCCGCTCCGGTCTGGCGATCGGGCTGCTGACGGGCGGCCTGACCGGCGGCATCCTGCTCGGCTCCCTGGTCGCGACGCTCCTCGACCTCGCGGTGCCGCCCGAGCGGATCGCGGCCGGCTTCTGGCGGCTGCCTTTCCTGCTCGGCGGGGCGTTCGGCTTCGGCGCCATGGTGCTGCGACGCTGGCTGCGGGAAACCCCCGTGTTCCTGCGCCTGCGCGCCGAGCGTGACGCCGCGGCGCTGCCCGCCGCCGCCGTGCTGCGTCACCACCGCCCGGCGGTGCTCGCCTCCATGGCCAGCACCTGGATGCTCACCGCCGCCATCGTCGTGGTGATCCTGATGGCGCCGACCCTGCTGCAGAAGCAGTTCGGAATCGCGCCGGCGCGGGCGCAGGCGGCCAATCTGCTCGCCACCGTCACGCTGACGATCGGCGCCGTCCTGGTGGGCATCGCGACCGACCGGTTCGGCTTCCGGCGCACGGCGATCGCCTCCATCCTGCTGCTGGCCGCCTCCGCCCTGCTGCTGTTCGTGGGCGCCGCTTCCGATCCGGCGGCGATCGTGCCGCTCTACGCCCTGGCCGGGCTGGGTGCCGGCGTCGTCGCCATTCCCCCGGTTCTGATGGTGCGGGCCTTCCCGCCGGAGGTCGCGTTCACCGGCCTGTCCCTGTCCTACAACGTCGCCTACGCGTTGTTCGGCGGGCTGACGCCCCTGCTGGTCGCGGTGCTGGCGCACGAGAACCGTTTGGCGCCCGGTTTCTATGTGGCCGCCGTCGCCGCGATCGGCCTCCTCGCCGCCCTGCTGGCCCCGGTCGCCCCGTCTCGACCGGCCACCGGCGGCATGGCAGAACCCGCCGCATAAGAAAACGGGAGAACGCCGAACGATGTCCGCCACGATCCAGCACGGCCGCGCCGACACGGCGTCCATCGTGTCCTTCGGCAGCATCAATGCCGATCTCGCCGCCTATTGCCGCAGCCTGCCGCGTCCGGGCGAGACCATCCATGCCGAACGCTATGTGATCGGCCTGGGCGGCAAGGGCGCCAATCAGGCCGCCTGCGCCGCGCGCCTGGCGGGGTCGCTCGGCATAGGCGTGTCCATGGTCGGGCGCGTCGGCAACGATCCGTTCGGCGTGCTGGTGCGCGACCGTCTGGCCGGGTTCGGCGCCTCGCTCGAACACGTGCGCACGGACGAGCGCAACCCCACAGGCATCGCCCTGATCGGCATAGAGAACAGCGGCGAGAACAGCATCACCGTGGTCGGCGCCGCCAACATGGCGATCGACGCCGGCGACGTGGAGCAGGCCAGGCCGCTTCTCTCGGCGGCGCGCGTGCTGCTGCTGCAGCTCGAAACGCCGGTCGCCGCCAGCCTCGACGCCGCGCGTCTGGCCCGTGCCGGCGGCGGCATCGTGATCCTCGATCCGGCTCCGGCCCCCGAGCACGGCCTGCCGGACGAATTCTGGGCGCTGGCCGACCTGCTCACGCCCAACGAGACCGAGGCCGAAGCCCTGGTCGGCGTCCGGCCGGTGGACCCGGTCTCCGCCTCGGCCTGCGCCGATCGCATGCAGGAGCGCGGGTTGAAGCGCTGCATCGTCAAGCTGGGCGCGCGCGGCGTGTATTTCCGCGACGAGACCGGCGACGGCTTCGTGCCGCCCTTCGCGGTGAAGGCGATCGACAGCGTGGCCGCGGGCGATTGCTTCAATGCCGGTCTGGCGGTGGCGCTGGCACAGGGCAAGGCGCTCGGCGAGGCGGCCCGGTTCGCGGCCGCCTGCGGCGCCCTCGCCACCACCCGCGCGGGGGCGGCGGAAGCCGCGCCGAGCCTGGACGAGGTGCTGGCCCTGCTCGGCTGATCCTGCCGGGCGGCACGAAACGCAGGCCGCGGACCCGGCAAGTCCTGCCGGGTCGGACGCGGCATCGTTTCCGGTTTGCTTGCCGGAACAAGCCCTTACGCCGGGTCGCGTTCCTGGCCCGGCGATTGCAACGTCCCGATCACCGTTCAAACCAGGTGATCGAGATGGCCGATATTTCCTCCCTGTCCTCGCTCCAGGGCGCCGGCAGCGGCGTCAAGGCGCATAAACATGCCCACCATGCCGCCGCCGGGCAGTTCCAGAGCCTGATGTCCAACCTGACCGGCACGGGCGCGCAGAGCAGCGCCGCCAGCACGTCCTCGGTCGGCACCCAGTCCGCCGTCACGGCCAAATCCTCGTCGACCGCATCGGTGTCCGGCGCGCTCGGCGGGTTGCAGCACGTGCTCGATCTGCTGCAAGGCGTGTCCGCCTGAGCCGTTCCGGCCGGGCCGGCAGCGGACAGGGGTGACGATGGGCGGTGTGCGACGGGCGTTCGGTCTGGGGCTCGCCGTTCTGTTCTCGCTTCCGTCGCTGCAGGCCGTCGGCGCGACCGTTCCGGCGCCGCATCCGGTTCTGGTGCGGACCGCCGAAGGGCCGGTGCGCGGCACGACGGTTCCGGGCGGGTCGATCCGCGTCTTTCGCGGCATTCCCTACGCCGCGCCGCCGGTCGGTCCCCTGCGCTGGCGCGCGCCGCAACCGGTGACGCCCTGGACGGCCGCGCTCGATGCCACCCGGTTCGGGCCGCCCTGCATGCAGCGCGTACCGGCCGACCAGCTCGTGCAGCCGAGCGAGGACTGCCTCACACTGAACGTCTGGGCGCCCCCACGGCGCGGCAAGGCGCCACCCCTGCCGGTGATGGTGTTCATCCATGGCGGCGGCTTCGTGTTCGGCGCGGGCTCGGAGCCGGTCTATGACGGCGCCGCCCTGGCCGCGCATGGCGTGGTGGTGGTGACGCTGAACTACCGGTTGGGCGTGTTCGGCTTTCTGGCCCATCCGGGCCTGACCGCCGAAGGCTCGCCGTCCGGCAATGCCGGTCTGCTGGACCAGATCGCGGCGCTGCATTGGGTCCAGCGCAATGCCGCGGCGTTCGGCGGCGACGCGTCGCGCGTGACCCTGTTCGGAGAATCTGCGGGCGGCACCTCGGTGATGGCGCTGCTGGCCTCGCCCGAGGCGCGCGGGCTGTTCTCGCGCGCCATTCTGCAAAGCGCCGCGATGGGCTGGAAGCTGCGCACGCGCGCCGAGGCGGAACGCACCGGCCTGGTTCTGGGCGACGATCTCGCCAGACTGCGCGCGACCCCGGCGCGCGACCTGCTCGGCAACGCCACCCGGATCCAGGCGCTCGCCCCGCTGATGGCCCCGGTGCCGCTGCCGTTCCCGGTCGTGGGGGATGCGGTGCTGCCCGACCAGCCCTTCACCGCCCCGCTGCCGCCGATCCCCATCCTGATCGGCGACAACCAGGCGGAGGGCATGAGCTTCGCCACCCCCTGGTCGCTCTACGACAGGCAAGGCTATCTGCGCGCGCTCCACACCGTGTTCGGGCCGCTCTGGAAGGAGGCCGCGCGCGTCTATCCGGTGAACACGGACGCCGATATTCCCGCCGCCAGCGCGGCCCTGGTGGGGGACGGCATGTTCTTTGCCGGAGCCAGGACCTTCGCGCGCCGCGCCGCGGCGAACGGCTCGCCCGTCTTCGCCTATCTGTTCGACGAGCCGGTCAACGATCACCCGCCGCGCCACGCCGCGGAACTGCGCAGCGTGTTCGGCACCCTACCGCCGAAGGCGACGCCGCAGCAGAATGCCCTGTCGGAACTGATGATGACCGCCTGGACCCGCTTCGCCGCGACGGGCGATCCGAACGGCCCCGGCGTGCCGGAATGGCCGCGCTTCGCCGGGCCGGACGACCCGTACCTGACGCTGGGGCTGGTGGTCGATCCGGCGACCCGGTTCCATGCCGCGCGGCTGGATTTCATGCAGCGGGCGCTCGACGCCGGTCCGTAGGCGAGCGACCGGGGGCGATTATCATGCACGATGCATGTTAATCGCCTCCGCGCCGGTCAGAACGCGCGCAGCAGCCGGTCCAGATAGTCCAGCTCGCCTTGCGGACGGGTGCGGTCGCTGTCCCGCCGGCGGATCTCGTTCTCGATCTGCCGCGACCGCGCGGCGCTGTCGCCGTCCGGCACATGGGTCTCGCTGCCGTCGCCGGCGCGGCCATTGTTGTCGCCGGTCGGGCGTCCGAGCGGATCGCGCGGACCCTTGCTGTCGTCGCTGCCCAGCTCCGCCGCCTCGCCGGGCGTGCCGTCGCCGTCCTGGCCGGATTCCGCCTGTCCGCTCTCGTCGCCGGGCTCGTCCGCGCCGTCCCCGCTGCCGTTGCCGGGCAGCAGCGCCAGACCGCTGCCGCCGGAGCGGCCGCCGCGCATGGCGGCGCTCATCTGGTTGCGGCCTTTCTGCAGGGCGGCCAGCGCCTTGGCTTCCGCCTGGGCGGCGGCGGCGTCGTCCTTGTTGCCGAGCGCGTCGCGGGCGGCGCGCATGTTCTTCTCGGCGTCGGCGAGACCGTCGGCTTTCTTGCCGGTGAGGCCTGTGAATTCCTGTTGAAGCTCGCCCAGGGCGCGGGCCAGCACGTTCTGGGCGTGGCCGTCGCGCGTGCGCGCCGCATCCTGGTCCGGCGGCGGCGCGGCCTGTTTCTGCGCACCGGAAGGCGGCGTCGGCGCATCCTGTGCGGGCGAACCGGAAGCGCCGTTATCGTCCAGCGGAATGCCGAGCTGTTGCAGCAGCGCGCGTGTGGCGGCGTCCGGCGCGCCGCCCTGTTCGGCGCCGGCATCCTCGCCGTCCGTCTCGAGACGGCGCTGCTGATCCTGCCGGGCGCGGTCGGCGGCGCCCTGCCGGTTCTGGGTGCTGTCGAGCAGGGCCGTCTGGCGCTTCACGAGGTCCTGCACCGCCTGCATCTGGTCGCGCGCCTCGGCGGTCGCCTGCGCCTGTTCTGCGGCGCTGCGCAGGTCCTGCGGCGTGGCCAGGCGCATATGGTCCAGCATCTGCTGCATGCGTGACAGGTCCTGCATGGCCTGATCGCCATGGCCGTTCGCGGCCTGCTCCTGCATCTGCTTCAGCATGCGGTCGAGCGCGTCTCCGCCGGACGTCATGCTGTCGGGCAGGGCCGGCATCGGCCTGTGCTCGCGTGCGGCCTGCTGCGCCAGCGCCTGCATCTTGCGCCGGATCGCCTGGGCCAGCTCGGCGATGCGCTTGTGCAGCTCGTCCTGCTCGCCGGCGTTCTGTCCGGCCTGTCCGAGCTGGCGCATGTGCTCGATCTGCGCCGACAAACGCTCCTGCGCGCGCCGGATCTCGGCGGTGGCGCGGGCGCCGGCACGGTCGTTGTGCAGCCCGTCTTCCAGCGCGAGGGCCAGGTTCCAGAGGCGGTCGGAGGCTTCGGCGACGGTGCCGGGCTGATCGCCGTAACGCTGGAGGAGCGAGGCGATCGCGCTGAGGTTCAGGAACAGGCCGCTATCCTGAGCGATCTGGCCGGGCGTGTCGCCCAGCGCGGCGAGATCGCCGCCCGCGTCGGCGGGGGTTTCGGCGCCCGTGCCGAGGCGCCGGCGCAGGTCGAGCACGGCGCGGGCCAGCGGGTTGCGGAACGGGCGCGCGGGCAGGGTGAAGGCAGCGTCGGCGCTGCTGGCGGTTTGTCCGGCGGTGTCGGTGGCGACCAGACGGGCGACCACCTTGGCGCCGGCCCAGGGATCGGCGCTCAGATCCTCCAGCGCCACGCCTTTCGCCTTGTCGGGCGTGCCGCCGAGCGGGATCTGCACATGCAGCACGCGGCCGGTCTTGTTGTCCGCCAGCCGGATCTCGGCCTGGAGCGACCGGATGCCGTAGCGCTGCGACGCGGACCAGGGCAGGCGCAGACGCCAGGGCACGGTCTTGTCCGCGCCCGGCGGGGCGGTCCAGGCGACCACCGGGGCGCCGGCCGGCTGCGAGACGATGTGCCACGCGGCGAGCCTGTAGCCGGACTCGCGCACATGCACCGTGATTCCGTCCGCATCGCTGGCGGGAACAGCGCCGCTGAACGACCAGGAGCGTTCGGAAAGCTTGGCGAACCGGCCCGATACGCCGTCCAGGGAGGGCATGGCGGGGGAGCCGGACAGCGAGACGGTGAGGGTGGAGCCGGCCGGGACCGCATAGCGCCCGTGCGGGTCGGACAGGAACACGGGCGCGCCGCCGGCGAAGGGGGGCGGGGTGATCCAGGCCTGCAGCACGGGTCGCGGGCCGAGCGGCAGGGCGATGCCCGGCCAGAAACCGCTGGCGAGGCGGAGCGGCGCATCGGCGCCGGAAAGAAGGGCGGCCACCAGCAGGCCCGCCAGCAGAGCCGCGCCGAAGCCGCGCCGGTCATGCGCGCGGAAGGGCAGGTGCGGGCGTCCGGCGTGGAGCGTGCGGAGTTCGGCGCGCGTGCGCTCCAGATGCGCGGCCCAGAGTCCGTCCGCGCCCGGAGCGGACGCGACCGGCCGATCCAGCAGGGTGCTCAACGGGCGGTGGGACAGGCGGGAGGCGCGCTCGATGCGGCGGTCGCGCTCCTCGACCGTGGGGGTGCGGAGACCGCGGAGGGCGGCGCGGACCAGGGCGCCGGCGCCGGCCAGGACGGCCAGGACCGCGAGCCCGTGCAGGATGGGAGGCAGGCGCTGCGGGATCGTCAGCAGGCTCAGCAGCGCGAAGCAGCCGAGCAGAAACAAGGCGGGCAGCAGCGACGGCCAGAGCCGCTCGATCGAGAGCGCCAGACCGGCCTTGCGCCGGGTCCGGTGCAGCAGATCGGTGCGGTCGGTCATTCCGTGGGTGCGACCGGGGCGACCGGGGCGGCGTGGCCGATCCAGCCCGGCACGCGCTCGTCGCGCCACAGCGCTTCGACGGGCTGGCGTTCGCGGATCAGCGCCCAGCGCTCGCCATCCACCATCACCTGCGCCGCCAAAGGACGGGCGTTGTAGGTCGAGCTCATCACCGCACCGTAGGCGCCCGTATCGAGGATCGCCACGGTGGCGCCGTCGCCCAGGGCCGGCAGGAGGCGGTCGCGGGCCAGGGTGTCGCCGGTCTCGCAGACCGGGCCGACCAGATGGGCCGGCGCCAGCGGGGCGGCGGCATCGTCGGCGGCGAGCGGCACCACGCCGTGCCACGCTTCGTAGAGGCTGGGGCGGATGAGGTCGTTCATGGCGCTGTCGAGCACCACGAAAGGCGGCGCATCGCCGTCCCGTTTCACCCGGATCACCCGCGCCAGCAGCACGCCGGCCGGTCCGACCAGCCAGCGGCCGGGTTCGATCGCCAGCTCCAGATCGAGCCCGCCGAGCGTGGCGGCGATGGCGCCGGCAAAGGCGCGCGGAGAGCCTTCCGCCTCGTCGCGATAGGTGATGCCGAGGCCGCCGCCGCAATCCACCATCCGCACGGCATGGCCGGCCGCGCGCACCTGCGCGACCAGGGCGGCGATGCGCTCGAACGCGGCGCGGAACGGGGCCGGCGTGGCGATCTGGCTGCCGATATGCACCGCGAAGCCGAGCGGCACGATGCCGGGCAGGGCGGCGGCGCGCGCGTAAAGGGCGGCGGCCTCCGCATAGGCGACGCCGAACTTGTCGCCGGCCTTGCCGGTGCTGATCTTGGCGTGGGTGAGGGCGTCGACGTCCGGGTTCACGCGCAGGGCGATGCGGGCTTCCGCGCCCATCCCGGCGGCGACGGCGGAGAGCAGCGCGAGTTCTTCCGCGCTTTCCAGATTGAGCTGGCCGATGCCGAGACGCAAAGCGAGACGCATCTCGTCGGCCGTCTTGCCGACGCCGGAGAACACGATCCGCTCCGGGGCGATGCCGGCCTCGACCGCGCGCAGCAACTCGCCGCCGCTGACCACGTCGGCGCCGGCCCCTTCGGCGGCGAGGACGCGCAGCACGGCGAGATGGTCGTTGGCCTTGATCGCGTAGTGGATGCGCGCGCCAATCCCGGACTCGCGCATCGCCTCGGCCAGACGGCGATAGCGCGCGCGCAGCGTGCCGGCGCCCGTGACCCAGACCGGGGTTCCGACGTCTTGTGCGATCAGCCGCAGCGGAACGCCTTCGAACAGCAGCCCGTCGAACGCGTCCATGCGCAGATGCGGGCGCGCCGCGAGCAGCGAGGCGGTGTCGGGGTCGATCGTGTCGCGATGAAGCAGGGCGGGCTGGTCGGGCATGAGAACAGAGTAGAGAAGCGGGACGTTCCCTCCAAGCGTTCCGGTCCCTTCTGGCGTTCCGTTCCGCTCAAGTGTTCTGGGCGGAATGCTCTTCGCATCGGCGCTGCGACCTGGGATACGGGCGGCGGTCCACGACAAGCGGGAGAAGCGGGATGGCGGATGCGATGATCGAGGCGGCGCTGAAGGCGCGAGAGAACAGCTACGCCGCCTATTCCCGGTTCCGCGTCGGCGCCGCGATCCGTTGCGAGCGCGGCGTGGTGCATCCGGGCTGCAACGTCGAGAACGCGGCCTATCCGGAAGGCGTGTGCGCGGAAGCCGGCGCGATCTCGGCGATGGTCCTGTCCGGCAGCCGCCGCATCGAGGAGGTGGTGGTCGCTGGGGGCGGCAGCACGCCGTGCATGCCGTGCGGGGGGTGCCGCCAGAAGCTGCGCGAATTCGCCGGGCCGGATGTGGCGATCCGGGTGGTGGACGAGCATGGCACGCTGTTGCTGGTGCGGACGCTGGCGGAGTTGCTGCCGGATTCGTTCGGGCCGGAATCGTTGGTGTAGAAGGAAGACCTTCTTTTTCTAAAGAAAAAGAAGCAAAAAGACTTCTGTCCGTTTGGGTTCGCGGACCCTGCATGGCCCAGTGCCAAACGGACAGAAGTTCTTTGGTTCTTTCTGGATGAACGTCGGCGGCTATTTACGACCAATGCCGAGCGACGAAGTCCGCCACCTTGTCCAGGGCTCGACCTGCGGTGTCCAGGTGCCCAACATCCCGTTGAAAGACATGGTGCATACCGTCGAACAGTTGCAGTTCGACCTTGCCTCCCTGGACTGCGGCGCCATCCGCGTAGCGACGGGCGTCGTCCAAGAGGACCTCGTCCGTTCCGACCTGTAGCAGGAGCGGCGGGGGGGCTTCCGGGATACCGTACAGGGGCGATGCGCGCGGATCGCGTGGGTCGGCGCCATTCAGGTAGGATTTGGCCAGACCCGCCAAAACCTCCGGCTTGAACACCGGGTCGAACGTCGATGGGTCGTTAAAGGATCGTCCCGATAGTGCGAGGTCGGTCCAGGGCGAGAACACCGCCACGCACGCGGGACGACAGGCCGTGCGGACGTCGGCAAGAAGAGCGAGCGCCAGCCCTCCGCCCGCCGAGTCCCCCATCAGGGCGTAGGCTGCGACATCTCTCGTCGTGAACCATTCGAAGGCGCGCTGAACGGCATCATAGGCCGACGGAAAGCGCTGCTCCGGGGCGAGCGGATAGTCGACGGCGAAGACCGCACACCCCATGCGAGCCGCGATCTGGCTCGCGAAACCGCGGTAGGAGGTTGCGTCGCCGAGGTGGTAGCCGCCGCCATGCACGAAGAAGATGGCATGCGAGCGATCCGCAGTGGGTGGCGTGACCCACCATCCGTCGATGCCTTGCTCGGAAACACGCGCGAGGTCGATCCCGTTAGCCAACGGCGTCAGCGAACACATCGCAGAATAGTTGCCGCGACGATCGTCACCGAACTGGGCGACGAGCGCGCTGTTTCGTTCGAAGATCGCGCGCTGTTGCGCGCGATCGGCATCGGAGGAGGCAAAAGTGGCTACGCGAGGGGTTCGCGTTGTGGTCCCATGGTTCGGCATGGCAAACTCCTTGCGGCTTGTCGTCAATGGTCGAGACCGCTTCTTACGTTGCTGAAGCCTGTCGGCTGCCCGTGGTTCGGGTGATCTGCTCGATCTCCCGAACCAGATCGTGCAGGCTTCGGACAGCGCGAAACTGCGATTGATCGGCGCGACGATCTCGCCTCCGGCTTCGATCGGGGACATCGAAGTGCCGGAGGACGTCAGGTTCGTCTGGGTGGTCATAAACGCCTGCCTGCATGTCCGTCTCCGACGTTTGAGAACAGTGACGTGCTGCGCGCAGACGGGCATGGATGCCTGATGGTCGGCACGCGCCTCGAGCCAGCATGTCTGCCGCAGACGAAGACGAGACATCACTTGCAAGCCTTGGACAGAACGCTCTGTCGTCGTTTCCCGATCACACCGGAACGACGGCCGGTGCCATGTTCGGAAACCGCGCGAGGGCGGCGGGATCGATGTTGAGATGCTGCTGCACGAGCTGCGGCGGAAGGTGTGTCAGCCAGTCGGACAACGACACGTCCATGTAGGTGTCCGTCTTGAAGATTTCGAGAAATTGCAGCTCGGTATTACCGGTATTCTCGATGTAGTGACCGAGGCTCTTCTTGATGTAGCCGACATCGCCGGGGCGGAAATCGGCGGTGGCGGCCTTCGGCCCGGTGTTGAACACCGTCATGCGGGCCTGGCCCTTGATGTAGTATTGCCACTCGTCCGCGTTCGGATGCCAGTGCAGTTCGCGCATGCCGCCGGGTTCCACCGTCACCAAGGCCGCAGCCACATTCTTGGCGATCGGGAAGTTGCGGCTGTCCTGAATCTGCACCTGTCCGCCACGGGTCTTCTTGGTGGGCTTCATCGCGCCCAGGCGGAAGATCACCGGTTCCGTGTTCGGCACGCAGTTCATCGCGCGGCGATCGTCTTCGAGCGGACCGGGCTCCTTGCCTTCGAAGATCCACAGATTGTTCAGCGGGATGTTCTTGAAAGTGTCGGCGGGAACGTTGAAGTTCTTGGACAGCACCTCCGGCGGCGTGTGCGCCATCCAGTCGGTCAGCATCAGCGTGTTGAATTCCGATGCGCGTCCGTTGTCGAAGGCGAGCAGGAATTCGGCACCGTCCGGTCCGAGTCCTTGCAGCGAATGCGGCAGGCCGGGCGGGAAATACCAGAGATCGCCGGGGCCCACGTCGTCCACGCTGGGTCGGCCCTGCGCGTCGAGCGTGGTGATGCGGCACTTTCCGGTGAGCATGAAGGCCCATTCCGCCTGCTGGTGCCAGTGAAGTTCGCGAATGCCGCCGGCGGCGAGACGCATGTTCACGCCGGAGATGGTTTCGGAGATCGCGAAGTCGTCCTGCGTGACCTCGCGCGCCCAGCCGCCGTTCTGGATCCGTTTGTGGGCGTTGTTGAACGACGCCCAGAACAGCGGCATCCCGTTCACGTCCGTCGCCGGCGGATCCTGGAAGGACGGGAACTGCGCCATCAGGGCCGGGTTCTGCGGGCCGGGATCGGTCAGGCCGGTCGGCGTGCCGCGCGCGTTGATCGCGCCTTCTGCCGGATCGTCCGGGTTGCCGAAGCTGGGGGCGGCACGGGCGATGCCGGCGGCGCCGAGGGAGCCTGCGGCGGCGAGCAGGCCGCGGCGATGGAACGGTTTCATGGCGTGTTCCTTTGTCGGAGTTTCGTTGCGCGCACCCTGACTCCCACCGGGATAGATGCAAAGACATGACAAATTAATTCAAGTTGATAAATTGCGATTCATGATGAATGAGCTCGAGCCGGTGCTGTTGCGCTCCTTTCTCGCCGTTCTCGACACGCTCAGCGTGACGGAGGCGGCGGACCGTCTTGGGCTGGGCCAGCCGACGGTGAGCCAGCATCTCCGCCGCCTGGAGAACGCGGTGGGGCGCACCCTGCTCCGGCGCACCACGCGCTCGGTGCGGCCCACGGCGGACGGGACGGCGATGGCGGTGTTCGCGCGCGACATCCTGGCGGCCCAGGCGCGGGCGCTGAACCATTTCGCGCCGGGGCGTCTGCGCGGCACGCTGCGTCTGGGCGTGACGGAGGATCTGACCCTGACGCGTCTACCGGAGATCCTGCGCCGCTTCCGCGCGGCCCATCCAGACGTCGAATTGCGGTTGGAGGTCGGGTTGTCATCGCCGCTGAACAACCGTTTGAACGCGGGCGAGCTGGATTTCCTGTTCGCCAAGCGGCTGGAGCGGCATGCGCCGGGCATCGCGGTGTGGAGCGAGACGCTGGTTTGGCTCGCGAGCCCGGATTGGCGCCCGGTTCAGGGCGAGCCGGTGCCGCTGGTGTGTTTCCCAAACGCGTCCATCACCCGCGATGCGGCGGTGTCGGCGCTGGAGAATGCGGCCATGCCGTGGCGGCAGAGCGTGGCCAGCCCGAGCCTGCCCGCGCTTCTGGCGGCGTTGCGGGCCGGGTTCGGCGTGTCGGCCCAGGTGGCGCTTCTGGTGGGGGAGGGGTTGGCGATCGTGCCGGATGCGGCCGGGCTGCCGGCCCTGCCGCCGGTGGATTTCGTTCTGCTGGAGCGGCCCGGCACGATCGCGTCTGAGCCGGCGAAACGGCTGATGCGGATGATCCTGGATGCACAAGACGGGATCGCGGCCCGGCCGGGTCCGGGCTGAAAGGGTGGAACCACCGCTCGGGCGGGTTCGTTCCAGTGGTTATCACTGGTTCGGGAGCTCTCTCATGGCCTTTCTGCGCACCGCCGATGGCGTCGAGCTGTTCTACAAGGACTG
Source organism: Lichenicola sp. GTC18331 (assembly GCF_055386855.1). Classification (NCBI taxonomy): domain Bacteria; kingdom Pseudomonadati; phylum Pseudomonadota; class Alphaproteobacteria; order Acetobacterales; family Acetobacteraceae; genus Lichenicola; species Lichenicola sp. GTC18331. Next base: position 809,972 of record NZ_AP045015.1, on the reverse strand, counting down.
GGGCAGCGGCAAGCCCGTGGTGTTCGTGCATGGCTGGCCGCTGAACGCCGACATGTGGGACTACCAGATGGAGCCGCTGTCGCGCGAAGGGCTGCGGACGATCGCCTACGACCGGCGCGGCTTCGGGCGTTCGGGTCAGCCGGGCGGGCGCTACGATTACGACGTGCTGGCCGACGATCTGGCGGCGCTGCTGGACGAACTCGATCTGCGCGACGTGACGCTGGTGGGGTTTTCCATGGGCGGCGGCGAGGTGGCGCGCTACGTGGCGCGCCACGGCACCGGACGGGTCGCCCGCATTGCCCTGGTGGCGGCGGTGACGCCCTTTCTGTTGAAGACGGCGGACAATCCGAACGGCGTGGATCGCTCCGTGTTCGATGGCATGGTGGCGCCGATCGAGCAGGACCGGCCCGCCTTTCTGGCCGAGTTCGGCAAGGCGTTCTACGGCACCGGCCTTCTGCACCATACCGTCTCGGCGCCGTTCCTGGACTGGTCGCTCGGGCTGGCGCTGCAGGGCTCGCACAAGGCGACGCTGGACTGCATCCGGTTATTCTCGGAGACCGATTTCCGCGCCGATCTGGCCCGGTTCGATCGGCCGACCCTGGTGATCCATGGCACGGCCGACTCGACGGTTCCGGTCGAGGTGTCCGGCGCGAAGGCGGCGCGTCTGATCCCGGGTGCGTCCCTGCACGAGATCGAGGGCGCGCCGCATGGGCTGTTCTATACCCATCGCGACGCGCTGAACGCCGCCTTGCTGGCTTTTATCCTGTCCTGAGCGGGGTTCAGTCGGCGGTTTCGATCAGCACGGCTTCCTGGAGACGCCAGCTCTGACCGGCCCGGCGCAGCGCTTCGATCTCGGCCGGATCCTCGACGAAGGCGGCTTCCGGATACTGGCCGAACGCATGCTGCACGATCACGCCGTGGCGTTCATGAGTAGGTGTTTGAGCCATCGCGGGGCGATCCTCCCTGAACCGGAAACATCCGGTCGTATAGCCTGTCCTTCGCGGCCTGCGACCGATAGGCCGTGTCGCCGCGGCGGACCGTTTCGCGCAGAGCAAGGCTTGTGGGCAACGCACAATCGACAAGCGCCGACGCGTCCCTGCCGGGCATGCGGTGCATGGCGAAATTCCTTGCGTCCATGGAACATGTTCCCTTTCTGCCGTTCGGGAGTGTTTTTCCGGACCGTGGCGGCTTCATGGCATTTGGTTGCCCGAAACAGCATTGTTGGCGGTTATGCGTGAAAGATTCGTAAACAAACTGCTGATCTGCGCGGTTTTGCTGACCGGCGTTGCACAAGCGCCACTACCGGGCGTCGGTGCGGGCGACCATCGCGTCGCCGTTCCGCTCGATACGGTGCCGTTTCGTTCTCTGCTGCGCGTGCAGACCGAGCTGGGTGCGCGCTGCACCGGTTTTCTGGTCGCGCCGGGTCTGGTGATGACGGCGGCGCATTGCCTGTATCTGCCCAAGGTTGGCCGTTTCCTACAGCCGTCTTCGGTGCACGTGCTGCTCGGCTATCGGGCCGGCGAATTCCGCGCCCATGCGCGCGCCAGGGCGTTCCGGATCGCGCCCGGCTACGATCCGGGGAACGAATCGGCCACGGCGGGCGCGGACCGGGCGATCCTGGTGCTGGACCGGCCTGTGGGCGGCGCGTCGGATCTGTTGTCATTGGCGCCTGTGCCGGTGGCCATGCCTGTGCCGGCGATGCTCGCCGGCTACGGCCAGGATCGGGACGAGATCGCCGTGGCCGCGCCGGGTTGCGCGGTCACCGGGTTGGCGGCGGACGGTCGAGGACGGCCGCTGCTGGTGCATGATTGCCAGGCGACGGCGGGAACCAGCGGCGCGCCCTTGCTGGTGCGTCGCGCGGACGGACGCTGGGCAGCCGCGGGGGTGCAGATCGAGGCGCGCGTCGGTCTGGCGGGCGGTCTGGCCGCGCCGGCTCTCGACCCTGGGCCCGCTTCGCGCTGACAGGCGCTGCGCCGCCTCAGTTCGGCGGGTAGCTCTGCGGGTAGATGATCTTGTCGGCAGGGCCGGGGGCGGCGGGTGCGCCCTTGCGGCCGCAATCGGCGAGGGACAGCGCTAGCAGCGCGCCCAGGCCGAGCAGAACGAGGCGGCTCATGCCGGTTTTCCTTCGGACAGGTCAGCGAGCCAGCGTCGTGCTTCCGCCGACACGTTGGCGGGCGCGGTGCCGCCTTCGCTGGTGCGGGATGCGACCGAGTTCTCGACCGTCAGCACGTCGAAGATCTCGGCGGTGATGCCGGGATGCTCGGCCTGCATCTCCTCGAGCGACAGGTCGGACAGGGCGGCCCCGCGCGCTTCCGCCGTTCCGACCAGACGGCCGGTGACGTGGTGCGCGTCGCGGAACGGCAGCTTCAGCACGCGCACGAGCCAGTCGGCGAGATCGGTGGCGGTGGAGAAGCCCGAGCCGGCCAGCGCGTGCATCCGGTCGGTGCGCGCTTCCAGGTCGCGCACCATGCCGTCGGTTGCGGCGAGGCAGAGGGCGGCGGCGTCGGTGGCGGCGAAGACCGGTTCCTTGTCCTCCTGCATGTCCTTGGCATAGGCCAGCGGCAGGCCCTTCATCACCGTCAGCAGCCCGACCAGCGCGCCGGTGACGCGTCCGGTCTTGGCGCGCGTGAGTTCGGCCGCGTCCGGATTGCGCTTCTGCGGCATGATCGACGAGCCGGTGGTGAAGGCGTCGCTTAGGCGCACGAAGCCGAACGGCGCCGAGCACCAGGTGATGATCTCCTCGGCCAGGCGCGACAGATGCATCGCCAGGATCGACAGGGCGGAGAGGTATTCCAGCGCGAAGTCGCGATCCGACACCGCATCGAGCGAATTGCGGGTCGGCCGGTCGAAGCCGAGGGCCGAGGCGGTCATGCGACGGTCGATGGGGAAGGAGGTGCCGGCGAGGGCGGCGGAGCCGAGCGGGCATTCGTTCAGGCGGCGGCGCGCATCGGCGAGGCGGCCGCGGTCGCGATGCAGCATCTCGACATAGGCCAGCAAATGGTGGCCGAAGGTGACCGGCTGCGCGGTCTGCAGATGGGTGAAGCCCGGCATCACGTCGGCGGCGTGCTGCAGCGCGCGCGTGGCGAGGCTGCGCATGAGCGCTGCCGCCTGCGCGTCGATGCCGTCGATCGCGTCGCGCACCCAGAGACGGAAATCGGTGGCCACCTGATCGTTGCGCGAACGGGCGGTGTGCAGGCGCTTGCCGGCCTCGCCGATGCGTTCCGACAGGCGGGCCTCGATGTTCATGTGGATGTCTTCGAGCGCCGGCTCGAAGTTGAAGCGCCCGGCCTCGATCTCGGCCTCGATCGCCCCGAGCCCGGCTTCGATCGCGTCGTGATCCTCCGCGGTGAGGATGCCGACCTTGTGCAGCATGGCGGCGTGGGCGCGCGAGCCGCGGATGTCCTGTCGCCACAGCGCCTTGTCGAAGCCGATGGAAACGTTGATCTCTTGCATGATCGCGGACGGGCCGCCGGCGAAACGCCCGCCCCATTGCGCGTTGGCCGCACCCGGACCGGGAACGGAGTGTTCGGTTTTCTCGTCCTGGTTTAGGAGCATTCGATGTCCGGGATCATGCGCGAAACACACCGCCGCACCGTGCTTGCGGGCGGTTGGACCCTACTGTTCGGCGGCGTTGCGCGCAAATGCGTGCCCGAAGCGCGGGCCGAGGCGGCGCATCCGCCGGTGCAGCCGTTCCGCATCGTCAAGCCGCATGCGCCGTCGATTCTGCCGCCGATCCGCTTCCAGCGCGGCGACGGCGGTGCGGCCGCCTTGTCGGATTATCTCGGCCGGGGCGTGGTGCTGAATCTGTGGGCGACCTGGTGCGTGCCCTGCGTGGCGGAGCTGCCGTCGCTGGATGCGCTGGCGCGGGCCCTGGCGCCGAAGCGGGTCGCGGTGCTGCCGGTGTCGATCGACCATGACGGGGCCGCACGTGTCCCGTCTTTCTTCAAGACGCATGGCATCTTCTCGCTGCCCGTGCTGCTCGATCCGCATGGCGCGATTCTGCAGGCGATCGGCCAGGAGGGGATTCCGATGACGTTGCTGATCGATGCGGCCGGGCGCGAGGTGGCGCGGGTGGAAGGCTCTGTGGACTGGGCCGATCCCGGGGCGGCGGACACGGTGGCGCGTCTGGTCGGGTAGGGCGGCACGACGCTGGAACGGCGTTTGCAGCCGGAGCAGCCCATGCAGGACGACGCACCGATTCTGGCGGACAGCCATTGCCATCTCGATTTTCCCGAACTCCAGCCGGATTTCGCCGCGGTGATGGCGCGTGCGCGCGGCGCTGGGATCGGGCGTTTCATCACCATCGCCACCGAGGTGCGCCGGCATGACGCGCTGATCGCGCTGGCCGAGGCGCATGAGGACGTGTTCGCCACTGTGGGCACGCATCCGCATTGGGCCGGGGTGGAGCGCGGCGTGCCTGCCGATCGTCTCGCCGCGTTGGCGGCGCATCCGAAGATCGTCGGCATCGGCGAGGTGGGGCTGGACCGTCTGCTGACCGATGCGCCCTGGGATGCGCAGGGGGAGAATCTGGCCGCGCATGTCGAGGCGGCCAGACGCACCGGTCTGCCGCTGGTGATCCATTCGGTCGGCGAGGACGAGGAGATGGGGCGCGTCCTGGTCCGCGCCCATGCGGAGGGGCCGATCCGCGTGGTGATGCACTGCTTTTCCGGCGGCGACGCGCTGGCGGAGATCAATCTGTCGCGCGGGCATTTCCTGTCGTTCTCGGGGATGCTGACCTTCGAGGGGCGCGATGCGGTAAGGGCGATCGCGGCGCGCGTGCCGGCGGATCAACTGCTGATCGAGACCGACTCGCCGTCTCTGGCGCCGGTGCCGCATCTCGATCGGCGCAACGAGCCCGCGTATCTGTGCTACGTGCTGCGCGAGCTGGCGCGTCTGCGTGGCGAGGATGAGGCCGTGCTGGCGCGGCAGCTTTGGCGCAATCTGCACGCCGCATTCCCGAAACTGCCTCGTTGACGATCAGGGCTGCTTGTTTCGCAAGCAATCCATGTCTGAAACGGCAAATCAGACGCGGATCGCGTCCAGTTTCCATCTTGCCCGAAATGTAACGAGCACCGAAACGTATACGCCGGAGGGCCGAACGGGTCCGATCGAATGGATGGACGAGGAACCGGATGACGGGTGGTCGTGGTGTTGCGCGCAGGGCTCTCCTGTCCGCCGTTCTGGTGTCCGCCGTTGCCGAACCCGCTTTGGCCGATCCGGTTTCCGCGACCACGCCCGCGCGTGCGAAGGCGGCGGCCAACCCGAAGCCCGCGCAGCAGGAGGAGGTGACGGTCACCGCCCGCCGCCGCAAGGAGCGCGCCACGGACGTTCCTGCCGCGGTCTACACCTTGTCGAAAAAGGAGATCGACGCGATCACCGTGGCCGGCGACGATATCCGCGCCTTGTCGGCACGCACGCCGAGCCTGTCGATCGAATCGTCGTTCGGCCGCACCTTCCCGCGCACCTATATCCGCGGACTGGGCAATTCGAACTACGACACCAACTCCGCACAGCCGGTCGCGCTGTATTACGACGACGTGGTTCTGGACAATCCGGTGCTGCGTTCGTTTCCGTTGTTCGATCTGGCCAACACGGAAGTTCTGCCGGGGCCGCAGGGGACGTTGTTCGGGCGCAACACGCCGGCCGGCGTGATCAACATCCATTCGCAAACGCCGGTCGACAAGAACACGGGCTATCTCAGCCAGAGTTACGGCACCTACAACAGTCTCGTCACCCAGGCGGTGGGCAATGCGGTGGTGGTGCCGAACAAGCTCGACGTGCGCCTGTCGGTGATCAACCAGCGACGCGACAACTGGGTGGACAACACCTATGGCGGTTATCGCTGGCGCACGAGCCTGAACGGATACGAGGATATCGCGGCGCGGCTGCAGGCGCTCTACACCATCGATCCGACCGCCAACATCCTGGCGGAGGTGGATGCGCGGCATCTGGAAGGCACCGCGCAGCTGTTCCGTGCCAATCTGTATCGCCATGGCAGCCCGAACATCGTGCCGGGCTACGACATCGACACCGTCTCGCAATCGGGCGACAACGCGCAGAACCTCACCACGGCGGGCGGCCATATCAAGGCCACCAAGACCATGGGCCATGTGGGCGTGCAGGCGATCGCCTCCTGGGTGGAAGGCTCGCTCGACTCGATCGGCTCCATCGACGGCGGCAACCCCGCCACCGTGCCGTTCAGCGTGGAGACCGGAACCTCCGCGCCCAAGATCAGCCAGGAAACGGCGGAGCTGCGCGCCTATACGATCAACACCGGACGCGTGTTCGACCAGGGCGGTCTGTATTTCTTCAACGAATGGCTGAACGACTACGATTCCAACTACAACATGCGCACCATGGCGACGACGGCGCTCGCCAACCAGCGCCAGAACGAGAACTCGGTCGGCATCTTCGACTCCCTGACCTACACCCTGGCACGCGGCCTCAGCGTCACCGGCGGCGTCCGGTATACGTACGACTTCAAGCGGTTCGATGCCACGCGCGTGTTCGGCGCGCCGGGGCCGCTGTCGCTCGGCGACAGCACGTCGAGCAACAACGTGAGCTGGGATGCGGCGATCAACTACAAGATCGTGCCGAACGTCAGCGTGTATTTCCGCGCCGCGACCGGCTTCCTGGCGCCGAGCTATCAGGGGCGTCTGACCTCCAACAGCTACATCTCCAAGGCGTCGGCGGAAAAGAACACCTCGTTCGAGCTGGGGGCGAAGGCCAATCTTCTGCATGGCCGCGTGCAGCTGTCCGGCGATGTCTACAGCTGGGACACCAGCAACATGCAGCTCACCGCCGCGGGCGGCACCGGCAACAACATCGAGCTGCTGAACGCCAAGGATGCGATCGGCCGCGGCGTGGAATGGAGCGCGCAGTTCTATCCGATCGAGAATCTCTCCATCGGCACCAACATGAGCTACAACTACACCGAGATTCAGTCGCCCGGCCTCGAGACCGCCTATTGCGGCATCGGCTGTTCGCTGCTGAACCCGGTCGATCCGAAAACCGGCTACGCGCTGATCGACGGCAATCCGCTGCCCTACGCGCCGCGCTGGATCGCCAACCTGAACGCGTCCTACGCCATTCCGGTGAACGACCAGCAGCGTTTCGTGCTGGCGACCGACTGGTCCTGGCGCAGCCAGCAGCTCTTCACGCTCTACAAGTCGGTGGAGTTCAACGGCAAGGCGTTGCTGCAGGGGGGCGCCAGCCTGTCGTTCATCGACGACAAGCGCCATTACGAGGCGCAGGTCTTCGTGCGCAACATCACCGACAAGGTGGTCGGCATCGGCTCGATCGATTTCAACAACTATACCGGCTACATCAACGATCCGCGCATCGTCGGCGGTCTGCTGCGCTTCACCTTCTGATGCGCACGATGGCGATCCGTTCTTTCGTCCGCTGGGCCGCCCTGTTTCTCCTGTGCGGTCTGGCGCCGGCGCGGGCGGAAACGCTGGTGTTTCTGGACAACGATTTTTCCGGGCCGGGCGAGACCAACATCCAGTCCCTGATTCCGGCCCTGTTCGATCCGGACGTGACGCTGCTGGGCATCGGCGTGGTCACGGGCGATGCCTGGCGCGACGAGGGAGCGGCGCATCTGCTGGCGTTCCTCGATCAGGTCGGATGCGGTGCGCTGCCGGTCTACCCGGGCGCGGAGCTGCCGTTCCGGCGCCGGCCGGGTGAGATCGCACGCTGGCAGGCGGAGTACGGGAAGCTGCGCTGGACCGGCGCGTTCCAGCCGGCCGATGCGCGTCATCCGGACCAGCATCCCGGCCGTCCGTCCTTCGTGCCGCCTTTGCCGGAAGGCGCGCCCACCACGACGATGCGCCCGGAATCGGCGGCTGCGGCGATGATCGCCGCCGTTCATGCCCATCCGCACCAGGTGGTGATCGTCGCCGCCGGGCCGTTGACCGATCTGGCGCTGGCGATCCGCGAGGATCCGCATTTCGCCGAGCTTGCGCGCGAGCTGGTGTTCATGGGCGGGCTGCTCGATACCGACCTGCCGCAGATCGCGGTGGAGCAGAGCAAGGCGATCGATTTCTTCACCGACTTCAACATGATCTTCGATCCCGAGGCCGCGCATACGGTGCTGACGGCGCCCTGGGCGCGGATCGTGAATGTCGGCAACGTCACGCTCGGCGTGCCTTTGACCGAGACCCTGCTCGACAAAGCGCCCGACACCCCGCAAGGACGCTATCTTCGGCGCTATGCGAAGGCGGGGATACCGATGTGGGATGAGCTGACCATGGCGATCGCGATCCATCCGGATCTGGTGACCGCCTCGGTGGAGGCCACGCTCGACGTGGATACGGGCGGCGGCCTGCTCTACGGACGGGCGCATGCGCGTGTGCCGGCCCTGGCACCGTCCGGCGCGCCGCCGGTGGAGATCGTCACCCAGGTGGACAAGGCGCGATTCTACGCCGGGTTCGCCGCCGATCTGAACCGCGCGCCGGCCTGCCGCCCGTGACCGTCGCGGTGCTTCCGGCCTGGATGCGGGCTCTGTCCGTGCGTCCCGTGCCGGGCGATGCCAGCCTGTGGCGCGAGGTTCTGGCCGGCGCCACCACCTTCGGCGCCATGGGCTATATCGTGGTGGTGAACCCGCTGATCCTGGCCGGTACCGGCATGGACCGGCATGTGCTGATCGTGGTGACGGCGCTGGCGGCGATGCTGGGCTCGCTGCTGATGGGGGTGATGGGCCGTCTGCCGATCGCGCTGGCGCCCGGCATGGGCTCCAACGTGGTGTTCGCGCAGGTGGCGGCGGCGAGCGGCGGCGTGTCCTACGGTGCGGCGCTGACCATGGTGCTGCTGGGCGGCATGCTGTTCACCGTGTTCTCCGCCACCCGTCTGCGCGAGCGGCTGGTGACCGGATTTCCCGACGCGGTCAGGATCGGCCTCCAGGGCGGCATCGGGCTGTTCATCGCCACCATCGGCCTCCGCAACGGCGGATTGCTGTCGGCGTCGGGGCATCTGGGCGATCTGCGGCAGCCGGCGGTGCTGCTCAGCGGCGCTGCGCTGCTGCTGACCCCGTTGTTGATGCTGCGACGCGTGCCGGCGGCGCTGCTTCTGTCCATCCTGGCCGTCACGCTGCTCGGGCTGGTCGTGCCGGGTCCGGACGGCCATCCATTGACCCGTCTGCCCGCACATCCGGTGCAATGGCCGCCGTCGACCACGAGGCTGCTGTTCGCCTTCGACATCCACGATCTGCTGGCCAATCTGGCTTTGGCGCTGCCTTTGGCCGGGTACTTCTTTCTGAGCGATTTCTTTTCCGCCACCGCCACGCTGATCGGCGTGACGCGCCGCGCCGGTCTGATGGACGCGCAGGGCAATCTGCCGAATGCGCGCCGCGCCTATCTGGCCGACGGACTCGCCTCCATCGTCGGCGCCTGCATCGGCAGCCCCACCGTGGCCGCCTATGTGGAATCCGCGACCGGGGTGGAGAGCGGCGGGCGCACCGGGCTCACCGCCGTCATCGCCGGGCTTCTGTTCGCCGGCACCATCTTCTTCTGGCCGGTGATCGGCGCGATCCCGCCGCAGGCGACCGCGCCGGCCCTGGTGATGGTCGGCGTGCTGATGATGGACGGCCTGCGCTATCTGCGCTTCGACCGTCTGCCGGACATCGCCTCTGCGGTTCTGATCCTGCTGCTCACCGTCACCACCGGCAATCTGATCGCCGGCCTGTCCATGGGCTGTTTCGCCTGGACGCTGATGGCGTTGGCGGAGAGGACGCGCGTGCCGCCGGTGATGTGGCTGACCGATGCTTTGCTGGCGCTTGATCTGGGCCTGAGCGCCGTGATCCAGCACTGATTTTGGGGGAAGGGCGCCATGTCCGCACACCAGCCGGATCTCGACGGGAAGGCGCTCCGCGACCGCGCCGTGCGCGCGGCCCGCGGCGAGGCGCCGTTCGACGTGCTGCTGCGCGGCGGCCGTGTCGCGGACGTCGCCACGGGCGAAGTGCGCGCGGCGGATGTGGGTCTGGTGGGACCGTTGATCGCCAGCGTGCATCCGTCCGGGTCGCGCGAGGATGCCGCGCGGATCGTCGAGCTCGAAGGCCGCATCGTCGCGCCGGGTTTGATCGACACCCATCTGCATATCGAGAGTTCGATGATCACGCCGCGCTCCTACGCGTCGGTGGTGGTGCCGCAGGGGACCACGACGATCTGCTGGGACCCGCACGAGGTCGGCAATGTCGGCGGGCTGGATGCGGTGCGCTGGGCGGTGACGGCATCGCGCGATCTGCCGCTGCGCATTCTGGTGCAGGCGCCGTCCTGCGTGCCCTCGGCGCCCGGTCTGGAGCGGGCCGGGGCGGTGTTCGGCCCGGACGCGATGCGGGAGATGCTGTCCTGGCCCGAGATCACCGGCGTGGCCGAGGTGATGGACATGCGCGGCGTGATCGAGCGCTCGCCGAACATGGTCGGCATCGTCCAGGCCGGGCTCGACAGCGGCAAGACCGTGTTCGGCCATGCGCGCGGCTTGCGCGACGCGGCGTTGCAGGCCTTCGTCGCGGCGGGCGTGGCGTCGGACCATGAGCTGACCGGGCGTGAGGACGTTCTGAGCAAGCTGCGCGCCGGTTTGACGCTGGAGATCAGGGCCTCGCATCCCGACATGGCGGCGGAAGCGGCGCGGGCCTTCGCCGCGCTGGGCCATGTGCCGCAGACCGTGACCTTGTGCACCGACGACATCTTCCCGGACGATCTGGTCGGCAAAGGCGGCATCATCCAGATCCTGCGCATGCTGGTGCAGCACGGGGTCGATCCGGTTGCCGCCCTGCGCTGCGGGACGCTGAACGCGGCGATGTGGCTCGGCCGTCGCGATCTGGGGCTGGTGGCGCCGGGTCGGCGCGCGGATCTGGTGGTGTTCGACGATCTGAGCTCGTTCCGGGCGCGTCGCGTGTTCGTGTCCGGCGTGGAGGCGGCGTCGGACGGGCGGCTGCTCGATGCCGCGCGCGCCGATGCGGGGCAGGCGCCCTCCGGCACCATGGCGATCGCGCCGGTTTCGCCGTCCGATTTCCTGATCCGCGCGGAGGGCGACCGGGCGACGCTGAACACCGTCCATACGCCGCGCATGACGCGCTGGGCGACGCGTGAGGCGGCGGTGGAGAACGGCGCGGTGGTGCTGCCGGAGGATTGCATCCTGATGGCGGTGTTCAACCGCTACGGCATCGCCGAACCGCCGGGTCTGGGAGTGATGGAGGGCTGGGGGCGCTGGAGCGGCGCGTTCGCCACCACCATCCTGCACGACAGCCACAATCTGGCGGTGTTCGGGCGCGATCCGGCGCTGATGGCCGCCGCGGCGAACGCGTTGATCGCGGCCGGGGGCGGCATGGCGGCGGTGCAGGCGGATGGCGCGTCGGAGACGCTGGCGCTGCCGGTCTGCGGTTTGTTGTCCGAGGACGAGCCGGGCCTGGTGGCGGAACGGTTCGCGGCGCTGCGCCGTGCGTCCGAAGCGGTGGCGGAGGGGCTGTCGGCGCCGCTGGTGAAGCTGGTGATCGGCGCCAGCCTCGCCTGCAATCCCGGCCCGCACGTGACCGATCTCGGCATCACGGACGGGATGACCGGGCGGATCGAGAAGCCGGTCCTGGCGTGACGGCCGCGGCCCGACGACCGCCGTCGTCGGGTCGGAAGGTGGTCAGTGCCGGGTGGCCGGCGTCGCGTCGAGCGTGTCGAACAGCGCCTTGAAGGCGCTTGCGGCCATGCCGGGCTGGGGGACCGTCTTCAGCGCGGCTTCGTTGTGGCGATCGCCGACCATCACCAGGCCGACCATGCCGATGGCGTAATGCGGCGCGCATTTGAAGCCGTACAGGCCGGGCTTGGTGAAGGTGACGGTGAGATCCTGGCTCATGTCGCTCGCGAAGGGCGTGGCGCCGGCGGGGATCATGGTCGGGATCGCGTCGACGCTGTGGCCCTTGTCGACGGCGACGAAATGGATGCTGTCGCCGGGGGCGATGCGGATCAGGTCCGGCGCGAAGCCGGGACCGCCCTCCGGGCTGTTGTCGAGCATCTTCACCTCGACGGTCCTGGCGAGTGCGGCGGCCGGCGCCAGCAGCAGGGCGGCGCACAGGATGATGGCGGTCTTCATGGGGAAACTCCTCCGGACGTCCCCGGCCGATGAAGCCGGGGACGCCGTCGTGTCGGATCAGCGCTGCAGGTCGAAGCGGTCCAGGTTCATGACCTTGGTCCAGGTCTTCACGAAATCCGCGTAGAATTTCGGAGCGGAATCGCTGGAGGCGTAGGCTTCGGCGGTGGCCCGCAATTCGGCGTTGGCGCCGAACACGAGATCGACGGCGGTGGCGGTCCAGTGCGGCTTGCCAGTCTTGCGGTCGTAACCCTGGTAGAGCCCGTCCTGGTTCGGCACCTTCTCCCAGCGCGTATCCATGCTGAGCACGTTGACGAGCATGTCGTTGCTGAGCACGCCGGGCCGGTCGGTCAGCACGCCGTTTTCCGAATGGCCGGAATTGACGTCGAGCGACCGCATGCCGCCGAGCAGCACGGTCATTTCGGGGATGGTGAGGTCCAGCGTGCTCGCGCGATCCACCAGCGCGTCGGTGGGCGATTTCTCGTCCGGAACGGCGCGGTAGTAGTTGCGGAAGGCGTCGGCGGTCGGCTCGAGGGCATCGAACGATTTGACGTCGGTCTCGGCCTGGGTCGCGTCCACGCGGCCGGGTGCGAACGGAACGTGGATCGTCACGCCGGCCTTGTGCGCCGCCTGTTCGAGCCCGACATTGCCGGCGAGCACGATCAGATCGGCCAGCGAGACCTTGCGGTTGCCGTGCTGTCCGGCGTTGAAGCGGTCGCGGATGGCTGTGAGTTCGGCCAGAACGGGCTTCAGTTCCGCCGGATCGTTGACCGCCCAATGGTCCTGCGGGTCGAGCGCGATGCGGGCGCCGTTGACGCCGCCGCGATGGTCCGTGGTGCGGTGGGACGCCGCCGCTGCCCAGGCGGTCTTGATCATGTCGCGATCGGTGAGGCCGGATTTGGCGATCGCGGCCTTGAGCGTGGCGATATCGGCCTGATCGATCGTGCCGTACTGCGCCACCGGCAACGGGTCCTGCCACAGGAAGCTCTGCTTCGGCACTTCGGCGCCGAAATAGCGCGAGGTCGGTCCCATGTCGCGTACCACCAGCTTGAACCAGGCGCGGGAGAAGGCGTCGGCGAATTCGTCCGGATGCTTGACCCAGCGCTCGATGATGGCGCGATAGGCCGGATCGGTCTTCAGCGCGATGTCGGTGGTGAACATCATCAGCGGATGCAGCTTGGCGCGGTTGGTCGGCTCGGACGCATCCGGCACGACATTGGCGGCGTCCTTCGGGATCCATTGCGTGGCGCCGGCCGGGCTCTTGGTCTGCACCCAGTCATGTCCGAGCAGATTGTCGAGATACTGGGTGGTGAAATGGATCGGGTCGGACGACCACGCGCCTTCCAGGCCGCTGGTGACGGCATCGGTCGCCTTCGGCTTGTCGCCCGCGCAGCTGTTCTTCCAGCCGAGGCCCTGCTGCTCCACCGGGGCCGCTTCCGGCACCGCGCCGACGCATTTGGCCGGCGCCGCGCCATGCGCCTTGCCGAAGGTGTGGCCGCCGGCGATCAGCGCCACGGTTTCCTCGTCGTCCATGGCCATGCGGCCGAAGGCGAGGCGGATCATCTTGGCCGATTCGGCCGGGTCCGGCACGCCGCCAGGGCCTTCCGGATTGACGTAGATCAGGCCCTTGTTGGTGGCTGCCAGCGGCTTTTCGAGATGTACGCCGCCGTTGGGGTCGGTCTTGCCCTGGAATTGCGGACCGCTGGTGCTGTCGATCTTGCCCTGGATCGCGCTCTTGGCCGGGAAGAAGGTGGTGCCGGGTCCCCAGTAGACGTTCTCGGACTGCCAGTCGTCGGGACGGCCGCCGACGAAGCCGAGCGTCTTGAAGCCCATGGAATTGAGCGCGACGTCGCCGGTGAGGATGATGAGGTCGCCCCAGGAGAGCTTCTCGCCGTATTTCTGCTTGATCGGCCAGAGCAGGCGGCGCGCCTTGTCCAGGCTCGCATTGTCCGGCCAGCTGTTCAGCTCGGCGAAGCGCTGCTGTGCGCCTTCCTCGCCGCCGCGTCCGTCGAGCATGCGGTAGGTGCCGGCATTGTGCCAGGCGAGACGGATGAAGAACGGGCCGTAATTGCCGTAATCGGCCGGCCACCAATCCTGTGACGTGGTCAGCGTCTTCAGGATGTCGGCGCGGACCGCCTTGAGGTCCAGCATCAGGAACTTGCGGTGATACTCCGCGGCATAACCGGCGCCGTAGGGGTCCGATTCGGCGTCATGGGCGCGCAGGGGATCGAGATTGAGCCGTGTCGGCCAATAGAACTGGTCGGTCTGCTCGATGCCGTCCGCCAGGGCGGGGGGCATCGCCGCGCCCATCATCGTTCCGGCGAGAAGGAGGGCGGCCAGTGCTCGTTTCTGCATGGTCGATCGCTTTGCTGATCATGCGGCGAACGAAGGATCGTTCTGCCGTCTTCGGATTTCGGAAATGCCCGCGGAACGACACCCGCGGCGTCGGGCCGCGTGTCGTTCGGATGTTCGGTGGGGCGTGTCTGGAGGGGATGGGCGATCGGATACGCGGCGCCGTTCAGCGCGAACGCGTCGAGGACCGGATCGCCATCGCGGGGTGGGCTACGGGACGATGTCCGGCAGCGTGTCGCCCGTGCGGGCGACCGGGGAACGGCTCACGGAGGCCGAAACCGGCGCGTGGGTCGGATTGGTCATGAAACAAGAAATCCCAATTGTTCTGTCCAACGATCGGGACTTACGCGACCCGGGCGGATCGCAAAAATCGTTCTTTCCTGGGTGTGCGATAGGGAGAACCGATCGGCCGTCGCGCTTGGCGCGCGGCGGCCGGGCTGGTTCAGCCGCCGGTCTGTTCGTAGGTGGTGACTTCGAAGCCGGCCAGCCAGGCGCTGCCGAAGGCGGTGGAGATCGCCACGTCGGTCGCGTCGCGACCGCGCGCCATCAGGATGCGCCCGATGCGCGGCTTGTTGTGGCGCGCATCGAAGGTGTACCAGCGGCCGCCGAGATAGACGTCGAACCACGCGGAGAAATCCATCGGATCGTCCACCGGCGGCACGCCGATATCGCCGAGATAGCCCGTGCAGTAGCGCGCCGGAATGTTCATGCAGCGGCACAGCGTCACGGCGAGATGAGCATAATCACGGCAGACGCCGCGGCGCTCGGAGAACGCCTCGTAGGCGGTGCGTGTTGAACGGGCGAATTCGTATCCGAAGGTGATGCGGTCATGCACATAGCTGACGATCGCCTGCACGCGCTGCCAGCCGGTCGGAACATGTCCGAACAGCGACCAGGCGGTATCCGACAGGCGGTCGGTCTCGCAGTATCGGCTGCCCAGCAGGTAGACCAGTACCTCGTCCGGCAAATCCTCGACCGCGAGCTGTTGCGCGTCCGGCGCGTATTCGTCGTGCAGCCCGCTATCGGCGATAGTGAACTCGTTGGTGATGCGCAACAGCCCACCCGGTGCGACCACGCGCGTGCAGACGTTGCCGAACCCGTCGCGGTAGTGATGCGCAGGCACGGGCGGATCGAAACTCATCTGCTGCGGCGTCTGAAGATCCGGCTCGCGCTCGGGATGGATGCTCAGCATCAGCAGCAGAGGGGTCGGGTTCGGCGCGTTGAAGGCGATGTCGTAGCCGGCGCGGATCAGCATTCGGTTCCACTTTCGTAACAGGCTATCCGCAGAATACGGGCTGGCCGGGGCGCGTCCGGTCAGACCGCATCCGCGGTTGAACGATCCGCGTCGCTGCGGGTTGCAACATCCGCGCCGGTTCGATCGCGTTTCGTGAGCGCGACCGTTCCGGCGCGCTCCGCGATGGCGGCGGGCGGAACCGGTTTCGCCGCCGCTGCCGCCCGCGCGGGCTCCTCTCGAGCCTCGTCGCGACGCTGGGAGACGGCCACCGACACGCTCATGCCGAGGCTGTCGGCCGGAAATCCGGTCCATGTGCCGGACAGGGGCACGGCCTGGTGCCAGTCGCGCACGGACGCCACGCGGATCAGGTCGCGCGTGCCGATGATCGCGTTGGTGGGATCGAACTCGGTCCAGCCGAGGCCGGGCAGGAACACCTCCACCCAGGCATGGGTCGATCCGCCGCCGATATGAGCGGTGCCGTCCGCGCCCGGCGAATACACGTATCCGCTGACGAAGCGCGCCGCGAGGCCGAGCGCGCGCACGGCTTCCATCATCAGCACCGCGTAGTCGCGGCAGGTGCCGTTGCGCAATGCGAGCGTGCGCGCGGGTTCCTGCACGCCTTCCTCGTAGCGCGGCGAATAGGTGAAGGAGCGGCGGATTTCCCGCGTCATGTCGGTTAGCAGGTCGAGCGTGCTGCCGTTGGCGTGTTTATGCAGGAAGCCGCGCGCCCAGGCATCCACCACGTGGTCGCGGTCGCTGTAGTGCCGCTCTCGCATGCGTCCGAGATCGGCGGCGTCGTCCTGGCTGTAGGTGAAGGGCCAGATGCGCGCATAGGGCGCCAGCTGGTCGTGCTTCGGCTCGACCGGCGTGTGGTCGATCACCAGCCGGTTGACGAAGCTGAGTTCGCGCGCGCGCCCGGCGAAGCGGGCGGTCGAGACGATGTTGCCGAACGGGTCCGATACCGAACGCAGCTCGACCGGCTTCGGCGTGATGGCGAGCGACCAGTCCAGCACGCGCTGGTCCACGGAATCACGCGGACGGAACATCATGCGATGCTCGCCGAAGCCGACCACGCGGCGATAGCTGTATGTGGTGACGTGTTCGACGATCAGAACCGGCATCGGACGGTTCCTTCCCTGGTTCCCGGACGGGAAGAATGGCGCGCGGAGGTGAACAAATCCTTCATCAAGGAGCAGCGTCCCGTTTTTCCGGGCTGGACGCAACAAAACGCTGGGAACATAGCTGTCCGGTGACCGAAAAAAACACCGACCTCATGCCCGAACCGTTTCCGCTGCTGTTTCCGGCCGATCCCGAGCCCGTCGAATGGCTCAGGCGGGACGGCAAATCGCCCTGGCTTCTGGTGGTGGATCATGCCGGGCGCGCCGTGCCGGAAACGCTTGGCCGGCTGGGCCTGCCCGACTCGGAATTCGAGCGTCACATCGCCTGGGATATCGGCGTGCGCGGCGTATCGGAGGGCCTCGCGGCGGCGCTGGACGCGACGGCGATCGCGCAGCGTTATTCCCGTCTGGTGATCGACTGCAACCGCACGCCCGGCCATCCGACATCCATCGCGCCTGTGAGCGATCAAACGGCGATCGAGCGCAACCGGATCGCCACCGAGGCGGAGCGCGCGGCGCGGCGCGACCTGATCTTCGCGCCCTATCAGGACGCGATCGCCGCGGAGATCGCGCGTCGTGCGGCGGCCGGGCAGGACACGGTGCTGGTGGCGGTGCACAGCTTCACCCCGCGCATGAACGGGTTCGACCGGCCCTGGCATTTCGGCGTGCTGTTCAACCATGAGCGCCGCCTGGGCGAGGCGCTTCTGCGCCAGGCCGAGGCGGAAGGCGATCTGGTGGTGGGCGAGAACGAGCCCTACGCGCTGTCGGACGTGGACGACTACACCGTTCCGGTGCAGGGCGAGCGTCGCGGTCTGCTCTGCGTCGAGCTGGAAATCCGTCAGGATCTGATCGCCGACGCGGCCGGACAGCGGGAATGGGCCCGGCGCCTGTCGCGTCTGCTGCCCGCCGCCCTCGACGCGGCGCGAACCGGGGGCTGAGATGCGTCTCACCGGTCGCACCCGTCTGGCCGGGCTGATCGGCTGGCCCGTCGCCGCCTCGCGTTCGCCTTTGATCCATAACGAATGGATCAGGCGGGCCGGGATCGACGGCGCCTATGTGCCGTTGCCCGTCGCGCCGGGGCATCTGCGCACCGCTGTCGACGGGTTGCGCGCCGCCGGGTTCGCCGGGGTCAACGTGACGGTGCCGCACAAGGAGGACGCGTTCCGGCTGTGCGACACGCTGACCGATGCTGCGCGCGCCTGCGGGTCGGTCAACACGCTCGTTTTCACCGAGGACGGCCTCGTTCATGGTGACAGTAGCGACGGGGAAGGGTTCCTGTGCAGCTTGCAGGCGGCCGGCATGCGGCCCGGGGCAGGTCCGGCTCTGCTGCTCGGCGCGGGCGGGGCGGCGCGCGCGATCGCGGCCTCGCTTCTGGCGGAAGGCGCGCCGGTTTCCGTCGCCAACCGCAGTCGCGACCGCGCGGAGGCGCTCAGCGCCGATCTGCGCGCGGCCGGTGCTGGTTCGGTCGCGGTGCTGGACTGGGAGTCGCGTGCGGCGGCTCTGCCGGACCACGCCTTGCTGGTGAACACCACCAGCATGGGCATGGCGGGCGACCCGGAAACGGCCTGTCCGCTGGACCACGCCCCCGTGGCGATGGCGGTGGCCGATATCGTCTACGTGCCGCGCGAAACGCCTCTGCTGGCGGATGCGCGGGCGCGCGGCCTGCGCACGGTGGAGGGGCTCGGCATGCTGCTGCACCAGGCCGGGGTCGGTTTCAGGGCCTGGTTCGGCGTCGTGCCCGAGGTGGATGCGGCGCTGGAGCGGCTGGTGCGCGAGGATCTGGCCGCGCGATGATGGGGACGCGCCGGTGAGGGTCATCGGGCTGACCGGCGGCATCGGCATGGGCAAGTCCACGGTGGCGGCCGCACTCCGGCGCGCGGGCATGCCGGTGTTCGATGCCGATCGCGAGGTGCATCGCCTGCAGGCGGTGGGCGGTGCCGCGGTGGGGCCGATCGCGGAGCTGGTGCCCGACGCGGTGCGCGACGGGCGCATCCATCGCGCGGCGCTGCGTCGTGCGGTGATCGGTCGTCCGGAGATGATGCGGGCGCTGGAGCGCATCATCCATCCGCTGGTGCGTGCGGCGGAAGCGCGGTTCCTGCAACGCGCGCGCGCGGCCGGACATGCCTGGGCGGTGCTCGACATTCCCCTGCTGCTCGAGAACGATGGCGACCGCCGCTGCGACCATGTGATCGTCGTGTCGGCGCCGGCTTCGCTGCAGCGCGCGCGCATCGCGCGGCGTCGCGGCATGAGCGCCGAACAGGCCGACCGCATCATCGCCGCCCAGATGCCGGACCGCGAAAAGCGCCGGCGCGCCGACACGGTGATCCGGACCGGACTTTCGCGCTATCATTCGCTCCGGCAGCTGCGCCGTCTTCTGGCGCGTCTGCGACGGGAGGGGACCGGATCATGAAGCGCGCCGTGCTGTTCGATACCGAGACGACAGGATTCGATCCGGCCACAGGCGACCGCGTGATCGAGATCGCGGCGCTGGAGCTGATCGGCGACCTGCCCACCGGGCGGCACTACCATGTGCTGATCGACCCGGAGCGCGACGTGCCGGAGGAAGCCTCGAAGGTGCACGGCTACACGCGTGCCGATCTGGAGGGGAAACCGAAATTCGAGGCCGTGGCTGCGGAGTTCCTCAATTTCATCGGCGACGATCCGTTGATCGCGCATAATGCGCCATTCGATTTCCGCTTCATCGACGCGGAGCTGAAGCGTCTGCAACGGCCGGCTTTGGCGCCGGAGCGGATGATCGACACGCTGGAGATCGCGCGCGCGCGGTTTCCCGGCCTGCCCAACAGTCTCGACGCGTTGTGCCGCCGTTTCGCGATCGATCTGAGCGAGCGGACCACCCATAACGCGCTGCTCGATTGTCGTCTGCTGGCCGAAGTCTATGTCGAGCTGACTGGCGGACGGCAGCGCGGGCTCGAACTGGCGATGGAGGAGGGCGGCGGGGCGGCCGTCTATACCCTGTCCGGAACGCGCCAGCCGCGTTTCGTGCAGCCGACCGACGACGAGTTGGCGGCGCATGCGGCGTTCGTCGCGAAACTGAAGGATCCGGTCTGGGCCGTGGCCTGAGAAAGGCGGGGCCTTCAGAAAAACGGGTCCGGGGCGAACCCCGGACCCGGACGGGTTTCAGTGCCCGTAGAGCGACTTCAGCGTCAGCAGCGCATTGGCGAGCTTGGTGGCGTTCAGCACGCCAATACCGGCCGCGTTATCATAGCCGGTCTTGGCCTTGTAGCCCCAGTTGTCGCCGGCCGCGATGTCGTCGGTGGCGACACTGCCCAGGCCGTAGGCGATGTTGTTCATCAGGCCGACGCGTCCGCCCGTGCCCTGCACCGCGAGCGCGGTGATGCCGTTCAGCTGCGGGGCGACGAAGCTGGTGCCGCCTTCGAACGTCGTGACGCTGCCTTCCTCGATGAACTGGTAGCCGCTTTCCGGATCGGCGTTGGTCGAGATGTCCGGCAGGTTGCGGCCTGCGAAGTTCGCCGGCAGTTCCACGAGAGTCTGCGCACCGGTGCCGGTATCCTCCGTAAAGGTCTGACCCGGCTTGGATTTGGTGATGCCGGAGATACCGACCTGATAATAGGGCTTCTTGAAGTAGGTGCTCACGCCGCCGCCGTCGCCGGTCGAGAACAGGTCGGACAAGGCGATCGGATGACCCTGGGCGGCGGTCTGCTGGTAGATCCAGTTCCAGCTCCAGGCCTGTTCCTGCTTCACCGAGATGACCGCGCCGCTGCGCAGGTTCAGCGTCACGGGAACGGTGGTGCCGCCGGCGCCGGTCACGGCCGGATCGTTGGCGGGCGAGTCGACCGAATACGGCGCGTTGCAGACCGGATTCTTGGCAGACGGCGTGCCGGAGTTCGGGCAGCCGCGCACGGTGTCATAGGCGCCGGAATCGCCGGTGGCGACATAGACCGACTGGCCCTGGATGCCCATCTCGAGGAACACGTCGTGGAACGCGTCCATCACGAAGGTGGAGGAGGCGATGCCCTGCGAGGGTTCGGCGTAGTAGTCGAGTTCCGGCTGGCCCCAGCTGATGGAGACCGTGTCGGCGATGTTCTCGGAGGCAACGGCCTCGGCGCCGTCGATGAAGTTCGCGTTGGTCTGGTTCGGCGAGATGTAGACGCGCAGCTTCGCGTCCGGTGCGAGACCGCCGGATTCCTCCACGTCGATATCCGTCTCGCCTTCGCCCAGCTTGTCGCTCGGCGCGATCGCGGTGCCGCCATCGACGTTCACCTTGGTGATGCGATCCTGGTCGACGTTCAGCCCGATCGCCTTCCAGAACTGGTAGGCGTCGGAGGTGTTGAAATTCGCCAGGGTGATGATGCCGATGGTGGTGCCGCGGCCCTTGAAGCCGTTGGCGTAGATCGGATTGACGTTGTACCGGTCTGCGAAATCCTGCGGCAGATAGTGGCCCGGCGTGCCGCCGGTGAGCGTGGCGTTCGCCGCGATCTTGGTGGTGGTGGCCTGTCCGGTGATGGCGGAGGTCGCCTTCATCGGATGCGGCAGATGCAGCGTGTTCAGGCCGCCGATGCCGCGTACGAGGTCACGGATGGAGGCGGGAACGGTCGGGGTTCCGGTCGGCACCATGCCGGTGCGGCCGTTCACCGTCATGCGCTTGAGCTTCACGCCCAGCGCCGCCTGGGCGGTGCCGGCCGAGGACGTCACCTGGATGGCGAGGTGGTTCGGGAACACGCTGTCGATGGTGTAGCCGAGCTGGGTCAGCGCGCTTTCCACCTTGGCGATATCGGCATCGGTCGGGGCGAAGCGCTTCACGAACTCTTCGCGGGACAGGAATTTGTGGAATTGCGGGCCGGGCGTCTGCACTGCGCGGGCATAGGCTTCGGCGCCGGCCTCGTTGCGCAGAGACAGATAGACCGTCTGCGCCAGCGGATTGCCGATGTTGACGTCGTCGGCCTGGATCGCTCCGGGGGAAACGGCGGCGGCATGGGCGGCGACCGGCGCGGCGAGCGCCATGGCGAGGGCCGTTGTGGCGGACAGCAGACGGCGTCTTGTTCTGGAAGCAGCGATCACCTGAGGCATCCGTTTCTGGGGCGCCAAGCGCCCGGCTGAGACATCATGTCGGGAACGGATGGCAGCCATGTTATGACGAAGTGTCAACCCGGCGTCTCAAATTATATCTAAATTATGACGACTCTGACACGATATTTGTCAAAGAATGTCTCGATTCAGATACAGATGCTGCATCTGCGGGCGTGTTTTCGCTCTGACTGGAGTGGAATCGCGGTGGACGCACGCTTCGTGGGCATGATCGGAGGGCCCGGTGCCGGGCCATCGCCGACGCTGAGGACGGGGTTGCCTCCGGTCATGCGGCCCCGCAGCGACGCTCCCCGTTGGGGAGACGAAAAGGTGGATCGCCGCCCGTCATGGCGAAGGAGAGGTGGAACCGGGTCCGGGACGCTTGGGCGCTCCGGACCCGGGTCTGCGTCAGTGCCCGTAGAGCGACTTCAGCGTCAGCAGCGCATTGGCGAGCTTGGTGGCGTTGAGCACGCCGAGACCGGCTGCGTTGTCGTAGCCGGTCTTGCCGGTATAGCCCCAGTTGTCGCCGCCGGTGATGTCGTCGGTGGCGGCATTGCCCAGCCCGTAGGCGATGTTGTTCATCAGGCCGACGCGTCCGCCTGTGCCCTGCACGGCGAGTGCGGTGACGCCGTTCAGCAGCGGCGCCACGAAGCTGGTGCCGCCCCAGTAGGTGAGGACGTTGCCTTCCTCGATATACTGGTAGCCGCTGTCCGGATCGGCGTTGGCCGAGATGTCCGGCATGTTGCGGCCTGCGAAGTTGGCCGGCAGCGTGAGGAGTTCGACGGGGCCGTTGCCCACGTCCTGGGTCAGGTACTGGTCGGTCTTGGTCCTGGTCATGCCGGCGACACCGACCTGATAATAGGGCTTCTTGAAATAGGCGCTGACGCCTCCGCCTCCGCCCTCGGCGAACAGTCGCGACAAGGCGATCGGGTGACCGAGCTCCGCGGCCTGGGTGTAGATCCAGTTCCAGCTCCAGGCCTGCTCCTGCTTCACCGAGATGACTCCGCCGGCGCGCAGCGTCTCGCTGACGGGGGTGGTTGTGCCGCCCGCTGCCGTCACCGCGGGATCGTTGGCCGGCATGTCCACGGAATAGGGCGCGTTGCAGACCGGCTTCTTGACGGACGGCGTGCCGGAATTCGGGCAGCCGCGCACGGTGTCGTAGGAGCCGGAATCGCCGCTCGCCACATAGACCGACTGCCCCTGGATGCCCATTTCCAGGAAGGCGTCATGGAAGGCGTCGAGCAGGTAGGTGTCCGCCGCGATGTTCTGTGACGGCTCGGCGAAGAAGTTCAGCTCCGGCTGACCCCAGCTGATGGAGACCGTGTCGGCGATGTTTTCCGAGGCGGCCGCCTCGACGCCGTCGATGAAGTTGGCCGCGTTGTTGTTCTGGGAGACGTAGACGCGCAGCCTGGCGTCCGGCGCGATGCCGCCCGATTCCTGCACGTCGAGATCGGATTCGCCTTCGCCGAGCTGGTCGCTCGGCGCGATATCGGTGCCGCCATCGACGCTCACGGTGGTGATGCGGTTCTGGTCGACGTTGAGTCCGATCGCCTTCCAGAACTGGTAGGCATCGGCGGGGTAGAAATTCGCCAGGGTGACGATGCCGATGGTGGTGCCGCGGCCCTTGAAGCCGTTGGCGTAGATCGGATCGACATTGTAGCGGGTGGCGAAATCCTGCGGCAGATAGAAGCCCGGCGTGCCGCCGGTGAGGGTCGTGCCGGCGGCGAAAGGCGTGCTGGCGGATCGGCCGGCGACGGTCGAATGTGTCCGCATCGGGTGGGAGCGATGCAACGTGTTCAGGCCGCCGATGCCGCGCACCAGGCTGCGGATGGAGGCGGGAACGGTCGGGGTGCCGGTCGGCACCATGCCGGTGCGGCCGTCCAGCGTCATGCGCTTGAGCTTCACGCCCAGCGCCGCTTCGGCCGTGCCGGCCGAGGATGTCACCTGGATCGCCAGATGGTTCGGAAACACGGTGCCGATCGTGTAACCGAGCTGGGTCAGCGCGCTTTCCACCTTGGCGATATCGGCATCGGTCGGGGCGAAGCGCTTCACGAATGCGTCGCGGGACAGGAAGTGGTGGAACTGGGGTCCGGGGGTCTGGACGGCGCGGGCGTAGGCCTCCGCGCCGCTTTCGTTACGGAGCGCGAGATAAACCGTCTGCGCGATGGGACTGCCGATCTCGACATCGCCGACCGCGACCGCGCCGGGCGCCGAGGCGTGCGCCGCGACCGGGATTGCGAGGGCCATGGCGAGGGCCGTCGTCAGCGACAACGAGCGTCGTTTTGAGCGGAAAAGAGCGATCACCAGGAGCATCCGTTTTTGGGGCGCAGGCGCGCCGGCTGCGACATCATGTCCGAAACGAATGCCAGTCCGGTCATGACAGAATGTCAAGCTGCGTCTCAAAAGATGTCCGGATCGCGCGGGAAGGCGGCTGGTCCGGAAGAGCCGGAGGCAGCGTCGGAACGCGTCCGGAACCGAGCTGCGCCTGCCGGTATCGGCCGGGCGCGAGAACGGGTGGCGACTGCCGGAAACGGAACAGGCCGCGACGGTTGTCGCGGCCTGCGAGGACGTTCGAAAGGGCGGCGGAGCGTTATTCGAAGAATTCGACGCTGCCGTCGTCCAGGTCGTAGCGCGCGCCGATGATGCGCAGACGGCCCTGGGCCTGCGGCTCCTGAAGCAGCGTTTCGGTGTTGCGCAGGCGGTCCACCACGCGATGCACGTTGCAGCGCACCGAGCGATCCAGCAGGTCATGCGTGCCGTCGCGGCGGGCGCGCAGCACGGCCGGCAGGATCGGCTCGATCATCTTGCCGATGCTGCCGGGGAAGGTCGCGTCTTCTTCCACAACGTTCACCGCAGCCTGCACCGCGCCGCAGCGCTCATGGCCCAGCACGACGACCAGCGGCGCGCCCAGAACCGCCACGCCGTATTCGATCGAACCGATCGCCGCGGTATCGACCACGTTGCCGGCGTTGCGGACGATGAACAAATCGCCGAGGCCGCAGCCGAACAGCACTTCCGGCGGCACGCGGCTGTCGGAGCAGCCGACCAGGACGCAGAACGGGGCCTGCTTTTCCGCGAGAGAGGCGCGACGCTCGGCGCCGGTCTGGTGCTTCTGGATCACCTCGCCGGAGAGATGGCGGTGATTGCCTTCCTTCAAACGGGCGAGGGCCTGATCCGGGGTGATGGTGTTGCTCAAACTAGGCTCCTTGATTGCGGGAGGGGCAGGGTCGCCCCGAGGCGGATCAGCGTGCCGACATGGTGTCCGGCGCGGGGGCTCCCATCCAGTTCGGATGCTTGCGTTCGACCCAGGCCAGGCAGCGTCCGGTGAGGCGGCGCAGCGACGGAACGTCGTCCGACAGCAGAACCACCCCCAGCGGCAGCATCCAAAGCCCGAACACGGGCAGGATGGCAAGAACGCTGCCGCAGATCAAAAGAATACCGGCGGGGATGCGGACCCATTTCGCTTCGGGTCTGCGCAGCCACGTCACGGCGTCGCGTATGCGTTGCGGCAGCCGAGTCAGCAGGCGCTGCAAGCGTTCTTCGCGTTTGAGGTCGGTCTCGTCCTGCATGATCGCTCTCCTGCCCGATCAACGGAAAGCGGTTTGGAGGCGTTGCGTTTCAAAGCATGTGTTGGACGATGTGGAGAGGATTTCATCGTCTGAGTGCGTCCAGGGCGGGCAGGCGAGAGCGATAAGGGAAGAGATGTTCTTTCTTGGAAGAAAGAACCAAAGAACTTTTGTTTTATTGGTGTTGTGCTTTGTCGGTAGCGATAAGCCAAACGGACAAGAGTCCTTTTGCTTCTTTTTCTTCAGAAAAAGAAAACTCTCCTCGCTCTCAGCCTTGCGACGTATCGGGTTCCGCGGTGGTCGGGGCAGGCGGCAAGCCGGCGAGTTCGCGCCAGCCGGCTTCGTCCAGCGTGTCGATGCCGAGCTCGGCGGCCTTCTTCGCTTTTGAACCGGCATCCGCACCCAGGATCACCAGATCGGTCTTCTTGGACACGCTGTCGGTCACCTTGGCGCCCATGCGTTCGGCGATCGCCTTGGCTTCCGGCCGGGTCATGGTCAGGAGCGAGCCGGTGAACACCATGGTCTTGCCGGACAAAGAGCCGTCTTCGGTCGCTTCCTCCGGCTGGATCTCGCGCAACACCGAGCGCAGATCGTCCACCGCGTCGCGATTGTGTTTCTCGCTGAAGAAGGTGGCGAGTTCGTCGGCGATCGCGGTGCCGACGCCGAGAATGCTGCCCAGGGCCAGACGCTCGTCGGAGCCGATGGTGGTGGCGGCCTGCATCTGCGCGCGCCAGTTGTCGTATGTGCCGTAATGCCGGGCGAGCAGGCGGGCATTGGTCTCGCCGATGCGGCGTATGCCGAGGCCGAACAGGAAGCGGGCGAGGGGAATGTCGCGCCGCGCGTCGATCGCCCGCATCAGCTTGGTGATGGAGGTGGTCTTCCAGCCTTCGCGGCCTTCGAGCTGCTCCGGCTCGAGGCGGAAGATGTCGGCGGGCGTGGCGATCAGCCCGGCCTCGTGGAACTCGCGGATCGATTTCTCGCCGAGCCCGTCGATATCGAAGGCGTTGCGCGACACGAAATGGATCAGCCGCTCCACCGTCTGCGCCGGACAAACGAGCCCGCCGGTGCAGCGCACCACCACCTCGCCGTCGGGGCGCACCGCCTTGGAGCCGCAGACCGGGCAGTGGTCGGGAAACACGTAGGCCGGGCCGCGCTCGACGCCGGGTTCGTCCACCCGGCCGAGGATCTGCGGAATCACGTCGCCGGCGCGTTGCAGTGTGACACGGTCGCCCGGGCGGACATCCTTGCGGGCGATCTCGTCGGCGTTGTGCAGGGTGGCGTTGGTGACCAGCACGCCGCCCACGTTCACCGGCTCCAGACGTGCGACCGGCGTGAGGGCGCCGGTGCGCCCGACCTGGATGTCGATGCGCTCCAGACGCGTGACCGCCTGCTCGGCCGGGAATTTCCAGGCCACCGCCCAGCGCGGCGCGCGACCGGCGAAGCCGAGCCGGTCCTGCAGGGCCAGGTCGTCGATCTTGTAGACCACGCCGTCGATGTCGTAGGCGAGGTCGGCGCGCTTGATCGTCAGATCGTTCTGGAACGCTTCCGCCGACGCCTCGTCGGCCAGGACGCGGCCGAGTGGGTTCACGGTGAAGCCCCAGCGTTCGAGCTGTTCCAGATAGCCCTTATGTGTGGTTGCGACCGGGGCGCTCGAGCGGCCCTGCGCATAGGCGAACAGGGACAGGGGACGCGACGCTGTGATCGCCGGATCGAGCTGGCGCAGCGAACCGGCGGCGGCGTTGCGCGGGTTGGCGAACAGCCTGTGGCCGTTCTCTTCCTGCGCCTTGTTGAGCCGGAGGAAATCGTCCTTGGTGAGGTAGACTTCGCCACGGATCTCGATCAGCGCCGGGGCATCGCCCTTGAGCTGCATCGGCAGGCCGCGCAGCGTGCGCAGGTTGGCCGAGACGTCCTCGCCGACGATGCCGTCGCCGCGCGTTGTGCCGCGCACGAACTGGCCGTTCTCGTAGGTCAGGCTGATCGACAGCCCGTCGATCTTGGGCTCGGCCACGACCGGCAGCGGCTCGTCCTTCAGGCCGAGAAAACGCCTGGCGCGGGCGATGAAACCTTCGAATTCGGTGCGGTCGAACACGTTGTCGAGCGACAGCATCGGCACGAGGTGCCTGTGCTTGCCGAAGCCGCCATCGGGCGCAGCGCCCACCGTTTCGCTGGGCGAATCCGCGCGTTTCAGGTGCGGGAAGCGTTCTTCGATCGCCGCGTTGCGACGGCGGAGCGCGTCGTATTCGGCGTCGGTCGCTTCCGGCGCGTCCTCCGTGTGGTAGGCCTCGTCGAGACGGGCGAGCAGAGTGGCGAGACGGGCGAGTTCGGCGGCGGCTCCGGTCTCGTCCAGCGCCTCCGGGGCAACGGTTTCGGGTTTGCTCACAGCAGACGCTCCGCGCCGGTGGCCAGCAGGCTGTCGGCGGCGGCGCGTGCGGCCTCTGTGATCTGTTCGCCGGCCAGCATGCGGGCGATCTCCTCGCGTCGTTCGGTGCCGTTCAACGGCTCGGCGCGTGTTTCGGTGCGGCCGGCGCGCACCTGCTTGGCGATGCGCAGATGATGGTTGCCGCGGGCCGCCACCTGCGGGCTATGCGTGACCACCAGAACCTGCACCGCATCCGACACCCGGGCGAGACGCTCGCCGATCGAGGCCGCCGTGGCGCCGCCGACGCCGGAATCGACCTCGTCGAACACCAGGGTCGGGATCGCGGAACGGCCGGCCAGCACAACCTTCAGTGCCAGCATCAAACGCGACAACTCACCGCCGGAAGCGACCTTGGCCAACGGGCCGGGCGGCTGGCCCGGATTGGCGGCGATCAGGAACTGCGCCTGTTCTGTGCCGCGCGCGGTCCAGCTTTCGGGCGGCAGGGGTTCGATCTGCACGATGAAGCGGGCCCGTTCCAGGCGCAGCGGCTTGAGTTCGGCCATCACCGCGGCTTCGAGCTTCTTCGCGGCGGTGGTGCGTGTGGCGGTGAGGGTGCTGCACTCGGCGACGAAGGCGGCGCGTGCTTCCGCCACCGCCTGTTCCAGCGCGCCGATGCGCGCCTGCCCGCTGTCCAGCGCCTCGAGCCGGCCGCGCAGCTCGGCCAGCAGCGCCGGCAGCTCCAATACCGCGACGCCATGCTTGCGGGCGGCAGCGCGCAGGGCGAACAGCCGTTCCTCGGTCTGCTCCAGCAGCTTGGGGTCGCCGTCCTGGTCGGAGGCGAGACGCGACAGGAGCGCTTCCGCCTCGCCGAGGGCGGCTTCGGCCTGATCCAGCGCGTCCAGCGCCGCCTGGGCGCGGGCGGCGGCGCTGTCGCTGGCGGGCTGATCGTCCGCCTCCGCGCCGGGGGCGGGCAGCAGGCGTTGCAAGGCGCGCGTGGCGGCGCGGAGGGCGGCGCCGGGGCCGGAATTGCGACGGTCGCGCGGGGTCAGCTCGGCCAGGGCGGCGGCGATGGCCTCCGCGCGTCGTTCGCCCTGTTGCAGCCCCTGGCGCGTGGCGGCGAGCTGGTTTTCCTCGTCCGGCTGCGGGGCGAGTTCGCCCAGATCCTGCACCGATTGCCGCAGCCATTCCTCTTCGCGGGCGGCTTCCTCGACCTTGGAGCGGGCGTCGTCCAGCGCCTTTCGGGCCGCGACCCAATCGGCGTGTTTGGCTCGGACGCGCTTGCGCAGGGCGGGGGGCACGCCGAACGCGTCCAGCAGATCGAGATGGATCGCCGGATCGGCCAGGCCCATCTGCTCGTGCTGTCCCTGGATCTCCACCAGAAGCGCGCCGACGCGCTTCAGCAGGCCGACGCTGGCCGGCTGGTCGTTCACCGTGGCGCGCGACCGTCCGTCGCGCGTGACCACGCGCCGGAGCACTACCGACTCGCCGTCCTCATGGCCGATGCCGTGCTCACGCAGCAGATCGTGCAGCGGGTGATCGGCGGAGAGATCGAAGCAGGCGGTGACGCCGGCCTGTTCGGCGCCGGCGCGGACCACGCCGGAAACGGCGCGTTCGCCCAGGGCCAGACCAAGGCTGTCGAGCAGGATCGACTTGCCGGCGCCGGTCTCGCCCGTGAGCACGGTGAGGCCGGGATGGAACGGCAGGTCGAGCCGCTCGATCAGCACCATGTCGCGGATCGAGAGTTGGGTCAGCATGGCGGACAGATAGGGCGCGCGGCCCGGATCAGAACACCGAGTGGACCATGCGGCCGAAGAATCCGCGCTTCTGCTTCACCGGGACCGGGGCGGCGGCGGGAGTCGCGTCGGCGGCCGGCGGGGCGGATCCGTCCGCGACCGGCGCGGCCGTTCCGGAGATCGGCTGACCGGGCGGGACGTCGCTCGGCTGCAACGCGTTCGAGCGGCGCAGATTGCTGTAGGCGTCCTGATACCAGGGGCTGCCGGGGTAGTTGTAGCCGAGCACGGAAGCGTTGCGCCGTGCCTGATCGGTCAGGCCGAGTTTGAGATCGACCTCGACCAGACGGGCGAGCGCTTCCGCGGCATGGTTGGTGGTCTGGAAATCCTGCACCACGCGCTGGTAGCGGTTGATGGCCGCCGCATAATCGTGCTGCCGCTCGTAGTAGCGGCCCACCAGCATTTCCTTGCCGGCGAGATGGTCGCGGCAGAGATCGATCTTGAGGCGGGCATCGCGGGCATAGGCGGTGTCGGGGAAACGCGTCACCACGTCCTGGAGCGCGTTCATCGCCTGAACCGTGCCCTGCTGGTCGCGCTGGATGTCGGCGATCTGCTCGTAATAGCAGAGGGCGCGCAGGTAATACGCATAGGCTGCGTCGTCGCTGGTCGGATGCAGCTGCAGGAAGCGGTCGATCTGCTGCACCGCGTCCGGATAGCTCTGCTGCAGATAGTAGGCATAGCCTTCCATCAGCTGAGCGTTGGCGGTGTAGCCCGAATACGGGAAGTTCTGCTGGATGGTCTCGAACTGGGAAACGGCGAGCTTGTAGCGCTTGGTGTGCAGCGCATCGATGCCGTTGTTGTAGAGACCTTCAGGTGTCGGCGGGCCGGCGGGCTCTCCGACGGGCGCCTTGGAAGCGGAAAACGGGTTGATGCTGTCGAGCGTCTCGCAGCCCGCGAGCGGGACCGCCATCAGGCCGAGCAGAAGGGAAGCCGGGGCAAGGCGCGAAAGGTGCCAAGAAGTAAGCGACATCGACCTGCCGGCGTTGATGGAAAGGGATCGCCTTATATCACGCGACGGTCTGGCGGGAAGCCGTTGCGATCCGGCACGATTTGCCGGAGTCACGCCGAGGCGGTCAGGCGGCGCGGGCGCGGCCGTTCCAGCCCGCGAGGCGCCATGCGTCGCGATCGGCCATCAGCGCGCGCAGCAGACGGTTGTTCAGGCCGTGCCCGGAGCGGTGGCCGATGAACGCGCCCTGGAGCGGGTGACCGGCCAGGGCCAGATCGCCCACCGCATCCAGCATCTTGTGTCGCACGAACTCGTTCGGGCGGCGCAGCCCGGCCGGGTTCATCACCTGGGCGCCATCCACCACCACGGCATTGTCGAGCGAGCCGCCACGGGCGAGCCCGGCCGCACGCATCGCCTCGATCTCAGAGCGGAGCGTGAAGGTGCGGCAATCTGCCAGCTCGCTGCGGAAGCCCTGTTCGGACAGGCGCATGGTGTAGGCCTGACGGCCGATCGCGGCGGCGTCGAAGGCGATGGAAAGGGCCAGGCTCAACCCCGGCGCGCGGCTGGGGCGCAGTTCGGCAAAGGCGTCCTTGTCCTCGACGCGCACGGTCTTCAGCACCTCGATCACCGTGCGCGGCGTGTCCTGCGCGACGCGTCCGGCGCAATCCAGCAGAAACAGGAAGGGCTCGCTGGAGCCGTCCAGGACCGGCATTTCCGGTCCGTCGACATCCACCCGGACGTTGTCGATGCCCGCGGCGATCAGCGCGGCCATTACGTGCTCGACGGTGGCGACGCGCGCATCCGGCCGACCCTCGGGCGCCAGAACGGTGCAGAGGCGGGTGTCGATCACACCGTCGAACCGGGCCTGGACCTCGGTGCCGAGATCGGTGCGGCGAAACACGATTCCGGTGCCGACAGCTGCCGGGCGGAAGGTGAGGGTGACGGGCAGCCCGCCATGCAGGCCGATTCCGGCGCAGGAGATCGGGTTGCGGATTGTCTGCTGGGTGCCGGCATCGGTGGACCGGAACGAGAGGGCGGTCTCGCGCACGGAGTGTGCGGGGACGTGCAGATCGCCGATCGTTCCCACCTGCATACCGTCCATTCCGTGTCCTCCGTTCGCCCGCATTGGTGCTGCGGATCGTGGCAAGACTGAGGGATAGACGGGCCGGTGGTTAACCGCCAGTCAATGATTATTGCCGGTTGTTTCGGTATAAAGACTTGAAATCATTGGAAAAGACCGGGATAGATTTCGCTTCGCGGCCGGAGCGGTTCGCAGTCGGGACAGGGGGGGCGGTGATTCGCGCCAGCGCCGGCGGCCGGGGAAGCGGGCGGGTCACCGGACCGCGAGCGTGCCGTGACGTGCAACGTCCCTGGTCGGATTCGTGCCCGTGGCGACGCCGTATTCGAAACGAAAACGCCGCCGGTGGAGAACCACCGGCGGCGCCGTTTCGGGGCCCAAAGCGGCCAGAGCGATTATTGAGCGATCACACCGCGCTCAGTTGCTCTGGCGGCGCAGGAAGGCCGGAATGTCGAGGCCGACTTCGTCCGTGGCGGCCGGACGCACGGTGGCGGACGGTTCCTGCTCGTGGATGGTCGGCTCGGCGCGCGTCACCGAGGCCTGCGGAGCGGGGGCCTGCGGTGCCGCTGCCGGACGGCCGCGCAGGGCGCCGGTGACGATGCCGAACAAGGAGCGCGGCGCGGCCACCGGGGCCGGCTCGGCCTGACGCGGCGGCTCGGAGAACAGACCGCCGCGCTGCACCGCCGGACGGGCATTCGGCAGCTGATGCGGCAGGGCGTGCGCCGGAGGAGCGCTGGCGCCGGCTTCGGCCTGATAATGCGGCATGGCCGGCCGCAGCGCGCCGATCGAGGTCGGCGTGGCGTGGGCCGGAGCAGCGGCATGCGGCGCGGCGGTATGCGCCGGAGCCGGCGGGGCGGCCGGCTCGGCATGAGCGGGCTGTGACGCCAGCACCGGTGCGCCGATCGGGCCGGTATGGGTCGGCGCCGCGGCCGGGGCGGGCTCGGCCGCGGCGCCGCCCACGGCGACGAGGCGCGGACGGTCGGCATGCTGGATCGGGGTGTCGATGCCGGTGGCGACCACGGACACGCGGACGCGTCCGGCGAGGTTCTCGTCGATTGCCGAACCGAAGATGATGTTGGCGTCCTCGGCCACTTCCTCGCGGATGCGGTTGGCGGCCTGATCCACCTCGAACAGCGTCATGTCCTCGCCGCCGGTGATGTTGATCAGCAGGCCGCGCGCGCCGGCCATGGAGGTGTCTTCCAGCAGCGGGTTGGAGATCGCCGCTTCCGCCGCGCGGATGGCGCGGTTGTCGCCGTCCGCCTCACCGGTGCCCATCATCGCCTTGCCCATCTCCGCCATCACGGTGCGGATGTCGGCGAAGTCGAGATTGACGAGGCCGGGGGCGACCATCAGGTCGGTCACGCCGCGCACGCCCATGTAGAGCACGTGGTCGGCCATCTTGAACGCTTCCTTCCAGCCGGTGCGCTCATTGGCCAGACGGAACAGGTTCTGGTTCGGGATCACGATCAGCGTGTCCACGAACTGCTGCAGTTCGGCGATGCCGGCATCGGCGGCCTTGGCGCGTCGCACGCCTTCGAAGGTGAACGGCTTGGTGACCACGCCCACCGTCAGGATGCCGCGCTCGCGCGCCATGCGGGCGATCACCGGGGCTGCACCCGTGCCGGTGCCACCGCCCATGCCGGCGGTGATGAACACCATGTGCGCGCCGTCCATGTGACGCGCCAGCTCGTCCGCCGCTTCTTCCGCCGCCGCCCGGCCGATTTCCGGCTTGGCGCCGGCGCCCAGGCCTTGCGTCAGATGCGGGCCGAGCTGGATGCGCCGGTCGGCACGGCTATGGGTGAGCTGCTGCGCGTCGGTGTTGGCGACCACGAACTCCACGCCTGCCAGCTGGAGCTGGATCATGTTGTCGACCGCATTGGTGCCGCCGCCGCCGACGCCGATCACGGTGATGCGCGGCGTGAAGTCGGAATAGGTCTGGGTCGGGATGGTCAGGTTCAGGGTCATGGACGGTCTCCCGTGAGGGGCAAAAACTTATGGTCTTGGGCGGGGCGGTATCGGGGCGGGGGCGACGTTCTGTCGTCCGGACAGGGGAGAGGGGGGCGCCATCGTCTCATCTCAGACGCGCTCCCTGAGGAATTCGACCAGACGGCGCATGAAGCCGGGCGGTCTCGGTTCGGACAGGTCGATATCGGCGAGGGTGCGTCCGGCACCTGCCGCCCAGGCCAGCAGGCCGACTGCGGTTGCGAAGCCGGGGCCGGTGGCGTTGTCCGGCAGGCCGCGCACGCCGATCGGGCGGCCGAGCCGTACCTGACGGTCCAGGATCCGGGCGGCCATCGGGCCGATCCCGTCGAGCTGGGAGGCGCCGCCGGTCAGGATCACACGTCCGCCGCCGGGGCCGCCGCTATGCTTGCCGAGACCGGCGCTGTCGAGACGGTCGCGCACCAGCTCGAAGGTTTCCTCGATGCGGGGACGGATCACGCTCACGATGCGGGCGCGCGGCACGCGCGTGAACTGGTGCTCGTCCTCGCCGATCTGCTGCACGTTCACCAGCTCGCGCTCGTCGTCGGACGAGCTTTCGGCGTTGCCGTAGATCACCTTCAACCGTTCGGCCGAGCCGAGCGGGGTGGAGATCATGCCGGCGATGTCCTTGGTGACGTGCAGGCCGCCCACGGGGAGCTGCGCCGTGTGCAGGATCTGCCCGTCGGCGAACACGGCGAGCGAGGTGGTGCCGCCGCCCATGTCCACCACGGTGGCGCCGAGTTCGCGCTCGTCCTCCACCAGGACCGACAGACCGGAGGCGAGCGGGGCCGCCACCAGCTCGGCGATGTCGAGATCGCAGCGGGCCAGAACGGCGGTGAGGTTGCGCAGCGCCATGGAGGCCGCATCGACCACGTGGAGGCGGGCGGCGAGCTGGTCGCAATGATGGCCGCGCGGATCTTCCACCCCGGTGGTCTCGTCCACCGAGAAGGCCAGCGGCAGGGCATGGATCACGTCGCGCCCGTCGGTCACGGCGCGGTTGCGGCCCTCGTTCACCACGCGGCGGATATCGGCATCGCCGACCATGCGGCCGCCCACCGGCCAGCGCACGTTGAACAGCCGGCTTTCCGGCTGGCCGCAGGAGAGGTTCACCGTGACGGAGCGCAGATGGTGGTCGGCCTGGCTCTCGGCCTGACCGACCGCGGCGCGTATGGCGCGCTCAGCCTCGGCCAGATCGGTGATTCCGCCCAGACGGACGCCGCGCGAGCGCTGCCAGCCGCAGCCAGTGACGCGCAACGTGCCGTCCGGCTCGCCGCGTCCGATCAGGCAGGTGATCTTGGTGGTGCCGATATCCAGCACGCCGAACGTGCCGGGGCGGTAGGGGCGCTTGCGCGGCTGGCCGGACTCGGCCGGCGGCAGCGCCAGCATGCGCGATTGTTCGGGCGCCGGGGCGGTGATCACCGGGGGCAGCTTGGATTCGGCGGCCGGACGGCGGGCGCGGGAGCGCTTGGCGCGGGGCGGCGGGTCGCTCGGCGGGATCAGCGTCAGGTCGCTCACGCGGGCCTCCTGCCCGAATCAGGGGCCTGATCGGCGCCTCCGTCGGGGAGCGAATCGGCACCGGTGTCGCCATTATCGCCGTGCTGCGGGCCCGAACCAACCGCCGAATGGGGGTTCGGCGCCGGCCTCGCCTTCCGTGTGACGGTCGACGCGGGGCGTGCGGTCGCTGGATGGTCGGCGCCCGTATCCGCGGCCTGCGCGTCGGTCGCGGTTCCATCGGCGGCATCGGGGTCCGGCGCCGGAGCCGGGCGCGGACGGATCACCAGGCGGTCCGGCAGGCGCATGTCGATCGCTTCCAGTGGGCGGACCAGAAGCTGGTGGTCGTGCTGGAGTTGGGCCAGACGGGCCAGGGCCTGCGTCTCGGCGCCCTCGGGCAACAGAACGTCGCAGCCATTGCGCAAAGTGAGGTTCCAGCGTCGCATGCCGACGCGCACCGCGGCCACGACATGGGTGCGCACGTCGGGCTGTGCCGCCAGCGCCTCGATCAGCCCTTCCGCCGCCTGCGGCGCACCGGCGCCCACCACCAGCGGCAACTGGGCGAAGGCTTCCGCGTCCTTGCCGTTCATGCCCTGGTCGGCGACCACCTGGCCGTTGCGGTCGATCAGGACGAAGCGGCCCTGGTTCTGCCAGACGGCATAGGGGCGGCGCTCCTGCAGATGCACCACGATGGTGCCGGGCAGGCGGCGCTCCACGGTGGAATGTTCCACGAAGGTGAGTGCGTCGAGGCGCTTGCGGGCTTCCTCCACCGAGAACCCGAGAATGTCGTCGCCGACCGACACGCCCAGGGCCTGCAGCACGGACGATTCCGGCGTCATGTCGCGACCGTAGATCTCGATCTTGGCGACGTGCAGCGCCGCCTTGGCGCCGAGTTCGGCGCGGAGCGGCGCGAACCGGGCCTCGTCGTTCATCAGATGCGCGAACCAGACGCCGCCGCCCACCAGCCCCAGCAGCACGCAGCCGCCCAGCGCCGGCCGCAGCAGGCGTTTCTGGCGACGCAGGAAGATGACCGCCGGCGACGGGCGGTCCATCAGCCCGCCGGTGGGCCGTGTGCGGGGGTTCACACGCGGCATCGGGCGTTCTCCACCATCCAGCCGCACAATTCGGCGAACGGGATGCCGCGAAAGGCCGCCTGCTCGGGCAGAAGCGAGGTCGGCGTCAGGCCCGGCTGTGTGTTCACTTCCAGCAGCACCAGACGGCCCGGTTGCTTGTCGCCGTGCACCGTGTCGTCGTAGCGGAAATCCGACCGGGTCGCGCCGCGGCAGCCGAGTGCGCGATGCGCCAGCAGGGCCAGACGCATCGCCTCCGCGAAGGCCTCGGGGTGGATCGTCGCCGGAAGCACGTGCTTGGAGCCGCCCGAGGCGTATTTGGCGTCGTAATCGTAGAAGCCGTGCGCCACTTCGGGGTTCGGCGTGATGTCGGTGACGGTGAGCGGACCGATATCGCCGTCCTCGCCGCCCAGAACGCCCACGGTGATCTCGCGCCCGGGGATGAACTCCTCGACCAAAGCGGTGGGGCCGTAGGACCAGGCCGAGACGATCTCCGCGCGCCGGTTGCTGCCGGCACGAACGATGTCGACGCCGACCGAGGAGCCCTCGTTCAGCGGCTTGATGACGTAGGGGCAGGGCAGCGGATCGGCTTCGGCGAAATGCGTAATCTCCACCACGCGGCCGCGCGCGATCGGCAGGCCGGCCGCGGCGAAGGCGGCGCGCGCGGCGTCCTTGTCCATCGCCACGGCGGAGGCGCGCACGCCGGAATGGGTGTAGGGAATGTTCATCCAGTCCAGCACGCCCTGGATCACCCCGTCTTCGCCGAAGCGTCCGTGCAGGGCGTTGAACACCACGTCCGGGCGATCGGCGGACAGATCGCCGACCAGCGCGCCCAGATCGGCGCCCGGATCAATGCCGCGTGCCGGATAGCCCGCTTCCAGCAGCGCGCTCAGCACGCCCTGGCCGGAGGAGAGGCTGACGGCGCGCTCGGAGGACAATCCGCCCATCAGAACGGCGACGCTGGGTTTCGTCTTCATGCCGCGTCGCTCCCCGGCACGCCGGGCAGGCCCAGCCGCTTGATTTCCCAGTGCAGGTCGACACCGGACTGTTCCCGCACGCGACGGCGCACCTGCTCGCCCAGACCCTCGATATCGGCGGCGGTGGCGTCGCCGGTATTGAGCAGGAAGTTGCAGTGTTTTTCGCTCACCTGCGCGCCGCCGAGGCGCAGGCCACGGCAGCCGGCCTCGTCGATCAGCTGCCAGGCCTTGGAGGCACTTTCCTTGGCGGTCGGGTTTCGGAAGGTCGAGCCGCCGGTGCGGGCGCGCACCGGCTGCGACGCCTCGCGCGCGGCCTTGATCTCGGCGATCCGCGCCCGTGCCGCCGCCGGGTCGCCCGGAATGCCGCGCAGACGCGCCCGCACCACCACCGCGCTTTTCGGCAGCGAGGAGCGGCGATAGCCGAAGCCGAGCGCTTCCACCGGCAGGCGCAGGAACTGACCGTTGCGGTTCACGATCTCGGCCCAGTCGAGCACGTCGGTGATCTCGGCCCCGTAGGCGCCGGCATTCATCGCCACCGCCCCGCCGATCGAGCCCGGGATACCGGCCAGGAATTCGAGCCCGCGCAGACCGGCGGCGGCGGCATGTTCCGCCACCGTCATGTCGAGGCAGGCCGCGCCGCAGACGATGCCGTCGCCATCCACCGCGACGTCGGAAAAGCCGCGCGCGAGCTTGATCACCACGCCCTGAATGCCGCCGTCGCGGATGATCAGGTTGGAGGCCTTGCCGATGCACAGCACCGGCAGTTCCGGCGGCAGCACGCCCAGGAACGCGGACAGATCCTCCGCATCGGCCGGACGCAGCAACAGCTCCGCCGCCCCGCCGACGCCGAACCAGCTTTGCGCGCCGAGCGGCGCGTTCTGGTCCAGACGGCCGCGCACCGCGGGCATGGCGCCCAGGCTGGTGGCGAGACCTTCTGTCACGGGGCGGGGAGACGCGTTCATGCCGCGTGTCCGCCGCGATTCTTCTGTAGCGCCGCGAGCTGTTCCGGCAGCGCCTGCGCCCAAGTGGTGATGTTGCCGGCGCCGAGGCAGATCACGAAATCGCCTGGACGGGCGATGGCGTGCACCATCTCGGCGAGATGCTCCGGCCCCGGCAGCGGCACCACCGAGCGATGCCCGGACGCGCGCAGGCCGTCCACCAGCGCGTCGCGGTCCATGCCCTCGATCGGCGCTTCGCCCGCGGCGTAGACGTCGGCGATGATGACGGTGCCGGCGTCGTTCATGCAGGTGCAGAACTCGGAGAACAGCGTCTGCAGACGCGAATAGCGATGCGGCTGCACGATCGCCACCACGTCGCGCGCGCCGGCCTGACGCGCCGCCTTCAGCACGGCCGCGATCTCGACCGGATGATGGCCGTAATCGTCGACCACGGTGATGCCGCCCGCCTCGCCGGTGCGGGTGAAGCGGCGCTTCACGCCGCGGAAATCGGCGAGCGCGGAGCGGATCGTGCCCTCGTCGATCTCCATTTCCACTGCAACCGCGATCGCCGCGAGCGCGTTCTGGACGTTATGCTGGCCTAGCATCGGCAGACGGAACGGGCCGAGCTTGCGCGTGCGACTGCGCGCGCGATCCGTCACCATCACCTCGAACGTGGCGCCGCGCTTGTCGGCGACGAGACGCTCGGCGCGCACATCGGCCTGCGGCGAGAATCCGTAGGTGATGACTCGATGATCGGACAAGCGCGGAATCATCTGCTGCACGTTGGGATGATCCACGCACAGAACCGCGAAGCCGTAGAACGGGATGTTGCTGACGAACTGGTCGTAGGCCTGCATCATCGCCTCGGGCGTGCCCCAATGGTCGAGATGCTCCGGGTCCATGTTGGTGACCACGGCGATCACGGCCGGCAGGCGCAGGAAGGAGCCGTCGCTCTCATCCGCCTCCACCACCATCCAGTCGCCTTCGCCCATGCGCGTGTTGGAGCCGTACGCTTCGATGATGCCGCCGTTGATCACGGTCGGATCGAGCTTGGCCGCATCCAGCATCGCGGCGACCAGCGAGGTGGTGGTGGTCTTGCCGTGCGTGCCGCCGATCGCCACCGACCAGCGCAGACGCATCAGCTCGGCCAGCATCTCGGCGCGGCGCACCACCGGGATCAGCTTGGCGCGGGCGGCCACCACTTCCGGATTGTCGCGCTTCACGGCGGTGGAGGTCACCACCACGCGGGCATCGCCGAGATTGTCCTCGTGATGGCCGACCGAAACCTTGATCCCGGTGGCGCGCAGGCGCTGCACGTTGGCGCTCTCGCTGATGTCGCTGCCCTGCACGACGTAGCCCAGATTGTGCAGCACCTGGGCGATGCCGGACATGCCGATGCCGCCGATCCCCACGAAATGGATGGTGCCGATGGAAAGGGGAAGGGCTCTCATACGCGCATCGTCCCGGACGCTTGGGGTTGACCTCGCGGTGGGATGGAACGGTCCGGTTCCGAGCGCAAGCCGTCGGCGCCGGTCGTTCCGCAGGCGTGCGCGATGCGGCGCTCCACCAGATCGGCCAGGGCGGAAGCCGCATCCGGCCGTCCGAGTCCCGCCGCCGCGCGTGCGGCCGTCTCCAGCGCGGCGGGCTGGGCCAGCAATTCGCGCAGCAATTCGCCCAGGGCTTCGGGCGTAAAGCCGGACTGGCGCAGCATCCAGCCGCCGCCCGCCTGCACCAGCGCATCGGCATTGGCCGATTGCTCGTCCGAGGCCGCGATCGGCAGCGGCACCATGATGGACGCGCGTCCCACCATCGCCAGTTCGGCCACCGACGAACCGCCCGCCCGGCCGATCACCAGATGTGCCGCCGAAAGACGCTGCGCGACGCGATCGAAGAACGGCGCCACTTCGGCCTCGATGCCGGCCTGCGCATAGGCGGCGCGCACGCGCTCCAGATCCTCCTTGCGCGCCTGCTGCGTGACGCGCAGACGCGCCCGCAACGCGTCCGGCAGGGCGGCCAGGGTCTGCGGCACCACATCGGCGAACACGCGCGCGCCGAGCGATCCGCCCCAGACCAGCAAACGGATTTCTTCGCTCGCATCCGGGAACGGCGCGCGTGCGGCGGCGGCGATCTCGGTGCGCACCGGCATGCCGGTCAGCATGGTCTCGGTGCCGGGCGGCACCTTGGCGACATGGGCGAAAGAGGTGGCGATCGCATCGGCGAAACGCGCCAGCAGCGCATTGGCCTGTCCCAGCACCGCATTGCCTTCGTGCAGCACGATCTGCGGACGCTTGCGGCCGAGCAGTCGCGCGCCCAGCAGTGGCGGCACGGACGGGTAGCCGCCGAACCCGACCACGGCGGCGGGCCGGATGCCGCGCAGGATCGACCGCGCGCGCAACGCGCCGCGTCCGAGCGAGACGAGGCCGCGCAGCTTGCGCACCACGCCGCCGCCGGCGACTCCGCTGCCCGGCAGCACGTGCTGCGCGCAGTCCGCGAACACGCCGTGCTCGCGGCGGCCGGCGCGCGTGTCGGTCATCAGCACCAGCGTGTGCCCGCGCGCGGCGAGTTCGGTCGCCAGCGCCTCGGCCGGAAAGAAATGTCCGCCGGTGCCGCCTGCGGCGATGACGATCGGGGCGTTCATGCCGCACCCCGGCCGGACACGCGCGAGCGGCGCGCCGGCATGTCGCCGAAGCGGCTCATCTGCGTTCGCCGTCGCGTGAGCGCCAGTACCATGCCGATGGTCAGCGCCACCGACATCGCAGACGAGCCGCCATAGGAGATGAACGGCAGCGTCATGCCCTTGGTCGGGATCAGATGGAGTGAGGAGGCCATGTTGACGAAGGCCTGCAAACCGAAACCGCAGACGAGACCGGCGGTCGCCAGCACTACGAAGGGATCGTCCTCGGCCAGCAGCTTCAACAGCGTGCGCACGACGATGAAGCAGAACACGCCGATGATGAACAGGCAGACCAGCAAACCGAACTCTTCGCCCGCGACGGCGAACACGAAATCGGCGTGCGCGTCCGGCAGCAGATCCTTCACCCGGCCTTCGCCGGGACCGCGCCCCAGCAGCCCGCCATTGCCGAAGGCCTGCAACGCCGTGTCGATCTGGTAGTGGTCGCCCTGTTCGGGATGCAGGAAGCGCGTGACGCGCGACCGCACATGGGCAAACGCGATATAGGCGCCGGCGAAGGCGGCCATCATGCCGGCGACGCCGCATCCGACGAAGAACAGGTTCAGGCCGCCGATGAAGAGCTGCGCCATGAACACGCAGGTGATCACCGACAACATGCCGATATCGGGCTGCGATTTCAGCAGCAGCAGGATCACCGCGAAGATGCCGGCACTCAGCAGCATGCCCGGAAAGGCGCGCGACTTCTTGCCTTCCGCCAGCAGCCAGCCGGTCACCACCGCGAAGCAGGGTTTCAGGAATTCCGAAGGCTGCACCGACATCATCGGCAAGGCGATCCAGCGGCGCGCGCCCTTGATCTCCATGCCGTGCACCAGGGTCATCGCCGTGAGCCCGAGCGCCACGATGCCGCCCAGCAGCGCCAATCGGCGCACGCCTTTCGGCGTGAGCATCGAGGTCGCCAGCACGATCACCCCGGCGATGGACAGGAACACCACCTGCTTGAAGATAAACATGTCGCGCGTGGCACCGATGCGCGCGGCGACCGAGGGGGATGCGGCCAGCATCAGCACGTAGCCGAAGCCGATCAGCAGCCCGACGCAGCCGAGCGTCCAGCGATCCACCGTCCACCACCAGCGGCCGAGGGTGGAATTATCCGCGCGGGAGAATTGGGCCATCAGGCGGCCTCCCCGGATCGAGTGGACAACTGGCCGACAAGGGCGGCGAAAACCTGTCCGCGCGCCTCGAACGAGGCGAACTGGTCGAACGAAGCGCAGGCCGGCGACAGCAGCACCACGGGAACGTGCTCCCGTGTGGCCGTCGCGAAGGCCTCCGGCACCGCGCGCTCCAGCGTGTCGACGATGCGATGCGGCACCGCATGCGCCGAGAGCGTCGCGGCCAGCAGCGGCGCATCGCGGCCGATCAGGAGAGCTTCCGCCATGCGCGGGAAGAACGGAACCAGATCGTCGATTCCGCCCGACTTGGCGATCCCGCCCGCGATCCAGACCAGCCGCTCGTAGCAGCCGAGCGCGCGCGACGCGGCATCGGCGTTGGTCGCCTTGCTGTCGTCGACGAAGCGAACGCCGCCGACCGAACCGACGATGCGCTGGCGGTGCGGCAGACCGGCGAAGCTCTCGATGCCGGCTTCGATCTGCGCCTGGATCAGACCCAGATGCGCGGCCATCGCCGCCGCGGCGAGCGCGTTCTGGGCGTTGTGCGCGCCGGGCAGGGCGATCGCCCGCGACAGGGCGCCGGACAGCGATCCGGGTTCCTCGCCCGACACCGTGACCAGATGCGCCGCCGTACCCGCTTCGGCCAGGCGCCGGCTGTCGGGATCGTCCAATCCGATCACCGCCAGATCGTCCGGCGTCTGACGGGCGAAGATCTCCAGCTTGGCGCGCTCGTAGCCGCGCATGTCGCCGTGACGGTCGAGATGGTCCGGCGACAGGTTCAGCAGGCAGGCGGCGTCGAAGCGCAGCGTGTCGAGCCGTTCCAGCATGTAGCTGGACATTTCCAGCACATAAACGCCGTCATCCGGCAGCAGCGGCAGAGACAGGGAGGCCGGGCCGAGATTGCCGCCTGCCGCGACCGGCACGCCGGCCTGTTCCAGCATATGCGCCAGCAGCGCCGTGGTGGTGGACTTGCCGTTGGTGCCGGTGATGCCGGCGAAACGCGCCCGGCTGCCGGCGGCGCGCACGGCGCGGAACAGCAGCTCGGCATCGGACAGGACAGGCACGCCGGACGCGATCGCCATCGCCGCCACCGGATGCGGCTTCGGCAGGATGTGCGGAATGCCCGGCGACAGCACCAGCGCGTCGAACCCGTCCAGGCGCTCGATCGGCGCCATCGTCACCCGCTCGGGCAACGGCTCCAGAGCCGCACGGCTCGTCTCGCCATCGTCCCAGCATTGCACCGCAGCCCCCATCCCGCTCAGCGCGCGCACCACCGGGCCGCCATTGCGGCCGAGACCCAGCACGGCGAAACGCCGGCCCGCGAACAACGAAGGGGGAAAGCGCCCGTTCATCTGATCTTCAGCGTCGCCAGACCGGCGAGGCCCAGCACCATGGAGACGATCCAGAAGCGGATTACGATCTTCGGTTCCTGCCAGCCCATCTTCTCGAAATGATGGTGCAGCGGCGCCATCAGGAACACGCGCTTGCCGGTGCGCTTGTACCAGCCGACCTGGATGATCACCGACAGCGTCTCGACCACGAACAAGCCGCCGACGATGCAGAGCACCAGCTCGTGCTTCACCGCGACCGCGACCGCACCCAGAGCGCCGCCCAGGGACAGCGAGCCTGTATCGCCCATGAACACGGCGGCGGGCGGCGCGTTGAACCACAGGAAGCCGAGCCCGGCACCGATCAGCGCCGCCAGGAACACGCCCAACTCGCCCGTGCCCGGAACCGCATGAAGCTGGAGGTAGTCGGCGAAGATGCGGTTGCCGACGAGGTAGGAGATCAGGGCGAACACCACCGCGGCGATGATCACCGGCACGATCGCCAGACCGTCGAGCCCGTCGGTGAAGTTCACCGCATTGCCGAATCCGGTGATCACCAGCATGGCGAAGATCGGGAAGGCGTAGGAGAGCGGCAACAGCGCTTCCTTGACGAAGGGAAACGCCAGTGCGTCGGACAACGGCGCCGGCATCAGGCTTTCGATCCAC
Source organism: Lichenicola sp. GTC18331 (assembly GCF_055386855.1). Classification (NCBI taxonomy): domain Bacteria; kingdom Pseudomonadati; phylum Pseudomonadota; class Alphaproteobacteria; order Acetobacterales; family Acetobacteraceae; genus Lichenicola; species Lichenicola sp. GTC18331. Next base: position 766,160 of record NZ_AP045015.1, on the reverse strand, counting down.
CAGCCCGCGATCAGCGACGATGCGAATTCGACGCCGAGACGCCAGCGCTTGGAGACGCCCTTGGTGTTGCGTCGCGAGAGCTTGAGATAATCGTCCGCGAAACCCACCGCACCGAACGCGGCGGTCGCGAACATCACCGCCCAGACGAAGCCGTTGGACAGATCGGCCCAGAGCAGCGTCGAGAGCAGCCACGTGGACAGGATCAGGATGCCGCCCATGGTGGGCGTGCCGGCCTTCTCGACGATGTGTCGCTCGGGGCCGAGCGCGCGGATCGGCTGGCCTTCGCGCTGGATGCGTCGCAGGCGGGCGATCACGCGCGGGCCCATCACGAGGCTCAGCACGAACGCCGTCAGGCACGCCGCGCCGGAACGGAACGTGATGTAGTGAAACAGATTGAACGGAGCGAACTGTTCCGTCAGCAGGTGGGAAAGATTGTAGAGCATCTCAGTTCGCGTTCGCCGAAATCGTGGGCGTCAAATTCTGGGGTGACAGATCCTGGGGTGAAGAGGCCGTGAGCGCGGACACCACGTCGCGCATCCTGCTGCCGAAACTTCCTTTCACCAGAACCACGTCGCCGTCGCGCAAAGCGTCGCGCACGACCGGCGCCAGGCTGGCGGCATCGGCAGCATGCGCGCCGCGGAGCGAGCCCGGCAGCGTCTCGAACAGGTGTTTCATCATCGAGCCGGAGCAATAAACGATGTCCGCCGATTCGCGCACGTGAGGATTGAGATCCTCGTGCTCGTTTCGCGCGAATTCGCCCAGCTCCAGCATGTCGCCGAGAACCACCACGCGCCGTCTGGCCGGCAGCAGCTTCAGAACCGCCAGGGAGGCGCGGACCGAGGCGCCCGACGCGTTGTAGCTTTCGTCCAGCAGCATCACGCCGCCGCCCAGGATCGGCTTCAGCGCGCCGCGTCCGGCGCCCGGCGCGAACGCCGCCAGGGCCTGCGCCGCGACCGCCGGATCGGCGCCCAGCGCGCGCACCGCCGCGAGGCAACTCAGCGCGTTCTCCGCCATATGCCGTCCGGGCGCTTGGAGATGCAGGCGCAGGCGGAGCTCGCCCAGAACGGCGACCGCATTGGTGCCGTCCGCGCGCAGGACGAGATCGTCCAGCCATGCATCCTCGCCGATCCGCAACACCGTCGCACCGCGATCCCGTGCCCGGGCATCCAGCCGGTCCGCATGCGGCGCGGATGCGGGGAAGATCGCGGTGCCGTCCGGTTCCAGCGCGCCGAAGATCGACGCCTTCTCCTCCGCGATCGCCAGCAGGGAGCCCATATGGCCGATATGCGTCGCCGCCACCGTGGACACGATCGCCGCGTGCGGCCGCGCCAGCGCAGCCAGGGGCGCGATCTCGCCCGGATGGTTCATGCCGATCTCGATCACCGCGAAGGCGGCGTCCGCCGGCATGCGCGCCAGGGTCAGCGGCACGCCCCAATGATTGTTGAACGAGGCCTGCGCCGCGCTGGTCGGGCCGATCGCGCCCAGCGCCACGCGCAGCATCTCCTTGGTGGTGGTCTTGCCGACGCTGCCGGTCACCGCCACCACGCGGCCGCTGAACCGGTCGCGCCCGGCGCGCCCCAGACGGTGTAGGGCCGCGAAGGTGTCGTCCACCAGCAGCAGGGGCGCATCGCCCGCGACGCCGTCCGGCACGCGATGCACCAGCGCGGCCGCGGCACCCTTCTCTAGCGCCGCCGCGACATGAGCGTGACCGTCGCCGTTCTCGCCCACCAGCGCCACGAACAGCTCGCCCGGCTGGAGGGTGCGGGTGTCGATGGAGATGCCGGTGATGCCGTCGGGCGTGCCGGTTTGGAAACGGCCCGAGACCGCCTCGGCCAGCGTCGCTCCGGTCCAGAGAAGCGGACTCATGCCGCGATTCCCGCCAGGTCGCGGATCACCGAGGCGTCGTCGAACGGCAGCACCTGTCCGGCGACGATCTGGCCCTGCTCATGGCCCTTGCCGGCCACGACCAGCACGTCGCCAGGGCGCAAGGCGGCCAGACCGGCGGCGATCGCTTCCCGACGGTCGCCGATCTCGGTGGCGCCCGGAGCCGCGTCCAGAATGGCGCGACGGATCGAACCGGGCTCTTCCGAGCGCGGATTGTCGTCGGTGACGATGGCGATGTCCGCGAGACGGGCGGCGATCTCGCCCATCAGCGGACGCTTGCCGCGATCGCGGTCGCCGCCGGCGCCGAACACCGCCACCAGCCTTCCGCCCGCATCCGAGACGTGCGGACGCAGCGAGCGCAGCAGACGCTCCAGAGCGTCCGGCGTGTGTGCGTAATCGACATAGGCGCCGGCGCCGTTGGGTAGCGTCGCCGCCAGCTCCATGCGCCCGCGCACGCCGGTCAGTCGCTCGGCGCGTTGCAGCAGGGCCGGAATCTCGCCCTCGTCGGAGGCGGCGAGAAGAACCGCCAGCAGCACGTTGTCGGCCTGGAACCGGCCGGGCAGGGGAAGCCGGATGTCCTGCGTGGTGCCGTCGACCGAGAGCGACAGAACCTGCCCGTCCGGACGCGGCGTCGCCTCCAGCAGACGGATCGTCTCTCCCGCCAGCCCGGCCGAGCGCCAGGACAGGCGACGCGCCTCGGCGATGCCGCGCAGACGGGCCAGCGTCTCCGCGTCTATGTCGGCATTGACGCAGCAGGCCCCGCCCGTCGGCAGCAGGCGCTCGAACAAACCCAGCTTGGCGTCGCGATAGCGGTCCAGAGTGCCGTGATAATCCAGATGGTCGCGGCTCAGATTGCTGAAGCCGGCCGCCGTGATCGCCACCCCGTCCAGGCGGTGCTGTTCGAGCCCGTGCGAACTGGCCTCGATCGCCACCCCGTCGGTGCCGCCGCGTTCGAGCGCCGCCAGCAGCGTCGCCAGGCCGACGCTGTCCGGCGTGGTCAGGACCGGGCCGATATCGGGCAGCGTGTCCAGCTCGGACACCACGCCGAGCGTGCCGATGCTGGCGGACCGGAGCCCGCCCAGTTGCCAGAGCTGACGGACGAAATCGGCGGTGCTGGTCTTGCCGTTGGTGCCGGTGACGGCGGCGATGCGTGCGGGCTGCGGACCTGCCGCGCGCGCGGCGATGCGGGCGACGGCGCCGGCCGGATCGGCGCTGCGCAGCACGGGGATCGCTGCTGCCCCATCCGGCACTGCCGCGTCCGCCGGCAGCAGCACCGCGACCGCGCCGCATGCCACGGCATCGGAAACGAAGCGCGCGCCGTCCAGCGCGGAACCGGGCAGGGCGGCGAACAGGAAGCCGGGCCGGACGCGGCGGCTATCGAGCGCCACGCCCGCGATCGGCAACGAGTCCGCGCCGGGCGGCACGGAAACGATCCCGTCCGCCAGCGATCCCAGGGTCGGGCGCATCAGTTGCCCGGCCTGACGTAGGAGACGGATTGGCGGACGGCGGCGCCGGCCGGATGCGGATCGACGCCCCTGGTCTTGGGACTGGCGGCGGCGCGGGCGGCTTCCTTGGCCTGTTTCGCGGCGAGCTTGTCGCGCGCGGCCTGTTCCTTGGCCTCACGGGCGAGCTTGGCCGGATCGCCCGGATCGTTGCCCGGACCCAGTGCGCGATAACCGGTGCCGACCGGCGGCGACATCGGGATGCTCAGGGACGCCTCGATCTGGTCCACGCCGGTGGTGACCGGGAACAGCCCCATCATCGGCGCGATCCGCGCGACGATCTTGCGCCAGGTCGGCACCGCGTTCCAGCCGGAGGTGTACCAGCCATGGGTTTCCGGCAGCGCCTGCGGGCTGTCGAGCATCACGTAGACCGCGTAGCGCGGTGCATTCAGCGGCAGGATGCCGGTGAAGGCGGTGATGTTGACGTGCTTCAGATAGCCGCCGTTGGGGCCGACCTTTTCCGCCGTTCCGGTCTTGCCGCCGACGAAGTAGCCGGGGATCTCCGCCTGCTTGCCGGTGCGCTGCTGGTCCGGGCCGGCCACCACCATGCGCAGGATGCGTCGCAGCAGCCCCGACGTGTTTTCCGACAGGACGCGCTTGCCCTGCGGCACCACATTGTCCGACGAGGCCGCGTCGCCGCCATCCTGGTCGGTGTCGGGGTTGTTCGGGGTGGCGCCGTCGAGCGCCCTCGTGTCCGCGACCGGCTGCAGAAGGGGCTTCGCCGCCGTGGCTGCGGCGGTGAGATCGGTCTGGTCGCTCGCCACCTGCTGCTCGGCGCGGGCGAGCAAAGTCGGCTTGATCAGGATGCCGCCATTGGCGGTGGCCGCGGTGCCGCGCACGATCGCCAGAGGCGGCACGGCGACGCCATGGCCGAACGCCACCGTCATCACCGCGGAGAGGCCCCAATTGCTCAAACGCGGCAGCAACGGCCGCGCGGCTTCCGGCAGCTCCACCGGCACGCGGTCGAAGAAGCCCATGTTGCGCAGCCAGTCCTGCTGCCGCTTGGCCCCGGCATCGAGCGCCATATGGGCCGCGGCCGGGTTGGACGACAGCGCCAGGGCTTCCGGCATCGCCAGCCAGGGGGCGAAGTGGTCGGTCTTCATGTCGGAGATGGTGAAGCGTCCGACATGGATCGGCACGGTGGAGAACTTATCCCACACATGCGCGATGCCGTCTTCCAGCACCATCGCCGCCGTCTGCAGCTTGAAGGTCGAGCCCGGCTCGTACATGCCGGTGACGGCGCGGTTGAAGCGCTCGTCGTCGGTGGCCTTGTTGTAGAGGTTGGCGTCGTAGTCCGGCAGGCTGACCATGGAGATGATCTCGCCGGAGCGCACGTCCATCACGATGGCGCAGGCGCCGATCGCCTTGAAGTGCAGCCGCGCCGCTTCCAGCTCCTCGCGCACCACGCCCTGCACGCGCACGTCGATCGACAGGCGCAGCGGCGTCTTGTCCGACGACAGGCGCTTGTCGAAGAAACGCTCCACGCCGCCGACGCCGTGATCGTCCACGTCCACGGCGCCCAGGATCTGCGCGGCGGTGCGGCCGAGCGGGTAATGCCGCTTCTCGCCCGGTTCGAAATAGATGCCAGGAATGCCGAGATCGTTGATCGCCAGTTCCTGTTCGGGCGTGACGTCGCGGGCGATGTAAACGAACTGCTTCTTGCTCGACAGGCGCTGGATCGTTTCCGCCACGTCGAGCTTCGGCAGCACCTTCTTCAGCTTGTCCGCCGCATCCGCCGGGTCGATCAGCTCCATCGGATTGGCGAACACGGCCGCCATCGGCAGGGAGATCGCCAGGATCTGGCCGTTGCGGTCGGTGATGGTGGCGCGATGCACCGGCAGGCCGACATCGTCGGCCAGAAGCCCGTGCGGGTCGGTGCTGATCTTGGGGATCTGCGGCACCAGCGGCGCGATCTGCCGCTTGGCCGGCGCCATCGGCATCAGCACCGTGGCCAGAGCGAGCTTGAACGACACCGCGCCGAACAGACAGCCGAATCCGGCCGCCGCCACCAGGAGGCGGACGCGCATCCGCTCCATCACCGCGCGCTGAACGAGGTCGCGCCCGGTGACGCTGACCACCGTCTCGTGGTCGGTCAGCGGATCAGGCTGTTCCGGGCGAGTGCCCCGCATGGATCAGTTGCCGTCCGAGACCGGCACCGGCGCCGGCAGGGACGAGCGCGACGAACCGAGCGAGGAGCCGAGAGCCGAGCCGATCGACGGCGTTGCCGGGGCGGAATAGGTCGCCGGGCGCGCCGACGGCCAGCTCTGGTGCGACGGATGCCATGCCGCGGCGGCGATCACCGGCGGGTGGCCATAGCTCGGCGCGGCGTTCACTGCCGGGCGGGTCGCGGTGCCCGACGCCAGACGAACCGGCGCTGCGATATGCGGGGCGCGGACCGGGGCATGCGCGACGGCGCGGTGCTGCGCCGGATCGGCCGTTGTCGTGTCGGTCGCCTCGTCGGCCTCGGCGATCTGCACGTCGCGACGCTGCGCCTTCGGCTTGATCTGTGCCGCGCGGGTAACGGCCGCGTGCGGCGCCGGGAGCGGCTGGGCCGACGCGACCTGCATCGCCTCCGGGGCAGCGGCGGGAACGGCGGGGCGCTTCGGTTCGACGCGGGCGATCGCGGCGCCCTCGGCGTCCGGTAGGGGTTCCGCGGCCGGGGCGGCTGGCGCCGGCTTCGCGCCCACCAGGGAGGGGGCGGTTTCCGGCGTGGCGATCGGGTGCGGCGGGGTTTCCGGGCCCACGGGGGGCAGCCGGGAGTCGAGCGACGCCATCTGCACGAACTGGGTCGGCGCCATCGCGCCGAGCTGCGGCAGGAAGCGGGTCGAGAGCTGCTGCAGACGATCCGGCTGGTTCAGCAGCGCCCATTCCGCGCGCAGCATCGCGGTGCGCTCGCGGATCTGCTGCGTGTCGGCGACGATGTGCGAGATCTTCTGGTCCAGCAGCGTGGTGCGGTGCTTTTCCGAATACAGGTAGAGCCCGGACGCCCCGGCGAGCAGCGCGCACACGCAGGTGAAGGATCGGATCATCGTGCCTCTCCGGGCGACAAGGGGGGCATATCGGTGGCGGGCAAACGTTCCAGCGTGCGCAGCTTGGCGCTGCGCGCGCGGGGGTTGTGACGGGTTTCGGTGTCGGCCGGGCGCAGGGCCTTGCCGGAGACCAGACGGAACGGGGCGGGGGCGTCGGGGCGCATCTGCGCGCGCGGATCGTGCCGCGACGGCGCCGGACCGCGCCCGGCGGCGGCGGCCATGAAGCGCTTCACGATGCGGTCTTCCAGCGAATGAAACGACACCACCACCAGACGGCCGCCGGGACGCAGCAGCGATGCCGCCTGTTCCAGGCCGCGCTCGATCTGACCCAGCTCGTCGTTGACGCGGATGCGCAGAGCCTGGAACGAGCGCGTGGCCGGGTCGATGCCGGAACGGTCCGCCGGCACCACGCGACGGATCACCGAGGCGAGCTGCAGCGTCGTCTCGAACGGCGCTTCCACACGGGCGGCGACGATGGCGCGGGCGATGCGTCGCGACAGGCGCTCCTCGCCGTACTGGTAGATCACGTCGGCCAGCTCGGTCTCGGGCAGGGTGTTCACCAGATCGGCGGCCGTCGGGCCGCTGCGGCTCATGCGCATGTCGAGCGGGCCGTCGGCGCGGAACGAGAAGCCGCGCTCGGCCTGATCGATCTGAAACGAGGACACGCCGAGATCGAGCACCACGCCGTCGAGCGCGGACACGCCTTCCGCAGCGAGCAGCGCCCGCATGTCGCCGAAGCCGCCCTCCACCATCCGCAAACGGTCGGCGCCGGTCTCGGCGCGCAGATCGGCGGCGAGCGTCCGGCCGCGGGCGATCGCGTCCGGATCCCGGTCGATGGCGTAGAGGGTGCAGTCGGCGGCGGCGAGAATGGCGCGGGCATAGCCTCCGCCGCCGAACGTGCCGTCGAGATAGGTGCCGCCATCGGCCGGGCGCAGATGCTCGACGATCTCGCGCAGCATCACCGGGGCGTGGCCGCTCTCGATCCGCGACAGGGCGGACATGGCGTTCATGCCTCACCCGCCGCGCCGGGCCTGGCCGGCAGGGTCAGGCCGCGGGCCCGCGTACGCGCGTCCGAACGACGACGTTCGGCGGCCGCCGGCTCCCAGATCTGAAAATAGCGGCCTAAGCCCATGAAAATTACCGAATCGGTCAGCGAGGCGTGAGACGACAGAAGCTCGGGTAGCGTGATTCGGCCTTCCTTGTCAGGGTCGATCGGATAGGCGTCCGCATAAAGCGAAAGCGCCATGTCTTCCTGGTCGTCACTGAACAGATCGAGCGTGTCGATATTGGGGCCGAGCGCCAGAAAAGCGGCGGAGGGCCAGGCTTCGATGCACGGATGCTTGGCCGACGGGCGCAGAACCAGCAGGGCGTCGTCGGCGGACGCGTGTTCCTGCCGGGCGCGCAGGACGCTGCGGAACGGAGCAGGGATCGAAACGCGGCCCTTGGCGTCGATGCGGTTCTGGTGGGTGCCGAGGAAGACGCTCAATCCTTCCTCCCCACCTGCATGCGCGACACCGCGCGACGCCGCATTCCAATGACGCCGGGTATCGAACCGTCACCGTCGTGCTGCGGCGGGCAGGCGATGCCGAGCAGGCGCGATGCCCGGTGAACCTTGGGCAATCATGGGATACCATGGGATTTCATGGGCGGTCAAACAAAAGCGAGCGAAAAACCAAACGGAATCATTGTGTTTGGCGAGTCTTTTGGAGTGGCGACATCACGGAAACTGTGACGGAAACGCAACGTGTTCCTGTTCCGTTCGCGACTGTTGTATCACAGCACGAGACGCGGCGACGAAATGTGCGCGCCGTGCCGCCACGGGGTTCTGATCGGGTGGGAAAATGCCAGACGGCCTGTAAGCCGGGTTCTGTACGACGGGCTTTCGCCCATGCGACGGTCATTCCTCTGGGACGCGCATCGCTGCGCGCCTCGCGCGACCAACCCGGACGACGGGGTGGGAGAACCCCCGGAGCGCGAACGCTCCTGCCGCCCCTATTCGGTCTTGCTCCCGGTGGGGTTTGCCCTGCCGCCGCCGTTGCCGGAAGCGCGGTGCGCTCTTGCCGCACCGTTTCGCCCTTACCCGCAAAATGCCGAACCTCGTCGCCTTGGTCCTGCACGCCGTACGGGCGGTTTGTTTTCTGTGGCACTGTCCCTGGGGTCGCCCCCGCCGGCCGTTAGCCGGCACCGTTCTCCCATGGAGCCCGGACTTTCCTCCATCCTCCATCCGCCGAAGCGGATGAAGAACAGCGACCGTCCGGCCGTCTGGCGGGGCGGACCCTGATCGCGCCGGCCGGCCGCGTCAAGGGGCCCGGATAGGGGCTCAGAGCTGCTGCACGTCGTCCAGGCTGTAGCCCGGCTCGCTGCCGTTCTCGCCGATACGCAGCTTGGTGGCGCCCAGCATGGAATAGGGCGGCACGGGCAGATTGTAGAGCGCGGGCGAACCCGAGAGCACGCGCCCGGCCAGATCGAAGCGCGAGCCGTGGCAGGGGCAGGCATAGCCGCCGGGGAAACCTGCGCCCGCATCCGGCACCGGCCGGAATTTCGGCACGCAGCCGAGATGGGTGCAGATTCCGAGCAGCACGCCGTATTCCGGCGCGATCGAGCGGTGCCAGTTGGCGGCATAGCGCGGCTGCTGCAGCGCGTGCGAGTCGGGGTCGCGCAGGCGCCGATCCAGAGCCGGGTCCTGCAGGCGCTGCAAGGCCTCGGCGTCGCGTCGCACGACGAAGACGGGCTTGCCGCCCCAGACCACCACGACCTGCTGGCCCGGCTGGAGGGGCGAAAGATCCACGTCCACGGGGGCGGCGACGGCGCCGGGATCGGTGCGGCTCAAACTGTCCAGGAACGGCCAAACGAAGCCCGCGCCGGCCACGCCGGTCGCGGCCAGGGTCACCAGCGTCAGGAAATCGCGGCGCTTCGGCTCCGTGACCGCTTCGTCCGCATGTGCGGTTCCGCTCGCTTCAACCATCGCCGCGCCGTGTCCTTCAGGGCAGATCGTGGAACTGGCCGGGCGTGCCGGCGTCGGTGCGCACCGTATGCGCGCCGCGATTCACTTCCAGGGTGAACAATTGCGGCAGGGTCTTCTTGTCGCCGGGGCAGGAGCCGGAATGCTTCTCCAGCACCCGCATCCGCACCGCGTCCGGCGGATCGTTGCCGTTGACGATGAACAGCAGGCACTCGGCGGAATCCTTGGTCAGTCCGCGATCGATCACCAGCTGCCGCAGATGCTGGATCAGTGGGTAGTCGTTGTTCCAGTCTACCTGAGAGGGCAGCACGGTGCGTCCGGTGAGCTTGTCCAGAAAGCCGAGCTTCTCCAGACCCACTAGACACAAACCGGCCAGCAACGCCACCAGGACGCGCGTCGCCAGGCGGCGGCCGGACGAACGGGTCGGCGGTTGCGGCCTGATGGGGGTGCCGGCGGTGCGGGGGCGGGAGCGGGAGATCGGCATGACGAACCCGTTCTAGCAGCCGATGCCGCCGATCGCACAACGGCTTGCCCCGGACGGCGGTCGTTCCGATCTATGACAGCGCTTCGCCAGCGCCCTTCCGGCCGGAAGGGATCGGCGCTTATCTGTTGCGACCGGATCCGGCGAAACCGGCGCCGCCCGTTTGAAGGAGATCACCGACGATGCGCCTTGCTTCCGTTCTGGTTCTGGCATCCGTTCTGGCCGGCACCGCCGCGCACGCCGAGGCCGTGCCGGTTCCCGCCAACCTGCCCACCACGCAGCCGGTGCCGAACGCGCATCCCTATCCGGAGGTGGATGCCGATCCGCATCCGGCGCTGGACGCCGCTTTCGCCGAAGCCAAGCGCAGCAACCGCAACGTGCTGATCGATCTGGGGGCGAACTGGTGCCCCGATTGCCGCATCCTCAGCGGCGTCATGAACATGGCCGAGGTGAAGCCCTGGGTAGAAAGCCGCTTCGTCGAGGTGCCGGTCAACGTCGACCATTTCAACCGCAACTTGGACGTGCCGCAGAAATACGGCGTCCACGTCACCCAGATCCCGACGGTCCTGGTGGTCACGCCGGATGGCAAGCTGTTGAATCCCGACGGTGCCAAGACCCTCGGCAATGCCCGCACCATGACGCCGCAGGCCGATGTGGACCTTCTGGCGAGCTGGGACGCCCGTCACGGCTGAATTCTGCCGTTCGGGTTCGTTTTCGCGGCCGGTCCGTGGCAGGATCGGCCGCCACAGAAGGGTTGTTCCGCCGATGCGTTCCAGGTTTTCGCTCGCCGCTCTCGTTCTCCTGGCCCTGCCGCTCGGCTATGCCGCGTCGGCGCAGGAGGAGAGTGGCGCCAAGCGGAAGCTCGACGCGGCGCTGGGGGTTCTGCGCATCCATCAGGACGCGGCGGGCAAGAGCTGTCTCGAGGCGATGACGCGTGTGCACCAGACCGAGGATCAGGTGGCCGGCGTGACCCGCCAGTCCGCGAGTGGCGACCACGCCGATACCAACGCGGACATCGCCCGCGACGTGCTGGACTCCGATTACGAGAATGCGGAGAGCGCTTGCGCCCCGGATGCGCAGAAGGCCTGTCAGGCCGGCGCGCAGGAGCTGGCCTGTGCCAAGTTCAATGCGACCTCGGGCAATTAGGCTGCTGACCGCGGCGTGAGGCCGGGGCGCCAAGGGGCCCTACGCAGGCACCTGTTCTCTTTGCCGTCAGCGGTCTTGAACGGGCGATCCGGTGGCGAATAACGGCTGAGCCATAATGCTGCGCAGTCCAGTTCATCTCCCCATGCGCCGGCACCGGATGGCTCGAGATCGGTACCGATAGCCTCTCTGTCGCCGGGCGTGAAAGGGGCCGAACCCGGCCCCTCTTTTTTAAGCCTGCGCCAGGGCTTCCGGCTTGTGCTGCTCGCGCAGATGCGGCCGTGCGCGATCCCAGACCTGGAGCCCCCTGACGGCGAGGCCGGCCATCGCCGGCAACAGCCGAGGTTGCATCAGCGCGGGGTCGAACTCGCTCATCCGGCGCGCATTCTCGCGATAGCAATCCTCGACGAAATTGCGGAACGAGAACCCGTCCAGGAACAGATTGGCCTGGGTCACGGCAAAATCCTTGCCGTCATTCGCTTCCTGCCCGCGACTCACCATCCCCAGCAGTCGCTTGCCGGCGCGTCCGTAGAAGCGGGTGGACTTGATCGCGCGTCGCGCAGCACCCAGGCCGCGCTTCTTCTCGCGCCAGGCCATGTAGTTGATGAAGAACACGATGTGCCGCGTTTCCTCGAACATCAGCACGTCAAAGATGTCGAACATGCCTTTCGGGAGAAATTCGCTTTCGCGCGCCGTCTTGAAGGCGCCGAAGCCGAGAAACGCGTCCAGGCACTCGCCGAAGCCGAAATCGATGAACGCCGTTTCCAGATCCACCGGAAACTGCTCCATCGGCTGTTCCTCGGCATCGAGCCCGTAACGCTTGATCATGACGCGCAGAAGGTCGGCGTGGCGCTTTTCCTCGCGTCCCTGCAGGGCGACCGCTTCCCGCACCACGGGATCGGTGATCTGGGGCGTGAACGCATCGACGATCGCGGCGGCGCGGCGCTCGGTGTGGAACACCTCCTGCCAGAACGGCACGCCCCGCAATCTTGCCAACTCTTCCTCGGTCAGCTCCGGCCAGGGCAGCGTTTCGGGATCGTAGTCCTGATAGGTGGCGATGAACTGGGCGCAGAAATGCTCCTTGTGCTGCTCGGAGCCGGCGACGATGCGATCCTGCACCGGCGCCGGATTCCGGGCGCGCCGGGCCGCCTTGCGCTCCGCCATGCGCGCCTTGTGCCGTGCACGCCGGGCTTCCGCCCGCTCGGGCGACCCCTTGAGCTCCTTCGCGACGCGGATCGCGCCGAGCGCCGCGCGAGTCAGGCCGGGCATGGTGGTCGGGCGCAGCAGACGCTCGTCATAGCCCGCGAACCGGCGATCGTTCTCGCTCAGGCAGAGCTCCATCAGCTCGGGCAGGCTGAGATCCACGTCCGACACCGCCTTGGTGCCGTTCACGGTGAAGTTGTTGTCCTGCACGACCTCCTCGCCATTGGCGTCCATGGAACGGGCGAGCCCCATGCGCTCCCAGCCCAGGAACGCCCAGACGGCAGCCACGCGAAGCTCGAACCAGGGGCGGCGCCAGGCCGGCATGGTGCGGCGATGCCAGGCAAGCCAGTTCGCGAACAGCAGGATGTGACGACATTCTTCCTGCATCACCGGCTCGAAGGTGTCGATCAGGGCTGCGGGGAAGAAGCCGGAGCGATCGGCCATGGCGAACAGGCCGAAGGCGAAGAAGCTGTCGACGCATTCGGAAAACCCGGTGACCAGATAGGCCCATTCCGGATCGCGCGGTTCGAGATATTCCGGCTCCGGCGCCAGTTCGATGCCGTAGAACGCGACCATGCGCGACAGAACCTCCTTGTGGCGGTTCTCTTCCCAGCCGTTGCGCGCGATCGCTTCGCGGATCACAGGGTCGGCGATCGTCGCGGCATAGGCGGCCATGCGCAGCCGCGCCTTGCCCTCGGTCTGCACCGCGATGTCCCAGATCGGCAGGGAGGTGATGCGCTTCAGCGTCTCCTGGTCCAGAACCGGCCAGTCGATCACCGCAGGCTTGTACGGATTGAAGGTTTCGCTGAACATGCGGGCCATGGCGTTGCGATGCCCGACGCTGCCGGGCTCGATCGGGCCGGGCACGTTGCTGTGCCAATGGCGGGCGATGTGGTCGGCGTGCTGGATCGTCGCCGCGTCGACGCCGGCCGGAGGAATGGCCTGGGGTTCGGACGGATCGGACGGAAAGATGTCGGGCATGGTCGTGCTCCTGCGGCCGGATCGTCGGAGCCGATGCGGCCGGAAGGGTTTGGGCTGAGGGTCGGAACGTGGCAGGTGGCGAGCGGCGGTCCGCGCGAAGGCAGCAGCGGTCCGGTCCGTCCCTCCGGACGAGAACGGAAGAGGTCTTCTTTTCCTGGAGATGACGAAGCGAAAAGATTTTCGTTTGTTCGGGTCAGCCGTGCGCGGCTGGCACCGAGCCTCACGACCGGACGCTCTGCGGAGAAGGAACGTCTTTCCCGCCCGCGCATCCGCAAACGTGACAGGGACGAACAGTCGGCGAACAGCCCGGACGGTCCCTTGGCTGCCGGATATGGCATTGATGTGAACAAGCTGCCGACACTGGCAGAGCGGTCGAGCAAGGGAAACCCCTCTGCGCCGCACGACGGACAGCACAGGGCAGGCGCGGCAGAAACAGGGCGGCGCCGGGACGGAACCCGGCGCCATTTCAGCTTTCAGCCGTGACAGGTGCAGCCGGCATGGTGGCAGCCGACCTCGTCCTGGTGGTGGGTGGCGCAGGCATCGCTGCAATAGGCGCGGCCTTCGCGCTCGACGGCCTTGCCGACATTCACGATGCACACGCAATCGGTGCAGGCGCACTTCACCTGGTCGACGGTCACACTCACGGCTCTTCTCCTTCGGGCGAGTCCGCATGATGCGGCTCGATCATGTGGTCGATCATGTTGGACAGCATGGTGCGGACATGCCCGTCGGCGATCTCGTAGAAGACCTGCTTGCCGGACCGCATCGCCCGCAGAAGCCGCGCGCCGCGCAGCAGGCGAAGATGATGCGACACCAGCGACTGGCCGAGTCCCGCCGCCTCGGCGAGATCGCCGACGCCGCGCGGACCGTCCAGACAGGCGATCACGAGAAACAGGCGGTTCGGCTCGCCGAGCAGGCCGAAGATCTCCGCCAGACGACGGCTCTGATCCGTATCGAGCATGGCTCCAACATATCGATATATGTTCATATATTCGCGACGCTCTGGCGCGGGCAAGCGTTTTCCACTGGCCCGCGTCGTTTTCCAGCCGGGTGATCAGGCCAACAGCGCCTCGGCGCGACGCACGACGGCTTCCAGCGCGCCCGGCTCGAACGGCGACACCAGACCGGCGGAGCGCACGAGTTCGGTGAACGGTGCCGAACCGCCGAGCGCGGCCAGATCGACGTAGCGGCGCACCGCATCCGCCCGGTCGGTCTCGCCGGCGATCCAGAACTGCATCGCGCAGCACTGCGCCAGGGCGTAGTCGATATAATAGAAGGGCAGGCGGTAGATATGCAGCTGCGACTGCCAGCGGCCGCCGCCGGCCGGATGCGCCAGATCGCCGTAATCGCGCCAGGGCAGGTAGATCGCCTCCAGACGTTTCCAGGTGGCGTTGCGCTCGGCCGGGCTCATTTCCGGATGAGCGTAGACCTCGTGCTGGAAATGATCGACGCAGACGCCGTAAGGAAAGAACGCGAGCGAGCCGATCATGTGCATGCGCCGGAAGCGGTCGGCCGCATCCGCGCCCACCATCAGATCCATCTGCGGATAGGACAGGAACTCGAGCGCCATGGAGTTGATCTCGGCCGCTTCCATGGTCGGCCACAGCACGTCCACGCCCGGCAGGTCGCGGCTCATCCAGTTCTGGAACGCGTGCCCCATCTCATGGGTGAACACGTTGATGTCGCCATGCGTGCCGTTGAAGTTCGCGAAGATGAACGGCATGCCCGCGGTGGGGAAGGAGGTGCAGAACCCGCCGCCCGCCTTGCCCTCGCGATTGCGCAGATCCATGAATCCGCCCTCGCGCATGGCGCGGTAGAAGCTGCCCATCTGCGGGTCCATGCGGTCGAACATGGTCTGCGCCTGTTCCACCAGAACGTCGTGGTCGCCGATCGGCTTCGGATTGCCGGCCGGGTCGATCAGGTTCTCGTCCCAGGAATGGAGCCTGTCCCAGCCCTGCGTGGCGCGTCGCTTTTCCAGCAGACGCCCCACCAGCGGCACCACATGGCGCACCACCTCCTCGCGGAAGCGGGCCACGTCCTCCGGGCCGTAATCGACGCGGCGCATCTTCTTGTAGGCGAGCGGGGTGTAGCTCTTGTAGCCGAGCTTCAGCGCCATGCCGTGACGCAGCTTCACCAGCCGGTCGTAGAGCGAGTCCAGCTCCTCCGCATGGAACGCGAAGAAGCCCCATTGCGCCTGCGCCGCCTCGTGACGCAGATCGCGATCCAGCGATTCCCCGAACGGCGCCAGACCCGACAGATTGGTGGTGGTGCCTGCCACCGTCACGCGCGCCGAAGCGAGCAACTCGGTGTAGCGCGCGCAGAGCCTCGCTTCCTCTTCCAGATCGGCCTCGATCGCCGGGTCGAAGGTGGCGATGTCGCCCTCCCAGAGACGCAGCACATGCGCGCCGACGATGGCCTCCACCGCCGCGCGGTCCGGCCACGCCAGCAGGCGACGGCGCATCGCCGTTTCGAACCGCGACACCAGAGGCGAGAGCGCGTCGGCGTAATCTCGGTCCGCCTTCGCTTTCTCGCTGGTTGTGTCACGCGAGAAGGCGAGATGCACCAGCGCCGACCAGCTCTCGTAGCGCCGCCGCTCCTCGTCCCAGTCGCGCAGCGCCTGCGCGAGATCGTTCTGGTCCAGGAGGGCGTCGAGCGCGTGATAGCGGGCCTCGATTCCCTCCCGTGTCGGGGTCTCGGCATGGATTTCGGAGAAGCGCGGCATATGGGTCATGAGACGCATGTGACCATGCCGGGCGCCGGATTGAACAGGGGCAGGGGCGTGTCGTGCCGCGATCAGCCCGTCCGCTTCTCGGGCATCGCCTGTTCGAAGAACCGCACGACCGCCGCATCGAACGCCCGGTGGAAGGCGGCCCGGTCGAAACCGGGCGCCGGGCGGCAGATGACCGGCATGATCGACGGATCGGCGCAGGTATCGAGAAAGTCGAAATGATCGGCGTCGGGAACGCTGTGGAATTCCGGCGGCAGGGGAAGGGCGTCGCGTACCGCGTTCGCGTAGAACCGCGGCGGCAGGAGATGGTCGTTCGCGGCGCTCCAGAGCTGCACGGGGATACGAACCGGAGAAAGCCCGCCGCGATCGAACGCGAAGCCGAGCGCGGGTGCGGCAACGACGATGGCGCGCAGGCGAGCGTCTGCCCGCACGGTCCAGGGAACGGTCTGGACCGGATGGGCGCGCAGCAGGCGGCAGTCGAAGAAATCCGGATGCGTCCGGCAATGCGCCGTCATCGCGCCGAGATCCGGACGACCGCCGGCCAGAGCCAGCACCGTGAAGCCGCCTGCGGAAAAGCCGAACGCGCCGATCCGTGCCGGATCGATGATCGCCCTGTGCGGCCAGGTCTCGATCATGAAGTCGATCAGCCTGCCGAGCGCCACCGGCCGGTCGGCCACGGCGGTGGCATGCGACTGGTCGCGCCAGTTGTCGCCGGGATGCGTCAGGGCCGCGACCACGAAGCCGTTCGCGGCGAGGGCTTCCGCCGTGTCGGCATGTCCTGCGAACGAGCCGCCCTGTCCGTGCGACATCACGATCAGCGGCATCGCCGTCCCGACAGGCTTTCCGTTCAGGACGGCACTCTGTGTGTAGAGACCGAGGCGCTGCGTCGTTTCCAGCCCACGCGAGGGATACCAGATGCCGATCTCGGTGCCGTCCGGCATGGAGGTATGTTCGAACCCGACGATGCCGGGCGCGGCCCGTGCGCCGAGCGGTGGCAGAAGCCATAGAAGGGCGGACAAGCTCAGCAGAAGCAGGCGATGCATGAAGGAGATCCCGTTGGTGCCACCCGTCCGTGAGGCCGCCGCCGCTCGCGTTCCAGCGCCTTTTCGTGAATGGGCGAACGGGCGCGCCGGCGGGCGAACGGCCAGGCTCGGGCCGCGACCGACCGGTGTCCCCTGGCGGACGGCGTCGGCGATCACCCTGGCCGGTATCGTCCTGGGTGTGCTCGGCCCTTTCGGCAGTTTCCTGAACGGCGGGTGGCCGATCCGCTGCGCCTACTGGGTGCTGACCATGTGGGCCGGGGCGCTGCTGCTTGGAGGTGCGCTTCGGGTCGCGCTCCGTCGCGCGCCTGCGCGTGGAGGATGGCGCCTCGCGTTCGTCGCCCTTGCGATCCTGGCGGCGAGTCTGCCGGAAGCGGTACTGTCGCACAGCCTTGCCATGGCGCTCTGGCCGGGCTTGTCCCATGCCGGAATCGGCTGGGATGGGTGGTATCTCGAGACCGTTGTGATCAGCACGATCGCGACCGTTGCGGCACTCGTCCGCCCCGACCGGCATGAACCAGTGGCGGCGGTCCCTCCGCCGGTCGAACCGCGTGTGGAGGATCGGGTGCCTGCGACGCTGCCACCCGGCACCGTCGCGTTGCAGATGGAAGACCACTACGTGCGCGCCCACACCGGAACGGGCTCCGTGTTGCTGCACATGACCATGACCGATGCGATCGCCGCCCAGGCGCATGTCGATGGATTGCGGACGCATCGCTCCTGGTGGGTCGCGCGTGACGTCGTGCAGGCGATCGAAGGAACGCCGCGTGCGATGCGGCTGCGGCTTCGCGGCGGATTGACCGCCCCCGTTTCTCGCGGCGCGGTCGCGTCTCTTCGCGAAGCGGGCTGGCTCGATCAGGGTGCGGAAGCGCGGCGACCGGATTAGATGTTCTTTCTTGAAAGAAAGAACCAAAAGAATTCCTGCTTGTTTGCCTTCGAGCAGTCGCGTTCTACGCAATCCAAACGGATGAAAGTCTTTTTGCTTCTTTTTCTTCAGAAAAAGAAGACTCTTCCTGCCTTTACCCGTCCGGCAGCATACCGTTCCATAGAACTCAGCCCTCGGCGTTCCAGAAGAAGGTCAGCTCGTGCTTGTTGTGCGACAGGTGCAGCAGCCGGCCGCCGGGGATCGCCGCGAAGGCGTCGGCGGCGTCGTGGTCGGTCGGGTCCTGGAACTTCACGGTCCAGACGATGCGTCGCGCCCGGCCGGAGTCGATCCAGCGCCGCACCAGCCCGAGCAGACGCGCCGGATAGGCGATGATGTCGCTGAACACCCAATCGAGCGGCGGTCCGTCCGGCGGTGCCAGCATCTCCGGTGCCAGGCCGAAGGCGCTTTCCTGCCGGAAGGCGACGCCCGGCATCGCCAGGACGCGCGGATCGAGCGGCGCGCGGTCCACCGCCATCACCGAGGCGCCGAGCTGCGCGATCGCCCAGCTCCAGCCGCCCGGCGTGGCACCCAGGTCGGCGCAGCGATCGCCGGGCTGCGGCCAGACGCCGACGCGCGCGCAGGCTTCCCAGAGCTTGAGATAGGCGCGCGACGGCGGCCCTTCGCGATCCTCCACGAAACGGGCCTGCCCGTCCGGAAACGGGCTGGTCTTGCGCGTGCTGAGCAGCAGCGTGTCGGGCGCCAGCAGCGTCCAGGCGCCGAGCGGTGCGGTCGGGGCTGCCTGCGGAAAGCGGAGGGCGGCGCCTTTCACCGGCGGAAGCCGCTCCACGATCAGCTTCGACCGGCCGGTCCAGTCCACCGCGTAGTTCGACCAGTTGCGCTGCCGGTCGCGCAGAGCCCGGGCCGCATCGGCGATCGAGCCGATCGGAACGGTTTCCGGCGCGAGCCAGCTATCCAGCGACCAGAGCGCATCGGCGGGCGGTGCGGACGACAGAGCCAGCCGACCGTGCCAGCGCTCCACGGGCGCGCCGCGACGGACCAACTCCTCGGCGAGGACCGCCTCGTTGCCCTCGCTGGCGAGATAGGCGCTTCGGATCATCGGCGCACGCAGCCCAGAAACAGGAGAAACCATCCCAGCATCAGCACCGATCCGCCGAAAGGCGCCAGATGCGCGAGCGTCGCCGAGCCCCAGAAGCCGAGCGCGGACAAACCCGCACAGAAGCAGCAAAGGCCGAGCACGAAGCACCACCCGGCCGAACGCAGCAGCACGAGGCCGCGCCCCGCGCGCCGTTCGATCAGCAGACCCGTCGCCAGCAGCGCTGCCATGTGCCATCCCTGCATCTCGACCTGGGTGCGCAGGAACGCCCGGCCGCCCGGCGCGAACGCCATGTCCGGCAGATGCGCGGCCAGTGCCCCCAGCAGCACGGTGAGCAGCCCGAACAGCGCGCCGGCACACAGGAACAACCGCGATTCGCGCGAAGCCGGCGGCGAGGGGGCGGGGGTGTGCATCGGTCTCGATGTAGCCCGAACCGTCCCTGACGCGAAGCCGGGCGCGCATCCGCGCGGGCTGGCGGCACGACCCGCCGCTTGTATAGTGCCGCCATGCCACGCGGCGACCTGTTTCCCGAGATCGAGCCTTACGCCGCCGGCTTTCTGCCTCTCGAGGACGGCAAGCCGACCGCCCCGTCGGAACCGCGATTCGAGCCGCACCTGATGTACTGGGAGCAGGTCGGCAATCCGCGCGGCCAGCCGATCCTGTTTCTCCATGGCGGTCCCGGCGCCGGAGCCGGGACCGTGCATCGCCGTTTCTTCGATCCGGCGCATTGGCGGGTGGTGATCTACGATCAGCGCGGCTCGGGCCGCTCGCGGCCGCAGGCCAGCCTGCGTGACAACGACACCCACCGCCTGATCGACGACATCGAGGCCCTGCGCCGTTTCCACGGCATCGAAAGCTGGACCCTGTTCGGCGGTTCCTGGGGCTCCACGCTTGCTCTCTGCTACGCGCAGGCCCATCCCGATCGCGTCGCCGGGCTCGTTCTGCGCGGTGTGTTTCTGGGGCGGGACCAGGAGCTGGACTGGTTTCTCTACGGGTTGCGGACCGTGTTCCCCGACGCGCACGCCGCCTTCGCCAACCACGTGCCGTCGGAAGAGCGTGGCGATCTGCTTTCGGCCTACGAAAAGCGCCTGCTCGACCCCGATCCCGCGATCCATCTGCCGGCGTCGCGGGCCTGGTCGTTCTACGAGGGCACCTGCTCGACCCTGCTGCCGGTGGAAGCGCAGGTGTCGAGCTTCGCGCGCGATCGTGCCGCGCTGGGGCTGGCACGGATCGAAATGCATTATTTCCGCAACCGGCTGTTTCTGCCGCCCGAAGGTCTGCTCGGCCGGATGCACGCGATCACGCATCTGCCGGCCGAGATCGTCCAGGGCCGCTACGACATGGTGTGTCCGACGGTCAGCGCATTCGATCTGGCGGCGCAATGGCCCGGCGCTCGTCTCACGGTCGTGCCGGATGCCGGACATTCCGCGCTCGAACCCGGCACCAGACGCGCCTTGATCGACGCGGTAGACCGCATGCGCGCCTGACAGGGTTGCAATAATATCCGAACGGCTGCCGAACGATTGTCATGATCCGGCGTTACACGGCCCGAACCCGGGGAGTTCTCGGGACGGAACAACTTCCGCCCTGTCCCCGTCGCCAAGGATTCTCCATGAACCGTTATGCTCGCTGGGCTTTCGCCCTCGCCGTCCTGCCCGTCGCCGCGTGTGCCGACAACACCCCGGCCACCCCGCCGGCTCCGCCCGCGCCGCCGCCGCTGGCCGCCGCCGATGCGAGCTTCATCACCTCCGCCGCGCAGGGCGGCATGACCGAGATCCAGGAAGCGCAGTTCGCCCTCAGCATGGCGCGTAACCCGAAGATCAAGGCCTACGCGAACAAGATGGTGGCCGACCACACCACCGCCGACGATCAGCTGAAGCAGATCGCGACCGCGAAGAACGTGACCCTCCCGGCCGACATCAGCGACGTGCAGATGAAGCAAGAGAACGATCTGAAGGCGCTGAAGGGCCGGATGTTCGATCGCCAGTATGTCGCCGCCCAGATCGCCGACCACCAGGAGATGGTGACCCTGTTCCAGAACGAGGCCACCAACGGCACCGATCCGGACCTGAAGAAGTTCGCCGCCGACACGCTGCCGACCGTGCAGCAGCATCTGGCCGACGCGCAGGCGCTCGTGGCTCATGCGCAGCACCGCATGCACCATGCCGCGCGTCATCACGCCGAGCCGAGCAGCAACTAAGCGGCTTCACCTGTCCTCGTGACGGGTGGATGATCGGCGCCGTCCCCGTTCGCGCGGGGGCGGCGTTTCCGTTTCCGGGCCCTGGAGCATCTGCATGTATATCGCCATGAACCGGTTCCGTGTCCTGCCGGATGCGACGGAGGAATTCGAACGCATGTGGCTCGATCGCGAAGTGTTCCTGCGCGGCGTGCCCGGCTTCGAAGTGTTTCACCTTCTGCGCGGCCCGGTGGCGGAGGACCACGTGCTGTATTCCTCGCACACGGTCTGGAGCAGCAGGGCCGATTTCGAGGGCTGGACCCGCTCCGAGCAGTTTCGTGCCGCCCATAGTCGCGCCGGCAACCCGGAGCGTCGCTCGCTCTATCTCGGCGGTCCGCAGTTCGAGGGCTTCGAGGTCCTGCAGACGATCGAGAACTGAGCCGTGCCGATCCGCATCGATCAGGTGGTCACGCGCGGCGGCGATTCCGGCCAGACCAGCCTCGGCGACGGCACCCGGACCGCCAAGGACGCCGCGCGCGTGGAAGCCTATGGCACGGTGGACGAGGCCAATTCCGCGCTGGGCGTGCTGCGCGCCCATCTCGGGGACCGCCCCGAGTTGGAAGCCGCTTTGCGGCGCATCCAGAACGGGCTGTTCGACCTCGGCGGCGATCTCTGCATTCCCGGCACCGATGGCCGGTTTCGCCTGGGCGGCGACCTGCTCGCCTTTCTCGACGCCGAGATCGCCCGCATGGCGCAGACGCAGGCTCCGTTGGACAGCTTCGTACTTCCGGGCGGCAGCCTTGCCGCGGCGCACGCGCATCTCGTCCGTGCGATCGTTCGCCGGGCCGAGCGGCGGGTGGTGACGCTTGCGGCGACCGAAACGATCAATCCGCTGGTGGTGCAGACCCTGAACCGGTTGTCGGATTACGGCTTCGTTCTGGCCCGCCATCTGAACGAGGACGGGCGGACCGACCTGCTCTGGGAACGCGCGGCGCGATAGGCGGCGGGGTTCAGAGCCCGGCCATCGCCTCCGCCTGCGCCGCCAGTCCCAACAGCGCATCCCGCGCAGACACGATCCGGCCGATCACGATCAGTGCCGGCGTCGGCAGGCGCACCTGTTCCAACAGGCCCGGCAGCGTGTCGAGCGTTCCCACCACAAGACGCTGATCCGGCGTCGCCGCGCGAGAGATCGCCGCCGCCGGCATGGCACGATCCATCCCGGCGCCCATCAACCGCTGCGCGATCGCGCCCAGATTCCGCACGGCCATGTAGAGCACCACGGGCTGGTCCAGCCGGGCGATCGCCTCCCAGTCGAGCCCGGAAACGGGATCGGCTTCGCCCTCCGCGCTATGCCCGGTCGCGAGCAGGATCGCCTGGTTCACGCCGCGCATGGTGGCCGGAATTCCGGCAGCGGCCAGACCTGCGAGGCCAGCGGTGAGCCCGGGCACGATCCGGAACGGCACGTTCTCCCGCGCCAGGATCAGCGCCTCCTCCGCCCCGCGCCCGAACACGTAGGGATCGCCGCCCTTCAACCGCAGCACCCGCTTTCCGTCCCGGGCCAGCGCGACGAGGCGCGCGGAGATGTCGCTCTGGTGCATCGACGGCCGCCCGCCGCGCTTGCCGGCGAATTCCCGCACCGCTTCCGGCCGCGCCAAGTCCAGCACGCCCGGATCGACCAGGGCGTCGAACACGATCACATCGGCCTGGATCAGTCCGCACAAGGCGTGCAGCGTCAAATGGCCGCGATCGCCGGGTCCGGCACCGGCCAGCCAGACATGGCCCGGCTCCAGAACCGGACAGCTCGCCCCCAGCAGCCGGCTGACGGCGAGGCGGGGATCGAGCGGGGCAGGGGGTTGCGGCGACTCGCTCATCGGGCCGACCGTGCCGCAGGGCTGGACGCTGTCATGAAACCTTTATGCTGGCGGGAGCGCGCAGGCTCACCTATGTGATGCGGCGTTGCAGCATGGCGGCGGAACGACCGGCCATACGCCGGAGCCGGGCCCGAACCGGCACCGGCGGCGAAGAAGTGGAGCATGAACGGAATGTCCGACACGGTACTCGATCACGCAACGTCCGTGCTGGCGCCGCCCACCAAAACCTACGGTCATCTGAACGCCGAGACGGTGCTCACCGTCACGCGCTGGACCGACCGCCTGTTCTCCTTCACCACCACGCGCGACGCGTCGCTCCGCTTCGAGAACGGCCAGTTCGCGATGATCGGCCTGGAGCTGGACGGCAAGCCGCTGCTGCGCGCCTACTCGATCGCCTCGGCCAATTACGAGGAACAGCTCGAGTTCCTCAGCATCATGGTGCCGGACGGCCCGCTCACCTCGCAGCTCTGCAAGATCGTGCCCGGCGACATTGTGCTGGTGGGCCGCAAGCCGGTCGGCACGCTGCTGGTCGACAATCTGCGCACCGGCCGCAACCTGTATCTGCTGGCCACCGGCACCGGCCTCGCGCCGTTCATGGCGCTGATCAAGGATCCGGCGGTGTATGAGCGCTTCGACCGCGTGATCCTGGCGCACGGCGTCCGCACCTCCGGCGAGCTGGCCTATGCCAACCACATCCGCCACGAACTGCCGCAGCACGAGTTCCTCGGCGAGGACGTCGCGGCCAAGCTGCTCTACTACCCGACCGTGACCCGCGAGGAATTCCAGACCACCGGACGCCTCACCGACCTGATCAAGAGCGGCAAGATGTTCACGGATCTGAACATCGATCCGATCGACCCCGAGCACGACCGCGTCATGATCTGCGGCAGCGAGGCCATGCTGGCCGATCTGAAGCACATGCTGGAAGAGCGCGGCTTCGACGAAGGCAATAATTCCCGCCCCGGCGCCTATGTGGTCGAGAAGGCGTTCGCCGAGAAATAGGCTTTTCCGATGCAGTATGATTTCGATCTGTTCGTCATCGGCGGCGGCTCCGGCGGCGTGCGCTGCGCCCGCATCGCCGGCGGCCACGGCGCCCGCGTCGGCATTGCCGAGGGCCGCTACTGGGGCGGCACCTGCGTCAATGTCGGCTGCGTGCCGAAGAAGCTGCTCGTCCAGGTCGGCGAATACGGCGATCAGATCGAGGATGCGCGGGCGTTCGGCTGGCATGCGGAGCGTGGCGAGCACGATTGGCGCAAGCTGATCGAGGCCAAGGACCGCGAGATCAGCCGGTTGAACGGCGCCTACGAGCGCACGCTCGGCAATGCCGGGGTCACCATGTTCGAGGCCTTCGCCCGGTTCGAGGATGCGCATACGCTGGTGCTCGAACCCGGCCCGCTCGATCCCGATTTCGAGCCCAGGCGCGTCACTGCCGAACGAATTGTCATCGCCACGGGCGGAAAGGCGATGAAGCAGCCGCATATCGAAGGCGACGATCTCGGCATCACCTCCGATCAGGCCTTCTTCCTTCCCGAACGTCCGAAGCGCGTCACCATCGTCGGCGGCGGCTATATCGGCGTCGAGTTCGCCGGCATCTTCGCCGGGCTCGGCTCCGAGGTGGACCTGATCTACCGTCAGGCCCTGCCTCTGCGCGGCTTCGACGAGGATCTGCGCGAAGCGCTCGCGGAGGCGATCGACGCGCGCGGCATCCGCATCCATTGCGGCAAGACCCTGCACAAGATCGAGGAAGCCGGCGACGCCAAGCGTGTCACGCTGAACGACGAGACCGGCTGGGAGACCGATCTGGTGTTCTTCGCCGTCGGTCGCGCGCCCAACACCGACGGGCTCGGTCTGGACAAGGCCGGGGTTGAGACCGACGAGCAGGGCCGGATCAAGGTCGGGCCGGACAGCCAGACCAGCATCCGCGGGCTTTATGCCGTCGGCGACGTGTCCAACAAGCTCAACCTCACCCCGGTGGCGATCGCCGAAGGCCATATCCTGGCCGAGCGCTTGTTCGGCGACGGCAAGCGCGACTGGAGCTTCGACACCACGCCGAAGGCGGTGTTTTTCTCCCCGCCTTTGGCCAGCGTGGGCCTCACCGAAGGCGAGGCGGTCGCCAAAGGCCCTGCCGACATCTACATCTCCCGCTTCACTCCCATGCGGCACACCCTGTCGGGCCGCGCTCGAAAGACGGTGATGAAGCTGGTGGTGGATCGGGACAGCCAGCGCGTGGTCGGCGCGCACATGCTGGGCGACGACACGCCGGAGATGATGCAGGGCATCGCCGTGGCCGTCACGGCGGGCCTGACCAAGCGCGATTTCGACCGCACCATCGGCCTGCATCCGACCTCGGCCGAGGAGTTCGTCACCATGCGCACCGTGACCCGCACCGTGCCATAGCGTCTGCGCCGGGGGCGAACGTGCCCCCGTTGCGCCGGGAGACGATGTGCTCCCGTTCGCGGCGTCGGTTCCTCCGATGCCGCGCGGTGGCGCTCGTGCGCCGCCTTCGCCGATGAGGCACTCCATGCTCCGTTCGCTTCGCACCGAGATTCTCGCCGGCATGGTCGGCACCTTTGCGCTCATCCCGGAGGTGATCGCGTTTTCCTTCGTCGCAGGTGTCGATCCGGAGGTGGGGCTGTTCGCCTCCTTCGTGATCGGCGTGGTGATCGCCGTCACCGGCGGCCGCCCGGCGATGATCTCCGGTGCGGCGGGTTCTGTCGCCCTGGTCGCTGCCGCCCTGATGCGCGCGCACGGGCTCGATTACCTGCTCGCCGCCACGCTGCTCGCCGGGCTGTTCCAGGTCGTGTTCGGGCTGCTCAAGCTGCAGGTGCTGATGCGCTACGTGTCGCGCTCGGTCCGCACCGGCTTCGTCAACGCGCTGGCGATCCTGATCTTCTCCGCCCAGCTGCCGCAGATCGTCGGCCCGCATTGGGGCTTCGGCCCCGGTTTCGGCTGGCAGAACCTCGCCATGATCGCCGGCGGCCTCGTGCTGATCTACGGCATGCCCCGGATCACCACGGCGATCCCGTCGCCGCTGATCTGCATCGCCGTGCTGACGATCGTGTCGCTGCTGGTGCCGATGGATCTGCGCACGGTCGCCGATCTCGGCCGCCTGCCATCCTCTCTGCCCGGTCTGCACTGGCCGCATCTGCCGCTCGATGGACAGACGCTCGCCATCGTCGCCCCCTATGCGCTGGCGATGGCCGTTGTCGGACTGCTGGAATCGATGATGACCGCCAGCGTGGTAGACGAACTGACCGAAACCCGCTCCGACAAGCGCCGCGAATGCACCGGCCTCGGCCTCGCCAATATCGCCGCCGGCCTGTTCGGCGGCATCGCCGGCTGCGGCATGATCGGCCAGACCGTCGGCAATGTGCGCTATGGCGGCCGCGGCCGCGTATCCACCTTCGTCGCCGGCGCGTTCCTGCTGCTGCTCACGGTGATCCTGCGGCCCTGGCTGGCGCAGGTCCCGGTCGCCGCCCTGGTCGCGATCATGATCATGGTCAGCGCCTCCACCTTCTCCTGGAGTTCGCTGCGCGACCTGGTGCAGCACCCGCGCACGTCGAGCATGGTGATGCTCGTCACCGTCGCCGTGGTCGTCGCCACCTCCGATCTCGCCATCGGCGTGGTGGTCGGCGTGCTGCTCAGCGGTGTGTTCTTCGCCTTCAAGGTGACGCGCATGATGGAGGTGGACAGCCGCTTCGACGAAGCCGCCGATACGCGCTTCTATGTCGTGCGCGGGCAGGTCTTCTTCGCCTCGGCCGACCAGTTCGCCGAGCAGTTCCGCACGGACGAGACGGCGAAACACGTTCGGATCGATCTTTCCGACGCCCATCTTTGGGACATCACCGCCGTCGGCGCGCTGGAAGGCGTGGTCGCGGGCCTCCGCAAGCGCGGCGTCGATGTCGTGATTTACGGCCTCAACCCCACCAGTACCACGCTGGTGGAGCGCCACGCTGAGGCGTCGCTGCTAGCGTAAGGTTGGAACTCCGCTTGCGTTACCAGCATGCCGATCTCGGCGCTTGGCGCGTTCTCCATGTTTGCCACCGTTTGAACGGAGGATAATAGGATGAAAGACAAGGTCGTTTTGCACGGCGCCTGCCATTGCGGCGCAGTACGGTTCGAAGCCACGCTGCTAGACGGTTTCGCGGGCCTACGTCGCTGCACCTGCTCTTATTGCCGGATGAGGGGCGCGGTCGTCGTCCCGACTCCACCCGGCGGCGTCCGGATCACGCAAGGCCTCGAATACCTGAGCGCCTATCGCTTCAACAGCATGGTGGCGGAGCATTTCTTCTGCGCGCGCTGCGGCATTCATACCCATCTGCGCCGGCGATCCGACCCGGGAGCGTTCGCGGTGAACGTCGCCTGCCTGGAGGGATGCAGCCCGTTCGACTTCGCCGACATTCCGGTGATGGATGGGATCAACCACCCGAACGACGTCGGGGGCGCCCCTCGTCTCGCAGGGACGCTGCGATACGACTCCGCGGATTGAGACGCGATGACGGTCCGCCCTAGTGGGGTGCACCGCCACGGGACAGAAGCTGGATCACCAGGACCCCCGCCAGGATCAGCCCGATCCCGGCCAGGGCCGGCATGTCCAGCGTCTGGCCGAACAAGATCCGTCCGAACACGCTCACCAGAACGATGCCGACGCCGGACCAGATCGCATAGGCGATCCCGACCGGGACCGAACGCAAGGTGAGCGACAGGAGAAAGAACGCAATCGCATAGCCCGCGACCGACAGCGCCGACGGCCCCAGGCGGGAGAACCCGTTCGATGCCTTGAGCGACAGGGTGGCGATGGTTTCGGCGAGGATCGCGCCGAGCAGCAGCAGAAACGGCATCGGTGCAGCATAGAGCCTCGCGGCGCATGATGACACCGCGCTGCGATGGGGCAGGGGAGCCGCCAAACCTTCCGCAAGATGAGCAAGCCGGTCTGTCTCGCTTCGGATACGGTTTCGGCCGGAAACATGTCTGCGGCGGTTGTCCGCTTCTGGCGACCGGAGTTCGAAGGCGGCAGAAATCTTACCCGACGCGTCCGAAGGGCGCCGTCAGGCTACAGAAAAATGCCGCCGCAACGACGGACGGCAGGGAGAGGATAATGACCGACCGCATCGCCGCAGCGCATCTCCGGTCCAAGATCATGTCCGCGGAGGACGCAGCCGCCCTCATTCAGAATGGCATGACCTTGGGCATGAGCGGCTTCACCGGCGCCGGCTATCCCAAGGCCGTGCCGACCGCGCTCGCTGTCCGGATGGAGTCCGAGCGGGCCGCCGGACGGCCGATGCGGGTCAAGGTCTGGACCGGTGCCTCCACCGGTCCGGAGCTGGACGGCGTGCTGGCCAACGCGGACGGGATCGAGCTGCGCCTGCCCTATAACGGCGATCCGATCGCGCGGTCGCGCATCAACCGCGGCGAGATGGACTATCTCGACATGCATCTCAGCCAGGTCGCGCCGATGGCCTGGCGCGGCGCGCTGGGCCCGCTCGACGTCGCGGTGGTGGAGATCTCCGGCATCCGCGCGGATGGTTCGCTGATCCCGTCCTCCTCCGTCGGCAACAACAAGACCTGGCTCGATTGCGCGGGCAAGGTCATCCTCGAGGTGAATCGCTGGCAGAACGCAGCGCTGGAAGGGATGCACGACATCTATTACGGCACCCGCCTGCCGCCGCATCGCGTGCCGATCCCGCTGATCCGCCCGGACGACCGCATCGGCCAGCCCTTCCTGAACTGCGATCCGGACAAGATCGTCGCCATCGTCGAGACCGACGCCCCCGACCGCAACCTGCCGTTCTCTCCGCCGGACGAGACGGCCCGCGCCATCGCCGGGCATCTGCTCGAATTCCTGGGTCATGAAGTCGCGAAGGGCCGCCTGCCGGAATCGCTGCTGCCGCTGCAATCCGGCGTCGGCAACATCGCCAACGCCGTTCTGAATGGCCTCGTGGACGGGCCGTTCCACAATCTCACCGCCTATACGGAGGTGATCCAGGACGGCTTGCTCGACCTGATCGACAGCGGCCGTCTGCGCGTCGCCTCCGCCACCGCCTTCTCGCTCAGCCCGGCGGCGGCGGCGCGGATCAACGAGCACATGCCGCGTTATCGCGACAAGATCATCTTGCGCCCGCAGGAGATCAGCAACCATCCCGAGCTGGTGCGCCGCCTGGGCTGCATCGCCACCAACGGGCTGATTGAGGCCGACATCTACGGCAACGTCAATTCCACCTGCGTGATGGGCTCGGCGATCCAGAACGGCATCGGCGGCTCGGGCGATTTCGCGCGCAATGCCTCCATCTCCATCTTCGTGACCCCCTCCACCGCCAAGGGCGGCGCCATCTCCGCCATCGTCCCGCAGGTCGCGCATGTGGACCACATCATGCAGGATGTCGCGGTGCTGGTGACCGAGCAGGGCCTCGCCGATCTGCGCGGTCTGGCGCCGCGCCGTCGCGCCGAGCTGGTGATCGAACGCTGCGCTCATCCGACCTATCGCGATGCGTTGCGCGATTACTACGCCCGCGCCCTCGCCAGCAGCTATGGCAAGCACGCGCCATCGCTGCCGGACGAGGCCTTGTCCTGGCATTCGCGCTTCATCAAGACCGGCAGCATGCTCGGCTGAAACCGGTTCCGGCCCGGTTTGTCCGGGCGGGACCGTCGAAAGGGGGGCAGCATGGATCTGTTCGATGCGTTGCCCCCGGACGATGCCCCGGTCTCACTCGCGCCCGGCGCGTTTCTTTTGCCCGGTTTCGCCCGCGACGCGGCGGCGGCTCTGGTTACCGACGCGCTGGCGGTCGCCGACGCATCGCCGTTCCGTCACCTGCACACCCCGAACGGCGCGGTCATGTCTGTCGCCATGACCAATGCTGGCACCGTCGGTTGGCACAGCGACCGCGCCGGCTACCGTTATGTCGGTACCGATCCGCTGACCGGCCATCCCTGGCCGCCGATGCCGGCTTCATTCCGGCACGCGGCCGTCGCGGCAGCGGGCGTGGCCGGCTTTCCCGGCTTCGATCCCGAATGCGTCCTGGTGAACCGCTACCAGCCCGATGCGCGCCTGTCCCTGCATCAGGACCATGACGAGGGCGATCTGACCGCTCCGATCGTCTCGATCTCCCTCGGCCTGCCCGCCACCTTCCTGTTCGGCGGTCTCCGCCGCAACGATCCGGTGCGTCGGTTCCGCCTCGCCCATGGCGACGTCGCTGTCTGGGGCGGCCCCTCCCGGCTTGCCTTTCACGGAATTGCTCCGCTCAAACCCGGCGCCCATCCCGCCACCGGCCCGTTCCGCCTGAACCTCACCTTCCGCCGCGTTTCACGGCTGCCCTGACTCCGCGCCGCTTCCCGTTCGGAAGCTTTGCGTGGATAACGAGGCCGTAAGCCGCCGTTAATCAGAGAAGACACACCATGAGCGCCGTTCTTTCCGAGACAGGTTCCGCCCTTCCGGCCTGGACCCCGGCCGGCTGGCGCGCCTGCCCGGTGCGGCAGATGCCGTCCTATCCCGACCAAGCCGCCCTCGAGCGCGTCGAGGCACGTCTGCGCGCTTATCCGCCGCTGGTGTTCGCCGGGGAGGCGCGCCGCCTGAAGCAGCAGCTCGCCCTCGCCGCAGAAGGCCGCGCCTTCGTGCTCCAGGGCGGCGCCTGCGCCGAAAGCTTCGGCGAATTCACCGCAGACGTGATCCGCGACACCTTCCGCGTGCTGCTGCAGATGGCCGTCGTGCTCACCTTCGGCGCCAAGGTGCCGGTGGTGAAGCTCGGGCGCATGGCCGGGCAGTTCGCCAAGCCGCGTTCCTCCGACAACGAAACCGTGGACGGCGTCAGCCTGCCCTCCTATCGCGGCGACATTATCAACGGCTCCGCGTTCGACGAGACCTCGCGCGTGCCCGATCCGGTGCGCATGGAAACCGGTTATTTCCAGTCGGCCGGCACGCTCAACCTGCTGCGCGCCTTCGCCGGCGGCGGCTATGCCAACCTGCATCAGGTGCATCGCTGGAATCTCGGCTTCGTCGAGCGCTCGCCGCTCGCCGCGCGTTACCAGGACCTTGCCCAGCGCATCGACGAGACGCTCGACTTCATGGGCGCCTGTGGCATGGGGCAGGCGCGGCAGATGACCGAGACCGAGTTCTACACCTCGCACGAGGCACTGCTGCTGCCCTACGAGCAGGCTCTCACACGCGTCGATTCCACCACCGGTGATTGGTACGACTGCTCCGCGCATTTCCTGTGGATCGGCGACCGCACCCGTCAGCCGGAGGGCGCCCATGTCGAGTTTCTGCGCGGCGTGCGCAACCCGCTCGGCCTCAAGGTCGGCCCTACCACTCAGGTCGACGACCTGCTGCGCCTGATCGACATCCTCAACCCCGAGGATGAGGCCGGCCGCCTCACGCTGATCAGCCGCATGGGTGCCGAGGGCGTCTCCAGGCATCTGCCGCCGCTGCTCAAGGCCGTGCAGCGTTCGGGCCGCAAGGTGGTCTGGCTGTGCGACCCGATGCACGGCAACACGATCAGCACCGCCAGCAAGATCAAGACGCGCTCCTTCGACGCCATCCTGGCCGAGCTGCGCGGCTTCTTCGACGCGTTCGCGGCGGAAGGCGCGATCCCGGGCGGCATCCATGTGGAGATGACCGGCCAGGACGTGACCGAATGCGTCGGCGGCGCGCATCGTCTCACCGAGGCCGATCTCGGCGACCGCTACGAGACCTTCTGCGACCCCCGCCTGAACGCGGAGCAGTCGCTGGAGATGGCCTTCTTGGTGGCGGAAGAGCTCACCGCGCGCCGTCGGAACTCCGCTTCGTGATCTCCGGCGGCACCGACGATCGCGACATCGCCGCGCGCACGGACGCGTATTTCAACCGCACCAAGGCGATCGTCACCCGATTCGGCGACGCGCGTGTGACCTACGCATTGTTCCTGCGCCGTCCGGTGATCGCGGCGCACGGGCTGATGCTCGACTGGCTGCGCGCCGTCGCCGAAGAGCGCGGTCTGCAGATCGACTGCGAATGTCGCTTCGAAGAAGGCGACTGGGTCGGCGCCGGCGAGCCGCTGCTCTACGTGACCGGCTCCTTCGCCGGTCTGGCCGATCTCGAAACGCTGCTGCTGCAGCGTCTCGGCTCGGCCTGCGTCGCCGCGCACAACGCCTATCAGATGTGCCTGGCGCTGCCCGGCACACGGTTTCTGGCCATGGAAGCCCGGCACTGCGCCGGGTTCGACATGCAGGAAATGATGGCCTACGCCGCTTCGGTCGGCTCGAAGGCGGCGAAACGCGAAGGCGCGCTCGGCTTCATCGGCTGCGCCAACGATGCGACGGCGCATTTCTACGGCGCCGCCGCCGGTTTCGGCACCATGCCGCACGCCCTGATCGGCTATGCCGGCTCCACCCTCCGCGCCGCGGAGATGTTCCGGGACACCTTCCCCGATCAGGATCTCACCGTTCTGGTGGATTATTTCGGCCGCGAGATCACGGATGCGCTCGAGGTCTGCCGGCGCTTTCCCGAACTGGCCGCGGAAGGCCGGGTCGCCATGCGTCTCGACACTCATGGCGGACGGTTCCTGGAAGGGCTGGATCCGCAGCGTTCCTATGCGGTGATCGAACGGCGCGCGCCCGGCGCCATACGCCGTTACCGCAGCGAAACCGAATTGCGCCATCTGGTCGGCACCGGCGTTTCGGCGGCGGCGATCTGGCGCATGCGCGAGACGCTGGACGAGAACGGGTTTCCCCGTGTGCGGATCGTCGTTTCCTCCGGCTTCGGGGTGGACAAGTGTCGCGTGATGGCCGATGCCCACGCCCCCATCGACGTGGTGGGAACCGGGAGCTTCATTCCGGATTCCTGGAGTGAAACCTACGCCACCGCCGACATCGTCGCCTATGACGGCGTGCCGCGGGTGAAGATCGGACGGGAGTTCCTGTTGCGGAAAGAAAACGGGACGGCGGAATGAGCGACGAGCTGTTCGCGCCAGAGGGCGGCTGGCGGGTCCGGATCATCGACCTGTCCGGCGCGTCTGAGGACAACACCGTCGAAGAGGTGAAGGGGTTTCCCACCCTGCAGCTCGCGAATGCCTTCTGCCGCGCCTATGTGCGCGACAGCCTGGAGCGGTGCCGGGTGCCGGGGCAGGGCGCGCGCGACGTGCTGGCCGCATGGTTCGCCTATGGCGAGGATGCCGAGGTGATCGACGCCGCCGAGCAGGGCTGGCGCTCCGCCAACGAACTGGACGAGTTCGCCTCCCATCCCGGCTCGGAGATCGAGCGCGACTGGCGGTCCATCGATCCGCGTCTGGCCGACGGCGAAGACGACGAGGACGGGGACGAAGACGGCGAGGCGAACCCGGCATGAAGCTTCGTTTCGCTCCCAGCCCGACCGGATTGCTGCATGTCGGCAATGCCCGTCAGGCGATCGCCAATGCGCTGCACGCGAAGCGCCATGGCGGCGAGTTCATTCTCCGCATCGACGACACCGATACCGAGCGCTCGCGCGAGGAATATGCCGTCGGCATCGAGCAGGACCTGCGTTGGCTCGGCCTCGACTGGGATCAGGTCGTGCGCCAGTCCGACCGAATCGCCCGCTACGAGGCGGCGGCGGAGAAGCTCAAGCAGAGCGGCCGGCTTTATCCCTGCTTCGAAAGCGAGGAGGAGCTGCGCGCCAAGCGCGAGATGCGCCTGCGCCAGAACAAGCCGCCGATCTACGACCGTGCCATGCTCAAGCTCACCTCGGAGCAGCGCGCGCAGGCCGAAGCCAACGGCAAGCGTCCCTATTGGCGCTTCCGTTTGTCCGACGGTCACGCCGCGTGGACCGATCTGGTGCAGGGCCCGTCGCAGGTGAAGCTCACCGCCATCTCCGATCCGGTGCTGATCCGCGCCGACGGCACGGTGCTCTACACGCTCGCCTCGGTGGTGGACGATCTCGAACTCGGCATCACCCATGTGCTGCGCGGCGAGGACCACGTCACCAACACGGGCGTGCAGCTCGACATCATCCAGGCTCTGGGCGGTCGCCCGGACCGGTTCACCTTCGCTCATCTGCCGCTGCTGCTGGACGAGGCCGGCGGCAAGCTCAGCAAGCGCTTCGAAGGCCTTTCGCTGCGCGCGCTGCGTCAGGACGGGCTCGAACCGGAGGCGGTGGTGTCCTATCTGGCCCGGCTCGGCTCGTCGGAGGACCCGCAGCCGCTGAGCATCGCCCAGCTCGCCGAGACCTACGACGTGCGCCACGTCTCCAAGTCGGCGGCGCGGTTCGACATGCGCCAGCTTCTGGCGCTGAACCGCCGCACCATGCACCTGACCCCGTTCGAGGCGGTGCAGGACAGGCTGCCGGAAGGCGCCACGGAAGCGTTCTGGCTCGCCGTGCGCGGCAATGTCGACATGCTTGTCGAGCTTCGTCACTGGTGGGACGTGGTCGGAGGCGCCATCGTGCCGCCGGTTCAGGACGGGGAATCGGCTTTCCTGTTGCAGGCGCTGGAACTGCTGCCGCCCGATACGGCGGAGCGGCCCTGGTCGCCAGAAACATGGCCGAACTGGACGGCGGCGCTCCGCGATGCGAGCGGCCGCAAGGGTAAGCCTTTGTTTCTGCCGCTGCGCCTGGCGCTGACCGGCGAGGAGCAGGGTCCGGAACTGCGCGATCTGCTGCCGTTGATGGGGCATGAGCGCGTCGCAGGGCGGCTTCGGCTGGCTGCGAGTTGATCAACAGCCCATGACGACGTGAAACGCGACGTCATGGGAAAATGTGGCTAGAAACTGGCCGTCCGGGGCCAGTTTTGTTATTGTGCGTCGCAACCGCCGCGCCGGATCGCGGTGATCGGATCGTTTCCGCGTCCCAGCCGCCCGGGCTGGGGATGTGTTCATCGCGGATGCAGGGCAAGGGGCATTGAATGATGATGCAAGAACGACCGTCCCCGGTGGGGGCCCTTCGCGGGGGCGTGGCGAAACTCGCCCCGCCCGCGACGGCGTTGGGGGCGCTGCTGGCGCTGGGCGGTTGCAACTACTCGATCCTCGACCCGAAGGGCGCGATCGGCGCCGCTGAGAAGTCGCTGATCCTGAATTCGACCTACGCCATGCTCGTGATCGTCATCCCGACGATCCTGCTGACGCTGTTCTTCGCCTGGCGCTATCGCGCAGGCTCGGGCGCGCGCTACGAGCCGGACTGGGGCCACTCGGTCAAGATCGAGATCTTCTGCTGGGGCATCCCGACCCTCATCATCGCCTTCCTCGGCTACCTGACCTGGACCAGCACCCACGCGCTGGATCCGTACCGTCCGCTGGAAAGCGCCAAGAAGCCGCTGGTGATCGAAGCGGTCGCGCTCGACTGGAAGTGGCTCTTCATCTACCCGGAGCAGGGCATCGCCACCATCAACGAAGTGGCCTTCCCGACCGACACCCCGATCGATTTCCGCATCACCTCCGACGCGGTGATGAACTCCTTCTTCATTCCGCAGCTCGGCAGCCAGATCTACGCGATGGCCGGCATGCGCACGCAGCTTCATCTGATCGCCAACGAGGCGGGCACCTATCCGGGCCTTTCGGCGAACTACAGCGGCCGCGGCTTCTCCGATATGCGTTTCAACGCCAAGGCGGAAACCGACGCTGGCTTCAACGATTGGGTCGCCAAGGTGCGCGGCTCGTCCGACAAGCTGGAAGCCGACAACTATTCCAAGGTCGCGGCTCCGGAGGAAAAGGCGCCCGTCCAGTATTTCTCCGCAGTCGAACCGAATCTGTTTAACGAGATCATCGCCAAGTACCTTGGCAAGGCCGAGAGCTTCCACTCCGGCATGAAGGGAGAGTAGTCATGAACCTCCTCGGGAGGATGACCTGGGGGGACCTTGCGGTCCTTGAGTCCCCGGTCATCATGGGCGCGGGCGTCTTCATGGCGCTCGTCGTGGTCGCCGTTCTCGGCACCATCACCTATATGAAGAAGTGGCCGTATCTGTGGCACGAGTGGCTCACCTCGGTGGACCACAAGAAGATCGGCGTGATGTACATCATCGTCGCGTTGATCATGCTGCTGCGCGGCTTCTCCGACGCGATCCTCATGCGCACGCAGCAGGTGCTGGCGCATGACGGCCTGCCCGGCTACCTGCCGCCGCACCATTACGACCAGATCTTCACCGCTCACGGCACCATCATGATCTTCTTCATGGCGATGCCGTTCATGATCGGGCTGATGAACATCGCCGTGCCGCTGCAGATCGGCGCGCGCGACGTGGCGTTCCCGTTCCTGAACTCGTTCTCGTTCTGGATGACGGCCGCCGGAGCGATCCTGGTGAACATCTCGCTGGTGCTGGGCGAATTCGGCCAGACCGGCTGGCTCGCCTATCCGCCGCTGTCCGAGCTGAAGTTCTCGCCGGGTACCGGTGTCGACTACTATATCTGGTCGCTGCAGCTCACCGGTCTGGGCACGCTGCTCACCGGCGTGAACTTCTTCGTCACCATCGTGAAGATGCGCGCGCCGGGCATGACCTGGATGCGCATGCCGGTCTTCACCTGGACCATCCTCTGCACCGCCATCCTGATCATGGCCGCGTTCCCGATCCTGACGGTGACGTTCGGCATGCTGTCGCTGGACCGTTATCTGGGTATGCACTTCTTCACCAACGACCTTGGTGGAAACCAGATGATGTATGTGAACCTCATCTGGGCCTGGGGCCATCCGGAGGTCTACATCCTCATCCTGCCGGCCTTCGGCGTGTTCTCCGAAGTGGTGCCGACCTTCTCCGGCAAGCGCCTGTTCGGCTACAACGCGATGATCTACGCGACGGTGTGCATCACCTTCCTGTCCTTCATCGTGTGGCTGCACCACTTCTTCACCATGGGCTCCAGCGCCAACGTGAACGCCTTCTTCGGCATCACAACGATGATCATCTCGATCCCGACGGGCGTGAAGATCTTCAACTGGCTGTTCACGATGTATCGTGGCCGCATCCAGTACACTTCCATGATGCTGTGGACGATCGGCTTCATGGTCACCTTCGTGATCGGCGGCATGACCGGCGTGATGCTGGCCCTGCCGGGCAATGACTGGGTGTTGCACAACTCGCTGTTCCTGATCGCGCACTTCCACAACGTGATCATCGGCGGCGTGTTCTTCGGCTACATGGCCGGCTACACCTACTGGTTCCCGAAGGCGACCGGCTTCAAGCTGCATGACGGCTGGGGCAAGGCCTCGTTCTGGTTCTGGCTCACCGGCTTCTACGTCGCCTTCATGCCGCTCTATGCGCTGGGCTTCATGGGCGCCACGCGCCGCATGAACCACTACGACAACCCGGCCTGGACCCCCTTCTTCGACATCGCCGCGGTGGGCGCGCTGCTCGTGCTGTGCGGCATCGCCTGCCAGGTGATCGGTCTGGTGGTCTCCATCCGTCAGCGTCACGAGAACCAGGACGTCACCGGCGATCCGTGGAACGGCCGCACCATCGAGTGGTCCACCGCCTCGCCGCCGCCGTTCTACAACTTCGCCGTGCTGCCGCATGTCGATGCTCTGGATGCGTTCAACGAGACCAAGAAGCGCGGTCACGAAGCGCGCGAGACCCCGGTCTATTCCGACATCCACATGCCCCGGAACACGCCGGCCGGTCTGTTCATGGCGGTGGCTGCCGGTGTGCTCGGCTTCGCGCTGATCTGGCACATCTGGTGGCTGGCCGCGATCTCCTTCGTCGCCATCCCCGTCATCTTCATCGTTCGCTCCTGCAACGATGACATCGACTACTACGTGCCGGCCGCGGAGGTCGCACGCATCGAGGCGCTCCACAACGCGCGCGTCGCCAAGCTGGAGCCCGCTCATGTCGCCTGACAGCCTCGTCGCCCATAACGGCGAGTTCGCTGAGGATCATTCCCACGAGCCGAACAACGTGTTCGGCTTCTGGCTCTATCTGATGACGGACTGCATCCTGTTCGCGACGCTGTTCGCGGGCTTTGCGGTCGCTCGTCACCAGTATGCCGGGGACGTCAGCGGCAAGGACATCTTCGATCTCAAATATGTCGGGGTCGAAACCGCCCTGCTGCTGATCAGCTCGTCCACCTACGGCTTCGCCATGATCAACGCGTACCGGCACAAGCTGGGCGCGGTGATCGGCTGGCTCGGCGTGACCTTCCTGCTGGGCCTCGGCTTCGTGGGCATGGAAATCAACGAGTTCCACCATCTGGTGGCCGAAGGACACGGTCCGGACCGCTCCGCGTTCCTGAGCGCGTTCTTCACCCTCGTCGCGACGCACGGCCTTCACGTGACCTGCGGCCTGATCTGGATGGCGACCCTGGTGGCGCAGCTCACCATCGGCCGTAAGCCGCTGAACACGGTCTATATCAACCGCCTGATGTGCCTGAGCCTGTTCTGGCATTTCCTGGACATCGTCTGGATCTGCGTCTTCACGCTCGTCTATCTGCTGGGGGTCCAGTCGTGAGCCATCCTGCCACCCACGGACACTCCCACGAGACGCACCTCTCCACTTCCGGAGAGGCGCACGGCACGTTCGGCGCCTACGGCATCGGCTTCGTGTTGTCGGTGATCCTGACCGTCGCGGCCTTCTATCCGGTGATGGTGCCGGGCACCGTGCCGCATTCCTGGATCCTGCCGGGCCTCGCCATCCTCGCGGTGGTGCAGATCATGGTGCATCTGGTGTTCTTCCTGCACCTGAATGCGTCTTCCGAGCAGCGCTGGAATGTGGTCGCCTTCGGCTTCGCGATCCTGGTCGTGTTCATCCTGATCGTCGGCTCGCTCTGGATCATGCACTCCATGAGCGAGGGCATGACCGACCCGGAAGTTCCGGCCGTCGCCACCAATGGCGAAGGCCAGATGAGCGGCATGCACGGGATGTAAATCCCGAGCCGATCGAGCGCCTGAACGAGAACGCCTGCGGCAGCCGCCGCAGGCGTTTTTATTTGGGGAGGCTGTGTCAGCTGGCTACCGGGACTGGCTGACCCGCCATCCAGCGCCGGTAACGCCTCGACTGGCGTCTTGCCTGCGCCTGCGACCGGATCAGGGCTGACAGCGGCAGTACATGAGGCTGGGGACGCTTGTTAGCGCCGAGACGGAGCAACTGGACCCGCACCATCGCCAGTTGAGCGGCTGATGCGATCGCCTTGTTGTTCCACCGGACCGGACGCAGCGCGGGCGCGCTGTCCTCGCCCTGTCTCCAGCGAGCCGGCAGGTCAGGTTCGACAGCCAATGCGGTCGCCATGCCGACCATATCGATGCCACGCGTCAGGACGCGGTCGGCCACGGCTCGCCGGCGTATTCCCCCGGTGACCATCAACGGCATCCTGGCGATGCCGCCAATCTCCCGCGCGAAGTCCAGAAAATAGGCCTCGCGCGCCAGCGTACCGTCGTCTCGCGCACCACCCGTCATCGCCGGGGCCTCGTAGCTTCCGCCGGACAGCTCGACCAGATCGACACCCGCGTCGTTCAACATCGACACGACGGTGCGCGCATCCTCCACGGCAAAACCGCCGCGCTGGAAGTCGGCCGAGTTCAGCTTGACCGACACGCAGAAATCCGGACGGACCGTTTCCCGGATCGCCCGCACGATCTGCAGAAGCAGCCGGGCGCGGCTTTCCGGCGTGCCGCCCCAGCGATCGTCCCGCCGGTTGGTCAAGGGCGACAGGAACTGGCTCAGGAGATAGCCGTGTGCGGCATGAACCTGAACCCCGGTGAAGCCGGCGCGCTCGGCCAAAGCGGCGGCGTGAACGAAGCGGAGGGAGATCGCTTCGATCTCTGCCTCCGTCAGCGCACGAGGGAGGGAGAACCGGCTCGACTGACGCCCCAGTTGCAAGGCGACGGCCGAAGGGGCGACCGTTTCCTGTCCGAGGATCGCCGGCATCTGCCGGCCGGGATGATTGAGCTGCATCCAAAGCTGTGCGCCGCCGGCGCGACCGGCCGCCGCCCAGGCCTGGAAGCGGCTCAACGCGCGATCGTCCTCAAGCACGACTCCGGCCGGACCGGTCATGGCGCGTCGATCGACCATGACGTTTCCGGTGACGATCAATCCGGCGCCCCCATCGGCCCAGCGTCGGTAGAGCCGGATCAAGGCGTCCGACGGCCCGTGCCGGTCATCCGCCATGTTCTCTTCCATCGCCGCCTTGGCGATGCGGCATGGAATCACTGCGCCATTGGGCAGGGTAAGCGGCGAGAACAGAGACATCGAGCTTCTCCGGCATCAGGGTCGGCAAACCCTAATGTTGAAGTCAACTTGAAGCTCAAGAGCGAAAAGCCAGTGCGCCGATCAGACCAAGGCGCCGACCACAGCCCGCGCCGTCGCCCGCGCCGAAGCCGGGTTCTGGCCGGTGATCAGCCGCCCATCCGTCTCCACATGCGGCACGAAGGGCAGCGTCGCTTTGCAATACCGTGCCCCGCGCCGCTTCATTTCCGCCTCGGCATTGTAGGGCATCCCGGCCCGCACGCCGGCCAGGATCTCCTCGTTCCAGGAGAAGCCCGTGACCCGGCGCCCGGCGACGATCTTCGTCCCGTCGGGCAGGGTCGTATTCAGCAGGCCGCAATAGCCGTGGCAGACGGCGGACACGACGCCGTTCGCCAGCCAGATCGAACGGGTGATCGCCTGGATGCCCGCATTGTCCGGAAAATCCCACATCACGCCATGGCTGCCGGTAAAGAAGATCGCCGCGAACGCGGCAGGATCGATCGCGTCCGGCCGTGCCGTGTCCTGCAGCAACGCCATACGCGCCGGGTCGGCGAGCCATCGTTTCGCCGAGCGGTCGAGCAACGGCCATTTCAGTGCACGAGGTTCGAGCGGCACCACCCCACCGGCCGGGCTGACGAGCGCCTGCACGAAGCCCCGTTCGGCGAACACGTCCCAGGCGTGGCTGAGTTCGGACAGCCACAGCCCGGTGGGATGTGAGGGCTCGTCGTAATGCGCGCGATTGGTGACGACGTGCAGGATTCGTCTGGTCATGGGGGCGCCCCTCAACCTCGGATGAAGGCGAGAATATCGGCGTTGATGGCGTCGGCCTGCGTGGTGTGCATGCCGTGCGGAAAGCCGGGATAGGTCTTCAGTGTCGCGTTGCGCAGCAGTTCCGCGGATTTGAGGCCCGACGCGGCGATGGGCACGACCTGATCGTCCTCGCCATGCAGCACCAGGGTCGGCACCGAGATCGCCCGGAGATCCTCGGTCTGGTCAGTCTCCGAGAACGCGGCGATGCCTTCGTACTGCGCGGTGAACCCGCCGCCCATGCCCTGGCGCCACCAGTTCTGTACGGTGCCCTCGCTGCGCTGCGCACCGTCGCGGTTGAATCCGTAGAAGGGGCCGTTCGGTACGTCGAGATAGAACTGGGCGCGATTGGCAGCGAGGGCGGCGCGGAACCCGTCGAACACCTCCCGCGGCGTCCCATCCGGATTGCCGTCGGTCTTCAGCATCAGAGGCGGCACGGCGCCGATCAGGATCGCCCTGGCCACGCGGCCGTTGGGCTCTCCATGGCGCGCCACGTAGCGCGCAACCTCGCCGCCGCCGGTGGAATGGCCGATATGGATGGCGCGACGCAGGTCGAGATGCGCGGCCACCGTCGCCGCATCGGCGGCGTAATGGTCCATGTCGTGCCCGTCGCTGGTCTGGCTGGACCGCCCGTGTCCCCTGCGATCATGCGCCACGACCCTGAAGCCGTTCTGCAGCAGCATCAGGATCTGTGCATCCCAGTCGTCGGAGGATAACGGCCAGCCGTGATGGAGCATCACCGGTTGGGCATCCTTCGGTCCCCAATCCTTGAAGAACAGGTCGACACCGTCTGTCGTGGTCACGAAACCCATGCAAAGCCCTCCGTCCGGCGACGCGATCCGGGAGCGGATCGCGTGCGACAGGCTAGCGTTCAACCGAAGTTGAGGGTCAAGCGCGCTGAAGAGCGGGCTGGACGAACCTGGGGCGTCGCTGTCATGCCGGCTTGGAAAACAGCGGGAGGCGCGAGATGAGGATCGGCGAACTGGCGCGACGGAGTGGCCTGACCGCATCGCGTATCCGCTTCTACGAGAGCATCGGCCTGCTGCGTTCGGTGGAGCGTCTGCCGAACGGTTTCCGTTCCTACCCGCCGGAAACCGTGTCGATCCTGCGTGTGATCACCACGGCGCAGCGCTCTGGATTCACCCTGGACGAAATCCGCATCCTGCTGCCCGAGGATCTCCAGCGCTGGGACCATCCCAAGCTGCTCGGGGTGCTGCGGCACAGGATCGACGCGATCGAGGCGATGCGGGCGCAGTTGGGTCGGACCGGCGACACGCTGGTCGCGCTCGTCGATGAGATCGAGGCCCGGCCGGACGGAATCGACTGCGCGGAAAATGCGAAGCGCGTGATGTCGAGCCTGGATGCTCTCGTCTCCACGCCAGGTGAGCCGGACACGGTCTTCCCGGTCAGGCTCGCGGCCGAGCGGTGACGCGCAGGAACCGCACCGTCATCATCACCGCCACAGACGCCAGACCGCCCGCCAGCGACACCCAGATCCCCAGCACGCCCCAGCCGAGCCGGAACGCCAAGCCCCAGCACAAAGCCGGCGCCACGACCCAATATCCCAACAGCGCCAGCAGCATCGGCACGCGCGTATCGCCCATCCCGCGCAAGGCGCCGATCGCCGCCGCCTGGGTGCCGTCCACCACCTGGAACAGCGCCAGCACCGCCATCAGCGTCCCGGCCAGCCCGATCGCCCGCGCATTCGCCACGACGTGCGGATCGAGAAACCCATGGATGATCGGTCCCGGCACCAGAAGCAGCACCACGCCGATCGCCGCCATGAAACCGGCCGCCAGCCCGATCGCCACGAGACCCGCCCGACGCACCCAGGACGGATCGCCGGCGCCGGTGGCGAGACCGGTGCGGACATTGGCCGCCTGACCGATCGACATCGGCACCATGAACGTGAAGGTGCCGATCGCCAGCACGATCTGATGCGCCGCCAGCGCCGCGGCGCCGAACAGGCCGGCCAGAAGCGACGCCACGGAGAACATGCTGGTTTCCGCGGCGATGGTGCCGGCGATCGGCAGGCCCACGCGCAGCATCGGCAGGATGCGGCGCCAATCCGGCCACGGCGGCGTGATCAGGGTGCGGCGCCTGCGGCTGCCATGCAGCAGGGAGAACAGGCACAGCACCGTGCACCAGAGCGTCAGCGTGCTGGCCAGAGCGGAACCGCGCAGTCCCAGCGCCGGCAGGCCGAACGCGCCGTTGATCAGAGCGTAGTTCAGCACGCCGTTGGCCACCGCCATCGCAGGCGTCACCCGCAGCAGCAGGCGCTCCTGGCCGATCGCCGGCAGCATCGCCCGCATCACCCCGATCCCGGCGACGAAGGCCGGCGTCGCCCAGCGCAGGATTCCGAGATAGGTGCCGACATCGTGGGCCAGAGACGGTGCCTCGCCCATCGCCAACAGGATCGGCTCGATGAACGAGAACAGGGCGAAGGCGGGCAGGGCGAGTAGCAGCCCGAACATCACCGCCGTGCCGTAGAGGCTGGCGGCCTCGTGCGCCCGTCCGCCGCCGCGCGCCTGCGCCGACAGGACGCCCGCCGCCATCAGCGCGCCCTGCAGCGTGGCACCCACGGTGAAGAACAAGGTGCCGCCCATGCCGCCCGCGGCCACGGCGCGCTCGCCGATCCCGCCCAGCAGAATGGTGTCGGTCAGCCCCATGGCGATCTCGCTCAGGCTGACCACGGCCAGGGGAACGGCGATCCCGAGCAGGGCACGCACTTCGTCGGTCGCGCCGCGCGACGCCGTTTGCGGCCGCGCCGTGGGAAGGGAGGTTGTTTCGGTCGCCATCCGACAGTGCTTGCCCGCTTCGCGTCGATGACGCAAAAAACCGCCATGCCGCAACTCACCCTGCATGACAGCCAGACGAGGCGCACCGCGCCGTTCGTGCCGATCGATCCGGAGAATGTCCGGCTCTATTATTGCGGCCCGACCGTGTACGACCTGGCGCATCTGGGCAATCTGCGCGCGATGCTGTCGGCGGACATCCTGGTGCGCCTGCTGCGGCAGCTTTATCCGCGCGTTACCTTCGTTCGCAACATCACCGACGTGGACGACAAGATCAACGCGCGCGCCGCCGAGCGCGGCATCGCCATCGAGCAGCTCACCGAAGGCACCATCGCCGATTTTCACGCTGATCTGACCTCTCTCGGCGTTCTGCCGCCGGACGTGGAGCCGCGCGCCACGCATCATATCGGCGAGATGATTTCGCTGATCGAACGGTTGATTGCGTCGGGCCACGCCTACGCGGCGGATGGGCATGTGCTGTTCCAGGTGGCGCATTTCGCCGAGTACGGCGCGCTATCCGGGCGCGATCCGGAGGAGCTGGTGGCCGGGGCGCGTGTCGAGGTGGCGAGCTACAAGCGCGATCCGGGCGATTTCGTGTTGTGGAAGCCGTCCAGTCCCGAGCTTCCGGGCTGGGACAGCCCGTGGGGCAGGGGGCGTCCCGGCTGGCATATCGAATGCTCGGCCATGGCGCATCGCTATCTGGGCGAGGATTTCGACATCCATGG
Organism: Lichenicola sp. GTC18331; assembly: GCF_055386855.1. Lineage (NCBI taxonomy): Bacteria > Pseudomonadati > Pseudomonadota > Alphaproteobacteria > Acetobacterales > Acetobacteraceae > Lichenicola > Lichenicola sp. GTC18331. The sequence goes on along the minus strand of NZ_AP045015.1, from coordinate 721,755 downwards.
CGGCGGCGACGATCTGCTGTTTCCGCACCACGAGAACGAGCGCGCGCAGAGCCTGTGCGGCTTTCCCGGTTCGCATTTCGCCCGCTACTGGCTGCACAACGCCATGCTGCTGGTGGATGGCGAGAAGATGTCGAAAAGCCTCGGCAATTTCTTCACCATTCGCGAGATCCTGGCCGAGCATCCGGCGGAGGCGCTGCGTCTTCTGCTGCTCGGCGCGCATTACCGCTCGGTGCTGAACTTCACCCGCGAGGGTCTGGCCGAGGCACGCCGCACGCTGGACCGGTTCTATCGCGCCATCGAACGGTCCGGTGCTGCGGAGGCTTCGGCCGTGGTGCCGGAGGCGTTCCTCGACTGCATGTGCCAGGACATGAACACGCCCGGCGCCATCGCCGTGCTGCACCGCCTAGCCGATGCGGCTCTGGCCGGCGACGCACAGGCCGGCGCGGCGCTGCGTGCGAGCGGTGCGTTGCTGGGCCTGTTGCAGTCTGATCCGGCGGCGTGGTTCCAGGCCGGGATCGACGCGGAGGCGGTGGAACAGGCGATCGCCGATCGTCTCGCCGCGCGCAAGGCGCGGGATTTCGCCCGCGCCGACGCGATCCGGGCCGAACTCCTGGCCCAGGGCGTGCTGCTCGAGGACGGTCCCGGCGGCACGACGTGGCGTCGCGCATGATGCGCGCCAGAAACGATCGCATGATGCGCGCCGGAGAAAGTCGCGCGATGGGCGCAGGGGAGTATCGGGCATGACCGGGCGCGATGGCGGAGCGCCGCTGGCGCCGATCGGCAACAGCCCGGTGGTGATCCTGGTGCGGCCGCAGCTTGCCGAGAATGTCGGCAGCGTGGCGCGCGCGATGGCCAATGGCGGGTTGTTCCATCTGCGTCTGGTGGCGCCGCGCGACGGCTGGCCGCAGGAACGGGCTTGGCGGTCCGCGTCCGGCGCCGACCGGATCCTGGAGGAAGCGACGGTCCATCCGGACGTGGACGACGCGGTGGCGGACCTGCACCACGTCTTCGCCACCTGTCCGCGTCCACGCCATGTGGTGAAGCCGGTGCTGACCGCGCGCGGCGGCGCGGCGGAGTTGCGCGCCATCTGCGGGCGCGACCTCCGCGCCGGCATCCTGTTCGGCCCGGAGCGCGCTGGCCTCGACACAGAGGACATGGCCCGCGCCGACGCGCTGATCCGCTACCCGCTCAATCCCGGCTTCTCGTCGCTGAACCTCGCCCAGGCGGTGATGGTGATGGCATACGAGTGGTGGGTGGCGGCCGACGACACGCCGCCGCGCTCGCTGATGACCAACGAGACCCATGTCGCCACCAAGGGCGAGCTGGAGAATTTCATGGGTCATCTGATCCGCGAGCTGGATGCGTGCGGCTTTCTGCGCAACCTGCCCAAGCGCCCCGGCATGGTGCGCAACCTCCGCCACTTCTTCCAGCGCGGCGAGGTGACGGAGCAGGAGCTGCGCACGCTGCATGGCGTGGTGACGGAGCTGGCGCTGGGGCGGCGTCTGCGCGGGCGGGACGAGCGCCAGGGTTAGGGCGCGGGGCGAGCGCCCGAAGGCAGCCGGTTTTCTCGCTCGTCTCCTCGAGATCATCGCGAGGAAACGCGCCGGGCCCGGCTCGAATCCCGCTGCCCAATCCTAAATTCGTTTCACATCGTGTCGGAACCCGTTGCATTCACAGCGCCGGTCCCGGCAGCATCGTTCCAAAGCCGCTCGGCCATATTGGAAACGTTCGATGCCTCTTGATCCGCCTCCGCCCCGTCGCCTGCCGCTTGTACCGCTGGCGGGGATCGCCGCTGCCGTCTTCGTGCTCGGCGGCGCGTTCGCCTATGCCGGGGGCTTCCTGTCGCCGGCACGCCTCACCCCGGTGAAGCTGGTGAACGCGTTCGGCCAACCGGCACCGGACGCGCTTGGCCATCGCCGCAACCACGCCAAGGGCATCTGCTTCACGGGCCGGTTCGAGCCCAACGGCCAAGCCGTGGCGATCAGCCGCGCCGACCTGTTCGCCGCGGGTTCCTCCTGGCCGGTGATCGGCCGCTTCAATCTCGGCACGCCGCATTTCGCGGCACCGGACGACAGCGTGCGCGTGCGCGGCATGAGCATCGATATCCGTCCAGGCCAGCCTGGCGAATGGCGCAGCGCCATGATCAACGCGCCGTTCTTTCCCGTATCCACGCCGGCCGATTTCTACGCCCTGCTGATCGCCAGCGGCTCCAAGAACAAGGACGCGATGCAGCACTTCGTCGCCGCGCATCCGGGCTTTCCCCCCTTCGGCGCTTGGGCGACCAAGGGGCCCTGGACCGGCTCCTATGCCGAAGAGCGCTACAACGGGCTGAACAGCTTCCGCGTCACCGACCGCAACGGCGTCACCCGCACGGTGCGCTGGTCGATGCTGCCCGCCGCCCCGGTTCAGACCGTGGACCCGGCCACGCTCAAGAGCGCGGCGCCCGATGCGCTGGAAACGGAGATCGCCGACCGGGTGAAGGCGGCGCCGCAGCGCTGGACCCTGCAGTTCACCGTGGCCGGTGAAGGCGATCAGACCGCCGATCCCAGCAAGCCCTGGCCGGATGGTCGCCAGACGATCGATGCCGGAACGCTGGTGGTGGACCGGATCGAGCCTGAAGCCGACGGGCCCTGCCGCGACATCAACTACGATCCGACCGTGCTGCCGGATGGCATGACCGTGTCGGACGATCCGTTCCCGGCGGCGCGCTCCGCCGCCTATGCGGTGTCCTTCAACCGGCGCAGCGCGGAAGCGGCCGATTATCCGCGTACCCAAATCACGGGAGCGCCGCAATGAGCGCCGTCATCGTCGCGACCGGCCGTTTCACGCTGCTCCAGCGCGTCCTGCACTGGCTGATGGCGCTGGCCATCCTGGCCATGCTGTTCATCGGCGTCGCCATGGTGGCCACCATCGCGCCCGCGCATCTGACGCTGGTATCGATCCACAAACCGCTCGGCCTGGCGATCCTTCTGCTGGTGATCCTGCGCATCGTCATCCGGCTGCGCTCCGGCGCGCCGGCCCTGCCGTCCGATCTGCCGGCGCCGATGCGTCTCGCCGCCTTCCTGTCGCATCTGGCATTCTACGGGCTGATGCTGGCGATGCCGCTGCTCGGCTGGGCCATGCTGTCTGCGGCTGATTATCCGGTCACGGTGTTCGGCATCACCCTGCCGCCGATCGCCCCGCACAGCGACGCGCTGCATACGCTGCTCTGGAACGCGCATCGCCTGCTGGCCTTCGCCTTCTTCGCTCTGGTGCTGATGCATCTGGCCGCAGCCTTGTTCCACCTGCTGGTGCGACGCGACGGCGTGTTCCAGGCGATGGCCCCCGGCATCGGCGAACCGGGAGCCTGACGCGCCGGGCGATGCTCAGTCGAGATCGCTGTCGTCGCCGCTGGAGACGGTGACGACGCCATCGATCGCGGCGAGGCGCGCCACCAGATGCGAGACCGGCCGTTTGCCCTTCACGCGCAGACGCATGCCGACCACGCCGCGCGAGGGCAGACCGGTATCGGCATCCTCGTCGCCCGGCTCCTCGCCCGTGAGATGCACCTTCTCGATGGCGAAGCGTAGGCTGGTGGCGGCGACCAGAATGTCGCGAAGAAGGCCGCGGCCGTCCTGGTAGTCGAGCTGGATGTCGTGGCTGCTGCGCCGCGAGCGTCGCAGGCGGCGCACCAGAGGCGGAAAGCCCAGCATGATGATGAAATGCCCGGCCACGGTGGCGAGCGCCAGCAGCAGCAGACCGGCCCCGCAGGCCATGCCGATCGCCGCGGTCAGCCAGACCGAGGCGGCGGTGGTCAGGCCGCGCACCACGTCGCGACGCATGAAGATCACGCCGCCGCCGATGAAGCCGATGCCCGAGACGATCTGCGCGGCCACGCGCGACGGATCGAGCACCACCTGCGACGAGACCAGCACGTCATTGAAACCGTGCTTGCTGACCAGCATGAACAAGGCCGCCGAGACGCCGACCAAAGTGTAGGTGCGCACGCCCGCGCTTTTCTGACGGACTTCGCGTTCGAGCCCGATCAGGGCGGACAGAATGAAGGCGAGGGCGAGTTCGCCGAGCTGGAGGAGGCCCTGGCCCGGTTCGATCATCGTCCGGAAGCGGCCAGGCCGGTGATCTCCACCCGCCAGCGCGGGTCGGCCAGCTTCGCCTGCACGGTGATGCGTGCCGGCTTGTGTGCTGGATCGAGCCAACGATCCCAGGCGCGGTTCATCGCATCGTAATCGGCCAGATCGGCCAGGAAGACCTGCATCGACAGGATGCGGCTCCGATCCGTGCCGGCTTCGGCCAGAAGGGCGTCGATCTGGGCCAGGATGTCGGCGGTCTGTGCTTCGGCATCGGCGTCGGCATCGTCCGGCACCTGCCCGGCCAGATACACGATGCCCGCATGCACAACGGCGCCGGACAGCCGCGCCTCGGGTTGCAGCCGGTTGATGTCGTCGTTCTGGCTCATATGTGATCCTCGATCTTTGCCGAATCATCGCCAGGATCGCGCGGCGATGTCCAGGTCGGGCCACGCCTTCCCGCGTTCACATCGTCGCTGTCGTGGAACGATCATCCTCGGCGAAAGCCCGTGCGATTTCCCGACGCAAGGCAGGGAGAACACGTTCGGCGAACCATGGATTGCGCGTTTCCCAGACGCCGGTGCGCCAGGACGGGTGCGGCAGGGGAAAGAAGCGGGGCAGATAGCGCTCGAACTGTTCCACCCGCTCCGTGACCGAGCCAGGCCCCAGCACGTAGCGTTGCGAGTAGGAGCCGACCAGCAGGGTCAGGCGCAGCCCGGCGAGGTGCGACAGCACCCGCTCCCGCCAGAGCGGCGCGCATTCCGGGCGTGGCGGACAATCGCCGCCGTTCGGCAATCGGCCCGGATAGCACAACCCCATCGGCAGGATCGCGACGCGGCTGGTGTCGTAGAACTGCTCCTTGTCCATGCCGAGCCAGCCGCGCAGACGGTCGCCGGACGCGTCCCAGAACGACAGGCCCTTCTGGTGCACCTTGGTGCCGGGCGCCTGGCTGGCGATCAGGATGCGCGCGGTAGTGGACACATGCAGGATCGGCCGCGGACCCAGCGGCAAATGCGGCGCGCAGACGGTGCAGGCGCGCACCTCGCGCACCAGCGCATCCAGTTCAGAGGTGTCGCTCAAGACAGCAGATCGGCCACGAAGCGTGGCACCAGCTCCGTGGCGGGGCCGGACAGGGAGCGGTCGAACAGCGCGCCGCCGGAGGGTTCCAGATTCAGTTCCAGCGTGTCGGCATGCCGGCCGGCCAGATCCACGAAACCCGCGGCCGGATACACCGTGCCCGAGGTGCCGATGGAAACGAACAGATCGCAGGCGGCGAGCGCGTCCAGGATCGCATCCATGTGCAGCGGCATCTCGCCGAACCACACCACGTCTGGACGCAGCGCCTTCTGATCGCAGGCAGGGCAGGGCGTTTCCGTGTCAGCCGCTGCCAGCCAGGGCAGGAGTGCGCCGCAGCCGAGGCAGCGCAGGTGTCGCAGCGTGCCGTGCATGTGCAGAAGACGTCGCGATCCGGCGCGCTCGTGCAGATCGTCGACGTTCTGCGTCACCAGCAGCAGGTCGCCGTCCCAGGCGGAATCGAGTTCGGCCAGCGCACGATGCGCCGCGTTCGGCGCCACCGCGTTCAACTGCGCGCGTCGGGCGTTGTAGAAGCCATGCACCTGATCGGGATCGCGCCGGAACGCTTCCGGCGTGGCTACGTCCTCGATCCGCACCCGGTCCCAGACCCCGCCCGGATCGCGGAACGTGTCGAGACCGGACTCGCGGCTGATGCCGGCGCCGGTCAGGATCACGATGCTACGGGGCCTGGCCACCGGTCAGGGCTCTTGGGCGGCCTGCGGTTCCGCACCCACGGTGAACACCACCACGCGCTCGCCGCCATGCGCGAACCACAGCGCGCAGGGCAGGTGGCTGCCCGGGGTCAGCGGTTGCCTGGCATCCGTAAGCGAGAAGCTGGCCTTGATCGGCGCGACCGGCCCGGACGCGCCGAGCGCCGGCAGATCGAGCCCGTTCTGGCCGTCATGCTCCTGCGCGCCCTGCTGCGCCTGCGACGGGTTCGGCGCCATCACGTTGGAACGCACCGTGCCGTTCAGCAGCGCGACATGGCCGGATGCCGGGCATTCGGCCCGGATCAGCCGGTCCGGCAGATCGCCCTGGTTCTGGAGCATGGTGAACAGGGTGGCGGTCGAATGACCGGCATCGGCCGTGGCCCAGGACGGTCCGATCTCGATCGGTCCCGCAACCTCGCCGGAGGCCAGAGCCGTGCCGGAGAAGAGGCTGAGCGCGCCGCCTGCCAGAAGAAAGGATAGGATTCGCGATCGTTCAGGAAAGCTCATAGGTGACCTCCGGAGTGTAGACCGGCTGATCCGGCCCATGCTGCGAGCTGAACAAGGTAAAGCTGTCGATCTCCACCGGTTCGGTCCGCAGCAAATTATGCGCCTGCAGCCAGCCCGCCAGCGTGTCCGGCGGAACGGCGTCGACGCGCGCCAGGGTGACATGGGGCTGGAAGCGTCGCCGTTCCGCGGGAAGGCCGGTGCGCTGCAACGCCGTCTCGATCTTGCTCTGCAGATGCTCCAGCCGTTCGTCGCGGGCGATGCCGGCCCAGAGATTGGCCGAGCGTGGCGTGCCGCGATGGCCGCCGCGCTCGAACACGCCGGTGCCGCTCAAGGCGAGCTGGAAGCGGCGGCCGCGCAGGGCTTGCAGGGCGCAATCCACCTCGTCGGCGACGTCGCCGCGCACCTCGCCCACGAATCGCAGGGTCAGATGCAGGTTCTCCGGTGCGGTCCAGCGCACGCCGGTCAGACCGCCGCACAGCCCGGTGAGCGTTTCACGAACGGTCCAGGGCAGATCGATCGCGACAAAGAGGCGGATCATGAACGAAAGCCGGTCGGGCCCGGCGAAGGAGGGGAGTTGAACGATCCCGCCGCGCAGGACGGGAAGCGGGAGCGGAACATGGGGCGGGCGCTCCGGACGCTGGGTTCTGAAGACCTTGAGCAAGAAGGTGGAGCGGTCCTGCGGTCGCGGTCAATCCACCCGCCGGATCGGCACGGGAACGGAACATGGCCGCGAATTCACCCGGCGTTTCGTGTCAGTGCTTTGCAGGGCGGGGCCGCGCGCTTGACCTGCTGGATGGAACCTCCAACATACCGGCCACGGGCAGCTTTTCACCCCGCCCGACAGGAAGACAAGCATGGCCTTCGTTCCCGACTCTCGTACCAGCATGCGCGCCCCCGGCGTCGGCGCCCAGGCCGGGACCGTGGATCTCGGTCTGCGCGCCTACATGCTTCGCGTGTTCAACTGGATGGCTTCCGGCCTCGTGCTGACCGGTCTGGTCGCCTACGGAGTTGCCCATACCAGCCTGGCGAACCTGTTCCAGCACACGGTGATGACGTCCTCCGGCTTCACCGCCGTACGCCCGACCGGGCTGGGCATGATCTCCATGTTCCTGCCGCTGGCGTTCGTGATGGTGCTCAGCTTCGGCGTGAACCGGTTGTCGCGTCAGGCGGCGCAGGCGCTGTTCTGGGCTTTCTGCGCGGCGATGGGCATCAGCCTCACCAACATCTTCTTCATCTACACTGACCAGTCGATCGTCCGGGTGTTCTTCATCACCGCCGCGACCTTCGCCGCGATGAGCGCGTGGGGCTACACCACCAACCGCGACCTGACCCGGTTCGGCTCGTTCCTGATGATGGGCGTGTTCGGCATCCTGATCGCGATGGTGGTGAACATCTTCATGCACAGCGCCATGCTGCAGCTGGCGGCGTCGATCATCGGCGTGGTCGTCTTCACCGGCCTGACCGCCTACGACACTCAGCGCATCAAGTTCACCTACAACCAGGTGGCCTATTACGAGGGCGCCGAAGGGGCGGCCAAGCGCAGCGTGTATGACGCGCTCTCGCTCTACCTGAACTTCATCAACGCCTTCACCTTCCTGCTGCAGCTCACCGGCACGCGCTCCAGCAACAACTGATCCGTATACGATCCGTCAAGGAATCGTTGCGAAGTTTCAGACATGAAACGACACTCCCGGTTTCGATGACCGGGAGTGTCTCATGCGTCTTGGACTAGCGGCGGCCCTGGCCGCCGGTGTTTCGCTTCTGCCCCTGGCCGCTTTCGCCGATGGCGCCGTCGGCACCAGCAACGTCGCCCCGATCGAGCCGACGACGGTTTCGGTCCCGGACAGCACCCCCTGCGTGGTCGATCTGTTCGGCACCACCACCTTCGGCGGTGACGCGGTTCCCTTCTCCTTCAAGCCGCCCGCTTCCTGCCCCGGGCCCTGGGCCAAGATCGTGCTGCAGGCCGACATGTCGGTCACGGCCGGGCGACAGTTCGATCGCACCGGCTCCATCATGCTGGGTGGCGTGCCGCTGTTCTTCGGCACCACCGCCGAACCGCGCGCCAAGCTCTCGCCCAGCTGGCATGTCGAACGCGACGTGACCGACGATACCGCCCTGTTCAAGAATGCCCAGACGGGTAGCGCGCTGATCCAGAACTACGTCACCAGCACCTATACCGGCGTGCTGACGGCCAGCGCCAAGCTGCTGTTCTATCCGGCCACCGCGCGCTTCCCCGTGCCGGCCACGCCGGATCTGGTCGTGCCGCTGAACCCGGACGTCACCGCCGGTCCGACCATGCTCAACACCGGCACCGCGACGCTGTCCCGCACCGGTTCACTGCCCCGGAACATCGAGAAGGGCAGGCTCGACGTCTACCTTCAGAGCCAGAGCCAGGACGAGTTCTGGTACACCTGCGTGCCCGATGCGCTCTCGAACACCCTGCAGACCTGCGGCGGCGGCGCATTCCGCGAGGGCATGATCACCGTGGACGGCATGCGGGCCGGCGTCGCACCGGTCTTTCCCTGGATCTATACCGGCGGCATCGACCCCTATCTCTGGGAGCCGATCCCGGGCGTGCAGACGGTGAAGTTCGAGCCGACGCATGTCGAGCTGACCCCGTTCGCGGGTGTGATCGACGACGGCAAGCCGCACACGATTGCGGTGGCCGTGCGTGGCGCCAGTTCCGGCTTCTCCGTCACGGGCGCGCTGTATCTCTGGCTCGATCATGGCGCCCAGGCGCTCCGTGGATCGCTGCTCCGCGACACGCTCGGCGAGGCGACGCCGTCCGTCAGCAACACCATCGCCACGACCAACGGCACGACGAGCGGCGATGTCGATACCGGCGTCACCCACGACTATCTGATCTCGGGCATCCTGCGGACCTCGCACGGTCCGGTGATCACGACCGTTGCCCAGCACGGCACGTTCTCGAACAAGCAGAGCTTCACCGTCTCGAACACGGTCTACGACCAGAACATCGTCCAGAACACGGACACGCTCACCAGCGTCACCACCATCGGCGCCGGCGGCGCCAGGACGGTCGCCACGGCACGCTCCTATCCGCTGACGCTGCGCTACGGAAACGTCACCGCCAGCGACGGAACGGCCAGCCAGACGACGGGTGTCGTGCAAACGCTGAAGACGGGAACGCTGCTACTGTCCAACGGTCTGCCCGTGCGCGGCACGGCAGTGGTGGAAACGGTAGCGCCCAACGACACGCTCGCGTTCGATGCCAGCGGCGCCGTGACCGGCCACACCGGCGGCGGCACGGCGTCCTATCTGTTCGGCGATACCAGGGATGGTTGCGTCGCGCGCTACGAGACCAGCGCGAACAGCGTCCTGACGGGGCAGAATTTCAACAGCGCCTGCGACATCCTGGGCGCGCTGGGCGGGTTCGCCGGCTACAGCAAGCTGCACGCCTTCGCGAAATAGGAACACGGAACGGCCGCCCGTCGCCGGGCGGCCGTGTCTCGTTCTCAGGTGATGGTCTTGAGGTAATCCGCCAGCTTCACCGCGGCGGCGTTCTTGTCGATGCGCTCCAGCGCGCCGAGTTCGGCGGCGAGGCGGTCCATCGCCGCTTCGTAGATCTGCCGCTCGGAAAAGGACTGGTCCGGCTGGCCGGCATTGCGGTGCAGGTCGCGCACCACTTCGGCGATCGCCAGCGGGTCGCCGGAATTGATCTTGGCCTCGTATTCCTGCGCCCGGCGCGACCACATGGTGCGCTTGATGCGCGCGCGACCCTTCAGGATCGCCAGCGCCTCGTCGAACAGCTTGCGCGTCGCCAGCTTCCGCAGACCGGCGCTCTTCGCCTTCGCCACCGGAACGCGCAGGGTCATGCGGTTCTCTTCGAAGGTGATGTGGATCAGCTCGAGCTTGTGCCCGGCGATCTCCTCCATCGCGATGCGCTCGACCTTGCCGACGCCATGGGTCGGGTAGACCACGTGATCGCCCTCGGCGAACGGCTCGTCATCCTTGGGCTTGCGCACGGGAGCGGGTCGGGGTTTGCTGTCGCCAGCATCGTCGGCCGCGTCGGAGGCAGGCTGGGCGGCGGCAGGGGCGGCCTCGTGCTCGTCGCCGGGAGCCGGGGTGTCGCTGTGCGATGGGGTCGGCGTCTTGCTCAGCACGTGCTTGCTGTCTCCTGTTCCGGCCCTTGCCTTCAGGTCGCTCGCGCGGATGATGCACGGACGCTGCGCGGTCACGGAACGGTCCTGCAAGGACCGCGCCGAGCGGCGAGGTGGGTCTTGATTGAGACGTGGACCTAGCACAAAAACCATTCTGGCGGAACCCTGTCAGCCGGGCGGCCCGAACAGGTCCCCGTGGCGCACGGTCTCGGCCGGCCCATCCGGGAAGCGCGACACGCTCACGCCGAGCAGGCGCACGCTCAACCGGAACGGGTGAACGCCGCGCAGAAGCGTGCAGGCGGCGCCGGATACGGCCTCGCGGCTGACGAAGCCGCGCTCCGACGAGGCGGCGCGGGTGATGATGGTGAAGTCGGAGAATTTCACCTTGAGCGTCACCGTGCGCCCGAACCGGCCGCCGCGTTCGATCCCCGCCCAGACCTTGTCCACGATCGGTTCCAGCACCGACAGCGCTTCCGGAAGATCGGTCAGGTCGCGGGAGAAGGTGTTTTCCGCGCCGAGCGATTTGCGCGGCCGGTCCGTCACCACAGGCCGGTCGTCCAGGCCCCGGGCGATGGCGTGGTAATGCGGTCCGGCCTTGCCGAAATGCCGGATCAGGAACGGCAGGGCCTGCGCGCGCAGATCGGCGCCTGTCTCGATCCCGAGCGCCCGCATCTTCCGCGCCGTCACCGGCCCGACGCCGTGGAACCGGTCCACCGCCAACGCCTCCACGAAGCCGGGTCCCTGCGACGGGGTGATCACGAACAGCCCGTCCGGCTTCCAGTGGTCCGAGGCCAGCTTGGCCAGGAACTTGTTGTAGGACACGCCGGCGGACGCGGTGAGACCGGTCTCGGCCCGGATGCGGGCCCTGATCTCGCGCGCGATCGCGGTGGCGGAGCCGAGATCGCGCTTCGGCAGCGTCACGTCCAGATAGGCCTCGTCCAGCGAAAGCGGCTGGATCAGGTCGGTATAGTCCTCGAAGATCGCCCTAATCTGGCGCGACACCGCCTTGTAGACATCGAAGCGCGGCGACACGAACAGCAGCTCCGGACATAAACGCCGCGCCGTCACCGACGGCATCGCCGAACGCACGCCGAAGCGCCTGGCCTCGTAGCTCGCCGCCGCCACCACGCCGCGCTCGCGCGATCCGCCCACCGCCAAGGGGCGGCCGCGCAGGGTGGGGTCGTCCCGCTGTTCCACCGACGCATAGAACGCGTCCATGTCCACATGCAGGATGCGGCGGTCGCTCACGAGCGGCATGGCGGCGCGGGTTCGGCAGGTCGCGAACGCATGCGCCGGAGCATACAGAACGAGAACACCGGGCGGGAGGGGCTGCCCGCCGCCGCCGGTTCCGTTCCGTCTTGAAAACGTCACGCGACAGCTTGGTTCTGTCCGACGAAAAGCGCCGGCATGAATCGTCTCCGCCTTTCTTCGACGGGCGCCGCCGCGCTGGCGACCGCGCTTCTCGCGACCAGTCCCGCTCGGGCGGATGGCAATGCCGAACAGGTGCGGGTGCTCGCCAACGCGCTGCCGGTGTCCGAACCGGTCCCGGACCAGCTCGAGCCGGAAACGCGCTTCGGCACCAGCTTCCTGCGCGAGATCCAGACCCCGCTCGCCTCCTATGACGAGATCGCCCGCCTGGCGCCGTCCGTCCTGTCGGTGTCGCCGAACGGGCCTGGTCTGGGCGAGGCGGCGGCGCTGACCATACGCGGCTTCTCCGATGGCCAGTACAACGTCACCTTCGACGGCATCCCGTTCGCCGACACCGACGATTTCACCCATCACACCAACAGCTATTTCGCGCAGCAGGCGCTCGGTTCGGTGTCGGTGGATCGCGGCCCCGGCACGGGTGCGACCATCGGCAACGCCACCTTCGGCGGCACCGTCGCACTGCAATCGGTGCGTCCGTCCGACAGAGCCGGCCTCGCCGTCTCCGGCAGCCTTGGTTCATTCGATACTGAGCGCACCGGCCTCAAGCTCGACACGGGCGATCTCGGCGAAGGCGGCCGCCTGGTGGTGGATGGCGAGCAGTCGGACAGCGACGGCGCACTGGACAATGCCGGCGTGGAGCGTCGCGCCCTGTTCGCCCGCTTCGATCAGCCGCTCGCGCATGACCTCACCCTGACCGTGGTCGGCAACGGCACATGGCTGCGCCAGACCATCCTGCCTGGCGCGACGCGCGCGCAGATCGCCGCGTTCGGACCGGACGTGTCGCTCGGCACCGATCCGTCGGAACAAACCTTCGCCGGTTTCAACGGCGATTCCGTCCGCACCGATTTCGGCTATGCACGGCTGCGCTGGGCGCCGTCGAACGCGGTCTCGGTGGAGGAAACCGCCTACACCTACGGCTTGAACCGCCATTTCTCCAACGGCGCCGATCCCAACGGTGAAACCCCGAACGGCACCCCGTTCGGCGCGGACGACGTGCCGGGCCAGGTGGCCCGCAACGGTTTGCGCGCGTTCGGCGACGTGCTGCGCGCGGAGCGGAACTGGAACGCGGTGTCGCTCCGTCTCGGCGTCTGGGGCGAGCATCAGGCCAACAGCCGCGGCAAGCAGGAAGTCGATTTCACCGATGGCGGCAGGCCGAACCCGATCCTCGATCCGGTGCCCGGCGTCCCGGACTCCGACACGCTCGACCGGCTGCAGAAAGATTCGCTCGATACGGTGCAGCCCTATCTGGAAGCCGAATGGCGCCCCTGGTCCGGGTTCTCGATCGTGCCCGGCCTGCGCTGGACCTATGCCAGACGCGACGTCACCGCGCCGGTGATGGAGGGGACGCGCCTGCCGACCTACGAGACCGCGTCGTACGACACGCTGCTGCCGTCGATCGCCCTCCGTCAGCGTCTGCCGGAAGGCTGGGCCATCTACGCGCAACTCGCGGAGGGCGCGCTGGCGCCGCAGCTTCAGCTTCTGGATACCACGGCACCGGCCAGCTCGGTCTCGCCGGAGCGCACGGTGAACATCCAGGCCGGCGGGAGCCTGACCCGTCCCGGGCTGTTTCTGGCGCTCGACGGCTACGTGATCCAGTTCGACAATCTGGCCGGCACCCGTACGATCGGTAACGACACGGTCGCCTTCAACGAAGGCGGCGCCACCTATCTCGGGCTGGAAGCCGAAGCGACGATCGCGCTTGGGCGCGGCGTCAGCCTGTATGCGAACGGCAGCCTGAACCGGGCACGCGACCATGAGAGCGGCGCGCCGGTGCCGAATGCGCCGGACGCCACCCTGGCCGGGGGGCTGCTGTATCAGCACGGCGCCTGGTTCGGCAGCGTGCTCGACAAATGGGTCGGCGCGCGCTTCGGCGACACGAACCGGCAGGCCGGGCTCGACCCGTTCAACCAGCTCGACGCCACGCTCGGCCGCACGGTCGCACTCGGCACCCGCACGCATCTGCGCTTGCAGCTCCAGGCGCTGAACCTCGCCGACAGCCGCAAGATCGACGCGCTCGCCGGCTACACGGCGGCGGCGGGAACGCCGCTCTGGTACACCCAGCCGGGCCGCAGCGTCTGGTTCACCGGCACGGTCAGCTTCTGAGGGGGCCGACCTTGCCGGCGGGACCGGCGCCTCAGGCCTGTGCCGCGTACCGCTCCAGAACGGCGCAGAAGAACCCGTCCGTCTCGTGCTGGCGCGGCGTCAATTGCAGGAACGGCCCCGATCCCAAGGCCTGCGGCGCGATGGAAACGCCGGCCCCGTCCGTGTCGCGGAGATCGACGAGGTGGAAGCCGGGATGGGTGGCGAGAAACGCGTCGATCCGGTCGGTATTCTCCGCATTCAGGATCGAGCAGGTCGCGTAGACCAGACGCCCGCCGGGACGCACCAGCGACGCCGCGCGATCCAGGATCTCGCCCTGCTTGACGGTGAGTTCGGCCAGATCGGCCTCGGTCAAACGCAGCCGCGCATCGGGATTGCGACGCCAGGTGCCGGTGCCGGTGCAGGGCGCATCCACCAGAACGCGATCAAACGAGGCGGCGCGGCGCTTGGCCCATTTGTCGCCGCTGACCAGCAGATGCCGCTCGACATTATGCACGCCCGCGCGTCGCAGACGCCGCACGGCGCCGTCCAGGCGCGGCTCCGATACGTCGCAGGCGACGATATGGCCGCGATTCTCCATGCACATGGCGAGCCCGAGCGTCTTGCCCCCGGCGCCCGCGCAGTAGTCCAAAACGCGCATGTCCGGACGTGCGCCCACCGCCTGCACCACCAGCTGGCTACCTTCGTCCTGGATCTCCACCAGCCCGCTCTGGAACGGCTTGGAGGAGGTGACCGGCGCGCGCGACGGAATCCTGAGCCCCCAGGGCGAGAGCGGCGTCGGCTCGCAGGCGAATCCGTCCGCTGCCAGGGCTTCACGGGCCTGATCACGGGTTCCGGCCAGCAGGTTCACGCGCAGATCGAGCGTGGCCGGTGCCCCCAGACCCTCGATCTCGGCTTCCGTCCGCTCCCCGAACTGCGCCCGAAGGGTCGGAAGCAGCCAATCGGGGATTTCCAGCGCTACCGCCTCCGGCATGTCCGGATGATCGAGCGTATGGCCTTCCAGCGCCCGCAGAACACGGGTTTCCGCCGGTTCCAGCACGTCGGGCGCATAGCGTCCGCCGGAAAAGGCGCGCTGCAGGCTTTCCACCGGCCGCCCTTCGAGCACGCTGAGCGCGCCGACCAGCAGGCGCGGCCGGGGCTCGCCGCCGGCACGGGCGAGCCACCAGCCGAGGCGGCGCCAGGCGCGCAGCACCGACCAGACCTGGGCGGACACGGCACGACGATCGCCGCCGCCGATATAGCGGCGCTCGCGAAAGAAGCTGTTGGCCACTGCATCGGCGGGACGGCGCGGGGCCGCTTCCATCTCGAACAGAAGGTCGATGGCGGCGGCGAGGCGGGCGGTGGGGGTCATGGTTGCCTTGTTCGGTGCAAGGCCGAGGGCGCTGCCCCCGGACCCCGCCAAGGGCGCGCCCTTGGAACCCGATCGTTGATTACTGGGTGTCCAGAGGGCGACCGCCCTCTGGCGGGTGCAGGGCGGAGCCCTGCTCAGTCCTGCCGGTAGTTCGGCGCTTCCCGCGTGATCGCCACGTCATGCACATGGCTTTCGCGCAGGCCCGCCCCGGTGATGCGGCGGAAGCGTGTGCGTTGCTGCAGATCGGCGATGGTGGCGCTGCCGGTATAGCCCATGCCGGCGCGCAGACCGCCGACGAGCTGATGCACGACGCCGGCCATGTTGCCCTTGAAGGCCACGCGCCCCTCGATGCCTTCCGGCACCATCTTCAGCGTGTCCTTGATCTCCTGCTGGAAATACCGGTCCGCCGAGCCCCGCGCCATCGCGCCGAGCGAGCCCATGCCGCGATAGGATTTGTAGGAGCGGCCCTGGTAGAGGAACGTCTCGCCCGGCGCTTCCTCCGTGCCGGCGAGCAGCGAGCCCACCATCACCACGTCGGCTCCGGCGCCGATCGCCTTCACCAGATCGCCCGAGGTGCGGATGCCGCCATCGGCGATGGCCGGCACGTCATGCTGGTGGCACGCGGCGGCGGTTTCCATCACGGCGGAGAATTGCGGCACGCCGACGCCGGCCACCACGCGGGTGGTGCAGATCGAGCCCGGCCCGATGCCGATCTTCACCGCATCCGCACCGGCCTCGATCAGCGCGATCGCGGCTTCCGGCGTGGCGACGTTGCCGGCCACCACCTGAACGGTGTTGGACAAACGCTTCACGCGCTCGATCGCCCGCATTACGCCGGAGGAATGGCCGTGCGCGGTGTCGATCACCAGAACGTCCACCCCGGCCTGCACCAAGGACTGGCCGCGCATGAAGCCGTCTTCGCCGACGCCGGTGGCGGCGCCGCAGCGCAGGCGGCCGAGCTCGTCCTTGTTGGCGAGCGGATAGGCGACCGCCTTGTCCATGTCCTTGACGGTGATGATGCCGGTGCAGCGGCCCTGGCCGTCCACCACCAGCAGCTTCTCGATCCGGCGGCTGTGCAGCAGCTCGCGGGCCTGCTCGGCGGTGGCGCCATCCGTCACGGTGACGAGGTTGTCACGCGTCATCAGCTGCTCGACCCGCACGGTGGGGTCGGTGGCGAAGCGCATGTCGCGGTTGGTAAGGATGCCGACCAGCCGGTTGGTGCCGGGCTCGACCACCGGCAGGCCGCTGATGCGGTGCTGGGCCATAATCGCGCGCACATCGGCGAGGGTCTGCTCGGGAAACACGGTGACCGGGTTCACCACCATGCCGCTTTCGAACCGCTTCACGCGGCGGACCTGCTCGGCCTGTTCCTCGATGGTGAGGTTCTTGTGGATGATGCCGAGCCCGCCCTGCTGGGCCATGGCGATCGCCATCTGGTCCTCGGTCACCGTGTCCATCGCCGCGGAAACCAGCGGGATGTTCAGGCCGATGGTGCGGGTGAGGCGGGTGCGGGTCTCGGTGGCGTTCGGCAGCACCTGTGAATAGGCCGGGACGACCAGAACGTCGTCGAAGGCGAGCGCCTCGGTGATGCGATCGGAAATGCGGCTGCTGCTGTCCATGGCGCGGGGCTCCTGTACGTGGGCGCCCGGCGCGGCCTCGGGTTCCCGACCTTTGGCGGGTCCCCCTACAACGATGACGCTGCGGAAGCAAGGCGATTGCGCGTTTCCGCCCGGCGCGGCACGGTTCGGATCATGACCCGAACGATCCGCCCCGTTTTCGCAGTCCTGCTCCTGTCATGCGGCCTCGCTGCCTGCGCGGACGCACCGCCCCATGGCCCGGCGCCGGTTGCGAATGCGCCGCGCTACACCTGTCCGGACGGCACCAGCTTCACCACCAGCACCGATCCGGCCACGCTGGCGACGTCACTGTTCCTCAGCAACCACAGGCCGCAGGTGCTGCTGCCGGTGCCGGACCCGATGGGCGGTCGTCTGGTGCAGAACGCCGACTACCAGCTTCGCCCAGGACTGAGCGACACCACCGAGTTCCTGACCGACCGCTCGACCACGGTGAAACAGGCCTGCACGCGCGGCGGCTGAGCGCAGGAACGCATCGGCCCGAGCGGATACAGGATGGACTGGGACGACCTGCGCGTCTTTCTGGCCATCGCCCGTACCGGTTCGCTCGCCGCAGCCGGCCGGGCGATCGGGCAAAGCCAGCCCACCATGGGCCGTCGGCTGCGCACTCTCGAAGCGGATGTCGGGCAGACCCTGTTCCAGCGCACCGCCGGCGGCTTCCTTCTGACCGACGAGGGTTCCGCCGTGCTGCTGCACGCGGAACGGATGGAAGCCGAGGCGCTCGCGCTTGCCCGACGGCTCGCAGGGCGTGACGGAGCGCTCGATGGCACGTTGCGGATCACCGCGTCGGACTGGTTTGCGGTCCATGTGCTTGGACCGTTGCTGGCGGAGTTCGCCAGCCTACACCCCGGCGTCACGATCGAAACGCTCAGCGGCGCGCGCCGCCTTAGCCTTTCCCGGCGCGAGGCCGATCTGGCGTTCAGGACCATGCCGTTCGACGAGCCCGAGATCATCTCCCGCCGGGTGGCGCCAGTCGAGTACGCGGCGTTCATCCGCGCCGGCGTCGTCCATCCCGTGGCCGGAGATGGCGAGGGCTTCGCCCTGATCGGCAACGAAACGGCGTTCGCGAGCCGGCCGGAAGCGGTCTGGATCAGATGCCTCCTGCCGAATGCCCGGGTCGTGTCGCACACCAACAATCGCGAGTTGCAGGCCGCTCTCTGCCGCATGGGCCTGGGCGTGGCCGTGCTGCCCCGTCCGCTCGGCGATGCGGTTCACGGCCTCGAGCGCATCGATCTCGGCAAGCAACCGGCGCCGCGATACGCCTGGCTTGGCTATCACCGTGATCTGCGGCATTCGGCGCGACTGCGCGCGCTGATCGACCTCGTGATCGAACGGCTCGCCGGCTGACGCTGCGTTCTCCACCGCTCAGGCTTCCCAACATTCCTGAATAAGGATCGTGCAGTCCTGTCGATGCCAAATCCTCGTTATTCCGGCTAGATCCATCCGGGTGCCGGGGTGAAACGCCACCCCGGTCGTGTCGCCGGAGGAAGCGTCATGCCGATCAGGACCGTCCAACCGACCGCCGCCGACCGCAAGGCATGGACGCGGATCACATATCGAGGCATCGAGAACCTGCTGATGCCGTCCTTCGGTCCCGATCTTCGGTCGCTGGACGAGGACGCCATTCGCCGCGACGTCCGCGCAGCGATCGCGCAGGGATGCTTCTCCACTCTGTATGCGACGCTGGGACACGATCTGGCGACCACATTGCGAGCGCTGGAGGTGGCGTGCGAGGAAGCCGGCGACAGCATTCTGGTGGGCGCCTTCACCGAATATGCCACCGAGGCCGAGAACGTCGCCCTGGTGCAGGGCGCGGCGGCGGCGGGTTGCAGCCATGTTCTGCTGATGCTTCCACCGACGCTGACCGCCTCCAGCGAGGCTGAGATCGAGGCCTATCTGCGTGCGCTGATCGACGCCGCCGACATCGGAATCATTCTCTATGCGACGCCGCATCCTGCCGTCGCCGCCTTCGATTCCAGCGGCGTTCCGCTCGACCTGTTCGACCGGCTGGCCGACCATCCCAGGGTCGCGGCGCTGAAGCTCACACAGACGATCGATCCGCTGCTGGCCTGGGCATGTTGCGAACGCTTCGCCGACCGGCTCGCCATCAATTGCGTGCCCCTTGAACTGATGACCGTGCTTGGACGCCGCTTCGATATCGTCTGGTCGGGCCAGTGGGCTGTCGAGGGCGTGCAGGGTCCCCAGAAGCGGCTTGTCGCCGAGTATGTCGATCTGGTGGCACGAAAGCAGTTCGCCGCCGCGGAAGCGTTGTACTGGACCCTTTATCCGGCCTACAAACTGTTCAGTGCGTTCCAGAAACCGAAACTGTACAAGGGGGGTCATCCCTGGCAGCACCTGAAATACTATCAGTGGCTGACAGGTGGAAACGGCGGGCTGATCAGCGTCGGAACTCAGACGATCGAACAGGTCGGCCAATTGACCGCTGACGACCGCCAGAAGATCCGTGCGGTGTTCGCGGACCTTGGTATCGCCATGACGACCCTCCCCGAGACCGTGTTCATCACCGGTGTCGAGGCCGCTCGCCGTGGCGTGGAAGCGAGCGCCTTCGCCGAGCGTCCTTTCTTCGCGTGAAGTAGGCCGGTTTTATCGTCCTACTTGGATGGTCTTGCCCGGCGCGCCAGCAGATTGGCCACCAGCCCGGTCCAGCCGGTCTGGTGCGACGCGCCGAGACCCTTGCCGCTGTCGCCATGGAAATATTCGTGGAACCAGATCAGCCCGGCGAAATGCGGGTCGTGCTGGAGCTTGTCGCAATCGCCGTAGATCGGCCGCTTTCCGTCCGCGCCGCGCAGGAACAGGCTGTTGAGACGATCGGCGATCTCGTCGGCGATGTCGCGCAGCGTGCGATACTGGCCCGATGCGGTCGGACACTCCACCAGGAAGTCGCGGCCGTAATAATCATGGAAACGATCGAGCGCTTCCACGATCAGGAAGTTCATCGGAAACCAGATCGGGCCGCGCCAGTTCGAGTTGCCACCGAACATCTCGGTGCGGCTTTCGCCGGGTTCGTAGGAGACGGCGATGCGGGCGCCGTCATTCTCGAACACGTAAGGATTGTCGGCATGGAAACGCGACAGCGAGCGGATGCCGTATTCCGACAGGAACTCGGCCGGATCGAGCACGCGCAACAGCAGGCGCTTCATGCGATGGCCGCGCAGAAGGGACAGCAGACGACGCTCGCCGATGCCGGGCTCGTCCCAACGCGCGACAAGACCGGCAAGATCGGGGCGCCGGCTCAAGAAAAGGTGCAATCTGCGCGAGAAGTTCGGCAAACGCGCCAGTAGGTCCGGTTCCAGCGTTTCCACGGCGAACAACGGCGTCAACCCGACCATGGAGCGCAGCTTCAACTCGCGCATCGATCCGTCGGGCAGGTTCAGCACGTCGTGGAAGAACTTGTCGCTCTCGCTCCACAAACCGACGCCGCGCTCGCCGATATCGTTGATCGCCTGAGCGATATACAGGAAATGCTCGAAGAACTTGGAGGCGATGTCCTCGAACGCGCTGTCATGGATCGCGAGTTCGAGCGCGATGCGCATCATGTTCAGCGCGAACATCGCCATCCAGGCGGTGCCGTCGGTCTGGTCCAGATAGCCGCCGGTCGGCAAAGGCCGTGAGCGGTCGAACACGCCGATATTGTCGAGGCCCAAAAACCCGCCCTGGAACACGTTGCGGCCCTGGTTGTCCTTTCTGTTGACCCACCATGCGAAGTTCAGAAGCAGCTTGTGGAAGATCTGCTCGAGGAAGTTGCGGTCGCCTTCGCCGTTCTCCTCCTGCTCGATCTGATACACGCGCCAGGCCGCCCAGGCCTGCACCGGAGGATTGGCGTCGCCGAAATTCCATTCATAGGCAGGGATCTGGCCGTTCGGATGCATGTACGCTTCCGAGGACAGCAGCAGAAGCTGGTCCTTCGCGAACGCACTGTCCACCATCGCCAGGGTCACGCAATGGAATGCCAGATCCCAGGCCGCGAACCAGGGATATTCCCACTTATCCGGCATGGAGATGATGTCGCACGCATTCATGTGCCGCCAGTCGCTGTTGCGGCCGCGCTTGCGGCATTCCGGCGGCGCAGGCTGGGTCGAATCCCCGCGTATCCAGCGATAGACGTCGATGGAATAGAACTGCTTGTTCCAGATCATGCCGGACAGCGCCTGCCGGTGCACGGCGCGTTTGTCGACATCCGTGATGTTGGTCTGTAAAGACGCGAAGAAGCGATCCGCCTCGGCGCGACGCGCATCCACGATCGCATCGAAGCCGGCGAAGGGCGGGATGATCGGCTCGCCGCGTACCAGTCTGACGCGTATCGTCCAGCTCTCGCCCGGCTCTAGAACATGCGTGTGCCAGACGGCGCATTTCGTCGCGGGACCGTCGTCCAGCACGGATGTCTCGCGGCCATCGACGATGCGTTCGTGGAAGCCGTCCTTGTAGACCCCCTTATCGGCGGCAAGCCCGATCACGCGCGGATTGGTCTCGTTCTCGCAGAACAGGATCTCCGCACCATCTTCGGTGTGGAAGGTGTAGTGCCCCAGCATCCTGTGCTCGGCCACCACGCGATTGGGGCCATAATTGCGCATGGTGGGTTTGGGGTGGTTCTCGCGCCACGACCAGTGATTGGCGAAGAAAAGCTGTGGCAGAAGATGCAGCGGCGCCGGATCCGGACCGCGATTGATCGCGGTGACGCGCATCAGCATGTCGGCCTCGTCGGCCTTGGCATGCTCGATGGTGACGTCGAAATACCGGTCCTCGTCGAAGATGCCGGTATCCAGGATCTCGAATTCGGGTTCGTCCCGGCCACGAGCACGGCTTTCCGCGACCAGCCGGTCATAGGGAAACGCACCCTGCGGGTATTTGTAGAGCATTCGCAGATAAGCATGCGAGGGCAGGGCGTCGAGTTGCCAGTACAACTCCTTCACGTCCTCGCCATGCGTGCCCTGCGGTCCGGTGACGCCGAAGAACCGCTCCTTCAGGATCGGGTCCTGCCCGTTCCACAAGGCGAGCGACAAACACAGACGCTGCGTCTCGTCGCTGATCCCGCCGATGCCGTCTTCGCCCCAGCGATAGGCACGCGACCGCGCATGCTCGTGCGAGAGATAGCCCCAGGCGTCCCCGCCCTCGCTGTAATCCTCGCGCACAGTGCCCCATTGCCGGTCGCTAAGATACGGGCCCCAAAGACGCCAGTTGCGCATGCCGAGACGCTGCTCGTCGAGGCGGCGCCGTTCCGCATCCCGCGAGAGACGGTCGGTGGATCGGGTCAGGGTCATGGCGATCAGACCGGTTCGCCGAGCGCGCGCCTGCGCTCCTCGAGAACCGCACGGGCACGATCCTGCCGGAAACCGGTCGCCACCACGTAAAGCTCGCTCGACTCCTTTCTGCTGGCCGGCGGCTTGGCGTGCTTCACGCTGGCGAAGCACTGCTTCATCGGCACCAGCATGTCCTTTTCCGACCCGCCCTGAAACACCTTGGCGACGAAGGCGCCGCCCTCTGCCAGGACTTCCATGGCGAAGGTCAGTGCCAGATCGGCGAGGTCGATGATGCGGATATGGTCGGTCGCGGCATGGCCGGTCGTGTTGGGCGCCATGTCGGACAGCACCAGATCGGCCGGACCGCCCAGCATGGCTCGTAGACGGTCGGGCAGATCCGGTTCGTTGAAATCGCCGACGATGATCTCAGCCCCGCGCACCGGCTCCACGGGCAGGAGGTCGACTCCCACCACGCTGCTGGCGCCGCGCTTCACCGCCACCTGGGTCCAGCCGCCGGGCGCCGCACCCAGATCCAGAACGCGTAGCCCGGGCCGGATCAGCTTGAACTTGTCGTCCAGCTCGATGAGCTTGAACGCCGCGCGCGAGCGCCATCCCTGCGCCCGGGCAGCGGCGACATAGGGGTCGTTCAACTGCCGCGCCAGCCAGCGCTGCTGCGCCGTGGTGCGTCCACGCGAGGTACGGAGCGAAACCGACTTCGCCCGCGCCGTGGTCGCCCCGGCCGAATCCGGCTTGGCGCCCGCAGCACCCGGCACGGCGTCGCTGGACCCACCGACGCGCCGTCCGGGCACCAGCTTGGCAGGCTTCGCCGGACTCGATTTTGCAGGACCGGATTTTGCGGCACCGGGCTTGCGCGTCGCCGGTCCGCCGGCGTCGCCGGTCGGCTTCTTGCCGCCACCACGCTTGGTCATGCCGAAGGCACCATCCCAAACGAGGCGGGCTGGGCGGAAATGGGGAAGGGGGGCATCGGTTGGTGGGCCGAACGGTCGCGCATCATGCGCAGCAGCATACCATCCCTGAGCCCGCGGTCAGCCACCATCACCGCATCGCAGGGCCAGCTGCGATGGATCGCCTCGAAGATGGCGCAGCCCGGCAGAACTAGACGCGCCCGCTCCGGCCCGATGCAGGAATGCGTCTCCATGCCTTCGCGTCCCATGCCGCGCAGGGCGCCGGCTGCGCGCAGGGCAGCGGCGGAGGGCAGGGCGATCCCGTCTACGGCGGCGCGCCGGTAGCGCGGCAGGCCGAGAGCGATGCTGGCCAGGGTGGTCACGGTGCCGCTGGTGCCGATCAGGCGCACGCGGCCTGCGGCGACTTCGCGGCCGATGCAGTGCACAGCCTCGAACGAGCGCAGCTGCTCGGCCACGAACCGGACCATCGCCGCGTAGCCCGCCTCGGTGAACGCATCGTCGCCGAACTGCTCGGCCACGGTCATCACCCCCAGAGGCAGGCTGCGATACCCGATCAGCTCCGGCCGGGACCGGCCGTCGAGCCGCACCCAGGCGATCTCGGTCGAGCCGCCGCCGATATCGAACAGGAGTGCCCGGCTTTGCCCGCAGCCCGGACCGGCATGCAGAAGAGGCGCGCAGCTTTCCAGCGCCAGCTCCGCTTCCTCGCGCGTGGAGATCATCTCGATCGCCAGCCCGGTTTCGCACTGCACGCGACGCAGAAAGGCCCGGCCGTTCTCCGCACGGCGGCATGCTTCCGTCGCGATGGCGCGTAGGCCGCGCAACCGCCTGCGTCCAATCCGGTCCACGCAAACGTGGAGAGCGTTCAGCGTGCGCTCCATCGCCGCCTGGCTGAGCTGCCCTGACGCGGCCAGCCCCTCGCCCAGACGCACGACGCGGCTATAGCTGTCCACCACACGAAACCCCTGCGCCGTCGGCATGGCGATCAGCAGCCGGCAGTTGTTCGTGCCCAGATCCAGCGCCGCATAGGCAGGAGCGGCATGATGCGGCTCGCCGCGCCAGCCGAAGGACGAGCGGGATACGGGATCGGTCATGCGCGGCATCTCCCGTTCGGCGCGAGGGGTGGAGGAACGATCTTCCGTCGGCCGCTGGATGGCGGCAAGGCATTTTCGGCGGCGTCGCGCAGATCGCTCGATGGGAGGTTGCAAGCCGCTGCCGACGGTGCTAACTCCCCGTCCGCGCCGCAACGGCGTCCGCTTGGGGGATAGTTTAGCGGTAGAACTTCCGACTCTGACTCGGAAAGCCTTGGTTCGAATCCAGGTCCCCCAGCCAAACCCAGCCGAAATAATGCTTCAAGCTGCCGATACGGCCCGAACCGGGCAGGAATGCGCGCGAGTGTCTCTCTGTATCCCAGAGGTGTCGCTCACGTGGTCCATGCCCGCCCGATCGGAGCGCGGGCGGGTTGGCTACGGGAACGAACCATCTCTACAGGCGCGGTGCGGTCTACTGGTGGCGGCGATGGCCGCCGAGCACCGTCGGGCAGCCGGGCTCGTCTCTGCCGGTCGCTGCAGACACGCGACCCGTCGATTTCCCGCATGCGAGCGCGGCATCTCAGGCTGTTTCAGCCAATCGGATCACCACCTTGCCGAAAGACCTGCCGTCAGCGAGATAGCGGAACGCGTCGACCGCCTTACCGAACGGGAATACTCGATCGATCGCCGGGCGTACCTCGTGGCACTCTATCGCCCGCAGCATGCGAAAGAACATTTCGCGTGAACCGACCGACACCGTGTCAATCTGCATAGGCATGAATCGATGGTCGATGCTGTTTGTCATGCTGCCAGCGCAGCCGAGCGCCGCGAGACGGCCGCCCGGCGCCAGGATCCGTGCTTGCGGGTTGAGATCGCCGCCCACCACGTCAATAATGGTGTCAACCAGTTTGCCCTCGCTTTCGAGTTGCCGGCTCATCGTCTCGACGCTGTCGGCAACGATCACTCGGTGTGCTCCAAAACGGATCAGTTGCTCGGTCCTCTCAGCGCGCCGCGTCATCGCCCACACTTCGGCGCCAGCAAGCCTCGCGAACTGCAGGGCGAAGACGCTGACACCACCACTGCCGAACACAAGCACCCGCTGACCCGGGACGAGCGGCGAATGTTCGATCACCGCATTCCAGGCGGTCAGGGCGGCACAAGGAAGGGTCGAGGCCTCCGTGACTGAGAGGTTATCGGGAAGGGACACAACCGCGCGCTCCGGAAAATTCGATGTTCCGCCAGGACCCCGTCCATCGCCTGCGCGCCGGGTCCCGGTCCGCTATTAGCGGCCATTAGCCGTCCGCTTAGCCAATCCTGCTCGAAGCAGTTCGCCACCCGGTCGCCCGGCTTGACCGACGACACGTTCCGGCCCACAGCGGTCACGACCCCAGCGGCGTCCGAACAGAGGATACGCCGTTCTTGCGGCCGCCAATCCTTCTCGCCGCGTATGACCAGAAGATCGCGATAGTTTAGCGACACGGCGCCGACGCGGACCAGTACCTCGTTCGGTGCGGGCGCGGGTACGGGAATTTCGACCTGGTTGATGCCCGTCATGCCACTCGATCCTTCAATGACGAAGGCCCGCATTAACTGTGGAAAGAAAGGTGCTGACGCGTTCGGCACTTGTAAGGGGTTCGTTTGGGGCATTTCGTTTGGTCCCTTGCAGCGCTGCAGCTTTAGCGAGAGCTGTAAGCGGACAGAACTCGACGATCGCTGGACCCTTCTTTCGCGAAAACTGATAGATCGGGAGCCCTACGCACCCCGTGAGAGATCCTGAGCTCAGGCCTCGCTTCATTGAGACGATAATGATCTATTGTCGGCGTGGGCCACGATTTGGCGAAACCCGCGTTTCAGATGAGTTGCGAGCCGAGATACACGAAGAGGGACGTTAGTACCGGCCGGACGCGCCAGTCTCAGTGGGTGCGGCACGGCGGCCATAGTCGGCAGCACCTCTTCCAGGCGCCCGGCGGCCAGATCCTGCCTTACATCCCACCACGATTTTAGGATCAGCCCGCGTCCTTCGAGCGCCCAGCTCCGAAGCAAGCTGCCGTCGTTGCTGGAACGATCCCCCATGACGTCGACCCAACCCCGCCCGATCGGCCAGCGCCGTATGTGCTTGGTTGCGGTCCGGAGGCAGAGACAGTTGTGGCGTCCGAGATCATGCGCTCGCTCCGGCCGCCCCGCGCGATCGAGATAGGACGGAGCGCCGCAGATAAGGCGTCGATTCTGCGCGAGGACGCTCGCGGTCGTGCTGGTGGTGGACGGCATGTCGCCGTAACGGATAGCAAGATCCAGGTCATTCGCCTGCAGATCCGTCACCTCGTCCGTCAGCAGCAGAACCACATGCATCCGCGGATGCGCGTCGACGAATGCATCGACCAGATCCCTGACGACCAGGCGGCCGAGATCCACCGGTGCGCCGAGACGAACCGACCCTGTCATCATCGTTGGGTCGACCGACCCCCTTGCGGCGTCTTCTGCATTGACCAGTAGGTCCAGGATCGGCCGTGCCAGGGAAAGATAGCGTTCGCCCTCCTGGGTAAGGCGGAGGCTGCGAGTAGAACGGCGGAACAAGGTTACCCCAAGGCGGCGCTCCAGATCGGCGAGTCGCATACTGACTGTGGCGGGCGAAAGCTGAAGTTGGCGTGCGGCGGCCGACAAGCTTCCGGCATCGACGATGCGCGCCAGGAGGAACACG
This sequence comes from Lichenicola sp. GTC18331, assembly GCF_055386855.1. Classification (NCBI taxonomy): domain Bacteria; kingdom Pseudomonadati; phylum Pseudomonadota; class Alphaproteobacteria; order Acetobacterales; family Acetobacteraceae; genus Lichenicola; species Lichenicola sp. GTC18331. The sequence continues at coordinate 694,853 of NZ_AP045015.1, read as the reverse complement.
TCCTGCGACTGGGTGTGGTGCATTCTTTGACATTCCTAACAACCGGCTTTCGAAGTGGATGGCTACTCCCGCTTTGCCACGATTGCCATTCTGGTCTCCAATCTAGGAGAAAGAGGCCATGAGAGCGGTCGTCACCGACGGCAGGCCGAACGAGGGAAGTCTGTCAGTGGTCGAACGGCCGGAACCGGATCTGCCCGGTCCGGGCGAGATCCTGGTCCGAATACGGGCGGCGAGCCTGAACTACCGCGATCTGCTGGTGGCCCGCGGCGTGGGCCGCTGGACCCCTCCAGCCGGACGCATTCTCGGATCGGACGGGTGTGGCGTTGTCGTCGCCATCGGGGAAGGAGTGACGTGGCCCGAGGCCGGAGAACGGGTGGTCGGTGCGTTCCTGCCCGAATGGATCGACGGTCCGCTGACTTCCGGCAAGGTGGTCGGCGGGCTCGGTGGCGCGGTACGAGATGGGGTATTTGCCGACTACGTACTGCTTCAGGCCGCAGCCGTGGTTGCAGCACCCGCACACATGACGGCCGCTGAAGCGGCTACCCTGGCCTGTGCGGGCGTTACGGCGTGGCAGGCACTGTCCAAGGCAGACTCTCTTCACCCCGATCGGTCAGTGTTAGTGCAAGGCACGGGTGGGGTGTCGCTGATGGCCCTGCAGATTGCTCAAGCTGCCGGAGCGCGGGTGATCGCCACGTCAAGCCGGGACGACAAGCTCCGGCGAGCGGCAGAACTCGGAGCATGGGCAGGAGTGAACTACCGCCTGCACGAGGATTGGGATCGTGAGGTCATGCGTCTCACCACAGGCGAGGGCGTCGGGCATGTCGTCGACGTCGGTGGCGCTGCGACGCTGGGCCGCAGCGTCGCAGCCGTGGCCTACGAGGGCACGGTCAGTCTGGTCGGGCTGCTGGGTGGGGCGCGTGCCGTGCTCGACGTGGTTGAAGTTCATCTCCGCGGCATACGCCTTCAGGGGATCGAGACCGGGTCGCGGACGATGCTAGACCAGCTCGCCCGTTGGTCCGAGACGGTCGCTCTGCGACCCGAAATCCACGCGATCTATCCCGTCGCCGATGTCCCGGGCGCTTTCGATGTCCTCGCGAGCCAAGCGGCAGTCGGAAAAATCTGCTTGTCCTTCGAGGAGTACGGAAGATCTCATTCAAGACCCATAGGGACGGATCTTAGACGAGTTCGCTAGCTGTTTAGTCCCGGAGTGTGGTGATACGGATTCAGCCTGAACCGTTCTGGTTCCTGGGTCCAGATCTGGCAGACGTATTCGTGCGGGGTCAGCCCGTTCAGGGTCTTCAATCTGCGGGCGTGGTTGTAGGCGACCACGAACAGGTCGAGGTGGTCCGTCAGCTGCTGATGGCCGTCGTAGTGATATCGTTCGACTTGCCCGTTGGTCCACGGATGGTTCGGTCTGGTTAGCCTGTGCTCGATGCCGTGCTGGCGGCAGAGCCTGTCGAACAGATGCATCCTGAACGGCGCCGTGGGTCCGGATCGGCAGTATGTGGTCGGCGTAGAGGTGCAGCAGCTTTCCAGCCAGTTCACCAACCGCCCCGACTTGGTCTGCGCGCCGGCCCGGCGGCTGCAGCAGATTCCGTCCTCTATCTCGGCCATCCTGTGCTGCCGCAGTTTCGGGATGAGCGCTGCACGAATTCTTCAGCGCATTCGCGAGCATGAGGTCATCAGGAGGCCAGTCCTCGAGTATGAGCACAGCGGCGAAATTCTCTGCAAAGAGCTGGTTTTCGATAACGAAAAGCAGCACGTGACGATCCCGCCGGGCACGTCAACCGTCATCATCGCCGACGAAGCTGCATGATGTTCAATCCCATAAGGATCGGCGACGTAGCGCGGCCCGCTGTCCGAAGCCCCACGCGTGTCAGTCATTCTCCGCATCTTTGCAGGTTTTGATTCACGATCAGTCTATATCTTGTCATGGCTCGGACATCAGGTCCGCTGCCTGCAAGAGGATTCTCATCATGATCACGAAGTTCAGCGCTGTGTTCCGGGTCTTCGGTCTGACGGCGGTTGCCGGGGCGCTCGTCGCGGGATCGCCGTCCGTGCCGTCGGCGTCCAAGCCGGTTCGGCTCCAGGCCGCTCAGCAGATGCGGATGGCCGAGACCGTCTCGCCCAACACGTTCCACCACTGGCCGAAGAGCGCCGCGACCGAGACGGCCGCGCTCGATCCGAACACGTTCCACCACTGGCCGAAGAGCGCCGCGACCGAAACGGCCGCGTTCGACCCGAACACGTTCCACCACTGGCCGCACGTTCTCCTGGCCGATCTGGACCCGTTCACCTTTCACCACTGGGGCTGATCCGGGGCATCGCACCCGGAGGTAAGACGAGGATGGGTCTACGACCTTGCCTCCCGCCTTGTGGCGGGAGGCAAGTTTCCCGGACTTCGCGTTGATGACAACGGCATATGTCGTGACCACTATCGCTTCATCTCGATCCTGTTTCGATGACCCGGCGGGAGGCCGCAACACTGCGTTCGCGTTTCGCCCAAATCCTGATGCTCCTGCGCGCCGGCTTGGTTCTGGCGGTAGGCTTTCTGGCCTGCTGTGCCCTCGCTGAACCGGCGAGGGCACAGCAGCTTGCGTTTCAGTCATATGGCGAGGCGGACGGCCTCACGAACGCTTATTTTTCCTGCCTGCACCAGGATCGTGACGGCTATGTGTTTGCCTGCACCGAGCACGGGCTCTACGTCTACGATGGGCGACGCTTCTTTAATCTCGGTCCCAAGCAAGGCCTGCCCGAGGGGGGCATCGCCAGCGGCCTCACGTTCGATGCCCATGACCGGCTCGTCGTCCGCTACCCGCACAACATCTTCGTTTCGACCACGCCGGTCACCTTGCACACTCCGCCTCCGGCGCTCGTCTTCCGGATGGCGCAGTCCATCGCAGGGGCGATACCGGACGACAGCTCAGGCCAACTGGTTCCGTGGGGCGACGGTGCGTTGTTCGCGGGCCAAGGCGCCCTCTACGTCGTGCGTACGGACACGGCGAGCGGCCAGCCCCTCGTCGAGCGGGCCGACGACCTCCTTCGGAAATCGGCAGTGCCCCTGCAGGATCCCACGCCGCTCGTCATCGATGGATCGGTCTTGTGGGCGGTACGGACGGACGGGACGATCTGTGGGTTCGGCACAGCCTCGATCCGTTGCTTCGGTCCATCGGATGGCCTGCCGCGCGATACCTGGGTCGCCCTGCTTCTGGGGCCGAGCGGTCATATCCTGGCCCGATCGACCACCCTCCTGGCGGACATCGATCCCCGGACCGGCCACGTCGCGGTCTCGATCCTGCCCAACCAGGGTGGCCGCTACGCCAACTACCCCCGAAGCCTGCTCCTGGCATCAACGCCGAACGGCGCGCTGCTGACCCAATCGGCTGACGGCCTGATGATCCGGGACGCCGCAGGCTGGAAGATGCTGAGCACCAACAACGGCCTGCCGCCGGTGCCGATCCTGGCGCTGATGTTCGATCGCGAAGGCGATCTGTGGCTCGGTGGCCTCGGGCGCGGCATCATGCGCGCGCTGGGTTACGGCGCGTGGGAGAACTTCAACCACGACGACGGCCTGTCCAGCGACATGGTCTGGCAGATGGTCCGCCAGCCAGGCGGCCCGCTCTGGGTCGCCACGGATGGGGGGCTGGATGCCATCGACGCCCCGCCCGGAACGGACCGCATGCGACGACACTACCCTGAGGCCGCCTTCTCGGTCGGCCTGGACGGCTTCGGCCATCTGTGGCGCTCGGTGGGATCGAATGCAGTCGCCTGCATCACACTCGGCACCGGAAAGGGCGTTCAATATCCCATACCGCAGGTGAGTCAGATCCTTCGAGGCAAGGGATCGCGGTTTTGGTTCGTGACCGAGAAGGGCGTCTTTGACGTCGACCCCGGGCCCGTTCCGATGCCACCGCAGCCGGTCGCCGGTTTGTCCGGAGCCGTCACCGTCGCAGCGATCGCCGCCGATGATACCGTCTGGCTGATACGCAACCGCGACCTGCTGCACCGACATGCAGACGGCTCCGTCGTTTCCATCGGGCCGCATTGGCAACAGCCGGAATTCGAGCCACTGACCTTGGCCGCCGGGTCAGCCGGTGTGTTGTGGGTCGCCGGTGCCGGCGGCGGGCTTTACCGGCTGCAGCTCGACGGCGACCGCATCACATCGACCACCCGGTTCCAGCCGCCGGACGTGATCTCCAACAGCATCGTCTCGCTGCTCGTCGACAGCCGAGGCTGGCTGTGGGCCGGAACCGACCGCGGCGTGTCGGCCTTCAACGGCCGGCGTTGGGTGTCGGCGAATATGCAGAAGGGCCTGATCTGGAACGACCAGGACCAGGGCGGCCTGCTGGAGGACGACGACGGCTCGATGTGGTTCGCCACCAGCAAGGGTCTGTCGCACCTGCTCGACCCGGCGCAGCTGTTCCGGACCGAGAACCTGCGGCCGGTGATCGTTTCCGTCACCATCGGCGATACCGCCTACCGTGAACGCGCCGTGCCCTATACGCCAGAGCCACTCTTCGTGCAGTTCGGCGCGCTGAACTTCCGTACCGACGGTCTGGTGCGCTTCCGCTACCGTCTGGACGGGGTAGACCACCACTGGGCCGACACCGCGAGCGGGTACGCCCGCTACCCCTCGGTCCCGCCTGGCCATCACCGTTTCGAGCTGGTGGCCTACGACCCGCTGACCCATCAGGAATCGGCGCCGGTGTCGATCCTGCTGCGTGTCCGCGAGCCGTGGTGGCTCTGGTGGCCGGTGCTCGTCGCTTATGCCCTCGTTGCGGCGGGACTGATCTACGGCGTGGTCGTGCTGCGTGTTCGGATGCTGGTGCAGCAACGCCGGGCCCTGCAGCGCGAGGTCGACCTTCGCACCGCCGAGATCCGGGAGGCTCAGGCGACGGACAGCCTGACCCGATTGCTCACGCGGGGCGAGGTGCAGGCAAGGTTGGTCAAGGCGCTCGCCGATCCCAAGCGCGCCACGCAGATCGCGATCGGTCTTCTGGACATCGACCACTTCAAGCGTATCAACGACCGCTTCGGCCATCTCGCAGGCGACGAGGTGCTGAGAGAGCTCGGGCAGCGCCTGAAGGCGGCGTTCGGCCCGGGGGAATATGCAGGTCGCTACGGCGGCGAGGAGATCCTGATCGTGCTGGAAGCGGCGAACGCGCCGGAGACCGACAGGATCCGCTTCCTGAACGCCGCCGCATGCGAGATGCCGGTCCAGGTGGAGGGTAGGGCGATCCGTTTCACCTGCAGCATAGGTGTCGCGCACGAGCACCGCGGAGACAACTGGACGTCGTTCATCAGCCGCGCGGACCGGGCGCTCTACCGCGCCAAGGCGGAAGGGCGCGACCGGATCGTCTTGTCGCCACCCGGTTCGACGACTGACGCTGGCCCGTGGATCGAAACCTCCGCGTCCAAGAACTAAGAGCGATTGACTGCTACCACACGAGCGAGCGGTCAGATTGAAACGCGACGATCGCTGTCCCGACGCTTCGCGTGGGTCGACCGAGAAAAAGGGAGGGGAAGTTGACCGGCGGAGAGACCGAACGCCGTCAGGCCCGTCTCTGCCAGTCTTTCGATACACGTGATCCGTTGATCGTTGGCATGCCGAGGAGATGGCTCCGCTGCGTTCGAACGGGCTGTCGTTTGGGCCATGGCCACCGAACGCCCACTGATCCGTGAGGATCTGTCGCGGCGTTCCAGGCTAGTTCGGCACTTATCTGGGCGTCTTCTTGTTAATAGCCGACCTGTGCTGCGACAATCGCAGCAAGGCATCTGTGCGACGCATGGTTTGTACATCAAGTGTCCACTCTTGACGAGGCATATCCGTTTCTGCTCGGCGGCCCCTCGCTCAAGGTACTGGGCACAATAGCATGCTCCTCTCTTGAGGACACACAGCGAGGCGTCGCGTTTGCTGGTAACCATCAGTAAAATGGACAAATTTCTGAATTAAGAGACGTTTTTGCGGTGCGTCTCCGAACGTTATTGTATGATAACGATCGTTTAACGAATTGCGTGTATATTTCAAGTGCGCTGGGCAATGACATCTGCTGAAACGCCACCACGCAATCACGATTGTGATGATCTTCACCGAGGAAAACCATGCCGGTCAGCAGCCATAGATTCGTGGCGGTAACAATCTCGAACGAGCTCTTCTCGGACGGCTCGACGTTGTCCGGTAGCTACCTGGCTGAATACGATGCCATCGGAAATCTCGTCGCCATTCTCAATCCGGCCCTTTCCGTGACCAGCGCTTCTGGTCAGAAGACCTCTTTCAACAGCATCAACATCGGCAGCCTGAAAAGCAGCGACGGCAGCTACTCGTTCCAAGCCGGCGCCGGCGTCGCGACCAGAGGGGCGACGACCACGTTTTCCAATCTTTCCTTAAGCTGGAGCGGGACGAACCCGACCGCGCTCGGGGCCAGCGCGACGGAAACCAACGGCGCGAGCAGTGCTGCGGTCACGGCGTCGTCCGGCGGAACGATCAACAGCGTCACCGAAACGGCGATCATCAGCATAATCACCGGGGCCAGGTTCGCAGACGGCTCGACGCTGACCGGCAATTGGACCGCGGTCTACGATGCCGGCGGCAACCTCCTGGCCGTGACCAGCGCGAGCTTCACCGTCAGCGGCAGCGGCGGCACCACGACATTCACCTCCATGGGCACATTGCCGTACGCGACCTCCGCGTCCGGTAGCTCCTACGAGATCCATTCGCTGTCGCAGACCGGTGGCAACTACACCGCGCTCTATGTCGACTGGCGCAGCCAAAACCCAAGCGCGCTCTACGAAGGTACGCCGTCACTTTATACCTCGGTCGTCAATACGACGATCTCGACATCCGCGATCCGCCTGGCTTCGGACGGAACGACTGGAATCGGTACCGTGCCCAGCATCACCGGTCTGCCGGCAGCCGAAACCGGAACCGATCAGGCTGCGCTCGCTCCGTTTTCGAACGTCACGATCGGCGACTCCGACGCCACCACCAGCGTCAGTGCGACCATCACGATCACCGACGCGAACGGCGTGCTGACCGACGCCAACGGGATCCTCAGCGGAAGCGGCTTGGCCAAGGTCCCCAACACCAGCGGCACCTATACCCTCGCAGCCACGACCACGACGGCGATGACATCGGAGATCGACGCGCTTCGATTTACGCCGACCAAGAGCCAGGTGGTCTACGGCAATACGGTCTCGACCAAACTCTCCATCGCGATCAACGACAGCGACGGCAGCGTTTCGGCGCAGACGACGCTGACGGTCCAGGCCACCTGTTTCCTGCCGGGCAGCCTGATCGCCACGCCCTTGGGCGACGTCGCGGTGGAGATACTGACCGCAGGCGACATCGTTATGGTGCAGGAAGACGGCCGGATGGTTCCGCGCGCGGTGCGCTGGGCGGGAAGCGGCCGGATCTCGGCCGAACAAACCGCCGCGAACGAGGCGGCCTTTCCTATCCGCATTCGGGCCGGCGCCTTTGGACCGGACCGGCCACGACGCGATCTGCTGGTGACGCCGGAGCATTGCCTGCTCACCGAAGTCGGCCTGATCCCGGCCCGCATGCTGGTGAATGGCGGATCGATCCTCATCGATCGGCAGATCCCCGCCTACAATTACGTCCATCTCGAGCTGGACCGGCACGGCATACTTCTGGCCGAGAACCTGCCGGTCGAGAGTTATCTCGATAGCGGCAATCGCAACCTGTTCGCCGATGCCGTGGAAACCCACGTCGCGCCGCAGAGTCTGGCCGCCCCGCTCGCGATCGCACCGGAACAGGCCGAGCCGATCTGGCGTGCGCTGGCACTGCATGCGCGCGGTGTCCTGGGATTCTCGCTTTCCGAAAGCGCGTCTGCCTATCTCGACGGCAGGACGCCGGACGCATCGACGGCCTCCGTCGACACGACGTTGCGGCTGCTGCTCGCCGATGGACGCGAACTGGCGGCGTCGCGCCATGCAGGCGACCGGCACATGTTCCACATCCCGCGCGGTGCGCAGCCGGTCAGACTGTTGTCCTCCGCCTTCGTTCCGTCCGAGCGCATTGGACCGTTCATCGACGATCGCCGGCAACTCGGCGTTCCGGTGACGCGCATCGTGCTGTGGCATGGGCTGGAAGAACGGGTGTTGCCGGCGGACGGGCTCGGTCTGGAAGGCTGGCATGCCCTCGAAGCCGGTTATCGCTGGACGAATGGTGCCGGCACACTCGACCTGCCGCCTGCGGGCGAGGATGCGTTCCTGGACGTCCATCTCGCTGCCTGATGTGGAAGACGGCCCTGGTCGGCCGTCACCGGACCGTACGCCTTCGGACGGGCGTCGGAATGCACGGGGAACACGTCGAGGTCGAAGGCCATGCGACGCCATGCCTGCGCTGAGCCGGCGGACGAACCGGGTTCCGGCGTCGCCACGGCGACGGAACGGATCGTCCCGACGGTCTTCTCCGCGCGGAGCAGCGTCGGCTTCGCCGCCGGCGCGGCGGCCGTTCCGGCGAGGGCCGGCATCTCCGTAACGTCGCCGCTGTCTTCCATCACGGCCACGTTTCCGTCCCGGCACAGTTGCCGGACGACTCTCTGCACGGATTGACGGCGCTGCGACGCTCCGCCGCCGACCGCTGACGATGCCGCGATCCCCAGTGCCTGGTCTCAGGAACCCAGGAACCGGCCGGCGTGGCTCGTCAACGTCCGTTGGCCGACATGACCCTGTCGCGCGACGGTGGCGTCCCGCCTTGTCCGAAGACAATCCCGGCTCTGTATCGACCGTCAAAGATCCGTTCAGCGTCAGCAACATCCTTGTCGACACTGACGCTGGACGCATCCATCAGGTCAACGATCCGACACCGAGAAAGGTGATGCTGGTGTGGTCGGACAAGGTGACGGTCAGGGCGTTGCCCGAAACCGACGTCGCATTCTGTCCCGGCCCGTATCCGATCGCGTTGAAATGGTCGATCGTCGGGCGGAACCCGACCACGGTGAGCGAGCCGCCACCGCAGCCATCGACCGCCAGAACGTTCTGCATGCCGGAATCGGCGCCGATCCAGAAGGCGGATACGGCGCTCCCGGCAACCAGGGTGCCGGTTCCGGACCCGGCAACATGCGTCACGTCCGATGCCCCGGCCCAGACCTTTGCGTCCCCGGCTCCACCAAAGACAGTGGTTTGACCGCCACGACCGACCGCCGTGAAATCGCCCCCGCTGCCGACGATGGTGTCGGTGCCGTTCGCCGATCCGAAAACCACGCCGTCGTTGCCCGTGAACGCAAGCGAGCCTCGCGCATCGACCAGAATGTCGGCGTTGCTGCCGACCAGCGTCGTGTTGCCGGCGGCAGCCGAAAGCAGATCCCCACCGCCACCGGTGAGTCGGTCGCCGGCCCCACCGCCGGCGATCGTCGCATGGCCGTGGCCGGTGAGGACGTTGTGGCCGTCGCTGCCGCCGGTGAACGCGCCGCCGGCGACGCCGCCCGTGACCGTGACGCTGCCCGTTCCGCCCGACAGCGATGCCCTGCCACTGTCGACGGTCAGCAGGAGCGTGCCCGTTCCGCCGATGACGGAGGTGCTCTGTCCCCCTGCGGAGACGGTGTCGTGACCGCCGCCGCCGGACACGGTGGTATTTCCGCTGTTCGTGACAATGGTGTCGTCGCCGCCTGTGCCCAGCAGGGTCGTGTTGCCGCCGGAAAATTGCGTGATGACATGGCTTCTAGCGTAGCCGACAGCCTTGTCGGCCTGTACCAGCCCGGCGCCGGCGATCGACGGGTTCGCCATCGAAATGGCGGAATCCGCGGCCAGATTGCGGATATCGCCGCCCGTCAGATGCGGATCCGCCTGCAACATCAGGGCGGCGACGCCGGCGAAGGCGGGAGCGGCCGCCGAGGTTCCGGAGAATGTCGACAAGCCGCCGACGCCGTCGGGCTGTGTCGCCGTCGGAACAGTGACGGTCGTACTGGTATGATCCGGAGCCGTGATGTCCGGCTTCGAGAGGACCATGGGCGTCGAATACAAGCTCCCGTCTGGCGCCGTGTAGAGAATGCCGGGTCCCGCCGAGGTAAACGCTTCGCTGGTCAAAGTGCCGCCCGGCAAAGTGCCGCGATAATCCGCTGCAGCGACGGTGATCTCGTTCGGATCCAACTGATGTCCGGTGATGGTGCCGCTTCCGGCGTAAGGCAGCCCGTCTCCGATCTTCGATGGCGGCGTGCCGGCCGACCCGACCGTGTATTTGAAGATCCCGTCCGGCGAACTGGAATCGGTCGTGAAGGCGATGTAGATGTCGCCGGAACCGGACGTTTGCGACGTGGGAAGTTCGTAGCGTTTTCCGACGTCGCTGGCGGCGGATTTCACGGTGAGAGGCGTGTATGTGTCTCCGCTCTTCGTGAAGAAATGCGCCGTCATCGTGAAAGAGCCACTGAGGGCCACGCTCTGAAAGCTCAGATATGTCGGATAGCCGGTTTGGGGCGTGATCTTCTGGTAGAACTCCGGATTGCCGGCCGTTCCGAAATTGTAGATCGTTTCAACCGTCGTGTTCCCGCTCAGCGTTCCCTGCGCGACCTGGACGGCATGCTCGTAGAAGACGTCGCCACGATTGGTGGCGCTGGTGATCATGGTGATGCCGGCGTTCGTAGCATCCTGGATTGCCTTCGCGGTTGCCGAAGGAAGGCTGTAGAACGGCCCGGGATCCTCGCCTTCGTCGTCGACGATGATGTTGCATTTGGCCGCGATCAGCTTCTCGATCGCAGCGGCAATGGCCTCGTCCACCCCCGCCGATCCGGATGCCGTCGCGAATTTCAACGTCGCGCCAGGCGCGATGTCATGCACCAGCTGGGCCATGGCCCGGCCTTCATCGTTGCCGGACTTCGCGTCCAGTGTCGGATCGACGCTCGATAGCGCGCTCGCCGGCAGCGCGCCGTCCGCGACGTCCTGGTAGAGGCCGCCCTTGGCGTTGAAGCTGTCGGAAATGATCCCGACGGTGATTCCCGCACCGGAAACGCCGTAATCGCGCGCAGGGACATCGCTCCTGGTGGCGATCGTGACGGCGTCGCTGGTGCCATGGACCAATGTTAGCGTCGTTCCGCCCCGGCCATCGGCACCGACGGAGAACATGCCGCCTAGACCGGTTGGCAAGGCCAGGGTGGCGACAAGCTGCCGGTCCGCAAGAACGAACAGGGCGCCGGTGGTCGCGTCGTAGGCGGTCGTGACCTGCGCACCATTCGGATTCGAGATCGTTTTCGGGGCAAGATCGGTGATGTCGATCCCGTTCCCCAGGCCGAACCCGGAACGACTCAGATCGAGCCCGTGAAGGAACGCCGCCGTGCCGCCGACGACGCCCGCAACCGTTTGCGGCAGCGGATCACTGGACGCGGCGGTCGGCACGAAACTGATCGGCCCTGTCCCGGCCGCCGTGGTCGAACCCAGGATCAGTTCGGTGCTTTGGCCGATCGAAACGCCGCCGGTGAAGGTATTCTGTCCATCCAGTTCGAGCGTGCCGGTGCCGGTGATGTAAAGACCGCTCGTCGTGCCGCCGGAGATCGTTCCCGTCAGCGTTACCTTGTTGTTCAGGCCGAGATGGACGGTATCCGACGCCCCATCGAGCGTGATCGGTTGCGCCAGCAGAACGCTACCGGCGCCGGCCGTTCCGTCCTGGCTGTAAAGATATCCGCCCCTGAGAACCAGATTCCCGATCACGGAGGCATTCTGACCCAGGGCCAGGGAACCACCGTTCTCGATGGTCAGACCGCCCGTCGCACTGAGTGCGGCCGCCCTGCCGAGCGTGACGACACCGCCTTTCGCGTCGAGCGCGCCCGTGACGGTCCAGTGGCCGCTTTCGGCAGCGGTCGTCGCCGGCAACCGGACAGTGCCGGCGATGGTTGCTCCGCCGCTTTCCAGGTTCCCGTCGATGACGAGAGTGCCGAGTGCGACGCTGATGCCGCCGACGACATTGCCGCCGCCGCCGAACGTGAAGGTGCCGCCCCCGGTCAACGTCAGCGGCGCGTCGCCGCTGAAGGCCCCCGCGAAAACGGCTTTTCTGGCCTCCGAGAACGTCGTGGCGTCACGCAGAACCACAGGAACGGAGGACGAGAAGTCGTCGGGCAAGGCGATCGTGCCGCCTGCAGCCAGTTCGCTGGTGAACGTGCTGCCGGTGTTGCCGCCTCCGCTGTTCGGCTGGAAGCCGACATAGCCCCCCGTGGCGTCATAGAGATAGTCGAGCCCCTTCAGCAGCGTGTCGGTGGTGTTGTTGAAGGTGGTCTTGCCCGTCGACGTGCCGGCGGTCGGCGTCTGCGGCTGTCCGTCGCCGAGCGTATAGCTGTAGCTGACCGAGCCGTCGCCGATGCCGAGCAGATCGGTGATCACGGATGTGCCCGAGGGAAGTGCGGTTCCACCGCGAGGCGCGTCCGGCCAGCCGAGCTCGGCATGGGACAGCCCCGTGTCGACCAGCTCGGTGCCGGTGCTGGTCCGGCCGTTCACGGTGACCACGGCGGCGGCATTGTTCCAGTCTCCGGCACCCCCGGTCCCGGTCGTGGTGTCCGCGCGCGGGGTGAGCTTGCTCATCGCCCAGCCGCTGTCGGCATTGGCGGCGGTCAGTCCGATCGTGATCGCGGTCTGCCCGATAATGTAGCCGGGCCGCATCGCGCCGCTGACTTCGCCGGGCAGATTCAGGAACGCGTTGTTCGCCACCGTGAGCGGCACCTGATCCGTATCCATCTTCGGCCGGCCGAAACCGACGCCGAGCTGGGTGGGCGCGCCCTGATCGCCCTTGAGGGCAACACCCGCATCATAGCTCTGGGTGACCACCAGAACCGGAAGCTGCTCGGTCAACGGATTTCCCGCTGAATCCGTCAGAGGCGTGCCGCCGGCGTCGGTCAGAGAAACGGTTGTCGTGATCCAGTAGCCGGAATACGCGTAGCCGCTCGATCCGTAGCCGATCTGCCCCGGCGTGCCGCTCCGGTAGTCGAGCGTCGCCGGCACGTCTTCCATGGGCACCACAAGTCCGAGCGAGCCGGTGTCGATGGTGAAATTCCTGACCGGACCGCCATCCACCGAAACGGGGATCTGCGGTGAAGAGCCCCGCGTGGTGTAGCCCGCGTAGGGGATCGTCACGCTGTCGCTGAAGCTGTCATAGAGAGACCAGCCCTTTGTGCGGTCGGATGACATTCCTGCGTGCCCCGGATTGTTTCTGTGGACGGAGTGTCCGGTACCGTAATGACACAAATTCGTTAAATACTCGCTAACCGTCATCCCCTTGCGTGCCGAAGCCCCATTTCCGGAAGACCCCGCCGGCAGCTACCCGAAATCCGCAAATGTCATGGGTGAACCGAGATGCGAGCGCGGGCGATCGATCGCTGCCGGGCCACCTTTCGATAGGAGCGCGTGGCGCAATTCCACGCGTCGCGCCCGGTCCGGAGCCGTTCGTTGCAGAGATTTCGAGGCGACGTGCGACCGTGCCGCCATCGCGTCGTTTCGTCACATCCCCCGGTCCTGGCCGATCAACGCCAGACCCTCTGCCACCGACACGAACTCGCCGCCCGCCGACACCTTCTCCGCACCGAACCGTGTCTCGAACAGCCGCCGCACCGCCGGAACGAAGGAGGTGCCCCCGGTCAGGAACACGCGATCCACGTCCTCTGCCGACACGTTCGACACCGCCAACGCTTCCGCCACCGAGGCATCGAGGCGGGCCAGATCGGGACCGATCCAGTCCTCGAAGTCGCTGCGGGCAATGCTCTGCTCGATCGACAGACCGCCACCCTGGAACGTCAGCATCGCCGCCTCGTCGCGCGAAAGCGCCGCCTTGGCCGCGGATACCGCACGGTAGAGCGCGTAGCCCTGCTCCTCCTCGATCAGCCGGATCAGCCCACGCAGACGCTCGGGATGAGCGCTGAGCCGCGCCACCTCCTCGATCTCGCGCAGCGTGCGCGGTGCCCGCATCAAAGACAGCCGGTGCCAGCGCGCGAAAGCCGAGAAATATTCCGGCGGCACCGGCAATTCCTTGCCCATGACCGTGTAGTGGTCGCCCTTGCCCAGCAGCGGCGAGACCACGCGGTCGATGATCCGGTAATCGAACGTGTCGCCGGCGATGCCGATGCCGGAATGGCCGAGCGACGTCACACGCCCGGGCCGTCCCGGCTCGAAGCGCAACACGGAGAAGTCGCTTGTACCGCCGCCGAAATCGCCAATCAGCACGGTCGCGGCCTTGTCCAGCGTGCGCGCGAAACGATAGCCGGCCGCTTCCGGCTCCAGCGCCACGTCCAGACCGCCGATCCCGGCCTCGGCGAAGGCGGCCCGCAGACGCGCTTCCCCGAACCCGTCATTCGCCGTTTCGCCCGCGAACCGGACCGGACGCCCCGCGACCACACGCGTTTCTGCCGGATCCAGGCCCGCAGCCTGCAACAGATCGCGCAGGAACGTCGCCACCAGCATCTCCAGCGTCATCGGCCGGCCGAAGATGCGTGTTTCCCGGAAACTGCGCTGGGCCAGATAGGTCTTCATCGACATGACCAGCCGGCTTTCCGTCGCGTCGTCCAGATAGGCCTGGATGGCGCCGGGTCCGGCGGCCTGGCGCAGCGCATTGCCCGCATCGCGGTCTTCCCAGAAGCACAGCACGGTGCGGAACGTGTCGAACAACTCTGCACCCAGCGCGAACCGCGCGCTCTCGATCCGTCCGTCGGCCTGCGGAATGGCCACCACGCTGTTGGTGGTGCCGAAATCGATGCCCACCAAACCCGTCATGTCGCGCCTCGCTCCCGAAAGCCGGCGGTTGAAACCGAAACCGGTCCGGACGGCAAGGGGCGGCCCGGCCGCAACCTGCGCATCGCAACCGTGGTCGCTCTCCGCGCGGTCGCGTATTCGCCATGTCCGCCACCGGCGGTGCCCCGTCCGGCGCAAATCCCGAGATCGCCTGAAGGCGAGCGCAACTGCGGTTGCCCCGACCATGGCCGACGCCTATTCACCGGAGATGATCGACATCCAACCGCTGGCGATCCTGCGCGAGATCGATCGAACCGGCAGCCTGACCCAGGCCGCCGACCGGTTGAACCTGACACAGTCGGCCGTCAGCCACGCGGTGCGTCGCTTCGAGGAACGGCACGGCGTCAAGCTGTGGGAGCGCGAAGGCCACAAACTCCGTCTGACCCCGGAGGGCGACTACCTTCTGGGCCTGGCCCAGCGCGTCCTGCCACAACTCGAACGCGGGGCCGCGGTTCTCGACGATTTCGCCCGTGGCCGGCGCGGGGCGATCCGCATCGGCATGGAATGTCATCCGTGCCAGGACTGGCTCATGCGGGTCGTCGAGCCGTTCCTGGCGGAATGGCCGGACGTGGATCTGGATGTCACCACCGCTTTCCAGTTCGGCGGCCTGACCGCGCTCGTGAACCACGACATCGACATTCTCGTCACGCCGGATCCGATCGATCGGCCGGGAATCGAATACAGGCCCGTCTTCGACTACGAACTGGTGCTCGCCGTCGCCGCCAGCCATAAGCTCTCCCGCAAACGCCGCCTCGTGCCGAAGGATCTGGCGAACGAAACGCTGATCACCTATCCGGTCGCCCGGGAAAGGCTCGATATCTACACGGGCTTTCTCATTCCCGCCCATGCCGCCCCACGACGGCATCGCACGGTGGAAACCACCGATCTGATGCTCCGGCTGGTGGCATCCGGCCGCGCCGTCAGCGCAACGCCCGACTGGCTGCTGCGCGGAACGCAAGGAATAAAGGGCATCCGCCTCGGCGAGGGGATCCAGAAATCCATCCATCTCGGTCATCGGCAGGGCGGAATGCCGGCGTACATGAACGGCTTCATGGAACTGAGCCGAACGGTGCGGATTCAGGACAGCCGATAGACCGACGGCAGCAACGTCCTGTTCGTCAGGTCCGTCGATGCGGGCGCGCCTGCATGCCGGGAGATGGCCCGGGAATTCCCTGCGAGTGTGGTCGTCCAGGCCGGACGTGTCGCCGCTTCCATGACATCCAGTCATGAAATCCTGAATTAAAGTCATTTTTCTGCATGGTCGGAACGCGGCATAACGCCGCCTCGGTCAACTCATTCGCAGAATGCCGGCGAGACACCCAGCCGGGACGTCAGGAGACGGGCCCACAATGACGCGTGATTTCCAATTCTCGATCGAAAGCGTCCGGTTCGACGAAGCGTACCAGCCGTCCGGCGAGACCCGGATCACCACGAATTTCGCGAACCTCGCCAGGGGCGAGAACCGGCAGCAGAATCTCCGCAACGTGCTGCGCATGATCGATCGTCGTTGCAACAGCTTGGCCTGTTGGGACAATCCTGCGGCCGACCGCTATCGCATCGAACTCGACATCGTCTCCGTCGGCATCGACGTCGCCGGACACGGTGACCGGTTCCCGATGATGGAGATCCTGAAACCGACGATCATCGACACCGAAAGCGGCGCACGGTTCGACGGCATCGTTGGCAACAACCTTTCCTCCTACGTGCGCGATTACGATTTCAGCATCCTGCTCGCTGAGCACAACGCGGCATCGTCGGCGTTCAGCGTCCCGAGCGGATTCGGCGCGCTGCACGGACGGCTTTTCATGGCCTTCGTCAATTCGGATGCCTACATAAACAACTTCGGCAAGCCGCCGGTGATCTGTCTGAGCGTCTCGCACAACATGATCTACCGACGGCTGGCCAACAACCATCCCATTCTCGGCGTCGAATATCAGGCCCATGACAGCTCCCTGACCGAGCGATATTTCGCGCGGATGGGCCTGCGCGTCCGCTATTTCATGCCGCCGCACAGCGTCGCACCATTGGCGTTCTTCTGCTCGGGCGGCCTGTTGAACGACTACACCCCGCTCGAACTGATCGGCACGATCAGCACGATGGAAACGTTCCAGAGAATCTACCGGCCCGAAATCTACAACGCCAACAGCCCGGCCGGAGAATGCTTCCAGCCGAGCCTGCGGCATCAGGACTATTCGCCGACGCGGATCGAGTACGATCGTGATGAACGCGACCGCCTCGCCGCCTCGCAAGGACGGTTCGCGGACACGCATTTCATCACCCCGTATCGCGACATCCTGGCGCGGTGGTCCACCCGCGATGCAGCCTAAGACAATCGACGGACAGGAACTCTCCCCAAGATGACAGTGAAACTTCTGCCCACATCGACCGCCGGAAGCCTGCCGAAACCGGTCTGGCTGTCCGAGCCGGAGACGCTCTGGTCTCCTTGGAAACTGCACGGAGACGCGCTGCGCGAAGCCAAGCAGGATGCGCTCCGCGTCACGCTGGCCGAACAGGCGTCGGCAGGCATCGACATCGTCAGCGACGGCGAACAAACGAGGCAGCATTTCGTCACGACGTTCATCGAACATCTCGCCGGCGTCGACTTCGAGAAGCGCGAAACGGTCAGGATCCGCAACCGCTACGATGCCAGCGTCCCGACGGTCGTCGGGGCCGTCGCACGCGAGACGCCGGTCTTCGTCGAAGACGCCGCGTTTCTGCGATCGCAGACATCGGCCCCGATCAAATGGGCGCTCCCGGGCCCGATGACGATGATCGATACGCTCCATGACGCGCATTACGGAGGCCGCGAGAAACTCGCCTGGGAATTCGCCCGCATCCTGAACGAGGAAGCGAAGGAGCTGGAAGCGGCCGGCGTCGACATCATCCAGTTCGACGAGCCCGCCTTCAACGTGTTCTTCGACGACGTGAACGACTGGGGGATCGCCACGCTGGAACGGGCGATCGAAGGACTCGCCTGCAAGACCGCCGTCCATATCTGCTACGGCTACGGCATCAAGGCCAACACGGACTGGAAGAAGACCCTCGGCACCGAGTGGCGGCAATACGAGCGGATCTTCCCCAAGCTGCAACAGTCCGGCATCGGCGCCGTTTCGCTGGAATGCCACAACTCCCGCGTTCCGCTCGAACTGATGGACCTCATCCGCGGCAAGACGATCATGGTGGGCGCGATCGACGTGGCGAACACGGCCGTCGAAACGCCTGAGCAGGTCGCCGAAACGCTCCGAGCCGCGCTTCGCTTCGTCGATGCCGACAAACTCGTTCCCTGCACCAATTGCGGCATGGCACCCCTGTCCCGGCAGACGGCGCGCGGCAAGCTCCAGGCTCTGAGCGAAGGCGCTTCCATCGTTCGGCAGGAGATCCACGCGGAAACGCGATGCTGATGCTCGCCGGAGCGCCTTTCTGACCGCCGTCCCGCTGGGCATACGCATCCGGTCACGCGCGGGCCGACCGACGCGACCAGTCCGGAGAACACGCCGCATGCTCCTGCGCAAATCGATCGACGCCCTCCGCGCGGAGCACGACGCGGACGGGCTCCGCCGCGCGCTCGGCCCGGTGTCGCTCGTGCTGCTCGGCATCGGCTGCATCGTCGGTGCCGGCGTCTATGTCATGACCGGGATGGCCGCGGCCCATTTCGCAGGCCCGGCCGTGGTGCTGTCCTTCGTGATCGCCGCGTCCGCCTGCTTCCTGATCGGCCTGTGCTACGCCGAGCTATCCTCCGTCCTGCCCAGCGCCGGCGCGTCCTACACCTACGCCTATGCGTGTCTCGGCGAACGCGCCGCCTTCGTGCTCGGCTGGATGCTGCTGCTCGAATTCGGCCTCGGCAGCGCGCTGCTGGCAGTCGGTTTTTCCGGTTATCTCGCCAGCGTGCTCGCCGATTTCGGCATCCATCTGCCCGCTGCCCTGGTCACGGGCACGCTGCAGATGCGCGACGGCGGCGGCGTGCACCGTCTCGTCCCCACGGCGTCGGTCAACCTCGTCGCCCTGCTCGCACTGGTCTGCGTCGCCGCGGTTCTGATCCGCGGCATTCGCGAATCCGCAGCGGTGAACAGCGTCCTCGTCGCCATCAAGCTCGGCGTGCTGTTCGCCTTCATCGCCTTCGGCTTCACACGCGTCCACCCCGCCAACTGGCACCCGTTCGTGCCGCCGAACGAGGGCGGATTCCGCTTCGGCGTTTCCGGCATCTTCCGCGCCGCCTCCATGGTGTTCTTCGCCTATCTCGGCTTCGAGGCGGTCGCCACCTCCGCTTCCGAAGCCCGCAAGCCGCAGCGCGACGTGCCGGTGGGCATTCTCGGCGCGCTCGCGGCCAGCACGCTGCTGTATGCCGCCGTGGCGCTGGTGATGACCGGGCTGATCTCGTTCCGGGCGCTCGATGTGCCCGACCCGATCGCCGTCGCGGTGCAGTCGCTCGGCACGCCCGGCTTCGCCGTCGTGCTCAAGCTCGGCGCGCTCACCGGCCTCGCTTCCGTGCTGCTGGTCAACACCTACGCGCAGTCGCGCATCGGCATGGCCATGGCCGCGGACGGGCTGCTGCCGCCCGTGCTCGCACGCGTGCATCCCCGTCTCGCCACGCCGGCCTCCGGCACCGCGATCATCGCCACGATCTCCGCCGTCATGGCCTGCTCGCTGCCTCTGTCGCTGCTGTCCGATCTGGTGAGCATCGGCACCGCCGTCGCGTTTCTTCTGGTCGCCTGCTGCGTGATGGCGTTGCGCGGCCGCCGCCCCGATCTGCCGCGCCCGTTCAGCGTGCCGTTCGGCGGCGTCACCCTCGGCGGCATCTGGTTCGGCGTGGTGCCGGTGCTGGCGCTGCTCGCCAGCCTGCTGATGATGGCCCCGGTGCTGATCGATCTCGCCATCAAGGCCCGTCACGGCGACTGGATGCCGCCCGCCATTCTCGCGCTCTACGGCCTCGGCGGCGCCGCCTTGTATCTCGGCTATTCGCGCCGCCATTCCGGCCTGCGCAAGATCCGGGCCCGGGACAAGGAAGTCCGGACCGCAGCCGGATCGCTCTGAAACAGAACCGACGGATCAGCCTCGCTGCCGAGGCCGCAGGCCACGATCGTCCTTCCGGCAGGCCGCTCTCTCCCGCAACCCCGGGCCGCGCGATCTTCCCGTCGCCACGCAGCGGAAACGGCGCGCGACCCGCTGCCCGCCGGTTCAGCCAGGCACCGCGATCGCCGTCAGTCCGGACGCGAGCGCCTCGCGCAGCGCCGGCAGCTCCAGGGCGATGCACCCGGCCGTGGGCGCCCCGTCCGGCGGCGCCACATGCAGAAAGATCGCCGAACCACGCCCCGCTTTCACCGGCGCGTCGTTCCAGCCGAGCTCTCCCACCAGATCGTAGAGCGCATCCTCGCGCCACATCCGCTCGTGCCGGGCCGGGTGGGGCAGGGTGACGAGCCGGTTGTAGTCCGGATGGGCCGGATCGTCGCACCAGCCATCGGTCGGCGCCAGAACCTCGCGCCGCACGGCGCAGGCAGGCGCCGGAACCCGGTCGGCCCGGAAAAACACGCGCCGGAGCGGCAGCAGCCCGGTCGGCGTCGCGCGGTCGCCTTCCTGCTTGTCCGCCCGGATGCCGCCCTCGCCCAGCACGGCGGGCAGGCGCCGGCCGGCCACGACCAGCAGCGCGCGATGGCCGCCGAGCAGCTCGATCACACCCACGCTCATCGCCTTATTTCCCCGTCAGAAAGATTGTCACGGTATGCCCGCATCCATATCACGCTATTGTGCGTTGAGAGACACCATGAGGAACGCGCCGTGGCGCCGCTTCACTGCGTTGTGAGCGCGAAACGGGCGTAGGCCGGCGACCTTCGGGTCGCGGGCCGACAAGGGAGATGGTTGATGGCGGGTGGACGCCCTATTCTGATCGTGGACGACGACCAGGCATTGCGGGATGCGCTCGTCGAGCAGTTGCAGCTCGACGGCGAGTTCCAGGTGTCCGAGGCCGACAGCATCGAGGCGGCGCGCAAGCGCGTCGACGATCCGGCCGAGCGGTTCGACGCCCTGATCCTCGACGTTTCCCTGCCCGACGGCGATGGCCGCGACTTCTGCGCGGAACAACGCCGTCAGGGCCGGCGCATGCCGATCATCATGCTCACCGGCTCCGACGACGAGGCCGACGTGGTGCGCGGCCTCGATGCCGGGGCCAACGATTATGTCGCCAAACCCTTCCGGATCGCCGAACTGCTGGCGCGTCTGCGTGCGCAGATGCGGATCTTCGAGAATAGCGAGGATGCGGTCTTCACCATCGGGCCCTACGTGTTCCGCCCGTCGGCCAAGCTGCTGCAGGAAACGGTACGCAACCGGCGCATCCGTCTCACGGAAAAGGAAGCCGCGATCCTCAAGTTCCTGTATCGCGCCGGCACGCGCCCGGTCGCGCGTCAGGTACTGCTGAACGAGGTCTGGGGCTACAATGCGGCGGTGACGACGCACACGCTGGAAACCCATATCTACCGTCTGCGGCAGAAGATCGAACCCGATCCCACCAATGCCTGCCTGCTGGTGACGGAAGGCGGCGGCTACCGTCTCGACCCCTCCGGCGGCGTGCCGGGCTGATCCGAACAGGCGCCCTCCGGGGCGCCTTTTTCGTTTCGGCCCTGCCGTTTCCCCCCATGTCGGCCTGTCGGGCGAGAGACTCCCGGCGCGCACCCGTGCGATGCGATTGCGGATCAAACCGGCCGGCAGACCCGGACGATGTCCGCATCCGGACTGAACGCGGACCCCTGCAGAGCGACCGCGTTCCGCGTATCCGCACCCGGTCCCGATCCAAAAACCGACCGGCCCCGTCGCCGCCCGCTTGCGTCCGATGCTGCGCCTCGTCCGCCGCCCAGTCGCGCCGCCGGGCGCTACAACGCCAGATCGACCGCCACCGGCACATGGTCCGAGGGCCCCGGCCAGTCCCGCGCTTCCGTGTGGATATGCAGCCCGCGCAGCGACGGCAGCAGATCCGGCGTGACCCAGACATGATCCAGCCGCCGCCCGCGATTGGATGCGCGCCAGTCGCGATTGCGATACGACCACCACGTGTAGAGCTTCTCGGTGGGCGGCACAAAATGGCGCATCGCGTCGGCGAACCCGTTTCCGAGCCAGCGCGTCATCCGCACGATCTCCGGCTCCGTATGGCTCACCACGTCGCGAAGCTGCTTGTGGCTCCAGACGTCGTGCTCCAGCGGCGCGATGTTCAGATCGCCCACCAGGATCGAGCGGGCAGGGGGATTGGCGCCGAAATAATCCGCCGCCTCGTCCACGAAGGCGAGCTTGTGCGCGTATTTCGGGTTCTCGACCGGATCGGGAACGTCGCCCCCGGCCGGCACATAGAAATCGTGCAGCGTCACCGGACCGGACGGCGTGTCCAGCACCGCGGCGATATGCCGGCGGTCGTCCTTCAGGCACCAGTCCGGCGCCGTCTCGTCGCGACGCATCGGCACGCGCGACAGGATCGCCACGCCGTTATAGCCCTTCATCCCCCGGCGCAGATGGAACGGATACCCCAGCGCCGCCGGGGCCGCCTCCGGGAACAGCTCGTCCGGAACCTTGGTCTCCTGCAGGCAGATCACGTCCGGCGACAGCTCCGTCACCACGCGTTCCAGCAAGGGCAGCCGCAGCCGCAGCGAATTGATGTTCCAGGTCACGATCCTCATGCCCCGGGCATCGCCCGAAGCGGCATCGCTGGCAAGAGCACCGCCGCCTTGCCAAACCGGGCCGGACGGCGTTGCGTGCCGCCATGACCGAACGCCCCGACGCCGACGCCCTGCATCACAGCCTGCTGACCCTGGACAGCCATATCGACATCCCCTGGCCGGACGGCGACGACCCGTTCGAGCGCAGCGCCGAACGCCGCGTGGACCTGGTCAAGATGCGCGAGGGCGGGGTCTCCGCCGGCTGCTTCGCCGCCTATATCCCGCAGGGCCCGACCGACGAGGCCGGCCATGCCGAGGCCCGCGACCGCGCCTTCGCCATGCTGCACCGCATCCGCGAGATGGGCGCCGATCGCTACGGCATCACCGCCCGGATCTGCGACGGGGCCGACGTGATCGAGCAGGCCCGTGCGGAAGGGGCGATCGCGGTCGTCCCGGCGATCGAGAACGCCTACGCCTTCGGCACCGATCTTTCGCTCGTCGCCCGATACCGCGCGCTCGGCGTCCGCTACGTCACCCTGACCCATAACGGCCACAACGCCGTCGCCGACAGCGCCATCCCCCGGCGCGACCTCGGCGACGCGGAAACGCGCTGGAACGGACTCAGCCCGTTCGGTCTCGACCTCGTCGGCGAACTCAACCGGCACGGCATGCTGATCGACGTGTCGCACCTGTCGCGCGAGGGCATGCTGCAGGCGGCCGCCCGTTCCGCCACGCCGGTCGTCGCGACCCATTCCTGTGCGCGCGCCCTGTGCGACCACCGGCGCAACCTCGACGACACCCAGCTCGATGCGCTGCGCGAGACGGGCGGCCTCATCCAGATCACCGCCATGCCCGGATTCCTGCGCCCGCGCGGCGTGAAGGAGGACGGCCGCCCGGCCGACGTCGCCGATCTGGTCGACCATATCGACTACGTGGCGAAGCGGATCGGCACCGCCCATGTCGGCATCAGCTCCGATTTCGACGGCGGCGGTGCAATCGCCGGTTGGCGCGACGCGTCCGAAAGCCCGGCCGTGACAGCGGAACTGGTCCGGCGCGGTTACACGCCGGCCGAGATCGCCGCGTTCTGGGGCGCGAATCTGCTGCGTCTGCTCCGCAAGGCCGACGCAACCGCCGATTGTAGCGTCGCACAGCACGGAAAGCGTTAAACAATCGGTAAAAACGTCTCAAAACGAAGAAACTTGTCTCCGTTTTGATTGTGCATCGCGTAAATGGTCCTGCTCGGCGAACACGCCGGGCTTTCGGCTAATCCCGGCCGAGAGAACCCCGTTTCGCGGAGCATCCATGACGTACCAATCGAACTCTCTGTGGGGTAACCAGCCGGCCTGGGGCTGCCCGCCGGTCGTCTACACCTGTTCCGTCACCGAGTATGCCGGTTGGTGCGTGTCCGCAGCCGCCGACAACCTGTACTGGAATACCGGCTCGTTCACGAACAAGGACAACAACATCACCGCCACCGCCGGCAAGCAGGGCGGTCTCGATGTGGTCGGAACCGGCATCTACAAGTCGCTCAGCGGCCATGAATTCGGCTGCTTCAACTTCGACCCGTCCCACGCGATCAAGGTCACGTTCTGCGACGTCTTCGGCTTCGTGAACATCACCTTCACCAGCGTGTGCTGCTTCGCCGCGGGCACGATGATCGAGACCGTTTCCGGCCCACGCGCCGTCGAGACGCTCGTGGAAGGCGACGAGCTCTGGGCGTTCGGCCGCATCGCGCCGGTCACCTGGACCGGAAACCGCACCATCGAGGTGGCTGAAATCGCCGACCGCAGCCTGGTGCTGCCGATCCGCATCCGCGCCGGCGCCCTGTCCGCCGGCCTGCCGGAGCGCGATCTGGTCGTGTCCCCAGATCATGCCATCTGGCTCGACGGCAAGCTGATCCCGGCCCGCCTGCTGGTGAACGGCGTCAGCATCGTCCAGGAAAACCGCACCTCCATCACCTATTATCATGTGGCGCTGGACCGGCACGACATCATCCTCGCCGAGGGTGTGCAGGTTGAGTCGTTCCTCGACGTCGAGGGCCTGGAAGCCCGTCGCGAACTGCGCATCGAAGCCGCCCCGGCGATCGCCGCCTATGAAGAGCAAGGCTTCGCCCCGCTCTGCATCGACGCCGCCGCCGTGAAGCCGGTCTGGGATGTGCTGTCGGTTCGCGCCGGCACCACCTTTGCCGCCAACGACGCCGTGCCGGCCTCCTCGCCCTTCGTGCTGCTGGTCGACGGCCGCATCGTCGAGCCGACCGAGATCGGTTTCGAGAACGGCGTGACCCGCTTCGGCTGCGCGCTGCCGGTCGGCGCCCGTCTGGTGACCATCGCCTCCGCCGCGGCCTCGCCCTGGTCCGTGTCGCCGTGGCTCGATGACCGCCGTGTTCTCGGCGTCGCCGTGTCCAGCATCGAGGCCGATGGCGTTGCCGTCTCGCTCGAGGGCAACGCCCTGGTGCGCGGCTGGCATGGCGTCGAGACCGCCCAGCACAGCTACCGCTGGACCGACGGTGCCGCCTCCCTGGTGCTGTCCGGCACGGCCGGTCGTCTCGAGATCGGCCTCGTCGCCGTCGCCGAAACGCGCCGGATCGCCATCGCGGCCTGATACGACCCGTCACTGGTCTGCAGAAGGGGCGTCCGGCTGGTCCGGGCGCCCTTTTCGCGTTCCGGGCACCCCCATCCGCGAACAAATCGTGACCCACAGCCGCGACGATTCGCGAACCGGCCCTGCGTTTTGTCCACCAGCCGGCATTGACACGTAGTCATTACAACGATGTGGCCGAATATGTTGGTCGCGTGACAGTGCTCCCGACGCACAGTGCTGCAAAAACAATGACTTGCAGCGTCTGCCTGAAATTTAAGCAATCCGATCCGCAGCCAGGAAAGACGCGCTTCAAGGTCGGTTCACGGGGGTCATTCCACAGACTTATCCCCAGGGTCGGTGGAGAACCTATTCCGCCCGAAGCACCACCTGCGCGATTGCCGCTCCACAAGGCGGGGGCGGCACACTAGATGGGGCGAATGGATCTTCTGCCGCCCAATACGAACGCCGACGACAAGCCCGACACAGGCACCGCCATCGGCGTCGGCGTGATCGAGACGGCCCTGCTCACCATGCCGCTGTCGCCCGGCGTCTACCGCATGCTCGATCGCAAGGGCGACGCGCTCTATGTCGGCAAGGCGCGCGCGCTGAAGAAGCGCGTCTACTCCTACACCCAGATCGGACGGCTGCCGGAACGCCTCAGACGCATGGTGAGCGAAACCGCCGCCATGGAGATCGTCACCACCCATACCGAGGCCGAGGCGCTTCTGCTCGAAGCCAACCTCATCAAGCGCCTCAAGCCGCGCTTCAACATCCTGCTGCGCGACGACAAGACCTATCCCTGGCTGATGATGACCGACGGCCACGCCTTTCCGCAGATCACCAAGCATCGCGGCAAGCCGGGCAAGGGCGCCTCCTACTGGGGGCCGTTCGCCTCCGCCTGGGCGGTGAACCAGACCGTCACGGCAATGCAGCGCGTGTTCCTGCTGCGCTCCTGTTCCGACAGCGTGTTCTCCAACCGCACGCGGCCCTGCCTGCTGCACCAGATCAAGCGCTGCTCGGCCCCCTGCGTCGATCGCATCGACAAGGAAGGATACGACACGCTGGTCGCCCAGGCGCGCGCCTTCCTGTCCGGCAAGGCCGGCTCAGTGCAGGCCGCGCTGGCCAAGGAGATGGAGGAAGCCTCCGCCGAGATGGAGTTCGAGCGCGCCGCCGCCCTGCGCGACCGCATCCGCGGCCTTACCCATGTCCAGGGCACCGGCATCATCAACCCGGCCAGCATCGAGGATGCCGACATCGTCGCAATCCACCTCGCCGCCGGCCAGGCCTGCCTTCAGGTGTTCTTCATCCGCGGCGGCCGCAACAACGGCAACCGCGCCTTCTTTCCGGCCAACGTGAAGGGGGAGGGCGAAAGCGAGATCCTGTCCTCCTTCATCGCCCAGTTCTACGACGACAAGCCGCCGCCGCCTCTGGTGCTCAGCAACGTCCCGGTGGACGAGCCGGAACTGGTCGCCGAAGCCCTCACCCTCAAGGCCGGACGCAAGGTCGAACTCGCCGTGCCGCAGCGCGGCGAGAAGCGCGCCGTGGTCGAACACGCCGCCACCAACGCCCGCGAGGCGCTGGAACGCAAGCTGGCCGAGGGCGCCGGACAGGCTAGGCTGCTGGAAGGCGTCGCCACGCTGTTCAACCTGCCGGCCCCGCCGGAGCGGATCGAGACCTACGACAACAGCCACATCATGGGCAGCAACGCCTATGGCGTCATGGTGGTCGCAGGCCCCGAAGGCTTCAACAAACAGGCCTACCGCAAATACAGCATCCGCGGCCCGATCACCCCGGGCGATGATTTCGCCATGATGCGCGAGGTGCTGGAACGCCGCTTCGGACGCGCGCTGCGCGAACAGGCGGCGCGCGAAAGCGAGTCCGGCGAACCGGCCGCCCGTCCGGACTGGCCCGATATCCTGCTGATCGACGGCGGCGCCGGCCAGTTCTCCGCCGTGCGCCAGGTGCTGGACGATCTGGGCGTCACCGACGTGAAGCTGGTGGCGATCGCCAAGGGCCCCGATCGCGATGCCGGGCGCGAATGGTTCCACACCGGCGACGCGCCGCCGTTCCAGCTCCCGCCGCGCGATCCGGTGCTCTACTACCTGCAACGGCTGCGTGACGAGGCCCACCGCTTCGCCATCACCACCCATCGCGCCGGCCGCTCCAAGGCGATCGTCAAAAGCGAACTGGACGACATCCCGGGCATCGGCCCACTGCGCAAGCGCGCGCTGCTGAACCATTTCGGCTCCGCGCGCGGCGTCAAACAGGCCGGGCTGGTGGATCTGGAAAACGCCCCCGGCATCAGCCGCGAAACCGCCCGCGCCATCTACGGCCACTTCCACGCCGGCTGGCAAAGCAAGACCTAGCGGCGTTCTGAGGCGGGCAGGGGGCCAGACCTCTCCGCCCGCTCGCCCCGGGCCCCGAACCGCCCTGCGCCGCCCCGCCGCATTCCGCGACCGGGGAGCGCCGTCGCGTCCCGCGACCGGGGAGCCATGTCAGGACGGCAGGTTACGGCGGTCCTCCGGCTGGGCTAGGATGCAAGCCGGAACACTGCTCGATCGACCGCGAACCATGCTGACAGACCTGCCGAACGTGCTGACCCTGTCGCGGATCGCCGCCATTCCGCTGCTGGTGGCGCTGGTGGCGATCCGGGCGCCGTGGTCGGATGCCGCCGCCTGCCTCCTGTTCATCGCCGCCGGCATCACCGACTGGCTCGACGGACGCATCGCCCGCTCGCGCCACCAATTCTCCGAACTCGGACGCATGCTCGACCCGATCGCGGACAAGCTGCTGGTCGGCGCCTCGCTGATGGTGCTGGCCGGATTCGGACGCCTGCCGCTCTGGTCGCTCTACCCGGCGATCGTCATCCTGCTGCGCGAGATCCTGGTCAGCGGCCTGCGCGAACATCTGGCCGGCCGTCGCGTCAGCCTGCCCGTCACCCGCCTCGCCAAATGGAAGACCGGATTCCAGATGGGCGCGCTCGGCGTGCTGCTGGCCGGCGACACCACGGCCCGTCTGCTCGGGCTCGACTGGCTGCCGGTGGGATTGATCGGCGCGTTGATGCTCTGGCTGGCCGCCCTGCTCACACTGGTCACGGGCTGGGACTATCTGGTCACCGGCCTGCGTCACGTGAACGAGCCGTCCTCCTCCTGACGCCGGCCGCGATCCGAATCGGCCCCGGCCGGTTCGGTTTGTGACTGTTTCGCACCAGCGGAAGCCCCGAACGCGCGCGCGAGGCGGGCCCGGAAGCGCCCGCTCTTGAGGAAACCGTCCGGTTAGACGACATTCCGCAACGCGGCGGTGGGCCGCAGGAGGATGAAGATGCGGCCCTCGGCTCGTTTTGTGACCATTCTGCCGAGACCCGTGGCGGTGTTCGCACTGCCCGCCATGCTGGCACTGAGCGGCTGTTCCGGGCTGGGCCATTTCCTGGGCGATACCGAAGATCCGCCGGGCTACAACCCGAACGGCGTCCTCGGCTCGAGCGAGAACCTGCAGCGCGCACGCGGCAAGACCCCCACCACGCAGGCGATGCTGCCGCAGGCGGGCAATGTCTGGCCCGGTCCGCCGCAGCCGCTGCCCACGTTGAGCGACGTGTCGCACGGCGTCGCCGGCACCAATGCGCTGGCCGGAGGCACACTGCCGCGCGGCGGCAGCATGAGCATGGGCGAACAGAACGCCATCCGGGGCGGCGCCCCGCTCGATGACGGGTTCGCGTCCGGCGGCGGTAGCCTGGCCGCGCCGATCGTCGATCCGGCCCACCAGTTCGACAAGACCCACCACGACGGCCCCGATGCGCCCTCCAGCGGCAACATCGTGATCCCCAATGGCGACGGCACCAGCACGGTGATCAGCCCGGACGGCAGCGTGAAGACCGTCAAGGGCACGCCGAAATAGGCTCAACGACCGAACCGACCGAACCGGCGCCGCCGCGAGCCAGCCTCGCGGCGGCGTTTTCGCGTCAGGAGGTCGTTTCCAGCGTCCAGGTCGAGGACAGAACCAGCGCGGACTCCTCCAACTCCGCCACGGCGGCGTCCAGCTCGTCCGATTCCGCCGTGCTCGGCACCAGGATCGCCGCCAGCTCCACCTGCTCGTCGCTGTCCGACAGCGTTTCCACCGAGCGCACCGGGTAGGACGCCCGCTCCAGCACGCTGTCCAGCAGATCGCGCACGTCCGAAACGTCGCGAGGCCGGCAGATCACATGCACCATGTACTGCGCCTCGGTGTTCTCCGGCTCGATCGGACGACGGTTCACCCAGTTCACCAGCGGGCGCAGCAACGTGTTGCCGGCCAGGATGAACAGGCCCAGCGTGCAGGCCTCCGCCGGCAGATGGCTGCCTGCCAGCGTCCCCACCGCCGCCGAACACCAGAGCGTCGCCGCGGTGTTCAGGCCACGGATCTGGGTGCCGTCCTTCAGGATCACGCCCGCGCCCAGGAAGCCGATCCCCGACACCACATAGGCGATGATCCGCGTGGCGCCCTCCGGCCCCAGCAGGCGCGCGCCGAGATCGCAGAATGCGGCAGCGCCCACCGCCACCAGAACATTGGTCCTCAGGCCCGCGCTGCGCTGTCGCCATTGCCGCTCGAACCCGATCGCGGTGCCGAGCACGAAGGCGGTCAGATACCCGCCCACGGTGCGGGCGTAGGGGCTGTTGAGCAGGTCGTTCATGGGTGATCCGCCATGGAATCGAGGCCGGGCGCGGCAGCGATAGCGACCGTTTCAAAACGCGTCTACCGCCGCACGATCCGATTGCGGAATGTTCATTCTTCTGCATTGCGGATGAGAACCATTCTCATATAGGCTCCGCGTAGTGCCGCTCCTCCCGAGCGACGGAGACAGGAGTTCCTCCCATGTCCATCACGCCGCGCACCGAACTCGAGCTGACCGATCTTCCCCGCATGGACCAGTCGCTGCTCTGGGCGATCCGCACCTGGGTGCTGGGCCGCCGCCTCGGCGAGGACATGGGCGCCAAGATCGAATCCGTGTTCCGCCATATCGGCGTGGCCGACGCCTCGCATCCGCTGGAAGGCTTCCTCTGGGTGCTCAGCCAGGGCCTCACACGCAGCCTGCAGGTGAACTGCACCTGCCAGACCGCCGTGTCGCCGGACGAGACGCAGCTTCTCGCCCTGTTCGACCTGCTCGGCGAGGACAAGGCAGACGAGGCGGAAGCCGTGCTGCGCGACATGGCCAACGAGCGCGCCACCCTGCTGGCTCTCGACTGCGCGCTGCGCGTGGTGCTGCAGTTCCGCGCCGGCGGCTACGGCTTCGCCCCGATCGACACCGCCGGCAAGGTCGTCTCCCTGGCCCATGCCCGCATGGTGCACTGACGCAGAGCCCCCTGGAGGCGGGGGCCGTTTCCCCGCCGGCTCAGCCCGCGTCGCGCAGAACCCGGCGGATCGCCCCGGTCAGCACCGACAGCTCCGACTCCGCGATGGTGAAGCACGGCGTCAGATACACGATGTCGCGGAACGGCCTGATCCAGACCCCTTCCGCCGCCAGCGCCTGCTTCAACGGCGTCAGCGCGGGAAACCGGTCCAGCTGCACCACCCCGATCGCACCGCGCACGCGCACGTCGCGCACGCCGGGCAGGGCGCGGCACGGCTCCAGCTCCGCCCGGAGCTGCGCCTCGATCGCCGCCACCTGCGCCAGACGGTCCTCGCGCTCGAACAGATCGAGCGAGGCGTTGGCGGCGGCGCAGGCGAGGGGATTGCCCATGAAGGTCGGCCCGTGCATCAGCGCCCGCATCGGATCGTCGCCCAGGAACGCCTCGAACACCGCCTCCCGTGCCACGGCGGCCGACAGCGCCATCGTGCCGCCGGTCAGCGCCTTCGACAGCGTCACGATGTCCGGCACGATCCCCGCCGCCTCGCACGCGAACATCGTGCCGGTGCGGCCGAACCCGGTGAAGATCTCGTCCAGGATCAGCAGGACGCCGTGCTTGTCGGCCAGACGACGCAAGGTGCGCAGCACCTCCGCGTCATGGAACACCATGCCGCCCGCACCCTGCACCAGAGGCTCGGCCAGGATCGCCGCCACCTCGTGGCCGCGCGCCGCCAGCAGCCCGTCCAGCGCCGCCTCGCTCGCCGCGTCGCGCGGCAGATCGACGATATGGTGCTGCGGCAGGACCCCGGAAAACAGGCTGTGCATGCCCTCGTCCGGGTCGCACACCGCCATGGTCGCCAGCGTGTCGCCATGATAGCCGCCGCGAAACGCGATCAGCTTGCTCCGTCCGCGCACCCCGCGATTGAGCCAGTACTGCACCGCCATCTTGATGGCGACCTCGACCGATACCGATCCGCTCTCGGCAAAGAACACCCGCCCCAGATCACCCGGCAGCAGCGCAGCCAGACGCTCGGCGAGTTTGAGCGCCGGCTCGTGCACCAGCCCGCCCAGCATCACATGCGGCATCCGCGCAAGCTGCGCCGACACCGCGTCGCAAATATGCGGATGGTTGTAGCCATGGCAGGCGGTCCACCAGCTCGCGATGCCGTCGATCAGCACCCGCCCGTCCGCCAGCCCGATCCGCGCCCCCTCGGTCCAGCGCGCGACCAGAGGGTCGGGCGCGGTCCGCATCTGCGCATAGGGAAGCCAGAGACGGCCGGCGGCTGGAGAAACGCTCATGCCCCGGGTGATGCACCCGCGCGGCGCCCTGGGTCGAGCCCCCGCCGATTGACCGCAGGGGCGGCGCTTTGGCATGCCTCCCGCATGTCGCGGTTCGACCCACTCTTCTCCGAGCGCCTTGCAGAGCTGTCGAAGCGCGGCATGCGCCGTCATGTCGTCCCGGTCACGCCCGCCCCCGGCACCGTGCTGCGCGACGGCCAGAAGCTGATCAACGCCTCCGGCAACGATTATCTCGGCCTGGCGCACCGTACCGAACTGGCCGAGCGCGCCGCGGACTGGGCCGCACGCTACGGCGCCGGCGCCGGCGCCTCCCGACTCGTCACCGGCACCTTCGACCTGCACCGTCAGGTCGAAACGAAGATTGCCCGCTTCAAAAACACCGAGGCCGCCCTGCTGTTCGCCTCCGGCTGGCAGCTCAACGCCGCCGTGCTGCCCGTGCTGCTCGCCGCCTGCGCTCCGGCCAAACCGGTGCTGTTCGCCGACCGGCTCATCCATGCCAGCCTGCATCACGGTATCCAGGCCAGTGGCCTGCGCCAGAACCGCTTCCGTCACAACGATCTCAATCATCTCGAGCAGCTTCTCGACCGCACCGACGCCGAGCCGGGCCCGCGCTTCATCGTCACCGAAAGCGTGTTCAGCATGGATGGCGACCGCGCCGACCTGCCGCGCCTGCGCCGCATCGCCGACCGGCACGACGCCTTTCTTTATGTCGACGAAGCCCACGCCACCGGCGTGCTTGGCCCCAACGGCGCCGGGCTGGCCGGGGAGGCGGGCGGCGTCGATCTCGCCATGGGCACGCTCAGCAAGGCGTTCGGCGGCTTCGGCGCCTATGTCGCCGGTTCGCGCGTCCTGTGCGACTGGCTGCTGAACGCCTGTTCCGGCTTCGTGCATACCACCGCGCTGCCGCCGCCGGTTCTCGGCGCGATCGACGCGGCACTCGACCTGATGCCGAGCCTGGACGCCGACCGCGCGCGCCTTCAGTCCAACGCCGCCACCCTGCGCACGCGCCTCGCCGATGCCGGGATCGACACCGGAGCCTCCTCCACCCAGATCGTGCCGATGCTGATCGGCGGCGCCGAAGACTCGCTCCGCGTCGCCGACGCCCTGCGCGCGCAGGGCGTGCTCGGCATCGCCATCCGCCCGCCCACCGTGCCGCCCAACGGCAGCCGCATCCGCCTGGCCCTCAGCGCCGCGCATACGGATGCGCAATGCGACCAAATCGCCCACGCGGCCATCGCCGCGATGTCGTGCCGATGAACGCGCCGCTTCTGCTGGTGCATGGCTGGGGCTTCGATGCCGCCATCTGGGACGCACTCGCCGCCCTGCTGCCGGACCGCCCGATCCTCCGCGCCGAGGCCGGCTATCTCGGCGCAGAACCATGCTGGCCAGAGGTGCCCGCCGGCACGATCGCCGTCGGCCATTCCGCCGGCGTTCTGGCCCTGCTCGAACGCTGGCCGGATTCTTGCGCCGGTCTGGTTTCCATCGCCGGCTTTCCGCGCTTCGCCGCCGCGCCCGATCTGCCCGGCGTGCCCGATCGCATCCTCGCCCGCATGGCGCGCGACCTCGACGCCGCGCCCGGCCCGACCCTGGACGCCTTCCGACGGCGCTGCAGCGCCGAACCCGCCACGGACAAGCCGGCCCCGTCGCGTCTCGCCGCCGGTCTCGACGCGCTGCGCAACCGAGACCTCCGCGCCACCGCCGCCCGTCTTTTCGCCGACGGCACGCTCCCCCTCCTGGCCCTCGCCGCCGAAGACGACCCCATCGCCACCCCGGCCCACACGCGCGCCCTCTTCCCGGCCGCCACGCTGCGCTGGACAGAAACCGGCGGCCACCTCCTGCCCATCACCCGGCCAGACTGGTGCGCCGAGATGATCGCGCGATTCCCATGCTGAACCCCGCCGACGCGATCGCCCGCCGTTTCGGCAACGCCGCTGCCGGCTACGAGCGCGACGCCGTGCTGCAACGTCTCGTCGCCGCCGAACTCGCCGCCCGCATCCGGCGCGACCACCCGACCCCGCCCGCCCGTATCCTCGAGATCGGCTGCGGCACCGGCCTGCTGACGCGCGCCCTGCGCGACGCCTTCCCGGACGCGCTGATCGTCGCCACCGATCTCGCCCCGTCCATGCTCGACTCCTGCCGTCGCGCCATGCCGGACGATCCGAACCTCGTGCTCGCCGCCACCGACGGGCAGCACCCTTCCGTCGCCCCCGGCTTCGACCTGGTCTGCTCCTCGCTCGCCCTGCAATGGTTCGCAGACCCGGCCGTCGCCTGCGCCCGTCTCGCCGCGCTGCTGCGTCCCGGCGGCACGCTCTATCTCGCCACGCTCTTGCGCGGCAGCCTCGGCCGATGGACCGCCGCACACCACGCCGAAGCGGTCGAACCCCGCTCGCCCGTGTTCCACGACGACGCCGCACTCGGCCCGCTGCTCGCCTGGGACGCGCAGACCGTCGCGATCCCCTGCGGCTCCGGTCTCGCCTTCCTGCGCGGCCTACGCGGCATCGGCGCCGATCTCGGCCGCACCGACCGCCGCCCGCTCGGCGCGGGGACGCTGCGACGCGTTCTCCGACGCTTCGAACACGACGGCGCCGTGGCCGATTACCGCGTCGGCTACGGACGCCACCGCCGCCCACTGCGACGCGGCGTGTTCGTCACCGGCACCGATACCGAGATCGGCAAGACCTTCGTGTCCGCCTGCCTCGTCCGCGCCTGGAACGCCGAATACTGGAAGCCGATGCAGACCGGGCTCGACTCAGACCCCGGCGACACTGCCACGGTGCAGGCGCTCAGCCTGTGCGCCGCCGAGCGGACCCATCCGCCCGCGCTCGCCCTGCGCGCGCCGCTCTCGCCGGAAGACGCCGCGGCGCGGGAAGGCATCCGTTTCGACCCGGACACGCTTTCGCTCCCGCACGGAGACGGCGTGCTGGTGGTCGAAGGCGCGGGCGGCGTGCTGGTCCCGCTCGACGGATACACCCTCACCGCCGCCCTGATCGCCCGGCTGTCCCTGCCCGTGGTGCTGGTCGCCCGCTCCACGCTCGGCACCATCAATCACACGCTGCTCAGCCTCCAGGCCCTGCGCGCGCGCGGCATCCCCGTGCTCGGCGTGATCCTGAACGGCCCGCCTTCAGCCGGAAACCGCGCCGCCATCGAGCGGCACGGAAAGGTGCGCGTCCTGGCCGAGCTGCCCTGGATGGACGATCCCGGCCCGGACGCGGTCGCACGCTGCGCCGGGCTGATCCCCGGCGCAGACATCCTGCCGGACTGAGCCGCCGTCAGGCCGCCAGCGGATACCGGAAGCTGCCCTGCAACCGGATCACCAGACGCCCGCCGTCGCAGCCTTCCGGCAGATGCAGCGTCGCCGCTCCGTCGGTCCAGCGCCAGCGCAGCGCACCTTCGCTTTCCAGCCCGTGCCAGCCAGCACCAGTCAGCGCGGGATCGGTCAGATCGAGCACCGTTCCGCCGATCGCCACAGACGACACCGCCACGCCGAGACGGCGACGGTCGTCCACAAACGGCCCGTCCATCTCCGCGGGCGACGCCGCGCGCGACCTTAGCACCAGCGTGCGTGCGCCCTCCGGCAGCGTCACGGCCATCTCGCCCGCATCGCCGCGCTCGACCGCCAGCACCGTGTCGCAGGGCAGGGCGATCTCCAGCCCGTGGTCGGTCTCGAACGCCAAAGCCGGCGCCGGGGCGAAGCCCAAAGCCAGAGACCGTTCCGCCAGCCCGCGCCAGACCGGCTCCACCACGTCGCGCGCCACCAGAAGCGGAGCCGCCATGATCGCGCCCGAGCGGTCGCCGTCGAAGCACGGATGCAGCGTCATCGCCGTGCCGCCGGCGAAATTGTGCCGGTTGCCGGTGTCGAGATAGCTCTCGCACGGCAGGCCCTCGGCCAGCAGGATGTCGTGGGTGTCCAGCTCGAGATGGAACACGGTGAAACGCCGCATCTCCACCGGGGCGATCGAGCCGCTATTCACCAGCATCCGCACCGGGATCAGCCCGCCCGCCAGGAACAGGCAATGCTCCGGCGTCACCAGCAGATCGCGCTCCGGCAGACCCGGCGCGACCGCATCCGCCGCCACCCGCACCGGACGCAGCCCTTCCGGATCGGCGGCACGCTTCAGATCGATGTGCCGATGACCGATCCAGCGCAAAGGCCGCGCCGCCCCCGACGCGGTCAGAACCAGATCGCCCACGGACAGCATCTCCACCGCCACGTCGCCATCCGGCGTGCGGATCAGCGTCCCGGCCAGGAAGCAGGTCAGCTCCAGCAGGGTCAGGGATGGGTCGTGATCGCTTTCCCGCACCGCGTCCTGATACTCGGCGTTCAGATGCACCGTGCTGAACTGGCCGGCATCGAAGAAGCTGGCCGTGCCGATGGTGTGGTCCAGAGACTCGCTGTTGCCCTCGAACACATAGGTGTAGCGCGAATCCGCCGCCTCCTTGGTGTTCAGGTCCTGCAACCCGCCATTGGCATAGACCTGCTGCGCGGGGCTGCCGTCGGTGTCGTTGAAGTCGCCCAGAATGCCGATCTTCGCGTTCGGATCGTTCTGCTGCAGCCCGTTGACGTAGTTGGTGATGTACTGCGCCTGGGCGATGCGGTTGTTCGCCGTCGCCGTGGTGCCGCCATGGTTGATCGGCGGCTGGGCCGCGCCGTACAGCTCCGAGCTGCCCGCCTGGGACGAGTTGTGCACGTTCACCAGCGTCACGGTCTGGCCGTTGAAGGTGAAGGTGCCGACCAGGGGCAGGCGGGTGTTCTTGAACACGCCGCTCAGCTCCTCGGTGCCGATCGCCTTCACCGGCGCGGCGAGCTGGGTGCGGCTGGCATCGTAGAGGAACACGTTGCGGATGTTGCCGCCTGCCACGCCGCCCTGGGTGCCGTCGGCGGGATCGACCTCGGCATAGGAATAGGTCGGACCGCCGGCATCGGCGATCGCCCTGATGATGCCCTGGATGTTCTGCGCGGCCGTCACCGTGCCGTCATTGGTGGTGCCGCTGTCGTCCTGGATCTCCTGCAGGGCCAGGATGTCCGGCGCGTTCAGGTTGTGGACGATGATCTGCGCGAGC
This sequence comes from Lichenicola sp. GTC18331, assembly GCF_055386855.1. NCBI lineage: Bacteria > Pseudomonadati > Pseudomonadota > Alphaproteobacteria > Acetobacterales > Acetobacteraceae > Lichenicola > Lichenicola sp. GTC18331. The sequence goes on along the minus strand of NZ_AP045015.1, from coordinate 658,238 downwards.
TGGCTCAGCCGCGCCGCATTGGCCGGCAGCAGGCTGTTGAAGTTCTCGATGTTGTAGTCTGCCACCAGCAGATGCGTGGCGTCCTTGGCGTAGCTGGTGCTCTGCTGCGGCAGAACCCCCGACGCCGGATGCGTCACCGTCAGCGCCGCCGTCGGCAGCAGCTCGAACACGCCGTTGTAGTAGGACAGGACGCCCGTCACGTCGCCGAAACTGTCGCCCACTACGGCGGACGGCGCATTGCCCGGCGTGATGCCGCTGTCGAAATAGATCTCGATGCGCTGGGTGTTCACATTGTCGGCGGTCTGGATCAGCCCGCCGCGCGGATCGAGCAGGCCCGCACCGCCATCCGGCACCACCCAGGTGGCGTTGCTGGCGGTGGCGCCCACCACGGACACGTTGTGCAGCGTCACCAGCTGGCCCTGCAGGCTGCGATAGAAGTCGAGCGCATTCACCGTCGGCCGCAGCGTCGCGGTCGAATTGTTCAGGTTGGCCGCCGCGTTGGCGTCCGTCACCACATAGGCGTCGTGCGGCACCATCAGCCCGCCGATCCCGATCACGGTGGGGGCGATGCTGGTCGTTCCGGCATCGAGAATGCTGTGCCCGGTCTCGTTCAGCTCTGGCGTCGCCAGCACGGTGCTGCTGCCGTTGTAGTTCACGAGCTTGCCGGTGACGCTCACGGTCTGGCCGATTGTCGGCAGGGTCGAACCCTTCTGCGCGAACACGAAGATCGCGTCGCTGCCGACGGTGGACCCGTCCCGGCTGGTCTGCTGGATGTAGTAGCCGATCGCCCCGGTGGTATCGACCGCCGTCACCACGCCGGTGGTTGTCACGCTCGTGTTCACGTAGGCGGCGTTCGCGGCGTAGCTCGATCCGATCAGCGTCTGGATCGTCACCACCGGCGGCGTGACGGCGGCCGGCGCGCTGTTGGCGGCGCCGGGCGTGTTCAGCACCGTGCCTGTGGCGGCGGTGTCGCCATAGGGCGAAATGCCGGACAGGGCAGGGTCGTTGGCCACCCAGTCGCCCGGCTGATCGGTGTCGACACCGTCCGGAATGCGCGAGGCGCCGAGCGCCGCGGCGCCGGACAGAACCGGCGCGCCGGCATAGATCTTGTCGCCCTTGTCGCCGTCATAGACCGCGACGGAATCGACGATCGCCGACCAGGGCGTGCTGGTGAAGCTGCCGCCGTTGCTCGTGTCCAGATCCTTGGCGCCGGGCTTGTAGTCCAGCACCAGCAACAGGGTCTGGCTGCCGTTCTGCAGCATGTTGCTCATGAACGGCGTGACCCAGTAGCCCGCCGCATCGGTGGTGCCGAGCTGGAACACGTTGTCCACGTTGCCGGCGGCATTGCCGTCGCCATCCACCACGACCAGCGAATACCGACTGTAATCGGTCAGCGCCGCGCCACGCACCTCAATGAACTCGTCCGGGTCTCCCGAAATCGAGGGATTGAACATGAACTCGTTGATGACGAGGCCGTCGGCCATGGCTGAACCTTTTTGGTCGGGAAATCGAGACGATTCCCGAAAAGCCTAGCCACAGATCGCCACAAGATTAATGACAAATTAATGTCGGTGCCGAATCGGACATGATTTGACACCGATCAGCGGACAGGACCGTTCTCAATAGCGCCGCAGCAGACCCACGAGACGTCCCTGCACACGCACGCGGTCGGACGGCACGATCTTGGTCTCGTAGCGCGCATTCGCCGGCTCCAGCGCCACAGCGCTGCCGCGACGGCGCAGCCGCTTCAGCGTCACCTCGCCATCGTCGATCAAGGCCACCACGATCTGGCCGTTCTCCGCGGAATCCTCCCGCCGGATGATCGCGGTGTCACCGTCGAGAATGCCGGCCTCGATCATGGAATCGCCGGCCACTTCGAGCGCGTAGTGCTCGCCGCTGCCGATCAGCGCCAGAGGCACCTCCACATGCGCGCCGGTATCCCGCAGCGCCTCGATCGGCAGGCCGGCGGCGATGCGGCCGTAGAGCGGCAACTGCACGGCGCCGGCATCGGCGGCGGCGCGGACGCCGGGAAGGCGGCTGCCGAAATCGCCCTTGATCACGTTGGGCGCGAAATGCGCCAGCTCGTCCTGGATCGCCTGTTCGGTGGCCGACGCCGCCTCGACCGCGGGAACGGATGGCGCGCCGACCTGCTCGGGCATGCGCAGCACTTCCAGCGCGCGGGCACGATGGTGGCGCCGGCTCAGGAAGCCGCGCTCCTCGAGCGCCGAGATCAGGCGATGGATGCCGGATTTGGACCGCAGATTGAGCGCGTCCTTCATCTCGTCGAAGGAGGGCGAGAATCCGGTGGCGCGGAGATGGGAGTCGATGAAGCTCAGCAACTCGTGCTGCTTGCGTGTGAGCATCGACCGGTGTCTCCTGTATCCGCGATGCCGCTTCCGTCGGGAGCCCATGCTCGGAACAAAGCGGCAACACCGCCCGATGTTCTATATTGGTTCCCCGTTTCGCGTCAAGCACGGGCATCCGCTCGCCGGAACGACCGCCGGAACGCCGTGAATCCGGCCGGAAAAACCACTCCGGAAGCGAAGACGCTTGACCTCCGGGGCCGTCATGCGCATTTTCCGCCCCCTTGAACCAAAGCTGCGACCCGTGCTTCTCCCGACCGTGCTCATCGGCCGGTCCAGGAGCCACCGCGACGGCGGCGGCTAGCATCAGTCGAGGACCCCATGGCGAAGACCAACACCATCCAGATCAAGCTCGTTTCTTCCGCGGAAACCGGCCATTTCTACGTCACCAAGAAGAACGCGCGCGCGCAGACCGGCAAGCTGTCGCTGCGCAAATACGATCCCGTGGCGCGCAAGCACGTCGAATACCGCGAAGCCAAGATCAAATAAGAACGGCTTCCCGTTCCTCTCCGCGCCGACGGCCATACAGCCGGACGGCGCCGACTTTCAGCGCGACAGGCGATCCTGCAGAAGGGTCGCGATCGCGCTGAAGTCGTTTTCGCGCGGCGAACGCGGCCTCCAGGCCAGCCCGATCGTACGATACACAGGCTCTCCGCCCAGCGGACGCACCACCACGCGATCGCCGGACACGAGCCCCGCCTCCACGGCGATCCGCGGCAGCAGAGTCACGCCGAATCCGTTCTCGACCAGCTGAACCAGCGTCTGCAGGCTCGTCGCCGCGAACGGCCCGGTGGTCGCGTCCTCGCGCCAGCTCCCCGATTGCCGGCACGCATCCAGCACCTGGTCGCGCAGGCAATGGCCGTCCTCCAGCAGAAGCATCTGGTGATGCTCCAGATCGGCCAGACCGATCGGCCCGCTCGACAGCGCATGCCCGGCAGGCACGGCCGCCAGCAGCGGATCGCGCCCGACCACGCGCGTATCCAGCCCGTCGCATTCCGAGGGCAGGGCGATCAGCAGCAGATCGAGCGCGCCCGCGGCCAGCTTGGCGCAGAGCTTCCCGGTCACGTCCTCGTTCAGCTTCAGGCGCAGGCGCGGGAATTCCTGCCGTATTGCAGGCAACAGACGCGGCAGAACGAACGGCGCCAGGGTCGGAATGATGCCCATGCGCAGAACGCCGGACATCGGCTCGCTCGCCGCCGCCGCCGCTTCCGCCACCGCTTCCAGCGCCGACAAGGCCGTCCTGGCCCGTTCCGTGACCTCGCGCCCGACCGGGGTGAACACCGGCTTCCGCCCCGCCGTCCGGTCCAGCAGCACCGCCCCCATCTGCCGCTCCAGCGCCAGGATGCCAGCCGACAAGGTCGATTGCGTCACCCCGCACGCCTCGGCCGCCCGCCCGAAATGGCGCTGTTCGGCCAGGCTGACGAGGTAACGGAGCTGCTGCGGCGTCGGCAGGATCATGAAGCGGATCGATCAGGGCCAGTGAAACTCTTCATTGGACCAAATTGACGCGATGCACCAATTTCCGGGCGTGCGCCGGTGCGAGCCGGCCCTTGATTCTCCAGCCCAACAGGAGCCTTCCATGCTGACAGTCGGCGACACCTTCCCCTCCTTCAAGCTCGCGGCGGTCAAGGGCGGCCCGGCCGGCATCGACCTGACGACGGCCTTCACCGAGATCACCGACCAGTCCGATGCCGGAAAGTGGAAGCTGGTGTTCTTCTGGCCGAAGGACTTCACCTTCGTCTGCCCGACCGAGATCGTCGCGTTCGGCAAGCTGAACAGCGAGTTCGCGGATCGCGACACCGTGGTCTACGGCGTTTCTACCGACAGCGAGTTCGTGCACCTGAACTGGCGTCTGCACCACGACGATCTCCGCACGCTGGAGATCCCGATGCTGGCCGACATCAAGCGCGAGCTGGCGCAGGCCACGGGCGTCCTGTCCCGCGAGGAAGGCGTGGCCCTGCGCGCCACCTTCCTGGTCGATCCGGACAACATCGTCCGCTACGCGGCGGTGAACGACCTGTCGGTCGGCCGCAACCCGCAGGAAGTGCTGCGCGTGCTCGACGCGCTGCAGAGCGACGAGCTGTGCCCCTGCAACTGGAACAAGGGCGAAGAGCACCTCCGTCCGGCGGCCTGATCCCAGCATCTCCGGGCAGGGCGGGGTGCGGTTCCGACCGCATCCCGCCTTGTTCGTTTCACCTCAACGCCCCGCCAGGAGACGACTGCATGTCGATCGAATCGCTCAAAGGCCGGATCCCCGACTACGCCAAGGATCTCCGCCTCAATCTCGGCTCGCTCGCCAACGAGACCGTGCTGACCCAGCAGCAGCTCGCGGGCACCTTCGTCGCCTCCGCCCTGGCCTCGCGCAACGAGATCGTGTCGCAGGCCGTGCTGGCCGAGTTCGCGCCCAAGCTTAGCCCGGAAGCGCTGGATGCCGCCAAGGCCGCCGCTTCCATCATGGGCATGAACAACATCTACTACCGCTTCGTGCATCTGGCCGGCGGGGAGTACGGCAATCTGCCCGCCCGCCTGCGCATGAACGTCATCGGCAAGCCCGGCGTCGACAAGGTCGATTTCGAGCTGTGGTCGCTGGCGGTCTCCGCCATCAACGGCTGCGGCATGTGCATCGAAAGCCATGAGAAGACCGTGCGCGCACACGGCCTGACCACGGAGCAGGTCCAGGCCGCCGTCCGCATCGCCGCCGTGGTGCATGCCGTCGCCGCCACCATCGAAGGCGAACAATCCGCCGCCCTGGCCGCCTTACGGGCGACGCCGGGAGCGTGAAACGGCCGCGCCAGAGATGGTGCGGCCGCTCAAATGTTCTTTCTTGGAAGAAAGAACCAAAGAACTTTTGTCCGTTTAGCTCCGTATTCGGCGCTGCTGCCTAACCCAAACGGACAAAAGTCTTTTTGCTTCTTTTTCTTCAGAAAAAGAAGGCTCCTCTCAATACAACTTGTTCTTCCCGTAGGGCACGACCAGCTCGTTCGGCTCGGCGAGGTTCAACATCGCCCGCGAGCGCTCGTCCAGCGTGTCGGCATCCAGAGAGCGATCGCGCAGGCCCGACACACGCTGTGCCCAGGCCGCCTGCTCGGCGGTCGCCGCAGCCTCGGCCGCATTGGCCTCGCTCAGGAGCTGGAGCTGGTTGCGATAGGTGCGCAGGCCGTGATCGCCCTGGGTGGCGTTCCAGCCGAAATACCCGACCAGGGACAGAAACAGCAGCGGCGGCAGAACGGCCTTCACCTTGCGTTTGACCGCGCGCACGAAACTCATCGGATCGAAACTCCTGCCGGACCGGTCGATGAAACAACCGTAACCCGAGAAGGGTGTCGGAAAAGATAACGAACCACGGCGCGACGTGAAAACGCCGCGCTGTGTCCCTCGGGCAACAGAAACGGGGAGCCGTTTCCGGCCCCCCGATCCGGTCAGCCGCGCAGGATGGTGCGGCCGGCGTAGCGGCCGGCACTGTCCAGCTCGTCCTCGATGCGGATCAGCTGGTTGTACTTCGCGGTGCGGTCGGAACGCGACAGAGAGCCGGTCTTGATCTGGCCGCAATTGGTGGCGACGGCCAGGTCGGCGATGGTGCTGTCCTCGGTCTCGCCCGAACGATGGCTCATCACCGCCTTGTAGCCGGCGCGATGCGCCATCTCGACCGCTTCCAGCGTCTCGGACAGCGTGCCGATCTGGTTCACCTTCACCAGGATGGCGTTGGCGGTCTTGGCGGCGATGCCGCGCGCCAGACGCTCCGGGTTGGTCACGAACAGGTCGTCGCCGACGAGCTGCAGCTTGTTGCCCAGAACGGCGGTCAGATGCGCCCAGCCGTCCCAGTCGTCCTCGTCCAGACCGTCCTCGATCGAGACGATCGGGTAGCGGTTGGCAAGCTCCTCCAGGTAGCGGACCATGCCTTCGCTATCCAGCGACTTGCCTTCGCCTTCCAGCTCGTAGCGGCCGTTCTTGTGGAACTCGGTCGCGGCGCAGTCGAGCGCGAACGTCACGTCGTCGCCCGGACGATAGCCGGCCGCTTCCACGGCGCGGGTGATGAAGGTCAGCGCCTCGTCGGCCGATTTCAGGTTCGGCGCGAAACCGCCCTCGTCGCCGACATTGGTGTTGTGGCCGGCATCCTTCAAACCCTTCTTCAGCTTGGCGAAGATCTCCGAACCCATCCGCACGGCGTCGGCGATGCTCGGCGCGCCCACGGGCTGGATCATGAATTCCTGGATGTCGATCGGATTGTCGGCATGCTGGCCGCCATTGACGATGTTCATCATCGGAACGGGCAGGGTGCGGGCATAGACGCCGCCGACATAGCGATAGAGCGGAACCTCCAGCTCCTCGGCCGACGCCTTGGCCACGGCGAGCGAGACCGCCAGGATGGCGTTGGCGCCCAGGCGCGACTTGTTCGGCGTGCCGTCGAGCTCGATCATGGCGCGGTCGATCGCCACCTGCTCGGTGGATTCCGCACCTTCCAGCGCTTCCAGGATCTCGGTCTCGACGAAGTCGACCGCCTGGCTCACGCCCTTGCCGCCGTAGCGGCCGGCATCGTTGTCGCGCAACTCGGAGGCTTCGTGCGCGCCGGTGGACGCGCCGGACGGCACGGCGGCGCGGCCCTTGGCGCCCGAGGCCAGCAGCACGTCGACCTCGACGGTCGGGTTGCCGCGGCTGTCCAGAATCTCGCGCGCGACGATATCGGCGATGGCACCCATGATGCACTCTCTTGGTTTCGAGGGGATGGCGCGCTGTTGCACCATCCCGGGGCGCTTTCCGCAAGGTGGGCAGGGCGAATGCGACCTCTGCTTTCGCCCCGCGTTGGCGTCTCGTCACCGTTTTTGCCGGAGTTTCGCCTCATGAGGACCCTGCCGCTGCTCGCCATCCTGCTCGGTCTGGGCGGCCTGATCCCGTTCGTCGCCGGAACGGTGGCGATCCTGTTCTATCCCGCCGACGTGCCGGTGCCGCGTCTGGTTGGCGGCGTGGTCGGCTACGGCGCGGTGATCCTGTCCTTCCTCGGCGCCGTGCACTGGGGTCTGGCCCTCGCGGATGATCCGGTGATCTCGCCGCATCGCGGACGCGTCACCGCCGCCCGTCTGGCGCTCGGCGTGCTGCCCGCCCTGGCCGGCTGGGCCGCCCTGCTCCTGCTGCTGACAGACCGGTCGCGTCTGGCCCTGGTGCTGCTTCTGCTCGGCTTCGCGGTGGTGACGGCGGTGGAAACGCGCGCAGGCCGCAACGGCCACATGCCGCGCGGCTATCTGCCGCTGCGCTGGCTGCTCAGCGTCGTGGTGATCCTGTGCCTGGGCGCCGTCCTGCTGGCCCGCCTCTTCTAGGAAAATTGTTCTTTCTTGAAAGAAAGAACCAAAGAACTTCTATCCGTTTAAGCAGGCCGCAGACACCGATTCCATAACCAAACGGATAGAAGTCTTTTTGCTTCTTTTTCTTCAGAAAAAGAAGACTCTTGCTGTCCTAAGCCGCTCAGCCGCGTCCCGACACGGCCACGAGTTCGATCCGGAACACCAGCGCCGCATTCGGCGGGATCGGGCCCGCACCCGTGGCGCCATAGGCGAGATTGGGCGGAACATAAAACGTCCAGACATCGCCCGGACGCATCAGCTGCAGGCCCTCGGTCCAGCCCTTGATCACCTGATCGAGCGGAAGCGTGACGATCTGCCCCTTGGAATCGTCGAACGTCGCCCCGTCGGACAGCTTGCCGACATAGTTCACCATGACGCTGTCGGTGGCGGTCGGATGCGGGCCCGTCTTGTCGCCCGATTCCTCGATCTTGTATTCGAGCCCTGAGGGGAGGGTGATCACGCCCGGCTCGGAGGCCTTCTGTTTCAGAAAGGCCTGCGCCTGCTGCAGGTCGGTGAGCGGAGCCGGTCTCGCCTCGGCAGCGCCGATGCCCATGGCGCCGACAAGAAGAACGGTCAGGGACGTGCGAAGGATACTCATGGTGCCTCTGGCTGGACGATCACCGCGTCCATAGCAGCGATCGCGCCAGCTGGCACGCGGCAGCCATTCCAGGCTGCCGCGAAGACAGGGATCAGAACGCCGTCGAGAGGGTGGCGGCGATATAGAAGCCCGGCTGCAGGTAGTAGGCCGGCGCGCTGCCGGCGATGGTGCTGCCGAATACGCCCTTGGTCGGCTGGGCGTTGTTCTGCACGGTGTAGACGCCGGTGCGGTAGGTGGCGCCGGTGAGGTTGCCGGAGTTGATCTGGATCTGCGGCGCCTTGAAGCGGCCGAAGCTGTGGAAGCGATAGCCGGCATAGACGCTGTTGGTGATGTAGTCCGGCATCTTCTCGTCGTTCATGAACGTCGAGTACTGCTGACCGACATAATCCAGATCGGCGCCCAGGAAGAACGTGCCGTCGTCGTAGTCGAGACCGAGCTTGGCCTGGACATGCGGGCTGGCGATCGCCTGCTTGCCGGTGGTCGGCAGGTAGTCGTTCACGGTCTTCCCGCCCAGCGTGCCGGTCGCCGACAGGTTGTTGTCGATCGTCGCATCCAAATATTCGAACGTGGCGTACGGACGGATGTGGAACAGGATCGGACGGGTGGAGAGCTGGATGTCCACGCCGCGCGTGGTCTGGCCACCCGCGTTCACCGTCGAGCTGTAAGGCGTCGTGCCTTCGAAGTAGTTCAGCGAGATCTGACGGTTGGTGAAGTTGTAGTTGAAGAATGAGATCGAGCCGACGATCAGCGGGCCGTTGTAGCGATAGCCGATTTCTTCGGAGATCGAGTATTCCGACTTGATGCTTCCGCCGCGCTGCGAAATCTTTCCGGTGCTGTTATTGATCTGGTCGGCCAGCGACACGTTGCTCGGCACGCGGAAGTTGGTCGAGCCGTTCACGTAGATCTGGTTGTGCGGATCGAACTGCCAGGAGATGCCGAGCTGCGGCAGCGGGATGGCGACGTTGACGTTGCGGGCATAGGTCGTGCCGGGGATGCGGTTGGTGAGCGCGCGGCTGACCATCGTCTCCTTGAAGCCGGCATCCACATGCAGGCGATCGTCGAAATAGCTCGCGTGGTCGCCCAGGAACAGCATGTTGACCTGAGTGATGGTCGTGTAGTCGCGCGAGTAGTACTGCTTGCCGTTCGGCAGGATGTAGTTGTTGTCGACGCCCCAGATGTTGTTGGCGATGCCGTTCTGCTGGTCCACATGGCCGATCGGCGAGAACTGCAGCAGGTTGGAGTATTCATACCACCAGCCGGCGGTGATCGTGTTGTGCTTGTCGACCGCGACGTTCGCCTTGATCGTGTTGCCGGGGCGGAACTGCTCCTGGTTCGACGGCGTCAGCGCGATAGCAGTCGTCTTAGGATTGATGCGGCCATCGCCGTTCAGGTCGAGATTGACCTTCTGGCTGCCGTAATAGGTCGATCCTTCGGTCAGCACCGACGCGCCGGTGCCGTTGCCGATGCCGTGCCAGAAATACGGGGTGTCGTCGACCGACACGCGCGAATTCACCACGATATGCACCGGAGCCACCGCGATCACGTTCGCGAACGGGTTCTGGTGCAGCTTGTAGAAGTTGGTCGGTGAATACAGGACCGACTTGTTCGCGCCGGTGATCGTGTTCGGGCCGAGCCAGGTCGCTCCGTAGGAGTTGCTGTTGCCTTTCTCGATCAGGTTGTAATAGTTGGCCTGGGTGACGCCGCCGCTGTTGTAGCTGTCGTTGATCTGATCGTTGTAGGACACGGTCAGTCCGGCATGGCTGCCGTTGCTCCAGTCCTTCACCATCTTGAAGTCGAAGTGCTTCTTCTCCGCGCCGCCCGGACCCTGCCAGTTGTTGGCATGGGTGTGCGAGAAGGCGAACATCGCACGGATGCCGCTATTGCCGATCAGGCCGGTGTCGAGACGGATGAACTCGCGGTTCAGCTTGTAGGAACCATACGTCACGTCGAACAGGCCGCCGGAATGCATCGCCGGGGTCTTCATGGTCGCCTCGACCATGCCGCCCGCGGCGCTCACCACTGGCGCGTCGAGATTGGTCGATCCCGGTTGCAGCGAAACGCTGTCCAGATCTTCGGCTTCCAGAACCTCATTGGAATAGAACTGGCCAGCGCCGATATCGTTCAGCGGCGCACCGTCCAGCAGATAACCCTGCTCGGCGGTGTCGAGGCCGCGCACGCGAGACGAACCCGAATACAGGCCGTACGGATCGACATCCGACACGTTGGTCGACGGCAGCATGCGCAGAAGCTGCTGCGCGTTGGTGGTCGGCGACTGCTTGGCGATGAAGTCGCGGGTGATCGTCTGCACCGCCTTCGGTGCCGTTTCGACACGCATCAGGCCCGCACCCGGAGAGGTGGTGCGGCTGGAGCGGCCGGTGACCGTCACGCTCTCGCTGGTCGCGGCGGCGGCCGCAGCGGCGGCCCGCGAGCTGGCGGTGGCCGGTCCGGTCGTCTGCGCGACAGCCATCGTGGCGAAGCAGGTCATGGCAGTCGTGGCCAGGAGAGCGGCAAGGCTGGTTCGGGTCAGCATGTCGATCGATGCGCCTTCGCAAGGAGGGGGTGTTCCTGGGCGCGCTTCTATCGCCTGATTGTGATCGTGGGTAACGAAACCTGACTGTTGGGCCGGGATTGCCAAAAGAGCGTGCTTATTCCGCAACAGTGATTGTCATCAAAATGCAATAACTGTGCAGAACGCGATTTTTGCTGCACAAAACGCAAGCAAAGGCGACGCGACGATGATCATTCATCGCGCGTCTACCAGCAACTTTGTGAAATGAGGGCGGTAGGCCGTTCTGGCGGCCCGACGACGGACCACCGTATTCGCGGCGCCACGCCCGGGCTGGGCACGGCGCCACGCAGGAGCGCGTCAGACCAGACGCGCCTGACGCACGGAAGCGGCGATGAAGCCGGAGAACAGCGGATGCGGCGCGAACGGCTTGCTCATCAGCTCGGGATGATACTGCACGCCGATGAACCACGGATGGTCGGGATATTCGACGATCTCCGGCAGGATCCCGTCCGGAGACAGCCCCGAGAACAGCAGCCCGGTCTGCTCCAGCTGCTCGCGATAATGGATGTTCACCTCGTAGCGATGCCGGTGCCGCTCGCGGATCTCGGTGGTGCCGTACACCTCCGCCACGCGCGACCCCTCGGCCAGCGTCGCGTCATACGCGCCCACGCGCATCGTTCCGCCCAGATCGCCGCCCTCGCGACGGCGCAGCAGCTCGTTGCCCTTGGCCCACTCGGTCATCAGACCCACCACGGGCTGGTCCGTCGGCCCGAACTCGGTCGAGGACGCATCGGTGATCCCGGCCAGATTGCGCGCGCATTCGATCACCGCCATCTGCATCCCGAAACAGATGCCGAAGAACGGGATCTTGTGCTCGCGCGCGAAGCGCACCGCCTCGATCTTGCCTTCCGAGCCGCGCTCGCCGAACCCGCCCGGCACTAGAATGCCGTGTACGCCTTCCAGTCGCTCGATCACCGCCTCGCCCGCGTCCTCGAAGATCTGGCTGTCGACCCAGTCCAGCTTCACACGCACGCGGTTGGCGATGCCACCATGGATCAGCGCCTCGTTCAGCGATTTGTAGCTGTCGAGCAACGAGGTGTACTTGCCCACCACCGCGATCCGCACCTCGCCTTCCGGGTTGCGCATCGCATCCAGCACGCGCTTCCAGGCCGACAGATCCGGCTCGCCCTCGTGCGGCAGACCGAAATGGCGCAGAACCTCGTTGTCCATGCCTTCCTCGTGGTACGAGATCGGGCAGGCGTAGATGGTGTCCACGTCCAGCGCGGAAATCACCGCCTGCGGACGCACGTTGCAGAAATTGGCGATCTTGCGGCGCTCGTTCTCCGGCAAGGGCCGGTCGGACCGGCACAACAGCATCTGCGGCTGGATGCCGACATTCTGCAGCTCCTTCACCGAATGCTGCGTCGGCTTCGTCTTCAGCTCCCCCGCCGCCGGAATCCACGGCACCAGCGTCAGATGCAGGAACATCGTGCGCTCGAGACCGAGATCGTTCCGCAACTGACGGATCGCCTCCAGGAACGGCAGACTCTCGATGTCGCCCACCGTGCCGCCGATCTCGATCAGCGCGAAATCCAGATCGTCCGTGTCGTGCAGAACCGCGTTCTTGATCGCGTCGGTGATGTGCGGAATCACCTGGACGGTGGCGCCCAGATAATCGCCGCGACGCTCGCGCGCGATCACCTCGGAATAGATCCGCCCGGTGGTCGCGTTGTCGGATTTGGTCGCGTGCACGCCCGTGAAACGCTCGTAATGCCCCAGATCCAGATCGGTCTCGGCACCGTCATCGGTGACGAACACCTCGCCATGCTGATACGGGCTCATCGTGCCCGGATCGACGTTCAGATAAGGGTCGAGCTTGCGCAGGCGAACGCGGTAGCCGCGCGCCTGAAGCAGGGCAGCCAGCGCCGCAGAAGCGATGCCTTTGCCGAGAGAGGAAACCACGCCACCGGTGATGAATACGAACCGCGTCATGGGCGGCCTTCCTACACTCTCGCCCGCCCGAACGGTAGTGGGTTCGATCCGCTCCCCGGCCAGAACGGTCATGCGATCACGCGATCCGCAGCATCGCCGCGGCCGCGCGGGCGCCTTCCCGCATGGCGCCGCCCACCGTGCCGGCTAGCCCGTCCGACGCCGTCGCCTCGCCCGCGAACACCACGCGCCCATCGGCGAACGGCATCCCCAGCGTCGTTCGCGACTCGGCGAAGCCCGGCCGGGCATAGGCGTAGGCACCCAGAAACAACGGGTCGCTGCCCCAGCGCGACGCATGGCCGCTCTCGCCCACGCCGCGCAGCGCCTCCGCCCCCAGCATCGCCCCGAACCGCTCCCGCGCTTCCGCCAGCGAGTCGTCCTCCCGCCCGGAGGCCGCCCAGGCATGACGTCCGCCCAGAAACCCCGTCAGCAGCGGCGACCCGTCCGGCCGAACCGTCAGCAGCATCGTCGCCGCATTGCGCCGTCCGAGTCGCGGCTCCAGCAGCGTCCCGTCCGCCACCGCGAACCGTGCCGCCGGCGATACCGGCAGAGCGAGCTTGCTCAGCAGCCCCATCGGCAGACCATCCAGCGCCTGCAGAAGCGAGGCGGGCAGGGCAGGCGTGAACCGGATCCGCCCGTCGCGCAGAACCCCGGTCGACACGGTGACGATGCAGCCCCCGGCCTCGATCGCGCCCTCATCCGTGTCCACCCGAACCCGGCCCGGCCGGCTCCAATCCACCGCCCGCACCGACATCCCGCACCGGACCGGCCCGGCGCGCTGCCCCAGCAGATCGTGCACCAGCGCGCCGACACCGCGCGCGGGCCGCAGATCGGGATCGTCGAGCTGGTTGCGATGCCAGTCCTGGAGCGACAGCTGGTCCGCGTCGGCGGCGGCGATGATGCTCGCCTCCCACATCTCCAGATTGGGGAGAAAGGGCGCGTCGGCTCCGAGCGCGTCGCCCACGGCGGACAGCGGCCGGTCCGGCCCACGCGCCATCCGCTCCGCCAGGGCACGCCATTGCCGCTCGCCCGATTCGTCGTCCGGCTCGCTCGACCGCTCCGCGCCGTCGAACACCGCATGGCCACCCTCATGCGCTACGGCCAGGTCCTCTCCGGCCGCGCGCCCGAGCGTCACCAATGGATTGCGGTCGATCTGGTGCAGCCAGGTCGCGCCTTCGTCGAGACGGGCACCGCGCAACGCATCGGGCTGCACCGTCCGGGCCCGCCCGCCGATCGACCGATGCGCTTCCAGAACCAGAACCTCGCGCCCTGCCGCACGCAGAACGGCGGCAGCGTTCAGCCCGGCCGCTCCGGCGCCGACGACGATCACATCCGGGACGACGCTCATTGCGGCACCCCGGTGTTGAAGCGCTTCAGTGCTTGGGCGCGTCCGTGCCCGGAACCGGGGTCGCGGGAGCGGTGGTGGCCGGTGCCGTCTTCGCCGGAGCCGTCACAGCAGGCGCTGTCACGACAGGCGCCGTGGCCGCCGGAGCGGACGCGCCGGGAGTCGGAGCCGTGGTTGCCGGAGCCGTCGTCGTCGGCGCGGCCCCCGGGATCGGCGCGGCCGGAACCGCCGGCGTCGCGGCGCCCGGAACGGTGGCGGGCGCCGTCTCCGGCAGGTTCAGGATGTCGTGCGTATGCCCCGCCGTGCCACGATTCATCACCGCCAGCGCCAGCGATAGCGCCATGAAGATCGCCGCCAGAATGCCGGTGGTGCGCGTCAGCAGGTTGGCGGTGCCGCGCCCGCTCATGAACGAGCCCATGCCCTGGCTGGAACCGATGCCCAGACCGCCGCCCTCGCTGCGCTGCACGAGCACGGTGGCGATCAGGGTCAGCGTGACCAGCAGATGAAGAACGAGCAGGGCAGTGATCATGATATACGGGGTCCGGCGTTCAGCGGTTCGGGCCGGACACGGCGGCCCGGGCGATGGACAGGAAATCCTGCGGTTTCAGACTGGCGCCGCCCACCAGGGCGCCGCCCACCTCGGGCACGCTCAGAAGGGCGGCGGCATTGGCGGCATTCACAGAGCCGCCATAGAGAATGCGCACGGCGGCACCCTTCTCGGCGAACTGGCGCACCAGCTCGGCACGGATGAAGCCATGCATGGCGGCCACGTCCTCTTCGGTCGCGGTGCGGCCGGTGCCGATCGCCCAGACGGGCTCGTAGGCGATCACGCCCGGACCGTCGGCGAAATCGTTCGGCAGCGAGCCCTGCAACTGCCAGCCCACCACGTCGTCCTGCTGCCCGGCGGAGCGCTGCTCCTCCGTCTCGCCCACGCAGACGATCGGCACCAGCCCGGCAGCGCGTGCGGCGACCACCTTCTCGCGCACGGTCTCGTCCAGCTCGTGATGGTTCTGCCGACGCTCGGAATGGCCCAGAACGATATGGGTGCAGCCCAGCTCCGGCAGCATCGGCGCCGCGACGTCGCCGGTATGCGCGCCGCTCGCCGCCACCGCGCAATCCTGCGCGCCGAGCGCCACGTCGGACCCGCTCAGGATCCGGCCCACCGCCTGCAGATGCACGAAAGGCGGGCACACCAGAAGCTCCGCGTCGATGCCGTCGCGCGGCGCCTCGACCAGCGCGCGGGCCAGCGCCTCCGCGGAGGAGAGCGTCCCGTTCATCTTCCAATTGCCGGCGATCAGCTGACGCGTCATGGGATCGATCCTGGCAGCCGGCTCCGAACCGGCAGGCCCCTTATGATGATGCGGCGCAGGTAGACCATGCCGGCCGCACGCATGACAAGCGTCGCCTCTGCCCGTATGGTCCGCGGCCCCGTTCCGGATCGCCGGAACGCCCCCAGATGCCGGATCTTCCATGCTCGCCTTTCTGCGTCGCGTTTTCGTTGGATCGTGGCTCGGCCGCGTGCTGGCGGTGCTGATCTTCCTGAGCTTCGCGGCCTGGGGCATGGGCGGCTTCTTTTCCGACCTGTTCAGCAGCGGCGTCGGCGCTGGCAACGTCGCCGAAGTGGGCGGCCAGCAGATCACCGGCACCGATCTGGAACGCGTCTACCGTCGCGGCCTCGCCAGCGCGGCGCAGAGCCAGAACCTGACCGACCCCACCAGCCTGCCGTACGCGCAGAAGCGCTATATCGCCACCACGGCGCTGCGCCAGCTCGAAGCCCAGGCGGCGATCGCGGTGGCCGCGAAGCGCATCGGCGTGGTGGTGCCGGACGCCGTCCTGCGTCAGCGCATTCTGGACGAGAAGGCGTTCGCAGGCCCGAACGGCCAGTTCGACCGCTCCCTGTTCGAACAGCGCCTCCGCAACGCCGGCTTCACCCAGGACCAGTTCGTCACCATCCTGCGCGGCGAGGAACAGGCCAACGCCCTGATGCAGCCGGTGCGGATCGGCGGCTACGCCCCGGCCGAGCTGGTGCGGCGCGCCTTCGACTACGCCGCCGAGCAGCGCGTGCTCGACATGCGCATCGTCCCCTTCGCCACGACGCCGCCGGCCGCGCCGGACGAATCCGTCCTGCACCGGGTGTTCGACAACAACCGCTCCGCCTTCACCGCGCCGGAATACCGCCGGATCAAGCTGGTGCTGCTGTCGCCCGACACCATCGCCCGCACCGTCGACGTGACGGACGCGGAAGAACATCACGCCTATGACGAGCTGATCACCCGCTATCAGGTGCCCGAGAAACGCTCGGTGCAGATCCTGATCGCCCCGGACCAGGCCCGCGCCACGCAGATCGCCGCCGCATGGCACGCAGGCGCCAGCTGGGCCGATCTGCAGAAGCCGGTCTACGGCGCCACGCCGATCGCGCTTACCGATGCCACACAGAGCAGCATCCCGTCGCCCGATCTCGCGAAGCAGGTCTTCGCCGCACAGACCGGCGCCGTCACCGGCCCGGTCAAGACCGATGCCGGCTGGGTCGTGCTGCTGGTGTCCAAGGTCACGCCGCCGCTGAACCGCTCCTTCGATCAGGTGAAGGACGAGCTGCGTCAGCTGATCGGCAAGGACAAGGCGCAGAACCTGATCGCGCCGCGCGTGCAGAAACTCCAGGACGCGATCGCCGGCGGCGGACTCGACGCCATCCCGTCCGATCTCGGTGCCGATGCGGCGGAAGGCACGCTGGACGCGCAGGGCATGACGCAGGCGGGCGAACCCGCCCCGCTGCCGGGCACGGATGCAGTCCGCAAGGCGATGATCGCCCAGGCCTTCAGGACCCCGGTCGGTCAGGCGCCTGTGCTCACGCAGGGGCCGGACGGAAGCTGGTTCGCGCTGGCGGTGGAAAGCATCACGCCGGCGTCGCAGCTCTCCTTCGTCCAGGCGGCGGAAAAGGTGCGCGCCTTCTGGCAGCAGCAGCAGATCCGTCGCGAAGCCGAGGAACAGGCCGCCGCCCTGCTGCATCGCGCCCAGACCATGAACGGGATCGCCGCCGCGTCCGCCGGCCAGCCCGGGCTGCAGACCGGCCTCGTGGTGCGTCGCGGCCAGATGGACGGTCCTGTGCCGCCCACCGTCGCCCAGCTCGCCTTCACCCTGAAGCAGGGTGAAAGCACCATGCTGGAGGTGCCGAACGGCTTCGCGGTACTGACCCTGACCGCGATCCGTCATCCCGACCAGAACACCGACAAGCTGTCCTATCAGCGTATCCATTACGGTCTCGACAGCGCGATCGCCGACGATATCGAGCTGACCTATCTCGACGCCCTGCGCAAACGCGCCGGGGTCAAGGAAGACCCGAAGGCGATCGACGCGCTGATCGGCCCCGCCACCGGCAACGGCAGCGATTCCGGTAGCCCCTCCGGCTCCCCGTCGTGAGCGGCCCGTTCGACGCCCCGGTCTGCTGGACCGTCGAAGCCGCGGACCTGCTCACGCCGGTCGCCGCCTTTCTCCGCCTGCGCCGCCACCTGCCGGGCGCGGACCGAAACTGTTTCCTGCTGGAAAGCATCGAGGGCGGCACGGCGCGCGGCCGGTATTCGGTGATCGGCCTGCTGCCCGATCTCGTCTGGCGCTGCCAGCACGGCGCGGTGGCGATCCAGCGCGACCCGGCCGGAAACGGTCCGTTCGAACCTGTGCCCGGTTCGGCGATCGAGAGCCTGCGCGCCCTGATCGCCGAGAGCCGCTTCGATCTGCCAACCGAACTGCCGGCCATGATCGGCGGCGTGTTCGGCTATCTCGGTTACGACATGGTGCGGCAGATGGAGCATCTGCCGAACGTGCCGGAAGACGATCTCGGCCTGCCGGAAGGCATGATGCTGCGCCCGTCTTTGTTCGCGGTGTTCGACAACGTGCGCGACGAGCTGATCCTGGCCGCGCCCAGGCGTGCGGACGGCGCCGATCCGCAGGCGCTGATCGACGCCGCGCGCTCGGCCCTGTCGCAGGATCTGCCCTTGGCTGAGCCCGGCGAACGCACCCCGTCCGGGCCGGTCGAGCCGGTCTCCAACATCGAGAAAAGCACCTTCCTCGACAACGTCCGTCGCATCCAGGAATACATCGCCGCAGGCGACGCGTTCCAGGTGGTGCCGAGCCAGCGTTTCTCCGCCCCGTTCGAGCAGGACCCGTTCGCCCTGTTCCGCGCCCTGCGACGGGTCAATCCGGCGCCGTTCCTGTTCTTTCTCGACCTGGAGAACCAGGGCGACCGGTTCCAGCTCGTCGGCAGTTCGCCGGAGGTGCTGGTGCGTCTGCGCGCCGGCACGGTCACGGTGCGCCCGCTCGCCGGCACGCGTCCGCGCGGCGCCGATGCCGCCGCCGACCTGGCGCTGGAACGCGAGCTGCTGGCCGATCCCAAGGAACGCGCAGAGCATTTGATGCTGGTCGATCTCGGCCGCAACGATGTCGGACGGGTCGCGGCACCCGGCACGGTGCGCGTGGTGGAAAGCTTCGTGATCGAACGCTTCAGCCACGTCATGCACATCTCCTCCACGGTGGAAGGCCGCCTCCGCGACGGCATGGATGCGGTGGACGCGCTGGTGGCCGGCTTCCCGGCCGGCACGCTCACGGGCGCGCCCAAGATCCGCGCCATGGAGATCATCGACGAGATGGAGCCGACCTGTCGCGGCACCTATTCCGGCTGCATCGGCTATTTCGGCGCCGATGGCGACATGGATACCTGCATCGGCCTGCGCATGGCGCTGATCAAGGACGGCACCATGCACGTCCAGGCCGGATGCGGCGTGGTCGCCGACAGCGTGCCTGAGGCGGAATGGGAGGAAACCCGCCAGAAGGCCCGCGCCCTGTTCCGGGCGGCGGAGGCGGTGCGCGCATAAGAGAAGAAGAGGTGTTCTTTCTTGGAAGAAAGAACCAAAGAACTTTTGTCCGTTTAGCTCCGTGCCAAACAGACAAAAGTCTTTTTGCTTCTTTTTCTTCAGAAAAAGAAGGTTAGAATCGCTTCCGCATGGACCACCTTTCCGCCCTGCGCGCCTTCGTCTCGGCGGTCGATCTCGGCAGCTTCTCCCGCGCCGCAGCGGCGCAGGGGATCAAGGTCTCCACCGTGTCGCGCTACGTGTCGCTGCTGGAAGCCGATCTCGGCGCGGCCCTGCTGAACCGCTCCACGCACGGCCTGCACCCGACCGAGATCGGCCGCGCCTTCCACGCCCGCGCCGCGCAGATCCTGTCCGATCTGGACGAGGCCCGTGACGCGGCACGCACCTTCAACGCCCATCCGCAGGGCCTGCTGCGCCTGACCGCCCCGCGCGATTTCGCCGTGAGCCGGCTGCTGCCGGTGCTGCCCCGTTTCCTGGCCGAGTTCCCCAAGATCCGCCTCGATCTCGACCTCACGGATCATCCGTCCGACCTGATCGCCACCGGCGCCGATCTCGGCATCCGCATCGGCGTGCTGCCGGATTCGAGCCTGGTCGCGCGCAGGCTCGCCCCGCATCGCTGCGCGCCCGTCGCCAGCCCGTCTCTGCTGGCGGAGAGCGGCGCCCCCGCCCATCCGTCGGCGCTTTCTGCCTTTCCCTGCCTGTTCTCCGCCCGGGCAGGCCGGGAAACCTGGACCGCTACCCCGCCGGAGCGCGACGAGGCCCCGGTTCCGGTCGCGGTGTCCGGCCGCTTCGGCAGCGCGGACGCGCAGGCCCGCCTGTCCGCCGCCCTGTCCGGCCTCGGCGCCGCCCTTTTGCCGGACTGGATGACGCGCGACGCCGTCGCCGCCGGCCGGCTGGTGCGCCTGTGCCCCGGCTGGCGCTGGTCGGAGCCGGATGCGGCGATCTGGGGCGTCTACCCGCCCAAGAAGATCGTCTCGCCCAAGGTCCGGGCGATGCTGCATTTCCTGTCCGCCACCCTGAACCCGTCGCAGGACTGACCGGCCTGCCGTTTCCGGCAAAACCGATTTCCCTCCCCGGGTCTCACCCCGGTCGCGGAACCGGGTGCAGGCTCCCCCCATCGAAAAGACGAGGAGCCTCCGATGGACATGTTCGACGTTGCAGATTCTGCAAGAAGCGCACTCGGCTGCGCGGAATATTTCGAATACAGCAAGGCTGCGAACCCGATCCGCCCCAGCCTGACCCCGCCGGTCCCGTTCCGCTTCTTTCCCGCCTCGCTGCATGACGGCGGATCGACCCGCGTGGTCCCGCTCGACCTGTCGGACGCGCTGCGCTGCGCGTCGCCCGCCACCGGACCCGGCCTCTGCGCCCATTTCGTCCGCATCGAGGCCGGCGACGAGGTTGTGCTGGAGCCGAACGCCACCTCCCTGGTGTTCTTCGTCATCCGGGGCGCGGGTGCGGCCGAGGCGGACGGGGCCCGGTTCGACTGGGCGGAGGGCGACTTCTTCACCGCGCCCGGCGGCGCCGCGACCCGCCTGCATGCCACCGGCGATGCCGCGCTCTACTACGTCAACGACGCGCCGCTGCTGACCTATCTGGGTGTCGCGCCGACCCATGCGCGCTTCCGGCCGACCCTTTATCCCGCCGCGCGCGCCAATGCCGAGCTGGCGGCGATCGCCAACGATCCGGACGCGGCCAATCGCAGCCGTGTCAGCGTCCTGCTGGGCAATTCTGAATTCCCGATGACCCGCACTGTGACCCATGTGCTGTGGGCGATGTACGGGCTGATCAATACCGGCACGGTGCAGAAGCCGCACCGGCACCAGTCGATCGCGCTCGATTTCATCGTGTCCTGCCGTCCGGGCTGCTACAGCCTGATCGGCGAGCAGCTCAACGCGGACGGCACCATCCGCAACCCGACCCGCGTGGACTGGGAATCCGGCAGCGCCTTCATCACCCCGCCCGGCCTGTGGCACGCGCACGTGAACGAATCCGGGGCGGAAGCGCGGCTGATCCCGATCCAGGATGCCGGTCTGCAGACCTATCTGCGGACGCTCGACATCCGGTTCACCTGATCAGGCGCCGGTCTCGGTCAGGGCGTCGCGGAGGGCGCGCACCTCGTCCCGCAGCGACGCCAGATCGGCGAAGCTCAGGCCGGACCGGCCGAACACGGCCTCGCCGATCACGCTGCACTCGCTCCGCAGAGCCCGGCCGCGTTCGGTCAGGCTGACCACCACCTGGCGTTCGTCGGCCGGATTGCGCGCCCGCGCGGCGAGACCGGCGACCTCCAGGCGCTTCACCAGCGGCGTGACGGTGCTGGATTCCAGACCCAGGCGCGACGCGATCGCGCCGACCGTGCGCGAATCCTCGTCCCACAGCGCCATCAGCACCAGGTATTGTGAGTAGGTGATGCCCAGACGGTCGAGCAGCGGCTTGTAGGCGCGGTTCACCGCCATGCTGGCGGAATACAGCGCGAAGCAGAGCTGGTCGTCGAGCGAGCGGGTGGGCATGGCGGAACCTCCTGCACGCTCCCTACCACGCAAAATCATATCGCGATCAGGAAACGGCCCTGGACAGGGCAGGGCGCCCGGCCTAGCATATGTTTATCGCGATAAACGTTATCGCAAACAGAATGGAGACGCTTCCATGCTCGTCGACGTCAAATACAGGACCTCCGCCACCGCCACCGGCGGACGCGATGGCAGTGCCGCCAGCGATGACGGCGTGTTCTCGGTCAAGCTGTCCACGCCCAAGGAGCTGGGCGGCGCGGGCGGCGACGGCGCCAATCCGGAGCAGCTGTTCGCGGCCGGCTACGCCGCCTGCTTCATCGGCGCGCTGAAGGTGGCCGGCGGGCAGTTGAAGCTGAAGGTCCCGGCCGAGACCAGCGTGAACGCCATCGTGGGCATCGGCCCGCGCTCGGAAGGCGGTTTCGGCATCACCGCCGACCTCAAGGTGACGCTGCCGGGCGTGGACCGTGCCGATGCGGAGAAGCTGGTCGAACTGGCGCACCGGATCTGCCCGTATTCCAACGCCACCCGCAACAATCTCGATGTCGGCCTGACGGTCGCCTGAGCGCCGTTCGACACCGAGCCCGCCCCGCGAGGGGCGGGCGTTTCCCCGTTTGACCCGTGTGCGGCCTCGGGCGAGTATGCGCGCATGATTCTGCTGATCGACAACTACGACAGCTTCACCTTCAACCTGGTGCACTACCTGGGCGAACTCGGTGAGGCGTGCGACGTGCGCCGCAACGATTCCCTGTCGCCGGACGAAGCGCTGGCGTTGCGGCCGGATGCGATCGTCCTGTCGCCCGGCCCGTGCTCGCCCAACGAGGCCGGGATCTGCTGCGATCTGATCCGCGCCGCCGCCGGACGCGTGCCCGTCTTCGGCGTCTGTCTCGGCCATCAGGCGATCGGGCAGGTGTTCGGGGGGCAGGTGGTGCGGGCGCCGAAGCCGATGCACGGCAAGGTCAGCCCGGTCTTCCATGACGGCACCGACGTGTTCGGCGGCCTGCCGTCGCCGTTCCAGGCCACGCGCTATCACAGCCTGACCGTGGACCCCGGAACCCTGCCGGAGACGCTGGTCGCCACCGCCCGGACCGAGGACGGGGTGATCATGGGTCTGCGCCATCGCGACCTGCCGATCTTTGGCGTGCAGTTCCATCCGGAAAGCATCGCCTCCGAGCATGGGCACGCCATTCTCCGCAATTTCCTATCCATCGCACGCGGCCGCAACGACCAGCGTCGTGCCGCCTGAGGGTGCCGACGGGCCGACCGATCGCCCGCTCCCGATCGCTTCGCTGAAGCCGGTCCTGGCGCGCGTCGCCGGCGGCGCCGTTCTGGACGAGGCCGAAGCGGAAGCCGCCTTCGCCCTGGTGATGGACGGGGCGGCCACCCCGGCGCAGATCGCGGCCCTGGCCATGGGGCTACGCGTGCGCGGCGAGGCCGTGTCCGAGCTGGTCGGCGCCGCACGGGCGATGCGGGCGCGGATGCGTCGCGTGGACTCCGTTCCGGATGCGATCGACGTGTGCGGCACCGGCGGCGACGGCCATGCGACGCTGAACGTGTCCACGGCGGTGGCCTTCGTTCTGGCGGCGCTGGGCGTTCCCGTGGCCAAGCACGGCAACCGGGCGGTGTCGTCCCGGGCTGGGGCGTCCGACACGCTGGAAGCGCTGGGCATCGCCCTGGAAGGCGATCCGGCGTTGCTGCACGCGCGGTTGTGCGATCATGGCCTGGTGTTCCTGGCCGCCCCTCTGCACCATCCGGCCATGCGCCATGCCGGTCCCGTGCGGGCCGAGCTGGGCATCCGCACCCTGTTCAATCTGGTCGGGCCGCTCTGCAACCCGGCCGAGGTGTCGCGCCAGATGATCGGCGTGTTCGACCCGTCCTGGCAGGAAACCCTGGCGCTGGCGCTGCGCGGCCTGGGCGTCCGCACCGCCTGGGTGGTGCATGGCGAGACCGAGGCGGGCACCGGGCTGGACGAGCTGGGTCTGGCCGGCCGGAACCACGTGGTGACGCTCCGCGACGGCGAAATGGGTAAATTTTCATTCATGCCGGAAGAGGTGGGACTGTCCCGCCGGCCGGTTTCCGCCATCGCCGGAGGCGAGGCGAGCGAGAATGCGCGGGCATTGGAACGACTTCTGTGCGGGGAGACCGGTGCTTATCGCGACGTGGTGCTGCTGAACGCGTCGGCTGCCCTGCAATGCTGCAACTTGCGGACCGGGCCTGCCGGGTGCATGTCCGGGTCCGCGCCGCTCGACGCGCTGCGCGAGGGCATGCGCGCGGTGTCGCGCGTGCTGGACGATGGTTCGGCGCTGGCGGTGCTCGACGCACTGAGACGGGGCCATGCAGAAGGGTGATGGTTTCTTGGTTTCCCGCGTGCCGACCGTTTCCGTATGAGTGACGACTTTCCCGCTGCCGGCGCCGACGCCGCGCCTGCGCCCGTTCCGGACGTTCTGGCCGAAATCTGCGCCCTGACCCGCGCGGAGGTCGCGCGCCGTTCCGCCGCCACCACGCTGCGCGATCTGAAGAGCCGTTTGAACGATCACGGCCCGACCCGCGGCTTCGGTCGCGTTCTGAAATCCATGACGGCACGTCGCGAGGTCGGTCTGATCGCCGAGATGAAGCGCCGCTCGCCCTCCGGCGGCGCCATTCGCGAGGATTTCGATCCCGCCGCCATCGCCCGCGCCTACGAGGCGGCCGGGGCGTCCTGCCTGTCGGTTCTGACCGAGGGGCCTTCCTTCGGCGGCAGCGTGGAGGATCTGCAGGCGGCGCGCGCGGCGGTGTCCCTGCCGGTTCTGCGCAAGGATTTCATTCTCGATCCCTGGCAGGTCTACGAGAGCCGGGCGATGGGTGCGGACTGCATCCTGTTGATCATGGCGGCTCTGACCGACGCCGTCGCCGCCGAGCTTCTGGCCTTGTCGCGCTCGCTGGACATGGATGTGCTGGTCGAGGTGCACGACGCGATCGAGCTGCGCCGCGCGCTGGGGCTGAACACCGATCTGGTGGGCATCAACAACCGCAACCTGAAGACGTTGCGCACCGATCTTTCCACCACGCTGGAGCTGGCGCCGACCGTGCCGCCGGATCGCATCGTGGTGGCGGAAAGCGGCATCCGCACCCGTGCCGACGTGGTCTCCCTGGCGGGGTCCGGCGCGTCCTGCTTCCTGGTAGGGGAAAGCCTGCTGCGCCAACCCGATCTGGGTGCTGCGTGCGGGGAATTGCTGGGTCCCATCTGAGGATGCCGGAAGATGGGTTCTGCAGGGTGCAGCCACCCTTCGCGGAAGCGGCAAGACGGGGCACTATGCGTTTCAAACGCTACGGGCGACTGGGGTTCGGCCGATCGGTGTCCGACCGATCGGTGATCGACCACTGGCCGCTCCGCAGCGGGACCGGGACATCCCGGTCATGAGTTCGATCCGAACAGTTGCGAGCAGTCAGGAGTTGTTGATGGCCGACACGGACGCCGGAATCGTCCAATCCGGGGCAAACAGTCCCGCGAACCGGGGCAGCAACCAGCCGACGATGACGCAGGAGGAATACAGCCGCGCGTATCGCGACATGCTGCTGATCCGGCGCTTCGAGGAGCGCACCGGCCAGCTCTACGGCATGGGTCTGATCGGCGGTTTCTGCCACCTCTATATCGGCCAGGAGGCCGTGGTGGTGGGCGTGCAGATGGCGCTCAAGCAGGGCGACAAGATCGTCACCTCCTATCGCGACCACGGCCACATGCTGGCCTGCGGCATGGAAGCGCGGGGCGTGATGGCGGAGCTGACCGGGCGGGCCACCGGCTATTCGCGCGGCAAGGGCGGCTCCATGCACATGTTCTCCAAGAAGGAGCATTTCTACGGCGGCCACGGCATCGTCGGCGCGCAGGTCTCGATCGGCGCCGGTCTCGCCTTCTCGAACAAGTATCGCGGCACGGACGAGGTGGCGGTGGCCTATATGGGCGACGGCGCGTCGAACCAGGGCCAGGTCTACGAGAGCTTCAACATGGCGGCTTTGCAGAAGCTGCCGTGCATCTTCGTGATCGAGAACAACCAGTACGGCATGGGCACCTCCGCCGCCCGCTCCTCCGCCTCGCATGCGCTCTACAAGAACGGCGAGCCCTGGGGCATTCCCGGCCGCCAGGTGGACGGCATGGACGTGGTGGCGGTGCGCGAGGCGGCCCGCGAGGCGGTCGAGCATTGCCGCGCCGGCAAGGGGCCGTTCCTGCTGGAGATGAGCACCTACCGCTATCGCGGCCATTCCATGTCCGATCCGGCCAAGTACCGGACCCGCGACGAGGTGGAGGCGATGCGCCGTGACCACGACGCGATCGAGCGCGTGCGCAAGGCGCTGATCGATCTGGGCACCGACGAGAAGGCGCTGAAGCAGATCGACGACGAGATCAAGGCGCTGGTCGCGGATGCGGCCGAGTTCGCCCAAACGAGCCCGGAGCCGGACCCGTCCGAGCTCTGGACCGACATCCTGGTGGAGAGCTGATCACCATGTCCACGCAGGTTCTGATGCCGGCGCTGTCGCCGACCATGACCGAGGGCAAGCTGGCCCGCTGGCTCAAGAAGGTGGGCGATACCGTGTCGTCCGGCGACGTGATCGCCGAGATCGAGACCGACAAGGCGACCATGGAAGTGGAGGCCGTCGACGAGGGCATCCTGGCCAGGATCCTGGTCGAGGAAGGCACCGAGGGCGTGGCCGTGAACGCGCCGATCGCGGTTCTGGCCGCCGATGGCGAGGACGTGTCGGCCGAGGCGCCGGCGCGGGAAGCCGCCGCGCTGCCGAAGGTGGCTGCCGAGGGTTCCGGCCCGAAGGAGATCGCCGACCGCGCCTCCGAGGCGAAGACGCCGGAGCTGGCGAAGCCGGAGCCGGAGCGCGAGTGGGGCGAGACGCGCACCATGACCGTGCGCGAGGCGCTGCGCGACGCGATGGCGATCGAGATGCGCGCCGATGACGACGTGTTCCTGATGGGCGAGGAGGTCGCCCAGTATCAGGGCGCCTACAAGATCAGCCAGGGCCTGTTGGACGAGTTCGGCGAGCGCCGCGTGATCGACACGCCGATCACCGAGCATGGCTTCACCGGCATCGCGGTCGGTGCGGCGCTGACCGGTTTGAAGCCGATCGTCGAGTTCATGACGTTCAACTTCGCCATGCAGGCGATCGACCACATCATCAATTCGGCCGCCAAGACGCTCTACATGAGCGGCGGCCAGATGGGCTGTCCGATCGTGTTCCGCGGTCCGAACGGCGCCGCGTCGCGCGTCGCGGCCCAGCACTCGCAGTGCTATGCGAGCTGGTACGCGCATGTGCCGGGGTTGAAGGTGGTGGCGCCGTATTCGTCGGCCGACGCCATGGGCCTGCTGCGCGCCGCGATCCGCGACCCGAACCCGGTCGTGTTCCTGGAGAACGAGATCCTCTACGGGCAGAGCTTCGAATGCCCGGTGGATCCGGACTTCATCCTGCCGATCGGCCAGGCGAAGATCGAGCGCGCCGGCACCGACGTCACCATCGTCGCCTTCTCCATCATGGTGGGCGTGGCGTTGAAGGCGGCGGAGATCCTGGCCGAGCAGGGCATCAGCGCCGAGGTGATCAACCTGCGCACGATCCGTCCGCTCGACACCGCCACCGTGGTGGAGAGCGTGAAGAAGACCTCGCGTCTGGTGACGGTGGAGGAAGGCTGGCCGTTCGCCGGCATCGGCGCCGAGGTGTCGATGCAGATCATCGAGCATGCGTTCGACTGGCTCGATGCGCCGCCGGTGCGCGTGCACGGTCTGGACGTGCCGCTGCCCTATGCCGCCAATCTGGAGAAGCTCGCGCTGCCGCAGCCCGACTGGGTGGTGGACGCGGTGAGGAAGCTGGTCTGATGCCCACCAACATCCTGATGCCGGCGCTGTCGCCGACCATGACCGAGGGCACCTTGGCCCGCTGGTTGAAGAAGGAAGGCGATCGCGTGTCGTCCGGCGACGTGATCGCCGAGATCGAGACCGACAAGGCCACCATGGAGGTGGAGGCGGTGGACGAGGGCATTCTCGGCCGCATCCTGATCGCCGACGGCACCGAGAACGTCGCCATCAACACGCCGATCGGCGTGTTGGTGAACGAGGGCGAGGCGGTGCCGGAGGGTGCCGCGATGGCCGAAGCGCCGAAGCCCGCCGCCGAAGCGCCCAAAGGGGGGCAGGCTGCTGCCGCCGCTCCGGCGCCGAAGTCAGAGGCCGCGCCCGCCGCCGCGCCTTCTTCCGCCGTTGCGTCTTCTGGTGCTGCGTCTTCTGGGGAGCGCATCGTGGCGTCGCCGCTGGCGCGCCGTCTGGCCAAGGAAGGCGGGATCGATCTGGCCGGCGTGACCGGGTCCGGCCCGAACGGCCGTATCGTCCGCGCCGATCTGGCCAAGGCGAAGGCGGCTCCCGCCGCCAAGCCGGCGCCTGCCGCGGCGCAGACGCCCGCGCGCAGCGGCCCGTCGCCGATGGCGCCGATCACCGCGCCGCATCGCGTGGTGCCGAACAACGGCGTGCGTCGCGTGATCGCCCGCCGTTTGTCGGAATCCAAGCAGTTCGTGCCGCATTTCTATGTCACCATCGACGTGGAGATGGACGCGCTGCTGGCGCTGCGCACGCAGTTGAACGCGCAGTCTCCGGAGGGCGAGGGGTCGTTCAAGCTGTCGGTCAACGACATGCTGATCAAGGCGTGCGCGGTGACGCTGAAGCGTGTGCCGAAGGTGAATGCGACCTACACCGACGAGGCGATCCTCGAATACGAGGATGTCGACATTTCCGTCGCCGTGTCGGCGCCGGGCGGCCTGATCACCCCGATCGTGCGCAGCGCCGAGAAGAAGACGCTGGCGCAGATCAGCCACGAGGCGCGCGGGCTGATCAAGCGCGCCCGCGACGGCAAGCTGAAGCCCGAGGAGTTCCAGGGCGGCGGTTTCTCGATCTCGAACATGGGCATGTTCGGCGTGAAGCAGTTCGCGGCGATCATCAATCCGCCGCAGGCGGGCATCCTGGCGGTGTCGGCGAGCGAGAAGCGTGCCGTGGTGCGTTCCGACGCCAAGGGCGACCGTCTTGAGATCGCCACCGTCATGACCGCGACGCTGTCGGTCGATCACCGTGCCGTGGACGGCGCGCTGGCGGCCGAATGGGTGCAGGCGTTCAAGGCCGTCGTCGAGAACCCGTTGAGCCTGGTGATCTGAGATGGCCCCGAACGTGAGCAAGGATACCGATTTCGACGTCGTCGTGATCGGTGGCGGTCCCGGCGGCTATGTCGCGGCGATCCGTGCGGCGCAGCTGAAGATGAAGGTGGCGGTGGTCGAGAGCACGCATCTCGGCGGCATCTGCCTGAACTGGGGCTGCATCCCGACCAAGGCGCTGCTGCGCTCGGCCGAGATCAACCACCTGCTGCACCATCTCGATGAGTTCGGCTTCGCTGCCGACAATATCCGGTTCGATCTGGACAAGATCGTGAAGCGCTCGCGCGGCGTGGCGAAGCAGTTGTCGTCCGGCATCGGCCATCTTCTGAAGAAGAACAAGGTTCCGGTGTTCGACGGGCACGGCAAGCTGGCCGGCACGGCGGGCGATAAGCGCAAGGTTGATGTGTCGAAGGACGGCAAGCCGGTCGCGACGCTGACGGCGAAGCACGTGATCCTGGCGACCGGCGCGCGTGCGCGGGTGCTGCCAGGCCTGGAGCCGGACGGGAAGCTGGTCTGGTCCTATCGCGAGGCGATGGTGCCGACTTCCATGCCGAAGAAGCTGCTGGTGATCGGTTCCGGCGCGATCGGAATCGAGTTCGCGAGCTTCTATCGCAATCTCGGCGCCGAGGTGACGGTGGCCGAGGTGGTGGACCGCATCCTGCCGGTGGAGGACGAGGAGATCGCCGCCTTCGCCCGCAAGCAGTTCGAGAAGCAGGGCATGCGCATCATCACCGGCGCCAAGATCGGCACGCCGGAGCGCACGGGCGACACCGCGAAGGTCACGATCGAGAGCGGCGGCAAGACCGAGACGCTGGAGTTCGACCGGATCATCTCGGCGGTGGGCATCGTCGGCAACGTGGAGAATATCGGTCTCGAAGGCACCAAGGTGGTGGTGGAGAAGACCCATATCGTGATCGACGGATTCTGCCGCACCGGCGAGCCGGGCGTGTATGCGATCGGCGATATCGCCGGCGCGCCGTGGCTGGCGCACAAGGCGAGCCACGAGGGCGTGCTCTGCGTGGAGAAGATCGCCGGCAAGGACGTGCACCCGATCGACTGGACCAACATTCCCGGCTGCACCTATTGCCGTCCGCAGATCGCCAGCGTCGGCTGGACCGAGGCGCGCGCCAAGAAGGAGGGCAGGGAGGTCCGCGTCGGGCGCTTCCCGTTCATCGGCAACGGCAAGGCGATCGCCATGGGCGAGCCGGACGGCATGGCGAAGACGGTGTTCGACGCCAAGACCGGCGAGTTGCTGGGCGCGCATCTGGTTGGCGCCGAGGTGACGGAGATGATCCAGGGCTACGTGATCGCGCGGACGCTGGAGACCACCGAAGCCGAGCTGATGCACACGGTGTTCCCGCATCCGACGGTGAGCGAGACCATGCACGAGGCCGTGCTGGACGCCTGGGGCCAGGCGATCCATTTCTGAGCCAGCCGGCGCGGCCGGCCGGGTTTCGCGACCCGGGGCCGCGCCGTTTCGCCGCGTGGCGGTTCTTGCCACGCTGCTGTTCCTGTGTGTCCGCTCCACCCCGCCCGATCGGCGTCTGCCGCAGGACGCCTATGTCTGGCAGCGGGACTGGACGCCGTCGCTGATCCGGGCGATCGGCGAGACCGCGCCTCTGGTGGCGGGATTCCGCATTCTGTTGTGCGAATGGTCGCCGGATGGGCGCGTCGTGCGTCCGGCAGTGGATTGGGCGGCGCTGGATCTGGCCGGGCGCCCGGTGACGGTGGTTCTGCGGATCGACGGGAGCGGGGTGCTGCCGGACCCGACTTCCGTCGCTGCCGCGATCCCGGCGGGTCATGTTCTGGCCGGGGTGGAGATCGATTTCGATTGTCCGACCCGACGGCTGGCGGAATATCGCGGCTTTCTTCTCGCGCTGCGGCGAACGCTGCCGTCCGGGATGCGGCTCGGCATCACCGCCCTGCCGGATTGGCTGCGTTCGCCCGCGTTCACGGCGCTCACCCGTGTCGTGGACCAGCCTGTGCTGCAACTCCATGCCACGGACGATCCGCGGGACGGTTTGTTCGATGCCGGGCGCATGCGGCGCCGCGTGGCGGCGATGTCGAGGCTGAGCGCCAGGCCGTTTCTCGTTTCGCTGCCGAGCTATGGCGTGCGGGTGGTGCTGGACCCGAACGGACGTCTGCGCGCCACGGAGGCGGAGCGGTCGATGCTGCTGGGAAGCGCCGGGCGCGAGTTGTTCGCGTCGCCGGACGCGGTGGAGCGGGCCGTGGCGGTGCTGGAGCGCGATCCGCCATTCCGTCTGGCCGGTCTGGTCTGGTTCAGGGTTCCGACCGGGGAGGACCGGAGAGGGTGGAGCCTCGGCTCCTGGCATGCGGTGCTGTCGCGCCGGCCGGCGGAGGCGGTGGCCGAACTGGTTCGTGTGCCCGGCCCGCCGACGATCCTGCGTCTGGCGAACCGGAGCGATCTTGATGCGAAGCTGCCGGACAGCATTGCGCTCGATCCCGCCTGCCTTGCTGCCGATGGGGCCGGGCCGTATCGGCGCGACGGGTCGTTGCTGCGACGGATCGATGGCAGCATGATGCCGGCGCATTCCGTGCTGACGGTCGGCTGGGAACGCTGCCCGCGTGATGGGAACGGGGGGATCGGGCGATGAGCGTGCGGAGGTCGGCGGTCCTGGGCGGAACGGTTCTGGCCGGGTTGGCCACGGCGGGCGCGTTGGCCTGCGGGCCGTTCTTTCCGTGGCAGTTGTTGGAGGATCGCGCCGCGACCCTGCACGACCTGCCGGTGGACAGCTTCTTCTTCCAGGCGAGCCATTTGTTGCCGGCGCCGGACCCGGCGTTGGCGAGAAAGGATGTGGCCGCGCCGGAGATCACGACCTGTAGCGCGGTCGGTGATCCGTCGGAGCCGAAGGTTTCCGTTGACGCCTATTCCCACGCTGTGAGTGCTCTTCACGGTGACGATCCGGCTGCTTCGGTGCAGGCGTTTCGGGACGCCGTGGCGATCGGCGGACACGGCGTCCATGCAGTCTGCGCGGCGTTCATGCTCGGCCGGTCGCTGGACAAGGCTGGCGACGCAGGCGGGGCGGAGAAGGCGTTTCTGCAGACGCGCGATCTGGTGTCGCGTGGCGCGCCGGACCCGCTGGGTCTGGCGATCGCGAGCTTCGGCGAGCAGGCGCGGCTTTCTCTGCGGCGGAGCGGCGTGGTCGCCGGGGTCACGCCCGTGCCGCAGCCGGCGACGCCCACACCCGATGCCCTGGCAGCGTTGCACAAAGCGGTGACGCTGTATTCGCAGCAGGCGGCGTATGGGGACCAGAACGGCGTGTCCTCCTTGCAGGAGGTGGCGGAGGCGATGCTGTCGGAGCAGCCGGGGGCCCAGACCTGGTTCGACGCCGCCGCGCGCGATCCGCGTATCCGGCAGTTGCTGCTGGCCTATGCTGTGGCCGACACGCCGCTGGTCGAGGATGCCGGTGAGGATCCGGGATACAGCCTGTTGCAATCGATCGATTCCAAACCGGTCGCCGCGCGCGTGCTGGATCGACTGGCGCCCGTGTTCGATCCGGCGACGGATGCGCGCGATGCCGGGCGTTTGGCGGCCGTGGCCTATGTGGCCGGGCGCTACGATCTGGCGGCGCGGTTCGCGACGGCGCCGGCCGATCCGCTTTCGGCCTGGATACGCGCGAAGCTGTCGCTCCAGCACGACGATCTGGCCGAAAGCGCGCACCGGATCGCCGAGGCGGTGCAGGTTCTGGCGGCGCATCCGGAGGCGCTGGGCGACAGCGCGACGCGTCTGCGCGCCGAGCCCGGGGTGATGGATGTGGCGCGGGGCGAGTTCGTGCCGGCGCTCCAGGTTCTCTACGGTTTCGGCGACACCTACTGGGGCGATACGGCCTATGTCGCCGAGCGTCTGGTGACCACCGACCAGTTGCGGTCGTTCGTGCAGGCCTTGCCGCCCTTGCCGGCGAAGTCTGCCGAGGGCGACCGTGCGGTGTCGATGCGTAACCTTCTGGCCCGGCGCCTGATGCGCGAGGGTGCGTATGCGGAGGCGGCGGGGTGGTTCGTCGATCCGGCGCTGGCTGGGGAAAGCCGCCGGTTCGCGGCGCTGGAGGCGCGTTCGCACGATGCGTTCTGGCGCACGGATCGTGCGGAAGCGGCCTGGAACGCGGCGATGCAGCAGCGGCAGAAGGGGATGGAATTGTTCGGCACCGAGGTGCTGCCGGACCAGGCGGTGATGGACGGGGATTATCCGGGCGGCTACGGGCCGTCCAAGCCACCCTCCGGGCCGTTCGTTTCGCCGCTGGAGACGCAGCGTTTCGCCGCCAACGCGCCCGATCCCGATCGGCGCTTCCATTACCGCGTCGATGCCGCGCGTGAGGCGGAGCGCGCTGCCGCGATGCTGCCGCCGCGGTCGCAGGCTTTCTACGCGACGCTGTGCGGCGGCGCGTCCTGGCTGCTGGAAACGGATGACGAGGCGGGGGCGTCGCGTCTCTACAAGTTCTACGTCGCGCGCGGGGCATTGCAGCCGAAGGGCGCGGTGTTCGGGCAGGGGTGTCCGGCGCCCGATTTCGCGGCGGCGGCGCATCAGCGCTGGTGGCAGCCGGTTGCGGCGATCGAGCGCAAGGCGGCGCGTCACTGGCGCGGATTGCGTCGCCGTCTGGGGCTTTGACGGCGGGCACGGCAGCCAGACCGTGGTTCCGCTTGACGGGCTCCGCGCG
Source organism: Lichenicola sp. GTC18331 (assembly GCF_055386855.1). Lineage (NCBI taxonomy): Bacteria > Pseudomonadati > Pseudomonadota > Alphaproteobacteria > Acetobacterales > Acetobacteraceae > Lichenicola > Lichenicola sp. GTC18331. Next base: position 624,894 of record NZ_AP045015.1, on the reverse strand, counting down.
GAGCGCCACGTCTGCGGTCAGAAGACAAAGCGTTTTCCGTTCACGTTCCGGATGATCGTCTGCCCATGTCCACCCGCGTCCTGATCGACCATCGAACCGGCGGGGCGACCGCTTTGCGCCATCCCGAGAAGGCGCATCGTCCGGACAATCCGATCCAGCGCAAGCCGGACTGGATCAGGGTCCGGGCGCCGAACCACCCGATCTACCAGGAAACGCGCGAGCTGATGCGCGAGAAGAAGCTGGTGACGGTGTGCGAGGAGGCGGCGTGCCCGAACATCGGTGAGTGCTGGTCGCAGCGCCACGCCACCATGATGATCATGGGCGAGATCTGCACCCGCGCCTGCGCCTTCTGCAACGTGCGCACCGGGCAGCCGGACGCTCTGGATGCGGACGAGCCGAACCGCGTCGGCGAGGCCGTGGCGACGCTGGGTCTGCGCCATGTTGTGATCACTTCGGTGGATCGCGACGATCTTGCCGATGGCGGTGCCGCGCATTTCGCCCGCGTGATCGCGTCGATCCGGGCCGCGTCGCCCGACACCACGATCGAGATCCTGACGCCGGACTTCCTGCGCAAGCCGGGGGCGCTGGAGGTGGTGGTCGCGGCGCGTCCGGACGTGTTCAACCACAATCTCGAAACCGTGCCGCGTCTCTACACAACCATCCGGCCCGGCGCGCGATACTACCAGTCCCTGCGCCTGCTGGACGACGTGAAGCGGATCGACCCGTCGATCTTCACCAAGTCCGGCATGATGGTGGGGTTGGGCGAACAGCGGCCGGAGGTTCTGCAGGTGATGGACGATCTGCGTGTCGCCGATGTGGATTTCATCACGCTCGGCCAGTATCTGCAGCCTTCGGTGAAGCATGCGGCGATCGACAAGTTCGTGACGCCCGACGAGTTCGCCGATTACGCCTCCATGGCGCGTGCGAAGGGCTTCCTGCAGGTGAGCGCCACGCCGCTGACGCGGTCGTCCTATCACGCCGATGCCGATTTCGCGTCCCTGCGCGACGCGCGCGCCGCCAAGCTGGCGGCGCACTGATGCCGACCCATGCCGAACGGCGTGTGATCCCGTACAGCGCGGAGCAGTTGTTCGACATGGTGGCCGATGTGGGCCGCTATCCGGAATTCCTGCCCTGGTGCACCAGCGCCCGCGTGATCAGCCGCACGGAGCACGAGCTGGTGGCGATCCTGACGATCGGCTTCGGCCCGTTCCGGGAAAGCTTCACCTCCCGCGTGGCGCTGGACCGTCCGCGCACGGTGCGCGTGCGCTACGAGAAGGGGCCGTTCCGCTATCTGAACAATGTCTGGACCTTCACCCCGGACGAGCGTGGCTGTCTGGTCGATTTCTTCGTGGAATTCGAGTTCCGGTCCCGTCTGCTGCAATCGGCGATCGGCGTCGTGTTCAACGAGGCGGTGCGGGTGATGGTGGGGGCGTTCCTGAAGCGCGCCAACGAGATCTATGGCCCGTCCGGCCTGCGGACGGCGGCTCCACTACCAGCGGCAGGCTGAGCGAGGCGTCCGAGGTGTGACGTTTCGGTCACGCTGCGACTTTCTCCCCGTTCGCGGCAACCGGAACGGCGTCAGGTCGTTGCTAGGGCGTGTCGGGGCTGGTTCAGTCTGCCCTCTCGTGTCACCAAAACTCTGTCGATCGCGGCAGAAAAAGGAACTGGTATGAAGAAGATCCTGAGCGCTTCCATCTGTGCGATCGCGATGGCGGCCGCCGTTCCGGCCTTCGCCGCCGACAAGCCGGTGCATCACCATGCGCATCACGGCAAGGCGGCCGGCAAGATGGGCCCGCACACCAAGATGAAGCCGGCCGGCGCGCCGTCGACCGAAGAGCTGAACGCGAAGAGCCTCGACGCCGCTCGCGGTGGCGCCGCTCCGGCTGCCGACGCGACCGCCCCGGCCGCTCCCGCCGCGCCGGCTCCGGCCGCCCCGGCTTCGGGCTCCACCGGCACCATGACCCCGTCGAATGCGCCGGGCGGTCAGTAAGACCTATCGCCTTCGGGCGGTGTGATCGGGCCGGGAGCGGGAAACCGCTTCCGGCCTTTTTCATGTCTGCACCATGACAAGATGCGCATTGACGACGCGGGCCGGGGCGGTCCAGCTTCGCATGCGCCGCGCTGCTGGAACCCGGTGAAACTCCGGACGGTCGCGCCACTGTGAACCACGCCGAGACCCGCCTTCCGGCCGGTCGAGGGTGCAAGTCAGACCTGCCGCGACGCGATGAAACCCGATGGGACGCCGTATCCCGAGGAGTGCATTGCGATGTCCGAAACCGTTTCCGTCCGTCCCGCCGCCATACCGACCATTCCCGTCAGCGCGCTGCTGCCCTGGAGCCTGTTCGGGGCCTTGCTTTTGCTGGCGATCTATTTCGTCGGCGCCGAGGAAGGCGCCACCGCCCTGATCCCCGGCATGGCGGTGCATGAATGGGTGCATGACAGCCGGCATCTGCTCGGGTTTCCCTGCCACTGATCCGGGGGCGGAGCGGTGGTGCACATCCTTCTCGTCCGCGGCATGCTGGTCGGGTTCCTGGCCGGGCTGCTGGTGTTCGGCTTCGCGCGCGGCGTCGGCGAACCGCAGGTGGACCGGGCGATCGCCATCGAGACGGCGATCGACGCGGCCCAGGCCAAGGCCGATCTGGCGCGCGGCATCCATGATGCGCCGGAGCCGGAGATCGTCAGCCGTCCGATGCAGCGGAGCTGGGGGCTTCTGACCGGCGTGATGGTGTATTCGACCGCGTTCGGCGGCCTGTTCGCCCTTGTGTTCGCGTTTGCGAACGGACGGGTGGCGATCCGGGACCAGCGCGTTCTGTCCCTGCTTCTCGCCATGGCCGGTTTCGTGTCCGTGGCGCTGGTTCCGGCATTGAAATATCCCGCCAACCCGCCCTCGGTCGGTGCGCCGGACACGATCGGCAGCCGGACCCTGTTGTTCGCGGTGATGCTCGGCCTGTCGGTGGCGGCGATGGTGGGGGCGGCGGCGATCCGCCGGCATCTGCTGCCTCAGCGCGGCGACTGGTTCGCGTCGTCGGTTGCGGCCGGATTCTACGTGGTGTGTGTCGTGGCATTGTGCGTGCTGCTGCCTGGCGTGAACGAAGTGCCGCCCGGCTTTCCGGCGGATCTGTTGTGGCGGTTCCGGCTCGACTCGCTGGGGCTCCAGCTCATTCTGTGGAGCGGTCTTGGTCTCGGGTTCGGTACATTGAACGCGCGGATAGCGGAACGCGGTTTATTTCAGAAGTGAACCGGTTTCGGGTGCGTGGTTAAGGTTGCAGTAAACAAACGGTGATGAGATGGATCAGCCGGGGCCGAGCCGTCCCGGTTGCCCACAAGCGCCGGCATGCAGGCGCATTTCGCCAGGAAAGCGACCCGCCTTATGCGTACCGTTCTCAATCTCAGTGCCGTTCTCACCTGCGGCGTTCTGGCCGGCCTGTGCGGGTTGATCCAGGGCGAGCCGTCTCGCGCCGCCTCCGTCTCGGGGGCCGCGCTGATCGCGGGCGCGACGCATCCGTCGGACGATGCCGTCGTGCCGGTGCGCCGATCCGGCAGCGTGGAGGCGCATTTCGCCGCCGCCAACACGACCCATGACGGACATCTGACCCGCGAGCAGGCGCTGCAGGGCGACTGGACCCGTGTCGTGCGCCACTTCGACGAGATCGATACCGACCACAAGGGCTGGGTCAGCGTCGATCAGATCCACGCCTACAACAGGAGCCATGGCCGTCACCGGAAGGAGAGCGGCGCGTCCTGATCCGGGACGGTTCGCGCCGGTCAGCTGGGGAGTGGGTCAGCCGGGGAGTGGGTCAGCCGGGCAGGGCGGCGGTCTCGATCATCGACAGCGCGGTCTCGGCGGCGTGGAGCCGGATCGCCGTGCGGTCTCCCTGGAGCGAAAGACGCCGCGTTTCGACCGGACGGCCGCGACGGGCTAGGCCGAGCCAGACGGTGCCGACCGGCTTGTCCGGCGTGCCGCCGCCGGGACCGGCGATGCCGGTGATGGATACGGCGATCTCCGCGCCGAACAGGTTCAGCGCTCCGGTGGCCATCGCCTCGGCCACCTCGGCGCTCACCGCGCCGACACGGGCGAGCACGGCGTCCGGCACGCCCAGCACGCGGTGCTTGGCGGCATTGGAATAGGTCACGGCGCCGCCCAGCATCGCGCTGGAGCTGCCGGCGTGGTGAGTCAGTGCCGCGCCGACGAGGCCGCCGGTGCAGCTTTCGGCCGTGGCAACGGTCAGCCCCGCCTTCTGCAGGGCGGCGAGCGTCGCGGCGGATCGGCGCAGCAGGGAATCGTCCATCAGCGTATCCAGGTGGCGGCCCAACGAAGCGCCAACAGAAGCACGGCGCCGACCAGCCCCGCCAGCATGTCGTCGCCCATCACCCCGATCGAATCGTGACGACGGTCGATGCGGCCGATCGGGCCGGGTTTGGTGATGTCGAGCAGGCGGAACAGGGCGAAGGCGATCGCCGACCAGACCAGCAGGGTGGTGCCGGACAGGGCGGGGAGGCGGAACACGGGCAGCAGGCCGAGCAGGGTGATCCACATGCCGGCCACCTCGTCGATCACGATCCAGCCATGATCCTCGCCGCCGCCGGCGCGCTGCGTCGCCAAGATGCCGAGCGGGCAGACGACGACGATCGCCAGCAGCAGGGAGAGCGGCCAATGCAGCAGCGCCCATCCGAATGGAAGCGCCGCCAGGGTGCCGACCGTGCCGGGCGCGCGCGGGGCGAAGCCGCTGCCGCCTGCGCTGGCGACGAGCCGGGCCCAGCCACCGGGGCGGTTCATCGGGCCGGCTCGTTATAGACGCCCTGGTTTTCCATCACCCGCTGGACGTAGTTGCGGGTTTCCCCGAACGGGATGGTTTCGATCCAGTCCAGCAGGCGGGATTGTGTGTCGTTTTCCGGGCCGGTCGCGGCGGGGGGCGTGCCGTGCACCGGGTCGCCGTACTGGGCGATCCAGCGTTCGGCGCGACGCGGCCCGGCATTGTAGCCGGACAGCGCGTAGGGTTCGACGCCGCCGAACCGTGTCAGCAGCGTGCCGAGAAAGGCGCTGCCGAGCGTCATGTTGGTGGCGGGATCGAACAGGCCGGACCGTTCCGCGAGTTCGGGCCGTCCCAGGCCGCGGGCGATATCCCTGGCGGAACCGGGGGTGATCTGCATCAGCCCGTCCGCGCCGGCCGGGCTGACGATGCCGGGATCGAACGAGCTTTCCTGGCGCATCACCGCGAGCACCAGGGCGGCCGGAACCGGGCCGTTCGCCGGCGGCTCGAACGGGCGCGGCCAGCCGGAGCCGGGCAGCACCAGCCCGTGGCGTCCGGCGCTGCGGGCGATCGCCACCGCGACTTCCGGCAGGCCGAGCCGGTTGGCGAGAGCGGCTCCCATCGCGTGCTCGGCATCGGTGCGGCTGGCCTGGTCCAGCGCGAGCAGGAAGGCGCGGGCGTGGCGCGGGTCGTTCCACGACACCAGCAGTTCCGCGGCGCGGGCGAAATCCGTGCCTGCGAAGCGGACCGCGTCGGCGCTGCTCCAGGCGGGACCGTGCAGGGAGGCGATGGCCGGGCGCAGCAGGGGGATGTTCAGGCTCGGATCGACCAGGGTCTGCGGATCGGCCGGGTCGAGCCGGGCGATCGACAACTGGCCGTAGAAGGTCGTCGGGTAGGCGGCGGCGCGCGAGAACCAGGCGGCGGCGCCTTCGGCATCGTTCTGCGCGGCGCGGGCGCGGCCGGCCCAGTAGAAGCCGCGTGTCCGGGTGATCACCGAGTCGCTGCGGGCCAGGGCCTCGAAGCGGGGCTGCGCCTGTGCCGGATCGTGCAGCCGGCGCAGGCTGATCCAGCCGGACAGGAAATCGGCATCGGCGCGCGACGCGGCGGGAAGATCGGTGGGGTCGGTCGCCACCGCCAGCGCGTCCGCGTCGCGGCCTGCGTCGAGCAGCGCGCGGGCCAGGGCGTCGCGCTCGTTCCAGAGACTGGCTTTCAGGCCGGACAGGGCAGCGGACTCGGCCGCGGCACCGCGACCGCGCCAGAGCGCCAGCGCCTCGTCGAGGCGGTCGTTCTTGCGCAGCCAGCGCGCCAGATCGAGCACCAGCTCCGGGTCGGCCTGCTGGTCCGGCGACAGGGCGGCAGCGGTCTGTGCCGCGGCCGGATCGTTGCGACGCAGCGCGATCTCGGCATCGGCCAGAGCGCGCTCTGTGGCGGGCAGTTTGAGCGCGGTGCGTGCGGCGGCGTCCAGGCTGCCGGCGGTTTCCTGGCGCTTGAAGCGGTCGAACTGGTCGGCTGGGGTCAGCACGCTGGCCCAGACGGACAGGAAGATGCGCTCGTTCTCGGCGCCGTCGATTCCCGACACCCAGGCGCGTCGCGCCGCTGCTGCGTAGGCGGGATCGGTGCAGCGTGCGAGCACGGCGGCGCTGGCGAGCGGCGCTTTGGGGCACAGGCGCGCCAGCACGGCGGGATCGGTTTCGGTCGCCAGCGCGGCGTCGAAGCGGCGGTTCAGGACGGACCGGTTGGGCCAGTCCGGATGGGCGGCGAGGAAGGCGGCGAGCTCGTCGGCCGTGCCGCCATTGGGCTCCAGCAGGCGGAGATACAGCACGAGGTCTGCGGCCAACGCGTCGTTGGCGACCCCCGGCCGTGCGGCGGGTATGGCGGCGGCGTCGCTCATGGTGGCGGGTTGCACGGCGTTCGGCTGCGGCGTGCAGCCGCTCTGAAACAGCAGGGCCGCACCCAGTGCGAAGGGCGCGCCCAGGGCTGGCCAGCGGCGCGGCGGGCGCAACCGGGCGCGCGGGGAACCGTTCGGGGAAGGGGAAGCTGCGCGCGGGCGGGTCATGAGCGGACGCAGCATCCCGGCAACCCGTCCGCACCACAAGAGGCCTCGTCCCGCGCGGGGCGGCCTCGCTTGGCGCTGGCGGGACAGTTCGGCTAGGTAGTCGGTCGCTGAGAGGGGCAGGCGTGGTCCGCCCCAGTGGAGAAGATCATGTTCAAGGGCTCCATCGTCGCCCTCGCCACCCCGATGCAGGAGGATGGCGCCCTCGACGAAACCGCCTTCGAGGCGTTGATCGATTGGCAGATCGAAAGCGGCACGGCCGGGCTGGTGCCGGTGGGCACGACGGGCGAAAGCCCGACCCTGACGCATGCCGAGCATCGCCGCCTGATCGACATCACCGTGCGTGTCGCCAACGGCCGCGTGCCCGTGATCGCGGGCACCGGGTCCAACAGCACCGCCGAGGCGATCGAGACCACGCGCCATGCCAAGGAAGCCGGTGCGAATGCCGCCCTGGTGGTGACGCCGTACTACAACAAGCCGACCCAGGACGGGTTGTTCCGCCATTACTCCGCGATCGCGGATGCGGTGGCGATTCCCATCGTGATCTACAACATTCCCGGTCGCTCGGTGATCGAGATGAGCGTCGAGACCATGGCGGCGCTGGCGAAGCACCCCAACATCGTCGGCGTGAAGGATTCCACCGCCAACCTGCTGCGTCCGTTGCAGACGCGCCGGGCGATCGGCGACGATTTTTGCCAGCTCTCCGGCGAGGACGGCACGGCGATCTCGTTCAATGCCGCGGGCGGCGTGGGGTGCATCAGCGTCACCGCCAACGTGGCGCCCGCCTTGTGCGCGCAGATGCAGAACGCGTGGCTGTCCGGCGATGCGGCGACCGCGATGGCGATCCAGCAGCGTTTGTTGCCGCTGCACGATGCGTTGTTCGTGGAAAGCAATCCGGCGCCCGTGAAATATGCGCTGAGCCTGCTGGGTCGGTCCGGCGCGCATTGCCGGTTGCCGCTGGCGCCGCTCAAGGAGAGTACGAAGGAGACCGTCCGCAATGCCCTGCTGGAGACCGGCCTGCTCGGCTGACGCATCATGGCGAAGGACAAGAAGAAGAGCGCGATGATCTCGCACGGCATCGCCGCGCAGAATCGCAAGGGCAGGTTCGATTATTCCATCAAGGAAACGGTGGAAGCGGGCATCGTGCTGAAGGGGCCGGAGGTGAAGAGCTTGCGCCTCGGCCGTGCGACGATCACCGAAGCCTATGCCGGCGAGCGTGAAGGCGAGATCTGGCTGTTCAACGTCTACATTCCCGAATACCAGGGCGGGGTTCTGTCGCGTTTCGAACCGCGCGCGCCGCGCAAGCTGTTGCTGCACAACAAGCAGATCGACAAGTTGCTCGGCGAGGTCAAGAAGAGCGGCTACACGCTGGTGCCGCTCGACATTCATTTCAACGATCGCGGCGTGGCCAAGGTGACGATCGGTCTCGGCGAGGGGCGCAAGAATGCCGACAAGCGCCACGCCATCGCCGAACGCGACTGGCAGCGCGACAAGGCGCGGTTGATGCGCGCCCGAGGCTGACGGACCGTCCCGGGCGATCCAGGGCGGCGGAACGAAAGGCCGCCGTCCGCTTTACGGAACACGGCCGGGCGTTTCGTGCGTCGGGGCCGCCTCGGAGCAGCTTCACGATGAACGACACGCCCGAAACGATCTTCGTTCGCTACCATGACGGTCTGGAGCAGCCGGCTCCGGACGAGAGGGCGGTGATCGAGGGCATCGTCGAGGCGATGCGGTCGGAAACGGACAAGGTCGCGCAGACCCGTCGCGGTCTGGCCGTGCGTGCGTCGCATGCCAAGCCGTCGGGGATCGTGAAGGGGACGCTGGTGGTGCCGGAAGGGCTGCCGCCGGCGTTGCGGCAGGGATTGTTCGCGCGGCCCGGCCCCTATCCGGCGCTGGTGCGGTTCGCGCAGGGGCCGGGCGAACATCTGTCGGACCGGATCTCGACCCATCGCGGCATGTCGGTGAAGATCTTCGGCGTCGCGGGTGAGAAGCTTCCCGGTCACGAGGCCGACACGCAGGATTTCGTGTTCGCGACGGGGCCCGTGTTTCCCGATGCCGATGCGGCGGCGTTTCTGAAGAGCATCCGGCGGATCGAATCCCATGCCGGCGGCAATTCGCGGCTGAAGGAGGTGGTGTCCAACTCGGCGCGCGCGATCAACGCGACAGTGAAGGCCGTGACTGGCCATGACGTGCCGATGCTGGATTTTTTCGGCCATCCGCCGCTGCATCCGCTGGCAGAGAGCTATCATAGCCAGGTGCCGATGCGGTTCGGCGATCATGTCGCCAAGCTGGCCTGGTTTCCGGTAACGCCGGAGCAGATCGAGCTGGCCGGCGAGAAGCTGGACACGAATTTCGACTCTAACGTGTTTCGCCACGCGACGGTGACGTATTTCGAGCGCAACGACGCGGTGTTCGAGCTGCGTGCGCAGCTCTGCACCAACGTCGACACCATGCCGATCGAGGACGCCTCGGTGGAATGGCCGGAGAAGCAGAGCCCCTACGTGACCGTCGCCACGCTGGTCCTGCCGCAGCAGGCGGCCATGTCGCCCGAGCGTGTGGCGTTCGTGGAGCAGCGCATCGGCTTCCGTCCGGCGCATTCGTTGGCGGTGCATCGTCCGCTGGGCTCTTTGATGCGGGCGCGTCTGCGGGCCTATGGCGCGCTGGCGGCGTATCGTCAGGCCTACAACCGGGCGATTCCGATCGAGCCTGCGTCGATCGACGAGATTCCGGACTAGGGCGTGCCGAGGTCACCGGTAGCGGATGTTGCCGCGACGCGGTGACCTGGACGGAAAACAGACCGCTTTTCGCCAGAATCACCGGGTGATGTCGTCTAGCCGCTTTCTCAGTCCCGAGACCACGGCTTCGAACATCGCCGTGGTCAGCACGCCGGTGTTCGTGTTGTAGCGGGACACATGATAGCTGTCGGCGAGGAGCACGCCGTTCGGCAGGGTCACCACCTGTCCGTGCTTGAACTTGTGCCGGCTCATCGGCAGGCCGTTCGCGCGCAGCACCGCGTTGTGCGCCACCACGCCCAAGGCCAGCACGGCCTGCGCGCCGGTCACCGAGGCGATCTCGGCCTTCAGGAATGGATTGCAGGTGCGGATCTCGAGCGGCGTCGGCAAGTTGGCCGGCGGCACGCAGCGCACCGCGTTGACGATGCGGCAATCGCGCAGGGCCAGCCCGTCGGCCGGGTCGGCGCCGTAGCGGCCGGTGGCGAAGCCGAATTTCTCCAGGGTCTCGTAAAGCAGCGTGCCGGCATAGTCGCCGGTGAACGGGCGTCCGGTCCGGTTGGCGCCGCGCACGCCGGGGGCCAGGCCGACCACGAGCAGGCGGCCGTTGCGGTCGCCCCAGCTCGGCACGGGGCCGTTCCACCAGTCCGGATGCGTGGCCTGGTTGTCCTCGCGATACGCGACGAGACGTGGGCAGAGCGGGCAGTCGCGTGGCGGCTCGGCCGCGTCGTGCAGGGTGGTGGTCATGGCGACGGTGATGCCCTGGCCGCTCTCAGGACGCCAGAGCGGCGTCCGGTCCTTGCGGAACGGATCCGACGCTTTGTCCGCAGAACGGTTCCGTCCGGTCGGACGATGCGTTCAGCCGTGCGCTGCGGTCTCGTAGGCGTCGAATTCCGGGTGGTCCGCATGGTCGCGCGGCAGGGTGCGCGGCAGAGCGCGGGCTGTCGCCAGGATGACTTCCTCCTGATGGTCGAGTTCGCGCATCAGCAGGCGTTCGGTGTCGTCGTCGATCTCGCCGCTGCGGTTGAGTTCGGAGAGGCGCTGACGTTCGGCACGGAGCATCCTGAGGCGGACCGCCGCTTCCTGGCGCTGTCGACGGAAGGTGGTGAGCTGGCGCTCGCGTTCCTCTTCCGGCGCGTCCTCCGCCGCGAGCTGGAGCCGCTCGCGCTTGGCGCGCGCCTCGTCGAGCAGGGCCCGCAGCGTCTCGTGCCGGTCTTCGTCGGCCTCCTCGATCTCTTCTTCCAGCAGCGTCACCGCCGTGTCGGCCATGGCCACGCGGGCGTGGTCGATCTCCTGCTCGTGCGGGTCGATCGCGCCCGTGGTGGCGCCGGCCAGCAGGAACGGCAGCGTGGTTGCAGCCAGCAGCAGCGAGCACAGGATCACGCCGGCCGCCAGCGTGATCAGCAGGTTGCGTGCCGGGAAATTGTCTTCCAGCGACAGAACGGCGGCCAGCGTGATGGCGCCGCGCACGCCGGCGAAGGCGGTCGCCAGCAACAGGCGCGGCGTGGCGCGCGGGGAGCTGTCCTCCTTTTTGGCGCCGCGGCGCAGGAGCGATCGCACCAGCACGGTGCCGGCCAGCCAGACGAGTCGCAGCACGATCAGGGCGACGGTGATCTCGAGGATGGCGACCGGCAGACGCCAGAGAGGCACCTCGACCCGTCGCATCAGGGCGACGCCGTCCTGGACGATGCCGGGGAGCTGGAGGCCCAGGATCACGAACACCATGCCGTTGAGCAGGAAGGTGAGGGTGTTCCAGATCGCGGAGGAGCCGAGACGCGTTTGCGTGCCCATCAGCGTGAACGTGCCGCTGCGGCGGATGGTGAGGCCGGCGGCCACCGCCGCCAGGATGCCGGACCCGCCGAGATGTTCGGCGGCCAGATAGACCGCGAAGGGCAGCAGGGCGTTGGCGCCGAAGAAGGTGGGGGCGTGATCGAAGCCGCTGCGCATCAGCCCCCGCTGCACCAGGGCCAAAGCGAGGGCGCCGACGATCCCCACCGCGACCCCGCCGAGCGAGACCAGCAGGAAGGTGCCGGTGGCGTTGAGCAGCGAGAACGAGCCGGACATCGCGGCCACTGCGGCGAAGCGGAAACACACCAGGCCGGAGGCGTCGTTCAGCAGGGCCTCACCGGCCAGCACGTGCATCAGGCGTCGCGGCGCGCTGCGGCCTTCCAGCATGCCGGAGACGGCCACCGCATCCGTCGGCGACAGCACGGCGGCCAGCGCGAAGCAGGCTGCGAGCGGCAGCGGCGGGATCAGCAGATGAATGAACAGCCCGCCGAGCACCGTTGCGAACAGCACGAGCCCGATTGCGAGACCCAGGATCACGCCATGCAGCTCGCGCAGTTCGCGCAGCGGCATCAGGAAGGCGTCGGCGAACAACAGTGGCGGGATGAACAGCAGCATGAACACGTCGGGTTCGATGCGCGTGTGCATGCCCAGCAGACAGGCGCCGGCGCCCATCGCGATCTGCAGGAGCGGCATGGGGATTCGCACCACGCGGGCCAGCGGACCGCAGAGAGTGGTCACGAACAGGAGCAGGAGGATATGAGATGCTGCAAGCATGGGGGCCGAGCCTAGCACCGGCGTGGATGTGTCGCGCCCCCCGGAAGGATGTCGAACCATGATGATCCTGGTCGCGATCGGTTCCAACCTGCCCGATCCCGCGCGCGGTCTCGAAACGCCGACCGCCGTCTGCAACGCTGCGGTGGAGGCGCTGCGGGGGGTGCCGGGGCTGGTGCTCGAACGGGTCTCGCCCTGGTACGAGACCGAGCCCGTGCCGCGTTCCGACCAGCCGAACTACTGCAACGGCGTGGTCCGCCTCGACGGCGAGATCGCGCCCGAGGCGTTGCTGGGGGCGTTGCAGGAGATCGAACGGCGCTTCGGGCGGAAACGCAGCGTCGCCAATGCGGCGCGGACGCTCGATCTGGACATCGTGGCGATGGGGGCGACCGTGCGCGACGCGCCGGACCCAATCCTGCCGCATCCGCGTGCGACCGAGCGCGGCTTCGTGCTGCTGCCGCTGCGGGATGTGGCGCCGGACTGGGTCGATCCGCGCAGCGGGCTGGGGGTGGAGGCGTTGATCGCGTCGTTGCCGGCGGAGCATGTGTAGCCGGGCATGGGGGCGGCCGGACTCGCGGTTCGTTGGCTCTGGCGTTGGCGTCCCAACCCCTGGTGGGTCGCCGGGAAGGAAGCCCGCCAGGCGAAGGCGTTTCGGGCGGCGAGGCGTGCTGGCCATTCGATTGCAGAATTAATGTAAGCAGGAAAACGGCGCTTGAACGCTGGATGCCGGCGCTTTTATCGTCCGGCGCTTCGATATCGGATGGGGAAGATCGCGATGACGCGTGGCGTGTCGGCAGAGAACGCATTGGTTCCCGGTGAGGACGGCCGGCTCGGCGCGTTCGACGTGGTGATCGTGGGCGGCGGCGCTGCGGGTATCACCGTCGCGGCGGGCCTGCGCAAGCATTCCCGGGGCGGGCGCTCGCTGTCCGTGGCGATCATCGAGCCGTCCGATCGGCATTTCTACCAACCCGGCTGGACGCTGGTCGGTGCCGGCGTGTTCACCATGAAGCAGACCGAGCGCGCGGAGGCGTCGCTGATCCCGCCCGGCGTGTGCTGGATCAGGGCGGCGGTGTCAGCCTTCGAGCCGGAGCGGGACCGTGTTGTGTTGCCGAACGGCATGCATGTCGGCTATCGCGCGCTGGTCGTCTGCCCCGGCCTGCAACTGAACTGGGGGGCGATCGAGGGGCTGACCGACGCGCTCGGCCAGAACAACGTGTGCAGCAACTATTCGGCCGATCATGCCGAATACACTTGGCGCTGCATCCAGGCGCTGGAGGGTGGCGACGCCGTGTTCACCCAGCCGGCCATGCCGATCAAATGCGCCGGCGCGCCGCAGAAGATCATGTATCTGTGCGCCGATCATCTGCGGAAGAAGGGCCGTCTGCATGATGTCGGCATCGATTTCATGCTGACCGGCGATGCGATCTTCGGCGTGCCGTTCTTCGTGCCGGCGCTGCTCGACACGGCGCAGAGCTACGGCATCCGCCTGAACTACCGCCACACGCTGAAGGCGGTGGACGGCCCGGCGAAGAAGGCGATCTTCGCGGTGATGGGCGCGGATGGCAGCACCTCGGAGCTGGTGAAGCCGTTCTCCCTGCTGCACGTCACCCCGCCGCAGGGTGCGCCGGACGTGATCCGCCATTCTCCGCTCGCCAACGAGGCCGGCTGGGTGTCGGTCGATCCTGCGACATTGCAGCACACCAAGTATGCCAACATCTTCTCGCTCGGCGATGCGGCCGGCACCAGCAACGCCAAGACGGCGGCGGCCGTGCGCCTGCAGGCACCCGTGGTGGTGCGGCGCGTGGTGGCGCAGCTGACCGGCGGCACCGCGACCGCGACCTATGACGGCTACGGCTCCTGCCCGCTGACCACCGAATACGGCAAGGTCCTGCTGGCCGAGTTCACCTATGGCGGCAAGGTGGAGCCGAGCTTCCCGCTCGATCCCCGTGTGCCGCGCAAGGGCAACTGGCTGCTGAAGACGCGTTTCCTGCCGTATCTCTATTGGGGGCAGATGCTGCGCGGCAGCGAGATCGACATCCGCCACAAGCCGCGCTCGTTCGAGGACGCACGATGAGCGCCACGACCGCGCGCCCCGCCGTGGCGATGTTCCACGACGAGCCGACCGGCAGCGCGCAATACGTCGTGGCCGATCCCGGCACCGGCGCCTGCGCGATCATCGACCCGGTGCTGGAGCTGGATCGCCGCTCCGGCAAGATCACGACGCGGTCCGCCGACGCCATTCTGGCGCATGTGGCGCGGGAAGGTCTGCGGGTGCAGTGGATCGTCGATACGCATCCGCATGCCGACCATCTCTCGGCCGCCGGCTATCTGCGCGACCGCACCGGCGCCCCGGTCGCGATCGGCACCGAGGTGACCGGCGTGCAGAGGCTGTGGAAGGGCATCTACGGCTTGGCCGAAGGCTTCCACACCGACGGCTCGCAATGGGATCGGCTCCTGCAGCCGGGCGACACGCTGGAGCTGGGCGGGATCGCCGGGCGGATCCTGTTCTCGCCGGGCCATACGCTGTGTTCGATCACGCCCGTGTTCGGCGATGCGGCGTTCATCCACGACACGCTGTTCATGCCTGATAGCGGCTCCGCGCGGGCGGATTTCCCCGGCGGCGATCCCGCGACCCTGTGGCGCTCGATCGGCGAGATCATGCGCCAGCCGGACGAGACACGGCTGTTCGTGGGGCACGATTACCGGCCGCAGGGCAGGGTGGTGCGTTCGGAGAGCACGGTGGCGGAGATGCGCGCCGAACACCCGCATGTGCGGATGGACGAGGGTGCCTATGTGCGGATGCGGCGCGAGCGCGACGCGACCCTGCCTCTGCCGGAGCTGATGCTGCTGGCCTTGCAGGTGAATATCCGGGCCGGCCGTCTGCCGGAGCCGGATGCCGAAGGGCGGCGCAATCTGCTGCTGCCGATCGGCGCGTTTCCCGACGCCGTGTGAGGGCGGGGAGCGGCTGGAACGGAGCCTTTGCGCCCGGAAAGCCGCTTCCGCTTGCCGCTCGGTGGTCGAGCGGCTATACGTCGTGGTTCCCCTGACTTGTTTTTACGGAGGTCGGCCGCATGGCGCGCGTCACCGTCGAGGATTGCGTTGAAAAAGTCCCCAATCGCTTCGAGCTCGTGCTGCTCGCAGCCCAGCGGGCGCGCAACCTCAGCCGCGGCGAGGAGCTGACCGTCGACCGCGACAACGACAAGAACCCGGTCGTGGCTTTGCGCGAGATCGCCGACGAGACCGTCGAGCTGACCCGCCTGCAGCAGGATCTGGTGAAGTCGCTGGCGCGTGCGCCGGAGCCGGAGCCGGCGGACGAGGAGGTTCTCGACCTCATCCCGACCGACCAGAACATCTTCGGTCTCCAGGACGTGTCCGCCGAGGAAGAAGCCGGCAACATGGGCACCGAGCTGTCGCCCGAGGAGCTCGAGGCCGCGATCGAAGCGGAACTCGGCGGCCGCGCACGCCGGTAAGGCCCCGGAATGTGGCCGGGCGCTGACCGCTTTTCCGTCACGCCCGGTTTTCCGGCGCCCGTTCTCGCGCCGGATGGTCCGGTCAATGGTCCCGTGGCGCTGGCTGCGGAAAAGACCAGCCGGCCCGATGCCGCCGCTTCCAGTGCGATCTCCTGCGCCGGGCTGATCCGGCGGATCAAGGCGTACGATCCGAACGCCGATACCGCCATCGTCGAACGCGCGTTCGAGGTGGCGAAGGCCGCGCACGCCAACCAGGCGCGCGACAATGGCGACCCCTACATCACCCATCCGCTCGCCGTCGCCGGCATGCTGGCCGGGTTCCGGCTCGACGTCGCCAGCATCTGCACCGGGCTTCTGCACGACACGGTGGAGGATACCGGGCTGACGCTGGCGCAGCTCAGCGACCAGTTCGGCCCGACCGTCGCCTCCCTGGTGGACGGCGTCACCAAGCTCACTCGTCTCGAGCTGCAATCGGACCGCACCAAGCAGGCGGAGAATTTCCGCAAGCTGGTGCTGGCGATGAGCCGCGACATCCGCGTGCTGGTGGTGAAGCTGTGCGACCGTCTGCACAACATGCGCACGCTGCATTACGTGCAGGCGCAGCACCGGCGGCAGCGGATCGCCGCCGAGACCATGGACATCTATGCGCCGCTGGCCGGGCGCATCGGCATGGACAAGGTCAAGACCGAACTCCAGAATCTCAGCTTCGCCGAGCTGGAGCCCGAGCATAACGCCTCCATCCGCGCCCGCCTGAACTATCTGCGCGGGCAGGGGGCGGATGTGATCGAGGAGGTCCGGGTCGAGCTGACCCGGCTTTGCGCGGAAGCCGGCGTGCCGGGCGCGGAGGTCACCGGACGCGAGAAATCGCCCTTCTCCATCTGGGAGAAGATGCAGAAGCGCAACGTCGCCTTCGAGCAGTTGTCCGACATCATGGCGTTTCGCGTCATGGTCCCCACACGGGAGGCCTGCTACATCGCGCTGGGCGCCGTGCATGCCGCCTATCCGGTGATCGCCGGGCGCTTCAAGGACTACATCTCCACACCCAAGGCCAACGGCTACCAGAGCCTGCATACCGGGGTGACGCTGCGCCATCCGCGCAACCAGAAGATCGAGGTGCAGATCCGCACGCCGGAGATGCATGACGTGGCCGAGAACGGCGTTGCCGCGCACTGGTCCTACAAGGGGCTGGGCGAGGGCGACGACACCCCGGCGCCGCCGCGCAAGCTGCGCTGGGTGCAGGACCTGCTGGAGATCCTGGAGAATTCCCAGGCGCCGGACGAGTTCCTGGAGAACACCAAGCTCGAACTCTACCAGGACCAGGTGTTCTGTTTCACGCCGAAGGGGCAGCTGATCCCGCTGCCGCGCGGCGCCACCCCGGTGGATTTCGCCTACGCGGTGCACAGCCAGATCGGCGATGGCTGCGTCGGCGCCAAGGTGAACGGGCGTCTGCTGCCGCTGCGCCACGAGCTGCAGAACGGCGATCAGGTCGAGATCATGACCGCGCGCGGCGGCACGCCGTCGCCGGCCTGGGAACGCTTCGTCGTCACCGGCAAGGCGCGCGCGCGAATCCGCCGTCATGTCGCCGCCCAGCAGCGTCAGGTCTATCTCGATGCGGGCCGTGCGGCGCTGGCCAAGGCGTTCCGGCAGGAGGGCGTCGACGGCTCGGAGAAGGTGCTCGACGGGGCGCTGAAGCAGCTGAAGCAGGCCAGCCGCGACGATCTCTATGTCGCCGTCGGCAACAACAATCTCGGCGCCAAGGAGGTCGTGCAGGCGATCTACCCGGAGCTGCGGCAATCGTCGCGCGGGGCGCCGCGCATGGTGCCGGGCCTGCCGCAGCGCGCCGCGCCCAAGCCGATGCCGATGCCGGGCGGTGGCGGGTCGATGGCGCTGGTGGGCCTCGGCGCAGGCGTCGCCACCCATTTCGCCGGTTGCTGCCATCCTCTGCCGGGCGACCGGATCGTCGGGATCGTGTCCACCGGCAAGGGCATCACCGTGCACACCGCGTCCTGTCAGACGCTGGAGAGCTTCGCCGCGACGCCGGAGCGTTTCCTGGACATCGACTGGGATTACGACGCCATCGCGCGCGGGCGGAACAACGAGACCCATGTCGGCCGCATCAGCGTGATCGCCACCAACGAGCCGAGCGTGCTGGCGACGCTGACCAACACCGCGTCGCGCCATGAAGGCAGCGTGATCAACCTCAAGATCATCAACCGCCAGTCCGATTTCATGGAGATCCTGGTGGATGTGGAGGTGCGCGATCTGCGCCATCTGTCCTCGGTGATCGCCGGGCTGCGCTCGGCCGGCGGCATCACCCAGGTGGAACGCGCCCGGACCTGAGGGGAAGCGACGTCGTGACCACCATCATCGGGCTCGGCACCGATCTGTGCGACATCAGGCGCATCGAGCGGGCGATCGAGCGCCATGGCGAGCGCTTTCTCCAGCGCTCTTTCACCGAGATCGAGCGGGCCAAGGCCAACCGACGCACGGAGGCGATCCGGGCCTCGACCTATGCCAAGCGCTGGGCGGCCAAGGAGGCCTGCGCCAAGGCGCTCGGCACCGGGTTCTCGCACGGCGTGTTCCACAGCGATCTGGGCGTGGTGAACCTGCCCACCGGCCAGCCGACCATGGTGCTGACCGGCGGTGCGCTGGTGCGGCTGCATTCGCTGATCCCGCCGGGCCATGCGCCGTCTCTGCTGCTGACCATGACCGATGAGCCGCCCTATGCGTTCGCGCAGGTGATCATTCAGGCGGTGCCTGTTTAGGGGTGGTGGAAGGCAGCAGAAGAGATGTTCTTTCTTGAGAGAAAGAACCAAAGAACTTTCGTCCGTTTGGTGATGAGCTGGATCGATACTTCGTGCTAAACGGATAAAGTCTTTTTGCTTCTTTTTCTTCAGAAAAAGAAGGCTTCTCTTGGCGGTCGGACGCGTCCTGCTTGACAGGGAGGGGCCGCGGCGGCTTGATCCGCCACCTTCCGGCCGCCTGGGGCGACGGGGGAACCATGTCTGCCGCTCCGCGTCTGCCGGAACCGGCTTCTGTCGGGACCGAGCCGGATGAACACCACGCAAGACGCGCCGCCGGCGAAGACGGGCTCCAGCCTCGGCGAGACCATCCGCACGGTGGTCTATGCGCTGCTGATCGCGGTGCTGGTGCGGTCCTTTCTGGTGGAACCGTTCAACATCCCGTCCGGCTCCATGATCCCGACCCTGCAGGTGGGCGACTACCTGTTCGTCTGGAAGCCGGCCTACGGCTATTCGCGCTTCTCGTTCCCGTTCTCGCCCGACCTGTTCTCGGGCCGTATTCCCGACGTCGAGCCGCACCGGGGCGATGTGGCGGTGTTCCGCTACACGCATGACACCTCGATCGACTACATCAAGCGCATCGTCGGCCTGCCGGGCGACCATATCCAGGTGCGGGACGGCGAGCTCTACATCAATAACGTGCTGGTGCCGCGCAAGGACGATGGCGATTACGTCGCGATCGACGAGCAGCGGCGCGAGCTAGCCGGGCGGCTCTATACCGAGACCCTGCCGGGCAGCGGCGGGCACGGGCCGGTGGTGCACCAGATCCTGCGCCTGACCGATGACGGCGAGCAGAACCACACCCCGGATTATCTGGTGCCGCCGGGTTATTTCTTTGCCATGGGCGACGATCGCGACGACAGTGCCGATAGCCGCTTCATGAACGAACTCGGCTACGTCCCGATGCAGAATCTGGTCGGTAAGGCGATGTTCATCTTCTTCTCCTACGATGCCCGTCATCCGGCCTGGGAGTTCTGGTACTGGCCGAGCGAGATCCGCTGGGACCGGATCGGAAAGTGGGTCCATTGAGCGAAACGGCACTCGATCGCGACGAGATCGACCCGGCGCTGGCCGGGATCGAACGCACGGTGGGCTGGCGCTTCGCCCGGCCCGCTCTGCTGCGGGAAGCGCTGACGCATCGCTCCGCCGCGCACGAGATGCAGTCCCAGGGCGCTCGCAAGGGGCGCCGGCCGGCCAACAAGGGGCAGGGCTCCTACGAGCGGCTCGAATTCATCGGCGATCGCGTGCTCGGCCTTCTGATGGCGGAGTGGCTGATCGAGCGCTTTCCGCGCGAGCAGGAGGGGGCGCTGGGTCCGCGTCTGGCGCATCTGGTATCGCGTCCTGTGCTGGCGACGATCGCGGTGGAGCTGGGGTTCCGCGAGGCCCTGTCCGTGGCCTCGCACGAGGACCGCGCCGGAATCCGCGATGCCGCCAACGTTCTGGCCGACAGCGTCGAGGCCGTTCTCGGCGCGATCTATCTGGATGGCGGTCTCGATCCGGCCCGCGCCTTCATGCGCCGGGCCTGGGACGGCGTGATGGTGGCGCAGGCGCTGCCGCCCAAGGACGCCAAGACGGCGTTGCAGGAATGGCTTCTGGCGCGCGGTCTGGCCTTGCCGGTCTATTCGCTTGAATCCGCCACCGGCCCGTCGCACGCCCCGCATTTCGTGATCCGGGTGGAAGCGGCCGGCCGTTCCGCCACCGGCGAGGCCGGGGCGAAGCGCGCCGCAGAAAGCCTCGCCGCAGCGTCTCTTCTAAGGCAGTTCTCATGAGCGATACCGACACCGCCCCCGATCGCGACACGCAGCGCTGCGGCTTCGTTGCCATCGTCGGCGCGCCCAATGCCGGCAAATCGACGCTTCTGAACCGTCTCACCGGCGCCAAGCTCTCCATCGTCAGCCCCAAGGCGCAGACCACGCGCTTCCGCGTGCTCGGCATCATGATGCGCGAGGCGGCGGACACGCGGGCGCAGATCCTGCTGGTGGACACGCCCGGCATCTTCAAGCCGAAGCGCAAGCTGGACCGCGCCATGGTCGCCGCCGCCTGGACCGGCGCCGAGGATGCGGACATCACCCTGCTGCTGGTGGACAGCCAGAAGGGTCTGACCGACGGTGTGCGCGCGATTGCCGAGCGTTTGCGGGAAAGCAAGCGCCGCACCTGGCTGGTGCTGAACAAGACCGACGCCGTGGAGCGCGGCCAGCTTCTGCCGCTGACCAAGACCCTGGCGGAGCTGGTGCCGTTCGAGCACGTCTACATGGTCAGCGCCCGCAAGGGCGACGGTCTGGACGATCTGCTGGACGCTTTGGCCTTCGCGCTGCCGGCCGGGCCGTTCCTGTATCCCGAGGACGATCTCACCGATCTGCCGGACCGTCTGCTCGCCGCCGAGCTGGTGCGTGAACAGATCTTCCTGCAGACCCATGAGGAGATCCCGTATTCCTGCACGGCGGAGACCGAGAGTTTCCAGGAGCGTCCGGACGGATCGGTGCGGATCGACGTCACGGTCTATGTGTCGCGTCCCGGGCACAAGGCGATCCTGATCGGCGACAAAGGCTCGCGAATCCGGCAGATCGGCGAGAAGGCGCGTCATGGCCTGTCCTCCCTGCTGGAGCGGCCCTGCCACCTGTTCCTGAACGTCAAGGAGCGCGCCGGCTGGGATGAGGAGGGCGCGCGTCTGCGGGCGATCGGCCTGGAGAATCTGGACTGATGTCGCGACCGCCATTCCCGCCCTTCGACGCCGAGACCGCTGCACGGAAGGCGCGGCTGGCCGAGGATGCCTGGAACGGGCGCGATCCGGAGCGGGTGGCGCTGGCCTATACCGAGAACAGCCGCTGGCGGAACCGCGACGTGTTCCTCCAGGGGCGGCCGGCGATTGTGTCGTTCCTGCAGGGCAAATGGGCGCGCGAGCTGGATTACCGGCTGATCAAGGAGGTCTGGGCCTTTCGCGAGGACCGGATCGCCGTGCGCTTCGTGTATGAATGGCACGATGCGGAGGGGCGCTGGTTCCGCTCGCACGGCAACGAGAACTGGCTGTTCGACGCGGCCGGGCTGATGGCCGAGCGCCATGCCTCGATCAACGACGTGGCGATCGCGGAGGCCGACCGGTTGTTCCGCTGGCCGTCCGGACGCCGCCCCGACGATCATCCGGGGTTGAGCGCGCTGGGACTCTGAAGCGGTCGTTTGCGCCGCGCTTGTCCCCCGGGAAGCCGGGGCTTATGACGGGCCCGCTTCAACGACCTCAGAGGATGGATCACCGCCATGTCCGCAGAATCCGGCGCCGACTCCAGGACCCCTCTGTATCAGCGCGTGCTGCTGAAGGTGTCGGGCGAGGCGCTGATGGGCGCCGGCTCGTTCGGGCTCGACCCCGAGACGGTGAACGCGATCGCCGCCGACGTCGCTTCCGTCCATAGGATGGGCGTCGAGGTCGGTCTGGTGATCGGCGGCGGCAACATCTTCCGCGGCATCGCGGCCGCCGCGCGCGGCATGGACCGGGCCCAGGGCGACTATGCCGGCATGCTGGCGACCGTGATCAACGCGCTGATGATGCAGAACGCGCTGGAAGCGCTCGACGTGGATACGCGTGTGATGAGCGCGATCCAGATGCCGGGCATCGCCGAGCCCTATATCCGCCGCCGTGCGGTGCGGCACATGGAGAAGGGGCGGATCGTGATCTTCGCCGCCGGCACCGGCAACCCGTTCTTCACCACCGACACCGCCGCCGCCCTGCGCGCGGCCGAGATGGACTGCACCGCCCTGTTCAAGGGCACCCAGGTCGATGGTGTGTATTCTGCCGATCCGCGCACGGACAAGGACGCGACGCGATTCGACGAGCTGAGCTATCTGGACGTGCTGTCCAAGGACCTGAACGTCATGGATGCGTCGGCGATCAGCCTGGCGCGCGAGAACAATCTGCCGATCATCGTGTTCAACATCCACATGCCCGGCGCTTTCGCCAAGGTCATGCAGGGCGAAGGCCGCTTCACCCGGATCGTCGATCCGGCCTGAACCCGTCCCCACCCCTTCCTTATCTTAGGAGTATCCCATCGTGGCCGACCAGAACGCCCTGATCGAGGACCTGACCCGTCGCATGGACGGCGCGCTCGAAACGCTGCGCCGCGATTTCGCCGGCCTGCGTTCCGGCCGCGCCAGCCCGGCGCTGCTGGAGCCGGTGCGTGTGGAAGCCTATGGCGGAGAGGTTCCGCTGGGTCAGGTCGGCACGGTGGCGGTGCCGGAAGCGCGCATGCTGACCGTGCAGGTCTGGGATCGCACGTTGGTGGGCGCCGTGGAGCGCGCCATCCGCGATGCCGGGCTGGGCCTGAACCCGGGTTCGGACGGCCAGACCGTGCGCGTGCCGATCCCGATGCTGACCCAGGAGCGTCGCGTCGAGCTGGCCAAGGCCGCCGGCCGCTATGCCGAGAACAGCAAGATCGCGGTGCGCGGCGTGCGTCGCGACGGCATGGACCAGATCAAGGGCTTCGAGAAGAAGGGCGAGATCAGCGAGGACGAGGTGAAGGACTGGTCCGATGTGGTCCAGAAACTGACCGACGGCTACGTCAAGCGGATCGACGAGTCGCTCGCGGAGAAAGACCGCGAGATCAAGCAGGTCTGAACCCGTTGCCCGAGGCGCTTCCCGGTTTGGAGCCAGAGCCCGGACCGGTTCTCGACCGGTCCGCGTCGTCGCCTGCGCCTGCCGAGGCCGCTTCCGGCGGTAGCGGCCAGCCGGCCCATGTCGCGATCATCATGGACGGCAACGGCCGCTGGGCCGCGCGCAAGCGTCTGCCGCGCGTGGCCGGGCACCGGGCCGGGGCGCAGGCGGTGCGGCGCTGCATTCAGGCAGCGATGGAGCAGCGCATCCGCTGGCTGACGCTCTACGCTTTCTCCTCGGAGAACTGGCGCCGTCCGGCCGACGAGGTGACCGATCTGACCGGTCTGCTGCGCCACTACCTGCGTTCCGAGATCGCCGAGCTGCATCGCGAA
Organism: Lichenicola sp. GTC18331; assembly: GCF_055386855.1. NCBI lineage: Bacteria > Pseudomonadati > Pseudomonadota > Alphaproteobacteria > Acetobacterales > Acetobacteraceae > Lichenicola > Lichenicola sp. GTC18331. The sequence goes on along the minus strand of NZ_AP045015.1, from coordinate 601,560 downwards.
GGCGTGCGCGTCCGGGTGATCGGCGAGCACACGCGCTTCGGGCCGGAGATCCGTGCCGAGCTGGACGCGGCCGAGCGGCTCACCCGCGACAACACGCGGCTGACCCTGGTGATCGCCCTGTCCTACGGCGCGCGGGCCGAGATCGCCACGGCGGCGCGGCGCATCGCCGAGGCGGTGCGCGAGGGGCGGTTGTCGCCGGAGGCGATCGACGAGGACAGCTTCGCCCGTTTCCTGGCCACCGATGGGATTCCCGATCCCGATCTGGTGATCCGCACCAGCGGCGAATGCCGGTTGTCCAACTTCCTGCTGTGGCAGTCGGCCTATGCCGAGCTGGTGTTCCAGGACGTGCTGTGGCCGGATTTCGACCGCCAGCATTTCGCCGATGCCCTGTCCGTCTTCACCAGCCGCGAACGCCGTTTCGGCGCGCGGCCGGGCTGACGCGCGGTTTTCGGAATGATCCTTCCCCGCACGGACACCGCCGCCCGCCCGCCGCGCGACTGGCGCGATCTGCGTTTGCGGCTGCTGTCCGCGTCGATCCTGCTGCCGGCCGGCCTGTTCTGCATCTGGTTCGGCGGTCCGTTCTTCGCCCTGCTGCTGCTGGTGCTGCTGGTCGCGGCGGGGATCGAATGGGCCGGGCTTCTGCGCATCCCCCTGCGGTCGATCCGGGGGATCGTACTGTGCTTGTGGCCGTCGGTCGCCTGTCTGGCCGCTCTTGTGATGGGCGATTGGCGGCAATCGGTCTGGGTTCTGCTTGCCCCTCTGGTGCTTGGCCCGGCGGTGGTGTCCGGCACGCTGGCGATCGGTCTGGCCGGTCTGGCGCTGCTCTGGCTGCGCCTACTGCCGTTCGGCGCGCATCCCGGCGCGGCGGGCCACGCGCTCGGCTGGTCCGGTCTGCTCGATGCCGATTGGGGCGGGGTGTGGTTCTCGGTGCTGTTCGTGGTGCTGGTGGTGATCGCCAGCGACAGCGGCGCCTATCTGGTCGGCCGTCAGATCGGCGGTCCCAAGCTGGCGCCGTCGATCTCGCCCGGCAAGACGCGCTCCGGCGCGGTCGGCGGGCTGCTGGCGGCGGGTCTGGTCGGCGCGATCCTGGCCGTCTGCCTGCCGTCGCCGCTGCCGGTGTCCGGGTTCGGACTGGCGGCATCCGGGGCGCTCACGGGCATGCTGGTGGGGCTGGTGGCCCAGACCGGCGATCTGGCCGAGAGCGCCTTCAAGCGGCGCTGCGGCGTCAAGGATTCCGGGCGGCTGATCCCGGGCCATGGCGGCGTGCTGGACCGGTTCGACGGTCTGCTGGCCGCGGCCCCGGTCGCCGCCGTGCTTTCGTTTCTGTCTCCCGCAGGCGTGCCGTTCTGGCTCGCAGGCGCCGGCCTGATCGCCGGCGACGCCGCGCGGCCTTTCTGATCACGCCCATCCGGACTTTATCGCCATGAAGAGCGTTTCCATTCTCGGCAGCACAGGCAGCATCGGCACCAGCACGGTGGACCTGTTGCTGCAGGACCCGGAGCGCTACCGGGTGGTGGCTCTGGTGGGCGGCGCCAACGTGGCGCTGCTGGCCGAGCAGGCGATGCGTCTGCGGGCGAGCACCGCCGTGATTGCCGACGAGGGCAGGCTCGGCGCGCTGCGCGATGCGCTGGCCGGCACCGGCATCCGCGTTGCCGCCGGCCGTCAGGCGGTGTGCGCGGCGGCTGCGGAGCCGGCGGACTGGACCATGGCGGCAATCACCGGTGCGGCCGGGCTGGCGCCGACGCTGGAATCGGTGCGCGGCGGACGCACCGTCGCCCTGGCCAACAAGGAAGCTCTGGTGTCTGCCGGCGACGTGATGCTGCGCGCCGTGGCCGAGGCCGGCGCCACGCTGCTGCCGGTGGATTCCGAGCACAACGCGGTGTTCCAGGCCATGGCGGATCGCCAAACGGCGCAGGTGGAGAAGATCGTTTTGACCGCGTCGGGCGGTCCGTTCCGGACCAGCACGCTGGACGAGATGGAGCGCGCCGGGCCGGAGCAGGCTCTGCGCCATCCTGTCTGGTCCATGGGCGCCAAGATCTCGATCGATTCCGCCTCCATGTTCAACAAGGGCCTCGAGGTGATCGAGGCGGCGCGCATCTTCGCGTTGCCGGAAGAGCGGATCGACGTTCTGGTGCATCCGCAATCGGTGGTGCACGGCATGGTGCAGTATGCCGACGGCTCGGTGCTGGCCCAGCTCGGCGCGCCGGACATGCGCATCCCGATCGCCCATGCCCTGGCCTGGCCGGAGCGGATCGCCACCAACAGCCCGCGCCTCGATCTGGCCCAGGTCGCGCAACTCACCTTCGAGACGCCCGATCCGGTGCGGTTCCCGGCGCTGCGTCTGGCGCGCACGGCGCTGCGCGAGGGCGGGGCGGCGTCGGCGATCCTGTCGGCGGCCAACGAGGTGGCGGTGGAGGCGTTCCTGAACCGGCGCATCGGTTTCCTCGGCATCGCCCGTCTGGTGGAAGCGGTGATGGTCCGGATCGGCGCGCAGAGCGCGGATACGCTGGAGGCGGTGCTGCATTGGGATGCGGAAGCGCGCCGCGTGGCCGAAAGCGAGATCGGGACGGTGGGCGTGCGCGCGGCCTGATCTTGTTTCGATTGCTCGAATGAGCATATGATTTGCTCAAGGGAGCAAGGGCTATGTCTCATTCGATGCTGGACAGCGTTCGTCAGGCCTCTTCGCGGCGGATGCCGGCCCATGCCGGCTTCTTCCACGCCGATGCGGTGGACCGGATCGCCCTGATCAAGGCCGGGATCCTGGCCTCCGACGCCAAGATCGTGATCGGCTACGTGTCGGAGAACCAGGGCGAGGCGCTGCGTGCGCTCGATATCGCGCCGGCCACGCTGAACCGGAAGATCAAGGGCCGGGAGCGTCTGGCCGCCGCCGACAGCGAACGTGTGCTGGGCGTGGCCAAGCTGCTGGGGCAGGTGCAGGCAATGGTGGAGGAGGCGGGCGAGCCGGACGGGTTCGATGCCGGGCTCTGGCTGCAACGCTGGCTGGGCGAGGCTTTGCCTGCCTTGGGCAACCGCCGGCCGCGCGACCTGCTCGACACCATCGAGGGGCAATCCCTGGTTTCCGCCACCCTGGCCCGGATCGGCAGCGGCGCCTACGCGTGAGCCGGATCGCGTTCCGGATCGCCGTCGATGCGCGCACCTATCCCGCCGACGATCTGAGCGGTGCCGGGGCGGAGCGGACCGGCGGGCGCTGGAACGAGCCGGGCGTCGCGGTGCTCTACGCGTCGGAAAGCCGGGCGCTCGCCTGCCTGGAAACGGTGGTCCATCTCGGCGCCGGGTCCCTGCCGTTGAACCGCTATCTGGTCGAGATCGCGCTTCCCGACCCGGTCTGGGCGGCGCGGGAGGAGCAGGATGCGGCCGCGTTGCCGGTGGGATGGGATGCGGAGCCGGCCAGCCTCACCAGCATCGGTTTCGGCACGGCATGGCTGCGCAGCGCGCGATCGCCGGTTCTCTGCGTACCGTCGGTGATCGTGCCGGAAGAACGCAACATCCTGCTGAACCCGGCGCATCCGCTGATGGCGGGCGTCGCTGCGCGCAAGATCCGCCGATGGTGCTACGATACCCGTCTGGCGGTGCCGGCCGGACGATGAAACGCATGGTCGCCCTGGAACAGGAGGGGCGGGAAGCGTAGCCTGTGCGGACCGGCGTGCCGGAGACCGTCTGGTCCCTGCGCCGCCGCGGTTCAAGGAAGCCCGTTTCGATGCCCGATCTGCTCCGGACAATCCTTTCCGCCGCCCTGGTTCTGGGCGTGCTGGTGTTCGTTCACGAGCTCGGTCACTACCTCGCGGCCCGCTGGCGCGGCGTGCATGTGGAGGTGTTCTCCATCGGTTTCGGCAAGCCGCTGCTGCGCTGGCGCGACCGGGTCGGCACCGAATGGCGCCTCTGCGCCCTGCCGATCGGCGGCTACGTCAAGCCGCACGGGTTCGAGGGGCCGGAGGAGGCGAGCCAGGAGGTTCGCGCCGCCTGGCTGCCGGGGCGCACCTTCCACGACAAGCCGGTTCTGAGCCGGGCGATCGTGATCGCCGCCGGGCCGGTGTTCAATTTCGGTCTGGCGATCCTGCTGTTCGCCGCCGTGTTCGCCACCAGCGGCCGTCCGGCGGATCAGGCCGACATCGCCGCCCTGCCGCCGGTGGTGGGCGACGTGCTGCCGGGCGGTCCGGCCGCCAAGGCGGGTCTGGTGGTCGGCGACCGGATCCGCAGCGTGGACGGGGCGCCGATCGCCAGTTTCGGCAATCTGCAGCGTCTGGTGGCGGCGAGCCCCGGCCGCACGGTCGAGCTACACGTCACACGCGGCGACAGCGCGCGCGATCTTCGCGCGACCCTGGGTTCGGTGGAGCGGGGCGAGGAGCGGATGGGCCAGCTCGGCATCATCGCCGAGCCGCCGCCGCCAAAGCGCGTCGGCCCGCTGGAGGCGCTGGTCTTCGCCACCCGCTACACCTGGATGGTGATGGAAAGCTGGGTGTCGGGTTTATGGCAGATGGTCACGGGCAACGTACCGATGTCGCAGTTCGGCGGCACGCTGCGCATCGCCCAGATGTCGGGCAAGTTCGCCGCGGCCGGCGCGACCAGCCTGGTCAGCTTCATGGCCGTGCTCAGCATCAATCTCGGCATGGTCAACCTGTTGCCGATCCCGGTGCTGGATGGCGGCAGGCTGGTGTTCTACGCGATCGAGGCGCTACGCGGCCGCCCGGTGTCACGCGGGGTGCAGGAAATCGGCTTCCGTGCCGGCTTCGCCGTGATCGCCACCGTGTTCCTGTTCGCCACGCTGAACGACCTGACCCAGTTCGGGCTGTTCGGCTGGCTGAGGCACATGGTCGGGTGATGTGCATGCCCTCCGGAGGCGGTTTCGTTCCGGGGCGGGCCGGTGCCGCTTGCGCTGCACTCTGTTATTCGGGTAGCTCCGCGATCACGGGTGGTCCGAAACGGTTCCCGGTCGCGGGACTGTTTCGCGATACACCAAAGCGAGCGGCGATCCCCCGTCGGGGAGAGCGTGTCTGGGGGATGGGTCGTCTTGTCCGGTAAACGTTCTGCTCTGCTCGCCTCGGCCTGCCTGCTTCCTTTCGCCGCCGTCGGCCATGCCGGTGCCCAAAGCGGCGCCCAGGCTCCTTCCGCCCATGCTGCGGCGCGCGCGGCGCATAACCGCGCGGCGCGGGCGCATCCCGCGGTGGATCGCGACCTCGCCGGCGGGACGATCCAGTCGATCAAGGTCGAGGGCAACGAGCGAATCGAGACGGGCACGATCCTGTCCTATCTCGTGGTCCAGGCCGGCCAGCCCTTCAGCCAGGAAGAGCTCGACCGCTCGCTGAAGACCCTCTACGCGACCGGACTGTTCCGCGACGTCACCCTGCATCGCGAGGGCGACACGCTGGTGGTGGTCGTGAAGGAGAACCCGATCGTCAACCGCATCTCCTTCGAGGGGAACCATGCGGCCAAGGACGAGGACATCCGCAAGGAGATCGAGCTGCGCGCGCGGGCGGTCTACACGCCCGAGATGGCCAGCCGCGACCGGCAGAAGATTCTCGATCTCTATGCCCAGAAGGGCCGCTACGACGTCACGGTGACGCCGCAGATCATCCGCCTGTCGCATAACCGCGTCGACGTGATCTTCCAGATCACCGAGGGCGAGCTGACGCTGATCCGCAAGATCTCGTTCGTCGGCAACAAGGCGTTCAGCGAGGGCCGTCTGGCTCAGGTGGTGAGCTCCAAGGAGACGGCCTGGTATCGTTTCTTCTCGTCGTCCGACGAGTACAACCCGGACCGGGTGAAATACGACGCCGAGCTGCTGCGCCGGTTCTATCTGCGCAACGGCTACGTCGATTTCAGCGTCACCGACGCTACCGCCGAGCTCTCGCCGGACCGCAAGTCGTTCTACGTCACCTTCACCATCAACGAGGGGCCGCGCTACCGCATCGGCCATATCGAGGTGAAGTCGTCGCTGCGCCATGTGACCGGTGACAGCCTGAAGCAGTACATCCCGATCTACGAGCATCAGTGGTACGACGGCGACGACATCCAGCGCATTTCCGACAATCTGCAGAACCGCCTGCAGGCGACCGGATCGCCGTTCGCCCTGGTGCGTCCGGAGATCGCGCGCAACACCGACAACCACACCGTCGACCTGCTGTTCGACGTGTCGGAAGGCTCGCGCGTCTATGTCGACCGCATCGACGTGGCCGGCAACACCATCACCCAGGACCGCGTGATCCGCAGGCAGTTCGGCTTCGCGGAAGGCGACCCGTTCACCCCGGGCGAGCAGCGCCGCGCCAAGCAGAGCCTGCAGGATCTGGGCTTCTTCAACACGGTGAACGTCGATACGGCGCCGGGCTCCGCGCCCGATCGTGTCAACGTCAATGCCGGCATCACCGAGAAGCCCACCGGCCAGATCACGCTGGGCGGCGGCTACTCCACCGATGCGGGCGTGCTGGGCAATGCCGGCATCCGTCAGAGCAACCTCGTGGGTTCGGGCATCGACGCCAGCCTGACCGGCACGGTGGCGCAGTACCAGAACCAGGTCGATCTGTCGGTCACCGACCCGTATTTCCTGGGCCGCAACATGGTCGCCGGCATCGACCTGTTCAACATCCAGACCACGGGCAACAGCTCGTCGATCCAGAACTACTACGAGACCCGTCTCGGCGGCACGGCGCGCATCGGCTACGCCTTCAACCGTTATCTGTCGCAGTCCTGGAACTACACCGTCACCGATCGTTCGGTGTCGAGCGTCTATACCGCGGCGTCTCTGTACGTTCAGGCCGAGCGGGGCTGGTCGCTGCTGTCGCAGATCGGCACCACCATCGCCTATGATCGCCGGGACAGCCGCGTCGCCCCGCATAGCGGCTTCCTGGTCACCACAGGCGTCGACGTGGCGGGTCTGGGCGGCAATTCGAAATACGTGCGCGGCAAGATCGACGGGTCGTACTACATCCCGCTCGACTACTTCACCGGCAACCATGACTGGTCGATCTCCATCAAGGCCGGCACCGGCTACCTTGTGGATTACGATCACGGTCGTCAGAGCATCGTCGACAACTTCTATCTCGGCGGCGACAATCTGCGCGGCTTCTACGATGGCGGCGTCGGTCCCTATTCCAAGGCGACCAGCCTGCATCCGGCGCAGGACGCGCTGGGCGGCCGCTTCATCTACACGCAGAGCACGCAGCTCAACTTCCCGCTGCCGGTCGGGCCCGATCTCGGCCTGTCCGGACGCTATTTCGTCGACGTCGGCGGTCTGTCCGGCTCGCGTGTCCTGCCGACCAATCCCAAGCTCGATCCGCAACAGGCGATCCTGGGCAACAATCTCCGTCCGCGCGTCGGCACCGGTGTCGGCGTGTCCTGGAAGAGCCCGTTCGGCCTGATCAACGTCGATCTGGGTATCCCCGTGGTCAAGCAGAACAGCGACAAGCAGCAGGTCTTCCGCTTCGGCTTCGGCTCGCAATTCTGAGGTGATGATGTCCCGTTCCTCCCGCGCCGCGCTGGTCGCGGGGCTTCTGCTCGCGCAGGGCCCGATCGCGTCGCTGACTGTCGCCCATGCCCAGCAGGGCGGCTACTTCATGCCGAAGAGCGCCCAGCCTGCGGCCGAGCCCGCGCATCGCCGTGCGCCGGAGCCGCGCGAGCAGCGTGCCGCCGCACCGGCCCCGGCGCCGGCGCAGATCGTTCCCGACAGCCCGGCGCCGGACGATGGCGGCACGCCCGGCCCGCAGGCGCAGCCGGTCCTGCCGCTGCCGCCGGTGCCGAACCAGGCCGAGCTGCCCAAGGGCGCAGCACCGCCGTCGCCGGTGATCGGCGTGATCTCCGTGCCGGAAGTGATGCACGAGTCGCAGGCCGGCCAGCAGGTCGAGAGCGTGCTGGGCGCCCGCCGCGACAAGCTGAGCCAGGATGCGCAGAAGGAACAGGCTGCCTGGCGCGACACCGAGAAGCAGATCCAGGAGCAAGTGAAGGGCGGGCTGAGCCAGGCCCAGGCGCAGGCCAAGGTCCGTGCGCTGCAGCTTCGTGCGCAGACCGCGCAGAAGGAATTCCGCGACCGCAATCGCATCATCCAGGAAGCCGCCCAGGTGGCGATCGGCCAGATCGAGCGCGAACTGGTGCAGGTGATCAAGCAGGTTTCCGCCTCGCGCGGCATGAACCTGGTTCTGCACCGTGAGCAGGTGGCGCTGAACTTCCCGGATTTCGACATCACCGCCCAGGTGATCTCGCAGCTCAACGCGACCCTGCCGTCTGTGTTCATTCCGGCCGACGGTGTGGATCCGGAAGTGCTGGCCAAGAGCGGCACCTATCCGACCACGGCGAATCCGGGTCCGGCGCCGAACACCGTGCCGGTGGCCGCTCCGGTTCCGCCGCAGGCCGCGCCGAAGAAGAAGTAAGCGGATAGCGGGAGCAACGTCATGTCCTCCGCGCAGGCGCAGGGCGTTTCCGGACCGGGAGACGCGCGGTTCTTTTCCCGGTCCGGCCCGCATACGATCGGCGCCATCGCCGCTCATATCGGGGCCGAGCTTCGACCTGTCGTCTCTGGCGGCGGGGACGCCGCTTCGGTCGCACTGTCGTCGGTCGCGCCGCTCCAGGCCGCGACCGCCGAACAGCTGAGTTTTCTCGACAATCGCCGCTATCTGCCGCTGCTGGCCGGGACCGGAGCCGGCGCGGTGATCGTGTCGCCGGCCTTCGCGGACAAGGTTCCCGCGAACACGTCGGCGCTGGTGACCAGCGATCCCTATCTCGCCTGGGCGCGCGCGGCGGCCTTGTTCCATCCCAAGACCGCGGCGCGTCCCGGCATTCATCCCACGGCGCATGTGGAATCGGGCGCCTTGGTCGATCCTACGGCGGAAATTGGCCCGTTCGCGCTGATCAGCGCCGGGGCCGAGATCGGTGCACGTGCGATCATCTCCAACCATGTCGCCATCGGCGCCGGCGTGGTGGTGGGCGAGGATTGCCGCATCGGCAGCCATGCCAGCGTCAGCCATGCCGTTCTGGGCGCCCGCGTGACGTTGCATCCGGGCGCGCGGATCGGCCAGGAAGGGTTCGGATTCGCGGTCGGACCGGCCGGATTCGAGACGGTGCCGCAGCTCGGACGCGTGCTCCTGGGCGACGACGTGGAGGTCGGTGCCAACGCGACGATCGATCGCGGATCGTCGCAGGACACGGTGATCGGCGCGGGCTCGCGCCTCGACAATCTGGTGCAGATCGGGCACAACGTCCGCCTCGGCCGGTGCTGCATCATCGTGGCGCAGGCTGGGATTTCGGGCTCCACCGAGCTCGAGGATTTCGTAACGATCGCAGCGCAAGCCGGGCTGATCGGCCATATCCGCATCGGGCGGAAGGCCAGGATCGGCGCGCAATGCGGCGTCATGGCCGACGTGGACGCGGGCTCCGATGTGATCGGCAGCCCTGCCATGCCGTTCCGAGAGTTCTTCCGCAACGTCGCCACCTTGAGGAGGCTGTCGAAGCGGCCGGCTCCCGCGGACGCAGGCGAGAGCCCGAGCGGTCCGGGTAGTGGCGAGAAACGGGACTGAAGGCCGATGGACGGAACAACAGAGAACGAGCGCGCCGGGTCGGCCCCGGCGACAGGTGGCGTGCCGGCCGAGATCGCCGGTGCCGACGGCCAGACGGTCGACATCCTGCGCATCATGGCGGCGATCCCGCACCGCTATCCGTTTCTGATGATCGACCGCATGGTCGATGTGGTGCTGGGCGAAAGCGCCGTCGGCATCAAGAACGTCACCGTCAACGAGCCGTTCTTCCAGGGGCATTTCCCGCAGCGTCCGGTGATGCCGGGCGTTCTGATCGTCGAAGCGATGGCGCAGACCGCCGCGGCCCTGGTGGTGCTGACCCTGGGTGATGCGTTCGACGGCAAGCTGGTCTATTTCATGACCATCGAGAACGCCAAGTTCCGCCGTCCGGTGGGGCCTGGCGACCAGCTCCGCATCCATGTGGTCAAGGAGCGGCAACGCGGCAATGTCTACAAGTTCCGCGGCGTGGCCAAGGTCGACGGCGTGTCCGTCGCAGAGGCGAGCTATGCCGCCATGATCATGAGCTGACCGGAAAACACCGGAAACATTCCTTGTCTTGGCCGCGCCGCGTGCGCGGCCTAGGACAATCAGCCGATCCCATCCGGCCAGACCGAGCGGAGTTTCCCCGGACCATGGAACCCAATCCCGCCGGGCTCGATCAGCCGCGGCGTTCCGATGTCGCGACCACGGGCGGCATCCATCCCAGCGCGATCGTCGCCCCCGGCGCTCGGATCGGCGCCGACGTGACGATCGGTCCGTTCTGCACCATCGGCGCCGATGTCCGGATCGGCGACGGTGCGACCCTGGTGTCGAATGTGGTGGTGGACGGGCACACCGAGATCGGCGCGGGTGCCACGCTCTACCCGTTCTGCACCGTCGGCCTCGCGCCGCAGGATCTGAAATATCGCGGCGAGCCGACCCGCTGCGTGGTCGGCGCGCGCACGGTGATCCGCGAGAACGTCACCATCCATCGCGGCACCGCCACCGGCGGCGGGCTGACCCGCGTCGGCAGCGACTGCCTGATCATGGCCAACGCCCATGTGGCGCATGACTGTCTGCTGGGCGACCGCGTCATCATCGTCAACAACGTGGTCATGGGTGGCCATGTGGTGATCGACGACGATGCCCGGGTGATGGGCTCGGCGGCTCTGCACCAGTTCGTCCGTATCGGCCGTGCCGCCATGGTGGGCGGCGTGTGCGGCGTCGAGAGCGACGTGATCCCGTACGGCTCCGTGCTCGGCAATCGCGCGCGTCTGGTCGGGCTGCACTGGATCTGGCTGCGCCGCAACGGCGTCGGCGCGGAGGAGATGCACCGTCTGCGTCGCGCCTTCCGCACGTTGTATCCGCGCCAGACTGCCGGGATTGCGGTGTTCGAGGAACGTCTCGCCGCCGTCCGTGCCGAATACGGCGTCGATCCGCGCGTGGCCGAGATCCTCGCCTTCATCGACCAGCCGAGCCGGCGCGGTCTGGTGCGCATCGCCACGCGCGGCGGCTCGGAGGAAAGCGAGGGCGCGTAGGTGTCGCAGTCCGGCACGACCGGTTCGGGGACGCTCGGTATTCTGGCCGGCGGCGGTCCCTTGCCGGGACAGGTCGCCGCCGCCGCCGCCGCGCGGGGCAGGGCGGTGTTCATGGTCGCCTTCCAGGATTTCGCGGAACCCGCCGTGATCACGCCCTGGCCGCATGAGGTGATCCGTCTGGCCGCGGCGGGGCGCATTCTGTCCGCTCTGCGGGCCCATCACTGTGACGAGCTGGTGCTGATCGGCCCCGTGCGCCGACCGTCCCTGCGCGATCTGCGCCCCGATGCCGAGGGCACACGGATCCTGGCCCGGATCGGCCGCGCCTTGTTCGCGGGTGATGACGGTCTGCTGGCCGCCCTGGTGCGCGTGCTGGGCGAGGAAGGCTTCACCGTGCGCGGCGCGCATGAATTCCTGCATGACGGGGTCGGCAGGCCGGGCCCGCTCGGGCTTCACGCGCCCAACGATCAGTCCCTGGCCGATATCGCCCGAGGTGTGGCGGTGGTGCGGGCGCTGGGTCGCCTCGATATCGGCCAGGGCTGCGTGGTGCAGGACGGGCTGGTGCTGGCGGTGGAGGCCCTGGAGGGCACCGATCGCATGCTCGAGCGAGCCGCCTCACTGAAGCAGCCGGGGCAGGGCGGGGTGCTGGTAAAGCTGGTGAAGCCAGGTCAGGACCGGCGTGCCGATCTGCCGACGATCGGGCCGCGCACGGTGCTGGCCGCGCAGGCGGCGGGGCTGGCGGGGATTGCATTCGAGGCCGGCGGTACCCTTCTCACCGATCCGGACGGGTTGCGCCGCGAAGCGGACCGGTCCGGATTGTTTGTCGTCGGGATCGACCCGGCGACCTTGTCCGAGAGGCCCAGCGAATGAGTTCCTACCTGCACACCATGGTCCGGGTGCGAAACCTCGAGAACAGCCTCCGCTTCTATCAGCTGCTCGGCATGCGCGAACTGCGCCGTCGCGAGGTGCCGGACGGCAAATACACCCTCGTCTTCGTCGGCTACGGCGACAATGCGGCCGGACAGGCCGAGATCGAGCTGACCTATAACTGGGGCGAGGATGACGGCTATGAGGTCGGCACCGGTTTCGGCCATTTCGCCGTGGGCATGCCTGACATTCATGCGGCGGTGGAGAAGATCCGTGCTGGCGGCGGCAAGGTGACGCGCGAGCCGGGGCCGGTGAAGTTCGGCACCACCGTGATCGCCTTCGTGGAAGACCCGGACGGCTACAAGATCGAGCTGATCCAGCGCGACTGAGTCCGGCGGCAGGGGCCGGGCTGGCTGTTCCGGCCTCAGCCTTCGCGCAGACGGGCCTCGATTCGTTCGACCGTGCCGATCATCGTGTCGGCCGCGCGTCGGACCGTGGCATCCGGATGGGTGGAAAGACGGTCCGCGTTGAGCAGCGCAGGCGACAAGGAGCCGCGAATATCGTGGCGCAGCTCGGAGGCGGCTTTTCGGGCGGCTGCGAGCGCCTGATCCAGCGCGGCGGCCTCCGATTGGGCCTCCACGCGTCTGCTTTCCGACGCGCGCCAGATCGCGAGTCCGACGCCCATGGCCACCAGGGCCGGAACCACCGCGCGGAGCACGTTTGGAACCGCCAGGGCCAGCATCGCCGCTGAGGCGAGCAGAACCGCTCCCCCCAGAACCGGCAGGAATCGGGTCGGGTGGGAAAGGAATGTCATTTCGACCCATCATCGGCAAAAGCGGGGTCCGGCTCAAGAGTCGGAGGGAAGGGAAACACCGGGTCTCCCGTCGCGTCGCTCCGAATCTCCGAACGCGCAAGCGAGCGATTGACCTTTCGCCGCTGCACCGCCTATAAGCCGCCGCTCTGGAGGCAGCCGCGCGAGCGGCGTGTTTCCGTTATCCGCGTTCGTTCGGTCCGTGCCGTGTCGCCGGGCCACCCTGTTCAGGAGAGTGCAGCCGTGAAGCGCACCTATCAACCGTCCAAGCTGGTCCGCAAGCGGCGCCATGGTTTCCGCGCCCGCATGGCCACCGTCGGCGGCCGCAACGTGCTGGCCTCGCGTCGCGCCAAGGGCCGCAAGAAGCTGTCCGCCTGAACAGCCGGACCGGGAACGCCGGATCATGGCGTCTCCCGGGATACGCCTGAAGCGGCGCGCCGAGTTCCTGCGCGTCGCCGCCAAGGGGGCCAAGGCGCCCATGCCTGGCATGGTGCTGCAATGCCTCCCCAAGGACGACCAGTCGCCTGCGCGGCTCGGCTTCACCGTCACCAAGAAGGTCGGCAATTCGGTCGTCCGCAACCGCACGCGGCGCAAGCTGCGTGAAGCGGCGCGTCTGCTGCTCCGTAATCGCGCTCTGGCCGGCGAGCCGATCCAGGGCATGGATCTGGTGCTGATCGGCCGTGACGGTACGCGCCGTCGTTCCCTGCCTGCGCTGATGGACGATCTGGACCGCGCGATCAAACGCGCGTCCCGTGCCGTCGCGGCGAAGCCTCGCGGCAATCCTACGGACGAACCCGCTCGCGCTGCCGCCACCGAGCCTCGTGGCAGCGCCGTAGACGCGCCATGATCCTCCGCACGCTGCTGCGCGCGCCGATCCGGGCCTACCAGCTTTTCGTGAGCCCGCTGACCGGCGCCAATTGCCGTTTCGAGCCGACCTGTTCGCATTATGCGATGGAGGCGATCGAGCTGCATGGCCCGATCCGGGGGCTGGGGCTTGCGTTCCGGCGTATCCTGCGCTGCAACCCCTGGCATCCGGGCGGCTACGATCCGGTTCCGCCTTCCCGATCGACCCCTTGAGCTGAGAACGGTCCGCCCGCCGATGGACACCAAACGCCTCCTGATCGCGTTCGCGCTGTCGTTCGCCATCATTCTCGGTTTCGAGAAGCTGATGCCGCAGCAGAACCACCAGGCGCTGCGCCACGAGGCGGCCAGCTCCACCAAGAACACTCCGCCGGGACAGGCGCCGAAGCCCGGCACCGATCCGGCCGCGCCCGGCACGCAGCCCGTCGCCATCGTGCCGCCGGGGCCGGAGCATCGGCTGCCGATCGACGCCGACAGCGTGCACGGCTCGATCAATCTGGTCGGCGCGCGTTTCGACGACCTGTTGCTGCGCGGCTATCATGAGACGGTGAAGCCGGACAGCCCGGAGGTCCGGGTGCTGGAGCCGGCGAACAAGCCGCAGCCCAACCTGATCCAGCTTGGCTGGAGCGCTTCGGGCGACGCCAAGGTGCCGGGCAACGACACGCTGTGGACGGCCGACCGCGATACGCTCACCCCCGCGACGCCGGTGACGCTGTCCTGGGATAACGGCGCCGGTCTGGTGTTCCACCTGCTCGTGTCGGTGGACAAGAACTTCATGTTCACCGTGAAGCAGAGCGTCGAGAACCATGGCGCGCAGCCGGTCTCGCTGTTTCCGTGGTCGCGTGTGAGCCGCTCCTACACCCCGGTCGTGACCGGCGGCTATCTAGTGCATGAAGGCCCGATCGCGGTCACCGGCGGCCGGCTGGAGGAGATGTCCTATTCCAAGCTGCGCGAGCGTTCCGCCGATCATGGCGGCACCGCCTGGAGCGCGCCGCAGGCGGCCGGAGACCAGGGGGCCTGGGCCGGGATCACCGACAAATACTGGCTGACCGCCCTGCTGCCGGACCGCAAGGACGCCGTCACCGCCGCTTATCGCTATCTGCCCAACGAAGGCGCCGGCACCTATCAGGCCGATTTCGTCACCCAGCAGCCGTTGAGCGTGCCGGCCGGCGGCACCGCCGAGGTGGAAACGCACCTGTTCGCGGGCGCCAAGGTGGTCCATCTGCTGAACGCCTACGAGAGCGAATACCATGCCCAGGATTTCTGGAAGGCGGTGGATTTCGGCTGGTTCGCGTTCCTGACCAAGCCGATCTTCTATGTGCTCGACTGGCTGAACACGGCGCTGGGCAATTTCGGCGTGGCGCTGCTGGTGTTCACCCTGATCGTGAAGACGCTGTTCTTCCCGCTGGCGGTGAAGCAGTTCCGCTCCATGGCCAAGATGAAGCTGCTGGCGCCGAAGATGCAGGCCGTCCGCGAGCGCCATAAGGGCGATCCGATGGCGATGAACCAGGAGATGATGGCGCTCTACCGCCAGGAAGGCGCCAACCCGGCTGCGGGCTGTCTGCCGATGCTGGTGCAGGTGCCGGTGTTCTGGTGTCTCTACAAGGATCTGCTGGTCACGATCGAGATGCGTCAGGCGCCGTTCTTCGGCTGGATCCGCGACCTTTCGGAGCCCGACCCGACCAACATCTTCAACCTGTTCGGCCTGCTGCCGTTCGACCCGACCAAGCTGACGCCGTTCCTGCATCTGGGCGTGTGGCCGCTGATCCTGGGCGGAACGATGCTGCTGATGCAGCGCATGAATCCGCCGCCGGCCGATCCGGCCCAGGCGCGCTTGTTCCAGATCATGCCGCTGATCTTCACCTTCGTTCTGGCGCGTCAGCCGGCCGGTCTGGTGATCTATTATTGCGGCAACAACCTGCTGACGGTGGCGCAGCAATGGGTGATCCAGCGCCGTACCCGCCTCGGCAAGACGCCCCAGACCAGCGTGGTGAGCAATTGAGCGGCCCGGACGACACGTTCGTTCCGGACGCTCTGACCGCGGAAGAGGAGGCGGCGCGGATCGAGCAGGGCAGGCTGCTGTTCGCCGGCGAGTCGCGCTTCTTCTACGCGGCGCAGCGGATCGACCAGTTGCCCGATCCCGATCTGGGCGAGATCGCTTTCGCGGGCCGTTCCAATGTCGGCAAGTCGAGCCTGATCAACGCGCTCACCGGGCACCGCGCTTTGGCGCGCGCCTCGTCCGAGCCGGGCCGTACCAAGCAGCTCAACTTCTTCTCCGTCGCAGGCCGCATCACGCTGGTCGACATGCCGGGCTACGGCTACGCCAAGGCCAACCGGCAGGTGAAGGAGGATTGGCAAGGGCTGATGTTCGAGTTCCTGCGCGGCCGGCCCACGCTGCGCCGTGTCGTGCTGCTGCTCGACAGCCGGATCGAGCTGAAGGAGAGCGACCGCGAAGCGATGACGCTGCTGAACCGCGCGGCGGTGATCTTCCAGATCGTGCTGACCAAATGCGACGTGCCGAAGCCGGGCGCGCTGGCGGCCAAGCTGGCTGAAACCGAGGCCCTGGCACGCAGCTATGCCGCCGCCTATCCGGTCGTGCTGTGCACCAGCAGCGGCACCGGCGCCGGTATTCCCGAACTGCGCGCGTCGCTCGCTGAGCTTGCGCCGCCCGTCTGAACGCTGCCCTGATACGGACCCGTTTGCCGAGGAGCCTGCCGATGAGCCTGAACGACGACGATCTTCGCAAGGCGCGCGAGCAGGCCTCCGTCCTGGCCGACGCGCTGCCGTTCCTGCGCCGTTACGCCGGCGACACCATCGTCATCAAGTATGGCGGGCACGCCATGGGCGATGCGACGCTGGCGGAGGCGTTCGGCCACGACGTGGCGCTGCTGAAGCTGGTCGGCGTGAACCCGGTGGTGGTGCATGGCGGCGGTCCGCAGATCAACAGCATGCTCGACCGGCTGCAGATCAAATCGTCCTTCGTGGACGGTCTGCGCATCACCGATGCCGCGATGGTGGACGTGATCGAGATGGTTCTGTCCGGCTCGGTGAACAAGCAGGTGGCGGCGCTGATCAACCGGGCCGGTGCTCTGGCGGCGGGCATCTCCGGCAAGGATGGCGGCATGATCCGCGCCACCAAGCTGACACGCACTGTGCGCGATCTCGACAGCCATATCGAGCGTGCGCTGGATCTGGGTTTCGTCGGTGAGCCTTCGGCGATCGACACTCGCATCCTGTATGCGCTGTCGGGTTCGGGGGTGATCCCCGTGATTGCGCCGGTCGGCATCGGCGATGACGGCCAGACCTACAACATCAACGCCGATACCGCCGCAGGCGCGGTCGCGGGTGCGCTGAACGCGACCCGCCTGCTGATGCTGACCGACGTTCCGGGCGTTCTGGACGAGAACAAGCAGCTGATCCCCGAATTGTCGGCGGAGGAAGCGCGTCGCGGCATCGCCAGCGGCATGATCTCCGGCGGTATGATCCCGAAGGTCGAAACCTGCCTCGAGGCCGTGAAGGCCGGGGCACGCGCCGCCGTGATCCTGGACGGCCGCGTTCCCCATGCCTGCCTGCTCGAATTGTTCACCACGGGCGGTCCGGGGACGCTGATCCGCGCCGGCTGACGCGGATCAGCCCGCGGCGAGAAGGCTCAGTTGCCAGGCCATTTCGCCGCGACCCATGGATGCGCCGCCATCACGATCGGGGCGCACGGCCGAAGACGGCGGCAAACCCAGCAGCAGCACCTGCAACAGCACGGCGGTCCGTGCCGAGTAGCCGGCACGCCAGGACAGGGCCAGAACGGAGCGCGGATCCAGCCGCTCGATCGCGCAACGGACCAGGGCCAGTTCCATGGCCGAATGCGCCGACAGAAGACGAATCGCCAGATCGTGTTCGCCCTGTCGCAATGCCGAGATCATCGCCGCTTCGGGCGTGGGCGATGGAGAGGCGATGAGCCGCGTTTCCGCCTGATCCGCCGACCGGCCGGCACCGTGCAAGGCGAACCCGGATTCGAGCGTCAAGCGGCAGGCCGACCGGAGTGCGTCGTCCAGGGCGGCCGGCCGTTGCGGTGTGCAGAGAGCGTCCAGCGCGGCTTCGCGTGTCATCGGGTCCTGACCGGCCGACAATTCCAGCAAGGCGCGACGCTCGGAAGCGACCTCCGGGGACAGCATGGAGACGATCACGTGCCTGGGCAGAGCGGCGACGACCTGCTCCGTCAGTTCCGCCCGCACCGATGGAGCGGGGATCATCGCCGCGCGCGCCGAGGGTTGGAGGCGACTGAGACGGTCCTCGATCTCCTGCTTGCATATGGCCACCACCTGCGCGTCGAGCGCGCTCGACAGCCGTTCCCTGACCGCGCGACGCAGGGCCGACTCGCGCGGCGAACGCGGAGCGGGGCCGTTTGCGGCTTGTTTGCCGCGTGTGAGATGCGGGCTGTTCTTCACTGCCTGCCCCCCGCCTTCCGACTGCATGACCGGCATCGCGGGAGATGGGGCGCGCCGTTTCTGGGCACGGCCGACCAGAACCGTGCTCATGCGGAAATATCCTCGTTGTAGAAATGCCAGCGCCCACCACCCGCGAGTTTTATAGCGCTCAGGGCTGCGTGGGTTTGTTCCAGCAGGGTTTCGACGCTTTCGAACGATCGCGCCGTCCGGCTGGTGAGCCCGATGGAGAAGCGCAGGCTCAACGCCGTCTCCTGCTCTATGGTGATCCCGGCCTTGCACAACCCTTCCGCACGCTCCGCCGCGGCGAACTGATCCGCGCCATCGAGCCACAGGGCGAACAGATCGCCGCCGAGGCGTGCGGCCAGATCGGTCGGGCGTACGGCGTCGCGCAGAAGAATGCCCGCGGAGCGCAGCACGGCGTCGCCGGTCTCGAAACCGTGCTCACGGTTCACGGCTTCGAACCGATCGAGTCCCACCAGCATCAGCGTGGCGAACAACCCTTCCGAATCGAGCCGCTCGAAACGTCGCTCGACCTGATGGATGAAGCTGTCGCGCGTCAGAAGACCCGTCAGCGCATCGACTGAGGACTGGCGCGCCAGCTCCCGCTGCACCTGATCATGCTCCAGAACCGCGCCGAAGCTTTCCAGCACGCCCGCGGCGAGGGCTTCGTCCGAGGCGCTCCAGCCGCGCCCGGTTTCCCGCCAGATCGCGAGGATCACTGGCTCCGAATAATGGGTGGCTATGGCGGAAAGCAGCACCTGCCGGCCGAAAGCCTGTTCCACGCGCGACCACGGTGCCGTACCGGCGCTGGCGGCGGCACGGCACACGGCGATCACCTCCTGATCCTCCGTCGGCAGCGTTTCGCCGGCACGGTGCAGAACGCCCATGGGGTGACGGCCGGCCTCCGCCGCGGCCTGCGACGTTCTGCCGTCCATACCGAGGATCACCGCGCCATAACCGCCCAGCGCTTCGAGAAGCTGGTCCAGGCCCAGGCGGATCATCATGTCCGGCAGCACGGCGCGCCGCATCGCCCGGTTGATCGCGGCGACCTGGCGGAAGGTCTGCAACTGTTCGGCCATGCCCTGCAGGCGCAGTTGGGTTTCGGACACGTCCAGGATCGCACCGGCCATGCCGGTGATCTCGCCCGCCGCGTCGCGGATGGGGAGGGCGGAGATCAGGACGGCGGCGACGCCGCCATCGCCGCGCTTGATCCAGGCCCGTTTGCGTCGCACCGGAGAGTCCGCCCGGAACGGGTCGAACGCGGTCTCGTCCGGCCATTCCAGCAGGGCGCTGCTGTTCCGGCCCAGAAGCTGCGCCTCTGTCCAGCCGAACGCACCGGACGAGACCATGGAGAACCGGCCGTCGGCGCTGGTCTCGAAGCACAGATCGAACCCGAGCTCGGCCATGCCGCGCCAACGGGCCCGGCTGGCCGCCAGAGCGTCGAGAACCGCCCGATTGGGCGGCATGTCGCCGCGCCAGGAGCCATTGGCGGGAATCGTCGCGAACGTCATGGGTGTCGTACTCGTCTCCATCTCCACCCACTGTTCCTCCGCAAGCGTAAACGTTTAGTGAACGGGGCCGTCGAATCAATCAAACGTTCTCGCGAGCCGGAGGCCGTCCTTCGGCGTAGGGTTCGCAGGCGGCGCCGCGTTGACAAGCCACCGCGGCGGAAAGCATGGTCCGCACCGTCTCATCAGCCGGATTTTACATGACGCACGACGCCCTCCGCGCCCGTATCGAACAGCTGTGGGAACAGCGCGCGGCCCTGTCTTCGGCCACGAAGGGCGCAGCGCGGGACGATGTCGACGCCGTGCTGAGCACGTTGGACAGCGGCGAAATGCGTGTCGCGACGCCGAACGAGGGTGATGCCGGCGGCTGGACGGTCCACGAATGGCTCAAGAAGGCGGTTCTGTTGTCGTTCCGCCTGAACGACAGCGTGCCGATGCCGGGTCCGGGCGGCGCGCCGGTGTTCGACAAGGTCCCGGTGAAGTTCGAGGGCTGGGACGCCGCACGCTTTGCCGAGGCCGGCTTCCGCGCGGTCCCGGGCGCCGTGGTGCGGCGTTCCGCCCATGTTTCTTCCGGCGTGGTTCTGATGCCATCCTTCGTCAATGTGGGCGCCTGGATCGGCGCCAACACCATGATCGACACCTGGGCCACGGTGGGCTCCTGCGCGCAGATCGGCGCCAACTGCCATATCAGCGGCGGCGCCGGCATCGGCGGCGTCCTGGAGCCGTTGCAGGCCGCGCCGGTGATCATCGAGGATGATTGCTTCGTCGGCGCCCGGTCGGAAGTGGCCGAGGGCGTGATCGTGGAGCGGGGCAGCGTCCTATCGATGGGTGTGTTCCTGGGCGCGTCCACCAAGATCGTCGATCGCACCACTGGTGAGATCTTCATGGGCCGTGTGCCGGCCTATTCGGTGGTGGTTCCGGGCACGCTTCCGCCGGCCAGCGGCGACCGGACCGCGCCGTCCTTGGCCTGCGCCGTGATCGTGAAGCGCGTGGACGCCCGCACCCGCTCCAAGACCTCCATCAACGAGCTGCTGCGCGACTGATGGCGGACGTGGCCGACGTCCGGCGCTCGGCCGATCCGTCCTATGCGCTGCGCCTCGCGCAAGGGCTGATCGCCTGCCGGTCTGTGACGCCGGCCGATGACGGCGCCCAGGGCCTGCTGACGGACGAGCTGGAGCGGCTCGGCTTCACCGTGACGCCGCTGCGGTTCGGCACCACGCCCAATCTGTTCGCCCGGATCGGCACCGGCGCGCCGCATCTCTGTTTCGCTGGCCATACCGACGTAGTGCCGGCCGGCAATGCGGTCTGGACCGTCGATCCGTTCGCCGCCCAGGAGCGGGACGGTGTGCTGTTCGGCCGCGGCGCCTGCGACATGAAGGGCGCCATCGCCTGTTTCATCGCCGCCGCCGCCGACCGTCTCGCGTCCGGTCCGCTGGACGGCTCGCTGTCACTGCTGATCACCGGCGACGAGGAAGGGCCGGCCACCGACGGCACGGTGCGCGTGCTCGACTGGATGCGCGACCACGGCCAGATCCCGGATTTCTGTCTCGTCGGCGAACCCACCAACCCGTCCGCGCTCGGCGACTGCATCAAGATCGGCCGTCGCGGGTCGCTGAACGCCCGCATCGAGATCCATGGCGTGCAGGGCCACGTCGCCTATCCGCATCGCGCCGACAATCCGGTGCATCGCCTGCTGCGCATTCTGAGCGATCTGACCGCCGCCCCGCTGGACGCCGGCAGCGACGCGTTCGAGCCGTCCTCGTTGCAGGTCACCAGCGTCGATGTGGGCAACCCGGCCACCAACGTGATCCCGTCCCGGGCCTCGGCAATGCTCAACATCCGCTTCAACGACCGTCATACCGGCCGCTCGCTCGGCGAGATGCTGCGGCGCGTCTGCGATGCGCACGCGCCCGGTGCCGGACTCGACATCCGCATCAGCGGCGAATCGTTCCTGTGCGAGCCGGGCCGCGAGATCGCGGCGTTGCGCCGGGCCGTCCGGACCGTCACCGGCCGCAACCCGTCGCTGGACACCGGCGGCGGCACCTCCGATGCGCGGTTCATCGCCCGCTTCTGTCCGGTGGCGGAGTTCGGTCTGGTCGGCGCCTCCATGCACAAGGCGGACGAGAACGTTCCCCTGGCCGATCTCGCCGCCCTGACCGCCATCTATCGCGCACTGATCGGGGACCTCCTGCCCGACTCAGGCGGAGACGCCACGCCATGATCTCGCCGCCGCCGTCCCGCCCTTCCGGTTCGCCCGGCCGTCGCAGCCGCGCCGGTCAGGTCGTGCGCGGCCTGCTCCTGATCGGGACCGGGCGCGCCGAGGGGCTCAGCTGTTTCGGCAACGGGCGCGAGGCGTTTCTGGGCGCGCTGACCCCGCCGCTGGCGTTTCTGCTCGTGTATGCCGGCGCGATGCTGCTGGCGAAGCCGTCCCTCGCGGCGCTGTGCGTGGTCTTGCTGTTCCTATGCGGCATCCTGCTGCCGCCGGTGCTGTCGCATCTGATGGCGACGCTGTGGAAGCGCACGGCGTTGTGGCCCCGCTACGCCACCGCCTCCATCTGGACCAATCTTCTGCTGCCGGTGGCCTATCTGCCGGCCATCGTGCTGGCCTCCGTCGCCATGACGTTCGGCGCCGATCCGCGTGTCGCCACCACCGGGGCGTCGCTGCTGTTTCTCTTCTATGCGCTCTGGCTGCAATGGTTCGTGGCGTGGCGTGGCCTGAACCTGTCGCCGTTGCGGGCCGTGCTCACGGTGCTGGTTGTCACGGGCGTCAGTTCCGCCGTGTTCGCGATCGGCATGCAGCCCTTCATGGGGCTGCTGACGAGCGTTCAGCCCGCCCCCTGATCCGAACCGTTCCCGAACGGATCGACCGGATAGCCCACCGCCATCAGCGCCAGACCGTCGGCGGGCGAGGTCGGGCCGGCGGCGGCGCGATCGCGGGCGGCCAGCGCCAGACCGACGCGCTCCGGCGCCCAGTCTCCGGTGCCGACCAGCTTCAACGTGCCGACCATGTTGCGCACCTGATGATGCAGGAACGAGCGCGCCTCGGCATGGATCTCGACGATCTCGCCCTGCCGGATCACCTCCAGCCGGTCGAGGGTGCGGACGGGGCTGTTGGCCTGACAAGCGCTGGCGCGGAACGAGGTGAAATCGTGCCGGCCGAGCAGATGCGACGCGCCCTCCGCCATGCGTCCGATGTCGAGCGGCTGACGCACATGCCACACCGTGCCCGCCTCCAGTCCCGGCCGCGCCGAACGGTTCAGGATGCGGAACAGATAGCGGCGCCTGTTGGCACTGAAGCGCGCACTCCAGTCCGGGGCGACCTGAGCGGCGTCCAGCACCACCACCGGGTGCGGCTTCATGTGGAAGTTCAGCGCATCCCGCAGCTTCGCGGCGGTCAGGGCGCCGGCGGGGAGGTCGAGATGCGCCACCTGGCCGCGCGCATGCACGCCGGCATCGGTGCGACCGGCGACGATGCTCGCCACCGGAGCTCCCCCGGCGAGCCGGCTCGCCGCCGCTTCCAGCACCGCCTGCACGGACAGCCCGACGGCCTGTCGCTGCCAGCCCACGAACGGGCCGCCGTGATATTCGATCCGCAGCGCCCAGCGATCGGTGGGGGCGGGCACCGTCTCGCTCACGTGAAGACCGATCCCGCCGGAACCGCGCGTCCGCGCAGGAACGCGTCCGCCTCCATCATCGCCCGGCCCGGCGCCTGGAGCCGGTCCAGACGCAGCGCGCCCTCGCCGCAGGCGATCAGCAGCCGGTCGTCCAGGGCGGTGCCGGGTGGGGCCGCGTGCCGGACGGCGACGGGCGTGACATGGCCGATCTTCAGCGACACGCCGTCCAGCGTCGCGCTGGCGCCGGGCCAGGGCGTCATCGCCCGCACGCGACGGTCCAGCGCCGCCGCGGCTTGTGTGAAATCGAGCCTGCCGTCGGCGCGGGACAGTTTCGGCACCAGGGTCGCCAGGGCGTCGTCCTGCGGGACCGGCGTGCCGGGATCGGCCAGCTCCTGCACGATCAGCCGGGCGCCGAGCGCGCTCAGACTGTCGTGCAGCATCGTCGCGTCGGTGTCGGCATGGATCGGCACCGCTTCCGCGCGCAGCATCGGGCCGGTGTCGAGTCCGGGGTCCATCTGCATGATGGTGACGCCGCATTCGGTGTCGCCGGCCAGGATCGCCGCCTGGAACGGCGCGGCGCCTCGCCAGCGCGGCAGCAGGCTGGCATGGATGTTCAGGCAGCCGCGGCGCGGCGCATCGAGCATGGCGGCAGGCAGGATCAGCCCGTAGGCGACCACCACCCCGGCATCGAGATCGAGCGCCCGGAAGAACGCGTGTTCGGCTTCGTCGCGACGCAGACGTTCCGGCGTGCGCACCGGGATGCCCAGACGCTCCGCTTCGCGCTGGACGGGAGAGGGGGTCAGGACATGGCCGCGCCCGGCTGGCCGTGGCGGCTGGCTGTAGACGGCGACGATCTCGTGCCCGGCCTCGTGCAGGGCGCGCAGCGCCGGGACGGAGAAGCCTGGCGTGCCCATGAAGGCGAGGCGCATGGCCGGATCAGCCCTTCGCCTTCATCTCTTTGGCCAGCCTGCGCATGATCATGTTGCGCTTCAGCGCCGACAGGTGATCCACGAACAGAATGCCGTCGAGATGGTCGATCTCGTGCTGGAAGCAGGTGGCGAGCAGGCCGTCGGCCTTGATCTCGCGCCTGACGCCGGTCTCGTCCTCGAAGCGCACCGTGACGCCCTCGGGACGCACCACCTCGGCATACTGGCCGGGCAGGGACAGGCAGCCTTCCTCGCGCGCGGCGAGCTGTTCGCTTTCCGCGACGATCTCCGGATTGATCAGCACGATCGGCTCGCGCACGTCGTTCTCGTGCAGATCGACGATGCAGAAGCGCAGATCGATCCCCACCTGCGGCGCGGCCAGACCGATGCCGGGCGCCTGATACATCGCCTCGAACATGCGCGGCAGCAGGTCGGTCAGCATGGCGCGGTCGTCCGGGCGGACCAGACGGGTCTTGCGTCGCAGAACCGGATGCGGCGCGACCAGGATGCCGATCGGCTCGATGGCGGGGCGGGTGGCGGCGTCGGGAGTGATCTCGGTCATGCGCGCGATGTAGCGAGCGCGCCCGCCCGGCGCCAGGGTCGATTCGTGGCGAGCAAAGCGGGGTCCGGGGCCCGGCGCGGTCGAGCGGGCGCTTGCAGCCGCGTGCGGGGACGGCCATATCGGACGGGCAGGGCGCTTCGGGCCCCGCTTCTCGTCGTCTCGCTCGCAGGAGGAGGCCCCATGTCAGGACGCCTGTTCGCTTCGCCCATGTTTCTCGGCTTCGACCATCTCGAACAGATGCTGGAGCGCGCCTCCAAGACATCGGCCGAGGGCTATCCGCCCTACAACATCGAACAGGTCGCCTCCGGCCTGCGCATCAGTCTCGCGGTCGCCGGCTTCTCGATGGACGAGCTGCAGATCACCCAGGAAGACAACCAGCTGGTGATTCGTGGCCGTCAGGCCGACGATTCCCAGGGGCGCGTGTTCCTGCATCGCGGCATCGCCGCGCGCCAGTTCCAGCGCGCTTTCGTGCTGGCGGAAGGGATCGACATCACCGGCGCCTGGCTCGACAGCGGCCTTCTGCATATCGATCTGGCGCGTCCGCAACCGGAAGTGCGTGTCAAACGCATCGAGATCGCCAAGGCGCCCGAGCGCGTGAGGGAGGATGCGCGTCCCGTCGCGACCGAGATGGTGCGCGCCCGCCCGGCCCGGGTGATCCGCGCCACTCCGGTTTCGGACGACTGAACGCTCCGGCGTTCACCGCTCGTTCATCGTTGCACCCTAGAATGGCCGGCGCCGCGCCTGTCGCGGCCTTGGCCTGGGGAGTCTGATCATGACCGTCTTCGCCCATCAGCGGCGCCCCAGGCGCGGAACGCGTCTGGCGCACGGCATCTCCACACGCGAGCTGGCAGCACTCGGCATGTCGCAGCTCGCCTATATCAAAGCGGTGACGGTGGATGGCGAGGAAGCCTTCGCGATCCACGCCGCCGATGGAACGCCGATGGCGCTCACGGACGACCGCGACGTCGCCCTGGCGGCGATCCTGCAGCACGAGATGGTGCCTGCCCTGATCCACTAGATCCTGGTCCGACGGATCGGGATGGCCGGACAGAACGAACGATCCGATCCGCGGGGATCGGACCCCGGCTTCCGGCGAGCGGCCGTTCGCGTCAGTTCGGAAGGGCGCCGTCCGGATCGAGCCAGCCGACATGGCCGTCGGCGCGGCGATACACGACGTTGATCCCGCCGCTGCAGCTGTTGCGGAACATCAGCACGGGGCGATCGGCCAGATCGAGCTGCATCACCGCTTCGCTGACGGTGAGGGTGGCGATCTGGGTTTCCTGTTCGGCGATGATGGTGGCGTAGGTGCGCTGCGCCACCCCGCCCGGCTCCTCCGCCGGCTCTTCCTGACGCAGGATGTATTGGCGCCCCACTTCCGGGCCGCGACGCTGCGCCAGATCGCGCGCATGGTCGTTCACGCGGCGGCGATAGCGGCGCAGGCGCTTGGCGATGTGCTCGGCGGCGTCGTCGAACGCGCCGTGCGCGTCGGTCGCTTCGCCCTCGCCGCGCAGCACAAGTCCGCGACCGGCATGCACGTTGATGTCGCAAGTGAAGAAGGAGCGGGCGCGGCCGAAGGTGACGTTGGCCTCCAGCGCCCGGTCGAAATACTTCTCCGCGATCAGATCGAGATGATGTTCGACGCGCGATCGCAGCGCATCCGAAAGATCGATCTGTTTTCCGGCGACAGAAATGTTCATGCGGTTCCTCCGGTCCGGGTTAACGGCCGTGCCGCATGGAGTTTCACGCGGAGGCCGACTTCTCGCGCTTGCGCTGCACGGAACTTGGTATACGAAGCGCGTCTCGATATTTGGCCACCGTTCGGCGGGCGATGTCCACGCCCTCCTTGCGCAAGGCCGTAACGATCGCGTCGTCGGAGAGGATCGTTTCGGCGGTCTCCGCCTGCACCATGCTGCGGATTCGGTGACGTACCGCTTCCGCACTATGGGTTTCGCCACCGCCGGTCGCGTTGATCGCGGTGGTGAAGAAGTATTTAAGTTCCAGAAGACCGCGCGGCGTGGCGATGTATTTGTTGGCCGTCACCCGGCTCACGGTGCTCTCGTGCAGTTCCACTGCCTCGGCGATGTCGCGCAGGATCAGCGGGCGCAGATGGCCGACGCCGTGCCGCAGGAACCCGTCCTGCTGGCGCATCACCTCGCTCGCCACCTTCAGGATGGTCTGGGCACGCTGGTGCAATGAGCGGACCAGCCAGTTGGCGCTCGCCAGCTTCTCCGACAGGAACTGCCGGTCGCCCTTCGGGGCCTTCAGGGAGATGCGGGCATGCAGCGCTTCCGAGACCAGCAGGCGCGGCATGGTTTCCGGGTTCAGTTCCAGAATCCAGTCGCCGTTCGGCGCCGGCCGCATCAGCACATCCGGCACGATCGGCTGCGGCGGATCGTCGTCGTGACCGGCGCCGGGCTTTGGGTCGAGGGCGCGGATCTCGTCGATCATGTCGGCGAGATCGTCGGCATCGACGCCGCAGAGCGTTTGCAGACGTTTCAGCTCGCGCTTTGCCAACAGCTCCAGATTGTCCAGCAGCGCCGCCATCGCCGGGTCGAGCCGGTTGCGCTCGGCGAGCTGCGCCGCGAGGCAGCCGCGTAGGTCGGGCGCGAACAGGCCGACCGGGTCGAACCGCATCATCTGCGCGCGCACGGCGGCGACACGCTCGACCGCGACGCCCATCGCACCGGCGATCGCCGCATCCTCCACGGACACGCGCCCGGCCCCGTCCAGCAGGGCGATCAGATGCGCGCCGATCAGCCTGTCCACCGGGTCGGCGATGTTCAGCCGCAATTGTTCCGCCAGACGGTCGCGCAGAGGCGGGGCATCGGCAACCAGCAGCGCCACCCCGTCCAGCCCGTCGGCATCCGCAGGGGCCGAGCCGCCGGTGCGTTCAGGGCCGCCGATGCTGTCGGACGGTTCGTAGATCGGCGCGTCGAAGGGTTCGGCGTGATCGGAATCGAGCGGCGACTGGGTGGCGAGCGTGTCGCCGCGCAGGATCTCGTCGGTGCCGCCCTGAACCAGTTCCTCCGCGCGCGGATCGGTGCGCTGGTCGAGCGCCGCGCGCTCGAGCGGAATATCCTCGCGCTCGTCGCGTTCCAGCAGCGGATTGCGTTCGAGTTCTTCCTCGACGAAGGCCGCGACTTCCAGATTGGAGAACTGCAGAAGCTTGATGGCCTGACGCAGCTGCGGCGTCATGACCAGACCCTGAGTCTGCCTTAGCTCCAGTCTTGGTCCGATCGCCATGAGGCGAAGGCTACAACGAAAATCTTTCTCCGAGATATACGCGGCGCACGTCTTCGTGAGCGACCACCTCGTCCGGCACGCCCTCCATCAGCAGCTTGCCGCCATGCATGATGTAGGCGCGGTCGATGATTTCCAGCGTCTCGCGGACGTTGTGGTCGGTGATCAGCACGCCGATACCGCGATGCTTGAGATGCGACACCAGATCGCGGATCTCGCCCACGGCGATCGGGTCGATGCCGGCGAGAGGCTCGTCGAGCAGGATGTAGTTCGGCTGGCTCGCCAGGGCGCGGGCGATCTCGAGACGGCGGCGTTCGCCGCCCGAAAGGGCGAGCGAGGGGGACCGGCGCAGATGGGTGATGCCGAACTCGCCCAGCAGCCCGTCCAGCATGCTGTCGCGCTTGTCCGGGTCCTGCTCGACCACCTCCAGCGCCGCCATGATGTTCTGCTCGACGTTCAGGCCGCGGAAGATGCTGGCTTCCTGCGGCAGGTAGCCGATGCCGAGGCGGGCGCGTCGATACATCGGCAGCTGGGTGATGTCGGCGCCGTCCAGGCTGATGGAGCCGGTATCGGGCTGCACCAGACCGACGATCATGTAGAAGGTGGTGGTCTTGCCGGCGCCGTTCGGACCGAGCAACCCGACCGCCTCGCCGCGTCGCACGCTGATCGAGACGGCCTGCACGACCTCGCGCTTCTTGTAGGTCTTGCCGACGGCGTGGGCGTGAAGGCCTTCCTCCATCGTCCCGCCGGCTCCGTTGGTCGCAGCGCTCATTTCGGCGTCTTTCCTCCGGCCTCGGGGCCCTTGCTGGCGCCGCCGCTGTCGTTCGGCACGATCAGGCCCTGAACGCGTGCGCCGGGGTCTTCGGTCATGGTGGCGAGGCCGGTCTTCATGTTGACGATGGCGGCGGCACCGTTGAGCTGGTTGGGGCCGCGCGTGATGTGAACGTTGCCGACGATCCGGGCGATGCCGGTATCGGGCACATACACGCCGCGATCGCCGCGCACGGTCTCGGTGGCGGTGCGGACCACGACGTTGCCGAAGGCGTTCACCTTCTCGAGCTTGCCCGAGCTGCCGATCGGGTCCTGGCCGGGTGCCGTGGCGGGCTGGCCGTTGGCGGGTGCGGCGGGCTTGGGCGCGGCCGGTGTCTGGGCGGGCGGCGCGCTGTAGCCGACCAGCACGTCGGCCTTGATCTTGCGGCCGTCATTGGTGGTGACGGTGGCATCGCCGCGACCGACCGACATGCGCAGGTTGGGCCAGTATTCCATCTGGTCGCGCGCGGTCAGCAGGTCCTGCGGGGTGATCATGTGCAGGTCGTGGCCGGTCATCACCATCACGCCCTTGTCGATGTCGTAGAGCGCGTGGTCGCCGAAGGCCTGCTGGGTGGCGGTGAAGATATGCACGTGTCCGACCGCTTCCAGACGATAGATCTCGTTGGAGCCGCTATCGTCGCCCGGCATGCCGGTCTTGGGCGCGCCGGTCGGGTTCTCCGGCGTGGGCGCGACCGCGTCCGTCTTCTTGTCGTCGGCGGGGGGCGGGGTCTTGCCGGGCGGGGTCGCCTTCTTGCGGTAATAGGCGATCAGCTTGTCGGCGGTCACGGTGACGCCGCCGCGCACGGCCTGCGCATCCTTGAAGGCGGTGACGGTCTGCGCGTTCTGGTTCCAGTCGAACCCGCCCAGGGCGGTGACCGTCACCTGCCCGCCATGCGACAGGTCGATCTGCTGCGCCGCCGCCGGGTGCGGCAGCAGGCAGGCGGCGACGATGCCCAGAACGCCGAGCGGCGCCCAACGGCCGGCCCGAAAAATGGGGATCATCGCTTGGCTCCGTTGGCGGTCGGCGGTGCGGGGGGCGCGGTTTTCGCCGGGGCGGGACCGCGGGCGATCTTGTCGTCGTTCAGCACGAGGCGGCCGGGGCCGCGGAACTGCGCCAGACCGTCCTTCTGGGACAGGAGATAGCTTTGCGCGTCGAGCTGGCCGAACGGTCCTTCGGCATGCACCCAGTCCGGCGACGCGACGATGCCGCGCTTGAGGTCGATATCCGCCACCGGGCCGGTCATCATGATGCCGTCGTCGCGATACAGCAGCACGTTGCCCTGAAGATCGAGCTGCTGGCCGTGCTGCAGATACACGCCCTTGTCGCCGCTGACCCTGATCCAGCTGCCGCCGCTGCCGAGCGTGTCGGCGATCGGATTGCGCAGATTGATCCGATCGCCGCCGTCGTTGCCGCTGGCGGACGCGGGCGCCGCGCCGGGGGCACGGGCCTGGACCGCATCGTCGGCGGTAATGGTGAAAGGCTGGTTATGGGAGTCGAGGCCGCGATAGCGGGCGCCGATCATGTGGCCGCTCTGCACCTTCACCCGCCCTGCGGCGTTCATGCCCATACGCGCGGCGTTCATGGAGCGGTCCAGTTCCGGCCAGGCGGCGATGGAGCCCAGCAGCAGAAGCGCACCCGCGGGCAGGGCGTATTTGGTCCAGCGCAGCAGGCGGCGACGGCGGGCGATCTGGCCGGCATCGGGCGCCCGGCGCGCGCCGGCGGACCCCGCGCCCACGCTCAAGCGCCGGCGTGCGATCTCGGCGCTGGGGGCATCGGCATCGCGGTCGGGGGGCAGGCTCATGCGGCCGGTCGCTCCGGACGATCGCCGATCCTGCCGGGCGCCGGCGAATAAGTTTCATCGTGTAATGAAAGCAAGCACGAAGCTCCGCAGGCCGACCGCCAAGGCGGGACTGTATGGGCAGCAGGTCGGCACCCGTCAACTCGCCGGCCGGGACGGGAGACGGGGGCGGCCGCGATCAGTGGGCGAAGATGTCGGGCTCGTCATAGCCGAGCAGATCGAGCCGCGCCCGGGCCGGCAGGAAGCGGAAGCATTCCTCGGCCAGTTCGAGACGGCCTTCGCGCACCAGCAGCCGCTCCAGCTTCGCCCAGAGCGCGTGCAGATGCAGCACGTCGGAGGCGGCGTAGGCGAGCTGTTCGGGGGTGAGGTCGGGGGCGCCCCAATCGGAGATCTGCTGCTGTTTGCTCATGTCGACGCCGAGCATCTCGCGCGACAACTGCGCCAGGCCGTGACGGTCGGTGAAGGTGCGAACCAGCTTGGCGGCGATCTTGGTGCAGCGGACCGGGGCCACGGTGATGCCCAGCGCATGCTGGAGGATGCCGACGTCGAAGCGAGCGAAATGCATCAGCTTCACGACGCCTGGGTCGGACAACAGCTTTTTGAGATTGGGGCAGTCGGCGCCCTGGGGGCCGCGCGTGCCGCCGAGGCGTTCGGGGACGATCTGTACCAGATGCGCCGTGCCGTCGCCGGCCGAAAGCTGCACCAGACACAACCGGTCGCGATGGGGGCGGAGGCCCATGGTCTCGGTATCGACGGCGACGGAGGTGCCGAACGACACGTCGTCGGGGAGATCGCCGCGATGGAGATGGAGGGTGGCGTTGGGCATGAACTGCGTGATGCTCAACGATATTTTGCCGTGTCTGGGAGGGGGGACGGGCGGGCCGGCGTTTCCGCCGGCCCATCGCCGAACCTTGGTGCCCAGGAGAAGACTCGAACTTCCACGACCTTTCGGCCACAGGTACCTGAAACCTGCGCGTCTACCAATTCCGCCACCTGGGCTCAGGGAGCAACCGCCGTGTTCGTTCCGAGGAACCGGACCACCGCGGGTTGGTGGCGGCGTTTTATGGTCGGGCGAGGGGGCCGTCAATGCCCCTCGTTGCAGATTTTTGAAACGCGCGCCGATCCCGTGTGCGCGGCATCCGTTGCGGCTTGAGGGCGGCCAGGGGCTCCCATACTGTTGGAACCAGACGGTGTTGAAGAAGAGAGAGACATGGCAACGCGCAGCGTAGCGACGGTATTCGGCGGCACTGGCTTTCTGGGCCGCTATATCGTGCGTCGTCTGGCGGCGGACGGACATGTGGTGCGCGTGGCCGTGCGTCATACGGCACCCGCCAACGACCTCCGCCCGTTCGGCCGCGTGGGGCAGGTCGTGCCGCTGTCGGTGTCGATCCACGATGACGAGGCCGTCGCCCGTGCCGTGGAAGGCGCGCAGATCGTCGTGAACCTGGTCGGCATCCTGGCCGAATCGAAGCGCGGCGATTTCGATCGGGTGCATCGCGACGGGGCGGCGCGAATCGCGCGTCTGTCTGCGGCGGCCGGGGTGGAGCGTCTGGTGCAGGTCTCGGCGATTGGCGCGGATGCGAACAGCGACAGCGCCTACGCGCGGTCCAAGGCGGCGGGCGAGCAGGCGGTGCGGGAGAATTTCCCCAACGCGACCATTCTGCGCCCGTCCCTGGTGTTCGGGCCGGAGGATTCGTTCTTCAACCGCTTCGGCGCGATCGGCCGGATTTCGCCCTTCATGCCGGTGTTCAGCGGCGATACGCGGATGCAGCCGGTCTATGCCGGCGACGTGGCGGATGCGGTGCGGGCGGTGACGCTGCCCGGCGCGCCGTTCGGCGGTACCTACGAGCTGGGCGGGCCGCGCGTGTGGACCTTCCGCCAGCTGCTCGGCTGGATGATGCGCGAAATGCGTCGTCGCCGTCCACTGATCAACGTGCCGGGCGGGATCGCCTCGCTGCAGGCGAGCATCCTGGAGCGCCTGCCAGGCAAGATGCTGACGCGCGACCAGCTTCGCATGCTGGGGCATGACAATGTGGTGGCGCCCGGTGCCGCGGGTCTGGAGGCACTCGGCATCGTGCCGACGCCGGTGGAGCTGGTGGTGCCGTCCTACCTGCAGCGCTACCGTCCGGGCGGCGGAAAGAAGGAGCTTCCGGTGTGATAGGTCCGTTTCGGACCTATTAAGCGACGCTTTCGGAACGTTTTCGTGAGAAAATTGTAAGAAACCTGCCGATAGGACAGTTCTGCTGTCTTTTATGGTCGGGGTGGATTCTTTAGGTCGATGACGCGCTCTTTTTCGGGCGCGTCGCCCACCGGAAGGGAACGCCCATGGCCGAACGCATGCTGCAATTCGTCTCGGTCGAGCAGCACCAGCCCGACAAGCGCAAGGCGGCCGAGCGCACCCACGATTTCGACGAGATCTACGAGGATTTCGCGCCGAAGCGCGCCGAGATCCAGGCCAGCCGCTGCTCGCAATGCGGCGTGCCGTTCTGTTCGGTGCACTGCCCGCTGAACAACAACATCCCCGACTGGCTGAAGCTCACCGCAGAGGGCCGTCTGCAGGAAGCGTACGAGATCAGCGCGGCCACCAACAACTTCCCCGAGATCTGCGGCCGCATCTGCCCGCAGGACCGTCTCTGCGAAGGCAATTGCGTGATCGAGAAGGGCTTCGAGAGCGTCACCATCGGCGCCGTGGAGCGGTTCGTCACCGACAATGCCTGGGAGCAGGGCTGGGTGAAGCCGATCTCGCCGCGCCATGAGCGTGCGCAGTCGGTGGGCATCGTCGGCGCGGGACCCGGCGGGCTCGCCGCAGCGGAGCAGCTTCGCCGGCTGGGCTACCAGGTGCATGTCTACGATCGCTACGACCGCGTCGGCGGGCTGATGATCTACGGCATTCCCGGCTTCAAGCTGGAGAAGGACATCGTTCTGCGCCGCCACAAGCTGCTGGAGGACGGGCGCATCGCGTTCCATCTCGGCAAGGGCATCGGTGCCGAGGACAGCGACACCGAGATCGCGTTCTCGACCCTGCGTGCGCGTCACGACGCGGTTCTGCTGGCGACCGGCGTCTACAAGTCGCGGGCTCTGGGCGGGCCGGGATCGGGGCTGAACGGTCTGGTGAAGGCGCTGGACTACCTGACCGCCTCGAACCGGCGTTCGCTCGGCGACCAGGTGCCGGATTTCGATAGCGGCGAGCTGGATGCGCGCGGCAAGAACGTGGTGGTGATCGGCGGCGGCGACACGGCGATGGACTGCGTGCGCACCGCAATCCGCCAGGGTGCGAAATCGGTGAAGTGCCTGTATCGGCGCGACCGGGCCAACATGCCGGGCTCTCTACGCGAGGTGAAGAACGCGGAAGAGGAAGGCGTCGAGTTCGTCTGGCTGGCGGCGCCGGATTCGTTCCTGGGCGACGACGCGGTGACCGGTGTGCGTGCCTCGCGCATGAAGCTCGGTCTGCCGGATGCGACCGGTCGGCAATCGGTGGATCCGGTGGAGAACAGCGCGTTCACGCTCGAGGCCGAACTGGTGATCAAGGCGCTCGGTTTCGATCCGGAGCCGCTGCCGACGATCTGGGACCAGCCGGAGCTGGAAGTGTCCCGCTGGGGGACTTTGAAGGTGGGGCATAAGAGCTTCATGACGAGCCTGCCCGGCGTGTTCGCCGCGGGCGACATCGTGCGCGGCGCCAGCCTCGTGGTGTGGGCGATCCGTGACGGGCGCGACGCCGCCGAACAGATGCATCTCTGGATGGAACAGAACGCCAAGACCGCTCAGGCGGCGGAGTGACCGAGATGGAGGATGATCGCATGAGCGGAACGACGGGCGAGTCCGGCCTCGATTTCGTGGCCGGCTGGCACAGCAACGTTGCGGCCCTGTCGGGCTCCTACGATCCGTCGATGGAGCACGATGCCTGCGGCGTCGGCATGGTGGCGGCGCTGGATGGCGAGAAGCGGCGCGACATCGTGGAAGCCGGGATCGCGGCTTTGCGCGCGGTGTGGCATCGCGGTGCTGTGGATGCGGACGGCAAGACCGGCGACGGCGCCGGCATTCATATCGAGATCCCGCAGGATTTCTTTCGCGATGCGATCGAGCGCACCGGCAACAAGCCCGATGGCGGGCTGATCGCCGTCGGTCAGGTGTTTCTGCCCAAGACCGATCTGTCGGCGCAGGAGCGTTGCCGCCAGATCGTCGAGGCGGAGATCCTGGCGTTCGGATATGGCATCTATGGCTGGCGCCAGGTTCCGATCGACACGCACTGCATCGGCGAGAAGGCCAATGCGACGCGTCCCGAGATCGAGCAGATCATGATCCGCAATCTGCGCGGAACGGAGGAGGCGGAGTTCGAGCGCGAACTCTACGTGATCCGTCGTCGCATCGAGAAGGAGGTGATCGCGGCGCAGATCGGCGAGTTCTATATCTGCTCGCTGTCGTGCCGGTCGCTGATCTACAAGGGCATGTTCCTGGCCGAGCATCTGACGGATTTCTATCCCGATCTGCTCGACGAGCGCTTCGTGTCGCGGTTCGCGATCTACCATCAGCGTTATTCCACCAACACCTTCCCGACCTGGAAGCTGGCGCAGCCGTTCCGCAAGCTGGCGCATAACGGCGAGATCAACACGGTTTCCGGCAACATCAACTGGATGAAGAGCCACGAGACGCGGCTCGCCGATCCGGCGCTCGATCCGTTCATGGACGACATCAAGCCGGTGGTGCAGGCGGGCGGGTCCGACACCGCGACCCTGGACAACGTGTTCGAGCTGCTGACCTTTGCTGGCCGCGATGCGCCGATGGCGAAGACGCTGCTGGTGCCGGCGGCGATCGCCAAGGGCTCGGAGATGAAGCCCGAGCACAACGCGATGTTCCAGTACTGCAATGCGGTGATGGAGCCCTGGGACGGACCTGCTGCGATCTGCGGCACCGATGGGCGCTGGGTGATCGCCGGTCTCGACCGCAACGGTCTGCGTCCCTTGCGCTACACGGTGACGGCGAGCCGCATGCTGGTGGTCGGATCCGAAACCGGAATGGTGAAGATCCCAGAAGCGGACATCGTCAGCCGGGGCCGTCTCGGGCCGGGGCAGACCATCGCGCTCGATCTGGCGGAAAAGAAGCTCTACAGCGACGAGGAGATCCTGGATCTGTTGTCGTCGCGCCAGGACTTCGTCGGCTGGGTCGGCCGCATCAACCGGATCGACCGCATCGTCCGGGCCGATGCGGTGGAGCCGAGCTACTGGAGCGGCGAGGAGCTGCGCCGCCGTCAGACGGCGGTGGGCACCACGCTCGAAGAGCTGGAGATGATCCTGCATCCGATGGCCAGCGAAGCGCAGGAGGCGGTCGGCTCGATGGGCGACGACACGCCTTTGGCGGTGCTGTCGGAGCATTATCGCGGGCTTGCGCATTATTTCCGCCAGGCGTTCTCGCAGGTCACCAACCCGCCGATCGACTCCCTGCGCGAAACGCGCGTGATGAGTCTGGTCACGCGTCTCGGCAATCTCGGCAACGTTCTCGAGGAAGACGAGAACCAGTGCGATCTGTTGCAGCTCGACAGCCCGGTGCTGACCAGCGGCGAGCATCAGGCGATGCTGGAGTTCATGGGCGGCAACGCCTGTGTCGTGGACTGCACCTTTCCGGTCGCGGACGGCGAGAACGGCCTGCGCGACGCCATCGCCCGCATTCGTCGCGAGGCGGAAGAGCATGTGCGCGAAGGCGGAACGCATGTGTTCCTGACCGACGAGAAGCAGAGCGCGGAGCGGGCCTATATCCCGATGATCCTGGCCACCGCGGCCGTGCATACCCATCTGGTGCGCAGCTCTCTGCGGACGTTCACCTCGCTCAACGTGCGCACGTCGGAATGTCTCGACGTGCATGCGATCGCGGTGATGATCGGCGTCGGTGCCACCACGGTGAACGCGTATCTGGCGCAGGAATGCATCGCCGACCGGCATCGTCGCGGTCTGCTGGGCGATCTGTCCCTTCGCAAGGCGGTGGAGAACTATCGCAAGGCGGTCGACAAGGGCCTGCTCAAGATCATGAGCAAGATGGGCATCTCGGTGGTGGCCTCCTATCGCGGCGGCTACAATTTCGAGGCGATCGGCCTGTCGCGCGCGCTGGTGGCGGAGTTCTTCCCCGGCATGCAGTCGCGCATTTCCGGCATCGGTTTGAGCGGTCTGGCGCGCAACGTTCTGGGTTTCCACGAGAAGGCCTGGAGCGACGATGCGGTGGCGCTTCCCGTCGGCGGTCTCTACAAGCTGCGCCGTCGCGGCGAGGTGCATGCGTTCGACGGCGGTTTGATCCACACGCTGCAGACGGCGTGCGCGTCGGACAGCTTCACCATCTATCGCCGTTATGCCGACGCCGTGCGTCGCCAGCCGCCCGTCGCGTTGCGCGATCTGCTGGATTTCCGCGAGGGTCGCAGCGCGATCCCTGTGGAAGACGTCGAGAGCATCACCGAAATCCGCAAGCGTCTGCTGGCGCCGGGCATCTCGCTCGGTGCGCTGAGCCCGGAAGCGCATGAGACTCTGTCGATCGCGATGAACCGGATCGGCGCCAAGTCGGATTCCGGCGAGGGTGGCGAGGACCCTGCGCGGTCCAAGCCGCGTCCGAACGGCGACAACGCGTCGTCCGCGATCAAGCAGATCGCGTCGGGACGGTTCGGCGTCACCGCGCAATATCTGAACGATTGCCGCGAGATCGAGATCAAGATGGCGCAGGGCGCCAAGCCGGGCGAGGGCGGGCAACTGCCGGGCTTCAAGGTGACCGGCCTGATCGCCAAGCTGCGCCATGCCACGCCGGGCGTGACGTTGATCTCGCCGCCGCCACATCACGACATCTATTCGATCGAGGATCTGGCGCAGCTGATCTACGATCTGAAGCAGATCAATCCGGATGCGACGGTGACGGTGAAGCTGGTGGCGCGGTCCGGCATCGGCACGATCGCCGCCGGCGTGGCCAAGGCGAAGGCGGATTGCATCCTGATCTCCGGCCATTCCGGCGGTACCGGCGCCAGCCCGCAGACCTCTGTGAAATATGCCGGTCTGCCCTGGGAGATGGGGCTGGCGGAAGCGCATCAGGTTCTGATGCTGAACCGTCTGCGGCATCGGGTGAAGCTGCGCACCGATGGCGGGCTCAAGACCGGGCGCGACGTGGTGATCGCCGCCATGCTCGGTGCGGAGGAGTTCGGCATCGGCACGGCATCCCTGGTGGCGATGGGCTGCATCATGGTGCGGCAGTGCCATTCCAACACCTGCCCTGTCGGCATCTGCACCCAGGACGAGGCGCTGCGCGAGAAGTTCGACGGCAGCCCGGAGAAGGTGATCAACCTGTTCTCGTTCATCGCCGAGGACGTGCGCAACATCCTGGCGCAGCTGGGCGTGAAGACGTTGAACGAGATCATCGGCCGGACCGATCTTCTGCATCAGGTCAGTCGTGGTGCGGATTATCTCGATGACCTCGATCTGAACCCGCTTCTGGCGCAGGCCGATCCGGGTCCGTATGCGCGCTACTGCACCCGCGAGGGGCGCAACGAGGTGCCGGAAACGCTCGACGCGCAGATGATCGCCGACGCGAAGCCGTTGTTCGAGCATGGCGAGAAGATGCAGCTGCACTACAACGTGCAGAACACGCATCGCGCCATCGGCACCAAGATCTCGTCGCGCATCGTGCGTCGTTTCGGCCAGGACAGTCTCGCGCATGGCCATCTGACCGTGCGTCTGCGCGGTTCGGCGGGACAGTCCCTGGGCGCCTTCGCGGTGAAGGGGCTGAAGCTGGAAGTGATCGGCGACGCCAACGACTATGTCGGCAAGGGTTTGTCGGGTGCGACCATCGTGGTGCGCCAGCCGCCGTCGTCGCAGCTCGTGTCGAACCAGAACGCCATCGTCGGCAACACGGTACTTTACGGTGCGACCTCCGGCGCCTTGTATGCGGCCGGGCAGGCGGGCGAGCGCTTCGCTGTGCGCAATTCGGGCGCGACGGCGGTCGTCGAAGGCTGCGGCTCGAACGGTTGCGAATACATGACCGGCGGCACCGTGGTGGTTCTGGGGCCGGTGGGCGACAATTTCGGTGCCGGTTTCACCGGGGGCATGGCGTTCGTCTATGACAGCGACGGCGATTTCGAGATCCGCGCCAATCCGGACACGCTGACCTGGAGCCGCGTCACCGAAGCGCGCTGGCATGACGAGCTGCTGCGTTTGATCGAGACGCACGCCAAGGAAACCTCGTCCCGCTTCGCGGCCCTGCTGCTGCACGAGTGGAACAAGGCGTTGCCGCGCTTCTGGCATGTGGTGCCGAAGGAATATGCCAAGTACCTGGCCGTGGCGCGCGAGAACGAGAAGGCGCTTGCCGGCTGATCGCTCCGGGCGGGGTTGCGGCGATCCATCGGCGCTGCAACCCTGCCGGTCCGGCGTGGCGACGCGCCTGATCTCGCAGAACGGCGATGGAGACAGCATGACGGGACAAAGCTGGGATCGGGTACCGATCGATGCGCAGAGCGTGGCTGCGCCCTTGTCGCGTGCCGCGATCTTTCTGGTCGTGACCGTGAAGCCGGGCGATGCGGCGCTGGGCAGGGTGCGCGATGCGCTGGGCGGGATCGACGACCTGCTCAAGACCGTCGGGTTTCGCGACCTGGGCGGGCGTTTGTCCTGCATCGCCGCGATCGGGTCCGAACTGTGGGATCGTCTTTCGCCCGGCGCCAAGCCGGCAGAGCTGAAACCGTTCGCGGCCGTGGTCGGCCAGACCCATACCGCGCCGTCGACGCCAGGCGATCTGCTGTTCCATATCCGTGCCGAGCGGGTCGATCTCACCTTCGAGTTCGAGAAGCTTCTGCTGGGCTCGCTCGGCGATGCGATTGAGGTGGTCGATGAGGTGAACGGGTTCCGGTATTTCGATGCGCGCGATCTGCTGGGTTTCGTGGACGGGACGGCCAATCCGACCGGGCAGGACATTCCGGATTCAGCGATCGTCGGCGAGGAGGATGCGGCGTTCGCGGGCGGCAGCTACGTGATGGTGCAGAAATATCTGCACGATCTCACCGCCTGGAGTTCGATCGGCGTAGACCAGCAGCAACTGGTGATCGGCCGGACCAAGGTCGACAATATCGAGCTGCCCGACGACGCCGCGCCGCGGAAATCGCACAAGACGCTGGCGACGGTGGTGGATGCGCAGGGTGTGGAGCACGACATCCTGCGCGACAACATGCCGTTCGGGCGGCCGGGTCATGGCGAGTACGGCACCTATTTCATCGGCTATTCGCGCCGGCTCTGGGTGATCGAGAAGATGCTGGAGCGGATGTATGTGGGCGATCCGGTGGGGTCGTATGACCGCCTGCTGGATTTCTCCGTGCCGCATACGGGGACGGTGTTCTTCGCGCCATCGCGGGAGGTTCTGGGCCGGCTTTCCGGCGGCTGAGGGTGGACCCGGAACGAACCGCGATCGTAAGGGCGTTGCGGTCGCCTGTGTAAGGGCCCGGGTGGCGATCCGAAAGGCTTTCGGCCGGGTCTGAAGGATCGTCTCAAAACGGGGACGAACATCACGGAACGGTCACGAACCGTTAGTGCGCTTTCGGGTTACAAGGCCGACATGTCAGATCTTGCCATGAGCGCCTCGCGCCCGGCCGCCGCCAGCCGATCGACGCTGCCGACGGTCATCCTGTTCGCCGTGTTGTTGCTGGGAGGGCTCGGCTACGCGCTCTATGGCCTGATCACGGACATGAATTCCTCGCATTCCGAGCCCCTGGCGATCGGCACCCTGGTGCTGCTCGGCGTGGCGCTGCTGGTGGCACTGGGTTTCGAGTTCGTGAACGGATTCCACGACACAGCCAACGCCGTGGCGACGGTGATCTACACCAAGACGATGCCGCCCGCGGTCGCGGTGGTGTGGTCGGGCGTGTTCAACTTCCTGGGCGTGCTGACCTCGACCGGCGCTGTGGCGTATTCGATCGTGACGCTGCTGCCGATCGACCTGATCCTGAATTCCGGTTCCACCGCCGGCACCTGCATGATCTTCGCGCTGCTTCTGGCGGCGATCATTTGGAACCTCGCCACCTGGGCTGTGGGCATTCCGAACTCCTCCTCGCATGCGCTGATCGGGTCCATCCTGGGCGTGGGTCTCGCCAACCAGTTCATGACGCCACCCGGCGTGGCGTCGTCCGGCGTGCAATGGGGCCAGGCGTTGAAGGTGCTCGAAGCGCTGTTGTTCAGCCCGTTGCTCGGCTTCGTGTGCGCGGGCGGGCTGTTGCTGCTGGGCAAGGCGCTGATCCGCCGTCCGGAGCTTTGGCGCGAGCCGAAGGGCGACGCTCCGCCGCCGACCTGGATCCGTGGCCTGCTGATGCTGACCTGCACCGGCGTCTCGTTCTCGCATGGCGGCAATGACGGCCAGAAGGGCATGGGCCTGATCATGCTGATCCTGATCGGCGCTGCGCCCACCGCCTTCGCGCTGAACCGCGCCATTCCGGAAAGCGCCACCCCGACCTTCGTGCAGACCAGCCAGCAGGCGGCCGCGATCTTCAGGGCGCATGCCGCCGGTGCGCCGGACGCGGCGCCGGGCAATGCGCGCGGCGTGGTGGACGAGGCGATCAAGACGAGCCAGCTCGACCGTCCGGCGGTCTATGCGGCGTTGGCCACCTTGTCCGACGACATCGCGCACGAGATCCAGAGCTACGGCGCCATTCGTCTGGTGCCGGCGGTGGCGGTGAAGAACGTCCGCAACGAGATGTATCTGACTGCCGAGGCCGTTCGGATGCTGCCCAAGGTGGGGGCCAAGCTGGACAAGAGCGAACTCGGCACGCTGAAGAATTATGCCGGGGTTCTGAACAACGGCACCCGCTATATTCCGACCTGGGTGAAGGTGTCGGTGGCTCTGGCGCTTGGGCTCGGCACCATGGTCGGCTGGAAGCGGATCGTGGTGACGGTCGGCGAGCGCATCGGCAAGACGCATATGAGCTACGGCCAGGGTGCTGCGGCCGAGATCACCGCCATGGCGACGATCGGTCTGGCCGAGGCGTACGGCCTGCCGGTATCGACCACCCATATCCTGTCCTCCGGCGTCGCCGGTGCGATGGCGGCGAACGGGTCCGGCCTGCAGACCCGCACCCTGCGCAATATGGCGCTGGCCTGGGTGCTGACCCTGCCGGTGGCGATCACCCTGGCCGGCGTTCTCTACTGGCTGCTCCGCACCCTGTTCGTGTGAGAACGACGCCCGCCGTCCGGTTCGGGGCGGCGGGCTTCTCGCCAGAAGGCGAGATGTGCGACAGAAGCGGCGCATGGTCCCTCTCCCCCGACACGCTGCCCGACCGCTGCCCGCGATCCGTTCGCGGGCGTTTCGATTCGGGGTGTTTGCGGCCGGGATTATGGCCTGTGTTCCGGCGGGGGCGCGGGAGGCGGACCCGCCGCTGTCCTTGCGGGCGGGGGGGTGGCTGGCGGCGTGCGACAACGAGCGTTTCTGCACCGCCTATGGTTTTGCCGACGACGACAGCGCGGTGTTGTTGCTGCGGATGCCGCGCGGACGCGATCCGTCCGGCGCGCTGTTGTTGCGCTTCGACCGTCCGAACCGGCCGGAGATCGTTCGTCTGCAACTCGGGCGGCGTGGCGCGCCGCTGAGCCTGCGTTTCCGGCCGGGCGAGGCGGAGCAGGCGCGGGCGGTGCTGGACGCGTCCGCGGTGCGGATGGTGCTGCCGTGGCTGCGCCAGTCCGGGCGGTTGTTCGCCATCACCCAGGGGCGGCCGTCCTTGCGTGCGGTGTTCCGGCTGTCGGGGGCATCGTCCGTGCTGGACTGGATCGCGCGGGCGCAGCGGCGTCCGGCCGAGCCGGGCGTGCGGATCGCGGAGGCGCCGGCATCCGGTCCCGTCCCGCCGGACGCGGTGCCCCCTCCCGTCGTTGCGTCCCTGGCTGCGGTGCGGGCCTGTGCCGCACAGGATTCGGAGCAGCCGGGGCAGGGGCCGACCGCATCGGCCTTGTCCGGCGGGACCGTGCTGTGGCGGATCCCGTGCGGCAGCGGCAATTTCAGCCAGGACAGCCTGTTCGTGCTGGAGAGCGGCCGCACGGCCACGGTCGCGACGTTTCCGGTGCCGCCGCAATTCCCGGTGCGGCAGCCCGGCATTCTGGTGAACGCGGAGACGGACGGGCCGGATACGCTGCTGGGAACGGAGCCGTCGCGCGGGCTCGACGATTGCGGCGACACACGTCGTTATCGCTGGGACGGCAGGCGATTCCAGCTCGCACGCGCGCAGCTCATGCTGGCCTGCCACGGCCTGGCCGTCGAGGATTGGCCGGTGGTGTATCGGGCGGCGGGGGAGCGCTGAGGCCGGTCAGTCGGCGGCGAACTGGAGCCCCATCCAGGCCAGGATCGTGAACAGCACGATCACGGCGACCAGGCTGCCCAGCCCCAGCACGGCCATGCGCAGCAGGGTGAGGGCGACGCCGCCGCCATAAACGCCGCGCATGTGCCGGAACAGATGCGCCGGCAGCAGCAGGAGCAGCACGCCGGACGCCGGAACGATCGTGCCGGTCAGGAACACGGCGATCTGCACCAGCCCGGCGAAGGACAGGGAGTGGGTGGCGAAGATCAGGTGGTCGAAAAAGGTGAAGCGTGGCCGGGTCCAGAACGTCAGCAGCCAGAGCAGGGCGGCGGCGATCGGCAGCATCAGCAGGGTGAAGCGTTCCAGCCATTCGCGGATGATCTCGATCACCGGGTCGGGCTTATCCACGGCGCGCAG
Organism: Lichenicola sp. GTC18331; assembly: GCF_055386855.1. Lineage (NCBI taxonomy): Bacteria > Pseudomonadati > Pseudomonadota > Alphaproteobacteria > Acetobacterales > Acetobacteraceae > Lichenicola > Lichenicola sp. GTC18331. The sequence continues at coordinate 558,394 of NZ_AP045015.1, read as the reverse complement.
CAGATGCGGCTTGAGCCAGTCGTCGAAGCGGGTGGACCTTGTGTGGATGGTGCCGATCGCCTTGACGACGTCCTGATGCTCGGCGGCGGGGATGTCGACGGCGACCATGCCGTGCCGGGTGAGGGAGCCCGTGGTGAACAGGAGCAGCAGCACCACGAAGAACAGGCGCAGAGGCGGGATCTGCGACATGCGCCGGCCGGCCAGGTATTCGCGGGTCAGCACGGCCGGCCGGAGCGCCAGCGCGACCAGGGTGCGCCAGATGCGATGATCGGCGTGGGTCATCAGCTCGGCGAGTTCGCGCAGCAGATCGGTCACGGAACGGTGCACGGGGCCGCTTTTCTGGCCGCAATCCTGGCACCACGCACCGGCCGGGGTCGCGCCGCAGTTCAGGCAGAAGCGGCCGTCGTGATGATGTGCGTCTTCCATCGGCCTCTCCCGTGCCGAACCAGCATAACCGGGGGTGCGTTGTTCGTCTCGGTCGGATGGGGCGCCCTTTGAAGCGGGGCGCGGAGGCCATAGATAGAACCGAGCCGAACAGGATTGCGCCTCGAATGTCCAACGCCGCCACTGCCGTTTCCACCGTTCCGGAAAGCCCCGTCTGGGATCTGTCCGACCTGTATGCGGGGATGGACGATGCTGCTCTGCAGCAGGATTTCGCCGAGGCGGATCGTGCGGCGAAGGCGTTCGAGGAGGGCTACAAGGGCAAGCTCGCGACCCTCGACGGCAGCGGGCTGGCGGAGGCGATCGCGGAATACGAGCGCATCGACGTGCTGATGGGGCGCGCCGTGTCCTTCGCCGGGCTGCTGTTCGCGGGCGATTCCCAGGATGCGGCGATCGGGCGGTTCTACCAGTCCACCAACGAGCGCGTGACGGAGATCTCGTCCCGGCTGATCTTCTTCACCCTGGAGCTGAACGGTCTCGACGACGCGCATCTGGCCCGTCTGCTGGAGGACGAGCGGCTGCGTCGCTGGCAGCCTTTCCTGCGCGACCTGCGCGTGTTCCGCCCGCACCAGCTTTCGCAGGAGGTGGAAAGCGTTCTGCACGAGAAGTCGGTCACCGGCGCGCAGAGCTGGAGCCGTTTGTTCGACGAGACCATGGCCGGGCTGCGGGTGGAGATCGACGGCGAAAAGCTGACGGTCGGCGATGCGCTGAACCTGCTGAGCGATCGCGACCGCGCCGTGCGCGAGCGCGCGGCAAAGGCGATCGGGGTGACGTTCAAGGACAACATCCGGCTGTTCTCTCTGATCACGAACACGCTCGCCAAGGACAAGGAGGTTTCCGACCGGCTGCGCGCCTATCCGCGCCCCGGCAGTGCGCGCAATCGCGGCAACATGGTCGAGGACGAGGTGGTCGATGCGCTGGTGACGGCGGTGACCGGCGATTACGCGCGCCTGTCGCATCGCTACTACGTGATGAAGGCGAAGTGGCTCGGGCTGGAGAAACTGGAGCACTGGGACCGCAACGCGCCCCTGCCGGCCGATCTCGACGCGAAGATCAGCTGGGACGAGGCGCGGGAGCGTGTGCTGGGCGCCTATAACGGGTTCGCGCCGGAGCTGGGCGGGATCGCGCAGCGTTTCTTCGACCGGCCCTGGATCGACGCGGCGCTGCGTCCGGGAAAGAGCAGCGGCGCGTTCGCGCACCCGACCGTGCCGGACGCGCATCCCTATATCCTGATGAATTATCACGGCCGTTCGCGCGACGTGATGACGCTGGCGCACGAACTCGGGCACGGTATCCATCAGGTTCTGGCGGCGGATCAGGGTTATCTGATGGGATCGACGCCGCTCACTCTGGCCGAGACCGCCAGCGTGTTCGGCGAAATGCTAACCTTCCGCGCCGTGCTCGATGCGGAAACCGATCCGGCGCGCCGTCGCCGGATGCTGGCCGGCAAGGTCGAGGACATGCTGAACACGGTGGTGCGCCAGATCGCGTTCTACCGCTTCGAGACGCTGCTGCATGACGAGCGCCGCCAGGGCGAGCTGCTGCCGGAGCGGATCGGGGAGATCTGGCGACAGGTGCAGACCGAGAGCCTCGGGCCTGCGTTCAATTTCACACCGGATTACGATCAGTTCTGGGCCTATGTGCCGCATTTCGTGCATTCGCCGTTCTATGTCTACGCTTATGCGTTCGGTGATTGTCTGGTGAATGCGCTGTTCGGCGTGTTCCAGAGCGGGCATCCGGGCTTCCAGCAGAAATATGTCGAGATGCTGAAAGCGGGCGGCACCAAGCGGCACCAGGAGCTTCTGGCGCCGTTCGGTCTCGATGCCACCGACCCTGACTTCTGGCGCAAGGGTCTTGATGTGATCAGTGGATTTATCGACGAGCTGGAGCGTGACGATGGCTGAGCGCGATCTCGACCGGGGCAGCGTGTTCGGCGAAATCCGCCGTCTCGCACGCACCTCCGGGGCCGTCGGCGGGATCGCCGCGCGCATGGCCGGGGCGAAGGTCGGCATCCGCACCAACAAGAACGCGCATGCGGAGGATCTGCGCGCCGTTCTCGGCGGCTTGAAAGGGCCGTTGATGAAGGTGGCGCAGCTTCTCTCCACCATTCCCGATGTTCTGCCGCCGGAATATGCAGAGGAGCTGGCGCATCTGCAGGCGAACGCCCCGGCGATGGGCTGGTCGTTCGTGCGCCGGCGGATGGCGACCGAGCTCGGCCCGGACTGGGAACGCAAATTCGGGTCGTTCGACCGGGAAGCGATCGCGGCGGCCAGTCTGGGTCAGGTGCATCGGGCCACGCTGCGGGATGGCCGTCCTGTCGCGGCCAAGCTGCAATACCCGGATATGGGTTCGACGGTGGAAGCCGATCTGCGCCAGTTGAAGCTGGGCATGGCGGTGTATCACCGGCTCGACAACGCCATCCAGCAGGATGACGTGTTCAAGGAGTTGGCCGAACGGGTCAGGGAAGAACTCGATTATCGCCGCGAGGCGTCGCATCTGCGCTTGTATCGTCACATGCTGGCGGGGCATGACGAGGTGTCGGTGCCGGAGCCGTTCGACGATCTGTCCAGCGCGCGTCTGCTGACGATGGGATGGCTGGACGGGATCTCGATCCAGACGTTCCTGGCCGGCGATCCGGACCAGGAGAGCCGCAACGAGGTGGCGAAGGCGCTTTTCGCCGCCTGGTATCTGCCGCTCTACCGCTACGGCGTGATCCATGGCGATCCGCATCTGGGCAATTTCCAGGTGCGTGCGGATCGCGGCATCAACCTGCTCGATTTCGGCGCCATTCGCGTGTTCCCGGCGCGCTTCGTGCGCGGCGTGGTGGATCTGCAGCAGGCAATCGCTCGCAACGACGACGACCAGGCGTTCCACGCCTACCAGCAATGGGGTTTCACCAACCTCACCCGCGAGAAGATGGCGGTTCTGAACGAGTGGGCGCGTTTCCTGCACGAACCTTTGCTGCAGGATCGCGTCCGTCCGATTCAGGAAAACGACGATCCCACCTTCGGCCGTTCTGTGGTGGAGCGTGTGCATGCCGGGTTGCAGCGTACCGGCGGCGTGCGTCCGCCGCAGGAGTTCGTGCTGATCGACCGGTCGGCGATCGGCCTCGGCAGCGTCTTTCTACGTCTGGGCGCCAAGCTCAACTGGCACCGGCTGTATCACGAAACGATTGAGGGCTTCGACGTGGACGAGATGGCGCAGCGTCAGGAGACGGCCCTGCGCGACGCGCGCGTGCCGCCGCCGCTGTCGACGATCTGAACGCCCTTCAACGATCGCCGCCGCCATCCATCGGGGCGGTGGGTGCCGCGTTCGTCCTGGACGGCGGCTGAGGGTGCGGATCGGGCACGGCGATGCCGTGCCTGTTCAGATAGGCCGTCACCACAGGCCCCCAGATCGCTGCTCCGCCACGGCCGAAGAACAGGGCGTGACCATCGCTGCCGAACGGGCCGACCGCTACGGCGGATAATTCGCCGCCATGGGCAACGAAAGCCTGTTGCATCGCCGAGACCAGACGGGGTCCGAAGCGCGTGTCGTTGGCGGCACTGATCCAGAGCACGCCACCGGCCGAGCTTCGGCCGAAATACCCTGCGGCCTCGATCAAACGACGCGGTTCGCAGGTCACGTTCGCCTCGCCGTCGACATGGCCGCCATTGCCGGGCGCCATCAGGATGAAGGCGGCGACGTCGGGATGCTGAGCGCTGGAATAGGCCAGCGCGGCCCAGCCGCCGGCCGATTGCCCGAGCACGACGGCGCCACCCGGCCGGACGAACGGCAGCGACAGGGCTGCATGCACCGTCGCGTCGAGATCGACGGCGCCTTCGAGACCACCGCGAACGTAGTCGGGATCGCCGCAGGGTCCGATGCTGTCCGCATCGATCCCGCCGGTTTCGCCGTAGCCGCGACGCAGCGCCTGCACCACGACGAAGCCGCGACGGAGGAACCAGGCGATCGCCCGGTCGGAGCAGGGGTGCAGGGTGACGAACGGACGATCCCGCATCGGTGGCGCGCCGTGGGCGACGACCACGACGGGGGCGGGTGCGTCTCCATCGGGCCGACAGACCTTGCCTGCGAGAAGCACTCGGTCGCCATCGACCGCGACGGGTACGGAAATAGGCATCGCGCGCCAGCGGCCTGTTTCCGGAACCGGCTCGGGTGCCGCTGTGCAGCACGGCAGGGCAGCCGCCAGCAACAACGGGACGACGGCTTTGATCAATCGTGCCACCGGGACCTGCCTATACGAAGACACATGCGTAACGGACCGTGCGGAGCGGGGTGGAACCCACCCGTGTTTCCGATCCGGCGACGCAGGCCCTTCTGCTTGCATCGGGCTCGCAGCGAAGGCAAGCTGGCGCCGGATCGTCTCAGTTGCGGAGAAACGCTTCCGCCGTACGCAGGCTCAACGCCATCTGCGTGAGCGCCGGGTTGGCGGCCATCGCGCTCGGGAACGTCGAGTTGTCGCAGATCCACAGATTGTCGATCTCGTGGCTGCGCCCGACGCCGTCGACGACGTTGCGATCCGGGTCGTCGCCCATGCGGCAGGTGCCGATGGTGTGTGCGGAACGCGGGGCGACCCAGATATCCTTGGCACCTGCCGCTTCCCAGACGTCGCGCATCATGCGGATGGCGTGTGCGTCCATCGCCTTTTCGTTGGAACCGTAGCCGAAGGTGATCAGCGGTTTCGGCATCCCGCTTTCGTCAGTTTCGTTCGACAGCGTCATGCGGTTGTCGTCGCGGGGCAGGCAATCGCCGTTGATGCCGATGCCGCCTGCATGATTGTAGCCGAGCAGGGCGTCGGTGAGGGCGCGTCCGCCGATCTCCCGGCCGCGCCCCATTGCGTTGGCCCAAGTCGCCGGCATCACGCCGAGGCTCTGCACCAGATAGCCGCCGGCGAAATCGGCGTTCTTCGGACGCAGGAAGTCTTCCGTCATCAACGAGGATGGATAGCCCTCGTTCATCCGCATCTCGTCGTCGAATGAGCCCCAGACCTGGGTCGCGACATGCGCCATATAGTTGCGTCCGACCTGTCCGTTGCCGTTGCCGGTGTTCGTGTGCAGGAGCAGGCGCGCGGACTCGACCGCGCCGGCGCACAGAACCAGCGCACGGCATTTCTGCGCGTGCAGGACACCGTCCTTGCGATAGGCGACGGATCGCACGCGGCCGTCGGCGGCTCGTTCGATGTCGACCGCCATGCAGCCGGTGCGGATTTCCGCGCCATCGGCGATGGCGGCCGGGATGTAGGTGTTGGCGGTGGTGGCCTTGGCCTCGTTACGACACCCTTGATGGCAGGCGCCGCAGTTGAGACAGGCGGCGCGTCCGACGCGTGCGCGGGACAGCACCGCCGCCGGAGCGTCGGCCGTGGTGATCCCCAAGGCCTCGCAGCCGCGCTGCATCTTTTGTGCGGGAGCGTTCAGCGCCAAGGGCGGCATCGCGTAGGTCCTGTTTGGATCCCACGGATACTGCACCGGACCGCACACGCCGATATCCCGTTCGACCTGTTCGATAAAGGGCAGCAGCTCCGCGACGGTCAGCGGCCAGTCTTCGCCCTGTCCGGTTTCGCTCCGCAAACGGAATTCGCGCGGGTCCGGGCGTGGTGTGAACGCGCCCCAATGCAGGGTCGAGCCGCCGACGCCGATGCCGCTGTTGTTGGCGCCGAACGCTTCCGGGGTTTCGCCGGCGCTCAGGCGTTCGCCCATCCAGTAGAGATCGGGCGAGCCGAGTTCGTCGGGGGTGAAGTTACCGGGGTTGCGGAAGCGGCCGGCTTCGAGCGCCACGACGGACAGGCCGGCGGCGGCGAACCGGGCTAGCAGCGGGCCTGCACCGGCCCCTGTGCCGACCACCACGACGTCGACGATCTCGCTCGGAGAGAACCGGCGCATCATGCGTGCTCCTGCCAGAAACCGTTTTCCCAGTCTTCATTTTCGCCGGCGCCCGGTTTGTTGAAGCCAAGCAGCTCGGTGTCGTTGCCGGTCGCGGCGGCGAGGATGCCGGCGCGGGCCTCGATCGCCGGATGTGTCAAGAAGATCTGGCAGCTATCGCCCCTGACTTCTGCGAGCCAGTTCTGCATCGCCTCCGCGGACAGGCCGCCGTCCGAAGTGTCGAGTCTGCCGGCGGCGAGATCGTCGATCATCGTGTCGATGTCGGCGCGCGGGAGAGTCGCGAATCCGGTGCCGTGCTTGCGCTGTGCCGACGCATCGAGGGTCGCCAGCGCCTGCCGATAGGCGTCGGCATCCTGCGGCAGCATGGCGAAACGCCATCCGTCGCCGATGCCGTCATGGAGTTTGCTGTCCAGCTTCGCCGCCAGATCGATCTCGACGCCGTCCGGCATCGGCAGGATCGCGCGCACCAACGCGCGGAGAACGGCGAGACCGTTCCGGTCCAGAACGCGCGGCTCGTAGCCGTCGTCGGGCTGACCGCGCTTCTCCAGCAGGGCTCGCGTGCGGCCCGTCATGCGGCCGGACCGCGTTTCTTGTGTGAGTGTGTCGACGAACTCGGCGATCAGCTTTGCGACCGCGTCCGGTTTCTCCATCGGCAGCAAATGCGCGGCACCGGCGATACGCTCCAGCCGTCCGTCGTGCAGATGCGGCATCGTCATTGTTCGCTGCACCTCTTCGCCGAGCGCCTCGTCCTCGGTTCCGGCAAGAACCAGGGCCGGAGCGGCGACTTTGCCGATCCGCTCGCGGAGATCCTCCTTGCTGCCATCCGTCAGCCAGTGGCGCCAGGCCTGGCGCGCCGCGCGCAGGACGTCGCGCAGGGCGGCTTCGTGGGTTTCGGCGTCGAGATCGGCAGCGACATTGGCGCGCACGTACTGGTCCGCCTCCTTGCGGCTCTGCACCGCGTCGCCTTCGAACCAGCCGAGCATCTCAGCCCGCTTTTCATTCTCCATCGGTTCCGGCGCGGGCGGCGAGCCCGCGGCCAGCACCAGCCCAACGAGGCGGGACGGGGAGGGCGGCGCGGTTTCGGCGCGTTTCGCCACCGTCAGGGCCACCTTCGCGCTCATGCTGTGACCGACCAGAAAGAACGGTCCGTCGACGCGATCGGTGAGCTGATGCTCGATCCACTCCGCCATGGCCTCCACGGAACGTCCGTGCGTGGAGGAGGCGTCGCCGAAGCCGGGCAGGTCGAGGCCGAGGGCCGGGAACCGTCCTGCCAGCAGGGTTTCCACCTTCGTCCAGGTTTCCGCGCTGCCGCCCAGATGGTGCATGAAGACGATCGTCGTCGGCGACGCTGGTTGCGGCATCGGTTTGTCCGTTTCTTCGGCTGAGCACGGCGCAACACGGCAGCCCTCCGGTCGGTTCCCGTGCCGCATGTTGCGTCCTGGCTCGGATGCACCATTTCGGGAGAAACCCTTTCCCGAATGGAGCCGATCCATGCCCCGCATCGTCCGCTTTCATGAAACTGGCGCGCCGGAAGTGTTGCGTCTGGAAGAGCTGCCCGGCCGGGAGCCGGGCGACAACGAGGTCCGGATCGCGGTGCGCGCGATCGGCCTGAACCGGGCCGAGGCGATGTTCCGGCAAGGGCGGTATCTTGAGGAGCCGAAACTGCCGGCGAGTCTGGGCTACGAGGCGGCGGGCATCGTCGATGCGGTCGGGCCGGGGGTGCAGGGGATCGCGCCCGGCGATCATGTCGCGACCATTCCGTCGTTCTCGATGAACGCATACGCGCTCTACGGCGACGAGGTGATCGCGCCGGCGCATGCGGTGGTGGTGCATCCGAAGGAGATCGCCTTCGAGACCGCGGCCGCATCCTGGATGCAGTACGTCACCGCCTGGGGCGCGCTGCACCATATTGCCGGGCTTCGTGCGGGGGATACGGTGCTGATCCCGGCGGCGACCAGCAGCGTCGGTCTGGCGGCGATCCAGATCTGCCGGGCGGCGGGTGCGCGTCCGGTGGCGCTGACGCGGACAGCCGCGAAGCGGGCCGCGCTGGAGAAAGCGGCGCCGGGTGTGGAGATCATCGTGACCGGCGAGCGGGATCTGGTGGCCGAGACGATGCGTCTGACGGACGGCAAGGGGGCGCGCATCGTGTTCGACCCCGTCGGCGGTCCCACGCTGGAGAAACTCTGTGCGGCAGCGGCGCAAGGCGGGATCGTGTTCCAGTATGGCGCGCTGAGCCCGGAGCCGACGCCTCTGCCGCTGTTCACCGTGTTGTCGAAGCAACTCACCGTGCGGGGCTACACGTTGTTCGAGTTGAACGCGGATCGCGCGGTGATCGAACAGGCGACGCGGTTCGTTCTGGAGGGTCTGGCCAGCGGGGCGCTCGATCCGGTGATCAGCCGCGTGTTCCCGCTCGAGCAGGTGGTGGAGGCGCACCGGTTCCTGGAATCCAACGAGCAGATCGGCAAGATCCTGCTCTCGGTCGCGCCGTGATCGCAGCGCCGCTGGCCTGGGCCTGTGTCGGCTGGGCGGCTCTGAGCGGTGGCGTCTACCACTGGCTCGACCGGCGTCAGGCGCGCGCCGTGCGGGCCGGGCGGGGCCGGGTTCCGCCGGCCTTCGCCGCGACCGTGTCGGTCGAGCAGCACGAGAAGGCGTCGTCCTATGCGCTTGCGCGTCTGCGGCTCGGCGGGGTGGAGCGCGTGGCGGAGTTTCTCGCCACCGCTTTCGCGTTGCTGGTCGGGTTCGATCTCGCCTCGCGTCTGGCGAATGTGGTTCTGCCAGTGGGGATCGGCCGCAGCCTGCTGATTTTCGCGATCCTCTGGCTGGCGCAGACGGCGATCGGGCTGCCTTTCGCGGCGTGGCGCACGTTGCGGCTGGAGCAGCGTTTCGGGTTCAACCGCACCAGCCCGGCGCGTTTCGTTCGCGATCTCGCGATGCGTCTGGTGCTGACGGCAGCGATCGGGGGGCTGCTTCTGTTCGGGTTGCTGCTGGTGATGCGCGATCTGCACGGGCCATGGTGGGTGGTGGCGTGGCTCGGTCTGGTGGCGATCACCCTGGCCGCGCCGGCCGTCTATCTCCGGGTGGTGGCGCCGCTGTTCAACCGGTTCCAGCCTCTGCGTACCAGCGTGGCCGATCCGGTTCGGGCGCTGCTGGACCGGACCGGGTTCCGCGCCGGCGCCCTGCTGGAGATGGACGCGTCGAAGCGGTCGAGCCGGGGCAATGCGTTCGTGACCGGCTGGGGGGCGGCGAAGCGGATCGTGCTGTTCGACACGTTGATCGACGCGCATCCGCCGGAGGAGATCGAGGCGGTGGTGGCGCACGAGCTGGGTCACGTGCATCACCGCCACGTCCTGTCCGGCCTGCTGCGTGGCGTGGCGATGCTGTTCGGGCTGTGCGCAGCGGTGGGCTGGCTTTCGGCGCAGCCCTGGCTGCAACCGGCATTCGGGATTGTTCATCCAGACCCGGCCGTCGGGCTCGTTCTGGCGCTGCTGCTGGCCGGGCTGGTGTCGCCCGTGCTCGGCGTCGCCGGCAACGCGCTGTCGCGCCGGCACGAGTTCCAGGCCGACGCCTTCGCCCGTCGCATGGTGGGAGCGCGGCCGATGACTGACGCGCTGGTCCGCCTGGCGCGCGACAACGCGGCGACGGTCGTGCCGGACCGGCTGTATTCGCTGGTGCATCACACGCATCCGCCGGTGCCGCTGCGTGTGGCGGCGTTGCAGCGCGCGGCCTGACCGCGCGACCTGACGCCGGGGTGCTCGGCAACCTCCGGGCCCCCCGGGCGTGTTGGTTCGATCGAGCAAGGACCAGCCCATGATCGCATCGGCGAGAACGCCAGGACAACAGCCGGGAGCCGAGGCGGAAGGGCCGAGCCAGATTCCCGCGGCCGGATGGCTCCAGGTCGGCAAGCGGATGTTCTCGTCGTTTCTCGACGACAGGATCATGGCCGAGGCGGCATCCTGCACCTTCTATTCGCTGCTGGCGCTGTTTCCGGCGATCGCCACTGTGATCTCGATCTACGGGCTGTTCGCGGACCCGACGGTGCTGATCGACCAGCTCGACAATGTGAAGGGGGTGGTGCCGGGCGGCGGCATGGACATCGTCAAGGGGCAGGTGCAGGCGCTGACGTCCAGCCCGCCCAAGGCGCTGGGCTTCGGTCTGGTGATCGGTCTACTGACCTCGCTGTGGAGCGCCAACAACGGCACCAAATCGTTCTTCGACGCGCTCAACGTCGTTTATCACGAAAAGGAGAAGCGGTCCTTCATCTGGCTGACGTTGCAGACGCTGTGCTTCACCTTCGGTGCGGTGGTGTTCCTGATCGGCGCGATGCTGATGGTCGTGGTGGTGCCGATCCTGCTCGCCTATCTCGGGCTCGACAGCGCGACCAAGCAGGTGATGTCCCTGGTGCGCTGGCCGGCGATGCTGGTGCTGATGACGTTCGCGCTCGGGATCGTCTACCGGTTCGGGCCGAGCCGGAATCAGGCGCGCTACCAATGGATCAGCTGGGGCGCCGCGTTCGCGTCGATCGGCTGGGTGCTGGTGTCGGCCGCGTTCTCGTACTACGTCGCCAATTTCGGGTCCTACAACAAGACCTACGGGTCGCTGGGCGCCGTGATCGGCTTCATGACCTGGATCTGGATTTCGACCATCGTCGTGCTGATGGGGGCGGAGCTGAACGCAGAGCTGGAGCTGCAGACCAGCCGCGACACGACGGTGGGACCGGACAAGCCGGCCGGCCAGCGTGGCGCGTTCATCGCCGACCATCAGGTGGATACACAGCGGGCCGGGTGAGTTCTATACAGTCCGGCCACACTATCGGAGCGTTCCATGTCCGAAGAATTCCAGACTCTGCCGTCCGGCATCCAGTATCGTGACGAGGTGATCGGCGAGGGGGCCAGCCCCGTTAACGGCCAGACCGTGATCGTCCACTACACCGGCTGGCTCGACAAGGACGGCCAGCAGGGCGCCAAGTTCGACAGCTCGCGCGATCGCGGCCAGCCGTTCCGCTTCACCATCGGCGTGCAGCAGGTGATTTCCGGCTGGGATATCGGCGTCAGCACCATGAAGGTCGGCGGTCGGCGTCTGCTGCGTCTGCCGCCCGAGCACGGCTATGGCGCGCGTGGGGCCGGGGCGGTGATCCCGCCGAATGCGACCCTGCTGTTCGACGTGGAACTGCTCGGTCTCGCCTGAGACGCCGTTTCCGGTGCGGGTTCGCCTGCACCGGGCACTGGATCAGTCCTCCGCGAGCGTGCTGAATCCGTTGAACGGATCCTTGTAGACGATCCGGGAGCCCGGTTTCCCGTTCCACGGGGCGACGTCGCTGTAATCGCACTCGAACATGCCGACCCGGCACAGCGTGCCGTCGGCGCGCCAGACCATCATCAGCCCGTGCTCCAGCTCCCAATCGCACGAGCCGGCCATGATCACGTACCAGGGTGACCCGTCGGCCTTGGTCTCGCATTCTACGTAGAGCTCTTCCGGCGCGATATGCTCCCAGATCGCCTCGGGCGTCTTCGGCACGCTCATCGTTCTGCCGTCGTCGAACGGGGCGATGCCGCAGGTCTCCTTGATATGCCGGTAATAGGCATACAGGTGCCTCGTGTCGCGCAGCCGATCGGTACTCGTCAGGCTCAGGAATGCGTCCAGGGCTTGCCGCGCGGCCGAGTTTTCCTCCAGCAGTTCAACGGCGTTTTCGGTCAGGCAGACGGGCTTGGCGTCGAAATATCCGGTCGTGATCTGCGGCATCAGAGGACGCCGTCGGCGGGAATGGGACGGGTCGGCACGTCGTAGGTCGGATCGAGCCTCGAGCGTAGATAGTCGGCGCCGGAGATGGGCGGATAGCGGCGCAGCGCGGCTTCGCCGCCAGCGATCGGCGAGACGATCACGTCCGGGTTCGGGTCGAGGAAGAACGCGATCGACAAACGCTCCTGTTCCGGCACGCGCACGCGATGCGGGGTCGAGACGTAGATGTCGTTGGTCCAGCGCATCAGGCAGTCGCCGATATTGACGATGAAGGCGCCCTCGACGCAGGGGGCCTCGATCCAGATCCCGTCGCGCCGGCGCAGTTCGAGCCCCGCCACGCCGTCCACGGCCAGGATGGTGATGTTGCCGTAATCGGTATGCTCGCCTGCGCCGGGCGCGTCGCTCGGCACGCCGTCCGCGGGCGGGTAGCGCAGCAGGCGCAGCGTCGCCAGGGAGCGGTCGAGAGCGGGGATGAAGAAGTCTTCATCGAGGCCGAGATCGAGGCAGAAGCCCCGATGCAGGGTGCGACCGATCGCCAGGCAGCGCTCGAAATGCGCCAGCATCGCGTCGCGCCAGCCGGGCAGGGCCGGCCATGGATTGATGCCGCGGAAGGGTTTGCCGAGGTCCGGATCGTCCGGGGGCAGTTCCAGGCCGATATTGAAGCCTTCCTTGCGATCCGGCGCCGCGGCCGGATCCAGCCGTTCCTCGGCCAGACCGAAATAGCCGCGGTTGTTGCCGTGACGGTGGATCGACAGCGCCGCCCTGTCCTCGGCCGGTAGGGCGAAGAAGCGGCGCGAGGCGTCGAACAGAGCCTGCATGGTTCCGGCCGGAACGCCGTGGCCGGTGACGTAGAAAAAGCCGGTGTCGCGGCAGGCGCGGCCGAGCAACGTCGCGGTGCCCAGGCGCGTTTCGGGATCGGGGGCGGTCAATCCGCTCATGTCGATGATCGGCAGGGTCGCATCCATGGCTGCATCCTGGCCGCCGGACGGTCTTGGCTGCAATGGGACGGGAGCGGAAGCCCTGCAACGCCACGCGAAACGCGCACGTCATGAAGTTCCGGCCATGCAATTGCCGCATGGATGTGTCACATTCGCCGCAGCACGATCGCGAAGGAGGGCATGCGCATGATGATGATGGTCGGACTGCCTGCCGTGCTGCTGTCGATCGCGCTGCTGCTGGTCGCCGTGTGCGCGGTGCAGCCGGTGGCGCGCAGGCTGGCGCTGCCGGAAACCGTGCTGCTCGCCGTGGTGGGGATCGTACTGGGCGGTGCGGCCGATGTGCTGCTGCGGTCTTCCGTCACCAACGTGTTCGACGGCGCGGCGCGGACCCTGCTCGATTTTCCGATCGATTCCGAAGCCTTCCTGCTGATCTTCCTGCCGATCCTGGTGTTCCAGGGCTCGCTGATGATCGATGTGCGCCGTTTGGCGCATGAATGGGCCACGGTACTGCTGCTGGCGATCGTCGCCGTGGTGGTCAGCACGGCGGCGATCGGGTTCGCGCTCTATCCGTTCTCGGGAATGCCTCTGGTGGTGTGCCTGACGCTGGGCGCCATCGTCGCCAATACGGACCCGTCCGCCGTGGCGGCGATCTTCGGCGAGATCGGCGCCGCCAGCCGCCTGACCCGTCTGGTCGAGGGCGAGGCGCTGCTGAACGACGCGGCGGCGATCTCGATCTTCGGCATCCTGCTTCCGGCCCTGACCAACCATGCCGAGGTGTCCGCCGGGCCGGCCATCGTCGATTTCGTGCTGTCCTTCGGCGGCGCCCTGGTGGTCGGCGGGCTGCTGGGCCGGCTTACCCTGTGGACCACCACCCTGGTCGGCAGCACGCCTGCGGCCGAGGTCACGCTAACCATCGCCCTGCCTTACGTAGCCTATATCGTCTGCGACCGGTTCGGCATGTCCGGCGTGGTGGCGACCGCCGCGGCCGGTCTGGTGTATTCCGCCTATGGTCCGTCCACGCTGCGGCCGCAGACTTGGCGCTTCGTGCAGGAGCTGTGGGAACAGCTCGTGTTCTGGGCCGGGTCGCTGGTGTTCGTGCTGGCCTCCATGCTGGTGCCGCGCCTGCTGATCGGCATGACGCGATGGGACGTGGTCCTGATCCTGATCGCCGTCGCCGCCGGCCTCGTCGCCCGCACGGCGGTGGTGTTCGGCATGCTGCCGGTTCTGGCCGCGACCAAGCTGTCGCCGCCGGTGCCGACGCCGTTCAAGGCCACCATGGTCTGGGGCGGGTTGCGCGGCGCCATCACCCTGGCGCTGGCTCTGGCCGTGGCCGAGAACTCGCACGTGAATGCGGAGGTGGCGCATTTCATCGGCATCATCGCCACCGGCTTCGTTCTGTTCACCTTGTTCCTGAACGGCACCACGCTGCGCCATCTGGTGATCAAGCTGAAGCTGGATCAGCTGTCGCCGATCGATCAGGCGCTGCGGCATCAGGTGCTCAGCATCGGCCTGGGCGAGGTGAAGGAGCGCACGCGCCGCGTGGCCGGCGATCTGGGCTTTCCCGCCCATGCGATGAAGCATGTTCTGGACAAGCTGGATCGCCGCATCGCCGCCGAGCAGGCCGCCAATACGTTCGACACCGCGCTCGGCGACCGTCAGCGCGTCACCCTGGCGCTGATCACCATCGCCAACCAGGAACGCTCCATCCTGCTCGACCTGTTCCGCACGCGCGGCATCTCGCGGCGGGTAATGGAAACGCTTCTGCGTTCTGCCGAGGCGATGATCGACGGCGCGCGTCTGGAAGGGCGATTCGGCTACGTGCAGGCGGTACGCCGGCGTCTGAGCCCGAGCTGGCGCTTCCGTTTCGCGCAGTTCATCCACCATCGCCTGCATCTCGATGCGCCGCTGATGTATGCGATGATGGAGCGGTTCGAGATGCTGATGGTGGCGCATATCGTGTCGCTGTCGCTGACCCGCTTCATGCGCCGCCGCGTCGAGCCGACTCTGGGCACGCGCCTGGCCGATATCGTGTCCGAGGTGCTGGAACGGCAGCAGAAGCTGCTGGAGGAAGCGATCGGCACCATGCGCCTGCACTACCAGGGCTACACCGAGGCGCTGGAAAGCCGGATGCTGCGTCAGGTGGCCTTGCGTCTCGAAGGCGAGCAGTACGACGAGCTGCTGTCGGAAAGCCTGATCAGCGAGGAGCTGCACGCCGAGCTGTTCCGGGGCGTGGAGGTGCGGCGGCACAGGATGGAGCGGCGCATGCGCTTCAACCTGAAGAGCGGCATCGAAAGCCGGATCAAGGCGATTCCGGCGCTGAACGGCGTGCCCGTGGCGGTGCTGCACGATCTGGCGATGAGCGTGGCGATCCACTTCACTGCGCCGAACGAGCGGATCCTGAAGCGCGACCGTCCCGTGCGCATGGTGTATTTCGTCAGCGCCGGCCAGTTCGAAACGCATGTGGACGAACACGACGTTCATTTCGGCCCGGGCACCGTGCTGGGCGCGGACGATCTGCTGCGTGGCGGCAAGGTGCGGACGTCGGTGCGCTCGCTGCGTTTCGGCCATCTGCTGGCGATGAGCGCCAAGGAGTTCCTGCGTCTGGCCGAGGAATACCCGGTGGTGCGGGAGAACCTCGACCGTCAGTCGCGCGTCCGCATGGGCGAGGCGCCGAACCAGCCGCTTCTGCCCGCGCCGACGGGTGCCGCCGTCGCCCTTCCGGATTACGTCCCGCCGGCGGAGATCGAAACGATCTCGCATCGCTGACCCTGGAGGGCACCGCCGTGAATGGAGCGCTCGACCGCCTTCGTGCCATGACGGAGCCGCCGCAAGGCGCGTCGCCGGTTTTGCGTGCTCTTTGGCACGAGGCGAAGGGCGACTGGCCTGCCGCGCATACTCTGGTGGAAGAGCCGCGCAATGCCGAGGAATGCCTGATGCACGCGTTCCTGCATCGCGTCGAAGGCGATCTCGGCAACGCGGCCTATTGGTATCGTCGTGCGGGGGTGCCGGTTTGCCGGGACGATCTCGAGACCGAGCGTGCCGCGCTGGCCGAACGGCTGCTTCTGTGATTCGCCTTGCGAGCCTGCTGGGTTTAGGGTCGGCCTTTCTCGTTTGCTCGGCGCAGGCCGCGCCGTCCGTTTTGCCTCCCCCGCCGCCGGCCGGCGCGGAGAGCCCCTGGAACGGCGACTGGGTTCTCAGTCAGACACGCAATCCAGCCGCGATCCGGGACCAGGCGGCCGATGGCTACCGCTTCCATATCGGCCGTGACGGCGCGATCCTGTGGGAGATCCCGAGCCTGCACGAAACCGTCAGCGGACATCTCGACGGCGCGGAGATGCCGATCCGGCGCCCGGGCGCCGACGGCATGGCTCTGGCGGTGAAGGCCGACGGTCCGCAGACGCTGCTCTACACCGTCTTTCGGAACGAAAAGCCGATCGGCCAGGGGCGGATGACCCTGGCCGAGCAGAACCGGGTCTGGGTGGACATCTCCGGTCCTTTCGGCCGTCCCGATCTGGCCGGGGTGGTGATCTATGTCCGTCCTGGCCAGGGGAAGAGGTGACTGCGGCTCACGCCATCCAGGACAGCAGGAACGACACGGTGACCAGCGACAGGATGGTGGAGATCAGCGTGGCGCGGCTGGCGACGCCGGGTTCGCGCTCGTAGAGACGCGCCAGCATGAACGGGCCGGTGCCGACGGGAAGGGCGGAGATCAGGATCGCCGAACGCGCCCACAGAGAGGGCAGATCGAACACCAACAGCGCCAGCAGCGCGGTCAGGGCCGGCTGGAACAGCAGCTTCAGCCCGACCACGCGAGCCAGTGCCGCCACGGGCGCGCTGCCCTGCACCGGCTCGGTCAGGAACAGGCCGATCGTCACGAGAGCGCACGGGCTGGCCGCGTCACCCAGCAGGCCGGTGAAGCGCAGAACCGGCGCGCCGAGCGGGATCCCGGCCAGATTCACCGCAGCCCCCGCCAGAGGAGCTGCCACCAGCGGGTTGCGGATCAGTGCCGCGCCGACATTCAGCAGCGTCCGGCCCGTGCTCTGGCCGGATTGCAGGTCGAGCTCCACCAGGGCGATGCCGAGCGCGAAGAGAGCGCACACGGTCAGGATCGACGCCAGGATCACCGGCGGCAGACCATCCTGGCCGAACACGCCGAGGCAGAGCGGGATGCCCATGAACGCGGTGTTGGCGTAGCCGGACGCCAGCCCTTCGATCACCGCGCCGGATAGCCGGTTCTCCCGCTGCACCGGACGGCGCAGATCGAGCCATAATCCGATCGCGAAGGTCGCGAGCATCGCGACGGCGTAGCAGACGATGAAGCCGGGATGGCCGATCTGGCCTGGCGTGATCTGCGCCATGCTCTGGAACAGCTCCGCCGGCAGCGCCAGGCGTACCACGAAGCGGTTCAAGCTGTTGGTGGCGCCGTCGCCGAGCCAACCGAGCCGCCCCGCCGCGAAACCGGCCAGGATCAGCCCGAAGATCGGCAGCAGGACCGACAGCACCGCCTGCATCAGCCGGCTCCGCCATCCGCGGGAGACGCGATCAGCATCTGCACCGGAACGTCCTGCGCCGTGGCCGATGTGACGGCGATGCCTGAATTGTCGAGCGCGCCCAGCTCCACCGGAGCGCCGGGCTGCAGCAGCACCACGCGCCCGGCGATCCGCACCCGGACCGGATCGCGGAACAGCAGGGTGAAGCGCGTGCCGGCGGGCGGCCTGACCGGATCGCTCCAGCGTCCGGCCGGAGCATCGAAGCGCAGCCTGCGCAGCGGCACAGGCGGCAGGGACAAGGACAGCGTCGTCGGCGCGCCGGGACGCAGATCGATCTCGCGTTCCACCCGCTGCATGCCGGCCGCGGTCGCCGCGATCCTGTGCGGCCCGGCGGGCAGGGTGCGGCGCAGAGGCGTATGGCCGATCACCCGCCCGTCCACGCTCACCGACGCGCCGGCCGGATCGCTGTCGAGCACCAGCTCCGCCGGTTTCGGCTGCGGCGACAGGGTCAGGGTCGTGGTTCTGCCGATCTCCGCGTGCAGGATGCGGTCCGGCGTCATGTAGCCGTCCGCGGCGAAACCGATCCTGTGCCGCCCGGCGGAGACCGCGATCGGGCTGTCCGCCGCGCCGGACGTCACGCCGTCCACCAGGACGCTGCCGGAGGCGGGGCGGCTCAGATGCACGATCAGCGTGCCGTGCGGCGTCACCACCAGCGTCCGCCACAGGATCGCCGCGCACACGAACACGAAGACGGCGGCGAGAAGTTTGCGGATGGCGCCGGCCCGGTGCGGATTGGGCGGACGCGGCGTGCGCGACCGTTCGGGCCGTGCGCGTGTGTCGTTCCAGCGTGTATCGTGCGCGCTCTCCGCACGCTCGTGCGGGGTGTCGTGCGCAGGTTCCGGCATCGGCGCGAAACTCGGCTCGACACGCACCGGCTCCTCGGGCGCGGCGGTGGTCCGCACCAGATCGGGCGGCACCACGGGGGCGGCCGGATGCGAGGCGGCGTTCGGCGGCGGGGGTTCGTCGGCGACGGGCGGCGCCGGCGGGGGAGCGGGCGGTGGTGTCGGCCTGGCGATGCGCTGCTCCCGGCCGCAGAACGGACAGAACGGCACCGCCGATCCGAGCCTGGCGTCGCAATGCGGGCACGTCACGCTCACGGCGCGGCACTCCCGCATGCCGCCGACCAGCCATCGGGAACGGGCTGGCTCGGGGTGCAGCTTCCCGCCTGCGGGATGCGGTTGATCGCCGCATCCGCCAGTTCCAGCAGCCCGGCGCTCGGCTGTGCGTCCGGCGCCACCTGCTCGTCATGCTCGAAGCGCAGGATCGCCGCTGACAGCACGTCCGACGCGACGCCGTCCACGGGGCCGTCGTAATACAGCAGCCGTTTCAACGCCGCCTGGGTGTCGCGGATCAGCGGACTCGCTTCGGGGGCATCGTAGAGATGATCGGCGACGCGTCCCGGTCCCCAGCCGCCATCGGGCAGCCGGCAGCGCTCGCCTTCCACCGCGAAACGGCGCGACGCACCTTCCACAGTGTAGCGCAGCGCCCGGCAGAAACGCCCGTCGCGCAGATCGGGGGCGAACGGGACGATGGTACCGGACAGGCCGGTATTCGGGTCCTCCCAAGGCACCGGCGTGTTGGCGGGAACACTGTCGAGAATGGACGGCAGACGCCCCGCAACCGCCTGCTGCGCCTGCGCCATCGGCAGAACGGATTCCTGTGCCCGGGCGGGTTCCGGCGGCAGCAGCAGAAGCAGAACCGGGGCGAGAGCGTATCGCCGCCAGGGCCGGAACCCGGCGTCATTCGTCATCCGGCAGAAGCTCCTCGTCCTCCGGCAAGGTGTTCCGCAGCAGATCGAGCAGCACCGGAACGTCGCGCACGCGTTGCCATTGCGTGCTGCCCAGCAGACGGACATTGGTGCCTTCGCGCAGCGTTCCGTTGCCGGCCAGAACGCGCATCTCGGCCAGGGCGAACGGGCCGGAGAGCTGTTTGGCGATCGAGAGATGCCAGGCCGCTCCGGTGGAAAGCGGTTCGTCGCGTGGCGGCGCTCCCGCAGAGGTCGCGGGCTGTAGCAGACGCGACAGGGCCGTTTCGGTGAAACGCTCCGGCACGATGCGTCTCTTGTCCTGGGCGCGGGTTTCCGGCGCGTCCGACGGGTCCTGGTTGGCGTCGTGCGGATCGGCATCGGCGGCGCTGCCGGGCAATGCTGTCGTCCAGTCCGGAATAGTGCGGGACAGGGTCTCGAATGCATCCGTCACGTCGCTCGGCGCGCCCTGGATGGTCGCGGCGCGTTCGCGCAGATCCTGGGCGATTTCGCCTGCCAGGATCTGCACCAGACCCGGAATGCGGTCGGTCTGGGTCGGCCCGATCCGGCTCTTGCGCGCGGCATAGACGCGCTCGCCGGTCCAGCCGATCAAGGCGGCGGCGGCCAGCAATTGCAGCTTGCCGAGACCGTGCTCGAACGCTTCCACACGATTCTGCACCTTGTCGCGATGGCGCGAGAAGCCGCTGGACCGGATCACCCGCTCCGTGCCGGCATCGCCCCAGTCGCCGCCGCCCAGATCGATCTGGTAGGGCTCGCCCGGACGGGCGCCGCGCTGAAGGATTCCGTAGGCCACGCCGCGGATGAATAGCCCCATGTTGCGGCGCATCTCCTCGATCTCGCGCGTGGTCGGCACGACGGGATCGGGGAAACGCTCGCTCTGTCGATGCGTGTGCAGCGGCATCGGCCGCTTCTGTTCGAGCTGGTAGGCGATGCGCCAATCGGTGCGGAGCGGATCGATGCTGTCGAGCGGAATGCCGCTCAATTCGCAATAGATCACGACGCGGTCTCGCAGACCCGAATTCAGGTATTGCGGCACGCCGATGCCGAGACGCCCGGTCGGCACCACCTGCGCGATCTCCGCGCCGAAATTGCGTTCGAAGCTCTCCTTGTCGTCGGTGGCGATCAGCAGCGTGTAGCGCGGCCCCATGGCGATGCCTGTGCCAAGATGATCGAACGAGGCGTCGAGCCAGGGCATGGCGCGGACCATGGCACGCCCGAAGATCGCCATGCGGTCGCGCGCGCTCATGTCGAGCAGGATCGACTGCGCCGAACGCAGCGAGTCCGCACGCGGCGCCAGCTGCACCCGCGCGAAGCCGCGCAGACGATTCAGCAGAACCGCTCTCGCGGAATCGTCGCGCAGGATCGGGAACAGAACGCGCGATCCGCCCTCGTCGCGGAACATCTCCTGCGCCCAGCGGGTAATGTCCGCAGGGTCGCTGTCCAGCATGGCATGCGCTTCAGCATCCGCTTCGGGCAGAACCACGAAGGTTCCGGCATCGCGCCGCGAGACCGCTTCGCGCAGAAGCCCGATCTCGGTGTCGAACTCGGCCAGGGTGCGACGCACCAGCAGACGGCCCTGCACAAGCTCGGCCACCGCGCCATCCCAGAGCGTGTTGCCGTCCGCATCCTGGCCGCGGCGCGTGCCCAGCATCTCCGACATGTCACGCAGGAATTGCTGCGCTTCCACGGCGGCCTGACGGCGCAACTGCATGGCAAGATAATACGAGGTCTCGACGTGCAGATGCTCGAGATAGCGTTCCGCCGCCTTGCGGTCCGGGCCGAACAAACGGCGGTTCACCGCCTCGCGCAGATTGTCGAGCGATTGCTCGAAGCGGCGCTGCGTTTCCGCCGCGCGCGCGGCGTAGCGGTTTTCGATCTCGAACAAACGTCCGATCTCGGTTTCGAGCTGGAGCTTGGAATCCTCGACAAGACGGATGGTGTAGTCGAGACCGCCGCGATCGCGCTGGTCGAGATAATCGAACAGAACCGCGCGCAGACCGTGCGGCCCGGGGGAGGCGCGTTCGGCCGTGAGGCGGTTGCGCGTCGCCAGGATCAGATCGGCGGCGAGGCCCGATCCGCTCTTGTGCCTGATCGTGCCGAGAACGTCGCCATGGCGTTGCTCGAATTCGCGCAACGCCAGGGTCGGCAGATTGCGCGGATCGGCGCCATTGAACGCCTCGCTCTGGTAGGTCGCGAGCAGATCGCGATCGATCCCCGCCAGGATCGACTGTCCGTTGCCGTCTTCCAGCAGGCGCTCGATCAGCGCGGGCTCGTTGATGGTTCCGGTATCGCTGGCGCCGGGCAGGACGTGCTGGAACGGGTTGGGCTGGAGAAAGAACTGCTCGTCGAGGAAGTCGTCGCGCTCGGACGGCGTCGGCAAACGTCCTGAATCCTCCAGCGCCACGTTGAAATACGCCTTCAGCATCGCCTTGGAGGTCTCGGCGACCGCGCTGTCTACCGCGACGCGGCTCTTGGTGTCGATCGTGCTCTGGCCGAAGGACGAGAAGAGCTGGCTGTAGCGCAGCGCCTGACGGCCGAGCTTGGCCGGCAAAGGCGGTTCGTAGTTGTCGACCTTGTGCTGCGCCTGGTTGACGGCGATGGATCGCTTGGTCGCCGCGAATTCCGAGGTGCCGAAATCCTCGAACAGGATGTCGGCGGCCATGTCATAGAGATCCTCGACGCCGTCGAGACCGTCATCGAGCACGTTGCGCGTGTCGAGCAGATACACGTCGTCGAACGGCGCGATATTTGCCGCCGGGCCCTGATGCTCCGCCCATTGCTCCACGAAAGGCGGGGAGGGGTTCGGACGCATCGCGTGTTCGAGTTCCATCAGCGCCGCGTAGCCGTTGGCGCTCACGCGCTGTCGCTGATGATCCTGGTATCCGCCCGGCAGAAGCAGGACCAGCTCCACCGTCGGCATCGGATGGATCAGCGACCGCAGCGCCAGTCCCAGATCGATGAACGCGCCCGATCCGGTGCCTCCGGCCGCCGAACACACCACCACCACGCGCAGACGGTTCTCCACCTCCAGACCGAGATGGGCGAGATCGTCCTGATGGCCGACGGAGCGCAGCAGATGGTCGGCGCGCTCGCGCAGCATGTCGGAGAGTTTGCGGAACTGATCGAAGAACAACAGGCGCGAGATCGCCCGGACCTGTCCGGCGCCTTTCTCCGTGTTGATCAGCGCGAAATCGGCGATCGGCAGCCAGTCCGCGATCAGCGGATAGCGGTCGATATCCTTCATGTAGCGCTTCACGTCGACGGCGTGCTGCAGACGCTCGTTCTCGCGAAAGGCGACGATGCGGGCGAGCGGATCGCTGTTCGCCTGCCGGTCGCTTTCGATCGCCGTGCGCAGGTCGGTGTCGAAATACACGAAGGAGGCGATCGGGAAGCGCGACAGATCGTCGATCCGCCGCCCGTTCCAGTCCGCGGTCAGGATGCGGCGGCGCAGACGCAGCAGGATCTGCATCCCGGTGCCGCCCAGCCCCACGAACAAAGTAGGCTGCACGCGCCGCGGCGTGGCCTTCTCCGGCGTGCCTGATGTGGTGGCAGACATGGGTCGAACTCCCGATCAGGCGCGCGGGCGCAACTGCCGTCCGCGCGCGGCGGCGCGATACAGCAGCACGAACAGAACCAGCATCAGCAGGATGAACAGGCCGAGCGGCAGGGTGAAGGCGAGCGTGCCCCAGAGATTGCCCAGCAGCCCGAACAGCACCAGCACGCACAGCGCCAGCAGCAGCGCGAACAGCGCCCATCCTGCGCTTCCCGCCGCCGAGGGCGAGGCGCGCAGGCTGATCAGATGCGAGCGGATCGCGCCGCGCACGAAGAACAGCCCCACCGCCAGAACCAGCAGAATGGCCCCGCCCACCGCGGCGCTGGTCGCGGACAGCCCGGCCTCGCCCGGCAGCGTCGCCGCGTCGATGGTCTGGCCGGTCTGGATCTGGCCTGTTTGCGCCGTCCCGGTTTGAGACCCCGGCTGCGCGCCGGTCTGAACGCCGGTTTGGGCCGGCACCGCCGGGGTCGCCGTCTGTGCGTCGCCGCTGGGCGGCTGGAGGTTGAAGTCCGGCGTGCCGCTCTTCGCGGGAGTCTGGGGCTGGAGCTGGGCGGGTGCGGGCATGGGGCGGTCTCGATCCGGGTTCGTTCGTCAGCGCGGGGCGGCGCCGGATCGTTCCACGATTCCCGGCCGCCCGAACAGACGCCCGCGTATCAGGAAGGTCTTTCCGCCCGGCAGGACGATCTCGCGCCGCTCGAACGGACGCAGCCGGAGGCGCCGGACCTGCCCCGCCAGGGTCACCTCATGCTGACGCGGCGCCAGCAGCAGAACCAGCACGCCCAGCAGCAGAAGCAGCACCCCGCCGATCCCGCCGAGCCCCAGGATCAGCGGCCAGGCCGAGAACCGCACGATCAGCGTCACCGGCAGCTCTGTGCTGGCGGCGCTCACCGAGCGATCGGCGAAGAACACCGACGGCAACTGATCCATCGCCGCGATCTGCGCCATCTTCTGCCGGAAACCGTCGCTCAGAGAGAGACCGACGCCGGACAGGGCGATCCGCAACGTCCCGTGCAGCACCACATCCTTCTGCAACCAGCCTGCAAGGCCCGGTGCGCGGTCGATTGCCGGCACGTGCAGCGACAGCGTCACACCGTCCAGCGCCTGTTCCGGCTGCAAGGCGGTGAGCTGATCGGGCGCGATCGTCGCATCCAGCGCCGGACCGCCGCCCGTCGGGGGCACCCAGCTCAGCGAAAGCTGCGCCCGGTCGATCACGTGCGGATAGAAATCAGAGCGCAGCGCGCCTTCGATCGACACCACCGATGGTGCTGCGCCCGGCACGCCGTCGAACACCAGCCCGCCATCCGGCCCGCGCGACACGCGCAGCCCCGGCGTGGTGCTGCGTTCCGGCAGGAACGACAGGCGCGCCTGGTCCAGCGGCTTCAACTGCACCGCCGGATCGGAGAACAGATGAATCAAGGCAGGGGCGTGGGTGATGCGGTCCAGCTCCGCCGCTGCCGCCTTGCCGTAGGCGATGCCGTAGATGATCAGCCCGTTCGCCGCGTAGAGCTTGCCTTGCACCTGCATCCGCACCGGGTAGGACACCACCGACGGCAGGGCTTCGCTGGAACCAAGACGGGTCGCGAAATCGCGCGTGTTCTCGTTCACGCGCTGGCTGTTGCCGGGCGAGTTGCGGTTGTTGGTGATCATCCAGACAATGCCGGGCTTTCCGGCCAGGATGGTCTGGATGCCGCCCACCAGGGCGCCGTCGAAATCGGCATCGGCGAGATGGCCGTTGCGCTGCACGGCGGGCGCGATCGAATCGACCGCCCGCGCGATCGCCGCGGGATCGTCCGCGCCGCGATACAGCACGTCCGGCGAACGCCGCCCCGGCACCTGTCCGTCCTGGTCGAACCGCGCCACCACCGTTTCGCCGCCCGCATCGGAGGCGGCGATCAACGCCTTCACCAGGGGCCGGAACGGCGAGGACGGGTCGGTGTAGAACGGCTCCATCCAGCCGGAATCCTGGATCAGATACACCGATGCCACGGCTGCCATCGCCGGTGCGGGTGCCAGCAGTGTCAGCAAGGCGGCGAGCAGAGCGTTCTTTCTTGGAAGAAAGAACCAAAGAACTTCTATCCGTTTGGCCGTGTACCTGGCAGGCCAGGAATGACCAAACGGATGAAAGTCTTTTTGCTTCTTTTTCTTCAGAAAAAGAAGATCCTCTTCGGTTTCGTGAACCCTAGCCCGCATCGCGCAGCTCCCACCGGAAGCAGCGATTCTCCACCGCGCCATGGATCAGAAGGAACCGATCCTGCACCGTCACCGACAACTCGCTCGCGCGATGGGCGCGCAGCACGCAATCGAGCGGCTCCAGCATGCGCGGACCTCTGCTGAAGAACAGTGTGCAGAACAAGGGCGGCACATCCGGCGCGGGCGGAAACAACGGATCGCCCAGAAACGCGCCGAGCCGGCCGCGATCGTTGCACAGCGCCAGAACGAAGCGGTTCTCGCCCAGGCACAGCAGCGGATACAGGAACCGGTCGTCGTCGAGCGGATAATCGCAGATCGGGCGCTCGTCCCAGGGCAGGCGCAGCAGCGCGTTCTCGCGGAACACGGCGCGTCCGGTGCCGGGCATGTAGCCGCGCGCCATCCGGCGGCCACGCGGCTGGTGGGGCGCGAACAGGGTCTCCCAGACCAGCGTTTCCCGGTCGAGGCGTGCGGGCATATGCAGCGTGCCGTCGCGCCCCGCCACCGGCCGTGCTTCCAGCAGGGGCGATACCCCGTCGGACCAGAGCGAGAACCGGGCTTCGAACCCGTCGCCGGTATCGCGCACGGCCAACTGTCCGGCGCTGCTGCACCAGAACGCGCTGTCGATGCCGCACACCGGCACCGCGAACGGCGCGCGTGCCGCCTCTGCGCCGGACACCGGCAGGATCTCCCAAGCCGACCCCGACAACACGGCGACGGCCAGACCGCCATCGTACGACACCGGCGCGATCACCGCTCCGCCCAGTCGCGTCGGGCCGCCGAGTGAAGCGCAGGATTCCTCCGGCGCGCTGACCGGCGCGTCCAACGCGCCCAGAAGATCGACCCAGACCGGCCCGCGCTCGGTCGGCAAGGCGATGCCGCCATGGCTCGACGACGCCGCCCAGCTCCAGCGCGGCAGTGTCGCGCAAGGCGGCACACGCAGCAGCCTGTGCCAGTCCGCGTCACGTCCGGAATAGGCGAATACCCAGCCGCTGCTTTGGTCGCAGCACAGCAGGCGCGACGGCGCGCCCGCCACGGCCAGAGCCACCGCGCCGGGGGGCAGGGCGATCTCCTCCATCGTCGCCGGATCGGGCTGCAACGGCAGATCGCGTTCCGGCAGACCGCCGGCATCGCCGAACGGCGGCGACCACGGCGCGGAGCGATCCGGCGCGGGCGCCTCGCCCAGCGACGCCCCGCAGCGCGGGCAGAACCGGAACGCGTTCGGGAGCGGCCCGGGATGGGTGCAGCGTGTGTCGCGCACGCCGAGCCGCTCCAGCAGCGCCGCATCGGCTGCGCGCTCCAGCGCACGCCCCGCCACCGAGGCCGGGACGAACCGCCCCTCCGTTTCGCGCCAGATCTCCGCGCCGAACCGCCCGTCGAGCGT
Source organism: Lichenicola sp. GTC18331 (assembly GCF_055386855.1). Lineage (NCBI taxonomy): Bacteria > Pseudomonadati > Pseudomonadota > Alphaproteobacteria > Acetobacterales > Acetobacteraceae > Lichenicola > Lichenicola sp. GTC18331. Next base: position 531,961 of record NZ_AP045015.1, on the reverse strand, counting down.
CCAGTCGCTCACGACGCCGCACGTCCGTCCAGCATGCGCAGCACCTCTTGCGCCGCTCCCGTGGACGGCGGCACGTCGCCCGGCGACAGCGACTCCATCACCGCGCGGAACCCGGCCCTCTGCGCATCCGCCGCCGCCCGGTCGCGGATCAACTCTTCCACCGTACGCGCCAGCTTCTCCGGCCGGCAGTCGCCTTGCAGCAATTCCGGCACCAGCGCCCGCTTGGCCAGGAGGTTGACCATGGACACGAACGGCACCCTGATCAGCCGACGCGCGATCGCCGCCGTCAGCGGGTTCACCCGGTAGGTCACCGCCATCGGCACCCCGGCCAGGGCCAGCTCCAGCGTCGAGGTGCCCGATTTGGTCAGCGCAGCGCCGCCGCCGGGCCGGGCGGCCGCGGCGAAGGCGTCGTGCTTCTCGTCGATTTCGCTCACCACGATCGGCTTCACCGACCAGTCGGCGACAGCGCGCGCCACGGTCTGCGCCACTACCGGCGATGCCACCAGCACCGGCTGCAATGCCGGAACCCGTTCCCGCAGCAGCGCCACCGTGCGGCGGAACACCGGCAGAAGACGCGGCACCTCGCTGCGCCGGCTGCCCGGCATCAGCACCAGGACCGGCGCGTCCGCCGCGAGGCCATGCTTTTCGCGGAACCGCGCGCCATCGCCGGCGTCGGCGCCCGATTGCAGCACCGGATGGCCGACGAAGCGCGCTTCCAGCCCGTGCCGCCCGAAGAAGTCCGGCTCGAACGGCAGCAGGCAGAGCAGCGCCTCCCAGCGGCCCGGAAACTCCCGCACGCGATGCTCGCGCCAGGCCCAGACCTGCGGCGCCACGTAGTGCAGACGAGGTATCCCCAGCCTGCCGATGCGCTTCAGCAGCCGCAGGGCGAAGCCGGGGCTGTCGATCGTCACCACCAGATCGGGCCGGCTCCGCTCGATGTCGCGCACCGCCTCGTCCAGCCGTCGCGACAGGCTCCTGATTCGGGGCAGGATCTCGACCAGTCCCATCACGGCCAGCTCGCGCATCGGAAACAGGCTTTCGAGTCCGCGCTCCGCCATCCGCACCCCGCCGATGCCGCGGAAGCGCAGTTCCGGCCGCAGACCTTGCAGCGCGGCCATCAGCCGGCCGCCCAGAACGTCGCCGCTGGCCTCGCCGGCCATGATCCAGATCAGCGGACCCGCCGCGCCGGCCTCATCCGCCATAAAGCTGGTCCGGGTCGATGAGCGGCGCGCTGATCGCCACCAGTTCGCCGTCGCGCACCGCGTCATAGAAGCAGGAGCGCCGCCCGGTATGGCAGGCGACCCCGGTCTGATCGACCAGCAGCAGCACCGCATCCCGGTCGCAATCGAGCCTCACCTCGACCACGCGCTGGGTCTGTCCCGAGCTTTCGCCCTTGCGCCACAGCTTGCCGCGCGAGCGGCTCCAGTAGCAGGCGCGACCGCTCTCGATCGTCTCGCGCAGGGCGTCGCGATTCATCCAGGCCAGCATCAGCACTTCGCCGGTGTCGTGCTGCTGCGCGATGGCGGCGATCAGACCGTTGGCGTCGAACGCCACCCGGTCCAGCACAGCCTCGGTTGCCCCGCTCACGCGCCTTCGCTCCCGGTCTTCGGCTCGGGCAGACGCATCCAGCCCGGCACGCGCGCCTGCAACGCGCCATGCTCGGTCGAGACCGCCCCGTGCAGATGCTCCAGACGCAGCACCGCCAGCCCGTTGCCTTCCCGCGAGGAGCGCATGATGCCGATCTCGCGCCCATCGGCCATCAGTGGCGTGCCGGGCGGCGGCAGCGCCCCGTCCCCGCTCACCGGCACCAGACGCCGCTTCAACAGCCCGCGATAACGTGTCCGCGCGGTCAGTTCCTGGCCCATGAAGCAGCCTTTACTCCAGGAAATGCCGTTCAACTCGTCGAACCCCGCTTCCAGCAGCACGGTGCGGTCCGGCTCGCTGTCCCGCGTGCCGTCCGGCAGACCCAGCAGCAGACGATGGGTGTCGTAATCGCCCTCGTCGGCATTCGCGTCCGGCAGCGTCTCGCCGACCAACCGCCACCCTGCCTCAGGCAGACGCGGATCGGGCGCGGCGATCAGCCCCGGCGATTCCTGCGGCGTTCCGTCCCAGCAGGCGGCGACCTTCAGCGTCGTTTCCGCCACCATCACCTTGGCCCGCAGCCGGAACCGCGACAGCTTGGTCGCCAGCATCGCTGCCTGCGCCGCCTCGCACTCCAGCAGCAGGGTTTCGCCGTCGGAATACAGAAAGAAATCCGCCAGATACTTGCCCTGCGGCGTCAGCAGCGCCGCCCACACGGCCCGGCCGGGCACCGCCAGGGCGACATCGTTCGAGACGAGCCCCTGGAGAAAGGAAACGCGGTCGGGCCCCTCGATGGAGAGAACGGCGCGCGCGGGCAGATGAGCAAGCTTCAGCATGCCCCAGAGCTTGGGGGACGGGACGGCTTCCGACAACAGCCGAAAGGTTCTAACAGACACCCCCCATCGTCGACCGGAGCGCGAACCCTGTCTCGTATCCTGTTCATCACCGCGACCAGGCTGGGCGACGCGGTGCTGTCCACCGGATTGCTCCAACATCTGCTCGACACCCTGCCGCATGCGCGCATCACCGTCGCCTGCGGGCCAGTCGCCGCCGGGCTGTTCCAGCGCATGCCGCGTCTCGACCGCGTGATCGTGGTGGAGAAACAGCGCTACGATCTGCACTGGCTGCAGCTCTGGCGCGATTGCGTGCGCACGCGATGGGATCTCGCGATCGACCTGCGCGGTTCCGCCGTCACGCTTCTGCTGCCGGCGAAGAAGCGGCGCATCATGCGCGGCGGGCGCCGTCCCGGCCATCGCACCGCGCATCTCGCCGGGGTGCTGAATCTCGACGCGCCGCCGATGCCGGTGAGCTGGTTCGACGGCGAGGACGACGCGGTGGCCGCCGCTTTGCTGCCCGGGTCCGGCGATCCGGACGCCCCCTATATCGGCCTGGGCCCGACCGCGAACTGGAGCGGCAAGGTCTGGCCGGCGCAGCGTTTCGCCGCGCTCTTCGCTGCCCTGCGCGAGCGTATTCCGGGCGCGCGTCCGGTGGTGTTCGCGGGGCCGGGGCAGACCGAACACGCCATGGCGCAGGCGCTGATCGACCTGCTGCCGGTGCGCGCCGTCGATCTGCGCGGCAAACTCTCCCTGCCGGAAGTCTCCGCCGCCCTGTCGCGCTGCCGTTTGTTCGTCGGCAACGATTCCGGTCTGATGCATCTTTCCGCCGCCACCGGCATCCCGACCCTGGGCTTGTTCGGCCCCAGCCGCGCCAGCGAATACGCGCCGACGGGGCCGCGCACGGCGTTCGTCGTGGCGCCGGGGCCGGAAGGCGACGCGCCGATCGGCGGCCTCTCCGTCCAGACGGCGCTCGATGCGGCTCTGGAGCTTCTGGCATGATGCGGCGGTTGCGGTCGGGGAGCGTGTCGCGGTGAAGGTCGCGCAGATCATGGCCGGCTCGCCCGCGGGCGGGGCGGAGTTGTTTTTCGAGCGCCTGTCCATCGCCCTGGGCGCGGACGGTGTGGAGATCCTGCCGATCATCCGGCGCGAAGCGGGCAGGGCGCAGCGCCTGCGCAAGGGCGGTTTGTCGCCGGTCGAGATGCGCTTCGGCGGCAGGCTCGATCTGTTCACCCGCCCGGCGATCCGGCGTGCCCTGGCGGCGTTCCGCCCCCGCATCGCGATCGCCTGGATGAACCGGGCCGCGCGCATGACCCCGGACGGCGATCACGTTCTGGCCGGTCGTCTCGGCGGCTTCTATGACCTGAACAATTATCGCCATTGCGATCACCTGATCGGCAACACCCACGGCATCGTCCGCTGGATACGCGAGCAGGGCTGGCCGTCGGAGCGCGTGCATTATCTGCCGAACTTCGCCGCCGAACTGGCCGGTGCCGCCCCGGCGCGCCCGGCCTCGGTGCCGCCTGGGGCGAAGCTGGTGCTGGCCTTGGGGCGGCTGCATCGCAACAAGGCGTTCGACGTGCTGATCCGCGCCATGCCACGCCTGCCCGGGGTGCATGTGCTGATCGCGGGCGAGGGGCCGGAGCGCGAGGCGTTGCGGGCTCTGGCCGAGAGCGAAGGCGTCGCCGACCGGCTGCATATGCCGGGCTGGGCGCAGCACACCGCCGGGCTTGTCGCGGCCTGCGACGTTCTGGTCTGCCCGTCGCGACACGAACCGCTCGGTAATGTGGTGATCGAGGGGTTTTCCGGCGCGAGACCGGTGGTGGCGGCGCGCGCCCAAGGGCCGGTCGAGCTGATCCATGACGGCGAGGACGGCGTGCTGGCCGCGCTGGAAGACCCGCACGCTTTGGCCGAGGCGCTCGGTTCCGTTCTGGGCGATCCGACCCGCGCGGCGCTGCTCGCTGCTTCCGGACGGGCCCGGTTCGAGCAGGAATTCGCCGCGCGCCCGGTGCTGGATCGCTGGCACGACTTCTTTCAGCGCGCGGAGAAAAGCTGATGTGCGGCATTGCGGGTTTCGCACTGGCCCCCGGCGTCACCCGTCCGGGTTTCGATGCAAGCGGCCTCACCGCCCTGGTGCGTGCGCTCGCCCATCGCGGCCCGGACGGCTCCGGTCACAGCATGGTCGGACGGGTCGGGCTGGTGCATACGCGCCTCGCCATCATCGATCTCGACGGCGGCGACCAGCCCTTGTTCGCGGGCTCCGCGGCCCTGATCGCCAATGGCGAGATCTACAACGATCTACAGCTCCGCAGCACGCTGCCGGAAGTTCGTTTCGCCACCGGCAGCGATTGCGAACCGGCGCTGCATCTCTGGCTGCGCGACGGCCAACGCTACGTCGATCATCTGCGCGGCATGTACGCGATCGCGATCCATGAGCGCGGCACGCAGAATCTCGTGCTCTCGCGCGATCCGTTCGGGATCAAGCCGCTCTACATCGCCGAAACCGAGGGCGGCATCGCCTTTGCCTCCGAACCGCAGGCTCTGCTCAGCGCGGGTCTGGTGCAGCGTCGCATGCGCAACGCCGCGCGCGACGAGCTGCTGCAGCTCCAGTTCACCACTGGCCGCGACACCATCTACGAGGGCATCCGCCGCGTCCTGCCCGGCGAGACCCTGCGTATCGCCGGCGGGCGGGTGATCGACAGAAGCCGCGTGCCTGCCTGTCCGGAAGGCCCCGCCGAAACCATCACCGAAGCCGCCGCCCTGGCCCGGCTCGACCGGGCCCTGGAAGACAGCGTCTCGCTGCACCAGCGCGCCGACGTGCCGTACGGCATGTTCCTTAGTGGGGGGATCGACAGCGCCGCCGTGCTGCGCATGATGACGCGCCTCGGCAAATCGCGTGTACAGGCCTTCACCGCCGCGTTCGACGTGCCCGACGCCGCCGATGAAAGCGAGCACGCCGCCGCGCTCGCCCGCGCGGCCGGCGCGCGTCACGAGATCATGCGCATCGACGAAGCGACCGTCTGGCGTCATTTGCCCGATATCGTCGCCTCCATGGACGATCCTGTGGCCGATTACGCCATCATCCCGAGCTGGCTGCTGGCGCGCCGCGCGCGTCGCGACGTCAAGGTGATCCTGAGCGGGGAGGGCGGCGACGAGCTGTTCGCGGGCTACGGGCGCTATCGCTCCGCCATGCGTCCCTGGTGGCGCGGCGGACGCGCCATGCGCCGTCGCGGCACGTTCGACGGTCTGAATGTCCTGCGCCAGTCCGGACGCGATTGGCGGCAGGGCATCGCCGCCACCGAACTCGCCGAGAATGGCGCCCGCTCCCGCCTCGCCGCGGCGCAGGCTTCCGACATTGCCGAATGGCTGCCGCACGATCTGCTGCTGAAGCTCGATCGCTGCCTGATGGCGCACGGCATCGAGGGGCGCACGCCGTTGCTGGACCCGGCCGTGGCCGAGGCCGCGTTCCGTCTGCCGGACGGGCTCAAGGTGCGTCGCGGCATGGGCAAATGGCTGCTGCGGCGCTGGCTGGAAAACGAGATGCCGGAAGCGCGGCCGTTCGCGCCCAAGCAGGGTTTCACGGTGCCGGTCGGCGCCTGGATCGCCGCCAAGGGCGATCAGCTGGCGCCTCTGGTCGCGAAACAGGAGGGCGTGCGAGAGATCGCCACCCCGGATCGGGTGCAGGCCTTGTTCCGAAACGCCGCCGGGCGGCGCGAACAGCATGCCGCCTGGACGCTGCTGTTCTATGCGCTCTGGCATCGCACGCATGTCGAAGGCCGCATGCCCGCCGGCGACGTGTTCGACACGCTGGCGGCGTAAGCGCCGCTGAAGCCGCTTGTCCGGGGTCGTTCCGGTATCTTACGGTCGTCCGGCATGAGCTTTTTCGAGAGCCTCCTGGTTCTGCTGCTGTTGTCGATCGGGCTGCTGCAGGTCTCGCGCCGGCTCGGCCTGCCGTATCCGGCGATGCTGGCGGCGTCCGGCATGCTGGTCGCGCTGGTTCCGGGCGCGCCGGAGATCACGCTCGATCCAGCCATGGCGCTGGCCTTGTTCATCGCGCCTACTCTGCTCGATGCCGCCTATGATTTTCCCGTCACGCTGGCGCGGCGCTTCTGGCCGCCTTTGCTGGTTCTGGCGGCGGGCGGGGTGCTGCTGACCGCGTTTCTGGTCGCCTGGCTCGGTGTCCACTACGCCGGGTTGCCGCTGTCGGCGGCCCTGGTGCTGGGCGCGATCGTGGCGCCGCCCGATGCGGTCGCCGCCACGGCGGTGCTGTCCGGCCTGTCCGTGCCGGCCAACACCGAGGCCGTTCTGAAAGGCGAAAGCCTGTTCAACGACGCGGTGGCGCTGCTTCTATTCGGCGGTGCGTTGGCCGTGCAGGAGCAGGGCGGTCTGCACTGGATCGGCGTGGTTCATCTCGGCCTGGCCGCTCCGGCCGGGATCGCGCTCGGCATCGCTTTCGCCTTTCTGTCCCGCCTCACCACGCCGTTCACCACCGGAACGCTGGGCGGCAATCTGCTGCAATTCGTCTCCACCTGTCTGGTCTGGATCGTTGCCGAACGGCTCGGCGTGTCTGCCGTGCTCTGCGTGGTAGCCTATGCGATGACGCTCGCCTCCACCCATACCGGCGCATCCTCTGCGCGGATGCGGGTTCATTCCTATGCGGTCTGGGCCACGGTGGTGTTTCTTTTGAACGTGCTCGCCTTTCTGTTCATGGGCATGCAGGTCCGCACCATCCTGGCCAGGATGCAGACCACGCGTCTGGATCAGGCGCTGTCCTTCGCCGCGATCGTTCTCGCTGCCGTGGTTCTTGTGCGTTTTGTGGTGGTGATGCTGTCCAACCGCCTCGCGGCGCATGTTCCGGCGTATCGCGGCCATGCCGAGAGGCCGAGCCTGCGCGCCGGCATTCTCGTCGGCTGGTGCGGCATGCGCGGTCTGGTGACGTTGGCGACCGCCTTTGCCCTGCCGGCGGACTTCCCGAAACGCGATCTCGTGACCTTGACCGCGTTCGCCATCGTCATGGGCACGCTTGTCCTGCAGGGGCTCACCCTGGCGCCGCTGATCCGGCTGCTCCATCTCGACCGCTCCGAGGATGCCGCGCGAGCCTTGTCGCGTGCGCGCGAAGCGCTGATCAAGGCGGGAATGGACAGTCTCGACGGCGAGGACGGGCGCGAGGCGGTGCTGGTGCGCAAGACCTATGCGGCGCGCTCGGAGGCCGAACATCTCTGGGCGGATCAGGAACGTTACCGGACGCTGGCGCTCGGCGCGATCGCTGCCGAGCGCGCGGCCTTGCTGCGCATGCACCGCAACCACGAACTCGACGCCGCCTGCTACGACACGCTGCTGGAAGAGCTGGACTGGCGCGAGCTGGCTCTTCTGCCCGACGAGCACCGCAGGATCGAGGAAAGCTGATCGCGACGGACAGGACAGTCGTGCCGGCCTTTGTTGTTGCCGGCACGCAGAGAAAACGAACGCTTCTCCCGCTTCACGCCTCTCCCAGAGCGTAGCGACGGCAATGGTTGAGATAGGCCGGCTCGTGCACGGCGACCAGATCGACGACGCTGGTCCATAGCCAGGACGGCGCATCGAGCGTGCCGGACCGTCGCCGCAGCGCGGACAGCCAGGAGCGGCGATCCGCATCCTCCAGCTGCCGTCCATGCGCCTGTCCCACCACGTTGGCCAGGGACCACGCGACGTCCAATGCTTCCTGCCGGCCAAGGCGGTCGAACTCCAGCTTCAGATCCTGCGGCAGCAGGGCACGCAGGAACACGGATCGGTCCAGCAGCCGTGCCGCCAACATACGATCGCCGAGATGCGGCGAGAGGGCCCGCGCACCCGCCACGACGCGATCGGCCGGCGCGCGCGGCATGGATGCGCCCGGCGCACGCGGCGTATCGGCGGAAACGGCTTCCTTGATGTCGATCAGGCAATGTCGCGCATCATTACCCTTGCCGACACGCAACAGCACGGCGTAGCGCAGGCGTCCCAGCGACGAACATCCCTTGCGCCAGAAGGCCGCATCGAGAACCCGCACCGCCGCTCCGGTCTCGAAACCGCGCAGGGCCGTGACCAGCGCCTGCACGGTTTCCTCCGTGAACAGCGCGTCGATGGCGCCGCGTTCCGCCTTGGTGAGCGGCCAGAAACGCCGCCCGAGCGGAATGCTGGGCGCGGTCCCTTCGATGCGCTCATCCGCCAGATGTTTCCAGGATCGTCCGGCGGCTTCCTGCAGGATGCCGCGCATGCGCTTCGGCAGATCCGACGGCTTCGCGGCTTTGCCGTCCGCGAACGCGTCCTCGTAGCCTGCCGTGACCTGTTCCATGATCTGCGCCGTGGCCACGCCGGGCAGGTCGGACGAGCGCGCCGCCATCGCCAGGGACAGGCTGAGCCGGATGAGGTCATGCGCGGGATTGCCGATCACGGTCTGGTCCAGATCGCGGATCTGCAAGGCGAGCTTGCCGTCCGCGCTGCCGACCGGCCCGAGATTGCCCAGATGGCAATCGCCGCAGATCCAGAGCGGCGGCCCGTCCGGCACCGCGGCCCGGGTCGAATCCTCCAACCAGGCGTAGAAACGCCTGGTGCTGCCGCGCACGAAGGCGAGCGCGGAGGCTGCCATCTTGCGATTCTGTTCCGCCGCCAACGCGGCGGCACGATCAGCCGGCCTCACCGTGTCCTTGTCATCCATCGACACATCCGACACGCGATCGGCCACGGGCACAATCGCGTGTCGGCCTGTTTCAGTGCTCGGAGGCGAGCACTGTTTCCTTTTCCTGCGAACGGCGCCCGCCGAGCAGGGTCCGCACCGCCGTATAGAAGGCGGGTGTGAACAGGAGCCCGAACACCGTCACGCCCAGCATGCCGAAGAACACGGCGGTGCCGAGCGAGCGGCGCATCTCCGAGCCCGCCCCGGTCGCGACGGCCAAGGGCGCGACGCCGAGAATGAAGGCGAACGACGTCATCAGGATCGGACGCAGACGGGTGCGCGCCGCATGCATCGCCGCCGCCGCCGGGCTGGCGCCTTCGTCTTCGGCCTGACGGGCGAATTCGACGATCAGGATCGCGTTCTTGGCGGCCAGACCGACCAGAACCACGAAGCCGATCTGCGCCAGGATGTCGATCGACAGCCCCCGCGCCATCAATCCCGTAACCGAGGCCAGAAGGCACATCGGTACGATCAGCACGATCGACAAAGGCAGCTTCCAGCTCTCGTACTGCGCCGCCAGCACCAGGAACACGAACAAGGCGGCGGCGCCGAACACCAGCAGGGTGGGCGTGCCTTTCTGCTGCTGCTGGAACGCGATCTCGGTCCATTCGAACCCGATCCCCGGCGGCAGAACCTCCTTCGCGAGCTGCTCCATCCGCGCCAGCGCCGTGCCGCTGGCGACGCCGGGCGCGGCGGCGCCCATGATCTCCGCGGCGGGATACAGATCGTAGCGCGGCACGCGATAGGCCGAGGTCACGTCCTCGAAGCGCGCCACGGAGCCGATCGGCACCATCAGCCCGGCCGCGTTGCGCACCTTCAACCGGCCGATATCTGAGACGTTGCGACGGAACGACCCGTCCGCCTGCGCCACGACTTCGTAGGTGCGGCCGAGATAGTTGAAGTCGTTCACGTATTGCGAGCCGAGATAGATCTGGAACGTGTTGAACACGTCCGTCGGCGTCAGCCCGACCTTCTCCGCCTTTTCGCGATCGATATCGGCGTAGACGGACGGCGTGTTGGTGTTGAAGAGGGTGAACACGCCCGCGAAATCCGGGTCCTTGTTGGCAGCGCCCATCAGGGTCTGCGCCGCATGCGCCAGCGCCTCGCTGCCGAGACCCGCGCGATCCTGCAGCATCAGCTTGAAGCCGCCTGCGGTACCGAGGCCCTGCACGGGCGGCGGGGCGATCGACAGGATGAACGCGCCCTTGATCGCCGACAAACGCTTCTGCAGATCGCCCAACACGACGGCAGCGGTGTGGCCATGGTTGGGATGGTCGTAGAGCGAGGGCAGGCCGGAGAAGATGGTGCCGTTGTTGGATGCGACCGTGAAGGTGGTGGCGTCAAGACCCGCGAACGGCACCACATGCTCCACGCCCGGGGTGGAGAGAATGATCTGGCTCGCCTGGCGCACCACCGCTTCCGTCCGGTCCAGCGTCGCTCCAGCCGGAAGCTGGATCACCGTGATCAGATAGCCCTGATCCTGCTCCGGCACGAAGCCCGTCGGCGCGCGCGACAACTGCACCCCCGCCAGTGCGATCAGCGCCACGTACACGCCCAGCACGATCGCCAGATTGCGCACCAGCTTTCGCGTCAAACGGCCATAGGCGTTCGACATGCGATCGAAACCGCGATTGAACCGGTCGAAGAACCCGCCGATCAGACGCGATGCGATCGACCCGCGATCGACGTGCTCTTCATGAGCCTTGAACAGCACCGCGCACAAAGCCGGGCTCAGCGTCAGGGACACGAAGCACGAGATCACCGTGGAGGCGGCGATCGTCACCGCGAACTGGCGGAAGAACTCGCCGGAAATGCCCGACAGGAACGCCGACGGCACGAACACAGCGCACAAAGTCAGCGCGATCGCGATCAGCGCGCCGCCCACCTCGTCCATGGTGCGATGCGCCGCCTCGTTCGGCGTCATGCCGGCACGCAGATTGCGTTCGACGTTCTCCACCACGACGATGGCATCGTCGACCACGATGCCGACCGCCAGCACCAGGCCGAACAGGGACAGGTTGTTCAGCGAGATCCCCAGCAATGCCAGAATCGTGAACGTTCCCACCAGCGACACGGGAATCGCGATCACCGGGATCAGCGACGCGCGCCAGGTCTGCAGGAACAGGATCACCACGCCGACCACCAGGACGATGGCGACGAAGATGGTGACGATCACCTCGTGCACCGACTTTCCGACGAAGGTCGTGGGATCGTAGATGATCCGGTAGTCGAGACCGGGCGGGAAATCCGCCTTCATCGCCTGCATGGTGGACAGCACTTCGTGCTCCACCGCCAGCGAGTTCGAGCCCGGCTGGGCGAAGATCAGCAGCGGAACCGCGCTGTTGTCGTCCAGGAACCCGGCGGAGCCGTAATCCTGCGCGCCGATATCGACATGGCCGATGTCGCGGATGCGCGTGTTGTGGCCGTTCGGGTCGGTCTTGACGATGATGTCGGCGAACTGCGCCGGCGTCGAAAGACGGCCGAGCGTCTGGATGTTGAGCTGGAACGCCTCGTGCGACGGCAGAGGCGGCTGGTTCAGGATGCCCGCGGAGACCTGCACGTTCTGCGCCTGCAGCGCGGCCAGAACCTCACTCGCATCCAGATCGTACGCCGCCACCTTGTCGGGATCGAGCCAGATCCGCATCGCGTAGTCGCGGCCGCCGAACACCTGCACGTCGCCCACGCCCGGCAGTCGCGCCAGCGCATCCTTCACGTGCAGCGTGGCGTAGTTCGAGATGTAGAGATCGTCGCGGCTGCGATCCGGCGAGATCAGATGCACCGCCAGCAGGATGTTGGGCGTCGATTTCCGCACCTGCACGCCGAGCCGCTGCACGTCCTGCGGCAGGCGGGGCAGGGCGTCCTGCACGCGATTTTGCGTGAGCATCTGCGAGATGTTCAGATCCGTGCCGATCCGGAACGTCACCGTCAGCGTCAGCTTGCCGTCGCCGGTGGACTGGCTGCTCATGTAGAGCATGTTCTCGACGCCGTTGATCTGCTGCTCCAGCGGCGTCGCCACCGTGCGCGCCACCGTTTCCGCCGATGCGCCCGGATAGGTGGTGGTGATCTGCACCGTGGGCGGCACGATCTCGGGATATTGCGCGATCGGCAGGGTGAACAGCGCACCCAGACCCACCAGGGTCAGGAAGACGCTGAACACCGTGGCCAGGATCGGCCGGTCGATGAAGATATGCGTGAACCGCATCGTTTGCTGTCCTGTTGGCCGCAATGCCGGACACGCGTGAGCGCGTCCGGCCGCGATATCAGTCCTGGGTGTCGGCGCGGTCGTCGAAGCGGATGGCACCGTTCTGCGGCACCACCGGCGCTCCGGGGCGCGCATGCATCAGGCCGTCGATGATTACCGTGTCGCTGGGCGACAAGCCGCCGGTCACGACGCTCAGACCGCCGCGCGTTCCGCCCAGGGTCACGATCTTCGGCACCACCTTGTTGTCGGCGGAAACCGTCATCAGCAGATGCTGCGACTGGTCCGGCACCACGGCGTCGGCCGGCACCAGCAGGGCCGGATGCGGCGGCGCGGTCTCCACCCGGACCCGGGCGAACTCGCCGGGATAGAGCGACAGATCCTTGTTCGGTACGGTGGCGCGGGCATGGATGGTGCCGCTGGCGCGATCGAGCGAATTGTCGATGAAGTCGAGCGTGCCGGTATGGGAATAATCGGCGTCGCCGCTGAGCTTGATCGCCACCGGCGCCGGCGCGTCGCTCTTGTGGCGCGCCCGATCGGCCTGATAGGCCAGGAAATCGGCCTCGCTCATGTCGAAATCGAGATAGATCGGATCGAGCGATACCAGCGTCGTCAGCAAGGTCGTCGGGCTGGTGCCGCCGCGGCTGCCGCTGACCAGACTGCCGATCGCCACACGATGCGCGCTGATCCGCCCGGTGAACGGGGCCCGCACCTGGCAATATTCGAGATCGAGCGCCGCATCCCGCGCCTGCGCATTGGCGAGCTCCAGCGACGCCTGATCGGCGAGCTGGTCGGCCTGCCGCTGATCTACCGATTGTCCGGTGCCGAATTCGGTCTTCTTCAGCTGCTGCGCACGCCACAACTCGCTGCCGGCGAGCGCCAGACGCGCCTGCGCCTGCCGGATCTGCGCCGTCGCCTGCGCCAGCCTGATCTGATACGGGCGCGGGTCGATCACGAACAGCAGATCGCCCTTCTGCACGATCTGGCCGTCGGTGAAATGGATCTCGGTCAGGGTGCCGCCCACCTGCGCCCGCACCTCGAGCGCGTCCACGGCGGAGAACTGCCCCAGGAAATCGGCGCGATCGCTCAGCGTGCGCTGCAGCGGCTTGCTCACCGTCACCTGCGCCGGTGGAAAGGCAGGCGGTCCGGCCGGATGCGTTCCGCCGCCGCTCTCGTGCAGGGCGACCCCACCGGCCACGGCCAGCACAAGAACCGCGACCGCAGCGAACCGCACCGACCGGCGCCGGTCGCGCCCCTGTTTGCTGCGGACGATATCGTCGAGCTCGTTCATTTTCTTCCACCACGCAACCGGATCGCCCTACCGAGCGATACAATACCGATTGGTATGGTGCCTGGACGCTTGAAAGCAACCCTCCTATCTACGCGGGACAGGCTGCGCGTTGCGTCGCGGCCACAGGGAGAGCACGGAAGTGGGACGCCCGCGTGAGTTCGATGTCGACGATGCGCTTCAAGCCGCGCTGCGGGTCTTCTGGAAGAAAGGGTTCGAGGGCGCGTCCCTGACGGACCTGACGGAAGCCATGGGGATCACCCGTCCCAGCCTCTACGCCGCATACGGCAACAAGCAGCAGCTCTTCGTCAAGGCGCTGGACCGGTTCCAGAGCACCTGCCTCGGTTTCACCGAGTGCGCCCTGGCCAGCCCCACCGCTTCGGAAGTGCTGCAGAAGCTGCTCTACGGCTATGCCGATTGCTACACCTCCCAGGGGCAGCCGCCCGGATCGCTGAAGACCAACGGCGTCCTGGTCTGTTCCGAAGCCTCCGAGCCGGTGCGCTGCGAACTGGTCCGTCGCCGGCGCGAGGACGAGGCGGCACTCCAACGGAGGCTCGAACGCGCTCGGGAGGAGGGCGACCTGCCTGCGGATGCCGACCCCGCCGCTCTCGCCTCCTTCGTCATGACGGTGGCACAAGGCATGTCGGTGCAGGCCGCGTCCGGCGCCGATCGCGAAACGCTTCATGCCGTGGTGCGCACCGCCCTGCGCGCCATGCCCGTCGCCTGCGGAGTCCCCCGATGCGCTACGACCTGATCCTTCGCAACGGCGTCTGCGTGCTGCCCTGGGGCGAGATCGCCACCGATCTCGGCGTGCGCGACGGTCGCATCGCCGCCCTGGGGGTTCCGGCGGATGCGGAGGCGGCAGAGCGTTTCGACGCCACCGGCCTGCACATCCTGCCCGGCCTGATCGACGCCCATGTGCATCTGCGCGATCCCGGCGACGCCAGCATCGAGAGCATCCCCACCGGCACACGCGCCGCGGCGCTCGGCGGCATCACGACCGTGTTCGACATGCCGAACACCAGCCCCTCCATCACCAGCCGCGAGCAGCTCGACTGGAAGGCCGGCTACGTGGAGCGGGAAAGCTTCACCGATTTCGCCTTCTATGTCGGCGCCACCCGCGCCAACACGCCTGATCTCGCCGAATACGAGACGCTGCCCGGGGTCTGCGCGGTGAAGCTGTTCGCCGGCTCCTCCACCGGCGATCTGATGATCGAGGACGATGCCGGCATCGAGGCGGTGATGCGCTCCGGGCGCCGTCGCATCGCCTTTCACAGCGAGGACGAATACCGGCTCCAGGCCCGCAAGCCATTGTTCGAGCGCGGCATGCCCTATGACACGCACCGGATCTGGCGCGACGAGGAATGCGCGTTTCTCGGCACGCGCCGGATCATGGCGCTCGCCCGTAAGACCGGACGCCCGGCGCATATCCTGCACACCTCCACCGCCGAGGAACTCGACTATCTCGCCGGCTTCCGCGACATCGCCACCGTCGAGGTGCTGGTGAACCATCTCACCCAGGTCGCGCCCGACTGCTACGAGCGACTGGAAGGGCTGGCGGTGATGAACCCCCCGATCCGCGACCGGCGCCATTTCGAGGCGAGCTGGGCGGCGGTGCGCGACGGCACCGTCGATGTGGTCTCGTCCGATCACGCACCGCATCCGATCGCGGCCAAGCGCCGTCCCTGGCCCGATTGCCCGGCCGGGCTCACCGGCGTGCAGACCATCGTCCCGTTGATGCTGGACCACGTGAATCACGGCCGGCTCAGCCTGTCCCGTCTGGCCGATCTGATGGCGGCGGGCCCGGCCCGGGTCTACAACATGGCCGCCAAGGGCCGCATCGCGACCGGCTTCGATGCCGACTTCACCGTGGTCGACATGAAGCGCCGGCGTGCCATCACCAACGACTGGATCGCGACCCCCTGCGGCTGGACCCCGTTCGATGGACAGGAGGTGACGGGTTGGCCTGTCGCGACCATCGTGCGTGGGCGGATCGTGATGCGCGACGACGAGGTGATCGGCGCGCCGCAGGGTAGGATGGCTCGTTTGGCCTGGTAGAAGGAGTTCGTGATGCTGGACGAAGCGACGCGCGATCGCGCCAGGGGTGCTCTTCTCGGCTTGGCGGTCGGCGACGCGCTCGGCACCACGCTCGAGTTCAGCCGTCGCGACAGCCAGCCTCTGCAAACGGAGATCACCGGCGGCGGGCCGTTTGGGCTCCAGCCCGGACAATGGACCGACGACACCAGCATGGCGCTGGCGCTTGCCGACAGCCTAATCCAGAGTGGCGGTCTGGATCCGCGCGATCTGGCGGAGCGCTTCGTCGCCTGGTGGAAACAGGGCGCCTTCTCCGCCACCGGCCATTGCTTCGATATCGGCGTCACCACCGCCGAGGCGCTGGGACGCTTCCGCGCGAACGGCAACCCCATGGCCGGCTCCACCGACGAGAACGCCGCCGGAGACGGCTCGGTCATGCGTCTGGCCCCGGTCGTGCTGGCCACGCTCGGCCATCCGTCGCGCAGAACCGAATGGGCCGCGGGGCAAAGCCGCGTCACGCACGGCGCGCCGCAGGCGGTGGAAGGCTGCGTCTGGTTCGCCGAACTGCTCGCCCGCGCGATCGGCGGCGAGCCCAAGGAACAATTGCTGGCGCCCGATCGGGGCGGCGACCATCCGGCGCTGCGCGCGCTGCACAGAGCGGAATGGGCGACCAAGGAACGCGCCGAGATCCGCTCCAGCGGCTATGTGGTGCACACGCTGGAGGCCGCGCTCTGGTCGGTGTCCCGCACCGACAGCTTCGAGGATGCACTGATCCTGGCGGTGAATCTGGGCGAGGATTCCGACACGGTCGGGGCGGTGACGGGCCAGCTCGCGGGGGCGCTGTATGGACTGTCCGCAACCCCCGAACGCTGGCTAGCGCCGCTGTTCTGGCGAAGCGAGATCACCCGCTCCGCCGATGCGCTGCTGGCGATGAACGACGCCTGAAGAAACCGTTTCCGGGTCAGGCTTGCATCTGGATCGGCTGTTTCCGCTCCAGAGCCAGTGCCACCAGGAACACCACGAGCCCGCCCGCCGCCAGAAGCGCGCCGACCCAGCCGGGCGACGACCAGCCATAACCGGCGGTGATCGCCGCGCCGGCCAGTGCCGCGCCCAGACCGTTGGCGATGTTGAAGGCGGAGTGGTTCAGCGATGCTGCCAGGGATTGCGCGTCGCCCGCCACATCCATCAGACGCGTTTGGATCGCCGGCGCCAGCGCCACGCCGCAGCCGACCAGGAACGCATCCGCCGTCGCCGCCCAGGCGAAGGGCAGGGCAGGGATGAACAGAAGCGCCACCACGACGTCCCACACCAGCAGGCCGACCACCGCCCGCTTCGGAGCGCGATCCACCAGCCAGGCGCCCACCGTGTTGCCGACCGCCATGCCCAGCCCCATCACGGACAGAACCAGCGGCACGACGGCGGCGCTCATATGGGTGCGGTGCATCAGCGCCGGCGAGATGTAGCTGTAGACCGCGAACAAACCGCCGAACCCGATTGCGGCGGTGCCCAGCGCCAGCCACACCTGTATGCGCCGCAAGGCGCCGAGCTCGGTCAAAGGCGATGCGCCGTCCTGCGCCGGGATCGGCGGCAGCGTCCACAACAGCCCCGCCACGCCCAGCAGCGCGATCACGCCCACCGCATAATAGGACAGGTGCCAGTCGATGAACGCGCCGCACCAGGAGGCCAGCGGCGCACCGATGATCGTCGCCGTGGTCAGCCCCAGCATCATTTGGCCGACCGCGCGGGTCCGCTCGCGCCGGTCCACCATCGAGGCCGCCACCAGCGCGCCGATGCCGAAATAGGCGCCATGCGGCAGGCCGGCCAGGAAGCGGAACAGCAGCACCACGTCGTAGCGCTGCGACAGCCCGGTGAGGATGTTGAAGACGGCATAGATCAGCATCAGCCCGATCAGCACGCTTCGTCGCGACAGGCGCGCGGCCAGCACGGCGAACAACGGCGCCCCCACCACCACGCCGCCGGCATAGGCGCTGATCAGCCAGCCGGCATTCGGGACGGTCGTGTGCAGATTGGTTGCCACGGAGGGCAACAGCCCCATCATCGCGAACTCGCCGGTGCCGATCGCGAACCCGCCGGTGGCGAGTGCCAGGATCGCCGCCACGCGGCCATGCGGCGGCCTCAGCACGACGCGCGCCGGCAGGGTCTCGGTGTCGATCTCGCTCATGAATCCGTCCGTCTGCGGTCGCCCATTGTGCGGCGCAGCAGCCTTGCCCTCAAGCATCCGATGCCCGGCCGACCTCACACGTTTCGGTCAGCTTCGGCCCGTCTCCGCTCGCTGGGCCACCAACGCCACACCCGCGTCCAGCAGACTTGCGGCGATCAACGCGCCGCTCTCGGCGGAACACAGCGTGGCGTCCCCCGTCACGGCGCTGTTCCCCAGCTCCACCGGCAGATCGACCGATACGCCGGCGATCGTCGCGGTGCCGAACGCGCTGGTCTCCAGCCCGCCAACGACACGCTTCGGCGCGGGTGCCTCCGGCACCAAATCCGGCCGCATCAGCGCGGGAAATAGGTGCATGGCGACGCTGCACAACGGATCGGCACCATGTCCGGCCGAGCGTGCCGCATGCTCCGCGCCCAGCAGCGACGGCAACAAGGCGCCCGCGATCTTCCACAAACCGAAGCACGGGATCAACACACCGTCGCGCAGCCAGATTCGTTGCGTCTCGTCATGAATGGCCTGCGCGTTGCCGCCATGGCCGTTCACCACGATCAACCGCGTCACGCCGTGGCGGAGCAGGGCGTTCAGCATGTCGCGAAGCACCGCCCGCAACGTGTCCTGTTCCAGCGCGATGCCGCCGATACGGCTGCCGAAGACATCCCGCCCGCCGAACGGCAGAACCGGCGCGACCAGGGCATCGATCCCGTTCGCGATCGATGTCGCGGCGATCCGATCGCTGAGCGTTTCCGCACACAGGTAATCTCCCATGGGCGCGTGCGGTCCCTGGTCTTCCAGACTGCCCAAAGGCAGCAGCACCACGGCGCCCGCTTGCAGCCGTTCCGCCGCTTCCGCGCTGGTCAGCGCGCCGAGCCGAATCTTCACTGCGTCCACCCGGCTTCCTTCCCAACAATGCTTGACGATCAACGCTCTGCACGAGATAGCTGAAGCAGCAAGGGACAGGAGGCTCGCATGGAAACGGTTCGGCGCGAAAGGGCGCGGCGCCGCCATATTGCGCGGCTGGGCATCGCTGCTTCCTTGTCGTGCGCGGTTCTGCCGGTTCTGGCCGAGGCGGCTCCTGCCCACCATTCCGGTCACGCCGCCCCCCATGCGGCGCCGTCTCGCGCGGCACCGGGCGCCGCCGCCGCCGGCTGGAGCGCCACCAGCTGCGGACGCGAGCCCGCGCCGCCGACGGTGGAGACCAGCACCATCGCGCGCTACAACGCCAGCATCGATGCCGTCACAGCCTATGATCAGGCGGCCCGGACCTACAACAGCTGCGTATCCCGCTCCGCGACGGCGGAGCAGACCGCGATCAGCGCCCAGGCCAAGCAGCGCATCGACGCGATCCAGACCGTCAGCGAGGCGGTGCAGAAGCGGATCGCCGCCAATTTCAATGCTTTGAGCGCAGCGCTGAAGAAAGGGCCGCCCGCGCACTGATCGGGTTCACTGCAGCGCGGTCGGCCAGCGCGCCAGACGGACACGATTCTGTTCCGGGGTGAGCGCGGTCGGCCCCTGCGCCACCTGTCTCGGCATGCCCGGCGTCGCGCCGGGATCGGCCCAGCAGTTCACCTGCGCCAGGGTGCGCGTGCAATAAGGCTGCGGCGGCACCGGTGGCGCCACCGGCTTGCAGTAGCTTTCCCCCCGATCGAGCCGGACTGCGGAGCAATCCTTTCCAGTGATGGCCGAATAGGCCATGTCTGGAAGGGTGCGGTGGAACGCCGCCACATCCGCGCCGAACCCTAGCGACAAGGGAAACACAGTCGGCATCACGCAGCCGCCGAGAAGCGGGCAGATGGCCAGAGCCGGTAGAACGGACAGGACGAAGCGCGCTCTCATCCGCGCCATTCTGAGCGAACGAGGTAAAGAAAGACTTTACGCGCGCCGTTTGCCGGTTCACCACGCCGCCGCTATGGTCCGGCGCCTCCGTTCGGTGCGAAACGGATCGGAACGGCTTTCGGGGAACGAGCGGCGAGTGGTCGAGGATATCTTCAACGAGATCGACGGCGATCTGCGTGCCGAACGCGCCGCTGTCCGGAACAAAAAGCTGGCGATGGCCGGCCTGGGCGTGCTGGTGGTGGCCGGTCTTGCCGTGGGCGGCTGGCAGTTCATGGTTCATCGCGACCATGCCCGCGCCGAAGCGGTCGCCGCGCAGTATTTCGCCGCCCAGAAGAATGCCGACACCACCCCGTCCGTGGCGCTCGGACCCTATGCCCCGCCCACGCCGGAACAGCTGCGCGCGCGCGGCGAGTTCGCCGCCATCGCCGCCCATGCGCCGGAAGGCTTCGCCACCCTGTCGCGCCTGCGGGAGGCCGCACTCGCCTGGCAGGCCAACGATCACAAGGCGGCGCTCGCCTTGTGGGACCAGATCGGCAACGACCGCGATGCCGATCGCGATCTGCGTGGCCTCGGCACGCTGCTGTGGGTGCAGCATCAGGTCGATGACGGCGATCCGGGCCTGCTGAAAGCCCGCCTGCGCGACATCGAGGGCCCGAACAGCATTTGGCGTCAGCTCGCCACCGAAACCGATGCGCTGATCGACCTGCGCACCGGCCATGTCGCCGATGCGCGCGGCAAGCTCTTCTCCGTGAGCCAGGACCCGTCCGCCCCGTCGGGCGAACAGAACCGCGCCAGCGATCTTCTCAACACACTCGACAGCTCGAAGTCCGGCGGATGATGCAGCAGCGCGACCCTTCTTCTTTCTTCCGTGAGCGCACCGGCGAGCGCGTGGTGCTGAACCGCCGTGGCCTGCTGTGCGGCATCGCCGCCGCGACGGCGTTGCTGCCGCTGGCCGGTTGCGGCCTGTTCGACGACGACGAGAAGCCGATCCTGGCCGGGCGTCGCGAGGACGTTCTGTCCACCGGCGCCGGTCTGGTGGTGGATGAAAGCGACACCACCCCCATCACGATCCCCGCCCCGGTGCTGACGCCCGACTGGCAGCAGCCGGGCCGGGTCCCCAGCCATGAGGCGGTGAACGAGGCGACCACGGGCGGTCAGGCCGCGTTGAAGCGCCGCTGGACCACGTCGCTCGGCACGGGCGAGGGTGGCCGTCTGGTGCTGGCCGCCGAGCCGGTGGTCGCGGGCGGTCATATCTACGCCATGGATGCGCGTGGCGTGGTGAATGCGTTCGACGCGTCGAACGGGCAGCGCATCTGGCGCACCGACACCAAGCCGAAGAAGAGCCGCTCCTCCAATGTCGGCGGCGGTCTCACCTTCGCCGACAACATCGTCTACGTGGTCGACGGCGTCGCCGAATCGCTGGCGCTGGATGCCGCCACCGGCAAGATCCTCTGGCGCGTGAATGTCGGTACGCCCGGCCGCTCGGCGCCCACCGTGGTCGATGGCCGCATGTTCTTCGGCACCATCGACGAGCGCCTGTTCGCGCTCGACATCACCAACGGCCATCAGCTCTGGGTGTATCAGGCGACCGCGTCGGAAACGATCGTGTTTGGCCAGCCGGCGCCGGCCGTGGTCGGTAGCACCGTTCTGGCCGGGTTCGGCTCCGGCGATATCGCGGCGATCCGCGCCGAGACCGGCGAACTTCTCTGGAGCGACACGCTCGGCTCCACCGGCGGACGCAATTCGATCCTCGACTTCTCCTCCGTGCACGGCCTGCCGGTGATCTCGAACGGCACCGCCTACGTGATCAGCGTCGGCCGCGTCTTCACCGCGATCGATCTCCGCTCGGGCCGCAGGCTGTGGGAACGCAGCGTCGGCGGCACCGACGATCTGGTGGTGGTCGGCGACTGGATCTTCATGCTCAGTCAGGACCAGCAGCTCGCCTGTCTCGACAAGGCGAACGGCCATGTGCGCTGGGTCACGACCCTGCCGCGCTTCCGCAAGCCCAAGCCCGGCAAGGGCCCGATCGGCTGGGCCGGTCCGCTGCTCGTGGACGGTCAGTTGGTCTGCGTCAGCGATTTCCGCAAGCAGGGCATGATCTTGGTGGATGCCGTCACCGGCAAGATCACCCGCACCGACAAGCTCGACCATCTCGCGGCCATGCCGCCGATCGCCGCCGGCGGCCAGATGCTGCTGATCACGGATGACGGCATGCTGTCCTCCTACGGCTGATCGACCATGAAGCGCGGCTCCCGCCAGGCGGCTCCCAACACCGACACGACGCCCTTCGCCCTGCTGCCC
The DNA here is from genome assembly GCF_055386855.1 of Lichenicola sp. GTC18331. Lineage (NCBI taxonomy): Bacteria > Pseudomonadati > Pseudomonadota > Alphaproteobacteria > Acetobacterales > Acetobacteraceae > Lichenicola > Lichenicola sp. GTC18331. Next base: position 510,016 of record NZ_AP045015.1, on the reverse strand, counting down.
GTGGTGGTGATCGCCGGACGCCCGAATGTCGGCAAATCCACCTTGTTCAACCGGCTCAGTGGCCGGCGTACGGCGATCGTGTCCGACACGCCGGGCGTCACCCGCGACCGCAAGGATGCGGAGGCGCTGCTGCGCGGACGGCGCGTGCGCCTGATCGACACGGCGGGGCTGGAAGAAGCGGCCCCCGATACGCTGTACGGACGCATGCGCGCTTCGTCCGAATATGCGGTGTCCGAGGCCGATCTGGTGTTGTTCTGCATCGATGCCCGTTCCGGAATCACCCCGGCCGACCAGCATTTCGCCACCTGGCTGCGCCGTCAGGGCCGGCCTGTGCTGCTGGTCGCCAACAAGGCTGAGGGCAAGGCGGGCGCCGCGGCGGCGATGGAATCCTTCTCCCTCGGCCTCGGCACGCCTTGCGCCATCTCCGCCGAACACGGTGAGGGTCTGGCCGACCTGATGGCCGAGATCGTCGAGCGTCTGCCGCCGCCGATGGCGCCGGTCACGCGGGAGGATCTCGGCCTCGACGAGATGTTCGAGGAGGAGGAGATCGGCGAGGACGGCGAGGTGGTGCTGCCGCCGCGTCCGCCCGGCCCGTTGCGTCTGGCCATCGTCGGCCGACCCAATGCCGGCAAGTCCACCCTGCTGAACCGCCTGCTCGGCGAGGAGCGGATGATCACCGGTCCCGAGCCGGGACTGACGCGCGATGCGGTGTCGGTGCTGCTGGAAGACCGCTACGGCCCGATCGAGCTGGTCGATACCGCCGGCCTGCGCAAGAAGGCCCGCATCGAACAGCCGCTGGAGAAGATGTCGGTCTCCGCATCGCTCGAAGCGCTGAAGATGGCCGAGATCGTGGTGCTCACCATCGACGCCACGCTCGGCGTGCACGACCAGGACCTGCAGATCGCCCGCCTGATCGAGCGGGAAGGGCGCGGCTGCGTGCTGGCGCTCAACAAATGGGATGCGGTGGAAGACCGGATCGCCACACGCAAGGCGATCTCCGACCGGATCGAGTTCTCTCTCTCGCAGATGCGTGGCATACCGGTTGTGGCGTTCTCGGCTCTGACCGGTTCCGGTATACAAAAGCTCCTGCCTTCGGTGCGCGCGGCGCACGAGGTCTGGAACAAGCGTGTCCCGACCGGTGCGCTGAACCGCTGGTTCGAGTCCGCGCTGGAACGGCACACCCCACCGCTGGTGGAAGGGCGCCGCCTCAAGCTGCGTTACATGACACAGGCCAAGGCACGTCCGCCGACCTTCATCCTGTTCGGCACCCGCGCCGAGATGCTGCCGGAAGACTATCAGCGTTATTTGGTGAACGGGTTGCGCGAGACGTTCGACATGCCCGGCACGCCGATCCGTCTGCTGCTGCGCGGCACCAAGAACCCCTACGCCGAGGAGTGACGGGACGGGCGCTGCAGACCGTTCCAGCACCCTGCCGCGATCGGAGCGGCGTCCGGTTCGGGCGATCGAGCCCTCTTTTGGCGGCCCGGATGACGGTTTCAGGCCGCCAGCAGGCCGTCCAGCAGTGACCAGACGTAAGCGGGCTCGATCTCGAAGCATTCACGACCGTTTCTGTCGCTGTCCACCGGGGCATTGCCGCGCACATCCGGACGGTCGATGACCCGTTCCGGGTCGGGCAGAACCAGGACCGCCGGCGTCTCCATGAAGCGCGGCGCGTGATAGATATCGAGATCGTGCCGGTGCATCAGGTTGTAGCGGCTGGTCAGGATCACGCTCGGCAGGTTCGCGATCCACCGATATTTGGCGAGGCCGGCTCCCCACGGCGCCAGACAGAGTTTCGCTTCCTCGCACCAGGCCAGACTCGTCTCCACGCTCTGCCCGACCGTGCTGAGCACGCTCACACGCCGTCCGGCGGCGTAGGCGGCGACGCCCTCGACGATCTCCAGTTCCGCTGCCAGCGGGTCGCGATGGGATTGCGCGTCCTTGATGCTGCGGATGATCGCACCCTCGGTCGTCCCCGGAGCGCGATTGCGGCCGTCCAGCACGATCACCGCACCGGGCCAGTTCCGGTCGAGATGATCCACCAGCGCGCGCAGGAAACCGGGGGTGTCGGTAAACGTCCGATCCTCCAGCCGCAGCCCGACGATCAGCACCGGGCCGGGACCGGCTCCTGTTCTTTGCGCCGATACTGCCTGGGCGTCTGGCGTCGTCATGACATGACGGCGAATGGTCTCGCGCAGCGTCGCGCCGATGAACGATCCGGTGAAGCGGACCGGAATCAGGTTCGACCCGTACACGCGTTCGGCGAAGCCTGATCTCCCCACGATATCGCGTTCGACCTTTCCCGTCAGCGCGGGGAACAGCCGCTCCAGCGGACCGAACAGTTCGGCCCGTCCATCGGCTCCGTCGATCACGAGGCAGCGCGGCGCGTCCGTCTCCATCGTCGCGACGAGCCGGTCCAGTCCGGACAACTCGTTCCAGAGATAATGACCGATATGGAGCAGGGGATCGGTCGTGAACGTCGCCGCGATCTCTCCGCTGCCGTTGCGACGCCGCCCGCGTATCGTGGCACCGTGCAGCAGCGCATGCCGCAGGATCAGGTGCCAGAACTCGTGCTGGACATGGTGCCGGAACCACCAGTTCGCCGGGGTGGTCTCGCCGCACAGGAAATGGTTCTCGTAGGGCAGGAACAGCCCCATCACCGTGCAATCGCGCTCGCCGGTCGCGACCATGAACCGCAAGCCGTGCCGATCCCGGAACTGATAGGCGATCGCGTATTCGCTCGGCGCGAAGACGGCTTCCAGAACCGCGTCCGTGCCGTCCACCGGGCTGGGCCAACGCAGGCTGTCGCCGCCGCGCAGTGCCTCCAGGCTGGCCTCGAACATGTTGTGCTGCAACGCGCGATCGAGGTGCGGTTGCGTCAGGACCAGTCCGTCGGGCCGATCCGGGGCAGGTGGCAACAGGATCGGGCCGTCACCGGCCTTGATCATCTGGTCGAGCGCTTCCGGCATCAGCGCACCCGTGGCCAGATACAGAGCCCGATCCAGCATCGCACGGCACAGAAGAAGAAAGGAGGGCGACCTGTAGGAGGGCAGGGTGTCGTTCAGGGCGATCAGGTCGTACCAGTAGCGGCGGAACAGCAGCGGCGCCTTCTGGCGGATCACGGCGGCGCAGCGCGGATCGGAGACCGTGTCGTCGTCGATGGCGTCGCAGGCTGCATCCAGGATGCGGCTCGCGCGCGCGCCGGATGAATGTTCCATCTCGAGGATCAGCAGCGGCGCGAAACAACAGACCAGGGCGGATACGCGCCAGCCGTCGTGGAACTGCCAGAGAAACGCGCCGCCGGACGTGATCGGCCATTCCAGGCTCTCGTCGATCAACAGGGCGACACCGCCCGGTCCGGTGCGTACGGCGAATCGCCGCTCCTGGTCCGGACCGAAACCGATCGCGTCCAGGATCGCGAAATCGGCTTTCCGAACGACATGATAGAGGATCGGCAGGCGGACCGACCGCTCAATCCGGTTCAGTTCGGCGACGAAGCGCCGGAAACGCTCTGGCTCGTCCGTCCGGTGCATCAGAACCGTCTGGAGACCGCTTCGGATCCGACCCGCGAGAACGGCATCGATGCAATCCGGCGTGTTGCCGAGCATCCGGCCGGTCAGGTCCATGTACCAACAGGCGTGCTCGCCGGTTTCGGTATGGACGAGATCGGCGAGCACCAGAGGCGCCAGCACGAAATGGACGCTCTGCAACGTCCATCCGTCATGGAGTGCCGCAACCGTGGCCCGTGCGGCCGGAAGACGCAGATAAGCCCGCTCGAGCGACGACTGCGCTACCGGTTCAGCAGCCTCCGGGGCCGGCAGAATGGTCAAGACGGCGGCCTCCGCATGCAGATCGGTCGGAAAGAACCGTGTCACGAGAGGCGGCCGGAGACTCGTCCGCCTTCCTGTTCGATCAGTCCTGAGTCGGCTCTTCCGGCTCGGCCTCGGCCCCTTCATCGGTGCCGTCCGTTCCATTGGCGGCAGCGGCCTTGGCGGCCTGCTTGTCGCGCAGCTTGGCTTCCTTTTTCGCGGCCTTGGCGCGATCGCGCTCGGCCTTCTGGAAGTTGTAGTTGACCTTATACGCCATAAAAGAAAACCTTCCTGTTCCGGTTGCCGCAGGGACCGGGGCCGTTCCGTGGCGGGTTTCGCGACCGTCACGGATGCCGAGGCGGCGATCATGCAGCCATACGGGAACGGATGCCAGACCGGGCGAGGTTCCCCGGTTCGTGGAGATTTGTTGACACGGCGTCCCCGGTTCTCTACCCACGGCGGCAATCAGACACGTCGCTCCGCGAAGGCTCGCGCAGCGGCGCCTATTCGTTTGGAGTTGTTTGTTTGTTCGACGCGCTGTCAGGCAAGCTCACCGGTGTGTTCGACAAGCTCCGTACCCGCGGGGCGTTGTCCGAAGCCGATGTGATGGAAGCCATGCGCGAGGTTCGCCTCGCCATGCTGGATGCCGACGTGGCGCTGCCTGTGGTGAAGGAATTCACCAACAAGGTGCGCGAGCGCGCCGTGGGACATGAGGTGCTGGACAGCATCTCGCCCGGCCAGGCGGTGGCGAAGATCGTCAACGATGCCCTGATCGACGCCCTGGGCGGCGCCGGCGCGGTGCCGCTGAACCTGAATGCCGCGGCCCCGATCCCCATCCTGATGGTGGGTCTGCAGGGCTCCGGCAAGACCACCACCTCCGGCAAGATCGCGCTGCGCCTGCAGACGCGCGAGAAGCGCCGCGTGCTGCTGGCCAGCCTCGACGTGCAGCGTCCGGCGGCGCAGCTCCAGCTCCAGCAGCTGGGCGAGCGCGCCAAGGTCGCCTCCCTGCCGATCGTTCCGGGCCAGTCCCCGGTCGAGATCGCCCGTCGCGCCATGGACACGGGACGTCGCGAAGGCTTCGACGTAGTGATCCTGGACACCGCCGGCCGCCTGTCGATCGACGAGGCGCTGATGCAGGAGGTGCGGGAGATCCGCGCCGAGACCAACCCGGCCGAAACGCTGCTCGTGGTCGATGCCATGACCGGCCAGGACGCGGTCAACACCGCCAAGCACTTCAACGATGCGGTGGGCGTCACCGGCATCGTCATGACCCGTATGGACGGCGATGCGCGCGGCGGCGCGGCGCTTTCCATGCGTGCCATCACCGGCGCACCGATCAAGCTGACCGGTTCCGGCGAGAAGCTGGAAGCGCTGGAAGAATTCCATCCGGAGCGCGTGGCCGGCCGCATTCTCGGCCTGGGCGACCTCGCCGGGTTGGTGGAGAAGGCGTCCGAGACGCTGGACCAGGAAGAAACCGAGAAGCTCGCGCTCAAGATGATGCGCGGCAAGTTCGACCTGGACGACTACGCGGCGCAGATCAAGCAGATCTCCAAGCTCGGCTCCATCGGCGGCATTCTCGACATGCTGCCCGGCATGGGCAAGCTGAAGGAGCAGATTGGCGACAAGGATCTGGATACCTCCATCCTGAAGCGCCACACCGCGATCATCTCGTCGATGACGAAGGCGGAGCGTCGCTCGCCGGACATTATTAAGGCCTCGCGCAAGAAGCGGATCGCAGCCGGATCAGGCTCTTCCGTGCAGGAGGTCAACCGTCTTCTGAAGCAGTTCGACGACATGTCGACCATGATGAAGCGGATCAACAAGCTCGGCGCGAAGGGCCTCATGCGACACGGCATGTCGGCCCTGATGCCCAAGGGAATGCCGCCGGGGCGGCCGCAATAGCCCCCGCGACAATCGTTCACACACAATCGTCTACGTCGGAGAGTTATCCATGAGCCTCAAGATCCGCCTGGCCCGCGCCGGTGCCAAGAAGCGCCCGTACTACCACATCGTCGTCGCCGACAGCCGTTCGCCGCGCGATGGCCGCTTCATCGAGAAGGTCGGTTCCTACAACCCTATGCTCCCGGCCGAGCATGACGACCGCGTGAACCTGGCCGGCGAGCGCATTCTGCACTGGATGTCCCAGGGCGCCCTGCCGACCGACCGCGTCGCGCGCTTCCTGGGCCATGCCGGCCTGACGCCGATGCCAGCCTATCGCGAGCAGCCGAAGCAGTCCGCGCCGAAGAAGAAGGCGCAGGAGCGCGCTGCCGCCGCTGCCGCCGCGGCCCAGGCCTAAGCAGACGCTTCCGCCGGACGAGACATGGACGCGCAGCGCATCCTGATGGGCGTGGTAGGCAGGCCGCACGGCGTGCGTGGGCTGGTGCGTGTGCACTCCTACGCCGCCGTGCCGGCCGATCTCGCCGCCTATGGCGTGCTGTCGGACGATCGCGGCGGAAGCTGGACGTTGAGCTGGCGTGGCGAGGGCATCGCTGCCCTGACCGATTCGAGCGGCCGCACGGTCGCCGATCGCGACGAGGCGGCGAAGCTGGTCAACCGCAAGCTGTTCGTTCCGCGCGACCGTTTGCCCGAACCGGAGGAGGACGAGTTCTATCTCGCCGATCTGGTCGGCATGCGGGCGGTGGAGCGGAGTGCCGACGGCGAGCGTCCGGTGGGCACGGTGTTGGCGGTGCACGATTACGGCGCCGGCCCCAGCCTGGAGCTGGAGGGCGGTGCGATGGTGCCGTTCACCCGCGCCTGCGTGCCGGAAGTCTCGGTCGCCGATCGCCGTCTCGTCGTGGTGATGCCCGACGAGATGGAGGTGCAGGACGAGCGGGACGGGGACGACCCGTCATGAGCTGGTTCGCTTCCGTCATCACCCTGTTCCCGGAGATGTTTCCGGGTCCGCTCGGCCATTCCCTGGCCGGACGGGCGCTCGAAGACGGCGTGTGGTCTCTCCGCACGCACGATCTCCGGGAACACGGGCTCGGCCGCCATCGTGCGGTGGACGACACGCCGTTCGGCGGCGGCGCCGGCATGGTGATGCGTCCCGATGTGGTGGATGCGGCGATCGATGCCGCCATCTCGGGTCTCGACCTGCCTTTGGTGTATCTCACCCCGCGCGGCCGTCGGCTGGAACAGGCCGATATTCGCCGGTTCGCCGCCGGCCCCGGCGTGGCGCTGCTGTGCGGTCGCTACGAGGGCGTCGACGAGCGCGTGCTCGAAGCCCGCGCGGTGGAACAGTACAGCATCGGCGATTTCGTTCTGTCCGGCGGGGAAACCGCCGCCCTGGTTCTGCTTGATGCCTGCGTCCGGCTTCTGCCGGGCGTGATGGGCTCCGAGCTGAGCGGGGTGGAGGAAAGCTTTTCCGACGGGCTGCTCGAATATCCGCTCTACACGCGGCCGGCGGAATGGCAGGGGCGCGCTGTGCCCCCCGTCCTGCTGTCCGGACACCATGCCCAGGTGGAAACCTGGCGCAAGCAACAAGCCGAGGATGCGACGCGCGTCCGCCGCCCCGATCTGTGGGCGGCGTACGCAGGTCGGACCCCGCAACGCAACGGGTTGCCGGTTCGAGCCGGCTTCCATAACTGATTCTTCCAGAAGGACCCCGGATCATGAACATCATCGAAAAGTACGAGGCCGCGGAGATCGCCCGCCTCACCGAAGCCCGCGCCGTGCCGAAATTCGCCCCGGGCGACACCGTCCGCGTGTCCGTGAAGGTGGTCGAAGGCGAGCGCACCCGCGTTCAGGCCTATGAGGGCGTCGTGATCGCGCGCTCGAACAAGGGCCTCGGCTCGAACTTCACCGTTCGCAAGATCTCCTACGGCGAGGGCGTTGAGCGCGTGTTCCCGCTCTATGCGCCGACCATCTCCGAGATCCATGTCGTCCGTCGCGGCGACGTGCGTCGCGCGAAGCTGTACTATCTGCGCGGCCGTCGCGGTAAGTCCGCCCGTATCGCCGAGAAGGCCCGCGAAGTCGTGGCGCCGGCCGCCGCCGCGGAATAACACTCTCAGACTGTTTGGACCGGGGTCGGGGGGCTCGCAGAGATGCGGGCCCCTCGGACATGAACTCCCCCGGTTTCGGAGGAGGATCGCTTCATGCCTACCCTGTTCGACAAGATCTGGGCCGCCCACGTGGTGGATCGGCTCGAAGACGGGACGGCGATCCTTTATATCGATCGTCACCTCGTTCATGAGGTGACCAGTCCGCAGGCCTTCGAGGGTTTGCGCGCCAGCGGCCGCCGTTTGCGCCGCCCGGACGCCACCATCGCCGTGGCCGACCACAACGTTCCCACCGGCGACCGCTCGCTGCCGATCGAGGAGCCGCAGAGCCGGCTGCAGATCGAGACCCTGGAGCGCAACGTCGCCGAGTTCGGCGTGCCGTATTTCCCGCTGCGTTCGCGCCAGCAGGGCATCGTGCACATCATCGGCCCGGAGCAGGGCATCTCGCTACCCGGCATGACCATCGTCTGCGGCGACAGCCACACCTCCACCCATGGCGCCCTGGGCGCTCTGGCGTTCGGCATCGGCACGTCCGAGGTCGAGCACGTGATGGCCACGCAGACCCTGCTGCAGAAGCCGGCCAAGAACATGCGCATCCGCGTCGAAGGCGAGCTGGCCCCCGGCGTGACCGCCAAGGACGTGATGCTGGCGATCATCGGCACCATCGGCACCGCCGGCGGCACCGGGCATGTGATGGAATTCGCCGGCTCCGCCATTCGCGGTCTCGACATGGCCGGGCGCATGACGATCTGCAACATGTCGATCGAGGCCGGTGCGCGTGCCGGTCTGGTGGCGCCGGACGACACCACCTTCGCCTATGTGAAGGGCCGTCCGTTCGCGCCCAAGGGCGAGGCGTTCGACCGCGCGGTGGAGTACTGGCGCACGCTGCATTCCGACCCGGACGCGGTGTTCGACACCGAGGTCGAGCTGCGCGCCGAGGATATCGCGCCTCTGGTCACCTGGGGCACCAGCCCGGAGGACGTGGTGGCGATCACCGGCACCGTGCCCGATCCCGCCGCTGCCGCCGACGAGGCTCGACGCGCGCAGATGCAGCGCATGCTGGACTATATGGGTCTGAGCGCCGGGCAGAAGCTGGCCGAGGTGCCGGTGGATGCGGTGTTCATCGGCTCCTGCACCAACGGCCGCATCGAGGACATGCGCGCCGCCGCCTCCATCGCCCGTGGCCGCCATGTCGCGCCCGGCGTGCGCGCCCTGGTGGTGCCGGGCTCCGGTCTGGTGAAGCAGCAGGCGGAGGAAGAAGGGTTGGACCGCGTGTTCCTCGATGCCGGCTTCGAATGGCGCGAGGCGGGGTGTTCGATGTGCCTGGGCATGAACCCGGATAAGCTTACCCCCGGCCAGCGCTGTGCCTCCACCTCCAACCGTAATTTCGAGGGCAGGCAAGGTCCCGGCGGGCGCACCCATCTTCTGTCGCCGGCCATGGCGGCGGCGGCGGCGGTGACGGGCCGGCTCTGCGATGTCCGGGAGCTCGTGTGATGCAGGCGTTCACCACCCTGACCGCCGTGGCGGCGCCGCTGCCGGAAGCCAATATCGACACCGACAAGATCATCCCGGCGCGCTTCCTGAAGACGATCCAGCGTTCGGGCCTCGGCAAGAACGCGTTCGACGCGATGCGCTACAATGCGGACGGGTCGGAGAAGCCGGATTTCGTGCTCAACCGCGAACCCTACCGCCATGCGGAGATCCTGATCACGCACGAGAATTTCGGCTGCGGCTCGTCGCGCGAACACGCGCCCTGGGCGCTGCTGGATTTCGGCATACGCTGCGTGATCGCGCCCTCCTTTGCCGACATCTTCCACAACAACTGCTTCAAGAACGGCATCCTACCGATCCGTCTGCCGCGCGAGATCTGCGACGCGTTGATGGAGGACGCTGCCCAGGGCGCCAATAGCCGCCTGACGGTGGATCTGGAGCGCCAGGTGGTGGTGCGTCCGGATGGCGAGGAGATCGCTTTCGAGGTGGACGCGCTGCGTCGTCATCTGCTGCTGGAGGGGCTGGACGATATCGGCCAGACGCTCCAGCACGCGCCGGCGATCGAGCGGTTCGAGCAGGCGCGGGAGGCGGCGCCTTGGGTGCCGTCGATTTCGCTCTGATCTTCTTTTTCTGAAGAAAAAGAAGCAAAAAAACTTCTATCCGTTTGGGTTCTTGAACCTTTCCGGTTCTCGGCTCCAGAACAGATAAGAGTTTTTTGGTTCTTTTTTGCAAAAAAGAACATTCATTTCCTTCTGACCCCCCAACCGAATACCTGGAGCGCGACATGGCATCCAACAAGAAGCTGCTGGTCCTGCCCGGCGACGGCATCGGGCCGGAAGTAATGCGCGAAGCGGTACGTGTGGTGGACTGGCTGGAACAGAACCGCGCCGTGCGCTTCGACATCAGCGAGGATCTTGTCGGCGGCGCGTCGATCGACGTGCATGGCGTGCCGGTCCGGGATGAGGTGATCGCGGCCGCGCGCGCGGCCGACGCTGTGCTGTTCGGCTCCGTCGGCGGTCCGAAATGGGCCGACGTGGCGTTCGAGAACCGGCCGGAGGTGGCGATCCTGCGCCTGCGCGCCGAGCTGGAACTGTTCGCCAATCTGCGCCCGGCCACCGTGCTGGACCCGCTGGTGGAGGCGAGCACGCTGAAGCCGGAGATCGTGCGCGGGCTCGACATCATGATCGTGCGCGAGACGGTGGGCGGCGTGTATTTCGGCGAGCCGCGCGGGATCGAGACCCTGCCGGACGGCTCGCAGCGCGGCGTGAACACCGAGGTCTATTCCACCCATGAGATCGAGCGCGTCGCCCGCGTCGCCTTCGAACTGGCCCGCAAGCGTCAGAACCGGGTCTGCTCGGTCGAGAAGTGCAACGTGATGGAAAGCGGCCTGCTCTGGCGGCAGGTGGTGACCCGCCTGGGCAAGGCCGAGTATCCGGACGTCGAACTCAGCCACATGTTGGCGGATAACTGCGCCATGCAGCTCGTGCGCAATCCGCGCCAGTTCGACGTGATCGTGACCGGCAATCTGTTCGGCGATCTGCTGTCCGATCTGGCCTCCATGCTTACCGGCAGCCTCGGCATGCTGCCCTCGGCCACGCTCGGCAGCGCGGATGCGGAGGGGCGCCGCCCGGCGCTCTACGAGCCGATCCATGGCAGCGCGCCGGACATCGCCGGCACCGGCAAGGCGAACCCTCTGGCGCAGATCGCCTCTCTGGCGATGCTGCTGCGCTATTCGCTGGGGCTGGAGGAGGAGGCGGCGCTGATCGAGCGCGCCTGCACCAACGTGCTCGCCGCCGGGCTGCGCACACCCGACATCATGAGCGACGGAGGCACCCCGGTCGGCACCTCGGGCATGGGCGATGCGGTTCTGGCCGAGCTGGACCGGCTGAACGGCTGATCGTTCGCATCGCCCCGTTCGAGGAAAGCCTCGCTCAGTCCTCCCGCGCGTCGAACAAAGCGCGGCTGCGATCGATCTCGCCGTGATTCGCCTGCGCCCATTGGCCGAAATCGCGTGCCGACCGGGCGAGGGACTGGCCCAGCGGGCTCAGCGCGTATTCGACCTGTGGTGGAACGGTGGGGTGCACGGTGCGCGCCACCATGCCGTCGCGCTCGAGCGTGCGCAGGGTGCGGGTCAGCATCTGCTGGCTGATGCCGCTCACGGTGCGCTTGATGTCGTTGAAACGGCGCGGCTGCTGCGACAGGATCATGACGACTGGCAAAGTCCATTTATCGCCGAGCAGGCCCAGCACATCGCCGATCTGGCGGCAGCGCTCCGTTCCGGTGACGGGGTCGGTCACATCCATATGCCCTGGTCCTGGTTTTCTGCGTTCTTGGCAAGCGTCGCGAGGTTCCATAGCTGAGACGGGACCATCAACGAACGGGCTTTTCCATGAACCTGCTCCATCTCGACTCCAGCATCCTCGGCGAGCATTCCGCCAGCCGCGCCCTGTCCGCAGCGATCGTCGAACGGCTGAAGCAACTGCATCCGGACCTGCATGTGGTGCGGCGCGACTTGGTAGCCGATCCGCTGCCGCATCTCGACCTGGAGACGCACGGCAGGCTCGCCGAGACGACCGAGATGAAGGAGTATCTCGCGGCCGATATCGTGGTGATCGGCCTCGGCTTCTATAATTTCAGCCTGCCGTCCCAGCTCAAGAGCTGGATCGACCGCATCGCGGCCCGCGGCGTCACCTTCGCCTACCAGGACGGCAAGCCGGTCGGGCTGGCCGCGAACAAGCGTGTGATCGTCGCCATGGGCAGAGGCGGGGTGTATGCGCCGGACACCCCGTATGCGGCCTACGAGCACGCCCAGAGCCTGCTCGCCAGCATCTTCGGTTTCCTCGGCATCACCCCCGAATTCGTCGTCGCCGAAGGGCTGGCGAAGGGCGAGGAAGCGCGCGCTGCCGCCATGGAAGGCGCCATGGCGAAGATCGCAGCCATTCCGGCGTGACGATCGGCGAACGGAGCGCCGCGCCCGGGGCTCCGTTCCCATCCGGTCAGCGTAGATCCTGCAACCGGAACCATGCGATCCGGCCGATCTCGGCCAGGGCGGCGCGTCGTTCCGCCTCCGCATCGTGTTCGAGCCGGGTTTCGAACGCGGCCAGCACGCTGTCGCGGGTCTGCGCCCGCACGGCGATCACGAACGGAAAGCCGAAGCGCGTGCGATAGGCGGTGTTGAGCCGGTCGAACCGCTCGAACAGCGCGTCGGGCAGGCGATCGAGGCCCAGGCCCTTCTGTTCGCCGGTGGAAAACGCTTCCAGCGTCCCGGCCCGTGCCAGTTTGCCGGCCAGATCGGGATGGGCGCGGATCAGCGCGAGTTGGGCGGCTTCCGGGGCCTCGTTCACCGCGCGTTGCATCGCCGCATGCAGCGCCGCCCGGTCGGCGAACGGCCTGTCCCGCCACGCTGCCGCGGCGATCCAGGGAGAATGTTCGTAGAGCGGTCCGGCCACGGCGACGAAATCGTCCTGCCCGGCTTGGTTCAGGGTGTAGAGAAGGGGATCGGCATCCATCCCGGAGCATAAACACGAAAAACCGCCGCCGAGAGCCCCGGCGGCGGTTCCGAACCGTTTTCGCGAACGGTGAAGAGCTTTAGAAGCCCTCGCGCTCCAGGCGCTTGCGCTCCATCTTGCGCGCGCGGCGAACGGCCTCGGCGGCCTCGCGGGCGCGGCGCTCGGACGGCTTCTCGTAGTGCCGGCGCAGCTTCATCTCACGGAAGATGCCTTCGCGCTGCATCTTCTTCTTGAGCGCCTTGAGCGCCTGATCGACATTGTTGTCACGAACGAGAACCTGCACTGCGCGGTCAACTCCTTGATGGCGAACGAACGCTGCTTGGGGGGGAAGCGCCATCCTGCCGATATATGTAGGGAGGACGCCGATGCGATTCCCAACGAGGCGCGCCGTATAGCACAGGGATCTTGCCGAGCACAATTCGATTCTCCGCGCCATGTTCGGCATCGTTTCAAGCGGCTAGGGTTGGGCCTGGATCGAGACGGAAACGAGAGACGGGAATGGCCCTGCTGAAGATCGCCCGCATGGGTCACCCGGTTCTGCTGGAGCGCGCCCGCGAGGTGGACGACCCGGCATCGCCGGAGATCCAGACCCTGATCGACGACATGATCGAGACCATGCACGACGCCAGCGGCGCCGGTCTGGCCGCCCCCCAGGTGCACAGGAAGCTGCGTTTGTTCGTGTATCACGTCCCGGCCGCCCGTTCGGCTGGGGCCGACGATCCGCCGCGCCCGGTCGCCGCGCTGATCAATCCGCTGATCACACCGATCGGCGACGCGGTCGCCACCAACACCGAAGGCTGCCTGTCGATTCCCGGCCTGCGCGGTGCGGTGCCGCGCCCGGCACGCGTGCGCTACGAGGGGCTCGACCGTCACGGCACACCGGTCTCCGGCGAGGCGACCGGCTTCCTGGCAGTGGTGTTGCAGCACGAGAACGACCATCTGGACGGTATCCTCTATCCCATGCGCATGCCCGATCTCGGCCGGCTGGGATTCGACGCGGAATACGAGAAACACGGTTTGGGGAACGGATGATGATCGGTTCGACGATGCGCGGCGCACTGGCGGGGCTGGGCTCGGCCGGGCGGATCGGCCGGCTTGTGGCGGAGATCGGCAATGGCGGGTTGAGCGAGCGTCTGCATCCCGATCCGGCGCGGGACGCGGCGGTACGGGCGATGCTGCCGCATGTGAGCCTTCATGGCTGGAGCGCCGAGGCCGCGCGGCGTGGCGCCGGGCCCGATGCCGATCTGATGTTTCCAGGCGGGCCGGCGGAAATGGTCGAAGCGCATAGCGACCTGCTCGACCGCCTGCTGCTGGACGCGGCGGACACGCTCGCTGAAACGCGCCTGTCGCGTCGGGTGAGGGCGCTGGTGTTGCTGCGTCTGGAGCATGCGGCGGATGATCGCGACGCGGTGCGACGCGGCGTGGCCCTGTTGTCGCTGCCCGGTCATCGCGTGGCGGCGGCGCGCATGCTGGCGCGCACGGTGGACACGATCTGGCGTGCGGCCGGCGACACCGCGACCGATTGGAGCCGGCACAGCAAGCGCGCCATCCTGGCCGGGGTGTATCTCGCCACGCTGCTGTTCTGGCTGCGTCATGGCGACCCGGTCGAAACGGCGTCCTTCCTGGATCGGCGTCTGGCCGGCGTGGCGCGGATCGGCAAATTGCGGGCGCGTCTCGGCGGTGGAGCGAGACCGGTCGCGGCCTGACCGGGGTCGGCTTTCTTTATGGCAACGAAGCTGTCTTAACTCTCGCATGGACCGCAGACCGCCGCCGTTCGACTCCGTCCCGCCTGCCGCCTCTGCCCAGCCGGCCGGCGCCGGGCTGCTGTTCCTGCGCGAGGAGCAGATGCGTCTGGCACAGGATCTGTTCTTTTTCGCCTATCGTGATCTGACCGCCTCGGCCGATTCCATTCTCGAGGAGCTCGATCTCGGCCGGGCGCATCACCGGGCGCTGCATTTCATCGGCCGCCGGCCCGGTATCGCCGTGAGCGAGCTTCTCTCCGTGCTCGGCATCACCAAGCAGAGCCTGGCGCGCGTGCTGGGCGAGCTGGTTTCGCGCGGGCTGGTGTCGCAGGTGCAGGGACCGACCGACCGCCGGCAGCGCCTTCTCAGCCTGACCGCCGACGGTCAGACGCTGGAGCGGCGCTTGTTCGAGCAGCAGCGCCAGAAGATGGTGGCCGCCTATCGCGAGGCCGGCGGCGTGGCGGTGGAAGGGTTCCGGCGCGTGATGCGCGGGGTGATGGACCCCGAAACGCGCCGCAGGCTGGAAGCGGCGGAAGCGCCGTCCGGGCGACAGGTGAACGGCTGATGGGCGAGACTCAGATCACCGCCGATGCGGCGCATATCCTGGTGGTGGACGACGATTCGCGTCTGCGCGGCCTGTTGCAACGTTATCTGGCCCAGGAAGGGTTTCGCGTTTCGGTCGCGGGCAGCGCCGCCGACGCGCGCAAGCTGCTGGGCGCGATGCAGCCCGATCTGATGGTGCTCGACGTCACCATGCCCGGCGAAACGGGCCTCCAGCTCACCAGCGCGCTGCGCAAGGATGGGCACGAGATGCCGATCCTGCTGCTGACCGCACGTGGCGAGCCGGAAGACCGGATCGCCGGGCTGGAAGCGGGCTCGGACGATTATCTCGGCAAGCCGTTCGAACCGCGCGAGTTGCTGCTGCGCCTGCGGGCGTTGCTGCGTCGCGTCGGGCCGCCCGCGCCGACCGAGAACACGCGGCCCTTGCGTCTGGGTGCGCTGGAATTCGACCCGGTGCGCGGCCTGCTGGAAGGCGAGCGCGGCACCGTGCACATGACCGGCGGCGAAACGGCCCTGCTTTGCGTGCTGGCACGCCGTCCCAACGAGGTGATGTCGCGCGAGATGATCGCCCGCATCCTGGAGATGGACGAGGCGGGCGAACGGGCGATCGACGTGCAGGTGACGCGCCTGCGCCGCCGGATCGAGACCGATCCGCGCGAGCCGCGCTTTCTCCAGACGGTGCGTGGGCGGGGCTATGTGTTGCGGCCGGGGCATTGAGAATGGAGAGAATCTTCTTTTTCTGAAGAAAAAGAAGCAAAAAGACTTCTATCCGTTTGGATTGTACCGACGGACGGAAGTTCTTTGGTTCTTTCTCTCAAGAAAGAACACCCTTGTCCTCCAGTGCGCGAGGGTTGCCCATGGAGATTGACCCGAACGATCGGCTTCTCCCGCCGGAGGAACCCGCCTCGCCACGCCAGCGCTGGCGGTTGAAGCTCGACCGGCCGGTCAGGCGCGTCCTGCCGCGCTCTCTCCTGGGCCGCTCCCTGCTGATCCTGTTGATTCCGCTTCTGGTGACGCAGGCGATCTCGCTGGAGCTGTTCTACGGTTCGCATCTCGATGTGGTGTCCCGCCGCCTGACCGGCGCCGTGGCGGGCGAGATCTCGGAAACCCTGCTGCTGCTGGAGCGCACCAAACGGGAGTCGGAGCGGCGCTGGATCATCGATTCCGCCGCCGCCCAGTTCCAGCTCGGACTGACCCTGCGCCCGCACGAGAAGCTTCTGCATGTCGGTTCCACCAACGTGCTGGGCCCGATGGACGAGGATCTGGCCGCCGCCCTGCAGCAGTCGATCCATCGCCCACTCAGCATCGATTGGCTGAGCGACCCGCATACGGTGAAGATCCAGATCCAGCTCACGGACGGGGTGCTGGAGGTGGATGCGCCCCGCAAACGTCTCGACGTCGGACCGATCTGGCTGTTCGTGGTTTGGGTCGCCGGTTCGGCGCTGCTCCTGTTCCTCGTCGCCGCCTTGTTCATGCGCAACCAGGTCCGGGCGATCCGGCGTCTGGCACGCGCGGCGGAAGCGTTCGGCATGGGGCGCGATCCCGGACCGATCCGCCCGGAAGGCGCGCAGGAGGTGCGCAAGGCCGCCAGCGCGTTCAACCGGATGCAGGAGCGCATCCTCCGCTTCGTCGCGCAGCGCACCGCCATGCTGGCCGGCGTGAGCCACGATCTGCGCACCCCGCTCACCCGTCTCCGGCTCACCCTGGCGATGATGCCGCAATCGGGTCAGGTCAGTGCCGAGACGTTGGCGCCGGACGTGGCCGAAATGGTGGCCGACGTCGCGGAGATGGACCGGATGATCGAGGGCTACCTCTCCTTCGCCCGCGGCGAGGGGGTGGAGCAGGCCGAACCCGTCTTCCTGCCCGCGCTTCTGGAGGAGGTGGCCGGGGCCGCATCCCGCGCCGGCGCCGAGATCCTGTCGGTGGAATCCGAACCGATGGGCGAGATCGTGCTCCGTCCCGGTGCGATCCGACGCGTCCTGTCGAATCTGCTGGAAAACGCACGTCGTCATGGCGGCCGCATCCGTCTGGCCGCGCTGGCGGATGCGCGCTGGGTGGTGATCCTGGTGGACGATGACGGGCCGGGTATCCCGGACCATAAGCGCGAACAGATGTTCCGCGCGTTCGAAAGCGGCGGCGAAGGCGGCACCGGCTTGGGTCTGACCATCGCCCGCGACATCATCCAGGCGCATGGCGGCGATATCTGGCTGGAGCAGAGCCCCTACGGCGGCCTCAGGGCGCGGATCAGACTGCCGTTCTGAACCGGTTCCAGACACGAAAAAACCCGGCTCCTTTCGAAACCGGGCTTGCCGACCAACGACATCCGCCGTGGCGGGATCAGGGCAGGGTGTTGCCCGCGCCGCCATGGCCGTAGCCGTTGTTCGAACCGAGACCGCCCAGACCGTTGCTGCCGAGCGTGTCGCCGCCCAGGCCCATCGGGTTGTAGCGGCCCACATTGCCGATGACCTGCTGCAGGAACGAGCTGTCGCTGCCCGGCGAAGGCGTGACGCGGGACGACATCGGCACGTCGTGCGCGTTGGCCTTGTCCAGACGACGGATGTTCTGCAGCGTGCCGCTCTGGTCGAAATTCAGCACCAGCACCTGCTGCTTCTCGACCTTGTCGCGCGCCAGAGGCACCGGAGCGGTGACTTCGCCGATATAGAACCAGATATTGTCGTCGAAAGTCGCACGCGCCGTGGGCGAACCCAGCAGGGCGCTCACATCGGCGCGGCTCATGCCGGGATGGAGCTGGTCGTAATCCTGCTTCTCGACGAACTGGCCACGCTCGGTCGGCAGCGGGGCGAACAGCCCGCAACCGCCCAGGGCGCCGGTGAGGCCGGTGGCCAGAAGGACCGCGAGAACAGGTGCCGGGCGGAAAGCGGTGCGCATGGTCGGGCGACGATCCTGTGCTTGAAGCGGACCGGTTGCCCGGCTGCATCGACATGCCCTAGTCAGAACCGACGTGGTACCGGATGTCGCGGCGCGAGCAACGCAGCCGACCCGTTCCACGCCGAACCAGTCAGGGCGCCCGCTCCGGGTGCCCGATCGGCCGAACCGTGTCAATCGTTGCGTCGGCGTGCGGTGTTCCGCGACCGACGCGAGCAGGAATATCGCGCCCATGTCCAGCGCATCATCCGAACCCGGCCGGTCCGGTTCCGCCCGCCCCGAATTGTCGCGCCGGGTGCAGATCAACAGCCTCGGCCGGCAGGACGGCGCCGGTCGCCGCGCGTCCGCAGAACAGGAGATCGTGGTCGAGGCCGATGCGGCCGAATGCGTCGCCCTGGCGAAGCGCCTGGGCGTGCCGGCGGTGCATGCGCTCCGTTGCCGGTTCCGCTTGTCCGGGGTCGACGGGCAGGGGCGCGTTTCGGCGGATGGGTTGCTGACCGCGACCCTGACCCGCGTTTGTGTCGCCAGCCTGGAGGAGTTCGACACCGAGCTGGTGGAGGCCTTCCGCGTGCGCTTCGTGCCGGCCGATCTCGACGGCGAAGCCGAGGATTCGCTCGACCCTGATGCCGATGACGACATTCCTTATGAAGGCACCCAGATCGATCTGGGCGAAGCGGCGGTGGAACAGGCGGCGCTGGCGATGGAGCCCTATCCGCGCAAGCCCGGCGTGTCGTTGCCCGGCGTGGAGGCGGTGGATGCCGCACCGGCCGGAACGGACGACCCGGACGGGCAGGAGCGGCCGAATCCGTTCGCGGTGCTGGCGAAGAGAACCCCTTCGTAACGTCCTTCCTTCAAGGTTTGCTTGCGAAACCCGGCGCCCTCTGTTAGACGCCGCCGCTCATTGAATACAGGTTCGCCCCGCGCGTTGGGCCGAACACCTGTTCGTCCTATCGAAACTGGAGGGGCTCAGGCCCATGGCTGTTCCCAAGAGAAAGACCTCGCCCTCTCGCCGCGGCATGCGGCGGAGCCACGAGGCGCTTCCCCGAGAGGCCCACAACGAGTGCGGCAATTGCGGCGAGCTGCGCCGTCCGCACCACGTCTGCGGCCATTGCGGTCATTACGACGGCCGTGAAGTCGTTCAGGCCGGCAAGGCCCTGAAGGCCGCCGTCCGTCTCTGACGCGAACACGGGCTGAACCGATGCCGCCTTCTTCGGGTGTGCCGCCCGAGGCGCCGGAAACGGGGTCTGAGACGGCTTCGGTAAAGGCTCCTCCCGCGCAGGCCGTATTCGCGCTAGCCATCGACGCCATGGGCGGCGATGGTGCGCCCGGGATCGTGATCGACGGTCTGGCCCGCGTCGCGGAGCGTCATCCCGGCATCCGTGTGCTTCTGGTCGGTGACGAAGCGGTGATCGCGCCGCTTCTGGCGCGCTCGCGTGCCAAGTCGATCTGCACCGTCCGGCATGCCGGCTCGGTGATCAGCAACGAGATCAAGGGAACCGCGGCACTCCGCCTGCGGGACTCGTCCATGCGCATGGCGATCGACGCCGTGGCGCAGGGCGAGGCTCTCGGCGTGGTTTCGGCCGGCAATTCCGGTGCGCTGCTGGCGCTCGCCAAGATCGTCGTGAAAACCATCCCCGGAATCGACCGCCCGGCCCTGGCCGCCATCAGCCCATCCGCCGGTGGCGACGTGGTGATGCTCGATCTGGGTGCGAACGTCGCCTGCGACAGCCGCAATCTGGCCGAGTTCGCCATCATGGGCGAAGCCTTCGCCTCCGTCGTGCTGGGCCTGCCGGCGCCCACGATCGGGCTGCTGAATGTCGGCTCCGAACAGATGAAGGGCGACGATCGCATCCGTCAGGCGGCTGACATGCTGCGGACGAGCCCGATCGCCAACCAGTTCCACGGCTTCGTGGAAGGTCACGACATCACCGCCGGCACGACCGACGTGGTGGTGACGGACGGCTTCACCGGCAACGTCGCGCTGAAAACGGGCGAGGGGGCGATGAAGCTCGCCGGCTCGCTCCTGAAGCAGGTGTTCAAGGCCAGCCTGCTGTCGCGCATCGCCTATCTGCTGGCGCGTCCCGGTCTGGACCGGATGCGCGAATGGCTCGATCCGCGCCGCTACAACGGCGCCGTGCTGCTGGGCTTGAATGGCGTGGTGGTGAAGTCGCATGGTGGCGCCGATGCGGAAGGCTTCGCCCATGCCGTCGACGTGGCGATGGACATGGTCACGCACCGATTCAACGAGCGCATCCGCGAAAGCCTGAGCCGGTTCGAGGCCGGCCGAATCGCTTCGGCGGTGGCCGAGAATCCGGCAACCGCTTCTTCCGACGAACCTGTCGCGAGCAGGCTCGCCACCACCGGCTGAAGGATCGGGCGCCGTCGCGTCGGCACCCGCTTCCGGCCCGTTGATTGACGGAACAGCATGTCGTTTCGCTCCAGCTTCCTCGGCGTCGGCACCTACCTCCCGGAGCGCGTGGTTTCCAACGCGGCGCTCGCCGAGCGTGTCGACACCTCCGACGAATGGATCCGCGAGCGCACGGGCATTACCCAGCGTTATCTCGCCGGGCCGCACGAGACCTGCAGCTTCATGGCGATCGAAGCCGCCCGTCGCGCGCTCGCTCACGCAGGCGTCGCAGGCGAGAGCGTCGATGCGGTGATCGTCGCCACCGCCACGCCCGATCAGGCGTTTCCCGCCACCGCCGTCCGCGTCCAGGCCGCGATCGGCGCCGGCGGGTTCGGTTTCGACCTGTCCGCCGCGTGCAGCGGCTTC
The DNA here is from genome assembly GCF_055386855.1 of Lichenicola sp. GTC18331. Classification (NCBI taxonomy): domain Bacteria; kingdom Pseudomonadati; phylum Pseudomonadota; class Alphaproteobacteria; order Acetobacterales; family Acetobacteraceae; genus Lichenicola; species Lichenicola sp. GTC18331. The sequence continues at coordinate 489,247 of NZ_AP045015.1, read as the reverse complement.
ATCTATGCCCTGTCCGTCGCCGATTCGATGATCCGCGGCGGCACCGCCCGCCGGGTCATGGTGATCGGTTCGGAGGTCTATTCCCGTATCCTCGATTGGGAAGACCGCACCACCTGCGTGCTGTTCGGCGACGGGGCCGGCGCGGTTCTGCTGGGGGCCGGTCCGGCCGACGGGCCGGGGCTGCTCTCCACCCACCTCCATTCAGACGGCAGCTTCGGCGACCTCCTGTTCGTGGACGGTGCGGTGGGCCTGCGCGAATCGTCCGGCTGCCTGCGCATGAACGGACGCGAGGTGTTTCGCCATGCCGTCGCCAAGCTGGCCGGCGCGGTGGACGAGGCTCTCGCGACCAACGACCTCACCTATGCGGACGTGGACTGGCTGGTGCCGCACCAGGCCAACAAGCGGATCATCGACGCCATGGGCAAGAAGCTTGGTCTGGCCGCCGATCGCGTGGTGGTCACCGTGGACCGTCACGCCAACACCTCCGCCGCCTCCATTCCGCTCGCCTTTGCAGAGGCGGTGCAGGACGGGCGCATCCGAACCGGCGACCTCGTTCTGATGGAAGCGCTCGGCGGCGGTCTGACCTGGGGTTCCGCACTGCTGCGCATGTGACGGTGGCAGCCGGGATACAGTCCGGACCCCTCTTGCACTTTCTGCCCGCAATCCCCACCCGCAACGGTTTGACGGTGCTTTCCGCCGTGCTTACGGTCGCTAGATGAGCACCGTCACCCGCGCCGGCCTCGCCGAACACATCTACACCCAGGTCGGTTTGTCGCGGAACGAATCGGCCGAGCTGCTGGAAGCCGTGCTGGACCGCATCTCCGATGCGCTGGCCGCGGGCGATCCGGTCAAGATCAGTGGGTTTGGTACCTTCACCGTCCGCCAGAAGGGCAGGCGCGTCGGTCGCAACCCGAAGACCGGCGTCGAAGTGCCGATCCTGCCGCGCTCTGTTCTGGTGTTCCGCCCCAGCCAGGTGCTGAAGGCGCGCGTGAACGGGCGCGACCCGTCGGGCGAGGATGACGCGGCATGACCGACCACGAGGAGTGGCCGTCGGACGACGCCGCGCAGGACGAGCATCACGGCGAGGACGCACGGCCGGAAGAGCCGAGCACGCGCCTGAAGAAAAGCCCGTCCGCTTTCCGCACCATCAGCGAGGTCGCGGACGATCTTCACATTCCGCAGCACGTGCTGCGCTTCTGGGAAACCCGGTTTCCTCAGGTGAAGCCGCTGAAGCGCGGCGGCGGCCGGCGCTATTACCGCCCGGACGACATCGCCCTGCTGCGCCGGATTTCCGACCTGCTCTATATCCAAGGCTACACCATCAAAGGCGTGCAGCGCCTGCTGCGCGAAGGCGACGGCACGCTGACCGGCGATCTGCCGCCGCCGGAGGTGGCCGAGCGCGACGACGAGGTCCTGTTTCCGCCCAGACAGGCGGCGCCCCCACCGCCGCCGGAGCCTGAACCCACGCCCGAACCGGCCGGTCCCGCGCCGGAACTGGTGGCGCTGGAGACCGAGAACCAGCGCCTGCGCCGGATGCTCCGGTCGGTGCTGGGCGAGCTGGAACAGATCCGGGAGCATTTCCCGTACTGAAGCACGAGGGGAACGGCACGGTGCGGGTTGCCTGACCGCCCGCCCCCTGCTAGACCCCGCCGTGCCGAAGGCATTCGGGCAGTAGCGCAGCCTGGTAGCGCATCAGTCTGGGGGACTGGGGGTCGTGGGTTCGAATCCCGCCTGCCCGACCAAAACGCCCCACCTCCCTCACGTCGTTTGGATGATCTCTCCCTGCGGCTCCTGCGCAGGGTCGGTGTATTCCCGCCAGAGCAGGATCAGCGCGGCCATAATGGCCGGGCCAACGAACAGCCCGATCAGGCCCCAGGCTTCCACGCCGCCCAGAATCCCCAGCAGCACCCACAGGAAGGGCAGCTTGGTCGCGCCGCCGATCAGCACCGGCCTGACGAAGTGGTCGGCGACGAACACCACGATCATGCCGACCGCGAACAGCACGATCGCCCCGACCGTCGCACCCTGCGCCAGCACCAGCGCCGAAGCGAGGCCGATCGCCAGCACGGCGCAGAACGGGATCATGGCGGCGACGGCGGTGATCAGGCCGAACAAGGTCGGATGCGGCGTGCCGGCGACGGCATAGGCGAACCCCATCAGCACGCCTTCGCCGAGACCCACCAGCACCAGACCGTCCACCGTGCCGTGCACGGAGGCGACCATCTGCCGCGCCACGCGCTCGCCACGCGCGCCGAACGCGCGACGACTCGCCACCAGCAGACGCTCGGTCACCGACTCGCCCTCGCGGAACAGGAAGAACAGGGTGATCAGGCTGAACGCGAACAAGGTCGCGCGATGCGCGACCTGGGTGCCGAGCTGGCGGGTGACGCGGAAACTGCTCGGCGATTTCATGGTGTCAAACAGGTCGTTGGCATCGTCCGGATCGGCCAGATGCTGTTGCCACCAGGCGGTGGCCTGCTCGTGCGCCACCGGCAGACGGTGTACCCAGCCCGGCACGGGCACGCCGGTCCGTCTCGCATGCTCCATCCAGGCCAGCACGCCCTGCGCCTCCCGTGCCGCTTCCAAAGCGATCAGGGAAAGCGGCACCAGGAACACCAGGGCGATGCCGGCGGTGAACAGCAAAGGCAGCAGCATGTTGTGCTTGCCGGGCGGCCAGCGTCGCTTGGCGCGCTGGAACAGCGGCCAGGTGGCGATGGCGAAGATCACCGCCCAGGCCAGGGCCGGCAGGAAGTCGCGCAGGGTGAAGATGCCCAGGATCGCCATGATGGTGGCCAGCGCGGCGCGGGCGAGCTGCTGGTTGCCGGCACGGCGATTGGCGGCCTGTTCCGGTGTCTGTTCCGTGCCGGAATCGCGTGCTGCGGCCAGAATGCGGTCCATCCGTCTCGTTGCTCCACACGCGGCGCCGCCGAAGAACGGGCCGTTCGTGTCTTAGGTTTGCGCGGTTTGCCGCCCGGAAGCGAGAGGCGCTCTTGACGCCCCTCCCATCGCTCGGGGCCTGATAGGGTTCGACCGCTCCGTTCGACCTTCGCACCGGGACCCGACGCATGCCGCATCCGAGCACCCCCACAGGCCGCCTGCATCATCTCGCCGCCACCCCCGCCAGCATCCAGCTCGGCATCTTCGATGCGCGCATCCCACCGGTGATCGAGATCGAGCCGGGCGACACGGTGGAGCTGGAATGCCTCAGCGGCGGCCCGGAAGTGATGCCGACCGATCTCACCGCCTTTCCGATCCCGCCCGTGCTTCAGGCGATCCACGCCGCCGGACTCCCCCGCATCGGCACGCACATGACCACCGGTCCGGTGGCGGTGCGCGGCGCCGAGCCCGGCGACATGCTGGAAGTGCGGATCGATTCGGTCGTGCCGACCTCCGACTGGGGCTATTGCGGCATCCGTCCTCTGGCCGGAACGATCCCGGACGATTTCGACACCAGGCTCATGACCCATATCCCGGTCGACCGGGCGCGCGGCACCTGCCGTCTGCCCTGGGGACCGGAACTGACCCTGGCGCCGTTCTTCGGCATCATGGGGGTGGCGCCGCCGCTGTCGTTCGGCCGGCTGTCCTCGCGTGAGCCGCGCTGCTTCGGCGGCAATCTGGACAACAAGGAACTGGTCGCCGGCAGCACGCTCTACCTGCCGGTGTTCGTGCCGGGGGCGAACTTCCTGGCCGGAGACGGGCACGGGCTGCAGGGCGACGGCGAGGTCTGCGTGAACGCGCTGGAGATGTCGCTCACCGGCCGCTTCACCTTGATCCTGCATAAGGGTTCCCCGGAAGCGCCGCTTTTGCGCACGCCCTATGCCGAAACCCCGACCCACTGGATCAGCATGGGCCTGCACGAGGATCTCGATCAGGCGATGAAGGGCGCGCTGCGGGAGATGATCGCGCTGATCTGCTCCCGCACCACGTTGTCGCGCGAACAGGCCTACCAGACCTGCTCCCTGGCGGTGGATTTCCGCGTCACCCAGACGGTGAACGGCGAGAAGGGGGTGCATGGCATGCTGCGCAAGGGGCTGTTGTTCTGATCCGCACCGCTCTGCTGTTGTCGCTGGGGCTGCTGGCCGGCTGCGCAACGGTTCCGGCACATCCGCCGCGGGACGTGATCGTCGATACCGATCTCGGCGACGATCTCGACGACGCCTTCGCCCTGGCGTTGGTGCTGCACGCGCCGTCGCTGCATCTGTTGGCCGTCTCCACCAGCCTCGGCGACACCACGCTGCGGGCCCGCCTCGCGCGACGGTTCCTCGATGCGAACGGGCGCGGCGATGTGCCGGTATTCGCTGGACCGGCCACCGCGCCGCATACGGGCTTCACCCAGGCCGTCTACGCGCGAGGCGGTCCGATCCCGCCGGGCGGTTTTCCGGATGCCGTTGAAGGCGTCCTGACCCGTCTCCGCGCCGCGCCGGAGCACAGCATCACCCTGATCGCTCTGGCGCCGATGACGACCGTGGGCGCGATGGTCCGGCGCGACCCGTCGGCGTTCCACAGGTTGCGCGCCGTGGTGATGATGGGCGGCTCGATCCGGCGCGGCTATCCGTTCGGGCCGACGCGCGGCAGCGGACCGGACCCGGAATACAACGTCGTCTGCGATCCGGCCGGATTACGTGCTGTCCTGGCCTCCGGCGTGCCGGTCGAGATGATGCCGCTGGACGCGACGCTGGTGCCGCTCGACCCGGCCGATCGCGATGTGATCCTGGGCCGGCCGGACGAGGCGGCGCTGCGATCCTTGTTCGCGGAATGGCACCGGAACAGCCCCTATGGCGACCATCCGACATTGTTCGATGTGGTGCCGGTGGCGCATCTGCTGCAATCGGATCTGTGCCGGGAAGAGCCGATGCGGATCGTCGTCGACGAGGACGGGCTGACCCGGCCGGTGCCGGGACCGCCGAACGCGCAGGTCTGCCTCGGGATCGACCCGAAGGCGGTGAACACCCTGCTGCGCGATGCCCTGACGCAGTGAACCCGGAGCCGGCGCGAACCGGCTCCGGGGCAGGCGATCAGTTCTGCTGCAGACGGGCCGCGGCGAACTCGTAATTGGCCAGCTTGTCCAGGAAGTTGGTCACGTAGTCCGGACGGCGGTTCTGGAAGTCGAGATAGTAGGAGTGCTCCCACACATCGAGACCCAGCAGCGCGGTGCCCGAGCCTTCGGCCAGCGGGTTGGAGCCGTTGGCGGTCTTGGTGACCTTCAGCTTGCCGTCGCTGCCCAGCACCAGCCAGGCCCAGCCGGAGCCGAACTGGGTGGTGGCGGCGGTCTTGAACGCGTCCTTGAACGCTTCGACGCTGCCGAAATCGGACACGATCTTGCTTTCCAGCGCGCCCGGAATGCCGCCGCCGGTCGGCGACAGGCCCTGCCAGAACAGGATGTGGTTCCAGTGCTGGCCGGCGTTGTTGAACACCGGCGCCATGTCGGCCTTGCCGTGGCTCAGGGTGACGATCTCGTCCAGGGACTTGCCCTGGAGCGCCTCGTTCTTCTCCACGAAGCCGTTCAGCGCCGTGACATAGGCCTGGTGATGCTTGCCGTGATGCAGTTCCAGAGTCTGCTGGCCCATGCTCTTGGAGGCCAGGGCATTGGCCGGATAGGGCAGGGCGGGAAGTTCGAAAGCCATGAGCGTTTCTCCTGGTGAGGCTCGGGGAAGAGCTATGGGGTCGCTGCCGCGAGCGTCAAGGCGTGCAGGCATGACTTGCCCGTGCCGCTCGCCCGGAGCATCACACGCCGCATGCCGAACCAACGCGCACCGGATGCCGGTCGTTTCACCACGGAAGCGAGCGCCGTCGATCCCGACCGCTTCCTGTGCATCGCCCCGGCACCCGCCGCCTTGCGCGAGCCCCTGGCCGCGTTGATCCTGTTCAACCACGAGCTGGTGCGCGCCACCGAACTGCCCTCCGCCCGCTCCGGCGCCGGGCCGATCGCGGCGCTGATCCGGCTGCAGTGGTGGCGCGAGGTGGTCGGCAACGAGCGCGACGACTGGCACAACCAGCCGGTTGCCGTCGCGATCCGCGACCTGCTGGAACAGGGCCGGGTGCCGCCCGATGCGCTGCTGAGCATGATCGCCGCACGCGAAGCCGAGGCGGAAGGCGGTCTCGGCGTGGCAGAATGGCGCCTCGTCCTGCTTGGCGGCGCCGGTGGGCTGCAACGCGCGATCGGCGCCGTGCTGGGCGTCGCGGCCAGCGCCTCGAGCCGTCTCGCCGATGTGGGCGCCGCCTTCGCCTGCGGCGCGCTTCGGCGCTATCTGCCGGCCCTGCTGGCCGCCGAACGCGACGTCCTGCCCGACGGCATCGCCGATCTGGATCTCCCGTCCCAGCGCGCCTTTCTGGCCGAGCAGGGCGAACGTTTCCTCGCTGACGCGACCGGTCCCCGGCTGCCGCGCGGACAGAACTGCGCGCTCTCGCCTCTCGTGCTCGCACGGCGCGATCTGCACGGCGACCCAGCCCGGTTCGACCGGACCGGCGGCGCGCGCGGCATCGGCGACCGTCTGGCGGTGATCGCCGCCGGGCTGCGCTGACCCCTTTACCGGACCGAAACGAACCCGCCTGCTTCCGAACCGTCTTGAAAGGCTGAACATCCCTCCAGGAGCGACGCATGGGTTACGAGGCGATCCACACGGACGGTCTGGCCCTGGTCACGGGCGGCGCGTCCGGCATCGGTCTGGCCGCCTGTCGCCGCTTCGCCGCCGCCGGCATGCGCATCGCCATCGCCGACCGGCCCGGCCCGGCGCTGGAACGCGCGGTGGAAAGCGTCGCCGCCGAAACCGGGGCGGGGGCGGTGCGCGGCTTCGGGCTCGACATCGCCGAGCGGGACGAGGTGCGGGGCATGGTCGCCGCCGTCACCGGCTGGGGCGGCCGCATCGACGTGGCGATGGCCAACGCCGCGATCCAGCCCGGCAGCGCCATCCCCGGCGAGGACCGGAGCTGGGACGACATTCTCGCGGTGAACCTGCACGGGGTGATCGAGACCGTCCGCGCCGTCCTGCCAGGCATGACCGAAACCGACGCGCCCGGCCTGATCGTCGTTTCCGGCTCCAAGCAGGGCATCACCACCCCGCCCGGCGACCCGGCCTACAACGTCGCCAAGGCGGGCGTGAAGGCCTTCACCGAGGCGGTGCAGCACATGCTGCGCAACCGGGAGGGATGCCGGGTCAGCGCGCATCTGCTGATCCCCGGCTTCGTCTGGACCGGCCTGACCCGCGGCGGGCGCACGGAGAAGCCCGAGGCGGCCTGGACGCCGGACCAGACCGTCGCCTTCATGCTCGAACGGCTCGAAGCCGGCGATTTCTACATCCTGTGCCCGGACAACGACGTGTCCCGCGCCACCGACGAGAAGCGCATCCTGTGGGCCGCCGGCGACATCGTCGAGAACCGCCCGCCTTTGTCACGGTGGCATCCGGACCACGCCGAGGCGTTCAGCCGCTTCCTGCGCGGCTGAACGCCCTGCTCAGGCCGCCCGCAGCGCTGAACGCGGCGCCATCCTGTGCCGGCCGTAGAGCGACAGCAGCCAGCCGCCGAAATAGCCCGCCGTGGCGCCGGAGATCGCGGCGGCGACGGAAAGGGTCGTCGGGCTCGGCGGCTGCTGAACCGCCACGGTGACGGCCGAACCGTATTTCAGCACGAACACCAGCAGGCTCCGCACGAGCGGCCCCGCACTGCCGCCGCGACGCACCAGCCCGGTGTCCGGGTCCACCGCATGCAAGGTCGGCCCCGTCAGCAGCCCCAGGGGCGACAGGATCGCCGCCGCGGCCAGCCAGCATCCGATCTGCACCGCGCCGGGATGGCCGGACAGCATCGTCTCGACGCCCCAGGCCGCGAACAGTACCGGCACCACCACCATCCGCCGCAGCGAGACGGTCTGGTCCTTGAGGGCGCAGGCACCCTGGTAGACGAGATAGGCGAGCATGGCCCAGACCCAGACCGGGGTGTGGCGGATGATCTGCTCGATGAACATGGCGTCGGAGCTCCGAGAAAAGAACGACCTCCCGGTGCCCGCTTCGCCCGTGTTGCCGCAATGGCGGCTTCGCGGAATGCGGCGCGCCGTTCGCGAAACGCTGTTATTGTCGGTTCACGAAGCGCGAATGGGAGGAACTCCGGTCATGCCGCCACGCCCGTTGTCCCTCCGAAGATCCGTCCTGTTCAGGTTCGTGTCGCTCCTGGCCGTATCTGCGCTTCTCACGACCATGGCGCCCTGGGGCAGCGAACGTCTCTCAGTCGTGGAGCGCGCCGGCTACTTCCTGCTGTGCGGACTGTTCTGGCAGCTCGGCGTCACCCTGGCCTGCCTTCTGCTCGCCCGCACCGGCCATCGACTGACCGGTGCACGGAGCGTCGCCGCGAACGCACTACTAGCCTCCGTACCGGGCGTGCTGGGAATCTCGCTGATCAACCGGATCGCGTTCGGCCATGCCGGGCCATTGTTGTGGATTTGGCTGGACACCCTGCCTTTGGGCCTCGCCGCCGCCTTCGCCTATCGCGGCGTCGTCACGTCCTGGACGGTGCCCGATGCCCGTCCCGGAGCACCACCACCCGAGGCCCCCGCCGCTCCGGCGCCGGCCAGCGGAGACCGCCGCGCCTTCCTGCGCGCCCATGCCCCCGACCTCGCTGGACGGCGTCTGATCGCCCTCCAGGCCGAGGATCATTATCTCCGGCTGCATTGCGACGGGGCGGAAAAGCTCGTCCTGCTCCGCATGCGCGATGCCATCGCCGCTCTGGGCGAGGCCGCTGGCTGGCAGCCGCATCGCTCGTTCTGGATCGCGCGCGATGCGAGGGCGCGGGCCGAGCGGCGCGGGCAGGGATGGCAGCTCGTTCTGGAAACCGGTCTCGTCGTGCCGGTCAGCCGCGCCGCGGTGCCGGCAATGCGGGCGGCAGGGTTCGGCCCCGCCGCCCGAACCGGTCAGTCCTCCGCGGACGAAGCCAGCATCATGGCGGTGGGCAGCACCACCGAATAGTCGTCCTTCGCCTGATCCTGATTCATCAGCGTCATCAACTGCGTCGCCGCCGCGATGGTGCCCAGCGGCGCGCCATGGGCGGCGGCGTCGGCCAGCAGCAGTCCCAGATCCTTGTGCGCCAGCCAGGTTGGGAATTGCGGCTCGAGATCGCCCGACCCGGCCGCCTTGATCTTGCGCTGATGATGCGGCGACACGACCGCCAGCCCGCCCAGCGTTTCCAGCAGCAGGTCGCGGTCGAGCCCCGCCGCCACGCCATACCCCGCCGCCTCGCTGATCGCGGCCATGGTCGAGACCATGATGCCGTTGACCACCAGCTTCAGCGCCGAACCCTGTCCGGCCGGCCCGGCATGCACCGTCTTCTTGCCGATCGCGTCCAGAAACGGTTTGGCGCGGGCGATGTCCGCGTCTTCGCCGCCGGCCAGCACCACCAGCTCGCCCTTCTCCGCTTCCGGCGTGCTGCCCGAAACCGGCGCATCCACCACGGCGATGCCCTTCTCCGCACCCGCCGCGAACAGGCGGCGCGAGACGCGCGGCGACACTGAGGAGGTGTTGATCAGCAGCCCGCCGCTCTTCATCCCGGCCAGGATACCGTCGGCGCCGTAGGCGGATTCCTCGACCGCGTCGTCGTTCGGCACGCTGATCATCACCACCGCACTTTCCGCCGCCAGCGCGCGCGGCGAGGACAGCATGCGTGTGCCGTCCTCCGCCTTGCCGCCCTTCGCGGACGGGGTGAACGCCACCACCGTGTAGCCCGCGTCGCGGATATGCGTCGCCATCAGCTTCGCCATCGCGCCGTAGCCGACGAACCCCACCACCTTGTGCTCAGTCATCCAACCCTCTCGCGTCGCGTCAGGCGCGCTTACGCCGACGCTGCGCCACCGGTTCCGGCAGAAGCGGCCGAAGGAACCGGCCGGTATGGCTCTCGGGATGCGCCGCGATCTGCTCCGGCGTGCCTTCGGCCACCACGAGACCGCCGCCATCGCCGCCCTCCGGCCCCAGATCGAGCACCCAGTCGGCGGTCTTGATCACCTCCAGATTGTGCTCGATCACCAGCACCGTGTTGCCCTGGTCCACCAGCGCATGCAGCACCTCCAGCAGCTTGCGCACGTCCTCGGTGTGCAGCCCCGTGGTCGGCTCGTCGAGAATATAGAGCGTGCGGCCGGTGGCGCGCCGGGCCAGCTCCTTGCTCAGCTTCACACGCTGCGCCTCGCCGCCGGAAAGCGTGGTGGCCTGCTGTCCCAGCTTCACGTAGCCGAGCCCGACCTGTTGCAGGATGGTGAGACGGTCGCGGATGCGGTTGGCGGCGGAGAAATACGGCACCGCCTCGTCCACCGTCATGTTCAGCACGTCGGCGATGGAGTGGCCGCGGAACTTCACCTCCAGCGTTTCGCGGTTGTAGCGCTGGCCCTTGCAGGTGTCGCAGGTCACGAACACGTCCGGCAGGAAGTGCATCTCGATCTTCAGCACGCCGTCGCCCTGGCACGCCTCGCACCGCCCACCCTTCACGTTGAACGAGAAGCGGCCCGGCTTGTAGCCGCGCGCCTTGCTCTCCGGCAGCTCGGCGAACCAATCGCGGATCGGCGCGAACAGGTCGGTATAGGTGGCCGGGTTGGAGCGCGGCGTGCGGCCGATCGGCGACTGGTCGATATCGATGATCTTGTCGAGCAGCTCCAGGCCGTCGATCCGCTCATGCGGCGCCGGCACCTGGCCCGAGCCCATCAGGCGGCGTGACAGCGCCTTGTAGAGCGTGTCGATCACCAGCGTCGACTTGCCGCCGCCGGACACCCCGGTGATGCAGGTGAAGGTGCCGAGCGGGAACGAGGCCGAGACATTCTTGAGGTTGTTGCCGGTCGCACCGATCACCCGCACCTGGCGCTTCGGATCGATCGGCCGGCGCTCCGCCGGCACAGGGATCGCCCGGCGCCCGGACAGATAGGCGCCGGTCAGGCTGTCGGGATGCGCCGCCACCTCTTCCGGCGTGCCATGCGCGATCACGTTGCCGCCATGCACGCCGGCGGCCGGGCCCATATCGATCAGGTAGTCGGCTGAGCGGATCGCGTCCTCGTCATGCTCCACCACCAGAAGCGTGTTGCCGAGCCGCTTCAGCCGGTCGAGCGTGCCGAGCAGACGCTCGTTGTCGCGCTGGTGCAGGCCGATCGACGGCTCGTCCAGAACATACAGGACGCCGGTCAGTCCGGAGCCGATCTGCGAGGCCAGGCGGATGCGCTGCGACTCGCCGCCGGACAAGGTGGCCGAACCGCGCGACAGCGTCAGATAATCGAGCCCCACATCGTCCAGGAAGCGCAGACGGTCCAGGATCTCGCGCAGGATGCGCCGCGCGATCTCGGCCCGCTGCGGCGTCAGCGTGGCTTCCACCGTGCCGAACCAGTGCAGGGCGCGCCGGATCGGCAGTTCGGAGGCGTCGGCGATGGTATGCCCGGCGATCTTCACCGACAGCGCTTCCGGACGCAGACGGGCGCCGTTGCAGACATGACACGGCTTTTCCGACTGGTAGCGCGACATCTCCTCGCGGATCCACGCGCTGTCGGTTTCGGTGAAACGGCGCTGCAGGTTCTTCAGCACCCCCTCGAAGGCCTTCTTCACCGTATAGGACCGCTTGTCGTCCTTGTAGGTGAACTCTACTACCTCCTCGGTGCCATGCAGCACCGCATCCCGTACCGGCGTGGGCAGCGCGTCCCAGGACACGGTCATCGACGTGCCGAAATGCCGCATCAGGCTTTGCAGAGTCTGGATGTAGTACGGGCTCTGGCTGCCGTTCCAGGGCGCGACCGCACCGCCGGCCAGGGTCAGATTTTCGTCTGGCACCACCAGATGCGGGTCGAAGAAGCTTTCCACCCCGATGCCGTCGCAGACAGGACAGGCGCCCTGCGGCGCGTTGAACGAGAACAGCCGCGGCTCGACCTCTTCCAGCGTGAAGCCGCTGACCGGGCAGGCGAATTTGGAGGAGAACACCGTCCGTTTCGGATCGGCGGCCTCTTTCACGACTTCCTCGGCGTAGACGATGCCGTCCGACAGGCCGAGCGCCTGCTCGAAACTGTCGGCAAGACGGCTCTCGATCCCGGCCTTGACGATCACCCGGTCCACCACGGCTTCCACCGTGTGCTTCAGCTTGCGGTTCAGGTTGGGAACGTCGGCGATCTCGTAGAGCGTGCCGTCCACCTTCGCGCGGGTGAAGCCCTTGCGCGCCAGATCGGCCAGCTCCTTGCGATACTCGCCCTTGCGGTCCTTGATCACCGGCGCCAGCAGCATCAGCCGCGTGCCCTCCGGCATCGCCATCACCCGGTCCACCATCTGGCTCACCGTCTGCGCCTCGATCGGCAGGCCGGTGGCGGGCGAATACGGCACCCCGGCCCGCGCCCAGAGCAGGCGCATGTAGTCGTGCACCTCGGTGATGGTGCCGACGGTGGAGCGCGGATTGCGCGAGGTGGTCTTCTGTTCGATCGAGATCGCGGGAGACAGGCCCTCGATCGAATCCACGTCCGGCTTGCCCATCAGCTCCAGGAACTGGCGCGCATAGGCGGACAGGCTCTCGACGTAGCGACGCTGGCCCTCGGCATAGATGGTGTCGAAGGCGAGGGAGGATTTCCCGGAGCCCGACAGGCCGGTGACGACGGTGAGCTGGTCGCGCGGGATGTCGACGTCGATATTCTTCAGGTTATGCTCGCGTGCCCCGCGGACCCGGATGGCGGCGTTCGGCGCGGCGATCCCCGTCTGGACGGCCGTGCTCGTTCGTTTCCGGGTCGGCTGGGCCAAGCGGCAGCTCCTGTTCATTGTCTGTTCACGTTCCACGTGTATAACGCGGCGCGTAGGTAAACACTACCGTAGTGAAAAGGTGCCGCAGCCTCGGCTGGCCGGCGCCGAAAGAAGACTGGAAATTGCGATGGCCGGCAGCGTCAACAAGGTGATCCTGGTCGGGAATCTCGGAAAGGACCCCGAGGTCCGGAACGCCCAGAACGGCTCCAAGATCGTCAACTTCACCCTGGCGACCAGCGAAAGCTGGAACGACAAGGCCTCCGGCGAACGACGCGAGAAGACCGAATGGCACCGCGTCGTGGTGTTCAACGAGCGCATCGCCGACGTGGTCGAGCGCTTCTGCCGCAAGGGCAAGAAGGTCTATCTCGAGGGCTCGTTGCAGACCCGGAAATGGACCGACCAGTCCGGCCAGGAGAAATACACGACGGAAATCGTGCTCGACCGCTTCCGCGGCGAGCTGACCATGCTCGACTCAGGCCGCGGCGGCGATGAGGGTGGTGAAGGCGGTGGCTACGGCGGCGGCGGTTACGGTGGCGGCGGCTATGGCGGCGGTTCGGGCGGCGGCGGTCGCGCGATCGCGGCGCCGCGCGGCGGCAGCAAGCCGGCCGGCGGCGGTACGGCCGGCGGCGGCCAGGGCGGCTGGGAACCCTCCGGCGCGGATCTGGACGACGAAATCCCGTTCTGATCCCGGCCTCGGTCGGTTTGCGCCGGAAAATCGGAACGTCATCGCGTTCCGGTTCCGCTCCGTGTGAAGCCGGCCCGAGGGTTTTCAACGTGTTCCGGGCCAAGTTGCAGGCGGTGGGCGAGTCTTCGATCGCGCAAGCCTGGCAGTAGAGCGAGCGCGCCCGTTCGGTGGCTCACACCATGCGCTCGCCCTTGTCGCAGGGCTGGGCGAGCATGTCGCAGCGCGGCTGTCGCGCCGGTTGCAGCCAAGCTGGAAATGCCGCGTCTGGCAGCGAGCCTGCGCCGGCTGCGGTAGGACCGGCATCGGATCGCCGTCGACACAAGCGTTGCGGATGCCGCCTGCACGGTCGGTGCATCCCAGAGCGCTGCCGGATGCCCGCCCCCTCCGGCGACGAAACGGGCGTTTGTCGTGTACGGTTTTGCGGCCCCGGCGCGCGTGCTACGGTATAAGAATCACGGCGTTTGTCGCGCCGACATCGTGTGCCGCTCCGGCACCGGCCGCTCCACAGCCAGGCCGGCCCGTTGCGGTGCCCTGCTGATATGGACTGCCTGTTGAGCGATTCCTCCGAGCCCCCCGTGCCGCCGCTGCCGCCTGAGGCGGTTCTGCCCGAGGGCGCGCCGTCCGACATGGTGCCCGTGACCATCGAAGAGGAGATGCGCTCGTCGTATCTCGCCTACGCGATGTCCGTGATCGTCAGCCGCGCCCTGCCGGACGTGCGCGACGGCCTGAAACCCGTGCATCGCCGCATCCTGTATTCGATGCGCGAAAGCGGCTTCACCCACGACAAGCCGTATCGCAAATCGGCCCGCGCGGTCGGCGACGTGATGGGTAAATACCATCCGCACGGCGACAGCTCGATCTACGACGCCATGGTCCGCATGGCGCAGAGCTGGTCGATGCGCGTCCGCCTGATCGACGGCCAGGGCAATTTCGGCTCGGTGGACGGCGATAGCCCGGCGGCGATGCGCTACACCGAAGCGCGCCTGTCCAAATCGGCCATGTTCCTGCTGGACGACATCGACCGCGACACGGTGGATTTCGGCCCGAACTACGACGAGAGCGAGGAGGAACCGAAGGTCCTTCCCGCCGCCTATCCGAACCTGCTGATCAATGGCGGCTCCGGCATCGCCGTCGGCATGGCCACCAACATCCCGACCCATAATCCGGGCGAGATCATCGACGCCACCCTGGCGCTGATCGCCGATCCGGCCCTGTCGCTCGAGGATCTGATGCGGATCGTGCCGGGGCCGGATTTCCCGACCGGCGGCATCATCCTGGGCCGTTCCGGCATCCGCTCCGCCTTCGAGACCGGGCGCGGTTCGGTGATGGTGCGTGCCCGCGCCGAGATCGAGGATCTGCGACGCGACCGCAAGGCCATCGTCATCACCGAGATTCCCTATCAGGTGAACAAGGCCACCTTGCAGGAGAAGATCGCCGAGCTGGTCCGCGCCAAGCAGGTCGAAGGCATCTCCGACATCCGTGACGAGAGCGACCGCTCCGGCATGCGGATCGTGATCGAGGTCAAGCGCGACGCCACCCCGGAAGTGGTGCTCAACCAGCTCTACCGTTTCACCCAGCTCCAGACCTCGTTCGGCGTCAACATGCTGGCGCTGAACGACGGACAGCCCAAGCTGATGGGGCTGAAGGAGATGCTGCTGGCCTTCATCGCCTTCCGGGAGGAGGTGATCCTGCGCCGGGCGCGGTTCGATCTCGGCAAGGCACGCGATCGCGGCCATCTGCTGGTCGGCCTGGTCCTGGCGGTGGCCAATATCGACCGGGTGATCGCGCTGATCCGCTCCGCCCCCGACGCCGCCTCGGCGCGCGAGGCCCTGATGACGCAGGATTGGGACGCGGCGGAGATCGAGCCGCTGCTGTCGCTGATCCATGACGACGGCAACGTGGTGATCGACGGGCGCGTCCGCCTCACCGAAGCCCAGGCGCGCGGCATCCTGGAACTGCGCCTGCAGCGCCTCACCGGTCTGGAACGCGAGAAGATCCAGGCCGAGCTGGGCGAGGTCGGCCAGAGGATCAACGAGCTGCTGGAGATCATCGGCAGCCGTCCGCGCCGTCTGGAAGTGATGCGCGACGAGCTGGGCGTGGTCCGCGCCGAGATCGCCACGCCGCGCATGACGGAGATCTCCGACATCGCCGGCGACCAGACCGACGAGAGCCTGGTCGAGCCGGGGCAGATGGTCGTGACCATCACCCGCGACGGCTTCATCAAGCGCACGCCGCTGGAAACCTTCCGGGCGCAGAATCGCGGCGGACGCGGACGCACGGCGGCGGGCCGTCGCGGCGACGACATCGTCACCCGCTCCTTCAATGCCCACACCCATCAATGGGTGCTGTTCTTCTCCTCCGGCGGCAAGGCGTATCGCGAAAAGGTCTGGCGCCTGCCGGAAGCCAGCCCCACCGCGAAGGGCAGGGCGCTGGTGAACCTGCTGCCCGAACTCGGCGGCGATTCCATCACCACGGTGCTGCCGCTGCCGCAGGACGAGACCCTGTGGGAGAACCTGCACCTCGTCTTCGCCACCGCGTCCGGCAACGTGCGACGCAACCGCCTCAGCGATTTCCGCAACGTGCGCTCGTCCGGCCTGATCGCGATGAAGCTCGACGAGGCCTGGGGCAAGACCGGCGACAGCCTGATCGGTGTCGCCACCTGCCGCGAAGGCCAGGACGTGATGCTGGCCACACGCCTCGGCCGCTGCATCCGCTTCCAGATCACCGACGAGACCCTGCGCGTGTTCGCGGGCCGCGATTCCACCGGCGTGCGCGGCATCCGTCTCGGCAACAACGACGAGGTGAATAGCCTTGCCGTGCTGAACCATGTGGAGGCCAGCCCGGACGAACGAGCCGGCTTCCTCAAGATGGCCAACGCCAAGCGTCGGGCCGAGGCCGCCGACCCGTCGGCGGAAGGCGAGTCCGAGATCGACGCCGAAGCACAGGAAGAGGGCGTCGTCGCGGCGGCCCTGGACGCCGAACGGTTCGCCGAACTCGAATCCGGCGAGGAGATCCTGCTCACCGTCACCAATGGCGGCTTCGGCAAGCGCTCCTCGGCCTATGACTACCGCGCCAGCGGACGTGGCGGTCTGGGCATCGCCAACGTCACCTTCACCGCCCGCAGCGGCACCGAGGTGGTTGCCACCCTACCGGTGCTGCACGGCACCGACGTGATGCTGGTGACCGATGCCGGCCGTTTGATCCGCGTGCCGGTGGATCAGGTGCGGATCACCGGACGCGCCTCCATGGGCGTCACCCTGTTCCGCCTGGACGGCAAGGAGCGCGTCACCAGCGTGTTCCCCGTCCTGGAGGACGAATCGGCGGACGGCGAGGATGCGGCGGAGATCGCCGACACCGCCCCGGACGAGGCGCAAACGCCGGACACCACGCCGGAGAGCGAAGGATAAGCGGATGGCGGACAGCCGGCAGCATGTCGGGTTCTATCCCGGCACGTTCGATCCGATCACCAGGGGCCACCTGGACATCATCACGCGCGGCGCCCGTCTGGTGGAGCGCCTGATCGTCGGCGTCGCCGCCAATATCGGCAAGGCGCCGCTGATGAGCCTGGCCGAGCGGGTGGAGTGCGTCGCGCACGAAACCCGTCTCGTGTCGCAGGAGACGGGAACCCCGATCGAGGTGATCGGTTTCGACAACCTGCTGGTGCAGTGCGCCCGTCAGCACGGCGCCAACGTCATCATCCGCGGTCTCCGCGCCGTGACCGACTACGACTACGAAACCCAGATGTTCGGCATGAACCACAGGCTCGATCCCGGTATCGAGACCGTGTTCCTGATGGCGACGGAGAGCTACCAGTTCATTTCGTCCCGGCTGGTGAAGGAGATCGCCCAGCTCGGTGGCGACGTCACCGCCTTCGTGCCCCGGCACACCCATGGCAGGATCATGGCCAAGCTCCGCTGAGCGGCCGGTCCTTATCATTCACGAGGTAATTTAATGTCCGAATCCACCGCGCCCGCCACCGACGACCTGATCAATCTCGATCTGAAGACCGGCCGGGTCGTGATCAAGCTGCGCCCGGATCTGGCGCCCGAGCACGCCGCCCGCTTCCGGTCGCTGGCAGCCGAAGGCTTCTACGACAACACCCCGTTCCATCGCGTGATCGAGGGCTTCATGGCCCAGGGCGGCGATCCGACCGGCACCGGCACCGGCGGCTCCAAGCTGCCCGACCTGAAGAGCGAGTTCACCAACAAGGCCCGATTCGTGCGTGGCACCCTGGGCGCCGCCCGCACCGCGCATCCGCACAGCGCCAACTCGCAGTTCTTCATCATGTTCGCGCCGGCGCCGAGCCTGGACGGGCAATACACGATTTTCGGCGAGGTCGTGGAAGGAATGGAGCTGGTCGATCAGATCAAGCGTGGCGCTGGCGGCAGCGGCATGGTATCCGACCCGGACCGCATCGTGACCATGCGCCCGGCGAGCCAGCCGGCCGCCTGATCGCGTTCACGTGGCGCCGGACCCATCGTTCGGCGCCCGTTCTGGCGGGCCGGTAGCTCAGTGGTAGAGCATTCGACTTTTAATCGAATGGCCGTGGGTTCGAACCCCACCCGGCCCACCATTTCCTTTTCCCGTGCCGGGATTCCCTCTTCTTTCAGTACGCTGATGCGGCTCGGATAGAGGGGCATCGACTCCTGCATGGCGGGATAGACGACGCGCATTTGGCGAGAAACGCCGAACCGCTGGACATCATCCGTCTGTCAGGAACGCAGGTCCAAGCCGGGCGACGAACGCCGTGGCTACGCGTCACGCAAGCGATACGGGCGTGTCCGTCAATCGATTCTTCTACCGACAGGCGCTCCGAGATTCGGCGATTCCGGCCCGCCAGCATCGAGGCCGATCTTCAGGCTGGTGTGGTTTCCATCGCAGGGATGGCTTCCTCGGCGAGGTAGGCGGGGAGGACCTCGTCCGGCGTGCCCTGCATGCGGATCATGCCGTGATCCAGCCACAGCACGCGCGTGCACCATGTCGCGACCACCTTCATCAGATGAGTGGAGATCACCAGGATCTCGGCCTGACGCACCAGAGCCTCGAGCCGGTCCTGCGCCTTGTTCATGAAGATGGCGTCGCCGGCCAGGAACCATTCGTCCATCAGCAGCACGCGCGGGCGGATGGAGGTGGCGAGCGCGAAGCCGAGCCGGATCACCATGCCCGAACTGTAGGTGCGGACCGGCATGTCGAGAAACGAGCCGAGTTCGGCGAAGCCCTGCACGTCCTGTTCGATCTCGCGGATCCGTCGCGGCGACAGCCCGGCATGGAGACCGCGCAGGCCGATATTCTCGCGGCCGGTCAGCTCCAGGTTCATGCCCAGATTGGTGTCGAGCAGGGCGTTGATCTCGCCGCGAATGGTGACGCGTCCGCCGACCGGCTCGTAGATCCCGGCCAGCGCCCGGAGCAGCGTGGTCTTGCCGGCGCCGTTGCCGCCGACCAGGCCGAGGCGGTCGCCGGGCTTCAGGGAGAAGGAGATCGAGCGCAGCGCCTGGACCACCATGCGCTGCTGCTGGTCCTGCTCGAAGCGGGTCGAGCGCATGTTGGCCAGCGTGCGTCGCAAGGTGCGGGCGCTGCCGTGATAGAGCGGAAAGGTGACCGAGAGGTCGGACACCTCGACGCCGGTTCCGGTCGGGATCCGGCAGGATGGGGCGGCATTCATGCGCGTCAGATCCAGTAGGCCAGTCGCGACCGCACGCGCATGAACAGGAACAGGCCGGCTGCCCAGAGAATGGCGCTGTCGATCAGCGACAGGTACCAGAGATGCAGCCCGGCATGTCCGCCCAGCAGCGGGCGGCGGACGATCTCCATCAGCGCGTAGAACGGGTTGAGCTGCAGCCATTCATGGCCGTGCGCGATCAGTTCCGGCTGCCAGATGATCGGGCTGATGTAGAAGAAGAGCTGCATCAGGCTGGCGATCACCGGCGGGATGTCACGGAAGCGGGCGCCGAGCGTGCCGAGCAGCAGGCAGGCCGGGATCGCATCGAGCATCCAGAGCGCGAAACCGGGGATCGCATAGGGCAGACGTTCGCCCGGCCAGACATGGAAGATGGCGAACACCGCCACGACCACCACGACGTTATGCAGCAGCACCAGCAGGTTGCGGATGATGCAGCGCGCGGCATGGACGCAGAAGGGCAGGCGCATGGAGCGCACCATGCCTTCCGCCGCCGTGAAGCAGGACGCGCCCTCGTTCACCACGTTGGCCATGAAGCCCCACAGCACCAGCGACAGGGACAGGAAGGGCAGGTAGTTGCCGAAACGGACGTTGAACAGGATGGGATAAAGGAAGCCCATCGCCGCGATCATCACCGCCGTGGAGGCGGTGAGCCAGAACGGGCCCAGCACGGAGCCACGATAGCGCAGCTTCACGTCCAGCCAGCCGAGCTTGAAGCAGAGCCGCCAGAGTTTGGCCGCCTCGACGGCGTCTGCCACGGCGTGCCGGAAGCGCGCGGGCACGGTTTCCGGATAAAGATCCAGCAGCGGTTCCGGATGGGTGGTGGCGCCGTCGGCTGTGGACACGGGGTTCCTGTTCTCCAACACCATCAGGGCGGCTCCGGAACGGGGGAACCGGCCTTGCGTGAACGGCCCGTCGGGGCCGGCCATGACGTGACGCAAATGCGACCGGGGGGCAAGGGTGCGGGTGGATCGCAGCGAAGTGGTCCGAAAGAACGGAGCGGTCGTCGTGAGTCCATCGGGTCGTCGACCGGGAGATCGCCGGCGTGACGGCCCAGGCGATGCGATCGGGGTCGCGCGC
Source organism: Lichenicola sp. GTC18331 (assembly GCF_055386855.1). Taxonomy (NCBI): domain Bacteria; kingdom Pseudomonadati; phylum Pseudomonadota; class Alphaproteobacteria; order Acetobacterales; family Acetobacteraceae; genus Lichenicola; species Lichenicola sp. GTC18331. The sequence goes on along the minus strand of NZ_AP045015.1, from coordinate 469,080 downwards.
AGCAACCCGTTCGGCGGCCAGGAAACGCACATGTCCCTGCAGGATCGTTGTCGGAGGCCTGGACAGAACCCGGTTCGTCCCAACCGGCTCCCCCGCGCGTTCACCCTCCCAGATACGCAGCGAGTTCCTCGGGTGCGCGGTTGGGGAAGCGATGACGCAACAGGTCGAGGAAGGCCGACACCCTGGCGTTGAGGAGTCGGCGCGACGGATAAAGCGCCCAGATCGCGATATCCGACCCGGCCGCGTTTCCCCAACGCGACAGCCGCCCGGCCGCGAGATCGTCGAGCACCAGCGACAGCGGCAGACACGCCGCTCCGGCGCCGGCCCGGGCCGCGTCGCGAATCATCATCACGGATGAAAGGCGCAGAACCGGCTCGATCGCGATCGTTTCAGGTTCGTCCGGACCTGCCAGCGTCCATGTTCGGGCCGGGTCGGCGCCGCGCACGACGGCCGGCACCGCCGCTCCGGAGGGCCGCGGCAGATCGGGGGCGGCGACCATGACCAGCCGATCGTGCAGGAAGAGCCTGCCGACCAGCGCTTCGTCCGCGGGCGGGTTCACCCTGATGGCTAGATCGTAGCCCTCCTCGATCATATCGACGAGCCGATCGTCGGTGGTCACCTCGAGACGCACCTCCGGGTGGCAGCGCGCGAACTCGGCGGCGAGCGTCCCCATCGCGGTCTGGGAAAACAGGAGCGGCGCACTGATGCGCAGCCGTCCACGCACCCGGCCGCCGCCCGAGGCGATGGCGGCCGTCGTCTCCTCCAACTCGGTCAACAATGCTCCGGCACGTTCGAACAGGGCTCGCCCTTCCTCGGTCAGCTTGAGGTCGCGCCGTCCTCGCTCGAACAGACGGAGGTCCAGGACGGCTTCCAACTCGCCGATGCGCCGCGACAGCGTCGCCTTGGGACGCCCTGTCGCGCGGGACGCCGCGCCGAAACCGCCATGGCGGGCAACGAGCGTGAAATCGGCGAGGGCGAGCAGGTCCATATCGTTCCACCAGTGAGACGCCGCGTCTGATTCTAGCGCCTATTTGGGTCAGTCCGGAACGATCATCTTTGTTTTGCCAACGAGGCGAAACCAAGGAGCAGACCATGACCATTCTCGTGACAGGTGCCACCGGCCGTGTCGGCCGCCAGGTTGTCGAACAGCTCGTCGCGCGAAACGCGGGCGTTCGCGTTCTCACCCGCGATGCCGCCAGGACGGCCTTCCCGCCCGGCGTCGAGGTGGCGCAGGGCGACATTCTCGATATCGAGTCCCTGCGCGCCGCCTTCTCCGGCGTCAGCACGCTGTTTCTGCTGAATGCCGTGACGGGAGACGAGTTCACCCGGGCGATCATTGCCCTGAACGTGGCACGCGAGGCGGGGGTCAAACGCGTCGTCTACCTGTCCGTGTTCGGAGCCGACGACGCGGTCAATGTGCCGCACTTCGCGGTGAAGCACGGCGCGGAGCGGATGCTGGAGGCGATGGGCTTCGGTGCCACCATTCTGCGGGCGACCTATTTCATCGACAACGACGTGACGGTGAAGGACGTGATCCTGAACCACGGCGTCTATCCCATGCCGATCGGCGGCAAGGGGCTCGCGATGGTCGACGTCCGCGACATCGCCGAGATCGCGGCGATCGAACTGATCCGCCGGCACGACGCGCCGGGCGTGTTGCCGAGCGAGACGATCAACCTCGTCGGGCCGGACACGCTGACCGGCGCGGACGTGGCGGCGATCTGGACGGAGGTGCTCGAACGACCGGTCGTCTATGGCGGCGACGACCCCAGCCGGTTCGAGGCCAACCTGGCCGCGATCATGCCGGCCTGGACGGCATATGAGATGCGGCTGATGGCCGAGCGCTTCGTGAGCGACGGCATGATCCCGTCCGCCGGCGACCGCGAGCGACTGACGGCGCTGCTGGGCCGTGCCCTCCACACTTATCGGGACGCCGCTCTCCGTATCGCGGCCTCCTAATTGCGGGACCTGCCGAACCTGCCTGCTGCCTGTGGATGTGTTGGCGGCAGGCGGACCCGACAGCACCGCCCGGTTCAGGCCGGGGATGGCAGCACCGGGTTTTCGTCGCTACCCCCGCGCTCTTGATGCCGCGGGATTTCACCCACCCGTGTTCGCCGGCGCACCCAACGGCACTATTCCCCGCAGGTCTCGCTGCAGCGGGACCTGCGGGGTTCCTGAACGCGACGATCGGCGCCGGATGGCGCGATCGTCCAGCCGCGTCGTTCGCGGATGCAACCTCATCTGCGGATGGGGAAGGACGGCAAGGCGCCGCTCCGGTGTGGACGGGAACGGCGCTTGCTCGGGACCCGTTCGGGACGGGGCGGCCGGCGGCAAGCCCGCCCCCCGCGTTGCTCAGCCTGCCTTGGCGGGCGGGGCCGGGGGCTGGGCTGTTGGGGCCTGCGCGCCGGGCACCGGAGCGGGGGCGTCGCCGGAGGGCAGCGGCGGCGGATTGGCCGGGGCGGCAAGCGCCTGTCCATTCGCCAAAGGCGGCGCTGGCGGGACGTTGCCGGCCTGCGGTGCCGGACCGCCCGGCGGTGCCGGGGGCGGGGGCGGCGCGCCGGCACCCTGGGGGGCGGGTCCAACCGGCGGCGGCGGAGCGCCCGCACCGACCGGAGCCGGACCACCCGGAGGCGGAGGCGGCGGCGGGAGCGGACCGGCGGCGGCCAGCGGGCCCGGACCACCCGGCGGCGGCGGTGGCGGGGTCATGCCCGGACCGAAGCCAGGACCGACGCCGGGAGGCGGGCCGGGCGGAACCGCGCCGGGATGCGGTCCGGGTCCGCCCGGGCCACCGGGACCGCCGGGCGGCGGCGGGGGCGGCACCTCGCGGATGGTGTTGTCCGCCGTCACCAGGAACCGGGCATGAAGCTGACCGCGCTCGTAGCGGCCCTGCACGGTGAGCGGGCTGCCGGCCGAAAGACGGGCGGTCTCCGGACCTGCGTCGACCAGCGTGTGACCGCTCGGATCCTGGAGCATGAAGCGGTCGCCGAACAGATCGGTGACGGTGCCGTGCACGGACACGATGCCGCTGGCGGCGGACAGCTTGTTGATCGGGGTCTGGACGGTGGGCGCCATTTGCACGATGGGGCTGGCGAAGCCGGACAGGGCGGTGCCGCCGACCGCGCCGGCGACGAACAGGGCTGCGCCGCCCAGGGCCATACGGAAGCGGGGGCTGGCTGCAATCGAACGAACCGACATGAACAACTCCCTTGTGTCGTTGTGTTCGATCGAAGGGATAGCGGGGGACACCCAGACGGACGCTGAACCGTTCCGTTCAGCTTCGGTTAAGCTCGAACCGCTAGAGCAGCACCCGTCCGGGCGGGGGCGCTCTGGATGACTGCGGTGCCTCCGAAACAGCGAAGTAGGCCGTCATGCGTATCCTGCTGGCAGAAGACGACCGCGATCTGGGGCCGCGAATCGCGGCGGCCCTGCGCGAGGAGCGGTTCGCGGTGGATCTGGCTGCCGATGGGATCGACGCTGCGCATCTGGGCGAGACCGGTCAGTACGATGCCGCCGTTCTGGATCTCGGTCTGCCCGGGCTCGACGGCGTGTCGGTGCTGCAGCAATGGCGTCGCGCGGAGCGGACCCTGCCGGTGTTGATCCTGACCGCGCGCGACGGCTGGTCGGACAAGGTGGCGGGTTTCAAGGCGGGTGCGGACGATTTCCTGGTGAAGCCGTTCCGGTTCGAGGAGCTGGTGATGCGTCTGCGCGCTCTGGTGCGGCGTGCCGCAGGGCATGCCGGCAGCGTTCTGCGGGCCGGGCCGCTGCAGTTCGACAGCCAGACCGGGCAGTTCGAGCTGGATGGGCTGCCGTTGCGCCTCACCGCGTTCGAATGGCGGGTTCTGTCGCAGCTCATGCTGCGGCGGGGCGCGGTGGTGGAGCGGCTCGATCTGCTCGAGCGCGTCTACCAGAGTGACGCGGAGGTCGATTCCAACAGCCTGGAGGTGATCGTCGGGCGTTTGCGCCGCAAGATCGGCGCCGCTCTGATCGAGACGGTGCGCGGGCGCGGCTATCGCCTGGTCGGCGAGGGCTGAACCGTGGCGGTCCGGTCGCTCCAGGCGCGGATGCTGGTGTTGTCCGCTGTTCTGGCGGTGCTGGTGACCGTCAGCGTCGGCTGGGCGGTGGCGGCGGTGCTGGAACGTTTCGTGATGCAGGGGCTGGATGGCAGGCTGGACGCCGAGCTGGCGCTTCTGGCCTCCGCCGTGGACGGAAACGGGCATGTGGACCGTGCACGCCTGGAGCGCGATTCGGGGCTGCTGTCGAATGGGCCGGAATGGCGCTGGCGGATCAGCGGGCCGGACGGGGTGCTGGGATCGGCGGATCTGCATGTGCGTGCGCCTCTGCCCGGGCCGTTGCCTCCGGTGCCGCTGCCTCCGGGGCCGGGTGTTCCGCCGGGACCGGAGGCACTGCCGGGTCCGGTCCCGCCGCCGGGGCCGGAAGGGAACGGGCCGCGCCCTGTGGACGGCACCGACGGCGTGTCGGTGCATGCGCGGACGATGCTGCTCCAGACAGCGCGCGGACCGGTGACCTTGCTGGCCGAAGTGCCGCGCGCGGTGCTGCGCCGGCCGATCCGGGCGGCCCTGTTGCCGCTTCTGTCGATTCTGGGAGCTTTGCTGGCGCTTCTGGTGGCGGCGGCGGTGATCCAGCTGCGGATCGGGCTGGCGCCCGTGCGTCGTCTGCGCGACCAGATCGAGGCGATTCGCAGCGGGGTGCGCGAGCGTGTGGACGAGAACCAGCCGGAGGAGCTGCGGCCTCTGGCGGTGGAGTTGAACGGGCTGGCGGCGGATACGGAGCGGGCTCTGGAGGCGGCACGGGGCAGCGGGGCGAATCTGGCCCATGCCCTGAAGACGCCCGTGGCGGTTCTGGCGCTGGACTTGCGCGGCGAGCCGGAGCGCGCGGCGCAGATCGCCCGGATCGACGCGACCATCCGGCATCATCTGCGCCGTGCGCGGATCGAGGCGGTGAACCGGCGCGTGTCGACGCTCCTGGCGCCGGCTCTGGACGGGGTTCTGGCGGCGATCCGGCATCTGCATGCCGATCGGGCGCTTCGGGTGGAGCGCGCGGTCGACGACTCGCTGTCTTTGGCGGTGGATTCGCACGATCTGGACGAGCTTCTGGGCAATTTGCTCGACAATGCCGCGCGTCACGCGCGCGAGACGCTGTTCGTGCAGGCGGGGACCGATCCGGCGAATCCGCGCCTGGCGCGGATCGTGATCGCCGATGACGGGCCCGGCATTCCCGCAGCGCAGCGGGCCGGCGTGCTGGAACGCGGCGCGCGTCTGGACGAGCGCGGCGACGGGCACGGCTTCGGTCTGGCGATCGCGGCGGAGCTGGCGGCGCTGTATGGTGGCGGGTTGGTTCTGAGCGAGCGGGACGGCGGCGGTCTGCGGGTCGAGGTGACAGTGCCGCGCCGCGTGGGGAGCTGAAGCGGAACGCCGCGATCAGCTTTCAGGCCGGATTTTCATCAAAGGGTCACGGCATCGGGCCGGAAAAGCGGCCATGGTGCCCGGAGGCGGATTCGAACCACCGACACTGCGATTTTCAGTCGCATGCTCTACCAACTGAGCTATCCGGGCCCTGGGGCCGTTCGATCCGATGGCGCGGAGCCGCCGGTTCGTTGGTGGCGCAGCGTTTAACCCACGTCCGGATCGAGATCAAGTCGCCCCGGCCGGGCTTCGCTGTCGGCTTCGTCCGCCGGCGGGCCGGGGACGCGATAATCGCCGGTGAGCCAGCGGCCGAGATCGGCGTCGGCGCAGCGCAGCGAACAGAACGGCTTGAACCGCTGCACGGTGTTGCGGCCGCAGATCGGGCAGCGCGAACCGGGAACGAGGCTGTCGGGATCAGCCATGATGCAGACTCCAGCCGCAGGGCGGCAGCGAGGGATCGATCCGGACCGAGACGGGACGTCCCGCACGTGCGGCCAGGGCATCGCGCGCAAACGGATCGCCGTCGAGCGCGGTCGCGACGTCGATCGCGGCGATCAGATCAGGCAGACGATGCGGCGGGGCGGCGGCGAATCGGGCGGCTTCGGCCAGGGCAGCCAGGGCGGCGGCATGCGGACCGGCGAGCAGCTCGTGCAGCGGCGGATGGAGTCGCGGGCGCAGGATCTCCGCTAGGCCGAGGGCAGTGAAGCCGAGCAGTTTCGGACGCAGCGGATCGCGGGCCAGGGCGGCCTCGATCTCCGGCCGAAGGGCTGCGCGTTTGCGTGACGGCAGGCCGGCCAGATCGAGCAGGATGGCGCCGCCGAGGTTGCGCAGCCGAAGCTGGTGCAGCAGCGGGCCGATCGCGTCGCGATTGGCGGCGAATTGCGCGGTAGCCTTAGCGGATTTCTGGCCGCTGCTGGCGCCTCCATCCATGTCGATCGCGACCAGAGCCGGGGTCGGGTGGATGCTGGCGCGCATGCCGCCGGGGAGGGCGAGTTCGGGTTCGGCCAGTGCCTCCGCTTGTGCGGCGATGCCGGGCGGCCAGATCTCGGGCTGGACGCTCATGCGGGTGCGCAGAGCGGGCACGCTGGCTGGAAGGGCCGGATCGTCGCAAATGATCGGGGCGTCTGGATATTGGGCGGCGAGCCGGTCCAGCGGGGTCGGGCCGCGTGCCACGAGGCCGATCGGCCCGCTTCGTTCGGCCGACCGATCATCCGCGAGAACCAGACGCGGGCCCTTGCCGCCTTGTGCGCCGCGGGCGACGCGAACGAGAACGGAATCACCCTCGGAAAGACCGCTTCCGTCACGCAGGGGGAGAAAGCCGTTTTCGGTGCCGCTGCCGAGCACGACGAAGGCGCCCCCTAGTGCCGGCAGGACGGCGTCGATGCGGCCGCGCAGAAGATCGCCGACACCGTCGGGACGTCCCGGTCGCCAGAGCGCGTAGTCGAGCAGGACGCCGTCCGACGCTGCGGCGATGCGGATTTCCCCGGGGAAACAGCGTGCCAGCAGGGTGGCGGACATCGCGGCTAGTCCAGCCAGCCGCGCCCGCGCAGAAGCTGGGCGGTTTCGAACAAGGGCAGGCCGACCACGTTGGAATGGCTGCCGGACAGGAAGCGCACGAAGGCGGCCATATGGCCCTGGATGGCATAGCCGCCGGCCTTGCCCTGCCAGTCACCGGCCCTGATCAGCCCGTCGATCTGGCGATCGGTGAGGCGCGACAGGGCGACCACGCTTTCGACCACGCGCGTGCTGGTGCTGCCGTCAGGGGCGCGGAGGGCGAGGGCGGTGAGCACGCTGTGGCGTCGCCCGGTGAGCAAGGACAGGCAGCGTCGCGCTTCGGCTTCGGTCTCGGTCTTGGGCAGGATGCGCCGTCCGAGCGCCACCACCGTATCGGCGGCGAGCACGAGCGCGTCTTCTCCGATGCGGGGAGCGGCGGCGGCGAGCTTGGCGTCGGCCATGCGGATCGCGTAGGGGCGTGGCAGCTCCTCGCGACGGGGCGTCTCGTCGATATCGGGGGACAGAACCGCATCGGGCGCGATACCGATCTGTTCGAGCAGGGCCAGCCGTCTCGGGCTGGACGAGGCCAGAACCAGTCTGGACCGCCCGGCAATGCCGTCCCCGCGAGCGCGGGGGGCAGGTTCAACCAAAACCGGATCTACTTGAAGCGGAAGGTGATGCGACCCTTGGACAGGTCGTACGGGGTCATTTCGACATTGACCCGGTCGCCGGCCAGCACGCGGATGCGGTTCTTGCGCATCTTGCCGCTGGTATGGGCCAGGATGGTGTGCTCGTTGTCGAGCTTGACCCTGAACATGGCGTTGGGAAGCAGCTCCTGGACGGTGCCGCTGAACTCGATCATGTCTTCCTTAGACATTGCGCGTATCGATCCGATCGAACATGGTTTGTTGGCGCACCAAGCGCCTCCCGATGCAGTTGAAAACAGTTTGCGAGCAATCGAGCCCGCACGCGAGACGCGTGTGGGCTGTTCCTATGCGTGCCGGAACATGAGGATTACACCCCGCGCGGTCAAGCTTTACGTCCGGAGGCCGCGAGTCTCATCGCCACGCTGGCGGCATGGGCCTGCAGCCCTTCGGCCTCGGCGAGCGTAACCGCGGCCGGTCCGACGCGGTCGAGCGCGTCCGCGCCGGCCTCGATCCAGGTGGTGCGCTTGATGAAGTCGAACACGGACAGCCCGGAGGCGAAGCGCGCCGTACGGCTGGTCGGCAGCACGTGGTTGGGGCCGCCGACATAGTCGCCGACCGCTTCCGGGCAGAAACGGCCGCGGAAGATCGCGCCGGCATGGCGTATGGCGGCGAAGGCCTCGGTGTCGTCGGCCAGCATGAGCTGGAGGTGCTCCGGGGCGAGCCGGTTCACCAGCGCCCAGGCGTCGCTCCAGCGTTCGACCACCAGGATCGCGCCGTAGCTGTCCCAGGAGGCGCGGGCGATCGTCTCGCGCGGCAGGGTCCGGAGCAGGCGTTCGACGGACTCCGCTACGCGCGTGGCGAAGGCATCGTCATCGGTGATCAGGATCGACTGGGCGAGTTCGTCGTGTTCCGCCTGGGCCAGCAGGTCGATGGCGACATGGTCGGGATCGTTCTCGCCATCGGCGACGATGACCACCTCGGACGGGCCGGCGATGCTGTCGATGCCGACATGGCCGAACACCTGGCGCTTGGCTTCGGCGACGAAGGCGTTGCCGGGGCCGACGATGCGGTCGACCGGCGCGATCGTGTCGGTGCCGTAGGCGAGGGCGGCGACGGCCTGCGCGCCGCCGATGCGGTAGATCTCGGACACGCCGGCGAGCCGGGCCGCGGCCAGAACGAGCGATGCGAGCTGACCGCCGGGGCAGGGCACGCACATGGCGATGCGTCCGACGCCGGCGACGCGGGCCGGGATCGCGTTCATCAGCACCGAGGACGGATAGGCCGCCTTGCCGCCCGGAACATAGAGACCGACCGCATCGAGCGGGGTCCAGCGCATGCCGAGTGTGAGGCCGTCCTCGTCGGTGAAGCGGAGGTCGGAGGGCATCTGCGCGCGATGGAAGCGCTCGATGCGCCGCGCGGCGACGGCCAGCGCGTCCAGCAGCGCCGGTTCGACCGCAGCGGTGGCGGCGTCGATCTCGTCCGGGGCGATGCGCAGGGTTTTGGGCGTCAGCTTCTCCGGATGACGGTCGAAGCGGTCGGTGTAGTCGCACAGGGCGGCGTCGCCACGTGCGCGGACATCGGCGAGGATGGCGCGCACCGGGGCATCGACCGGCGAACCGCCGTCGCGCACCTCATGCACCAGGGCGTCGAACGCCGCCGCGAAACCCGGCTCGGCGGTGTGAAGGCGCCTCATGCGGCCTGTCCGGCCTCGAGCGCGTGACGGAAGCGGCTGATCAGCGCGGAAACTTCCTCGGGACGCGTCTTGAGCGCGGTGCGGTTGACGATCAGGCGGGAGGACACGTCCGCGATCACCTCGACCTCGGCGAGACCGTTCGCTTTTAAGGTCGAGCCGGTCTGCACCAGATCGACGATCAGGCGCGACAGGCCGAGGCCGGGGGCGAGTTCCATCGCGCCGTTGAGGTGCACGATATCGGCATGGACGCCGCGCGCGGCGAAATGGCGCCGGGCGATGTTCGGGTATTTGGTGGCGACACGGACCTGCGACCAGCGCGCCGGATCGTCCTGCATCGCCTGCTCGACCGGCTCGGCGATGGACACGCGGCAACCGCCGATGCGTAGATCGAGCGGGGCGTAGATCTCAGGATAGTCGAACTCCATCAGCACGTCTGCACCGCAGATGCCGATCTGCGCCGCGCCGAAGGCGACGAAGGTGGCGACGTCGAACGGGCGCACGCGCACCACGTCGAGCTGCGGGTCGTTGGTTTCGAAGCGGAGACGGCGGCTGTCCTCATCGAGGCAGTCTGGGGCCGGGGCGATCCCGGCGGCGTGCAGCAGTGGGCCGCATTCGGCCAGGATTCGGCCCTTGGGCAAGGCGAGCACCAGCGGGCCGGTGGTTTCCGGAACGAGATGGGCGGCGCTGGACAGGGCGGACATACGAACTCCGGCTGGGAGGATCGTTGCGGCGATAGCATCCGCGCGCAGCCGGAGAAAGGCCGGTGACGCCGTACCTGCCGGCCCTTGTGAGCATGGGTGGGCGGGAACGCGTCCCGCCCGGCCGGGTCAGTCGGCGACGCGCTCGATGATGGCGCCGCAGCCGGACAGCTTGCGCTCCACCGCCTCGTAGCCGCGATCGAGGTGATAAACGCGGCTGAGCACGGTTTCGCCCTGGGCGGCGAGGCCGGCGAGGATCAGCGAGAAGGAGGCGCGCAGATCGGTGGCCATCACCGGGGCGCCGGACAGGGATTCGACGCCGCGGATGATGGCGGACGCGCCATGGACGTTGATTCGCGCGCCCATGCGGTTGAGTTCCGGCACGTGCATGAAGCGGTTCTCGAAGATGGTCTCGGTCATCATCGAGGCGCCTTCCGCGACCGAGAACAAAGCCATGAACTGCGCCTGCATGTCGGTGGGGAAGCCGGGATAGGGCTCGGTCATCACGTCGACGCCCTTGAGACGGCCGGCGCGGCGGACGCGCATGGCGCCGTCTTCTTCCGTGACCTCGACGCCGGCTTCCTCCAGCGCGCGCACGACCGAGCCGAGATGGTCGATGCGTCCGCCGAGCAGGCGCACGTCGCCGCCGGTGATGCCGACCGCGCAGGCATAGGTGCCGCATTCGATGCGGTCGGCGACCACGGCGTGATGCGCGCCATGCAGGCTCTTCACCCCGTCGATCACCAGCGTGCCGGTGCCTTCGCCGGTGATCTGCGCGCCCATGGCGTTGAGGCAGGCGACCAGATCGTCGATTTCCGGCTCGCGCGCGGCGTTGACGATCTCCGTGCGGCCGTTCGCGAGCGAGGCGGCCATGAGCAGGTTCTCGGTGGCGCCGACGGAGGCGAAGGGCAGGATGATGCGGGCGCCGGACAGGCCGCGCGGGGCCCGGGCATCGATGTAGCCGGCCTCCAGCTTGATCTCGGCGCCGAGCGCTTCGAGTCCCTTGAGGTGCAGATCGACCGGACGCGTGCCGATGGCGCAGCCGCCGGGCAAGGAGACACGGGCCTCGCCGACGCGGGCCAGCAGGGGCCCGAGCACCAGGATGGAGGCGCGCATGCGCGAGACGATGTCGTAGGGCGCTTCGGTGTTGGTGATGTCGCCGCCGACGGACAGGACCTGGCCGGTGCCGTCCACATCCTCCACCGCGACGCCGTGCTGGGCGAGCAGCAGGCGCATGGTGCCGATGTCATCGATGCGCGGGACGTTGGAGACGACCAGACGCTCGGAGGTGAGCAGTCCGGCCACCAGCAGTTTGAGCGCCGAGTTCTTGGCGCCGCCGATCGGGATTTCGCCGTGCAGCGGGCGACCGCCGCGGATCAGGAACTTGTCCATGATGTGCTCCGTCACATGCGGGGCGTGGCGACGCCGCGCTGACCCATATATTTGCCGGCCTTGTCGGCGTAGCTGATCTCGCAGGGCCCGGAGCCCTGCAGGAACAGGAACTGGCAGATGCCTTCGTCGGCGTAGATCTTCGCCGGCAGGGGCGTGGTGTTGCTGATCTCGATGGTGACCTGGCCTTCCCATTCCGGTTCGAGCGGGGTCACGTTCACGATGATGCCGCAGCGCGCATAGGTCGACTTGCCGAGGCAGACCACGAGCACGTCGCGCGGGATGCGGAAATACTCGATCGTGTGTGCGAGCGCGAAGCTGTTGGGCGGGATGATGCAGACCGGCCCCTTGCGGGTGACGAAGCTCTGCTCGTCGAAATTCTTCGGGTCCACCGTGACGCTGTCGACATCGGTGAAGATCTTGAAGTCGCTGGCGACGCGGGCGTCGTAGCCGTACGACGACAGGCCGTAGGAGATCACGCCGGCGCGCTTCTGCGTTTCCACGAACGGCTCGATCATGCCGTGTTCGGTGGCCATGCGCCTGATCCAACTGTCGGGCATCACCGGCATGGCGGGGGAGTCTTTCGATCGTGTCGTGGCGGAGCGGCACCGATAGCCAAACATGAGCCGGGCAGCAATCGCCTGCGGCGCGCTTGTGCCTATTCCGCGTCGGGGGTGGAGGACGGCGCGGCCCGGTTCTCGTCGGCGCGGCCGTCTTCCCGGGCGCGGCTTTGCTGTTTGCGCCGGCGCAGATTGTCGCGAAGCGCACGCGCTAGCCGTTCCTCGCGGTCGCGCTGCGCGCGGGATTTCGCTGGGGCAGGGACCGGTTCGTCGGTCATCGGGACATCTCTGGGAAGGGCCGGTGGGATCGAATGGTGCTGTTGCAGGGAATCGAACCCTGGACCTCTCCCTTACCAAGGGAGTGCTCTACCGCTGAGCTACAACAGCGAACCGCACCGGCGGTGGCGCGCTTCCTAGCGTCGGTCGGGAAGGGACGCAAGAGGGCAGACACGGCATTGTGCGTGGAAATGCATGGCGGGCCGTCCGGTCAGCTGCGCGGACCGTCGCTTTCGGGGCGGATCGCGTAGCTGTCCAGGAACACGCGCACGGCGCCCTGCGCGGTCTGGTCCTGCTCGAACTGGGTTGGATCGCCGCCGATGCGCAGACGCCGCTTGGTGCAGCAGGGCGTCTGGCAGAGCGCGAAGAACTGGCCGGCGGCGAAGAATGGGTCGTCGCGACGGAGTAGCCCGGCTTCCATATGCCGTTCCAGCCATTCGGCCATGCGGCTGAGCGCGGTCTGCGGACCGGTCTGCCAGAAGATCTCCGCCAGATGGGGGAATTTGGCCGCTTCGGCGACGACGATCCGGTAGAGAACGACGGAGCCCGGGGAAATGATCAGGCTGATCATACCGCCTGCGATCTCGCGCAGCACGTCCTCCATCGACCCTTCGGTACTGATGGGCGCGAACAGGCGCGGCAGCTCCGCTGCCGCCTTCTGCGAGACGAAGGCCGCGAACAAGGCCGATTTGCTGTCGAAGTAGTTGTAGAGCGTGCCCTTCGACACGTTCGCCTCGGCCGCGATTCGCGACATGCTGGCGCCCTCATAGCCGTCCTCGGTGAAGACGATCCCGGCGCCCGAGAGGATCTGCTGGCGTTTGAGATTCGAGTTTTCTTCCAACGCCGACATGAGCAGCTCCCGTTGCCACCGGAAAAGCGCCGGGGAGAAGGATCGTACGGATCGTTCGGCGGCGGTGCGGCGCCGGCATTCGCGTTCCGCATTGACGCCCCGAACAAAGCAGATACTGTCCGGCTGATCAACGCTGACCGAACCGATCGGTCAGCGCATTTCATGCGCCCGGGCGGGCGGCAGGCGTTGCCGCTCCCGGTCGGCGGCCGCGGCTGCGATGGGGCATGGCACAGGAGCGGCAATGGCCTCCAAGGATATGGTTCACGGAACGGCGCTCGGCATGTTGGCCGGGCTGGGTCTGCTGCTGGGCGGCTGCTCTGTGGGGCCGGACTACAAACAACCCTCCGTTTGGTCGCCGTCCACCTGGTTGAACCATGACAAGCCGGGTCAGGCGGCGGTTGCAAGCGCGGTGGACTCGATGCCGCCGGACCCGAACTGGTGGTCGGTGTTCAACGATCCGGAACTGACGGCGCTGGAGCAACGCGTCGCGGCCGACAATTTCGACGTCCGGATCGCCACCGCGCGTCTGGCGGAAAGCCGGGCGCAGCTTCGGGTGACCGGTGCGGATCAATATCCGAGCCTGACCGGCACCGGGCGCTACGAACGCCTGAAGATCAGCGACAAGGAAGTGCAGCGTGGCCTGAGCGATGCCGTCGGCGGTCTGCCCGTGTCCGCTGCCACCGCATCGGATATCCGCGCTCAGGCCGGGCGCGCCAGCGTTCCGCCGCTCGATCTGTGGTCGGACGGCATCGACGCGTCCTGGGAACTGGATCTGTGGGGGAGGGTGCGCCGGGAGGTGGAATCCGCCCGTGCCAATCTCCAGTCCTCGGTGGAGGATCGACGCGCGGTTCTGATCGCCCGTCTGGGCGAGGTGGCGCGAGACTATATGTCTCTGCGCGGCAGCCAGCAGCTTCTGGCGATCGAAAAGGAGAACCAGAAGACCTCGCAGGCCTCGCTCGATCTGACCCGGGAGCGGTTCACCCACGGCCTGACGACCGAACTGGACGTGCAGAATGCCGCGGCGCAGCTCGATAACGTGAGTGCGCAGAT
>NZ_AP045015.1:0-450000 GCF_055386855.1 Lichenicola sp. GTC18331 | reverse complement strand
GGTGGACTGGTAGAGTATACCAAGGCGCTTGAGAGAACGATGCTGAAGGAACTAGGCAAATTGCTCGCGTAACTTCGGGATAAGCGAGACCCATATGTGGGCAACCATGTGTGGGTGGCACAGACCAGGGGGTAGCGACTGTTTAGTAAAAACACAGGGCTCTGCGAAGTCGAGAGACGACGTATAGGGTCTGACGCCTGCCCGGTGCCGGAAGGTTAAGAGGAGGTGTGCAAGCACTGAATTGAAGCCCCGGTAAACGGCGGCCGTAACTATAACGGTCCTAAGGTAGCGAAATTCCTTGTCGGGTAAGTTCCGACCTGCACGAATGGCGTAACGACTTCCCCGCTGTCTCCAGCATCGGCTCAGCGAAATTGAATTCCCCGTGAAGATGCGGGGTACCCGCGGTCAGACGGAAAGACCCTATGAACCTTTACTGCAGCTTTGCAGTGGCATCAGGAAAATGCTGTGTAGGATAGGTGGGAGGCTTTGAAGCCGGGGCGCCAGCTCAGGTGGAGCCATCCTTGAAATACCACCCTGAATTTTTCTGATGTCTAACCGCGACCGGTCTAGCCCGGTCCGGGACCCTGCATGGTGGGCAGTTTGACTGGGGCGGTCGCCTCCCAAAGTGTAACGGAGGCGCGCGATGGTGGGCTCAGGCCGGTCGGACATCGGCTGCTGAGTGCAATGGCATAAGCCCGCCTGACTGCGAGAGCGACAGCTCGAGCAGAGACGAAAGTCGGCCATAGTGATCCGGTGGTCCCGCGTGGAAGGGCCATCGCTCAACGGATAAAAGGTACTCTAGGGATAACAGGCTGATCTCCCCCAAGAGTCCACATCGACGGGGAGGTTTGGCACCTCGATGTCGGCTCATCACATCCTGGGGCTGGAGCAGGTCCCAAGGGTTCGGCTGTTCGCCGATTAAAGTGGTACGTGAGCTGGGTTTAGAACGTCGTGAGACAGTTCGGTCCCTATCTGCCGTGGGTGTTGGAGACTTGAGAGGAGCTGTCCCTAGTACGAGAGGACCGGGATGGACGCACCTCTGGTGCACCGGTTGTCGCGCCAGCGGCATAGCCGGGTAGCTACGTGCGGACAAGATAATCGCTGAAAGCATCTAAGCGAGAAACTTACCTCAAAACCAGGTCTCCCCGAGGGCCGTGATAGACCATCACGTCAATAGGCCAGATGTATACGTGCAGTAATGCACTCAGCTAACTGGTCCTAATCGCCCAATAGGCTCAATCACAGGTCTTTGCCCTCAAAAGCAAACACCAAACACATGCATAGAAATCAACCACAACTCCAAAACCACTCACACCAAAACGCACCAACCCCACACGCCCAACGCACACCAACGGTGCCTTGGACGACCTGGTGGCCATGGCGGGGAATGATCCACCCGATCCCATCCCGAACTCGGCCGTGAAAACCCCCAGCGCCTATGATACTGCGTCTCAAGACGCGGGAAAGTCGGTCGCCGCCAGGTCTTCCAAAGCACCCAACCACACACACCACCACCGCGGGGTGGAGCAGCCCGGTAGCTCGTCAGGCTCATAACCTGAAGGTCACAGGTTCAAATCCTGTCCCCGCAACCAAACAAATCCAGGCAGAACGCATCATCACCCCGACCCAAAATAAGGGCCGGGGTTTTCATGCGTGACCGCGCGTCCTCCCGTGTCGAAGGATTCAAGCGCAAGCCTGCCGTCATGTTCCGGCCCTGCTTGATAAGGCCCGACCTTACAGTCTCTCTGCGATCGCCCGTGCAGCCGCCGCTTTCGCCGTAATCTCCGTCCATCCGTGGGCGTCGATATCGCGGGCAGTCGCGATTCAGGACCCCCCCAGAGCGAACACGTTCGGCAAGCTGAACCAGGACGACGCCGTTTCCTCCGAGATGCCGCCGGTCGGGCAGAATCTTGCCGACGGAAACGGACCGCCGAATGCTTTGAGCATGGCGGGACCGCCGGCCGGGGCGGCGGGAAAAAACTTTACCGCGCAGAAACCGAACGCCATCGCCGTCATCAATTCCGAGGCAGTCTGCACGCCAGGGATCAGGGCGAGCCCCGCCGCGCGTGCGGTACTCAGCAGGGCAGGCGTCGCGCCAGGGCTGAAACCGAGCCCGATGCCGAGCGCACGGCTGACGTCCACGTCCCGATCGCTCAGAATCGTACCGAGCGCGACGATCGCGTCGGGTACCTCCCGACGGATCGCCGCCGCCGCTGCCGCGCCGGCCTTCGTGCGGAGCGTCACCTCCAGAACACGGAGTCCTCCTCGCACGAGCGCGCGTGCCAAAGGCACAGCGTCCTCGACGCGCTCGATGGTCAGCACCGGGATCACCGTCGGCTGAGGGGGCAGGAGATCGAGGGCCTGGCTCATGCCGCATGGCCCTCCCGGGCCGCAAGTTTGGTGGCGATGTCGCGGGGGATCAGCGCGCCGCGTGTCCGGATCGCCACGGACGCGGTGCGGTGGCCGAGACGCGTCGCGTCGAACGGTCCCGCTCCTCGGACACGGGCGGCGAGATAGGCACCGTTGAACGCATCCCCCGCGCCCGTGCTGTCGATGACGGTCGTGACCGGTTCGGCGTTCACCCAGCGCCGCGAACCCTCGAACACGCAGAGGGCCGGACCGGAACCGTCCTTGACCACGATCTCGCCGACGCCGAGGGCGGCGAACCGGTCCGCGGTGGCACCGGGCGAGGTGTCGCCGAACAACTCGGCTTCATCCGAAAAGCTCGGCAATACGATGTCGGACACGGTGGCGGCTTCGCTCGACAGGTCCCGTGCTTCCTCCGCATCGCGCCAGAGACGCGCACGGTAGTTGGGGTCGAACGCGATCCGTGCGCCATCGGCTCGCGCCTGACGCAATACCGAGAACAGGGTCCGCCGTCCGGCTTCGGGCAGGATGGCCAGGGTGATGCCGGAAAAGAACACCATTGCGGCGTCCGCGACCGACATGGCCAGATGGTCTGGATCGTCGGCGAGCGTGGTGGCGGCCGAATCCCGTCGCCAATAGGCGAAGCTGCGTTCGCCGTCGGTCAGCCGTATCGCGTAGAGACCGATCGAGCGCACCGGGTCGCGTCGCACTGCCGACACATCGAGCCCGCTCTGCTGCATGAAGGCGAACATCTCGTCGGAGATCCAGTCTGTGCCGATCGCCGTGACGTAGCGGACGGGATGCGTATCCATCAGCAGGCGGCTCGCCCAGGCAGCGTTGAACGTGTCGCCGGCAAAACCGAGCCGATGCGTGTCGGCGTCGGCCGGCGCGATCTCGGCCATGCACTCGCCGACGAAGACAAGGGGGAGGCGGCTGGATGGCATGGCGATGCTCACATCACGGTTCCGAGCTGCCAGGGGACGAATTCGTTGTCGCCGAGACCGTTCTCCTCGCTGCGGCTGCGCAGCCCGGAGGCCGTGTCGATCATCAGATCCAGCAGATCCTCGGCGAGTTCGTCGATCCCGACCCCGTTCAGCAAGCGGCCAGCGTCGAAATCCATATCCGACTCCATGCGTCGGAACATCTTGGTGTTGGTGGCGATCTTCAGCGATGGCGTCGGCTTGCAGCCGTAAGTCGATCCGCGTCCCGTGGTGAAGCAGATCAGATTGGCGCCCCCAGCCACCTGTCCCGTGGCGGAAACCGGATCGTATCCGGGGCTGTCCATGAAACACAGCCCGGGACGCGTCACGGCGTCCGCGTACCCATGAACGTTCATCAGCCCGGTGGTGCCGGCCTTCGCCACCGCTCCGAGCGACTTTTCGAGAATGGTCGTGATTCCACCGGCCTTGTTACCGGGGGACGGGTTGTTGTTCATGTTGCCGCCGTGCTGGGCGGTGTAGTTTTCCCACCAGCGTATCTGAGCCATCAGCCGCTCGGCCACCTCGCCGTTCGCCGCGCGGGCAGTGAGCAGGTGTTCGGCGCCGTAGATCTCGGGTGTTTCCGACAGGATGGCGGTGCCGCCCTGCGCGACCAGCCGGTCCACTGCGGCGCCCAGGACCGGGTTGGCGGTGATGCCGGAATAGGCGTCCGAACCACCGCATTGCAGGCCAACGACCAGATGCTCGAGTGATACCTTCTCGCGCACGATCGCGGCGGCGATGGGCAACATGGCACGAACGGCGTTCACGCCTGCTGCCACGGCAGCACGGGTGCCGCCTGCCTCCTGAATGGTGATCGAGGCTAGCAATCCGGGCGTGCGCGTCGAGATGTTCTGCAGGAAGGGTGCTACCTGATTCACCTCGCAGCCGAGCCCGACCACGAGGATGCCGGCAAAATTAGGGTGGTTTGCGTAGCCGGTCATCACGCGGCTGAGCAACGCGAAGCCTTCGCCGTCGCGATCCATGCCGCAACCACTTTGATGGGTGATCGCCACCACGCCGTCGATACCGTCGAACGCGTCCACCTCCGCACGCATCGCATCGGCGATCATCCGGCAGACCGTGGCCGAGCAGTTCACGCTCGACAGCACGCCGATATAGTTGCGTGTGCCGACCCGGCCGTCCGGGCGCCGGATGCCGAGGAAATGCCGGGATGGTGCCGGAACGGTCGGCCGGAATTCGCAGCCCGCCGCGTCGGTGGCATGCATGGAGCCCATGTCGAGGTTCTGCACATGGACGTGCTCGCCGGGCACGATCGGCTGCGTGGCGTAGCCGATCACCTGACCGAACTTGCGCACGGCCTGTCCTGCCGCGATCGCGCGCAGGGCGATCTTGTGACCGTTCGGGATCGCGTCGCGCAGCGTCACGTCTGTCGCGCCGATGGCGAGGCGCTCGCCGGCCGCCAGGGTCTCCAGCGCGACCGCCACGTCGTCGGCCGGGTTGAGGATCATCGTCCGCTGCGCGGATGCGGCTTCCTGAAGCGGCGTGATATCGTCAGACATGGGATGAACTTTCCAGTGCAGCACACAGGTTCGGTTGCGCCATGCAGGGCGCCAGACGCGCGGCGGCGTCACGCATCGGACGGAGGCGGCGTCGCTTCTTCTCGTCGTGGTTTTGCGCGATGTCCGAGAGATGGTGCGCCAGAAACGGATTCAGGAATCTCTCCCTCACCGTCTCGACATAGTCGTCGGCCGCCGGACCGTCGCCAAGCAGCGCGAACACCGGCAGGATCTCGTGTTTCCACGTCTCCTCCAGAACCGCCCGGCTTTGCGGGTCCGTCATCGCCTGCAGCACGGTTCGGTCCGCCGGCGCGCCATGCCGCAGCCAGTGCTCGGCCAGCATCGTGTGTCCGAGATTCAGCAGATGCAGCTTGCGATGTTCGAACGGTGTCAGATCCTCCGTGAGGATCATCGCTGGATGACGGCAAGGTAGAACAAGCCTGGGTTGCCGCTCGATCGCCCAAAGCGCATAGGGTTCGGCCACTGCGCCCACGGGCGATAACGGCTCGGACACGATCCGGTCGACGAGGCTGTTGGCCCAGACGACGTGTTCGGCCAGGTAGACCAGCAGATCGTCCGGCTCGCGACGTTCGCGGGCCAGTTCGGACACCAGCCCCCGCAAAACCGCTCCGTTGCCCGACAGCAATTCGCACGGCATCACCGTCAAGGCCGCGTCGGGCCGTTTCTCCCAGCGCTCACGCAGCAGCGCCAGTAATTTGACGGGAAAGCTCTCCGGTGGGCGTTCCGTGTCGAACGGCGCCGTTCGGTCGGACGCCGCGATCGCGAAACCGCTCTCGCCTGTGTTGGAAAGAATGACGTCCGCTTGCTCGACCGCGATCCGGCGGATGGAGGGCCAGTCCCGGTTGGCCTGTAGCGCCCGCGTGATCGAGCGCACGCGAACGGTGTCGTCGACCGGCTGGCCGTCACGCAAACCGCGCAAACGTACGGGATAGCCGTTTCCGGCAGCCATCGCCGCGATGCGGGCCGCGCTGCTCGGATTGCCCGTCGTCTGCACCACCGTCACGGGGCCGAGCGCAGCGCCCGTTTCCATGGCCTCGGAAATGAACAGATCGGCATGGGCCTGCAGGAAGCGGCTGGTGCCGAACTGGAGGATCGGTGTCCTCATGACAGTTCGACCAGCGCTTTGACGACGCCGCTTGCCGGATTGAGCAATTCGGGAAAACGGTGCGGCACCTCGTCCAGAGAAAGCCTGTGCGTGGCGAGAGCATCGGTTGGCACACGCCCGGCGCGTATCGCCCGCACCACCGTGTCGAAATCTTCCGGCGTCGCATTCCGGCTACCCAGAAGCGTCATTTCGCGCTTGTGGAACTCGGGATCGGAAAAGGACAGCGTGGCACCGACGATCGACACCAGCACGTAGCGTCCGCCATGCGCGACAAATCCGAAACCGCGTTCCATGGCCTTCGGGTTTCCGGTCGCGTCGAACACGATGTCGAAGAAGTCGCCGTCGGTCAGCGCGGAGAGCGTGGCCTCGTCGTCGCCGCCCAGGAGCACGGTGTCGGCGACCGGAAGATGGCTGCGTGCGAAAGCCAGCCGGTCCTCGCGCCCGTCGAGCATCACCACGTGTGCGCCGGCTTCCGCCGCGAACAAGGCGGTCGCTAGTCCGATCGGGCCCGCGCCGACCACGAGCGCGGTCTGGCCGGGCGTGATCGCGGCCCTGCGCGCCGCATGGGCGCCGATGGCCAGGAACTCCACCATGGCCGCCTGATCGAGCGTCACGCCGTCCGCCTTGCGCACGAGCGAGCCGGGCAGGGACAGATAATCCAGCATGCCGCCGTCGCGATGCACGCCCAGCACCTGGATGTTGCGGCAGCAATTGGTCTTGCCGGCGCGGCAGGCATTGCAATGCCCGCACGAGACGTAGGGAATCACGAACACCACGTCTCCGGCAGCGAGCCCGCTTTCCGTCGGAGCCTCGACCACCACACCGGACAATTCGTGTCCCATGACACGTGGATATGCGAGATAGGGTTGATTGCCGCTGAAGATATGGAGGTCCGTGCCGCATACGCCGACACGTTTGATCTGCACGAGCACCTCGTTGGGCGCGCGCCCCGGATGCTGCCGTTCTTCCAGCCGCAGCACGCCCGGCCGCTCGCACACAACGGAACGCATCATCGACTCCGATCGGAAGGCTGCACGGGAGGCAGCCGGTAGAAACGTCGCGCATTGGCCGAGAAAACCGCCTCATGCGCCGAGGCGGGCACCAGTGCCTCGCAGCACCGCGCCCAGGCGGCGTAATCCTCGGCGAGCAGAAGCACCGGCCAGTCGCTGCCCCAGATCACCCGTTCCGGACCGAACAGGGCGAGCAGCGTTTCAACGAAGGGCGCAACGGCTTCAGCCTTGTTGGTTGCCGCACCGGCTTCGGTGAACAGGCCGGACAGCTTGATCTCGACCTGCGGCCGTTCGGCCAGGCGCGCCAGATCGTCGCGCCAGCCGGCCGAAAGCCCCGCGGCGATGTTCGGCTTGGCGCCGTGATCGATCACGATCGGCAGGTCCGGATGGCGTTGCGCGAACCGCAACAGCGCAGGCAGATGCTCGGGCCGCACCAGGGCATCGAAACCGAGCGAGGCCGCGCGCATGGCGTCGATGGCCGGATCGAGGGCGGGATCGTCGATCCAGTCTCGTTCCGGCAGATCCTGCAGCATCGGACGCAGGCCGCGCAGCGTCCGGTGGCGAGCCAGTGCCGCGATCGTCACGGCAGCATCCGGCGCCTTGAGATCCGCCCAGCCCACCACGCCCAGGATCATCGTTTCGCGCTCGGCAAGATCGAGCAGGAAGCGGGTATCGTCCAGGCTGGGGAGGGACTGCACCGCCACGGTGCCGGCTATGGAGGCGGCGGCGAGTGCCGGCCGCAGATCGTCGGGCGAAAAGTCGCGATGGATGGCCGCCAGCGACGCCGGCGGCCAGCTTCCGCGCCTCGCATCGAGACGCCAGAAATGCTGATGCGCATCGATGCGTGCCAGGCTCATCGCACCGCGCCCGGAACCGGAGCCGCTTCGTGCAGCAACGCGCTTCGCTTCAGCTCCTGCCAGAACGCATCAGGGATCGCGACATTCATCCAGTCGATGCTTTTGCGGAACTGCTGCGCGGAGCGTGCGCCGACCACGCAGGACGCCACTGCGGGATGATGCAGCGGGAACTGGATCGCGGCAGCCGAAAGCGGCACGTCGAAGGCGTCGCATAGTTGGCGAAGCCGTCCGGTGCGCTGAACGATCTCGTCA
The DNA here is from genome assembly GCF_055386855.1 of Lichenicola sp. GTC18331. Taxonomy (NCBI): domain Bacteria; kingdom Pseudomonadati; phylum Pseudomonadota; class Alphaproteobacteria; order Acetobacterales; family Acetobacteraceae; genus Lichenicola; species Lichenicola sp. GTC18331. The sequence goes on along the minus strand of NZ_AP045015.1, from coordinate 441,891 downwards.
GGCGCGTCGCCGTAATTGAATTTGGCATTTCCGGCCAGAATGCCGGAGTTGAAGACGCCGGCCGCAACGATGGCGACACCGCGACGCGCGCACAGATCCAGAAGATCGAGACTGTTTTGTTCAAGAAGCGTATACCGGCCGGCCAGCATGGTCGCGTCGAGATCGAAACGCTCCAGCGTGTCGGCGACCACGTCCGCCTCGTTGACCCCGAGCCCGATCGCACCGATCTGTCCCTCGGAACGAAGCCTGTCCAGCGCCGCGAAACCGCCGCCGTTCGTCAGTTGCTCCCAATAGTGGTCATGCCGTTCGCCGTGCGTCAGGCGGCCGATATCGTGAACATAGACGATATCGGCACGCAGCATGCCAAGCCGCTGCTGGCTGGCCTCGAAGGAACGTAGAATCCCGTCATGGGTGTAGTCGTAGGTCGGCCGGAACGGCAGCGGCCGTACCCATTCGCCTTCGATCTCCCCGACCGACGCGTCGGGCAGCATCAGCCGCCCGACTTTCGTACTGAGAACGAAGCCGTCTCCGTCTCGCCCTTCGGCCAGAACGCCGAGGCGGCGCTCGGAACGCGTGTATCCGTAATAGGGTGCAGTATCGAAGTAGCGCACCCCCGCGTTCCAGGCGGTTGAGAACAGATCCTCGCAGTCCGAGAGCGGAACCTCGCGATATAGTCCGCCCATCTGCGCGCAGCCGAGGCCCAGCAGGCTCACGCTGACCCCGCCGCGCGGGAGTATTCGCCGATCCGATACGTTCATACTCGGGACTGCCTTTTCATGACGGCGGGGGAGGGCGGCTCAGTACAGAACGTTCTTGGCTTCGGGAGAATCGATATTGGCCTTGGTGACCAGCACCACGCCGGTATCGATCTGCTTCGGCACCTTCTGGTGATCCAGAACCTGCAGCACCGTCTTCAGGCCGCGTTCGCCCATCTGGTAGGAACCCTGTACGGCGATCGCCTGCAGCGTTCCGTCTTTGATGAAGTTCTGAAGATCCTCGTTGCCGTCGAAGCCGACGGCGACGATGCCCGTCCGTCCGGACTGCTTCAGCGCACGGGCCATGCCGATCGCCGTCGGCTCGTTCGCGCCGAACAGGCCGACCAGATGCGGGTGTGCGGTGAGGACGTCGGTGGTCTGGTTCAGCGCCGTCGCCATCTGGGACTGCGAGTAGTACGGGCCCACCACGGTCATCTTGGAGTGGGACTTCAGATAGTCGAGGAAACCACCCACGCGTCCGATCTCGGACCCGACGCCGGCGACATAGGACATCACCGCCACTTCGCCGGTTTGTCCGGCCTTGTCGATGAGCGCCTGCGCGCAGAGTGCGCCCGCCTTGCGGTTATCGGTGGTCAGCAGGGACTGGTAGTAGCGCGCACCGCCCGCGCCGAGCGGCGAGTCGATGATGATCACCGGGATATGCGCTTCCCATGCGGCCTTCACGGGCGGAATCAGCGCATCGGGATCGGACGGGGCCAGCACGATGCCCGCCACGTGACGGTTCACGGCGTTCTGCACCATGTTGACTTCGTCGGCGACGGCGGATTCGGAGGCAGGGCCCTGGAACGTCATCCGATAGCCGCTGACGCCGGTCAGGGCGGACTGCACGCCTTTCTGCACGTTCTGCCAGTAGTTCGAGTCCGTGGTCTTGACGATCACGGCGATCTCCTTGTCCGCCGCCAAACCGGGCGTGGAGGCTGCCGCGAGACCGGCCGCGGCGGTCGCGCCGAGTAGGAGTCTCTTCCACGTTCTCGTCGTATTCTTCATGGATGTTTCCTCGTTCCCGGGATGCGGTCCGGTTTGTTCCGGATCGTCGTGGTCAACGGCGGTTGCGAAGCTGATCGATCCAGACGGTGAACAGGATCACGAGGCCGATGATGATCTGCTGCGTGAAGGACGACACGCCATTCATGTTCAGTCCGTTGCGCAGGATTCCGATGATGAAGGAGCCGATCGCCGTGCCCGAGATGGTGCCGATGCCGCCCATCAGCGACGTGCCGCCGATCACCGCGCCGGCGACCGCATCGAGCTCGTAGGCGATGCCTTCGTTGGGCTGTCCCGTTACCAGGCGCGACATGAGGATGCAGCCGGTCAGGCCGGCCAGCGTCCCCGAAAGCACATAGGTGAAGAGCGTGATGCGGCGCACGTTCACCCCGGACAGGCGCGCGGCTTCGGCGTTCGAACCGACGGCGTAGATGTGGCGGCCGAGCACGGTGCGCGTCAGCATCAGCGACACCAGGATCATCAGCACGACCATGATCACCACGGGATACGGAATGCCGGGGAACGACACCGTCGGGAACCCGTCGGAACCGATGCTCTCGACCCGGAACAGCGACCCGTTGCCCAGCACCCCGAAGCCCTGGCCGAGACCGGACACGGCCCGGGCGCCGGTGATCTGCAAAGCGAGGCCGCGGGCGACCATCATCATGCCCAGCGTGGCGATGAAGGGAGGCAGACGCAGCCTCGTCACGACCAGCCCGTTGAGCACACCGCAGAACGCGCCTGCAAAAATGCCGAGCAGCATGCCGAGCCAGACCGGCATGCCCCCCTGAACCGCCAGTGCGGCGATCACGCCGCTCAGCGCCAGGATGGAGCCCACGGAGAGATCGATGCCGCCGGTAATGATCACGCACGTCATGCCGACGCCGAGAATCCCGATCGACGTGACCTGCAGGGAAACCGTGAGGGCGTTGTCCACCGACATGAACGAGCGACTGGTCAGCGAGAACGCGATCACCAGGATCATCAATCCGCCGAAGGCGGCGAATTTCTGGATCATCTCCCGCCTGCGCTCCGTGGAAGCGAGCCGTGGCGCCGGGGAGTCCGAAGGAGAACTCACGTCGCTCGCATCACGCTCCTCCTGTCCGAGGCGTGTCGAAAGGATGCCGTTCATGCCGAAGCCCCGTGCTCGGATCGCTGATGCGAGGACGCCGCCGACGCGCTTGGGCGTCCCGAAGCGTAGTGCATGATTTCTTCCTGGCTGGTGCGAGCTGTTTCCAGAACCGTGGCGATGCGTCCGCCATGGAAAACGGCCACGCGATCCGACATGCCCAGAATCTCGGGGAGGTCGGAGCTGATGAGGACAACGCCCACGCCCTGGGCCGCGAGCTCGTCCATGATGCGATAGATCGCGAACCGCGCGCCGACATCGATGCCGCGCGTCGGCTCGTCGAAGAACATCAGACGTGAGCCGCGGAACAACCACTTGCCGATGATGATCTTCTGCTGGTTGCCGCCCGACAACAGCCGGACCTGCTGCGCGGCATGCGGCGTACGGATGCCGAGCAGGTCGATGTATCGGTGTGCGACCTCTTCCTCGCGCGCATGGTTCAGCAGGCCCAGGCGGGAAGATACGGCCTCCGTGTTGGCCAGCGTCATGTTGGTCGCGACCGACATCTTGATCGCCAGCCCCTGGGCCTTCCTGTCCTCGGACAGATAGGCGATGCCGTTGCGGATGGCATCGGCAGGATTGTCGATCGCGAGCGTGCGCCCTTCGAAATGCAAACTGCCGGAATCGAGCGGATCGGCGCCGAAGATGGCCCGCGCCACCTCGGTCCGTCCGGCGCCGATCAGGCCGGCAAAGCCCAGAATCTCGCCCCGTCGGAGGGTGAAGCTGATGTCGTGGAACGTGTTTTTCCGGCACAGACTCGTTGCCTCGAACAACACATCCAGGCTGGGTCGGCGCGTGGGCGGCGGGAATTTCTCGTCCAGCGAGCGGCCGACCATCAGCGCGACGATGGCGTCGACGCTGGTTTCGGCGAAATCGGCGGTGCCGACCGTGCGGCCGTCGCGCAAAACCGTGACGCGATCGACGATCTCGGCCATCTCGTCCAGCCGGTGCGAGATGTAGACGATGCCGACGCCGTCGCAGCGCAAATCCTGGATCACCCTGAACAGAAGCGCGGTTTCCGTTTCCGTCAAAGACGAGGTGGGCTCGTCCATGATCAGCACTTCCGCGTTGAGAGAAAGAGCCTTGGCGATCTCCACCATCTGCTGCTGGGCGACCGACAAGCGGCGCACGGGCGCCGTCGGGTCGATCTGCACGCCAAGCCGATCGAGAAGTCTGCGCGCCTCGGCCACCATCCGGCGCCGGTCGACGAAAGGACCGCGTCGAGGCTCGCGGGCGAGAAAGATGTTTTCGGCGACGTCGAGATGCGGGATCAGATTGAGTTCCTGGTGGATGATGGCGATGCCAGCCGCCTCGGCCTCCAGCGTCGATGCGAAATGCCGTTCCTCGTTCTTCAAAAAGATCGAGCCTTCGTCGGGCCGTTGCACGCCGCTGACGATCTTCATCAGCGTGGACTTGCCGGCGCCGTTTTCGCCGCACAGGGCGTGCACCTCGCCGCGACGCACCTCGAAATCGACCGAGGCCAGGGCGATCACGCCGGGGAAACGCTTGGTGATGCCGGTCAAACGCAGGAGCGGTGCCTGCGCGCCTGCGGTAACGACCGGTTCAACGTGTCTGGCCTGTTCGATCACAGCCGTTCCTCCGTGACGCCTCGTTGTGTGGGTGTGTCGATCACCCATGGCGCTTGCTGGTCTGACCAGCTTATCATCCGATTTAGGAGCACCTGGCCTGACCAGTCAACCGCAGCCACGGTCTTAAAGACGTGGACGGGCAGAATATCGGCGAGAATGGAGATAAAATGACGGAACTGATCAGGCCAATTGAGACGAGGCGGCTTTATCAGATCGTGGCGGACAGGATCCGTGCAGTCATCCTGTCTGGCCAATTCCAGCCCGGCTCACGTCTGCCGGGTGAGCGCGAACTTGCGCAGATGCTGGGCGTGTCCCGACCTTCGCTGCGGGAAGCGCTCATCGCGCTGGAAATCGACGGCAGTGTGGAGGTCCGCATGGGATCGGGCATCTATGTCACGGCACCGAGGTCCGGCACGGAGGGCGTCGACGCCGTTCTCGGCGACAGCCCGAGCGAGATCATGCAGACCCGGATGATCCTGGAGGGCGGCGGGGTCGTGCTGGCCTGCGCGCGGCTGGCGAAGACCGATCTCGATGCACTGCAGACGCTTCTCGGGTCGATGCGCGACACCATCGAAGCGGGACAGGTGCCGCTGCAACAGGACCGGGAGTTCCACGTGTTGCTGGCGTCGTTGTCTGGCAACAGTGTCGTGTCCAGGCTGGTCGGATCGCTGTTCGACGAGCGGAAGGGCGCGATTCTGGTGCGGCTGAGCCGCGAGTTCGAAAGCGGACTGACGTGGAGCGCGGCGCTGTCGGAGCACGAAGCCATCGTCGCCGGGCTGGAAGCCGGAGATCCTTTGCGCGCGCAGGCGGCGATGCGACACCACCTCCAATGTTCGACGGAACGCTGGCTTGGCAGCTGACCATCCCAGCGTGCCACGTGGTCGTGACCGATGACGATGATCGCCTCGACAGGTCCGTTCGCCGTTCGGGAGGGGTTGCTTCGAGCCGAGAGCGCGCGGTCTGCCCAGAAGTGAACGCCTGATATCTGGTGTTCCAGGATCTGGCGGCAACCGATAGTCCCGCCGTCGAAGAGATGCTGGACAGCATCCACGCCGGAGTTCGCAGCCCTGTCTCCGGGGCCGAAGGGGGCACTAACTCTGGCGATCGGCTGGTCGCGTGGTACGAGGCCAGCGTCCCGCTTCAGCAAACTGAGGCGTTTCCGATGCGTCGCCTCACGCTCCGCAACGGAATTTTCCGCCTTCTGGGCTTATCCGGCTCGCCGGGCGATGGTTCGGTTACGCGGTGAGGAAGCAGATCCTGCCGCATCGTTGCTCCATGCCGCCGCCACGGTGACGCGGCGGCGGCACAGGGCGGTTCAGCGCACGATCAGCCCAAACGGCCGGGTGTCGGCGGCGACCGGAAGCGTGACCGTCTTCGCCGGTTGGGCGGTGAGCCGTCCGGTGTCGGGATCGAAGTCGAATACGTGGATCTTATTGCTCTTGCCCTCGGAGGCGGTGGAGGCCTCCTCCTCCAGCGCATACAGGTGGCGCTGGTCCGGCGACAGACCGATCTGGAAATAGCCGCCGGCACCGGCATCGACGGCGCGCGACACCTCGACGGGTTTCGCGGGATCGACAAGGCTGAACACCGAAACCGAATCGTCTCCGGTGTTGGATGTGAACAGCCACCTCCCGTCCGGCGACACCCGCAGCCAGCAGAGGCCCGCTCCGGTATCGGCAACGGTGGTGACGAGGCTCAGCTTGCCGGCACGGTTCCAACGGTAGACGCCGACACGGTTGACGTTGACCAGTCCGGCATAAAGATAGGGCTGGGTCGGGTGCGCCCAAAGTCCGAGCGCCAGTGCCTGGGTTCCGTCGACAACCGGCGGCTGCACGTCGTCCGTGAAGGAGATCGATCCATTCGCGTTGCGCTCGAACGCGGCGATGCTGCCGCCGGCCGGGAAGCCGGTGCCGAACAGGAAACGGCCGGTATCGGTGGACAGAACCTGGGTGGGATCCGATCCTGCCGGGAGTTCCACGGCGTCGAACGGTTGCCGTAGCGGGAAACCGCCCGGCAGCACGTCGATGGTCTGCGCGTTCGGTGCACCAGCGGTCTTCGCCTGCGCAGGATCCTCGCTGCTGTTCAGGACGATCAGGCGATGGCCGACCCGGCCGATCGAGATCGGCGTGCTGCCGCCGGAAGGTGTCGGCCAGCCCAGCAGGTTGGACAGGCTGCCATTCGGCGAAACATGAAACGCCGTCAGGGTGTTCGAGCCCGGATTGACCGTGAACAAGGTGTCCTGGTTCCGGCTGAGCACCAGTTGCTGGTCGTTGTCGAACGGACCCAGCGAGAAGGAAGGGTCGACGAAGCCAGTGCCGCCTGTCGCGAACGGCGAGCCCTTGATCTGGCTCAGGCTGCCGTCGGCGGCGATGCCGTAGGCAAAGACGCCGTTTCTGTTCGCCTGCGGGTTGTTCGACGTGACATAGACCACGTGTCGCGTGATCGGCAGCGCCGCGTCGTCGGCGACCGCTGAACCGGCGGTCAAACCGATCGCAGTAGCCGCCGTAAGGGCTGACCGGAAGGAAAATAGGAACCGTAATCTGGAAAGGGTCATGTGTTGTCCTCCTAGACTGACAACACGTTCGTTCGATCTGGCGAGAAGGTTACAGCCATCGACGATTTTCGCGTCGGAGTGGTGGCTCAGATGCGCCGCCCGGTCGAAACCCGCGCTGCATCGCAGCGGTCTTCCTCAGGCTCTGATGAAATTCATGGCGACGCCGTTCATGCAGTAGCGGAGACCGGTCGGCCGAGGCCCGTCGTCGAAGACGTGGCCGAGATGGCCTCCGCAGTTCGCGCAGTGCACCTCGGTGCGCGACATCAGTAGACTCTCGTCAGCGCTTGTCAGCACCGCATGCGGCAACGGCGCCCAGAAGGACGGCCAACCCGTTCCGCTGTCGAACTTGGTGGCGGTGTCGAACAGCTTCTGCGCGCAGCCGGCGCAGGTGAAACGACCCGGCGTCGACACGTGCAGGAGCGGAGAGCTCCAGGGCATCTCTGTCCCCTGGTTCCGCAGCACGTCGTAGGCCGCCGGCGACAGCATCTTGCGCCATTCGGCGTCGCTGCGCCGAAACGGAAAGGATTCCGGCGCGGTTCCGGCGTCCGCATGTCCATTGCGGATGAACAGGCAGGCGATCAGCGCGGCGCCGCTTGCGGCGGCGAAGGTGCGTCTGGTGTGGTTCGGCATGGGCGTGCTCCGTTCGGACGGCTCGGTGTGTCCGAAGACGCTTTTCGGGACCAAAGACCGATCGGTTACAGTCTGGGTTGAAAGATGTTTTCGCCACTCCGGCAGCCGTCCTGGTCGAACGCCGACATTCGTCCGCACGAGCGGCATGCCGGCGAGCGTTGCGGAAAACGGACTATGTCGCGCCAGGCGAATGGTCAGAGCCATCCATGCGTCGCATGACAAGAAAAAACGGTCATCGGGTGTAACCGGGGGGTGCCTGACGCCGAAATCCAGACGGTCGCTTTCTCTGGAGAACGCCATGTCGCCATCGGTTCCCGCTCCCCTGCCTGTGTGGTTGCCACATTTCGCGAGAGACAGCGTGAAGGCATCAGATCTTCCAACGTCGAAGGATGCCTTGTCGCCTGATCAGCCGCAGAACTCGTCCGCCGGGTGGCGCACTCCGACCGATCCCGCAACCTCCGATCGCGAATGAACGGAACGGGGAGGCTTGCCTCTGGCGGACCTACGGCAGCTTGCCTGCTTCGTCTTCAATCGATCGCATCACCCAGCATACGACACCCGTGCAACGGCTCCGGACGAGGTTCGCTCGTCTCACGGTTCGGAGCGCCGCCTCTGAGGTCATGGACATGGCATTCCTTCGATCTGCATCATCGGCATTCGTCGCAGCGATCTCCATGCTTCTCATGGACCCGCTCGATGCACGGGCCGCGGATGCCGCCCATCCCACTGTCGTGGAGCTGTTCCAGAGCCAGGGCTGTTCATCCTGTCCGCCAGCCAACGCGGCGGTCATGGCCCTGACGGCCGACAGGCCAGACCTGCTGATGCTGTCCTGGCAGGTCACGTACTGGGACGACCTCGGCTGGAAGGACACGTTCGGCGATCCGCGCTTCACAGCACGGCAGCGCGCGTATGCGGCAGCGTGGAGACGGAGCAACGTGTTCACGCCAGAGGTGGTGGTGAACGGGCGCGCCGACCTGGTCGGCAGCGACCCCGCAGAGCTTGCTGCCGTGGTCGCCAGACAGGATCGCGGCAATGGCGGTCCCTCGATCGCCTTCGAGCCCGGCGCGGTCACGGTATCGGGTGGGACGCTTGACGCCGGGACACCTCTGCGCGTGCTGTTGGTGCGCTACGACCCGCGCGTGATCGACGTGCCGATCCAGAGAGGCGAGAACGGCGGCAGGACGCTTCCGCACCGAAACGTTGTGCGCGAGTTCGACGTGCTAGGATCGTGGTCTCCGGGCGAGAGCCGCCGCTTCGTTCTGCCCGCACCCGCCAACGCGGCGCTCCGGGACGCGGTCCTTGTGCAGGCAGGTGCCGGCGGCCCGATCGTGGCTGCTTCCCGGCGTATCGGCTCCGGCAGTTGATGCCCAGACCTGAGTGTTCCGGTCCAGGCTTCATGGCATATGTCTAATGTCATTCGACGGCCTCTGGAGGATCCAGATGCCGAAGTTGCCGATGTTGTTCGAGGCGCAGATGTACCGCCTGCAACCGCTTTTCCCAGTGCAGCATGGTCAACATCGGATGGACGACCGCGAGCCTACGGTGGATCGTGGAACGCAACTGTTTTCCGGCTTGCTGCGGACTGCTCTTCAGACGGCGCTCTGGTGGGTGCCAGCAGTACGATGCCATCCGGTCCGTGTGCCACCACTGCGTAAGTCCGCCGGAAACTGTCCATGATGGGATCGTATCCGAGCTTGCGCGTCGCATCCTGGTGCAGAAACGAATCCGGCTGATCTTCGAACAAGGACAGCGCGCGTTCGTCGACCAGGGCGTGGAAGCGATCGATCGGACCGCCCGCCAGCACGCTCTGGGTCAGGTTGAAAAGATCAACCTCGAACGGCTTTCCCGCCCAGTAGCACAGGGACAGATAATGGCAGCCGACATCGCCCTTCGCGGCGGCGAGTGCGGCAATCACCGGGGCCCAGGCGCGTTGTTCGGCATGGCGGTCCCGCACGGCGTGCCACGCGATCGGCAGATGCCATGGCACCGCGCCGATCACGGGAGACATTGCGAACATCATGACGAGTGCAGGCGAGAAACGCGTCTGCGCCGCTTTCTTCCAGGCGCCCAGCACCAGCCCTGCGCCGAAACAGGCGGCGATCATCGCCTCGAAATGCGCGTTGTAGTAGACGCCTTCGCCCATGCGTTGCAGCGTGCCCGTCACAAGCGCGATCACCACGAACAGCGCGGCGAGAATCACGCCTGGCCCGGCGGTCCGGCGTCTGAGCAACAGCGCCATCAGAAGCAAGGCCGGAAGCAACGGCGCCAAGCGGTTGATCGCGTGGGTCAGCAGGTGAACGCGGAAGATGCGTTTGTGGTGGAGAATGTCGGTAAAAGCGTTCGGCCCGTAAACCCAATCGATCGCTGCGGCGCCAAGCAGCAGTCCCGTGATCGCCGTGCCGATCCAGACTAGCCCCGCGCGCGGCCGCCGCCAGCACAGCCACAGCGTCGTCGCGATCGGCAGCGCGACCAGATTGTGCTTGATGAATCCCCCAGCAAGCACGAGCAGGCAGGCCAGAACGATCCGTCCCGTCTGCAGCCGCTCCCGCTTCAGATCCGCGCCGAGCAACACGGCGAGCCCTGTCAGCATGGTCGCATGCGCCAGCCATTGCGGGTCGTCCATCGCCACGTAGCCGTGAAAGAACGTCGCTGTGATCAGCAGCAGCAGAAGCGCACCGGCCCAGGCCGCGCGCGCGTCGCCGCCCAGTCTCCGAATGCAGGTCGCGAGCATCACGGCGCTCCACAGCAGGCTCAGCAGCGCGATCACCCGCCCCGCCAGGATCATCTCTCCACCGAACAGGAAACGTCCCGCCGCACCCACCAGCAGAAAACCGAGCGGCGGGTAGTTGTTGAAAACGAACGTGTCCGGGCCTGGATAAAGTGGCCCCTTGTTCGCAAACACCGCGCGCGTATCGAAACCCGCGTTCCAGCCTTCGTTGTAGTTGATCGGAATATGCAGCGGGATCGTCAGGACCGGTCCTGCCAGAAGAACCAGCAGCAACAACGCGCCTGCAATCAGCACCGCATCGAACGCCATCTTGTCGCGATGCCGATCGTTCACGGGCTTGCTTTCAGGAAACGCAGGATCGCATCCGCTGCACGATCGCCCGCGCCGGTCGCTTCCGTCGAGAATGTGTGCCGGACGGCGTCGTTCTGCGCGGCGTCCATGTCGTGCGGCGCGGCCATGGCCTGCTCGAGTGCTGCCGGCAGTTCGGACGGGTCCCGCAGCACGCGGCCCAGCGCCCAGTGCGCGTAGTCCGCCGCGCGGCTCGCGTCCGGGCGATGCGTATCGAAGAAGATTGCTGGGCGCGGCTTTCGAATCCATTCGTAGATCTGGCTGGAAACGTCGCCGAGATAGATGTCGGCGCCACGGACATAGCTCATGTCGATCGACCGGTCGCTGCCCGTATCGAGCAGAATGTTCGGCCGTCCCATCGCTTCGCGTGGGATGCCCGGACGCCATGCGGCGCGCTTATGGATCGGGGAAATCTGCACCGTTCGCTTGAACAGCATCACATGCGGTGCGAACACCAGATTGAAGTGCTCCTGCGACGCGAACCAGCGCAGGACGTCCTGGCCGAACCGATACCAGGACGAGAGATGCGGGTTGAAATGCGGATTGTACAGCACCGTCGGCTTGTCATTGTCGAACAGACGTGGCGCCGGTGCGTCCAACAGATCGAATTTCGGATAGCCGACGATCGCGGAGTTCTCCTTTGTGACCAGTCGCGCTTCAAGCATCCTGTCACGCACCTTCTCGCCTGACAGCAGCACCAGATCGAACCGGCGCGTGGCAGGCAGGAAGCCGGCCGCGCCGTCGCCGGCGCCATGCGGCACATAGATCAGCTTCATCCCGGACAGTTCAGGCCGGTCACGCAGCCTCGTGGAGGTGATTTCCGGCACCACGAGCGCATCCAGCTTCGCGAAACTGCCGACATTCTCGCGCAGGATCGCCAGACGCCGAAACGGCACCACATGGCGCAGCACACGATCGAGCCCGTTCGCCAGCGGTCCGACGTCGAGCATGGTGAAGCGCACCGCCGACGGATCCGGAAGCAGGCGTTCGGCCACCGCGCGTTGTTCTGGAGTCGAGCAGAGGATCTCCACCGCCTCGCCGCGACGGGCGAGTGAAGCGGCGATCGGAACCGTATGCGGTACCTGATGCGTCGCGTCGTGATTGTAGAGGAAACCGATCCTCATTGGCCCGCACGCAACCTTTGTCGAATCACGCCATCCAGGCGCGACCACTTTCCGTGCAAGGACGCATCCATCCGTTTGACGTCAATCAGCGACACCGGCCCCGCAGCGGACAGCGTGTGCAGCCCGTCCGTGCACGGCGCCATCCAGCCCGGTGCCTCGAGCGTTTCAGTGTGGTGCGCGACGAAACCGCTCCTATCCAGCCTTGTGATCTCCAGACCGCGAATGGCGCGGCCATACGTCCCGCGGCAATCCTGCACCGGCAGCACGGGAACGCCGTCGCGCAGGAATACGGATCCACCCGGCCGTGCGCCCCCGAGATCCACCAGCACGGGGTTGGCCGGATGCAGGCGCCACGGGCCGGTCAATGCGGGCGCGGAGGCCAGATGCAGATGCGAGCGGCGCGCGCTCTTCTGTCGCGACGGGGTGTAGAACAGCCACCACATCCCATCCTGGAACCAGGGTGTCGCGTCGATCGCGGCGCCGTCGAGCGGAATGGTGCAGACGGGCTCCCAATCGTCGGGAAAGCGACGGGCGCGATACAGGGTCAGCGTGTCACTGGAGAAGGCTTCCGGAAGCATCCAGATCTCGCCGTCCGCTTCGAACGCCACGGGGTAGGACAGATGCCACGGCTCGCGCAGCACGACGCGTCGGTCCTGGAGCCGGAATGCGGAATCGTAGCGCAGCATCTCGATCCGGCCGATGCGCTCGCGATAATCGAACGCTTCGGCGAACACGGAGAGCGCGCCGTCGCGCCACAAACCGAACGGATCGGCGAGAAAGCGTCCGTGCGGCTCCTCCGGCAGCCAGATCGTGCGGCCGGGATCGATGCCGTCGCGCAAGATCGACGCCTGATCCTGCCGCACGATCGCGCAACGCCACAGATCCATCGGACGCAACAGGCTCATGCCCGGCCCAGTGCGGCCAGGATCGCGTCGGCCGCCCGAACCGACGGGCTGGGGTCGAGCGTGCCCAGCGAGGCGGCGGCCTGGGCGATCTGCCGATCGCGGAATTCGCCATGGCGCGCCTGCGCACGCGCGATCGCCGGCATCAGCGCGTCCGGCTCTTCCACCACCTCGCCCAGATGCCAGTGCGCGAAGCTCGGATCGTCCCGCCACGCGATGCGGGACGGGTTCAGGAACACGCAGGGGCGGGGCCGCACCAGGAACTCGTACACCTGGCTGCTGACATCGCCGACATAGATGTCGGCGGCACTCGTGTAGCTCATGTCCAGCAGCCTCTCCGACCCCACATCCACCAGGATGTTGCCGTCGCCGCGCGCCGTCCAGGCCGCGCGCGTTTCCGCCGAACGACGGCGGAACATCTTGATGTGCGGCGCCACCACGAGCGCGAACCGGTCCTGCGACGCGAACGCCGCCAGCATCGGCTCGATGAACCGGTCCCAGGAGCTCAGGCCCGGCGCCTTGTGCGCGTTGTAGAGCACCACCGGACGCCCGCCGCCCAATGACAGTTTTGCATGCGCGCCCAGCCGCTCGCCGGTTTCCAGCTTCACCGGCCCGACCACGGAATGATTGTCCGGCCGCACCAGCCGCTCCGCCAGCATCCGCTCGGCGATGCGCGGCCCGGACAGAAGCACATGGTCGAAGCGTCGCACCGGGCCCGCGAAGCCGCGCGCGCGGTCGCCGTAGCCGTGCGGATAATAGATCAGCTTCGGCCGGGTGATGCCGACGCGACGGGCCAGCGCCACCGTATCCTCCACCGCCACGATGGCGTCGAAGTTGTTCAGAAGGGCGCGGTTGTCGAACATGCAGAGCGTCTTCTGCATGCCGAGACGCCGGATGCGCTGCAACGCCCGCGTCGCCGGACGGACGCGAAGCCGCTCGGACGCGCCGCCCTCAACCCCGTAGGCCCGCCCGATCCGCTCCAGCACCGAAGGCGTTTCGGGATCGTTGTGGAAGCTGCGCACCCGAACGCCCGGGCGCGACGCCAGCGCCAGAGCGATCGCCGCCCCGTGGTAGCACTGGTAAGCCTCGGCGATATAAAGAAAGGCGATGTTCATCTCCGCCCGTATGTAGAAAGAATTGGCTCCCCACGGAACAAGCGGCACGGTGGCGCCGATCCTGCGCAATCTGGGCTGGCTTCTGGCCGGCAAGGGCGTCGGCGCCGTGCTCAGCCTGGTCTACCTGGCGCTGGCGGCCCGACGGCTGGGGCCGGAACAGTTCGGCCAGTTCACCCTCGTGCTCGGCACGGCGCAGGCGATCGCCGCTTTCGTCGGCTTCCAGTCCTGGCAGATCGTGGTGCGGTTCGGGGCGCAGCGCCTCGGCGCGGGCGGCGAGGGGCCGTTGTCGCGGCTGATCGCGTTCTGCGTCTCCATCGACATCGCCGCCGCCGTCGCCGGCTGCGTCCTGGCCTGGGTCGGCGTGACCCTGATGGGGCCTCGCCTGGGATGGTCGCCGGAGCTGTCCCGGATGGCGCTGCTGTTCTGCGCCACCATGCTGTTGTCGGTCCGGTCCACGGCGGTGGGCGTGCTGCGTCTGCTGGACCGGTTCCGTCTGGGCGCCGTGGCGGATGCGACCACGCCGATCATGCGCTTCGTGGGCGCGCTCGCGGCGGTGGCGGCCGGACCGAGCGTGTTCGGCTTCCTGCTGGCCTGGGGCGTGGCCGAGATCGCCACGGCCATGGCGTACTGGATCGCGGCGCGGCGCACCGGGGGCGCGCTGGTGCGGCTGCCGCGGCGGGATGATCTGGTGCGGGCGCCGCGCGAGAACCCCGACCTCTGGCGCTTCACCTGGACCACCAATATGGCGCTGACCCTGGAGGCCGGGGCGCGTCAGGTTGCCGTTCTTCTGGTTGGGCTGCTGTCCGGCCCGGTCGTGGCCGGCAATTACCGTCTCGCGTCGCAGCTCAGCCAGGCGATCGTGCGCGTGTCCGACATGGCGGCCCGGGCGATCTTCGCCGAGGCCGCGCGGAGCAGTGCGTCCGGTTCGCCCGGCGGCGCGGCCGATCCACATCTTCTGCTGCGCCGGGTGTCGCGTCTGGCGATCGCGGCGGCGGGCGGTCTCGCGCTGGTGCTCCTGTTCGGGCGCTACGGTTTGCTGCTGCTGGGCGGCGCGGCCCATCTCGATGCGTTCCCGCTGCTGCGGCTGTTGGCCATCGCGGCGGCGATCGACCTCGCCGGGGTGGCGTTCGAGCCGGTGCTGATGGCGATGGGGCAGGCGACACGCACGCTGGTTCTGCGCGCCGTGTCCGGACTCGTTCTGCTGGCGGCGCTGGCGGTGCTGCTGCCCCGTTTCGGCGGGATCGGTGCCGCGACGGCGACGGTGATCGCCTCGGCGGTCGGTTTCGTTCTGTTCGGACTGGCGGCGCGGCGCTGCGTGCGTGCCCATTCCGCCCGATCATCCTCGCCGGAGCTGGTGCCATGAACCGTGCAACGTTTCGCCTGCTGCCCGTGCTGCTTCTGGCCGGATGCGCCGCACAAGCCGACGCTCCGGCGCCGGTCGCACCCGCGTCGGCGCCGCTGGTCGCGGTGGTGCCCGGCTCGCTCGACGGCATTTATCAGGGGCAGCGCGTGCCGGACATGGCCGGTCCCGAATGCGGTCTGCCCGACGCGATCGGCTTCGACGTGTCCGGCAGCACCATCCGCCTGCGCACGCACAAGCAGCGACGCGCCCTCGGCGGCAGCCTGGACACCGCCGGCCGATTCAGCATGGCCAGCACGGACGGCACCCGCACGGTCGCCGGTCGTATCGTCGGTGGCCAGCTCATCGCGCAGGAGGCGACGCCGCCGCATCATCGGCGGCACGATACCGGCGAGCCGGTGCCGGGCGGGGTGTGCACGGCCCGGATCACCGCGACGCGCGTGAGCGCGACTGCTGTGGACGGTGACTGAGATAAGAAGGTGTTCTTTCTTGAAAGAAAGAACCAAAGAACTTTCGTCCGTTTAGCTTTATACTAGGTTCTGTTGACGAAGTGCCTGATCCACAGGCGGGTTGAGGCGACGAGGATGAAGCCGAGGAAGCTGTTGGCGGTTTTGTCGTATCGGGCTGCCAGTCGGCGGCTGTGCTTGAGCTTCGAGAAGCAGCGTTCGACGAGGTTTCTGAGCGCGTAGAGGTGGCGTCGATGGGGCGTTGGTTTTTGCGCTTGTTCGGGATGACGGCAGCGACGCCCCTCGCGTCGAGATCGGCTAGGATGGCGTTGGCGTCGTAGCCCTTGTCCGCGAGCAGGACGTTGGGCTCGGCCATACCGGTGCGTAGCCTTTGATGTCGCCGACCTCGCCGCCGGTCAGCACAACGGCGACGGGCAAGCCCAGACCGTTGGTCCTCAGATGGACCTTGGTCGGGAGGCCACCTCGAGAGCGCCCAAGACCTTCGTCTTAAGGGCCTGACGCTTTTTTTTGAGCGCCGGCGGCGTGCTGGTGGGCGCGCACGATGGTTGAATCGATCATCTGCAGGCTGTCCTGGCCCGCACCGCTATCGTTTAGTGCCGCCAGCATCACGTCCCACACCCCTGCCAGTGTCCAGGGGAACGCGGCGGGCGCTTCGCAACGCTGTCGCCAATCTTGACGAAGGCCAGCGGGCATCAAGGTCGAACCCGAGCTGGTGGAAAGCGAAGCACGATACATTATGATTGACGGAGCAGTCGCTCTCCAATAGGCTTGGCGCGAGGACGAGTGATGGCGAGGCCCAGAAGCGACGAAAAGCGGAATGCGATCTTGGAGGCGGCGATCCGGGTGATCGCCGCTCAAGGTCTCAGTGCGCCAACGGCGGCGATCGCCAAAGAGGCTGGCGTCTCGAACGGTGCCTTATTCACATACTTCGAGACGAAGGCCGATCTCCACAACCAACTCTATATCGAGTTGAAGCGGCAGATGGCCGAGATCACAAACGTCGATGCTCACGCGACGGCGACCGAGCGTGCGCAACTCGAACGGGTCTGGAACGGCTGGGTCAGGTGGGCGCTGACGCACCAGCAGGAGCGCCGCGCGCTTTCACATCTCGGCGTGTCCGACGATGTGACGGCTGAAAGCCGTCGCATCGCTAGCGAGCCCTACGCCGATATCGAGCGGCTGCTTGATCGAAGTCGGAAGAAGGGCTCGATGCGAGACGTGCCTTTGATGTTCGTCGCGGCACTGGTGCTCAGCTTCGTCGACGCGACGATCGATTACGTTCGACAACAACCCGACCAGAGTGATCGATGCATCGTTGCTGGGTTCGAGGCGCTTTGGCGGGCAATAAGCTAGAACCGTGTTCAATAAAAGAGCGATCAGACAAACATCATTGGGTGAAGTCATGAATGCATCGGTATCGGGCGTGGGTGAACTGGTTGTGGTCACCGGAGCGTCGAGCGGCATCGGAGCCGCGAGCGCGCGGAAGATGGCTAGTCTCGGCTTCCACGTGCTTGCCGGCGTGCGCCGTGATGAGGACGCTGACGCGATTCGCGGACCCGGTATCGAACCGATCATCCTCGACATCACGGAAGCAGACCACGTTCAAGCGTTGGCGGACCGGGTCGTTCGCGATCCGGAAGGCAGGGCGCTCCGAGCGCTCGTCAACAATGCCGGCATCGGCGCAAACGCGCCCGTAGAGGTGTTTCCTCTCGATGCGTGGCGGCGCCTCTTCGACGTCAACTATTTCGGGCACATCGCCGTCATTCAGAAACTCCTGCCGCCTTTGATTCGCACCAAGGGGCGGATCATCAACATCAGCTCCGTTGGCGGAACGATCGCGATGGCGACCTATGGTCCCTACGGCGGGGCGAAGTTCGCCCTCGAAGCGCTGAGCGACTCCCTACGACGCGAGATGGTGCCGCTCGGCGTCGAAGTCGTCGTGGTCGAGCCTGGCGCGATCAAGACGAAGATCTCAGGGAGAGCGATTGCGACCGCGAACAAGGTGGCGTCGACGATGACGCCCGAGCAGCAGGCGCGCTATGGCGACTTGGTACACGCCGTCGTCTCACAGGCCGCCGAAGCAGACGCGAACGGCTTGTCTGCCGATGCCGCCGCAGACGTCGTCGCCAAGGCGATAACAGCCCGTAAGCCTCGGACCCGCTATGGCGTCGGGCGCGAGGCTTCGATGATCGGCTTCATGCGGATGCTTCCGGACCGCACCGTCGATCGCATTCTGGCGTCCGTTCTTCGTCGCTACATGCCGAAGTCGGTGCGTTCCGCAGCGGCTTGAGCGCTGCGATGAAAGTCACGCACACGGGTCCTGCAGATCATGCGCATGCCAAGCCTCGCTGGGCCCTCGTGACGGGCGCCTCGAGCGGTCTCGGAGTCGCGTTCGCGAAGGCGCTGGTACGGCGAGGATGCAACCTAGGTTCTGTTGACGAAGTGGATTCCCAAATCGCGTGAGGGGTGATTCAACCCTGCTCTTTGAGAGGAGCGTCGGTGGTTCGGGATTTGATGTCTGATCAGGAGTGGGCGTTTTTCGCGCCTTTCGTGGTTGAGACCGGTCCGCGGCGCGGCCGACGGCCACGGGATCATCGCCTGGTGCTGGACGGGGTATTCTGGATTGCACGGACGGGCCCGGCCTGGCGCGACCTGCACGATCACTTCGGCAAGTGGAGCTCGGTCTACCGGCAGTTCCGGAAGGCTCTTTTCCCTATCCCCCGGCGCGTTCCGCCACGATCCGCCGCACCAGAACCAGATCCTCCGGCTTGTCCACGTCGATCGCGGCATCGGCGAACGGCAGGGGCACGACGGCCAGCCTGGCGCCGACGCGACGCCCCAGCACACGCAGCAGGGCGGGCAGGGTGCCGAACCCGGTAGCGTAGAGAATCAGCGCCCGGAGCCCGATCAGCCGCGCGATCCGGGCAGGCTGCTTGCGGGATTCCTCCACGCGCCGCCAGAAGCGGAGCACCCCGTCCGCGCGACCGGTCTGCAGCAGGAACAGGTTGCAACCACTCACCCGCCCGTCGCGGAACCGCAGCCAGGTGCGTCTCGTGTCCGGAAACGCCGCCATCACCACCGCGTCCGTCGCCACACCGGCCACCACGTCGGCCTCCGGAGGAGCGTGCCGAAGCAGATGCTCCAGCATCGCCGGGGTGAGCAGAGCGTGATCGGCGGTGGTGATCAGCAAGGGCGCACCGAACTCCGCCAGCATGGCGGCGACGCTGAGGCTGGGTGAGGGCGATTGCGGCCGGCCCAGCACGTCGTCGTTGCCGGGGCAGGCGGCCAGCAAGGCTTTCGCCCCGTCGGCGCAGACCACGATCCGCTCGATGCCGGCGCAGCCGCGCACGGCACGCAGCACGCGGCACAGCATCGGTTCGCCGCCGACGGGCAGCAGCGCCTTGTGCGACAGCCCGGCCGCGACGGCCATCGCGTCCGGCACGCCGCCTCGGCTGCCGGCCAGAACGATCGCGGTGGTCATGCGGTCAGGATCGTTCCGCGGGCCTCATCGGCCGGTCGCGCGGCGGGCCGCCGGACAGGCGCGCCACCCAGGGAAACAGGCGCGATTTCGGCACGTCGTAGCCGAGATTGAACACGTGCGGCGAGCGGCGGCGCGCCTTGGCGCTGCTGTAGTAAGTGCCGAACAGCCGGTCCACCACGAAGGAAGTGATGCCGTAATTCCCGTCCTCGTCATGGAAATGATGTGCGAGATGCAGTTCCTTCATCCGGCGCAGCAGACGCGAGCGCGGCTTGAAATTCAGATGCTGGATGCAGTGGCAGAACTCGTAGAGGCAGGTGATCAACAGGCCGGTCCCGGCAGCGGCAGCGGCGCCGGGGAGGCCGGGACCGATCAGCCAGCCCAGCGGCAAGGTGATGGCGAGAATGGTCGGGATGGTGGTGACGGGCGCGCCGAACAGCACGTCCATCCGGTACGGATCCTGGTGATGGTCGAAATGGATGCGCTTCCAGAGGGCGGCCGTCAGCGGCGAGCGATACAGGAACTGGCTGTGCAGGATGAAGCGGTGGATCAGATACCACGCCACCGGATAGATCAGGATCGTGCCAATCGCCCCGCGCAGCGGCGCCCAGACGCCGGCGGCGTCCCGGATCGCGACGAAACCGGCGATCGCGGCGCCGGCCAGATAGAGATGCACCGCCGGGTGGCTGCCATAGGCGGACACGAGCTGGCGCAGGGTCATGCGGCCCAGATCGAAACTCTGCCCGTCCGTCCTCCAGCGCTTGTACATCGACACCCCTTCCGAACGCCGCCATGCGTGCGGCAGAGCCCTCCGCATGTCAATCAGTTGTAACAAGTCCGGCGCGAATGGCTGTCAGCCGCCCGCATCCGCTTGCAGAACGGTGGCGACGGCGAAGCCGCCGAACAAGAGGGGCGAGGCCGTGGTCGCCAGCAGAGGCGGCAGTGCGCCACTGTCGCCCATCGCGGCCAGAAGGCCGGACAAGCCGAGATAGCCGAGGCCCAGCGCCACCACGCGCAGCATCTGCGGGCCGTTTCCACCCGCGCGGGGGGGAGCGAGAAGCAGGGGGGCCGCCAGCAGCACCATGATCAGCGGATCGACAAGCGCGACCAGGAGGCTGTCGAGCGCGGTCCAGGCGGCGAGCGGCCCGTGCGGACTGGCCCAGCGATCGTGGAGAATGCGGATCAGCCGGCCGGGCGTCTGCGTGATCACCGGACGGGCCACGTCGATCATGTTGGCGGGCGAGGGCGCGTCCGGCCACGGGC
Organism: Lichenicola sp. GTC18331; assembly: GCF_055386855.1. NCBI lineage: Bacteria > Pseudomonadati > Pseudomonadota > Alphaproteobacteria > Acetobacterales > Acetobacteraceae > Lichenicola > Lichenicola sp. GTC18331. Next base: position 421,444 of record NZ_AP045015.1, on the reverse strand, counting down.
GGGCGGCGGCGTGCTCGGCGTCCCGCCCGTCCGGACGCGCGACCGACACGTCCCGCAGCGTCCAGCGCCCGTTCTCGAAGCCTGCGCTCCCGGCGTCGATCCGGTCCAGCAGATCGCCCTCCGGCGTGCGGTGCACGATCATCAGCCGGTCGATCTCGTGTCCGTCCGCCGACACGCTGCCCAACGACACCACCTGATTGCCGTAGCGGAACCAGAGCGACTCGTCGTGCGGAACCGCTTCGGGCGGGCTGGTGCGGGCCCACCAGTTCGAGAGCGCGCGCTCGGTGCGCGGCGCCAGCTCCGCCTGCAACAGGAGCTGGATCGCGGCGATCGACACGCAGGCGGGGAAAAGGGTGCGGACGATCCGGGCGAGGCTGGTGCCGGTGGCGCGCAGGGCGACCATCTCCGAGCCGGAAGCGAGGCGATTGAAGCACAGCATCGCCCCGGCCAGCACGCCGAGCGGCACGGTGCCGGCCAGCAGGGACGGGAAGCGCAGCAGCACGTAGTGGCCGATCGCACCGACACCGCGATGCGACACGATGGCGCTGGCCTGATCCAGCAGATCGAGCAGTTGCAGGATCGCCGTCAACGCCAGCAGCGTGCCGGCGACGCGAACCAGAAACAAACCCGAAAGATAGCGGCGGACGATCAGGATGCGGCTCCCGCGCCGGCCGCGCGTCGCTTCGTCGGCGGGCGCAGGCGCTCCAGCAGGGACAGGAGCGGATCGATCGGATTGCGGCCCGGATCGCGCCCGGCGCGATGGAACAGCCAGACCGACAGGGCGGCGAACACCGCCATCACCGCCCAGATCGCCGGACGTGCATCGGCGAGACCGGCGCTGCCGAGCGATTGCGCGAGCTGCAGCAGATGGAAGAACAGCACCAGCAGCACGATGCCGACCACCAGCCCGTACTGGCGCCGCGCCCGCTTGGCGGACAAGCCGAGCGGGACCGCCAGAACCGGCATCAGCAGCAAGGCCAGCGCGCGGGCCAGGCGTGCATTCCATTCCGCCTGGAGCCGGTGCAGCGGCAGGGCGGCGGTGGGATGTTTCTCGGCGCGGGCGATCTCGTGCGAGGTCATCTCGCGCTCGTCGGCGCCGCGTGGCCGGAACCGGGCCAGCAGCAGATTGAACGGCCGGTCCAGCGACACGATCGGGGTCTGGGTGCTACCGGGCTCTCGTCCCGGCCGGGTTTCGAGCTGGGTGGCGCCGTGCAGGACCAGGGAGAGCTCGCTGCCGTCGCGGGACAGCTGGATTCGGCCGGTGCGCGCCGTGGTCAGCTTCTCCGCGCCGTCGGCGCCGCGCTGGTCGATCAGCACCCGGCTCAACCGGCCGCCGAACCGGTTCACCTTGTCCGCCGTCACCATCAGGTGGCGCGACACGCGGATCAGCTCGCCCGGCACCACGGTCGCGTCCCAGCTTCCCTGCGTCGCGGCCTGGAAGGCGGCGCGATAGGCATAGCGCGACAGCGGCTGCACCTCGCCGTAGAGCCCGAGCCCGAGCAGGGAGGCCACCACCCCCATGAACAGGAACGGCCGGCTCATGCGGAACAGCGACATGCCCGTGTTCTGCAGCGCGTCCATCTCGTTGTCGGCGGACAGCTTCGCCACCACGGCGTAGATGCCGACGAACAGCGCCGCCGGCAGAGCGAGGCCCAGATAATGCGGCAGCAGATCGACGAGCATCCGCACCACCGACAGGGCCGGCACGTCCTCGCTCGCGACCAGATCGAACAGGCGCAGCAGCCGCTCCATCAGCAGCGCCGGCAGGACGATCGCCAGCGTGCCCAGGAACGGACGCGCGGCGAGAGACAGCAGATAGCGGTTGATGATCCCGCCCAGCAGCCGGTCCAGTATCCGGCCGAAGGCGGCGTTCCGGACGCTCATGCCGTCTTGCAATCGCGCGCGGGCTGCGCGAGGTCGGAGGAATGGCGCATCACACCGGAACACCGAGGGAAACCATGGCCGAGCGGGCGATGCCGCCCCGGCGCGGCCGCAACATAGGGTGTCTCCCGGCGCTTCGCCAGCGGGCCGCCCTGGCCGCTTCCCTTCTCGGCCTGCTCTTGGCCGCGCCGGCCATGGCCGCCGATCCCGAAACGGCCCGGCCCTGCACCGGGCCGGACGATCCGGGCCGGCCGCGCATCCTGGCCACGGTGACCGGCGCCCACAGCGCGAAGGGCAACATAACATACACGCTGTATGGTAATGACCCGGCCCGCTTCCTGAAGCACAAGGGGTCGATCGCGCTGGAGCGAGTTCCGCTGACCGGCGCGAGCGCGCTCGGCTGTTTCGTGGTGTCGCGCCCCGGCACCTATGCCGTCGCGGTCTACCACGACGAGAACGACAACCATCATTTCGACCGGACCCTGATCGGCCTGCCGGAAGAAGGCTACGGCTTCTCCCGCAACGCGCCGATCTTCATGGCGCCGCCATCGTTCGACTCGGTGCGCTTCGAGGCCGGTCCCGGGGATACGCCGGTCTCGATCGCGCTACGCTACTGAGCCTGCGTCCCGATCAAGGCCGGAACAGCAGATGCCGCCAGCAACGCGCCGCCGCGAAGCGATCGGCGTCGGGATCGTAGCGACGCAGCGTGGTGTCGAGCGTCCAGCCCGCATCGTCCTGCGCGATGCTGTGCGCCAGCCACCCGCCCAGCTCGGGGCGCGGCGTTCCGGCCAGGGCCGCCGGCACGCCGAACACCGGGATCGGTCCGGCCGGGCCGGGCAGATAGGCCAGGCTGGCCCGGTGATGGTGGCCGTGCAGCACCAGCTCCGCGCCGTGCCGCCGGAGCAGGCGCCGCAGGGAGCCGCGATCGCGCAGCGCCTTGCGCGGGCCACCCGGCCCCAGAAACGGCGGGTGATGGATCAGCACGATGCGGAACAACCGCTTCCGGCGCGCTTCCTCCAGCAGCAGGGCGGTGCGGGCGATCTGGCGGTGACCGAGACGTCCCGCCGCCGAGCCGGGCCGGGTCGGGACGCCGGAACACAGCCCGATCAACGCCACCGTGTCGCGGACGCGCAGGAACGGGAAGGTCGCCCCGGGATCGCTGTCGCCCATGAACGGACGCCATCGCGCGAAGCCGGCCGCCATCGACCCAGGGGCGGTGGCGTCGTGATTGCCGGGCACCACCGAGACGGCGTCGCCCGGCCCGATCCGGTCCAGCCAGTGCCGCGCCCGTTCGTATTCGATTGGGCTTCCGAGATTGACCAGATCGCCCGTGACGGCCACATGATCGGCTCCGAAGGCCGCCAGATCGTTGCGCAAGGCGCGATCGGGCGACAGCGTGCTGATATGGCGGCGCTTGCGCTGCCAGGATTGGAGGGCCATCCGCTGCTTGATCGTGAGTCGTTCCCCACCGAGTCCCTCGAGAATGGGATCGAACGGCAGGTGGGGATCGGACAGGTGGGCGAGATGGAAGCGGGTGCGCGTCATTCGCGGTCTCCACGCGCAGGCCTGGCGAACATCGTCGCTTCCGGGGCCGGTCCGCAAGAGCCGGCCGTGCTCCCGCGTCGGCCGGGCGCGCGGCGCATCGGCATCGTCGGCAATCCCCGCAGCCATTCCTATCGTGCCGTGGGGCAGGATTCGGCGCTGATCCGGGTCGCCGAGCCTGCCACGCGCACCGCCCTGTGCCAGACCCTGCGCGATTTCGCCGCCAACGGCGTCGATCTGCTGGTGGTGCAGGGCGGTGATGGCACGCTGCGCGACGTGCTGAGCGCGCTGCCGGACGCCTATGGCGATACCCCGCCCGAAATCGCGATCCTGGCCACCGGCAACACCAATCTGGCCGCCCGCGTGTTCGGACGCGTGACGCCCGGACCGCGTGGGCTCGCCAGCCTCGCCGCGGCCGCGCAGTACGGCACCTTGCGCCGGGAGACCTGCAACACCATCCGCGTGGAATGGCCGGACGAGCCGGAGCGCCGCCCTCTGCGCGGCTTGTTCTTCGGCGCAGGTCTTTATGCGGACGGCAAGGCGCTGGCGGATGAACGGATCCATGCCAGCGGCGTCCATAACGGTGCTGCGGTGGCGCTGGCGGTGTTGTCCGCCCTGTCCGGCGCGCTTCTGCGCCGTCGCGGCACGCTGCGACGCGGCACGGAGCGTGTGTTCGCACCCGACGATGCCCAGCCGAAATCGGGGCGCGGCTTCGTGATCCTGGCCACCACGCTGGACCGTCTGATGCTCGGATTCTGGCCGTTCGGGCGGCGCGTGGTTCCCGACGGCAAGCGGAAAGGCAGAACCATACGCTGGCTCGACATCGATGCGCCGGCACGCGGCCTGTTCCGGATCCTGCTGGGCATGGTGTTCCGCCAGGGCGCCGGCACCACCCGCCGCGGCGAACGGCGTACCGGCCTGTCCGGCCGGATCGCGCTGCGCCTCGGCGGCCCGTTCGTGCTCGACGGCGAGTTCTTCGAGCCCGGCGCCGGCGGCGTGGTGCTGTCGGATGGCGGAGCGGTGACGATCGTCAGCGCGTGACGGTGGTGGCGGACGCATCGTCCGGTGCCCTCGCGCGATTGGCCGAGGCGGAACTGTCACGGCCGGTTCCGGATGCGGCGCGGCTGATCGTCGAGGAGATCAGGCGCAGGCACGGCGCGGCGGTGCGCTGCATCCTGTTCTACGGCTCGCATCGTCGCGAAGGCGATATCGGCGGACTGCTCGATCTCTACGTGCTGTTCGACTCGCATCGGGCGTTTCATCGCGGCCCGGTTCCGGCGCTGTTCAACCGGCTGCTGCCGCCGAACGTCCTGTTCGTGAGCGTGCCGGACCCGAAAGGCGCGATCAGGGCCAAGGTAGCGGTGATGTCGCGCCGCGCCTTCGCCCGGCGCATGCGGGGCGAGACGCTCGACACCACGATCTGGACTCGGTTCTGTCAGCCGGCCTCGCTGGCGTATGCCGCCGACGAAGAGGTGCGGCGCTGGGCGGTCATGACCGTGGCAGAGGGCATGCGGACCGCGGCGGGATGGGCCGCAGCCCTGGCGCCGGGGACGACGCGTTCGGAAGACCGTTGGCGCTCCCTGTTCTCTGCGACCTACCGACTGGAATTGCGGCCGGAACGCGGCGACCGCAGCGCCCAGGTCTATCGGGCCAACCGGGGCTGGTTCGATGCGATCAGCGATGCCGTCGCGATGGACGCCGGAGTACCGGATCGCCACGCTTCATGGCGAGCACGAAGACTTGCCGGCAAGCCCTTAAATCTGGCCCGTTTGGTAAAAGCAGCCTTCACCTTCGACGGTGGTGCCGACTACATCAGCGGCAAGCTCGGTCGTCATACCGGCGTGGTGATCCGGCCGACCGGCTGGCAGCACCGCCATCCGCTCCTGGGTGCGCCGGGGCTGTTGCTGGCACATCGGCGCGCCCGGCGCCGGATGTTCGATCAGAACTGACCGGGCATACTCATCTGCGGCCGCAGACAATCGCGATAAGCATCTGTTTTTAAAAGATCAGGAAGCGAGACGTTCCTGATTGCTCTCGCTATTGCGCGCGGCGGCGACCACTTCGAGCGCCGCCGTAACGTTTGCCTCGGTATGGGCGGCCGACAGAAAGAAGCGCAGCCGCGGCTGGTCACGCGGCACGCCGACCTGGACGATCGGCGGACAATAGAAGCCCTGGCTCAGCAGCGCTTCTGCGCAGATCACCGTTTCCTCGTTGTCGCGGAAGAACAGCGGCACGACCCCGTGGCCGCGCGACGGGCCGCAATCGAGCCCGAGCCGGGTCGCCTCGGCCACGAAATGGGCGGACAGGGTGCGCAGCCGGGCGATGCGCCACGGCTCGTCCTTCAGGACCTGCAGCGCCATGTCGGCCGCTGCGGCGATCGGCGGTGCCATGCCGACGCTGAACACGAAGCCGGGCAGGGTGAAATGCAGCCATTCCAACACCCTGGCCTCTCCAGCGACGAAACCGCCGCAAGACACGAATGCCTTGGACAGCGTGCCGACGATCAGGTCGATCTCGCGGGGATCGGTGCCCCAATGCTCGGAGATGCCGCGTCCCGTTTCCCCCAGGACGCCGATGGAATGCGCCTCGTCCACCATCAGCCAGCAATCATGGGCATGCTTCATGGCGATCAGGCGCGGCAGGTCGGGAATGTCGCCGTCCATGCTGTAGAGGCCTTCCACCACGATCAGACAGCGCGCATGCGCGCCGCGCTGTGTGGCCAGGATCTCCTCCAGATGGTCGAGATCGTTGTGACGAAAGGTAATCGTTCGGGCGCGGGAGGCCGACGCGCCGGAAACGATGCTGTTGTGCGACAACTCGTCGATCACCAGCAGGTCGCGCGAGCCCAGGAGATGCTGCACCAGAGACAGATTGGTGAGGTAGCCGCTGACCAGACACAGGCTGGCCTCCGTGCCGACGAAGGCGGCCAGATTGGCCTCCAGATCAGCATGGAAGTTCCGCTCGCCGCCGATCATGCGCGAGGCCGAGACGCCGACGCCGACATGCAGAGCCGCCCCGGCAGCGGCCTCGCGAACGCGCTCATCCGCGGACAAACCGAGATAATCATAGGCGCCGAAGCTCACCAGCGATCCCTCGGCACCCTCCCGCAGCGCGTCGAACGAGCCCATGAAGTGCCGGACACGGCCCAGAACGTCACGGCCGGCAAGGCGGAACCGGCGATCGGCGAATTCGACCAGGCGCATGGCTGCAAAAAATCCTCGAAACCCGCTCCGGCGCCTGTCCGGCCCCGAAGCCTGCCATCAAACTATAACATCCCGTAACCAACGGCCAAGCTTGACCGGGTTCGGGAGCGGACGGCGCGCCTCGGCTTGCTATCCGGCCGGCTCCGCGCGGGTGCGACGCAAGATCGCCCTGCGCATGAACGGCGGCAGCATGACGCTGAGCCCGCCGAGCACGGCAAACGGCCACGGTAATAACAGATGGGGATCGTTCCGGTCGATGGCAATCGCCATTCGGTCGGCAGCCGTATCGACCGGAAGGAGGAACGGCTTGGCGCTGCGGACCCGCCGGCTCATCGGCGTGTCCACGAAGCCGGGCGAGATCAGCACGACGCCGACGCCACGCTTCTCCAGCCCCAGACGCAGCGCGCCTGCGAAGCGGGCCAGCCCTGCCTTGGAGCCGGCATAGGCGCCGGCGTAGGGGAGATCGTGAAAGGCCGCTACGGAACCGATCAGGGCGATCCGGCCGCCCCCGCGCGCCGCCATCCGGCCGCCGACCAGCGTTGCCATCGCCGCCGGCACGGAGAAATTGACCGCGCCCAGGCGCAGAACCGTTTCCGGTTCTTCCGTCACCGCATCCGCCGCCCGCATGTCGCCCAGCCCGGCGGCGAGGATCAGCAGCGAGACCGGATCGGCCTCGTCGTCTTCCCGCAAGGCGCTCAACACGCGGTCCTGCTCGGCGAGGTCGATGCTGCGGGTCTTCGTGTCCGCGCCGCGCGCCCGGCAGGCCTCGGCGGTCCGCTCCAGCCGCTCCCGGTCGCGTCCCCACAACAACAGGCGCCGCCCAGGTGCTGCGTATCGGAGCGCCAGCGCCGCACCGATGCCGCTGGACGCGCCCGTGACCAGGACCGTGCCCGGCGCGAAACCGGTGTCTTTTACGCCAGGGTTGCGTCGGCGTTGCTTGCCCGTCATGCCGGTGACGCTCATCTGTCCGATATCCTTCCGGGAGAAACCCGTCAGCATGAAACCTGCCCTGTCGATCGTTCCGGTCGAAACACGCGGACAGATGCAACGCTTTCTGCGCCTGCCACGCCGGATCTATCGCGGCCTGCCCGGCTTCGTGCCGCCGCTCGATCTGGAGCGACGCGGCATGATGTCCCCCAGGAGCGCGTCCTTCTTCAAGGAGGGGCGGGCATGTTTCTTTCTCGCGCTGCGGGGGGGCGACTGCGTCGGCCGCATCTCGGCGCAGGTCTCGCCGCTGGCCGTGCTGCACTGGGGGGACCGCATCGGCATGTTCGGCGCGATCGACGCCGTAGACGACGCCGAGGTGGTGCGGGCGCTGGTGGAGGCGGCGGCGGACTGGCTACGCGGGGAGAACATGCGCGCGATGCGCGGTCCGTTCCTGTTGTCCATGAACGGCGAGGCCGGGCTCCTGGTGAAGGGGCAGGAGGAGCGGCCGATGCTGATGTCGCCCTGGCATCCGGCCTATCTCGGCCCGCTTCTGGAAGCGGCCGGTCTCGCCAAGGCGAAGGATCTCGTGTCCTACGAACTCGAGGTCGGGCCCGCGGCGGAAGCGGCGCTGCCGGTCGGGCGCATGCGCCTGAGCGAGAGCGGCTCCGGCCTGTCGGTGCGGGAATTGCGTCCCGACCGTCTGGCGGAGGATGCCGCCATCATGGGCCGGCTGTTCAACGATGCCTGGCATGAGAACTGGGGCTTCGTACCGATCACCGACGACGATGTCGACGCGATGGTGAAGGAGCTGAAGCCGCTGATCCGGCCGGAGCATCTGGTGATGGTGGAGCGCGACGGCGAGCCGATCGGCTTCGCGCTGGTACTCCCCAACATCTACGACGTGGTGGGCGATCTGGGCGGCAGTCCCGGCCCGATCGGCTGGGTCAAGCTGGCGACGCGGCTGCTGCGCCACCGCTTCCGCTCGGGTCGCGTGCTCCTGCTGGGCATCTCGGCCTCGCTGCGCAACACCACTCTGGGCGCGATGATGCCGTCCCTGATCGTGGCCGAGCTGATGCGTCGCGGCCGGACCATGCCGTTGCGGACCGTAGAGCTGGGCTGGGTGCTGGAGGACAATCACCGCATGCGACGGCTGATCGAACGCCTTTCGCCCGAGCCGAACAAGGTGTTCCGCATCTACGAGCGGGCGCTGGACTGACCGGAGGCCGGGTTCCGCTCTCGAAAGAGTGCTTCAAACGACCGCTTGATTCCGGTCCGGCGGTAGGTCCATAACACGGACATGAGCGGGCAGGCCGTCAGGACCGAGCTTTTCCCCGAGGGGGATACCAAGCGTCGCATTCTCGACGCGGCGGAGCTTCTGTTCGTGTCCCATGGCGCCGACGACATGTCGCTCCGTGCGGTCACCAGCAGCGCCGGCGTCAACATCGCCGCCGTGAACTACCATTTCGGCAACAAGGACCGTCTGGTTGAAGCGCTGCTCGGGCGCAGGCTCGATCCCCTCAATGACGAGCGCGGCCGCATGCTGAGCGAATGCGAACGGCGTTGGCCGGACCGGCAGCTCACGGTGGATCACGTGCTCGCGGCGATGTTCGTGCCGGCGCTCCGTCTCGCGCACGGGGATGGCGAGGACGTGCTGCGCGGCGTTCAGTTCTTCGGACGCGCCTATTCCGATCCGTCGCCGATCGTCACCGCTTTCGTGAAGCATCGCTACGAGGCGGTGACGACCCGCTTTCTGGATGCGTTCGCCCGGACCCTGCCGCATCTGCCGCGACCGGATCTGCGCCTGCGTCTGGCCGTAGTGTTGAAATCCGTGGCCGGGCTCATCGCCGGTCCCGAACTGCCGGATCTTCTGGCGGCGTTCTCGCGCGGCGGGCTGGGTCCGGTGCAGAGCGAGCGCAGGCTTCTCGGCAGTCTGGGCAGTCTGATGAGCGGCGCGCTCACCGCGCCTCTGCGTGCGGACAACACCGCTTTCACCGAAATCTTCGCCTTCGCCGAAGCGCCGCCGACAGAAGCGCGCTCGGGATCGGACCGGGAGGGTTCCCCATGATCGCCGTCTGGATCGTCGCTTTTCTTCTCGGCGCGTTCGCGCTGTGTTTCGCCGGTGCATCGGCTGCGCTCTGGGTCGTGGCGCTCGTGCTGTGGATCGCCGTCGGTTTCGTGTCGCATCTGATCGGCATCGTGACTGCTGTGGTGCTTGCCGCGCTGCTGGTGCTGCCGATGCTGGTGGTGGCGATCGTGCCGCTGCGGCGTGCGCTTCTGTCGCGCAGGCTGCGTCCGGTGTTCCGCGGCATCATGCCGAAGATGAGCGACACCGAAAGTGCTGCCATCGAGGCCGGCACGGTGTGGTGGGATGCGGCCTTGTTCTCCGGCCGTCCGGACTGGAACGTGCTGCTGAAATCGGCGCCGCCGTCGCTCTCTGCCGAGGAGCAGAGCTTCCTCGACAACGAGACCGAACAGCTCTGCGATCTGTCGAACGACTGGGATGCGACCAGCCTGTGGCAGGACCTTCCGCCGGAGGCCTGGGCGTTCGCGAAGCAGAAGGGCTTCCTTGGCATGATCATCCCCCGCCGTTACGGCGGGCTCGAATTCTCCGCCTATGCGCACAGCCAGGTGATCCAGAAGCTGTCCACGCGCTGCTCCGCCGCAGCGGTGTCGGTGATGGTGCCGAACTCGCTCGGTCCGGCCGAGCTTCTTCTGCACTACGGCACCGAACAGCAGAAGAACCACTACCTGCCGCGCCTGGCGCGCGGTGACGACATCCCGTGCTTCGCTCTGACGAATCCCTATGCGGGATCGGACGCCGCCTCCATCACCGATAGCGGCGTGGTCTGCATCGGCACGTTCGAGGGTCAGGAGGTGCTCGGCTTCCGCGTCACCTGGCGCAAGCGCTACATCACGCTGGCGCCGATCGCCACCGTGCTCGGTCTGGCGTTCCGGGCGCACGACCCGGACGGGCTGCTCGGCAACAAGGCCGATCTGGGCATCACCTGCGCGCTGATCCCGCGCGACCATCCGGGCGTCGTGATCGGCCGCCGTCATTGGCCGCTGAACGCCGTGTTCCAGAACGGCCCCACCACCGGAGACGACGTGTTCGTGCCGCTGGACATGGTGATCGGCGGGCGCGCACAGGTCGGCAATGGCTGGCGCATGCTGATGGAGTGCCTCGCCGCCGGACGGGCGATTTCCCTGCCGTCTTCCAATGTCGGCATGAGCAAGCTCGCCCTGCGCGGCGTGAGCGGATACGCCGCCATACGTCGCCAGTTCAACATGCCTGTGGCGCAGTTCGAGGCGGTGCAGGAACCGCTGGCCCGGATGGGCGGCCATCTCTACGCGATCGATGCGGTGCGTCGTCTGTCCGCCGCCGCGTTGGATCAGGGCGAGAAGCCGTCTGTGATCTCGGCGATTGCCAAGTACCACGTCACGGAACGCGCGCGCATCATCGTCAACGACGGCATGGACGTGATCGGCGGCAAGGGCATCTGCATGGGCCCGGGCAACTTCCTCGCCCGCGCATATCAGCAGATCCCGATCGCCATCACCGTCGAGGGCGCGAACATCATGACGCGCGCCCTGATCATCTTCGGGCAGGGCGCCATTCGCTGCCATCCGTTCGTGTTGACGCTGATGCGGACGGCATCGGATCGCAGTGACGGCGCGCTGACCAGGTTCGACCGCGCGTTGTTCGGGCATTTCGGTTTCGTGTTCCGCAACATGGCGCGGGCGCTGATGTTCGCGCTCACCGGCGGCCTGTTTATCGCGGCACCCCGCAATGCGGCGCCGCAGCTGAGCGGCGATTACCGCCGCGCCACGCGGCTTTCCACCGCGCTTGCCCTGCTCGCCGACATTTCCATGGCGTCGCTCGGCGGCACGCTGAAGCGCCGCGAGGCCATCACCGGCCGCCTGGGCGATCTGCTGTCGCAGCTCTTCATCATCTCCTCGATCCTGAAGCGTTTCGAGGATGACGGGCGCCCGGCGGAAGATCTGCCGCTGGTGCGCTGGGCGCTGGACGATTCCTTCCACCGCGCCGGCGAAGCGGTCGAGGGCGTGCTCGACAACTACCCGAACCGTCTCGCCGCGGCTTTCGTTCGCGCGCTCGCCTTTCCGTTCGGCCTGCATCTGCCCAAGCCCGACGACGCGACCGGCGCCCGCATCGCCACTCTGCTGCGCACGGACAATCCGACGCGCCGCCGTCTGCTGGCCGATAGCTGGACGCCGCGGATGGAGGTCGACCGCATCGCCGCGGGCGAGGTGGCGTTCGCGTTGTATCCGCAGATCGAGGCGATCGAGCGCCGTTTGAAGAGCGAGATCGCGAGCAAGCGCGTCGCGCGCCTGCCGCAGGATCTGGGGCGGCTGGATGCGTGGGCCGATCGTGCGCAGTCGCTGGGTCTGATCGACGCGGCCGAGCGCGCCGTGATCGCCCGGTTCGTGGAACATGCCGATCTCGTGGTTCAGGTCGACGACTTCCCGTCCGATTTCGGTGCCGCCGACAACATGCGCACGGTGATGGAACGGAGCCATGTTCCATCCGTGCAGGATGCCGCCGAATGAGCGCCGCAAAGCCGTCCGGCGACCGTTATCTCGAGTTCGTCAACGGGCCGGTCGGCCGCGTGCTGGCGAAACGACTGGGACTGCCGACGCCGTTGCGTCTGGTCCGCACCGGCGATCGCGCGTCCAAGGCGCGCCCGGTGCTGGTCGGAGCCGCGAAAGGCGCCCGTCTGCTGCCGGCGTTGGCGGAATGCTTCGCCGCCGAGCATGTGGTGTCGTTCTATCATCGCGATGCGGAGCGCTGGCGCGAGGCGGCGCAGGCGCATGGCCTGATGACCGCACGCTTCGGCGAACGCAGCGGACGAACGGGCGCGCTGGTGTTCGACGCCACCGGGATCGAAACGGTGGACGAGCTGGGCGCGCTGTATCGCTTTTTCCATGACGGCATCCGCGCGGTCGGGCCGAACGGCCGCATCGTGGTGCTGTCGACGCCGCCGGACAGCGCCGGAACGGCGGAAGCGGCGGCGGTACAGCGCGGATTGGAGGGCTTCACGCGCTCGCTCGGCAAGGAAGCACGACGCGCCATCGCCGTGCAGCTGGTCGAGGTGGCGCCCGGTGCGGAATCCGCGATCCGCAGCACGGTGCGGTTCCTGCTGTCGCCTGCCTCTGCCTATGTGTCCGGCCAGGTGGTGCGGATCGATGGTGGTGGCGCGTCGCCAAGTGGCGAAACGGGGCGGCGCACCGTTCTGGTGACCGGCGCGGCACAGGGCATCGGTGCATCCATCGCCGAACTGTTCGCCGCCCGCGGGGATCAGGTGGTGGTCCTCGACGTTCCCGCCGTAGCCGACAAGGTTGCGGAAACGGCGCAGCGTCTCGACGGTGTCGCGCTGCCACTCGACATCACCGCGGCCGGAGCGGCGGATGCGGTTCTGTCGCACGCGAAATCCTGCGGCGGCTTTGACGTGGTGGTGCACAATGCCGGCATCACCCGCGACAAGACCATCGCCCGCATGGATCGCGCGCGCTGGGACGAGGTGATGGCGGTGAATCTGGAAGCGCCGCTGCGCATCACGGAGACATTGCTGTCTGGGAACGGCCTGAAACCGAATGGGCGCGTCGTGTGCGTGTCGTCCCTGAGCGGAATCGCAGGCAATCTGGGCCAGACCAACTATGCCTTGTCCAAGGCCGCGCTGATCGGTCTGGTGAAGCGTCTGGCGCCGACCGCGCGGGAAGCGGGTGCGACCATCAATGCGGTGGCGCCGGGCTTCATCGAGACCCGCATGACCGCGACGATTCCGTTCGCCATCCGCGAGGCCGGGCGCCGTTTGAACGCGATGGGGCAGGGCGGCCGGCCAATCGACGTGGCGGAAGCGATCGCCTGGCTCGCGGATCGCGACAGCGCGGGCGTGAACGGGCAGACCATTCGCGTCTGCGGCCAGAGCCTGTTGGGGGCGTGAGCATCATGTCGGACGACACCCGTGTTCTGAAAGCGCCGCCCGGTGCGCGGGACGTGATGCTGGGTGGGCTGCAGAGCCTGCGTCGCCGGGATACGGCGCCGCTGGTCCTGCCGAAGACGGTTCTGCGCCTTGATCGGCAGCGTCTGGACGGGCGCCGGATCGCCGCCTACGCGAAGCTGTGCGGCTTCTCGTCCGACCAGGGCGTCCCCGTCCCGTTCCCGCATATGCTGGGCTTTCCGCTGCACATGGCGTTGCTGCTGGAGCCGTCCTTTCCGTATCCGCTGATCGGTCTGGTGCATCTCGCCAACACCATCCAGCAGCACGCCACGCTTCGCATCGGCGAGACGCTCGACGTGACGGCACGGTTCGGCGAGACCCTGTGTCACGACAAGGGGCAGGCTTTCACCATGCTGACCGAATGCCGCCGCGGCGACGAGATCGTCTGGCAGTCGAGCAGCACCTATCTCCGGCTCGGCATCCGCAATGCCCATGGCGGGCCGGTGCCGCCGCCGCCGGACGGGACGCAGCCTTTGATCGTGGCCGGGCGCTGGCGTCAGCCGCGCTCGATCGGTCCGCGCTACGCCGCGGTCTCCGGCGATCGCAATCCGATCCATACCTCGCGCATCGGCGCGCGTCTGCTCGGTTTCCGCGCGCCGATCGCGCATGGAATGTGGATGCTGGCGAAGAGCGCCGCTGCGCTTCTGCCGGAAACGCCCGTGCGCACGGCCGAGATCGAGGTGGCGTTCCGCGCGCCCGCCTTCCTGCCCGGATCGGCCCTGTTGCTGTCCACGCAGCGCCAGACCGGAACCTTGTTCGAACTGCGCAATGGCCGGGCAGAGCAGTTGCATCTGCGCGGCATTCTGCGTGCCGAGGCGGCGTGAAAATCGACCGCTGCCCGAGGGAGAAGACCGAGCCATGCTGAGCGCAGCCGCGCCGAAACGCGTCGCCATCGTCGGCGGCAGCCGTATCCCGTTCGCCAGGGCCAACACGGCCTATGCGGAACTCTCCAACAGCGACATGCTGGCCGGCGCGTTGCAGGCGCTCGTGGACCGGTTCGATCTGCACGGCGAGAGGCTGGGCGAGGTGGTCGCAGGCGCGGTGCTGAAACATGCACGCGACATCAACCTGACCCGCGAATGCGTGTTCTCCACCACCCTGTCGCACGATACGCCTGCCTACGACATCCAGCAGGCCTGCGGCACCGGTCTGGAGGCGGCGATCCTGGTCGCCAACAAGATCGCGCTGGGACAGATCGAGTGCGGCATCGCCGGCGGCGTCGACACCGTGTCCGACGCGCCGATCGCGCTGAACGACAGCCTGCGGAAAACCTTGCTGCGTGCGAGCCGTTCGCGCTCGGTCGGCGGCAGGGTCGCGGCCTTCGGCGGTGCGCGCCCGTCGATGTTGAAGCCCGAATTGCCGCGCAACGCGGAAGTCCGTACCGGGCTCTCCATGGGCGAGCATTGCGAGCTGATGGCGCGGCGCTGGAACATCGCCCGCGCCGATCAGGACGCTCTGGCGGTCAGCAGCCATCGCAATCTGTATGCCGCCTACGAGGCGGGGCATCTGAACAGCCTCGTGGTGCCGTTCCAGGGACTGACGCGCGACAACAACCTCCGCCCGGACATCGATCCGAACAAGATCGCCGCGATGAAGCCGGTCTTCGATCGCAAGACCGGCACGCTGACGGCGGCGAACTCGACGCCTTTGACGGACGGCGCCGCCGTGGTGCTGCTCGCGTCGGAAGACTGGGCGCGCGAACGCGGTCTGCCGATCCTGGCCTATCTGCGCACGGGTGAAACCGCCGCGGTGGATTTCGTCCGTGGCGACGAGGGTCTGCTGATGGCGCCGGTACATGCCGTGCCGCGCATGTTGTCGAAGCTCGATCTGAGCCTGCAGGATTTCGACTTCTACGAAATCCACGAGGCGTTCGCGGCGCAGGTGCTCTGCACGCTCGCGGCCTGGGAGGATGCGGATTATGCGTGCGAGCGTCTCGGACTGGCTCAAGCGCCCGGCGCGATCAACCGCGCGAAAATGAATGTGTGGGGCAGCTCCCTGGCGACGGGCCATCCGTTCGCCGCCACCGGGGGCCGCATCCTGGCCACCCTGGCCACCATGATCGACCAGCGCGGATCGGGGCGCGGATTGATCTCCGTTTGCGCCGCCGCAGGACAGGGTGTGGTGGCCGTGGTCGAGAAATAGAACGGGGTTCGATCAAACCCCGCACAAGAAAAGAGCCCGAATGGGCCGGCGACGAGGCCCGTAACGGGCCGGGGTTCAGGAAATCGGGCCGGCGAACGGCCCGGGGGGAAAACGGAAATGGGCATGTCCATGATGCGGGATGACACCGCCGGCGGCGAGGCCAACAAGAACGACGCGCTCTGGGCGGAGCGCTTCTGGTGCAGGCATTATGCGCCGGGGGTTCCGGACACGATCGACGACGAACTGGCGAAATGGTCGTCTCTGGCGCGCCTGTTCGAGGCGGACGCGGAGCGCTTCGCCGAACGCGTCGGCTTCGTCAGCATCGGCAAGCAGGTGACCTACGCGACGATGCTGCAGGAGGCCCGCGCCTTCGCCGCCTGGCTGGTGCGGAACGGCCTGCGCCCCGGCGAGCGGGTCGCGCTGATGATGCCGAACTGCCTGCAATATCCGGCGGCCTTATTCGGCACACTGTTCGCGGGCGGCGTCGTGGTGAACGTCAATCCGCTCTACACGCCGCACGAATTGCAGCATCAGCTGAAGGACAGCGGTGCGGTGATGATCGTGGTGATGGAGATGTTCGCGGCCACGCTGCAGAAGGCGCTGCCCGGCACCGCGATCAGAACCTGCATCACGACGGCGATGGGCGACATGCTCGGCGGGATCAAGGGTTTCGCGATCAACGGCGCGATGCGCTACGTCAAGCGCGTTGTGCCGCGCTACGATCTGGGTTCCGCTCGCCGTCGCTGGAAGCGCGTGATGCGAGAAGGCCGCAAGCTGCCGTTCCGGATGATCGAACGCCAGCCTGACGATCTCGCTTTCCTGCAATATACCGGCGGCACCTCCGGCGTCGCCAAGGGCGCGATGCTGAGCAATCGCAACGTGGTCGCCAACGTCCTGCAGGGACGCGCCTGGGGCCTTGCCAAGCTGTATGACGAAGACGGGATCAGCAACGTCACGATGTTGCCGCTGTATCACATCTTCTCGTTGACGGCGAACCTGCTGATGTTCACCGGCGTCGGCGGCAGGAACATCCTGATCGCCAATCCGCGCGACACCAACATGGTGGTTCGCATTCTGCGCAAGGAGAATTTCACCGCTTTCGCCGGCGTGAACACCTTGTTCGGCAGCCTGATGGAAAACGAGGAGTTCCGGAAACGGAACTTCTCCAAGCTGCGCATGACCGTGTCCGGGGGCATGGCGGCGCAGACCGAGATCGCCACCCGCTGGCAGGAGATGACGGGCAAACCGTTCGTGGAAGGCTACGGCCTTACCGAAGCCTCCCCCGTGGTCTGCGTCGGCTATGTCGACTACGACCACCCGGAAAAGATGGGGTTCACCGGCAAGATCGGCTACCCGGTGCCGTCCACAGAGGTGCGCATGCGCCATTCCGACGGCTCGTGGTGCGGCATCGGCGAAGCGGGCGAACTCTGTGTGCGCGGGCCGCAGGTCATGCAAGGCTACTGGAACCGCCCCGAGGAAACCGAGAAGGTTTTGTTCGGTGACGGGTGGCTGGCGACCGGCGATGTCGGGATCATGGACGAGGGCGGCCAGGTCCGGCTGATCGATCGCATCAAGGATCTGGTGCTGGTGTCCGGCTTCAATGTGTATCCGTCCGAGATCGAGGACGTGATCGCCAGCCACCCCGCCGTGCGGGAAGTCGCGGTGATCGGCGTGCCGGACGGCAAGGGCACGGAGATGGTGAAGGCGATCGTTGTGTTGCGCGACGGCGCCAGCGCGACTCAGGAGGAAATCGTGCGCCACTGCCGCGGCGAACTGACCGGATACAAGATCCCGCGCGTGGTCAGCTTCCGCACCGAGCCGTTGCCGAAAACGCCGGTCGGGAAAGTGCTGAAGCGCGAGCTGCGCGACAGCTGATCAGCCGGGCGGCAGCACCGCCTGCTCTTGCGGCAGCAGCTGCAAGAGCAGGTCGAAGCCGTCGCCTTCGGGAAGGCCGCCGCTCAGACGAACCGGCGAACCGTCATGCAGCGCGGGCCTGCGCCAGCCTTCGGCCGACGCATGATCCGGCACCGGTTCGGCGATCACCGCATTGACCGCCGACTGAAGCTCCTCCGGCGGCGCGTCGAACTGGATCGCCGTCTGCAACGACGGCAGCAGCGCGTCGAGCGCGTCGTCCAGCGACGTTCCAGGCGGGTGCAGGGCCAGCACGATCATCGGAAAGCAGCGTCCGGCCCGGTCGATGCTAGGCATCCAGAGACCGGACGCGACGCAGCCCGGATCGAGGCGGCCCGCGCCGAGCCGAAATCGCCAGACCGGCGCCCGCTCCCAGATCAGATCGAACGCTGCGCCGTGCTTCTGCTGCTGCGGTCCCATGTTGCGGGCGATCCAGCCATCCAGCACATGCACCGCGGTATCCGGCAGACGGTAGCGCAGGAAATCCCCGCGCGACGGCAGCTTGCCGAAATAGCCGATGATCGCACTCATCGGATGGTCGGGCAGGTGAAGCCGCGCAGCAGCGACGGGTCGAACGGGTCGGCCCGTCTCGGCTGTCTGCTGCCGTTCGAAGGCGAGCCGGACTCGTCCGTGCCGATCTGGATCGTCGCCGACCGGTTGCCGCGCACGAAGAGATACTGATGCGTTCCCGATTGCGGCGTGTCGTCCGTAGGCTCGGCATCGGCCAGCAGGCGGAACAGTGCCCACGGCCCTTGTTCGCTCGCCAGGGCCGGGCCGGGCTGGGAACCTTTCTTGTCTGCGGGTGGCTGCAGGGTCGCTGGCGACAGCCCGTCCGAACCGGGCCAGGACAGCGAGGCCGGCGCGTTCGGCTGCACGGTGACGCTGCCCAGGTGCAGCACCGTTCCGGGCGGCGCGGTCAGCGACACGGTGAAGTAGAGCGAAGGCTGGCCGCTCACCGGGAAGAACGCGTCGCGGATCGACGCCGCCCGGACGAAGGGCGCCAACTGGGCCTGCGTGAAGGGTGGCTGGACGCCGCCCGCCGGGTGCAACTTCCAGGGCGTCACGCTGGTATCGACGTAAGGCGCCATGCTGGTCTGGAAATACCGGTCGAGCTGGCCGCCCGGCGCGAACAGGCGGGAGAAGTCCGCCAGGGACGCGTTCTGCGACGAGCCCGGCGAGAACGGGAACCGGTTGTCGACCAGCGAATGGCAGACCCCGTCCGGCCCGCCCGCACCGTTATAGGCGCCGGACGCAGCCGATTTCGCTTCCTGGCCCAGCGTCGCCCCGCCGGAGCGCGAGATCCGCGCCAGCCATTGCGACAGCGGGTGAGGCTGCCGGTCCGATTCCGCCTGGATGCGCCGTGCGGGATCGGCCGATTGCGCGGCGGCCTGGGGCAGGCTGGCCGGGGCGGTGGTGCCGCTGGCCAGGACGTTGTCGAGCTGGGCGATGAGCTGAAGGATCGCGTCCAGCGGCGGCGGACCGGGCGGCGGCGGCGGCACGTTCTTGCCGGCTTCATAGGGCGACGCCGCCATCAGCGAATACAAAGGCTGCCAGTGCGTGGTCCATTCTGCCGCGACGTCGCGGCTCGGATCGCCGGGCGCCGGCATGGCGATCCTGAGCGCCCGGACGATCGAATTCAGCATGTCGCGCACGGGCGATTGCGGCGAGCTCAGCAGATAGAGACTGTCCTGGAGGTGCTGCCCGTCGCCTAGCGGCACCAGATCCAGATCGGCCAACAGCGCATCCCAATGGGCGATCGCATCGGCTTCCCACAGGCGCGCGACCTGCTGCTCCAGCACCGCCACATCGGCGCCGCTGGTGCTCATGCCGGACTCCTTGCCCAACACCCAGCTTTCATCGGCCACCTGACGCGCGGCCGGCGGCAGGTCGCGCCGCATGGTGTCGGCGAAGGCGCTGCCGGTCAGGAAGGCGGGAATGCCGTCCGACAGCGGCGCGCCGGAGCGCCGCATGAACGTCGCATCGGCGGCGTCGCCCAGCGCGCTGCGTGGCGACCAGCCGATCTGTTCCGCCGCCCCGGGCGTCCCGCCTTCGGCACCGGCCTTCAGCCTGTCGTAGACGCGTTGCGCCGGCGAGACGTGGCTGAAGGCCACACGTGCTTCCGAAACCAGTGTGCCGTCGAGCTTGAGCTGGTCCGACGGCAGCGGTGCGCAAAGAAGGGCGTCGAGGTGGCGTGTCAGATGCTCGCGCAGCGGCGTGTTCAGAACGCCGCCGAAGCGCTCGTTCCAGTCTGCCAGGATCCAGGCACGGATCACGCCCGGCTCGTGCGGCCCGTTGCCGCCGAGCAGCAGATACACGCGGGTCGCGTTGTAGAGCGCGTTCGGATCCTGCCTGTCGGCCCGCATCTGTTCTTCAAGACGCCAGACCAGACGCGGATACAGCAGATGGTCGAGCGCCGAGGCATAGGCGACGCGCCCGGCCTCGTTCAGCCGGTCGGCGGCGGAGAGACCGATCATCGCCGCCAGAGGTTCGCGCTCCGGTTCCGCGAGCGCCGCCGCCTTGTCGAGCAGCGCGCTGACCTGATCCAGATCCTGACGATTGTCGACCACGCCGCTGGGGAACTTGTCGACATCGTGCCGATACGCCTCCATCACGTCCTGGCGGCGCTGGATCGCCACGCGCGCCTGAAGATCGGCGGCCCAGATCAGCACCAGACCGCCGACGCCGATCAGCGCGATCGCGCCCAGGGCGGACGCGCGCAGGATCTTGCGACGACGGAACCGCCCCGGGCTGGTCGACACCAGCGGCGTCTCGCCGAGAATGACCTCGCGCACCATGCGGGACAGGAAGAAAGCCTTGCCCGTGCCGGATTTCAGCGCCGTGGTGCGCTTCTGGTCGATGTCGAAGGACTGCGCCAGCATGCCGGTCAGGCGGTCGAACGGCGCGCCGTTCTGGGTCGCCGAGGTGAAATACACGCCGCGCAGGAAGGGGGCCGGATCGATCCGGCTGCCGGCGAAGCAGGTCTGGAGAAACGGCATCAGCACCGGCGACAGGCTGGCGACCTGGAGCGGAAACCCCGACAGCAGCGCGCGACGGTCCGGACCGCGCTCGGCCTGCATCCGGTCCAGCAGACCGGCCTCGATCCGGTCCACCAGCGCCTTGAACTCGCCCGCGAACGAGCCGACGCCATCCTCCAGCCCCAGGGTCACGCCCCAGACCTGTTCGCGCGCCCGGCTGTCCAGCGTCTCGAAATAGGTGTCGAAGCCGGCGAGACGATCCATCTTCGAAAACACGAGATAGATCGGCAGACGTACTCGCAGCCGCTCGTTCAGCTCGTTCAAACGCAGGCGGATCGCACGCGCATGCGCGTCGCGGTTCTCCGGGGTGGACTCGAGCAGTTCCGACAGGGCGATCACCACCAGCACGCCGTTGATCGGCTGACGCGGGCGCGTGGTACGGAGCAGATCGAGAAAGCCGAGCCAGCCGGCCTTGTCCACGGACCGGTTTGAATCGTGTGTGGTGTAGCGGCCCGCCGTGTCGATCAGCACCGCTTCTTCGGAAAACCACCAGTCGCACAAACGGGTTCCGCCGACGCCCTGGAACGAGTCCGCATGGTCGCCGTCGAGCGGGAAATGCAGGCCGGACTGACGCAGCGCAGTGGTTTTGCCGGAACCCGGCGGGCCGATGATCACGTACCAGGGCAGCTCGTAGAGACGCTTCACGCCGCGCTTGCGCAGCGTTCCCATCGCCTCGCGCAGACGCTTGCGCAGCGCCGCCACCTCGGCCTGCGAGTCCGCGCCGTCGGTGTTCTGCGCTGCGGTCTTGTCGTCGCCGGCCACCGCCGCCTCCACGGCGCGCGCCTTCTTCTTGGCGCGACGATCCACCAGCCAGGTCACGAGGCCGAACGCCGCGAAGATCGCGACGATCGCCAGCGTGCGCGGGATCGGTCCCGCCAGCGCCGGGATCATCGGCAGATAGGACCAGACCAGCGCGCTGAGGATGGTGGCGCCCAGCAGGCCACGGCTCCAGCGCGAAGCCACGAGCAGGAGGAGGGAAGGCAGGAAGTTCATGTCAGTTCGGGCCGGCGCTCTCGACGATGATCTCGACGCGCCGGTTGGCGCGCCGTCCGGCTTCCGTGGCGTTGCTCGCGCACGGTGCTTCCGCGCCGCGTCCGGCCGTGACGATGTGGCTCGGATCGACCTTCTCGCCGATCACCGCGGCCGCCGCCTTGGCGCGGGCACGGGACAGGTCGAAATTGGACGGGAAGGCGAGGGTATGGATCGGCTGGCTGTCGGTATAGCCGATGATCCTGACGGTCCCGTTCACCTTCGACAGCACGTCGGCGATGTGCTCGAGCGTCGGCACGAAACGCTGTTCGATGCTGGCCTGCCCGAGCGCGAACATGCCGTCGCTCTGCAGACGCAGGATCGGCACCATCTCGGTGCCGGCCACCGAAATCCGGCCGCTCCTGATGTCGGCGGCGAGCTGGTTCAGCAGCTGCGTGCGCAGGCCGGCGACTTCCGGCACCACCGGCGGAGGGCCGGGATTGGGTCGTTGCAGCACCGGCATGTTCAGCGGCGGCAGGGATTGCGCGGTGTTGGCGACCCGGTCGGTGCCGTCCGCCAGGCTGAACAGCACCAGCGCGTAGGCCAGGGCGAGAACCCCGGTGGCGATCAGGGCGGCGAGCCAGATCGGGATCTCGAACCGGAGCGGCCGGAACGGCGCCGCCAGTCCGCGCCAGCGCGGCGACAGGTCCGCCGGCGGCGCGTCCCGCAGCGAGCGGATCGCGGCGTAGGTTTCCTCGCGCAGACGATCCAGCTCGGCCGGTCCGCGCGGCGAGAGGCGATAGCGCCCCTGCATGCCGAGCGACATGCACAGATACATCAGCTCGATCAGCGACAGGTAACGGCTGGGGCTGGCCAGGAGCTTGCCCAGGATCTCGAAGAACCGCTCGCCGCCGCGCACGTCCTTGTGGAAGGCGGAGGTCAGCGAGATCTGCGCCCAGGGCCCGTGCGAGCCCCAGGGGGTGCATTGCACCACGTCGTCCAGGCTGGTGCAGAGCGCGTAATGACCGAGACGCAGATGCTCCGGCGGCACCTTGGCCTCGCGCAGCACCGTCTCGAAACGACGCAGTTCCAGCACCGTCCTTTCGCGGAGCGCACCGGAATCCGGCACGCTGACCACGTTGCGCAGACGCGCCATCAGCGCCAGCAGCGGTTGCGCCGCCTGCACCACCGGTCCGTCGCCGACCGGGGGAATGGCGGAGAAATCGATCGCCTCTCCGGGGGGCGCCGCCATGCCGCCCGCGGTCGGCGCCGCGTGATCCGTGTCGTCGCGGTTCAGACGCCGCGCACTCAGCGCGGACAGCGCCTCGCGCGGAACGATGATGGTGTGATCGTCGTCCTCCGGTTCGGAGAACGGATTGTTGTCGTTGCGACCGCTCATGACCGGATCGCCCAGAGTTCAAGCGAGAGGTTCGGCATGTTGTTCGACACATGAATGGCGAAACCGCCGGAATTCTTCATCGCCTCCCAATGCGGCGAAGAGCGTTCCAGCTCGAAATACTGCGCCCCGGCGACGAATGGCATCTGTCGCGGCGCCACCGGCAGCGGACGCAGATCGATGCCGGGAAGCGCTACGTTCACCAGTTCGCGGATGTGTTCCACCGCACCGACCTTGGCGGTGGTCGGGAACACGCTGCGCAGCGTCTCGCCGGGCACGTCGGCCTTCACGATCAGAACGATGCTGCCCCCGGCCAGGATGGTGCGATCGGCGATCGCACCGACCCAGACGCCATGGCGATGGCGCGTCAGCGGGATCTGCACCGCCGTCTGCTCCAGCACGGCCGACAGCGCACGACGCACCGCCGCCACGACGGGGGCGAAGGAGCGCGGCAGATCGTCGTGACGATACGAGCCGAACTTGTCCGGGCGGCGCTTCTGCTCGGTGAAGGTCGCCAATTCGCCCGCCATGGACAGCAGGAAACGGTAGAACGGCTCCGGATGGATGCGCGCGCTCTCCGACAGATGCTCCAGCTCGGCCTGCCAGCCATTCAGCCGTTGCAGCAGCATGAAGTCGGTGATCTCGGTGGTGGAACGCGCGCCGATCGCGGTGAGGCGCGCGGCGATGGCCTCTGCGCGCTGGTGCAGCATGCCGGCCAGTTCCACCAGCAATCCGCCGAGGACAGGCGACGCGCCGCAGCGCAGAACCGGCGGTATCCAGCGATCGTCGAGAATCACCCGGCGATCCGACGTCACCTCGACGATGCGCGCGACGGGTAGGCAACTGTAGCCTTCCAGCGTGTCGGTGCCGAGCATGGTGCGCAGGGCGAGCCGCCCGACCTGGATCTGCGCCGTTTCCGGCGCCGCCGAATGGGTGTCGTCCACCTCGAATTCGGAGGCGTTGAACCGCGCCGGATTCAGCTCGTCGCCGAATTCCCGGCTGCCGCGCTGCGAGATCGGCACGGCGAGATACACCAGAACGTCGCGCGCGGTTTCCGGCACCATCAGCGGGGCAGGGAGGTCGGCTTCGTCCGGCGCAGAGAACAACGTGCCGTCTTCCAGCAGGCCGGACGCGTTGGACAGGGCGAAATAGCCGCTGCCCAGCATGTCGCGAGCGATGGCGTAGTCCGAAAAACCCCAGGCAAAGGCGCCCAGCATCGAAACGGTGCGGCCGATCGAGCGTGCGGTCCAGCGGTCCTGCTGCTGGAAATGCTGGGCGCGGAGGAACATGCCCTCCTGCCAGAACACACGGTTGGTCCAGCTCATCGCGTACGCCCCGGTGGCGTCTGTGCGTTGTCGCTGACGGACAGTTCGGAGAGTGCCTTCTCGTAACCGCGCGCGAAGGCCTGGCCGAACACGCTGTCGAGACTGTTCTCCAGCGAGGCCTGCAGACGGGCGTGACGCGTCCTGAACATCTTCCAACGCCGGCTGTCGCGTATCACGGGGATCGCGTCGAACGGACCCGGCTGCAGCTCCTCCGCCACCTGATCGGGCGACATCTCCGCGACCACTTCCTTGATGCCGTGCTGGAAGGCCTGGTTCAGCGCCAGCTCGTGTTCGCGCACGTCGCGGATCGAATCCGCGACCGCCTGTTCCGCACTCATGCCGACCTGGCGGCCGATCCCAAGCAGCGCCGACATCGCGTCGTTGTCGTCGGTCGCGAACTTGATCGGGTTGTTGCCGAACGGCTGGATCATGGTGCGATCGATCCGGAATTCGCCTTTCACCGTGGCCCGCGCGATCAGGAGCCGGCGCAGACCCACCACATAGGCGCGAAAGGCACGGCCGAGCTTCTCGAGCGCTTCTTCCGGCGCATCCTGCGGCAGGCCTTCCAGCCCCGCGCCACGTGCGAAAGCGGCGAAGGCGCGCGCCGCACCGTCGTCGCCGGAAACCGGCGCGGGCGGAACGAAGGCCGGGGCCTCGCGAACGGGAGCCGCCGGAGGTTCCGGCTCCAGGTCGGTCGCCGGAGGAGCGAAGGGTGCCGACGCCAACGCAGGCGGCTCCGGCTCGAACACGGGCTTCTGAACCGAAACCGGCTCAGGCGCAGGGGGCGGTGCGACCGGCGGTTCCGGGGAGAGCGGTGCGATCGGCGTCTTGCTGAACGGCAGATCGGCGAACGGGTCGTCCGCCTCCGGCCGGGCCGGGTTCGCGTCGAGCGGCGCATCCCAGTTGTCCGGCAGCAGCATGTGATCGGTGCGCGGCGGCTCGAACGGCCGGTGCAGGTCGGATACGTCGTCGCCGGCGCTCCCGCGCCCGGTCGGCTCCGCGCGTGCCGCCGGCCGATCCTCGAAGAACGGCGAAAGCCCGACATCGAACGGATCGGTGATGCCCTCGCCTTCGGGCGACACGAACGGATCGCCGACCAGCCGGCCGCCCTCGCGCCCGTCTCCGAACGGCTGCGATTCCCGGTAGTGCTCCCCGGTGCTTTCGCTGCGGACATCGCCCGCTCCACCAATGCCGATCTCGTAGGACCCCATGCCGAGCCTGTCGCCGGGCTGAAGCGGATGCGACACGCCGGGCGTCAGCGTGCGCCCGTTCACACTCATGCCGTTGCTGCTGAGATCGGTGACGCGCCAGACGCCGTTCTCGGAAACGACGCGACAATGGCGCTTGGAAAGCTGCCGGGTCGGGTCGGGCAGGCACCAGTCGCAATCGGCGCCGCGCCCGATGGTGAAGTCGAGACCGCGCGGCACGAAGCGCTGTGTCGCCATGCCCGGCTCGGTGGAGGTGGCAGTCAGGTTCACGATGCGCTCGCCTTGTTCTGCGGCAGCCGGAAGGAGGCGAGGGCTGGGCGCTTTGCAACGCTGGTTCCGTCGCGCCGTCGCATCCCGATCCCTCCGATTGGCCCTGGTCCCCGGCCCGCCGCCGCCGTGCCCAACATATTACGTCGAATGTAACGATACCAACATGGTGCCGGTTCGCCGCGCGTTCCCGTCCGACGCGAAAACGCCGTCCCGCCGCTTAAGGCAGGCCGCCGGGACAGATATTCACCAGGGGGCCGTCGATCACGATGTTCGCCGGCGTCAGCGTGATGCTGCTGGCACCGCACTTCAACACCAGTTTGGTTGCCGCCGTGATCGTCACCGACCCGGCCGTCGCGGTCACGGTGATCTCGCCTTCGCTGCTGACCAGGGAGTCGTTCTTCTTCGTGGTGACGGAGCGGTCGTTGCCGATCTCGTAGGTCTGGTCGTGCTCGACTTCGAGCTTCTGGTCCTTCTGGGCATGGATGAACAACATCTCCTGCCCGAGATGGTCGTCGAACGACAGTTCGTTGTAGTCCGAAGGACCGCCGCCGGTGGTGGACCGGCTGCGGAACCCCTGCTTGGTCTGCTCCGCCGGCACCGCGAACACCGGCTGCTGTTGTTCGTGATAGAAACAGCCCAGCACGACGGGATTGTCGCAATCGCCGTTCATGAAGGACAGGCCGACCTCCGTGCCGACGCGCGGCAGATGCTGCCAGCCCCAGCGGTCGCCGGCCCAGCCATGCAGCACGCGTGCCCAGATCGCCATGCTGGCGACCGTGTCCTCGCGATGGTCGAACAGGGGCCGCACCTTCACCCGCGCCAGTTTGTCGGCATGGATCTCCTCGCCGCCTTCGCCCAGCACGATGCCGGAGAAGATGCCGGTCATGGTCGGGCGCGCGATCGTCATCGGCTCGCGCCAGGGCGTTTCCTGCTTGAAGCAGCTGAACGAGCAGTCGTACTGCGACGGCTCCGTGCCGCCGACCCAGGTCTCGTCCCGCCCGCTATGCCGGACCTCCTGGCTCACATAATCCACCCCTTCCGCTCCGGAAGACGGATCCTGTGCGAGCTCGAAGCGGAAGCCCGGACACATGTTGGGGTCGAAGCCGTGACCGTGGCACAGGGAAGCTGCGGCGCCGGCGGACTCGCCATGGAACCGTGCGCGATCGGTCGCGACCGCGTTGCTGGTCGATTGCGCCGGCCAGCGGTTGATCGTGCGCTGCCCCGCACCCGGACCGGCGTTCTGCGTGTTCTGCTGCCCACGCACCGGCGTCGATGGCCGTTCGGGATCGTAATCCTTCACCGTCACCTGGCCGGGGGCCAGCCCCGATCCGGTCGCCCAGTGGTCGAAGATGTCGACGTTCTCGCCGAGCCAGATCACGCGATGCAACGGCTGGCTCATGCGCTTGAAGCTGCCGTTATTGTCCGCGACGATCAGCTTGTGTTCGCTCTTGCTGTGCTCGAAATAATAGAACAATCCGCTTTCCTGCATCACCCGATGGCAGAAGGTCAGATTGTCCTCGTTGAATTGCGTGGTGTATTCGCGCACCGGCTGGCTGCCCGAGACGTGGAATTCCACCGGGGAGACGCCGTTCTCCGAGAAGATTTGGCGCAGGATCTCCACCGCCGTCTTCTGCTGGAAGATGCGGCAATCCACCGTCTGGCTCAGGAACCAGAGACGCGGAACCATTTCGAGATGATATTGCCAGTAACCGCGGTTTTCATGACCGATCCGGCGGACATGCCGCACGACGCCGTTGAAGCAACGATCGATCCCGTCCTTGCGTCGAACCGTCAGCGAAATCTGCTGGTTCAGAAGCGACGCGACATCAGCGCCGGCTTCATTGCAGGCGACATCGAGACCGATCTCGAAAGGCTGGCTGAGCCGTTCGGACGCCTGGAGCGACAAGGCGTGCAGGCCCGCCTGACCGCCCGCCGTGTCGTCGCCGAACGGCGACGTGAGGAGGAGGAGGCGCTCGAGACTGCCGCTCATATCCCGCTATTCCACTGCCTGAAACGGTGCGGACCGCTTTGGATCCGCACCGCCATGATCGATGAACTCAGGTGGTCTTCGCCTGGGTCAGGTCGTAGGTCACGGTGGAATCACCGCCCGAATCGCCCGTCGCGGTCTCGGTCGTGTCGGTGATGGCGATCTGCGTGAAATTGAGGCGATACACCTCGGTCGGACGGTCCTTGCCATGACCGCTATTGGTCAGGCTGGAAACGATCGCGTTGGTCAGTTTGATCTTGCGGAACGTGACTTCGCCGCCCTGATTGACGCGGGTGAAGTCGATTTCGCAATCCTTCGCCTCGCCGACGAACGCGTAGGTCGTCAGAACCGAGCTGGCCGGATCGATGAACTTGGTGAACGTCACCTCGCCGACGGCGGCGGAGGTCGA
This sequence comes from Lichenicola sp. GTC18331, assembly GCF_055386855.1. Lineage (NCBI taxonomy): Bacteria > Pseudomonadati > Pseudomonadota > Alphaproteobacteria > Acetobacterales > Acetobacteraceae > Lichenicola > Lichenicola sp. GTC18331. The sequence goes on along the minus strand of NZ_AP045015.1, from coordinate 393,222 downwards.
CTCACGGTTCTGGCCGACACCGACCGACGAACGGATCGAACGGCTCATGTTCCAGGACACGTCGAGCAGTTCCACCCAGCTCGTGTGGTTGGTTTCCGTAACCGCGCCCTGTGCGGCGCCATACTTCATGTAAATGGCCATTGGATCTCCTGTCTCCCTCGAAAAACCACCGGGACCTGCTCGGTGCCGGGGTAGCCGCGTTGATCAAGATGAAAAGGACTTTAGCCCGCCCTGAAAGCGGAGTTTAACCCTTTCCGGACGCTCTGGCCAGGAGCGCCCCAACTCGGATCTGCGAACCTGCGACGATGTGATCGCTAGGATGCGACGACGCGAACGTCTCCGTTCTCCCCGGGTACCAGCTCGATCCGCTCGATCGGCTCCGATCCCGACAGGCTCTGCAGGAAGAAGCGAGACAGCACCGGCGTGAGCTGTGCCGCGATACGATTCTCGATGCTGCGTGCTCCTGTCTGCGCGATCGCGGCTGGATCGACCAGGCCTGCGCGCAGATCGGGCGACACCACCAGCTCCGCGCCGAAACGACTGCGTGTCATCGTCGCCAGTTTGCGCAGCTGCAGGTCGACGATCTTCTCGAGATTGGCCTCGTCCAGCGGCAGATACGGCACCACCGTGACGCGCCCCAGGAACGCCGCCTTGAAATGCTGCAGAAGGCTTTCCCGCAAGACAGCGCTCAATCCCTTCACATCCGGCGCCGTCAGCGGATCGGCGAACAAGGACGTGATGACGTCCGAACACGCGTTCGTGGTCATGATGATGATCGTGTTGCGGAAATCGACGTCCCGGCCTTCGCCGTCCTTCATCGTGCCCTTGTCGAACACCTGGAAGAACACGTCCTGCACACCGGGATGCGCTTTCTCCACCTCGTCAAGCAGAAGCACGGAATGCGGGCGGCGCCTGACCGCCTCCGTAAGCACGCCGCCCTCGCCATAGCCGACATAACCAGGCGGGCTGCCCATCAACAAACTGACCTTATGTTCCTCCTTGAACTCGGTCATGTTGATGGTCGTCAGGCTTTGCGGACCGCCATAGAGAATGTCCGCAAGCGCCGCCGCCGTCTCGGTCTTTCCGATACCCGACGTTCCCACCATCAGGAAAACGCCGACCGGCTTGCGCGGATCGGTCAAACCCGCGCGCGAGATGCGGATCGCTTCCGACACGACCGTCAAGGCATGGTCTTGACCGATCACGCGCGAGCGCAACGTATCCTCGAGAGACAGCACGCGCTGCACCTCGTCGGCGCGCATACGTCCAGCCGGAATGCCGGTCCAGTTCGACACGATCGCCGCCACCGCCTGGGCATCCACCTCCGGAAAGATCATCGGCGCTTCGCCCTGCACGTCCTGCAGCGCCCGACGCGCCTCGACGGCCCTGCCTCGTGCCGTGCCGTCCGCGGTCTCGTCGGTCTCGGCATCGCCGCGCGCGGACAAGAGCGTCGTCACCAGCCGTTTCTCGGAACCCCAGCGTTCCTCCTCGTCGGCCAGCGCGTCGTCGATCTTCGCCGCCTCTTCCGCCAGCGCCGTCATGCGTTTCGCATGGTCCGCACCCGAGCTTTCCTCGCGTTTCAGCAACCGAAGCTCGCTTTCGATTGCCGCTTGCCGGCGCTTGTGCGCCTCGATCACGGGCGGAGTGGCGTTCTGGCTCATCGCCACGCGCGCGCAGGCGGTGTCGATCAAACTCACCGCCTTGTCCGGCAATTGGCGGTCGGCGATGAAACGGCGCGAAAGCAGCACCGCCGCCTCCGCCGCTTCGTCGAGGATGCGCACGCCGTGATGCTTTTCCAGTGTCGGAACCAGCCCGCGCACCATCTCGATCGCCACCGCGTCCGATGGCTCGTCAACCTTCACCGCCTGGAAACGGCGGGCAAGAGCTGCGTCTTTCTCGATGTATTTCTTATATTCCGCCCAGGTCGTCGCGGCGATGCAACGCAGTTCGCCACGCGCCAGCGCCGGCTTCAGCAGGTTCGCTGCATCGCCCTGTCCCGCAGCCCCTCCGGCGCCGATCAGCGTATGCGCTTCGTCGATGAACAGTACGATCGGGTGCGGGCTCGCCTTCACGTCGTCGATCACCGAGCGCAGACGGTTCTCGAATTCGCCCTTCACGCCTGCACCCGCCTGCAACAAGCCCAGATCCAGCACGTGCAGCGCCACCGGAAGCAAGGCCTCCGGAACGTCGCCGGCCGCGATCCGCAGCGCCAGACCTTCCACCACCGCGGTCTTTCCGACCCCGGCCTCGCCGGCCAGGATCGGATTGTTTTGTCTGCGGCGGCTGATGATGTCGACGACCTGCCGAATCTCGCCGTCGCGTCCGAGCACCGGATCGAGCTTGCCCTCCCGCGCACTCCTGGTCAGATCGGTGGTGAACCGCGCCAGCGCGGAACCACCGGAACTCGGTTGCGGCGCCGTCCCGTCGCTCCCCGGGGCGGATGCCGGAACATCCTCTTCCGCGCTGCCCTCGGAAAGCGCGGCGAGATCGCGCCGCACCACGTCGGGCAACAGGGTGCGCCATTCCGGTCCGATCCCGCGCAGGCGCGCCCACACCGCGTCGTCCGCCAGTGCCGCGCACAGGATATGGCCGGAGCGCACCACGGCACTGTCGCACTCCACCACGCCGATCAGCACCGCGCTCTTGGCGATCGACACCAGATCGGGCGCCAAAGACGGGCTGCGGCCATTGCCGGTCTTCATGCGGTCGAGCGATGCGTTCAGCCCTGCGATTACGCGGCCCCGGTCCAGCTCGGAATGACGCAGGATCTGCTCGATATCCGTGTTGCCGACCTCGATCAGCTGCAGAAGCCAGTGTTCGATCTCGACGTTGAAATGCGAACGCGACAGGGCGGCGCCGGCCGCGGCCTCCAGCGCACGCCTGCAGGGCTGATTCAGTCTGGCAACCAGTTTCTGCAGGTCGATGCTCGACACAAACGATGCTCCCGGCAAGGCGCCTGTAGACCAGGCGACGCTTCCTGTTCTGTAACAACGGCGAGCATGACGGCTTGTTTCGGTGACTGTCCAGCGGGGGTTGTGACAGTCCCATAAATTTCACGACCGGCCCTGTTGCCGTCGAGGGCGAGCGTGCATGATCGTCAATCGGACGCAACATCGTCGCCCTTGCCGCATCGTATGGATCCCCGCTTGCCCGCCATCGCCGACGATCAAACTCTCAGCGCCATACTGCAACCTTTGCCGGGCGACGCCCCGGCCGGAACCGATCTGCGGTCCGATCCGGGTCCGCAGTCGCCCTATTCCCGCCTGCGCGATCTCCGCGCCGAAGCCCGCGCCGATGAACGGGCGGCCGATAACGATATTGTGAATGATGCCCATGCGCCGACGGCCTGGGTCGGGGTGGAGACGCTCGCCACGGCGGTGCTGTCCGAGCGCAGCAAGGATCTGGAAATCGCCGCATGGCTCGCCGAGGCGCTGGTGCGTCGCCACGGGCTGGACGGACTCGACCTGTCCGCCCGGATCATCGCCGCTCTGGTGGAGCGTTTCTGGAACGATGGCCTGTTTCCCGCTTTCGAGGCCGACGATCCCGAAGGGCGCGTCTTCGCCGTCAGCGGTCTGAGCGGCAGCGATCGCGACGGCTCGCTCCTGCAACCGCTGCGCAAGACCGTCTTGTTCGAGAAGCCCGATGGCGCGCCGATCGCACTCTGGCAGTATCAGCGCTCGCAAAGTGTGGCCGCTCTCAACGAACAAGCGCAAAAGCAGCAGCACGACAAAGCCGGCGTGACCCCGTTCGCCACGCTGGAGGCGATTGCCCGCACCACCGGGCAGGCCGCGCTGCTGGGGCTGGGGGCGGTGGTAATGCGCGCACGGAGCGCGTGGACCGCGATGGAGCAGGCGTTCGAACGAGCGGCCGGGCCGGATGCGCCGTCGACCGGCCGCGTGGCCGCGGTTCTCGCGGAATTGGAGCAGATCGTCCGGCGCTATGTGCCGGAAGAGAAATTGCAGCCGGAGGAGCCGGAACAGGTGCCGGAAACGGAGGATGTCGCGACGGCCGAAATCCCGCAGCCGCAGCGCGTCGAGATGCGGCCGGTCGGCCGGACGCGGGAGGAACTGCTTGACGACATCCTGGCGATCGCAGTTCAGTTCAGAAAGAACGAGCCGAACTCGCCCCTGAGCTTCACGCTGGAGGAGGCGGTCCGGCGCGCACGCCTGCCGCTGCCCGATCTGCTGCGGGAGATCATTCCGGAACTGTCCACGCGGTCCGGCGTGCTTACGCTGCTGGGGATCCGGCCGCAGGATGGGCAAGGATAGAACAGGCGGCCAGGAATCGGCCGTCTTTCGGACGCTAACGGGAGCTGTGGAAACGTTATGAGCGGAAGCATTCACGACAAGCTGGCCCGCGTGCGCCGGCCCCGCGTCCATATCACCTACGACGTGGAGACCGAGGGCGCGGAAGTGGTCAAGGAGTTGCCGTTTGTCGTCGGCGTGGTCGGCGATTTCTCCGGCGATCCGACCCAGCCGCTGCGCCCGTTCGCGGACCGGCGCTTCATCCAGATCGACCGCGACAATTTCGACGAGGTCATGCAGCGCATGGCGCCCGGCCTCAGGCTGACCGTACCGAACACGCTGGCCGGCGGCGACAAGGAGATGTCGGTCGAACTGGCCTTCAACAGCATCGACGATTTCGAACCGGGCCGCGTGGTCGAGCAGGTTCCGGCGCTGAAGGCGCTGCTGGAAACGCGCAATCGCCTACGCGACCTGATGAGCAAGGCCGACCGCTCCGAAGATCTCGAGCTGCTGCTCGAGCGCATCCTGCAGAACAAGAGCGAGCTCGACAGCGTCGCGGGCGAACTCGCCTCGAAGAAGGAGGGCTGACATGTCGGAAACGAACAAGCCGGCCGTTCCGCAGGCCGAAACCGTCACCGAGACCGAGGGCTCCGGCCTGCTCGGGCAGGTGATCTCGGCCACCCGCCAGACGGAACCCGATCGCGCCGCCGAACTCGTCCGCACGCTGGTCGAGCAGGCTGGTCAGGGCGTCGTCACCTTCGACCGCAATCTGACCCGCACGATCGAGAAGGCCGTCGCCAAGCTCGACGAGACTCTGTCGACCCAGCTCAACGCGATCATTCACGACCCGCGCTTCCTGAAGCTCGAAGGCTCATGGCGCGGCCTGCGCTATCTCGTGATGAACAGCGAGACGAGCAACAATCTCAAGATCCGCGTGGTGAACGCGAGCAAGAAGGAACTGCATCGCGACCTGACCCGTGTGGTCGAGTTCGATCAGAGCCTGTTGTTCCGCAAGATCTACGAGAACGAATTTGGCACCCCGGGCGGCGAGCCTTATGGCGCGCTGATCGGCGACTACGAATGGACCAACGCGCCCGAAGACATCGAGACCCTACGCGAAATCTCGCATGTCAGCGCCGCCGCCTTCGCGCCGTTCATCTCTGCCGCAGGCGCCGGCATGCTCGGTTTCGAGAGCTGGAACGAATTGTCGCGTCCGCGCGATCTGGCCAAGACCTTTGACACGGTCGAATATCTGAAGTGGCGTGGTTTCCGCGACAGCGAGGACAGCCGCTTCGTCGCACTCACCATGCCGCGCGTCCTGGCCCGTCTGCCCTACGGCGAAGGCACGCGTTCGGTCGATGAGTTCGGCTACGAGGAAGCGCCGAAGACCACTGATGGACGGCCGGCCGCTCTGCCGCATAACGAATATTGCTGGATGAACGCGGCCTTCGTGATGGGCACGCGTTTGACAGAGGCCTTCGCACGCTATGGCTTCTGCACCGCCATTCGCGGCGCCGAGAATGGCGGCAAGGTCGAGAATCTCCCGCAGCACGTCTTCGTGTCCGACGATGGCGATCTCGATGCCAAGTGCCCGACCGAGATCGGCATCACTGACCGCCGCGAGAACGAGCTGTCCAATCTCGGCTTTCTTCCGCTCTGCCACTACAAGAACGAAGACTACGCCGTGTTCTTCGGTTCCCAGACCGCGCAGAAGCCGAAGCAGTACGACAAGCCCGAAGCCACTGCCAATGCGGCGATCTCCGCGCGCCTGTCCTACATCATGGCGACCAGCCGTTTCGCGCACTACCTCAAGGTGATGGCGCGCGACAAGATCGGCTCCTTCATGGAAGTCGACGATTGCGAGCGCTGGCTCAACAACTGGGTGCGTCGCTACACCAACTCCAACGAGGCGGCGGGGCCGGAAAGCAAGGCCAAGTTCCCGCTGCGCGAAGCCAAGGTGGAAGTCACCGAGGTTCCGGGCCGTCCAGGCGCTTACAACGCGGTGGCCTATCTGCGCCCCTGGCTGCAGCTCGAAGAGCTGACCGCCAGCATGCGTCTGGTGGCGCGCATCCCGGAACGCGTCTGACGCACAAAAAAGGGCCCGGACGGTTTTGAGCGATATGGAGCCGTCCGGCCCGACCCTGCGCGATGCCATTCTCGGCGGCGCGCACGCGACCAGGGACTGGGTGGAGCATCCTTCCGGACCCGATCGGTTCCTGTCCTTTCTGCGCGACGACGCGCTTGCGCTCGCGCACTGGTTCGACTCCGCGGAACTGAGCCGCGTCGCGGGTGAGGGGGGCGATGCCGGTCGTGCCCGCCTCGCACGCTGGTTGCGCGGCGCGATCGACCGCGATCTGGCGCGCATTGACATGCTGCTGTCGGCGCAGCTCGACGCCCTTCTGCATCACCCCCGCCTTTTGCGTCTGGAAGGGTCCTGGCGCGCTCTGGCCCGTCTGGTGGCGCAGGCCAGCGTCGATGCCCCGATCCAGGTGCGTCTCCTGTCCGCGCGCTGGGACGAGCTTGCGCGCGATCTCGAGCGCGCCATCGAGTTCGACCAGTCCGTGTTCTACCGCATGGTCTACGAGAGCGAGTTCGGCCGGGCTGGCGGAGAACCGTTCGGGCTGATGGTGCTGGATCACGAGGTCAGCCATCGCCCGCCGCCGCGCGCGCCGGGCGGTCGCGCACCGGTGGACGATGTGGCGGTCCTGAAGCTGCTGCGCTCCGTCGCCGCCGCCGCCTTCGTGCCGATGATCCTGTCGGCATCGCCGACCCTGCTCGGCGCGGACCGGTTCAGCGATCTCGCGCTGTCGCACGACATGGCCTCTGTTCTCGCCGATGGCGACCATCTCCGCTGGCGCACCATGGCGGAGGGCGAGGATTCTCGGTTTCTCGGCGTGACGCTGCCACGCGTCCTGGCGCGCCCGCCCTGGACGCGCGCCCAGACCGGCGGCTGGTACGAGGAATACGCGCCGGACGAGGACACGCGCTGCTGGAGCGTCGCCGGCTACGCGCTGGCGGGCGTGGTGTTGCGCGCCCATGCCGCGTTTCGCTGGCCGGCCGACGTTCGCGGCGTGGTGGCGGGCCGCATCGGCGGCGGCCTCGTCACCGATCTCGTCGACGAGCCGTTCCGTTTCGGCGCGCAGACCGTCCTGCCGCGCGGCGTCACCGATCTCGCCTTCAACGACACGCAGGAACGGCTCCTCACCGCCGCCAACCTGATCCCCATGAACACGCTGCCCTACGGTCAGGCCGCGTTCGGGGCCGTGCGGAGCTTGCAGATGCGGGCGGGTACCGCGCCCGGGCGCCGCATCACCGGCGAGCAGGCCAATCGCCGTTTGTCCGCCGAACTCAACGCCATTCTCTGCGCCTCGCGCTTCGCGCATTACGTTAAGATCATCGGCCGCGACATGACGGGCGGGCACGCCAGCGCGCGCGACATCGAGCGCACGTTGCAGACCTGGCTGCGCGGCTACACCAACAGCAACGTTTCCCCCGATGCGGGCAGCCGCGCGCGGCACCCGCTTTTGTCGAGCCAGGTGCAGGTCACGGACAACCCGGAGCGTCCCGGCGCGATGGATTGCGTGATCCAGTTGCAGCCGTTCCATCAGCTCGACGACGTCTCCACGGTGCTGCGTCTCACCACCAGCCTGTCCGGCCCCGACATGGCCGCCGCCCGCTAACCCAGAAACGGAATCGCCATGAGCAGTCCAGACCAGGCCCGAATCGCCTTCAACGCCGGCGATCTCGACGCGGCGATCGAGAGCGCCAGCGCCGACATCAAGGCGCGCCCGTCCGATCCGGCGCCGCGTCTGCTGCTGGCCGAGCTGCTGCTGTTCCGCGGCCAGTTCGACCGGGTGGAAACGCTGCTGGCGGCACTGGCCACCCTGTCGCCCGATCTCGCCCTCGTGGTGGCCGAGTTCCGGCAGTTGCTGCGCGCCGAGATCGCGCGTGGGCAGGTGTTGGCCGAGGGCGGTGTGCCCAGCTTCCTCGGCGAGCCGACCCCGTCGCAGCAATCGGCGCTGCAAACCCTGGTCTCGCTCCGGGCCGGCGACACCGAGGCCGCCGCCGGCTTCGCCCGCGAGGCCGAGGAGAAGCGTCCGCGCGTTTCAGGTCATCATTCCGCGGGCGACGAGACGGTCGCGTTCGACGATTTCCGCGACGCCGACGACGTGCTGGGCGGCACGATCGAGGTGCTGACCACGACGGGCGTGTACTACTGGGTGCCGGTCGAGCGCATCGACTCTATCCAGTTCCACGCCCCGAAACGGCCGCGCGACCTGTTCTGGCGCCGCGCCAGCATCGCCATCCAGAGCGGCCCGGACGGCGATGTCTATGTGCCGAGCTGTTATCGCGCGGTCCCCGACGCCCCGGCCGCGATCCTGCTCGGGCGCGCCACGGACTGGACGGAAACCGAGCCGGTGCGCGGCGCCGGCCAGCGCGTGTTCCTGGCCGGCGAGGAGGCGCTGCCGATCAACGGCATCGACCTGCTGACCTTCACCGGCACCCCGTGAGCGGGCGGGGCGCATCCTGGTGAGGATCGGCCGCGTGCCGGGCGTCCGCGTACGGACCAGCGTGCTGGACCGGCTGATCGACGCCAACCCGGACCAGAAAGCCGATCCCGCCGCGGATGCGCCCACCGTGCCCGATCTGCTGCGCCTGGTGCAGCGCGATCTGGAGATGCTGCTGAACGCCCGCAAGCCCTGGCAGGTGCTCGATCGCCGCCGTCCCGATCTGCGCTTGTCGCCGCTCGGCTACGGTCTCGGCGATCTTGGTGCCGGCGCGCTCAACCACGCCGCCGACAAGGAAGCGCTCCGCACCGAGATCGAGGCGCTGATCCGCCGCTTCGAGCCGCGCCTGGCCGAGGTGCGGGTCACAGCACTTGCCGGCGATTCGCCGCTGTCCACCACCCTGCCTTTGTCGATCGACGGGCTGCTGCTGGTCGATCCCGATCCTGAACCGGTCCGGTTCGGTACCGTTGTCGATCCGTTGAGCCCCGCCGTCACGCTCCGCACCATACGCGACGTTTGAGTCCGCCCATGCCGATCGACCTGTCCGACGCCTATCAAAGAGAGCTGGATGCGATCCGCAGGCTGGCCGGCGAGTTCGCCGAGGCGCATCCGAAGATCGCCCGCAGGCTGCGCGTCGGCCCGAACGGCGTCGACGATCCCCATGTGGAACGCTTGCTCGAAGGGGCGGCCTTCCTGTCCGCCCGCACGCAGCAGCGCCTGGACGACGAATTCCCCGAACTGACCGACGCGCTGCTCGGCGTGCTGTATCCGCGTTATCTGGCGCCGATCCCGTCCGCCGCCATCATCCGGTTCACCGCCCGGCCCGATCTGCGCGCGCCGGTACCGGTGCCCGCCGGCACCATGCTGGAAGCGGACCCCTACGACGGCGTCGCCTGCCGTTTCCGCACCGCCAGCCCGGTCACGCTCTGGCCGATCGAGACCGTCTCCACCCAGCTCACGGGCCTGCCGCTGAACGCGCCGGTCGTGCCGGTCTCCAGGCAGGGCAAGAGCAGCCTGCGCATCCGGCTGCGCATGGCGGGCGAGCAGGCGCGGTTCAACGAACTCGCGCCCGACACGCTGCGCTTCTTCATCGACGCCCCGGTGGCGCAGGCGATCCGGCTGCTGGAACTGATGAGCCAGCACACGCTGGGCCTCGCACTGGCCAACGGTCCGAACGACGACCGCCCGACGCCCCTGCCGGCCTCCTCGCTCTCCGCCGCCGGCTTCGCGGCCGACGAGGCGCTTTATCCCTGGCCCCGGCGCACCTTTTCCGGCTTCCGACTGCTCACCGAATATTTCGCCCTGCCGGAGAAATTCCTGTTCGTCGACATCGCCGGGCTCGACGCCCGCACGCTGGTGCAGGACAGCCGCGAGCTGGAGCTGTTCGTGTATTTCGACATCGCCATGCCGGAGCTGGAGCGCGTGCTTCAGCCGAACTGCCTGGCGCTCGGCTGCACCCCGGTGGTCAACCTTTATCCCGGCGCCTGCGAGCCGATCCGGCTGGACCACTGGCGCACCGACTACGTGGTCGAGCCCGCGCGCGACAGGGCAGGCGTGGAGGAGGTGTGGGATATCGAGCAGGTGCGGGAGATCGACGAGAACGGCACCGTCCGCTCCTGGCGCCCGCTCTACCAGCAACTCGCGGAGGATGACGGCACCAGCGCTGGCATGTTCGCGCTGATCCGCAGGCCGGACGCCAATTGGCGCGGCGGCACCGAAACGCGCCTGTCGCCGATCGACCTGCAACTCGACCCGGACCGTCCGGCGGATCGTGTGCTGTCGGTCGATGCGCTGCTCACCAACCGCGATCTGCCGTCGCGCCTGCCGGTCGGCGGCGGCGAGCCGCGTCTGCACCCGACAGAAGGTCTCGGTTCGGTCTCTGCGATCGCCTGCCTGACCCCGCCGACGCCGAGCTGGCGCGCGCCCCTGCGTGAGAAGCACAACTGGCGGCTGATCTCGCATCTGGTGCTGGGACGGCTGGGTTTGACCGGCGGCGGCGACGCGGCGGCCTCGCTCCGCGAATGGCTGCGCCTCTACGACGTGCGCGACGCGGACGACACGCGCCATGCCGTCGCCAGCCTGCTCGCGGTCGACACGAAGGATTCCGTCGCGCGCGTGCCGGGTGCCCGGATCGGCTCGTTCTGTCGCGGGCTGGAGGTCACGCTGCTGTTCGACGCCGCGCATTGGGATGCGGGCGGGCTTTATCTGCTCGCCTCGATCCTGGAACGCGTGCTGGCGCTGCACGTCACTGTGAACAGCTTCGTCCGCACCGTGGTGCGTCTGCGGGGCCGCTCCGATCCCGTGGCCCGCTTCGCACCGCGTGCGGGCGATCGCGTGCTGCTGTGAGCGCGGACGCCGCCACGCCGTCCCTGCTGCAGACCCTGCAGCAGCAGCCCGGCCGTTTCTCGTTCGATGCCGCCATCACCGTTCTGCTCGCCGCTTCCGGCGCCGCCCCGGAACAGGCGCTGCGTTTCGAGACCGTCGCCGGCCTGGCCCCGGCGCTGCGCGACGTGCTGTCGGTGCGGGAAGACTGGCGCGGCGACCATCGCCGCTACACGGTCAGGATCGGCTTTTCCGGCCTGACCGGCCCGGGCGGCGTGCTGCCCAGGCCCTATACGGAAATGGCCGGGGAGGAACGCCGTCGCCGCTCCCAGGCCATGGGCGGCTTCTTCGACATGCTGTCGCAGCGCTTCCTGCTGCAATACGCGCTGGCCGGCGCTAAGTATCATCCCGCCCGTGCCGCGCTGATCTCGGGCCCGATGCCCAAGGCCGCCACGCGCGCCGTCGCCGTGCCGGAACGCGACGGCATCGCCCAGGCTCTGCTGTCGCTGACCGGGCACGGCCTGCCCGGCGATCTGGAGCGCTCCGCGCTGGGCGTGAACCAGCTGCTGTATTTCTCCGGCCTGTTCGCGTCCCGCCCGCGTTCGGCGGATCGCCTCGGCGCCCTGCTCGGCGAGTGGCTCGACGTTCCGGTCAGGATCGAGCAGTTTGTCGGAAGCTGGCAGGTGCTGGACCCGTCCGAACGCACACGCCTCGGCGCGAAATACAGCACGCTCGGCAGCGACACCGCTGCCGGCGGCCGCGTCTGGGACATCCAGGGCCGCATCCAGATCACGGTCGGGCCGCTCGATCTCGGTCGTTTCGAGGCGCTGCTGCCCGGCAGCCCGCGCCTGGAGCTGCTGCAGCGGCTGATCCGCACCTTTCTGGACGACGAGGCCGCGTTCGCCGTGAAGCTGATCCTGCGCGGCGACGCCGTTCCGCCGGCGAGAATGGGCGGCGTCCGGCTCGGGCACACCGGCTGGCTGCCGACCACCAGGCTGCCTCGTCCGGATGCCGAGGACACGGTCTTCGCCGACAACGCGGCCCGCCGCGCCTGATTAAATTACACGGTGCAACTTAATCGCGGCAGACGACGATCACCGACACGTTGTCGCGGGCGCGACGGCGCAGCGCGGTGTCGAGCATGGCGGCTGCGACGTCGCCGGGACCGCTCATGAGCTGGCAGATCTCGTCGTCTTCCATGGTCTTGGTCAGGCCGTCGCTGCAGAGCAGGAATCGGTCGCCGGGCAGGGACTCGCCCGTGCGCTTGGCGATGGCCAGTTCGCCGTGGATGCCGCCCACGGCGCGGGTGATGACGTTGGCCTTGGGATGCACGCGCGCTTCGGCCGGAGTCAGCGTGCCGGCATCGACCATTTCCTGGACCATGCTGTGGTCGTGGGTGAGCTGGATCAGTTCGCCGTCGCGGCAGAGATAGATCCGGGAATCGCCGACCCAGAGACACACGAAATAGGGGCCGTCCAGCATCAGCACGGCTACGGTGGAGGCGGCCTTGCTGTTGCTGAGCAGGGCTTCGTGCGCGGCGGTGACGGCGCGTCGGATCTCGCCAAGGCGTTCCGTCACCGGCACGGCGGGCGAGATGCGGCTGATGTTGGCGATCACCGCATCGGCGGCGGCGCGTCCGTTCTCGGTGCCGCCGGCACCGTCGGCGACCGCATAGACGTCCATTTCTGGACGGCAGACCAGCGCGTCCTGGTTTTCCGGGCGCACCGCACCGCGATGGGAAACGGAATAGACCTGACCGCCGAACATCAGGAAAAGGTCCCGGCGCTCAACGGGGATTCCACCGTGCTTCCATGTCGCGCCGGACCTCCCAGTAGGCATTGGCCAGGGCCTGATCCACGGCGCGGTCGAGGTTGCCGGTCATGTCCCGGAAGCGCTTGCGCGCCAGGGCGGCGCTGCGCCAGCGCCGCCAGCCCGGCAGCAGGTCGAGCCAGTGCGGCGGCAGTTCTTCGGCCGGACGGTCCGGATCGAGCGACAGGATCGTTTCGCGCAGGCTGCGCCGTGCGGCGCGCACCAGCCAGTCGTGATGGAGCTGGACCTCGCGGAACACCGCCTCGACCGAATCCGGCGAGGTCGCTTCGCCGTGCAGCAGGCGGGACAAAGCCTCGCCGTTGTTGCGCGCGGCCAGCAACGGCAGGGCGATCGCTTCCTCGCGGGTCGTGGTGCCGGCATCGGCGGTGCTTTCGTTCGCGTCGCCCAGCGTGGCGAAGCGCAGATCGCGTATGCCGGCCATCGCCGCCCGCAGCGCCGCGCCCGCGTTGCGCAAGGCGGCGGCATCGTCGGTGCCGGCGGGCAGATCGCCCGCGGCCAGGGATGCGCCGGCCAGAAGATCGGAGAGGCCGGAGGTTTCGCGTACGACCGGGGTGGGGCGATGAAGAAACAAGCGCGTCGGCTCTCCCTCGTCGATGCGGGGGCGCGTTCGGGACGGGCGCGGATAGGAGCGGGGCGGAACGTCCGGCGGCGCCACGCTGCCGGGACGCGCGCCGCCGCGATGCGGCCCGATCGGGATCTGCATGAAGGAGGCCTCGTCTTCCTGCAGGTCCACCGCCAGTTCGTAATCGCCGAAGCGCACCGCTTCGCCACGCTCCAGCCTGTGCGGCTGCGGACCGAGACGCCTGGTCTCGCCGTTGTGACGCAGGAACGAGCCGTTGCGGCTCACATCGGACACGGACCAGCCGCCCTCGTCCTGCTGGAACACGCAATGGGTCTTGGACAGGGTGCAGCTCGGATCGTCCAGCACCCAGTCGGAGGGGCGCGCGCGGCCGACCTGGAACGCGCCGGACGAGACCATGCGCGTCTGGTTCAGGAAGCCGTTCGGGCCGCGCGTGACGGAAAGAAGCAGGGTGGTCATGCCGCGCCCTCGCCGACCAGACGGAGGAAATGGTCGCGCTCGTCCTTGTGGCGAACGAACCCGGCCAGGGTCTCGGCGAGCGCCTCGGCGCTCATGCCGGGTTCTTCCGCGCGCCGCACCAGAAGCGGCGCGATCGGGCCGATCACCATGGACAGGCACGCGGCGATGCGGGTGCGTTCCGCGTCGCCGATCGGCGTGGGCAGGGCGTAGTGCGGCCCCGGGGTGAAGGACACCAGCCCCGCTTCCGTGGGGTCGTGCAGCGGTGCTCGGGCCGGGTTGCGGACCGAGTCGGCCGGGGACAGGGTGCTCTGGTCGTCATGGTCGTCGACCATGACGCCGTTCGCGACCGGAATCGTTTCCGCGCTGTGAGCGTGTGTATCGAAATCCGTCCGGTGGTCCGGAATCGGCGCGAGCTGTGGCTCGGCCTGTTTCGGGACCGCCGGGCGCGGGATCGCCAGGGTGGGCTGCGGCTCCGGTCCTGGCTCGGGCCCGGGTTCCGGCCCGGGATTCGGGGCCGGTCGCGTCTGGAGATCGGCGGCCGGCTCCCGAAACGCGTCCGGGACGGTTTCCGGCGCGGGCGGACTGGTATCGATCGGCCTGGTATCGATCGGCTGCGGCGGCGCGGTGAACAGCGGGGTCGCGGCCGGCCGTGTCGCTGCGGCCGGTGTTTCCGGCGCCGGGGCGCGCAGATCCGGCAGGGCCGTCGGCCGCAGGGTCGCGTCCGGGTCCTCGTCCTCGAAGAGCGGAGCCGGCTGCGGTTCCGGCTGCGCTTCCCCTTGCGCTTCTGGCGCGGCGGAAGGCGGGACCGGGGTGGCGACCGGCGGTTGTTCCGGCGCCGGCACCGGCAGCGGGTGTGGTGGAGCGGCAACGGGCGCCGATGGTGCGGTCTCGGCCGGGGAAGCCGGTTCGATGGCGCGCGCCATCGTGGTTTCGGTCATCGGTGCGCTGATCGTCGGCTGCGCTTCTGCGCCGGTCTGACGCACGCTGCCGTCCTGGGTCGTGGCACCGGGCTGGAACACCCGTCTCGTCTCTGTGGCGATGACCGGCGGCATGCCGGTGCGCGGGAGGCGGGATTCGCGGGCGATATCGTCCAGGATGCGGGCGAAGGAGGCCGCGTCCGGATGGCGCTGGTCGGGCGATTTCGCCAGCGCCTTGTCGATCGCGTCGCTGAAGCCGGGCGGCAGGTCGTCGCGAAGCTGCGACAGCGGCACGTGCGGCTTGTTGACGATGGAGAAGATGGTTTCGGTGTAGTTCACGCCCGAGAAGGCGCGCTCGCCTGCGATCAACTCGTAGAGCACGCAGCCGAGGGAGAACAGGTCGTTTCGTCCGTCCAGCGCCGAGCCCAGGCATTGTTCCGGCGACATGTAGGAGGGCGTGCCGATCAGCAGCGGCGTGACCGTCAGCTCCATGCTGGTCAGGCGAGAGATGCCGAAATCGGTGATCTTCAGCGACAGGTCCGGCATCATCAGGATGTTGGCCGGCTTGATGTCGCGATGGACGATGGATCGCCCGTGCGCGTAGTGCAGCGCGTCCAGCACCTGAAGGGCGATATGGATCACCTCGTGCACGGGACGTTTGGAGCCGCGCGGGAAGAACTGCTGCAGCCCGATCCCGTCGATATATTCCATGACGAGATAGGGGTTCTCGTCGTGCATGGCGAAATCGTAGAGACCCACGATGTTCGCGTGCATGCAGCGGCCGGCGATCTTGGCCTCGTTGCGGAAGCGTTTGAGGTAGTTCTCGCGCTCCTCCGTATCGAGCAGATCGGCGCGGATGAGCTTGATCGCGACGAGCCGGTCGATCTCTTCGTCCTGGCCCAGATACACGATGCCCATCGCGCCGCGGCCGAGCATGGACCGGATATGGAAACGGCCGATCCGGTCCGGCATGGCAGCCGAGGCGGTCATGACTCAAGCAGTCCGATCGCGCTTTCCATCGAGCGCCGGAGACGGTTGAACGATCGCGTGATGGTGCCGATCTCGTCGTTTCCGGCATGGGCGAATTCTTCCACCCCGGTCTGGCCGAGGCTGATCCGCTCCGCGACGTCGGCGACATGCCCCAGCGGGCGCAGCACCAGGAAGGTGAGCACGAGATTGAACAGGCCGAGCAGGGCAGCGGCCAGAACGACCATCCAGACAAGCGCCGTGGTGGCGGCATGCAGCGAGGGCAGCGGCACGGTGGCGATCGTCACGCCGACGATCTCGCCGGGCTTGTCGTTGAAGCCGCCCGACCCGCCGAACGCGTCGACGATTCCGGCCGGCGCGGCGCTGCGCGAGGTGTAGCAGGTGGCGCAGACGCCCGGCGCGAAACGCAGCGGCGTGACCAGGGACAGCATCCGCCCGTCCGACCCGTCGGTTTCGAGCGTGTAGGGCTGCGGATCGGCGTCCGCGCGCAGTTTCTCGATCGCTGCGCGTTCTTCCGCGGACGGGCGATCGGCGCTGCCGACCGGGTTCAGCACCACCCGCCGCACGCTGATTCCGGGTTCCGCCTCGGCCAGCATGCGCGCCTGCGCCTCGGTGGCGGCGAAGGGGGAGGCCGCCGGAACGAACACGAGCTGCCGCCCGCCTTCCGCCAGGAGCGGGGCCACCTTCTCGGCGGTGTAGCGTCCGGCGATGCCGGTTTCGGTGGTGAGCAGCTCCGCCTGACGGCGCGCCTCACGCACGGCGTCGCCATGAACGCCGGACCGGACCGCCAGCGCGCCGACCAGCAGCAGAATCACGGCGCCTGCGGCGAAGAACAGATTGGCTCGGAGGCGGAGGCTCATCACCGTCATCCGCCCGTGAGCTGCCTGGTCTCGTCCGCGGTGAGGGCGCCGGTGACGGGATGGCCGAGCATGGCCTGGAAATGCTTGATGCCGCGCTGGGTGTCGGCGTTGTTAACGCCGTTCACCCGGCCGCTGAACAGGCCGCGCGCCAGCAGCGCCACCTGGATGCGCCGGATCGCGGGATCGACATGCACGCGGGGACGCGTCGCGGCGGCGGGCGGTTTCGGCGCCAGCGGCATCGCGCCGGCGTCTTCAGCGGACTTCGCCGCCTCGGCGTGATCGGGTGTGGGCTGGGCCGCGTCGGTCTTGCCGTCCGGCGCGGGCGTCGTCTTGTCGTCGCCGGATCTGGTCGCCGTGTCCGTTCCGGCGGGTTTGGCGTCCGCGACCTTGGTGTCCGCAGGCGGGGCGTCGCTGGAAGTGGCCGGTTCGACAGGCTTCGCCGAGGTCTTCATGGCGGGCGTGGCGGCCGGCGGCGTCTGGGTGGGCGTCTGGGGCGACGGCTCAGTCGCCGTCGGCGCGGTCGAGACGGAGAGGGCGTGGGCCATCGCGTCCGGGGTGGTGGCCCCGGTCTGCGCCGCGCGCGCGATCAACGTGGCATCGGCCGGCGATTTGTCGGTGGCGGCGATGCGAGTGCCGGTGAGGCCGGGATCGGTGCTCCAGGCGCCCGCAGCGCCGTCGAGCGCACCGGCGATGGCGGCGACGGGCGCACCCTCGGCCGCGACCGGGTGCATGTTCAGCACCACGAGGCCGTTCTTGTCGCCGGACACGCGGGAGAAGGCGCGGATGCTGACCGCGGACAGGGCCGGATCGTCATGCGGGGCGAAATCGCTGCCGAGCGCAAACACGTTTCCGCCCGCCTCTGTGGCGTAGCCGCAGAACAGCACCGCATTGGCGCCGCCGGTATTGGCGTTGCCGAAGCGCAGCAGCGCTTCACGCAGGGCGCCGGCGGTGGGGGCGAGCAGCACCGTGTTGGGGGTGCCGTTCCTGTCCAGGGCGGCATGCAGATCGGCGAGGGACCGGTCGCAGCCCGCCAGGCGCGGCTGACCGGCGGGTGCGCCGCCGTCGATGAGGAGAAAGGCGCCCTTGGCGGCCGGATCGGGCGCGGCGAGGGCCGTGCCGGCGGACAATGCCAGCCCGAACGCCACGAGGGCGGCCGGCAGAGCCGGGATGGAGGTCGCAATGATACGGCCCCGCTGCTGAAGATCGTTCCGCAAACCCCGGTCGCTCCGCCATCTTCGTTTCGGGCGACCGTATCGGTGCCACACCCGGAGGTAAAGCGCCCTCGTCTCGCTCTGTTGTGACGCGCCGTTGGTTGTGCGAGGGAAACGATCGCGCCTGCGGAACGTTTTTCGCGGGTTCGCGCCCGCCACGCCGCATCCGGAGAACGCCTCATGGCTTCAAGCAGAACCAACGTGTTTCGCGCCGCGTTTCCGGTGCTGGCCTGCGCCGGGCTGCTGCTCGGCGCCTGCGACGATGACGGGCCGAAGACCGTTCTGGCGACGCCCGGCACGGCGGCGAGCTGGCGCGTCGTGGTGTGGGGCGCGGGCGATGAGCGCGACCCGCTGATCGCCCATGCCGTCGAACACGAGCTGCTGCGCCGCAACCTCGCCGCGACCATCGTCAGCGGTTCCGGCGTTGCGGATCATGTTCTGCAGATCACCGCGTCGCCTTTGGTGTTCCCGGCGACCGAGAGCGTGCGGGAAGGGCGGGATTCGCAGCTTCTGGAGCAGGCGAGTTTCCGCACCGACGCCCCGAGCGCGGCCGCGAAGGCCGTCGCGGCGACCGATCCGACCCGGGCGCTGGCGATCACGGTGGTGGACCGCATCGCTGCGGATCCGAAATTCGGACCGAAGCCGCCGGCGCCCGCGCCGAAATGAGGCTTTTCCCGTTCAAGGGCTGATCGTCAGGACGGATTTCTGTCGCGCGGTGGGGTCGACGCGCAGGATGGTGATGTCCCGGCCGACCGTCTGCGTTTCGGCCGGTTCGCCCAGGGGGGCGGCTCCATGCAGAAGTGTCTGGAGGGTGGTGGAATCGTTCTGGCCGACGCGGCCATGCACGATCCAGACGCGTCGGCCTGATTTCTGTGCCGCCAGGGCGGTGGCGATGCTTTTCGTCCACTCGTCCGGACCGAAGCCGTCGGGGGGCGTCTGGTTCGCGATCACGGCGCCAGGATCGAGCGATACGTTCATCATGTCGATGGCGGCCGGATCATCCACGAAAAGAAGATCATCGGGATGTCTGGCAGCGCGCAGGAAGGCAGCGGCCTGGTTCCAGAGCGGCTTGGTCTCGATGTTGTAATAGGGCCAGAGATTGATCAGCCCGAGCACGGAGACCAGCACCAGCACCACCGGCCGGGTTCGCCTGGGCAGGCTGGCGACGCCGGTTCCCGCCAGCAGGAACAGCAAAGGCGCGCTCCACATCAGGTAGCGCGGCATCCAGAGCGACGACCGGAGCGAGCACAGGGCGATGCCGGCCGGCAGGGCCAGGGTGGCCAGGACGAGGACGCGCACGGTGAGAGCGCGACGCTGCCGGACCGCGCCGGACACGGCCAGGGCGAGCACGGCGAGGCCGGGCCAGGGCACGCCGCCGAGATCGAGCGGCGCCGGGAAGATCCGGAACGCGATCAGGCTCGACTGCCGCAGCAGCAGGACGGATTGCCCGATGGTCCAGACCGAATGGAGGGTCGGCGGGGGCACCCAGTCGAGCCCACTGCCCATGCGGCCGTGCGTGAGCCAGACCATCGCGAGCACGAAGGGCAGATAGGCGGCCAGGACGATCGCCTGCACCGGCAGCCAGCGCCGCAGGAACCACGCCGCGCCGCCGGGCCGGACCGCCGCGACGGCGATCAGCGCGGCACAGGCCTGCGCGGCCGCGAACCAGAACAGGGCGACGCTCAGCGTATCGAGGGCGAGTGCGGTGCCGACGGCATAGAGCAGCCAGCCGGAGCGGTCGTTTGCAGGCGCACGCGCCAGCCGCAGCATTCCCCAGACGCCGCACAGGATGAAGCACAGCACC
This sequence comes from Lichenicola sp. GTC18331, assembly GCF_055386855.1. Lineage (NCBI taxonomy): Bacteria > Pseudomonadati > Pseudomonadota > Alphaproteobacteria > Acetobacterales > Acetobacteraceae > Lichenicola > Lichenicola sp. GTC18331. The sequence continues at coordinate 373,500 of NZ_AP045015.1, read as the reverse complement.
AGCGTGTAGGAGCGGGCTTCCTGTGCATATTGGAGTTGGAACGGCGACAGGGCGGTCAGCAGTCCGGCCGCCACGCCGGCGGACCGTCGCCATGCCGCCTGGCCGATCGGCACCAGAAGCGCGCAGGCGAGCGCGCCGAAGAGCGCGGAGGGGAGGCGCATGGTGAACGGATCAAGCCCGAACGGTTCGATGGCGGATTCGATCAGGAAATAAAGCGGCAGGTGGTGGAAGGAGAGGCTGTCGCGCAGGAGCGGCAGGAAGGGCAGGGCGGAGCGGCGGAGGGTGGTGACCTCGTCCAGCCAGTAGGGTTTGCCGCCGAGACCGTGCAGACGGAGCAGGAGGGCGAACAGGAAGACCGCGGCGGCTGCCCATCCGGGGCGATCACGAAACGCGGAAACCGTTCGGGGAACGGCACGGCGCATCAGGTGTTTCCGTCCGGTGCAACGAGGCGGCGATGCATGTCGGAGCGGATGTGCCGGCCGTACTCGAAACAGGAAAGAAGGAGCATGAGCGCCATGACCGATCGCAGCAGCCAGCCCATCCGCATGACACGCCGTCTGGCTTCCAGCAAGGGCGCGCGCCGCGCCGGGCTGTTCGCGTCTTTGGGTCTTGCCGGAGCGCTTCTGGGTGGGTGCGAAGTGACGCCGCGCCCGTCCGTGGGGGCCGCGCCGGGCTACGGCTACACCTGCTATGCCGGCGTGTATGTCTGCCACACCCAGACGCAGGTGCCGGTGGGGTCGCCGTGCTCGTGTCCGGGTGTGGGCGCGCCGTCCTTCGGCCGCGTGCAGTAAGGGATCAGCCTGCCGTCGCCCTCGCGGGCGGCGGCAGGATCCGCATCGTGACGAGATAACCGGCGCCCGACAGGATCAACGCCCCGACCGAGACGGGGAGCCAGGCGGGGATCACGGTCGCCGAAGCCACGAAACCCGCCACCGTCCAGCCGATCGCCGCCGGGTTGACGCCGGCGCGGTACCAATAGGGACCGGAGCGTTCGAAAAGGCCCGGCACGTCGACGGTTCCGCGCCGGACGAACAGGTAGTCGGCCAGAAGCACGCCGGACAGCGGCGCGAAGAACATCCCCATGGTGCCGATCCAGCCCTGGTAGCCGTGCACCAGGGACGGGAATGCCGACAGGGCGATGCCGACGGCGCTGACGGTGAGCGTCGCGCGGAAACGGCCCAGGCGTTCCACCACGTTCAGCAGCGACAGACCGCCGGTGTAGAGGTTGAGGACGTTGATGGTCCAGTTGTCGAGTACGACCATCAGCAGGATGAGCGACAGGGCGAGATGGCCGCCGGTGATTCGTGCCACCACCTCGAAGGCGTTGTTGGATCGGCCCGCCGTGGCGGCGGCGGCATAGGCGCCGACGAGGCTGACCAGCAGGATGCCGACGAGGACGGCGAGCAGCGTGCCGATCCACATGTCGCGCCGGGAGCGCGAGTAGCGGCAGAAATCGGCGGCGTCGGTGATCATGGTCAGCCAGGTGGCAAGCGCCGTGTTGAACCAGGCGGCGAACAGCATCCAGCCGGCGTGGTGCTGCTGGAACCTCCAGACCGCGCCGGGATGGAAGGCCGGGTCGGGGTGGGTCGTGAGGGTGATTCCCATCCAGACCAGGATCAGCAGCTTCACCGGCAGGGCGACGCGCGACAGCCATTTCAGCGAATTGTAGCCGATCGCGGCGACCACGGCCTGGACGGCGCCGAACGCCAGGCTGATGCCGAGCAGATCGTGCGGGGTGCCGGTCCAGCGATCCAGAACGGCGACGATTGCGAGAGATCCGGCGACGGTCTGGAAGCCGAACCAGTAGACCGAGGCGACCGTGCGGAGCGTGGAGGGCAGCAGCTTGGCGCCACGCAGGCCGAACGCCATGCGGGTGGCGGTCTGGCCCGGAATGCCGTGATCGACGCCGACCGTGGCCATGGTCACATAGGCCAGGAACGCGACCATGGTGCCGGAGACCTGCGCCAGAACGGCCTGCCAGAAGGAGAGACCGGCGGCGACGGCCATGCCGGCGACCAGGATTTGCCCCGGATTGATCTGGAAATTGATGATGATGCTGAACAGGTCGTGCCAGCGCACGGTCCGGGCTTCCGGCGCCACGGGTTCGATGCCGGCGCGTTCGATGGTCGGGTGCGGCGTGGCGTGGACGGGAAGGGCGGTTGTGGCGGTCATGGCGCGGACGTCCGGTAGCTGGTCGGAATGTGCCGCAATAATCGTGCCAGGGTCGTCGGTGTGGTTCAGGCTTTCGCCGGATCAGCCGGGCTTTTTCGGTGCATCGTTTGTTGCCGGCGCCGGAGCGGCCGGACCGGGTTGAGATGTGGCGGCCGGCGGCGCGGCTTCGGCGGGTTTCGGCTGCGTGGCGGGTGTCGTCGCAGGCGTAGCGGGAGGCGTGGCGGTCGCCGGGGGCGCCGGCGGATCGATCCGCAGCACGCCGCCGCTGCCGGCCAGGATCAGTCCGCCATCCTCGGTGTCGGCCATGGCCAGGATCGGAAAGGGCGCGCGCGGTGCGGCGGCGTCCAGATGCGGATCGTTGGGCTTGCCGCCGAGGGTCCAGACCATGCCGGCGGAATCGCCGATCAGGACGCTGCCGTCATGTTTCAGCAGCGCGGCGGTGAAGCTGTTCTGGGTCGGGCTGTCGACCTGATGCCATGCATCCGGTTTCGTGCCGGTGACGGGCTGGGCGATCGTGCCGAGAAAGGCGTTGCCCTGCTGTCCGTAGAGCAGGAAGCCGAACGGGCCGGCGTTGAGGGCGCCGAACAGGGTGGCGTCGGTCTGCAGCTTCAGATGGGTGAGGCCGTTCTCTGGGCGTCCGGCGAGAAGGGTGCCCTGACCGCCATCGACCGCCACCACGCCGTCGCGTACGGCGAGGCCGAGAAGAGGCTGGTTGTCGGGGTTCTCGATCGCGTTCGACCAGGGATGCCAGTGGCGGCCCGCATCGTTGGTTTCCATCGCGAGACTGCCCGCGCCGATGGCACGGAGCGTGTCGGGCCCTTCGGTCTGCATCAGCAGGAAGGGCAGGGACGGGTCGGCTGCGGCGAGGCGGTGGGCGGCGTCGATGTTCTTCTGACGCACGGCGTCCGAGGCATTGGCGGCGAGGGCGGAATCGAGCGTGATCAGGGCGGCGTGCGGCAGGTCGAGGGCGAGGGTCCAGCTTTCGCCGGCGTTCTCGGTGCGCAGGATCACGCCGTAATGGCCGATCGCCCAGCCGGTATGGTCGTCCGCGAAGGCGACGCCCGTGAGGGTGGCCTGGACGGGCGGCTGCACCTGACGCCAGGACAGGCCGTTATCGTCGCTGAGCAGGATCAGCCCGTGCAGACCGACGGCGACCAGGCGCGAACCGGCATGGGCGATGGCTTCCACCAGCGTCTTGCCGGGATTGGGCACGATCGGAGCGGGGGCGTCGAGCGGGCCGGGCGGCGGTGCAGGCGGCGCGGGCTCGGGGGGCGGTGACGCGGGTTTGGCGGCTTCTTGGGGCTTGGCTGCATGCGGGTGGGTGGTGCGGGCCGGTTCTGCGGCGCGCGCGGACAGAACGACCGCGGGCAGGACGAGAGCCGCGCCGAGCAGGGAAGCGGCGCAGGCGCGCGATAGCGGCGTGCTCGGCATGCGGTTGGATCTCCCCGGTTTCGGTGCGGAGATTAGCGCAAGCGGGCGGGAGAACCAGAGCGGCCGTTCCCTCCGGGGTGTCAGCACTCCTATGATCGGGTGCATGAAGCAGCCCGCAAGCAAACAGAACAGGCCGGATGGGGCGGGCGATCTGTTCGATGCGTCGCCCGAGGCGGGGCCGCCCCAACCGGCGCCGTCGCGCGCTTCGCCGGCCCAGCCTTTGGCGGATCGGCTGCGGCCGGATTCGCTGGGCCAGGTGGTGGGGCAGCCGCATCTGCTGGGGCCGGAAGGCGCGCTCAGGCGGATGCTGGAACGCGGGTCTCTGGCCAGCCTGATTCTCTGGGGCGGGCCTGGTTGCGGCAAGACCACCATCGCCCGCCTGCTGGCGCAGGAGGCGGGGCTTCGCTTCGTGCAGCTTTCCGCGGTGTTCTCCGGCGTGGCGGATCTCAAGCGGGCCTTCGACGAGGCGGGGCGTCGTCTGACGGCGGGCGGCGGGGCGACGCTTTTGTTCGTGGACGAGATCCATCGTTTCAACCGGGCGCAGCAGGATGGTTTCCTGCCGGTGGTGGAGAACGGCACCGTGGTTCTGGTGGGCGCGACCACGGAGAACCCGTCCTTCGCGCTGAACGCGGCGCTGTTGTCGCGCTGTCAGGTGCTGGTGCTGCGCCGTCTGGACGAGACGGCCTTGTCGAGCCTGCTGGACCGGGCGGAAGCGTTGATCGGGCACGTTCTGCCGCTCGACCCGGATGCGCGGGCGACCCTGGTGGCGATGGCGGATGGCGACGGGCGCTATCTGCTGAACATGGCCGAGCAGTTGGCGGGTCTGGGCGAAACGGCACCGCTCGATCCGGCGGGTCTGTCGTCGCTGCTGGCGAAACGTGCGGTGCTGTACGATCGCGACCGGGAAGAGCACTACAACCTGATCTCGGCGCTGCATAAATCGCTGCGCGGGTCGGACCCGGATGCGGCTTTGTACTGGTTCGCGCGCATGCTGGCGGGCGGCGAGGATGCGCGTTTCATCGCCCGCAGGCTGACGCGGTTCGCGTCCGAGGATGTGGGCATGGCCGATCCTGCGGCGCTGACGCAGGCGATCGCCGCGTGGGAGACCTTCGAGCGTCTGGGCAGCCCGGAAGGCGAACTCGCTCTGGCCCAGCTCGTGGTCTATCTCGGCACCGCGCCGAAATCGAACGCGGTCTACGCTGCCTACAAGGCGGCCGTCCGGGTGGCCAAAGAGACCGGCAGCCTGATGCCGCCGGCGCATATCCTGAACGCGCCGACGCGGCTGATGAAGGAGATCGGCTACGGCAAGGGCTACCAGTACGATCACGACACCGAGGACGCGTTTTCCGGGCAGAATTATTTCCCGGACGGGATGGATCGGGCGGAATTCTATCGCCCGACCGGGCGCGGTTTCGAGAAGGAGATCGCGAGAAGACTGGACATCTGGGCGCAGAAGAGGGTTTAGCCAGCGCCCATGAGCGTCGTGACCCTGCCCGTTTCCGAAGACGAAGCCGAGATCCGCCTGGATCGCTGGTTTCGTCGCCATTATCCGCATCTCACTCAGGGCGCGCTGCAGAAGCTGTGCCGCACCGGACAGGTGAAGGTGGACGGCAGGAAGGTGGAAACCAGTACCCGCCTCCAGCCCGGCCAGATGGTGCGGGTGCCGCCGATCCCGAATGCCAGCAAGCCGGCGCCGATCGCGCCCGTGGTGGACGAGCGCGACATCAAGGAGATGGAGCGTCTGGTGATCTACAAGGACGACCACGTGATCGTCCTGAACAAGCCGTCCGGCCTGCCGGTGCAGGGCGGCCCCGGCATCACCCGCCACGTGGACGGGCTGCTGGACGCGCTGCGCTACGATTCCGAGCATCGCCCGCGTCTGGTGCATCGGATCGACCGCGACACCTCCGGCCTGTTGCTGCTGGCGCGCACGCCGGGCGTGGCGGCCAAGCTCGCCGCCGCCTTCCGTACGCGGGACGTGAAGAAGACCTATTGGGCGGTGGTGTCCGGCCGTCCCAGCCCTGCGGAAGGGGTGATCGACCTGCCTCTGGCGCGTCTGGGCGCGGGGCCGGGCGCGCTGACGGTGGCGGCGGAGCGCGACGACGCGGACGCGGCGCATGCGCTGACGGAATATGCCGTGCGGGATGCGGCCGGACGCAAGCTGAGCTGGCTCGAACTCTCGCCCTTGACCGGTCGCACGCATCAGCTTCGCGTGCATTGCGAGGCGCTGGGGTCGCCGATCCTGGGTGACCCGAAATATGGCGGCGAGGCCGCGCACAAGGACGGGTTCGAGGACCGGCTGCATCTGCATGCGCGGGCTCTGGTTCTGCCGCATCCGGCCGGCGGCACGCTGAGGCTGGAAGCGGAGCTGCCGCCGCATATGCGCGAAACGTTCCGGCAGCTGGGGTTCGAGGCCGGGCAGACCCGCGCCGCGCGCCGGAGCTGATCGCATGAGCGCCGCCGTTCCCGCCCGCAGGCGCAGCCCCGTGCGACGGGCGCTCGCCACGCTGCTTCTGATCCTGCTGATCCTTCTGGCGCTGCTGGTGGGGGCGGCGTTCCTGATCCAGTCGCGGATCGATCCGGCGGCTCTGCGCGAGCGCATCGAGAAGCAGTGCTACGAGGCGACGGGGCGGACCCTGACGCTTCAGGATGCGCGTCTGGTTCTGTTGCCGGTGCCGACCTTCACCGCGACCGGGGTGAGCCTGTCCGGCCTGCCGGGCGATTTGCGGCCGCAGATGCTGACGGCGAACAGCCTGTCGGCGCATCTGGCGTTGTGGCCTCTGCTGCACCATGTCGCCCGCCTGGACGGGGTCACCCTGACCGACCCCGATCTGTTTCTGGAGCGCCATGCGGACGGGCAGGCGAACTGGCGCTTCACGCCGCCGCCGAAACCGGAGGGGCCGGGCAGCACGCCGGGCGGCGGCGCGCGCTGGCAGGTCGAAATCAACAGCGTGCGTCTGCGCGACGGGACGATCGCCTGGCGCGATGCGGTGGGCGGCTGGAGCGGCGCCGTGTCGCTGGATCGTCTCGACGCGAGCGATCTGGCCGGGATGCACCCGCAGGCCGATCTGGCCGGACGGCATGGCGTGGCCGGCTTCACCGCCGAGATCGGCACCGGCCCGCTGCGCCGTTTGCTGAGCCCGGAAATCGCTGGGGCGGCGGCGTGGCCGCTGCGGGTGATCGCGCAGACCGGCCGCAATGGCCGCGAGGATGCGCGTTTGACGGTGGATGGCACGCTGACCGATCCGGCGCGCGGGCGCGGGTTCGCGCTCGATCTGCGCGTCGATGCCCAACGTCCGGACGGGATCGACGCCTTGTTCCCGCATGCCGGGATTCCGGCGCTCGGGCCGGTCTCGGCCTCTGCGCGCCTGATCGATGCCGCTCCGGCTGACGCGCAGACCGCCTTGCCGGCGCTGGAGCGCGTGTCTCTGCGCGGGGAGAAGATCGATCTGGGCGCACTGATCCGGCGGAGCTGGAGCCAGGGTCTGGTGCTGGACCGGGTTGCCGTGGAGGCGGCCGATCGCGATGCTCCCGTGCAGGTGTCCGCCGACGGCGCGTGGCAGGGGCATGGCGTGTCTCTGCGCGGAAAAGCCGGAACGCTGAGGGGCTGGCGGGCGTCCGCCGGGCAGGCGATGCCGTCGCCGTTCGACCTGACGCTGCGCGCCGGCGATGCGCAGGCGACGCTGACCGGACAGGCGGCGATCGATTCCCTGGATGCGACGGTGGCGCTCCGGGCCGCCTCTCTGCGCGCCGTGCTGCCGGTGGGGCCGGCGCTGACCGATCTCGACCTGTCTGCGCATGTGGCGGTGGGAGCGGACCGCCACGTGACGGTGCAGGGGCTGGATCTGCGATCCAAGGAGCTGGCCCTGGCCGGCAGCGCCGATCTCGTGCCGGGCGCGCATCCAGTGCTGAACGCGAAACTCTCGGCGGCGCATGCCGATCTGGACGCGCTGCGGTCGGGCTGGGTCGACCCGGCACCCGTGCAGACTCGGCCGGATGCGCCGAACGCGGCGACGCAGATCGCGCCTGCCGAAACGGCGCCGACGACGCCCGCATCCGAGGGTGCTGCGCCGGCCGGGACCGCATCGCCGCCATCCGAGCATGCCGTGCCATTCGCGCGTCTGGATTGCTGCGATGCCGCCGTGCAGGTGGATGCCGCTGCGGTGACGATGGACCGGGCGGTCTACAAGACGCTTTCCGCGGCTTTGACTCTGCATGACGGCGTGCTCGACCTGACGCGGCTTTCCGCTGCGGGTCCGGCCGGGCCGATCGCGCTGTCGGCCCAGGCGGATGCGCGGGAGAAGAGCCTGAGCGTGCAGCTGCATCCGCTCTCGCTCCCGGCGGGAACGCTGGCGGCGTGGCTGGGGCGTGCGCCCGCGCTGGAAGGCGGGGTCGAGATCGTCGCCGATCTGAAGGCGACCGGGGCGAGCTGGGAAGCGATGGCGCGGGACGCGTCCGGCCATGCCGGTCTGTCGATGGTGGACGGCGCCATCGCCACCGAGGCTCTGGGGCAGTTGATCGGCCGCCCGCAGGCGGCGCAGGCGGGCACCGACCATGACGGGGCGCGCACGCCGTTCCGTTGTCTCGCCCTTCCGGCGGCGATCGGCGGCGGCGTCGCGACGCTGGACCCGATCGCGCTCTCCACCAGCCGTCTGGTGGTGCAGGGGCGCGGCACGGTGACGTTGCCGGACGGGCGGCTCGATCTGCATCTGGTGCCGCGTCTGGCCGTGGGGGCGACCGGGGCGTCTCTGCCGGTGCGGATCGGCGGCACGGTGGATTCGCCGGAGGCGGCGCTCGATCCGGCGGCGACCGGCGGGCGCTTTTCGCTCACTATCGGCGGCGCCGCGCCGGCCGATCCGTGTGCGGCCGATCTGGCCGCGTCGCGCTACGGTGTCGCCGGACCGATGCCGAGTGCTGCGCCTGCCGAGGGCAAGCGGAAGATGCCGAAGCCGATCGACATCCTGCGCGGGCTGGGACTGTTCCATTGAGCGGGTTGGGGAGCGGGCCAATGGCCGGCAGCCGTCGCTTCTGGAGCGCGGTGGATGTGTCGGAGCAGCCCGACGGGTTCGCCGTGCATCTGGACGGTAAACCCGTGCGTCTGCCCGAAGCGGGCGCGTTGCTGCTGCCGAATCGGATTCTGGCCGAGGCGGTGGCGGCGGAATGGCGGCGCATCGAGGGGGAATACGGGCCGGAGGCGATCGGTTTGACGCGTCTGGCGGGCACGATGCTGTTCCGGGTTGCGCCGCGCCGGGCGGCGGTGACGGAACAGTTGCTCGGCTATCTCGACGGCGATCTGCTGTGTTACCGCGCCGGGCACCCGGACGGGCTGGTGCGGCAACAGGAGCGCGACTGGCAGCCCTGGCTCGACTGGGCGCGGGAGCGGCTCGGCGTTTCGCTGGAAACAACCACCGGGTTGATGCCGATCCGGCAGACGGAGGCGGCGCATGCGGCGCTGGCGGGCGTGCTGGCCGGACTGGACGACGCGGCGCTGACGGCGCTCGGCGTTCTGGCGCCGGCCTTGAACAGTCTGGTGCTGGCCTTGGCCTGCGTCGCCGGCGCGTTGTCCGCGGATCTGGCGTTCAACCTGTCGATCCTGGACGACCGGTTCCAGGCCGAGCGTTGGGGCGAGGACGGGGAAGCGGCCGGACGACGCGCGTTCCTGCGGTCCGAGTGCCTGGAAGCCGAGCGTTTCCTGCATCTGGCGCGCGGCATCGGCACGACCCGTCTTCTGGTGGATGGGCGTGTCCAGGGGGTCGGCTATCGCGCATGGCTGCATCGGGAAGCCTCGGTGCTCGGCCTGCGCGGTTTCGTGCGCAACCTGTCGGACGGACGCGTGGAGGCGGTTCTGGTCGGACCGGAGGCGGCGCGTTCGGCCTTGGCGCAACGCGCGGAGACGGGGCCGCGCATGGCAGCGGTGCGTGGGGTGTCGCGGCAGGACGGATTCGAAGGCGACGGTTCGGAGTATGGCAATCAATCGTTCGAAATCGCCCCGGATGCGTAAACAAATCGGCCCCGAAACGGCCTCGTGAACGCAATAAAGCAAAAATAAGGCAAGCATCCGAAACGGTTGCGTAGCTCGATGATCCGTGATTGTTGGTTACATTCAAGGCCGGGACTTTTCTGCTACCTGTTCCGGCCATGACGATGGAGCCCGATGCGATGAGCCACGAACAGGTCCCGACCCGTTCCAACAATGCCCGCCTGAAGCGCCGCGCAGCGACCATTGCCGCGCGTTGCGCGATGCTGTCCTGGATCGTGCTTGCCGCCATGCCGGTTGCCGTGGTGGTGTTCTCCATCGCCTGAACGGGCGTCCGAATGACCGACGAGCCGCACCATGACCGAACGCGTTGCCGAGTATCCGATCGACAGCATCTTCGTCCGGCGCTGGTCGCCGCGCTCCCTGACGGGAGAGACCGTTTCTCCCGCCGAACTGCATCGTTTGTTCGAGGCCGCGCGCTGGGCTGCGTCGTCCTATAATTCGCAGCCCTGGCGGTTCGTGTATGCGACCCGCGACAGCGCGGCGTGGCCTGAGTTCCTGGATCTTCTGAACCCGTTCAACCGCTCCTGGGCCGAAAAGGCCGGGGCGCTGATCGTCGTTCTGTCGCGCCTGTCGATGGCGATGCCGAACAAGGATGAGCGTGTTCCGTCGCACTCGCACGCTTTCGACACCGGGGCGGCCTGCGCCTATCTGGCGTTGCAGGCGGTGCATTCCGGGCTGGTCACCCACACCATGGTGGGGTTCGATCTTGATCGCGCCGGCACGCTCGTGGGCATGAAGGAGGATTATCGCGTCGAGGCGATGATCGCCGTGGGGCGTCAGGGACCGGCCGAGGCGCTGCCGGAAGCGGTGCGGGCCCGCGAGCAGCCGAACGAGCGTCTGCCGCAGGCACAGTTCGCGTTCGAGGGCCGTTTGGAGGGGTGAAGCGACGGGCCGGGCGGGTTCCTCCGAAAGGAACCGTCCGGCGCTCAGCCGAACGCCGCCGCCACCGTTTTCCCGACCGTGCGCAGCGCCATCTCCTGTTGCGGCAGGTCCGCGCCGTCGGCGCGATAGAACGCCGCCACCACCAAAGGCGCGCCGTGCGGTCGCCAGGCAACTGCACCGTCGTTGCAGAGGCCGTCCGCGGTGCCGGTTCGGTTGGCGCCCTGCCAGCTGCCCGGGAAGCCCGCCCTGAGACGGGCACGACCGGGCAGATTGCCGATCATGCCATGCACCAGTCGATCGCGCAGGGCGGGGAGCAGCACGTCGCCGAGGCATAGCGTGCGAACCATGGCGGCGAAGGCGCGCGGCGTCGTGTCGTTGTCGGTGTCGGTGGGCGCGCCAATGACCTCGCCACGACGAATGATCGTGGTGTGGTCGCCGATCTTGCGCAGGAAGCGGTTCAGCGCCTCCGGGCCGCCGGCATGCGCCAGCAGCAGATTGGCAGCGCTGTTGTCGCTCCGCTCCAGGATCGCCGCCACCAGCTGGTCGATCCGCAGTTCGCCCTCGCCGACATGTGCTTCCGTCACGGGGGAGACGGCGATCAGGTCGGCGCGCCCGTAGCGCAGCTTCGTATCGAGCCTGTCTGCGCCGTCCTGCACGCGCCGGAGCATCAACCCGGCAAGGGGCAGTTTCATGGTACTGCCCATCGGGAACCGCTCGTCGGCGCGCCATTCCAGCGTCGGTCCGCCATCGCCGGCTTGCGCGAACACGCCGAGACGTCCGCCTCGCACCTGCTCTATCTCCGCGATCGCCGCCGGGTCGATCCGGCCGTTTGCACGCGCGATGCGCGGCAGGAGGATTGCGCCCGCCGCACCGCCCAGCAGGAGCCTGCGTCGGACCGGTGTCATGCCTGCGTCAGTTGCGGAGTTCGGGGACCATTACGGTGACGCTGGCAAGGCAGGCGATGCCTTCGCCGCGTCCGGTGAAGCCGAGCCGTTCGGTGGTGGTGGCCTTGACCGAGATCCGGTGCAGGTCGACGCGCAGCAGCTCGGCGAGGCGTGCGCGCATCGGCTCGGAATGCGGGCCGATCTTGGGGCGTTCGCAGATCAGCGTGACGTCGGCATTCACCAGCATGCCGCCGCGCGCCCGGATGCGCTCTCCGGCATGCACCAGGAAACGGGCGCTGTCGGCGTCCTTCCACTCGTTCTCGCTGGGCGGGAAGAAGCGGCCGATATCGCCCTCGGCCAGCGCGCCGTAGATGGCGTCGCACAGGGTGTGGATGCCGACATCGGCATCGGAGTGGCCGGCGAGGCCGCGCTCGAACGGTACCTCGATGCCGCACAGGATGAGCTTGCGGTCGTCGGCGAAGGCGTGAACGTCGAAGCCGCTGCCGGTGCGCGGCATCAGGGCGGGTCCCACCAGGCGTTCCAGTCGCACCAGGTCCTCCTCGTAGGTCAGCTTGATGTTGTCCTCGTCGCCCTGGACCAGGGCGACGGGATGGCCGGCGCGCTCCAGCAGGGCCGCATCGTCGGTGGCGTCCGCCGCCGCGGCCGCTTCGCGATGCAGCGAGAGCAGCAGGGGGAAGCGGAAACCCTGCGGCGTCTGCGCGCGTACGAGCCCCTCGCGGGACACGGTTTCGGCGATCAGCCCGTCGCGGTTGCGCTTGAGGGTATCGGCGACGACCACGCAGGGAATGGCGCCGTCGCGCGTTTCCAGGGCCTCGATCACCCGTTTGGTGACGGCGGCCGGCACGAAGGGACGTGCGCCGTCATGCACCAGAACGAGATCGGGCTTTTCGGCCTCGGGCAGACGGTCCAGCGCTTCCAGCCCTGCGAGCACGCTGTTCTGACGCGTGGCGCCGCCCGGAACGGCGGGGCGGATCACGCCGGCGCCGAGCCCGTTCAGCGCGTCGCTCAACAATGCCGCGTCGCCCACCGGCAGCAGCAGGGAGACGTGCGGCAGCAGCGCCTCCGCTGCATGGCGGATCACGGCCTGACCGGCCAGCGACACGAACTGCTTCGGGATGGCGGTGCCGTAGCGGCTTCCGGTGCCGGCGGCGAGGAGAATGGCGGCGATACGCATGGGCGGAGCAATGCGTTGGCCGTCTGCTCAGGTCAATACGTCGCGTAACGACCACACGTGATGATTGCACCGGCATCGCTCCGGGTCTATTTTGCCCAAATCATGAGCAACGCCGATCCAAACACCGCCGACCGATCGGTATCGGCGGATATCGACATGCCCGAGCCTGTGCTGAAGCCGATCGCTCTGGGTGGCGGGGTGGTGATCGAGGAGCCTGTGATCCTGGCGCCGATGTCGGGGGTCACCGATCTGCCGTATCGCCGTCTGGCCCGGAAGCTGGGTGCCGGGCTGGTGGTGTCGGAGATGATCGCGTCCTGGGCGATGGTACGCGAGAACGCGGCGACCCTGCGCATGGCCGAGATGGCGGACGATGGCGGCGCCGGTCCGAACTCGGTGCAACTCGCCGGCTGCGAGCCGGGGGCGATGGCGGAAGCGGCGCGCATCGCGGTGGGTCGTGGCGCCGACATTGTCGACATCAATTTCGGCTGTCCGGCCAAGAAGGTGGCGGTGGGCCAGCAGGCCGGGTCCGCGCTGATGCGCGACGAGGTTCTAGCCGGGAAGCTGCTCGAAGCCACCGTGAACGCGGTGACGGTGCCGGTCACGCTGAAGATGCGGATGGGCTGGGACCACAACAACCTGAACGCGCCCAATTTGGCGCGCATCGCCGAGCAGTGCGGCATCCGCATGATCACGGTGCATGGGCGGACGCGCCAGCAATTCTACACCGGAACGGCCGATTGGCGGTTCGTGTCGCAGGTGAAGCAGGCGGTCGGCCTGCCGGTGATCGTCAACGGCGACATCCTGAGCATCGCGGATGCGCGAGAGGCGCTGCGGCAGTCTGGGGCGGACGGGGTGATGATCGGGCGTGGCTGCTATGGCCGTCCCTGGCTGCCGGCGCAGGTGGGGCGCGCGCTGACCACGGGCGAGATCCTGCCCGATCCCGATCTGCCTACCGAGAAGGCAATCCTGCTGGAGCACTACCACGCCATGCTGTCGCATTTCGGGCAGCATCCGGGGCTGCGTCTCGCCCGCAAGCATGTGTCCTGGTACTCGCACGGGCTGCCGGGTTCGGCGCATTTCCGCGCGGCGGTGAACCGGATCGACAATTCCACCGATGCGATCGCGCTGATCGACAGCTTCTATGACGGCTTGATCGAGGCGGGTGCCGGGCGCGAGGCCAGCGGACGCATGCCGCCCGAGGACGCCGCCGAGGGCTGCGACGGCGCCGGGACCCTGGCGGCATGACGATGGCCCTCCGTACCCGGCGCGGCCGGAGCCGAAGCGAAACCGTATCGACGGTGGCCCCTGCGGCCCAGGATGTTCTGCCTGACGGCGCGGCGATGCTGGACAGTTTGCCGGTGCCGGTGGTGATGCTGGATGCCGAGCACCGGATCCGCTTCGTGAATGCGGCGGCCGAGCCGTTCTTCGGCATGAGCAAGCCGCAGCTCGGTCATCTGGTGTTGCAGGATCTGGTGCCGGCGGATCATCCGCTGTTCCTGTTGATCGATCAGGTGCGCGCGAACGGCGTGACCATCGTCGAGCACGATCTGGTTCTGGACGGGCCGCGTCTGCATCGGGCTGCCATCACCGTGCAGGGCACGCCCGTCGCGGAGGACGAGCGCTTCGTGCTGCTGACGTTCCATGACGCCTCCGCGGCGCGTGCGCTGGACCGGCAGCTGACCTTCCGCAATGCCGCGCGCTCCGTGTCCGGCATGGCGGCGATTCTGGCGCACGAGGTGAAGAACCCGCTTTCGGGCATTCGCGGCGCGGCGCAGTTGCTGGAAAGCACGGTGGGCGAGACCGATCGCGAGCTGGCGGTGCTGATCCGCGACGAGGCCGACCGGATCAAGGCGCTGGTGGAGCGGATGGAGGTGTTCGGCGAGAAACCGATCGAGCGCCGTCCGGTGAACATCCATCGCGTTCTGGAGCATGTGCGTCTGCTGGCGCAGCAGGGATTCGCCGCGCATATCCGCTTCGTGGAGCAGTACGACCCGTCTCTGCCGCCGGTCTGGGGCAATCGCGACCAGCTGGTGCAGGTGCTGCTGAATCTGGTGAAGAACGCGGCCGAGGCGATCAGCGGCGACCGGCTGGGCAGCGACCGTCCGGGCGAGATCACGCTGTGCACCGCCTATCAGAGCAGCGTGCGCCTGGCGATGCCGGGTTCCGACCAGCGCGTGCATCTGCCGCTGATGGTGCGTGTGCGCGATACCGGGCCGGGCATTCCGGACCAGATCCGGCCGCATCTGTTCGAGCCGTTCCTGACCACCAAGGTGTCCGGCAGCGGTCTCGGTCTGGCGCTGGCGGCGAAGATCGTCGGCGACCATGGCGGTCTAATCGAGATCGACAGCAAGCCGGGGCGCACCGACGTGGTGCTGCATCTGCCGGTTCTGGTGGACGATCAGAACGATCCCTGACCGTCTTCTCCCACGGACCGAGTTAGTCTTCTTCCCGATTTCTCCGGAGCCTTCGCGAGCGACATGACGCTGCCCACCGTTCTGGTCGCCGACGACGACCGCTCCATCAGGACCGTGCTGACCCAGGCGCTCGGCCGGTCCGGCTACCAGGTCCGTACCACCGGCAATGCCGCGACCCTGTGGCGCTGGATCGAGGAGGGCGAGGGCGATCTGGTGATCACCGACGTGGTGATGCCGGACGAGAACGGGCTCGATCTGATCCCGCGGATCAAGCGTCTGCGCCCGGAGCTGCGGATCGTGGTGATGAGCGCGCAATCGACGCTGATGACGGCGGTGAAGGCGGCGCAGCGCGGTGCTTTCGAGTATCTGCCCAAGCCGTTCGACCTGAAGGAGCTTCTGTCCGTGGTCGGCCGCGCTTTGGCGGCGCCGGCGGTGCAGTCGGGCGAGGCGACGCCGCGTGCGGACATGGACGAGCGCATGCCGCTGATCGGCCGCTCGATGGCGATGCAGGACATCTATCGCGTGATCGCCCGGCTCACCACGGCGGACCTGACCGTGATGGTGAGCGGCGAAAGCGGCACCGGCAAGGAGCTGGTGGCCCGCGCCCTGCACGATTACGGGCGCCGTCGCGGCGGTCCGTTCGTGGCGGTGAACATGGCGGCGATCCCGCGCGACCTGATCGAGAGCGAGCTGTTCGGCCATGAGCGCGGCGCCTTCACCGGCGCCACCAACCGCAACCAGGGCCGGTTCGAGCAGGCGGCGGGCGGCACCCTGTTTCTGGACGAGATCGGCGACATGCCGCCGGAGGCGCAGACGCGTCTGCTGCGGGTGTTGCAGGAGGGCGAGTTCACCACGGTAGGCGGGCGCCAGCCGATCAAGGCCAATGTGCGCATCGTGGCTGCAACGCATCGCGATCTGCGTCAGCTGATCCGCGCCGGGACGTTCCGGGAGGATCTGTTTTATCGCCTGAACGTGGTGCCGATCCGTTTGCCGCCCCTGCGCGACAGGGCCGAGGACATCCCCATCCTCGCGCGGCATTTCCTGGAGAAAAGCCAGCTCAACGGTCTGGCCGGCAAGATCCTGACCGACGACGCCATCCAGCGTCTGCAATCGCATCGCTGGGCCGGCAATGTGCGCGAGCTGGAGAACCTGATGCATCGCCTTTCGGCGCTGTATCCGCAGGAGGTGATCAACGGCGAGGTGATCAATACCGAGCTGTCGGAGAACGCGCTGCATGACGACGTGCGGGTGGCGGCGGGCGAGGGCGAAGGGCTGGCGAGCGCCGTGGAGCGGCATATCCGCCAGTTCCTGGCCGCGAGCCGGGACGGCATGCCGATGCGCGACATCTACGACCGGGTGATCGCCGAGGTGGAGCGCCCGCTGATCCAGATGACCCTGGCGTCCACCAAGGGCAATCAGATCAAGGCGGCGGCGATGCTGGGTTTGAACCGCAACACCTTGCGCAAGAAGATCCGCGACCTGGAGATCCCGGTCGTGCGTGGGGTCGGCTGAGCGCATGGCGCCGGAGGCGGACGAGTCGCTGGTGACGGGGCCGGAAGCCGCCTATCGCCGCTCGCGCCTGTCCGAGATCCTGCTCGGCAAGGCGGCCACGCTGATCGTCGCCGCCGTGGCGCTGGCGCTGGGTATCGCCACTTTCGCGATCCTGTCGCGCGGCATGTCCCTGGCGCAGCGGCCGCATGTGGAGCTGCTGCTGTTCGTCGGCAACTCCGTGGCGCTGCTGTTGCTGGCGATCATCCTGATCGGCCGTCTGGCGCGCGTGGTGCACGAGCGGCGTTCCGGCACGGCGGGGTCGCGCCTGCATGTGCGTCTGGTGATGCTGTTCGGCGTGGTGGCGGTGACGCCGACCATCGTGGTCGGCGCGTTCGCCGCCGTGTTCTTCCATTTCGGCATCCAGGTCTGGTTCAGCGACCGCATCCGCACCGCGCTGGAGGAGGCCGTCCAGGGCAGCCAGGCCTATCTCGAGGAACGCAAGGACGGGCTGCGCAACGAGGCCGCGGCGCTGTCCAACGCGCTCCAGGACTCGCTGGTGCTGCTGAGCCCGGATCGCAGCGCGTTATCGTCGGCCTTGCAGGAGCTGGTGGATACGCACGGCATCAACGATGCCGCCGTGTTCGATCCGCGCACCGGGGCGGTGATCGGCTCCGGCAGCCAGCTTCTGGGGCTGGGGCTGACCGGGATCGGCGTCTCGATACCGACCCAGTCGGAGCTGCTGCTGGTGCGTCCGGGCCAGCCGGCGGTGCTGGACAGCGGCGACGGGCAGACCGTGCGGGCGGTGAGCGACATCCCCAACAGCGGCGGGCTGATGCTGGTGATCTCGCGCAACGTCGATCCGGTGATCCTGGAGCGTGCGCGCCACACCCAGAGTGTGGTGATGGATTACGAGCGCCAGGACCGGAACCGCTCGGCCTTGCAGCTCACCTTCGTGCTGATTTTCGTTCTGGTGGCGCTGCTGGTGCTGGCGGCGGCGGCTCTGATCGGGCTGGTGCTGGCCAACCAGATCGCCCGTCCGGTCGGGCTGCTGATCCTGGCGGCGGAGCGTGTGCGCGAGGGCGATCTGGCGGTGCGCGTGCCGGAAGCCGAGCGCGACGACGAGGTGGCCGGGCTGTCGCGCGCCTTCAACCGCATGACCGGGCAGCTCTTCGCCCAGCGACGCGAGTTGATGTCGGCCTATGGCCAGATCGACGAGCGTCGGCGCTTCACCGAGGCGGTGCTGTCGGGCGTGTCGGCCGGTGTGATCGGCCTGGACGCGCAGCAGCGGATCGAGCTGCCGAACCGGGCCGCCAGCACGCTTCTGGACACCGATCTGGTGCAGGCGGTGGGCGAGAAGCTTGTGGACGTGGTGCCGGAGTTCGGCGCGTTGCTGCAGCAGGCCGGCGGCGAGCCGGAACGGGCGCGCACCGCCGAGGTGCAGCACGGCGCCAGCAACGCCAAACGCACGCTTCTGGTGCGGATCGGGCCGGAAATGCGCGGCGCCGTCACCGAAGGCTACGTGGTCACGTTCGACGACATCACCGAGCTGCAATCGGCGCAGCGCAAGGCGGCCTGGGCGGATGTGGCGCGTCGCATCGCGCACGAGATCAAGAACCCGCTGACGCCGATCCAGCTCTCGGCGGAACGGCTGAAGCGTCGCTTCCTGCGCGAGATCACCACCGACCCGGACACGTTCTCGCAATGCGCCGACACCATCGTCCGGCATGTGGGCGATATCGGCCGCATGGTGGACGAATTCTCCGCTTTCGCGCGCATGCCGCAGCCGATGATCCGGCCGGAGGATCTGTCGCGCATCGTGCGCGAGGCGCTGATCCTGCAGAAAAGCGCCCACCCGGAAATCCTCTACACGACATCGATTCCCGATCGCGGTCCGATCGTCGCCTGCGATCGCCGGCTGATCGGACAGGCACTCACCAATCTGTTGCAGAACGCCGCCGACGGGATCGCCATGCGGGCCCGGCCGGATGCGGAGGCTCCTGTTGCCGCCTTGCAGGACGGCGTCCTTGCCGAGCCGGTCCAGATCGGCACGATCTGGCTGCGGATCGAGGAAACAGAGCGTTACTGGCGTGTGGTGGTCGCCGACGACGGTGCGGGGCTTCCGGCGGAAGACCGCCAAAAATTGATGGAGCCTTATGTCACCCATAAGCCCAAGGGGACCGGGCTGGGGCTTGCCATCGTGAAGAAGATCATGGAGGACCATGGCGGCTCGGTCATGCTCGATGACCGGGACGCGGGAACGGGAGCGATCGCGACATTGCTTTTGCCGGTGAAATCCTCCGATGGCGCATGAGATTCTGATTGTCGACGACGAGCCGGATATCCGGCTCCTCCTCGAAGGCATTCTGCGCGACGAAGGCTACGAGACTCGTCTCGCCGCCGATTCCGATCAGGCGATCGCCGCGTTCCGCGCGCGTCGTCCGTCGCTGGTGATTCTCGACATCTGGCTGCAGGGCTCGAAGCTGGATGGTCTGGGCATCCTGAAGGCGATCCAGGGCGAGGAGCCCGTGGTGCCGGTGGTGATGATCTCCGGCCACGGCACCATCGAGACCGCTGTCGCCGCCCTGCAGCAGGGCGCATACGATTTCATCGAGAAGCCGTTCCAGTCCGACCGCCTTCTGGCGGTGGTGCGCCGTGCGCTCGATGCGGCGCGTCTGGCCCGCGAAAACGCCGAGCTGCGCCTGCGCGCCGGGCCGGAAACCACCTTGCACGGCGAGAGCGCCGCCATCGTCGCGGTTCGGGCGCAGATCGAGCGCGTCGCCTCCACCGGCTCGCGCGTGCTGATCTCCGGCGCTGCCGGGTCGGGCAAGGAGGTCGCGGCGCGCATGATCCATGCCCGCTCGCGTCGCGCCGACGGTCCGTTCGTGGCGCTGAACTGCGCGACCCTGGCGCCGAACCGGTTTGAAGAGGAGCTGTTCGGCATCGAGGGTTCGCCCGACGGTGTGCAGCCGCGCCGCACCGGCCTGCTGGAGCGCGCCCATGGCGGCACGCTGCTGCTGGACGAGGTGGCTGACATGCCCGCGGAAACGCAGGGCAAGATCGTGCGCGCGTTGCAGGACCAGACCTTCGAGCGCCTTGGCGGCTCGACGCGGGTGAAGGTGGATGTGCGCGTTCTGGCCATCACCAATCGCGACCTTCAGGCGGAGATCGCCGCGGGGCGTTTCCGGGAGGATCTGTACTACCGCCTCGCCGTGGTGCCGTTGCGCGTGCCGAGCCTGCGCGAGCGCCGGGAGGACATTCCCGACCTGGCGCGCTTGTTCATGGCGCGTTCGGCGGAAAGCGCCGGTCTGCCGAAGCGCGAGCTGAGCGCGGATGCGCTCGCGGCGTTGCAGAGCTACGAGTGGCCCGGCAATTCGCGCGAGCTGCGCAATCTGATGGACTGGCTGCTGATCATGGCGCCTGGCGGCACGGACGTGATCCGCGTCGATATGTTGCCGCCGACGGTGGGGCAGGGCGCGCCGGCGCTGTTGAAGTTCGACAACGCCGCGGACGTGATGGGCCTGCCGCTGCGCGAGGCGCGCGATCTGTTCGAAACCCAGTATCTTCAGGCTCAGCTTTTGCGCTTCGGCGGCAATATCAGCCGCACCGCTGGTTTCGTCGGCATGGAGCGCAGCGCGCTGCACCGGAAGCTGAAGCAACTCGGCGTGAACGGGGAAGACCGCACCCCGCTCTGATACGCCGCCGCGACGATTTTTGCTGCGTCGCGTCAAAACTGTTATGGCGTCGGGAACGGCATCCCCGCCCGGGGGTTGTCCGAACAAGAAGAGCGAAGGGCTGCATCGCCGTGGCAAAGGACAATTCCCAGAACGTGCAGGACGTGTTCCTCAATCACGTTCGCCGCTCCAAGACGCCGGTGACGGTCTTCCTGGTCAATGGCGTGAAGCTTCAGGGCATCATCACCTGGTTCGACAATTTCTCCGTTCTGCTGCGACGCGACGGGCATACGCAGCTCGTCTACAAGCACGCAATCAGCACCGTGATGCCGTCCGCGCCGATCGCCCTGTTCGAGCAGGGCAAGGCCGAGGGAGCGGCCGAGACATCGGACGCCGATGCCGCCAAGGGCACTCTCTGAGGTGACAGGCTCGGACGTCGCCGCGCCGCCGGCACGGGTCGCCGTCATCCTGCCCTGGGAGCGGCACGAGCGCGTGTCCGATCCCGAGGGCGGCGAGCCGAGAGTGGGCGAGATCCGTGCCGCGGAAGCGCGTCTGGACGAAGCGGTCGGGCTGGCCGCGTCCATCGGCGTCGTGATCGTGCGCAAGGCGGTCTTGCCGCTGCGGATGCGTCGTCCGGCCACGCTGCTCGGCAGCGGCCAGGTCGAGGCGCTGGCGGAGACGGTGAAGGCCGACGAGGTCGGTCTGGTGGTGGTGGATGCCCGATTGAGTCCGGTGCAGCAGCGCAATCTCGAGCGGGAACTCGGCTGCAAGGTGATCGACCGGACGGGTCTGATCCTGGACATCTTCGGCGAGCGCGCGGTGACGCGGGAAGGCTCGCTCCAGGTCGAGCTGGCGCATCTGGAGTATCAGCGCTCCCGCCTCGTGCGGTCCTGGACCCATCTGGAGCGTCAGCGCGGCGGTTTCGGCTTTCTAGGCGGGCCGGGCGAGACCCAGATCGAGGCCGATCGCCGCCTGATCGGCGATCGCATCGTCCGGCTCAAGAAGGAGCTGGAACAGGTTCGGCGCACGCGCGGACTGCATCGCGATGCGCGCAAGCGTGTCCCGTTCCCGGTGGTGGCGCTGGTGGGCTACACCAATGCCGGCAAGTCGACGCTGTTCAACGCGCTGACCGGTGCGGCCGTGCACGCGCAGGACCAGTTGTTCGCGACGCTCGATCCGACCATGCGCGGTCTGGTGCTGCCCTCCGGCCGCAAGGTGATCTTGAGCGACACCGTGGGGTTCATCTCGGAGCTGCCGACCGAACTGGTGGCCGCCTTTCGCGCCACGCTGGAAGAGGTGGCCGGCGCGGACATCATTCTGCACGTGCGCGATGCCGCGCATCCGGACAGCAACGCCCAGCGCGCCGACGTGATCTCGGTGCTGAACGGCATGGTGCAGGACGAGACGCTCGATCCGGCCTGGCAGGGCAGGGTGATCGAGGTTCTGAACAAGGCTGATCTGATGGGCGGGGCGGAGAACGTTCCCGCGCGCGACGGCACGGTCGTGATCTCCGCCATCACCGGCGACGGGCTGGACCAGCTTCGCGCCGCGATCGACGCGCATCTGGTCGGTGCGATGGAGCGGGCGCATTACGAACTGCCGATCACCGATGGTGCCGCCATCGCCTGGCTCTACGAGCATGGCGAGGTGACGGAGCGCACGGATGGCGAGGAAACGGTCGCGCTGGATGTACGGCTGCTGCCGGCGGACAAGGCACGGTTCGAGCGCAGAGGCTGAGGACAGGTGGCCGGACGAAAAATTCGCGCCTGAAAACCGGCGGCAGAGGGCGTCCGTCGCGTCTATGAACGCGGGATGCTGTTCGATCTTCCCAATGACGACGTGCTATACGATGCGCTGCTGGCCCGCAATGAAACGTTCGACGGACGGGTGTTCGTCTGCGTTTCCACGACCGGCGTCTTCTGTCGCCTGACCTGTCCGGCCCGGAAGCCGAAGCGGGAGAACTGCAGCTTCCGTCCGACGGCGGGCGCCTGCATCGAAGCCGGGTTCCGGCCGTGCAGACGCTGCCATCCGTTGCAGGCGGCGGCGCTGGCCGATCCTGCCATCGGCGCCCTGCTGCGCGCCCTGGACGCCCGACCGGATCTGCGCTGGTCCGAGGAGCATGTCGTCCGGCTCGGGCACGATCCTTCGACGGTGCGCCGCAGTTTCAAACGGCATTTCGGGATGACGTTCCTGGAGATGGCGCGGCAGAGGCGGCTTCGCGAAGGGTTCCAGGTGCTCGCCGTGGGCGGAAAGGTCGTCACGGCGCAGCATGAGGCCGGTTTCGATTCCCCGAGCGCATTCCGCGAGGCTTTCGCGCGCCTGCTCGGGCAGTCGCCGTCCGAATTGCGGCCGGATGCGCTGCTGCGCGCGACATGGATTCCGACGCCGCTCGGGGACATGATTGCTGTCAGTAGCCGATCGCATCTGCATCTTCTGGAATTCGTCGATCGGAAGGCGCTGCCGGCCGAGTTGAACAGGTTGCAGCGCGCCATGAAGCAGGGGATCGGCATCGGCGACGCACCGCCGTCGGTGCAGGCGGCTGCGGAACTGGCCGATTACTTCGCTGCCCGCTCCGACCGGTTCGAGACCCCGCTTGCGATGTCCGGAAGCGCGTTCACCCGGCGCGTCTGGGATGCGCTGCGGCGGATACCGGCCGGTGAAACCCGGAGCTACTCGGAAATCGCCTGGGAGATCGGCCATCCGACGGCGACGCGTGCCGTTGCGCGCGCCAATGGCGCCAACCAGATCGCCGTGATGATCCCGTGCCATCGTGTCATCGGAGCTGACGGTTCCCTGACCGGATATGGCGGCGGTTTGTGGCGAAAGCAGCGTTTGATCGAGATCGAACGACAGCTCATGACAACAAGAAAGGACCGTGCCACGTGATCGATCGAGCTGGGAAGGCCAGGCGCTTCCGGGAGATGCACACGCCGCATGATCCCGTCCTGCTCTGCAACATCTGGGATGCCGGCAGCGCCAAGGCCGTCGAGAATGCCGGTGCGAAAGCGATCGCGACCAGCAGTTGGTCCGTCGCGGCCGCGCAGGGCTATGGCGACAGCGAGCAGATTCCGTTCGAGGCCATGCTCGGTGTGGTCGCTCGCATCGTGGAAACGGTCGATCTCCCTGTCAGCGTCGATTTCGAGGGTGGTTATGCCGTCGATCCAGAAGGCATCGCGCAGAATGTCCGCAGGCTGCTGGAGTTGGGAGTTGTCGGCTTCAACATCGAGGATCAGATCGTGAAGGGTTCCGGTCTTTTCGACATCGAGGTGCAGGCGGCACGCATTCGTGCCGCGCGGGAAGCCGCGGAGCGCCTGGGTGTTCCGGCTTTCATCAACGCGCGGACTGATGTGTTCCTGAAAGCCGCTCCGGGCGCGTCGCAGGCCGATCTGATCGCGGAAGCGCTCATCCGTGAACGGGCTTATGCGGCGGCCGGCGCGGATGGGGTCTTCGTGCCGGGTTTGACGGAGATCGCGTCGGTGGCGCGGTTGTGCGATGCCGCCACTCTGACGGTGAACGTGATGATTTCGGCGCAGACCGATCCCGTACAGTTGCTGGCGGCGGCCGGTGTCGCGCGGATCAGTCTGGGACCGGCACCCTATCTCGGTATGGTCACCGCACTGGAAGCGGGAGCGCGCGCCTTGTAACGAGACGACCGCGTCGTCTACAGATGACGCGGACCGGGTGCGTAGCGACGATCTGTGCCCTTTCGTTATTCAAGCGAACGAGGAAGATCGTGATGATGTCCGACAAGATTGCAGCCCTGTACGGCGGAACGATTTCGGTTTGTTGGCCGCTTCAGCGTTGCGTGACGGCCGGTGTTTTCGTTTTCCTGCTTGGGACCGCCGCGATCGCCGCGCCGACGGCGCCCGCGAGCGCCAACCCGGACGGCACGGGTCCATCGCCCACGAGCGGGTTCGGCCAGGCGCAGTCCTTGCAGGTTTCCGCACCCCTGGCCGGCCCGCTCTTCGCGTCGCCGTTTTCGGACGACCATCTGTTCGGCGACTGGGGCGGCCTGCATAAGCGGCTCAAGGATCACGGCGTGATCGTGAATCTGGACTGGCTGACGGAGAATGCCGGCAACGTCACCGGCGGTCGCCGCAAAGGGTTCGATTTCTCCGGACAGGTGGCGCTGAGCGTCGATTTCGATCTGAACAAGATCATGGGCTGGAAGGATACGGCGTTCCACTTCCTGGCGGTGAACGGCAACGGCCGCAGCCTGTCGCCGGATTATCTCGGCGACGGTCTGGCCGCGCCGCAGGAGATCTATGGCGGGCGCGGCAATGTCGTGGCGCATCTGGTCTGGGCCTATGGCGAGAAGGCGTTCTTCGACAGGCATCTGAACCTCGCCGGCGGCTGGCTGCCCGTCGGCAGTTTCTTTGCCGCGTCGCCGCTGAACTGCCGTTTGATGAACGTGATCACCTGCGGAAATCCGCATCCGTTGCCGAACTATCCGGGCGAGGCGGACTGGCCGCAGGCCTCGTTCGGCGGCATCGCACGTTACTGGTTCTCGCCCGAACTCTACGCGATGGTCGGGTTGTTCAGCGTCGAGAACGATTTCGGCACCGGTGGCGGCGGCAGTTCCGGCTGGGCCTGGGCCGATCCGCACAAATCCGGCGTGTCGGTACCGGTGGAGTTGGCCTGGATTCCGTCTTTCGGACACGACAAGCTGGTCGGGCACTACAAGTTCGGTTTCGATCACGACACGCATCGCTATCCCGACGTCTCCAACACCACGGTGTCGGAAGGCGAGCGCATCACCCATCCGCGGGAGATGTGGTACGTCACCGCCGATCAGATGCTGATGCGGCAAGGGCCCGGTCTGACCGACGGGCTGATCGCGTTCGGGGGCTACGTGCATGGTTCGCCGAACGTGAGCCCGTTGAAGATGCAGATTTTCGCGGGACTGACGACGACGGGCGCCGCGTGGCATCGCAAGGCGGATACCGTCAGCGTCGCCTGGCATGTTCTGCAGATGAGCAGCGCGTTCACGCGGGCTCAGGAAGCGGCGGAGGTCGCCGGCGCGTCGTTTCCGCTGACCATCGACGGGTTCACCGCCTACGGTCCGCAGAACACGGAGCAGTTGGTCGAGGCGAACTACGCGATCGCGGTGTATCGCGGGGTGACGTTCATGCCGGACTTCCAGTACATGATCCGCCCGGGTGCGACGACGCGGACGCCGGATGCGGCGATCCTGGGGTTTCGGAGCAACATCAATTTCTGAACCGAGCGGTGGGTGTGTCTGGCCGTCACGCCGGCATCGCGCCTGAATGCGCGGTGGCCTCGCCCCGTTTCACCGCCTGCCACGCAGCTTCCTTTTCCTCCGCACTCGTTTCCGCCAGCCCGCGCCCGCTCGCTTCGATCGCACGTTCCATCGCCTCGAACCTGCGCTGGAATTTCGCATTGCCGTGACGCAGGCAGTCCTCGGGATCGAGCTCCAGCGCGCGGGCCAGATTGGCGATCGTGAACAGCACGTCGCCGAGTTCGTCGCGGAGACGGGACCGGTCGGCGACGGCGAGTTCGGCGCGGAGTTCGGCCAGCTCCTCGCCGATCTTGTCGATCACCAGAGCCGGATCCTGCCAGTCAAACCCGACGCGCGCGGCGCGGGAACACAGCTTGGCGGCGCGGGTCAGGGCAGGGAGGTTCACCGGAATTCCAGCCAGTGCGCCGGTTTCCCGACGGCGGTTGCGCTCACCCGCCTTGCCGTCTTCCCAGCGTCTGCGGATGTCCTCCGCGGAGGCGCCGGCGAAGACGTGCGGATGGCGGCGGATCATCTTGTCGGCAATGGCGCGCGCGATCGTCGCGAAGTCGAACCGTCCCTGATCGGCGGCCATGTCGGCGTAGTAGACGATCTGGAACAGCAGATCGCCCAGCTCGTCCGGGATCTGCGTCCAGTCGCGCCGGGCGATCGCGTCGGCGGCCTCGTAGGCCTCCTCGATCGTGTAGGGAACGATACTGTCGAAATCCTGCACCTGATCCCATGGGCACCCGGTCGCCGGGTCGCGTAGCGCCTGCATCACCGCAAGCAGGCGCGTCAGTTCGAGACCGGCGTCGGGATGGCGGTCCGGTGCGGGCAGGTCGGTCGTGGCGTCGGTCATGGACCGAACGTGCCCGTGCTACCGGGCGCGACGCAAGCGCGACGCGCCCGGATTTTTCGGGCCTAGCGATAGACCAGACCGCCATCGGTCAGGATGGACTGCCCGGTGATATAGTCGGCGCCGGGGCCGGCCAGGAAGCCGACCAGATTGGCCACGTCGTCCGGCGTCTGCGCCCGGCCCAGCGCGATGCCGCCGACGAACTTGTCGTAGGTTTCTCCCACGGCGGCGCCGGTCAGTTCGGCGAAGCGCGCGTCGATCTCGACCCACATATCGGTGCCGACCACGCCTGGGCAGTAGCTGTTCACCGTGATGCCGCGCGAGGCGTATTCCTTCGCGGCGGACTGTGTCAGGCCGCGCACCGCGAATTTGGTCGCGCAGTACGCCCCCAGCATCGCATAGCCCTCATGGGCTGCGATCGACGCGGCATTGATGATCTTGCCCTTCTGGCCCCTGGCGATGAACTTCGCAGCCGCCGCCTGGATGCCCCACAGGACGCCGTCGACATTGACCCTGAAGATGCGGTCCATGTCCTCCGGCGTGACGTCGGAGATCGGCTTCACCTGCGCAATGCCGGCATTGTTGATCATCACGTCGAAACCGCCGAGTGCCTGCTCGGCCGCGTCGATCGCACGGTAGACGTCGTCGCGCTTGCTGACGTCGGCCGCCTGGGCGAACACGCGGCGGCCGAGAGCCTCGATGTCGCGCGACACGGCGTCGAGTTGCGATGCTTGCAGGTCCACCACAGCGATATCCGCGCCGAGCCGTGCCAAGGTGTTGGCGATGCCGCGTCCGATGCCGCGCGCGGCACCGGTGACGAGGGCAACCTTTCCGGTCAGATCGGCCATCGTCTCAGCCCTCCGATTTCGCGATGAAGTCGGCGAGCAGACGGTTGACCTCGCCTGCCTTCTCCATCTGCGGCATGTGGCCTGCCGCCAGACGGTGGGTTTCGAATCCGCCTGGCAATGCCTCGATGTCGGAGACGGGCAGGATCTCGTCTGACTCGCCCCAGATCACCTGCACGGGGATATTGCCCAGTTCGGAGAGGCGATCGTTCAGGCGAACCGCCTGACGCCCCTGCGGCAGGTTAGTCTGCGCGATGCCGGAGAGCGCTTCCTGCGCGCCGTCCAGACGTTTGAAGCGCAACATGTTCTCGACCATGTCGCGGCTTACCAACGACTTGTCCGCGAACAGCAGCGCCAGCACCGACTGCATGTCCTTGCGCTTCGAGGCGGCGAGCACACCGTCGATGAAGTGCTGCGATACCTGCTCGCCGAGTCCGGCCGGGGCGATCAGCGACAGCGAACGCACCTTGCCGGGCGCATCCAGCGTGGCCTGCAATGCGATCGCACCGCCGAGCGAGTGACCGACCAGATGCACGCGCTCGATGCCGATCCGTTCGATCGCCTGGAGAACGACCCGGGCCAGGCCTGCAACAGACGGATCGGTGACTGTCTTGGTCGACCCGCCGTGACCGGGCAGATCGAGGGCGATCACACGATGATGGCTGGTGAGCGCCGACAGGTTGAACAGCCAGTTGTTGCCGTCGCCCGCGAAACCATGCACCAGCACGATCGCGTCCTTGGTGTCCTGCGGTCCCGCGTCGAGATACACCAGATCGCCCGCATCGACGTTCACCGTCTTCGAGACGGGCGCGCCGCTGTCTTCTTCCGTATCTGCTGCCGCGTCGGACGCGAAATCGGCGACGAAGGCGTCGATCTCGTCGTCGGTAACGTCGGCTGGCGCCACCACTGCGATCAGCGCGCCGACCGGCAAATCCTCGCCGAGCGGGGCGACGTGACGGCGAAGGATGCCTGAGACCGGGCTTTCATAGGCGTTGGTGATCTTGGTGGTCTCGACATCGGCGATCTCGTCGCCGGCCTTGATCTCGTCGCCTTCGTTCGCGGCCCAGGAAGCGATCTTGCCTTCCGTCATCGCCAGGCCAAATTTCGGCATGGTGATCGCGCTGATCCGCTCCATCATGCGATCTCCCGGCTGGCGCCATGTCCGACGACCTGCCTGACCGCATCCGCGACCTGCTCCGCCGTGGGGACGTAGAGGTCCTCGAGGTTCGGCGCGAACGGCACCGGCACGTGCGGCGGACACACCATGCGGATCGGCGCGCGCAGGGAGTCGAACGCTTCCTGCGCGACGATCGCGGACACATCGGTGGCGAGATTGCAGCGTGGGCTGGCCTCGTCGACGATCACCAGACGTCCGGTCTCGGCGACGCTTTCCAGGATGGTGTCCTTGTCGAGCGGCGAGGTCGTGCGCGGATCGATCACCGTGCAGGAGATGCCTTCCTTGGCGAGCTTGTCCGCGGCCTGATTGGCCATCGCCACCATGCGTCCGAAGGCGACGATGGTGCAGTCCTCGCCCTCGCGGGTGAGGTTCGCTTCTCCGAACGGAATCGTATAGGCCTCGTCGGGGACTTCCTCGATATCGTCGTACTGAACCTTGTTCTCGAGGAAGATCACCGGATCGTCGTCGCGGATCGCCTGGATCAGCAACCCCTTCGCTTCATAGGCGGAGGAGGGCAGAACGACCTTCAGGCCGGGAATATGCGTGAAGATCGGATAGAGTGCCTGGCTGTGCTGGCTGGCGGCGCGGAAACCGGCGCCATACATCATGCGGATCACCACCGGCGTGCGCGCCTTGCCGCCGAACATGTAGCGGAACTTGGCAGCCTGGTTGAAGATCTGGTCGAAGCAGACGCCGAGAAAATCGACGAACATCAGTTCCGCGACCGGACGCAGCCCCGTGGTCGCAGCGCCGACGGCGGCGCCGACATAGGCGCTTTCGCTCAGCGGCGTGTCGAGAACGCGTTCGCGTCCGAATTCGCCGAGCAGCCCCTTGGTGACGCCGAGAACGCCGCCCCACGCATCCTGCTCGCCGGGGGCGCCGGCACCGCCGGCGACATCCTCGCCGATGACGACAACGCGGGGATCGCGACGCATCTCGCTGCGCAGCGCTTCGTTGATGGCCTGGCGATAGCTCTTGCGGCTCATGGCTCGATCTCCCTCAGTAGGACACGTAGACGTCGGTCAGCAGATCGCCGGCTTCCGGCAGCGCTTCGGCTTTCGCGTTGCGCACCGACAGCTCGATCTGATCAGCCACGGCCTGATCGACCGCATCCAGCGCTTCCGCGTCGAGCAGCGCGGCCTCGGTGACGCGCTTGCGGAAGAGCTTGAGGCAATCCTTCTCGTTTCTGATCTTCTCCACCTCGCCGGGCGCGCGGTAGGTGGTCGCGTCGCCCTCGAAATGCCCGTAATAGCGAGCGAGATGCACATGCAACATCGCCGGGCCTTCGCCGTTGCGGGCGCGCTGGATCAGCTCGCCGGCCGCCTCGTGCACCGCGAACAGATCGAACCCGTCCACCTCGATGCAGGGCATGCCGAACCCCGCCGCGCGTGCCGCCTGGGAGCCGGCGACGGAATAGGTGGAGGAGGTCGCTTCGGCATAACCGTTGTCCTCGACCACGAAGATCGCGGGCAGCTTCCAGACCGAAGCGAGGTTCAGGCTTTCCAGCGTGGTGCCCTGGTTGGAGGCGCCGTCGCCGATGAAGGCCACGGCGACGGCGCCGGTCTTCATCACCTTGGCGGTGAGGGCGGCGCCGCAGATCAGCGGCGGGCCGCCGCCGACGATGCCGTTGGCGCCCAGCATGCCCTTGCCGAGATCGGCGATGTGCATGGAGCCGCCCTTGCCGCCGCACACGCCCGCGCGGCGGCCATAGATCTCGCTCATCATGCCGCCCACCTCGACGCCTTTGGCGATGCAGTGGCCATGGCCGCGATGGGTGCTGGCGATGCTGTCATTGGCGTCGAGATGCATGCAGACGCCGACGGCGGAGGCTTCCTCGCCGGCATAGAGATGCACGAAGCCGGGAATCTCGCCGGTCGCGAACTCCACGTGGAGCCGTTCCTCGAAATCGCGGATGGTGCGCATGGTGCGATAGGCGCGCAGCAGCGCCTCGCGATTCAGCTGCATGGCGTTTCCGTCCATGGTCGTTTCCTTTTCTTGCTGAATTAGACGGCGGTGCGGATCAGGATCTTCAGCGCGTCGGAGCCGGGGCTGAGCAGCACGTCGAAACCGCCGGTCACGGCATCGGCGTAGTCGATGCGCTTGGAGACGATGCGTTCCACCGGCAGGGCGCCGCTGGCGACCATGCCGATCACGCGCGGCCAGAGCGTGGACGGGTAGCACCAGCTCGCCTGCAGTCGGATGTCCTTGCAGACCAGCAGCGCCACATCGACGTTGACCGGCCTGGTCATCAGCCCGACCTGCACCACGGTGCCGCCGCGACGGACGAAGTTGAGGCTCGTGGCCAGCGCGGCCTCGTGGCCGACGCATTCGATGGCGACGTCGACGCCGAGACCGTCCTCTGTCAGTTCGGCGATCGCCCGGCGCGCGTCCTCGCTGTCGGGCGGGCAGGCGACGTCGATCATGCCCAGCGCCAGAGCGGATTCGCAGCGCTTCAGGTTGGGCTCCAGCACGATCACGCGTGTGGCGCCGGCGGCCTTCGCGGCCATGGCGGCCAGCACGCCGATCGGTCCGGCGCCGTTGATCAGCACGGAATGACCGGCCCGGACGCCACCGCGATCAACCGCATGCACCACGACGGCAGCGGGCTCGATCGCCGCACCCTGTTCGTCGGAGACGGAGTCGGGCAGGGCGTAGGCGTTTTCTTCCGGCACCACGGCCTGTTCGGCCATCCCGCCCCAGGGCGTCATCAGGCCGATGATGGCGAGATCGGGCGAGTTCTGGACCTCTCCGCGACGCACGAACGGATCGCCCGGCGGCGCCAGGAGCGGCATCACGGACACGCGGTCGCCGATCTTCAGCCGCTTCACGGCCGATCCAATCTCGATCACGCGGCCTGCGAATTCGTGGCCCATGATCTGCGGCATCTTGGCGCCGGTCAGAGGATGGCTTTCTGCCGGAACCAGAATCGGACCGGCTTTGTATTCATGCAGATCGGTGCCGCAGATTCCGCAGAAGCTGTTTGCCAGGCGGATTTCGTTCGGTTTAAGCGCGCCTGGCTCGGGAACGTCGTCGACGCGCAGATCGGCACGCGCGTGCAATCGGAGTGCTTTCATGGTGACCTTCGGGACCTGATCGTTTCCGGTTTTCTTTGACGGGTGATCTTCGTCGCACCCTGCGGAACCGAGGGAAGGCCGCGACGGTGCGGCCCGCCAGCGCGCGTCCGCCTTGCTCACGTTCTCGTGATCGACGGCTGTCGCAGTTGTCGCGACCCTGCGACATGACGCGGCGCAAAATCTGCTCGAACGGCCATTTTCGAGGCGTCTGGCAGGGACAACCCCATATGCTCTAAGGTGTCGCCAAGGACCGCGAAACGGCGGCACACGAGGGATCAGGGTGCGATGGCGAGCAGTTCTGCTGTCCTGAACCGTACCGGAACGCCGGGTGGACCGCCGATGGCGGGGGACCGCGACAAGGCGGTGGAGCGTTCGTGGCAGCGCTGTCTATCCGAGCATGGGCTCGACCCGGCTTCCGCGATCGAGAACGAGTTGCTGACCGGATTCGAGCTGCGCTTGGCGCGCGAGGAGGCCGGACGGCTGCTGGTCGCCGCGGATGACGAGATCAACCGCCTGCATGAGACCACGCGCGATCTGAATTATTCCGTGCTGCTGGCCGACCGCGAGGGCGTCATCATCGCCCAGCGTATGGGGTGGTCGGTGATGCGTGGGTGCCGACACTGGCATTTCTGCGCCGGCGCGGTGTGGGACGAAAGGCGGGAAGGGACCAATGGCGTCGGCACCTGTCTGGCCGAGCAGCGCCCCGTCACCGTGCATCGCGAGGCGCATTTCCGCACCGGCTACCGCAAGCTGAGCTGTTCCGTGGCGCCCGTGTTCGGCTCGGGCGGGCGTCTGGTCGCGGCGCTCGACGTAAGTTCCTTCCGCGCCGACGATGTGGGGCCGGCCTTGTCGCTGGTGATGAACGCCGTGACCGGCACGGCACGGGCGATCGAGCGGCGGCTGTTCTCCGAGCATCATAAAGGCACGCTGATCGTCGAGATGACGGAGGCGACGGCGCAGAGCCAGTCCGGCTCGATCGGGCTGGTGGCCCTGGATGCGGATCGTCGCATCGTCGGCGCGACGCGGGCCGCGCGCGATTTCTATGGTCTGGACGACGCAGCGCTCGATACCGGCCGCGACATGGGCGAGTTCCTGACCGGGAATGCCGCGAGCCCGGACGATCTGTCCCGGGCCGAGAAGGGTGTGCTGGATGCGGCACTGGCACGGGCCCAGGGCAACGTGACCCAGGCTGCGCGGCTGCTCGGGATCAGCCGTTCGACGTTCCACCGCAAGTTGCAGAACTGGCGGCAGCAGCAGGAAGGCTGAACCCGGAAGCCTGGCTTCCCTGCCGAAAATCCAAAGACCGCATAATATATATTATGCCAACTCATATTGCTGGGTCAGGCGGGGGATCTGGGGGGTGAAGCCAGATGGGTCGCCAGCACGCTGTCCGTGGTCCGGTCGACCTCCAGCAGCTTGACTTCGTAGCCCCAGAGATCGGCCAGATGCCTCAGCGTGGCCCTGGCGTCCTTTTCGTCCAGCAGATGCCCGGCCTCGGTCCTATGCCGCAATTTCAGGCAGCGGTCGCCGGACAGGTCGACATCGACCACCTCGATATCGGCGTACAGGCTGGACGGGTCGTAGAACCGCGCCACGCTGCGTCGTATGTCGCGGTAGCCTTCGGCATCGTGGATCGCGTCCACCAGCAGATACGGTTTCTCGGTGTCGTCGCGCAGGCGGAACAGCTTGAAGCGGCGGATCACCGCCGGCGACAGGAATTGCTGGATGAAGCTCTCGTCGCGATATTCCGCCCAGCCATGCTTGAGCGTCCCGATCGCATCGCCATTGCCGGCGATGTCGGGGAACCAGTGCCGGTCCTCTTCGGTCGGGTTCTCGCAGACGCGGGCGATGTCGGTCATCATCGCATAGCCGAGCGCATACGGGTTGAAGTTCGGGCCGCCGCCGGTGTCGAAGCCCGGCTGGGTGATGACGTTGGTGGTGGAATGGATCACCTCCAGCATCGACGCGTCGTCGATCCGGTTCTGCTCGTGCAGGCGCTCCATGATCCGGTAATGCACCCAGGTCGCGCAGCCCTCGTTCATCATCTTGTTCTGAGGTTGCGGATAGAAATATTGCGCGATCAGTCGGACGATGCGGATGATCTCGCGTTCCCAGGGCGCCAGACGCGGCGCCTGCTTCTCGAGAAAGTACAGCAGGTTCTCTTCCGGCAGGCCGAGACGCGCGCGACGCTCGGCTTCGCCGTCCGGCCCCCTCCCCGTCTTGGTGGTCGGCACGGTGCGCCACAGATCGTTGAAGACCCGTTCCTCATGGTCGCGCCGTTCGCGCGCGCGGGCTTCCTCGGCGCGGAAATCGGTCGGCCGGGCGCCGCTATGGCGATGCACGCCCTGGTTCTGCAGCGCGTGCGCCGCGTCCAGAATGCGCTCCACGGCGCGCACGCCGTAGCGCTCCTCGCAGGATGCGACATAGGAGCGTGCGAATTCCAGATAATCGAGAATGCCCGATGCTTCCGTCCATTCCTGGAACAGACGATTGTTCTTGAAGAAGTGGTTGTGGCCGAACGCGGCATGCGCGATCACCAGCGCCTGCATCGTCGCGCTGTTCTCCTCCATCAGATAGGAAATGCACGGGTTGGAGTTGATCACCACCTCGTAGGCGAGCCCCATCAGGCCGCGCCGGTACGCGTTCTCGTGGCCGACAAAGCGTTTGCCGAACGACCAGTGCCGGTAGATCAGCGGCATGCCGTGCGAGGTGTAGACATCCAGCATCTGTTCCGACGTGATCACCTCGATCCGGTTCGGATAGACGTCGAGCTTGAGCTCGTCTTCAGCGATGCGTTCGATCGCTTCGTAGGAGCGCCGGATAGTCTCGAACGACCACTCCGCGCCGCGATACAGCAGATCGCTCATGTCGCCTCCGCTCGCTTGGCGAACAGATCGCGGAACACCGGGAAGATGTCGCGCTTGTCGCCGACCTGGCGCATCACCATGCGGGATTCCGCCTCCGCCACACGGCGATAGCCGCGCCACAGATCGGTCTCTCCGCGGATCACCGCGCCCGAAGACGCGATCTCGATATAGGCGAAATACTGCACCTGCGGCAGCACGCGGTCGCGCAGCAAGGCCGCGCATTTCGGTGTGTCGGCGCCCGTGTTGTCGCCATCGGACGCCTGCGCCACGTAGATGTTCCAGCTATCGGCCGGATAGCGCTCGCCCTGTACGCGCAGCATTTCGTGCAGAGCGGTCGAGACCACGGTGCCACCCGTGCGCGGGTCGTGAAAGAACGTGTCTTCGTCGACTTCTTCCGCGACCTCGGCATGACGGATGAACACAAGCTCGACACGCTTGTAGCGTCGTTCCAGGAATACGTGCAGCAGCAGGAAGAACTGCTTTGCCAGTTCCTTCATGCGCTCCGTCATCGAGCCCGATACGTCCATCAGGCAGAACATCACTGCGCGCGTGGTCGGTTTCGGTGTGACCGTGAAGCGCCTGAACCGCATATCCACCGGATCGATCCATGGCACGCGCCGGATACGACGGCGCGCCTCGGCCAAATCGGATTCGAGCGCGGCCACACGCTCTTCGGTGCCGGCAATGCCGGCCAACGCCGCCAGCTCGGCTTCCAGAGAATCCACGAGTTCCGGCCTGGGGCGCTTCAGACCGATCCTGCGCGCCATGGAGTGCCGCATGGTGCGGCCGAGGTCGAGCTGCGATGGCGAGCCCTCGCTGCTGAGGCCGGAACGCGAGATGGCCATGCTGTCGGTGGTCGCGATCTGACGTTTCACCAGATCGGGCAGCTCCAGATCCTCGAAGAACAGGTCAAGGAACTCGTCGCGACTCAATACGAAGCGGAATCCGTCCTCGCCGTGCCCTTCCGCACCGGCCTCGCCGGAGCCGCCACCTCCGCCACCCTTGCCAGCGGGCGGCCGCTGCACCTTGTCGCCCGTCGAGAACTGCTTGTTTCCGGACAGCACCACCTCGCGCACGCCGGTGGAGAACACGCGATGCAGGCTGGGCTCGTCCAGCGCGTCGGACGGGATCGAGATCGCGCCACCCTGCCCTACCTCGCGGAGCTTGCCGGCCGCGACGGCATCACGCGCCGCCGCCTGCACCGCGCTACGGGCACGATCGAGGACACGACGTCGATTTTCAAGATTCTTGCCGTGCGGATTAGGCCGGCGATCGATGATATCCACGAGATCGGCCGCTCCGCTTCAGGCAGACTGCTTCACGCGCATATACCATTCCACCAGGCGCCTGACCTGACGTTCGGTATAGCCGCGCGCCACCATGCGCTCCACGAACTGATCGTGCTTGGCTTCGGTTTCGCCGTCCTTCTTGCTGCCGAACGAGATCACCGGCAGCAGATCCTCGACCTGGCTGAACATGCGCTTCTCGATCACGTCGCGGATCTTTTCGTACGACGTCCAGGACGGGTTGTGCCCGCCATGGGCCGCACGCGCGCGCAGCGAGAACTTGACCACCTCGTTGCGGAAATCCTTCGGGTTGGCGATCCCGGCAGGCTTCTCGATCTTGGTCAGCTCCGCGTTCAGCAGATCGCGGCTCATCATCTGCCCGGTATCGGGATCCTTGAAATCCTGGTCCTCGATCCACGCATCGGCGTAGTCCAGGTAGCGATCGAAGAGATTCTGTCCGTAGTCGTTGTAGCTCTCCAGGTAGGCCTTCTGGATCTCGTTGCCGACGAACTCGGCATAGCGGCTGGCGAGTTCCGATTTCAGCACGGCGAGGTAGCCGGCTTCGGTTTCCGCGGGGAACTGTTCGCGTTTGATCGCCTGCTCCAGCACATACATCAGATGCACCGGGTCCGCGGCGATCTCCGCCGGATCGTGATTGAACGTCGCGGACAGAACCTTGAACGCAAAGCGCGTGGACACGCCGTCCATGCCCTCGTCGACGCCGGCCGCGTCGCGGTATTCCTGCATGGTCCGCGCCTTCGGATCGGTCTCGCGGATATTCTCCCCGTCATAGACACGCATCTTCGCGAACTGCGCCGAATTGGGGTGCGGCTTCAAACGCGACAGAACCGCGAACCGTGCCAGCATCTCCAGCGTGTTCGGCGCGCACGGTGCCTCGCCCAGGGTCGAACCGCGAATCAGCTTCTCGTAGATTCGCGTTTCTTCCGTCGCACGCAGGCAATACGGCACCTTGATCACGCAGACGCGGTCGAGGAAAGCCTCGTTGGTGCGGTTGTTGCGGAAGCTCTGCCATTCCGCCTCGTTGGAATGCGCCAGGATCACGCCGGTGAACGGGATCGAGCCGATATTCTCCGTGCCGACGTAATTGCCTTCCTGCGTCGCTGTCAGCAGCGGATGCAGCATCTTGATCGGCGCCTTGAACATCTCGACGAATTCGAGAAGCCCCTGGTTGGCGCGGTTCAGACCGCCGGAAAATCCGTAGGCATCCGGATCGTTCTGGCTGTAGTTCTCGAGCTGACGGATATCCACCTTGCCGACCAGAGCGGACACATCCTGGTTGTTGTCGTCGCCCGGCTCCGTCTTCGCGATGGCGATCTGACGCAGGCGTGACGGGTGAAGCTTCACCACGCGGAAGCGCGAGATGTCGCCGTCGAACTCTTCCAGCCTCTTGAGCGCCCACGGACTTGCGATCCCGGTCAGCATGCGCTTCGGAATGCCGTAGCGCGCCAGCAGGCTCGGCCCCATGCGCTCGACATCGAACAAGCCGAGCGGGCTTTCGAACACCGGGCTCAGATGCCGTCCGGCCTTCAGCACATAGATCGGCTCCTTCTCCATCAACGCCTTCAGGCGTTCGCCGAGAGAGGACTTTCCGCCACCCACCGGGCCGAGCAGATATAGGATCTGTTTGCGTTCCTCGAGGCCCTGTGCAGCATGTCTGAAGAACGACACGATCCGCTCGATCGTGTCTTCCATGCCATGGAAATCGGCGAAAGCGGGATAGATGCGAATGGTGCGGTTCATGAACACGCGCGCCAGACGGCTGTCCTTTGACGTGTCCACCGTGTCCGGCTGGCCGATCGCCTTCAGCATGCGTTCCGCGGCGGTCGCGTAGCAGGACGGGTCCTCGGCGCACAGCTCGAGATACTCCGCCAGGCTCATCTCCGTTTCGCGACGTTCGTCGCGCATCGCCGCAGCCAGCGTGAAGACATCGTCCAGTGGTGCCATGCTCCACTCCTTTCGAGTGCCGCACGCCCTTCCCGCCTCCGGAGCGCTTCCCGAAGGAAGCTGGCCGATCGGGGTCCTGTTCGCTGGCCGACCCCGACGGATCAGGTGCCGAGGCATCCTTCCATCCGAGGCCAGGGTGCTGCGGTCGCTCTCCCTGCCGGCAGGTGAAATCCCGCCGTCACAAAAGGCTATCGCTGCGCAAACAGGGTTTTCAACTAAATAAACGGTCGCGTGCGATCCACGTCGCGGCGGCGACGCGTTCGCGTCACGCCTCGATCACCATGCCGTCATGCGCCGGTTCGAAGCCGCTCGGCAGGTTCTCGGTCATCCAGCGCCAGTCGAGATCGACGCCCATATGCGTCAGGATCGTGCGCCGGACGCCCAGTCTGCGTGACCAGTCCACGACCAGATCAAGCCATGCATGCGCCGGATGGGTGGTGCGCTGGAAGCAATCCACCAGCCAGGTATCGGTGCCCTGCAAGACCTGGTGGGCGAACTCGTCCAGATGCACCACGTCGGTGGAATAGCCGAACCGGCCGATACGGAAGCCGAGCGTGTCGGAACGGCCATGGCTCTGCTGGAACACGCGCATCTCCAGCCCCGCCACACGCACTGTCTCCCCCGCCTCGATCTCGCGCGGCAGCAGCACCGGGCGAAAGAACGATGGCGGCGTCCAGGGCAGGAACGCGTAGGCGAAGCGATGCGCCAGCTCGTCCAGCACCTCGCGCGTGGCGAAGGCCTCGATCGGACGGCCGAGAATGCGGTTCAGGCTGCGGACCTCGTCCAGGCCGGCGACGTGATCGGCATGGGCGTGGGTGTAGAACAGCGCGTCGACACGGCCGATGCGGTTGTCGAGAAGCTGGTTGCGCAGCTCCGGCGAGGTGTCGACCAGCAGGCGTTGCCCGTCATCCGCCTCGATCACGATGGAGGAGCGGCTGCGACGGTTGCGTGGCTCGTCCGGGTCGCACACGCCCCAGTCGCCGGCTCCGTCCGCTCCGCCCAGCATGGGTACGCCGGCAGAGCCGCCGCAGCCCAGCACCACCACTCTCATGCGGGCACCGTTTTCGAGAACAGGCGGTGGAAGTTGCACGTGGTCAGTTCGCCCAGCGCCTCCGGCGAGAGCCCGCGCGCGGCAGCCAGGACCGCGGCCGTATGCGCGACCAGGGCCGGCTCGTTGCGTTTTCCACGCCGGGGTACGGGCGCCAGATAGGGCGAGTCCGTTTCCACCAGGATGCGGTCTTCCGGCAGCGCGGCGGCAATGTCGCGCAACGCCTGCGACTTCGGAAAGGTGATGATGCCGGAGAACGAGATGGAGCCACCGAGCTCGATCGCCGCACGCGCCAGCTTCTCGCTTCCACTGAAGCAATGCAGCAGGAAGCGGAACGGCGCGCGCGCATGCTCCTCGCGCAACAGCGCCTCGGTGTTCTCGTCAGCTTCGCGCGTGTGGATCACCAGGGGCAGATCCGCCTTGCGGGCGGCGTCGAGATGGACGCGGAAGCTCTCCATCTGCAGAGGCCGCACCTTGGGTGCGCCGTGGAAATAGTCGAGCCCGGTTTCGCCGATCCCGACCACCTCCGGCGCCCGCGCCATCTCCACCAGCGTCTCGGCGGTGGGCAGCGTCTCCTCGCT
This sequence comes from Lichenicola sp. GTC18331, assembly GCF_055386855.1. Taxonomy (NCBI): domain Bacteria; kingdom Pseudomonadati; phylum Pseudomonadota; class Alphaproteobacteria; order Acetobacterales; family Acetobacteraceae; genus Lichenicola; species Lichenicola sp. GTC18331. The sequence goes on along the minus strand of NZ_AP045015.1, from coordinate 334,385 downwards.
CACATGGTCCGGATGGGTGCCGATCGTGCACCACACCGAGACATCGGCACGGCTTCTCGCCGCCAGGGCGCGCTGTTCCGGCGCGCGCGACAGGCGCGTGCCAATGGTGACCATGCCGGCGAGCCCGGCCTCCCGCGCGCGGTCGAGCAGATCGTCCAGCTCGTCGTCCCGGAAATGGTCCAGATGGCAGTGGCTGTCGATCAGCATCAGGCGGTCGCCGGTTCCTGGTAGCGCGGAAAGATGCCCTGCGGCGCCGGAAGCACGATTCCGTCGGCCAAAGGCGTGTCCAGAGACGCGAAATCGCGCGCCTCGGGCGGCACGCCGAGCTGGTCCAGCATCCTGGCCATGCTGTCGGGCATGAAGGGCTGCAGCACGGTGGCGACGTGACGCAGAACGTCCACCAGCACGCGCAGAACCGTGCCCATGCGCTCGGTGTCGCCCTGCTTCTTCAGCGTCCAGGGCGCCTGACGGTCGATGAAGCTGTTGGAGGCGCGGATCACCTTCCAGCATTCCTCCAGCGCCTCGTGCAGCGCCTGCCGGTCGATCATCGCCCCCATCGCCAGCGGCAGCGCTTGCGCCTGCTGCAAGAGCGCCTCGTCATCCTCGGTCAGCGACACCGCCGGCGGGAGAACGCCGCCGCAATTCCGCGCCACCTGAGACAAGGTGCGTTGCGCCAGATTGCCGAGATCGTTGGCCAGTTCCACGTTCAGGCGCGTGATCAGACCCTTGCGGCTCCAGTCGCCATCGCCGCCGAACGGCACCTCGCGCAGCATGAAGAAGCGCACCGGATCGACGCCGAATTCGTCGGCCAGGGCACGCGGCTCCACCACGTTGCCGATCGACTTGCTCATCTTCTCGCCATCGGCGGTCCACCAGCCGTTGGCGAACACGCGCTTCGGCAGTTCGATCCCGGCGGCCATGAGGAAGGCGGGCCAGAACACGGCGTGGAAGCGGATGATCTCCTTGCCCACCAGATGCAGATCGGCCGGCCAGAACTGCGCCATCCGCCCGGTCTCGTTCGGGTAGCCCAGCGCCGACAGGTAGTTCATCAGCGCGTCCCACCACACATACATGACGTGGTCGGCATCGCCCGGCACCGGCACGCCCCAGCGGAACGAGGTGCGGCTTATCGACAGGTCCTTCAGCCCCTGGCGCACGAAGCTCAGAACCTCGTTGCGGCGTCCGGCCGGGCCGATGAACTCCGGGTTGCGCTCGTAGAGTTCCAGCAGCCTGTCGGTCCAGTTCGACAGACGGAAGAAATAGGAGGGCTCCGTGACCCACTCCACCGGCGCGCCGGTCGGCGCCACGCGCACCCCGTCCGGGCGCACGGTCAGCTCGTCCGCGCCGTAGAACGCCTCGTCGCGGGTCGCGTACCAGCCCTCATAGGCGCCGAGATAGATGTGCCCGTCCGCGGCGAGACGGCGCCACAGCTCCTGGCAGGCGGCGATATGGCGCGGCTCGGTGGTGCGGATGAAGTCGTCGAACGAGACGTTCATGCGCACGGCCATGTCGCGGAAATCCGCCGCGACGCGGTCCACGAAGCCCTGCGGGTCGGTGCCGGAGGCGAGCGCCGCCTGTTCCACCTTCTGTCCGTGCTCGTCCGTGCCGGTGAGGAAGAACACGTCGAACCCGTCCAGGCGCTTCCAGCGCGCCATCACATCGGCAGCGACGGAGGTGTAGGCATGGCCGATATGCGGCGCGCCGTTCACGTAATAGATCGGGGTGGTGACGGTGAAGCTTCGGGTCATGGTTCGTCCAGCTCGCCCCGTGTCATCGCGCGGGGTGGAAATCGTTCAGCAGGGCCAGACCGGACAGCAGGGCCTGCCGTTTTTCCAGGTTGAATCGGTCCGTTTCGGTGCGCAAACGGCGAATCGCGCTCCAGACGGCAGTGGGGTCGCCCCCGCCGCACGCACCGGACCGCGCTTGCTCGCGCACGCGTCCCGATATGGCACCGCAAAGCAGGTCGAGAAAGGTTTCAAACCCGTTCTCGTGACGCAGAACAGCCTCCACCATCGCTTCGTCGCGCAGCGGATCGGGCTCGTGTCGCGCCATCAGCTCGGAAACCAGGGCGCCGAGCGCACCCACCTGCGCGCCGGCCAGGGAAACGGCCCGCCCGGGCGAACCGTCGGCGAGACCGGCCAGCGCGGTCCGCTCGCCCGGCGGCAGGTCCGGCAGCGCCGCGGCGAGCGCCTGCTCCATCTCGGCCGGGCTCAACGCGTCCAGACGCAAGGACCGGCAGCGTGACCGCACGGTCGGCAGCAGACGGCCGGGCACGCTGGACGCCAGCAGCATCACCGTGCGCGGCGGCGGCTCTTCCAGCACCTTCAACAGAGCGTTGGCGGCGGCGCGGTTCATGTGCTCCGCCTCGTCCAGCACCACGATGCGCCAGCCGCCTTCCGCCGGCGTTAGACGCAGGAACTCGGCGATCCGGCGGGTATCCTCCACCACGATCTCGGTGCGATACCGGTTCTTCTTTTCGTCGAAGGCGCGGCCGACGAGCAGCAGGTCGGCATGGGTGTTGGCCTCCACGCGCCGTCGCACCGGATTGTCCGGCGACACCGCCAGACCGTGCGTGTTCGGCTGTCCCGCCAGAAGCCAGGTGGCGAAACGACGCGCCAGGGTCGCCTTGCCGATCCCGGCCGGGCCGGTCAGCAGCCAGGCGTGATGCAGGCGCCCGGAGCGCGCGCCGTCGATCAGGGCGCGTTCCGCGGCCTCGTGTCCGATCAGACGCTCCGGCGCGGCGCTCATGAGCCGAGACGCCGTTGCACCTCGTCCAGCATGCGGGCGGACACAGCCTCCGGCGCATCGTCGGCGTGGATCCGCACCACGCGATTCGGCTCGGCTTCGGCGATGGCACGGAAGCCGGCGGAAACGCGGGCGTGAAACGCCTCGTCGAGACGCTCGTAGCGGTCCGGGCTGTCGCCGCGCGCCTGGAGACGGGCGCGGGCCAGATCGCGCGGCAGATCGAGCAGAAGGGTCAGGTCGGGCTGGCGATAGGAGGCTGCGGCGATGGCGCGAATGAAGCCGAGCACCGCCGGATCGCCCTCTGCCAGGCCGTAGCCCTGATAGGCCAGGGTGGAATCGCCGAACCGGTCGCACACCACCACCGCGCCCTCGGCCAGAGCGGGCAGAACGGTGCGCTCGAGATGGTCCAGGCGCGCCGCGACATGCAGCAGGATTTCCGAACGAAGGCACAACGCATGGTCGCCTCCGAGCAGGATCGCGCGCAGCGTTTCCGCGCCCGGAGAACCGCCGGGCTCGCGCGTCAGCAGGACGCGATGTCCGGCGCGTTCCAGCGAATCCGCCAGGAGGCGGCACTGGGTGGATTTGCCCGCCCCTTCGCCGCCTTCCAGGGTCAGAAAGAAACCGCTCAAGCGCGGCCCGCGAGATGGCCGAGCACGGCCACGGAGCGAGAGATCAGCCCCATGCGCGGCACGGCGGCGCCGGCCACGAGCGGGAGTTCGATCGGATCGACCGACGCCCCGGCGATGGTGATGGTGCCGACCTGCTGACCTGCCGCGATCGGCGCGGGCAACGGCGCCTGATAGTCGAGCGATACCTTGACCTTGTTCTGCCAGCCATGCGGCACGGTGACGGTCAGATCGCCGCCGGCCTGGAGCGGCACGGTCGGCGCCTCGCCCAGCCAGACCTTGGCTGTCTGCAGGTCCTGGCCCTTCTTCAACAGCGTCACGTTCTCGAAATTGGCGAACGCCCAGCCCAGCAGACGCTCGCCTTCCGACGCGCGCGCCTTGGAGCTGGGCAGACCGTTCACCACCACGGTGATGCGATGGCCGCCGTGATCGGAGGAAGCGCACAGGCCGAACCCGCCGGCATCGGTGTGGCCGGTCTTGAGACCGTCGGCCAGACCCTTGTCCACCAGCACGTTGCGGTTGCCCTGGCTGATGTTGTTGAAGCGGAAATCCTTCTCCGAGAAGAAGTGATAATATTCCGGGTAGTCGGCGATGATGTGGTGCGCCAGCGTGCCGATGTCGCGGGCGGACATGTAATGGTCGGGTGCAGGCCAGCCGGTGCAGTTCTCGAAATGGGTATTGGTCATGCCGAGCTTGGCGGCTTCCTGGTTCATCAGGGCGACGAACTGGTCCTCGGAACCGGAAATGCCCTCGGCCAGTACGATGCAGGCATCGTTGCCGGACTGGATCACCATGCCCTGGATGAGCTGGCTCACCGGAATGGACGACCCCAGAGGCACGAACATCTTCGAGCCCTGCATGCGCCAGGCCTTCTCGCTGACCGGCAAAGGCTGGTCGAGATGCAGGCGGCCCGATTTCAGCATGCTGAAGGTGATGTAGGCCGTCATCAGCTTGGTCAGGGACGAGGGCGGCATGCGCTCGTCGGCGGCCTTCTGCAGCAGCACCGTGCCGGTGTTGAAGTCCTGGATGAAGGCCCAGCGGGCTTCGGTGTCGAGCGGACCGACCGGGGTCTGCGCCGGACTGCCGGTCGCGGCGGTGGCCGTATCGCTGCCGGAATCGTCGTCGTCATCGCCGGACTTGGCCGGCTTCGCGGTCGTCTTGTGCGCCGGCGCGGCGCGGTGGGGGCGGGCCAAAGCGGCGCCGGACCAGAGGGCCAGGCTTCCGGCACCGGACAAAAACAGCCTTCTCAGCGGCACGGGCAACCCCTACTCGACGATGATGTGCGCCCCCGTTACCCCGCTATGGCGGGCCCGGTCCAGTGCCGCATCCGCTTCGGAAACCGACCGAAACGGACCTGCCCGCACGGTGAACACCGCCTGCCGTCCCGACCCGTCGCGCCTCGCCTCGCCGCCGATCGCGTCCGCCACCGTCCGGGCCGCACTTCCGGTCTCGAACCGCCCGCCATCGAGCCAGAGATCCCCCGGCATCACCGCGCCCTGTTGAACGCCCGACGGAATCGAGACCGGAGCCGAAGACGCCACGCCGGATGCGCCGCCGTCGACCACGCTCGCGGCGGGGCCGGCCGCACTGCCCGGCGGCCCCAGGCTCTGCTCGGTGACGGCGCCCACGGGCGCGGTGTCGATCGCCAGTTTCGGCGCCCCGGCCAGCGTGTTCTGTTCCTGCTGCGTCAGTCCCGCATCCAGCGTCACCGCCACAGGCGCCGGCACACCCGCGCGCATCCCGAGCGCCCGTGCCGCCGCGGGGCTGAGCGCGATCAGACGGCCCGGATCGTCCGGCCCGCGCCCGATCGCCCGCACATACACGATCCGTCCGGTCTCCAGATCGTGCACGCGCAACACGGAGGGCAGCGGCAGCGTCTGCACCGATGCCGTCATCGCATCGGGATCGAAGAGTTCGCCATCCGCGGCGGTCTCGCCGCGACGGTGCCCGTCGATCACCGCGAGTCCGGTGGTGTCGAAATTGTTCTGCTCGCGCGGATAGAACCAGGCCCCGTCCCGCCCCTGCCAGGCCGGTCCGACCACGTAATGCGCGACCGGAGCCGGTCGGGCCGGCGGCGCATGGTGCTGGCAACCGGACAAGGCGGTCGCTTCCGCCGCCAGGGTCGCCAGGAAAAGGGCGAGACCGGTCTTCACGCCGCGGCGTTGCCGATCAGGCCGACCGCGAGTGCGTAGTAGTCGGACGGGTTGTAGCGGCGGATGACGTTGAAGTTGTCGTAGACCATGAAGGCGTCGCCACCGGCGCCGTCGGGCATCAGCAGGGCGCCGCGAACGTCGTTCTCTGAGAACCGGCTGCCGTCCTCGCGACGCACGCCCATCTGTTCCCATTGGCCGAGGGTGCGGATCTTCTGACGGCCGGCTTGGGACGGGTCGATCGGCTGCGTGAGCGTGACCCGCTGCCCCCAGGGCTGGCCGGCGACCCAGCCGCACTTGCCCAGGTAGTTGGCGATGGAGGCGAAGCTGTCGAGTTTGCTGGTCCAGATGTCGGCCTGACCGCTGCCCTCGAACGGCACGGCGTAACGCAGATAGGAACTCGGCATGAACTGCGGCTGGCCCATCGCGCCGGCATAGGAGCCGAGCATGGCGGAGGGCGCGATGCCGCCGCGCCCGAGGATCTTGAGCGCGTTCATCAGCTCGGAGCGGAAGAACGCAGACCGCCTGCCATCGAAGGCGAGCGTGGCGAGCGCATCCACGACGCCGAACGTGCCGATCCGGGTGCCGAAATTCGATTCCAGCCCCCAGATGCCGATCACGGCGCGCGGATCGACCCGGAACCGATCCCAGAGCTCGGTAAGCTGGGGGAGATTCTGTTGATAGGCTTCGGCGGCGTGTTGCAGGCGGGTCGGGCCGATGACCCGGTCGCGATATTGCGCCCAGGTCAGGGTGAATTCGGGCTGGTGGCGGTCGAGTTGCAGCACCTTGGCGTTGGGTGTGTTGAGGGCCAGCGCCTGATCGAGGATCGCGGCGCTGATGCCGGTGCGGAGCGCATCCGCGCGCACACCGTTCAGGAAGGCGGCGTAGGAGCCGCCCGCGGAGGGCCTCGGCGCGGCATGGCGGACAGCCGCGTGCGGCTTCGCCAGGGCGGACAGGCCGGGGGCCAAGGAAGCACCGGCGCCGAGCAGCGAACCGGCAAAAACGCGACGTGAGATCATACGACAAGGGATGCCACAGCGCGGGGGCGACAACAACGCGCCGCCTTCGGTTCAGGACCGCGGCCGTTCCCGCTGAGGCGTTGCACCTTCGGCGACGAGATGTGTGTGCACGATCCGATACAGCGCGTGCGCCGCCGGCATCAGCGTTTCGTGGGCGCGACGGACGAGCGACAAGGTGCGGCTCAGGATCGGCTCTTCCAGACGCAACTCGCGCAGCGCCGGATCGCCGATCGTCGCGGAGGCGCTCGGCAGAATGGCGACGCCCGTTCCCGTGCGCGCCAGGGCGAGAGCGCTCGCCACGCTTTCCACCGTGAAACGGCCTTTCGTGGCGAGGCCGGAACGCTCCAGTTGCGCTTCGACCGGACGACGGTTGCCGCTCGCGCCGCCCAGCGTGATCAGATCGAGCCCGGCGAGATCGGACCAGCGCAGCGCTTCCGCATCGGGACGTTCCGCCAACGGATGCGTCCGGGCGCAGACCGCCACGAACGGGTCGTCGCGCAATACCTCCTCGACGAGGTCGGGATGCGTGCCGGAGCGGACATGGATACCGAATGCCGCATGACCGTCCAGCACGGCCTGCGTCACCAGCGATCCGGTCCGCTCCAGGACCTGCACCCGGTTGTGCGGATGCGAAGCGGCATAGGCGTGCAGCGCGGCGGGGAGCTGATGCAGCGCCACCGATTGCAGCGTGGCCAGCGTGACGTCGCCCATCTCCAGCCGCGAGGTGGTGCGTAAACGGTGCAGCCCGGTCGTGAGATCTTCCACCAGCCGCGTCGCCAGCGGCAGGAAATCCTGCCCCGCCGGGGTCAGCCCCGTGGACCGGGTGGTTCGGTTCAGCAGACGGACGCCGACGAATCCTTCCAGTGTCTGGATACGCCGGCTCAGTGCGGTCTGGCTGACGTTCAGCGCCTCCGCCGCCCGGCGGAAGCTGCCGAGCGACGCGATGCGAACGAAAGCCTGGATGCCGTCGATCGGGATATTCATGCTGGAATCGCCATAATCGCTGCAATCATTGCGTTATGCGCCGAGGAAGACGGCCGGTAAATCCCGTTGCACGAGACCGCGCAGGAACGCGGCGCCGACCGGGAGAACCACCATGAACAGTCGAGCCGCGGCGCAGGCCGGCGATCTGCGACCGGATGCCGCGCGCGCCGCCTGGTTTCGGCTGATGCGGATCAGGCTCGGCGTGGTGCCGTTGCCGGTGCATCTGCTGCTGCTCGCGCTGGTGATCTGCTTGTCCGCGCTGCATCGGATCAACGGCGACCTCACGCTGATGATCGCGATCCTGGCCGCGGGCGGTTATAGCTGCGGCGAGATCGGCCGGCATATCCCGTTGCTGAACCGCATCGGCGGCGGTTCGCTCGCCACCATCTTCGTGCCGTCCTTCCTGATCGCGCACGGAATGCTGCCGCGCGATCTGGTGACGCATGTCGCGGCGTTCAGCCGGACGACCAGCTTCATTTATCTGTTCATCGCCGCGGTCGTCGGCGGTTCCATCCTGTGCATGGATCGCCTTACGCTGGTGTCCGGCTTCGTGCGGATCGCGCTTCCGCTCGCCGCCGGGTCGGTAGCCGCCGTTCTGGCCGCAGGGCTCGTGGGCGCGATGCTGGGCATCGGCTTCGCGCATGCCATCCTGTTCGTGGCCGTGCCGGTCATGGCCGGCGGTGTGGGTGAAGGCGCGATCCCGCTCGCGGTCGGCTATGCGCAGGTTGCCGGCGTGGACCGGGGGGCGATGATCGGCCAGATCCTGCCTCTGGTCTTCTTCGGCAATCTGATCGCCATGCTGATTTGCGGCGTGCTGGACCAGTTGGGCCGGCTACGGCCCGCCCTGACCGGCAATGGCCGCTTGCAGCGCGGACCCGTCGCGCCCCGCGTCCACGCAAACGGTCTGCCGGCCGCTCTGCATGCTCCCACCACCGGGATCGACATCGCCACCGTCGCCGCCGGGGGCATCACCGCCGTCATGCTGTATTGCGCCGGCATGCTCGCCTTCGCCCTGACCGGGCTGCCGAGTCCCGTCGCCATGCTGCTGCTCTCGGTCGGCGCCAAACTGCTCGACATCGTGCCGCCCGAGATCGAGGAAGGCGCCCGGGTGGTGTCGCGCTTCTTCGTGATCGCCGTCACCTACCCGCTCCTGTTCGCCACCGCCGTCGCCTTCACCCCGTGGTCGGCGCTGATCGCCGCGTTCCATCCGGCGATCCTGGCCACGGTGATCGCCACGGTGGCGGCGCTGGTCGGCGCCGGTTTCCTGACGGCCAGGCTGGCCGGGCTGCACCCGATCGACACCGCGATCGTCAATGCCTGCCACAGCGGGCTCGGCGGAACCGGCGACGTGATGATCCTCACCGCTTCCAACAGGCTCGAACTGATGCCGTTCGCGCAGGTCGCCACCCGGATCGGAGGCGCCGCCACCGTGATGCTGGCTCTCGTCGCCATGGCCCATCTGCACGTGCGCTGAGCCGAAAGGATACCGAAATCATGATGATGCGCAGCAAGCTTTTCGTTCCGGCATCGCGTCCGGACCTGTTCGGCAAGGCGCTCCGCTCCAAAGCAGACGCGTTGTCGTTCGATCTGGAGGACGCGGTGGCGCCAGACCGAAAGGACGAAGCGCGCGCCGATCTGGCCGATCTGCTCCGCAGCGACGCGGCGTTGGAGAGCACCGCCCGTCTGGTCGCCCGCGTCAATCCGGTCGGAAGCCCCCAGTTCGAGGCGGATATCGCGGCGGTCGCGTGCCGGCGGCTCGATCTGCTGAACCTGCCCAAGGTGGAGGACGCCAGGTCCGTCCGACGCGCGGCGTCGCTGCTCGACCGATACGACCCGGACCGGCGCATTGGCCTTCTGCTGACGATCGAGACGCCGCGCGGGCTTCGCCGGGCCGCGGCGCTCGCCGCTTCCCATCCGCGCGTGCGTGCCCTCCAGGCCGGTTATGCCGATCTGCTCGAGCCAGCGGGAATCGATCGCATGGACCAGACGGCGCTCGGCAGCCTGCGGCTCGTTCTCCGTCTGGCCGCGGCCGAAGCCGGCCTTCCGGCCTTCGACGCCGCCTTCCCCGGCCTGGACGATACGGATGGCTATCGTGCCGAATGCGAGGCGGCGCGACGCTGCGGGTTCAGCGGAAAATCCTGCGTGCATCCCCGGCAGATCGCGGTCGCCAATGCCGTCTTCAGCCCTGATGACGCCGAGATCGCGCGTGCGCGTGCGATCCTCGCCGCCGTGGATCGCGTCGGCGGCGGCGGTGCGATCCGGCTGGAGGGGACGATGGTTGATGCGCCGTTCGTCGCTCGCGCCCGCGCCGTGATCGCCCTGGCAGAAACTCTGGGCGAACGGACCGTGCGGGAGAACCTGGCGTGAGCGCGCTGCATCGCCGGGACTATCGGCCGGATGCAGGTGGGCCGCTGAACGGCGTGCGGGTGTTGGACCTGTCCCGCCTTTTCGCCGGCAACTGCCTGACCCAGATCCTGGGCGATTTCGGCGCCGAAATCATCAAGGTCGAGCCCCCGGAAGGCGACTCCCTTCGCGCCTGGACCACGGCCGGGGTCGACACGCACTGGAAGATCTATGCACGCAACAAGAAGAGCCTGTGCCTGTCGCTACGCGATCCCCGCGCGATCGCGCTGTTGAAGCGGCTGGTGCCGAGCGCTTCCATCCTGGTGGAAAGTTTCCGCCCCGGCGTTCTGGAAGCGATGGGGCTCGGTCCGGATGTGCTGCTGGCCCTGAACCCGCGGCTGGTGGTGGTCCGGATTTCAGGCTGGGGGCAAACCGGGCCGTACGCCGGCCAGCCCGGATTCGGGACGGTGATCGAGGGGTTCTCCGGGTTCGCCGCCATGAACGGGTTCGCCGATCGCGAGCCGGTGCTGCCGCCGATGTATCTGGCCGACGGTGTGGCCGGGCTCTACGGCGCGTCGGCGGCGATGATCGCACTGCGGGCGGCAGAGGGCGACAACGGCGTCGGGCAGGTGATCGATTTGCCTTTGCTCGACCCGCTCGTGGCGATCCTGAGCCCTCAGGCAGCGAATTACCGCCTTACCGGTGAAACGCGCCAGCGTACCGGAAGCAGGTCCGGCAACTCGGCGCCGCGCAATGTTTATCGGTGCGCGGACGGACTCTATGTCTCGCTTTCCGGATCGATCCAGAGCATGGCGCGGCGGCTCTTCCTGGCGATCGGGCGCCCGGAGTTGATCGACGATCCGCGTTTCCGCAGCAATGCGGATCGGCTCCGAAACGTCGTCGCGCTCGACGCGATCATCGGCGATTTCATCGTTGAGATGACCCAGGACGAGGCGGTGTGCTTCTTTCGGGCACGCTCGATCACGGTCGGTCCGATCTACGATGCGTCGCAGCTTCTGCACGATTCACACGTGCAGGAACGCGAGATCCTTGCCGACTATCCGGATCCAGACATGGAGATGCTGCCGATGCACGCGGTGGTGCCGCGCCTGTCAGACACACCGGGCTCGATCCGCAGCCCGGCGCCGCGGCTCGGCGAACATGGCGAGGCGATCCTGGCCGAACTCGGTGTTGTCGGCTCCGAGCGGTGCCGGCTGATCGAGGATGGTGTGGTGGTTCTGCCGCAGACAAACGCTCCACGCGCGTCATCGACGTTGGAGCGCGCCTGAGTCCCGGGTGCCGGCTGCCGGTTATGCGGCAGCGATCGGCTCTTGAGGGCGGCCTCAGCCGCCACGCTTTCACGCGTTCGGCGACCGTCCCTCGCGGGCGCCGTACAGCACGTAATGCAGGAACGGGTTCATGCGCGATGCGACCACGTCTGCATAACGCGCCAGATAGCCGCTGGTGGAGAAGAACGGGTTCGGGTCGCGACCTTCGCGGGCGCCGTCGTCGAAATAATGGCGGATCGGGTCGACACCCGCCAGGGCGACGTCGGGATATTGGGTCCGGTACCAGTCGGGATCGAACAGAAGGGTCTCGACCGAGGGTACGACTGCCGGCGGTTTGGTCTCGCCCGGATCGGTGCCGACCTTCTTTCGGCCGCGCGGCGATAGCGCGCGCGTCGGCATGATCGTGACGACCGGCGTGGCGTCTCCTGCGGCCTGCTTCCTGCGCGATGACGGCTTCGGCCCCGCGGCCGTGGTGGCGGCCTCGGTCGGCTCGGACGATGGCGTTGCTTTTCCGGTGCTCCGGGCGCGCGAGGGCGACTTCAAAGGGGCTTGCACGTCGTTCCTGAACCGATCCGTTATCGTGAGGTTTTCGTCGTAACAGATCGCTCCCGTCCGGTCAGCAGGAAAGCGGCGGCGCAACCCCAGCGCCATACGAACGTTGCCGCCTCTTCACAGAACGGACCGGACGATGGCTGAGATTCCGACCCGCAGGCGGAAGATCCTCAAACGGAGTGGGATCGGCGCCGGGGTATTCGTTCTGCTGATCGTGATCCTGATCCTGCTGTGGAGCTGGGACTGGTTCATTCCCCTCGTGGAGTCGCGTGCCAGCGCCGCCATCGGCCGGAACGTGACCATCGCTCATCTGCATGTGCGCCTCGGGCGGATCACCCGCATCGTAGCGGACGACGTCGCCGTCGACGGCACCAAGCAGTTCCCCGACAAGCTGGCGACAGTGAAGGCGCTGGAGATCGCGGTGGAGGTGCTGCCTCTGATCCGCCACCGCGAGATCGTGATCCCGCTGATCGACGTCCACCAGCCCGTCGTGCGCGTGCTGGGCGACAAGGACGGCAACAACAATTTCACCTTCTCGTCGGGTTCCTCGGGCAAAAGCGACACGCGCGACAGCAGCCCCGGTCCGCAGCTCGGCGTGCTGAAGATCGAGGACGGCCACATCCATGTGGACGATCCGAAGTTCAAGGCGCTGGCCGATATCGACGTCGAGACCCGCGACGCGCCGGACCCGTTCGTGAAGCCTTTGCCGAAGAACCAGGGCGAGATCGTCGCAAACGGCAAGGGACGCTATGCCGGACAGCCGGTGACGCTGCGCTTCGTTGGCGGCGCCATCCTGTCGCTGCGTGATAAGACACGCCCCTATCCGATCGATTTGCAGCTCGCCAACGGTCCCACCCATGTGGCGCTGAAAGGCACGATCGAGCAGCCGCTGACCTTCGGCGGAGCGAAGCTTAGCCTCAATTTCGCCGGTCCGGACATGTCGCTGCTGTATCCGCTAACCGGCGTGCCAATCCCGCAAACGCCACCCTACAAGATCACCGGCAATTTCGACTATTCGAAGACGCTGGTGGCGTTCCGCGACTTCGAAGGCAAGGTCGGCAACAGCGACCTCGATGGCACCATCAGCGCCGTGCCGGACAAAGTGCCGACCATCACCGCTGATCTGCATTCGCGCAATGTCGATCTGGCCGATCTCGGCGGTTTTGTGGGCTCCAAGGATCCTGGCAAGGCGAACACCAAGACGGCGCAGCAGAAGAAGGCAAGCGTGGACAAGTCCGCCAGTGTCCTGCCGGACACGCCGATCAACGTGCCAAAGGTGAACGCCGCCAACATCCATTTGACCTATCACGGCAATCATATCGAGAACCGAGACGTCCCGCTGGACAACATCGCGGCGCAGCTGAACATCGACAACGGCGTGATCGATCTGAAGCAGCTCGATTTCAAAGTCGGCAGCGGCCGCATCGTCTCGGCGGTGTCGATCGATCCGTCCAACGGCATGCGCACGAAGGCTCACGCGGATTTCGACCATCTCGATCTTTCGCGTCTGATGCAGGCGACGCATGCCTTCCATGGCCAGGGCATCCTGGGTGGCAAGGCGGATCTGGTGAGCAACGGCAACTCGGTCGCCAAGATCATGGCGAACGGAAGCGGCGGTCTGACGCTGGTGATGTCCGGCGGCGGCGATATCAGCGCGCTTCTGCCCGATCTGGCCGGATTGCAGATCGGCAAGGCGATCCTGTCGGCGATCGGTCTGCCGGATCGGACCCCGGTTCAGTGCTTCGTGGCCGACCTTCCGCTGAAAAACGGCATCATGTCGACGGACGCGTTCCTGTTGCAGACCGGCGAGGCCAGGACGGTTGGTCGGGGCACGGTGGATTTCCGCAACCAGACCATCGACTACTCCCTGACCACCCGTTCGACGCATTTCAGCATCGGCTCCCTGCCGGGTCCGATCAACATCACCGGCAAGCTGAACAGCCCGTCGATCGCACCGGGAGCCGAGGTCGTGGCGCGCGCGGGCGCCGCCACTGCCCTCGGCGTGGTTCTGCCGCCTTTGGCTATTCTGCCGACGGTGCAGTTCGGTGTCGGCGAAGCCGAAGCATGCCGCGCCGCCCTGACCGACGTGCGCGAGCATCCGGCCGCGCATGGCCAGGCGAAGGCGCCGGCGCGCGCCGTGCGACATCCCCGGCATTGATCCCGGACGCCGCCGCTTTGTTTCAGTGCAATGCGGCGGTGCAAGCCGAGGATGGAAACCGATCCGGTTTCGTCCTATCCCCTGCTCCGCCGACAATCCCGTCGCCAACCGGAGTTCGTTCATGCCCCAGGGCCATGGCATCGCGCCTCGGGGCTTCGCGGCTCTTCCCGACGCGATCGGCGCGACGCCGAACCGCCCGGCGTGATCTCCGTTTCCGCCCTGCTGAAGGCTGCGGGCGCGCACCCCCTGTTCCAGGCGATCTCAATCATCGTCGGCACCTTCATCCTGGAGGATGCCGCGACGGTGCTGGCTGCGATGCAGGTGCAGGACGGAAAGATCGCGTGGTGGACTGCGCTGATCGCGCTCTATATCGGCATCGTGGTCGGGGATATCGGGCTCTACGGCTCCGGCCGTCTCGCGGCGATGTGGCCCTGGGCCCGGCGTCTCATCCCCGAGCAGGACCGGACCCGTGGACGCGAATGGATCGAGCGGCACGTGTTCCGTGTGGTGTTCGTGAGCCGGTTCGTGCCGGGCGCGCGACTGCCGACCTACACCTCCTGCGGCTATCTCCATGCCCGATTCGCGACGTTTGCTCTCGCGGCGATCCTGGCGACGTCGGTGTGGACCACCGCCTTGTTCGAACTGTCTCGCCATGTCGGGCAGATGCTGATCGACCACCTGGGCGCCTGGCGCTGGGCCGGCGCCGCGGTGTTCGCCCTGGTGGTGGTGCTGGTCGGGCGTCTGGCGATCCGTCTGCGCGGCGGCGCACAGCATAACGGAAATCATCCATGAACGTCATGACCGTGGAGCGGCCCGCCCGCGCTGCCGTGCCGATCTCCTCATTCGAGTTCTGGCCCGGCTGGCTGTTCTACATTCCCGTCGTTTCCTACTGGCTGTGGCTCGGGCTGCGCTTTCGCGGTTTCACCCTTCCTACCGCCGCCAATCCGCACGTCGAGACCGGCGGGCTGTGCGGGGAAAGCAAGAGCTCGATCCTGGACCAGGCCGGCCCGGAGGCGGCCGCCTGGATCGCGCCTTATGTGCGGATGACCACGGGCGAGGACGATCTGGCACGCGCGCAGGCATTGCTGTCCGGCGCCAGCCTGTCGCTGCCGGTGGTCGTGAAGCCGGATATCGGCTGCAACGGCACCGGCATCCGACGTGCGGACAGTGTGGAGGCTTTGTCCGCTGCCCTGGCGGCGTTTCCACGCGGCGTGGTGATCCTGCTGCAGGAGCTGATTCCGTTCGAGGGTGAGGCCGGCATCTTCTATGTGCGCCATCCCGATCAGCGGACCGGTCGTGTCACCTCGCTGACGCTGAAGATCGCGCCAAGCATCGTCGGCGACGGGGTGTCGACGATCCGGGAACTGGTTCTGGCCGACGAGCGCTCCGGGCGGGTTCCGGACATCTATCTGCCGCGTCTGGCCGGTCGACAGGACGAGGTCCTGCCGGCCGGAGTTGGTATGACGCTGGTCTTCGCCGGCAATCACTGCAAGGGATCGATCTTCCTAGATGGGCACCGGGACATCACCGATGCCCTGACACGCCGGATCGACGCGATCATGCGGGATATTCCTGATTTCCATTTCGGCCGGATCGACGTGAAATTCCGTTCCCTCGCCTCGCTCAGGGCAGGCGAGGATTTCGGCATCATCGAGATCAATGGGGTCGGGTCGGAGGCGACCCATATCTGGGATTCCACGACGACGCTGGCCAAGGCCTATCGCGACCAACTCTGGCACTACAGGCAGGCCTTCGAGATCGGTGCGGCCATGCGGCGCCGTGGCGCCCGGCCGACGGGCCCGCTTGCATTGTTGGCAGCCTGGCGCAACCAGCGCCGGCTGATGCGGTCCTATCCGCTGAACGACTGAAGCGCGGTCGAAGCGTGGCGCAGCAATAGTTCGCCACGCCGACCGGTTTATTGTGCCTTGCACAATAAATATTCCTGACGGCGAGTAGCGCAGCGCCTCCGGCGTCGGCCGCGCGACCAAACCCTTGTGCAGCCCCGCACGACTGCTTGCGGGATCACCGATGTTGGACAAGATCGTATCAGTTCCGGCTCAAAAAATGGCCTATCGCCGTTTGGCCGCCGGGTTTTAGATGCCGGTCATTCCCGAGTGACTTCGCCCGGGTCGGGATTCCGATGCTGATGACCGCCAGCCCACGCACCAACCTCAGACGCGGCGACACGCCTGCCTCCGCGCGCGAACTGCCGGCGATCTACGAGTTGATCCGGCCGGAGCCGAACGAGAGCTTCCGTTGGCACCGGCACGATTTCCCCTCGCCCCTGGCGTGCTGGAACCGCCATCCCGAATACGAGCTGCATCTGATCGCCACGGGGTCCGGACAGGCGATGGTGGGCGACCATGTCGGCGCCTACCAGCCACGCCAGCTCGTGCTGATCGGCCCCAACCTGCCGCATGCCTGGGTGAGCCACCTGCAACCGGGCGAGACTGTCCCCGGCCGGGACGTGGTGTTGCAGTTCACCGGCGAATGGATCGGCGGGCTGATGACGCTGTGTGCGGAGTTGTCGCCGCTGACGGCCTTGCTGGAGGCCTCCGCGAACGGGGTGGAATTCACCGGCGAGATCGCCCTGCGGCTGGGCAAGGCGCTCGAGGCGATGGGCGCCCTGACCGGCATGAGCCGTCTCGCGGCCTGCATCGACCTATTCGCCGGCCTGGCCGCGGCGCCGTTCCGCACGTTGGCGATCAACCAGCAGGAGCAGATGAGCGGTCCACAGATGCGCCGCATGGATGCCGCGATCCGTTGCCTGCTCGCGGCCCCGCCGGAAGCGCTGGACTCCGAACGGGCACGCAAGCTGACGGGGTTGAGCCCGGCCGCTTTCTCGCGCCAGTTCCGTGCGGCTACTGGCGACACCTTCACCGCCTTCATCCAGAAACTCCGCGTGAGCCATGCCTGCCAGCTGCTGGTGAGCGGCCATCTGCCGATCACCGACGTGGCGGTGCAGTCCGGCTTCGCCAACCTGTCGAACTTCAACCGCATTTTCTTGCGTCTGCGCGGCATGACCCCACGCGATTATCGCCACCGTGCCCGCCGTATCGCCGATTTGCGGGTGTCTGCTTCTTTCCTGCCCGGGGCGACCGCTTCGCCCGTTCCGGCTCATTGAAGGATTTTGCGCGCATGTCGTCCAACGCTCTGCCCGAACGTTTCTCCCTACATGGCCGGCGCGCCGTCGTGACTGGCGCATCACGCGGGCTGGGAGCGACCATCTGCCAGGTTCTGGCCCAGGCCGGGGCGGACATCGTCGCCGTCGGACGCGATCGCGGCGCGCTGGAGGAGACCGCGGTGCTGGTGCGCGAGGCCGGGCGGCGTGTGCTGGTGGTGCCGGCCGATCTGGCAGACCCCGATGCGGCCGAAACCGTCGCGCGCGCCGTGGACGCCGAATGGGACGGCGCCGATATTCTGGTGAACAATGCCGGCATCACCATGCCGAGGCCGCTGGTGGATCAGACCGTGGCGGAGTGGGACGCGATCCTGAACGTCAATCTGCGCGCTGCGTGGTTGATGGCGCGCGCGTTGGCACCGGGAATGATCGCGCGGCGCTGGGGCAAGATCGTGAACATCTCGTCGCAGGCGAGCGAGATCGCCCTACCCGACCATGGCGCCTATGTCGCCTCCAAGGCCGGTCTGAACGGGCTGACCAAGGTGATGACCGCGGAATGGGCGCCGCACAACATCCAGAGCAACAGCATCTGTCCGACGGTCGTCTGGACGGAGATGGGCGAAAAGGTGTGGAGCCAGGGCGACAAGCTCAAGGACTTCCTGGCCAAGGTGCCGGCCGGACGGGTGGCGACGCCGGAAGAAGTGGCCGATCTGGTGTTGTTCCTGTCGGCGCCGGCGTCGGGAATGGTGACCGGACAATCGATCTTCGTGGATGGGGGCTACACCGCTCTCTAGAACCGAACAGCAGCGGAAGCGGGACGAAAGATCCTGCTCCGCACAACGACAATCACATGGGAGAGAAACGAATGACCTACGCCAAGTCCGCCCTGGCGGCCCTTTTCTGCGCCTCCGCCCTGGCCGGCGGTTCGGTGTCCGCGCATGCCGCCGCGCCGCTGGTGATCGGCGTGTCGTTCCAGGAAATGAACAACCCGTATTTCGTCACCATGAAGAATGCGATCACCGATGCGGCGCGCACCATCGGCGCCAAGCTGATCGTCAGCGACGCGCATCACGACGTGTCGAAGCAGGTGAGCGACATCGAGGACATGGTTCAACAGGGCGCGCAAGTGATCATCATCAACCCGACCGACAGCGCCGGCGTCGCGAACGTGGTACAGTCCGTGCACGACAAGCACATTCCGATCGTCTCGGTGGATGCGCAGGCCTCCGGTCCGATCGACGGCTTCGTCGGCTCCAAGAACTACGACGCCGGCGTGCTGGCCTGCACCAAGCTCGGCGACACCATCAAGACTGGCAATGTCGGGATCATCGACGGCATTCCCGTGGTGCCGATCCTGGAGCGCGTGAAGGGATGCAAGGCGGCGCTGGCGAAGTTCCCGGGCATCAAGATCGTGAGCACGCAGAACGGACGTCAGGAGCGCGACCAGGCGCTGACGGTGACGGAGAACATGCTGCAGGCCAATCCGGATCTGAAGGGCATCTTCAGCGTGAACGATAACGGTTCGCTCGGCGCGCTTTCGGCGATCGAATCCAGCGGCAAGGATGTGAAGCTGGTCAGCGTGGACGGTGCGCCAGACGCGGTGGCGGCGATCGCCAAGCCGGGATCGAAGTTCATCGCCACGGCGGCGCAATTCCCGCGCGAAGAAATCCGCATGGCGCTGGCGATGGCGCTGGCGAAGCTGTGGGGTGCCAAGATCCCTGCCGTCACGCCGGTCGACGTGGCGCTGGTGGATGCGCAGAACGCCAAGACCTTCTCCTGGTGAGTTGAGGCGCGAAGGAGCGTTCGCGATGGACGCGATCCCCGATGCCCCTCTGTTGCTGGCCCTAGATGGCGTGACCAAGGGGTTCCCGGGCGTGCAGGCGCTGAAGGGCGTCTCGCTGGAGCTGGCGCGTGGAGAGATCCACGCGCTGCTAGGCGAGAACGGTGCGGGTAAATCGACGATCATCAAGATCATCGGCGGCATCCAGCACCAGGATGAGGGGCGCATCCTGCTCGACGGGCGGGAGATGCGGTTCAACTCCTATCGCGACGCCATCGCGGTGGGTATCGGCATCGTGTTCCAGGAATTCAGTCTGGTTCCCGATCTCGATGCTGTGGACAACATCTTTCTCGGACGTGAAACGCGTTCACGCCTCGGCCTGTCTCGCAAGGCGGAGATGCGCGCGCGCTCGGCGGAACTGATGCGCCGTCTGGGGATCGTGGTCGATCTGGATTGTCCGGTCGGTCGTCTCTCGGTCGCCGATCAGCAATTCGTCGAGATCGCCAAGGCGTTGAGCCTGGATGCGCGCATCCTGATCCTCGACGAGCCGACCGCGACGTTGACGCCGTCGGAAGCGGAGCATCTGTTCCGTGTCATGCGGCAGTTGCGTGCCGACGGCATCGGCATGTTCTTCGTGTCCCACCATCTCGACGAGATCTTCGAGATCTGCGACCGGATCACCGTGCTTCGCGACGGACGCAATGTCGGTCTCGTCAGGACCTCCGAGACCGACATGGACGGTCTGGTGGAGATGATGGTCGGGCGACGCCTGGAGGCGAGCTTCCCGCCCCGGCCTGAAACGTCGCCGAGTGAGATCGTGCTGGAAGCCGATGGATTGCGCATCCGCGACGGCGCCCCGGAAAGCGGCTTCGTGCTGCATCGCGGCGAGATCTTCGGTTTTGCGGGTCTGGTCGGTTCCGGCCGCACCGAAACCGCCCTGGCGTTGATCGGTGCGATCCCGTGCCGTGGCAAGCGCGTGCGGATCGACGGCCATGCGGTGAAGCTGGACGACCCGGCGGCGGCGCTGGCGCAGGGGATCGGTCTGTTGCCGGAGAACCGCAAGACGCAAGGGCTGATGCTGGGGTTCTCGATCCGCGAAAACGTGTCGATCAACAATCTGAACAAATATACCAGCCGCGCGGGCATCATCGACCGCAAGAAGGAGCGGCTGACCACGCGCGATCTGATGCAACAAATCAGGATCAAGGCGCCCTCCGACGAGACGATGAGTTTGACCCTGTCCGGCGGCAATCAGCAGAAAGTGGTGATCGCGCGCTGGCTGAACCGGCGCAGCCGCATCCTGATCTTCGACGAGCCGACCCGTGGCATCGACGTGGGCGCGAAGGCCGAGATCTACCGCCTGATGCGCGCGCTCGCCGACGAGGGCTGTTCCATCATCATGATTTCCTCCGAACTGCCCGAGATCGTCGGCCTGTGCGACCGCGTCGCCGTGTTCCGGCGTGGCGCGATCGCCGCCACCTTGTCGGGCGATTCCATCAACCCCGAAGAGGTGATGCGACATGCCACCGCAGGGAGCGACCAGCATGCCGGACACTCTTGACGCGAGGCCGGGCGGCCAGATCCTCGCCAATCTGCGGCAATCTCCCGCCTTCCTGCCGGCGATCGGCCTAGTGGTCGTGTCGCTGTGCATGGTGCTGATGAACGATCGCTTCGTCTCGCTCGGCAATCTGGAGAATGTTGGACGGCAGGTTTCGATCAACGCCGTGATCTCGGTGGGCATGACGTTCGCCATTCTCACCGGCGGCATCGATCTTTCGGTGGGCTCGGTGATGGCGCTGTCCGGCACGGTGGTGGCCGGATTGTTCGCGTCGGGCTTTCCCGGGGTGGTGGCGATCGGCGGCGGCTTGCTGGTGGGCGCTCTGTTCGGGCTTTGCAATGGGCTCGTGATCGCGCGCCTGGCGATGCCGCCGATCATCGTCACGCTGGCATCCATGAGCATCGCGCGCGGTCTTGGCCTGATGTATACGGGCGGCTACCCGATCGCCGGGCTGCCGAATTGGTTCGCGGGACTGGGGCGTAGCGCCGTGCTGGGCATCCAGACGCCGATCCTGGTGATGATCGCGACCTATGTCGTGGCTTACGTGGTGCTCCAGCGTATGCCCGTCGGGCGCTACATCTATGCCATCGGCAGCAACGAGGACGCGGTCCGCCTCTCCGGCATCGATGCCCGTCGATACAAGGTTCTCGTTTATCTGATCAGCGGTCTGACGGCCGCGATCGCCGGCATCGTGCTGACCGCGCGCCTGATGAGCGGGCAGCCGAACGCCGGAACCGGGTTCGAGCTCGACGCCATCGCCGCCGTGGTTCTGGGCGGAGCGGCGATCTCCGGCGGCCGTGGCTCGATCGTCGGCACGCTGGTCGGCGCGTTGCTGCTGGGCGTGCTGAACAACGGCCTCAATCTCATGAACGTCTCGCCCTACGTCCAGAACGTGGTGAAGGGCGCGATCATCCTGCTTGCCATCTTCATCAGCCGCCAGCGCCGTCAGGTGCGGTGAGGCTGCGAGACAGAAGAAAGAAAAGACCATGACGGAATCGTTGAAGAACAAGATCGTCGCCATCACCGGCGGCGCGTCAGGGATCGGCCTTGCCACGGCGAAGGTGCTGATCGCGCAGGGTGCCACCGTGTATCTGCTGGACCGCGACGAGGCGACCATGTCGTCCGTCGCCGCCGAGATCGGCGCCCATGGCATCGTGGTCGATCTGTTCGATTACCCGTCGATCGACCGGGCGGTGGAGCAGATCGTGACCGAACGAGGTCGGCTCGACATCCTGCACGCCAATGCGGGCGCCTATGTCGGCGGCAATGTCTGGGAAGGCGATCCGGATCGCTGGGACCCGATGCTGCATCTGAACATCAACGCCGCGTTCCGTACGGTGCGCGCGGTGTTGCCGCAGATGATGAAGCAGGGTTCGGGCGACATCGTGGTGACCAGCTCGATCGCCGGCGTGGTGCCGGTGATGGTGGAGCCGGTCTACACCGCCTCCAAGCATGCCGTGCAAGCTTTCGTGCATACGGTACGCCGCCAGATGGCGCCGCATGGCATCCGCGTCGGTGCGGTGCTGCCCGGCCCGGTCGTGACGCCGCTGCTGAAGGACTGGGACCCGAAGCGTCTGGAGGCCGAGATCGCCGCCGGCGGGATGATGGAGCCGAACGACGTGGCCGAGGCGGTGGCCTTCATGTTGAGCCGTCGTCGGGGCACCGTGGTGCGCGATCTGGTGCTGTTGCCGCACGCCTTTGATATGTGACGGAAGGGGGCCGGTTCGCCGGCCCCTGCCCTCGTGCCGCCCCGGTCAGCAGCCGGTGGCGGCGCCACCGTTGCCGAAGATGTAACGGCTGACCTGATCCTCGAGGCTGACCGCCTCGCAGGTATCGGTGAGCACGCCATCGGCCTTCATGCGCTGCCTGGAATGGCCGGGCTCGATCATCAGCGCGTTCGCGGCCGTCAGCCCGGGGCTGCCGATCGACAGCCGGGAGTCCATGGGCAGGTGGATCGACTGGTCGATCCGGAACCGCACGTGCGACACCATGGCCTGCGTGTCCAGGGTGATGGCGGTGACGGCACCGACCGGAACGCCGGCGATCAGCACGTCTGCCCCTGCGGACAAACCGTTGGAGGACAGGAAGGTGGCTTCCAACGGATAGGTATGGCCGCGGTCCGGGTGAGCCACGCTGGCGGCATAGCCGTAGAAGCCGAGCGTGACGGCCAGCACCCCGCAACTTGCCAGGACCGAAGCGACCCCGTGACGGCGTCGGGTGGGCGCGCGCTTGGCGGGTGCTGTGGTGGCGATCATGCCGATTGCTCTAGCGACTCCCGCGCAGGAGCGTCAATCGCGTCCCCCAAGCTTGCTCCTGTCAGCGTAATACGGCACCACATCAAGCAGAAGCTGCAGGACCTTGGAATGACGACGATTCAGGCGCTGATCATGGCCATCCTGCAAGGGGTGACCGAGCTGTTCCCGATCAGCAGCCTCGGCCATGCCGTGATCCTGCCGGCTCTGCTGCACTGGTCGCTGGACGAGCGGGCGATCACCTTCCTACCGTTCCTGGCCATGCTGCATGTCGGCACCGCGACCGCCTTGTTCGCGTATTTCTGGCGCGACTGGGTGGCGTTGCTGACCGGGGCCGTGGGGGCTGCCGACCGCCTGCGCGTGGGCGAGAGCCGCTACATCCTGTTCCTGATCGTGATCGCCACCGTGCCGGCTCTGGTGGTGGGCAAGCTGCTGGAACATCCGCTCCGGGCCTTGTTCGGAACGCCGGTGATGGCGGCGGGATTCCTGGTGATCAACGGGCTGATCCTGTTGTTCGCGGACCGGCTGCGGTCGCGCCTGCCGGAAGAGGCCGACCGGCCGATCGCCTCGCTGTCGATCGCCGATGCGCTGTGGATCGGCTGCTGGCAATGCCTGGCTTTCCTGCCCGGCATCTCGCGCTCTGGCGCCACCATGACCGGCGGCCTGCTGCGTGGCGTGAGCCATGAAACGGCGGCCCGGTTCTCGTTCCTGATCGCCCTGCCGGTGATCCTGGCCGCGACGGCGAACCAGTTGCTCGCGCTGCACAAGAACCACATCCCGTTCAGCGCCATGGGCTCGGCGGTGACCGGAGCCGTGGTGGCAGGCATCACGGCGTTTCTCTCCACGGCGTTCCTGATGCGGTATTTCCGCAACCACGAGAACTGGGCGCTGCGCCCGTTCGCGCTCTACAGCGTCGCGGCCGGCATTCTTGCGATCGTGGCGCTGCATTATGCGTAAGCAAGCGGCCCTTCTGGGCGCCCTTCTCGTCGCCGCCGCGCCGGTTTTCGCCGCGACGCCGCACCACGCACACAAGCACATCGCCGCTACCGCGCCAGCGCACCATCCCCGCGCCAATCTGGCGGTGGAACCGGTGTCGCGCATGAGCGAGCCCTGGTGGCGCGCCCGGTTCGAGGCGAAGCAGGCCGAACTGGCCGCACGTCATCCCGCACTGCTCTGGATCGGCGATTCCATCACCCAGAACTGGGAGAACGATGGACCGCAACCGTTCCGGCGCTTTCTGCCGATCTGGCAGCGCTTCTATGGCGACCGCAACGCGGTGGATCTCGGCTTCAAGGGCGACAGCACCTGCCATCTGCTCTGGCGGATCGACCATGGCGAGCTGGACGGCATCGCGCCGCGCGGCGTGGTTCTGCTGATCGGCGCCAACAATTTCGGCCATGTTCACACGGACGCGGCACAGACCTATGCCGGCATCGTCGCGGTCGTGGATCGCATCCATGCCAAGCTGCCGAATACGAAGATCCTGCTGCTGGGTGTTCTGCCGTCGATCCGGTCGGCCTGGGTGACGGAGAATACCGACGCGGTGAACCGGATGATGGCGTCCGAGATCCGCAACGGGCGCCCCTATCTGACCTATCGCGATGTGGGCGATCTGTTCCGCGAGAACGGCAAGGTGCAGGCGTCGGACTTCATCGACCCGCTGCTGACACCGCCCGATCCGCCTTTGCATCCGACCCCGGCGATGCAGGAGCGCATCGCGGCCGCGATCGAGCCGGACGTCGCCGCCATGCTGGGCGATACGCCGCATCATTGAACGATGGGGGATGCGATGCCCTTCCGAACGCGTTGGGCCGTATCGGCCGATCTTCCACGGATCGAGGCGCTGATGCGTCTGGCGATCGACCGGTTGCAGGATGCGTTCCTGTCGCCGGAGCAGATCGTCGCCAGCCGCGCCTTCATGGGGCTGGACACCCAACTCGTCGCAGACGGCACCTATCTGCTGGCCGAGACCGAAGCGGGCGAGCTGGCCGGCTGTGGTGGCTGGAGCTTCCGCGCCACACTCTACGGGGGCGATCACACCACGGCGCAGCGCGACCCGAAAAGGCTCGATCCGGCCACGGGACCGGCCCGTATTCGCGCCATGTATACGCACCCGGCCTTCGCACGCCGGGGTGTGGGCAAGCTGGTGCTCGAAACCTGCGAACGCGCGGCGTTCGAGCAAGGGTTTCGGGAGGCGGAAATGATGGCGACGCTGAGCGGTGAGCCGCTCTATCGGGCGTGCGGCTACCGTCCGGTCGAACACACGGAAGCGGTGGTGGACGGCATCGCCGTGCCGCTGATCAGGATGCGTCGCAGCCTCGGCGCATCCTGATCCGGGCAACTACAGCCCCATTAGCGACAGGTCGACTGTGCTGGACAGGGTTTCGCCCGGCTGGAGCACGGACAAACCGCGATCCTCGATATCCGGACGGTTGATCGCGTCGGTCATGTTGCTGGCCGGTTCGACCGCGATGAAATCCTTGCCCGGCGGCGTGAACACCACGAGATGGTCGAACGGCGCCTCGGCGCGGATGGTAAGCGCCAGGTTGCGCGACGGCCAGCGGATGAAGGCCTGACGGTTCCAGCCGGCGAAGCAATTGTCGAGCGGTGTGCCGTCTACTTCGCGCATCGGCTGGAAGCGGTAGGGCGCGTGGTCGGCGACGGACAGGCGTTCCTTCGGAAGTGAGTCTTCGCCTGCGATCCAGACGCTGTCTGCGGAAAAGCCGAGTTCGACGTCGCCGCCGCGCGGAAAGAACGGATGGAAGCCGAGCCCGACCGGTTGCGGCCGGTCGTCTGTGTTTCTCACGGCGATGCGGACTGAGAGACCGTCGTCGCGCAGCGCGTATTCGATGCAGGCGTCGTAGCGGAACGGCCATTGATCGGCCGGATCGCGCGGCGGCTCGTGCGACAAGGTCAGCATCGTGACGATGTCGTCATGGGATTCGACCGACCATTCCCGCATCCAGGCATTGCCGTGGATCGTATGCGGTTCGCCGGCGAAATTCTCGGCCAGTCGGAAGCTTTCGTCGCCGAAGGCGAAACGTCCATAGCCGACCCGGTTGGAAAACGGGATCAGCGGGTAGGCCGCAACCGCGCGCCGCTTCTGGGCGATCAGGTTCGGGTCCACCACCGGATGGAGGATCGGCACGCCGTTGCGCGTCCATGCGGTGAGCGCGCCGCCGCAGGCCGGGTCGATCTCCAGGACGCTGTTGGCGGTTCTCATGGACAGCATGGCGGAAAGCTCCTGTGTTCAGACCCAGAAAACGGGCGGACGGCCCGGTCGTTCAATCGCGCCGGTCGCTCTGCAATTCGCCGCGCATCATCGTCACGCAGGCGCCGCCGACATGGATCGCGCCGTCTTCAGACACCGAAACACGAATCTCGCTCGGACGGCCCATGCGCACGCCCTGGGCGATGGTGAAGGAAAGCGGGCCTTCCAGCGCGCCGAGCAGGCCGCCCAGGGCGGCGGCGGCGCTGCCAGTGGCCGGATCTTCAGCAATGCCGTCCAGAGGCGCCAGCATGCGGGCATGGACGCGATCGGTGCCGCTGTGGGCGTAGAGGTAGAGATTGCGCGTCGCATGCTCCGCACCGAGACGCTCGGCCAACAGGCGTTCGTCCACCGTGGCGGCATCCACCGCATCCGTGTCGCACAGCCTGATCAGCAGGAAGGGCAGACCGGCGGAACCGATCAACGGAGGGTGCGGGTCTGTCAGCACGGCGTCGGCCGGCAGCTGGAGGATACGCGCGAGCAAGGCTGCGTCGAGACGCTCGCCCTGTTCGAACCGACGCGGTGCAGTGAGTTCGGCGCCGGCCAGGATTCCGTTCGTCCATGTCGGCCGGACCGGCACCAGCCCCGCTTGTTCCTCGAACCGGAATGTCTCCGGAACCGGTTCGCTGCGTCGTCCGAGTTCGTCCGCAAGCACGAAGGCGGTGCCGACATTCGGGTGACCGGCGAAAGGCAACTCCCGCTCCGGCGTGAAGATGCGCACCCAAGCGTGATGCGCCGGATCGGCGGGCGGAAGCACGAAGGTGGTTTCGGAATAGCCGAACTCGCGCGCGATGTGCTGCATCGCCGGCGTGTCGAGGCCGGCGGCGTCGAGCACCACGGCGAGCGGATTGCCGCCGAAAGGCTGGTCCGTGAATACGTCCACGGTGACGTAACGGCGACCCATCATCCTCTCCCGTCTTGCCCGAACCCTGTCGGGCACGCGACCATGCCCCGGCCGAGCGGGGAAGGAAACGGGTGCATGAGCTGGATCGAACCGGTGACGTTGGAAGGTCCGCGCGCGACCCTGGTGCCGCTCGACCCGGCGCATCATGACGCCCTGGTGCGGGCGGCAAGCGACGGCGAGCTCTGGCGGCTTTGGTACACCGCTGTTCCCTCGCCCAACACCATGGCGGGAGCGATTGCCGACCGGTTGGCGATGCGCGATCGCGGCGAGATGCTGCCGTTCACCGTGCTCGACAGCGCGACGGGCGAACCGGTCGGGATGACGTCCTACGGGAATATCGACCACGCCTCGAAGCGCGTGGAGATCGGCTGGACCTGGTATGCGAAACGGGTGCAGCGGACCGGGCTGAACACGGATGCGAAGCGCCTGCTGCTGACGCATGCGTTCGAGGCGTTGCAGTGCATCGCGGTCGAGCTGCGCACGCATGCGCTCAATCTCGCCAGCCGCCGGGCGATCGAGCGGATCGGCGCGCGTCTGGACGGCATCCTCCGCCATCATCGGCTGACCGAGAACGGCGAACTGCGCGACACCTGCGTCTACAGCATCATCGCGCCGGACTGGCCGACCGTGCGGACGCATCTGCGCTGGCTGCAGGAGCAGCCGCGCTGAACGCTCAGCCGCGTCTGCGGCCACCGCCCTTTCGCTTGGCCGGATCGTAACCGCCGCCGCCCGGACCCAACGGCTCCGGCGTGCGCGATTTGGATGAGGACCGGCCCGCGCGGGAATTCGGCGAAGGCGGTGGCGGTTCGATGCCGAGATCGAGCGCTTCGAGGCGCTTGAGTTCATCGCGCAGACGGGCGGCGGTCTCGAATTCCAGATCGGCGGCGGCGGCGCGCATGCGCTTCTCGATATCGGCGATGGCCGCCTTCAGATCCTTGCCGACCATGTCGGTGACGCCGGCATCCTTGACCGGGGCCACGGTGACGTAGTCCTGCTCGAACACCGAGGCGATCGCCTCGCCGATATGGGTGCGGACCGATTGCGGCGTGATGCCGTGCGCCTCGTTCCATTCCGATTGTTTGGTGCGGCGGCGCTCGGTCTCCTCGATCGCGTAGCGAAGGCTGTCGGTCATGGTGTCTGCGTAGAGCAGCACGCGGCCGTCGACATTGCGCGCGGCGCGGCCGATCGTCTGCACCAGGGAGGTGCGCGAGCGCAGGAAACCTTCCTTGTCGGCATCGAGAATGGCGACGAGCTGGCATTCCGGAATGTCCAGGCCCTCGCGCAGAAGGTTGATGCCGATCAAAACGTCGAAGGCGCCCAGACGAAGGTCGCGGATGATCTCGATGCGTTCCAGCGTGTCCACGTCGGAATGGAGGTAGCGCACCTTGATGCCGGATTCCGTCATGTACTCGGTGAGGTCCTCGGCCATGCGCTTGGTGAGCGTGGTGACGAGGACACGCCCGCCCCTGGCGATGACGATGCGGCATTCCGCCAGAAGATCGTCCACCTGACGTTCGACGGGCCGGATTTCCGTCACCGGATCGATCAGACCCGTCGGCCGGATCACCTGTTCCGCGAACACGCCTTGCGCGCGCTCCAGCTCCCAGGGGCCCGGCGTCGCGCTGACATGGATGGTCTGCGGCCGGAATCGCTCCCATTCGTCGAAGCGCAGCGGACGGTTGTCGAGGCAGGACGGCAGGCGAAAGCCGAATTCGCTCAGGATGGATTTGCGTGCATGGTCTCCCCGCTCCATGCCGCCGATCTGCGGCACGGTGACGTGGCTTTCGTCCACGATCAGCAAGGCGTCTTCGGGCAGATATTCGAACAGGGTCGGCGGCGGCTCGCCGGGGCGACGCCCGGACAGATAGCGGGAATAGTTCTCGATGCCTTTGCAGGCGCCCGTGGTCTCGATCATCTCGAGATCGAAGGTGCAGCGCTGCTGCAGGCGTTCGGCTTCGAGAAGCTTTCCTGTGTCGGTGAACTCCTGAAGCCGCTCGCGTAGTTCCTGCTTGATCGAGATGGTGGCCTGATTCAAGGTCGGGCGCGGCGTGACGTAATGGCTGTTGGCATAGATGCTGATCTCTTCGAGATCGGCGGTCTTCTCGCCTGTCAGCGGATCGAATTCGACGATGCTGTCGATCTCGTCGCCGAACAAGGACACGCGCCAGGCGCGGTCCTCGTTCTGCACCGGAAAGATATCGAGCGTTTCGCCGCGGACGCGGAACGTGCCGCGTCCGAACGCGGCGTCGTTGCGACGGTACTGCTGCTCCACCAGCGCCTTGACCAGCACGTCGCGCGCGATCTCCCCGCCCACCTGCAGCTTTACCACCATACGCGAGTAGGTCTCGACCGAGCCGATACCGTAGATGCAGGACACGGAGGCGACGATCACCACGTCGTTGCGCTCCAGCAGCGCCTGGGTGGCGGCGTGGCGCATACGGTCGATCTGCTCGTTGATCGCGCTGTCCTTCTCGATATAGGTATCGGAGCGCGGCACGTAGGCTTCGGGCTGATAGTAGTCGTAATAGCTGACGAAATATTCGACGGCGTTCTCCGGGAAAAACTGCTTCATCTCGCCATAGAGCTGCGCCGCCAGCGTCTTGTTCGGCGCCAGGATCAGGGTCGGCTTCTGTACCGCCTCGATGACCTTGGCCATGGTGAAGGTCTTGCCCGAGCCGGTGACGCCCAGCAGCACCTGATCGCGCTCGCCCGCCTCGACGCCCGCCACCAGCTCGCGAATCGCCGTCGGCTGGTCGCCAGCCGGCTCGTAGGGCGAGACCACTTTCAGCGTGTTCGTCTTCGCCTTGGCCGGCTGGCGCTGCGGCTCGAACTCGGTCACAAGCGGCGGCGCGCGCTCCGGCTTGCGCTTGGCGGAGCGGGACGGCTTTGCGGGCAGCGTTTCTGACATCCCCCGAAAGTGGCGATCGCTGCCCTCGCCCGCAAGGAGATTGCCGCCATACCACCGCCCAAAACCCCATCCGGCATCACCGTCGCCGTGCGTGCCCAGCCGCGCGCCGGGCGTAACGCGATCCTCGGCCCCTATGAGGATGCGGCCGGGCGTCGCGCGCTGCGGATCGCCGTGACCGATGCGGCCGAGGATGGGCGCGCCACGCGGGCGGTCTGTGCCGTTCTGGCCGAGGCCCTGGGCGTTGCCCCGAGCCGGGTCAGCGTGCGCAGCGGCGCCGGGGCGCGGAACAAGGTTCTGGTCGTGGAGGGCGATCCGACTGTGCTGGGCGCCCGGCTGGACGCGATCATGCAGCCGGGCTGAACCCCTGCCCGCTCACCGCCGGCGCGGTTCGGGGGTGCAGACCGTTTCCGGCGTATTGCCGCCCGGACGGGAGATGCTGGGCACGCGGTCGCCGGTCCAGTTCAAACGCCACAGCCCGCCCTGACGTAGATTCGTCACCATGCTCGGCCGGAATGCGACCAGACAGGTGCCGCCCGGATGGCGCACGGAGGGGTAGACGAGGCCGTTGCTGGCCAAGCCGATGCCCGTGTCCTCGCTGTCGCGCAGACGACGCGCCAGCGCCTGCCCGGCGCGATAGGACGGACCGATATCGTCGCCGAGCCAGGCGCCCTGCGCGCCGGGACCACGCAGATCGTGAAACGGACCGACGAAATCGGCCAGCATCTCGGCATAGTCGGTGGTGTTCTCGTAGCGGCCGATCGCGTCGAGCTCACGCGTCAGATGCCACGCGACCTCGCGGAGAGAGGTTTCGGCATCGAACGAGCAATACCAGGCGCCGCGACGGTCGTCGTTGAAGCGGTTTCCGCCCGGGCGGACATGGGTGAAGGCCGCGTTGACGAAGCTGTCGTTGGGACGGCCGAACACCAGCTCCGCCGGATCGAGATCCGGCAAGCCGCTGGATGCGGCCTGGAGACGAACATTGCTCAGGCTTTCCAGAGCGGCCAGATCGTTCAGCGCATCATCGCTGGCGGCCAGAGGCGCCAGGACCGGCGCTTTCAGGCGACCGCTGGGGATCAGCCGCACCGTGTCGCGCTGCTGGATGCGACAAAGGGGCGGGACGAAATCGGCCGGCGGGGGCGCCGGCTCTGTTCCAGGCATCGTCATGTGCTCACAAGCCCCCGCGCAGCGCGTCGACATGCGCGCGGATATCGAGCAAGCCCGGAATGCCGCGCTCGATGCCGATCTCCAGCGGCGGACGGCCGCCGAACAGCGGGCCGCGATTGGGCAGCTTGATCCACTCGTCGGCGAGCTTCTCGGAGAACAGCAGACGCAGGCCTTTGAACACGCCGACCAGCACGCTGATCCGGGTCAGCATGTCCTGGGACAGGATGAAGGGCCGCTCCGGACTGCCGGTTTCGCCCTTCTTGAGCCGGAACCAGGAGCGTTCGGACATGTCGCCGAGCAGTAGGCAGGTTTCCTCGGTATTGAGTCGCCACAAGGAGGCGAGACGGATCATGCCGTCGACGGCGGCCGGGGTCAGGCGCAGTCGGATGGCCGGATCGGACAGGTTCAACAGGGTCGAACCGGGACTGGCGGCGGTTTCCACCGATTTTAAGGTGAAGCTGGCGCGCATGGTTGCCTCCTGGCAGGTTAT
Source organism: Lichenicola sp. GTC18331 (assembly GCF_055386855.1). Lineage (NCBI taxonomy): Bacteria > Pseudomonadati > Pseudomonadota > Alphaproteobacteria > Acetobacterales > Acetobacteraceae > Lichenicola > Lichenicola sp. GTC18331. The sequence continues at coordinate 303,074 of NZ_AP045015.1, read as the reverse complement.
ATACTGCCAAATGGCAGCAACTGCAAGTCCGGCGAGTCCTGCCGGTTGGCATAGCTTGACTGTCCCAACCGCGTTGCGCACATCCGGCGCATGTCGAATGCCGCATCCCCCTTCGTTATCCCGGAAGAAGACAGTGCCGCCGCGGCGATCGCGGCGATCGGCGAGGAACTGGCGCTGTTCGACGACTGGACCGAGCGTTACGGCTTCATCATCGAGGTGGGCCGCAAATTGCCGCCTTTCCCGACTGAATGGGCGAACGATGCCCATCGCGTCCCGGGATGCCAGAGCCAGGTCTGGCTGGAATCCGTTGTCGAGGACGGGGTGGTGCGCTTCGCCGGCGCATCCGACGCGGCGATCGTATCCGGTCTGGTGGCACTGCTGTTGCGTGTCTATTCCGGCCGTAGTCCGGAGGAGATCCTGCGCACTGACCCGGTGTTCCTGAAGGAGCTCGGCCTGCTGGAAGCGCTTTCGGCCAATCGCGGGAATGGTATCGCGTCCATGACCAAGGCGGTGCAGCGCGCCGCTGCCGAAGCGGCGCGCTGATGTTCACCCCTAGAGAATAAACCGCGAGAGATCGCCTTTCTGCGCCAGCGGGGCGACGCGGTCACGCACGGCGGCGGCGTCGATGCGGACGCTGTCTCCGGGGCGGTCGGAGGCGGTGAAGGAGATCTCCTCCAGCAGACGCTCCAGCACCGTCGCCAGACGGCGCGCGCCGATATTCTCGACACGCTCGTTGATGTCAGCGGCAAGATCGGCCAGGGCGTCGATCGCGTCGTCGCCGAATTCTAGCGCCACTTTCTCCGTCGCCATCAGCGCGCCGTACTGCTTGAGCAGCGAGTGTTCCGGCTCCACCAGGATGCGTCGCAGATCGTCACGCGAGAGCGGCGCGAGCTCGACACGGATCGGCAAACGTCCTTGCAACTCCGGCAACAGATCGGACGGCTTGGCGAGATGGAACGCGCCCGAGGCGATGAACAGCATGTGGTCGGTCTTCACCGGTCCATATTTGGTGTTCACCGTCGTTCCTTCGATCAACGGCAGCAGGTCGCGTTGCACGCCTTCGCGGCTCACATCGCCGCCGCGAAAGCCGCCTTCGGACGAGCGCGCGCAGACCTTGTCTATCTCGTCGAGGAAGACGATGCCGTGATCCTGCGCATGGGCGATGGCTTCACGAGTGATGGCGTCGTTGTCGAGCAGACGATCGGCCTCCTCGCGATTCAGGGCCTGACGCGCGGACTCCACACTCATCCGACGCGGTTGGGCATTGCGACCCATCATGCCTTTCATCATCTCGCCGAGATTGATGATGCCGGCCGGCGGCATGCCGGGCACATCCATCTGGCCGATCGGCTGGCCGGCGGGCTCGGCGACCTGGACTTCGACCTCCTTCTGTTCCAGCTCGCCATCGCGGAGCATGCGGCGGAACTTGCTCTTGGTTTCCGCCGAGGCCGTGGCGCCGACCAGCGCATCGACGAGCCGATCCTCGGCCGTCTTCTCCGCCGTCGCCTGTACGTCGCGACGGCGGATGTCGCGCAGCATGGTCAGGCTGACCTCGACCAGATCGCGGACGATGCTTTCCACGTCGCGGCCGACATAACCGACCTCGGTAAACTTGGTGGCTTCGACCTTCAGGAACGGCGCCTGGGCCAGCTTGGCGAGACGGCGGGCGATCTCGGTCTTGCCGCAGCCGGTCGGGCCGATCATCAGGATGTTCTTGGGCACGACCTCGTCGCGCATGCCCTCGGCGAGCTGCGCACGGCGCCAGCGATTGCGCAGGGCGATGGCGACGGCGCGCTTGGCGTCGTTCTGGCCGACGATGAAACGATCGAGTTCGCCGACGATCTCGCGCGGGGAATAGGTGGGAACGTCCATCAGCCGATGGCCTCCACGATCACGGAATGATTGGTGTAGACGCAGATATCGCCGGCGATGCGCATCGCCTTGCGGGCAATCTGTTCCGCGGAAAGGCCGTCGATATCGATCAGCGCGCGGGCGGCGGACAGCGCGTAATTGCCACCGGATCCGATGGCGATAACCCCGTCTTCCGGTTCCAGCACGTCGCCGTTGCCGGTCAGGGTGAAGGAGCGGGTCTCGTCAGCCACTGCCATCATCGCTTCTAGACGACGCAGATAACGGTCCGTCCGCCAGTCCTTGGCCAGTTCCACGCAGGCGCGTTCGAGCTGGTTCGGATAGCGCTCGAGCTTGGCCTCAAGCCGTTCCAGAAGGGTGAACGCGTCGGCCGTGGCACCGGCAAACCCCGACAGGATGGTGCCGTTCGGGCCGATACGGCGCACCTTGCGCGCATTGCCCTTGATCACCGTCTGCCCGAGCGTCACCTGCCCATCGCCCGCCATCGCCACCTGACTGCCCTTGCGCACGCACAGGATGGTGGTTCCGTGCCAGCCGATCGGATCGTGGCTGGCGCTCTGATTGCTCTGCATGGGGATGAGAGATAGCGCACGGCGAAGGCGCCGCAAGATGTGGTCAAACACAGCGACAGAATATGTATCAAAATCAAGACGTTCTTGTGTCGTTTCGATCTACATGTTATTTGATTGCATGGGCGTTTCGATCGGCGGACGCCGTTTTCGAGGTCGCCCGCACATGCTCGTCTTTTCCGGAAAAGAGCTTGTCGCGCACTGGAACGAGGGCGAAAGCGACTATCTGCTGGTAACCTTCGACCAGCTCAACCACGAGGGCGTCGCCGAGACTCATTTCCTGCTGCAACCGCAGGTCGTGCCGGGCCGGATTTCCTGCATCGGCGTCACGACGCGACAGAAGAATTTCTACCGGTCTCCGGAGATCGCCGACGTCGCGGCCGCCGTCGCCAGGGTCAGGGGCGACCGGCCCGTGATCGTGTTCGGCCAGTCTGCGGGCGGTTACGCGGCTTTGAAATATTCCGGCCTGCTCGGCGCCGACTACGTGATCGCATGCTCTCCTTTCTTCGCCGTCCGGGCGGAGGAACTCGGTTTGTCGGACGACAAGCAGAGACGCATCCTCACCCATATGATGTCGACGCACGGGGTCGCGGACAGGCCCGAGTTCGACGGCATGGCGATCCGCCCGGAGGACGTGAGCGGCCGTGTCGCCGTGCTGTACGATCCCGGCGAGATGGTGGACGCCTACGCCGTCCGCCTGATCCGCAAAGCGATCCCGGATGCGCAGGTCTTCACCGTTCCGCACGCCGGCCATGTGATCTATGACGGAAGCTGGAGCACGGCTATTCTGGAAGCGCTGTTTGCCGCCATCCGGTCGCCGGACCGGGAACAGCTGGGCCCCGTTCTGGCTCAGTTGCGGCGGCGGCAGATGCCGTTCCTGGTGCGGATCCTGACCAAGGCGGCGAACCGCAAACCCGGCTTGTTCGTCGCCGCAATGGGCGCCAAGCGGATCACGAAGCATCCGAACTACCGCGACCTCGCCGGCTCGCCCTTCAATCTGCGCGCGATCAACCTCCTGGTCGAGCGGGGCGATCATGCTCTGGCGGCGTCGCATCTCAGCACGGTGATACGCGCCTATTACGGTTTCGAGATCCGGCCGGCACGATGGGATGCCGGGGTGACGGCCGCCGGGATGCTGGAGCGTCACCGCTGTCTGGTGCTGTCCGTTCACGGCACCTTCCTGTGCTGGCATGCGGAAGACGGCTACGCCCGCTTCGAGCCGCATCCGTTCAATCTGGCCAGCCGCCTGCCGATCGTCGCGTCCATTCGGGACGGGCGCACCGTGTTCGCCACCGTGTCGGAGGGGGTCGAAACGGAGATTCGTCTGTTCCCGGCGGATTCCGAGTTTGCCGACGCTCCGGATCAGCTGATTTCCCTGGATGGAAACGGCATCGCGCTTGAAAATCACGGGCGGTATCTGGGAGCGACCCCGGACGGTGCGCAACAGGTCTTTCCGATGGTGAACTATCAGCAGCGGATGATGCTGCTGCCGATCGCAGACAACAGCGCCTTGTTCCAGAAGAAGCAAGTCAGCTGGTTCGACAGGGCGGTCGAGGCCGAGGCCAACGCGACCGCTCAGGTCGCGGTCAAGACGGTGCAGCGGGCGACCCCGCGCTGGCGGCGTTTGTTCGGACGCGGGTGAGCGTGTCGCCGGTCAGGCGCCGGCGGCGGTCGGTAGGCAGAGCTGGAACGACGTTCCGGCCCCCGGTGCGGTTCGGACCCTCACGGCGCCCCCGATCTGCTGAATGAAGCCATAAACCATCGACAGGCCGAGGCCGGTGCCGCGTCCGACTTCCTTTGTGGTGAAGAACGGTTCGAAGATCCGCTGCGCCACCTGCGGCGTCATGCCGCTGCCGGTATCCTCCACCGCCACCACGACGCAACCGTGTTCCGGGATCGCGCCTGTCAGCAGCATATGCCCGTCCTCGGCGGCCAGACACGCAGAACTGGCTGTGCGGAGGGTGATGGTCCCCTCGTCCTGCATCGCGTCGCGCGCATTGATGCACAGATTAAGCAGCGCCAGTTCAAGCTGGGCCGGGTCCACCAGGACCTCCGCGAGCCCCTCCCCTAGTGCGTAGACGAAACGGATGTCGCGCCGGTCGATGCTGCGGACCAGCAGGTCGCCCATCGCCTCCACCAGACCGTTCACCGCCACCGGCACCGTCGCCGTATCCTGCTGCCGGCTGAAGCCGAGCAGGCGCTGGGTCAGTGCAGCCCCGCGTTCGGCACCGGCGATCGCGGTTTCCAGAAGCCGGTTGAGACGCGCATCGTCGCCGGCCGCGCGCTGGGCCAGTTCGAGGCTGCCGAGAACCGCGGTGAGCAGATTGTTGAAATCATGCGCGACACCGCTGGCCATGGTGCCCAGCGCCTGCATGCGGTCGGCCTGGCGCAGCCGGTCTTCCATCAGCTTCTGTTCGGTGATGTCGCGCTCGAAAGAGGCCAGGATCGCCACGGACCCGTCGCTGTCCCGTAACGGGCCGCGCAAACGCTCGTGCCAGCGCATGGAAGGTCCCGTCCCGCTGCACCACACGGCAACGCCGCCTTCGCCGCTGTTGATCGCCGCGGCGTCCAGCCGGGCGATCCGCTCGAGCGCGGCAGCCTCGACCGTACCGGCAGCCATCTCCTTTTCGGTGCGGCCGAGACAAGCATCCGGTGTCGCGCCCCATTGCGCCGCCGCCGCCTGATTGATGCGTACGAAACGGCCCTCGCGGTCCTTGAACGACAGCCCGTCACGCGTGCCGTCCATCAAGCCCTGGAGCAGCATCTGCTCGAGGCGCAGCGATCGTGCCAGCCGCGCCCGGTCCGATGCCTGCCGGACCATCGACAACAGCGCCATCGGCTCCCACGGCTTGTGCGCGTAGCCGGAAATACGGCCCTCGTTCAGTGCCGACACCACGGCGCTCAGATCGGCGTAGCCCGTCAGAAGGATCGCTTCCGCATCCGAAACCTCGCGCGCCCGGCGCAGGAACACGTCGCCGGTCATGACCGGCATGCGCTGGTCGGACAGGATCACCGACACGAGCGGTTCGGCGGCGAGAAGGCCCAGCGCTTCCTCCGGCGCCGTGCTGGACAGGATGCGATATTCGTCCTCGAGCAGGTCCTCCAGCGCCACCAGGATATCGGGTTCGTCATCCACCAGCAGCAGGGTCGGACGGTCCGTCGCGCCATGGCGCAGGGCGCGTGCGAGCAGGGTTTCCTTCATGCCGCCGTCTCTGTGGAGACCTGGCTGCCAGCAGGCACCGACACGACGAAGCGGGCCCCACCGCCTTCCGGCGTGTCCAGTACGATCGCGCCGCCATGCGCACGCACGACGTTGTATGCGATGGCAAGGCCAAGCCCGGTGCCAGAGCCGACCGGCTTGGTGGTGAAAAACGGTTCGAACACGCGCTCGCGCAATGCGTCCGGCACGCCCGGGCCGTTATCGGCGATCGAGATGGCGTAAATGTTGTTGTGAAACGTCGTGTCGATGCGGATCACGCCGGGTGCCGCACCGGCCGGGCGTTCGTTCAGGGCGTCCGCGGCATTGCCGACGATGTTCATGATCACCTGGTTCAACAAGGCAGGCTGGCAGGAAAGGTCGCGTGGTGCGTCGAAGCGGCACTCCACGGTGATCCCGGTTCCAAGCTTGTGCGTCAACAGGGTCAACACCGTTTCGATCGCATCCGGCACGTCGACGCTTTGGTGTTCGCTTTCATCCAGGCGAGAAAATTTCCGCAGGTTCAGCACGAGGTTCTGGATGCGTTTCAGCCCCAAACTCATCGCCGAAACCCGTTCCCGCGCCTTGTTCAGTTTCGGCGTAATCTCAGGGGGCAGAGCCGGCCCGGCCGTTTCGGCGATCTGTTCCAGCAGACGAGTCACCGTTCCCTGATGGGCGACGATGAAGGCGAGCGGATTGTTGATCTCGTGCGCGATGCCGGCCACCAGCTCGCCCAGCGACGCCATCTTCGCCGCCTGCACCAGCTTGCCCTGCGCTTCCCGCAACTGCTCGTTGGCCTCGGCCAGGGCCTCGGCCAGGGCGGCCTTGGCGGCATGGGCGGCGGCCTCCTCGCGGGCGCGATCGATCGCCGCCTGACGGCCGCGCAGCTCCGTCTCGATCCGCGCGGTCTCGTCCTGCAGCAGCTTGCGGCGCACCATCGCGCGAACGCGCAGGCCGATGGCTTCGGTGCCCACGCCGCCGGGAACAACGTCGTCCACACCGGCGCCATAGGCGCGCGCCACCAGCAGCCGCCCTCCCGCGCGTTCACCGTTGCCCAGCCCCAGGATACGGAGCGAGGTCGTCGGCGCATCGTCGCCCTGTTCGGCATCAGTGCGCAGGCGGTGGATGTTCAGCCAGGCACAGAGGGCGATGCCGTCGAAGCGCTGCGCTTCCAGATCGATCACGACGCAATCCACCACGCCCCGTGTTCTGGAGACCGCGTCGACAAGATTGTTTTCCGGATCGTCGAGGATCTCGGCCTCGTAGCCTTCGCGTCCGAGCAGCGTCGCCAACGTTTCCGCCGCGTCACGGCGCTCGTGCAGCAGCAGGATGCGCGCACGGCGGAACACACCCACCTCGCGTCCGAACCCGGTGGCGACACCGCCCCGGTCGGAAGCCGGCTGAGTGCCGCTCTGGCGCAGCAGGGCGGTGATTCGCAACAGGATCAGAGACTGATCGGAGGATTTGGGCACATAGGCGTCGGCGCCGCTTTCCAGCCCTTCCCGCTCCAGCCCGGGTTCCGACGCTTCGGTCAGCATCAGCACGGGCACGGTGCGCGTGCGCACATTCAGCCGCAATGCCCGTACCAGCTCGCCGCCGCTCATGCCCGGCAGATGGTAGTCACATACCACGAGATCCGGCACGGACGCGTTCAGACAATCGAGCGCGGCTTCCGCACTGGCGGCGCGCTCGACGGAAAACCCGCCGCGTTCCAGAACCCGGCGGATCATCAGCGCCTGGGTATCGGAATCCTCGACCAGAAGGAGCTGCCCGTTGTTTCCGCCGGCGCTCATCGCGACAGGCTCCGGCCGCGCGGACCCAGCAGCCCCATGATGGTCGGGGCGATCTCGTCGATCGGAAGGCTGGCGCAGGAGCCGCCGAGGCGCACGGCCACGGCGGGCATGCCGTAAACGACCGCAGTGGATTCGTGCTCGGTGATGGTGGCGCAATTCTGCCGGCGCATCGCCACCAGTCCGGCCGCGCCGTCATCGCCCATGCCGGTCAAGAGAACACCCAGCGCATGCGGACCGAAACGTGCCAGGGAGTCGAACAGGATCGTCGCCGAAGGGCGCTGGCCGGACACGGGGCCGCTGGAGTCGAGCCTCACGCGCATTCCTGTGCCGGACAGAGCCAGATGTCGGTCGCCGGGCGCGACATAGACATGGCCGGGTTCGAGAACCTCATTGTCCCTCGCCACGGAAACACGCGGCGGCACCAGACCGTCGAGCCAGTCGGCGAACCCTTCCACGAACGGTGCGCCGATATGCTGCACCAGCAGGACTGGCAGCGGAAAGGTGTCGGGAAGGCCACCCAGCAGACGCGCCAAAGCCTGCGGCCCGCCGGTGGAGGCCGCCAGGCCCATGATTTCGGCCTGGGCGACGGTCTGCAGCCCGCCACCCTGACGCTCCGGAACCGCCTTTTCCGCCAGAACCACGCTGCTCCGACGCCGGATCACCGGCACCTCACTCATGATGGCGAGTTGCGTGGCGATGGTGCGGGCCGCGGCGGGATAGGCGCCGCCGTCGAACAGGCCGCCAGGCTTCTCAACCACGGCCAGCGCGCCGGAACGCAGGGCGTTCATGGAGATGCGCAGCGAGGCATCCTCCACCGCATCCGCGATCACGACGATTGGGGTGGGAAATTCCGCCATGATCCGGCGTGTGGCCTCCAGCCCGTCCATGCCTGGTAGCCGAATATCCATGGAGATCACGTCGGGTCGCAAGGTCGGGATCGCTGCCAGAGCCGCTTCGGCGGTTTCCACGGCACCGGCCAAACTCAGCCTGGGATCGGACTGGATGATATGGGTGAGCAGACGGCGGATCACCGGCGAGTCTTCCACCACCAGGACCCTCGCGGGCGCACGTTCGGTCATGGCAGGAACTGCCGGATCACGGAAAGAAGGGCCCCCTGCTCGAATTCTTGTTTGGTCAGATAGGCGCTTGCTCCCAGCTCGAGCCCACGCCGGATGTCGCCCGGATCATTGCGGGAGGTCATCAGCACGATAGGCGTCGCTTTCAGGGAAGGATCGGCCTGCATCGCTGCCACGAGGCCGAACCCGTCCAGCCGCGGCATCTCGACATCGGCCACCACGATATCGATCTCGCATTCGGCGCTGCGCAACACGTCCAGAGCCTCCAGCCCATCCACCGCGATCAGAACAGTATAGCCCTGAGCCTGGAGGATGGTCTTTTCCAGGGTGCGGGTCGTGATCGAATCGTCCACGACCAGAATGGTGAAACGGCGTCGCGCCGGTCGGCCCGGCAGTGTTCCGGACGCAGGCAGAACCGTCCCGCCATCCCGTTGCCGCGTCCAAGCGCCCAGCAAACCCTCCGGTTCCAGCACGAGAACGGGTCTGTGATCGCCCAGCAGCGCGACGCCTCCCACCAAAACGCGGTCGATGCCGACGATGGCGGGCGGTTGCACCACTGCTGTCTGGACCGAACGGAGGCGGTCCACCAGCACGGCGATCTCTCCCGAAGCGCTCTTCATCACCACAAGGGGCACCTCTGACTGGACCGGCATGTCCGCGCCGAGCCCAAGCAGGGAAGAAAGCGGCCATACCGGCAGCGTTCTATCGATGGCGATCCTGGCCAGAAACCCGGCTCCGTCGCGCTCGATCGCGTCCCCGCGCAATCTGTAGAGCCTGCTTATCGCATCGCTCGGCAGCGCCAGGAGTTGTCCTCCCGTCTCCACCAGAACCAATGTCTGGCGCCGCGCGGACAGCGGCACGCACAGCGTGATCGCGGTGCCACGCAGGGTGCCGGCCGGGTCCCGCAACGCACGCATCGTGGCCTTGCCACCCAGACGCAGCGCCGCCTCGGCGACGATCGACAACCCCATGCCACGGCCGGACAGACGATCGACCGCCGCCGCCGTAGAAAAGCCGGGCTCGAAACATAGCGCCAGGATGTCCGCCTCGTCGGGTGGCGCGGCGTTGGCCGGCAAGAGCCCCTGGGTGCGAGCATGAGCAAGAATGGCGGATAAATCCGGCCCGGCACCGTTGTCTCCGACCTCCACCGATAAACGGCCGGCGCGGATCGACACGGACAAAGAAACGGCGAGACCTTCGGTCCCTCCCCCCTCCGACAGGCGACGCCCCAACCCATGCGCCACGGCGTTGCGCAGCAGCTGGATCACCGGATCGCGCAGCGCCTGAAGCACCCCGCGATCCGCACGCAGCGCCATGCCGTCGAACCGCACGGCGATCTCGGCGCCGCGCTCGCGGCCGAGCCCTCGCGCCATGGCCGCCAGCGGACCGAACACGCTTTCCGCGGAAACCAGTGCCACGCGCTCGACCTGGGCCCGCAAGGCGATGACAGTTTGTTCCCTCTGCCAGTCCTCATAACGGCCTTCGCGCAAACGGGCGCCGGTGGCGTTCAGCAAGGCACGCAGGCCGCCGGCGATCTCAACTGTCTCGCACCGTCCGGCATCCTGGCGGTCGCACAGAAGCAAAAGCTTCTGCAGCGCCGCGCGATGATCGAGCAGCCATTGCCGGCCTTGCTCCTGGCCGAGCATGGCGTCGGATGCCGCCTGGACGCTTTCGACCAGCTGGTCGATCTCCCGCGACGATACCCGCGAACCGGTATCCGATACCGAAACCGGACCGGCAGCCGGGATCAAGATCGACATCGCTTCCGGCGCCGTCGCGTCCGGTTCGGCGACACTCTCCGGCTGTGGAAGCAGATCGCCACGCATGTCGGCCTCGATCGCGTCCAGGCCGCGACGCACCGTCTCGATATCGTCCGATGGCAGCGCCCGCGCGGTTTCCACCGACGCGAACAGCAGCGTTTCCAGATCATGCGAGATCTGCTCGATGCGCGGCAGATCGACTGCCCTCGCCGCCCCTTTCAACGAATGGGCGCGCCGGAACACGTCGCGCAGAGCCGCCCCGGACACCTCTCCGCTTTCCAGAACGGCGCGCATCGCGGTCAGGTGGTCGCGGTATTCGCCCTCGAACGCATCGAGCAGCTCCCGACGCAGATCGAACGCGTCGAACGGATCGTCCTCAGGCGGAGGCTGGAGGGGCACGATGTCAGGTCCGGAACCGCTCCGAGGTCGACATCAGTTGGCGCGACAATTCGCCCAGTCCGTGTGCGGCGGATTCGAGTTGACGCGTGCCGGACGCCGTCTGCTGACTGGCCTGACGGATGTTCTGCAGCGCCACCATCACCTGTTCGATGCCGAGCTGCTGCTGGTTGGTGGAAGCCACGATCTGCTGAAAGGTCTGCACCGCATCCTGGATCCCGGCCGCCATGTCCTCGATCGTGGCTTCGGCGGTTTCGGTACGCTCGCGCCCGGCGGCACCACGCTTCACCGCTTCCTCCGTCAGCATGACCGACGTGTTGATGCCGCGCTGGATGTCGCCCAGGATCGTCCGCACCTGAGCGGTCGCGTCCTTGGCCTGATCGGCCAGGATCTTCATCTCCGTTGCGACCACGGCGAAAGAACGGCCGTGTTCGCCGGCCGACGCGGCTTCGATCGCCGCGTTCAACGCCAGGAGATGCGAACGTTCGGAGATGTCGTTCACGCTGTTGACGATCTCGCCGATGGCTTCAGTCTTCTCGCTCAGTGCCACGATGTTGGCCGCGACCGCTTCGCCCTGCTGCTGCACCTGCTCCATCGCACGGCCGGACTCACGCACCGCACGCAGCCCATTCTCGCTGGCGAGTTGCGTCGCCTGGGCGGTGGCGATCACGTCCTGCGCACGCCGGCTGATCTGCGCGCCGGAATGGGCGATCTCGTCCACGGTGGCGGCGGTCTCCTGCACGGCCGCGAGTTGTTGCTCCACGCCCGCCGCTTGTTCCTGGGTCGAGGCGCGGATCTCGGCCACCGACACGTTGAGATTGCCGGTCGCCTCGCGCGACTGCACGGCGATCGCGCCCAGTCCTTCCACCATGCGGTTGATCACCCCGCCCAGACGCGCGATTTCGCTGCGTCCCGAATCCAGAGCATGCACGGTCAGGTCGCCGGCACCGATGCGCTCGGCCACCTCCACCAGACGGCCGATCGGCCCCACCACGGCGCGGCGCGACAACACGGTGATGGTGACGGACACGATCAAGGCCAGCACAAGCGCGATGGCGATCGACCAAACACTGGCCGAATAGGCCTCGGCAACGTGGGCGCGTCCGAGCTGCACGCTGTTGTCGAGCGCTGCATCGAGACGCAGCATCTCCTCGTCGAAACGGCGCCGGTCCGCCAGGAGCGTGGCTTCGGCGCCGGCCGCCGCCTGGTCGTCATTGTTGCGCAGGACGGCGAACAACGTGCGCGTATCCACCTGCACCTGCTGCAAGGTGGCATCCAGGTCCGGCAGCATGGCGCCGATCGCCACCCAGTTCTGATGACGCGCATAGCCGGTGGTGATGTGGTTGGCGTAGTCCGCGACCAGAGCGTGCAAACGCGCCATGCCCGCCGATGTCAGATCCGATTGCCGCTGCCATGCCGCCACCGCGGCGTCGAAGCCGTCTGCGGTATTGATGCCGAGCCTGCGCTTCAGCGCCTCGTTCGAAACGAACTGCCGCAGCCGGATCATCTCGGCATGCGAATCGTGCACGGCGTCGGCCTGCCGATACGCGGCCATGTCGCGCGTCACCACGGCCTCGTTGGACGCACGCACATCGGCGATCTCGCCGACAGCCAAGACGCCGATGCCGAGCATCATCGCCATGGTGAAGCCGAAACCCAGCAGGAGCCGTCTGGAAATGGTCACGGGCATCGGGCTCCGAGTGGGAGGGTGACGAAAGAAGGCTCAGGCATGGTCGAGGGACGCGATGGTTGCAAGCAGCGCCTCGGCATCCAGCAGCAATACGAGCGGCTGATTCGCGGTTTTACCGTCTTCCTCGCCGAGAAGGGCGCGTCCGGGCTCGGCGGTCGGACGCAAACGCATCACGCCCAGAACGCGGTCCACCCGGAGGGCGGCAGGAGGCTCGCTCGCGCGCAGGATCAGCATCTTCCCGCCTTGCGGCATGTCGCCGTCGCGCTGAGCCGGGTCGAGCAGGCGATTCAGATCCAGAACAGAGAACAGCACGCGTCCGGCCAGGGAAACACCAAGCACTACCCCCCTCGCCCGCGCCGTGATCAGCGGGACCGGCGAACACACGAACGGCCTGACGGCCGAGACCATGCCCAGAGGAAGCGCCACATGGCGCCCGCCCGCCAGACAGACCAGACGCGGCGGCAACAAGGCATGGCCGATCTGAAGGCCACGCTGCGCCAGGGCCTCGGTGCGCTCGGAGAGGATGCGTTCGCGAACATGCCGGTCCATCAGCCATGCCCCCGGACATCGCCCTGGCTGCCATCCCGGTCGAACCAGTCCTGCCGGCTCAGGGCGAGCAGGCGTCCGGCGGTCATGCCGTCGCCGCACGGCAAGGCGGCATCCTCCGGCAGGTCGAGCGCGATCCGGCGCGCTTCACCGATCAAACGGCGGCCGGGCACGGAACGTCCCGTGTCGAACAGAAGCAGACCGAGATGGTAGTGCGCCATCACGAAATCCTTGCGCAGATAAAGCGCGCGCCGGAACGCCGTTTCGGCATCGCCGTCGCGGTCCAGTGCCCGGTTCAGCAGAGCGGCGTAGAAGAACAGATCGGCGCAAAGCGGATGGCGACCGAGCGCATCGCTGCACGCGCTCAAGGCTTGGTCGGGCAGGCCGCGATCGGCCAGCTCGCGCACCGCCTCGATCGCGGAGGTCGCATCGGGCAGAGTCGTTTCGACCGGTCCCGGCGCCGCGATCGCTGCCGGCACGGGCTGTGACCGCAACGCCCGCGTTGCCGTTTTGGACGGTCGGGGCGTGGGCCGCAGCGGCGGTGTGGCCGTCGGTATCGGTCCTGGCAAAACGGGCCGGACGGCATCCGCGCGCCGCCACACCACTGTCCCGTCCAGCACGACCGGCTGCAAGTCGTCCAGGGTGTGCCCCACCGCTTCGGCATGGCCCAGCAGAAGCCAGCCATCCGGCACCAGCGCGGCGCCGAAGCGACGCACCAGAGCGCGCACCGTATCCTGGTGGAAATAGATCAGCACGTTGCGGCACAGGATCAGGTCGTACTGCTCTCCCGCGACGGGCGCGCCGCCCAGCGCATCGAGCAGATTGCGCTTCTCGAACCGGACCATGCTGCGGAACGCTGGACGCAGGCTCCAGCGACGTCCCTTGCCGTCGCCGGTGGACACGAAATCGCGGTGCCGCTCCGGCTGGGACAGGCTGCGGAGGGCCCAGTCCGTGTATTCGCCTTGGCGGGCCGTCGCCAGCGCCGCTTCGTCGATATCGGTGCCGAGGATCGATACGGACCAGTCGCGCAGAGCCGGACCGAGCAGGCGATGCAGCAGGATCGCCACCGAGTAGGGTTCCGCCCCGGTGGAGCAGCCGGCGCTCCAGATCCGCAAACGCCGGGCTGCGGCCCGCGCCTCGACCAGCCCGGGCAGAATGACGTCGCGCAGGGCATCGAACTGTTCCGCGAAACGGAAGAAGAAGGTCTCGTTGATGGTGATCTCGGATTCGAGATGTCCCCACTCCTCCGATCCGCCACTCTCCAGGAGACGGAGATAGCCCTCCGGCGACAGGCCGGTGGCGGCGAAGCGACGATGCAACCGGTCGCGCAGCTGGTCGTCCTTGTTGTCGTAGTAATGGTGCAGGGTGCGTTCGATCACCAGCCGCTTGATGCGGCCAAAGACCGGGGCGTCAATCGACGACATCGGCGCCTTCATCGGTCCAGACCGTAACGCGCCGGGCGGCATCCGCGGTCAGCGTGGCCACGCGCGCCTGCTCGTCGAGCAGCAGCAGGCGGTCCGGATCCAGCAGCGCCACTGGTCCGCCAGCGCGCAGATGCCGGGACACGCACCCGTTCTGCCAGCGATCGGTCTCGGCCTCGTCGTCGGCGCCGTCGGGGTGACGCACCTGCTCCAGCCGGTCCACGAGCAATGTCAGCGCGTCGAGACGCAAGATGGGACGATAGAGCGGATCGGTTTCCGGGATCTCGCCGGGCGCTCGCAGGCCGAGCAGCACGGCCAGATCGATCACCGCCATCGTCGCCCCGCCCAGCGAAAAGAACCCGGCCAGTGCGGGCGGCGTTCCGGGACGGCGATCGAGTCGGGGCAGCGGCAGACATTCGCGCACGCGTGCGGCCGGCAGCGCCATGCGTCGGCCGGCAACACTGAAAATCACGATCGGCGCGTCCATCACCGCCTGAGCAGACAGAGTTGACGCCGCAGCGTCAACAGACAGACGGCAAACGACGTGCCGGATCAGTTCGCGACCATCACCGAGATCGGGCTGAGGGCATCGGTGATCCGCAGGGGCGTGGTGCCGGCCGGATCGCCATCCGCCTGCGCCGGCAGGGCCTGCGTTCCCTTCACCACGATTTCGCTGGCCCGCTTGTGCACCGCGCCCGGCACACGGCCGAGCCGGTTCAAGGGCAGCGCCGCGCCGGCGACCAGCGCAGGGCCGATCCCCGCTTGTTCGAACAGGATCACGGAGAAACCCGGCTCATCGGGACGCGCATCCGGCGCCAGCAGATAGGGCCCCCCATACAGGCTTCCCTTCGCGACGATCACGCTGCCCGCTTCCGCTTCCTCACCGTCGATCAGGAGCTGGATCGGCTCGAACCCGTAGCGCGGCAGTTCGCGCAGGGTCTGCGCGACATAGGCGCCCTTGCCGAGCGCGCGCTTGGCGATGCGGGAGATGTGATGGACCACATGCGCGTCGAAACCGATGCCGAGCATCTGCACGAACAGGCGCTCGCCGTCCGTGGAGCTGGCGATTCCGGGCCAGAGCGGACGTTGCCGGTTCGAGGCCAGGGTGGCGGCCAGCCCCACCGCGCCGGTCGGCAGGTTGAGCTCGTGCGCCAGAACATTGGCCGTTCCGAGGGGAATGATACCCAGCCGCGCCCGCCCGCCCTGCAATCCCGCCGCCACCTCGGCGATGGTGCCGTCACCGCCGGCCGCCACCACCAGCGCGTCGGGATCGTGCGCCGCCTCGCGCGCCAGTTCGGCCGCGTGACCGGCATGGCGCGTTTCCACCACCTCCAGCCGCACGCCATGCGCCACCAGAACGTCGAGCACCGTCCAGAGACGGCTGACACGCCGTCGTCCGGCCGTCGGATTGTAGATCACCAGCATGGCGGCGATGATGACACGCTCCGGGCGCGTTGTTTGTGAAGATCATGCAAACGTCACGCAACCGGCACGATGGGTTGTGTAGGAGGTGTGCGCCGAGGCCAGAATCGCCGGGATGGACCGGTGCATCGCGAGTCTCGCGTTCGCAGGAGCGACCGATGAACGCCATCCCGTTCGATCCGGCCGGCCAGATCGTTGCAGAGCCACGCACGCATTATCGCACCGTGTTCATCTCCGACCTGCATCTCGGCACGCGCGGAAGCCGCGCCGATTTCCTGGCAGATTTCCTGTCGCGCACCACCTGCGACAAGCTGTTCCTGGTCGGCGACATCATCGACGGATGGCGCCTGCGCCGCTCCTGGTACTGGGATACGGATCATGACGAGGTTCTGCGTCTCATTCTGAAAGCGGCGCGCAGCGGTACGGAAATCGTCTACATCCCCGGCAATCACGACGAGATGTTCCGCGCCTGGCTGCCGATGAGTCTGGAGATCGCCGGCATCAAATTGTGCGAGAACGCGGTGCACGTCACGGAGGACGGGCGCCGTCTTCTGGTGATGCATGGCGACGAGTTCGACAGCGTCGTGCGCTACGCGCCGTTCCTGGCGCTGCTCGGCGATCGCGCCTATGCGGCATCGCTGGTGATCAATCGCTGGTTCAATCTCGCCCGACGCAGATTGGGGCTTCCCTATCGGTCGCTGTCCGCATGGTTGAAGCGTCAGGTCAAGGGCGCGGTGAAGGCGATCGACCGGTTCGAGGAAGCGCTGGCCGCCGAAGCGCGTCGTCGCGGGGTCGACGGCGTGGTGTGCGGACATATCCATCACGCCGAGATGCGCGAGATCAGCGGCGTGCTCTACATCAATGACGGCGATTGGGTGGAAAGCTGCACCGCTCTGGTCGAGCATGCGGGCGGACGTCTCGAACTGATCGACTGGGCGGAACGGCGCCGCCTTTCCTTCATGAGTTCGCGTGCCCGACGCATGTCCCGCCCGACCGTTCTTCCGGAATTGGCCTGATCCCATGGACGATGTTCGCCCGATCGCAGCGCCGCCCTGCCGCATCCTGATCGTTTCCGACGCCTGGAAGCCGCAGGTGAACGGCGTCGTCCGCACGCTCTCCACCATCGCCGGAGAATTGCGTGCGATGGGCCATGTCGTCCAGGTGGTCGGGCCGGACCGGTTCCGCACCGTTCCCTGCCCTACCTATCCGGATATCCGCCTGTCGATCCTGCCCGGACGCAGGCTGGCGCGGATCATCGCGGCGTTCGCGCCCGACCGGCTGCATATCGCGACCGAAGGTCCGCTCGGCATCGCGGCGCGTCGCTGGGCGATCCGGCGCGGCCACGCTTTCACCACCTCGTTCCACACCCGGTTTCCGGAATATCTGCAGGCGCGGACCCGTCTCCCGCTCGGCCCGAGCTACGCCTTCCTGCGCCGCTTCCACAACGCCTCGGCCGGCACCATGGTCGCCACCGCCAGCCTCGCCGACGAGCTGCGCGCGCGTGGCTTCACCCATATCGTGCCCTGGTCGCGCGGCGTGGATCTGTCCCGCTTCTCGCCGGAGCCGCGTCGGGACTGGGCCACAGAATACGGCATCCCGCGACCGATCTTCCTGTATGTCGGCCGGATCGCGGTGGAAAAGAATATCCCTGCCTTTCTGGAACTGGACCTGCCCGGCTCCAAGGTCGTGGTGGGCGGCGGCCCGCAGCTCGCCGAGCTGAAGGAACGTTTCCCCGGCGTGGTGTTCACCGGCCCGTTCTCCGAAGCCGAACTGGCGGCGGCCTATGCCGGCGGCGACGTGTTCGTGTTCCCCAGCCGCACCGACACGTTCGGGCTGGTGCTGCTGGAAGCGCTGGCGTCCGGCGTGCCGGTGGCCGCGTTCGATGTCACCGGCCCGCGCGACGTTCTCGCCGGAACCAACGGTGCGGTCGGCACAGTGGGCGACGATCTGCGTGCCTCGGCGCTGGCGGCGCTGGACGCGGACCGAACCGCCTGCCGCACCCATGCCGAGCGTTTCGGCTGGCGCGCCTGTGCGGAAACCTTTCTCCAGGCACTGGCGCCGATGAACGGTGAGAAGGTCTCCGCTCCGGTCTGATCCGGGGTCGTCCACCGCTCTATCCGTTTGATCCGGAACATGGCGAACGTCCCTCTTCCGCGGTAATGTCCCAGGCCGGTGCCGTGTGAGCGCACCGGCCTTTTCACGTGTCACGTTAAAGCCGCGTTGCCGTCGGTTGCGGTTCGGAGTTAGGTGCGGCACGAGGAACGACACGGTGCTCGGGCCGCAACTTGGAGTTGATCGCATGGACCGCCCGACCCGCACGGAATGGACCGGACGTTCCGGCACGCAGACCGCCGGCACGATCTTGCGTCTCGGCGCCTGGAGCGTCGTACACGTGGTGTTCTATTTCGTGCAGCAGGTGGCGGAGCTTCTGGCACCGCTTCTGCTGGTGATCGGTGTGGGCTGGTGGGCGCTGCCGAAAGTGGTCGGCGCCATGACGACCCAGTCCGGCGATGCCGATTCACAGACACGGGACATTCTTAACACCGTGTCGGGTTCCATACCGTCGGGCCTGCATTTCGCCGGCCACTGGATCACCCCCTCCGGTCTGATCTTCGATGGTCTGCTGCTGATGGCCCTGGCCGCGATCGGTGCCACACTTTCGGCGCTCGCCGCCCGCGGCATGTGACGATCCGGGCTCAGCGCGCCGGCGGGACACCGCCCGGGATCAGCCGGAAAAGCCGCAGCGTTTCCGGACGGAGATGCTCGATCGCGACGCGGAAATGCCAGGCTGCGAACAGCGCCGCCGCAACCAGAACCAGGCTCAGGATCCACAGAACCGTCCAGACCACGCCGGCGCGTCGGCTTTTCGCTATCGGCGGCGGCATGATTGCATCAAGCGGCAGCGGCGAAGCCAGCGTGATCGGCGCGGAGTGCTGTTCCGGCGGCGCGTCCTCGAAGTCTGGAAGGGGCTCGTCGACAGGCTCGGGCGCGATCTGCACCGGCTCTTCCGCCGGCTCCGGCTCCAACTCAGGCTCGGGCGGCAGCTCGCGCCACTCGGTCTCGCAGCGAGCGCAACGCAACCGTCTCGGCTTCACCGGCGGCGGAATCTCGTATGCCGTCGAGCAATTCGGACAGCTGACTTTCATTCGGGACGACCTTCTGTCGGCCGCGGCAATGTCGCAGCGAAACCTTAAGCGATCGCTAACGAGGCCAACGCCTTGATTTCGCTCGACGAGATCGGACTTCGCTATCCCGGCCGCGATCCGAATCGCGGCGCCGTACTGCAGAACATCAGCGCCGATATCCCATCCGGCGCCTTTCGCTGGGTGTTGGGTGCCTCCGGTGCCGGAAAATCGTCCCTGCTGCGTCTGCTGTCCCTGTCGCTGAAGCCGACAGCCGGGCAGCTGGAGGTGCTGGGCGTTTCCGTGAACCGCGCCCGTCGGGCGGCCCTGGCCAAGTTGCGGCGGCGCACCGGCATCGTATTCCAGGATCTGCGCCTGCTCGGCGAGTTATCCGTGTTCGACAATGTGGCGCTCCGTCTGCGTCTGGACGGCCTGCCGGAAGACAGGATCGAGCTCGAGGTGACGGAAATGCTCCGTTTCGTCGGTCTCGGACGCAAGCTCGACGTTCGTCCGCACTCCCTGTCCGGTGGCGAACAGCAGCGCGTCGCGGTGGCGCGCGCCGTGGTGCACAGGCCGCCTCTGTTGCTCGCGGACGAGCCGACCGGCGCGCTGGACGAGCCGCAGGCGATGCGTCTGATCGGGCTGTTCGAGGAGCTCAACCAGATGGGCTCCACCGTTCTGGTGGCCACCCACAACGAGGCCCTGGTGCGCCGTTTCGGCCATCCGGCGCTGGTGCTGGAGCGCGGTCGCTTGGTGTCGCATGGCTAACGCCTCCGTCACGCGCATGACCGGACGGCCCCGTCTATCGCGCCGCAAGGACGGTCTGGCCCTTCGACGCGCCATGCCGGACCGCCTCCTGCCGGCTTTGGTCGCCGCCATGACCTTTCTGGCCGCCCTGGCCCTCGCCGGGGCGGTCGGCGCCTCTCTTCTGGCGCAACGATGGAACAACGGCGCCGCCGCCATCGTGACGATCCAAATACCGGATGCGGACAAGCCGGCCGCCAGCGGAACCGGATCGCGCGCGGATGCGGCCCTGGCCGTCCTGACGCACGACCCCGCCTTTGCCTCCGCAACCCCGCTCGACCGCGCGAAGCTCGCCGCCCTGCTCGCCCCCTGGCTTGGCGGCGCGGGCGGGACCGACGCCGCTGCCCCGGCCTTGTCCCTGCCCGGTGTGATCCAGGCTCGCCTCCTTCCCGGCATCGAGCCGCCGCCCGATCTCGCCGCAAGGCTCGACGCGGCCGCGCCGGGAACGCTGGCCGAGCGCAACCAGCCCTGGACCGCGCGTCTGGTGGCGTTGACACGCAGCCTCCAGGCCTGCGCCGCCCTGGCCTTGCTCGTCGTCACCGGGGTCGCTGTCGCCGTGGTCGCCGCAGCCACGCGTGCCGGGCTGGCAGCGAGGCGCCATTCCATCGAGATCGTGCATGGTCTCGGCGCGGGCGACGGTTATATCGCCGGACGCTTCGCCCGCCGCACCACGGTTCTCGCTTTCTCCGGCGGCATCGTCGGCACGATCCTTTCCGTTCCTCTCCTTTTGTTGCTGTGTCGGCTGGGCGCACCGTTCGCCACCGGCTCCGAACCGCCGCCTCTGCCCGCCGGCGATCTGACCGCAACGCTCGGCGACGCCCTGGCCCGCGTGCCGATGCCGCTCTGGATCGCCCTGCCGCTGCTTCCGCCGATCGCCGCCACCATCGGCTGGCTAACCGCCCAGTTCACGGTGCGGGCGTGGCTGCGACGCCTGCCATGAGATCGTCGCGCCGACGCTGGGTTCTGCGCGGCATGGGCTTGTTCGCCGCCCTCTTCGTCTTGGGCTGGCTGGCGGGCTTCGCCTGGTTCGCCGCCGAGGCGATGCGTCCTGCCGGCCCGGTGCCCAAGGCCGACGGGATCGTCGTGCTGACCGGGGGCGCCGGCCGCATTGACGCCGCACTCGATCTCCTGGCGGCGGGCCGGGCGCAGTTGATGCTGATCTCCGGGGTGAGCGAAGGGGTCGAACTGCCGGATCTGTTGCGGGCCGCCGGGCGGCCGGACGATCCGCGCTACGCCGGCCGCATCGCACTCGGTCACGCCGCGACCACGACCATCGGCAATGCGATGGAAACCGCCTCCTGGGCGCGTTCGAACGGGCTGGAATCCTTGATCGTGGTCACGGCCAGCTATCACATGCGCCGCGCCCTGGCCGAAATCGGCACCGCCCTGCCGGAAGCGACGCTGATCCCCGATCCGATCCAGCCGCCGGCGATGACGCGACCGAGCCTCGGCACGCTGAAGCTGCTATCCTCCGAATACACCAAATGGCTGCTGGTCGTGTTCGGCCTGACCGGCGGCGCCCATCTCCGAGAGACCGCGTGACCCTGTTTCCCACCATCCTGCGCGCGACGGCGTTCAACCTGTTCTTCTTCGCCCTGACCCTGATCATGGGCATCGCAGCCTTTCCAATTCGCTGGTTCGCCCCTGGAAAGGCGCTCCCCTACGCCAAGCTCTGGGCCGGAACGACGGTGAAGGGTTTGCAGCGCATCTGCGGCGTGGAGTTGCGCATCACCGGCCTCGAGCATCTCACCGGCGAAGCACCCGTCCTGATCGCATCGCAGCACCAATCGGCCTTCGACACGCTGGTCTGGATGAATCTCGTGCCCCGCCCGGCCTACGTGATGAAGAAGGAGCTCACCAGGTTGCCTCTGGTCGGGCCGATGCTTCTTCTGGCCGGCATGATCCCTCTGGAACGCGAAGGCGGCGCCAAGGCTCTACGCGACCTGCTGCGCGATACCGCCGCGGCCGTGACGGACCGGCGCCAGATCGTGATCTTCCCGGAGGGTACGAGGGTGCGGGCTGGGGAACAGGTGCCGTTGCAGCCCGGAATTGCTGCCCTTGCGACCCATTCCGGCCTGTCCGTCCTGCCGGTGGCGACGGATTCCGGCCGCTGCTGGTCGCGCAACGCCTTCATCAAACGCAGCGGCGTGCTGCACATCGATATCGGTCCACCGATCCCGCCCGGCCTGAAGCGGCAGGCTCTGCTCGCGGCGATCCGCGAGGGCTGGGAGACGCTGGAACGACAACGACTTGCGTGAACACCCCCCAACAGACCTGTGGATAAGTTTGTGGGCTTTGTTCTCGAACGGATGGAAAAGCGCGTAGACAGTCTGTGCCGATCGGGGAGGCCTGGATGCCGCTACGAGGCTCCCTGTCAAGCCCACAGGACACATGGCAAGCGTGTTAACAAGACGTTGAAGGTATAATCAGGATTATTTCGAACTACCCACGATGGTTCCCTTGTCGTGGAAAGCTGACCGATCGAACAGAAAGCCGAGGAAGTTTGGGTTCTAACCGCTCCGTCGTGCCTGTGGATAAGATTTCGGAGGGTTGGGTGTCGCCGCTGCATCAACGACTTCGCCACCCCGCCGCCAGTGATCTATGAAGGGAGCGATGCAACATCTCCCCCTACCGCGCCGACCCTGGTTGCGCAGGCTTCTGTCGGTGGTCCTGGTTCTGGCAAGCGTCGCGGCGGTGGCGGACACCGTTGTCTGGTTCAGGCTCGAACACCTGCTCGACGAACGGCTGGGTCGGTTCACGGCCAGTGCAGAACGGGCGGGATGGAGCCTACAGGCTCATCGCGGCCGGCGTGGCGGCTGGCCGTTCGCCGCCACGCTACGGATCACCGGCCTGCGCCTGGCCGCCAACCGGGGGGCCATGCCCGGCCGCCTGGAGTGGTCCGGCGATACGGTCATACTGAGCCTGTCGCCGTTCCATCCCAGCCTGCTGCATGTGGCTCTGCCAGGAACGCAGAAGCTGCAACTCGGCACCTTGTCGCTGCGGGGCTGGGGTTCGGAACTCGCGTTCGACAGCGACGGTAGCCGTATCCGGGTGAGTGCCGAGGCGCTGCATCTGGTTCGGGCCGGCGCCGGACCGGATGATGTCTTGCAGAGCGCGGCGATGGAGGCCGAATTGCACTGGCGGCCGGACCGTGGCGACGGCACCGACCTTTCCGTGACGCTGCATCAGGTCGCGATGCCGCTCTTGGGCGCCAGCGAAGGGCGCATCGCCCAGCGCGCGCGTCTGGTGGCCAGGCTCGATGCTCCGCTGCGTGACGCCCTTCCCGGCGACGGCAAGACGGCACCCAGCTTCGCCGACATGCTGCGCCGTTGGGGGACGGCCGGCGGTGCGATCCGTCTGGATGAGGCCAGCCTGGACTGGCCGGATGCCGGCCTGTTCCTGCGGGGCAGATTGGTGCCGATGAGCGAGGGACTGTTTGACGGCACGCTGTCGCTTGATCTGCTGCATCCCGAAAAACCGCTTTCGGTCCTGCGCCACGCCGGGTTGATCGGCGCAGGAGAGGAAACGTCGATTGCGGCGGTGATCGGCTTGATCGGCGACGGCAGTGGCAAGGTGAACGATCGGATCAGCCTGCCGCTGACGCTGCGCGCCAATATCTTGTCTCTGGGAACCATTCCGCTGGCAACTCTACCGCCATTGTGAACGCTACCGCGGGGCGCATAGCCGGAGCCCACGTTGACAAACCTTACATCCGGTTTATCTGAACTTTCAGGAATTCCTGAAAGTTTGGAACGGTGAATCTTCCTCCCTTGATCCAGGATTTTGTGCTGCATTTCGGCGAGATGGGCGGGCGCTGGGGCGTCAACCGCACCGTCGGACAGATGTATGCGCTGTTGTTCCTGTCCGATCGGCCGCTGAACGCGGACGAGATCAGCGACAGTCTTGGTTTGTCACGCTCCAATGTCAGCATGGGCCTGAAGGAGCTGGAAGGCTGGCGGCTGATCCGCAAGCGCCACCTTCCCGGAGACCGTCGCGACTACATCGAAGCACCGGACGATATCTGGCAGATCGTGCGCACGTTGGCGGAAGAACGGCGCAAGCGCGAAGTCGATCCGACCCTGTCGTTGCTGCGCGATATTCTGATGGAAACCCCGGCGACGACCGAAGAGCGCCACGCGCAAGACAAGATGCGCGAAATGCACGACCTGATCGAGCTGATGACCGGCTGGGCCGACGACGTGCAGAAGCTCGACAACTCTTCCCTCGCACGACTGCTGGCGCTCGGCGCCGGCGTGTCGCGCATTCTCGAACTTCGCAACAAAGTCACCGTGTTCCGGCGCGGCCGGACTTCCGCAGACCATGAAGGGATCGCATCATGAACGCGCTGGACCTCGCGCGCGCGCAATTCGGCTTTACCGTCGCCTTCCATATCATGTTTCCGGCCTTCTCGATCGGCCTCGCCGCCTATCTGGCGGTGCTCGAAGGTCTGTGGCTGAAGACCGGACGGCAGGTTTATCTCGACCTGTTCAAATACTGGCTCAAGATCTTTTCGATTGGTTTCGCCATGGGCGTCGTGTCCGGCGTCGTCATGTCTTACGAGTTCGGAACCAACTGGTCGCGCTTCGCCCAGAAAGCGGGGCCGGTGCTAGGACCGATGCTGGCCTATGAAGTGCTCACCGCCTTCTTCCTGGAGGCTGGATTCCTGGGGGTGATGCTGTTCGGCATGGGCCGGGTCGGCAAGAAGCTGCATTTCGCCGCCACCTGCCTCGTCTCGATCGGCACGCTGATCTCGATGACCTGGATTCTCGCGTCCAATAGCTGGATGCAGACGCCGCAGGGTTATTCGATCGAGCCTGGCACGGGTCGCTTCCTGCCGGCCGATTGGTGGCAGATCATCTTCAACCCGTCCTTCCCGTATCGCCTCGTGCATATGGGTCTGGCCGCATTCCTGTGCGTCGCCTTCGCCGTCGGCGCCGTGGGCGCGTTCCATCTGCTGCGCGATCGGCGCCGGAACCGCGCGCCGTCCGAGGCGGTGCGGGTCATGTTCTCTATGGCAATGTGGATGGCCGCGATCGTGGCCCCGATCCAGATCCTGGCCGGCGACACGCAAGGCCTGAACACGCTCCAATACCAGCCGGCCAAGATCGCGGCGATGGAAGGCGATTGGACCAGCGAAGGCCGCGCGCCTGAAATCCTGTTCGGTATCCCGGACATGAAGGCCGAGACCACACGTTACAAGATCGAGATCCCGTTCGCGGGCTCGCTGATCCTCACACACAGCCTCAACGGCAAGGTGCCCGGTCTGAAGGACTACAAACCGGAAGACCGTCCATATTCGCCGCTGATCTTCTTCACCTTCCGCATCATGGTCGGCCTCGGCTTCCTGATGTTCGCGCTCGGCCTGTTCGGCCTGTATCAGCGGTGGCGCGGCCGTTTCTATGACAGCGTCTGGCTGCACCGTTTCGCGCTGGTCATGGCGCCGTCCGGCTTCATCGCCTTGCTCTGCGGCTGGATCACCACCGAGGTCGGCCGTCAGCCCTACACGGTCTACGGCCTGCTCCGGACCACGGACAGCGTTTCTCCGATCGCCCTGCCGGGCATCGCCACCTCCATGGTCGCTTTCGTGGTGGTGTATTTCGTGGTGTTCGGTGCCGGTCTCGCCTTCATCCTGCGTTTGATGAACGCTTCGCCGCAGCCGAATGAAAGCGATCTCGACCCGCACACGCCGACGCGCACCGCCGGCATCCATCCCGGCCCGGCTCAGGGCCGCCCCAAGAGCGGCGGTCACGCCCCCTACCCGAGCGCTGCGGAGTGAGCGTCATGGATCAGGCACATTGGCTGCCCATCGTCTGGGCCTGCATCGCCAGCTTCACCATTCTGGCCTACATCACCCTGGACGGGTTCGATCTCGGCGTCGGCATGTTGTTCGCCGTCGAGAGCGAGAAGCACGACCGCGACGTCATGGTGAACACGGTCGCCCCGGTCTGGGACGGCAACGAAACCTGGCTCATTTTGGGCGGAGCGGCGCTCTACGGCGTGTTTCCGCTCGCCTACTCGACTATCCTGCCGGCCCTGTACCCGCCGATCATCGCCATGCTCCTGGCGCTGATCTTCCGCGGCGTCGCTTTCGAGTTCCGCTTCCGTGCCGAAACCAAGCGGGGACAGGCGATCTGGGACTTCGCCTTCTTCGCCGGTTCGCTGCTCGCAGGCTTCACTCAGGGGCTGATCCTGGGCGGGCTGATCCAGGGCATCAAGGTCGTGAACGGCGAGTATGCTGGCGGCTGGTGGGACTGGCTGACGGGCTTCTCGATCTTCTGCGGTATCGCCACCGTGATCGGCTATGCGCTGCTCGGCGCCTGCTGGGTGGTGTGGCGCACCAACGGCGAACTGCAGCAACGCGTGCGCCGTCAGGCCAAGCTCCTGGCCGCCATCACGCTCGCTTTGATCGTCGTGGTAAGCCTCTGGACCCCCACTCTCAACCTGAGCTATCTGCGTCACTGGAACGTTTGGCCGCGCATGCTCTACGTGGCGCCGGTTCCGATCCTGGTCGCGCTGCTGGCTCTCATATTCTGGCGCACCATCGACGACGAGGGGCACCATGTCGCGCCGCTTCTGTGCGCGCTCGGCTGGTTCTTTTTGTGCTTCACTGGACTGGGCATCAGCGTGTGGCCGTTCATCGTGCCGCCGGGCATCAATATCTGGCAGGCCTCCTCGCCCCCCTCGAGCCAGAAATTCCTTCTGGTCGGCGCCAGCGTGTTGATTCCCGTTGTGCTCGCCTACAGCGCGTACGCCTACTGGGTCTTCCGTGGCAAGGTGGATACGGAGACACATTATCACTGACGATCGCGCACCGGACGGCTCGCCGCGCCGTCTGGTGACCAGAATCGGCTGGTTCGTCGGCCTCTGGGCCGCCAGCATCGCCGTGTTCGCGGCGGTCGCTTACGGATTGCGGCTGATCATCCTCGGCTGATTTTCGTTGCGCGTCCGACTATGATGCCGGGCGCGCAGGGAGAACAACGTGGCGGCCGATCTGATCGACATCTCGCAGCCGCTCCGTGCGGGTGTGCCACACTGGCCCGGCGATACTCCGTTTGAAACGGCGCCGGTCTGGCAGATCGGTCCTGGTTGTCCCGTCTCGGTCGCCCGGTTCGGCTGCTCGACCCATGCGGGGACTCATGCTGACGCCCCGTCGCATTACGACAGGACAGGTCTCGCGATCGACGCACTCGATCTCGATCCGTTTCTCGGCCCCGCCTTCGTCATCGACGCGCGCGATTTCGGTCCGGTCATCACCTCCGAGCGGCTCGCGACGGCACTCCCGTCTGAAGCCATGCGCATCCTTCTCCGCACCTGGGACCGCTTTCCGCACGATGGGTGGCAGGACAATTTCACCACACTGCATCCCGACGCGATCGCGCTTCTCGCCGAACGTGGAGCCCGCCTCGTCGGCGTCGACACGCCGTCGATCGACCCGCGCGAAGCGAAGCTGTTGCGTGCGCACGATGCTGCACGCGTCGCCGGGCTACGCATCCTCGAAGGTCTGGTGCTCGATCATGTCGCGCCGGGCGAATACGAACTGATCGCCCTGCCTCTGCGTCTCGTCGGCCTCGATGCTTCGCCTGTGCGCGCCGTTCTGCGGCCGCTTGCCGCATGAGCCGTTTCGAACGCACGGATGCGCTGTCCCTCGACCGCGACGATCCGCTGGCCAGGTTCCGCGAACGCTTTATCCTGCCCGAAGATCGCATCTATCTCGACGGAAACTCGCTCGGCGCCCTGCCGCGCGCCACGCCGGACGCGGTGCAAACGGTCGTTGCCACGCAATGGGGCCAGGACCTGATCGCGGGCTGGAACACGCATGACTGGATCGGCCTGCCGCAACGCGTCGGCGCGGCGATCGCGCCGCTGA
Organism: Lichenicola sp. GTC18331; assembly: GCF_055386855.1. NCBI lineage: Bacteria > Pseudomonadati > Pseudomonadota > Alphaproteobacteria > Acetobacterales > Acetobacteraceae > Lichenicola > Lichenicola sp. GTC18331. The sequence goes on along the minus strand of NZ_AP045015.1, from coordinate 275,543 downwards.
TCGGCGCAAAGCCGAACGAGGTGATCGTGTGCGACAGCACCTCGGTCAATCTGTTCAAACTGATCGCAGGCGCCCTGATGCTTCGTCCGGATCGCACGGACATCCTGTCGGAACCAGGCAACTTCCCGACCGATCTCTATGTCGCCGAAGGGGTCGCCGCGCTGCGGCCGGGCGTGCGCGTCGTGCTGCGTCCGGTTGACGAGATCCTCGACGCCATCGACGAGAACACCGCTGTCGTCGTCCTGACCCATGTGCACTATGCCACCGGTCGCATGCTCGACATGGCGGCGTTCACACGCGCCGCGCACGCCAAAGGTGCTTTGGTGCTCTGGGACCTCAGCCACAGCACCGGCGCGGTGCCGGTCGCGCTCGATGCCTGCGGCGCGGATCTCGCCGTCGGCTGCGGCTACAAATATCTGAACGGTGGTCCTGGCGCACCGGCCTTTCTATTCGCGGCCGAAGCGCTGCAGCCGCAGATGCGACAGCCATTGAGCGGTTGGATGGGACATGCCGCCCCGTTCGCGTTCGAGGATGGCTATCGTCCGTCCGAAGGACTGGATCGTTTCCTGTGCGGCACACCGTCGGTGATCGGCATGGTCGCACTGGCCTCGGGCGTCGAGCAGTTTCGCGACGTCGATCTCTCAGCACTGTTCGCGAAAGGCCGCGCGCTGTCCTCGCTTCTGATCGATCTGATGCGCGAACGCTGCGCCGGTTTCGAACTCGCTTCGCCCGAGACCGCGACCGAACGCGGCTGTCATGTCTCGTTCCGGCATCCGGACGCCTACCCGATCTGTCAGGCACTGATCGCACGTGGTGTGGTGGGTGACTTCCGGGCGCCGGACCGCCTGCGCTTCGGCCTGGCGCCGCTCTATACGCGTTTCGCGGACGTGTTCGACGCCGTTACCCATCTGCAGAAGGTGATGGAGGACGCGCTTTGGACCGAGCCGCGCTTTCACCAGAAGGGGCGCGTCACATGAGCGGCCTGCAACGCACCCTGTCCAGCGGCCAGTTGTCGATGATCGCCATCGGCGGCGCGATCGGCACCGGCCTGTTCCTGGGCAGCGGTTTCGCCATCAGCCTTGCAGGCCCTTCCGTTCTGCTTTCCTACGCCGTCGGAGCGCTGATCGCATTTCTGCTGATGCGCGCCCTGGCGGACATGACCGTGACCGATCCCGGCACGGGCTCGTTCGGCACTCTGGCGGCACGCTATCTCGGCGACACCGCCGGCTACCTGGTGCGCTATGCCTATTGGTCCGCCAACGTTCTCGCGGTCGGCACGGAGGTTACGGCCGTCGCGCTCTACATGCGCTTCTGGCTGCCCGATCTGCCCGGGTGGTGGTGGATCGCCGGATTCTCCGCTGCGCTGATCGGCATCAATGCGATCAGCGTGCGTTTGTTCGGCTCGGTCGAGTATCTGTTCTCGTCGGTCAAGATCGCCGCGATCCTGGCCTTTCTTCTGCTCGGCCTGTTCACCATCCTGCACCCGCCGCATGGCGCGGATATCGGCCCGCATCTCTATATCAGCGCGGGCGGGTTCTTTCCGCACGGGTTCGACGGCATGTGGGTCGCGGTGGTGGTCTCGATCTTTTCCTATCTCGGCATCGAAACCATCGCGGTCGCGGCGGGCGAAGCGCAGGACCCCGAGCGCGCCATCACGCGCGCTTTGCGCTCCACCATCGCCCGTCTGGTGTTCTTCTATCTCGCCACCCTGGCGGTGATGCTCGCCGTGATGCCCTGGACGCGCGCCAATTCCGGCACCAGCCCGTTCGTGATGGTGATGGGCGAGAGCGGTGTGCCCTGGGCGGCCTCGCTGATGAACGCCGTGATCCTGATCGCAGCCCTGTCGGCGATGAACAGTCAGATCTTCGCCGCCAGCCGCATGCTCTACAGCCTGTCCGAAGCCGGTCAGGCGCCGAAACTCCTGTCCCGAGTCACCCGGCTCGGCGTACCGCTGCCGGCGCTGCTGGCCTCGAGCGTCGGCATCGCTTTCGCCGCTCTGGTGTTCGTCTGCGCGCCCGCTCAGGCCTTCGGCGCGATGATCGCCGTGTCGATCTTCGGCGCCCTGTTCACATGGGCTACCATCTTCGCCACCCATCTCCGCTTCCGCGTCTTGCGTGGAGCCGGGCGCGCCTGGGGCAGCCTGCTGGGCCTCGTTCTGATGCTGGCGATCCTGCTGACCACCCCGTTCACCGGGGCCTTCCGCCTGACGCTGGCCTACGGTGTGCCGTTTCTGCTGATCATGATCGGATTGCGTGCGGCAGGAAGCCAGCGCCGGCGAGCGGCGACGTGATCGGCAACACGTGAGCGAGCGTCGTAACCGCTTCAGCGGCGACCTGAGCGAACTGTGGCAAATGCCGTGCGATCAGCCGCGTGCCTTTAGAAGCTGGGTCAGGCGATCCACTTCCGCTTGAAGGCGAGCGATCTCGGCTTCCGGCCGGACGGTCTGGGTCGGCTTGCTCCGATCCGCCGTCTTCGCCGATCGCGCGGCGAAATGCGCCATCATCTCTTCCAGAAACGCCGGCACCTCGCCCTGGGCCGAATCGCCATAGAGCCCGATCAACTGCCGCAGGAACCGTGTGGGCAGCATGTTGCGGCCCTTGGTCTCCTCTTCGACGATGATCTGCGTCAGCACGCTGCGGGTGATGTCGTCACCGGTCTTGGCATCGAACACCACGAACTCGCGCCCCTGGCGCACCATGGCCGCCAGGCTGTCGAGCGTGATGTAGATCGAGCCCTCGGTGTCGTACAGCCGACGGTTGGCGTACTTCTTGATGACGACCGGCGTGGCCGGACGATCGAGATCAGCCAATGCGCCCCCTCCCGGTGTCAATGTCGCGACGATAGCATGGGGACCATATGGCAAGGCAAATCGGCCCGGCCCTCCCTTACGGCAGCGCTCTTGTCTGAGGAAGGGGGAAGCGCCATCTGCGCAGCATCCCCAAGACACCGGAGACTCCATGCTCGCCTGTACTGGCTACGCGGCGCAGAGCGCCGACGCGAAACTGGCCCCCCTTTCCTTCGAGCGCCGCGATCCGGGACCGACCGACGTTCAGATCGACATACGCTATTGCGGCGTGTGCCATTCCGACATCCATACCGCCCGTAGCGAATGGGGACCGGCACACTACCCGGTCATTCCCGGACACGAGATCGTCGGCACGGTGGTCTCGGTCGGCAAGGACGTCTCCGGGTTTGCCGTCGGCGACGTCGTCGGCGTCGGCTGCATGGTCGATTCGTGCCAGTCCTGCGACAGCTGCGCCAAGGGGCTGGAGCAGTATTGCGAGAACGGCTTCACCGGCACCTACGACGCGCCGGACAAGAAGCTGCCCGGCAAGTTCACCTTCGGCGGCTATTCCAAGGCCATCGTTGTGGACCAGAAATTCGTGCTCCGGGTGCCCAAGAACCTCGAGCTCGCCGCCGTCGCGCCGCTGCTCTGCGCCGGCATCACCACCTATTCCCCGCTGCGTCACTGGAATGTCGGTCCCGGCAAGACGGTAGGCATCGTCGGCCTGGGTGGCCTCGGCCATATGGCGCTGAAGCTCGCCCACGCCATGGGTGCGGACGTGACGCTCTTTACCACCAGCCCGGGCAAGGCCGAGGACGCCAAGCGGCTCGGTGCCAATCACGTGGTGATCTCCAAGGACGCAGCGGCGATGAAGGCGCAGGCCAGGCGCTTCGACTTCATTCTCGACTGCGTGTCGGCCAAGCACGACATGAACGCCTATCTCGCCCTGCTGAAGCTCGACGGAACCATGGTGCAGGTCGGCCTGCCGTCAGAGCCGCTCTCCGTGCAGGCATTCTCGCTCACCTTGCCGCGCCGCCAGCTCGCCGGCTCGCTGATCGGCGGCATCGCCGAGACCCAGGAGATGCTCGATTTCTGTGCCGAGCACGACATCGTCTCCGATATCGAGATGATCGACATCGCGCAGATCAACGAGGCCTATGAGCGGGTCATTTCGGCCGACGTGAAATATCGCTTCGTGATCGACATGGACACGCTCGCCGAAGCGGCCTGATCGCGTCACCCCGCCCGTTGTCCCGGGCGGGGTCTTCGAGCCGAAGGCGACCGGCTGCCTCTTCCGCCGAGGCAGGCCTGTCGGCGATACCGATATTAGAACCGGTCTTTCCCTGCCCGGCGCTGGGCGAACTCCGCCACATTGCGCGCCAGCATGAACGGGTTTGCCATCCGTTCGTCGCCCAGACGCGAGGGCACGGTCGGTTCGCCTGCGGCAAGCTGACGTTCCACCTCGGCCGCACGCCGCTGCAAGGCCGCATTCTGCGGATCGATCGACAGCGCGAACCGTGCATTGCCGAGCGTGTATTCGTGCCCGCAACAGACCAGAGTGTCGTCAGGCAGATGTTTCAGGGCCGCGAAGCTTGCGAACATCTCCTCCGGCGTTCCTTCCAGGAGCCGCCCGCAGCCCAGGCTGAACAGGGTATCGCCGCAGAACAAAGCCGGCCCGGACGGCAGGAAGAACGAGACATGACCGCGGGTGTGCCCGTCGGTATCGATGACCTCGACGGTCTGATCGCCGAAGGCGAAGCGGTCGCCGCCACCCACCGCCAGATCGAGCGGCGGCAGGCGCGCAGCGTCTCTGGCGGCACCGACGATCCGGGCGCCGAACCGCTCCGCCACCTGTCTCGCCTCGGCGATATGGTCGTCATGGTGATGGGTCAGGAGCACGAGATCCAGCCGGCCGCCTTCGGCCTCCAGAACGTCGACCACTGGCACGGCCACGGCGGGATCGACCACGGCGACGGCCCCGCTCGCCGTGTCGCGCAGACGCCAGACATAGTTGTCGGACAGGATCGGGATCGAGCGGATATTGAGTGTCGTCATGGCGCGCTCCTTCACAATCGCCGTGGGGACTGAGCATCGCCCGGCATCATGCTATATCGAGAGCATGCTCGACGACGTCCAGGCCGTGATGGCGTTCAACGCGACCCGTCTGGGCCAGACCGCGCATCGCGCATTGCGACGCTCTGCCCGCAGGATCTGGCCCAACCTGTCCGGACAGACCGTTCTGGGCCTCGGATATGCCGCACCGCTTCTGCCGTTATGGCGCAAACAGGCTCGTCTCTGCGTCGATGCCGTGGCTGCGGCATCCGCTGCCGGCGATCCTGCCGCCACATCCACCCGTCTTCTGGTGCAGGACGACGCGTTGCCGTTTCCGGATGCCGCGTTCGATCGCGTGGTGATGATGCACGCGATCGAGACCGCAGATGCCACCCGGCTGCTACGCGGCGTCTCGCGTTGTCTGCGCGACGACGGGCGGCTGCTGATAGTGGTACCGAATCGCACCGGACTCTGGGCGATCCATGACGGCACCCCCTTCGCCGACGGCGCGCCTTGCTCGATCGGCCGAATCGAACGGCTGCTCAGACGGTCCCTGTTCCGTATCGAAACGCTCCGGGGCGGTCTGTTCATGCCGCCGGTCGACGCCTTGCGCCGTGCAGCGCCGTTGGTCGAAACGGCCGGCCGGTATCTTTCACCCCGCCTGTCGGGCGTGCTGATCGTGGAAGCGGTCAAGGACGTGCATGCCGCCCTGCCGGTGGCCAGCACGTCGCGACGCTTCGGCGGCATCTTCGCCCGGCGCGTTCTGTTGCCCATGGGCCGGATCGGCCCAGTGGATCAGGCTTCCATCGCCACCCCGTATTCCTCGAGCACATCGAGATAAGGCGCCAGCGCAAGGGAAAACCGGGTCGCGGGCACCAGCAATTCGCCCACCACCGCCGGCAACGTCAGGCCGTATTCCGCCACCAATCTCAGCCCGTGATCGGCCAGCAGAAACAACGCCCAGCCTTCCGGCAACATGTCGGGCAAGGCGCGCAACAGGGCGAAAGCCTCGGGCCGGCGCTCTGCGGACAGTGCCGTGGACGGAATACGGCCGATCCGGACAGTCAGGCGCAACCGGCACTCGGTCCGCACCGCCGGCTCTGCGTGTACCCCCTTAGCATCGGGAACGATCTCGAGCATCATCGGCCGGCCGCGCCAGCGAAAGGCGAAGCCGCCGACCTTATCGCGCTCCAGGGCGAGACGCCCCAGCTCGTCCACCAGAAACGCCCCCATGGGCAGCGGTTGTCGTGCTTCGGCTGGCAGCATGTCCACCGCGCCCCTCTTTCATCCGGAAGGCCAGCTTGACCGCAAAAGGTGAAGCCTTCACTAACCGGGCACGATGTCCCTCATCCATTCCTTCAAGCTCGTGCTGGCGCCGCCGCATCCCGCAGGCAAGCCGTTCCTCATCGCAGGCGCGGTGGTGGCAGTGGTCGGTCTGGCGCTGCCCTACACGGCGGCCCGTGTGATCGGCGTGCTCGCCTTCCTGTTCGTGCTGTTCTGCTTCTACTTCTTCCGCGATCCGGAGCGGGTGCAGCCCGCTGACGACACGGCCGTCATCGCGCCTGCGGACGGGCATATCGTTTCGGTCATGCAGGTCGCCCCGCCGCCCGAACTCGAGCTGGGCGCCGAGCCGCGCTGGCGCGTCGCCATCTTCCTCAGCGTGCTCGACGTGCATGTGAACCGCATGCCGGTGGCGGCAGAGGTGACGAAGATCGCCTACCACAAGGGACAGTTCGTCAATGCCAGCCTGGACAAGGCCAGCGACAAGAACGAGCGCAACGCCCTGGCGCTGCGCCTCCCGGACGGCCGCACCATGGCCGTGGTGCAGATCGCAGGGCTGATCGCCCGACGTATCCTGTGCCATGCGCGCGAAGGCCAGAGCTTCGCCGCCGGCGAGCGCTTCGGCATCATCCGCTTCGGCAGCCGCACCGATCTCTATCTGCCGCCGGGAATCGTGCCGATCGTCCGTGTTGGCCAGACCATGGTCGGCGGCGAGACCGTGCTTGCCCACCTCTGAAATCCCGTCCCAGCCGGGTTTCTCCCCTGCGGCCCGTCTGCGACGGCGCAGGCTGCGACAGCTCGGACGGCGTACGCGCCGGCCGCGCTTCCGGGGGCAGAGCTTCAACCGGCTGATCCCCAACATCCTCACCCTGATCGGGCTCTGTTCCGGACTGATCGGCATGCGCGCGGCGCTGGAAGGCCATTTCGGTCAGGCGGGCGTGGCGCTAGTGATCGCGGGCTTCATCGACGGGCTGGACGGCCGCATCGCCCGTCTGTTGCGCGCCACCAGCCGCTTCGGCGCGGAGTTCGACAGCCTGTCCGACTTCCTGTGCTTCGGCGTGGCCCCGGCCTTCATCCTCTATCTCTGGTCGCTACACGAGGGCGGTCGCTACGGCTTCCTGCCCTGCATCATGTTCGCCGTCTGCATGGCGCTGCGTCTGGCGCGATTCAACGCCAGTCTCGGCGACGACAGCCCGAAACCGGCACAGCCCTCCTATCGCAACAATTTCTTCACCGGCGTTCCGGCCCCGGCCGGTGCGGGGCTGGCCCTGTTTCCGTTGTTCCTGGGGCTGGAGGCCAACAAGCTCGGTCTGCCCTGGCTGCAATCCCTGTCTCATCAGCCGCTTCTGGTGGCGCCGATCCTGATCGGCGTGGCCTTTCTCAGCGTCTCGACCTTGCCGCTCTGGAGCTTCAAGAACTTCAAGGTGCCGGCCCAGGTCGTTCTACCGCTGCTGCTCGGGATCGGCGTGTTTGTCGCGGTTCTGGTGGCCGATCCCTGGGCGGCTCTGGCCGCTGCAGGCCTGATCTACATGGCGATGATCCCGCTCAGCTACCGGAGCTTCCATCGTCTCCGAGCCGATGCCGAGGCGCTGCAGGAAGAGGTGCCGGACGAGCCGGTTCCGGTTCAGACGACGCCGGCGTCTGCACCGTAGGCTCCGGTTCGCCGACGATCGGGGCAGTCGTCAAGGACCGCAGCGCCGCCAGGATATCCGCCGGATGCGGCGGACTACCCGGAACCGCCAGAACCGCCGGCAAACGCCCGCCGAACCCGTCGATCCCGGCATAGCCGCCCTTGAACGGGCCGCCATCGATCGCACAGTCGCCCACCAGAACTAGGTGCTTCGGCGCCGCCATCGCGGCCCAGGCCGCCTCCACCGCCCGCTGCATCTCCGGCCCGGCCGCTCCGCTCACCAGCAGCACGTCGGCATGGCGCGGATAATCGGTCGGCGACAAACCCGCCTCCCGCAGCGACACCGCCTCGACCTCCAGCGCGCAGCCGCCGCACCCCCCGGCTCTCACATGCATCACCGACAGCATGGCGCGCGCTCCGATCCGGCTCGGTTCATTGATCCGCCCCCGCGACGGACAAGCCGCGCCGCCGTATCTCGCCGAACATCGCGTCCAGCGTCATTCCAGAAGCTGTCTGCTCCAACGCGTACAACTGCGACAGCGCCGGATCGACCGCGTGCCACCCGGTCAATCGACCGCCTTCGAACCGCACCCAGACCCAAAGAGGCCCGGCCAGCGTGTCCGCCGTCCCGAGCCCCTCGCGCACACCGTCCGGAACCGCCGGAATGGCCTCGCGACCAGGCAGCAAAGCACTCGCTCCACGACGAACGATTGCCAGATCGCGGCGTAGTTCGGCGCCCAGCCCGCCGCGCGACAAACGCCGTTCGATCAGCGTCAGCGCTTCCGGCACATGCTCCAGCGCCCGTTCCTGCGGCCGGTTCGCCCAGCCGCCCGGCACCACCGCCCCCCGCATCAGCCTGTTGCCGAACGCCGCCGCGCACGCATCCAGCAGGATTTCCCGGCTGGCCGCGTGCCCGCCCGCACGCAACCTGTTCGCGATCCGCTCCAGCGCGATCGTCGCGCTTCGCAGCCCCCGCGTGATGCCGTCGATCGACCACCCGAACGCTGCTTCGGCCGCCTGCGCGAAAGCGACCTCGTAGGCGACGCAGCGCGTGGCATCGATCCGTCCCACCAAACGCGCGGCCTCCGCCGGATCGGTGCCGCGCAGCCGCAGCGCCACGCCGCGATGACCCGCGCCGAGCAGACTCTCCAGCCGCCTGACATGCTCGCCCCAAACGGCCACGCGCATCTGCCCCGGACCCCGCAGAAGCGACTGTACCGGACCGATCGGCAAGGACATTGCCCCTGCGCGCTCGTCCTCCTCGGTCCAGACGAACTCGGGCGGCTCCGGCGGCCACGCCACAGGTCCCGGACGGTTCGACAGGGGCGCCGTTTGCGCCCAGACGCCATGATCAAGCCAGGGACGCAGATCGCGCGCGCCCATCGCCTCGATCCCCCACAGATCGCGCACCATCCGTTCCGGTACCGCGAGATGCGGCCGCATCGGCGACAAGGCCAGAAACCGCTTCGACTCCACCGGGCCCGAGGCGATCAACGGCGCATCCGGGCCTTCCAGCAGCAGAACATGAACCTGCTCGCCATCCGACCATAGCCCGGACGCCGCCAGCGGGTCGGTCACGAGCCGCTCGGCCAGATCGGCCCAGCCCGCTTCCGACAACTCGAACCGCGTCGACGGCAAGGCCGCGGACGGCCGGCCGCCGCGCACCAGGGTCGCGGCCGGAACGCGCAACCGGCCACTCATCGGTTTCCCCCCGCGATCGACAGCAAACAGTCCGAAAGCCCGGTCGGCATCGCCAGGCCGAGCCAAAGCAGCACAGCCAGCACCGAAGCCGCCGCTACCGGCCAGATCCCGAAACGGCCGCCGGGCAGCGTCGGACTTGGATCACGCCCCCTGGCCTGCAGCACGGACAAAGCCGACACCGCCGCCCCGAGCAGCAGCAATGCAGCCCCGATCGGCCCATCGCCCATCAAACGCAGCATCAGAACCATGAACGCGGCGAAAGGCCCGAACGGCGGCAAGCCGATCAGCACCAGGGTCGCTCCGGAACGCAAGCCGGCGCCGCTCCGATCCAACGGCACGGACAGAACCAGCGGCAGCAGCAGCGCGAGGAATCCCGTCAGCATCAGCGCCGCGGCAACACCGCCCGGACCGCCGGATGCCACGGCCGCCAGCGCCATCCCGGCCTGCAACGCGGCCGTCAGCGACACGCGTCCGGCCAGCGACCGGTGCGCCGGGATCAGCAGCAGTGCCAGGACGCCCAGCGCCAACCCCGCCGCGAACACCACCGGCGCCAGAAACGGCTCCACCCGCAAACAGCGCAGCGAGACCGACACGGCGACGCCGAGCAACAGCACACGCAACAACCCGCGCGACACGCTAGAGCGTCCGAACAGGACGGGTCGCAAAAACCCCCACGCGCAAACCAGTAGCACCGGCAAAAGCAACAGCAACAACCCGGCTGACGGCACGTGTCCGCTACCGCCGAGCGACGACCAGCGCGGCGCTCCGCCCGTCGCCGACAGCACCGCCGTCCCGGCCGCCATCACCGGCACGGCACCCAGGACCAGCGGGACTTCGCGCCCGTTCGCCTCGTCCCTGCGTCCCAGCAGCAGCATCGCGCCCAACAGAAGCGGCAAGACCGCCAACGAATCGGCCCGACAGAACGCGAGGGCGCAGGCCACCACGCTTTGCGCGCTCACCGGCCAGCGACGCCAGCGCGCGCTCGACGGGCGCGCCGTTTCACCCGGCTGCAAACCGCGCAGAGACACAAGCAGCCAGCTCACAGCTGGCAGCAGGGTCGCCGTGCGGGCCAGCGGATCGTTTCGCCAGAAGATCCCGGCACCGCAAAGAACGGCGTTCGGCGTCAACGACGCCCAGCCCGCCAGTATCGTCGTCAGGACCGCACTCAGCACGGCAGCTTCCGCGAGACGACGCGCGGAAACGCCCTCCGGCAACGCCATCGGCAGCAACGCGAACACGAAGGGCAACCACACGACCGGCGGACAGAACGCGCTCATACCGGATCGCTCCAGACAGGACGCGCGCAGAATCGCTGCAAGAACAGGAGTTGCGGCACGACCACCATCGGCCACGCCAGCCAGCCGCCGCCCGGCGACACACAGATCATCAGCAGCGCACCGTGACCCGCCGTCAGCAGCGCCGCCCAGCGCGATCGTTCCGAGCGCGCGAACACCAGCCCGACCGCCCCGGACAGGACGATTCCCAACCCGGCGGACAAGACCGGCGAGGCGGCGGAGCCAGAACCGGACGGCAGCAGCCGGAACCCGATCCAGGCCGCGGCCAAAGCCGCGCCGATCGGCCAGATCCCGCCTGATTCCGGCTTCTCCCATCCCCGGGCGGCGCGCAGCCATAGCCACACGCACTCCCCGCAGAGAAACGCGACGCCTACCATGGAGCCCGGTATCGTCGCCGCGGACAGCAAGGCGATCGCGAGCATCACGCCCTGAAACAACAACCAACGACGCATCGTGCCGTCTGCAGCCGGCCGGGCGCAGAATACTGCCGACACCAGTAGTGCCGTCGCCGGGAGCACAGCCAGTGCGTTCATTCCGCGCCCTGCGTGGCCAGAAACAGGATCGGTCCGAGCAGGGCGGCGAACAGGGACAAGGCGGCCAGGCCTCTCCGGCTGGCCGTATCGTCCGCACGCCGCGCCACGATTTCGAAGATAGCCAGCGCCAGCCCGAGCCGCAGCAACCAACAGATCAGCGCCAGCATCCACTGCAGCGGGCCGGATTGGGCCGATGCCACGCTTCCCGGCCACGCCAAGGCCCCCAGAAGATCGACCCACACCAAACGTCGCAATCCGCCCTCGAGCCGGAACAGTACCAGGTCCGGCCCGGACAAGGTTTGCGACAGTGCCGCGTCACGCCCGCCGGACGCCAGCGCCGCCAGCGCCATTGCGGCGACGCACGCCAGCGCACCCGGCCCGGCCAGGCCATGCTGGCCGCTCAGCATCGCGTCCAGCCCTGCGCCGCCGGACGACGAGACGAGAACAGCCGCCGACAGAACCAGTCCCGGCAGCGCCAGCAGAGCGTCCACCATGCCGCCCACCGCCGCCAGACCCGACGCAGCCGATCCGCCATCGGCGGCCGACGCCAGCCAGGCGCCACGCGACACAGTCAGAAGTCCAAGCACCAGAACAAGATCCGACAGCGGCCAGTCCAGCATCCCACGCAAGAAGGACGGCACCAGCAGCGCGGCGCAACCGGTGAACGATAGCGACAGAACGGGCACCCAACGCGGCACCACAGACCCGCCTTCGAACCGGACAGGTTCGCGGCCGGCCTGGACACCGAGCAGCACGAAAGGCCGCGCCACCCAGCCACGCCACCCGGCCAGTGTCCACCAACCCGCAATCGGCCCCAATCGCACGGCCAGCAAAGGGGCCGTCAGCAGAACGAGGATCATGTGCGACAGGAGCGCGGCGGAGCCGAGAGCCAGAACGGCGAGCTGGTTCATCGTGACCCGCTCGCGCCGAACGCCCCGGATGCTGCCAGAACCAAGCCGACCCCGAGCACGATCAGGCCGAGAAGCGGCGCATGACGTTCCAGCGCCGACCGGAACCGTTCGCCCCCTGAGCGCGACCGGACGATCCAGCGTCGCAACCGGATCGCGCCGAGCCGGTTCGACCCCCAACCGCGCGGACGTGGTTCCGGCAAGACCAGCGCTTGTCTCAATGCCAGCCCCAGCGTCGACGGCGCGATCTGCGTGGCCGGATCCCCGAACGGTAGCCAGGGCGGCGGCGGAGGCGCCCCGTCCTCCCAGGCGCGGGCGGGCCGTTCGGCATGCAGACTCAGGTTGCGCGCTAAAAGCACGGCCAGAACCCCGCCCAGCATCAGAATCAGCGCGATCGGCAACGGCGCCAGCATCCCGCCTCCTGCCGGGGACAGCAGAACCAACAGCTTATGGCGCGGGCCTTCTCCGCCCAGAATGGCATTGCTGTCCGCCCGCCCCGCCGCCAGAAACAGCCACGCCCCCGGCACCAGCCCCGCGAAAACAGGCACCGCCAGAAGTGGCCCATAGCGACGCGCAGCCGCGCGGCCGAGATCCGTCGCGGCAGCGCCACGCGGCGTGCGCGGCCGCCCCAGCACCGCGATCGAGCCCAAACGAAGCAGGCTCGCCGCCGCAAGCGCCGCCGCACCGAAGATCATCAAAAGACCGCAGAACGTGAAGACGGCGATGCCGCCCGGTGTCGGCAAGGGCGATGCCAGAATCACATGCATCAGCAGCCAGAGGGCGGAAAACCCGGTGCCGGGCGGAGCGGCCATCAGCAACATCGACGGCACAGATACCAGCGCGCAGGCGAACGGCATCGACCGGATCAGACCGCCCAGGCGCGACAGGAGTCCGGATCCGGCTTCGCATTCCATCGCCTGCACCAATCCCAGACTCGCCAAACCGCCGAGCAACACGGTCGGCGACACCAGCATGGCCGCATCGAATGCCGTTCCAGCCAGAACGGGCAGATCGTTCGCACGAGCCAACAAACAGAAACCGACGGCAACCACGAACAGGTTGTTCCAGACCGAAAGAACCCGACCCACCACGCCGGCAGCACGCTGGTCGGCCAGTGCCGACAGTCCGGCGCGAACCGCGCCGAACGCGCCGAGTGCCGACAGGGCGCCTCCCCACCACGCGGTCGGCGCCGGGCCGGCCAGATCGAGCAGCAAACGCAGCAGAAGAAACTGGCCCAGCAACGCGCCGCACAGAGCAACCCATGGGCGTGAGAAAGCGCAGCGATGCCGGAATCCGCCTTGCGCCGGCCATAGTCCCAGCAGAGGCGCCACGGCCGTAACCACCAGTAAAGGCAGCGCTGGCCCGGTTCGGCCGCCGGCAGCGCGCAGCAGAACAAAGCCCGGGTCCGCCAACAGACCGCCGGTAGAGGCCGCAGGAACGCAAAGGAGCACGCACGCACCGGCAATCGCGAAGGCAGACAGCACGCCGTTGCGTCCGGCACCCCGCCCTGCCAGACGCGTCGGCAGAAGAACCGCCAAACACGCACCGCAACCGAGCAGAAAAGCGTCGCCGGCGATCAGCGCCAGCAGAATGGCCGCGACGCGCAGATCACGCCAGGGCGCATCCGCGTCAGCTGGAGCGTCCGCATCCGACCACGCGGCGATCGCGAACAGAACAAGGGCGAACACGCCGCCGATCGGTCCAAGGGCAAGCCCACCCTCTCCGCCGGCATAACCAACTGGCACGGGCAATCCCGCCGACCAGCCGGCGATCAGCCCGAGGACGGACAGGGCGACGCCACACAAGGGCAGGACAGCCCTGCGACCGGTCGGGACGGTACGTCGCGGCAGGGTCAATGCCAGAACCCCTCGCCCCGCGTGGACGATCCCGATCACCACAAGCCCGATCAGGATCACCAGGGTCAAGCGATTCCTTTCAAGCGAGCCGTATGCCGGAACCGTGTTACGATAGGATGCCGCCCCGTCGGGACGCCAGCCCCGCTAGCCAGTTCCAGGCCCCTACAACATGGCGAGAGACTGCTTTCGGCGCGGCGGCGGAAACGCCCGATCGAGTTCTGCCAGATCCTCCTGCGTCAACGCGATCGCGGTAGCCGCGGCGTTCTCCCGAACGTGCGCCACCGTCCCGGCCTTGGGAACCGCCAGAACATTCGGCAAACGCAGCGTCCATGCCAGCGCCACCTGCGCCGGCGTGCAATCCTGACGTTCGGCGACCGCGCGGAGAGCCGCGGAACGCAGCAATGCGCCGCCCTGCCCGACCGGCGAATACGCCATCACGGGCATGAAGGCGCTGCCCGCGTCCGGCAGAAGATCGAACTCGATGCCGCGATACTCCAGGTTGTAGAGAACCTGATTGGTCACGCAGCGTCCCGGTGGCGCGATCTCGCCCAGTTCCGCCATGTCGTCCACATCGAAATTCGATACGCCCCAGGCGCCGATCAGCCCTTCCGAACGCAGCGTTTCGAATGCCTCCACCGTTTCGGCGAGTGCCGTCGCACCGCGCCAGTGCAGCAACAGGACGTCGATCCGCTCGACGCCAAGCCGACGCAGGCTGTTCCGGCACGAGGACGCCACCTCGCGCCGCCCGGCATGTGACGGCAACACCTTGGTCACCAGCGTCACCTGGTCGCGCACGCCCGCAATCGCTTCCCCAACCAGTTCCTCGGATGCGCCGTCGCCATACATCTCCGCCGTGTCGATCAGTGTCATGCCGCATTCGATTCCGGCGCGCAGACTGGCAATCTCGCTTTTGCGGCGTGACGGATCTTCGCCCATTCTCCAGGTGCCCTGCCCCAGACACGGAACCTGCACGCCGTCACCGAGACGGATCAGACGGATCGGCGGCTCACGCATCGCGATGGACCGCCTTCTCGGTGTCCTCCCGGTCAGAATGCGGCAAGCCCTTCGCTTCGCCCTTCTGCGCATCGTCCGGCACGCCCTTGTCGGCACCCGGACCCTGCCGCTCGTCCCGCTCGCCGGGATTCTTTTTCGTGTCGTTCATTGCCGCCACTCCTTGTTCGAACAAGGATCAAACCCGGACGGCCACCGGCGGTTGCGTCATGCAGCCCTGGTCCAGCCCCGGGGCTCCTGCCGCCAGTAGGCGAGTGTCGCTCCGTCGGCCTTGGCAGCACTCCAGCGCAAACGCGCTTCGGCCACCGCCTCTGGATCGTTGCCATCGAACAGGTCGAACACACGCTCGAACAGCGCTCCTGCCGGCTGCGCGACGCCATCGAGCAGGAACAGGAAGCTGGCGCCGTTCGGCACGTCCTCGTCCGCCGTGATCCACACCGGCTGGATGTCTGCATCGCCGGTCGCGGACGTGCCATGCGGCAGCCAGACCGGCTCCGGCGCACGCCAGAGCGCTGCATCCAGTGCCGCGACCCGTGCGTCATCCCGGCAACGCACGACAGCCCGTTTGCTGGCCTGCAAGGTGCGGCCAAGCAGCGCCGGGAGAGCATCCTCCGCCGTGGTCCGGGTCAGATGGTAGAAGCCGATCTCACTCATCCGGCACAGACTCCGCGTGCAACCGTATCCATTATGCAGAACCGAAGCCCCTCGTAGTCGTTACCGAAACGGCCGACTGATTTCGAGCCCGTCAGGCTCGCCGTCGCCAAGGAGTTTCACGATGCCGACCCTGTCCACCTCGCGGTTGCTGCCCTGTGCCGCCGCTTCGCTCTTCCTGGCTGCGGTGCTTCCCGTGACGGCCCATGCGCAGCCGAACGACAGGACAGGCGTCGCCTCCACCTCGCACAAGACCCGGCACAAGGGCAACGCGAACCAGCCCGCTCCGACCGAGCATCAGACGATACCTCCGTCGGAGCGGCTCAAGGACGAGCCCAATCAGGTGAAGGAACAGGTAGCCCCCGTACCGACCGCGCCGATCAAGCCTGGCACTAACACGAACGCCCCCCCCGACGCGTCCAGACCGCATGGCGCCTGACCGTCTACTCGAACTTCGGTAACCGTTCCTTGAGAAAGGCGGGTTAAGCTCCGCCGTTCTCGAAGGAACGTCGAAGGCGATGCCGTCCAGTCCAGGTTTCATCCGGTGATCGTCTGGAACCGAATTCTCCGTGTGTTTCTTCTGATCGGGTTGCTGTGCGACGTGGGTGTCGCGCAGGCACAGCAATCCGTTTTCCGAGTCTACGGAGCGGATCAAGGACTGGTCAGCCTGGGCACGTCATGCGTTGCGCAGGACAGGCTGGGTTTCATTCTTGTCTGCACGGATAACGGTGTCTACCGTTTCGACGGGCACACTTTCGAACGCTATGCCAGGGCGAACCATCTTCCCGAGCGAGGCGTCAGCCAAGATGTGCGGCTCACGCCCGACGGGCATATTTTCTTGATTCAGGCCGGTCAGGTCTTCGTGGCAAAAGACCAGCTCGACCCGGTCTTCACAGCGGTACCGGGCGTCGAACCGGCAGACAGCGACTCCGGCGTGCGCACCGCGATCTTCGGCAACGATTTCCTCGTTGTTTCGAACCACGCTTTGTGGATCGCCCGCGCGTCCGGCAGCCCCGCTTCGGGCCTTCTTCTATCGAGCGCCCTGCTCGCTCGGTATCCTGCGCTGCGAACGATCACGGGCGTCGCGACTGCCGGAGAAACGGTGTGGCTCGGCTGCGCCAACGGCACGATCTGCCGTTTGCATTGCAAGACAGGGCCGATAGCAGCCGGCACGGATCGATGCGGTGACGTTTCGGTTTTCGGTCCCCATGAGGGGCTGGAGCCTCATGCCTGGCTGGCCCTTCTGGTCGATCATGCAGGAACGCTCTGGGCGCGTTCGCCCGAGCGCCTGCTCGAGCATCGCGCCGGCCAGACCGACTTCAGCGAGACCGCGATCCCGGGCGGCATCGGACGCTTCATCGGACGCACGTATCGCCTCGACATTGCCGAGGATCCACGCGGCCGTATCGTCACGCAAGGTCCGTCCGGCCTGCTGATCTTCGATCACGGACATTGGCAGAAGATCGATCGCAGTCACGGTCTTGCCGACGGCGAGATCGCCGCCATCACCTACGACCGGGACGGATCGCTTTGGCTGGCCATTCGCGGCCAGGGGCTGTTTCGGGCGATC
Organism: Lichenicola sp. GTC18331; assembly: GCF_055386855.1. NCBI lineage: Bacteria > Pseudomonadati > Pseudomonadota > Alphaproteobacteria > Acetobacterales > Acetobacteraceae > Lichenicola > Lichenicola sp. GTC18331. The sequence continues at coordinate 258,270 of NZ_AP045015.1, read as the reverse complement.
GGATCGGGCGACTGGGAAAACTGGTCCGCGAATGACGGCATGTCGAACGACGTCTGCTGGCAGATGGATCGGCGGGAAGGCGAACCGCTCTGGGTCGCCACCGAAGCGGGCATCGACGGGATCGCGGCGTCGGGAATGGAACGCGTTCTTCGTCCGCCGCTCGCCGGCGCGAGCTACGCCGTCGCCGTTACGGACAAAGGCTGGGTTTGGGCAGCCAACCTTGCCGGGCTGCTGCGCCGCTACGATCCGGGAACCGGGCGGATCGACGCCTCGTTCGCTGTTCCCGTCGTCGACACGATGGCGATCGGCAAGGACGGATCGCTTCTCATGGCGACGCGAGACGGCATGTTCCGCATCCCGGATGCCGATGCCGCTTCGCCGGAACCTCCCGCGCCTGTACCGGGAACGCACGGCCATGTTCGCGCTTTCGCCGTCGATCCTGACGGAATGATCCTCGCCGGCATCGACAGCGCCCTGCTTCGGATCGATCCTGCGGGGCGTCTTGCCCCTGAAGTGGTCCAGAAACCGATCGCGCGGGCACCCCGGGTCGTGCTGTCCGTGTCGCGGGACGAGATCTGGATCGGCAGTGACAAGGACGGGTTGCAGCGCCTCTTCCTGTCAGGAGGCAAGGCCTCGAGGATGGTTCCGGTCGGTCACCCGGCAAACTCCAGCCAGGTGTTCGCTGCGGTCCGGGACACGCGGGGCTGGATCTGGATCGGCAGCGACCATGGCGTCGATGTCTGGAACGGTCGGGACTGGCGTCAGATCGGCGCGCAGGACGGTCTCGTATCCGACGATCTGAATGAGGGATCGATGCTGGCCGATCCCGACGGAACGCTCTGGTTCGGTACCGGCCATGGCTTGTCCCATCTGCTCGACCCGATGGCGATCTTCCGAGAGATCGATCTTCATCCGGTCATCACCGCCATCCATCTGGACGGACTCCCGCTTCGGAGCACGTCGATCCCGTGGTCGCACGCACGGCTGACGGTGTATTTCAGCGCACTGAACTACGCGCTCGGCGATACGATCCGCTTTCGATATAAGCTACAGGGCGTCGACAAGGATTGGGTCGAGACGGCCGATACGACCGTGCGCTATCCATTTCTTCCCGCCGGCCATCTGACGTTCAGCGTCCAGGCATTCGAACCGTCGCACCATCTCTCGTCGGCCCCCGTATCGTTCTCGCTTTTCGTGCGTCCGCCCTGGTGGGCGACCTGGTGGTTCCGCAGCCTGATCGCACTCGCGGTAATCGTCATCGCCACCATCGTCTGGCGTCTGCGCATCCGATACCTGATGGCACGCCAGCGTCAGCTCGAAGAGCTCGTGCGCCTCCGCACGGCGGAAATCGCCGAAGCTCATATCGCCCTCAAGGCGAAAGCCGCACGCGACGATCTCACCGGGCTGCTGAACCGGGAAACCATCACCATCATGCTGAAGGATATTCTCAACGATCCGACCCGCAGACAGGGGCTGGCGGTGGCGATGGCCGACCTCGACCACTTCAAATCCATCAACGACCGCTATGGCCATTTCGGCGGCGATACCGCCTTGCGACAGGTTTCCGCGCGCATGTCAAAGGCCGTGCAAGGCGAAGAATGCGCCGGCCGCTACGGCGGAGAAGAATTCCTGTTCCTCCTGGTCGGGCCAGACGACAAGACCGATCGCTTGTCCAGAATACGCGACGCCATCGTCGCCGCGCCGATCGCGATCGAAGACAAGGAAATCACGGTGACGTGTTCGTTCGGACTGACGATGCTGCTGCCGGAGGACGACCTCGACAGTCTGCTGCTGCGTGCCGATCGGTTGCTCTATCGCGCCAAGGCAGACGGCCGGAACAGGATCGTCACCGATTAGACAAGGCGTGCCGCAGCCTGGTCCAGGCCGTCTCGTCCGGCGGCAGACCGAAGCGCAGCCAGTCGGCGTGGTCCTCGAACCGGCGCGCCAGGAGTCCCGCTCCAGCCAGTAGCCTCCAGCGTTTCTGCGCATCCGGCACCGATGCCAGCCTGAACAGCGCGGTACCCCCGACCGCCGTCATACCGGTGTCGACAAGAAGCGCCTCCAGCCGACGCGACTCCCGGCAGGCTCGTTCGGCCGCCGCCTCGCGCCAGCGTCCGTCGGCGAGCGCCTGCGTCGACAGAATCAGCGCCGCACCGGAAACCGGCCAGGGCCCGAGCAACGCCGCCATCTGAGCCACCACAGACGGCTGGGCCAGCAGGGCACCGAACCTCACCCCAGCCAGACCATAGCTCTTGCCGAGCGACCGCAACACCACCACCCGCTCGAAACGGGCAAGCATCGAAGCCGCAGGCGGAACGCCGTTCTCCAGATCGGCATAGGCCTCGTCCACCACGAGCCAGCCTCCGATCCGCTGGCAGCGTTCCGCCAGCGCCTCCAGGCCACCTCTGTCGACCCGCCGCCCATCGGGATTGTTGGGGTTGCACAGCACCAGAACCGTATCCGCGGCGGCGGCATCGTGCAGCGCCTCGGCCGTTCCAGCCCGGCGCATGTCCGCCCCGGCCTGACGCCAACTGTGCTCATGCTCGGCATAGCCCGGATGCAGCACGCAAGCCTGCCGGCAGCGCAGCAGACGCGGCAGCAGCGAGATCAGCATCTGTGAGCCCGGCGCCAGACACACATGATCCGCATCGGGCGCGCCATAGGCACGAGCCGCGACCGCACGCAGCGCCGCCTCCTGCTCCGGTTCGGGCAGACGGTGGAACGCCGTATCCGGAATCGCGCCGATTGGATAGGCGAACGGGCTGATTCCCGTGGAGAGGTCGATCCAAGGCAGGGGCGCATCCGGAAAGGCGCGTTGTGCTGCGATCAACCGCCCGCCATGCACCGCCGCGGCTGCCGTGCTAGGGAGCGCGCTCACCATGCCCGCACGGTTCCGCACGGTTTCGAACGCTCCATGATCCAACCTCCCCTGGTGGCGACGATCGCAGCCCTCGTGGAAGCGGCAACCGGCTACCCGCCCACCCTATACCGCCTCATCGGCCACCCTGTCGGCTGGATCGGTGCATGGATCGGCCGGCTGGACCGTGGCCTGAACGACGACGCAGCCGCTCCGGCACGTCGTCGTATCGCGGGCGTCGTATCGGCGGGGCTGATCGTCGTTCTTCCCACCGGCGCCGCTCTGCTGGTGACGAAGGCTGCCGCCGCGTTTCTTCCGCATGCTGCATCGATCGTCGTGCTCGGCGTACTGGCTGCCACCCTGCCCGCGCAGCGCTCGCTGTTCACCCATGTACGCGCTGTGGCGGACGGGCTCGACCTCGGCATCGCCGCCGGCCGGCACGCGGTTTCCATGATCGTCGGCCGGGACGCGCAGGCTTTGGACGCGCCCGCCGTGTCGCGCGCCGCAATCGAAAGCCTGGCCGAGAACTTCTCTGACGGCGTGGTAGCGCCGCTGTTCTGGTGTGCGCTGTTCGGCCTGCCCGGGATCGTGTTCTACAAGGCCGTCAACACGGCGGACAGTATGATCGGCCACCGCACGGCACGACACGAGGCCTTCGGCTGGGCCGCCGCCCGGTTGGACGATCTGGTGAACCTCCCCGCCTCACGGCTCTCCGCATTGCTGCTCGCTCTCACGGCGCCGAAACGCACCGGCAACGCGATCCGCGCGGTACTCCGCGATGCGCGCCGGCACCGGTCGCCCAACGCCGGCTGGCCGGAAGCCGCCATGGCCGGCGCGCTCGGTCTGCGCCTCGCTGGCCCTCGTGCCTATCACGGCGTGATCGTAACGGATCACTGGATGGGCGACGGACGCGCCGACTGCACGGCTGCCGACATCCGTCGCGCCCTGGTCGTTTATCGCCGCGCCTGCGTGCTGCTCGTCGCCATGCTGCTCACCCTCGATCTCGCCTTTTGTTTCCACCGGTGGAGCCTCGCATGACCCCGCCCGCGTTCGACGATCGCTTCCGGGCACAGTTGCACGACCTGTTCGTGTGGCGACGCGACGTGCGCCATTTCCGGACCGATCCGCTGCCGGATGCCCTGATCGAGACCCTGCTCGACACCGCCCGTCTGGCTCCGTCCGTCGGCCTCAGCGAGCCCTGGCGCGTCGTGCGTGTTGGCAGCCGGCCGGCGCGCGAGGCCGTCCGCGCTGAATTCGCGCGCTGCAACGCCGACGCCCTCGCCGCCCGGACCGGCGACGATGCCGCACGCTATGCCCGGCTTAAACTCGCCGGGTTGGACCGCGCCCCGTTGCATCTCGCCGTGTTCGCGGAACCGGAGCCTGCGCAAGGCCGCGGCCTCGGCCGGCACACGATGCCGGAAACCACCAGCTTCTCCGCGGTTCTGGCGATCCACACGCTGTGGCTGGCGGCACGGGCGGAAGGTGTCGGCCTGGGCTGGGTGTCGATCCTGGCGCCGGACCGCATGAACGCGATCCTGGACGTGCCGGAATCCTGGCGTTTCATCGCCTATCTCTGCCTCGGCTACCCCGACGCGGATCACGCCACGCCGGAACTCGCCCGGGAAGGCTGGGCGCAGCGTCGCCCCGCCATGCCCGTGCTGGAGCGTTAGCTCTTCTTGCCGTCCTTGCCGCGCTTCAGCTCGTCCAGCACCGGCGCATGGTTCAGCAGCGCCACCAGTGCCGTTCCGGCGATCACGTTGCCCAGCATGGTCGGCGCGAAGAAACGCCACAAATAGTCATACACGCTCGCCTGGCCGATCCACACCCCGAACGCGCCCTCCACCGATCCGGCGATCGCATGCGGGAACTCGCACAGCGCCACCACATAGGTCAGCACGATGATGATGATCGGCCGTGACGGGCCGGCACCGGGCAGAAGCCAGACCATCAAGCCGATCAGCCAGCCAGCCGCGCCGGCCAGCATCGCCGTCTGCCCGAACGAATGCGACATGAGCTTGGCCGAGATGCTCTTCATCGCCTCGAAGGCCTCGGGTGAGACCACGCCGTGCCGCGACAGGATCCATGAGAAGATGAATGTGCCGATCAGGTTCGCCGCCAGGACGATCCCCCAGACACGCAGCGTCGCTCCGGCATCGCGCAGCGTCCGGCTCACCAGGGTCGGAATCAGCGCCGTCAGCGTGGTTTCGGTGAAAAGCTGCTGCTGGCCCAGGATGACGATCAGGAAGCCCAGGCTGTAGCCGAACCCATCCACCAGCCGCGCCCAGGGCGCTTCCGGCAGGCCGGCCTTGATGTAGGCCTGCGCCACGAAGGAGAAGCCGATCGAAAGTCCTGCGGCGAGACCAGACCAGGCCAAACCGTTGAAGGAGCGCCCCAGCTCCTTCTCGCCCTGCTCGCGCACCACCTCATGGATGACGAGCGAGCCGACCACGGCGGTCTTGCGCGCCTGTTCCTTCTCCTGCTCGTCCAGATGCGGCGAGTCCTCGCCTGCTTCTTCCGCCATCCGACCAGCTCCACGCTTGATCGTTGCAGAATGTCAGACCAGATCGCCGCGGTCCATGGCATCGAGAAAATCAGCGGCCCGTTCACGCAAGGCCGTCTGCTTGGCCGGCGCCATGCGTGCCCAACTCCGCACCGGCATGAACATACGCGGATTGGCCGACAGACGGTCCGAATGGCGGGCGATGAAATCCCAGTACAGGGCGTTGAACGGACACGCGCGCGGCCCGGTGGACTCTTTCACCGCATACTGGCAGTCGGCGCAGTAATCGCTCATCCGGTCGATATAGGCGCCGGACGCCGCATACGGCTTCGATCCCATGATGCCGCCATCGGCGAACAACGCCATGCCGCGCACGTTGGGCATCTCCACCCATTCGTAGGCGTCGGCGTAGACGATCAGAAACCATTCATCGACCGCATCCGGGTCGAGCCCGGCCAGCAGCGCGAAATTGCCGATCACCATCAAGCGTTGAATATGGTGCGCGTAGGCATTCTCCCTGGTGTCGCGAACCACGTTGCCGATGCAGTTCATCCGCGTCTCGCCGGACCAGAAGAACCAAGGCAGCCGGCGCACCGCGCCCAGCGCGTTGCGCCGTGCGTAATCCGGCATATGCAGCCAATAAAGCCCGCGCACGTATTCGCGCCATCCGAGCACCTGGCGGACGAACCCTTCCACCGCGTTCAACGGCGCCACCCCGTCGCGATACGCATTTTCCGCAGCGCGGCAAACGGAAAGCGGTGTCAGCAGCCCGCAATTCAGCGAGGTTGAGACGAGCGCATGGAACAGCACCGGATCTCCGGTACGCATGAAATCCTGCCAGTCGCCGAAATCCGCCAGCCGCTCGCTGACGAAATGATCCAGCGCCAGCGCCGCCAGCTCTGCCGTCACCGGCAGATCGAACCCGTCCGGCTCGCCGAAATGGTCGCCGAACCGCGCCGCCACCAGCGCCATCACCGCCCGCGTGATCTCGTCCGGCGGAAAGCGCGGCGGCTCCGGCGGCACGATCCCGCCCGGCATACGCTTTCGGTTGTCGTGATCGAAGTTCCAGCGCCCGCCCACCGGTGCGTCGTCGTCCATCAGAATGCCGTAGCGGCGTCGCATGTCGCGATAGAAGAACTCCATGCGGAGCTGCTTGCGGCTTCCCGCCCAGTGCCTGAATTCCCGCAACCCGCACAGGAAACGCGTATCGTCCAGGACCTCCACCGGCAGGCCGAGCCGTTCGTGCCAGCCGCTCATGATCTGCATCAGACGCCATTCGCCCGGCGCCGTCGCGATCACGCGTTCCGGTTTCAGCGCCGCGATCGCGCGCCGCATCTCGCTCTCGATCGCATGCGTGTTGTCCGGGTCGTCGAGCGCCGTGTAGCGCACCGTCACACCGCGATCGCGAAGCCGCGCCGCGAAATGCCGCATCGCCGACAGCACCAGAACGATCTTCTTGGCGTGGTGCCGCACATAGGTGCACTCGTCGTCCACCTCCGCCATCACGACCACGTCGCGACGGGGGTCGAGCCCGTCCAGAGCCGACAGATCGTCGGAAAGCTGATCGCCCAGCACCAGACGGAGTGTGCCGACCGCCCTCTTCACGGCGCACGGCGCCGCAACAATAGCCGCACCGAACCGACATTGCGGGCATGAGGATGCACCGCCGCCAGAATCAGCGGACGCAGATCGGCCCGTGCCAGCCAGTGCGGCAGTTCGCGTCGCAGGATGCCGCCTTCCGGCCCGCTCCCGGCGCCGGTGATGATCTCGACGCAGCGCAGACGATCCGCATGCGCGCGCAACAGAAAGCCGTGCAGCAGCCCGAACGCCGTTTCCGCGTGGCGCCCGTGCAGATCGAGCCGTCGCTGCGGCCGCATCTTGCCGTTGCCCAGCATACGCCAGCTCGTGTCGTCCAGCCCGCCCTGACGCTCGCCGATCACCAGGAAAGGGTCGGCTGGCCGGACTCTCGGCGCCGGCACGCGCATCGCGACCCGTGCGGGCTCCGGAGCATCGGGCTTGGGAGATACAGCAGCCGGCGTTTCCGCCGCTTTCGGCATCGCCCCGGGACGCAGCGGCCGCACGCCGCGCATCGTCTCGAACCAAAGTGACAGCTCGCCATCGCGAAGCCGGCGCGCCGCCATGCTCGATTCCCTTCCGCCGATACACCCATGTACGCGCCGTCGCGTATCATCTCACGCCGTTCCGCCCGGTTCCAGCACCGTCGGATCCCGGCGCCGCTTCTGGACCACCACGCCGGGACACGCCTAAATGAACGCCGTGCGCATGCGGTTCCCGATCCTGGCCCTGCTTCTGGTGGTCGTCGTTCTCGCCCTGTGCTGGCGCGGCGACCGCGTGCAGCCGCTCGACCGTTACGACCAGCGCTTCTATCTCGGCATCGCCTTCGATTTGCGCCACCATCACCGCTTCACCGACGGTTTCTTCTTCGCCGGTGGCAACGACCGGACCGAACGCCCGTCCGGCATGCGCTTCACCCCGCTTTATCCGGCCCTCCTGGCCGCCGCCGCCTCGGTGTCGCCTTCGTTCGCCGCCAGCACCGACTGCCTCGTCGCGCAGGGCGGCGACGCCGCGGGCTGCACGCGCGACACCGGCCCGATGCGCCCGGTGCAGTTCGCCATGCTGGCGGCGACGTTCTGGATGGTCTGGTGGCTCGGCAGCCGGATCGGCCGGCCGCGCACAGGCTGGATCGCCTTGCTTCTTCTGCTGCCCACCGCCCCGCTGCTGCTGCTGTCCGTCGACTACATGATGACGGAAACGATCAGCCTGTTCCTGGTCGTGCTCGCGCAGAGCTGCGCGGTCGCCGCGACCCTGCCCGGATGGCGTGCAGGCCGCTGGGCCCTCGGCGCCGGACTGGCGCTCGGTTTCGCCACGCTGGCACGACCCGCCTTCGAACTTCTGGCGGGCGTGTCGATCCTCGCCGCCATGGGCGCCGCCTTCCGTCACGAATCCGCCCGGAAGCCCGCCCTGGTGTTCACCATCGGCGCCGTTCTCCCGGTCGCCGCCTGGGTCGGCCGCAACGCCGCCGTCATGCACCGAGCGTCGCTCACCTTCGGCTACGCCTCGCACACCTTCGTGCAGCGGCTTTCGTTCAACAGCATGGACTGGCGCGAATACGGCCGGTCCTTCGTCTGCTGGATGCCGGACGGCAACGGCCTCGGTAGCCTCCTGTTCGGCCGACACGCCTGCGATCGCTTCGGCTGGGACGATCATCCGAACAGCTTCTATGCCATCGGCATCGGCCCGATGCTGCAGGACACGCTGCATCGGGCCGGGGGCTGGGCGCATCACGGCGCCTATCTGGTGCGGCACTTCCTGCTGGCCGATCCGCTGCACCAGATCGGCTGGCATCTGGCCGTCACCCTGCCCTTGTTTCTGCGCGGGCTGTTCGTGGACCACTGGTGGGGCTTCGTTCTCTCCATCCCCCTGGTCGCGGTGACGATCCGTGCCTTACGCCGCAGCGTCGGAACCGTCCCGTCACTGCCGGCACGCCGTTTCCTGCTGGTTGCCCTGCCGGCATGGTTCATGTTGCTCGTCAACGCTGCCGTAGCCGTGAACCAGACCCGATACAACCTGATGCTGGTCGCGCCCCTGGCAATCGCCGGCGCCCTGGCGATCGATGCCCCGCGCAGAAAGCCGATCCGGGTTGCGCGCCAGGATGCCCGGTACAGTTGCGGATCGAACTGAACTACGGGAAGAAAACGAAACAAATCATCCGGAAACGCATGCAGGATCGCATTGATCGTCGGACCCGGATCGCTCTCGGATGGGCGGTTCGTTTGGGCAGCCTGTTCGCGGCGCTGCTGGGGGCGCTCACGCTGCTCGGATGGCTTGTCCTGGCGCTCGGCCGGCACGCAGCCCTGCCGCATCCTTTGATGGCGCCGACCACGGCGATCGGTTTGCTGCTGTGCGGCTCGTCTCTGGCGCTGCTGCGGGCCGGCCGCCGCCGCGCCTCCGCAGCCTTCGCCCTGGGGCTGCTCATCCTGGCCACCGCGCTCGGCTTTCTGCGCCTGCTCGGGTTCGACGATCCGCTCTCCGCCTATCTGCTGGGCGGGTTGCGGCCGGTTTCGAACGGGCATCCGGTCCGTATCGCCGGCAGCAGCGCCGCCTGCCTGATCCTGTTCTCGTCCGGCATGCTCGCCATGACCAGCAACTGGCGCCGCCGGCGTCAGGTTCTCACGGCGATGTCGCTGGTCGGCCTCACGCTGACCGGCCTCACACTGATCTTCTACGCTTACGACGTCGATCCGGTCTCCATCCTCGGTATCGCCCAACATATGTCGCCGCATACGGCGCTCGGCCTGTTCGTCCTGTTTCTGGTCAGCTTCGCCATCGAGCCGGAACACGGCTGGCTGCCGATGCTGATGTCGGGCAGACCCAGCGCGCGCGCATCCCGGGCGCAGATCATGCTGGTGGTGACGATCCCGCTGGCCGCCGGCTTCCTGCTGCTGCGCGGCGAACGCGCCGGGGTGATCACGCTCAATGCAGGAATGGCCGCCATGGTGATCTGCACGATCGTGCCGCTGGTGATCCAGATCCTTCTCGACGGACGCAGGCTGGACCGGCTGGAAACCCGACGGCAGGCCGCGGTGGCGGCTGAAGCGCTTCTGAGCAGCGAGCTGGAACGGCGCGTTTCCGACCGCACCGCAAGCCTCGCCCAGAGCGAAGCATGGCTGCGCGGTTTCGTGCATCAATCGGTGGACGGGCTGGCCCTGTTCCGGCTCGACCGCGACGGCGGCCTGCATATCGAGACGCTCAGCCCGTCTCTGGTCGGCCTCTACGACGTCGCCACGGACGATACCCTGCCGCAAGCAGCAAGAAGCGTCCTGCCGCCCGACATCCTGACCGAGTTGCAGGCCCATATCGCCACCTGCATCGCCACGCGCGCCCCGCATCGCTACCGCGCCCATCGCGCGACCACGCAGGGGCTGCGGATGCTGGACGTGATCCTGGCGCCGATCGCGCTGGAAGGGCTGGTGTCCGACCAGCTCTTCGCCGCCTCCGTGCGCGACATCACCGAAGCCGAACAGCGGGAAGAACAGCTTCGGCAAAGCCAGAAGATGGAGGCGGTGGGCCAGCTGACCGGCGGCCTTGCCCATGATTTCAACAATCTTCTCACCGGCATCTCCGGCAATCTGGAGATGATCCAGGCCCGCCTGTCGCAGGGGCGCACGGACGACGTCGAGCGCTATCTCACCACGGCGCAGGAGGCCGGACGGCGTGCGGCCGCCCTCACCCACCGGCTGCTCGCCTTCTCGCGGCGCCAGACGCTCGACCCGCGCCCGGTGGAGATCGACCGGATCATCGCCAGCATGGAAGACCTGATCCGCCGCACCATGGGCCCGGCGGTCACGGTGATCGTCCGCCCGTCGCCCCTGCCCTGGACCAGCCTGATCGACGCCAACCAGTTCGAGAACGCCCTGCTGAATCTCTGCCTGAACGCACGCGATGCCATGCCGAACGGCGGCAGGCTTACCATCACCACCTTCAACGACGTGGTGACGGGCGACGGCACCCTGCCCGACCTGCCGGCCGGCGACTACGTGCGCGTGCGGGTCGCCGATACAGGCGTCGGCATGAGCCCGGATCTGGTCGCGCGTGCCTTCGATCCGTTCTTCACCACCAAGCCGATCGGTCAGGGCACAGGGCTCGGTCTCAGCATGATCTACGGTTTTGCGCGACAATCCGGCGGACGCGTCGAGCTGTTGAGCGAACTCGGACGCGGCACCTTCGTCGATCTGCAACTGCCACGGCAATCCGGGATCGTCCCATCGCAGACGGGGCCCTCCGAAGCCCTTTCGGAGCCGGTCGCGGGCGGCGGACGCACCGTCCTGGTGGTGGACGACGAACCGGCGATCCGCATGCTGGTGCGCGACATCCTGTTCGAGCGCGGATACCGGGTGCTCGAAGCCGAGGACGGGATCGGCGGCCTCAAGATCCTGCGTTCGCGCGAAACCATCGACCTGCTCGTCACCGATGTGGGACTGCCGAACGGCATGAACGGACGGCAACTGGCCGACGCCGCACGCGGCCTGCGCGAAGGCCTCAAGGTCCTGTTCATCACCGGCTATGCGGAAACCACCGTGCTCGGCGACGGCGCGCTGGACCAGGGCATGGAGGTGTTGACCAAGCCCTTCACCATCGCCCGGCTGATGGATCGCGTCGGCGCGCTGGCTCAACCCGCCGAACAGCGGGCCGAACCGGGTTGACGCGCCGACCCCGGCAACCGAGCCGCGAGCCGCCGCCGGCCACGATCAGTGCGGCAGAACCGCATCCCATTCATGTCCCGGCGCGGGGCGTTTCTGCGCGCGATCAGAGGCGAGCAACAGATACACCGCCGGCAGCACGAACAAGGTGAACACCGTGCCGATGGACAAACCGGCCGCGATCACCAGCCCCATCACGAAACGCGACGCGGCGCCGGCTCCGGTCGCCAGCACCAGCGGCAGAACGCCCAGCACCATCGCCGCCGTGGTCATCAGGATCGGACGCAGACGCACCGCGCAGGCACGCTCGATCGCCGCCCGACGGCTGGCGCCGGCCAACTGCTCCTCCTTGGCCACCTCCACGATCAGGATGCCGTGCTTGGAGATCAGCCCCATCAGCGTCACCAGCCCCACCTCCGTGAACAGGTTGATGGTCGCGCCGCCCACACCCAGCCAGACGAACAACAGAGCGCCCGCGATCGACATCGGCACGGACACCAGAATGATCAGCGGATCTCGGAAGCTTTCGAACAGCGCCGCCAGCGCCAGATAGGTGATGATCACCGCCAGAGCGAAGGTCGCCGCGAAGCCGCCGGTCTCGGTGACGAACTGGCGCAAACCGCCGGTGGTATCGGTGGCATAACCCGCCGGCAGCAGCTCCGCCGATAGTTTCTGCAGATAGTCGTAGGCCTGTCCCTGGGTCACGCCGGGCGCAGGCAGCGCTTCGATGGTGGTCGAGGCGAGCTGCTGAAAATGGGCGATGGATTCCGGCACCACGCTGTTGTGCAGGCTGGCGACCGAACCCAGCGGAATGGCGATGCCGTTCACGGACTTGATCGGGTAGTTCAGCAATTGCTCAGGATCGAGGCGGAAGCGGCGCATCACCAGAGGCTCCACCTTGTAGGACCGCTGATCGGCGGAGAAGAACCCGGTATAGCCGCCGCCCAGCAGGGTGTTCAGCGAACTGCCCAGATCGGCCAGAGTGAGATTCAACGCCGACAGCTTGGCCCGGTCCACCACCACCGTGGTCTGCGGCTGGTCGATCTTCAGATCCTTGTCGACATAGGCGAACAAGCCGCTGGCGCGCGCCCGGGCGACGAAGGTGTCCGAGATCGCGCCGAGCTGGTTGAAATCACCCGTACCCTGCAGGACGTATTCGACCGGCAGACCGTGCGAGCCCGGCAGATAGCCCGGCACGTAGATCGCCATCTGCGCACCCGGAATCTGCGTCAGCTGCTGCTGCACCTGATCGGCGATGGTGAACACGGAGCGGGTGCGCTTGTCCCACGGCACCAACTCCATGCCGCCCTGCACGCTCGGAGCGGAATCCACATGCCACCAGTTCCGCATCTCCGGAATGTGGTAGATCTTCGAGATCGCAGGTTCGTATTTCGCCAGCTCGTCGCTGGTGGAATCCGGGGCGCCGCTGCCCGACATCTGCAACTCGCCGGTATCCTCGCGCGGAGACAGCTCGTGCTGCGCGTGGCTGTAGAAGAACCACGCGCCCACCAGCACCAGCGCACCGACCGTCAGCACCACGGGTTGCAGACGCAACGACACACGCAGCGCAGAAAGATAGACGCGCTGCACGCCGTCCAGGGCACGCTCGCTGATATGCTCCATACGTTCGCTCAACGGCACCTTCTGACCCGGTGCGGCGCGCGCACGCAGCAGGCGCGAGCTCATCATCGGCGACAAGGTCACCGCCAGCAGCGCCGACATCGTCACCGACCCCGCCAGGGTGAACGCGAATTCGATGAACAACGCCCCGGTCAAACCGCCCTGCAGGCCGAGCGGCACATAGGCCGCGATCAGCACCACCGTCATCGCCAGAATCGGTTGCAGCAGCTCGCGCGCGGCGGCGGAAGCGGCGGCGATCGGCCCCTGCCCCGCCGCCAGATGCCGGTTCACGTTCTCCACCACGATGATGGCGTCATCCACCACCAGGCCGATCGCCAGAACCAGCGCCAGCAAGGTCAAAAGATTGATCGAGAACCCCATCAGCGACATCAGCGCGAAGGTTCCGATTAGGGACAGGGGAATGGTGACCAGCGGCACCAGCACCGAACGCGGCGATCCCAGAAAGGCGAACACGACCAGCGCCACGATCACCAGGGATTCCGCCAGCGTGATCACCACCTCGCGGATGGACTCGCGAATGAACACGCCGGTATCGTCGATCACCGAAAGCGTGATCGCCGGCGGCAATTGCTGGCGCAGCTGCACCACCTGCGCTTCCAGGTCGCGTGCCACGGACAGGGTGTTCGCTGTCGGCGTCGGGCGGATGGACACGTAGACGCCGCTGTGACCGTCGGCGATCACGTGGAACGTGTCCGGATCGCCGCCGAGTTCCACCTTCGCCAGATCGCCGAGACGGATGATGTGCAGCTTGTCCTGCCGGATCACCAGGTCGCGAAACTGTTCGACGGTATGCAGACCGGACGTCACGTTCAGGTTGATCGTCACCGCGCTGCCGAGCGTGCTGCCGATGCCCGAAACGAAATTGTTGTTGGCCAGGGCGTTGTAGACGTCGGACGGCGACATGCCGAAGGCGGCGATCTTGGCCGGATCGAGCCAGACGCGCATCACCACGTCCGGCGCGCCCTGAACGTTCACGCTCTGCACGCCGGGCACCGCCTGGAAGCGCGGCGCCACGACACGGCGCACGTAATCCGCAACCTGCGTCGGCGTCAGTTCCGAGCTTTGCAGCGCCATATCCAGAACTTCCTGTCCGGACGAATACATCTGGATGGAGGGCTGCTGCACGCCGGCCGGAAAGTGCGACGTCGCCGCCGTCACGTAGGACTGGATCTCCGCCAGAGCGCGCGCCGGATCGTAGCCGAGCTTCAGCTTCACCACGATGTCGGAATTGCCGATCGCCGAGGTCGACGACATGTAGTCGATCCCCTGCGCCTGGCTGATGCTGGCTTCCAGAGGCGTGGTGACGAAGCCGGCGATCGTGTCGGGATCGGCGCCGTAATAGTAAGTCTGGACCTCGATAGTCCCGTAGACCGTGTGTGGAAACTTCTCGACCGGCATGGATTGCTCGGCACGCAGGCCCAGCACCAGAACGAGGATCGACACGACGCAGGACAGCACCACGCGCCGGATGAACAGGTCTGTCACGACCATGACGGATGCTCCCTATTCTTCTTCAGGCGACGGAGTGAGGCTCTCGGCGGGCTTCACGTCGTTGTTGATCGTGACGGCGCTGCCGTTGCGAAGCTTGAACAGACCGACGGTGACGATGTGCTCGCCCGGATGAAGCCCCGTCTCCACCAGCACCAGATCGCCGCGCCGCGCGCCCAGCGTCACCACGCGCGAGGTCGCGACGAACACCCCGGCCTTCTTCGGATCTGGCGTCAGCACGTAGACGAAATTGCCGTAGGGGTTGAACGAGATCGCCCCCTGAGGCACCGCGATCCGCGGCGTGACGCTGCCGACATTCAGATGCGACACGGCGAACATGCCGGGCAGCAGCGCACGATCCCCATTCTCCAGATCGGCCCGCACCGACACCATGCGGCTCGCCTGATCGATCCGGCTGTCCAGCGCCGCGACCTTCGCATGGAATATGCGGTTCGGCCAGGAATCGACCGTGACGTCGACGGTCTGTCCGTCCGAGATACGCGCGAAATCCTGCTGCACGACGTTGAAATCGACATAAAGATGATCAAGCGCTTCCAGATTGGCGATCGTCGTTCCTGCCGGCAGATACTGCCCCAGATCCACCTGCCGGATGCCGAGCTTGCCGCTGAACGGCGCGCGCACGATCTTCTCTTCGATCTGCTGCTGCTGCGCTGCGACCTGGGCTTCGTATTGTCGCAGATTGGCGTTGTCGAGATCGAGAGTCGCCTGGCTGATCGCCTGCACCGCGAACTGCTTCTTGTCGCGCGCCACGTTGGCCTGCCACAGGCTCACCAGCGCCTGGAGCTGCTGCAGCTTCGCCGTGTCGTCATACAGGCGCAGGCGCATCAGCACGGCGCCGGCCTTCACCTCGTCGCCGGACCGGAAATCGATCTCGTCGACGATCCCGGGCACCTGCGCGGACAGATCGGCCCCCTGCACGGCACGGATCTGGCCGAAAGCCTGCAGGCTGTCCTGCCAGGGGCGGTTCGCCACCACCGCATCCGACACCACCACCGGCGGCTCCGCCGGCTGCGCGGCGTTCGACGCGGTCTCGTGGCGATGCGTGTAGCGCCAGGACGGATAGCCCAGCACCACCACGACGATCAGAAACAGGGTCAAGGCGCGCATCGGCGTCATGCGAGAGGTTCCAGGGGCCCGTTCGGGCATTGCGGGACGCTCGCTCATGGCAGAGGCGAGCTCAGGAGGCCGGGCGGTGCCGGCGGAAGGTCGTCGCGGTTCCACCAGCCGCCACCCAGCGCCTGGAACAGCGCGACGGTGTCGGCGTAGCGTGCCGCGCGGGCGCGTACGAGCGTGATCACGGCGGTCTGGTAGACCTGCTGCGCATTCAGGACGCTCAGATACGAGACGCCGCCCAGCTTGTACTGCATCCCGGCCAGAGACAGCGCCCGGCCGGCCGCCGTTTCCGCATCCAGCGCATAGCGCAGCGTGACGGCATCGTTCTGCAACGCCGCCAGCGTATCAGCGACGCTCTGGAACGCCGCAACCACGGTCTGGCGCCATTGCGCCGCCGCCTGCAGCATCGCCGCCTTCTGCGCCCGCTGGGCATGCAGGAGCTGACCCGCATCGAAGATCGGCTGCGTCGCCTGGTTCACCACCGACCACAATCCGTTGGTCGGCGAGAACATCTGATGCACGTCGGCGGCGTTGGTGCCGACGCCCGCCGTCAGCGTCACGTTCGGCAGCCGCGCGGCGATCGCCACGCCCAAAGCCGCCGTCTGCTGGTGCAGCAGCGCTTCGGCGGTGCGGATATCCGGCCGCTGCTCCAGCAAGACGGAGGGCAAACTCACCGGCAGCGTCTCCGGCAGGGTGAACCGGTCCAGATCCAGATGCGGAATGTTCACCTCGGACGGCGCCCGCCCGAGATAGGCCGCGATCTGGTCGCGCACCTGCACCGCCTGGGTCTGCAACGGCACCAGGACGGTCTGGGCCTGGGCCACCTGCGCCTGCTGGGTGGCGAGATCCGTGCCGGTGGCGCCGCCCAGCTCGAATTGCTGCCTGACGGTCTCGAGTTGCTTCTGCTCGAACCCGATCAGCGCCTGCTGCGCCCGGATCTGTCCGTCGAGCGATGCCGCCTGGATCACCGCGTTGGCGACGCCTGCGCTCAAAGCCAGCCAGGCCTGCTCCAGCGCGAAGCGCTGCACCTCGGCCGCCGCACCCTGCTGCTCGATCGCGCGTCTCAGCCCACCCCAGACGTCGAGCGTATAGGAGAGATTAAGTTGCGCCGTGTATGATGAAAACGGTTCCACGCGCTGCTGTGCGCGCAGGTAGGACAGCGGAGACAGGCCGCGCGTCCGGCTCACCAGCCCGGAAACGCTGGGAAACAACGTGCCTTCCTGCTGCAGGGTCCGCTCCTGGGCCTGACGCAGAGCCTCGTTCGCCGCCTCGATGTTCGGACTGTCGCGCAACGCCTCCTGCACCAGCGCGTCGAGCGCCGGGACGCGGAACAGTTTCCACCATGCCCCGGGCACGTCGGCGCCGTTGGCAAGCGTTTGCGACGCGCCGCCCGCCACGTCGGACGCCACTGTCCGCGATGCGGGTTCGGATTCGTTGTACCGTTGCGGATTGTGCATCGACGGGCGCCGGAAATCCGGCCCGACCGCGCAGCCGGCCATGCAGAGGAGCAGCGGAAGCACGCCACCATGCAACCATGATCGGTGGTGGAATGTCCGCATCGGTCCTCGTCGCTCGGTATCGGGCTCCGGGTTGGAGCTACCGAGACAGCATCAGCAGCTTTTGTGCCAGTGTTGCAGAGCGAAACGAAGTCGATAAACCGTTGGAATGACTTAAAACTTTGTTATGCGCCTTTGGCCGGATCCCGGCCGCGTGGCGCAGAACGCCAATTCTCGGCGCAGTTTGCCAAACTAGCCGACGATCTGGGCGCGGTTGATCTCGATCAGGCGCTGCCGGGCGATCTTCACATAGGCCGGATCGACGTCGATGCCGATGCCGCGTCCACCCTCCTGCGCCGCGGCGACCAGCGTGGTGCCCGTGCCCATGAACGGGTCCAGAACAACCGGATGCGCCTTGCCGTGCAGACGCATGCACATGCGCGGCAGCATCACCGGGAATGTGCCCGGATGGTCGAATTTCTGCGTGCGCGACCGTACCGTCTCGTAGGGGATGAACCAGCTGTCCCCCCGACAGCGCAGATCCTGAACATGGCCTCTGCGGGCGATGTTGCTCTTGTCCTTGAACGGCACCCCCACGGCCAGACGCTTCAGCGGCACCGCCCCGTCTCGGGTCAGATGGAAGATGTGTTCGTGGTTTCGGTGCAGAAAGCGGGCGCTGTTGATCGGCTTGAAATGACCGATCGTGTCGTCGCCGATCGAGATCGACTTCACCCAGGTGATGTGATTCTGCAGCTTGAACAGGCTGCGCAACCGGACGATCAGCTCGAACGGCAGCCAGGGCATGGCGCTGGAACCGGTGATGTTCAGGAAGAACGACGCGTCCGGCCGCATCACCCGGCGTATGCCGGTCGCCACCGTCACCATCCAGTGCAGATAATCCTCTTCCGCACGCCGATCGGCATAGGAACGGTAGTTGAGACCGATATTATAGGGCGGCGACGTCACGACCACATCGACCGTTTCGGGCGCGATCCGCTCCAGCACAGGCACGCAGTCACCCCGGTAGAGCACGTGCCGCCCGACGGATTGTCGGCGGCTCACGGGCTCGATCCGCCGTTGTTCGGCCGGAGCGGTCGGCATCGGCATGACCGAATCGGGTGTCATGGTGTCGGGCGTGATCATGCGCCTGAGTATCGCCAACGGGACGGGGATGCGACCAGAGCCGTTCCGCCCGCATCGCACCGGCCGAACCGGAAATCGGGCCGGCAAAGCCTCCCGATCCCCTTTCGGCCCGGCGGACGTCTCAGCCGATCAAGGCCGTGCCGGCTGCCGGGGCAGCAGAATCACCATGCGGCCGCCCGCATGCAGCGCACCGGCAATTCGTCCGGCCGTGTCTCCCCAGCCGACGAACAGGTCGGCCCGCGCGGGCCCGGTGATGTCGGTTCCGGTATCCTGCGCCAGGAACAAACGCTGGATCGGCTGCCCGTCCGGCAGGGTCGTGGACACGAAGACCGGCGCGCCGAGCGGGAGGAAGGCGCGGTCCACCGCCATCGAACGCGCGGCCGACAGCGGAACGCCAAGCGATCCGGGCGGTCCCTGATTCGGCGCCACGTCGTCCAGGGCGCGGAAGAACACGTAGTTGGGGTTGCGCTCCATCTCTGTCCGCGCCTGCTGCGGATGCGCCGCCAGCCAGGCCCGGATCGATTGCATGCTCACCGCGTCCGGCGCCAGTTGCCCCTCGGACACGAGCGCGCGGCCGATCGGCACGTAAGGCTGCCCGTTATTGCCGGCATAGCCGAGGCGCACGATCTGCCCGCTCGGCAGACGCACGCGACCCGAACCCTGGATCTGCATGAAGAACAGATCCACCGGCGAACGCAGCCACAGGATCTCCAGATTGCGGCGGGCGAGCCTGCCGGCGTCGATCTGGGCGCGGGTCCAGTATGGCTCCACCTTGCCACCACGGACCTGTCCGGTCACCGGCGGCTCGCCCGCGGTCGGCGACGGCACCGTCACCAGCTCCTTCGGGCGGGCATAGACCGGCACCGGGAAGGCAGCGCTTTCGCCCAGGCTGCCGGCGAATTCGGGCTCGAAATAGCCGGTGAAGCGCGCGTCCGCATTGCCGTTATCCGACACCGCGTAAGGCAGGAACCAAGTCTCGAAATACCGGTGCAATGTCTGCGGATCGTCGGAGCGGAGCGCTGCCGCCGCCTGACAGGCGCCGCGATACTGGCCGGCGAGACCGCCCTGCTGCTGCGCTTCCGCGGCACCGCCCAGCTTCGTATCCGCCGGCAAACGCGCCAGCCGTCTGCATTCGAGCAACAGCGGCGACAGGACGTCGCGCATCGGGTCGGCGTTCCAACCCGGCACGTCGTCGAACGAAACCCGGGTCAAGGACAAGGACGGCGCACCGGATTGTTCGGCGCAGCCCTGCATCAGCAGGGTGGAGAGAAGCGCCGCCGCAAACGCGGCGGGTCGGCGAGAAAACAGCATGCAGTCCCGATCCGGTGGTTTGGTGGGGCCGAAACGCCGGCCGGACGAACCCGGACGGCGCCGCGTGGTCAGGTCAGGCGTTGCGCGCCACCGCAAGACGCCACGGGGCGGCACCGGGCTGCGGCGCCACGTCGAGCAGACGCTCGAAAATCCAAACATCGACCAGCTCGGTGACCGCATCGGCGCCGCTGACCGGCAGGCCGTCACGCCCCATCAGCACGCTGATCTGGTCGGAGGTGAAACGCACTTCGAGCGCCGCGTGCCAGCTCCCGCTCTGCTCCGTGAGCTGGACGTCGTCCAGGCGCACCTGGGTGATGGCCCGGATTTCCGAGCGCTGGGTCTCGCCGGCCTGCTCGCGCGCCGTGATTGCCTGATCGAACGCCGCGAAGACGTCGGCGGTCAGCGCGGCGCGCAGCGTCGAGCGGTCGCCCTCGGCGAACGCGCGCACGATCCGCCGGAACGAGTCTTCCGCCTGACGCAGAAACGCGTCCGGGTCGAAACCGCGATCCCGTTCCCGCAGCCGGGCCAGGGCGATGCCGGCTCCGGTGCTCGGGTCGGGCAGACGACGATCCGTCACCGGCTCGATCGGCTGTGCCGTGGTGTCCACCGACGGGGCGCGGCGCTGCATGGCGGGCGGCATCTGCTGCGGCGCGATCGGCCGCTCCAGTCCGGTGCGCTTGCCCAGGATGCTGCGGAGACGCAGCACGAGAAAGGCGGCCACGAGGCCCAGCACCACGAGATAGACCGGAACGTTGCCGGCGAGGTTCTGCATCGAGGGGTCGCGTCCTTCTGGAAAACCCGGTGTATGGCCCACGCGGCGAACCGCCCGGACCGAAGCAAGCTCCCCCACAGATAGGGGCCATGGCGCGGCGAGACAATTGCCGCGCTCCCCGGCCGGGCGTATGCCCGAAGCGATGATCCTCCTGCGGCACTGCCAAAGCCAGTTCAATCTCCACTACAGCCGGACCGGGCGCGATCCCGGCATCGTCGATCCGTCGCTGACGGAGGAAGGGCTGAAACAGGCCGATCGCGCCGCTGCGCTGCTCTGCGACGATGGCGCCACGCCCATCCGCCGTCTGCTGGTGAGCCCCTTCCGCCGCACGCTGCAGACCGCGGCGCCGATCGCCGCGCGGCTGGGCCTGAAAGCCGAGATCGTGCCGATGGCGCGGGAGCGCTTCGCGTTCAGCTGCGATATCGGCTCGCCACCCGGAACCCTGGCGAAAGACTGGCCCGCGCTCGATTTCAGCGCCCTGCCCGATCGCTGGTGGGATGCGGAAGGGCATGGCGACGGGGCCGGCCGGGCCATGGAAAGCGACGACTCGGTGTCTGAACGCGCCCAGAGCCTCGTGGACTGGATGCTGGACCAGGGCGGGCACGAGCACACGCTGCTGGTGTCGCACTGGGGTTTTCTGCTCGCCCTCTGCGGACGGGCCCTGGAAAACGGCGAGGCCGTATCGTTCGATCCGGCAGCCGACAGACGCGGATTCTAGGTGGCGACGGCGCGCTTCGGCCCGAAACGCCGGATTGCCGCATTGGCCGGCTCCGCGACGAAGCGGGCGATCGCGGCGGCCAGCAGCGCGCCCAGTACGAGATAGGTGACCAGCAGGAGCATCACCGCCGACCCGGCCGTCTGTGACGGTGGCCAGCCGGTCCGCAGCAGCGCCAGCACGACGAGGTGGAACAGGTAAAGCTCGTAGCTGTGCCGCCCGAACCAGCGCAGTCCACGCCCGGCCCGACCGCCACGCGCCGCGACGGCGCCACGCGGCAACAGCAGAAGCGCGGTGCCGAGCGCCATCGCCGTCACGCCCCAGATATTGGTCTCGCCGATCGACGCAGAGAGATAGAGCACCGCCATGCCGCTCCCGGCGAGCCACCGCACCCATCCGGGAATGCGACGCCCGGCCCCCATTCGTGCGGCCGACAAGGCGGCGAGACAGCCGATGGCGATGCCGTCGGCAGCGGCGGGAAACGCGAACAGGTAGCTCTCGCCGTCGTGCTGATGGGCCGCACGCCAGAACGGCGCCACCAGAATGACGACGCACCAGACCGTCGCGATGATCGCAGGCCGGCGCAGCAAACACAGCAACGGGAAGGTCAGATAGAACATCTCCTCGACCGAGAGCGACCACAGAACGCCGAGCACGTAGTTCACCCAGCCATGGCGGTCGATCAGCACGTTCATCCAGAATCCGAGCGCCGCAGCATAGACCAGCCACGCCGAGACAGGCTCGCCGTTCTCCCCATGCCCCGTCTGGAACATCCGTAAACCGGATGCGCCGAGAATGGCGACGATCGTGAGCAGGAGCAGCAGACACGGCGCGATCCTGGCGACGCGCAAGCGATAGAAAGCCGACGCCCGGACCGCACCGAGCGCGCCCCATCGACGCAGCGCGTTGGACGTGATCAGGAAACCGGAGATCACGAAGAACATCGTGACGCCGTAATTGCCGTTGCGAACGACCGCGCGCACCGCCTCCGGCGTGAGCAGCGTGCCCAGAGGCGAATGCGGCAGGTGATAGGCGATGGAAAAGTGATGCAGCAGCACCAGAAGAATGGAAACGCCACGCAGCGTGTCGATCCACGGGTCTCTCGAACCGACGCTCATGCGGCGTTTCCCCTGCGTCTCAGGGCATGTACTGGAAGGTGATACCGGAAACGCGGTTCCGGTCATCGAGCTGTACCGGCACGCGGAACGACGCGGTGTCGCACGTCACGCGGAACACGTCCCATCCGCCATGCCCGATGCCGAGAAAGGCGATCGCCCTGGTGGCGCCTGCATCGTTCAGCATGGCGCGCACCATCGCAAGCCGCGGCTGCAAGGCCGCCACCATGTCGGGCGACGCATCGCTCGCCGACAGATCGCCGTTACGGATCGCTGCCAGAACCGAACGCAACGCCTGTTCGCTGCCCGGCCGCGGCTGGTTGCGACGGATGCGTTCGGCCAGACGCGCCTCCAAGGCGGCGGCTTCGGTTTCCGACAAACGCGGCGCCGGATACAGCAGGCCGTTCTGGTGCAGCACCAGCGCATCCGCAGGCCCGCTGCCGCCCCCTTGCGCCGTGAGCTGCGCCGACAACGCGGCGAAGAAGAGTTCGCCGTCTCGATCGGGATAGACGGGCAGTTTCTGCTGTCCGCTGATCTGAGCATATAGCCCGTCTCCAGCAGCGGACACGGTCAGCGCCGAGGTCGCGGTCAAGCGGAACGTGCCCAGGAACCGGTCCCGGATCGCCGGTGTCACGGGGATCGCAGTGCGCGGACGCGCCTGCTCGTAGCGTTGCCGCGCCACGGTGTCGGCACTGAGCGCGGTGCCCGTCGCCGCCTGACCGGCCAGGGCGATGATGGCGCCCGCGGACAACACGGCAGCGCCGAGCGACAGCCGCTTCGTCCGACCTGCGCGTCCAGGCGGCATCCAGCCCTCCATCCGGCGCAACCTCGGCCCGATCCGGCTGGGCGAGGCCATCGGCATCAGCGCGGCACGGCGGTTCGGCGTACCGATCGCAGACAGGATGGCGGCGTAGGCGCGGACCCCGCCCGCCACCGGGATCGCCGCATCGTCGCTGCGCATTTCGGCCAGAAGCGCCAGACGGCGTTGCAGCCACCACGCGGCGGGATCGAACCAGAACAGGGCGCGATGCAGCTCGGCGAGACACAGGACCGGAAAATCGCCGTGGCGGAGGTGGGCGCACTCATGCGCGAGAACGGTGTCGCGACAGGACGCCGTCCAGTTCTCGGCAGCGCGGGGCAGCAGAATGGTGCGTCCGAACACGGCCGGCCCGGCAACGGCATCGCTGATGCGAACGCCCGTCCCTTCCGTCGGCCGCGCCCTGCGGCAGAGCGTCGCGCCCCGCAGCAGACCAAGCGCCATGCGGAACAACAAGATGGACAGGCCACAGAGATAGACCGGCCCGGCGAGATCGCCGATGCGCCAGGCCGGGCCATCGATCGCGGCGGCGTCGGACCCGTGCGGGAGCAGATGGAAAACCGGGATGAGATCGAGCGGCGGTACGGCGACGAACGGCGGTGCGGCCACGTGCCGGCCGAACAGCAGAAGCGCCGGCATCAGCAGGCAGCAGAACAGGATGCCGCGCCAGACCAGGGTTTGCAGCCCCGGATGATGCAGGCGCGTCGTGGCGACGGCGCCCAGGCCGATCAGGATCGCCCCCTTGGCGGCAGCCTCCAGGAACCAGCTCATGGCTTGGGCTCGCGTTCGGCCGCATCCAGCCGGGCGATCAGCGTCTCGAGCTCGGCGCGATCGAGCATGCGCGCATCGGCCATGCCCACCAGCATCTCGCTCACGGAGCCGACCCGGAACCAATCCATCACCCGGCCGACGGCGCGTGCAGCCACGGCGCGGCGCGGCGCGGTGGCGCGATAAAGAAAGGTGCGGCCGTCGAGCGTATGCGTCACCAGCCCCTTGGTCTCGAGACGGCGCAGGACGGTGCGGACGGTGGTGTCCTTGGGCGCGCGCGGCAATGCGCCGCGCAGCCGGTCGGCCGTGACGGGGGCGAGGCGCCAGACGAGATCCATGATCTCGCGTTCGAGTTCGCCCAGTTCGGTGGAGGCGGGATCGGCATCGGAACGCGGCATGGCGAGCCTCATATGCTACAATCCGTAGCACTACGCTTCGTCGCTCTGGCAGGGCAAGCGAAATCGCCGTTCGGACGCGGGCCCGGCTTCTGGCGCGCGGTTCGGCGGCATGGTAGCGGGCAACAGGATCTGAACCAGGAGCCTCCTTCCATGTCCGACACTATTCCGCCGAACGTCGCAGGTCAGAACGCGGCCCCGCCGGCGCTGCCGCTGACCATGAACCTCCAGTACACCAAGGACCTGTCCTTCGAGGTTCCGTCCGGCGCCGAGATCTTCGCGACGCTCCGCGCCAACCCGCAAATCGCGGTGAACATCGACGTCCAGGCGAACCGTCTGCAGCAGGAGCAGAACGTGTTCGAGGTGGTTCTGGCGATCAAGGCGGAAGCCTCCGAGCCCGCGGGCGAAGCCGGCAGCGCCGCCGTCGCCACCGCCGGCCGTGCGGTGTTCGTGGTCGAGCTCGCCTATGCCGCCGTCGTCACGCTGGGCGACACGCCGGAGACCATGTATGAGCCGCTGCTTCTGGTGGAAGTGCCGCGTCTGATCTTCCCGTATGCCCGCAACATCGTCAGCGAAGTGACCCGCGACGGCGGTTTCCCGCCCGTGGTGCTGCAGCCGATCGATTTCGTGGCGCTGTGGCAGGCCAAGCGCGCCCAGGCCGCCGGCGGCCTCGACCAGACGGCCGGCAACGCCTGATCTGGACCGGACCGGCGGTCCAGCCGCCGGTCCGCTTCGAAATCAGCGCGGAGACGCGAGACGGGCGGCCAGATCGTCCATCGACGCCAGCCAGTTTTCCGCGTCCGGCGTTTCCATCCAGCACTCGACCATTTCGCTCGGGTCTTTTCAAACCCTCACGATCGCCTCCAGCGCTTTCAGGCGCAGCGCGTTCGGCACGTTGAAGCCGTTTTCAGCCACCCAAAGCACGAGACGCTGCGTGTCCGGCGAGCGAGCGCCCGGCCGCCCCAGAAGCGAAGCGACGGTTTCCGCCGCGATCACCGCCTCGCAGCCGAGATCTTTCTCGATATAGGCGTCACCGTTGGCGATCACGGCGTCGAACGCCGCTTCGATGAAGGACAGGTCCGTCTGCTCGGGCAGCATCGCCAGCCAGTCTCCGGCGAAATCGTTCTCCGCCGGCTCCACCCCCCAGGCACCCATCGCCGTTTCTTCCGTCCATCACGCGTCGGAGATCGTTCTCCAAAGCATGTAAATCGCAACCACGAAAAGCATCGCGGCGAAGAGTTTGCCGAGCAGGGCCTTCGATTCCCCCAGACGGCAGGACAGCTTCATGCCGATCCAGCCTCCCACGAGACCGCCGCAGATGAACAAGCCGGCGACGGGCCAATCCACATAGCCGGACAGAGCGTAGACCGCCGCCGTAGTCAGACCGAAGGCTCCGATCGGCAGCAGGGATGAGCCGACCGCGTCGATCATCGGCATGTCGGTCGCGAACAACAGCCCTGGAACGATCAGGAACCCGCCGCCGATCCCGAAGAACCCGGACAGCACCCCGACGGCGAACGCCACTGCTGCGACCTTGGCGGCGACCGCGCCTCGTGGCGGGAGGCCATCCGCACATGGCCGGCGCTCGCGACGCAGCATGTTGACCGCCACGACGACCATCAGCAGGGCGAACAGCACCAGCAGATGTCGTCCATCCACATGCTTGCCGATCACAGATCCGGCCGCGGCGCCGGCGATCCCGACCAAAGCGAACAGCGTGGCTGGACGCCAGCGCACATGGCCGGCGCGGGCGTGGAAGGACAGATTGGCGAAGGCGCTCGCCGCCACGGCCAGCGCGCCGGTGCCGATCGCCCGGTGCGAGGTCAGCCCTACGGCGTAGAGCAGTAAGGGCGTGGCCAGGATGGATCCCCCTCCGCCCACGAGCCCGAGCACGAAGCCGACCAGACTGCCGGACAGCAGCGCCGCGACGATCACGACAGCACCCGGGCGAAGCGCGCGACGCCATAAGGGCGCTCGGCGGCGGGAACCGGCCCGCTCGACGTGTGCGGCACCGGAGCCGAACCCGGCAACGTGGCCCCGAAGCTCGACAACACGGCCGAGACCAGACGCAACGCGTCCGCATCGGCGATGCGATAGAACACCGAGCGCGCTTCGCGTCGCGCGGACACCAGCCCCGCCTCGCGCAGTTCGCCCAGATGCTGCGACAGGCCCGGCTGGCGGATGCCGAGCCCGCTTTCCAGCTCCGCCACGCCGGCCTCTCCGTCGAGAAGACGGCGCAGAACGGCCAGGCGCGGCGCGTTGGCGAGCACGCGCAACACGATCACCGCGCGGGCGGAATCGAATTCGGTCATGTCGGCATCGGCCGGTAGCGATAGTACCAGGCAGAGCCTTCCGCTTCGCCCGTCTCGTCCTCGCCCGCGTCCAGCGTCGCCGGCAGCAGCACGTCGCCGCCCGGCATCCAGCCTTCGGGCGTCTGCACCCCTTCGCGATCCGAAAGCTGTAGCGCCATCAACAGGCGTTTCAGCTCGGCCACATTGCGTCCGATCACCGATGGATACCACGTGATCGAACGGATGATGCCGGCGGGGTCGATCACGAAGGCGGCGCGCACCATGCTCGCATCCGGCGCACCGGGCGGCAGCATGCCGTAGGCGGTCGCGATCGCCATCGACGGGTCCTCAATGATCGGGAAACCGATCGCCACGCCGAAACGCCGACGAATGTCGCGCACCCAGGCCAAATGCGAGAACAGGCTGTCCACCGACAGCGCCAGAAGCTCGCAGTTCAGCGCGGAAAACGCCTTCTGCTCGCGGGAGAACGCCAGGAACTCACTGGTGCAGACCGGGGTGAAATCGGCGGGGTGCGAGAACAAAATCAGCCAGTGGCCGCGATAATCGGCCAGCCGGCGCTCCCCCATGGTGGTGCGGGCGACGAAATCCGGCGCCGGATCGTAAAGCAGCGGGGGGGATGCCACGTGGTCGCCGATCACCGGCTCTGCTCCCGCGCGAAGGCGGCCAGGGCCGCCCCGATATCGACCCGCTGCTCCTCGGCCCGACGACGCGCCTGCTCCGTTGTGAGCTCGCCGGAGGCAAGACGGGACAGCACCCAGAGATTGGTGGAGCGTGCTCCGGAGCGGCAATGCGCCACCACCGGACCGTCCGAGCTGGCCACCAGGGACGCGAATGCCGCCGCATCGGCGACGGTCAGACCCGCCAGTGACACGGGCAGATGGTGATAGGCGAGGCCGAGTTCGGAGGCGATGCGCGACGCCTCCCGGGCCGGCATCTGGGCGGGCTCTTCGCCATCCGGCCGGTTGTTGATGATCGTCCTCACCCCGAGATCGGCGAGTTGAGGCAGATCGGCGGCAGTCAGCTGCGCCGTCACGCTGAGAGTGCGGTCGATGTTTCGCAGATTGGCCATGCCCGTTGTCCCGTTGAGCGCGAGGATGACGCGCCTGGAGCGCGCATCATCTCGACAGTTTCCCTTCTTTCGCAAGCCAGAAACTCCAACTTGCATAAATGGGTAAAGAGTCGATATCGCCTGGTCGGGCATCCAGTGGATCGACGCGAGGACACCATGCTTTCTGCCACAATGCTTCCCGTTCGCGGGCTGGTCGGCGGCCTGATGATCGGCTCCGCGTCCGCCATCCTGTTGCTGGGGACCGGACGGATCGCCGGGATCAGCGGTCTCGCCGCACGCACGTTCGGGCTGGGTGCCAGCACGCCATGGCCGGTCGCGGCGGCGTTCATCCTCGGCCTGCCCCTCGGTGCCGCAACGCTGGCGGCGGCCGGGCACGCACCTGTTCTCCATTTTCCTGTTTCGCTTCCCCTTCTTCTGATCTCCGGCCTTCTGGTCGGCTACGGCACGCGATTGGGCAGCGGCTGCACCAGCGGCCACGGCGTCTGCGGGTTGTCGCGTTTCTCGATACGCTCGATCGCGGCGACCGCGACCTTCATGGGCGCCGGCTTCCTCACCGTGGCGCTCGACCGCCTGTCGGGTTTGTCGTGGTGAAGCGCATCGCCGTCGCCCTGTTCGCCGGGACGCTGTTCGGCGCCGGGCTCGTCTTGTCCGGCATGGCCGATCCCTTGCGCGTTCAAGGCTTTCTCGATCTCAGCGGTGCCTGGGACCCGACCCTGGCTTTCGTGATGGCCGGCGCGCTGCTGCCGATGACACTCGCCTGGCGTTGGCGACGCCGTCGCGAGAAACCCTTCGCCGCCGACGCGTTCCACGAGCCCCCGACCCACCCGATCACGCTTTCCCTGCTGACCGGCGCGGCATTGTTCGGGATCGGCTGGGGCTTATCCGGACTCTGCCCCGGGCCCGCTCTGGCCGATCTGGCTCTGGCGCCGCTGTCCGTCTGGCCGTTCGTTCTGGCGATGCTGCTTGGCTTTAGACTGTCGCAGGTCAGGACGGCAGCAAAGCCAGAAGCGCGGTAGCATCAGGAGTTTCGGCGAAGGCAACGCTGCGCCAACGCCGTTCGGACAGGCGCGACGCAGCCTTGGCGCTGATCGCCAGCGCGCGCACGCCGTTCAGTGGCAGATCGACAGGAATGGCGCGTTCGAATGCGGCCGCGGTCTCGCCCGAGAAAAACAACACGGCGTCGACTGCGCCGGAACGAAGAGCGGCCAGCCTCTCCTCGGCGAGAACACGGACCGGGACCGCGCGATAGACGCAGCGTTTCAGCACGCCGAAGCCACGGCGACGCAGCGCGCCGGCCAGATCGCCGCCCTGCCCTCGCCCACAGGCCAGCAGGAGCGGTCCTCTTTCCGGATCGAGTGTCCGAACCGCCAGCGCCGCCAGCGCCTCCGCATCCCGTCCGGCACTCGAAACCGTCGCGAACCCCGCTTGCCGCGCTCGCTCCGCCGTCGCGTCGCCCACCGCCAGCACCGTCGCCTTCAGCAGCCACGGCGCCGCGTCCGCCAGTGGCCCGACCGCCTGACCGCTGGTGAACAGAACCGCCTGCACCCGCTCCGGAATGGATGGCGAAAGCGGCTCGATCCGCAGCATCGGCGCCGCCACGGGCACGAATCCCATCGCGGCCACGGCGCGCATGGTCTCGCCCAGTCCCGGCTCGGGCCGCGTGACGAGAACCGCCCGCGTCACGCGGCGTCCCGCTCAGAGGGCGGCGAAAATATCGGCCGGGCTGTCCGCCCGCAGGGACCGGCCGAGCTCGCGACCCAGACGCTCCGCATCGGCCGGCGCCCCGGAGATCGCCCGCTTGAGCAGGAACGACCCGTCCTCCCGCGCCACCAGACCGGTGAGCTGCAATTGCGGCGCGCCGCCGGCCACGATCGGGATCAGTCGCGCATAGCCGCCGATCGGCGTGCGGCAGGAGCCGTCCAGCTCGGCCAGGAGCGCACGCTCGGCGGTGGACACGGCGCGCGCCTCGTAATCCTCGATCGCGTGGAGAAGCTCGCGCAGTTCGACGTCGCTTTCGCGCACCGTCACGCCGACGATGCCCTGGCCGGCCGACGGCACCATCACCTCCGGCTCCAGAACCAGATCGGCCCGATCCGCCATGCCCAGCCGCTTCAAGCCGGCATAGGCGAGCAGGCTGGCGTCGCAGACCCGGCTCGACAGCTTGTCCAGGCGGGTCTGCACATTGCCGCGCAGCATGGTGATGCGCAGATCGGGTCTGGCGTGCATGAGCTGCGCCTGACGACGCACGGAAGACGAGCCGATCACGGCACCCTGCGGCAGCGAGGTGAGCGGGTCCTCCGGGTCGATCACGGCCAGATCCGGCCCCAGCACCAGGACGTCGCGCGCGTCCTCGCGCTTCAAGGTGCACGCCAGCACCAGTCCCGGCGGCAGCGTGGTTTCCAGATCCTTCAGGCTGTGCACGGCGAAATCGATCCGCCCGTCGATCAGCGCCTCGTGGATCTCCTTGGCGAACAGTCCCTTGCCGCCGATCTCGGACAGAAGCCGGTTCTGCACCATGTCGCCGGTGGTGTTGATCTGATGCTCCTGGAACGCACCCATGTCGCGCAGAAGCGGGCAGAACCGGGTCAGCATGGTCAGGAACGCGCGCGTCTGCACCAGCGCCAGCGGCGAGGCCCGGGTTCCGACCCGGAGCGGCAGAGTGCGGCGATGCGGCGGGGCCGCACGGCTCGTCTGTCGCGCCGCGGCCGCCTGCGCCGCGCGTTGCAGCGCGTCCGACGGGGTGGCGAGCGGCGCCTTCGCGTGGCCCGTGTCGGTGCTGCGGGCGGGATCGGTGTCGGGTTGTGCGGGCGGCATGGACCTGTCCTATTACCGGGTCCGTGGCTTGGAAAGATGGGACAAACGGAATGACGGAGGATCGGATGGAGAAAGTCGACGATCCCGAGCCCGGCGCCGGCCCGATCCTGGCGATCGAATCCTCCTGCGACGAGACCGCCTGCGCGGTTCTGGACCAAAACGGAGCCATCCTGGCCGAGCGCGTGCTCAGCCAGCAGGAGCATCTGCCGTTCGGGGGGGTGGTGCCCGAGATCGCCGCGCGGGCGCATCTGGCGCATCTGCCGAGTCTTGCCGCCGCGACCCTGGACGATGCCGGCATCGCCGCCGCCGATCTCGGCGCGGTCGCCGCCAGCACCGGACCCGGACTGATCGGCGGCCTGATCGTCGGCAGCCATTTCGGCAAGGGCCTCGCTTTGTCGCTCGGCGTGCCGTTCGTGCCGATCAACCATCTCGAAGCCCATGCCCTCACCGCACGCCTGCCCGGCCTGGTGCCGGAAGGCGCGCCGTTCCCCTATCTGCTGCTGCTCGTCTCCGGCGGGCATTGCCAGTGCGTGGCGGTGGATGGGCTCGGCCGCTATCGGCGCCTGGGCAGCACCATCGACGACGCGGCAGGCGAGGCGTTCGACAAGGTGGCGAAGATGCTCGGGCTCGGCTGGCCGGGCGGTCCGGCGCTGGAAAGACTGGCCCGCGAGGGCGATCCCGCCGCACATCCTCTGCCGCGGCCGCTGCTCGGCCGCCCCGGCTGCGATTTCTCGTTTAGCGGACTCAAGACCGCCGTGGCGCAGCGCATCGCCGCCCTGCCTCGCGACGCGGAGGGCGGCATCGCACGGCAGGACGCCGCCGATCTCGCCGCGGCGTTCCAGCGCGCGGTCAGCGCCGTTCTGGTCGACCGCGTCGGCAACGCGCTCGCGATGATGCCGGAAGCGACCCTGCTGGTGGTGGCCGGGGGCGTGGCCGCCAACAGCGAGATCCGGGAAAGGCTGCAAACCCTGGCCGGCGAACGCGGCGTCGGTTTCGCAGCGCCGCCGCTGCGCCTTTGCACCGACAACGCGGTGATGGTGGGCTGGGCGGCGCTGGAACGCCTCCGCTCCGGAATCGTTGGGCCGGACGGCCTCGAGACGGCGCCCAGACCGCGCTGGCCTCTGGACGAGCTGGCCGCATGAACTACCGCCATGCCTTCCATGCCGGCAATTTCGCCGACTGCATGAAGCACGCGCTGCTGGTCTGGCTGTTGGAGGCCCTACAGCGCAAGGACACGCCGGTCGCGGTGCTCGACACCCATGCCGGGATAGGCCGCTACGACCTGTCCGCCGACGAGGCCGAGCGCACCGGCGAATGGCGCAGCGGGATCGGCCAGTTGCTGAGCCAGCCCGCGGGAGACGCGCTCGACCGCTATCTGTCCCTGGTGCGCGAGGGCGGCGCCCCCGCCTTCTATCCCGGCTCCCCGCGTCTGGTGCAGTTGATGCTGCGGCCGCAGGACCGGCTGACCCTGTGTGAACTACACCCGGACGACCACGCCACACTGCGCAGGACTCTCCGTCAGGACGAGCGCGTCTCGGTGCACAGGCGCGACGGCTATGCCGCCATCAACGCGCTGCTACCGCCCGCCGACGGGATCAAGCGCGGCCTGTGCCTGATCGACCCCCCTTTCGAGCAGGACGGCGAGTGGCAGCGCATGGACACGGCGCTGCAGACGGCACGCCGACGCTTCAGCAACGGCGTGCTGGCGCTTTGGTATCCGATCAAGCATCGCGCCCCGTCGCGGGCGTTCCTGGACCGTCTGGTGGATGCCGGCGTGCCCGACCTGGTGACGGCCGAGCTGCTGCTGCGGCCGCCGATCGATCCGCAGCGTTTGAACGGGTGCGGCCTGATGGTCGCGAACCCGCCGTTCGGTTTCGAGGACGCGGCGCGATCGATCCTGTCGGCGATCGACAGCACGCTCGGCATCGGCCACGCCACCAGCGAGGTGCGGCGACTGACGCCGGAGCGGATCGTCCGATGAAGCGTGTCGGCACCGCACCGAACGATCCGAGGGCGATCACCGTGACGAGCGGAACCGCACGATGAGCCGGGTTCTGGTGATCGGCGCCGGTTCCTGGGGTACGGCGCTGGCGATCCAGGCGGCGCGCGCGGGACACGACGTCACCCTCTGGGCACGCGACCCCGCCGCGATGCTGCCGGATCGCACCATGAAGCGTCTGCCCGGCCATGCGTTGCCGGAAAGCGTGACCGTCACGGGCTCGCTGGCGGTCCCGGCCGATCTGGTGTTGCTGGTGGTGCCGATGCAGCATCTGCGTGGGATCCTGTCGCGCAGACTGGCCGAAAGGCCGGGATGCGACGCGCCCCTGGTCGCGTGCTGCAAAGGGGTGGAACGCGGCACGTTCCTGCTGCCCGGCGAGATCCTGGCCGAGCTGGCGCCGGACCTGCCGCATGCGAGCCTGTCCGGCCCCAATTTCGCCGGCGAGATCGCGGCGGGACTTCCGGCGGCCTCGGTTCTGGCCTGTCGTACGCTGGACATCGCGCGCGACCTGGCATCGGCGCTGTCTGCAGGCGCGTTCCGGATCTACGCGGGCGCCGATCCGCTCGGCGTCGAGGTGGGCGCCGCGGCGAAGAACGTGATCGCCATCGCGGCTGGCGCCGCCATCGGCGCGGGGTTCGGCGAGAATGCCCGCGCCGCCCTGGTGACGCGCGGCATCGCCGAGCTGTCGCGCCTGATCGTGGCGCTGGGCGGTCAGGCGGAAACCGCGAGCGGCCTGTCCGGCGTCGGCGATCTGGTGCTGACCTGCACAGGTCCGTCCTCGCGCAATTTCAGCCTCGGCGTCGCCCTGGGACAAGGGCAGTCGCTGTCCACGATCCTGGGCGCACGCTCGACGGTGGCGGAGGGGGTGGAAACGGCACCGGCTCTTTCGGCACGGGCGCGGTCGGCGGCGGTCTCGGTGCCGATCATCGACACCGTGGCGGCGCTGCTCACAGGCCGGATCGACCTCGATGCCGCCCGCGATGCGCTGCTGAACCGCCCGCTCGCCACCGAATGACGTTGCCGCGCGTTGGGCGCTCAACGAGGGAGTGCGCGTCGATGCGAGCGGTGTTCTGGGTGGCGATGCTGGGTCTGGCCGGCTGCGTGGGACCGACGGGTCCGGTGGTCGGCGACTGGCGCGGGGCCGAGCAATCCATCGAAGGCTATCGCGAGCGCGTCACCGAGCTGATCCTCGACGGCACGCCGAACGACAACGGCGGGATCTATCATCTGGTCAGTTCGGTGCCCGCGTCCGGCATCGCCAGCGACTCGCGCGACATCCGCTGGAGCGATCGCTGGCAGAAACACATCTTCCGCGACCCGAGCGGCGCCCCCTACACCGTATATCATCTCGACCATGCGCCGCCGTCTCACTTGGCCGACTATGCGCTGCTGTCGACCGGCGCCTTGCTGCCGGTGGTCGATCCGGCCCATCCGGACCTGCGACCGCAATCGCTGCAGATCGCGCTGCAGCCGCTGCCACGCGGCACGTATGGGTATGGGCGCCCGTAACGCTACCCGCGCAGCCGGAACCAGATACCGCAACGTGCCGGGACGACGGAGGATGGTTCGAGCGTGCGGTGAATCGCCGTCGCAGGGATCGAAACTTGGCGACTATTCTCCTCCGGCCCAGCGCATGGAGAACCACGTGCGGTATTCCCGCCGGGTCGTCGTGCGTACCCGGTGGACCGACGGGAAAGACGGTCAGGGCAGCACCTCGCGAAGAACGTCGATGAAGGCGCGCAGCGACGCCGGCAGCCGACGATGCCCGGCATAATAGAGGACGAAGCCGGGACTGGGCGGACACCAATCCTCCAGCACCGTGACCAGCGCGCCGTTTTCCAGGTGATCACGAACCGCACGATCCGGCACGTAGGCCAGGCCCTGGTCGCGCAACGCAGCATTCACCATCAACGGAATGGAGTTGAGGGTGAGTCTTCCGGATACGGGGATCTCGACGTTCCGGCCTTGCCGTTCGAATTCCCAGCGATAGAGCTTTCCACTCGGCATTCGGTGACCGATGCAGGTATGTTCCAGCAGATCGTCCGGTGTGGCGGGCCTGGTTCTGGTTCGGAGATAGTCGACGCTTCCCACAACCAGGAAACGTACGTCACCGCCGAACCGAACTGCGATCATGTCCTGCGGCACGGTCTCGTCCAGACGCACCCCGGCATCGAAGCCGCCATCCACCACATCCACCAGACGCCCTTCGACCGAAAGATCCACGGATATTCCGGGATAGCGGGCAAGCACGACCGGAACGACGTCCGACAGAAGGATCTGTGCGGCAACCTCGGGAACGTTGATGCGAACGGTGCCAGACGGACTGTCGCGCGAGCCGTTCAGAACGTCGAAGGCGCCGTCGAAGGCGATCAGGGCGGGCTTGAGAGACGCACTTAACTGCCGGCCGGCCTCCGTCAACGTCACGCTTCGTGTCGTGCGATGGAAAAGCCGCAGGCCGAGCGTCCGCTCCAGAGCCGCGACCACATGGCTGAGCGTCGAAGGCGACATGCCGAGTTCGTCGGCGGCGAGCCGAAAGTTGCGATGCCGCGCGACGGCGAGAAACGCGCGCGCATCGGACAGAGTAGGGTCACGCATTGCTGCGACTATCACACGATCTCATGCGGCACGTCGCCCATAATCACGACGCGGCCTTGTCGCCATATCGGTCTTGTTCCTTGAGATGGAGTGAGACGATCATGCTGACCTGGTTCATTACGGGAGCGTCTTCGGGTTTCGGCCGGATCCTGACCGAACGGCTGCTCGAACGCGGCGACACCGTCGCGGCGACCGTGCGCCGCCCCGGAATTCTGCAGACCCTCGAAACGCAATATGGCGACCGGCTACGGGTCGCCACGCTCGACATGACAGATGCGGACGGCGTGATCGAAACGGTCGATCGCGCATTCGCGGCTCTCGGGCGCATCGACGTGCTGG
Organism: Lichenicola sp. GTC18331; assembly: GCF_055386855.1. Lineage (NCBI taxonomy): Bacteria > Pseudomonadati > Pseudomonadota > Alphaproteobacteria > Acetobacterales > Acetobacteraceae > Lichenicola > Lichenicola sp. GTC18331. Next base: position 222,769 of record NZ_AP045015.1, on the reverse strand, counting down.
TTTCGAACGCCGGCTATGGCGTGCTCGGCGCGGCGGAAGAAACGAACCGCGCCACGATGCGCCACGTAGTCGACACCAATCTGATCGGTTCGATCGAACTGATCAGGGCGGCCGTTCCGCATCTGCGTGCGCAAGGCGGAGGGCGAATTCTACAGGTCTCGTCGGAAGGAGGGCAGATCTCCTATCCCGGCTTCAGCCTCTACCACGCGACGAAGTGGGGAATCGAAGGTTTCATCGAGTCCGTCGCGCAGGAAACGAAGATGTTCGGGATCGACTTCACCCTCGTTGAACCCGGTCCGACCGCCACCGGCTTTCGTGCGTCCGTTGCCCGCCCAACGCCACTTCCCGTCTATGACGGCACGCCGGTCGACGTGATTCGAAAAAACATCGATTCCGGCGCGTTCGTCTTGAAAGGCGATGCCGCCCGAAGCGTCGATGCCATCATGGCGATGGTCGATCGAGGCGAAACGCCGCTTCGGCTCGTGCTGGGCAGCACCGCATACGAGAGCATCCACAGAGCTCTCTCCAGCCGTCTTCGCGATCTAGAAGCGCAGAAATCCATCGCCTGCTCGTGCGACGTGGATTCCTGACGACGCCCGCTCCGCTCAACCGAAATCGAACGTCAGCGCCCCACCTTTCTTCGTTGCTGTCGCCCAGGCCGGACGCGCTTCCAGGCGGCGTAGCCAATCGGCCAGCTGCGGATATTGGGTGAGCCCCGCACGTTTGTTCAGAGCCTGAACCGGAAAGCTCATCATCGCGTCCGCGCCAGTGAAGTCCTGACCGGCGAACCAGGGTCGGCCGGACAGTTCGCCGTCGAGGAAGCGCAGATGGTTGCCGATATTCGGGCCGATGAACTGCTTCTCCACCCCTTTGGCCAGCAGCTTCGCCACCGGCCGGATCGGAAACGGCACCTGCGACGGCAGGCGCGCGAACACGAGCGACAACAGGCCCATCGGCATCAGCGAGCCTTCGGCATAATGCAGGTAGTAATCGTAGCGCAGCCGTTCCGGCGTGCCGGCGGCGGGACGCAGCGTGGTTCCGGCGCCATGACGGTCGATCAGCGTATCGACGATCAGCCCGGTTTCCGCGAGCACGTCGCCATCATCCTCGACCACGGGCGATTTGCCGAGCGGATGGATCTGCTTCAGCGCCGGCGGCGCCAGCATGGTCTTCGGATCGCGCTGATAGAAGCGGATCTCATAGGGCTGGCCGAGCTCTTCCAGCAGAAACAGCACGCGCTGCGACCGGCTCTGGTTCAGATGATGGACGATGGTCGCCATGGACGAACTCCCTGCTCGACCGTGCGGGACGGAAACACGCTCGCCGATCGGTTGACCAGACCATCCGCTACAAGGGAGACGGACACCAGCCGCCCAAGAGCCCCGCCGGCTCGGAAACGCCTTCGGGCGGTTCACAAAGCCGGCAGGTCTCGTAAGCGCCGTCAGTCCGGTAGGCGTCGCACGGCGCCGAAGGCAGCGCTGGTGGCCATGGAAGCATACGCGCGCAGGGCGGTGCTGATCTTCCGCGGGCGCTCGGCCAACGGCTTCCACGCCGCCTGCCCCTTGGCCTGCATGGCCGAACGGCGCTCGGCCAGAACCGCGTCGGAGACCATCAGCTCGATCCGGCGCGCCGGGATGTCGATCTCCACACGATCGCCTTCCTCGGCCAGAGCGATCAGCCCGCCTTCCGCCGCTTCCGGCGAGACATGGCCGATCGAGAGGCCCGAGGTGCCGCCGGAGAAGCGCCCGTCCGTGACCAGGGCGCAGGCTTTGCCGAGCCCTTTCGCCTTCAGATACGAGGTCGGATACAGCATCTCCTGCATGCCCGGCCCACCGCGCGGTCCCTCGTAGCGGATCAGCACCACGTCGCCAGCGCCCACCGTGTTGCCCAGGATCGCCTTCACCGCATCGTCCTGGCTTTCGAAGATCTGCGCAGGGCCGGCGAAGCGGAGGATGCTCTCGTCCACCCCGGCCGTCTTCACGATGCAGCCATCCTCGGCGAGGTTGCCGTAGAGCACGGCCAGACCGCCATCCTTGGAGAAGGCGTGCTCGGCGTTGCGGATGACGCCCGTCTCGCGGTCCAGGTCGACCGCGTCGAAGCGGCGCTCCTGGCTGAACGCGGTCTGGGTCGGCACCCCGCCGGGAGCCGCGCAGTAGAACTGGTGCACGGCCGGGCTGGTGGTGCGGCACACGTCCCAACGATCCAGGGCGGTGGCCAGGGTATCGCTGTGCACGGTGGGGGTGTCGGTATGGATCAGTCCGGCGCGGTCGAGCTCGCCCAGGATGCCGTAGATGCCGCCGGCATGGTGGACGTCCTCCATATGGACGTTGGCGACGGCCGGCGCGACCTTGCAGAGAACCGGCACGCGACGCGACAAACGATCAATATCATTCATCGTGAAACTTATTTCCCCCTCCTGCGCCGCGGCGAGCAGGTGGAGCACCGTATTGGTCGAGCCGCCCATGGCGATGTCGAGCGTCATGGCGTTCTCGAACGCCCGCCGGTTGGCGACGGAGCGCGGCAGCACACTGGCATCGTCCTGCTCGTACCAACGCCGGGCCAGATCCACGATCAGGTGGCCGGCTTCCAGAAACAGCCGCTTGCGGTCGGCATGGGTGGCGAGCGTGGAACCGTTGCCGGGAAGCGCCAGACCGAGGGCTTCGGTAAGGCAATTCATCGAGTTGGCGGTGAACATGCCGGAGCAGGAGCCGCAGGTTGGGCAGGCGGAACGCTCGATCACCGCGACGTCCTCGTCGGAGATGCGGTCGTCGGCGGCGGACACCATGGCGTCGACCAGATCGAGCTTCTTCTCGGTCTTGTCCGGCCAGACCACCTTGCCGGCCTCCATCGGGCCGCCGGAGACGAACACGGCGGGGATGTTAAGGCGGAGCGCCGCCATCAGCATGCCGGGCGTGATCTTGTCGCAGTTGGAGATGCAGACGAGTGCGTCGGCGCAATGGGCATTGGCCATGTATTCGACCGAGTCCGCGATGATCTCGCGCGACGGCAGCGAATACAGCATGCCGTCATGACCCATGGCGATGCCGTCATCGACCGCGATGGTGTTGAATTCCTTGGCGACGCCGCCTGCCTGTTCGATCTCGCGCGCGACCATCTGGCCGAGATCCTTGAGATGGACGTGGCCCGGCACGAACTGGGTGAAGGAGTTGACGACGGCGATGATCGGCTTGCCGAAATCGCCGTCCTTCATGCCCGTCGCGCGCCACAGGCCGCGTGCGCCGGCCATGTTGCGGCCATGTGTGGTGGTGCGGGAACGATAGGCTGGCACGGGCGGTGCTCCAGGAACGGGCCGGATCGGGCGTTACGGGATGGAAGCCCGACCTAGCAGGGCCGCTCCCGTCGCGATAGCACGTTCCGCTGGGCTCCGGGTTGCGTGATCGCGCGACCGGCCGGGGCCCCCGGGATCAGAGATGGACCGTCAACGTGCCGTCTTCCTCCACCACGGCGAGCTTGATCCGGTCGATCCGGTCGACCCCCTTCCGTCCGAGCTCCTCCCGCAGATCGTCCATGGTGAGCATTTCGCGCCGCATGCCGCGTTCGAGCACGCGGCCGTTCCGGACCACCACCTCCTGTCCCGAGCGCAGGAAGCGGCGCGTCCACGGCAGCCGGTAGGGGATCCAGTTCAACAGCCAGGCCCAGAACGCGATGGTCAGAGCCAGGGCGATACCGTCCGTGACGGAACTGTAAGGGCCCGCCATGGCGCTCTGTACGGCATCGGCGACCAGGACGATCAGCAGCAGATCGGACAGGCCCTTCTGCCCCGAGGCGCGATTGCGAAAGACACGGAAGAGAAAAAACAGCACGAGATAGGTGACGGTGCCGCGGACGACCATCTCCAACAAGGACACGTCGGGAACGAAGAGGGACCGCCAATCGGGCATCGTGTTGGGCCTTGTCGCGAACGGCGGATGGTCTCCGTCGGGCGAGAGGCTCCGTCAATGCCCGGCGGGCAGCGTCAACGCGTGTCGGATCGCGCCAACCGCCGGTCCGTCGCCAGGACGGCGCGGAGGAGGACCTGGGTGCCGGCGGCGACGTGGTCTTTTTCGGCGCTCTCGGCTTCGTTGTGGCTGAGGCCGCCGGCGCAAGGAACGAAGATCATGCTGGTGGGGGCGACGCGGGCGACATAGGCGGAATCATGGCCCGCGCCGGAGACCAATTCCCGGGCCGGCAGAGCGAGGGCTTCGGCGGCGTTTCGGACGGCCTCGATGCAGTCGGGGTCGAAGCGGACGGCGGGATTGTTCCAGACGCGCTCGACATTCCATCGCAGCGAGCCGCAGCATTCGGCGAAGGCGGCGTGCAGGTCGGTTTCCATGCGTTCCAGCACGGCGTCGTCGGGGTGCCGCATGTCGATGGTGAAGAAGACCTCGCCAGGAACGACGTTGCGGCTGTTGGGATGGTTCTCGATCAGGCCGACCGTGCCGACGGCGTCGGGAGCATAGGAGGCGGCAATACGCTCGATGGCGACCACCATGCGTGCGGCGGCGAGCAGGGCGTCCTGACGAAGACGCATCGGCGTGGCGCCTGCGTGGCCTTCCTGGCCTGTGATGGTGGCTTCGAACCAGCGCATGCCCTGCACGCCGGTGACGATGCCGATGGTGCGGGATTCGGCTTCGAGGATCGGGCCCTGCTCGATATGGAGCTCGAAATGGGCGGAAAGCGGATGGGCGCCGCATGGCTGTTCGCCGCGCTCGCCGATCCCCACCAGAGCATCGCCGAAGCGCATGCCGGAGCGGTCGGCGCGGTCCCAGGCCCAGTCACGCTCGAACGCGCCCGCGAACACGCCGGAGGAGAGCATGGCGGGGGCGAAACGCGAACCTTCCTCGTTGGTCCAGTTGATGATCTCGATCGGGGCCTCCGTTTCCGTGCCGCTCTCGTGCAGCGCGCGGAGAACTTCGAGACCGCCGAGAACGCCGATGATGCCGTCGAACTTTCCGCCGGTAGGCTGCGTATCGAGATGGCTACCGATGGCGATCGGCGGCAGGGATGGATCGCGGCCTTCGCGGCGTGCGAACATGTTGCCCATGTCGTCACGCGTGACGGTACAGCCGATGGCTTCGCATTGTGCGGCGAACCAGCGCCGGACTTCGCCGTCGAGCTCGGTAAGGGCGAGACGGCAGATGCCGCCTTTCGACGTCGCGCCGATGGCGGCCGTTTCGAGGATCGTGTTCCAGAGACGATCGGGATCGATGGAAAGATTGCCGCTCACGACACTGTCTCCGGCTCGAGACGATGCGGATTGTTGGGGTGAACCGCCCATGTGCGTTTCGGTCCGATGGCCGGCTGCGGCTGCATGGTGATGCAGTCGTCCACCGGGCAGACATGGGCGCACAGGTTACAGCCGACGCATTCAGCGTCGATGACCTCGTAGACGCGGCCGGGAAGTTTCGCGATCGCCTGATGCGACGTGTCCTCGCAGGCGATATAGCATTTGCCGCAGGAGATGCAGGCGTTCTGGTCGATCCGGGCGATGGCACGGAAGTCGATGTTGAGGTCGCCCCATTGCACGTAGTTGCGATTGGCGGCTCCGCGGAAGCTGTCGAGATCGGCGTAGCCCTTGGCGTCCATCCAGTTGCCGAGGCCGTCGATCATGTCGGAGACGATGCGGAAGCCATGATGCATGGCTGCGGTGCAGACCTGCACGCCGGATGCGCCCATGGCGATGAATTCCGCCGCCTCGCGCCAGGAGGATACGCCGCCCATGCCCGAGATCGGCATGCCGCGCATCGCCGGATCACGTGCGATGTCGCCCAGCATGCGCAGGGCGATCGGCTTGACCGCCGGACCGCAATAGCCGCCATGGGTCCCCTGCCCGTCCACCGCCGGCAGCGGCGTCATCGCGTCCAGATCGACGCCGACCACGGACTGCACCGTGTTGATCAACGAGACCGCATCGGCACCGCCGGCTTTCGCGGCGCGTGCGGGAATGAGGATATTGGTGATGTTGGGCGTGAGTTTGACGATCACCGGCATGCGGGTGTTCTGCTTGCACCAGCGCGTGACCATCTCGACGTAGTCCGGCACCTGCCCGACCGCGGCGCCCATGTTGCGCTCGCTCATGCCGTGCGGACAGCCAAAATTGAGTTCGATGCCGTCGCAGCCGGTTTCTTCCACGACCGGCAGGATGGCGCGCCAGCTTTCCTCCACGCAGGGCACCATCAGGCTGACCACGATGGCGCGATCGGGGAAGTCGCGTTTGACCCGCTTGATCTCGGCGATATTGGTGGCGAGCGGACGGTCGGTGATCAGCTCGATGTTGTTGAGCCCGGCCATGCGTCGTCCGCCATGAGTGACGGCACCGTAGCGGCTGCTGACGTTCACGACCGGCGGGTCCTCGCCGAGGGTCTTCCAGACCACGCCCCCCCAGCCTGCCTCGAGCGCGCGACGGACGTTGTACTCCTTGTCCGTAGGTGGGGCGGAGGCGAGCCAGAACGGGTTCGGGGACCGTATGCCGGCGACGGTGCAGCGCAGATCGGCCATCTCAGTTCTCCCCACTCAGCATCTCGTGGATCGCGATTGCCGCGATCTTGCCGTCCTGTACCGCCGCCACGGTGAGGTCCGCGCCCGCCGTGCAGTCGCCGCCGGCCCAGACACGGGCCAGGCTTGTGAGGCCCGTTTCGTCGACGGCGATGCGGCCGTTTTCGATGCGCGGCGCTTCGGTTTCGGCGAGCGGCGTCGCGTCGAAAAGCTGACCGACCGCCAGCAGCACCATATCGGCGGGTTCGTGGACCGGTCCGTCGCCGGTGTCCTCGAACTGCACGCCCGTGACGATGCCGCCCTCGCCCAGGATCGCCCTGGGCGTGTGCCACGGGAGAATGCGGATGCCGGAGGTGCGGGCCCAATCGCGCTCATGACCGGTGGCGGACATGTGTTCGAGCCCGCGACGATAGGCAATGGTGACCTCGCGTGCACCGAGGCGCCTGGCTTGCATCGCGGCGTCGATCGCCGTGTTGCCGCCGCCGATCACCACGACCCTGTCGCCGACGGCGATGTCGTTCTTGCTGCTCTGGCGCAGGGTTTCAATGAAGCGCGCGGCATCGAAGACGCCATGCAGCGTTTCCGGCGAGAGCGTGAGCGCGCGCACGGCCTGATGGCCGAGGCCGAGGAACACGGCGTCGTGTGTCTCACGCAAGGCGCGCAGGGTGACGTCGCGGCCGAGGGCGCGGTCGTGCAGGATCTCGATCCCGCCGATGCCGAGAATGAAGTCGAGTTCGCGCTGCGCGTAGTCACCGGAGAGTTTGTAGGCCGCCACGCCGTATTCGTTCAGGCCGCCGCCTTTGGGGCGCGCCTCGAACACCGTGACGCGATGTCCCATCATGGCAAGGCGATGCGCGCAGGCGATTCCGGCGGGCCCGGCGCCGACCACAGCGATGTGACGACCGGTTTCAGGCGCGCGAACGAAGGGATGCTCGCCGCTTCGCATCAGATGATCGGTGGCATGACGCTGCAGGAGCCCGATCTGTACCGGCTTGTTCTCGCCTTTGGTGCGGACGCAGGCCTGTTCGCACAGAATCTCGGTCGGACAGACTCGCGCGCAGGAACCGCCGAAGATATTGGCGCCGAGGATCGCTTCGGCGGAGCCGCGCAGATTGTCGTCGGCGATGCGGGCGATGAAGGAGGGGATGTCGATCCCTGTCGGACAGGCTTCGATGCAGGGGGCGTCGAAACAATAGAAGCAGCGATCGGCTTCGATGCGTGCCTGCGTGTCGGTCAGCGCCGGATGGGCATCGGCGAAGTTCGCGGCCAGCGTGGCGTCGTCGAGACGTCCGGACTTGATCCGCGCGCCAATCACGTCCGTGAGTCGATCCATCGTGCCCTCCGTCTTGACAGATCGTGAAGCGGCCGGAGGTACGCCGTCAATAAGAAACCTGTCTTTATGGTCAGGTTATGGGCGAAAAAATCGGTTCTGGGCGATTTTGGTAAAATTTCTGCGCAACCAATATGCCTATGCACAATATTTCCGCAGCCCAGCGAAGCGTTCTTCGACGCTTGGAACAATTCATGTGGCTTGAACCTGACAGCGGGCGATCCCTACTGTTCACCCCGAGCCGATGCCGATGGGAGGAAATCCGGTGCCTCACGTTAACCAGGACGCACGATGCGACGGGCGATGCAGCCCGGCGACGGGGAAGATACCGCACCATTCTCCGACCGGAATGGAGATGAAAGATCATCACATCGTGCCCTACAGCCGCCTGCGCGATACCTGGAACACCCTTGTGGAGAACAACGAGGCCAGGGTTCTCGAGAGCTATATCGACGTCTTCTCGCCGGACGCCGATTTTGCTCGTGCGTGCAAACGTTTCGTCACCGGACGCGACGGGCGGGACCATACCATCAGCACGACGTCGGGCGCCCTCGGCCGCCACGTCAACAGCGCAATGAACGCCGAAGTGATCGCGAGCGAACTCTTCTGGGCGCCTTGGAATCTCGTCGAAGGTCCCGGCCGCCGCACCGACGATCCCGGTGACGGTACAGATATGTTCAGCTTCACCGGCATCGACAATGCCTATTGGCGCAACCACTACGCGGAGCGCCAGCGCATTCTCGAACACCTGAGCGGCTGCATGAAACGCTATCTCGATGGTGCTGCGGGCAGGAACGGCGCCAGCACGGCGGTGTTGCGCAGCCTGAAGGACGCTTTCGATGAGACGGCGCATATCAGCACGCGCGACCGGATCGATTTCGATCGGACTCGGTCAATCTGGCAAACTCGATCCGCCGACGGGCTTCCGCCGGACTTCCGCAACGTAGACCGCACCCGTCGCAACAGCCGTGCCGGGTTGGAGGCCGATCCGAGATTGCGCGCAGGTGATGCGCCCTGGACTACGCTGAGCTGATCGGGTTCGGAGTGGCAGGACCGGTTCCCGGCCTTGCCACTTTTGTTTCGGCCGCCCCCATGAGACATGGTCCCGGCAATGGTAGGGAGTTTGTCCATGAATGTGACGGCGATCCGCGCGGTTCTGTTCGACATGGACGGCCTGCTGCTCGACAGCGAGCGCTTGTCCATGCGCGCGCTGATCCAGGCGGCCGCGGAACTGGGCGCGGTGCTGACGGAGGCGTTCTGTCGCAGCACGATCGGCAGCCCGATGGATCGGTGCGCCGCCGCCGTAAGGGAGCAGGAAGGCGCGGATTTTCCCACCGGACGCCTGATCGCGCTGCATACGGAGATCCTGGATCGGATGGTGGCGGCGGGTGCGCTGGAGATGCGGCCGGGCGTGAATGCGTTGCTGGATACGCTCGATGACTTGAAGCTGCCGCGTGCGGTGGTGACGTCGTCGAACCGCCACCGGGCGACGACGCATCTCGAGCATGTGGGTATTCTCGATCGGTTCGACCTGCTGGTGACACGCGACGACGTGTCGCGCGGCAAGCCCGATCCCGAGCCGTTTCTGCGCGGTGCCGCTGCCTTCGGTCTGCCGCCTGCCGCGTGTCTGGCGCTGGAAGATTCGCACAACGGCGTCCGCTCCGCGCATGCGGCCGGCGTGCCGGTGATCATGGTGCCGGATATGCTGGAGCCGACGGAAGAGATCCGCGGGCGCGCCGTGCTGGTGGCGGGAAGCCTGCACGACGTGGCGGCGCTGCTGCGGGCGCGTGCGTAGACGCTGTCGTGCGGGTCCTGCTTTGCCGCCTCGGGGATAGACGGAGGCGGCGCTCCTTTCTGGGGAAAGGAGCCAAAGCACGTCCGTCCATCGGAGCGCGGACCAGCCGATCCTCCGCGGCTTGATCTTGCCATCGTTCAGGAAATGAACATTCCCGCGATGGTGGCGGACATGAGGTTGGAGAGCGTTCCGGCGAGCACGGCGCGGACGCCCATGCGGGCGACCTCTGCGCGGCGTTCTGGAGCGACGGCGCCGTAGCCTGCGAGCAGGATGCCGATCGACGAGAAATTGGCGAAGCCGCACAGGGCGAACGAACAGATCGCGATGGCATGCGCGGAGATCGTCTGCGCGTGGATCATCGGCGAGAGCGAGACATAGGCGACGAACTCGTTGAAGACGAGTTTCTGGCCGATGATGCCGCCGATCGTCTGTGACTCGGTCCACGGCACGCCGATAAGCCATGCGACGGGGGCGAAGACGCGGCCCATGATGGTTTCGAGCGAAAGGTGATGCAGACCGGCGAGGCCGCCGAGCAGCCCGATCAGGCCGTCAAGGCAGGCGATCAGGCCGATGAAGGAGACCAGCATCGCGCCGACCGCGACGGCGACGTGCACGCCGTTGCCGGTGCCGATCGAGATCGCCTCGAACAGGTTGGCGGCGCGCTTGCCGTCGAACGGCACGTCGAGCGTGGCGATGCGGGAGGGTTCGGTGGCGGGCATGAGGATGCGCGCGAACAGAAGACCGCCCGGTATGGCCATGACGGAGGCCGCGAGCAGGTAGGGCATGGGCACGCCGAGGCCGGCATAACCGGCCAGCACGGAGCCGGCGATGGAGGCCGTGCCGCTGGACATGACGGTGAAGAGTTCGGCGCGCGTCAGGCTGGCGACATAAGGGCGGAGCGCCACCGGCATCTCGCTCTGGCCGAGAAAGATGGTGGTGACGGCGGAGAAGCTTTCGATGCGGCTGGTGCCGAGCACGAGGCGGACCAGACCGCCCAGCGCGCGCGCGAGGCGTTGCATGATGCCGAAATGGTAGAGCAGCGCGATCAAGGCGGAGATATAGATGATCTGCGGCAACACGCGGAGCGCGAACACGAAGCCGCCGCTGTCCGGAAAGAGCGTGGCCATATGCGGTCCGACCAGAGCGCCGAACAGGAAGGCCGTGCCCTGCTGGCCATAGCCGAGCACGGCGTTGACCGCGTCGGAAGCGATCCCCAGCGCCCAGCGGCCGGGCGGAACGAACAAGACGAGCGCACCGAGGGCGACCTGGAGGGCGAGTGCCGAGAGCACCGTGCGCGGCGAGATGCGGCGGCGATCGGTGGAGAAGGCGAAGGCGATCAGCAGAAGCAGGAGAAGCCCGGGCAGGCCACGCAGAATGGAATGGATCATGCTTGCCCCGCGGTGATTCCGCCCAGCACCAGGGCGAGAATGGTTTCGCATCCCAGCGCGTAGTCCTCGGCGCCGAGCCCGTGCGGGCGATCGATCACCGCCTCCATCTGCGGCGCGAAATCGGCGTAGCTCTGCGTCATCGCCCAGATGCAGAACAGCAGATGTTCGGCCGAAACCGGGCGCATGGATCCCTTGGCGATCCAGATGGCGAAGACGGCATCAATGCGGGACACGTAGTCGCGCAGTTCGCCTTCCAGGAAATGACGGATGCGCGCGCCGCCAGCCAGCATCTCGCCCGCGAAGATGCGCGACGCATCGGCGCGTGAGCGTGTCCACTGCATCTTGGCGCGGATATAACCTTCGAGCCCTTCCCGCGCCGTCCGCTCGGCGGTGATCCAGATGTCGGAGTCGGCGAGCCATGTGGAGAGGATGTCTTCCAGCACGGCGCGGTAGAGCGCCTCCTTGCTGCCGAAGTAATAATGCAGGTTGGCCTTGGGCAGATCGGCGGCCTCGGCGATCGCCGCCATGGAGGTGCCGCCGAAGCCGTTGCTGGCGAAGATCGATTCGGCGGCGCGCAGGATCTGCGTCGTGCTGAGGCGCCGCGGCGCACCGGGGCCGCCGGTGTCCCGGGCGGAGGCCGCACCGTTGCGGTCGATCGACGTTCCCATCTTGGTCCAGGACGCTCCCTCTTTCTTATCATTGCTTGTCCGGCACATAAGCAGGGCGCGCAAGAGCCGGGCTCCGTGCCGGCAGCCGGGGCGGTCACGCCGGAAAAGCCGTGGACGCGGGTGCCCGTGGCTCGTTAGCGTTCGGACCATGCAGATCAAGGCGTTGCGCTGTTTCCTGGAAGTTGCCCGATCCACCTCCCTGCGTCAGGCGGCGCAGAAACTGGAGATCGCGCCGACGGCGTTGAACCGGCATCTGGCCGGGTTGGAGTATTATTTCCGGGCGGAACTGCTGGACCGCGGGGTCTCCGGGATCAGGCTGACCGAAGCCGGACGGCTGCTGGCGGAGCGGGCACGGCTGATCGACGCGGATATCGAGACGACGCGATCGCTGATCGACGATCTGCGCGGGCTGGACCGAGGCCATGTGACGATCCTGGCGGCGGGCGCCGTGGCGGGCGGGGTTCTGGCGCCGGTCCTGGCGGATCTGCACGTGCGGCATCCGGCGCTGCGGTTTTCCGTGCGGGTCACGAGTGCCGCCGAACTCGCGGCCGGCGTGGCCGACGGCTCGGCCGATCTCGGGATCACCATTTTCGCGCCGGAAACGGCGGCGGCGCTGGTGCAGAGCCGCCATCCAATCGAGCACGCGGTGATCGTGTCGCCCGGACATGCTCTGGCCGGAGCCGGGTGCGTATCGCTGGCGAATTTGTCGCGCCATGCGCTTGCCCTGCCCGATACCGGGTTCGGGGCGCGACAGGATCTCGACCGGATGGCCCGAGCGGCCAGCCTGCGTCTGGACCCCGTGTTCGTGAGCGGATCGCTGGGCGTGCAGAAGGCGCTGGCGCTGCGGGGCGCCGCGGCGCTCGTGCTGCCGCCGCTCTGTTGCCAGGACGAGATCGAGGCCGGACGTCTGGTGGCCGTGGCGATGAGCCCAGGGAGCACGATCGACACCACCCTCGATATCTGCCGCGCGCCCGGCAGAACCCTGCCGCATGCGGCCAGCGCGGTGATGCGCGCACTGGACGCCGCATTGGGAGCCAAGACCGGGCGATAACGACCTCGCCGCTTTCATGGGCAATCGCCGCACGTGCAGGCAGTGTCTCAAAAACGTGGACGGCGGCGACACAAGAAGATGCTAGTCCCGGCTGCAACCGGCACCGTAACGTTTGCGCATTCCGGGTGGCAATGGCCGCACGGGCCGGACTTTCCACCCAACCGCGCAGAAGCGAGAATGCCGAACATGGCGGCTCACAAAGGATATTTCGGCAGACCATCCGATCTCGCGATGCTGCTCGCGAGCACCGCCGCGCTCGCCATCGTGTTCGATGGTGCCGCGCGGGCGCAGACCGTGTCCCAACCGGCCGCGACGAACGCCGTTCCGCAGGATGGCGGTCTGGAACAGGTCACGGTGACGTCCGAGCGACGCTCGCAGAACGCGCAGAATGTCGGCAGTTCGATCAGCGTGATCACCGGCAAGACTTTGGCGACGCGCAACGTCAACAACGCGTTCGACCTGCAATACCTGACGCCGTCCTTGCAGGTGACGCCGCAATTCGGCAGCGGCCAGCCTTCCTATGCGATCCGCGGCATGGGCTTCAACGATTATGCCAGCAACAACGCGCCGACCGTCGGCATCTATGTGGACGAGGTGGCCTATCCGGTTCCGTTCGGCACGAACGGCACCATGTTCGACATCTCCCGTGTCGAGGTGTTGCGCGGACCGCAGGGAACGCTCTACGGCCGCAACACGACCGCCGGCGCGATCAACTACATTCTGAACAAGCCGACGCATACGCTGATGGGCGGCCTGTCGGCCCAGTATGGACGGTTCGATTCCTCCAAGGTGGACGGCTACGTTTCAGGTCCGCTTTCGGACAGGGTGCAGTTCCGCATCGCAGGCGAGACGCAGCATGGCGGAGCGTGGCAGCACGATCGCGACAGCGCGGCGGTTCTGGGCGACGTGAACCGGAGCGGGTTACGGGCGATGCTGGACTACGAAGCCACGAACACGCTGAAATTCGAGCTGGATCTCCACGGCAGCCACGACCGGTCCGACGCGGTCGGTCTGCATCTGTATGCGCCCCTCACCTCCCTGCGCACCTATCTCGGGCCGGGACAACCGATCTTCCCGATCGACACCGACCGCGCGGCGACCGGATGGGGCACCTCGCCGCAATTCGCCAAGCTGATCGGCGTTCCGGCGAACCAGAAGCCGTTCAGCCATATCGACACGGCGGGGGCCAATCTGCGCGCGGACCAGACCCTGAGCTTCGCCACGCTGACCGATCTCGTCAGCTACGATTACATGCAGCGGCGGGAATACGACAATTTCGACGGATCGAGCCTGGCGATCGCGGACGTGTTCTTCAATTCGCGCGCCAACGTGTTCGCCAACGAGCTGCGTTTGACGTCGCGCAACGAAGGACGGCTGAAATGGGTCGGAGGCATCTACTACGCCAACCAGTATCTGGCCGATATCTACGATTCCGGTTTCCAGAGCGTCTATAAGTTCGACCGTACCGTGCAGTATTCCCAGACGGTGAACACGATCAGCGGGTTCGGTCAGGCGACCTACGCGCTCAGCAAGGCCTTGAGCCTGACCGGCGGGCTGAGGGTCGAGCACGAGGCGCGCGATCTGAACAATTTCCGCGCTGCCTACGTGGACAGCGCCGTGCAGACCGGCGTGACGTCGCTCGCGCATCGCAGCACGGATTTCACCCAGCCGACCGGAAAGATCGAGCTGCAATACACCCCGTTCGCGCATGACATGATGTATGCGTCCGTCAGTCGCGGCGTGAAGTCGGGCGGTTTCACCACATACAATTCGGTGTCCGCGCAGGTGTCCACCGCGCCGTTCTCTCCCGAGAAGGTCTGGGCCTACGAGATCGGCAACAAGGCGGAGTTTCCGAAACAGCATCTGCGTTTGAACGTGTCGGCGTTCTACTACGATTATCACGACGAGCAGATCCAGTCGGCGGTGGTGAACCCGCTCACCGGCCTGGTCGGTGCGATCATCAACGCGCCGCGTTCGCATCTGTATGGCGGCGAGATGGAAGCCGACTGGACGCCGATCCGGCATTTGACGCTGACGCAATCGGCCGGATGGGCGACGGGACAGTTCGACCAGTTCGAATCCGTCGTGTCGGCGACGCGCGTGAACGGGTTGTTCGTCGGCACCTACGCCAACCGCAAAGGCGACAGCCTGCCGTCGCCGAAGATCACGCTGAATGGGTCTGCATCCTATACCTTCGATCTCGGCCATTACGATCTCCTGACCGGGATCGATTACAGCCTGCGTTCGACCTACCGTTCGCTGTTCGGCAAACTCTACGACGTGGCCGGCTATACGCTGGTGAACGCCAACGTCACCTTCCAGCCGAAGGGCGGCCGCTGGAGCGTGGAGGCGTTCGGTCAGAACGTCCTGAACAAGGGATACGACGTGACCAGGAATTATTTCGTGTCCGGCGACAACATCGCGCAGGCCGGCTTGCCGGCGACCTGGGGCGTACGTGCAGCGGTGAATTTCTGAGATGGCGTCGCTGATGGATCTCGATGCCGGGGCGCTCGTCGAGGGCTATCGTGCGCGCCGCTTCGACCCGGTCGACGTGGTGGAGGCGCTCGACGCGCGCATCGCAGACTGGGAGCCGCATCTCCATGCGCTCTACGCCCATGATCCCGTCTCGGCGCGCAGGGAGGCGGAAGCCTCCGCCGCGCGCTGGGCGAACGATGCGCCGTTGAGCGCGCTGGACGGCGTGCCCGTGAGCCTGAAGGAGTTGATCGCCACGCGCGGCGTGCCGACGCCGGTCGGAACCGCCGCGACCGTTCTGGTGCCTGAGGACCACGACGCGCCGCCGGCCGCACGCCTGCGCGAAGCGGGTGCGATCCTGTTCGCCAAGACGACGGTGCCGGATTACGGCATGTTGTCCTCGGGGCTGTCCTCGTTCCATCCCCTCACGCGCAATCCCTGGAACCTCGCCACCAATCCGGGCGGATCGAGCGCCGGGGCCGCCGCGGCGGCCGCCGCCGGTTACGGGCCGCTGCATGTGGGCACCGATATCGGCGGGTCGGTGCGCCTGCCTGCCGCCTGGTGCGGGCTGGTCGGGTTCAAGCCGACGCTGGGCCGAATACCGATCGATCCCTACTATACCGGGCGCTGCGCCGGACCGATGACGCGCACCGTGGACGATGCCGCGCGCATGATGGCCGTGCTGTCGCTGCCGGATGCGCGCGACGCCACCAGCCTGCCGCCGGAGCGGATCGACTGGATGTCGTCCATCGACGGCGTGCGCGGCCTGCGGGTCGGGGTGATGATGGATCCGGGCTGCGGCATGGCGCTCGATGCAGAGATCGACGACGCCGTGCGGCACGCGGCGGCGCGGTTCGCGCAGGCTGGCGCGGTCGTGGTGCCGGTGTCGCCCGTGCTCGATCGCGCGATCCTGGACGGGATCGACCGGTATTGGCGCGCCCGTGCCTGGGCCGAGATCGGTGCGTTGCCGGAGGAGCGTCGGGCGCTGATCCTGCCCTACATCCTGCGCTGGGCCGAAGCAGGCGCGGAGGTGAGCGGCACGGAAGCGGTGAGCGGGTTCGGCGGGACGTTCGCCTTGCGTCGACGCTGCGCCGCAGCCTTCGCGGAGCTGGACGTGATCCTGTCGCCGACCACACCCAATCTCGATTTTCCGGCCGAGTTCGCATCGCCCCTGGACGATCCGGCGCTGCCGTTCGAGCATATCGCATTCACCCTGCCCTGGAACATGGGCGAACAGCCGGCCATCTCGATCCATTGCGGCTTCTCGTCGGGCGGGACGCCGATCGGCCTGCAGATCGTCACGCCGCGCTTCGCCGACCGGCAGGCGATCGAACTGGCCCGCTGGTTCGAGGCCGGGCGCGGCCCCATCACGACCTGGCCCACGCCGCCCGCGAAAGGTGTTTGAATGGATCGTCGCCAGCTTCTGACCGGGATCGCCGGCAGTGTCGCGTTGTTCGCCGCCGAGGGCGCGCGGGCGGCGACGTCTCCTGACCCGCGCGCGCCCCTCGCCCCCGGCGCGCCGGGGCCACGCAACCTGATCACGGACGTGGAGGGGCTGTCGGTCGGGCAGGCGCAGGAGAGCGGCGTCCGCAGCGGGGTGACGGTGATCCTGCCGGACGATCGCGCGGTCTGCGCGGTGGATGTGCGCGGCGGCGGCCCCGGCACGCGCGAAACCGATGCCCTCGCCGGCTGGAACCTGGTGCGCTCCGTCGATGCGGTGGTCCTCTCCGGCGGGTCGGTCTACGGCCTCGCCGCGGCGGACGGCGTCGCGACCTGGCTCGGCGCGAAGGGACGCGGCTTCGAAGCGGTGCCGAACCCCGGCGTGCCGCGCTCGCCGATCGTGCCGGCGGCCATCCTGTTCGATCTCGCCAATGGCGGCGACAAGAAATGGGGCATGAACCCGCCTTATCGCGCGTTGGGCATCGCGGCGGTGGAGGCGGCGAAACGCGATTTCGCCCTCGGCACGGCGGGGGCCGGCTACGGCGCCGGGGCCGGTGCGCTGAAAGGCGGTCTCGGCTCGGCCTCCTTGCGGACCGCGGATGGGATCACGGTGGGCGCGATCGTCGCCGTGAACAGTCTGGGCTCGGTGCTGGTGCCGGGCGGACGGCATTTCTGGGCTGGACCGTTCGAGATGAACAAGGAGTTCGGCGGGCTGGGTCCGAGCACGGCGACCGTTTCCGGCGAGGATTGGGGCGCGGCGAAACGCAACCCGGCCGCGCGCAGCAACACCACCATCGCCTGCATCGCCACGGACGTGATCCTGGATCCGGACGAGTGCAAGCGCGTGGCGATGATGGCGCAGGACGGGCTGGCGCGGGCGATCCGGCCGATCCATTCGCCGTTCGATGGCGACGTGGTGTTCGCGCTGTCCACCGGAAAACGCACCATCGACGGGCCGAGCCGGCCTTTCACGGTGGCACGGATCGGATCGATCGCCGCCGACGTGTTGACCCGGGCGGTGGCGCGGGGCGTCTACGAGGCGACCCTGCCGCCGGGGATGAGCGGACAGACCTGGCGGAAAGGCGCGACCGGATGACGGCGGGCTGGCGCTTTCTGGTCGGGCTCGGGATTCCGTTCGGAGCGGTGGTGCCGACGATCCCGCTGCTGTCGCGGTCGGGCTTGGTGGTGGCCGGCCTGCCGGTCGCGGTGGCATGGCTGTTTCTGTGCATCCCGCTGACCGCCGCCTGCCTCGGCTGCTGCTGGTGGCTGCACGACCGCCACGTGTTCGACGACGAGGATGACGGGGCGGCGGAGCCGTGATCGCCGCGTTCGCGCTGATCCTGCTTCTGGCGCTCGGTCTGGCCTGTTCCGCGGCGCGTGGAACGGCGCATCAAAAGCCCGAGGATTTCTTTGTCGCCTCGGGCCGGTTTGGCGCGGTGCTGTTCTTCTTCCTGTCTGTCGGCGAGACCTACAGCATCGGCACGATCCTCGGCGTTCCCGCCGGCGTGTATGCGCATGGCACCGGCTTTCTGGCCTGGTTCCTGGGCTACATCCTGCTGGCGTTTCCGGTCGGGTATTTCCTGAGTCCCTGCATCTGGCGGGCCGGCCGGCGGACCGGGGCGGTGACGCTGCCGGACATGTTCCGCCAGCATTTCGACAGCCGGACGCTGGAGCTGGTGGTCGCCCTGTCCTCGATCGCGTTTCTGCTGCCGCTCGGGGTGATGCAGTTCGTGGGGCTGGAAACCGTGCTGGCGGCGCTGGGGCTGGGCTCCGTTCCGCCCCTGCTGAGCCTGGGCGTCGCGGGGGCGCTGGTTCTGGTGATGGTGGCGATCGCCGGGATCAGGGGGCCGGCGCGTGTGGCGGTGCTGAAGGATGCGCTGATGCTGCTGGCCGTGCTGGCGGCGGGGTTAGCCGCTCTGGCGGTGCTGTCGCGTGCGCCGGATGCGGCCGCGCCGATACCTCTGGCGCCGCCGCCCGTACCGCGCGCGCGCTGGTCGACCGATCTGTTCGCGATGAGCACCATCGTTCTGCAGAGCGTCGGCTTCTGTCTGGTGCCGCAGACGGTGGCCAGCGTGTTCACCGCGCGCTCGCCGCGCACCGTGCGCCGTGCGCAAAGCCTGATGCCGCTCTACATGGCGATGTTTCCGCTGCTGGTGGTGACGGCCTATGCGGCGCGGCGTCTCGGCGGCGGACCCGGTGCGGGCGATCCCAACGCGGTGTTCGTGCGCATTGCCTGCAATCTGCTGCCGGGTTGGGCGGCCGGGATCGTTCTCGCGGCGGCCTGCCTGTCTGCGCTGGTGGTGCTGAGCGGCATTTGTCTGGCGCTGGGGCCGCTGGTGTCGCGCAATCTGGTGCCGGGCCTGGACGGCGAACGGCAGAAGGGGGCCGCGCGACTGGTGATGGCGGCTTACGTGGTGCTGTCGGTGGCCGGCGCGACCGGTTTCCACGGGCTGATGACGGCGATCAACACCGTGTTCTATTTCGGGATCACGCAGATCCTGCCGGGCCTGGTGTCGATGCTGTTCCTGCGCCGGGTGAGGCCGGGAGCGATCGCGCTGTCGCTGCTGCTCGGCGATGCGGTGTCGATCGAGCTGCATGCGGGCGGCGTGCAACTGGGTGGCATCAACCCGGGCCTGCTGGGGCTGGCGGCGAATGCCGCGCTGCTGCTGGCGTTGACGCTGCGGTTTCCGGGCGTGTCGCGTGAGCCGACGGAAAGCCGGCGATTGCGCTCGGTCCCCAAACGGGTCTCTCCTGGGGCGCAGAAGGAGATCCGGCGCGATGTCATTGCCTGAACGATCCGAGATGCTGCTCATTCGTGGCGGCACCATCCAGACCGCCGACAGCGCGTTCCGCGCCGACATCCTGGTGCGCGACGGCATCATCGCGGCGATCGGCGACGGGCTGGACGCGGAGGGTGCGCGCGGTCTCGATGCGAGCGGGCTGCTGGTGATTCCCGGCGGGATCGATCCGCATACGCATATGGAAATGCCGTTCATGGGGGAGGTGTCGTCGGACGATTTCCGCACCGGTACGGAAGCGGCGGTTGCGGGCGGCACCACCACCATCATCGATTTCGCCATACCGGAACCGGGCGGATCGCTGATCGAGGCGTGGAAACTGTGGAGCGCGCGTGCGGAAAAGGCCGTGTGCGACTACGCGTTCCATGTCTGCGTGACGCATTGGTCGCCGTCGGTCGCGGCCGAGATGGAAACGCTGGTACGCGACCACGGCGTCAATAGCTTCAAGCATTTCATGGCCTACAAGGGCGCGCTGATGGTAGATGACGGCGTTCTGCTGTCCAGCGTCGGCCATGCCCTGTCGCTCGGCGCGCTGTGCAACGTGCATGCGGAGAACGGCGATGCCGTGGCGCATCTGCAGAAGAAGCTGCTCGAGCGCGGCATCACCGGGCCGAAGGGACATCCCTTGTCGCGACCGCCTTCGGTGGAGGGCGAAGCCGCGCAGCGCATCATCGCCATCGCCGACGTGCTCGGCGCGCCGATCTACATCGTGCATGTCTCGACCGCGGACGCGACGGAGGCGATCGGGCGTGCGCGTGCGAACGGGCAGCGCGTGTTCGGCGAGGTTCTGGCGCAGCATCTGGTGATCGACGACAGCGTCTACGATACCGAGGATTTCGCGTCCGCCGCCGCGCATGTGATGAGCCCTCCGTTTCGGCCGAGATCGCATCAGGCGAAGCTCTGGGCCGGACTCGCCAACGGCACGTTGCAGACCACGGCGACCGACCATTGCTGTTTCTGCGCACCGCAGAAGGCCAACGGTCGCGACGATTTCACCAAGATTCCGAACGGCACGCCGGGGATCGAGGACAGGATGAGCGTTCTCTGGCATCACGGCGTCAGGACGGGAAAACTGACCCCGGCGGAGTTCGTGGCCGTCACATCGACGAACACGGCGAAGATCTTCAACATGCATCCGCGCAAAGGCAGCGTGTCCGTCGGCGCCGATGCCGATCTGGTTCTGTGGGACCCGAACGGGACGCGCACCATCTCGGCGGCGACGCATCACCAGCGCGTCGATTACAACGTGTTCGAGGGCATGGCGGTGACGGGTCTGGCCCGCACCACCATCGCCGGCGGCCGCGTGGTCTGGCACGAGAACCGGCTGCATACCGTTCCGGGCCATGGACGCTACGTGTCGCGTCCGCCCTTCGCGCCGATCTGTTTCCCCCACGCCGACACAGGAGCAGCGGGTTGAATCACATGCCACGCAACGATCTCGACGCGGCCTGGATGCCGTTCACCGCGAACCGGAGTTTCAAGGCGGCGCCACGCCTGTTGGCACGCGCCGACGGCATGCTGTACTGGACCCCGGACGGCCGCGAAGTGCTCGACGCCACTGCCGGGCTCTGGTGCGTCAACGCGGGGCATAACCGCCGGCAGATCACCGAAGCGATCACGCGCACGGCGTCTTCGCTGGATTTCGCGCCCACCTTCCAGATGGGCCACCCGCTGATGTTCGAAGCCGCATCGCGCATCGCCGGCGTCACGCCTGCGGGGCTCGACCGCATCTTCTTCACCAATTCCGGCAGCGAAAGCGCCGATACCGCGCTGAAGATCGCCCTCGCCTATCATCGCGCCAATGGTCAGCCGCAGCGCACCATGCTGATCGGTCGAGAGCGCGGCTATCATGGCATCAATTTCGGCGGCTTGAGCGTGGGCGGGATCGGCGCCAATCGCAAACAATTCGCGCCCCTGCTCGGCAATGTCGATCATCTGCCGCATACGCATCTGCCGCAGAACCGCTTCGCGCAATTCCAGCCCGAGCACGGCGCGGAGAAGGCGGATGCGCTGATCGATCTGGTGCAGTTGCACGGCGCGGACAGCATCGCCGCGGTGATCGTCGAGCCGGTGGCCGGCTCGACCGGCGTTCTGGTGCCGCCGGTGGGCTATCTCGAGAAGCTTCGCGCCCTGTGCGACCAGTACGGCATTCTTCTGATCTTCGACGAGGTGATCACGGGTTTCGGCCGCATGGGTGCGCCGTTCGCGGCCGAACGCTTCGGGGTCACGCCCGATATCCTGACCATGGCGAAAGGCTTGACCAATGCCGCCGTGCCGATGGGCGCCGTTGCGGCCAGCGACAAAATCTATCGCACCGTGGTCGAGAATGCGGCGCCGGGGATCGAGCTGTTCCACGGCTACACCTATTCCGGTCATCCCCTCGCCTGCGCCGCGGCGATCGCCACGCTCGACATCCATCGCGACGAGGAGTTGCCGACACGTGCGCGCGCGATCGAGCCGGAATGGCGCGAGGCCGTGCACAGCTTGCGCGACCGCCCCGGCGTGGTGGACATCCGCGATGCGGGGTTGATCGCCGGGATCGAGCTGGAGCCGTTCGCGGGCCGCCCCGCGGAGCGCGCCGGGCGGATCATGCAGGACTGTTTCGAGAAGGGTCTGCTGATCCGCACCACCGCCGACACGATCGCCCTGTCGCCGCCGCTGATCCTGGAGCGGAGCCATATCGACCGGATCGTCACCACGCTCGGCGAGGCGATCTCGGCGGCCGTGGACTGATCGCTCCATCCGGGCGCCTGCGGCGACGCGAGCGCCCGGCAAGGCGGAACCGATCGCGTCCCCATTCGATTGTTGCGTACCATGTCTGTACGGGACGACCCGGCGGCGACAGGGTCAACCCCGTCCGGCACGCGCCGGACGCGATCGAGGCAGGACGATTCGGATGGCGCAGGACAATCGGCGCGGCGTGATGGTGTCGGCGCTGTCCGCCCTGGGCATCGTCTACGGCGATCTGGGCACGAGCCCGCTCTATACCTTCCAGACCGTGGTCGGCGATGCCGGCGGCACCATCACGCCGGAGATCGCGCTGGGCAGCCTGTCGCTGATCGTCTGGGCGCTGATCATCGTCATCACCCTCAAGTATTGCGCGGTGGTGATGCGTGCCGACAACCAGGGCGAAGGCGGCATCCTGGCGCTGATGTCGCTGTTGAAGCCGCCTTCCCGTCCTGGGCTGATGCACGGCAGCGGGCTGCTGATCGCGGCGGCTCTGTTCGGCGCAGCGCTGATCTACGGCGACGGCATCATCACGCCTGCGATTTCCGTTCTGGGCGCGCTGGAAGGGCTGGATGTCGCGACCAGCGCGTTCAAGCCCTACGTGTTGCCGATCGCGGTGGCGATCCTGGTCGGTTTGTTCGCGGCGCAGCCTCTGGGCACGGCGAAGCTCGGCAAGGCGTTCGGCCCGATCATGCTGGTCTGGTTCGGGGTGATCGCCGCCATGGGCGCGGTCGCGATCGCGCGCAGCCCGGGCGTGTTGGCGGCGCTCGACCCGCTGCTGGGGGTGCGGTTCCTGCTGCACCATGGCTGGGGCAGCTTCACCGTCCTGGGCGGCGTGTTCCTGGCCCTGACCGGCGGCGAGGCGCTCTATGCCGATATGGGGCATCTGGGGCGTCGGCCGGTACGCCTGTCCTGGGGGGCGGTCGTGCTGCCGGCGCTGCTGCTGAACTATGCCGGACAGGCGGCGCAGATCGTGCGCGATCCGTCCCTGGCGAAGAACTCGTTCTTCTCGGAAGTGCCGCATTGGGGCGTGTATCCGCTGGTGATCCTGGCGACGATCGCCACCATCATCGCCAGCCAGGCGATCATCACCGGCGCGTTCTCCCTGACGCGTCAGGCGATGCAGCTCGGCTGGATGCCTGGGCTGATCATCCACCAGACCTCCGACGAGGAGTACGGCCAGATCTACGTGCCTCTGGTGAACTGGACCATGATGATCGCGACCATCGCGATCACGATCGGGTTCGGTTCGTCGGCGCGTCTGGCTGGCGCGTTCGGCACCGCCGTGTCCACGACCATGCTGCTGACGACGATCCTGCTGGCCGATGTGATGCGGAACCGCTGGAAATGGAACTGGCCTGCGATCCTGGGGGTGGTGGGCATCCTCCTGGTGATCGACGTCGCATTCTTCGCCGCCAATCTGCTGAAGATTCTGGATGGCGGTTTCGTGCCGCTCCTGTTCGGACTGGCCCTGTTCGTGATCATGATCACCTGGCATGCGGGCGTGGCGCGCGTGCGGGCCTCGTTGAAAGCGGCGGCGCCGGATGCGGACGCGGTGCTGGCGGCCGTGCGCGAGGGGCGGATTCCGCGCACCGAAGGCCATGCCGTCTTCCTGACACGCGGCCCGACGGCGGTGCCGCTGCTGATCGCCCGCCATCTGACCCTGTTCGGCGCTCTGCCCGAACGCGTGGTGAGCCTGTTCGTGCGGTTCGAGACCACGGCGCGCGTTCCGGCCAGCGAGCGGGTGACGGTGCAGGAGGTGGGTGACGGGTTCTGGTACGTAGAGGTCAGGTTCGGCTTCGTGGAGGTTCCGAATCTGGTTCTGGCGCTGGAGGAGGCGCGCCGGCAGGATTGCCGCATCGACCCGGATCGCGCCACCTTCTTCGCGGCGCATGACGACATCGTGCCGAGCCCGCACCGGCCACGCATGTTCGGGCCGCAGCGTTTGTTGTTCGCGCTGCAGTATCGCAATGCCGTGCGGATGCCGGACCGGTTCGCGCTGCCGCGCGACCGGTTCCTGGAGTTGGGCCGTCAGATTGAACTCTGACGGCCGGCCGGCTCAGCGCTTGCGGACGAACTCCGTCCGCAGCACCAGGCCCTTGATGGTGTCGTGGCGGCAGTCGATCTCTTCCGGGTTGTCGGTGAGACGGATCGACCGGATCACGGTACCCTGTTTCAGGGTCTGGTTGGCGCCTTTGACCTTCAGATCCTTGATCAGGCTGACGGAATCGCCATCGGCCAGGGCGTTGCCTGCGGCGTCGCGCACGTCGACCGCGGCCGGGGCAGCGGCGGCCGCCACTTCGCTGGCGGGGCGCCATTCGCCGGTCGCCTCGTCGTACACATAGTCGTCGTCCGCCGCCATGATCGTCTCCAGAGCCCGAAACCGGGCGTTGTTCCAAGCGCAACGGGCCCGCGCGATCATCCGCGCGGGCACCGATCCGAGAGCGCCATTGGACCACATCCGCCAGGGCGGCGTCGAATGGCGCCACGACAGCGATCCGGCGCCGGGGATACGGCTGGCGCCGCCCCCTGCCCTGCGCCCGCTGCTCGTATGCACCGACCGGCGCTCTGGCTAGGATGAGCGGACGTGTCACAACAGGGGCCGATATGACGCATTGGACCGTCGACGACATGCCGGACCTGTCGGGGTGCATCGCCATCGTCACCGGGGCCACCAGCGGGATCGGCGCGGAAGCGGCGACGGCGCTGGCTGGACATGGCGCCGCCGTGATCCTGGCGGTGCGGGACACCGGCAAGGGCACGCGCACACGGGCCGCGATCCTGGCACGGCATCCTCCCGCGCAGGTGGAGATCGAGCCGTTGGACATGGCCGATCTGGCGAGCGTTCGCGCTTTCGCCGCGCGGATCGTGGAGTCCGATCGCGCGGTCGACCTTCTGTTGAACAATGCCGGGCTCGGGCTGCTGTCGCGCCGGGAGGAAACGCGGGACGGGTTCGAGACCCAGTTCGGCACCAACCATCTCGGCCATTTCGCCCTGACCGGGCTGCTGCTGCCTGCGCTGCTGAGGGCAAAGGCGCCGCGCGTGGTGACGATCAGCAGCGTCGCGCACCGGCGCGGGCGGATCGACTTCGACGATCTCCAGGGCGAACGGCATTACGGGCGGACGAGCAATTACGCGCAGTCCAAGCTGGCCAATCTGATGTTCGCGCTGACGCTGGACCGGCGCGCACGCGAGGCGGGGTCGGCGCTGATCAGCGTGGCGGCGCATCCGGGGATCTCGCTCACCAATTTCTTCGACGGCACAGGCCGGATCGGTCTGCGCGTCAGCCCGACGAACCCCGTGTCGCGCTGGTTGGGCTTCGACCCGGCGCGCGGCGCCCTGCCCGGCCTGTACGCCGCGACGATGCCGGATGTTCGTGGCGGCGATTATGTCGGGCCGAACGGTCTGGGGGAGATCCGCGGCTGGCCGGCGCCGGCACGGATCTCGAAGCATGCGCGCGATCGTGCCGTGCAGGACCGTCTGTGGCAGGTCTCCGAAGCGCTGACCGGGGTGGACTTCGCGTCGCTTCGCCGCTGATGAACACGTCCATGCGCATCGCCGATCCGGAAAGCGCGCCGCATGACGGGCTGCACGGTGCGGCTCGCAATCTCGCCATGCTGGCGGTGGCGCTGTCGGTTCTACTGTCGGTGCTGGACTACGCCATCGCCAACGTGGCGCTGCCGACCATCGCCCACGACATTCATGCCAGCGCCTCAGAGTCCATCTGGGTGATCAACGCCTATCAGATGGCATCCGTGGTGTCCCTGCTGCCGCTGGCGACCCTGGGCGACCGGATCGGACCGGCGCGCATGTGCCGGATCGGCATGATCCTGTTCGTGGTGGCGTCCCTGCTCTGCGCCGGTTCGACCACGCTGATGCAGCTCTCGCTGTCCCGGGCGCTGCAAGGATTCGGCGGCGCCTGCATCATGAGCGTGAACGCCAATCTGGTGCGGCATATCTACCCGCGCGCGATCATCGGGCGCGGCATCGCGCTGAACGGTCTGGTGATCGCGGCAGGCGTGGCGCTGGGGCCGACCATCGCCTCCGCCGTGCTGTCGATGGCGCACTGGCCCTGGCTGTTCCTGATCAACCTTCCTTTGGGCGGAGTGGCGCTGCTGGTGTCGCTGCTGGCGCTGCCGCGCATTCCGGCGAAACCGACCTCGTTCGACGCCTGGTCGGCGGTTTTGACCGCAGGGTCGTTCGGGTCGCTGATCGTCGGATTCGACCGGCTGTCGCATGCCGACGGTCTCGGCACATCCGTGTTGCTGATCGCGATCGGCTGTTTTTGCTTGTATGCGCTGGTGCGTCGGCAGCGCGGCCAGTCCGATCCGATGCTGCCGCTGGACCTGTTCGCGCTGCGCGGCTTCCGTGCCGCCGTGCTGACCGGGTTTCTGGGCTTCGTGGCCTCGAACTTCTTCATCATCTCGATGCCGTTCACCCTGATGGGAACGTTGCATCGCAGCGCCGTCGCCACCGGGCTGCTGATCACGCCATGGCCGCTGGCGATCGTCGCCGTATCGCCGTTCGTGGGACGGCTCGCGGATCGTCATCCGGCGGCGGTTCTGTCCGGGATCGGGCTGTGCCTGACCGCGACGGGGTTTCTGCTGCTGTTTCTGCTTCCCGTCGCGCCCGGGGACGCCAACATCGCCTGGCGGATCGCCCTGGCGGGGGCCGGCTTCGGGATCTTCCAGCCACCCAACAACCGCGCCATGCTTCTGGGCGCACCGGCCTCGCGCGCCGGCAGCGCCAGCGGCATGATCTCGGTGGCGCGGCTCCTGGGACAAACCGTCGGCGCGATGCTGGTGGCATCCGTGTTCGCGCTGATGGGGGTGCGGGCGAACCGGCTTTGCCTGCTGTTCGCATCGGCGACCGCGCTCACGGCGGCGATGGTCAGCTTCAACCGCCTGCGCCATCGCGAGCCCACGGGCGTCTGAACAGGCGGGCCTAATGCTGACGAAGCACCAGTTGCCGCGTGCTCAGGCAGGAGCCGACAGGAGATCGCCTCAAAGGCTGCCGGACGGCCGGTAGGCGGGGTCGGTCACGCCGGTTTCGCTTCTGGCGCGCCGATCCGGCAGACGTTCCTCCGCCACGGCGGGGGTCATGTCCGTCTGGACCGGGCTCTTGAACAGATCGGACACGGCCAGTGCCACGGCGCGCTGCATCGGCACCGCGATTCCGGTCGGCACCGCGAGATGCGCGACCGTGCTGGCGGGACGCGACAGGGCGACGGGCGTACGGTCCTGGTGCACAGGCGCCGTTCCCAGCGAAACCAATGTCAGCAACAGCGTGGTGGCGACCATCGCGAAAACCCCAAACCCGCACCGGCTTCTAGCCGATACCGTAACCGAACCAGAATGAACTTCAGGTGAGTGTCCTCGCCCGCGATCCAGGCCGGCCGTCGAGGCCGGACGGGCCGCACCCGAATCGGTGGCGGTTCCGGAGGCAGCCGTATCGCACCAAAACACGGACAAGAGCGACTGGTCCAGCGGAAACGGCGCCTTGCGTCATTCCCGTCCGGCCTCCCGGCCGCGAGGATCCGGGCAGGTATCGTTTGCGTCAGCATGCCGTGCCCGCCGCGCTCGGACGATTCTCGATGGTTGGGGCCGTAGCGGCGGGAGAACGCAGCACCGGCACGCCGGCCGCGTCGTGTGGAAAGCACGTGCCCCAGCGAGCCGTCCATGCGGCGGAAAAGGCGCGCCGTTCGAGCCGCTCGCAATGGTCGATGTAGCGCAGCATGGCCCGCTCGGCCCGCGCCTCCGTGCCGTAGGTGCGGCGGAAGCGGCGCCACAGGGCCAAGGTGTTGACCGCCCAGGCGTCATAGGCATGTTCCGTGATTCGCTGCCGGATTCCGGGTGGCAGGGAGTCGAACGCATCCCAGTCGTCGCCGGCATGACGTTGCCACATCTGCCGGCGGATGGTCGCATCGTTGCCGTTCGGGAGAATGAGCGTCAGCATGACGCCATTATGGAACGTTATAGTGTACTGTCCAGACGGTGTGCTCGATACCGTCGTCCCTTCACCCGCTCATGTTGCGCTCCCCGGCCAGTCGAGCAGGCGTTCGGAGCGTCGCACGGCGACTTTTCCCGAACTTCCAGTCTGAACCGCGCTCGCGCCGCCCGCGCGGCGAGATGAATTCCACGACGATCTGTTGTAACGCTTCACGTCTCTCGGCGAGGTAGACCCGAACGAATGACCACGGCGTCGGCTTTCTTTCGGTTCATTCTGGCTGTAGCAACGTCTTTCGGGCTTTCTGCCTGTACCGATCCAGAGAGACCTGTCGCGGCCGTTCGGATGCCGACCGCCTGCGTTCCGGCCAGAACGACCATCTCCCTGCTCGGGCGATCGGGTGACAGTCCGATTCTGCCGATCACAGTGGCGGGCGACGACGCGGCGATCTTCTTCTCGCCGGGATTCGGCCCGACCGTGTTGCGCGATAACGGTTATGTGCAATTCCCGCGCTACCGACGCACCGGGCTCGCGGCGCAGGACGGGGAGATCGTCGACGTCGATCGATCGTTCCTCAGAGGGGTGAGGATCGGCGATCTTCCGATCGCCGACCGACGGGCCTTTCGCCAGCTCGATCCGACCGATGCGAAGGTCGATGGACGTCCGCTCGTGGGCATCGTCGGGCGAGGCGCCTTGCCCGCCAATGCCGTCATCTCCCTCGATCTGCCCGGGCGGCGTTTGAGCGTCGCCACGCCTTGTCCGGACGCGCGACCCGACCCGAATGCGCCGGGCGTCCCGATGGGAAGCGAGGTGCTGGCCGTACCGGTCGAGATCGAGGGCATACCGGTGAGCGCCGTGCTGGATCCCGATCTGCCGATCAGCGTCATGCCTCTTTCCGTGGCGCGCCAGATCGGGATCAGCGACGCGATGCTCGCGAACAATCCCTCCGTCGTCACGGTCTTCGGCGATGCCGCGCTGGGGCGGCGTCACATCGTGAAGCGCTTCGACATCGGCGACATCGAAGTACGGAACATGCCGTTCGACGTCGAACGGAAGGCGAAAGTCACGATGATCGGCCTGAACTTCTTCGCCTTCGGTGTGTCGGTTTTCGACTTCCAGAATGGCCGCTTTTCGTTCCGCCCCACGGTCGACAAGGCAACGACGCCCACCGCGCTGCATTTCGACCGGACGCGTGTGGCGCATGTGTCGGTCGGGGAATGAACCTGACCCAGGCTGAACGGACGACGCGTGCGTCGACGGCCTCTCCAGCATTCAGAGCTCAACGGACAGAAGTCTTTTGCTTCTTTTTCTTCAGAAAAAGAAGATTCTTCCCGCTTTCACCCTCCTCGAATGTACCCTCCTCAAGATGCCGCGCGACGTCGCAAGAGGCCGAGCAGCCCATCGAGCATGATGTCCGCATCTTCCGGCACCGTGCGATGATTGACGATGGCAGCGCGTATGGCGCGCTTGCCGTCGATGGTGGTGGTGGACGGCACGGCGATGCCGCTTTCGTGCAGATCCTTCACCAATTCGCTGTTCAGCCGGTCGAGATCGATGCCGGGGGCGCCGGCCTCGGAAACGCGGAAGCAGACGATGTTGAGCGTGACGGGAGCCAGCAATTCCAGCGCCTTCTCCTGTTCCACGCGCCGGGCCAGATGGGCGGCCACGTCGCAGCAGGACTCGACCATCTCGCCCATGCGGTCGGCGCCGAACATGCCCAGCGTCATCCACACCTTCAGCGCCCGGAAACCGCGCGACAGGTCCGGGCCGAGATCGCATGGCCAGGGCGCGTTTCCGGCGGCGCCGCGATCCTCGCGGGACAGATAGGCCAGGGTTTGCGCGAAGCTCGACGCTTGCAGCGCCGGATCGCGCACCAGCACGCAGCCGGCGTCGTACGGCACCTGCGCCCATTTATGGAAATCGAAGGCCAGGCTGTCGGCGCGCTCGATCCCGCGCAGACGCGGTGCGATACGCGGCGACAGAGCGGCCAGCGCGCCGAACGCGCCATCGACATGAAACCAGAGCTTCTCGGCGGTGCAGAACGCGGCCACGGCATCGAGATCGTCGATCGCGCCGGTATCGACGGCTCCCGCCGTCGCCGCCACCAGGAAGGGGGTCAGGCCCGCGTCGCGGTCGCGTCGCACCGCGTCCGCCAGGGCGGCGACGTCCATGCGATGCGCGCGATCGACGGGAACGATTCGCAGCGCCTCCGTGCCGAGTCCGGCCATATCGAAAGCGCGCGGCAGGCAGCCATGCGCGCTGGTGCCGGCGTAGCCGACGAGACCGCGACCGGCGACGCCGGCGGACCGTACCGACGGGCCGGCGGCGGCGGTGCGCGCGCAGAGAACGGCGATCATGTTGGCCATGGACGAGCCCGTGACCAGCAGGCCCGAACTGTCGGACGGCATGCCGACCATCTCGGCGGCCCAGCGGATCACGGTGCGTTCCAGCTCCACCGGCGCGTGGTCGCGGCCGCCGAGATTGGCGTTCAGCCCTGCCGCCAGCATCTCCGCCAGCACGCCGATACCGGTGCCACCGCCATGCACCCAGCCCATGAAGCGCGGATGGGTATTGCCGAGCGCAAACGGCACGATCCGTTCGAGATAGCGACGATACAACTCCTCGGGCTCGGTGGCGCCGCGCGGCAGCGGTTCGCGCAAGGCGTCTCGATCGGCCGCCTGCATTGGTTGCCAGACCGGACGGTCGGTGCCGCCTTCCAGCGTGGCGAGTCGGTCGATCGTGTCGTCCAGCATGCGATGGCCCAGTGCGCGCAGCGCCGTCCAGTCCGCCGGGTCCAGGCCTGACATCTGCTTCTCCGGGGTTTGAGCGCGCCGAACCGGCTGGGTCGGAGCCGCTTTGCCATTCGCTCCCCATTGCGGCAAGCATTCGGCTCGGGCATTCGGGCCCGGAACGCTGGAGCAACCGAACCACCCCATGCAGGTCGGCACTTTCTTTCCCGGCTTCTCCTACGAAGAGATCACCCTCTCCGGCACGCGCTATCGGCTGCGCACGGGCGGTCTGGCCGGCTGGCAGGCCGAGCCTTTGCTGCTGCTGCACGGTCAGCCGCAGACCCATGCGATGTGGCATCAGGTGGCGCCGGCTTTGTCCGACCGCTTCGCCGTGGTGTGCGCCGATCTGCCGGCGCATCTGACCATCGCCGAACTCTCGCACGACATGCTGGCGCTGATGAGCCGGCTGGGCCATCGCCGCTTCTCGGTCGCCGGACATGATTTCGGCGCGCATGTGGCGGCGCGCATCGCCCGGGACGCGCCGGACCGGGTGGACCGTCTGGCGATCGTGGAAGCCGTGCCCCTGCTCGACCATGCCGGGCGGCGCGACCTGTCGTTCGAACTCGGCACCTATCCGGGCTGCTGGTTCGGCCAGCACCATCCCAAGCCGGAATCGCTGACCGTGACCGCGCCGAACGAATGGTTCCGACTGGTGGCGCCGGACGAGAACCCGGAGATCTTCCACCCGGAAGCAGTGGTGGACTATCTGCTCGAAGGTCCGTGGAACGAGGCGTTGCGCGGCTTCGGCGCTGCCGCCGACGGGCCCGCTCCCACGCTGGACCTGTCGCAGCGCCTCGATCCCGCTTCGGTCTCCTGCCCGACATTGCTGGTCTGGGGCACGCGCGGCCGTATCGGCGGGTGGTACGATCCGCGTGTTCTGTGGCGCCGGGATATTTCCGGCCCCATCGAGGGCGACAGCATCGAAAGCGGCCATTTCGTCCCGGAGGAGGCGGCCTGGGAGCTGGCGGAACGGTTTCGCACCTTCTTCACTCCCGAACCGACGGACCCGGCCTAGTCTCGGTTTCCACCATCCATACGAAAGCGATCGCCGTGCAGAAGATGGCCCTTGCCGCCGTGTTGAGCAGTCTCGTGCTGTGCCCCTCCCTGGCCAGCGCGCAACAAAGCGGCGCGCCCGTCGTGCCGGCCGATCCGAGCATCGCGGCGGCCGGCACCACCGCGCCCCTGCCCTCGCCCGTCACCGGGCACAAACATGCCGAGCGCCTGCCGCCGGGCACCTACCTGAACGGCGCTTCTCTTCCCGACACCGTGTCCATCCTGCCGCCGCCGCCCTTGTCCGGCTCGCCGGAACAGGCGGTGGACACCGACACGTTCGAACGGACCCGTGCGCTGGAAGGCACGCCGCGCTGGGCGCTGGCCACGCGCGATGCCGACCTGTCCGGCAAGCATATCCTGGCCGATTTCTCCTGCGCCCTGGGTATGGACGTCGATGCCACGAAGGCTCCGGCGCTGACGCGCCTGCTGGCCCATGCCGGGGCCGACATGGCGCCCGAGATCGACCGGACCAAGCAGCATTGGGCGCGCAAGCGGCCCTTCATCGGCAACGACAAGCCGATCTGCGTGGCGCGTTCCGCCGGCCTGTCGGAAAGCCCGTCCTATCCGTCGGGCCACACCACCCTGCTCTACGGCACCGCACTGATCCTGACCGAGCTGGCGCCGGACCGTGCGGCGGCGATCCTGCAACGCGGCCGCACGCTGGCGGAAAGCCGGATCATCTGCGGCGTGCATTGGCTGAGCGACGTGCAGGCCGGGTTCATCGAGGCGAGTTCGCTGGTGGCGGCGCTGAACGGCAGCGCTGCGTTCCGGGCCGATCTCGACAAGGCGCGCACCGAACTGGCCGCGCTTCGCGCAGCGGGCGGCACGGCGCCGGATGCGGGCGAATGCAAGGTGGAGGCGGAAGCGGCGTCGCACTCGCCGTTGTTCCAGCTCCAGCCGGCATCGAACTGAGGATCGACGGCGCGGCGGCGTCCAACCGAAGCCGCCTTACGGACGATCACGGTCATGCGGGGATGGAACGACAAGACCGGCAAGACGGGCCGGATCATTCGCCGTTCATGCGTAGTGTTTCCGGCATCCGCGCCGCCCCGGACGGGAAACGCAGATGCCGCGCCGCTTCGGGCCGGACGGCGACGCGCCCGGCCTGGCCGGATCAGAACTTCGCCGACAGCGCCAGCGAGCCGAAATTGAACAGCCCGGCCTTGGCGTGCTTGAACTCCTGCGTCTGCCACGTCTGGGTGTAGGACACGCGGATGCCGTGGTACATGAACGCGGCGCCCGCCTCCATCTCGCCCACGTCCCAGACCTTGGAGACATGCGGCGTGCCGGAGCGGAAGGTGGACCCTTCCAGGGTCGCGTCGTAGCCGACCGCCTGCCCGTCCGCGCCGGCGAAGGCATACCAGGCGAAGCGACGAGTCTGCTTGTAGGCGTCGGTGCCGTCCAGGCCAGGCGAGATCCGCGGCGTGCCGAAATCGCTGTCCAGGCCCTGGCCGATGCGGAAGGTCGCGCCGACCTGGCCGTAGGTGCGGTAGTCGCCGGCGGCGCCATTCACTTCCGGCAGAACGTCGGTGGAGATGCCGTATCGGCTGATCAGCGGCAGGCGCCAGATCCGGCCGGCCTGGATCTGCAGGATCGGCTGGTTCGGCAGCTGATGGCGCCATCCCAGGTTCGGCGTGTCGCCGATGATGCTGTGGAAGCCGTTCTGCACCTGGTAGCCGCCGGCATAGGAGCCCATCACGCCGGCCTGGATGCCGGCGACGGAGCGGGACAGGTCGGTGTCGCTGAGCAGGTTGACGGTCGCGAGCAGCACGCCGGCATAGGGACGGTCGTTCGGCAGGATCGCCCGGCTCTGCGTGTCGCGCGGGGTGAAGATGCTCTGCTGCAGGCCGAGCGCGATGCGCTGCGTGCCGTCGCCCCAGATCAGCCGGTTCAGGTTGGAGATCGCCGGCGGCTGGTTGTTGGTGCCGGACGTCCAGCCAAGGCGGAGGCCGCTGGTGTAGTACTGGTCGGACGTGCCCTTCAGCGTGGAGACGGCGTCGTTCTCCACCTGAGCGGTGAAGGTGCCGTACGGGTCTTCAAGGGGAGCGGCATGGGCGCGGGTGGCGGGATAGATCGCCGCGACCGCCAGGGACATGCCCAACGCGTGCGAGACCCTGGTGGCGCGACTGGTCGGGATCGGCATCGTGATGCTCGCTTGCGTCGTTGTTCCGTCGCCCCTTGTATGGGCTTCGCGTTCCCCGGCAAACCCCCGCGTTTCGCGCCGGCGGCAAGGAGGCTCACGGCATGATCCAGCCCTACCCGCGCGACCTCGTCGGCTACGGCTCGAACCCGCCCGATCCGCGCTGGCCGAACGGCGCCCGGATCGCGGTGCAGTTCGTGCTCAACTACGAGGAAGGGGCTGAGAACAACGTGCTGCACGGCGACGCGGCGTCCGAGGCGTTCCTGTCCGAGATCACCAACGCCCAGCCGATCGCCGGCATGCGGCACATCAACATGGAAAGCATCTACGAATACGGCAGCCGGGTCGGCATATGGCGCCTGCTGCGGCTGTTCGCGGACCGGGGCTTGCCGCTGACCGCCTTCGCCGTGGGCATGGCGATCGAACGCTATCCCGAGGTCGCGCTGGCGCTGACCGAAGCCGGGCACGAGATCGCGACTCATGGCTATCGGTGGATCGACTACCAGCGCGTCGATCCGGCGCTGGAACGCGAGGACATGCTGCGTGCGATCGCGGTGCAAACGGAGATCACCGGTGAACGGCCGCTCGGATGGTACTTGGGTCGGTGTTCCCCGCACACGCGCCGTTTGGTCGCGGAAGAAGGCGGATTCGTCTACGACGCGGACAGCTATGCCGACGAATTGCCCTACTGGGACCGGCAGTTCGCCGATCTGCGCGGCGGCCGGCCGCAGCTGATCGTGCCCTACACGCTCGATGCCAACGACATGCGCTTCGCCATCCAGGCCGGGTTCAGCCATGGCGACTCGTTCTTCCAGTATCTGCGCGACAGTTTCGACGTGCTCTATGCCGAGGGCGAGACCGCGCCGAAGATGCTGTCGATCGGACTGCATTGCCGTTTGGCGGGCAGGCCCGGCCGCGTGGCGGCGCTGGCGCGCTTCCTGGATCATATCCAGAAGCATGACCGCGTCTGGGTCTGCCGCCGGATCGAGATCGCCCGGCATTGGAAAGCCGCTTTTCCTGCCGAAATCTCCGCCGTCAGATGACGATGGCATGAAAACTACACGATCGGGTGATAAAGCCCTGTGTTCAGTGCAGCCGCGAACGTGCTATGCAATGCTCTGCCCTGCCAGACCAGGACTCCGGAACCCTTCCGGGAGCCCCTGACAACGGCACGCATACGACGATACCCCCATAAGGGGTGCCTGTGATCGCAGGCGCCGCCTCCCAGACCCCGGGATTACGACCCTTGAGAAGTAACCGTACCGACCGCAGCCCCCGTTCCCCGCGCCGCGGCGGCTTCGACGACGATTTCACCCCGGCTCCCTCGCCCTACGGCGAGCGCAGCTCCTTCGGCGGCCCGCCGCGTCGTCCGATGGGCGGTGGCGGCGGCTCGCAGGTCATTGCTTCCGGGCCGGAAATCAGCGCCAGCGTGAAGTGGTTCAACAGCGAGAAGGGCTTCGGCTTCGTCGAGCTGTCCGACGGCTCGGGCGACGTGTTCCTGCACGCCAATGCCCTGTCGCAGTCCGGCCATGACAGCGTCAGCCCGGGCGCCACGCTCGGCGTTCGCATCGGCCAGGGCCCCAAGGGCCGTCAGGTCGCGGAAGTGATCTCGGTCGACGAGAGCACCGCGCAGCCGGAGCGTCCGCGCTCCGCGCCGGGCGGTTTCGGCGGTGCGCGCGCTCCGGGCGGCTTCCGTTCGGGCCGTGCGGCTCCGGACCTGTCGCAGGCCGAAGAGGTGCGCGGCATCGTGAAGTGGTACAACGCGACCAAGGGCTTCGGCTTCATCACCCCGGATACCGGCGGCAAGGACATCTTCGTCCACGCTTCCGCTCTGGAGCGCTCGGGCCTCAGCAGCCTGAACGAGGGTCAGGCGACCCGCGTGTCGGTGGTGCAGGGCCAGAAGGGTCCGGAAGCCGCCGCGATCAGCCTCGCCTGATCCCAGCCGGTTCGGGCTCACGTCCGTTCTGATCGACGCCTCCCCGGTTCCGCCGGGGAGGCGTTTTTCGTTCTACCCTCCCCCGTTGAGCGCGCGCGTGTTCCGTCATCTCCGCTACAGGCCGGCCACGGCGATCGGCTTTCTCGTTTTCCTGATCGTCTCGGTCGGCACGATCGACCACATGCGCGTCGTCACGGCCCTTCTGGTGGGCTGGGACAGCGGCGTGCTGGCTTACGGGGCGGTGCTGCTGCTGCTCATGAAATCGCGCACGGTGGAGCGCCTACAGGCCAATGCGGCGGCGTTGGACGAAGGCCGCTGGGCGATGCTGCTCATCACCCTGGGCGCCTCGCTCGCGTCGCTCGGCGCGATCGTGGTGGAACTGGCGCAGGCGCACGGCAAGGCAGATGCCGGACCGTTGGGCGCGCTCTCCGGCTGCACGGTGCTGCTGAGCTGGTTCTTCGTGCACACCATCTTCGCCAACCACTACGCACACGAGTTCTGGCGTCGCGGCGGCCTGAGCTTTCCCGGCAACGACCGGCCCGGTTATGGCGAGTTCATGTATTTCTCGTTCTGCATGGCCGTGGCCTCGCAGGTGAGCGACGTCTCCACCCAGTCGGCGGGCATGCGCCGTCTCGTGCTGGTGCATTCCCTGGTGTCGTACCTGTTCAACACCGCGATCATCGCGCTCGGCGTGAACATCGCCGCCTCGCTCGCCGGCTGAAAGCGCCGGCGGCGAGAACGGCGTCGGCGCTCAGAAATTCGCCGTCAGGCGACCGAAATAATAACCGCCGCTGAACGGGATCTGGCCCGAGAACTGATCGAACATGCTGCCGCCAGCCGGGGTCAGGATGCCGGGCAACTGGCGCGGACGGATGTCGAAGATGTTGTTGGCGCCGACCGAGGCGTGCAGGTTCTTGGTGATCTGGTAGCCGATATCGAGATCGGTGACCCAGCGCGGCGTGTTCTTGAACTGCGCGAAGCAGCTGTTGGAATAGCGCAGCGCGCCGCCGCGCGCACAGGTGGCGGAAGCCGGCGTCCAGTCCTCGTAGGACATCATCGCCGTGGTCTCGCCGTAGCGGCTCTGGCGCAGGGTCACGTCCCAGCGATCCACCAGCCAGGTGGCGCTCAGGATCAGCTTGCTGCGCGGCGTGGCCGTGGTCAGCCAGGCGATGGTGCGGTCGTTCAGCAGCGGCGCACCGAGCGTCGAGGTGCCGTTATGGTGCAGCCTGGTACGGTTCAGGTTCAGTGCCGCGCCGAGATTGACCGTGCCGTAGCGG
The DNA here is from genome assembly GCF_055386855.1 of Lichenicola sp. GTC18331. NCBI lineage: Bacteria > Pseudomonadati > Pseudomonadota > Alphaproteobacteria > Acetobacterales > Acetobacteraceae > Lichenicola > Lichenicola sp. GTC18331. The sequence goes on along the minus strand of NZ_AP045015.1, from coordinate 185,464 downwards.
TGCAGGGACACCGGATAGGTCGCGCGTGCATCGAGACCCTGGGTTCGGGTGCTGGCGCCGTTCGACAGGTAATAGGCCGACGAGTTGGCGATGTTGTTGGCGGTCGGCGAGACGTCGAAGCCGAAGGACTGGATCGCCGACAAGGCGCGTTGGCCTTTGACGGTGCCGCCCTGGACGATGCGGTCGCGCAGATTGATCTGATACACGTCGACTTCGACGTTCAGCTTCGGTAGCGGCTGCGCGACGAAACCGGCACTGACATTGGTGGAGCGTTCGGGCTGGAGCGGGCTCGCACCCAGGGACCGCGCTCCGGCGGAATCCACCGGCAACTGTCCGCCGACGCTGCCTGGATACACGTTCAGGCGGCTGAAATGCGATTCCTGAAGTGTCGGCGCGCGGAAACCGTTGCTGATCGTGCCCCGCAGCGCGAAGTTCGGGGTGAAGTCGTAGCGTGCGGAAACCTTACCGTTCGCGGTGCTCTCGGAGTCCGTGTAGTACTCGTAGCGGCCGGCGATATCGATCTGCAGCTTGCGCACCGGACGCAGATTCACGTCGGCATAGCCGGCCCAGACATTGCGATACCAGGTGCCGGCCGATTGCGGCGGAATGCCGACATGCTCGACCGGGCCGCCGTAGAGATAGGATTGCGGATTGCCCGACACGATCTCGTAGGAGTCCATGCGGTGTTCGGCGCCCAGCGCCAGACCGAGCGGCATGGCGCCGATGGCGATCTTTCTCCGCAGATCCAGGTTGTTCGTGAGCTGGCTGTTCTTCTGGGTGTAGTCCCAGAATTTCGTCGGCGAAAATCCGGTGGCGTTCAGCATGCCGATATTCACGACATCGCGGATGCTGATGCGGGAAGAGTCGCCACCATAGGTCGTGGACACGTCCCAATCGAAGCCAAGCAGTTCTTGCATCTTCACGCCGAGCGTGACGCCGTAATCAAGCTCGTCATTGCCGGTGATCGGACGCAGCCCGTCCGGAAAGTAGCCCGGTACCACGTAGGGACTCTTATACGCGCGCATTTCCGCGTGGCGGTATCCGAACGTGCTCTGGCCGTAGAGCTCGACGTGGCTGTTTACCGACTTGGCGGCGTCGATGCCCAGCGTCTCGCGCATCTCCTTCGGTGTGCTGAGGTAATCCGTTTCACGCCCGGCCCAGCCTTGCGAATTGGGCTTCACGCCGACGAAGTAGTTCTTCGTATCGGCGCCGGCAGGCCATCTGCCCAGCAGCGCGTGGTCCGGCCCCCAGGTGATGCTATGGTCGCTGTGAAACACCTGCGCGGCGATATGCACGTAGCCGTCATCGCCGAGTTTGAAGCCACCATCGGCATCGAACTCGAACTGAACGCCGTCGCCGCGATAGGCGTTGGCACCGGTCTGGCCGCTGAGGGTCAGTCCGTGATCCTTCTTCTTGGTGATGATGTTGACCACACCGGCGATCGCATCGGAGCCGTACATCGCCGCGGCGCCGTCTTCCAGCACCTCGATATGATCGATCATGTCGGCGGGGATCATGTTCAGATCGACACCGGAGGACGCGAATTGCGGGCCGGGCTTCTGCACGATGTTAGCAGTGGCGTGGCGCCTCTTTCCGTCCACCAGAACCAGCGTTTCGTTCGGCCCGAGGCCCCGCATCTGGATCGACGACACCAGCGAATTGGTGTTGGAACCGCGCGCGCTCATGGTGATCGACGGATAGATCCGGACCAGCGCGTTGGACAGGTTCAGCTCGCCGGATCGCGCGATGTCCTTCGACGACAGCACCACCACCGGGCTGATGCTCTGCCGTGCGCGGACGTTCGGCGAACGCGTGCCGGTGACGACAAGCTGCTCCTGATCGTCCTTGACGCTGCCGGCACGGGCGGAGGTGCCGGACGGATCGGACCCGGCCTTCTTCGCGTCCGCGAAAGCGATGTCGGGAAGAGCCGCCAGGACGAGGGCCGTGCTGGTGCTGAGCAGAAAACGAAACCGGATCACATCGAACTCCACCGCCGCTTGTTGCGGACGGCGAGCGAATTAGAGGGTGGAATGCATCTTCGAAAATGAAGGTTTTATTGACTGTGACAGAGTATCTAAGCGGTGTTTGCCTGTATTTTCGATCAAGACGTTTTATGTCCGGAACGGTGCTACGCGCTTGTTTTATCTGAGTGCCGAACGGATCGTTTGTGTCGTCGCGCGACGTTCCTGCAATGATTGGTCAAAACGACAGACCGGGCTCGGCCGTCTCAGGGCGGTATCGTCTGTCCGTCCCAGGCTAGAACCGTTCCGTTCGACCGGGCGTCCAGTGAATCGATCATCTCCAGCAAGCGCTCGGCCGCGAATTCGGGCGTGAACAAGCGCCCATCCGCCGCGCCGCGCTGGAACGGCAGGCTGAGGCCGGTATCGACCGTGCCCGGATGCAGCCCGACGCAGAGCCTTTCGGGATTGCGCTGCGACAGTTCGATCGACAGCGTCCGCACCAGCATCGCCAGGGCCGCCTTGGAAGCACGATAGGAATGCCAGCCGCCGCTGCGATTATCAGCGATGCTGCCGACGCGCGCACCGAGCACCGCGAACACCGATCGACCGTCGCGCGGCAGAAGCGGCAGAGCGTGCTTGGCGACCAAGGCCGGACCGATCGTGTTGATCCGAAACGCGCGGGCCATGGCATCGCCATCGAGGGCCCGGAATCTCTTCTCCGGTTGCAGGGCGCCGTCGTGCAGCAGTCCCGTGGCGACGATCACCAGCCGAGGCGGCGCAAGCAGGCTGGCGAACGCGTCGCGGATCGAATTCTCGTCTTCGAGATCGAGGAACAGTTCGCCCTGCTCGATCGCAGGATGGCGGGTGGTGGCGGTGACGCGGCCGATCCGCTCGTCGGCGCGCAATGCCTTTATCAGGGCTGCACCGATGCCCCCGCTCGCTCCGACCACGACGGCATGGCTTCCGGCTTCCAGACTCCGCATGTGGGCCTCAGCCTCCGATCGAGCCGCCGCCCGTGCTGCCCACATAGGGACCCGAAACGCCGCCGCTCCACGCATGACAGCCGGACACGGCGCTCGCCAGCCCGAGCGACACGAACAGAATCAGCATGAGTTTGGGCAGGCGCATGATCGATCCTCGCTCTCGGTTGCAGCTGGAACGATGGGCCCGCCAGGATGGTTCGTTCAGCCGAACCGGGCACTGACCGCATCGTGGTCGGACGCTCCGCCCGAATCCAGGACGGTCGCGGCACCCAGCGGGCGCAGCCCGACCGAGAGAAAGGAGTCATGACGGCGCCCCGGCGAGGGATGGTCGAGCCCCCGCGCGTCGAGCATCGCCAGATCCCTTGCCGGCTCCCAGTCTGCTGCCAGTTCCACGGCCATCAGCGACGGCCGGCCACCAGCGCAGGCGCGTCGCAATTCGGGCGCGAAATCCTGCCAATCAGACATGCCGATCCCGGCAGGCGCGGCATGGACAGCGATCATGGCTGGACCATCCACGATGTCGCAGCCCACGCCGAACACACCTGGCCGTCCGTGATCCACGACCGCGCCGCCTTCAAGCGGAAACGCGGAACCGATCCGCGACAGGATCGCCACGGAACAGAACGGATCGACGCTGATCGGCTGATGGAAGCCGCGCGCGTCGCAGCGCAGACGGTCGATGGACACGGAGCGAAACGCGGCGAAACTCGACCCGACCAATGCACCGCAAGATTGCAGAACGACGATGTCGTGCTCTGCGACGAGAAATTGCAGGAACGCAGCGCCGAGGCTGTCCTCGAGCGGATTTCCCTGCGCATTCCAACTGGCGATGGAGATCATGATCGGACGGTTCATACGCCATGCCGGACTGCACGACCAGGAATGCCGACAGCTGGGCGGCTGAAGCAAGAAACCGGAAATATCGCGGCGCCACCGAAGCGGCAGCCCGAAACACTTCCCTGCCCTCTGCGCGACAACAGAGGGCACCGTGCACGGAATGGTGCGTGCACGGCGTTTTTCCATTTCGATCGGGGCGACAGCGACGCGATACGACCGCTACCGCCCCAAGTCGATCAGTGACTGGCGATGTATTGCTGCACCGCCTGCTGCTGCTGCGGGGTCAGCGTGTTGTAGACGGACAACAGACCCTGATACTGCGCGGCCGTCGGCAGAGGCGTCTTGCCGTCACGCAGCGACTTCATCAACAGCGCCGTGTAGTACGGCCAGTCGCTGGCACCGAACCGGCCGACGAGATCGTACTTCGCCATCTCGGGCCAGTCGGGATCGGTGATGAAGCTGTCGTAATCGACGTCGTAGCGGTTCGCCGGGATGTTGCCGTAGTAGCCGACGCCGTTGTCGCCGTAGGTCAGATCGATCGCCGAATTCGCGCCCTTGAAATTGATCTTGACCGTCGGAGCGAGCGATCCGCCGCGCGTGCCGTTGATCGTGTCGATGAACGACTCGACCAGACCACCCTTCATCACATAGTGCGAGTAGCTCTGGAAGGTGCGCGTATCCTGACCGGGATACGGAGAGTAGTCCGTGCCGGCCGGGATGTTCAGGTTGGTCGGATTGCCGAGCACGAGACCGCTGCCGTAGTTCATCGGCTGGAAATCGCTGCGGATGGCGTTGCCGACGAAGCCGTAGACGCCGTCGGGACCATCCATGCCGGCCGCATAGGTCGTGCGATGGCTGATGGTGAACACGTAGTACTTGCCGTCCTTGATATACATCTGCGGACGCTCGGTCTGGTCGTTCACGCAGTTGGACGAGATCAGCGGCGGCAGGAAGTGCCACTTGGTCATGTCGGCGTTGTCGGCCACGGCGAGACCGATATTCGCACGCTGGTAGATGGCGCCCGAGCTGTTCACCTGATCGACGCTCTCCGCATACGGGTCGCCGCTGCGATAGCCGAGATCGGCCGCATTACACGGCGTCTCCCCGCGCACGCCTGAGGAGTTGCCCTCGAACACCATGTAGTTCACGCCGGGCTGCTTCGGATCTTCGAAGGTGAACGGGTCGCGGAAGGAGTAGAACTCGTTCTGCGCGCCGCTCTGATAGTACTTGCCGTCCGGACGCAGCAGCGCCTTGTGGTCGTCGAGGCCGCTGAACCAGACATGGGTCAGGTCGGCATGGATCTGGCCGATCACCGTGGTGATCACCGCATCCGGCGGCGTGATGTTGCCGCCGCCGGACGTGCGGTTGAAGAACAGGTCGGTGTAGAAGAACTGGACCTTGTTCGTGCCGGGCTCGAGCATCCGGGTAGAACCCGACCACTGCGCGTTCTCGGTGAAGGTCTCGCCGGCGCCGATCTTGGCGCTCGCCCCTTCCGGGAACACGTTGCCGCCATAGGTCCAGCCGCCATTGACGGGGCGCTTCGATGCCGGAACGCCGGCGCGACGGAAGAAATAGCCGAGACGGGCATGGACGTGGCGATCGTCGAAGCCGTAGCCGGCATGACGGTCGGCCGTCAGACAGAAGATGACTTCCCAGCCGTTGAAGGCGATCTGGTTCGCGTTCTTGTCGATCAGGGTCCAGGTGTCCCACACCCAGACCTGATCGTTCGTGGCAGGGTAGTCGGCCGGAATGTCGGGCATCGTCACGCGCGACGGCAGCGAGCTGGTGCCCGACGCCGCGTTGGGGTTCGAGTTCGCGACGATCTGCCGCGCATCGGCGCGGGTCCAGCGCGATGTGTAGTCTTCCGTCGGGCTGTGCGCCTTCTGAGTGTGCACGGTCGGCGCGGCGAAGCCTGGGATCGTCCGCGGCGACCGGAACGGGGCGGCGTGCGGCATCATGCCGGGCGCCGACGGGACGCGAAGAGCTTCGCGCATGTTGGGAACGGTCTGACTATAGGCGGTCGCGCTGAGAGCGACGGTCCCCATCAACGCGGCAAGCGCGGAGACGCGAAACCCGGAAAACGAGCAAGACATGAGTTTTCTCCGGTAATGACTTCGCTGAGCCATTAACGATCGTTAACTTACCGTTCTCGCAAAGTAAATAGCAGCCGTAAAATAAATAGATATCGGGATGTCTGACAAAAAGAAACTTAAACTGCAACAAGATACCCAATCTGATGTTATGACAGCCCGCATTGATCTGGATCAAATCGTTAGTTTTATTAACGAGTAGAAATCCAGGAATTTGGGGCGCTGTCCGTAAACTGAGACAACGCCCTCGGCGGAGTTTAGCGCCCGTGTCGGGTAGAAGCGCTATCGACGCGACACGCATGGCGCCAGGCCGGCGACCGCAATCCGGTCGGCCTGGCAATCTGACATCCGCATTGTTTTATGAAGCAGGGCGGCGTGAAGGCCTGTCGAGGCCGGACACCGGCGTGGGGGTGGGCGCCTGGTGCGCCCTTATGCTGGCGTAGCGATGTTGGGGGCACGTCCAGCCGCGCCCGCCTGACCATGTCCGCCCGCCGCCACGGGGCGGGTCGTCATCGACGGAAGGGAGGGTCGTACTTTACGCCTCTGCCGGAAGGCACCCGTTCGTCCGAAGCGTCATCAGGCTTCCGATCTCTGAAGGCACTTCCGTGGCGGCCATCGCGCGCCCGAGGATCGCGCGATGGCCCCTGGTTTACTCGCCCAGATCCTTGATCGAGCTGATCACCCTGGTCACCAGACCATAGGCGATCGCCTCCTCGGCACTCATCCAGTAGTTACGATCGGTATCCTTGGCCACCTTCTCGTAATCCTGGCCGGTCTCGCGGGCGAACAGGCGATTCAGGCGCTCGCGCATCTTGATGATCTCGCGCGCCTCGATGTCGATATCCGTCGCAGGCCCGCGCACGCCACCCATCGGCTGATGCAACAGGAAGCGCGTCGCCGGGAGACAGAAGCGGCGGTCCTTGGCGCCCGCGGCGAAAATCAGCGCGCCCGCACTGGCCACCCAGCCGGTGCCGATCATGCGCACCGGCGCCACCGCATCCACGAACCGGATCATGTCGTGGATGGTGTCGCCGCTCTCCACATGGCCGCCGGGGGAATTGACGTAGACGTCGATCGGCTTGTCCGACGCTCCGGCCAGCGCCAGCAGCCGGCCGGTCACATCGCGCGCAACCTTGTCGTTGATGGCGCCGAAGATCAGCACCTTGCGCTGATCGAACAGGCGCTTCTCGAGCTCGTTGATCGGGGAGGACAGGGTCTTGTTGTCGCCGGGCTCGGATGGTTCCGGGCCCTGCGGCTCGGGAACCTCGGGCTCGTCCTCGTCATCCATGCGGACGCGATACTGGTCGTTCGGCAGCTTGCCGCTCATGAAGATACTCCTCGATCCGTGTTCGGCGGGATCAATGCGCTCATCCTGCAACCGGCCCCGGACAAAGCCAAGCCGCCCGCCCGGTGGTCGATACCAGTCAGGAGGTGGGGCCGACGACACGCCGCGAAAAGGGGAATAGTCGCCGGATCGCGGCGGGGCGCGACCTGCATGTCATCGAAACGGTGACGCAAGAAATCACTTAACGATCGCACGCTTTCCGTGTATCCAATTTCTGAGACACCCGTCCTTGCGGCGTTGCGTAAGGCGGATATCAGACAGATAGCCCTCGTCATGGTTCTTGCCGTTAAAATAACGTAAGTCGAGCAGATCGTCCGTCCTTTCGCATCCGATGCGAGGGCTTTCCGAGGCATTCTCAGGCCATGACATTCCTTTTGAACGCGCATCTGTCTGACCTGAGGACCGTCGATCTGGACTGCACTCAGTCTACGGATTCACGAATCATTACCACTCTGGCGCTCCTCAATGCTGGGGAAAGGCCGCCGAGGCGGGAAGATGTTTCGGACAGCACCGGAAGACCTGTCGTTTATCGGTTTCCGGTGACCGTTTGCGGATCGCGGCCGCGCCCGATCAGCGACCATGCAGTCACCTCCCGGTCCCACGACGGCATCCCCGACAGCCGCTTCGAACCGATGCCGTCATTCTCCATCTCGGGCCGCTCTTCACACGCGCCCGTGGAGGCAGTGTCGTGAACCCGATGCGGAGCGTCGGCACGCTCGTGATCGGCGGTGGACCGGCGGGTCTGGCCCCCTTGCTGGCCGCCTCCCGCGATGGCGCGCTCGATGCGCTGCTGCAGCGCGGTGTCGCCATCGTCGAAAGCGGTCCCAGCATCGGTGCCGGACGGCTCGGGCGTTACGCGATCGACTCGGACAGTTCCGCCAACACCTTCCTGACGGCGGTGCTCGGCCACCCGGACCCGGCCTTCGCCGCTTTGGCCGATCATCCCATCGCTCGTCGAATCGCGGAACGGGACCAGCAGGCGATCCCGTTGCCGCTGGCCGCGTCGTTTCTCGATCTGGTGGGGGACGTCATGACCCGCCGGATCGAAGCGCACCCCAACGGTACGATTCTGACCGGACACACCGCGACGTCGCTGCGCCGAGGGAGCGATGGTCGCTGGATCGCGCAGCTTCTCGCGGCGGACGGCCGGACGGTGGAAATTGCCGCTTCCGCGGTTCTGCTGGCGCTCGGTGGAACCACGAAGGGCCACGGAGCGACCCAGGTGGCGGGGCGGGAACTCTCCACCCTCGAGGATCGGCTGGTGGACTCCGAGCATGTGCTCGATGCCACGCGCCTGTCCGAGCTGGAGGCGAAGCTCTCCTCTGTGCGTCATCCGCGCATCGTCGTCATCGGCGGGTCCACCAGCGCCGTGTCCTGTCTGCGCGTGCTGCTGCAGACGTTCGGCGACGCTCTCCGACCCGGCGCCCTCGTGCTGATGCACCGCCATCGTCTGCTTCCCTGGTATCGCAGCGAGGCCGACGCCCATGCCGACGGATATGCCGCTTTCGACGCGGAGGATGTCTGCCCGATCAGCGGCATGGTCCATCGCTTCGGCGGTCTCCGTTATGCGTCGCGAGACATCGTGCGTGGCGCGCTCGGGCTCGGCGGTCTTTCGCTCGATCCACGCCTGACCCTGCATCAACTCGGCACACCGGATGATGCCGCACATCTGCAGGACTCCCACCGCCTTCTGGACGATGCCGGTCTGGTCGTGTCCGCCCTGGGCTACCGCCCGTTGCGCATGCCGATCCTGGACGAACGTTCGTCGGCGATCCGGCTCATGGCGGACGAGCCGGGCGGTCCGCTGATTGGGCCGGGGGCCGGCATCCTGCGTGCGGACGGACGTGAGTTGGGTGGATTGTTCGGGATCGGGCTCGCGGCCGGTTTCCGGCCGGACGGCGCGTTCGGCGGGGAAGCATCGTTCGGGGGGCAGGTGAACGGCCTGTGGCTCTGGCAGAACGATGTCGGCCGCATGATCGCCAACCAGCTCCAGGGCGCTGCGACCGCCGGAGCCTTGCGCCGCGAGAGGCTCGCCTCGGATCTGGTCCAGGGCGCCGGCGCCAGACGCATCGTCAGAAAAAGGACGAACGGCGCGGGTGCGTCCGGGCGTGCCGGATCACCATCGGTTTCGGCCGGGGATCAGGGCCCGGCAGGGCGCCCGGCGATGCCACCTCGGGCCGATCGGCGACACGCCACCTCGTAGGGTCGCCTCCCAACTCCCGTTGAAAGACGCGACGCCTGATCGGCGTTTTGATCTGCGCGCTGGACTGCGGTCCGGCAGCGAAAACCGACGTGCCGCCTCCTGACCGCCGAGGACCCATGCAGCGACCTGTCAGCCTGGGCTCTCGGTGGTGCCGCTAGCCGGCCATGGCAGGCCGTCCGAACGGTTTCGACTTCGACGGCAAACGTTCCGGGCGCGCCTCTTCTCGCGAGAGCTGCGCGAGGCTAACACTGGCCTCATGCAGGGCGACGTGAAGCGGAACACCATGACCTCGAACCGTTGCGCGACGTCCGGCTCGATCGCACCCGCCATGATGGCGGCGTTGCTGCTTCTCTCCGGCTGCGGCGGGCGCGACCCCGTCGATGCGCCGGTGAACTGGTGGCATCAGCTCGAAGGCGGCGAGATCGCCAAGCAGAGACCGCCGCCGCCGGGAGTGGACGCGCCCTATCCGTTGATCGGCACCACGCCGTCGAGCCCGCCGCCGATGCTCTCGCCGGATCTGCGCACAGCGTTGACGCGCCATCTGGAGGAACAGCGCAACCTCAGCGCACGTCTGAACGCCGACGACCCGATCGCCGCCCTGCCGCCGACGCAGCCTCCCGCCGCCGCGAAGCCGGCACAGGGGGGTGCCGCTCCGGCCGCGTCCGCCACCCCCGCACCCGGCCCGACGAACCCCGCGCCGGCAGCCGCCCCCGCCGCGCCGGCCGTTTCCTCCGCGACGCTGGACGCCGCCGAGGCGCCACCTGCGCCGCCGGTCGCGACACAACCCGTGCTGGCGATGCCGGACGTGGTCCCCGAGCGAGCCGGCATGATCGCGGAAAGCGGCCCTACCCCGCAGATCCCGGCCGCGCCGCCGGGCTCGCCTGCCCTGCCCGGCTTTCCGGTCGTCGCGGCTCCGACCTACGCCGCGCAGAGCCATCCGGACTATGCGCTCGCCGATCCGCCCGGCGAACGCCTGCTGTTCCCGGACGGGTCCGACGCCCTGTCTCCGGGTCAGGACGGCATCCTGCGCGAGCTTGTCTCGCATCGCGGCAAGGCCGGCACGATCTTCGTGCACGGCTACGGCGATGCCGCCTCCGACGCGCCGGCCGACCAGGCGCAGGCGCTCACGCTCGGCGCGCTTCGGGCGCGCGCCGTGGCGGGCTGGATGCAGGCCCACGGCGTTCCCGCCGACGCCATTCGCATCCGCGCCGACGCATTCGGTCGCGGCGCCACGGCCGGTCTGGTAGACTGAGCCGCGGCGCCCTCCGGCGCCGTCCCGAAGCGTTTCCGTTCCGCCCGTTCACTCGCGAAGAAACCGATGACCGAAGAATTCCACCGCATCCGCCGCCTGCCGCCCTACGTGTTCGCGGAGGTCAACAAGGCCAAGGCTGCGGCCCGTCATCGCGGCGAGGACATCATCGATCTCGGCATGGGCAACCCGGACAGTGCCCCGCCGGCGCATGTGGTACAGAAGCTGGTGGAAACCGTCGCCGATCCGCGCGCGCACGGCTATTCCGTGTCCAGGGGCATTCCCGGCCTACGCAAGGCGCTGGCGGGCTACTACGGGCGCCGTTTCGGCGTGAAGCTCGATCCCGAGACCGAGGTTGTGGCGACGATCGGCTCCAAGGAGGGTCTCGCCAACCTGTCCGCAGCCATCACCAGCCCCGGCGACACCATTCTGGTGCCGAACCCGTCCTACCCGATCCACCAGTTCGGATTCATCATCGCCGGCGCCTCCGTGCGCTCGATCCCGGCGCATCCGGGCGAGGACATGCTGCGCGCCCTGGATCGCGCCGTGCGCCATTCGGTGCCCAAGCCAACCGCGCTGATCGTCAACTTCCCGTCCAACCCGACCGCCTTCCTGGCCGATCTCGACTTCTACAAGGAGCTGGTCGCGTTCGCCCGGCGCGAGGAGATCTGGATCCTCAGCGATCTCGCCTATGCGGAAATCTATTTCGGCAACAACCCGCCGCCCTCGATGCTGCAGGTGGAGGGCGCCAAGGACGTGGTGGTCGAGTTCACCTCCATGTCCAAGACCTATTCCATGGCCGGCTGGCGCATGGGTTTCGCGGCCGGCAATCCGCGCCTCATCAACGCGCTCACCCGGATCAAATCCTATCTCGACTACGGCGCCTTCACGCCGATCCAGGTCGCGGCGGTGGCGGCGTTGAACGGGCCGCAGGATTGCGTGGAGCAGGTGCGCAACCTTTATCGCGAACGGCGTGACGTGCTGATCCGCGGCCTGTCCGCGGCCGGCTGGGAGGTTCCGTCGCCGGAAGGCTCCATGTTCGCCTGGGCGCCGATCCCGGAGCGCTTCGCGCATCTGGGCAGCGTCGAGTTCTCCAAGCTGCTGCTGGCCAAGGCCGGCGTCGCCGTGGCGCCGGGCCTCGGCTTCGGCGAATACGGCGAAGGCTTCGTGCGCATCGGTCTGGTGGAGAACACGCAGCGCCTCCGTCAGGCGACCCGCAACATCAAGGCGTTCCTGAACAACAGCAACGCCGGTCCGGCCATGGCAGACACCGTTCATCTGGAAAAAGCGTGATGGCTTCCCCTGCGGCTCTTCGCGTCGGCATCGCCGGCCTCGGCACGGTCGGCGCCGGCACCGTTTCTCTTCTGCGCGCCAATGCGGCGCTGATCGAGGCGCGTGCCGGACGCCCGATCGTCGTCACCGCCGTATCCGCGCGCGACCGCTCGCGCGATCGCGGCATCGCCCTCGACGGGCTGCGCTGGCATGACGACCCGCTGGCGCTCGCCACCGACCGCGACGTCGATGTGGTGGTCGAGCTGATCGGCGGCGCGGAAGGCTCCGCGCGCCGTCTGGTCGAGCATGCGCTCGGCAATGGCCGCCCGGTGGTGACCGCCAACAAGGCGCTGATCGCCGTGCATGGCGCGACGCTGGCCGCCAGCGCCGAGCGCGCCGGGGTGGCACTGGCGTTCGAGGCCGCGGTCGCCGGCGGGATTCCGGTGATCAAGGCGCTGCGGGAGGGGCTGGCGGCGGACCGCCTGCTGCGCATCGGCGGCATCCTGAACGGCACCTGCAACTACATCCTCACCGCCATGCGCGAGAGCGGACGCGGCTTCGACGATGTTCTCGCCGAGGCGCAGGCTCTGGGCTACGCCGAGGCCGACCCGTCCACCGACGTCGACGGCATCGACGCCGCGCACAAGCTGGCGATCCTGGCCGCCCTCGCCTTCGGTCGTCCGGTCGATTTCTCGTCCGTGCACGTGGAAGGCATCCGCGCGATCGGCGCGCTGGATATCGGCTTTGCCACCGAACTCGGCTACCGGATCAAGCTGCTCGGCATCGCCCGACACACGGAACGCGGCGTCGAGACGCGCGTGCACCCTTGCCTGGTGCCGAACGCGGCGCCGATCGCGCAGGTGGAAGGCGTGTTCAACGCCGTGGTCGCAGAAGGCGAGTTCGTCGGGCGGCTGATGCTGGAAGGCAGGGGCGCCGGCGCCGGTCCCACCGCCACCGCCGTGGTCGCCGATCTGATCGACATCGCGCGCGGCTCGCTGGTGCCGGCCTGGGGTGCATCCTCCGGTGCGCTGTCGTCGCTGGTCTCCGTGCCGATGAGCGAGCGCGTCGGCGATTTCTATCTGCGTCTCTCCGTGCTCGACCGGCCCGGCGTGATCGCCGAGATCGCCGGGGTGCTGCGCGATTGCGGCGTTTCCCTGCGCTCCATGCTGCAACATGGCCGCGAAGCGGCGGAGGGCACGGTGCCGATCGTGCTGGTGACGCACGAGACCTCCGAGGCTGCCATGCAGGCGGCGCTGGAAAAGATCGCGGCGCTCGACGTTGTGCTGTCTCGTCCCACCATGCTGCGGATCGAGCCGGGCTGATCCGGCCTGTTCGTCCGACCCGAAGGCTGAGGAGTTCCCATGACCGTTTCCCCCGACAAGAGCTACCAGACCGACCGTAACCTGGCCCTCGAACTCGTGCGGGTGACGGAAGCGGCGGCGATCGGCGCTTCGCACTGGACCGGCCGCGGCCTGAAGAACGAGGCCGACGGCGCCGCGGTGGAAGCCATGCGCCATGCCTTCGACACGGTGGCGATCGACGGCACCGTGGTGATCGGCGAAGGCGAGATGGACGAAGCGCCGATGCTCTATATCGGCGAGAAGGTCGGTGCGGGCGGCCCGGCGATGGATATCGCCGTGGACCCGCTGGAAGGCACGGTGCTCTGCGCCAAGAGCCTGCCCAACGCGCTCACCGTGGTCGCTCTGGCCGAGCGCGGCAAGTTCCTGCATGCGCCCGACATCTATATGGACAAGATCGCCGTGGCCGGCGGCCTGCCGGAAGACGTGGTGGATCTGGACGCGCCCGTGGGTCAGAACCTGCGCAATCTGTCCCGCGCGCGCGGCATCGACATCAGCGAACTCACCCTCTGCACCCTGGACCGCGAGCGTCACGAGCCGCTGATCGCCCATGCACGCGAGGCCGGCGCGCGGGTGACGCTGATCTCCGACGGCGACGTGGCCGGCGTGATCGCGGCCTGCATGGAAGGCAGCGGCGTGGACATCTTCGTGGGCTCCGGCGGCGCGCCCGAAGGCGTTCTGGCAGCGGCGGCCTTGCGCTGCATCGGCGGACACATGCAGGCGCGTCTGCTGTTCGAGGACGAAGCCCAGGTGCAGCGTGCCCGCGAGATGGCAGAGGGTGATCCGCGCCGCCGCCTGTCGCTCACCGATCTCGCCAGCGGCGACGTTCTGTTCTCCGCCACCGGCGTCACCACCGGCGCGCTGCTGCGCGGCGTGAGCCGTCCCGGCGGCACCAGCGCGGTGACGCATTCCATCGTCATGCGCTCCAAATCCGGCACCGTCCGCTTCATCGAAGGACGGCACAACTTCGCGACCAAGACCTGGGGCCAGAGCTGATCCACGATCATGGCTGACGGGAACGGTCCGATGGGCGGGCCCTTCCCGGCGACGGGTGCGGAAACCGCCGAAGTGGTTCTGGGCGTCGCCGGCAGTTTGAGCGGGCGGCGCTGGGTGTGGCGAAACACGGGCGGCGTCGCGACCGCGGCGTCCGACCGCGCCGGGCTGTTGTTGTCGCAACGCCTGGACGTTCCGGAAATCGTCGGGCGTCTGCTCGCGGGCCGGGGCATCGTCGCCGCCGATGCCGAGCACTTCCTGCAGCCGACCCTGCGCGCCCTGATGCCGGATCCGTCCTGCTTCGCGGACATGGATCGCGCCGCCGAACGGCTGGCACAGGCCGTGCGCGCGGGCGAAACGGTCGGAGTGTTCGGCGATTACGATGTCGATGGCGCGTGCGCCACCGCACTCCTGGCCGGGCTGCTGCGCGCCCTCGGCTGCACGGTGCACACCCATATTCCCGACCGGATCGCGGAGGGCTACGGCCCGAACGCCCCTGCCCTGCTCCGGCTCGCGGACAAGGGCGCGCGCCTCGTCGTGTGCGTCGATTGCGGCACGGCGGCGCCGGAACCGCTGCAGGCCCTCGCCGGCCGCGCCGACGTGATCATCCTCGATCACCATAAATCCGATGGCGGCGTCCCGCCGATCCTCGCGACGGTGAACCCGAACCGGCTCGATTGCGCCTCCGGACAAGGCGCCCTCTGCGCCACCGCCATCGTCTTCCTGTGCGGCGTGGCGCTGTTGCGCGTGCTGCGCCGCGAGGGCGTCGTGGAGACGCCGCCCGATCTGCTGGCAACGCTCGATCTGGTGGCGCTGGCCACCATCTGCGACGTGATGCCGCTGACCGGCTTGAATCGCGCCCTGGTGACGCAGGGGCTCAAGGTGATGGCCCGCCGCACACGGCCCGGCATCGCCGCCCTGCTCGATGTCGCCGCCGTGCGCGACGCCCCGTCCGCCTTCACCTGCGGTTACGCGCTCGGTCCCAGGATCAATGCCGGCGGCCGGATCAGCCAGGCCGATCTCGGCGTGCAGCTCCTGCTCAGCGACGATCCGATGCGCGCGACCGCGCTCGCCGAGCGTCTGGACGGCGTCAATCGCGAACGTCGCAGCGTCGAGACGGCGATTCTCGATCGTGCCATGGCGTTGGGCGAGGAACAGCTCCGTGCCGGACACGCGGTCCTGCTTCTGGCCGGTCCGGATTGGCATCCCGGCGTGGTCGGAATCGTCGCAGGCCGGCTCAAGGAGCGCTTCAACCGCCCGGTTCTGGTCGGAGCGACACTGGAAGACGGTTCGGTGAAGGGATCGGGACGTTCTGTGGACGGTCTCGATCTCGGCACGGCGGTCATTGCCGCAAGACAGTCCGGCCTGCTGTCCACGGGCGGCGGTCATGCCATGGCGGCCGGCTTTTCCCTGCCTGCGGAACGCCTGCCCGCCTTCCACGCCTTCCTGGACCACAGGCTCGCCGCGGCGCTGCTCTTGCCCCGCGCTCAGGATCTGCCGATCGAAGGCGTCGTGAGCGTTCAGGCCGCCACGGTGGAACTCGCGGCGCAGATCGGCCGTCTGGCGCCGTTCGGAGCCGGCAACACGGAGCCGCTTCTCGTGCTGAACCGCGCGCGCGTGGTGCGTGCCGACCGAATCGGCGGCACACGCAACACGCTGCGTCTTCTGCTGGAAGGCGAAGGCGGTGGTTCCCGCCTGAAGGCGTTGCTGTTCCGCGCCGACGAGTCGCCGATCGCAGCACTGTTGGAACAACCCGGTCAGGCCTTGCATCTGGCAGGCTGGCTACGCGCGGAAAGCTGGAACGGCAGCACGACTCCGAGCTTTTTCATCCAGGACGCCGCGCTCGCTTGACCGCACGCCCAGCCTCGACTATCCACTCGCCACCGGCAGCCGCGTGCTGACGGAAACGGCCTGTCCTGTTCGTCTAGGGGCCTAGGACACCGCCCTTTCACGGCGGTAACACGGGTTCGAATCCCGTACGGGACGCCATTTTCTCCAAGCACGATCCGATCTGCGACAAACGCGACACCGCTCGGTTTGGCAGCTGGCCGGTCGCCCCGTATCCGGAACCACCGATCCCTCGCCATGACGCCGGGTCCGGCCGTTTTCGTGAATCGACCGGGTGACAAGAAAAGTCCGAGCCGTTCGACGCAATGCGCAAAGCCCGACAGCATGGCGTCGCCCGATCGCCATGCCACCGGAACACGGCGCCGCCCGAGCGACGCCGTTCCTGACGCATCAATGGATGCTGCGCACGCTCCAGGCCTGGATCGCATGCAGCACGGCGGTGCCGCCATCCGCGAAGGCGTCGACGCCGAGGCTTTGTTCGGACGGGAAGATCTGCGCCGTCAGAACGGCGCTCCCCTCGCCCCCGAACACTTCGACCGATGACGTATCCAACAGGATGCGCAGCCGCACATGCCCATCCCGTCCCGGCAGCAGCGACGCCTCGTAGCGTCCGGCGAAACCGGGCTGGAACGCCACGTCGCCCGATTGCTGACGATCGACGAACACGGTGTGCGTGGCGGGCGAATAACCGATCGTCGTCTTCTCGCCATTGGCACCCGTGCGGACGTGCAGACCGAACGTGTCGGCCGCCCCCGGAACGAAATCCGCCACGATATCCAGTTGCTTGCCATGGACGCGGTCGAGCGAAACCGACCGATGATCGCGATCGAGAGCGATGTTGCTCGCAGACGCGTCCAGCAGATGGTCATACAGCAACGGGAACGTGCCGACCGGGTTCTGGAACAGGGCGAGATGACCGTTCAGCTCGCGCAGCGACAAGGTACGCGGGATCGCCATCTGGCTCCGCCACGGGCTGGTCGGAATCACCTGGGCGTAGTTCCAGTTGTTCATCCAGCCGATCGCCGTGCGGGCATTCTCCGGCAGATCGTTGAAGGTCACGGTGGCGTAAAAGTCCGGGCCGTGATCGAGCCAGTTCGCTTCGAGCTGCGGCTGGTCGGTGAACAGGATGTCGCCCACGAAGATATGGCCGAAACCCTGAGAACCGTCATTGGCGTCGATCACCTCGATCTGCGCCTTGTGCCCGATCAGTCCGCTCACATCCCAGGAACGCCAGGCCATGGCACCGAGGCCGTTGCCGGTGGTGCTGTGAACCACACGCCCATCCACCAGAAGGTTGATCGTGGTCTCCGTGTCGGCCGGCGTGCCGGCAGTGGCCGGGTTGCGCGGATAGGAACCGCCGCCGATCTGGAAATCGATGAACGGTTTGTGGATCGTGAAGCTCGGCGACGTCACCGTGCCTTTCGCGGAATCGCCGGAGAGATAGGTGTCCAGGATGTGGTTGGTGACGCTGCCTTCGATGGTTTCCGTGAACGGAGACGCGCCGACGAAGGCACCGGTCGTGCTCCAACCCAACGCCGCGTAGCTCTGACCGGACGAGAAATCCTGGAACGTTTCCGCGCCGGCCTGGGGCGTCGGGGAATGCACGCTGTCGGCATCGGCCGTGAAGCTGGTGCCATCGAACGTGCCGGTGAAGTATTGCGTGCCGGAACCCGCATATTCGGCACCCGGATTGATGCCGACCATCAACACCCATTTTTCCGGCCCGACATCGTTCACGCGCATCGGAAACAGATCCGGACATTCCCAGGCGCCGAACACCGCGTTGGCCGGTCCGAACGTGCTGAGATAGGTCCAGCTCTTGAGATCCGTGGACGAATACAGGATCACCCGGTGGATGTTCGACAGAGCCGCGACCATCACCCATTTATGGCCCGGCTCGTACCAGAACACCTTGGGATCGCGAAAAGCCGTGCTCTGATCGGCGTAAGGCGCAGGCGGCGCAGCGATCACCGGATTGCCTGGATACTGCGTCCAGCTCACGCCGCCATCGTTGGACGACGCGATCGAGACGCCTTGTTGTCCGGCAATCACGTGCTTCCCATTGGCGAGCGTCTGATCCGACAGGTAGTTGTTGGCGTAGATCGCCACCAGCGGCGCCTTGTGTCCGGCGCCGAGCCCGCTGCTGTTGTGGTCGTCCTTCACCGCGCTGCCGGAGAAGATCAGATTGCTGTATTGCCCGGCCGCGTTCTTCTCCGCGGGAATGGCGACGGGCAACTCGGTCCAGTGCAGCAGATCCTTTCCGCGCGCGTGGCCCCATGACTGGTTCTCCGCCACGGTTCCGATCGGGTTATACTGGTAGAACATCTGGAAAGCACCGTCGGCGAAGATCAGGCCGTTGGGGTCGTTCATCCAGTTCTTCGCCGGGGTATAGTGGAACGCCGGACGATAGGGTTCCTTGTAGGCTTCCGCGCGTGCCGTCGCGGTCGCAAGCAGGCTCAGGGACGCGAGCAGCGCGATCCTGGTTTTGGTCGGCATGATGATGTTTACCTCCTGGCCGCACCGCAACATCTAGGTGCATCGCGTTGCGCGGCCATCCCGAAGGTGAAACATCGTGACGGGTGCAGGCAAGAGCCAAACGCGGCCGGCGCATCGCTTTTCAGCGTCGCCAGCCGGAAGGCGGCATCGGTCGTCTATCCGCGGCGAAGCGACAGATTGTCGATCAAACGCGTATTGCCGAAACGCACGGCGAGCGACAGGAGCGCGCCGTTCTCAACGACGTCGAGTTCGTGCAGCGTCTCGGGATCAGCCACGCTCAGATAATCGATGACCGGATCACCACTTTCCGCGATCACCGAGGCCATGCAACGGCGCAGCGTTTCTGCGTCTCGCTCCCCGTCCTCGTATCGGTCACGCGCCGCCTCCAGCGCGCGAAACAGCGCCGTCGCACGACTTCGTGCCTGCGGATCGAGATAGATGTTGCGGCTCGACATGGCGAGACCGTCCGCTTCGCGCATGGTCGGAACCACCACCATGCGTACCGGCAGATCGAGATCGACGATCATGCGACGCAGCACGGCGCATTGCTGCGCGTCCTTCTGGCCGAAATAGATCGTTTCAGGCTGCACAAGATTGATCAGCTTGTTCACCACCGTGGCGACGCCGGCGAAATGGCCGGGACGCACGGCGCCTTCGAGCGGCAGAGCGATCGCACCGACATCGATGCGCGTGGCGAAACCGTCCGGATAGATCTCGCCCGGTTCCGGCACGAACGCCAGCGCCACGCCGGCCTCGCGCAGCAGGCGCAGGTCGCGCTCGAGATCGCGCGGATACCGGCTCAGATCCTCGTTGGGTCCGAACTGGGTCGGATTGACGAAGATGCTGACGGCGACGGCATCGTTGTCGTCGCGTGCCCGGCCGACCAGACTCAGATGGCCGTCATGCAGAAAGCCCATGGTCGGCACGAACCCGACCGTCCCAAGCGTCGCGCGTGCTGCGCGCAGCTCGGCACGCGTGCGCGCGACGATCATCCGCCGCCCCCGTTTCCGAGCGCGCGTTCGAGTTCCGCCTGATCCATCCTGGCACTGTTGGCGGCGGTCGGAAAGGCGCCTTCGCGCACCTCCGCGGCATAGGCGGCGATCGCGTCGCGGATCATCTCGCCGATCGGCGCATAGATTTTGGCGTGCCGTGGCGGCCTGCCCGGCGAAAGCCCGAGAATGTCGTGCCAGACCTGCACCTGACCGTCGCAGCCCGCCCCTGCGCCGATGCCGATCGTGGGAATGCGCAGCCGCGCCGACACCGCTTCCGCGAGCGGCGCCGGCACCAGTTCCAGCACCACGGCGAAGGCTCCCGCCTCCTGCAGCGCCAACGCGTCTTCCAGCAGACGACGCGCTTCCGTCGCCTCCTTCGCCTGCACGCGCACGCCCACCTGATGCATCGCCTGCGGCGTGAAGCCGAGATGCCCCATCACCGGCACGCCCAGCGTGGTGAGATGGCGCACCGTCGGCGCGAGGGCCGCGCCACCCTCCAGCTTCACCGCCTGCACCCCGGCGCGTTGCATCAGCGCGCGCGCGGCACCGACGGCATCGTCCGGACTTGCGTAGGTGAGGAACGGCAGATCGCCGACCACGAGCGCGCCGGGAGCGCCGCGCACCACCGCCTCGGCATGGCGCACCATGTCCTCGATCGTGACCGGCAGGGTGCTGTCGCGTCCCAGCACCACCATGCCGAGACTGTCGCCGACCAGCAGGAAACGGACCCCCGCAGCCTCCGCCAACGCGGCGGACGGGTGATCATAGGCGGTGAGCATGACGATGCGCTCGCCTGCCTGCTTCATCGCGCCGATATCGCGCACTGTGAACCGCATCAACCGGCCCGCCCTTCCCGACAACGCACAGGGCCGGGTTCTACGCCCTGGACGCGCCGGCTCCAAGCCGGGCCACCCTCGCCTGCCAGACGCACAGCAGAGGCGTGACCAACAGCTCCATGACGAGGCCGAACAGCATGGGCGCCGGCGGGATACCGTCCTCCAGCATGCCGAACAGTCGCGCCAAACCGCCGACGAACACGATCGCCGTCAGCATGCGAAACGCCGCGCGCTGCTGCTCGATGCGCGGGATCAGGCTCCAGAACGCCAGGCCGATCCCGAGCAGGAGCCCGGACAGATAGCGCATATGGCTGTCGAGCGACGGGTTGGACCCGGCATGGGACAGCCCCACCATCCCAGGTCCCGATAGCACCCCGGCGAGCCCCGCCGCGACCGGGACAAGCCCCAGCACGGCGACGGCGATCTGCAGGGCCCGGCGCGATCTCATGCCGGCTGGTCGAGCCCCAGCATCAGCGCGATGTTCTGCACGGCCGCGCCGGACGCGCCCTTGCCCAGATTGTCCAGCCGCGCCACCAGCAGAGCCTGGCCATGCTCCTCGTTGTCGAACACCGCCAGTTCCATCGCATCGGTGTTCGCCAGAGCGTCAGCGGTCAGCGAGCCCGGATTGCCGGCCGGCAGGACGCGGATGCGGTCGCTGCCGGCATACCAGTCGGCCAGAGCCTCGCGCATGGCCGCCCCGGTCGCATCCCCGCCCAGCTGCGACAGATGCAGCGGGATCGACACCAGCATGCCCTGCGGGAAATGCCCGACCGAGGGGACGAAGATCGGGCGGACGGTCAGCCCCGCCTGGGCGCGGATCTCCGGCACATGTTTGTGCTCCAGCCCGAGCCCGTAAAGAAAGAACGGCGGTCCTCCGGCGCGCTCATGCGCCTCGATCATCGCCTTGCCGCCACCGGAATATCCGCTCACGGCGTTGATGGTGAACGGCATGTCGCCCGGCAGCAGCCCGGCCTCGATCAGAGGACGCAGTAGCGCGATCGCCCCGGTGGGATAACAGCCCGGATTGGAGACGCGACGCGCCTGGGCGATCGCATCCGGCTGGGCGCGGGTCATCTCCGGGAAGCCGTAGACCCAGTCGGGATCGGTGCGGAACGCGGTCGACGCGTCGAGCAGACGCGGCGGCGTGTCCAGCTCGACGGCGAGGGCGGCCGTCTCGCGCGCGGCATCGTCCGGCAGGCACATCACCACCAGATCGACCGCGCCCATCATCGCGCGTCGGGCCTCGGGATCCTTGCGCAGCGCGGGATCGATGGATCGGATCTCGACCGGGAGCGCGGCCAGCCGGCGCCTGATGCCGAGCCCCGTGGTGCCCGCTTCCCCGTCGATGAAGACCGTCGCTGCCGTCAAACCGCTGCTCCTGTGATGGTTGAGCCGCGGAATGTGCCCCGGAATGACCATGGGGGCAAAATCGCGGCCGATCAGCGTCCGGATACAGAAAACCCGGCGATCGAATCGACCGCCGGGCTTCCCGGAAAACAGACCAGAGCCGTTTCCCCGGATCGCTCCGGGGAAACGCGCCGCGGTTCGATCAGCGCTTGGAGAACTGGAACGAACGACGCGCCTTCGCCTTGCCGTACTTCTTGCGCTCGACCACGCGGCTGTCGCGGGTGAGGAAGCCGGCGGCCTTCAGGATCGAACGCAGGCCCGGCTCGTAATAGGTCAGCGCGCGGGAGATCCCGTGGCGCAGCGCACCGGCCTGACCGGACAGACCGCCGCCGTTCACCGTGCAATACACGTCGAACTGGTTGTAGCGGTCGGCCACCAGGAACGGCTGGGCCAGCAGCATGCGCAGCACGGGGCGCGCGAAATAGGTGCCGACCTTGCGGTTGTTGACGATGATCTCGCCCTTGCCCGGCTTGATCCACACGCGGGCGACCGCGTTCTTGCGGCGGCCGGTGGCGTAGGAACGGCCCTGGGCGTCGCGCTTCGGCTGACGGACGACGGCTTCCTCGGAAGCGACGACGACGCCGGCGCTGGTGGCCAGGTCCTTGAGGTCGGCGAGCGAGCCGGTGCGGGTATTGGTCTCGGACATGATCAGGCTCCCACGCTCTTCGCGCCGTTGAAGACGGAGTTCTTGCGGTTCAGGGCGGCGACGTCGAGCTTCTGCGGCTGCTGGCCGTCATGCGGATGCGCGGTGCCCGCATACACATACAGGTGCTTCATCTGGGCGCGCTGCAGCGGACCGCGGGTGATCATGCGCTCCACGGCCTTGGAGATCACGTGGCCCGGGTTCTTGCCCTCGAGGCGCTGCGCGATGGTACGCTGCTTGATGCCGCCGGCATAGCCGGTGTGGTAGTGGAACAGCTTCTGGCCGGCCTTGTTGCCGGTCAGACGGACCTTCTCGGCGTTGATCACGACGACGTTGTCGCCGCAATCGACGTGCGGGGTGAACTGCGGCTTGTGCTTGCCGCGCAGGCGCTGGGCGATGATGGTGGCGAGGCGGCCGAGAACGAGGCCGTCGGCATCGATCAGGATCCAGCCCTTCGTCACCTCCGCGGGCTTCAGCGAGAGGGTCGTCTTCATGGTGATTCCATTCCTATGGAGCACGTCCGGGCGAGCCCGGGCGCGACAGAGAGCGGGCTTATGATGCGACGCCCAAAACCCGTCAAGCACTTCCTTTTGATCCAGCTCTGAACACGATCTTTGCCATCGGTATCATGATACCGCGCCCCAATCATCCCCGTGCCCTATGCATTCAGTGGCGCCGGGTCATGCCCGGCCCCGCCCATGGAGCCGCGAACAGGTGTCGGACACGTCTTTCTCCTATGGCGGAACCGTCGCGATCGTGACCGGAGGCGCCGGCGGCATCGGCGCCGCTCTGGCCACCCGCCTGCTCGCATCCGGCGCAGCGGCCACGGTGCTCGTCGACCGCGACGCCGAACGGCTCGAATCGCAGCGCCGCACGCTGCATGCATCCCACCCCGAGCGCGTGCTGGCCCTACACGCCGACGTCACCGTCGAAGCCGAGATCGCCGCCGCCATCCGAACCGCGGCGGAACGGTTCGGCAAAGTCGACCTGCTGTTCAACAATGCCGGCGCCGGACTGCCCGGCCGTTTCGACACGCTCGACAACGACGATTGGCACCGCGCCTTCGCTCTCAACTTCTTCGGCCCGCTGTTCGGCATCCGGGCCGTGCTGCCGATCATGAGGGCTCAGGGGCACGGGCATATCGTCAACATCATCTCCGGCATCGCGCTGACGCCGATGGCCGAGCAATCCATGTATGCCGCCACCAAGGCCGCCCTCAATGCGCTCAGCCTCGCTCTCCGCTACGAGCTTTGGGACGACGCCATACGCGTTTCCTCGGCAACCCCGGGCACCACGGCCACCGGCATCTGGGCTGCGAACGGCATCGAAGCCCCGGACGATGCACAGACGCCCGAAGCCGCCGCCGGCGCGATCCTGGCCGGCGTGGCGCGCAACGAGCGCATCGTGTTCGGCGACGCACGCGACGCGGAAGGAGCCTCCGGCGCGTTCGATCCCGCCCGGGCCGAAGGCTATGACGATTATCTGCTCGCGGTCGCCCGGCGACGGCGCAAAGGCGAAGTCGCGTTCTAGCCACGCAGGGCGGGCTGCGCTTTCGGCCGTTCGGCGGCATGATGCGCCATGCTCGATCCCACCTCCTCCCCCGTCCACGTCATCGGCGCCTCCGGCCGCTCGGGACAGGCTCTGTCGCGCCGACTGATCGAGGCCGGGATCGCGGTGGTGCCCGTGGTGCGCAACACCGAACGCTGGATCGCCACCGGCCTGGCGCCGACACCCCGCATCGCCGATCTGAGCGACCCCGCCGCCCTCCGCGCTGCTCTCGCGGGCGCGAAACGGATCGTATCGACCGCCCATGCCCGCCATGCCGGCGCCGTGCTCGCCGCGGCGCCGGTCGATGCACGATTCGTGTTTCTCGGCAGCACCCGTAAATTCACCCGCTGGCCGGATCACCACGGCAACGGCGTGCTGGCCGGCGAGGACGCGTTCCTCCGCTCCGGCTGCAGCGGCGTGATGCTGCATCCGACCATGATCTACGGCGCCGAGGGCGAGGATAACGTCCAGCGTCTGGCCGCGCTGCTGCGACGCCTGCCCCTGGTGCCGCTGCCAGGAGGCGGCCGCGCGCTGGTGCAGCCGATCCACCAATCCGATCTGACCCGGGCGATCCTGGCCGCGCTCGACACGGACTGGGACGGGCCGAGCACGCTGGTCGCGTGCGGACCGGAGGCGATGCCCTATCGGGTTTTCGTGCGGGAAGTGACGCGGGCGGCCGGCCTGCGGGAGCGGCCGGTGCTGCCTTTGCCGGCATGGCTGCTCGGCGCCGTCGCCCGTCCGGCGGGCCTGCTGCCCGGCCTGCCCAGGATCGGTCCGGACGAGATCCGGCGCCTCCTGGAAGACAAGGCGTTCGACGCGTCGCCGTTGCGGGAGCGGCTCGGCATCACGCCGATGCCGCTCCGCGACGGCCTTCGCCTGACCTTCGGCGCGCCCACAAGATAGGCAAGCGCCGAAGAAACAGGCCGATCGCTCTTTACTCGGTCGGGACCGAAGCGATCGTCTTCAGGATCTGCGACGCGATCTGGTACGGGCAGCCCTGCGAGTTGGGACGACGGTCCTCCAGATAGCCGCGATAACCGTTCTTCACGAAGGAATGCGGCACGCGGATCGACGCGCCGCGATCAGCCACGCCGTAGGAGAACTGGTGGATCGACTGGGTCTCGTGGTGCCCGGTCAGACGCAGATGGTTGTCCGGACCGTAGACCGCGATGTGATCGTCGCGATTGGCCTCGAACGCCGCCATCAGCTTCTCGAAATACGCCTTGCCGCCCACTTCGCGCATGTAGGTGGTGGAGAAGTTGGCGTGCATGCCCGAGCCGTTCCAGTCGGTCTGGCCCAGCGGCTTGCAGTGATACTCGATGTCGATGCCGTATTTCTCAGTCAGGCGCTGCAACAGATAGCGCGCCACCCACATCTCGTCGGCCGCCTTACGCGAGCCCTTGCCGAAGATCTGGAACTCCCACTGGCCCTTCGCCACCTCGGCGTTGATGCCCTCATGGTTGATGCCGGCATCGAGACAGAGATCGAGATGCTCTTCCACGATCTTGCGGGCGATATCGCCCACGTTGGAATAGCCGACGCCAGTGTAGTACGGGCCTTGGGGCGCCGGGTAGCCCTTCTCCGGGAAGCCGAGCGGGCGGCCATCCTTGTAGAAAAAGTATTCCTGCTCGAAGCCGAACCAGGCGCCGGGATCGTCCAGAATGGTGGCGCGACTGTTGGACGGGTGCGGCGTCTCGCCGTCCGGCATCATCACTTCGCACATCACCAGCACGCCGTTCTTGCGGGTGCTGTCCGGGAACACGGAAACCGGCTTCAACACGCAGTCGGAAGAGCGGCCCTCGGCCTGTTTTGTCGACGAGCCGTCGAAGCCCCAGAGCGGCAACTGTTCCAGCAGCGGAAAACTGTCGAAATCCTTGATCTGCGTCTTGCCACGCAGGTTCGGCACCGGCGTGTAGCCATCGAGCCAGAGATACTCGAGCTTGTACTTGGTCATACCTTCCTCTCTGCAGAGCCGGGCGCGAAACACCTCCGCGGCGCCGAACGACGGCAACGGATGCCGTTCGTATAACCGGCCCGCATGCAATTTTCGAGCCACCCGAAACGAATTTGCGACGGCGCGATGAAACCCTCCGCCGTTGCATGTGCCCGGCGCACGGCTGCCTTCCGATGCCTCCCGCGCATGGCTGGAGATTTCTGCACGGGGTGGTCGCGTCGCGCCGCTTTTCCCAAGCTCTGTCCGTGCAAAGGGAGAAACGTCGCGATGAACGACACTGCGCATCTCATGGCCATCATTGAGGACAAGATGGCGCAGGCGAAAACCAGCCTGCAGAACAACGACCCGGAACGGGCGGACGATCTGATGGCCCAGGTGCGGATCTATTCCGCATCCCTCGGGCTCCGGGACGCTCCGACGGCCTCGTCGGGACACCCCGTCGCCGGAGCAAGCCCGTTCGGACCGCATTGACGACTACGGCCCGCCGGACCCCATGAGGTTCGGCGGGCCGTCTCCGTGCGCCCCCACATGCGCCGGACGCCGCATCCGGCGACGAAGGCGGGCACATGGCACCGCATCTGCAGGACACCATCGCGCCGATGCGCGACCATACGGATAACGGGAACCACGTGATGATCATCTCCGCACCCTCCGATTATCGCGAAGCGGCGCGCCGGGCCCTCCCCCGGTTCCTGTTCGACTATATTGACGGCGGCGCGGTGACCGAAGCGACCATGCGCGCCAATGTCACGGCCTTGCAGGAGATCAATTTCCGCCAGCGCGTGCTGACCGGCGTCGGCACGCCCGACCTGTCCGCGAGCGTGCTCGGCGAGACATGGTCTCTGCCGATGATCCTCGGACCGGTCGGCGCCACCGGCATGTACAGCCGACGCGGCGAGGTGGCCGCGGCGCGCGCGGCGACGAAGGCCGGCATTCCCTACACCCTCTCCACGGTGTCGGTCTGCTCGATCGACGAAGTCGCCAAGGGCGCACGCGGCGAACTCTGGTCGCAGCTCTACGTGCTGAAAGACCGCGGCTACATGCGCGACGCGCTGGAACGCTCCTGGCGCGCCGGCATGAAGACCCTGGTGTTCACCGTCGACATGCCCCTGCCCGGCTCCCGCTATCGCGATCGCCGTTCCGGCATGTCCGGGCCGTTCAGCCAGGTCCGGCAATATCTCCAGGCCGTGCGCCATCCGCGCTGGGCGCTGACGGTGGGGCTGCTCGGCCGGCCGCTCTCCTTCGGCAACATCGAAGCCTATACCGGCCGCCACATGAGCATGACCGACTACATGGGCTTTCTCGGCTCCAACTTCGATCCGTCGATCCGGTGGAGCGACCTGCAATGGATCCGGGAAAGCTGGAAAGGCCGCCTGATCATCAAAGGCCTGCTCGACCCGGAAGACGCACGTGACGCGGTGCGCATGGGCGCGGACGGGATCGTGGTCTCCAATCATGGCGGCCGCCAGCTCGACGGGGCGATCCCGACCGCCAGGGCCCTGCCCTCGATCGTCGATGCGGTGGGCGACAGGCTGACCGTTCTGGCCGATTCCGGCGTTCGCTCCGGTCTGGACGTCGCCCGCATGCTGGCGCTGGGCGCGCAGAGCGTCGTTCTCGGACGCGCCTATATCTACGCCCTCGCCGCCGGTGGACAGAACGGCGTCGCAAACCTGCTGAGACTGCTGGCGGCCGATCTCAAGGTCACGATGGCGCTGATCGGCGCCAATTCCATCGCCGAGATCACCGGCGACAAACTGGATCGCGCCGCGCGCGATCTCATCCCGGCCGGGTCGAACGAGACCAGGCCGCTCCGGGTCGCCTGAACGACACGCAGGCGGCGGCAACCCCGTCGCCTGCGCACGCCAGCCGGTCTAGGCTCGCGTCGAACGAGTAAGGAGCCGGCTGCGATGGCCATCGTCCGACAGGTGATCACGGCGCTGAACCGCGACGGCACCGACATGCTGGGCACACGCAACGTCGCCATCAAGCTGGTGGACGAAAGCATCGTTTCCGGCTCGCTGCTGACGGTGGAAAGCAATCATTTCTGCATCCTGAAATCCCGCGGCGCCGTGCTTCAGGTCTACGAGACCGGACAATACCCGCTGACGACTCCCGACAAGCCGATCGTCGGCTCGCTGGTGCAGGGCTTCTTCGGCGGCGCCTCGCCCTGGGTCTACGAGGTGATCTACGTCAACCGCTCCAAACTGCTGGTGCGTTCCAGCGGCGTCGCCACCAGCGCCGAGATGGCCGAGGTCTCGTATCAGGCAGATTACTACATCCACATCGACACGCGCGAAGCGGCGCTCGACCTGATCACCCACATGCCGTTCACCGGCCGCGTGATCGACACCAACGAGATCGCCGACTACGCCGGGCCCGCGATCGAGCAGGCGATCAACCAAGTGATCCAGGTCACCAAGCTAGAACACATCAACGAGCGTATCCACGAGCTGCGCGAGTCGGTGAAGGCGCACCTGACCGAGTTCCTGCAGGTGTTCGGCATCCTGTTGAACGATCTGAAGATCCTGATCCTGCCACGCGACCAGCGCATGCGCGAACTGATCGCGCTCCAGGCGATCGGCCTCTCGCCGCTCGAGGCGGTGCGGCATTATCTCGCCTTGCGCATGGCCGACCGGGGCCTGCTCAGCGCGCCTAATGCCGCGATCGGCGCGCCGTTCCAGATCGGCGCCGGCGCGCAGTTCGATGGGCTCGGCGCCGCATCGCCGCCATCGCCGGAAACCATGCCCGTGTCGGACACGCCAAACCGGGCGTCCCCGACCTTCCCGTCCGGAGGATGGGGCTCGCCCGCGTGAACCCGGCGCTCGGCGACGCCCTCTCCACCTTGCGCGAGCGGATCAACCGGTTCGAACTCGACTGGCGCCGCACCAGGATGCCGCCGCCGACCCGCGCCCAGCCGCTGCCGGACCCGGAAGCCGCGAGAATCGCGCGAACGCTGGAGGAATGTGGCCGCAGGCTCGACCGGATCGGCGGCCAGTTGCGCTCCCGGCCCAACAACGCGTCGGGAAACGATGCCCTGCAAACCCATCTGGATTTCCTGGTCGCCCTGACCGAGCAGGAATCCGGCCTGGCTGCGGCGGATGATCTGCTGATCAGCATCCGGCACCTGGAAGCACTGATCGCTCCTTCGCAAGAGTAAGGAGTCTTCTTTTTCTAAAGAAAAAGAAGCAAAAAGACTTTCATCCGTTTGTTTCGGAGAAAACGAGACTATCTATATCTAAACAATCAAAAGTTCTTTGGTTCTTTCTTTTAAGAAAGAACAATCCGTCATCTACCTCGATCGCCTCAGCCCTTCCGGCGACGCTCGTTGAACGAGGGTCCGACCGGACAGTGCCCGACCTTGACCGGTTGCAGATCGACGAAGTTCGACTGCCAGCACTCGTCGAAAACCGAACAATAACAGCCCCGAAAACTGATCTGATCGATCGAGCCGATAAAGCGGTCGGTCAAACCATGATCGCCATCCTGACGGTGGACGGTCATGAGTTCGAGCGCCTCACCCGGACGAAACACCGTGCGGCTGATGAAGGAGCGATAATAAACCGGATAACCCTGCTTCCGGCGTTCCACAGGGTCGACAGGAAGTCCGCAGCATCGCTCCAGCAACGCGTCGAGGTCGGGCATCACCTGACCGCGATACAGAACCTCGATCCGCTCCAGCTTGGCGGGGCCGACCCCGGTATTCTCCATCTGGTAGACCGGATGCTGCGTGTCCCCCTGGTAGGAGACCGCCAGAAACGGCCAGGAATTGGCCGCCACCAGATCGCGCTCGATCCGGCCATGCTCGACGGCCACGTAGAGCGACACAGCGGAGATGAAGATCGCCGACAACGCCAGGATCAGATCGAGCCAGCGATGGCCGGTATGGCGGGGATGGGCGTGATTCTCGTCGCCGGAAAACAGGATCGGCAACCGGATCATCCCCGCCGTCCCTGCCCGAGGCCGAGCCCCCGGGCTTTCGATGAGAAGATTTGCTGGGGCGAACGACGGGGCTCGAACCCGCGACATCCAAGACCACAACCTGGCGCTCTACCAGCTGAGCTACGTCCGCCACACAGCGGAGCGGGGTGTAGGGGAGACACGGGGGCGCGTCAATCGCCCCCGCGTCATTTGGGTGTCACGATACGGCGTCGCCCGGGCGGAAATGCCGGCGCAGCCGATCCAGGGCTTCCAGAAGGACGGCATCCTGCTTGCAGAAAGCGAAACGAACCAGATGGCGCGGCGGCGGTGCGGCATCGCCATAGAAGGCCGACACGGGAATCGCCGCCACCCCCGCATGCTCGGTGATGTGGCGGCAGAAGGCGGCATCGTCACCCTCGAATCCGAGCGCGGTGATGTCGGCCACAACGAAATACGACCCAAGCGACGGCAGAACGGAAAAGCCGATTTCCTCCAGGCCGCGCGACAGCAGATCACGCTTGCGCTGCAGAT
This sequence comes from Lichenicola sp. GTC18331, assembly GCF_055386855.1. Lineage (NCBI taxonomy): Bacteria > Pseudomonadati > Pseudomonadota > Alphaproteobacteria > Acetobacterales > Acetobacteraceae > Lichenicola > Lichenicola sp. GTC18331. The sequence goes on along the minus strand of NZ_AP045015.1, from coordinate 155,000 downwards.
CGGCGGCGAGCCCGGTGAAATAGGCTTCGTCCTTGTCCAGACCCTGGGCCACGGCGCGCTGCAGGTTGGGCGCGGTGGCGAAGGTCATGTTCTGGTGCGCCTTGGCCACGGCCCCGGCCAGCGCCGGGGCGGCGGTGACATAGCCGACCTTCCAGCCGGTCAGCGAAAAACTCTTGCCGGCGCTGCCGATGCGGATGCAGCGCTCGCGCATGCCCGGCAGCGTCATCAGCGGCACGTGCCGCGCCCCATCGAAAATCAGATGCTCATAGACCTCGTCGCATACGGCATAGGTGTCATGCTGCTTCAGCAGCTCGGCGATGAAAGTCAGCTCGTCCCGGTCGAACACCCGTGCGGCCGGGTTCATCGGCGAGTTCAACAGCAGGAGCTTGGTCTTCGGCCCGAACGCCGCCGCCAGCGCGTCCCGGTCCAGACGCCATTCCGGCGGCACTAGACGCACCAGGCACGGAACGCCGCCCAGCAGACGCACCATCGGCAGGTAGCAATCGTAGAGCGGTTCGATCAGCACCACCTCGTCGCCGGGCTCGATCAGCGCGGTCAGGGACGCCGCCAGCGCCTCCGTGGCGCCGGACGTGACCACCACCTCCCGGTCCGGATCGATTTCCAGTCCGTGGAAACGGGCATTGGAGCGGGAAACGGCGGCACGCAGCTCCGGCAGCCCGGTCAGCGGCGCATACTGGTTGCGGTTGTCCAGCAATGCGTCCGCCGCGGCCCGAACGATATCCGCCGGCCCCTCGGTGTCGGGAAACCCCTGCCCCAGATTGATCGCGCCGTGGCGCTGCGCCAAGGCGGACATGAGGGTGAAGATCGTCGTGGGCGCATCCGCCACGAGATGGTTCAGGCTCTTCATCGGTCGGCGGACCTCTCCGGAAAGCTGGCTCGGTGAGTGAGCGAAATGGACGGGCAGAATTGCGACGATGCGGCCGCCGTGCGAACGTCCGGGGGTCAGGATAAGGACAAAGCGGGCTGCGATGAAGAAGATCGAGGCCGTCATCAAGCCGTTCAAGCTCGATGAGGTGAAGGAAGCGCTGCACGAGATCGGGCTTCAAGGGATCACCGTCACCGAGGCCAAGGGCTTCGGGCGCCAGAAGGGCCATACGGAGCTCTATCGCGGCGCGGAGTACGTGGTCGACTTCCTGCCCAAGGTGAAGGTCGAGGTCGTGTGCGACGACCGTCTGGTCGAGCGCGCGGTGGAGGCCATCGTCGACGCCGCCCGTACCGGACGGATCGGCGACGGCAAGATCTTCGTGTCCAACCTGGAGGAGGTCGTCCGGATCCGCACCGGCGAACGCGGCGAAGACGCGATCTGATCGATCGCTCGCCGAGACCGTTTTTCTCCCCGAACCGTTCCAAACTCGTGGCCGGCGAACGGCCGCGCCAACATGAGGTAAGTCGCAGATGGCCAAGAAATCCGCCCCGCCCGCCCCCGTCGCAGCCGCGCCGGCATCGGACGCGCCGCAGTCGAGCCAGGCCAGCATCGCCAAGGTGATGGAACTGCTGGGCGAGCATTCGGTCGAATACGTCGACCTGCGCTTCACCGATCCGCGCGGCAAGTGGCACCACACCACGCAGCACGTCTCGACCATGGACGAGGACGTGTTCCGGGACGGCATCATGTTCGACGGCTCCTCCATCGCCGGCTGGAAGGCGATCAACGAGAGCGACATGATCCTGATGCCGGACGCGGACAGCGCGGTGATGGACCCGTTCTCGGCCAAGCCGCAGCTGATCCTGTTCTGCGACATCGTCGAGCCGTCCACCGGCCAGTTCTACAACCGCGACCCGCGCGCCACCGCCAAGCTGGCCGAAGCCTATCTGAAGTCGACCGGCATCGGCGACACCGCCTTCTTCGGTCCCGAAGCCGAGTTCTTCGTGTTCGACAGCGTGAAGTTCGGCAGCGGCCCGAACCATGCCTCCTACCAGCTCGACAGCATCGAAGGCCCCGGCGCCTCGCTGAAGGACTACCCGGAAGGCAATATGGGCCATCGCCCGACGGTGAAGGGCGGCTATTTCCCGGTGGCGCCGGTCGACAGCGAGCACGATTTGCGCGCCGAGATGCTCTCCACCATGGGCGAAATGGGCCTGCCGATCGAGAAGCACCATCACGAGGTGGCGCAGTCGCAGCACGAGCTCGGCACCAAGTTCACCACCCTGGTGAAGGCGGCCGACTTCATGCAGATTTACAAATACTGCGTGCACAACGTGGCGCATTCTTACGGCAAGACCGCCACCTTCATGCCGAAGCCGATCTACGGCGATAACGGTTCAGGCATGCACGTGCACCAGTCGATCTGGAAGGACGGCAAGCCGACCATGGCCGGCAACGGCTACGCCGATCTGAGCGACACCGCGCTCTACTACATCGGCGGCATCATCAAGCACGCCAAGGCGCTGAACGCCTTCACCAACCCGTCCACCAACTCCTACAAGCGCCTGATCCCGGGCTTCGAGGCCCCCGTGCTGCTGGCCTACTCGGCCCGCAACCGCTCGGCGTCCTGTCGCATCCCTTATGCGACCAGCCCGAAGGCCAAGCGCGTCGAGGTGCGCTTCCCCGATCCGACCGCCAACCCGTATCTCGCCTTCTCGGCGATGCTGATGGCCGGCCTGGACGGCATCCGCAACAAGATCCACCCGGGCGAAGCCATGGACAAGGATCTCTACGACCTGCCGCCGGACGAGCTGAAGGAAATCCCGACCGTGTGCGGCTCGCTGCGCGAAGCGCTGGAAGCGGTGGAAGCCGATCACGAGTTCCTGCTCGCCGGCAACGTCTTCACCCGCGACCAGATCAAGAGCTACTGCGACATCAAGTGGCAGGAAGTGTACCGCTTCGAACACACGCCGCACCCGGTCGAGTTCGAGATGTACTACTCGGTCTGAGCGACAACCAAAGCCGGGAGCAGCGATGCTCCCGGTTCGCGATCCTCTTCCGGAACGGCGCCCCGATCACGGTCGGGGCGCCGTTTCCATGTTCGAAAACTACTGGATCGTGAAGCCGCCATCGACGACGAGGTTCTCGCCGTTGATCATGCCGGCCGCACCGCTCGCCAGATACAGCGCGGCCGTCGCGATCTCGTCCGGTCGCGCGAAACGACGCGTCGGAATCCGCGCGCGCATCGCATCGCCGACCTCCCCGGCCCAGGCCAGCCGCCCCAGTTCGGTTTCCACCACGGTCGGGCTGATGCAGTTCACGGTGATCCCGGACGGACCCCATTCCAGCGCCAGAACCTTGGTCATCGCCACGATCGCCGCCTTGCTCGCGCAATAGGCGACATGCTGGTCCAACGCCACCACCGCCGCCTGCGAGGCGAGGTTGACGATCCGCCCACCTCCCTGCGCCAGCATGCGTCGGCCCACGACCTGAGCGAGGGTGAACGACGCCGTCAGATTGATGTCGATGGTCGCCTGCCAGTCCTGGGCGGTGACCGCCTCGGCAGGCGCCAGACGTACGATGCCGGCACTGTTCACCAGCACGTCGATCCGGCCGTCGACCGAACCGACCGCCGCCTCAACCGCCGCGGGGTCGGTGACGTCGACCACGATGCCGACATGCCCCGAACCCGGCAACGTCCCGGCCACATCGACCACGGCGGGCGCGCGGTCGAGCAGAACCACGCGCGCGCCCTGTTCGGCGAACAACGTCGCGGTCGCGAGCCCGATCCCGGCCGCGGCGCCGGTGATGAGCAAGACGCGCCCCGTCATGTCGAAGGCGCGCTCGATGGAAGTGGCACTCATGGGAAAATCGCCGTCATGGAAAGGCTCCTGTGACGCGAGGACGCACGAAACGCCCCCGCCGTTGGATGAACGCGATCGCTGTTCCGCGTCGTGTCCGGCTTGGAGACCGATCAGAACGGGCGGATCGCCGGGGAGCCTCTGTGCACTGCCGGAGATCTGGTCGTGGCGATGCGCCAGCTCGCCCTGACAGGGCGGGGACGATCGCCACCACGGCGAAGGCAACGCTCATGCCGTCGCTCCGCCGCCCGCGATCATCACCCGCACGCCGGCATCGCGCAGCGCCGCCAGATCCTCCTCCGAGATCCCGTCATCCGTGACCACGGTGGAGATGCGCTCGACCGGACAGGTCAGATGCCGCGCCCTGATGCCCAGCTTGCGGCTGTCCGCGACGACGATCACCTCGTCGGTGCGCTCCAGCATCATTCGCGTGGTGCGCACGATCAGCGGATGCGATTCCAGCACCCCCTCCGGGCACAGACCCTGAGCTCCCAGAAACAAACGGGACGCATGGAAATCCGGCGCACGATCCTCGCGATCGAACAGAATGCCCGGCTCGCGGTGCAGCGTACCGCCCGTCACCACCATCTGACACACGCCGCTGGTGCCGATCGTGGCGGCCAGCGGCATCGAATTGGTGTGCAGGGTGACGGGACGGTTCGAAAGCAGAAGCCCGAGCTGGTAGCAGGTCGAGCCGCTGGCGACGATCACCATGTCGCCATCCTGCACCAGCCCTGCGGCGCATCGCGCGATCGCCGCCTTGGCGTCCACGGCCAGATCGCTGTTCTCGCCGAACGGCAGCGCGTAGGTGCGCGCCGCATAGCCGAGCTGCGCGATACCACCGAACACTTTCCGTGCCTCGCCAGCCTCGTGAAGCTTGTCGAGATCGCGGCGGATCGTCGCCGGAGACACATTGAGAACGTCGATCAGCTCCCGGACGCTCGCGAACGGCTTGTCCGCGAGGACGCTGAGAATCTGCTTTCGCCGACCTTTTTCGGTCATTTTTCGTGTTCCGATTGTTCGGACTTAACCACCCATGACGAGCTTCCCTCTTTTCATGATCAGAGTCCATCACAATTTTTTATGACGGCATGCGCAACACCCATGCGGATCATCTGCTAAAGCCTGTTGTGCAATACGGAAGACTTCGCAATCACGGTACGATTCAAACGCGCCTTCGACCGCGACAGGAGCGTGAACGATGCTCGACTGCGCCGAAACTGATGACCGATTGTCGTCAAACGTCCGAAAGCCGGATCGCACACCTGTCTCGGGCGGAGCCTATCGCTCTCCCGACAACTCCCGCCGGCTGCGGTCGAGCTCCTCCGAATAACGCCGCAGCGCGTGCTGCTCGGTGAGTTCGCCGATCACCTGCCGGCGCTTGGGATCGTCCACCACCACCAGCGCATCGGCCTCGCCCTTCTCGAACAGGGACACGGCCTCCCGCACCGTCATCTGCGGCATCAGCAGGCTGTCGCGCAGATGCAGCAGATCGGCGAGCTTCTCGGCCGGGCGCTCGGAATCATGCAACTCCGGCACCATCACCAGCCCGGCATAGGCCTCGCTCTGATCGACCACAATCACGCGATGCGCGGAGCCGAGTGGAAAATCGCGCCGCACGGCGGCGATCGGCGTATCGACGCGGATGGTCCGCACCTCGCGCCGCATCATGCGTCCCACGGTCAGATTGCGCATCCAGCCCACATCCACCGCGCTGCGAATGCTCTCGCCGCGCAGATGGAACCGCCAGGTGGCGAAGGAATAGCCGAAGATCCGGCGCACGGTCAGCGACGACACCACGGACGCGGCCAGAACGGCGCTCGTCAAAGGCAGGCTGCCCGTCGATTCCAGCGCCAGGAACACCATGGTCAACGGACCGCCGACGATCGCCACCGCCATGGCGCTCATGCCCACCAGCGCACACACGGAGGGCGACAGCGCGTTCGGGCTCAACAGCCACAGAAGGTCGCCGCACAGCGTTCCCGTCAGCACGCCCAGGAACAGGGAGGCGAAGAACAGGCCGCCGCGAAAACCGGACCCGATCGACACGGCGGAAGCCAGCGCCTTCAGCACCAGCATCATCGCCACCTGTTCCAGCCCGAACTGCATGTCGAGCCCGAGCCGCATCGCCATGTGACCGGACGACATCACCGACGGGGTGATCAGCGCCATCGCGCCGACGATCAGACCGCCAACCGCAGGACGCAGCCAAACCGGCAGGCCCGACTTGCGGAACAACGCCTCGATCGTCGTCACCGAATGCATCACCGCGATGCCGACCAGAGCCGCCACCACGCCCAGCCCCAGGATCGGCACATAGTCCAGACCGCCGATGCCGGGCGGCAGATCGATCGACAAGGACGGCGCCGCTCCGCCCAGAACATGCGACACCAGCACCGCGCAGATCGAAGCAAGCGTCACCGGCGCCAGATTCACCAGCGAATAGGTGCCGATCACCAGCTCGAACGCATAGAACGCACCGGCGATGGGCGCGTCGAACGCCGCCCCGATCGCGCCGGCCGCACCACAGCCAACCAGCACGCGCATGTCCTGCCGGCGCAGCCGGAAGGCGCGGCCGAGCTTGGACGCCAGCGCGGATCCGATCTGGGTGTAGCCGGCCTCGAGCCCGATCGACGCCCCGACGCCGTTGGACAGAACTGTCTGCACCACCACCACGACGCTGTCGCGGAACGACATGCGTCCGCCATACAAGGCATTGGCCTCGATCGGGTCGATCGGCCGGCCGGGCCTGATCCTGGCGGCGAAAAGGCCGAACAGGCCAAGAACCAGCCCTCCGAGGCTCGGAACGAGCAAGGCCCGCCAGGGCACGATGCGCGACACGCCGGACATGTGGCCGTCATTGTCGAGAGCAAACAGAACGCGGTGCATCACCAGCGTGATGCTGTTGATGCCCACCACCAGCAATCCGGCGGCGACACCCGTAAGCGCGGCCAGAACCGCAAGCCATATCTCGTCCGCACGCACCAGCGCACGCAGTGAGATCGGTGCATGCAGCACCCATCCGCGCAACAAGGAGCCGTGTTCCCGGGCGCGGGTGAACCAGGCGCTCGCGTTCAGCCACCCGGACGCACGATCGCGCCCGAACGTGGCGCCGGTTGCCTGCTGGGATGCGGCGATCTGCGGACCCGGCTCTGCCAAGCGATCAACCCCGATCGGCGCCGCGTCCGCCCGGCGCCCTTCCGATCGTTCTGGCCAAACACCGCGAGGAGCGCAACCGAACAATTGCCCGGTCTCCCCTGCATCGCCTGCGTGTCACCGCTCGATCATCCTCGCGCCAATCGCCGCCCAGACAACCCGCTGCATGTGGCAGGACGATGGCCATTCGAGACCGCGATGGCGCCCAATATCTGGTGCCGTCGACAACCAGCTCTGTACGACCAGCCGCACTTAGATCGTATCGACGCGAACCTGCATCGGCGCCGGTCCCGGATCGGGCGGCACAGGGATCGGCGCCGGAGGCTCCTGGATCGGGACCGGCTCCTCCGGCGGATCGTCGGCCGGCGGTGTGCGCGGCGGCGGCGGCGCACCGCCTCCCGAGGCGAACGCGAAGGAGCGGCGACGCGCACTGCCGCCATCCGCCAGATCGGCCAGCCGGAAACCGCCCGAGCGATGAAAACCAGTTCTCATGCCTCGATCTCCTTTCCTCACCGTAGAACCGACAACCGTCGGCATGGCTCCCGGTTGCCTGACGCGCGATGCGCACGAGCCTCGGCGTGCTATGGCCCTTTCTAGCTGACGAGGGATGAATCGATGGTGAATGCCGGCCGAACGATGCGTCACGTGACTCACGACCCGTCCGGAGGCGGGCCCGAAGCGATGGGGTTCGCCGACGCACCGATGCCCGTGCCCGGCCCCGGGGAACTTCTGATCGCGGTGGAGGCCGCCGGCGTGAACCGGCCGGACGTGATGCAGCGCGCGGGCAAGTATCCGCCGCCGCCTGGAGCCAGCCCGATCCTCGGGCTCGAAGTCGCCGGTCGCGTCGTGGCGCTCGGCCCACCGGGCGACATTCCGAACCGGTTCGCGATCGGCGACCGGGTCTGCGCGCTGGTGAACGGCGGCGGCTACGCCACCTTCTGCGTGGCGCCCGTCGGGCAATGCCTGCCCTGCCCCGCCAACCTGGACTGGATCCACAGCGCCGCCCTGCCGGAAACCTGCTTCACCGTCTGGTCCAACCTGTTCCGCACCGGTGGGCTCAAGGCCGGTGAAACCGTGCTGATCCACGGCGCTACCAGCGGCATCGGCTCGATCGCGATCCAGCTTGCCAGGCAGTTCGGCGCCCGCGTCTTCGCCACCTGCGGCGATGCCCGCAAGGCCGAGATCGCCCGCGCCCTCGGGGCCGACGCCGTCATCAACTACCGCGAAGAGGATTTCGCCGAGCGGGTCGCCGCACTCACCGACAAGCGCGGCGTCGACGTGGTGCTCGACATCGTCGGTGCCGCCTATCTCGACCGAAACCTGCGCTCCCTCGCCGATCTCGGCCGTCTGGTGCTGGTCTCGGTGCAAAGCGGCGCCGTCGCCTCCGAGGTCAACCTGGCGCGCATCATGACCAAACGCCTCACCCTCACCGGCACCACGCTCCGCCCGCGCAGCGCCGCCTTCAAGGCCGAGATCGCCGCCGCGCTGGCCGAACACGTCTGGCCGCTGATCGAAGCCGGCCAGGTGAAGCCGCTGATGGAGCGCATCCTGCCGTTCGATCAGGTGCGCGAAGCCCACGAACTGATGGAAAGCGGCAGCCATGCCGGCAAGATCGTGCTCGATCTCGCCCAGGAGGAGCACACGGCATGAAGCTCAATGTCATCGAACGCGGCCCCGAATCGACCGATGCCGCCGACCGCGACGCCCCGCCCGTGGTGCTCGTGCACGGGCTGTTCGGCCGCGCCCGCAACATGGGCTTCTTCCAGAAACGCCTCGCACAGCGACGCCGCGTGCTGGCGGTGGACGTGCGCAGCCACGGCGACAGCCCGCACGGGCTGATGCACTACCCCGAAATGGCCGCCGATCTGGCGGAAACGCTGGAATCGCTCGGCGCCACCCCCGCCGTGGTGGCCGGGCATTCCATGGGCGGCAAGGTCAGCATGGTGCTGGCCCTCACCCGGCCCGAACTGGTTTCCCGCCTGCTGGTGGCCGACATGCCACCCGCCCCGACCGGCCACGGCAACTCGCAGCTCGCCCGCAAGCTGCTGCACATGCCGATGCCGGACACGCTGAACCGCGCCGGCGCCGACCAGCTCCTCGCCGACATCTCCCCCAGCATGGATGTGCGCAACCTGCTGATCCAGAACCTCCGCCTGGGCGACCATCCCGGCTGGAGCATCGGCCTGCGCGAGATCGTCGATTCGATGCCGTTCATCGAAGGCTGGCCGGAAGCCATGTCGGCACTGCGCTACGACGGCCCCAGCCTGTTCGTCGCCGGCGAGAACTCGCCCTATCTCCAGCTCAAGCACCTCAAGACGATGGACAAGCTGTTTCCACCCCACAAGCTGATTGTGGTGGAAGGCGCCGGCCACTGGCTCCACGCCGAGAAACCGGCCGAATTCCTCCAGATCGTCAGCGAATTCATCGGGCTGGAGGGGTAACCCCCCTCCGGTTCAGGCCGAAACGGTCGGGCTGCGTCCGGCCGGTTTCGCCTCGTCCGCGGCGCGCCACAGATACCAGGCGCCCACCGACCGGAACGGCCGCCAGGATTCGGTGGCCGCCAGCAGCGCCTTCGGCTTCGGCTGCACCTCCAACCCCTTGATGCGGCGAAACCCCTCGCGCACGCCGTAATCGTCGATCGGCATGATGTCCGGCCGCCCCAGCGTGAAGATCAGCAGCATCTCCACGGTCCAGGCGCCGATCCCACGCAGGGGCACCAGTCGCGAAACCAGCTCGGCATCCGTCAGGCGCTGCGCCGCCCGTCGCGTCGGCACGATCCCGCTCGCGGCCGCTTCGCACACCCCCCTGATCGCCACCGTCTTGCTGCCGGAAAACCCGCAAGCCCGGAACGCGGCATCGTCCAGAGCCGCCAGCGCCTCTGGCCCGGGAAACGCACCGGGGAAATGCGCCAGCATCCGGTTCAGCATCGCTTCCGCCGCACGCGCATGCAGCTGCTGCCCCGCGATCGCCCGCACCAGCGCCTCGAACGGCTCGCGATCGTGACGCACCCGTAGCGTGCACCGGCCGACACGCCGGATCAGCGCCGCCATCTCGTGATCGACCCCGATCAGATGCGAACGCGCAGCGCGCTCGTCCTTGATCGGACGGCCCGGCGGCGAAGAGATCGGCAGCGGAGGGATCGGCACAACGGATGACGGCTCGTCCATGCACCACTCCTGGCAGTGGCGGAGCCGCGCCGCAACTGGCAGGATACGCTCTCTTGCAGGCCGTGCCCGGCGATCGCGTGGAGTTCTGTTTCAAGCCGATGGCCGACCGGAGCGTTTCCCTGCACGCCATGACGCGCGTTCCGATCGCCCGCCGTCCCGGACGCGGCGAGATCGCGTTCGAACCCGCCCCGGCGATCCGGGCCGCCACTGCACGCACCGGGCCGGTACGCCGCCCGGTCGAGCGCCCGGAGCGCGCCGTGCTGCCCCCCGCAGGGCTCCCCCTGCTCCGCCGCACCCGCCTCAACCGCACGCGTCTGGAACGCATGCTCGGCGGCTCGGCCATCGTGCATGCGCTCGTGATCGTCGGGCTCGCCGTCCTGTTCGCAAGTCAGGCACGCCTCAAGCCACCGCCCGAACAGGCGGCGGTGGAGATGGTCTACGGCAGCAGCGGCATGGCGGGCCAGAACGACAGCCCCGATCAGGGCGGCGGCGGCAAGCCGCAGCTTCAGGCCACAAAGACCCCGCCTGAAAAACAGGAACCACAGGTCGACACCCAGCTGCCGGACGTACCGCCGCCAGTGCCGCTGCCGGACCTCCCGGAGATACAACTGCCGCCTCCGCCGCCGAAACCGGCCGAGCAGCACACGTCGCGCATCCCGTTGCGCACGGCACCGCAAAAGCGCACGCGCTCCAACCCCTTCGCCAACCCGATGGACCTCTCGTTCCAGCAGGAAGGACAACCGCGCGCACGCACCGGACGCCCTAGCGGATCGGGTTCGGCGATCGACATGTCGCTCGGCCCGCTGGTGAAGAACGGCCATATCAACACCCCCTTCGCCGCCATCGGCGTGAAGGGCGTCAGCAGCGATTACGGCAACGAACTCGATAGCTGGATACGCCGCCATCTCTATTATCCGCCCGACGCGGCCGCCCGCGGCGAAAGCGGACCTGCGCACGTGCATGTGCAGATCGATCGCTCCGGCCGGGTCAAAAGCGTGCAGCTCGTGGATTCGTCCGGCTCGTTCGCCCTCGACGGCGCCACGACCGGCATGTTCCGCGGCCGGACCCTGCCGCCGGTGCCGCCCGACATGCAAGGCGACCATTTCGATATCGACCTGACGGTGAACTACATCCTCGAACACTGACGGCCGGAAACGGGTTCGCAGGTCGGCCCCCGGCCTGTCATGACCTCCCTCTCGTTCCGGCGCCGTCGGACCATGGAACCGTCAGCCGGAGCGCCTCACCCGAAACGGCCGCCCCTCTGAATCACCTCGATCTCGTAGCCGTCCGGGTCCTTCACGAAGAAGAAGCGGGCGATCAGATTGCCGCCAGGACTGAAATCCACCAGCTTGCGCGGCGACCAGCCCTTCTCCTCGAAGCGGCGATGCTCGGCATCGACATCCTCGACCACGAAGGCGGCATGGCCGTAGCCGTTGCCGGTTTCGTAGGGCTCCGTGCGACCTTTGTTGACGGTCAGTTCGAGCTCGAACGTGTTTTCCCCGTTCGACAGATAGATCAGGGTGAAATCCTCGAAATCGAGCCTGTCCGCGATCTCGAGCCCGAAAGCGTCGCGATAGAACGCGACCGAACGGCGCTCATCCAGAACGCGCACCATGCTGTGGACGAATTTCGCCATACCGGTCTCCTTTGACACAGGCCCGATGTCGCGAGCCGAAATCCCGAACAGTATCCGACGGGCAGGCCGGCCCATCGACCGGCCTCGTGCCCGAGACGCATGAAACGGCGTCCGCGAGTCAGGTCGCAGGCGTCGCGTCCTTCCGCGCGAAGCGGCGGAGAACACGCCCGTCGATCACCGCCAGACCCAACCCGATCAGCGCGATCGCCGGCGCATCACGACGCTGTACGGGCTCGTTCAGGAACAACAGACCCAGCAGCAACGCCGTCACAGGCACCAGGAAGGTGACCAGCGCGGCACGCGTCGCGCCGGACGAGGCCAGCAGCCGGAAGAACAGCATATAGGCCAGGGACGTGCTCAGCACTGCGATGCCGATCAGCCCGCCCCAGCCGGTGACGCCGATCGGCGGCAACAACCAGAACCGGTCCACGCCGATCGCCAGCGGCGCCATCAGCAGGGCGGCGCCGCTCGCCTGCCCCGCCGCCATCTGCAACGGCGACAGCCCGCGCAGACGACGCGCGGACACGGCCCCGATCGCATACGACAAGGTCGCCAGCAGACAGGCGAACTCGGCGAGAATCGCCAGGTTGTCGGCATGCGGATCGAACAGCGCACCGATCCCGGGTCCGATCAGCACCGCCACGCCGGCGAAACCCAGCAGCACCCCGGCCAGCGTACGTTTCGTCAAACGCTCGTCGCGGATCACATGCGCGATCACAGCCGTCATGATCGGCGTCGGCGCATTCAGGAGCGCCGCCAGACCGCTCGGAATCGTCCGCTCGCTCCAGGCGAACAAACAGAACGGCAGAGCGCAGTTCAGCAGACCCAGCGCCAGGAACCAGAGCACCAGACGCCCCGCGCGACGCCAATTGAACCCAAGCGTCTGCCCCACCAGCACGAACGGCAGCAGGGTCAGCGCGGAAAGACCCATCCGCGCGAACACGAGCGTGAAGGGCGGCACCAGCGGTGCCAGGATCTTGTAGAAGAAGAACGATCCCGCCCAGAGAACGGACAACCCGAACAGGATCGCCCAGTCGCGCGCCGGCAGCGGCGCCTGCGGATCGTTGAGGCGGGCGGTCTGGGTGTTCATGGCGTGGGTCTCCGAGCGGCGCAGGGTGTCAAACCGGCGGGGGAATGGCAAACTCGCTCCCACACGGCGGAGACCGCGCGATGCAGACCGTTCAGCAGAGACGAGCCGCCCTTCGGGACCGTTCCGGACGCGATTTCGAGGCCTTCTCCAACGCCGCCGATGCCGTCGCCCGTATCCGCGCGCTCTATGCGGAAGCCACGGATCTGCTGCGCGACGCGTTCCGGCGCGCCGATTCCAGACAACCCGCCGACGCGGTCTATCCCTACCTAGCGATGGAGCTGGACGACGCTCCGCCGCTCCAGGACGACCGCTTCCCGTTCGGCGTCCTGCTGGAGCCCGGCTTCTACGGCACGACGCTGACGCGCCCGGACCTGTTCGAGAGCTACCTCACCGAACAGATCGGCCTGCTGCTGCGCCATTACGGCGGCACGGTGCTGGTCGGGCGCTCGTTCCGGCCGATCCCTCTGCCCTATGTGATCGAGAACAGCGTCACGGACGTGTCCGACGCCGCCCTGCGCGGGCTTGGCCAGCGTTTCTCCCTGCCGGACCTCGCCGCCACCGACGACCGCATCGCCAATTGCAGCATCATCCCCGATGCCGACACGCCGCGTCCGCTGTCCTTGTTCACGGCCGAGCGCGTCGATTACGCCCTGGCACGTCTGCATCACTACACGGGCACGCAGGCCGGCCATTTCCAGCGCTTCGTCCTGCTCACGAACTATCAGCGCTATGTCGACGAATTCCGTGAATTCGGTCTGGCGCAGCTCCGGAACGGCGACGAATACGAACGCTTCGTCGAGCCGGGCGACATCGAACATCGCCGCGACGCGCCCGGCGCGGAAGGCGACGGCAAATTGCCGCAGATGCCGGCCTATCATCTGGTGCGCCCAGACGGCGACGGCATCACGCTGATCAATATCGGCGTCGGCCCCTCCAACGCGAAGACCATCACCGACCATGTCGCGGTGCTGCGGCCGCATTGCTGGCTGATGGTCGGCCATTGCGCCGGGCTACGACGCACACAGCGCCTCGGCGACTACGTGCTGGCGCATGGCTATGTCCGCGCCGATCACGTCCTCGACGACGACCTGCCGCCCTGGGTGCCGGTGCCGGCGATCGCCGAAGTGCAGGTCGCCCTCCAGGACGCCACCACACGCATCACCGGCCTGTCCGGCGCCGAGCTGAAAACCCGCCTGCGCACGGGCACGGTGATGACCACCGACAACCGCAACTGGGAACTGCGCTACGGCGCGCTGTTCACCCAGATCAACATGAGCCGCTCGATCGCCGTGGATATGGAAAGCGCCACCATCGCCGCCAACGGCTTCCGCTTCCGCGTCCCCTACGGCACGCTGCTCTGCGTCAGCGACAAGCCACTACACGGCGAACTCAAGCTGCGCGGCATGGCCAACCATTTCTATCGCGAGCGCATCAGCCAACACCTGAAAGTCGGCATCGAGACCATGCGCTCCCTACGCGAAGGCGGCGTCATGCGCCTCCACTCCCGCAAGCTGCGCGGCTTCGACGAGCCGCCGTTTCGTTGAAGACGAGGGTCTTCTTTTTCTGAAGAAAAAAAGCAAAAAGACGTCTATCCGTTTGGCTCCGTCTCCAAACGGATAGACGTTCTTTGGTTCTTTCTTTCAAAAAAGAACATCTTCCTCTTTTGAAGCTGACTCAGACGACCTGCGGCATCACCTGCGACAAAGCCCCGCCCAGCCGCACCGGCTGCACGTCGCGCGCCAGCCCGGTGCGATCGTCCGTCGCGATCACCAGCCCGCACAACGTCGCCTCGCCATCGGCCGGCGCCAGTCGCTCGCCCGGCATCTTGCGCACGAACTTGGCGATCGCAGGTTCCTTGCCCATGCCGATCACGCTGTCATAGTCGCCGCACATGCCGGCATCGGCTTGGAAGGCGGTGCCGCCGGGCAGGATGCGATGATCGGCCGTCGGCGTATGCGTATGCGTGCCCACCACGAGCGACAGCTTGCCGTCGAAATGATGCGCGATCGCCTGCTTCTCGCTGGTCGCCTCGGCATGGAAATCCAGCACCGCCGCCTGAACCGTCACCCCCATGCGATGACGCGACAGAAGCTCGCCCACCGCCCGGAACGGATCGTCCAGCGCATCCATGAACAGGCGCCCCATGGCGTTGATCACCAGGATCTTGCGCCCGTCCGCCAGCGCCACCACCACGCTGCCGTTGCCTGGCGTTCCCGGCGGAAAGTTCAGCGGCCGGATAATCTTTGGCGCCTGCGCGATATGCCCGATCAGTTCGCGACGGTCCCAGGCATGGTTGCCGAGCGTCAGCACGTCGCAGCCGGAAGCGAACAGCGCATCCGCCATCGCCGGCGCCAGACCGAAGCCATGGCTCGCATTCTCGGCGTTGGCGATCACCAGATCGAGCGACAACCGGCTACGCAGCTCCGGCAGACGCGCTTCCACCGCGTCGCGGCCCGAGCGCCCGACGATGTCGCCCAGAAACAGAATCCTCAACCGCGGCGCTCCTTCGCGAACAAAACACGCGTCTCGGTGACGAGCGCGTCCAGGGACATGTCGAACGGTTCGACCGGCACGCTCTCGACGCGCTGCGCCTCGAAGCCGAACCCGATCCGCCGCGCCTGCGGCAGCGCCGCCAGGGTGCGGTCGTAATAGCCGCCGCCATAGCCCAGCCGGTTCAATGCCAGATCCCAGCACAGCAACGGCACGAACACGACGTCCGGCACCAGCAGTTTCCCCTCCGGATGAAGCGTGCCGAACCGGCCTGGCACCATGCGGCAACCCGGCGTCCAGGCGCGGAACACCAGGGCCGATCCGGGCGCCGTCGTCTCCGGCAGGCAGATTAAATTACCGCGTGCATGATAATCGGCCCAGACGAAGGCCAGATCGGGTTCCCCCGGCAAGGCCGACAGCCCGGCCACGACGGCGCCCGGCGCCACGTCCAGCGACAGCAGTCGCTCGCCCAGCGCCCGGAGATCGCCCATCGGCCGCGAGCCGCGCAGAAGCGACCGAAGCGCGCGCTTACGCTCGGCGGGATCGGTCAGCATGGAAATCAGCATGGAAAGAAGATGTGCGGAGCCGCCATGGCCGTTGGACTTGTCGACCTCCCAGAACCCGCAAGTGCAGGTGGCAACCGGATAACGCGACCACGGCCGCGACAGAGCCAGTCACCGAGGAAGTGCTTATCGGCTCAGGGGTTGAAACGCCTGACGCACCGGGCAGCCCCGCCTCGTCAATCTAGTCACGCTCCAGGGCCATCGCAATGGCCTCCGCCCGTTCCGCCAGATGGCCGACCAGCTGCTCGCGCTCCAGATTCTGCGCCCGGGCCAGTTCGCCCTCCGCCAGAGCGTCGGTGGTGCCGGATGGCAGGCGCTCGGCAGCGAGGTCGTGCAGCTCGTCCGCCATCAGCAGCGCGGCCAGGGCCAGAAGACGCGCCTCGCCGCTCTGCCCGCCGATCGCCTTGATGCGCTCGATCCGTCGCTCGACCTGCGACGCCATGGATTGCAGATGCTGCTCCTGCCCGTCCTCGCAGCCGACGGCGTAGGCATATCCGTTGATCTTCACCGTGACCTGGGCCATCGGATCAGTCCTCCGCCGGCTGATGGTCGAGTTCGGCGCGCAGCTGACCGATCAGCGCGTCGATGCGTCCGGCGACCGCGTGCAGCGTCTCGTCGCGTGCGCGCACCTGTTCCGCTTCTTCCTCCAGCCGGTTCGCGTCGGATTCCGCCCGGCGCTGCTCTTCCGCCTGCACCAGCAGGTCCGCCTCGTGCTGCGCCGCGCGGGCGGTCAGCTCGGCGACGCGCAGCGCGTCCTGCTTGCGTCCGGCGGCGGCGGCGATGCGCGCCAGCGCCTGCTCCAGCCGGCCGATCGCACCCTCGCCGTTCCCGGCGGCGGGGCGCTCGGCCAAGACGCCGTGCCGGTCCCATCTGTGATCCTGTTCGGACACGCTTCCTCGCTCACATCCCGCTTGAACTGTTCGCCCGCAGCGCCTTGAACGTCAAGCATGCAGACGCCCGCCGCTCCGCCTTCGCCCGATCCCGTGCCGACCCTGGTGGTGCACGGAGCGCCCGATCTGCGTCTTGCCCTCGACGCCGCCGCCAAAGCGGATTTGCGGCACCTCCGCATCCTGTCCGCCCCCGACGCCGCCTGCTTTCTCGGCCCGGCCTGGTGGCGCGCGCTCATGGCTTGGGGCGATACCGGAGCCCGACGCCTCGGCCTTCGCCTCGACGACATCCTCGATTGCGGCGACGCCGCCGGGCGGGCGCTGGAAGCCCTTCGTCTCGGCCAGCGCATCCTGGTGCTGGAGCCCTCGCCCCAATGGCTGGCGGTGAAGGACAGGGCCGATCCGCTCGGCGCGACGCTGCTGGCCGAACGCCCGGCCGCCCTCGATCTCGGCGCGCCGGGCGCGGAACGCCGCCTCGGCGCCTTTTTCCGCCCTCATGACACGCGGCCGGCAGCGGGCTAGAGCATCATCCGGCCGAACGGATTCGTTCGGCAGAGAGGCTCGTCAAAACGGTCGAGGAGTACGCGCGATGCGATCCGGGAGGATCGGACGCCGCTCTCGTCGAAACACCGTTCTCCATCCGGGATTGTTCGCCATGTCTTCCGACCGGTGCCGCCTGTATCTGGTCACCCCGCCCAGCCTCGTCGCGCAGGATTTCGTCGACCCGCTTTCGGCGGCGCTGGATGCCGGCGATGTCGGCGCCGTGCAGCTCCGGCTCAAGGATGCGGAGGACGACGCGGTGCTGCGCGCGATCGACGTGCTGCGCCCGGTGGTCCAGGCCCGCGACGTCGCCTTCATCCTGAACGACCGCCCGGACCTCGCCATCCGCTCCGGCTGCGACGGCGCGCATGTCGGCTCGGACGACATGGACGTGGCCAAGGCGCGGGCGATGCTGGGCGATCTCCAGCTCGGCGTGAGCTGCTACGATAGCCGGGACGCCGCCATGATCGCGGGCGAGAACGGCGCGGACTATGTCGCCTACGGCGCGTTCTTCCCCTCGCCCAGCAAGGACACCGAGATCCGCGCCGATCCGGACCTGCTGCGCTGGTGGAGCGAGATGATGGAGCTGCCCGTGGTGGCGATCGGCGGCATCACCCCGGAGAACTGCGGGACGCTGGTCCAGGCCGGCGCCGATTTCCTGGCGGTGATCAGCGCGGTCTGGAACCATCCGGACGGGCCGGCGGCAGGCGTGCGGGCCATGAACCGGGCGATCGACGCGGCCGCCTAGCGCAACCGCGTCGGACGGGGCGACGCCTCAGCGCGTCGCGATGCGGCCTGCCGTCTGCGGCGGAACAGCCGGTGCCGGGTTCAGCATGCCCTGGGTGATATACAGCACGCCGTTACTTTGCGGCATGCTGGACAGCCAGATCCGGTTCGTCGCACCGCTCGGATCGGACAGGATCAGCTGGTTGGTCGAGGGCTCCACGGACACGCCGAGAACGTCGCCATACAGCGTCTTCAGGCCGATCGGCCCGCGCTGCTTCGCGATCAGCTGTCGCAACTTCGCGTCGGTATAGGCGCCCGGAACGATCGTGTAGGACAGCGTCCGCTGCAGGTTCGGCAGGCGGCTCTGGTCCAACACCTGCGGATCGCGCGCCTTGAGCTGTTCCAGCGGCGCGTTGGGGATCGCGAACACGGTGAACGGCCCCGGACGCTGCAGGATGGCGATCAGCCCGGTCGCTTCGAGACCCTTGGCGTAATCCGCAAGCTGCAGCGACGATCTCACGCTGTCGTCCAGGGGACGGTCGCGGAAGAAGGCGGTATCCTTGAAGGTGAGTTCGTCCGTGCTGTTGCGGACATAGATCGGGTCCTGCCGCGCCTGGCTTTCGCAGCCAGACAGCAGCGGCGCCGTGCAGAACAGCGGCAGGAGAGCGAGGGAGCGGGCGGAACGCCGGCTGAACAACTGGTCACGGCGCATGCGATGATCTCTCCCTGCCGGTCCCCGTTCGCGACGATACCGCGCCGTAACGGAGCCCCTGCCCTCCTAACAAACAGCGTCCCGGCCAGGCAAGCCGGCCGGATCGCCCGGTCGGCTCAGCAGCCGTCGCCGCGCAGCGTCCAGCCGGCCACGACGCCGTTGTTCACCTCGAAGGTGGTGGCGCAGCTGCTCTGGTAATAGCTCGGCGGGAATCCGCCGCCCCAGCCGCCGCCCCAACCCGGGCCCCAGCCGCCACCCCAACCGCCGCCCCAGCCTCCCCAGCCGCCGCCCCAGCCCCAGCCGCCCCAGCCCGGCGTGCCCGGCGAGTAGGAGGTCTGGTTCTGGATATAGGCCATGAAGGTGTGGCCGCTGGCGGTGAAGGTGCGGGTCGGCACGCCGTAGGTGCGCAGCAGATCGGTTTCCGACCGCCCGATCATCGAATCGAGCGCGCGACGCTGTTCGGCGCTCGGAACGGCGCAGCCCGCGACGCCGAGCACGGGCAGAAGCAGAAGAACGGAACGAAACGATTTCGGACTCATGAGCGCCTACCGGCCAGAGAAACGGGACAATCAGGTCCCTTAACGTCCGAAACGCGGAAGAAGATGTCGAGATGCGGAAACGTTACGGTTCGTTCGGATTGCCGATTTACCACAGCACCGCGCCGATCCGCTTCGCCCCGGTCGCCAGCATCACCAGCCGGTCGAAGCCGAGCGCGATCCCGGCGCAGGGCGGCAGATCGGACAGCGCCTGGAGGAACCGCTCGTCCGGCGCCCAGTCCAGCGCCGGGTCGATCGCGATGCGGCGGGCGCGATCGGCCTCGAACCGGGCCCGCTGCTCCACAACATCCGTCAGCTCGTCGAACCCGTTCGCCAGTTCGATTCCCGAGGCATAGAGCTCGAAGCGCAGCGCCGCGCGCCGGTCGGCCGGATCGCATCGCGCCAGGGCCGCCTGCGCGCGCGGCCAATGGGTCAGGAAGGTCGGACGTTCCCGCCCGATCCGGGGTTCGACCCGTTCCAGCAGCAGCCGGAAGAACAGATCCTCCCAGTCCTCCCCCGCGCGCAAGGCGACGCCGGCCTGCCCGGCCAGGGCCGGCGCATCTCCCGCCGTGCCGAGAAGGTCGGCGCCGACATGGCGCCGGAACGCCTCCTGCATGCTGAGCCGCTCGAAGGGTTCGTCGATCCGCAACGCGCCGGCCAGCCCCTCGATCACAGGCGGCAGCAGACGGCGCACCAGATCCTCAGTCTCGTCCATCAGCGAGCCCATATCGGCGCCGGGGCGATACCATTCCAGCATGGTGAATTCCGGCGCATGCAGGGCGCTGTTCTCGCCGTTGCGCCAGACCCGCGCGAGCTGGAACACCGGCAGCCCGGTCGCCGCCACGACGCGCTTCATCGCGAATTCCGGGCTGGTATGGAGCCAGCGCGTTTCGGTGCTGCCGTCCGGGTGTTCCAGCACGGAGCGGAACGGGCGCAGATGCACCTCCTCGCCCGGCGCCGGCACCAGATACGGCGTTTCCGCCTCCATGTAGCCGCGTGCCTCGAAGAAGGCGCGCACCCCGCGCAGCATCAGCCCGCGCCGGCGCAGGAACGGCAGGCGGTCGGGCAGAGACGGCAGGGCGCCGCCCGGAGGCTCGGTATCCATAGACCGGTTCTCCTCGGTTCATGTTGCAGCGAACGGGTCGCTCGCAGTACAGCGCGCCGATGACCGCGCCAATCCGTTCCGTCGACGCGCTGATCGCAGCCGATCTGGCGCGCGAACCCGACCGCGCGGCGCTGGAGGCGGTGGAGGCGCGCTATGCCACGCTGATCCCGCCCGCCTTTCGCGCCCTGATCGAGCATCCGGACGATCCGATCGGGCGTCAGGTGGTGCCGCACGCGGACGAGACGCAGCATGCCCCGCACGAGCTGGCCGATCCGATCGGCGACGCGGCCCATTCCCCGGTGCCCGGTATCGTCCGTCGCTACCACGACCGCGCGCTGCTCAAGCCGCTGCTGATCTGTCCGCTGTATTGCCGGTTCTGCTTCCGACGCGAGCATGTCGGTCCGGAGGGCGGGGTGCTGGACGACGCCGCGCTGGAGCGCGCGCTCGGCTGGCTGGGCGACACGCCGGAGATCACCGAGGTGATCCTGACCGGCGGCGATCCGCTGATGCTGTCGGCGCGCCGGCTGCGGCATATCGTGCGAGCCCTGGAGGCGATGCCGCACGTCACCACCATCCGCCTGCACAGCCGCGTTCCGGTGGCCGCCCCCGAGCGGATCACGGCGGAGGTCGCGGATGCGCTGGAGACCGAGAAGGCGATGTGGCTGGTGCTGCACGCCAACCATGAGCGGGAGTTCACCCCGGCGGCGCGCGGCGCTCTGCGTCTGCTGCAGGGCCGGGCGATCCCGGTTCTGGGCCAGTCCGTGCTGCTGCGCGGCGTGAACGACGATCCGGACTCGCTGGAAGCGCTGCTGCGCGCGATGGTGCGGCACAGGATCAAGCCGTACTATCTGCACCAGCTCGATCCGGCTCCCGGCACCGCACGGTTCGCCGTGCCGATCGCGGAGGGACAGGCCCTGCTGCGCAGGTTGCGGGGACGCGTCACCGGGCTCGCCTGGCCGACCTACGTGCTCGACATCGAGGGCGGCCACGGCAAGGTGCCGATCGGCCCGTCCTATCTGCCGCCGGACGGACGAACGGTCTCGGACCCCGGCGGCGCGCTGCACGATCTGCCGACGCACGCGATCCGACCGGACCCGCACAGTGACACCGGGCCCGAAACCTTGCCCGGAGGCGGGCATTGGCGCTAGAAGCCCGCTCCTCATCCTTTTCCGACCATTTTCAAGCAAGGCTCGACGATGAAGCAGCAGGCCAACCTGATCCGAGCCGGCCAGGTGATCGAGCATGACGGCCGTCGCTGGACGGTGCTCAAGCAGCAGATCATCACGCCGGGCAAGGGCGGCGCCTTCATCCAGGTCGAGATGCGCGACCTGAAGACGGGCAACAAGACCAACGAGCGCTGGCGCACGGCCGACACCGTCGAGCGCCTGATGACCGAGGACAGGGAGTTCACCTACTCCTACACCGACGGCGACAATCTCGTTCTGATGGATCCCGAGACCTTCGAGCAGACCATGATCCCGGCCGACATTCTCGGCGACGGCGTGGCCTTCCTGCAGGACAACATGACGGTCAACGTGAAGCTGGTGGAAGGCGATCCGGTCGCCATGGATCTGCCGCCGCATGTCGTGCTGGAGATCGTCGAGGCCGATCCGGTGGTGAAGGGCCAGACCGCGTCCTCCTCCTACAAGCCGGCCAAGCTGTCCAACGGCGTGAAGACCATGGTGCCGCCCTTCATCGAGGTGGGCGAGCGCGTCGTGGTGCGCACGGACGACTCGTCCTACGTCGAACGCGCGAAGGGCTGATCGGGGGTTTCTCCCGGCGCTGATCTTATTGGAGACGGTCTGAACGATGGCGATGCGGCTTTCCCCGGTGATGACCGTCATGCACAACGCGGCGCAGAAGGCCGCGCGTCGCCTGCTGCGCGACTTCAACGAGGTCGAGCAGCTCCAGGTCAGCATCAAGGGTCCGGGCGATTTCGTGTCCCAGGCCGATCTTCGCGCCGAGACCACGCTGCGCGAGGAACTCGGCCGCGCCCGCCCGGGCTACGCCTTTCTGATGGAAGAAAGCGGCGCGTCGGGCGGCGACAACTGGACCTGGCGCTGGGTGGTCGATCCGCTCGACGGCACCACCAATTTCCTTCACGGCATCCCGCACTGGGCCATCAGCGTCGGCCTGCAACGCCGCCTGCCGGACGGCAGCGCAGAGCTGGCCGCGGCCATGGTCTACAACCCGGCCGGAAACGAGATGTTCTGGGCCGAGAAGGGCGTCGGCGCCTATCTGAACGAGCGGCGCCTGCGCGTGTCTGCCCGACGCGAGATGATCGACTGCGTGTTCGCGACCGGCATTCCGTTCGCCGCCACCCATAACAGCCGCAAGCTTCCCTTCGCCCGCACCCTGGCGGCGATCATGCCGCAGGTCTCCGGCGTCCGCCGCTTCGGTTCCGCGGCGCTCGATCTCTGCTGGACCGCTGCCGGACGCTATGACGGGTTCTGGGAGCTGGGGCTGAAGCCGTGGGACTGCGCCGCCGGTCTGCTGATCGTGCGCGAAGCCGGCGGTTACGCCACCGATCCGCACAATGCGCCGCAGGAAGCGATGGACATGGATTGCCATGTGGTCGCCGCCAATCCGCATATGCACGCCCGTCTGCGCGAACTGGTTCTGGGCGGCATGTCCGCCGGGACCACCGCCGCGAACTGATCCCGCTCCCCCGCGAGGCCGGCCTCCCGGGCCTCCGGGCAAACCCCGGGTGGTGCTGTTGACCGGGCGCGCGGCTCGTTTACGGTTCCCGCCCGATGTCCATACCCGTTCTTCCCGTTCTGGCTGCCGCGACCGTTCTGCTCGCTGCCCCCATCGCCGCGGCCACGGTCGCCGCTGCACAGGTCACCACGAGCCAGAGCGCGCTCGATGCGCTCGGCAGCGGCGAGCATAAGAGCGCCCCGCACCGCGCTGCCCCGCATGGCAGAGGCCACGCATCGCACGAATCCGCACGCGGCACTCACGCGCAGAAGCGCCCGGCCGCCGCCCCGGTTCCCGCCAACGCCCCGGCCGCCACCATTCCCGCCGCCCCGCCCGCCCCGCCGGTCTTCGCCGCTCCGGTGTTGAACGTGCCGCTGCATCCGCCCGCTCCGCCGCCGCCGGTTCCCGTGGTGCAGACCGCGACGGGCGTCGCGACTCCGCTGCCCGACGGCGTGCGGATCACCTTCGGCGCCGCGGCGAGCGATCTGAACCCGGCCACCATGCAGGCGCTGCACGATTTCGCGGCCAGGCTGAAAGCGGATCCTGAAGCGCGCGCGATCCTCGATGCCGCCGCCGCTGGCAGTCCGGACGATCCGTCCACACCGCGACGCCTCGCTTTGTCCCGCGGCCTCGCCGCACGGGCCGTGCTGATCAATGACGGCATCGCCTCCACCCGGATCTATGTCCGGATGGATCCGAACGCCGCCGCCGGGAACGACCGGGTCGATCTGCACGCGCAGAGCAACCCGGATGGCGGCGCCCAGACGACGCCTGCTCCAGCCGCTGCCGCTGCCCCCGTTCCAACCCCCGCCCCCGCCGCAGGATCGCCCAAACCATGACCCGCCCGACCACCTATGTGATCCGGATGCTCGTGTTCCTGCTGGTGGTCGCGGCAGCCGTCGCCTTTCTGTTCCCGACCCTGGTGCTGGCCTTCCGCAACAATCCGGTGCTGGACGGTCTGATCCTGGCGGTGTTGGCGCTGGGCATCGGCTGGAACCTGCTGATGGTGATCCGGCTTTCGCCGGAAGTGCGCTGGATCGAGACGCTGCGTCAGCCGCGCGCCGGTCTGGCGCCGCCGGCTCCGCCGCGCCTTCTGGCGCCGATGGCCTCCATGCTGGCGACCCGCAACCGGGCCGACCGTCTGGTGCTCTCCACGCCCGCCACGCGCTCCCTGCTCGACAGCCTGTCGTCGCGCCTCGACGAAAGCCGGGAATTGTCGCGCTACATGACCGGGCTGCTGATCTTCCTGGGTCTGCTCGGCACGTTCTGGGGGCTGCTGCACACGGTTCATTCCATCGGCGGCATCATCGCCGGCATGAGCGTCGGCTCCGCTGATGTCGGGCAGATGTTCGACCAGCTCAAATCCGGTCTGGCGCAGCCGCTTGCCGGCATGGGCACGGCGTTCTCCGCTTCCATGTTCGGTCTGGCCGGTTCGCTGGTGCTGGGCTTTCTCGATCTCACCGCCGGCCAGGCGCAGAACCGTTTCTTCAACGAGCTGGAGGAATGGCTCGCCGGCATTACGCGCTTCTCCTCCGGCTATACCGGCGGCGACGGCGAGGCGCCGATCCCGGCCTATGTGCAGGCCCTGCTCGAGCAGACCGCGGAGAATCTCGACGGGCTGCAAAGCGTGCTCGCCCGCGCCGAGGACGGGCGCCAGAGCCACAACCAGACCATGGCCGTTCTCGCGGACCGGCTCGGCACCCTGACCGAGCTTCTGCGCGCCAACCAGCAACTTATGCTGCGGGTGGCCGAAACACAGTCGGTGATGACGCCGGTTCTGCGCAAACTGGCCGATCCGGCCGGCGCGGACGCCGCCGGCGGACAGGAGCTACGGTCGATCGAGCGCCTGCTGCAACGTCTGCTGGCGGAAGCCGAGCAGGGCCGGGCCCAGTCCACGGCGGAGCTGCGCAACGAACTCCGCGTGCTGACGCGTACGGTCGCCGCCTCCGCGCCGGGTGCGGCGCAGGGACAGCACCCGCCATCGTTCGGGCCGCGGGGCTGATCCGATGGCGCGCCGGCGCGGAGCACGCGGCAACGGTCTCGATGCATGGCCGGGCTATGTGGACGCCCTGTCCACCCTGCTCATGGTCATCATCTTCGTGCTGCTGGTTTTCGTGCTGGCGCAGGCCTTTCTGTCCGCCGCGCTCACGGGCCGCCAGACCGCGCTCGACAAGCTGACGCGCGAAATGACCCAGCTCACCCAGCTCCTGTCGATGGAGAAGGGCAAGGTGCAGACGCTTCAGGTCTCGGTCGCGACACTGAACGCGCAGCACGACAAGGATCTGGCCGCGCACAACCAGGACAGCGCCGCTGCCGCCGCCCTGCAACAACAGCTCGGCGCCCAGACCAAGCTCAGCACGGACGCGCAGAACCAGGTCACGCTTCTGAACCAGCAGCTCGCGGAACTGCAGAAGCAGCTCGCCGCGATCGCCGCGGCCCTCGATATCTCCCGCAAGGACGTGGCCGATCGCGACGCCAAGATCACCGATCTGGGCAACAAGCTGAACCTCGCTCTGGCCGACAAGGTGGAGGAGCTGAAGCGCTATCGCTCCGAATTCTTCGGCCGCCTTTCCGCCGTTCTGGCGCACAAGCCCGGTATCCGCGTAGTCGGCGACCGGTTCGTGTTCCAGAGCGAGGTGCTGTTCCCGGTCGGCAGCGCCGAGCTGTCGCCGGCCGGGCGCGACCAGATCAAGACGCTGGCCAAGACGCTGAAGCAGATCGGCGCGGAGATCCCCGCCGATATTCCCTGGATTCTCCGCGTCGACGGTCATGCCGACAAGCAGCCGATCACCGGCAGCCAGTTCCCGACCAACTGGGAGTTGTCCGCCGCACGCGCCATCACCGTGGTGAAGCTGCTGATCGCCGAAGGCATCAAGCCGCAGCACCTCGCCGCCACCGCGTTCTCGCAATACCAGCCGATTGACACCGGCACCTCCGCCGACGCGATGGCCCATAACCGACGGATCGAACTGCGCCTCACCGACCGCTAGGCCGCCGCCATGGCCGTTCCCGTGCTGCGAACCGAACGACTGATCCTGCGTCCGCCCGAGCGGGCCGATCTGGACGGCTGGGCCGCCTTTTCCGCCGATCCCGGTGCCATGCGCTTCCTTGGCGGCCCCATCGGCCGTGCGTAAGCGTGGCGGAGTCTGGCCTACATTGCCGGGTGCTGGAGCTTGCAAGGCTTCGGGCTGTTTTCGATTGTCTTGCGCGGCACGGGAGAGTGGATCGGTCGCGCCGGTCCGAATCACCCCGAAGGCTGGCCCGCGCCCGAAATCGGCTACGGCATTCTCCCCGCCCATCAGGGGCGCGGCTATGCAACGGAAGCCGTGCTCGCCGCCGCAGCGTTCGCCTTCGACACGCTGCACTGGCCGGCGATCGCCCACGTCGTCGACCCGGAGAACACGGCCTCCATTGCCGTGGCCCGCTCGATCGGCTCCCGCGTGATCGGCACCACCACCCTGCCGCCGCCGCTCCAGAACAAATGCGTGGACCTCTGGGGCCAGGACGTCTCCGACTGGCGTGCCGGCCCGGGCCGAAACGCCGCGCCGGACTGAACCGCCGGCTGCCCGGCGTCATCCCGCCGGGGACGATCGTTCGCGCGCCTTGAGGATCATGTCCCGAACGGCCGCGAGCACGTCGTCCGACAGCGTCGGCGCCGCCTTATTCACCGCCCGGGATACGGCGATCGCGCCGATCTGCGACGCCACGGTGGCGATGGCCAGGGATCGCCGGGCCGATGGCGGCCCGTCCGGCTCCAGTGTCGCCTCGATCACCGCCACCTCCTCCTCGAAGGCGTCGGCAAAACTCCTGCTGACCGCCGGTCCCTGTCGCCCGGCCTCGCTCGCCGACGCCGTCATCGGGCATCCGGTCCCAAGCCGATCGCGCATCGACGCGGACAGAAGCACCGCCACATAGTCCTCGAAACCCGGATCGCGGTCGGCTGCCCACGCTCTTATGCCGTCGAGGGCGGCGGCGAAACCGCTCGAAAACGCTTCCGCCGCCAGCGCGTCCTTGGACGGAAAATGCGCGTAGAGCGCGCCATGGGTCAGCCCGGCCTCCCGGGCGACCTCGGCCACGCCGACGCCATCGATCCCCTTCTCCCGAAACAAACGACTCGCGGATTGCAGCAGCGCGGTTCGGTTCCGGGCGGACGCTTCCTTGGACACACGCATTTCGCTCTCCATCACCACCATCAGATTTTAGTTGCAATCGCCATCAATGTCTATTTGGTTGTGACTGCAATCAATGACGGAATGCAAAGCGTGAACGACCGGCTCGAACGATCCGACGATGGTCATGACGGGTCTGCGCGCCTCACTCCGTCGCTGATTCCGAACGGGGTTTCCCACGGTTCGGCCGCGGCACGCCTGCAAGCTGACGCCATCGGCACAGGGCCGATCTCCCCGTGACGGGCGCGCGCCCGATCGCTGCTCCAACAGGAAAGTCTCCATCATGCGCTACAAGCTGTTCGGCCGGCATACCGGTCTTCGCGTCGCCGAGCTGGTGCTCGGCACAGGGAATTTCGGAACACGATGGGGCTACGGCGCCGAGCCGCCGGAAGCGCGTCGTATCCTCGACGCCTATGCCGAGGCCGGCGGCAATTTTCTCGACACCGCAGACAGCTACCAGTTCGGACAGTCGGAAGAGATCCTCGGCGAACTGCTCGCCGGCCGACGCAACGACTTCGTGCTGGCCTCCAAGTTCACGCGCAGCGCCACGCCGCAAGGCGGCCTGCTCATCACAGGCAACAGCCGCCAGGCGATGGTCGCCTCCGTCGAGGCCAGCCTGAAGCGGCTGAAGACCGACCGGATCGATCTCTACTGGGTGCACTACGCCGACGGGGTGACGCCGATCGAGGAGATCGTCCGCGGGTTCGACGATCTCGTGCGCGCGGGCAAGATCCTCTACGCGGGCCTGTCCGACTTCCCGGCCTGGCGTGTGTCGCGGGCCGCGACCATTGCCGAGTTGCGGGGGAGCATCCCCATCGCCGGACTTCAGGTCGAACACAGCCTCGTCGAGCGCACCACCGAATATGAGCTGCTGCCGATGGCCCAGGCACTCGGTCTGGGCACCGTCGGATGGTCTCCGCTCGGCGGCGGCATGCTCACGGGCAAATACAGGAACGGCGAAAAGGGGCGCGCGGAGGGCTTCGGCGGCAAGGTGTTCCAGGCCGAGAACACGGATCAACGCCGCGCCATTCTGGATGCCGTGATCGCCATCGCGGGCGAGACCGGCGTGACGCCGGGCGAGATCGCGATCGCCTGGGTCGCGGCCAAGGGCGTTCTGCCCATCATCGGACCGCGAACGCTGGAGCAACTCGCGTCCAACCTGACCGCGACCACCGTCAGGCTCTTGCCGGAGCAGATCGGGCGTCTCGACACGGTGAGCGCACCGCCGCCGATCTTCCCCCACACCCTGCTGGACGATCCGGACAACCGTGCGCGGATCTTCGGCGGACGGCTCGACCGGTTCGACCCGCCGGCCGTCGCGGTCGCCTGACGCAAGCCCGCAACGCCGCCATCGCTTTCGCGACCGCCGGCCCCGTGCTTCAGTCCGGCAACGGAATGAGAACGGGACGGCAGCTTCCATGCGGATCGGGTGTTTCGGTCATCATTGGCCAGCGCTGCTGGTTCTGCTACCGTGCGGGGCCATCGCGGCGCCATCCGCTGGAACGGGCGCCGCGTCGCCGATCACGGTACGGACCGAGATCTTCGCGCGGCCGCCCTATTCCGGGGCGACCTACTATATCTACGAGCAGGATCACCGCACGATCTGCACGAAGCTCGCCGTCTGCAACAAGTTCGACGAATGCGACACGCGCTACATCAAAGGTGCGTTCAAGGATGATGACGACGCGCAAGACGCCCCATCCTCCAGCACTGCGCCGGTGGTCATCCCGGCACGGTCGCTCACCCGGCATGTCTGCCTGACCCGCTTCGGTCTGCTCGGCGGCGCTCGTCCGGCACCCTGACGCGCCGGAGGGAAGCGCCCTGGCGGCAGGCGGAGGCAAAGGAAAGGGGGGGGTGGACCCGATCGCGGAGGGAAGCCGCTGGCGTTCGGGTGCGCCAATCGTCAGGCTTCTGCCCGCCTCGATCAGGTCGGCTCGCCGCGCGCCTTTCGCTGCAGGGCGTGCAGACGGGCCACGCCGTCCCTGAAGGCCGGCGCCAGCAGCAGCACATGCTGCCAGGCTTCCACGGCCCGGTCGTAACGCCCGGTCTTCTCCGCGACCGCGGCCAGCCCGGCCCAGGATTCGAGATCGGCCGGATCGCGCGACAGGGCGCCGCCCAGATCCTGAACGGCGGAATCGGCGTCGCCCATTGCCCCCTCGATCGAGGCCCGCTCGCGCCACAGGATCGCGCGGTCGGGCTCCAGGGCGATGGCGTCGGACGCATCGGCCAAGGCATCCTGACCGTGGTTCTTGTCGAGTTCGCGCTGGGCGCGGCGAATCAGCAGGCGCGAGGTCGGCGACAGCGCCGCCATGCGCGCATCTGCCAGCTTGGCCTGCACGATGTCGGCCTGATCCGCATCAGGCGCATGCAGCAAGGACGCTTCCAGCGCCTCGATCTTGCGATCGGGTGCCGAGGCGGCGGGGGCGGGCGCGACGGGGGTCGTCAGGCTCTGCGGTGCGGCGGCACCGGTCAGCAGCAGAAGAACGCAAGCACGGAGCCGCACGCTCCGAACGCACCCTGCCTGCCAGGCCGAAGCGAGGCAGGAAGCGGCGTCGAAACGCGACAGCGCCGGATCAGCCGAAAACGGCGATCAGCCCTGGCGGGCCTTCATGCGCGGGTTCTTCTTGTTGATGACGTACACCTTGCCGTGACGACGAACGACGCGGCAATCCTTGTCGCGCACCTTCGCCGACTTCAGGCTGTTTCTGATCTTCATGGTCCGACCTTCGTGAGCGGCTCCCAGCGCCGCGAGGAACCGCGCGAATAAGGGGCCGACCGCTTCCTGTCAATGTTTCGGCGCGTTCGGACCGGCCGCATCGGCCTGTCTCGGCGCGGCGCCATGCGGAAAGAGCACGCGCTGCACATAGAGGACTTCATGCGGATAGGAGATCCAGACCTTGCGGGCCCGGAAGAAATCCGCGCCCAGCAGCCCCTGGACATCGATGTCGGCCACTTCGAGGAAGGCCGGCGAGAAATGCTCCGGGCCGATATCGAGCGATTCGAACCGATGACGATGCGACGTCAGGCGGTTGCCGTCGATGCCATGCGCGATATCGGCGTGGTCGTGCGCCATGGTCTGCCGGTTCGCGCCGCCGTCGTTTCCGGCATCGCTGTCGATGATGGTGCGATAGGCACCGCTATCGAGCTCGACCGGCTCCTTGTGACCGTCGATCGTGATGTCGAACCAGATACCGGTGTCGTTCCGGAGCGTGAACGGCAGCCTGTAGTAGTCGCCGCTGGACCAGGGCCGCAGATTGCCGGAGCAGTGCGATTCCCTGAACAAACTCACCAAGTGGTTCGGCAGATCGAACTCCACGTCGTAATTCGCCAGGAAATCACCGCCGAACAGTCCGACCACCGGCAGCCCGGCCACCGTCTTGGACTGACCACCGGGTACCGAATCCAGTTCGAGATTATGTGCGACGGCCGTGCCGAGCGACAATTTGTCGACCGTCACGATCTGCGAGAACACCGAGCCGCCGATTCCATCCAGCAGACGCGTGCGCTCCCGGTCGTGCGGCAGACCGAGCCGTTCCGCATCCGCCTCGAAGATCAGGGAAAGACGGGCCCCTGTGTCGACGACGAAGGCCGACTTCACGCCGTTGATCGCCACCGCCACGACGGGCGAACCGTGATCGTTGAGGACAGGCAACTCAGCGACGGTGGCCATCTCGCAAACCTGTCCGGGCTGCATGTCGTCCGCGCATCCCGCCAGACCGGCGGCCAGGAAAACCAGAGGCATAAAGCGTAGAAGCATAATCGTTACTCAAGCGACGCGATCGCGAGCTTGGCAGCGTTCCGCCCTGCTGGAAAGCGAAAGGATCGTCCGGCCGACAGGGCGCCGGAGTGTCGCCCGTCATCGTCTCCGGAACGATCGCGGGGGCGGCGTTCAGCCGGGCGGCAGATGCGTGGCGTGGTTCAACGGACCGGCGCCGGCGCCGAAGCCGGGCGCGGTCTCGATCGCACGCCGGACATAGTCCCTGCCCCGCGCCACGGCGTCCGGCAGCGCCATCCCCTGCGCCAGGCCGGTGGCGATAGCGCTGGCGAGCGTGCATCCTGTGCCGTGTGTGTGCCGGCTGGGGATGCGCGGAGCGGAGAACAGCGTGATGCCGTCCTCGGTCGCCAGCATGTCGGTCACGAGATCGCCGGGCAGGTGGCCGCCCTTGAGCAGCACGGCCGGCACGCCGAGCGTCAGCAGCATATCGGCCGCATGACGCATGTCGTCCTCGGTCTCGATCTCGCGCCCGCACAGGACGGAGGCTTCCGGCAGGTTGGGGGTCAGCAGGGACGCCAGGGGCAGCAGCGCGCGCTTGAGCGTCGCCACAGCATGGGTCGCCAGTAGAGACTGGCCGCCCTTGGCGACCATCACCGGATCGAGCACCAGCGGCGTTTCCCTGTGACGGCCGAGACCGTCGGCCACGGCCTCGATCAAGGCCGGATCGCCCAGCATGCCGATCTTGAAGCTGTCCGCGCCGAGATCGGACAGCACGCAGTCGATCTGGGTGCGCACGAATTCCGGCGGGATCGGCAAGATGTCCTGCACGCCGAGCGTGTTCTGGGCAGTGAGCGCTGTGATCGCCGTCATGGCGAAGCCGCCCAGGACGGTGACGGCCTTGATATCGGCCTGGATGCCGGCGCCGCCGCCCGAATCGCTGCCGGCGACGATCAGCACCCTGCCTTTCATGCGGGCACGGCCACGCGTCGGATCGCGTCGCAGACGCCGTCGACGACGCGGGCGACGAGGGCGTCGTCCTCGGCTTCGGCCATGACGCGGACCAGCGGCTCGGTGCCGCTTTCACGCAGCAGCAGGCGGCCGCCTGCGCCGAGTTCGGCCTCGGCCCAGAGCCTGGCCTCGATCACGGCGGGATCCTTCAGCGGCGACGGGCCGGAGAAGCGCACGTTCTTGAGCAGCTGGGGGAAGGGTTTGAACACGGTCAGCACCTCGCTGGCCGGGCGTCCCTGCTCCACCAGTACCGCCAGAACCTGCAAGGCTGCGAGGAGGCCGTCACCGGTTGTTGCAAAATCTGAAAGGACCATGTGGCCGGACTGCTCGCCGCCCAGGTTCATGCCGAGCTCGCGCATCCGCTCCACCACGTAGCGGTCGCCGACGGCGGTGCGTTCGAGACGGATGTCGTGGCCGGCGAGGAAGCGTTCCAGCCCCATGTTGGACATGACGGTGGCGACCACGCCGTCGTTCTGCAGGCGGCCGGAGGCTTTCCAGGAGCGGGCGATCAAGGCGAGGATCTGGTCGCCGTCGACCGGCTGGCCGAGTTCGTCGCAGACCAGCAGGCGGTCGGCGTCGCCGTCGAGGGCGATGCCGAGATCGGCGCGGTGTTCCAGCACGGCGGCGCTGAGCGCGCGCGGATGGGTCGAGCCGCATTGATGGTTGATGTTCAGACCGTTCGGGTTGCAGCCGAGACGGACCACTTCCGCGCCCAGCTCCCACAAGGCGGTGGGGGCGACGCGGTAGGCGGCGCCGTTGGCGCAATCGACCACGATGCGCAGCCCGTCGAGGCGGCGGCCGCGTGGGAAGGTCGCCTTGGCGCTCTCGACATAGCGGCCGGCGGCGTCGTTCAGGCGCGAGGCGCGGCCGATCATGTCGGGGGAAGCGAGACGGCGGGACAGGTCGGAGCCCATCAGCGCCTCGATCTCGGCTTCGGTCTCGTCGCTGAGCTTGAAGCCGTCCGGGCCGAACAGCTTGATGCCGTTATCCTCGAACGGGTTGTGCGAGGCGGAGATCATCACGCCGAGATCGGCGCGGAGCGAGCGCGTGAGCTGGGCGATCGCGGGGGTCGGCATCGGGCCGACCAGGGTGACGTCGATGCCGGCGGACAGGAAGCCGGACACCAGGGCGCATTCGATCATGTAGCCGGACAGGCGCGTATCCTTGCCCAGCACCACGCGGTTGCGGTGCGCGCCGCGCCGGAAGCGGAGGCCGGCGGCCTGGCCCAGGCGCTGGGCGATCTCCACCGTCATCGGCTCGCTGTTGGCGGTGCCTCTGATGCCGTCGGTGCCGAACAGCTTCCTTGTCTTGCCCATTCGCGCTCCCCGTTTCTCGTTCTGGCTGCGCCTGCTCTAGCTCAGCCGTGGATGGCTCGCCAGAGACGCAGCGCCTGGACGGTGCCGGGGACGTCGTGGACGCGCAGCACCAGGTCGGGAATCGCCAATGCCGGCAGGATGGCGGCGAGCGAGCCCGGGTCGCGCCGAGCCGGATCGGGCTCGCCGCCGATCTCGCCCACGAAGCGCTTGCGCGATGCGCCCAGAACGATGCGACAGCCGAGATTCAGCAGGATCGGCAGGCGCCGGAGCAGTTCGACGTTCTGTTCGGCGGTCTTGGCGAAACCGATGCCGGGATCGAGCAGGATGCGGTCCGGCCGCACCCCGCCGGCCACGGCGCTGGCCATGGCGGCGGCGAGTTCGCGCGCGACGTCGACGGCGACGTCGTCGTAGCGCGCGAGCGCGTTCATGGTCTGCGGCGTGCCGCGGCTGTGCATCAGCACGACCGGGCAGCCGGCCTCGGCGACGGCGTCGACGGCGTCGGGATCGTGGCGGAGGGCGGAAACGTCGTTGACGAGGGTGGCACCGGCCCGGAGGGCGGCGCGCATGGTCGCGGCGTTGCGTGTGTCGACCGAGACCAGCAGGTCTTCCCTGCGGAGCGCCTCGATCACCGGCAGGACGCGGTCCTGTTCCTCCGTCGCGGAGACGGCGGCAGCGCCCGGGCGCGTGCTTTCGCCGCCCACGTCGATGATGGTGGCGCCGGCGCGGGCCATGGCCAGCGCGGCGTCGATCGCCGCGTCCGGCCCGTCGAGACAGCCGCCATCGCTGAAGCTGTCCGGGGTGACGTTGAGGATGCCCATCACCAGTGTTCCGCGTGGCAGGCCGGCCGCGGGAAGCGGCCCTGTGACGCGTCCCAACGCCGAATCGCAAGATCCAGGGATCTCGTTAATCGGGACGATGCGCGCGCCCCCGGTATCGCAGAGGCGACACAGCGTAAAGGCGGCCGGACCACCGGCAAGCGGCAACGCAAGGCCGGCGGCGCACGCATCGTTCGCGGCGGCGCCATACAGAAGTCCAAGCGGTTCGATCGGGAATGTCACGGCCTGCTCCGGTTGCATCAATCGAAAGACGCCGCGGATATGCCGTCACTCGGCGTTCAACACGAGGTCGGTATTCACACGGTTTACCTGGCGTTCAGGTCCGGGAAGCAGAATGACGGGCGGTCAGGAGCATCGAACATGGGTTACGGCGTCAGCTTGATGAAACTTGGCGGGGATGATGTCACCGACATTCCGAGAAACGCGATCATCGCCCTCCTGCAGCGGCACGGCTACGGGATTCCCGAACTCGGCGATGGAACAACCGAGCTTTCGCAACCAATCGACGAGGAAGTCGCGAGCTGGGGTCACAGCGCCGGACCAGACACCGAACTGGCCAGTCGTCCGCCTTCCACCAAATATGCGTTCTCAGCGGAGTTTGTCATTCTCAGCATCAAGGATGGACGCGTGACCGAGTTCGGCATGCACCGACCGCAGTCGACGAGCCGGTGCCGGGCCTTGCTGTTCGACCTGGTGCAGAATCTCGGCCTGGTGATGTTCTGGGACTGGGGCGGGATCTGCGGGCGCAAGGACATCCTTCAAAACCTGCCGGCGTTCTTGCAGCCGCGGTTCCCGCCGGACGAGTGGACGATTATCCGAACCCCCGAGGATTGCATCTGAGGGAGCGACGCGCAGCCCGGAAACAAAAAAGGCCCCGCTTTCGCGGAGCCCGTTTCGTGTCAGCCCGGCTGCGGGGCAGGTTCGAGGCCGCCGGGGGGCAGCGGGTCCGGCCTGCGTGTGCTGGGGACGGAGGCGCGGCGGTTCTCCGGCATCGGCTCGTCGACGACCTTGCGGACGATCGGCTCGCCGCGCATCACCTGACGCACCTCGGCCGCGTCGAGCGTCTCGTATTCGAGCAGGGCGGCGGCGATGGCGTGCAGCTCGTCGATGTGCTCGGTGAGGATGGTCTTGGCGCGCTGATAGGCGGTGTCGATCAGCTCGCGGATCTCGCCCTCGATCTCGCGCGCGGTCTGGCCCGACACGTTCTTGTTCTGCGTCACCGAGTGACCCAGGAACACCTCCTGGCTGTTGTCGCCATAGGCGATCAGGCCGAGCTTCTCGCTCATGCCCCATTCGGTGACCATGGCGCGAGCGAGCTGGGTCATCATCTTGATGTCGGACGATGCGCCGCTGGTGACGCGGTCGGCACCCAGGATGATCTCCTCCGCGGCACGACCGCCCGCGGCGCGCACCAGGGTCGCCTTCATCTCGTCGCGGCTCTGCGACAGGCGGTCGGCTTCCGGCAGCACGAAGGCGACGCCGAGCGCGCGGCCGCGCGGGATGATGGTGACCTTGTGCAGCGGGTCGTTGCCCGGCTCGTAGAGGCCGCACAGCACATGTCCGGTCTCGTGATAGGCGGTCAGGCGCTTCTCGGCGTCGCTCATCACCAGCGAGCGTCGCTCGGCGCCCATCATCACCTTGTCCTTGGCGTTCTCGAACTCGAGCATCGCCACCGTGCGCTTGCCGAGACGCGCCGCCAGCAGCGCCGCCTCGTTCACGAGGTTGGACAGGTCGGCGCCGGAGAAGCCCGGGGTGCCGCGCGCGATGATCTTCGGATCGACGTCGGACGCGATCGGCACCTTGCGCATGTGGACGCGCAGGATCTTCTCGCGTCCGGCCACGTCCGGGTTCGGCACCACCACCTGACGGTCGAAGCGGCCCGGACGCAGCAGCGCCGGATCGAGCACGTCCGGACGGTTGGTCGCGGCGATCAGGATCACGCCCTCGCTGCTCTCGAACCCGTCCATCTCCACCAGCATCTGGTTGAGGGTCTGTTCGCGCTCGTCGTTGCCGCCGCCGAGGCCTGCGCCGCGATGACGGCCGACCGCATCGATCTCGTCGATGAAGATGATGCAGGGGGCGCTCTTCTTGCCCTGCTCGAACATGTCGCGCACGCGGGACGCGCCGACGCCCACGAACATCTCCACGAAATCGGAACCGGAGATGGTGAAGAACGGCACGTTGGCCTCGCCGGCGATGGCGCGCGCCAGGAGGGTCTTGCCGGTGCCGGGCGGGCCCACCAGCAGCACGCCCTTGGGGATCTTGCCGCCGAGGCGCTGGAATTTCTGCGGGTCCTTCAGGAACTGGACGATCTCTTCCAGCTCGGCCTTGGCCTCGTCGATGCCGGCCACGTCCTCGAACGTCACCCGCCCCTGCTTTTCGGTCAGCAGCTTGGCGCGCGACTTGCCGAAGCCCATGGCGCGGCCGCCGCCGGACTGCATCTGGCGCATCAGGAAGATCCACACGCCGACGAACAGCAGCAGCGGGCCGAAATTCAGCAGCGCGCGCAGCAGCGGGTTCATTTCCCCGTCCAGCGGCTTGGCCGTGATCTGCACGCCCTTGCTGGTGAGGCGCGACACCAGATCCGGATCGTCCGGGGTGAAGGTCTCGAACGCCGTGCCGTCGGTGAGAACACCGGACACGTTGTGGTTCTGGATCGTCACCGCCCGGACGCGCCCGTCGTTCACGTCGCCGATGAAATCGGAATAGGCGAGCTGGGGTGTCCCGTGCTGCCCGCTGCCCGGCTGGAACATGCTGACCAGCAGCACCACAAGCAGAGCGATGATGACCCAGAAGGCCAGGTTGCGGCCGAAATTGTTCATCTTGCCTTACAGTTCATGCTCGACGTCCCGATCCCTGCAACGCGCCGACACCGATCGGGCCGATCCCGAAACGCGAAGGGCGATCATAACCGGTCGGGCCGGCAATGCCATTCCACACTCCAAAGCTAGATTGGGACGGGATCGCCCGCCCGGTAGGGCCCGGGACGCAGGATCGCACCGAAGCGGCTAAAGAATGGTGAACGGCGTCGATTCGCTGGCCGGCATGAGCGGCCGGAATCGGAACGAGAGGGTGGCGAGGCGCGGATCGGCGCGCCAGCCGAGATGCGGCACCGCGCGCAAGCCGCCGTCGACGCAGCGCAGAGCGGGCAGCGCGTGCAGCACCGCCGACGGCAGACGGTGCCCGCGCCGGAAGGCGGCGGCATCGTCGCCGAGCGCGGCGACGAACAGGGCTTCCGCGCCGAGTGAGTCGGCGAAAAGGGTGTCGTCGTCGCGCTCGGCGATGAGCGGGGCATCCTGGCCGGATGCGGCAGCGGGCGTGGATTCGGGTGGCGGGAGCGTTCCGTGGAGAACGAAACGGCCGTCCCAGCGTATGCCGGGCGCGGCGCGCAGCGGTCCGGACAGGGTGGCGGCTTCGCGCACCAGCAGCCAGCCTTCGCCCCAGCGCCCTGCCGGCAGCAGGCGCGTTCCGGCCAGCGTGGCGGCGCGGGGCACGCGCGACAGGCGCTCCACCGCATCCGATGCCGGACGATGCGGCCGTCCGCCGACGGTGCGGATCAGCGTGGCCAGCGCGTCCGGCGGCAGCAGATCGGGCGGCAGCACGGCGAATCCCTCCGGGCGGAGCGACACCGTGGCGGCGAAACGCGCGGCGTCTTCGGCACGGGCCCTGCCCCGCTCCTGCCCGGCCGCGTCGGCGTGGCGCAGCAATTCGCTGCGCAGCGTGTCCGCGATGGCGAGTTCCTCGCGGATGCGGGTGCGTTCGGCGCGGCGGTCGCGGTTGGACGGGTCCTCGACCCAGCCGACTCCCCTCGCCCGCAGCGTGTCGCGCAGCCGGGCGGGATCGACCCGCAGAAGCGGACGGAGCAGGCGCACCTCGTCGGTTTCCAACAGCGGCGACATGCCGGCGAGGCCGCTGGCGGCGCTGCCGGCGCGACGGCGCATGAGCACGGTCTCGGCCTGATCGGCGCGATGATGGCCGAGCAGCAGATCCACCGCCCCCGCTTCACGGCAGGCGCGGAGCAGGATGCCGTAGCGGGCGTCGCGGGCGCGCTCTGCGAGTCCCGGGCCGCGTTCGAGTACGTCGAGATGCAGCAGCCGGGCCGGGATGGCGTTCCGTTGCAGGGTGTCGAGGGTTTGCGCGGCTTCCCGGGCCGATTCCGGGCGCAGGCCGTGATCCACCACCAGGGCCAGAACCGGCAGACGGCGTGCGCCGGCCCAGGCGGCGGCGAGCAGGGCGAGACACAGGCTGTCGGCGCCGCCGGACACGGCGATCGCGACCGGGGCTGCCGCTCCGGGCGCCGGCCAGGGGCCGAGCCGCTCGATCCAGCCGGCGAACTCGGCCGGATCGACCGGAGCCGGCGACGCGGCCGGCGTCACCGGCCGGAACGGACCGGGTTGCGCCGTGTCGCCACTTGGCTAGTGGCAGGCGGCGCGGCTGTGCAGCGAGGCATAGGCGGCCTTGGCGCGCGGGGCCGGTTGCGGGAACTCGGCGTGCATCTTGGCCAGGGCCTGACAGGCGGCGCCCTTGTCGCCGAGGGCGAGCATGGAGGCGCTGACGCCGAGCAGCGCGTCCGGCGCGCGTCCGGAGCGCGGGGCACGGTTATAGGCGTCGTAATAGGCGACGGCGGCCTGCTGGTATTGATGCTGGCCGGCGAGCGACTGGCCGAGCAGGAACTGGGCGTCGATCTGACGCGGGCCGCGCGGGCCGGACAGCACCTCGTTGGCGTCGGCCTGGGCGGCGGCGTAGTCGCGACGGCCGAGGGCGGCATTGCCTGCGGCGAGCGAGGCTTCGGGGGTGCGTCGTGCGGCTGGAGCTGGGGCGGCTGCGGCGGCTGCCGGTGCGGATGCTGCCGCGCCGGCCGCGGCACCTGCGGCGGCCGCGCCGGCGGCGCCGGCTCCGCCGCCGTTCTGCATGTTGAAGCTCAGATCGCTGATCTGCTTGCTGAGGGTGGCGTTCTGCTGCTGCACCTGGTTGTTGAGCTGGTCGAGCTGACCGCGCATGTCGCGGACCTGTTGTTCCAGGGTCTGCACGCGTTCCAGAAGCTGGGCGGACAGGCCGTTGGAGTCGCCGCCGACGGGTGCCTGACCGCCGATCGGCGGGGCGGAGGGCTGCACGGAGCCGCCGCTGCCGGGGCCCATCTGCTCGACCTCGTGACGCAGTTCGAGGATTTGGTTCTGCAGCGAGATCGCCTCGCGGCTGTCCATCTGCGCGTGCGCCGGGGTAGCGAGCATCGCGGTCGCGGCGACGCCGGCCAGGGACAGAATCCGGAAACGGGAGAAAGGCACGGCGCGCATCGAAAAACCTCGACGGGAAACGGAAAGACCGGGCGGACGGTAGATCAGAACGCCGCATACGAAAACGCCCCGGACCGTGGTCCGGGGCGCTTCGACATGAACGATCGGAAACGGTTCAGCGAACCGAGGTGATCGCGTTGCGGTTCTGGGCCCAGGCCTGCTCGTCGTCGCCGGTGGCGGTCGGGCGGTCCTTGCCATAGGAGATGGTGGTGATGCGGTCGGCGGCGACGCCCTTGGCGACCAGATAGTCGCGCGCGGCGTTGGCGCGGCGGTTGCCCAGCGCGATGTTGTATTCGTCGGTGCCGCGATCGTCGCAGTTACCGGCGACCTGCACGGTCACCTGCGGATAGCGGGCGAGCCACGCCGCCTGACGGTCGAGGGTGGCCTGAGCCTCCGGCGACAGGGTGTTCTGCGCCAGGGCGAAGTAGACGCGATCGCCGACATTGGCGACCAGATCGGCTTCGCTGCCCGGCACGGCGGCGCCGGTCGGGGCGGAGGTCGCGCCGAGGCCGGACGCGGTGCCGGTGTTGGCGGACTTGTCGTCGGAGCAAGCGGCAACCGCCGCCACGAGGGCGAGCGCGCCGAGGATCTTGAACTTCATGATTATCGTTCCTGGGGGTTACGAAACGAGCGGCTAGTCCGGCCTACGGCCCGACCGGATACGACGGTCGCGATCGGCGTGGACCGCACCACACGGCCCCACCGCGATACCGCTTCGTTTCGCTTCCGGTCAAGAAGCCAACGCCCTTTGCGAGAGGGCGTTTCGTGCGCTGCGAGATTTCTTGTCTGCGCGTTGCAGAAACGCCCATTCGCGCGGTCCCTGTTCAGCCCTTGAGGGGCGACCAGGCCGGGGCCTGCGCGCCGCCCGGGGTGCGGATGGTGCGTTCGTTGAAGCCGGCGATGTCGATCTGGTCGAGCGAGGAGGAGAAGCCCGCGCCGCCGGCGCCCGCGGCGCTCTGGCGGCAATAGGCGAGCACGCGTCCGTTCGGGCAGAAGGTGGGGCTTTCCACGGTGAAGCCCTTGGTTAGGATTCGCTCGCCGGTGCCGTCCGGGGCCATGACGCCGATGGAGAATCCGCCCGAGCCGATGCGCGTGAAGGCGATCAGGTCGCCGCGCGGGCTCCAGACCGGGGAGCCGTACTGGCCGCTGCCGTAGGAGATGCGACGCGCGTCGCCGCCGCCTGCGCCCATGATGTAGAGCTGCGGGCTGCCGCCGCGATCGGAATTGAACACGATCTGCGAGCCGTCCGGGCTGTAGCACGGGCTGGTGTCGATCGCGCCGGAGTTGGTGAGCCGGCGCGTGGCGCGGGAGCCGAGATCGACCACGTAGATGTCGGAGCCGCCGCCGCGCGTGGCGGACATGATCACGCGCGATCCGTCGGGGGAGAAGCGCGGCGCGAAGGAGATTCCGGCGAACTCGCCCAGCACTTCCTGACGTCCGGAGCCGAGGTCGAACAGGTAAACGCGCGGCCGGTTCTCGGCGTAGCTCATGAACGCGATTTCGTCGCGGGTCGGATGGAAGCGCGGCGTCTTCACCAGCCACTGGCCGGAGGTGAGCATGCGGCTGTTGGCGCCGTCCTGATCCATGATCGCGAGGCGGGTGATGGCGTGCGAGCGCGGTCCGTTGAGGGACACGAAGGCGATGCGCGTGTCGAAATAGCCTTTGTCGCCCAGCATGCGCTCGTAGATGACGTCGGCGATGATGTGGGCGATGCGGCGCCAGTTGCCGCCGCTGGTGGTGTAGGCGGTGCCCTGGAGCTGTTGTCCGGTGAGCGCGTTCCAGAGGCGGAACTCGACGCGCACGGAGCCGCCGGAGCCGGAGGTGGTGCCCTGGGCGATCGCCTGCGCGCCCATCGCCTTGTAGCTGTTGAAGTCGGGCACGCCGCTGCCGCCGGCGGACGCGGCCATGCTGAGCGGACGGAACAGGCCGCAACCGGCGAGGTCGTCGCTGATCACCTGCGTCATCTGTTCGCCGATGCCGGGGCCGAAGCTGGGGATGGCGATGGGGATCGGCGCGGTGCGGGCCTGATCCACCGTGATCTCGGCGCCGCCCGGACCGGCGCCCTGGCCGCCTTGCGGCGCCGGGGCCTGTGCCAGCGCCTGCAGCGGCAGGGTGACGATTCCGGCGCCCGCCGCGCCGATCAGGCCGCGACGGGACAGGGTGCTTCGGTCGGAGGTGAGAAACGACATGGTGGTCTCCCTGGGATCTTGAGGCGGCCGGCCGTCATCGGAGGCGGCCGGGGATGCGCCCGTTACGGGCGGAACACGAACGAGAGTTGCTGCGTCTTGCCGAGCAGGTTGGGCGGGATCGGCAGCTTGGAACAGGTGGGGTTGAGCACGGCGTCGCGGGCGCGTTCGGCGAGCGCGCGGTAGCCCGGATCGGCGGCCATGCGTGCGGCGGTGTCGGGCTTGAAGTCGACGCGTCGCGCCTCGCCCGTGGCGTCCACCGTCACCAGCAGATGCGCGGTGAAGGAGGCGTAATCCTTGGCTTCGGTGTCTTCGGCATAGCAGCGGCGCACGGAGCCGCCGATCGCCTTCTGCTGTCCGGCGGTGAGCTGTCCGGTGACGTCTCCGGCGCGCGACGGCGAGCCGCCCTGGTCCGGGTTGGCGTGGGCGCGCGGCGGATGGGTCTGCGGCTGGTCGGCGCGGAACTTCTCCAGCGTCGCCATCAGCGAATGGGTGTCCGGCTGCGCGTTGGTGGTCTTGTTGGGCTGAGTGACGTGCGACGGCATCGTCATCTTCGGCAGCTCCGGGGTCGGATGCGGCACGGGCGGCGACGGGGTGCGCGCGGGCGACGGCGGGGCCGGCTTCGGCGGCGGCGGTGGCTTGGCCACCTCCGGCGACGGTTCCTCCACCTTGGGCGGAATGTCGATCGGCGGGGTCGGGGTCTGCACGGCCTGCGGCGGCGGCGGCACCGGGGTGGGCGGCGGCGGCGGCGGCGGCGGTTCCTCGACCGGCATCTTCTCGGGCGGGGTCGGCGACGGGGGGGCGACCTTCTCGACCTGAGACGGGGCTTCCACCGGCTTGGGCGCGGGTTCGTCGCCCTTGCGGCTCTTGGCCGGGGGGCCCACGAAATCCATCTCGACCGCCGGAGGCTCGGGCGGCTCGGGCGGCTTGGCGATCGGCGGCAACCCGACGACGAGGGCGAGCAGCACGGCCAGATGCAGCCCGCCCGAAATGAGGCCCGCGCGCGTCAGGCCGCGATTCTCATCCTGTCTGGTGCGGGCCACTGTCGGAAACGCCTTGGCTGGATCGTTGGGTCGTGAGGACGGGAGGCGCGGCGGCTTAGTGCGCGCCGCCGCCCTGCGGCTGCTCGGCCAGCAGCGCCACGTGGGTGAAGCCGCCCGAGGTGATGGTGCCCATGACCTGCATGACGCGGCCGTAGTCGATGTGCTGATCGCCGCGCACGAAGATGCGGTGGTTGGGGTCGTTCTGCGACGCGGCCTGCAGCTTGGCGACGAGCTGGTCGGTGGTGACCGCGTCGTCGCCCATGTAGAGCGAGCCGTCCTGCTTGATGGTGACGGTGATCGGCTTGGTGTCGGCGTTGACCGGCGAGGCGTTGGTCTTGGGCAGGTCCACGTTCACGCCGCTGGTCATGAGCGGTGCGGTCACCATGAAGATGATGAGCAGCACCAGCATCACGTCCACCAGAGGCGTCACGTTGATGTCGGACATCGGCTTGTGCCGGCGTCTGCCGCCGATCCCGCCGCCGCCACCGCCCATCTGCATGGCCATGGATTAAGCCCTTTCCTCGGACTGGCGGGACAGGATCGCGCCGAACTCGGTGCCGAACGCTTCGAGGCGGGCGGCGAAGCGGCTGAGATCCTGGTTGATCTTGTTATAGGCGATCACCGCCGGGATGGCGGCGACGAGGCCGATCGCGGTGGCAAACAGGGCTTCGGCGATGCCGGGCGCCACCACCGAGAGATTGGTGTTGTGCATGGCGGCGATGGCCGAGAAGGAGTGC
Source organism: Lichenicola sp. GTC18331 (assembly GCF_055386855.1). NCBI lineage: Bacteria > Pseudomonadati > Pseudomonadota > Alphaproteobacteria > Acetobacterales > Acetobacteraceae > Lichenicola > Lichenicola sp. GTC18331. Next base: position 111,644 of record NZ_AP045015.1, on the reverse strand, counting down.
ATGATGCCCCAGACGGTGCCGAAAAGGCCGATGAACGGCGCGGTCGAGCCGACGGTGGCGAGAAAGATCATCCAGCGTTCGAGACGCTCGAGTTCGCGCGTCACGGTGATGCCCATGGCGCGGTCGACGCGCTCGCGGACGCTGCCGCGCGACAGGTCGACGCCTGCGACGCGGGCGCTGCGACGCCATTCGCCCATGGCGGCGCCGAACACGGCGGCCATCGGGTGCGCCGGCTTGGCGCCGTCGGTCTCGTAGAGCTCGTCGAGCGAGCCGCCGGACCAGAAGCGGTCCTCGAAGGCGGTGGCCTGCTTGTTGGCGCGGCGGATGGAGATCGTCTTCTCGAAGATGATCGCCCAGACCCACACGCTGGCGCCGACCAGGCCCAGCATCACCAGCTTGACGACAAAGGATGCCTGCATGAACAGGGCCCAGAGGGAAAGATCCCCGCCAGACGCCGCCGCCGCCAGGTTCGCCGCATCAACCGCCCGATCCAACCACGCCTCCATTGCTCAAACCGGGCCGCCGCTTCGGCCGTCGCCACTGCCGCGCCCTCCGTAGAGGGTTTTGATGCGAAGCAGAAGCTTCATCCCGTAGCAGGTTGCGGATGGACGCTTTTTAAGCTGGCGAAATCATGGCGGCCTGGTGTTCGGGCATGAAAAAGCCCGGTCCGGAGAGCTCCGGACCGGGCTGATTGCGGGAGAGCGGCCGTTACAGGCGGTCGGAGCCGACCACCGGGCGGGTATAGGGTTCCGCCGCGACGTCGTGCGCGGTCCACCCGCCGGATTCGTATTCGGAACGACGCGCGGCGGTATCGACGCCACGATGGGTGTCGAGGATGCCCTGCACGACCGGCACCTGAGTCTCGTCGGCGCGGACCGAGACGAGGTTGCCGCCGCGACGGACGCCTTCGGCATAGACATGCGCGTCGCGCTCCGGGACGCCTTCGCCGGTGAGCGATCCGACCAGACCGCCGGCACCGCCGCCGACCGCGGCGCCGACACCGGCTCCGGTCAGCGTGGCGACAAGCCAGCCCGCGGCGACCACCGGGCCGACGCCGGGGATCGCCAGGGCGCCGATTCCGGCGAGCAGACCGGCGCCGCCACCGACCAGCGTGCCGATGGAGGCGCCTGTGCCGGCCCCCTTCTCCGCGCCCTCGACCTTGTCGCTGGTGGTCCCGTCATGCACCGCGTGATCGCGATGTTCGTTGCCGATCAGGCTGATCTGGGAATGGGGAATGCCGGCGTCTTCCAGGGCCGAAACGACCTTTCTGGCTTCGTCATAGGTGTCGTAGAGCCGGGTGATGGTTTGATGGGCCATGGCGCGTTTCCTTGTTCGGCGATTTTTCGTGTGTGTGACAGCGATCTTCGGTGGAGATCACTCGGTGCCGACGTTGCCCTTGTAGTCGAGCCAGACTTTCACCGGCGCGCCGTCATGCGTGGCGGTACCGTGCCAGACGCCGTTGTCGTCCTTGGTCAGATCCTTGACGTCGGAATAGCCGTGCTTGCCGAGGCGGTGCATGACCTGCTTCTCGGTGAAGCTGTTGGAGCCGTGCGCGGGCTGCATCGCGTTGGCGGAGGTGGTGGCGACCGCCTGATTGTCATTGCCGGAGGCGGCGGTCTGCGCGAAGGCAGATGCGGTCGGCACGGCGAGCGCCAGGGAAACCAGAAGCGCCGTTGTTTTCGCCGTTTTTCTCATTGTCGACTCCCATGTGCTGAACAGCAGCATGGTCGGACAACGCCGGGATTTCCCGTTCGGTCATGCGCGACCTGCGATTAATTATCCGTGATGCCCATATTGCGTCGCGGCAATCTTTTTCAGGCGAGTCGGTCGAGAACGCCGGACCAGGGTTCGGGAAGACGGGTCGGTCTGCCGTCGTTCATGCGCATGAAGGCGAGCTGCACGAGAAGCGTGGCGCGATGGTCCCCGTCGACGGACAGGGTTTGTTGCAGTCTGGCACTGGCGCCGCGCCGTTCCAGCAGGATCGTCTCGACGCAGACCAGATCGTCGAGGCGCAGCGGGCGCGCGTAGTCGGCTTCGAGCCTGCGCACGACGAAGACGATTCCGTGCGCGCGTGCGAGGCTGGCCGCGCTGGCGCCGGCGGCGCGCAGGGCTTCGCTGCGCGCGCGTTCGGCGAAGGCGAGATATTGCGCGTGATACACGACGCCGCCTGCATCGGTGTCTTCGTAGTAGACGCGGACGAGATGCTGATGTGCGGCCATGGGATCAGTCGTCCGACAGCAGGTCGAACTGCGTGCGCGGATCGGTGGTGGGCGGCTTCAGGCCGAGATGGCGCCAGCCGCGCTCCGCGAGCACCCTGCCCCGGCTGGTGCGGAGAACCAGACCTTCCTGGATCAGATAGGGTTCCACCACGTCTTCCAGCGTGTCTCTCGCTTCCGCCAGAGCGGCGGCCAGGGTTTCCACACCGACCGGGCCGCCATGATGATGTTCGGCGATGCGTCGCAGATAGCGGCGGTCCATCGAATCGAGGCCGATCGCATCCACTTCCAGACGGTTCAAGGCGGCATCGGCCAGGATGCGATCCACCGGGCCTGAAGTCGTGCGTCCGACGGTGGCAAAATCGCGCACGCGTCGCAGCAGGCGTCCGGCCACGCGCGGGGTTCCGCGCGACCGTGCGGCGATTTCCTCGGCACCGTCATGGGTGAGTTCGAAACGCAGCTTCTCGGCGCCGCGCGACACGATCCGGCGCAACTCCTCCGGCGTGTAGAAGACAAGACGCAAGGGAATGCCGAAACGGTCGCGCAGCGGCGTCGCCAGCAGGCCGGCGCGCGTGGTGGCGGCGACCAGGGTGAAGGGCGACAGGTCGATGCGCACGGAGCGCGCGGCCGGGCCTTCGCCGATGATCAGGTCGAGCTGGAAATCCTCCATCGCGGGATAGAGAACTTCCTCGATCGCCGGTTGCAGGCGGTGGATCTCGTCGATGAACAGGACGTCACGTGGCTGCAGGTTGGTGAGGATCGCAGCCAGGTCGCCGGCGCGCTGGATCACCGGGCCGGAGGTGGCGCGGAAGCCGACGCCGAGTTCGCGCGCGACGATCTGCGCCAGGGTGGTCTTGCCCAGGCCCGGCGGGCCGTGCAGCAGCACGTGATCCAGCGCCTCGCCGCGTCCGCGTGCGGCCTGGATGAACACGGACAAGTTCTCCCGGCTGGCCTGCTGGCCGACGAAATCGTCCAGGGTCTGCGGGCGCAGCGTGGCTTCCGCCGCATCCTCTTCCGCGCGCCGCGAATCGATGGTGCGCGGTTCGCTCATCGTGCGAGCTCCTTGAGACTGTCTCGGATGATGGTGTCGAGACGGGCATTCTCGCCGAGGCGGGCGGTGATGCGGGTCACCACCGGATGCGCCTCGACGCGTCGGAAGCCGAGCCCGGCCAGGGCGGCGAGCGCGTCGGCTTCGAGACCGCCGCCGGCCTCGCGCATCGTGCCGCTGGTTGCGCCGACGCTGCCCGTGGGCATGCCGCCGGCCTTGTCTTTGAGCTCGCTCAGGATGCGGTCGGCGAGGCGCGGACCGACGCCGGGGGCGCGCGTGAGGCTGGGGCGGTCGCCCGCGGCGATGATGGCGATCAGGTCGCGCGCCGACAGCGCGGACAGGATGCCGAGCGCCACCTTGGCGCCGACGCCCTGGACGGTGGTGAGGAGACGGAACCAGTCCCGCTCGGCGGTTTCGGCGAATCCGTAGAGCAGGATCGCATCCTCGCGCACCACGGTCTCCACCAGCACGCGGCTGATCTCGGGCGGCGTGGGCAGGGCGGAGAGGGTACGCGTGGAGCACTGCACCAGGTAGCCGACGCCGTTGACGTCAATGACGCAGCGATCCGCCTCCACCTGCGCCAGCAGGCCTGTGAGCTGGGCGATCATGGGCGAAGGGCGGAGGAGGTCATGGGCAAGAGATAATGGAGGCGGGCCTCGCGCACCACAGGGCGGATTGGAACCGGACGGGAACGGGTCCACATAGACCGGATGCCCGAACCCCCTGCCCTCACCGACCGGGAGATGATCGCCATCGCCAGGGCGCTGGGCGATCCGCGCCGGTTCCAGATGCTGCGCGAGATCGCCGAGGCCGGGTCTCTCTGCTGCCAGGACATGCGGGCGGTGCATCCGGTGTCGGCGGCGACGGTGTCCTATCACGTCAGGGAGCTGGAGATGGCGGCGCTGGTGGAGATCGTCCGCGAAGGCAAGTTCGCCCGGCTGCGGTTCCGGGCCGAAACGATGCGGGCCTATCGCGCCCGGCTGGGCGCGGTGTTCGGCGAGCCCCTTGAAGGCGGAAACGTTTAGACGATTATCTAATCGTCTAAACGAGAAAGGGTCGTCATGTCTGTTCTCACCGGAAAGGTCGCGCTGGTCACCGGCGCGTCGAAGGGGATCGGCGCCGGGATCGCGCTGGGTCTGGCGGCGGCCGGGGCGAAGCTGGTGGTGAACTACGCCAGCAGCCGCGAGGGTGCCGACAAGGTCGTGGACGAGATCGTGGCCAAGGGCGGCGAGGCGATCGCCGTGCAGGGCGACGTGTCGAAGCCGGAAGAGGTGTCGGCCCTGTTCGGCGCGGCGCGCGAGCGGTTCGGGCGGGTCGACATCCTGGTGAACAATGCCGGCGTGTTCGCGTCGACGCCGCTCGAATCGCTGACGGAGGCGGACTACCGGCGCCATTTCGACATCAATGTCCTGGGACTTCTGCTGGCGTCGCAGGCGGCGGCGGCGCAGTTCGAGAACGGCGGCAGCATCGTGAACATCGGCTCGCTGGCCAGCCGCATCCATCCGCCGGGGCTGGTCGTCTACAACGCGACCAAGGCGGCCGTGGACGCCATCACCCGCACGCTTGCCAAGGATCTGGGCAGCCGGGGCATCCGGGTGAATTCGGTGAATCCGGGCGCCACCGATACCGAGGGCACGCGGGCGATGTTCGCCGGCAACGAGGAGGCGTTCACCAGCATGGCAGCGACGGCTCCCCTGGGACGGGTCGGCTTGCCGGCGGATATCGCCCGCGCCGTGGTGTTCCTGGCGTCGGACGAGGCGGGCTGGATCACCGGTGAAACGCTGGCGGCCGCCGGCGGGATGTGAGAGGGGTCGCGACGTCTGCCGGGAGCGAGCGTCGCGATCCGGTTCAGTGCGCTTTGGCTTCGGTCGCCGTGGAAACGCGCTTCGTGGTTCCGGGCTCGTTGGCCTGAAGGAAGCGCTGGGCGAGCGCGCCGTAGAGGGCGCGCGGCGAGATCAGGCGCGACACGCCATAGGCGATGAAGGCGGTGGCCATCAGCGGCAGGGTGAGGCCCTGGTTGTCGGTCATTTCCATGACGATCACCGTGGCGGTGAGCGGCGCCTGCACCACGGCGGCGAAATAGCCGACCATGCCGAGCAGCACCACCGCGCCGGCCGGGCTGTGCGGCAGCAGCAGGGCGATGTCGCCGCCGATGCCGGCGCCGATGGCGAGCGAGGGCGCGAAGATGCCGCCGGGGATGCCGCTGCAATAGGAGACGAGCGAGGCGAGGAATTTCCAGGCCGGAAAGAAACGGCCGAACTGCTCGTCGCCGTCGACCATGTGCCGCGCCTGGGCGTAGCCGGTGCCGTAGGTGGCGCCGTCGGTCCAGATGCCGATCAGTGCGAGCAGGAGGCCGCAAAGGGCGGCGAACAGCACCGGCCGGTCGCGCACGAAGCGTCCGAACGCGCCGGGCAGTCCGCGCGCGGCGCGCACCAGCAACGCCGAGAACAGGCCGCCGGCCAGACCGCCGCCGAGGCCACAGACCAGCACCGCGGCCCAGCCGATGCCCATCGGCAGCGTCGCGGTGGTGTGACCGAAATAGGTGTAGTTGCCGACCAGCGCGAGGCTGGTGACGCCGGACAGGATCACGGCGGTGAGCATGGTGCCGCTGGTGCGGACCTCGAAGGAATGGCTGAGTTCCTCGATGGCAAAGACGATTCCGCCGAGCGGGGTGTTGAAGGCGGCGGAGATGCCTGCTGCACCGCCGGCGAGGATCAGGCCGCGACGCACGGACACGTCGGCAAGGCCCATCCAGCGCCCGAGCGTGTGCATCAGCGCCGCGCCGATCTGCACGGTGGGGCCTTCGCGGCCGATGGAAGCGCCTGCGAACAGGCCGAGGATGGTGAGCAGGATCTTGCCGGCGGCGATGCGGAGCGAGAGCACGCGATCGACGGCGCGGTCGGATTGCATCTGCAGCGCGGCGATGGTCTGCGGGATGCCGCTGCCCTGGGCGCCGGGAAACACGGTGCGGGCCAGGAACACGGACACGGCGAGTCCGGTGGGCGCGATCAGCAGCATGAGCCAGGGATGCGGCGACACCAGCGCGTGACGCCAATGCGCGACGCGGTCGCCGGCGGTGGCGAAACCGATCGCGACCAGGCCGATCGAGATCGCGCCCAGCCACCAGACCAGACGACGTCGGAGAAAGGACGGAACCGCCGGCATCGCTTGCATCAGGCCATCCTGGTGCCGGCGGCGACGCGCAGCCGGCTGGCACGGTGATGGGCGTGGCAGATCGCGACCGCGAGGGCGTCGGCGGCGTCGGCACGTTTGATGTCGGCGCCGGGCAGCAGCCGGCGCACCATGACCTCGACCTGATCCTTGCTGGCGGCGCCCGTGCCGACCACGGCGCGCTTGACCTCCATCGCGCCGTATTCGGCGACGGCGATTCCGGCCAGAGCTGGTGCCAGCAGGGCGACGCCGCGCGCGTAGCCGAGCTTGAGCGTGGAGGAGCCAGAGCGGTTGACGTAGGTTTCCTCGACCGCCGCCTCGGCCGGGGCGTAGGTGTCGAACAGGCGGTTGAGGCCTGCGTGCAGGGTCTTGAGGCGCTCCGGCACGCTGTCCGTGCCGGTAGTGGCGATCACGCCGTCGGCGATATGACGCAGGCGGTTTCCGTCCACCTCGATCAGGCCCCAGCCCATGAAGCGCAGGCCTGGATCGATGCCGAGCAGACGGATCACGCGCTGAGTTTTTCGGCCACCGCGTCGGGCAGGTCGAAATTGGCGTAGACCGCCTGCACGTCGTCGTCCTCGTCAAGCACGTCGATGAGTTTGAGAAGCGAGACGGCCTTTTCCTCGTCGAGGGTGACGAGCACGTTGGGGCGCCAGTCGAGCTTGGCGACATCCGGCTGGCCGAACCGGGCTTCCAGCGCGTCGCGCACGCCGAAGAAGTTCTCGATGGCGCAGGTGACTTCGTGACCTTCGTCGGTGCTGGAGACGTTGTCGGCACCGGCCTCGATCGCGGCTTCCAGCATGTCGTCCTCGCTGGCGACGGAGGCCGGATAAGCGACGATGCCGACATGGTCGAACATGAACGAGACCGAGTTGGTTTCGCCCAGGCTGCCGCCATGCTTGGAGAAGGCGGCGCGCACGGCGGAGGCGGTGCGGTTGCGGTTGTCGGTGAGGGCCTCGACGATCACGGCGACGCCGGCGATGCCATAGCCCTCGTAGCGCACCTCGACGTAGTCGTCGCCGGCGGTGGCGCCGCTCGCCTTCTTGATGGCGCGCTCCACCGTGTCCTTCGGCATGTTGACCTTCTGCGCGGCCCACATCGCCGCGCGCAGGCGGGCGTTGGTGGACGGGTCGGGCAGGCCGGAGCGTGCTGCGACGGTGATCTCGCGGATCACCTTGGCGAACTGCTTCGCACGGCGCGCATCCTGGGCGCCCTTGCGGTGCATGATGTTCTTGAATTGCGAATGGCCGGCCATGGAACTTCTTCTTCTGAGACGGGTCTCGGGGGAACCTTAGGCGAGACGCCCGTGGCAGTGCTTGTATTTGTTGCCCGAGCCGCACGGGCAGAGTGCGTTGCGCGGCGTGTCGATCCAGCTCGCCGGATCGGCGGTCAGCGTCGGGTGCGCGGGCGCCAGATGCACCGCGTCCGGCGCCGGTTCCACCACCTGTTGCAGCGTGGCGTCGGCCGGTGCGGACAGGGTGACGTGATCGGCGATCGGTGCGGCGGCAGGACCGTTCGGGGTGACGGAGACCGTCGTGTCGATGCCCTGGCCCGGGAACGGATCGTCGGCCGGCGGCATGATCTCGACGCGCGACAGCATGCCGGTGACGCGCTCGCGCAGCTCGTCGAGCATGACGTTGAACAGGGCGAAGGCCTCGTTCTTGTATTCGTTGAGCGGATCTTTCTGGCCATAGGCGCGGAGCGAGATGCCCTGGCGGAGCTGATCCAGGGCGAGAAGATGTTCCTTCCACACGGTATCAAACGTGTTGAGCAGGAGCTGCTTCTCGATGTAGCGCATGACGGACGGGCCGAAATTCGCCGCCTTGGCCGCGGCGGACTGCGTGGCGGCCAGCTCGACCCGTTCGAGCACTTCGGTGAGGCCGACGCCGTCTTCCCTGGACCAGTCCTCGATCGGAAAATCGATCGCCAGCAGGCGCTGCAGATCCTCGCGCAGCGCTTCGCTTTCCCACTGCTCTCCGAACGACTTTTCCGGAATGCGCGCGCGCACCGCATGATCGATCAGCTCGTTGCGCATGGTGGCGATGATCTCGGACACGTCGTCGGACGACATGAACTCGCGGCGCTGCGCGTAGACTTCCTTGCGCTGGCTGTTGTTGACGTCGTCGTATTTGAGCAGGTTCTTGCGCGTGTCGAAGTTGCGGGCTTCGACCTTCTTCTGCGCCTTTTCCAGCGCGCGGTTGATCCAGGGATGGATGATCGCCTCGCCCTGCTTCAGGCCCATCTTCTGCAGCATTCCGGCCATCCGGTCGGAGCCGAAGATGCGCATGAGATCGTCCTGCAGCGACAGGAAGAAGCGGGATGCGCCCGGATCGCCCTGACGGCCGGAGCGTCCGCGGAGCTGGTTGTCGATACGGCGGCTTTCGTGACGCTCGGTGCCGATCACGAACAGGCCACCGGCTTCGCGCACGATGGGAGCGTAGGCGGCGACTTCGGCGCGGATCTGCGCTTCGCGCTCGGCGTGGGTCGCCTCGTCCAGATTGGCGAGTTCCTGACGCACGCGCATCTCGACATTGCCGCCGAGTTTGATGTCGGTGCCGCGCCCCGCCATGTTGGTGGCGATGGTGATGGCGCCGGGTGCGCCGGCCTGCGCGACAATGGTGGCTTCCAGCTCGTGGAAGCGCGCGTTCAGCACGTTGTGCGGGATCTTCTCGGCGGCGAGCAGGGACGACAGGTGCTCGCTCTTCTCGATCGAGGTGGTCCCGACCAGGATCGGTTGTTTGGTCTGGTGGATTTCGGCGATCAGGCGGGTGACGGCGGCGAACTTGTCGTGCTCGTTGAGATAGACCTCGTCGTCGCCGTCCTTGCGCTGCACCGGCAGGTTGGTCGGGATCTCGACCACGTCGAGCTTGTAGATCTCGGCGAACTCGTCGGCCTCGGTCATCGCCGTGCCGGTCATGCCGGACAGCTTCGGGTAGAGCCGGAAATAGTTCTGGAAGGTGATGGAGGCGAGCGTCTGGTTTTCCTGCTGGATTTCCTGATGCTCTTTGGCTTCCAGCGCCTGGTGCAGACCGTCGCCGTAGCGTCTGCCTTCCATCATGCGGCCGGTGAACTCGTCGATGATCACCACCTTGCCGTCGCGGACGATGTAGTCGACGTCACGCGAGAACAGCGTGTGCGCGCGCAGGCTCTGCTGCACGTGATGCACCACGGACACGTTGTGGATGTCGTAGAGGCCGCCCTGGGCGACAATGCCGGCTTCCTGCAGCATCCGCTCCACGGTTTCCGTGCCGTGCTCGGTAAGGATCACGGTGCGGAACTTCTCGTCCTTGTCGTAGCAGGACGCGTCCTTGCTCAGCTCGGCCACCACTGCGTCGACGGAGCGGTAGAGTTCGGAGCTGTCCTCGGCCGGGCCGGAGATGATGAGCGGTGTGCGGGCCTCGTCGATCAGGATCGAGTCCACCTCGTCGACGATGGCGTAGTTGAAGTCGCGCTGGACCATGTCCTCCAGCCGGTACTTCATGTTGTCGCGCAGGTAATCGAAGCCGAATTCGTTGTTGGTGCCGTAGGTGACGTCGGCAGCGTAGGCGGCGCGTCGTTCCGGGTCGGAGATGTTCGGCACGATCACGCCGGTGGTGAGGCCGAGAAAGGCGTAGAGCTGGCCCATCTCCTCGGAGTCGCGCCGGGCGAGATAGTCGTTGACAGTGACGACGTGGACGCCCTTCCCGGAGAGCGCGTTGAGATAGGTCGGCAGGGTGCCGACGAGGGTCTTGCCTTCGCCGGTGCGCATCTCGGCGATGCGGCCGGAATGGAGCACCATGCCGCCGATGAGCTGCACGTCGAAATGGCGCATGCCGAGCACGCGTCGGGATGCCTCGCGCACCACGGCGAAGGCTTCGGGCAGCAGGCTGTCGAGGCTGGCGCCCGCGGCGATGCGCTGACGGAATTCGGCGGTCTTGCCGGCGAGCTGCGCGTCGTCCAGCGCCCGCATCGCCGGTTCCAGCGCGTTGATCTCGGGCACGCGCCGCTGATGCGTCCGCAGCGAGCGGTCGTTGGCGTTGCCGAACAGGGAACGGGCGAGAGCAGCGAACATGCGGGCCTTCCGGGTGGCGTCCGCCCCAAACGCCCAATGTCCGGCATCCCCGCCGAGGAACGAACCGTGGCTCCCGGGGGATGCTTGATCCCGGGGCACCGAACCCAGAAGAGCTGGCCCATGACACTGGCGCGCGGGGCGCAGGCGAGCAGGCGCCCGACACCGTTCGGGCCGGACGCCACGCGGGTTTTCACATAGGACCGGCCCGGTGTCCGGTCAACCAAGCGTCCGGTTTCCGGGGTGCGGCCGGGGCCCGATCGGGGCCGGTTGGGGCTCGCCGGGGGCCTCGCTTGTGACCCCGGTCTGGTTTTGGCATCATCGGAGAACCGAAAGCTCGAGGTTTCCATCCCATGCGGCGTTCCAGCCCGGCTGCCCTTTTCTCGGCGGCCGCCTTCTTCCTGTCTGCTTCCGCTCTCACGCCGGCCGCGTTCGCCGCGCCGCACAAGAAGGATGCGGGCGCCGTCGAATCCTCCTCGAAGCCGGCCGCTGCCGCGCCTGTGACCAAGGACAGCAACCCGGTCGTCGCCTCGGTGAACGGCCAGCAGATCCATCTCGACGACGTGCGCGCCGCGGCCCAGGCCCTGCCGGAAGACATGCGCAGCGTGCCGCCGCAGATGCTGTTTCCGATGATCGTGAACCAGCTGATCGACCAGAAGGCGCTGGTGATCGCGGCCAAGAAGGAAGGTCTGGAGAAGGACCCGGCCGCCCAGAAGGCGATGCAGGCCGCCGCCGATCAGGCGCTGCAGAACGTCTATCTGTCGCGCATCGTCGGTCCGCAGGCCGACGAGGCCGCGGTGAAGAACGTGTATGCGCGCGACTACGCCGGCAAGCCGGGCGAGGAAGAGGTCCATGCCCGCCACATCCTGGTGGCCGACGAGAAGACGGCGCAGGACATCATCAAGCAGCTGAAGGCCGGCGCCGATTTCGCCACGCTGGCCAAGAAATATTCCACCGACAAGGCGTCGGTGGATGCCGGCGGCGGCGATCTGGGCTGGTTCAAGAAGGGCGACATGCTGCCCGAATTCTCCAACGCCGCCTTCGCGATGAAGAAGGGCCAGATTTCCGACACCCCGGTGCATACCCGCTACGGCTGGCATGTGATCCAGGTGCTCGACACCCGGACCTCGACCCCGCCCGCCTTCGACACCGTGGCCGCGCAGATCCGCCAGAAGCTGATCCAGGACGGCGTGCATGCCGCCGTGGACAAGGCGGTGGCGCAGGTGAAGGTGCAGCGCTTCAACCCGGACGGCACGCCCGCTTCGGACAAGCCGGCGCCGGCCTCTTCCGCTCCGGCCGGGTCTTCGCCGGTTCCGGCCCAGGCCGCGGCGCCGACCACGCCGGGCGCCACGCCGCCGAACGGCAACTGACGCCCTTCCATCCTGAACGCCCGGTGGCGGCGGGCCTACAGCCCGCCGCCATTTTCATGTGTTCCCGGGGCGGGGTACAGCCCGCCGCCGGTTTCATGTTTTCTGGGGCGCGCCTACAGCTCGTCGCCGTCTTTATGCGTTTCTGGAGCGGGCCTACAGCCCGTCGCCGCTTTGTTTCGTTACTGGAGCGAGCCTACAGCACGCCGCTCTCTTCGTTTGTTTCTCGGGGCGAGCGCGCAATCCATTGCCGCTTTCCTCCGATTCTGGCGCAGGCCCACAGCCTGCCGTTTTCATGTGTTCCTGAGGCGGGCCGATAGCCCGTCGCCGTTTTCATTTGTTTTGGACGCGCCATGGCCAAGTCGATCGCCCGTTCCCCGCTCGCCGTTCCGTTTCCGTCCCTGGGGACCGTTCCGGGGGTCCGCTTCGCCGCGGCGGCGGCCGGCATCCGCTATCGCGACCGCACCGATCTGGTGCTGGCGGCGTTCGCGCCGGGTACGACGGTCGCGGGCGTGTTCACGCGCAATCTGTGCCCGGGGGCGCCGGTGGATTGGTGCCGCGCCAGCCTGGTCGGCGGCGTGGCGCGCGGTCTGGTGGTGAATGCCGGCAATGCCAACGTGTTCACCGGCAGAGCCGGGCGCGATGCCTGCGCCGCGACGGCGGATGCGGCGGCGGCGTTGCTCGGCTGCACGCCGGCCGAGGTGTTCCTGTCCTCGACCGGGGTGATCGGCGAGGTTCTGCCGTTCGAGCGCATCACCGCCGCCCTGCCCGCCATGCTGCCGGAGCTGTCCGAGGCGAACTGGGAAGCGGCGGCGCGCGGCATCATGACCACCGACACCTTCCCGAAAGGGGCCGTCGCGCGGACCCGGATCGGCGAGACCGAGGTGGTGATCCAGGGCATCGCCAAGGGCAGCGGCATGATCGCGCCGGACATGGCGACCATGCTGTGTTTCGTCGCCACCGACGCGGCGCTGCCGTCTGCGGTGATGCAGACGCTGTTGAAGCGGTCGGTGGACCGGTCGTTCAACCGCACCACGGTGGATTCCGACACCTCGACCAGCGACACGGTTCTGTTGTTCGCCACCGGCCAGGCCGGGAATGCGGCGCCGGAGGGAGCGGAAGATCCGGCGCTGAGGGAGTTCGCGTCGGCGCTGGACGGGCTGATGCTGGATCTGGCGTTGCAGGTGATCCGCGACGGCGAAGGGGCGCAGAAGCTGGTGCGGATCGCGGTGAGCGGTGCGGCCTCGGACGAATCGGCGCAGCGCGTGGCGATGGCGGTGGCGAACTCGCCGCTGGTGAAGACCGCGATCGCCGGCGAGGACGCCAACTGGGGCCGCATCGTGATGGCGGTGGGCAAGAGCGGCGAGCCGGCCGATCGCGACACGCTGTCGATCGCCGTGGGCGGCACCTGGATGGCGCGGGCCGGGACGATCGTTCCGGGCTACGACGAGGCGCCGGTCGTGGCGCATATGCGCGGGCAGGAGATCGGCATCGAGATCGATCTCGGCATCGGCCAGGGGCGCGGCCACGCATGGACCTGCGACCTGACGCATGGCTACATCGACATCAACGGCAGCTATCGGAGCTAGGACAGCATGAGCGGCGCCTTCGGCAACGGGTCCATGCCTCCCGCGACGACGATGTCGCCGCCCGCCCTGGTGTGGGGCTATGCCGGGTTCTGGTGGCGGGTGCTGGCGTTCATTCTCGACATGCTGATCCTGGCCGTACTGGAGCGGGTCCTGCTTCTGGTGACCGGGATGCGCCACTTCGGCGTGTCGTTCCAGGACGATAACGGGGTGGTGCAGGACGGGCCGTTCTCGACCATCGATTATTCGGTGACGGTGAACCAGGCGCCGCATCTGCACTGGCACACCTACGGCCAGGAAAGCGGGCTTCTCGCGATCGCGCTGGCGGTCTGTTATTTCGCGCTGCTGGAATCGTCGCGCTGGCAGGCGACGCTGGGCAAGCGGATCTGCGGCATGAGGGTGACCGATCTGCACGGTCGCCGGATCGGTCTGGGCCGCGCGCTCGGTCGCTATGCCGGCAAATACGTGTCCTGGCTGATCTTCTGCATCGGCTTCCTGATGGCCGGCTGGACGCGCCGCAAGCAGGCGCTGCACGATCTGATGGCCGGCACGCTGGTGATGCGCCGTCACGAGGCCGACCCTGTGTTCGTGATGAACCCGCCGTAATTTTCCGGCATCGGGCCGCTTGTTTCGGGGCGGCTCGTATGACCACTCTCGGTTTCGCGCCAACGCCACGAGGACAGATGAACCACACCGTTCCGCCGGTTCGCCTGCAGCCCGATCCCGCTCTGTGCGGCGAGCCCGATCTGCGTCGCGTGGGCGCCCATCCTGATCACTGGTATCCGCTGGCCTGGTCGCGCGAGCTGAAGAAAGGCGGCGTTCTGGCCTGCGCCTTCGCCGGCGAGCCGATCGTTCTGGTGCGGCCCAAGGAAGGACCGGTCTTCGCGCTGGAGGATCGTTGCGCGCATCGCCAGGTGCCGCTGAGCAAGGGCAAGGTCGATGGCTGCGCGGTGCGCTGCGCCTATCACGGCTGGGCCTATGCCCAGACCGGGGCCTGCGTGGACGTGCCGTATCTCGGCAAGGACCGGATGCCGAACGGCGTGCGCTCCTATCCCGTGCGGGAAGTGAACGGGCTGATCCTGGTGTTCCCGGGCGATCCAGCCCTGGCCGAGGAGACTCCCCTGCCCGGCCTCGGTTCCGTGGCGGATCCGGCCTACAAGACGCGCCGTTTCGGCCGCGAGGTGGGCTGCCACTACTCGTTCATGCACGAGAACCTGATGGATATGAACCATCAGTTCATGCACTCGAAGCAGATGGGGCAGATGAAGCCCCGCGTTCTCGGCCAGTCCCGCGGCGAGGATTGGTGCGAGGTGAAATACTCGTTCAAGCGCACCGGCGGGTCGCAGCCTCTGGGCGAGGCCCTGATCTTCGGCGAGCGTCGTTCGGGCATCAAGAACGAGCTCGAGCGCGACGTGATGACGGTGCGCACCGAGTATCCGTACCAGACCCTGCGCATCCAGACCGAGGGCGAGCCGCCGGTGATGGATCTGTGGATCGTCTACGTGCCGCTCGATAAGGAACAGAAGCGCAATCGCGTGTTCGGGCTGTTGTCCGTCCGCAAGCCGAAGATCCCGTTCGTTCTGGATGCGGCCTGGCCGCTGCTGGTGCTGTTCACCGAGCGCATCTTCCGCGAGGACCGCGACATCGTGGAGCTGGAACAGGCGGCGCACGACGCCCAGGGCGAGGACTGGAACCAGGAAGTGTTCCCCGTGATCCGCACCCTTCGCGGACTTCTGGCCGAACGCGGCATTCATGGTTCCGCCGAACCGGCCTGAGCCGGGCGGCACGGGGCCGGAGGGCGAGCGGAACGGGACCGGCGCGGCCGGACCGGTTCTGCGGACGCGCCGGTTCTCCTTGCGTCCGCTCCTGCCCGGCGATGCCGAAGCGATCCACCGTCTGGTCAACGACTGGAGCGTGGTGCGCATGCTGTCCACGCTGCCGTTTCCGTATCCGCGCAGCCTGGCGGATGAGTGGATCGCCTCGACCGAGACGCAGCGTCTCGATGGGCGCGCCTGGCATTTCGCCATCATCGACCCGGATGCGACGCCGGAGCGTCTGCTGGGCTGCATCGGCATCCGCGTCGATGCGCAGACCCGGTCCGGCGATATCGGCTACTGGGTGGGCGCCAAGTTCTGGAACAACGGCGTGGCCGGAGAAGCCGTCGGGCGCTTGTCGCACTGGGCGCTGGCCAATCTGGAGATCGACCGTCTGACGGCGCGGGTCG
Organism: Lichenicola sp. GTC18331; assembly: GCF_055386855.1. Lineage (NCBI taxonomy): Bacteria > Pseudomonadati > Pseudomonadota > Alphaproteobacteria > Acetobacterales > Acetobacteraceae > Lichenicola > Lichenicola sp. GTC18331. Next base: position 95,984 of record NZ_AP045015.1, on the reverse strand, counting down.
CCAGCGACAACCCGCCCTCGGCCGCCGTTCTGCGCCGGATCGGGTTCCGCGAATGCGGCAGCGGCCGCCTGCCGTTCCTGGCGCGTGGCGGCGAGCATCCCGTGCTGTTGTTCGAGGCGCGGCATGACGATCTGCATCCCGCGGCACCGGAGCCGCCGCCGGTCGAGGTGAACGCCGAGGCCGTGCCGGTGCAGCGTCGCACCGTGCTGGTGGCGGCTTGCGCGCTGATCGATTCGGATGGGCGCGTATTGTTGGCGCGCCGTCCGGAAGGCAAGGCGATGGCCGGGCTGTGGGAGTTTCCGGGCGGCAAGGTCGAGCCGGACGAGACGCCGGAGCAGGCGCTGGTGCGCGAGCTGGCCGAGGAATTGGGGCTCGATGTCGGCGAGGCCTGTCTGGCGCCGTTCGCCTTCGCGTCGCACCCCTACGCGAAATTCCATCTGCTGATGCCGCTCTACGTGTGCCGGCGCTGGAAGGGCGTGCCGGTGGCGCGGGAAGGCCAGACCCTGGCCTGGGCCTCGGCCGAGCAGCTCGACCGCTATCCGATGCCGGATGCGGACAAGCCGCTGGTACCGTTGTTGCGGGATCTGCTCTAGGGAGCGTTCTGGATTGGAAACGTCAGAAGCCTTCTTTTTCTGAAGAAAAAGAAGGCTTCTGATTGTTGAAATCGTCAGCTTCCAGCTTGTACCGATCAAACAAACAGAAGTTCTTTGGTTCTTTCTTTCAAGAAAGAACACCGCTTCTGGTTCCGATGGTGGCTCGCATTCAGGCGCGGAACACGCACGGCGGTTGGCCGGGGGTTTCGACCTCGAAGCGGAACAGGCCGCCGGCGAGCGGCTGGGCGGCGAGAGCTTCGGGGCTGAGACCCTTGCGGGCGCTGCTGACGAAGGCGGTGCGGTAATCGGGGCCGCCGAAGGCGATCTTGGTGATGTTGGAGGCGGGGAGCGGGACGAAGCGGTCCCTGGTGCCGTCAGGGGCGAAGCGTTGCACGCCGCCGCCGGCGAACAGGGCGACCCAAAGGAAGCCGTCCCGGTCCACGGTCATGCCGTCGGGATAGCCGGTCTCGATTTGGGCGAAGATGCGCTTGTTCGACAGGGTGCCGTCCTCGGCCAGATCGAACAGGACGACGGTCTGGCGGACGGAATCGTTGTGGTAGAGGCGGTTGCGGAGCGGGTCGATCGCCGGGCCGTTGCTGACGATGTAGCCGGTGTCCATCTGCACCGGTTCCGCGCCGTGCCGGTTGTCGAGGCGGTAGAGCGAGCCGCTGGCCTCGGTTTCGGGATCGTGCATGGAGCCGAACCAGAGCCGCCCCTGCTTGTCGGCGCAGGCGTCGTTGAGGCGGTTGTCCGGGAGGAAGGATTCCACCGGCACCAGCGGGCCGAAGGTTCCGGTGCTGCCGTCGAACGTGCGGAGGCCGTCGGCGCAGCCGCAGAGCAGATGGCCTTCCGCGTCCGGCACCAGGAAGGTCGGCCGGGCCGGTGCGTCCCATACGGTGCGTTCGCCGGAGTCGGGGTGGAAGCGGTAGACCAGCCTGCCGATGATATCGACGCCGTAGAGCGCGGCTTCGCGCTCCATCCAGACGAGGCCCTCGCCAAGTTCGGCTTGGAGGTCCCATATGCAGGATGGTTCGGGGAACAGGGTCATCGGCCGCGCTTTCCTTTGCCGCGACTGTGTAGAGCATCGTCCCGCCGGACGGAAACGCCGGGCTGGCCGGAACGGCTCGCCGAAGCCACGAGGAGATCCATGAGCAACCCGCCCTCCCCCGTTCCGGCCCCTGTCGCCGCCATCCTGGTGATCGGCAACGAGATCTTGTCCGGGCGCACCCAGGACATCAACGTTCAGTTCCTGGCGCGCCGTCTGGGGGCGCTGGGCATCGCCGTGCGCGAGGTGCGCGTGATCCCGGACGTGGCGGACACGATCATCGGCACCGTGAACGAGCTGCGGGCGCGGTTCGATTATGTATTCACCACCGGCGGCATCGGGCCGACCCATGACGACATCACCAGCCCCTGCGTGGCCGAGGCGTTCGGAGTGCCTTGGGAGCCGCACCAGGAGTCGATGGAAAAGCTGGAAGCTTTGTTCGGGGCGGGCGAGTTCAACGCCGCGCGGCGCCGGATGGCGACGCTGCCGCGCGGGGCGGTGCCGATTCCGAACAGCGTGTCGGTGGCGCCGGGCTTCACCATCGGCAACGTGCATGTGATGGCCGGCGTGCCGCGCATCATGCAGGCGATGTTCGAGGCGCTGGAGCCGTCGCTCGGCCGGTTCGAGCCGGTCCGGATGGTAGCGGTGCATGCCGAACGGCTGGGCGAAGGCGCGCTGGCGGCTGGGCTCGAGGCGATCCAGCACGCGCATCCGACGCTCGATCTGGGCTCCTATCCGTTCGAGCGGCCGGACGGGCGTCGCGGCGTGGCCCTGGTGGCGAAGGGCACGGACGCGGCGGGGCTCGACGCGGTGCAGCAGGCGCTGCGGGCGCTGATCGCCGGTCTGGGGCGCGAACCGATCGACGGCGAACCGGCGCCCTGACGGAAAACCCGGCCTGCGGGGCTGGCGTGGCGGCGACACGGATGGTTTTGTTTCGGCCATGATCCGCCCCCTGCTGCTCGCCTCCGCGCTGGTTGTTTCCGCCCTTCCCGTCCGCCTGGCCTGGGCGGACCCGGCATTCCGGATCGTGGAAAGCGTTCCGGAGACCTCGATCTACGGCCAGCCGGGCGTTCCCCGGACGCAGGCGGTGTGGCTCGACATGATCGGGGGCGCCCAGCACAGCATCGACGTCGCCGCGTTCTACATCACCGACAAGCCGGGCAAGGCGATGGCGCCGGTGCTGGACCGGCTGATCGAGCGGGCGCGGGCCGGGGTGAAGGTGCGGCTGCTGGTTGGGCGCGCCTTCATGCGCGAGACCGGCCCGTCGATCGAACGGCTGAAGGGCGTGCCGAATCTGGAGATCGCCATTCTGCCGACCGGCGCCCTGACCGGCGGCGTGCTGCATGCCAAATACATGATCGTGGATGGCGAAAAGGTGTTCGTCGGCAGCCAGAACTGGGATTGGCGCGCCCTGGAGCAGATCCACGAGATCGGCGCCGAGATCGTCGATCCGCGGTTCGGCGCCAGTTTCGAGGCCGATTTCGCCGAGCTGTGGGCGCTGGCGCAGGGCGAGGAACTGCCGAAGGCGCAGAAGGCGGCGGCTCTGCCCGCGCCGTTCCGGCCGGCGACGGAGAACGATCCGGTTCTGCTGGACGGGTCGCTGATCGCGTTTCCGGCCTTCAGCCCGCCGGAGATGATGCCGTCCTTCCTGACGGCGGAGCAGCCGGCGCTGATCCACATGATCGCGGCCGCGCGACACAGGCTGCGCATCCAGGTGATGACGTTGAGCGCGTTGAAGGGCTACGGCGCGAAAGGGTGGTGGCCGGAGCTGGATTCGGCGATCCGCGATGCGGCGGCGCGCGGCGTGAGCGTGCAGATCGTGGTGGCGGACTGGTCCCTGACGGAGCCGTCGCAATCTTATCTGAAGAGCCTGGCGGCAATGCCGGGGATCGAGGTGCGGTTCAGCACCGTGCCGGAACTGGCGAGCGGCCATATCCCCTATGCCCGGGTCGAGCACTGCAAATACGCGGTGGCGGACGACGACAGCGTGTTCATCGGCACCGGCAACTGGGAATGGAGCTATTTCAACAACACCGTGGATGCGTCCGTGCTGGTGCATGGTGCGGCGCCCGCGGCCACGCTAAACGCGATTTTCGAACGCGACTGGACCGGGCCCTACGTGACCCGCTTGCAGCCGGGCGCGACCTACACTCCGCCTCATAATGGCTGATCGGATATGCCTGCCTTGAAATACGCCCTCGCCTGCGCCGGCCTTGCCGGTTTCCTGAGTGTCGCCGCACACGCCGCCGGAACGCCGATCGCGCCGACACCCGCCGGATGGTCAGAGCCGGAGAACATCGCGGACGCCGAGAAGCGCGCAGTCGCCTATCACGATTCCGGCCGCTACGAGCGCGACATCGCGGCGGTGGACACGGAAGCGGGCGACTGGATCGCGGCGCAGGCGCCGCATGTGCGCAAGCCGGCGCTGGTGCTGGATATCGACGAGACCTCGCTGTCGAACTGGGACGAGCAGCGCGCCAACGGGTTCGGGTTCTTCACCGACGGGTCGTGCGACCGGCTGCCGAAAGGGCCGTGCGGCTTCGGTGCCTGGGAGAAACTGGCGCAGGCGCCCGCGATCGCGCCGACGCTGGAGCTGGCGCGCCGGGCGCAGCGCCTGGGTGTGGCGGTGTTCTTCATCACCGGCCGCAACGAGGATGTGCGCGCCGCCACGGCCGCCAATCTCAGCAAGGCGGGCTATGCGAACTGGGCCGGGCTGGTGCTGGAACCGGTGGGCTCTTGGTACAAGAGCGCTGCCGATTTCAAGGCGCCGGCGCGGGCCGAGATCGAGAAGCAGGGCTACACGATCGTCGCGACCGTGGGCGACCAGCGTTCCGACCTGTCCGGCGGGCACGCGATGCGGGGGTTCCAGTTGCCGAACCCGTTCTACTTCATCCCGTAAGCCCGGCCTGACGGCGGGATGGCGCGGCCTCTGCCGGGATCAGGCGCAGCGGCGGCCTGAGTGCCGTCGGCAACCGCGCCTTGATCCGGTCTGGGGCGTAGTTCAGGACCATCATCTGCTGGCGGCGATTGATCGCGTTCCATGCCGCGGCGGGCGTGGCGGCCTGTTTCGGCAGTTCGGCCGGCAGGCCCAGGATCAGGGCGACGGTGACGCGTTCCGGGCGCGTGGCGATCGACCAGAGTTCGGGCAGAGCGAGCGTGCCGTCCCTGACCCGTTTCACCGCTTCCAGCACACGCATCCCGACCTCCTCTCCTGCGTCGGGAGGAGGATAGGACGGGTTTGGTTTCCGGCCGGTTAAGAGCCGAGCCGGCCCATGGCGAGGTATTTTTCACGTCGTTGCGCGCGCAGGGCGGCTGGATCGAGCTGGCACAAGCCCGGCAGCGCCTGACGGATCAGCTGACCGACATTGCGGATGGCGGCATCCGGATCGCGATGCGCGCCGCCGAGCGGCTCGGGCACGATCTCGTCCACCAGACGGAACTGTTTCAGATCCTGCGCGGTGAGACGCAGGGCTTCGGCGGCGGTGGTGGCCTGGCTGGTGTCGCGCCACAGGATCGACGAGCAGGCTTCGGGGGTGATCACCGAATAGATCGCGTGTTCGAGCATGAACACGCGATCGCCGGCGGCCAGGGCGATGGCGCCGCCAGAACCGCCCTCGCCGATCACCGTGGCCAGGATCGGCACCGGGGATGCCAGGCAGGCGTCGATCGAGCGGGCGATTGCTTCGGCCTGACCGCGCGCCTCGGCGTCGATGCCGGGAAAGGCGCCGGGCGTGTCGACGAAGCTGAGGATCGGCAGGCCGAACCGGCCGGCGAGTTCCACCAGACGCACCGCCTTGCGGTAGCCTTCGGGCCGGGCCATGCCGAAATTGTGCTTGAGGCGGGTGTCGAGATCGGAGCCGCGCTCGGTGCCGATCACGACCACCGAACGGCCCTCGAAGCGGCCGATGCCGCCGACCACGGCCTCGTCGTTCGCGAAGGAGCGGTCGCCGGCCAGCGGCATGTAATCGGTGATGAGGGTGCGGATGTAGTCGAGCGCGTGCGGCCGCTGCGCGTGACGCGCGACCTGCACCTTCTGCCAGGGCGTGAGCTTGGCGTAGGTGGCGCGGAGCTGCTTGTCAGCCTTTTCCTGCAGCTTGGCGATCTCGTCGCCGATCTGCACGGGATTGGCATCGCCGGCAGGGCGCCCGCCGCCTTCCGCGGGGGCGGACAGGAGCCGGAGCTCGTCGATCTTGGTCTCCAGTTCGGCGACCGGCTTCTCGAAATCAAGGAATTGACGCATCGTTCTCGCGCTTTAGCACAGTTCGGCCGCCCGCGAAGTCCCCGACTGCGGCGACCGCCAGCGGATGGTGCTGCTCCACCAGCTTTTGCAGCCGTTCGGCGAGCACGTGGGTGTAGATCTGGGTGGTGGCGATGTCGGCATGGCCGAGCAGGCGCTGCAGGCTGCGCAGATCGGCGCCGTGGGCCAACATGTGGCTGGCGAAGGAATGGCGCAGCATGTGCGGATGCAGCAGAACGGGGTCGAGGCCGGCGCAGCGGGCCACGTCGGCGAGGATCTTGTCGAAGCCCTGGCGGGTGAGCGCTGCGCGGCGGTCTCGGCCGGGAAACAGGAACGGTCCGGCGTCGCGCCCGTCGCGTTCCAGCAGAACGAGAACCGCATCGCGGGCCGGTTCGGACAGCGGCACCAGACGCTCGCGTCCGCCCTTGCCGCGCACCAGCAGCGCCGCGGCGTCGCCGGCGAAGGCGGCGCGCCTGAGGGACAGGAGTTCGGAGATTCGCAGGCCGGTCGCATAGAGCAGTTCGAGAGCGGCGGCGGCGACCGGCTGTCGGGCGGCGGAGAGAAGGCCGCCGGGGCCGCCCTCCGGGCCGGCCGAGCGCAGCAGCAGGGAGACTTCCGCCTCGCTGAGGACGCGCGGCAGGGTGCGGCGTGCGCGCGGGGTTTCGATCCGCGCGGTGGGATCGCTGTCCGACACCGCCTCGCGGACCAGGAAGCGATGGAACTGGCGCAGGCAGGACAGGCGGCGCGCCGCCGTGCGCGCGGACAGGCCGCGGCCGGCGAGATCGGCCATATAGGCGCCGATTTGCGCTGCGCCGGCCTCTTCGCCCTCGCCGAGGAACTGTTCGAAATCGGCGAGATCGGCGGCGTAGGCCTTCAGCGTGGCCGGAGACGCGCCGCGCTCTGCGGCGAGCATCTCCAGAAACGCTTCGGCGTGCTGGTTGCGCATCGGTGTGCCAGGATCAGCCACCGGGCGCCAGGGTCGCCGGGGCCACCGTCACATGCACCGGCTGCGGCACGACGTGCGGCGGAAACAAGCCCAGGTAGAGAAAGCCACCGGCCAGAAGCACCACGATGGTGAGGAACAGGATGGCGAGAATCCGGCGCATGGTGCCTCCCCGGCGGTGAAACGCTGCCCCCGCGCCGGCTCCGGGGAACCCGGTCGCGGCATGGTTGCCGGGCAGGCTCTATGGTAGGAATCGGTTCATGTCACGCACCCTTCCTGCCGGGGAGATCGGCCGGCCGCTTCCTGCCACCGCCCTCGTTTCCCCAGCGTCTTCGTCGAAAGACCAGCGCTCGATCGTGCTGGTCGGATTGATGGGGGCTGGCAAGACCACGGTCGGACGGCGCCTGGCGACACGTCTGGGGCTGCCGTTCCACGATGCGGACGTGGAAATCGAGCGCGCGGCGGGGATCACCATCGCCGAGTTGTTCGCCCGCTACGGCGAGGCCGAGTTCCGGCGGGGCGAGCAGGGCGTGATCCGGCGGCTGCTGGGGGGTGCACCGATCGTTCTGGCGACCGGGGGCGGCGCGTTCATGGATGCCGCGACGCGCGAGATGGTGCGGCAGACCGCGCGCTCCGTGTGGCTGCGCTGCCCGCTCGACCTGCTGGTGAAGCGCACGGCCGGGCGCAGCCATCGCCCTTTGCTGCAGACCGGCCAGCCGCGCGAGATCCTGGCGGGGCTGATCGAGCGCCGCCACCCTTTCTATGCCGAGGCCGACATGATCGTGGATTGCACCGATGACGGGGTGGAGCGCACCACGGAGCGCGTCGCGGAGGCGCTGGAGGCGCATGTTCCGCCGCGAAGGCTGGAGGTGTCGCTGCCCGGACGACGCTACGAGGTGATCACCGGCGCGGGGCTGCTCGGGCGGGCGGGAGCGCTGCTGACGCCGGTTCTGCCGCAGAAGCGGGTCGTGGTGGTGACGGATTCGACCGTTGCGCCGTTGCATCTGCAAGCGCTGATGGACGGTCTGGCGGCGACGGGGATCCGGGCGGAGTTCCTGGTGGTGCCGCCGGGCGAGGCGTCGAAGAGTCTGGCCGGGTTCGGCGATCTGGCGGATCGCATGCTGGCTTTGGGGGTGGAGCGTCGCACCACGGTGATCGCTCTGGGCGGCGGGGTGATCGGCGATCTGGCCGGGTTCGTCGCGGCCTCGGTGATGCGCGGCCTGCCGTTCGTCCAGGTGCCGACGACCCTGCTGGCGCAGGTCGATTCGAGCGTCGGCGGCAAGACCGGCATCAACATGAAGGCCGGCAAGAACCTTCTCGGCGCGTTCCACCAACCGATCGCGGTGCTGGCGGATACGGACGTTCTGGCGACACTTCCCATTCGCGAGTTGCGGGCCGGCTATGCGGAGATCGTGAAGGCCGGGCTGATCGGCGACGTGCCGCTCTACGATTGGTGCGAGTCGCATGCCGCGGCGTTGCTGGGCGGCGATGCCGCGCTGCAGGCGGAGGCGGTGCGTCTCGCCTGCGCCTTCAAGGCGCGTGTGGTGGGCGACGACGAGCGGGAAGAAAAGCCGAACGACGGCAGGGCGCTGCTGAACCTGGGCCATACCTTCGCGCATGCGCTCGAGGCGGAGATGGGGTTCGACGGCACGCTGCTGCATGGCGAGGCGGTGGGGATCGGGCTGGTGCTGGCGTTCCGGCTGTCGCACAGGCTGGGCCTGTGTTCCGGCCAGGATGTGGTGCGGGTGGCGCGGCATCTGCAGGGCGTAGGGCTGAAATGGCGTCTGGCGGATTGCGGCCGTCCGCTCGATGCGGAACGGCTCGTCGCGCACATGGGGCGCGACAAGAAGATGCGCGACGGCGCGTTGTCCTTCGTGCTGGTCCGGGGGATCGGCGAGGCGTTCACCAGCGCCGATGTGGGGCGCGACGATGTGCTGTCCGTACTGGCGGGCGATGACGCGGCGTTGACGATCGGCGGGTGACGCCATGCGCCGGGTTCACATCTGTGATGCGAATACCACGGCAAGTAAATAGTCCGTAACTTCCGCGCAACAGGTTTGCTCACGTAAACGTGTGGGAACCATGTCAGAACTATGGCACCCCGTTTCAAAACCGATACGGGACACGGTTTTCGTGGTTTTCGTTCCGATAACGAACCTGACTGTGGCGGCAATGACACGGTGCACAAACCGAATGGATTACGACCGCACTCACGGTCTCTCCATCGGCAACCGAAGGAACTATACGGTGCTTACGCATCCCGATGAGTTTGTGCTGCCGATGGTTGGCGGCCGATCGAACGGATCAAGAAGGACGAGACAATGCGTCTGCGCACGGCACTACTTGCAACAACCCTGCTGGCGGCGAGCACCGCCGTCGCGGTCGCCCAGCCGATCGTCGGCCCGTATGTCAGCCTCGGCGCTGGCTACAACCTGCGTCAGAGCCAGGGCGCGCATTACAGCCCGACCACCGTGGCCGACGGCCGCAGCAACACGACCGCTGGCAGCAAGTCGACCTTCCGCTTCGGCGACGGGTTCAACGGTTCCGGCGCCGCCGGCTGGGGCTTCGGCAACGGCCTGCGCGCTGAACTCCAGGGCGCGTACTACTACAACAACGTGAACCACCGTCATGGCACCCCGGTGCCGGGCGTGACGAGCGGCCATGCCGAGAGCTACGGCGCGCTGGTGAACGTGCTGTATGACATCGACCTGAACCAGTTCGGCATCGCCTCCCCGGTCACCCCGTATGTCGGCGTCGGCGCCGGCTACATGTGGAACCACCTGTCGCCGTTCACCACGACCTACACCAACGGCAACGTGAACCGCACCGGCGGCACCAACGGCTCCTTCGCCTACCAGGGCATCATCGGCGCCGCCTACAACATTGCTCCGGTCCCCGGCCTGGCCGTGACCGCCGAGTACCGCTTCCTCGGCCAGCTGGACCAGGAGGCCTATCAGTCCACCGCTTACACGCGGACCGGCGTCCACAAGGGCAACGCGGACTTCAACGACCAGTTCAACCACAGCTTCATGCTGGGTGTTCGGTACGCGTTCGACACCGCCCCGCCGCCGCCGCCGCCGCCGCCGCCGGTTGTCCCGGCTGCTCCGCCGGCCGAGGCTCGCACCTACCTGGTGTTCTTCGACTGGGATCGTTCGGACCTGACCCCGCGCGCTCGTGAGATCGTCGCTCAGGCCGCCCAGGCGTCGACCCACGTGCAGACCACCCGCATTGAGGTCAACGGCTACACCGACAACTCCTCGATCCATGGCGGCGCTCGTGGCGCTCGCTACAACCAGGGCCTGTCCGTCCGTCGCGCTCAGAGCGTGAAGGCCGAGCTGATCCGTGACGGCGTCCCGGGTGCGGCGATCGACATCCATGGCTACGGCGAGACCCACCCGCTCGTCGCCACCGGCCCGAACACCCGCGAGCCGCAGAACCGTCGCGTCGAGATCATCCTGCACTGATCTCGTCCTCTTCGGGACTGAACGACGGAAGGGGCGCCCTCGGGCGCCCCTTTCTCGTATCCGGGCCACTCTTTTCTTGTCTCCGCTCCAGCCACGCGATACCGATCCGCCCGTGACCAGCGCCTCGATCGATCTCCTTCCGGACGACCCTCTCCTTCCCGATGCCGGGAGCCCGATCGCCGATCCGGTGATCGCGGCCGTCAGCAGCCGGCAGAGCCAGTGGCTGAAACTGGCGGCGCAGCTTCTGCGGTTCGGAACCGTGGGCGGTCTCGGTTTCCTGTGGGATGCGGCGACGGTCTATGCCCTGAAGCCGTTCGTAGGGCTGACGATCGCAGCGCTTGCCGCCTATCTGGTCGCGGCGACCATGAACTGGATGCTGAACCGTCTCTGGACCTTCCGCGGTTGCGCGGGAGAGGACGGGCTGTTCCGGCAATGGCTGACGTTTCTCGGCGCCAATCTGTTCGGGTTCGCGATCAATCGCGGCATGATGTTCTCCCTGGTCTGGGCCTCGCCGTTCTGCGCGGCCTATCCGGTGCTGCCTCTGGCCGCCGGGTCTCTGGCGGGGATGTTCGCCAATTTCGGCCTGTCTCGCCGTGTCGTGTTCCGCGACGCCGTTTAAGGCGGAGGGTCCGACGGTCGCGCTCAGCGATCCGGACGCAGTTCGGCCAGTTTCAGCCGGGCGATTCGCGCCGCTTCGCTGTCGGGCGCCGTTTCCAGGATTCGTTCCAGGCACAGCACGGCCTGACCGGGCCTCCCCAGCGAGCGGTTGAGTTCGGCCGCGTCGAGCCAGTTCGACATCACCTCCGGCGCGATCAGCAGCATGCCTTCCAGCGACCCGAGGGCGCCGCGCAACTGGCCTGCCATCAGCCGCCGCTGGACGATGTTCCGCTGCAGCCGCAGCAGAACGGCGCGCGTGGACATCGGCCTGGTCAGGCCGGGGCCGATCGTGGTGGCGCTGCTTCCGGTGGCGTCCAGCATGGACAGGAGTCGCGCATTGCCGAGCGTGACGCCCTGCGCGAACGGGTCCACCAGCGTGCTGCGCGGCTGTCGCATGCGCATGCCGGGGCGGGTGCCCGACTGGACCGACAGCAGGAAATGGCCGGGGAAATCGACGCCGTGCGCGTCCCATCCCGCGGCGCGCACGCAATGCAGCCACAGGATTCCCAGGGCCACGGGCAGGCCGCGCCTGCGTTCGATTACCCGGATCAGATTGGCGTTGGCGAGGTCGTCATAGGTTTCGCTGTCGCCGCGATAGCCGTAACGCGCATGCAGCAGGCCTGCGAGTGCGCCGATCCGCGCCTCTGCGGTGCGGCCGCCCATCACCGCGCCGATCGCCGCGGCATCGCGCGCGAGCTCGGAGAGATGGGCGGAGGCGTCGTTCCACTCCGCGCCCGGCGCATCGAGGCGTGCGAGTTGAAGGGCCGCCATCGCCGGTTCGATCTCCGCGTCCGGCAACACGCCGATCGCGGCCAGGGCCTCGTCCGCCTCCGCCATTCCCACCGTTTCTCCCGTTCCACTGCCCTGACGCGCGAGGAAGCGGCCGGTTTGGAACGCGTCCGTTACGGGGTGCCCTTTCACCGCGGCGGTCCGTGCGCTAGGTGAACACGTCACGTTCAGGACCATCTCGCCGCGCCATGGCCTCCTCCAACGATATCCGCGCCACCTTCCTCGATTATTTCGCCCGGAACGATCATCGGATCGTGCCGAGCAGCCCGCTGGTGCCGCGCAACGACCCGACCCTGTTGTTCACCAACGCAGGCATGGTCCAGTTCAAGAACGTCTTCACCTGCCAGGAGACCCGGCCCTACCAGCGCGCCACCACGGCGCAGAAGGTGGTCCGTGCCGGCGGGAAGCACAACGATCTCGACAATGTCGGCTATACCGCCCGGCATCACACCTTCTTCGAGATGCTCGGCAATTTCTCGTTCGGCGACTACTTCAAGCCGCTGGCGATCGAGCTGGCCTGGAACCTGGTGACGCGCGAGTTCGGCCTGCCGGCCGATCGCCTGCTCGCGACGGTCTATTCCGAGGACGACGAGGCGGCCTCGCTGTGGAAGCGCATCGCCGGTCTGCCGGACAGCCGCATCATCCGCATCCCGACCTCAGACAATTTCTGGCGCATGGGCGATACCGGCCCGTGCGGTCCGTGCTCTGAGATTTTCTTCGACCATGGCGACCACATCCCCGGCGGACCGCCCGGTTCTCCGGACGAGGATGGCGACCGGTTCATCGAGATCTGGAACCTGGTCTTCATGCAGTATTACGAGGACCCGCCGGGCACGCGTTCGCCGCTGCCGCGGCCGTCGATCGATACCGGTCTCGGCCTGGAGCGCTTCGCCGCGATCCTGCAGGGCAAGCACGACAACTACGATACCGATACGCTGCGCGCGCTGATCCTGGCCTCGGCCGAGGCCACCGGGCAGGAGCCGGACGGTCCGTTCCGCACCAGCCATCGCGTGGTGGCCGACCATCTGCGTTCGTCCTCGTTCCTGATCGCCGACGGGGTGCTGCCGTCCAAGGAAGGGCGCGGCTACGTTTTGCGCCGGATCATGCGCCGCGCCATGCGCCATCTGCACATGATGGGCACCACCGAGCCCGTGTTCTGGCGTCTGGTGCCGGCCCTGGTGCGTCAGATGGGTGCGGCCTATCCGGAGCTGGTGCAGTCGGAAGCGCTGATCCGCGAGACCATGCGTCTGGAGGAGGAGCGCTTCAAGCAGCTTCTGGAGCGCGGTCTGGGCCTGCTGGCCGAGGAGACCGACGGGCTCGGCGAGGGCGAGGCCCTGTCCGGCGCCGTGGCGTTCAAGCTCTACGACACGTTCGGCTTTCCGCTCGACCTGACCCAGGACGCGCTGCGCGAGCGCGGCCGGACCGTGGATCTGGACGGGTTCGAGACCGCCATGCAGCAGCAGCGCCAGCGCGCCCGTGCCGCCTGGGCCGGGTCCGGCGACGCCGCCGACGAACAGGTCTGGTTCGATCTGCGCGAGACCCTTGCCGCCACCGAGTTCCTCGGCTACGCGACCGAGAAGGCCGATGCCGAGATCACCGCGCTCGTGGCCGGGGGCGCGTCGGTGACGGAGGCGGCGGACGGCGCGGAGGTGATGGTTCTGCTGAACCAAACGCCGTTCTACGCGGAGAGCGGCGGCCAGGTCGGCGATACCGGGCTGATCGAGGGCAACGGCTTTACGATCGAGATCGCCGACACGCAGAAGAAGCTGGGCGAGCTGTTCGTGCATGTGGGCCGCGTGCGGGGCGGCGTCGCCCGCGTCGGCGTGCCGGTGACGGCGACCGTGGACCATCGCCGCCGGTCCGACATCCGCGCGCATCATTCCGCCACCCATCTGCTGCATGAGGCGCTGCGTCGCCGTCTGGGCACGCATGTGGCGCAGAAGGGCTCTCTGAACGCGCCGGACCGCCTGCGCTTCGACATCAGCCAGCCGCGGCCGGTTACGGCGGAAGAGCTGGCGGCAGTGGAAGCCGAGGTGAACGAGAAGATCCGGGAGAACGGGGTGGTTTCCACCCGGTTGATGACGCCGGAGCAGGCCGTGGCCGGGGGCGCCATGGCGCTGTTCGGCGAGAAATACGGCGACGAGGTCCGTGTCGTGTCCATGGGCGCGCCGGAGGACGGGTCCGACCGCGAGAGCTACTCGATCGAGCTGTGCGGCGGCACGCATGTGGCCCGCACCGGCGATATCGGCCTGTTCCGCATCACCTCGGAGAGCGGCGTGTCGGCCGGCGTGCGTCGGATCGAGGCGGTCACCGGCCGCACCGCCGAACAGGCCGCGGGCCTGAGCGAGACACGTCTGGCGCAGATCGCCGCCCTGCTGCGCGTTCCGGCGGCCGAGGCGGTTGATCGTTTGTCGGTACTGCTGGACGAGCGTCGCGGCCTGGAGCGCCAGATTTCCGAGTTGCAGCGCAAGCTGGCCACCGGCGGCGCCGGCGCGACCGAGGCCGAGCAGGTGAACGGCGTGTTGTTCGCCGGTCGCAACCTGGGCGAGGTGCCGCCCAAGGAGCTGAAGACGCTGGCCGAGGAGATCGGACGCGGCCTCGGCTCCGCCGTCGTGGCGCTGATCTCCACCGCCGAAGGCAAGGCCAGCGTGGTGGCGTGGGTGTCGCCCGATCTGGTCGAGCGTTTCGACGCCGTGGCGATGGTGCGCGAGGCCAGTGCGGCCATGGGCGGCAAGGGTGGCGGCGGCCGTCGCGAGCTGGCCCAGGCCGGCGGGCCGGATGCCGGTCAGGCCGATGCGGCGCTGGCCGCGATCAAGGCGCTGATCGCCGCCGTCTGAGCAACGGAGAACGACGCATGATCCGGCCCACCAGACGCGACCTGCTGCGGCTGGGGGCCGGAGCGTCCCTGCTGCCGGCCTCGATCCGACGTGCCTTGGCGCTGCCGGCCCAGCGCCGGCATGGCAGCATCGAGGATGTCGAGCACGTCGTCGTGCTGATGCAGGAGAACCGGTCCTTCGACCATTACCTGGGCCGTTTGAATGGCGTGCGCGGCATCGGCGATCCGCATCCGCTGCGCCGCGCGGACGGCCTGCCGGTCTGGTGGCAGGACCGGCTCGATCCCGCGCAGGGCCTGGTCGCGCCCTTCCGTCTGCGCACCGACACCAGCAGCGCCGAGTGCGTGCTGGATCTGGACCATACCTGGCTGAAGACGCATGCGGCACTGAACGGCGGCCGCAACGATCGCTGGCCCGCGCACAAGACCGACATGTGCATGGGCTACTACACGCGCGACGATTTGCCGTTCCATTACGCGCTCGCCGACAGCTTCACCGTCTGCGACGCGTGGCATTGCTCGACGCCGACCCAGACCCATCCGAACCGGTTCTATCTGATGACCGGCTGCGTCGACGGCGCGGGAAAAGGCGGCGGTCCGTTGCTGGACAATGTGGACTGGGTGGACCGGGCCTTCTACCAGCAGGTGCCGCCGCCCTTCACCTGGACCACCTTCCCGGAGCGGCTGGAGCAGGCCGGCATCTCCTGGCAGGTCTATCAGCAGGGCACCTCCGTCACGGACAAGCTGGAAGGCAATTTCGGCACCAACGTGCTGGCGAATTTCCGGCAGTTCGTGGAGGCGCCGCCGGACTCGTCCCTGGCCCGGCGCGGCATGAGCAAACGCACGCTGGACCAGCTCCGTGCGGACGTGATGGCGGAGACGCTGCCGCAGGTCTCGTGGCTGCTGCCACCAGCCGCGTTCTCGGAGCATCCGCGCTACACGCCCGATTACGGCGCCGCGTTCATTTCCCGCGTGCTGGATGCGCTCACCGCCAACCCCGCCATCTGGGCGAAGACGGTGCTGCTGCTGACCTATGACGAGAATGACGGCTATTTCGACCATGTCTCGCCGCCGCAGCCTTGCGGTCCGGTGCTGCCCGGCGCCAGCACGGTAACGACGGAAGGCGAGATTCATGACCGCGCGCCGTCCCGCGACGCGAAGATCCTGCCGCCGGACGGGCTGCCCTATGGGCTCGGTCCGCGCGTGCCGGCGGTGGTGATCTCGCCCTGGAGCAGCGGCGGGCATGTGTGTTCGCAGGTCTTCGACCATACCTCGGTGATCCGCTTCATCGAGACCCGGTTCGGCGTGCACGAGCCGAACATTTCGCCCTGGCGGCGTGCCGTGTGCGGCGATCTGACCAGCGCGTTCGACTGGAGCCGGTCGGAGCCGCGCAAGATCGCCCTGCCCGATCCGGCCGCGCTGATGCGCAAGAGCGACGAATCCTGCCGCCTGCCGACGCCGGGACTGCCCGCGGTCAGCAGCGCCGCCGATATGGGAACGCAGGAGCTCGGCCCGCGGCCTGCGCGCGCCCTGCCCTACGATCTGGCCGTGGATGAGGAGCCGGGTGCGGATGACGCGCTGCATCTGCGGTTCCGGTGTTTCGGGCGGCAGGCGGTGCATCTGCTGGCGATCCGCGAAGGCGTGGCGGAGCTGCCGCGCCGCTATACGGTGGAGCCGGGCAAGTCGCTGTCGGATCGGTGGATACTGCCGGAGGGCGAGGCGCTGGTGCTGACGGTGAGCGGGCCGAACGGCTTCCTGCGCCGGTTCAGCCGGACGCGTGGGGTGCGCCTGCCTGTGCATGCGCGTCATGACGGTGCGTCGGGCGATCTGGTGCTGCGCCTGCCGGAGAACCGGACCGGCCGCGTCGTGCTGCGCGACAACGCCTATGGGCGTGCCGACATCGTGCTGGCGCCGGGGCAGCCCCTCGAGCCGATCGCCCTGTCGGACAGCGCGTACTGGTATGATTGGAGCGTGTTGCCGGAGGGGCGTGCCGAGAACGGGACGCGTCTGGCCGGGCATGTGGAGACCGGACGAGCGAGCACGACCGATCCGGCGATCGGGCCGGTGGTGACGGAGCGTGCGGCGCTGATCTGAGCGTCAGGCGGTCATGGTTCGTGCCGTCTCGACGCGTTTGCGTCGTCGGACAAGCGAGACCAGGGGCAGCACCGGCCGCACGGCGCTGTAGAGGGCGAGGAAGCCGAGCGAGCGGGCGTTCCGGTTGCGTTTCCAGAGTAGGATGGCGATGCGCAGAGGCGACAATCTGCGTTTCACCAGCGCGCGCAGCAGCACCGTGTCGACCCTGTGCGGCGAATCGCGTCTCGCCCGTCTGGACAAGGCGGCGATGGCTTGCCAGTCGCCGCAGCTCGCCGCCTCGGCCAGGGTGGCAAAGTTGCGTCCGCCGGCCAGGATGGGCGTGACGTGATGGCCGACGAACGGGATGTTGTAGAGGGTGACGTCGGCAGACAGAGCGGCGATCGCCTCCGCATGGGCGAGGTCGGCGTGATCGTAGCGATCGACCAGCACGGCGATAGTGCCGTGCAGTTCTTCGGCACGGAGCCGCCGGTGGCGGAGCGACGCGTCGGGATATTTAAGCAACCGGCGATCATGCAGGCCCGAATCGTCGGGATGCGGCCCCACTTGCGGGCACAGGCTGAGCACGAGGTCGGGCGAGAAAAGCCGCGAATATCGCAACGCCGCGTAGCCGCCCATCGAGCCGCCGTACAGGATCACCTGCCGGTATCCCTGCAGGAAAGGCTGCAATGCGAGAAAGGCGGCCTGTACGCTCGCCGGAGGATACCAATTCGGACGCCGCGCCATCAAACCGAGAGCGGCGATGCCGTATTTGCGGAACATCGGTTCGCCGAAAAAGACGTCGACGTTCTCGCAGCCGACGAGATCGCCGAACGTGATCACGAGGCGGTCGTGGGCGCCGTCGAGGCGATAGGCGACGATATGGTCGTCGGCGTAGACGAGGATCTTTTTCGCTGGATCGGACGCGTTCATGAAGTCTTCGCCGGCTTGAGCACGGTCTCGTAAGGGAATTCCGCCTGGTCGCATCCGGCGACGAGAGGCAGACGGATCAAGCCGCCTTGTCCCCAGAGCACGGTCTGGTCGTTGGCGTTGGCGCTGCCGATCCAGCCATCCTGGCCGCCGAGCTGGATGGTGAAACTGTCGGTCGCATGGGCGAGATCGGCGATATGGCGTGCGCAGGAGCCGTAATGCGCGCCGTGGGGACCGGCGGGAAACGAATGGCCGGATTTGT
Organism: Lichenicola sp. GTC18331; assembly: GCF_055386855.1. Taxonomy (NCBI): domain Bacteria; kingdom Pseudomonadati; phylum Pseudomonadota; class Alphaproteobacteria; order Acetobacterales; family Acetobacteraceae; genus Lichenicola; species Lichenicola sp. GTC18331. The sequence continues at coordinate 78,161 of NZ_AP045015.1, read as the reverse complement.
TGACCGTGTCGTTGCTACCGCCGGCGGCGCAGTCCGTGCGCGGGAAGCGTTTGCCGATCAACGGCAGAGCGGCGAGCGGGTGATGCAGGCGGATACGATGCCGATCGCCCCAGTTTTGGTCGGGAGAAAAGCAAAGGGCGGCTTTCCGGAAGGCGTCGGCCAGGAGACGGTGTTTTTCCGCTGCGTCGCGCTCGTCAAGCGCGTCTTGCACGAAGCGCTCCACGCCCCAGACCTGTTCGTGCCCGTGAAACGCGTCGGCGCTTCCGAGTTGGTCGATCAGCGCCTGGATCAGCGAGACGAAGGCGGAGGCGCCTTGCGATGTTTCGGCGTAATGGCCGTCCCAGTCGCGCAGGTTTTGAAACAGTGTCGTCTCTGGACCGGTCGCGGGTTCGGGCAGGAGGGGCAGCAGGGCGTCTCGCGTGTCCGCACTCCAGCGGCTGAACACGTCGCGTTGGATCGCGCCGATCGTGGCGATGTCGACATCTCCGGCGTCCAGCAGACAGGCGCGGATGCGGGTCTCGCGGTCGGGCGGCGCGAAGAAGAAGCCGACCGGCACGGTGCCGCCCGGCGGTTTCGCATTGGCCGACACTACGACGCCTTCGGTCGGGTCGAACTCGCGCGGCAACGCCGTGCTGTCGACGATCGCATCCCAGCGCCGAATCTCGCCGGGCGGGAGAACGAGATCGGGCGGCGGTGTTTCGGGACGGTTCGGCATCTGCGCCGCGCAGAGCCGTCCGACATGGCCGTCCCGATCGGCGAACACCATGTTGAGTCCGGAAATGGCGAAACCGCGCAGGCTGTTCTGGAAACCGCTCCAGTCCCGGGAGCGCGCGACGCCGAGCATGGCGGTGAGTTCGTCGCTCGCCCGATGACCGAGCCAGCGCATCGCGAGCGGCGTGTCGCTGCGGAACTGCATGCCGTCCGAGACCACCGGGCCGATGGCGTGTTCGCGCAGGCCGACGCGGCGGGCACGCGCGCCGCGTGCGCGTATCCGGATCGTGCGGGTTCGGAACGACGCCGACGGTTCCTGCGACAGATCGAACAGATCGCTGCTTTGCGCGTGCAGGCTGGTGCCGCCCCAGGCGATGTCGCGATTGCGTCCGAGCGCCAGGAAGGGCTGGCTCGGCATCATCAGCCCGGCGCAGTCGAAGCCGGGCGAGCGCATGGACACCGCGATCCACGGGCTGGGCAGGCTGTAGGGCAGATGCGGATCGCTGGCGATGAGGGCGGCGCCGGAGCGACGGCGGCATCCGGACACGGCCATGGAATTGGAGCCGTGACGTGCGGACAAGGCGAACAAGGCGGTGGCGGCGTCTGCGCTTTTGGTGTCCGGGGCGGCGGGCGCACCGCAACGGAGCAGGCGCGGCCAGAGGGCACGCCACGAGTCGCGCCCCATGCGCGCACGCAGAGGCAGGAGGCGCTGCCAGATCTGCCAGCTCATATCCGTGGCGCACAGGCGTTGCACGGCGAGCGCGTGCTCGATCGTCCAGGGTTCAGGCTGGATCGCGAGAATCCGAAACTCGTGCGGACGCTGCGCGGCATGCGCGATGACATGGTTGATGCCGGCGACGAAAGCGCCGAGCAGGACGCGCGTCTCGTCCGGCAGGGCGTCGGCGATGGCCGGAACCGCACGCGCTATGTCGAGCAGACGGACGGCGTGATCGAGTTCGAGTCCTGCCGGACCGACGATCTCGGCGGTTCTGCCGAGGGCCACGCGACGCAGGAGTTCGAGCTGCGCCAGACGAAGATGTGCATGGACAATGCCGAGCGCCGTGAACAGATCGGCGTCGCTGGACGCGTCGATCGCCGGGATCTGCCGGGCGTTCCAGCGGATCGAGACCGGCGCACGCAACGGCGCATCCTCGAGCGGCAGCATGCGCAGGCGCTCGGCGACGCCGGTGCCGCGCGGACGGCGCTGCACCGCGCCGCGTGCGAGAATGGCGAACAGGACGCAGCCGGACCAGAGCTTGCCGAAACGGCTCGTCCCGATCCGGTGTGCCGCCGGCCTCACGGCTGGATGCGCGAGAAGCTGTAGGTGGCGGCGGCAAGAAACAGCAGGTCGAGACCGCCGAGCAGGGACAGCGAGAACACCGGGTCGAACAGGTGCCGGCCGACCAGGGCGCCGCGCATGCCGTCGATTCCGTAAGTGAGCGGGTTCAGCGCGGCCAGGTTGCGGATCAGGGCGCGCTGCCCTTCGAGCGGGAACACCGCGCCGGACAGGTAGAAGAGCGGGCTGACCACGAAATTCACGATCTGCGAGAAGGCCTGCGGGTCGGTCATCACCGATCCAAGGATGGAGCCGATCATCGCGAAAAGGAACGCCGTCATGGACGCGAACAGGATCGTCAGCAGGACGCGGCCCGGATCGGGGTAGTGGAAACCGACCAGGCCGCACACGGCGGCGACGATCACGCCTTGCAGCAGCGACACGCTGGTGACGCCGAGCGCGCGGCCGAACATGATCTGCGACCGCCTGACCGGCGCGGCCAGCGTTTCCTTCAGGAAGCCGAATTGCCGGTCCCAGAGCAGATCGGCGCCAGAGAACACGGCGTTGAACAGCATGGCGCTGCCGATCACGCCGGGGATCAGGAACACGAAATAGTTGCCCTCGCCGGCGCGGGAGAAGACGGGACCGAATCCGAAGCCCAGCGCCACCAGAAGAAGAAACGGCTGCACCATGGTGGAGACGATGCGCGCGCGGGCCCGCATGAATCCCCTCACCTGCCGGAGCCAGAGAACGAAGATCACATCCATCGTCTTTCTCCTCAGGCTCGGTCGCGTCCGGCGTTCTCGTCGCGCCACGGATCGGCTGTCGCCACATCCGTTTCCACGGCCGGACGCGTCAGATGGATGAAGGCTTCTTCCAGACTGCGATGGTTGGTCTGGTCGGCGATCTCGCCGAGCGTTCCCTGCGCGATGATGCGCCCCTTGCGGATGATGGCGGAACGCTGCGCGAAACGTTCCACCTCGTCGAGATAATGGGTGGTGAGAAAGATGCTGATGCCGGTGGTGAGTTGCAGGACGCGCAGATGATCCCAGAGCAGCCTGCGGCTGTGCGGATCGAGGCCGAGCGTCGGCTCGTCGAGGAACACGAGGGACGGTCTGTGCAACAGCGCGCGGGCGATCTCGACGCGCCGTTTCAGCCCGCCGGACAGTCCCTTCACCAGATCGCCGCGACGATCGCCGATATCGAACATCTCCAGCGCGTCGGCGATCCGGGCCCGTCGCTCGCGACGCGGAATGCCGTAGAACGAGCAATGCGCGTAGAGATTCTCGTGCACGGTCATGCCGACATCGAGCGTGCAGTCCTGGAACACGATGCCGAGCCTGCGCCGCACCTCCAGCGGATGACGCGTGACGTCGAGCCCGTCGATCAGGATCTCGCCGGCATCGGGGCGCAGCAGCGTGGTGAGCATCTTGATGGTGGTGGTCTTGCCGGCGCCGTTCGGGCCGAGAAAGGCGAAGGTCTGGCCTGCGGCAACCTCCAGATCGACGTGATCGACGACGCGCTTTCCGCCGAAGCTCTTGACCACTCCGCGCGCGCTGATGATCGAGCGCGGTGGAAGGCCGCTCATGCGTGGCCCGCCGGACGCATCGCGTCGAGGTTGTTTCCCGGCGGCGGCGTCACGGGTTCGCGTTCGGTTTCGCCTGCTTGCGGCAGCATGTTCCAGCGGCGCAGGGCGGCGATGGCGTTGGCGATTCCATCCTCGCGCGCCATGGCCGACGCCACCCGTTGCGCTTTCGCGCGCGATGGGGCGGACAAGGCGTTGCGGATCGCGTCGAGCAGGGTTTCAGCATCGAGCCTGCGGCGATCGAGCAGTGCGGTGGTGAGGCCCGCGGCCTTGAGGCGCCAGCTCCAGAAGAACTGGTCGGCCACGAACGGCACGACGATCTGCGGGATGCCGACGCGCGCCGCCGCGGCGACCGTGCCGCTGCCGCCGTGATGGATCGCGAGCTTGACGCGCGGGAACAGCCAATCGTGCGGCGCGCCCTCGATGCAGAGGATGCGATCGTTGCCTTCACGACGCACCGTTTCGGCATCGAGCGCGCCCCAGCCGGTGGCGACGATCGCGCGCTCGCCGGAACGGCGAACGGCGTCGAGCACGCGCCGCGTGAAGCCGACCGGATCGCCGGACAGCATGCTGCCGAAGCCCATGTAGATCGGCGTCTCGCCGTGATCGAGGAAGGCGGCGAGATCGGCGGGTGGCGTCCAGGATTCGGTCTCATCGTAGAACCAGCTTCCCGTCACGCAGACGCTGTCATCCGGCCAGTCCGGTGGCTGCGGCTGCAGATGGCGGCTGAACGCGTAGAGGATGCGGCGCTCGCGTTTGAGCTCCGGCACCGCCCAGGGCCCCTGCCACGGAAACGGCTCCAGCCCGAGTTCGCGCCGGATGATGGCGGTGGGTGCGGCCTGCAGGCGCCACATGGTGGCCCGCACCGCGCCGTAGAGCGCCAGGTTGATCGGGCCGGGCAGCTTGCGCCGCGGCGACGGCCAGAGCGGCGGGATGTCGCGAGAGGGCGTCAGCGGCATGAACTGCGCTTGCACGAACGGCACGCCGAGTTTCTCCGCGAAGGACAGGCCCATCACCGTGCCGGACCCCGACGCGATCACGAGTTCGGCGCCGCGCGCGGCCCGCTCGCCCTGACGCACCCATTCCGGCATCCAGTCCGTGACCGCGCGGGCCATCTTGAGGCCCATGCGGAGCTGGTTGCCGGCATCCATGGTCGCGTGTTCGCGCGCCATCAGGTCGGCGAAATCGGAGCGGATCGGCGCGAAACCGACGCCGGCGCCTTCGATCAGCGCCTGGTGACGTTCGGCCGTGGCGATCGTCACCGCGTGGCCTTCGGCGACGAGCGCCTTGCCGAAGGCGGCGAACGGGCGGGCGTCGCCCTGCGTGCCGATGGTGAAGATGACGATCCTCATGGGCGAACCTCGAACGCGCCGGTACCGTCGAGATGGTTGTTGAGGATGTCTGCCAGTTTCTCGATATGGCCCGGTTGCAGCATGTCCTGATGACGGCAGTCGAGGTCGAAGTGACGGATGGTGCCGGTGTTGTGCTGGCTCCACACGTCGATGGTGTCCGCGATGATGGTGTCGGCGCCGCTGCCGCCGCGCTGGCTGGCGCGCACGAAGATCATGTCCAGCTCGGTCTGCTTCGGTTTGTGCGAGCGGACCAGATCGACATTGTGCAGCGTGACGCGGCGAAGATCGGAGGCGAGCTTGTCGATCGTGCCGCCGCGCGCCCGGAGCTGGGTCGGCACCTGCGCCAGTTCCACCGCCAGGATGGTGTCGGCGAGTTCGTCCAGCGTGCGCGGGACGGGCATGCCGCGCGGCAGGTCGATGGACAGGAAGTCCATCACCGCGCGCACGGTTTCCGGACTGTCGATCGGCTGCTGCGCGGCATGTTCCTGGTAGGGATAGGCGTCCATCAGCGCCAGCATGGCGACGGTTTCCCGGTCGTTCTGCAGGGCGCCCGCGATGGCGTGCGCCAGCAGACCGCCCATGGACCAGCCGAGCAGGTGATAGGGGCCGTTCGGCTGGATGCGTCGGATCTCTTCCAGATGCATCTGCGCGAGGGCGCCGAGATCGCTGGCCGCGCGATCTTCCAGCACCGGCTTGGCATGTTGCAGCGCATAGACCGGGTAGCGCGCCGGCAGCAGCGAGGCGAGACCGGAGAAACCCCAGCCCACGCCGATCACCGGATGGATGCAGAAGATCGGCGTCTGCGCACGCCCGGCACGGATCGGCAGCACGCAGGAGAGCGGGTCGCGCTGTTCGGTTTCGCGCTCGAAATGCGGCGCCAGCGCGGCGATGGTCGGCACGGCGAAGATCTGGCCGATCGGCAGCTCAAAGCCGCGCTCGCTGAGGGCGGAGACGAGCTGGAGCACCATCAGGCTGTCGCCGCCGAGATCGAAGAACGACGTGTTGACGTCGATCTCGCGAATGCCGAGCAGGGACGACCAGAGATCGGACAGCATCCGCTCGGCGTCCGTGCGCGCCAGGACGAGGCCGGTCTCCACCGGTGCGCTGTCGATGCTGCGCAGGGCGGCACGGTCCAGCTTGCCGGCGGCGGTACGCGGCAGGGCTTCCACCGCCACCATGCGGGTGGGCACCATCTGCGACGGCAGCTCCGCCAGCAGGGCCTGACGGATGGCGGCGGGATCGAACGGCGCGGCGGGATCGGCCGGCACCAGATAGGCGGCCAGGATCGGCGCCGACTGCGGCGTATCCCGTTCCGCCAGCACCGCGGCCTGCGATACCGATGGCAGCGCGACCAGGACGGTTTCCACCTCCCCCGGCTCGATCCGCATGCCGCGTATCTTCACCTGGTCGTCGTCGCGGCCGAACAGCCGGACGATGCCGTTCGCCTCGCGCGCGGCGCGGTCGCCGGTGCGATAGGCGCGCTGGTCCGGCCGGCCGAGCGGATCGGCGACGAAGCGTTCGGCCGTGAGGTCCGGGCGGCCGAGATAGAAGCTGGCGACGCCGTCGCCGCCGATCGCGAGTTCGCCGATCACGCCGTCCGGGAGTGGGCGTCCTGCCGCATCCATAATGAAGAGTTCGGTATTGGCGATGGCGTGGCCAACCGGCGGCTCGTCGAGATCGGCGGCGGTGAGACGGTGGGCTGTGGACCAGATCGTGGTCTCGGTCGGTCCGTAGAGGTTGAACACGGCGGGCGACAGCCGGAACAGGCGGCGCGCCAGATGGCCCGGCAGCATCTCGCCGCCGGTCAGCAGCGTCATGCCGCGCATGGCGGCGCCGTCGCGATCGGTGAGCAGGGATTGCCACAGAGTCGGAGTCGCCTGCATCGCGGTGACGGAATGGGCTTCCAGCATGCGCGAGATGCGCGAGGGATCGCGCACGTCGGCGCGCGTCGCGATCACGATCGAGCCGCCGACGACCAGAGGCAGCAGCAATTCGAGCGCTGCGATATCGAAGGTGAGCGTGGTGACGGCGAGCAGGCGAAGATGCCGGTCCGCGCCCAGGGTTTCGCGCATGGCGTGCAGCAGATTGGCCAGGGCGGCGTGCGGAACAACGACACCTTTCGGGCGGCCGGTGGTGCCGGAGGTGTAGGTGACGTAGGCGGAACCGGCCGGCAGGGTTTCGGTGCGCGGGGTGGGCGGGTTCGGGTTGCCGGCCAGCACCATGCCGCGCACCGGATCGCGCGCGTCCGGCATCAGCAGGAAACGGCGCTCCCCGTCGAGTTCGAGCACGCTTTCATCGGCGGCGATCACGAGGATCGGCGATGCGTCCTCGACGATGGCGCGTGCGCGCATCACCGGACCGTCCATGTCCACCGGAAGCCATGCGGCGCCGGCCATGGCGGTGGCGAGCAGAGCGATCACCATGCGCCGGTCGCGCGGCAGGGCGATCGCGACGATCTCGCCCTGCCCTGCCCCCAGTTCGGAAAGACGGCGGGCCAGCAAGCGGCTTTGACGCATCATCTCGCCGCGCGACAGCTCGCCCTGCGCGTCGGTGATGGCGGCGGGACCGCGTCCATCGAGCGGAACCGCCTCGAGCATGGAGACGAGGTGGTTCTGCGGCCAGGCGCGGAAGGCGATCGCGGCGCGTCGGTCGGCTTCCGCTCTGTCGTGCGCGGTCAGCAGATCGTGGGACAGGATCGGCGCGTCGGGCGCCGCGATCAGCTGCGTGGCGAGATGATCGAGACGGGCGAGATGGGATTCGAGTTCTTCCGCGCTATATAAAGCCGGATTGGCGTCGAACTGGATCACCAGGCCGCCGCCGTCCTTGCGGTCGAACATGAAGATCGTCAGATCCTCCATCGCGCCGTTGCTCAGATTGCCGTTGCGGGCTTCGATGCCGCCGAAATCGAGCTTGTAGTCAAAGGGCTCGATGTTGATCCCGACCCGTGCGACCTGCTGGCTGGTTTCGAACAAGCCGAGTTCGCGCCTGAGGTCTTCGTAACGGAACTGCTGATGACGCAGCGCGCCGCGCATGGCCCGGCGCGATTGCGCCATCAGGGCGACGAAGCTGGTGTCGGGCTCGATGCGGAAGCGCAGTGCGACGGCGTTGGCGACCATGCCCGGCGTGTTGCGCAGCACGCGATTGGCCCGTCCGCTGACCGGCATGCCGACCACCAGATCGGAGGCGCCGGTGACGCGCTGGAGATAGGCAACCGCCATGGCGGTGAGCGCCTGCGGCAGCGTGGTGTCGAACGGCTTGGCCATGGCAGCGAGCCGGTCGACGCGGTCTTGCGAAAGGCACAGGCTGCGGCTGACGAATCCGCCATTCTCGCCGTCCGGACGGCGCTGCGGCGTGAGCGACAGCGTGACCGGCGGCGGTGGATCGACGAGATGATCGAGCCAGTAGGCCCGGTCGGCCTCGCGACGGTCGGAAGCGCGATAGATCGCTTCCTGTTCGAGCAGGTTGGACAAGGGCAGGAACGGCGTCGGTCCCGCATCGCCGCCGGATACGAGCGCGCTGTAGAGCGCCGCGACGCGTGCCGCGATCAGGCCGCCGGAATAACCGTCCAGCACCGCATGGTGGCAGCAATGGAACCAGATATAGGCTTCGTCCGCGACGCGGATCAGCGCGTTCTGCCAGAGTTGATCGCGATGGAGCGTCACCGGCGCCCGGATGCGCGCATCCATCCACACCCGCGCCGCCGCGTCCGGATCGGGACGATCGCGAAGATCGAGAACCGGAAAGGAAAGTTCCACGTCGTCCCGGATCTCGATGCGCGGACCGCCGTCGGTTTCGACGATGCGGGCGCGCAGCGTTTCCGCTTCGGCGGCAACGAGAGACAGGGCGCGCAGGAAGCAGGATTCGTCGACCGGGCCCGGCAGCAGGATCGCTTCGGCGATGTTGAAGGTCGATCCCGGTGGAGCGATGAAGCTGGCCATCCAGAGGCCGCGCTGCGCGACCGTCAGTGCTTCGCGTCGAACCGTTGAGTGCGCCGACATGTCCGCCTCCACCACCGTTCTGTTCGCGAACGCTACAAACGGTGTCGAAGGCGGGTGAACTGTTTTTTTCGTTGCAAGGCGACGTGGGAGACGAGCGGACCGGATCGCGATCGTCTCAATGTCGGGCGTTTTCGTTTATCGCCCGAAAGCCATTTTGCACTGCAACATATCGCGGTCAGAAACTTCGCTGAAAACTAAACGATCGTTTGAGGCAGAGAATTTGACTGATTATTACAGATCCTCGTCTCAAAACCGATCCGAACTCTATTATATCAATTCCGCGCGTGATTTCTCACAAATTCGTTAGGCAACCCCTCGCTCTGATCGGAGGCTGCCGTTTCGGCTCAGCCGGCGTAGTCCAGCCCGATATCCAGCACCGAGACCGAATGGGTCAGCCAGCCGATCGAGATCAGATCGACGCCCGTTTCGGCGATGGCCGGGGCGGTTTCCGGGGTGACGCGGCCCGATGCTTCGGTGATGGCGCGGCCGGCCACCATGGCGACCGCTTCGCGCAGGGTCGGCGGGGTCATGTTGTCGAGCAGCACGGCATCGACGCCGATCCGCAGCCCTTGTTCGAGCTGTTCGAGCGTATCGACTTCCAGCTCGATCTTCACCAGATGGCCGACGGTGCGGCGGGCACGCTCGATCGCGACGGCAACGCCGCCGGCGATGGCGATGTGATTGTCCTTGATCAGCACCGCATCGTCCAGGCCGAAGCGGTGGTTCGACCCGCCGCCGACGCGGACGGCGTATTTCTGCAGCGCGCGCAGGCCGGGCGTGGTCTTGCGCGTGCAGCACACGCGGGCCCTGGTGCCGGCGATGGCCTGCACCACGCGGCCAGTGGCGGAGGCGATCCCGCTCAGATGGGAGAGGTAGTTCAGCCCGACCCTCTCGCCGGTCAGCACGGAGCGGGCCGATCCTTCCACCGTAGCGATCAGATCGCCGGGGGCGACGCGGCTGCCGTCCGGGGCGTGGACGGTGAAGCGGAGAGCGGGATCGACCAGGGCAAAGCTCAGCCGGGCCATGTCGAGCCCGGCGATGATGCCGGGCTGGCGTGCGGCGAGCACGCAGCGTGTCTGGAGGGAGCTCGGCACGATGGCGTCGGTGGTGATGTCGCCGGCCCGGCCCAGATCCTCCAGCAGCGCCGCGCGCACCTGCGGTTCCAGCATTAGGTCGGGCAGCGGGGGAACCAGGCGGGCATCGGTGTCGGGAAGCATCAGGAGGCCATTCTTTCCGGTTCGCTGCCGGCGCGGTCGAGCGCGTCCCGCAGGGTGATGCGATGCCGCACGGCGTCCGCCGCCGGCTCGGGGTGATCGGTGCGGAAATGGCCGCCCCGGCTTTCGCGGCGGTCGCGTGCGGAGAGCGCGATCAGGAGCGCCACCAGAGCGGCGTCGTCCCGCCGGGCTGCGGGCGCCAGCGCGCGGATGGCCGCGGCCAGTCCCGTGTCGTGCCGCAGCACGCCGGCGGCGCTGGTCATGATCGTACGAATCGCGAGGCCGGACGGGCCGGTGGCCTCATCTGCCCCCTGCTCCGAGACGGTCCCGTCCTGATCCGCTTCCCCCGCCAGCACCCTGGCGACGGCGAGGGCGCCCGCGGCGGCTTCCAGCAGCGAATTGCTGGCCAGGCGGTTGGCGCCGTGCAGGCCGGTGCAGGCCACCTCGCCGCAGGCGAACAGGCCCGGCACAGAGCTGCGCCCATCCGCACCCACGACGATGCCGCCCATATGATAATGCGCGGCGGGACGGATCGGGATCGGCATGCGGGCGGGGTCGATCCCATGGGCGCGGCAGATGCGGTCGATACCGGGGAAGCGCGCGGCGAACCGGTCGCCGAGCGCCGGGCGCGCATCCAGGAACACGGTGTGCCCGGCGGCGAGATGATGCCACACCGCGCGCGACACGACGTCGCGGGGCGCCAGCTCCTCGGTGAAACGCGCGCCGGTCTCGTCGATCAGATGCGCGCCCTCGCCCCGCACCGCCTCGCTGATCAGCGGCAAGGGCGGCCCCCCGCCCGGACCGGCCGCGAGCGCCGTGGGGTGGAACTGCACGAATTCCAGATCGCCGAGGACGGCGCCTGCGCGAGCCGCAGGGGCGAGACCGCTGCCGACGGAATCGAGCGGATTGGTGGTGTCCTCGAACAGGCCGCCGACGCCGCCGGTCGCCAGGACCACGCTGGCGGTGGGAACGCGCAGGCTGCGTCCGTCGCGTCCGAGATGCACCGCCCGCACCACGCCGTCGCTCTCGATGCGAAGCAGCCGGGTGCGGTCCAGAACCGTGATCGCCGGTTCCGCGCGGACGCGTGCGGCGAGCGCGCGAACGATGGCGGCGCCGGTGGAATCGCCTTCAGCGTGGACGATGCGGCGGTGGCTGTGCGCGGCCTCAAGGCCGAGCGCCAGCGCGCCGTCGGCGGCGCGGTCGAACCGGACACCGTGGCGCTCCAGCAGACGCACCACCTCCGGGCCTGCGGCGACGATGCGGCGGACCGCACCGGGATCGCACAGCCCGTCACCGGCGGCGATCGTGTCGGCCTCGTGGGCGGCAAACGAGTCGTCCGGCGCCATCACGGCGGCGATGCCGCCCTGGGCCCAGGCGCTGGAGGTATGCTCGCCGAGCGTGCCTGCGGTGACGAGCACGGACGGGCGCGGCAGAAGCGACAGGGCGCACAGCAGCCCGGCCAGGCCGCTGCCGACGATCACCGGCTGTCCGGCAGGGATCGGCATGGTTTCGGTCCTTTGCCTGCGACCGGATCAGATCGCCAGCATGCGCTCCACGGCGGCGCGTGCGCGATCGGCCAGATGCGGCTCGATGGTGACTTCGGTGGTCATGGTTTCCAAAGCATGGCGGATCGCCGGCAGGGTGATCCGCTTCATGTGCGGACACAGATTGCAGGGGCGGATGAATTCGATCTTCGGGTGCTGCACGGCGAGGTTGTCGCTCATGGAGCATTCGGTGATGAGCACGACCTTCTCCGCCTTGCCGCTGGCGACGAAATCCGACATGTGCGCGGTGGAGCCTGCGAAATCGGCTTCGGCGACCACCTCCGGCGGGCATTCCGGATGCGCCAGGACGACCACGCCCGGGTGTTCCTCGCGCATCCGGCGGATCTCGCCCGGGGTGAAGCGCTCATGCACCTCGCAATGGCCGGCCCAGGTGATCATGCGGATGCCGGTTTCCTTGCCGATGTTCTGGGCCAGGAATTCGTCCGGGATCATGATGACGCTGTCGGTGCCGAGGCTTTCGACGATGCGCCTGGCGTTGCCGGAGGTGCAGCACATGTCGCTTTCCGCCTTCACCGCGGCCGACGTGTTCACGTATGTGACGACCGGCACGCCGGGATGGGCGGCGCGGAGGGCGCGCACGTCTGCGGCGGTGATGGAGTCCGCGAGCGAGCAGCCGGCCTGCATGTCCGGGATCAGCACGGTCTTGTTCGGATTGAGCAGCTTGGCGGTCTCGGCCATGAAATGCACGCCGGCCATGACGATCACGTCGGCTTCCACGGTCTGCGCCTCGCGGGCGAGAGCGAGGCTGTCGCCCACGATGTCGGAGACGCAATGGAAGATTTCCGGCGTCTGATAGTTGTGCGCCAGGATCACGGCATTGCGCTCGCGCTTCAAACGAAGGATCGCCTCGATGTCGTCCTCGAACAGCGCCCATTCCGCCGGCGGCACGACCCGGCTGACGCGATCGTAGAGCGACGGGATGCGTGGCGACACGATGTGGTTCACGAGGCCGGTTCCTAATTCTCAATCTGAGTATAAGGGTGGGTCGAGAAAAGGCGCCACCCAGCGCCTCGGCAAGAATGAGGGCATGGCGCGGCGTTTCGTCAAGAGGCCATGCGAAAACCCGCGCCCGGCCTGGGGCCAGAACGCGGGTTCGGAGGCGTCGGAAGACGACGATGCCCGCCCCGGCGACGACCGGGACGGGTGAGTGCCTTTCAGAAGTGCTTGCGCAGGGTGAAGAACACCATGCGCGGCGCGCCGCTCTGCAGGGTGGCGAAGGTGGCGGTCGGATCGTTGAAGACGAAACCGTTGGTGCCGACCGAGGCGACGTATTTCTTGTCGAACAGGTTGGTGACGTTCACCTGCGCGTCCACGCCGCGCAGCACGCCGGTGGCGTTCACGAAGCGGTAGCCGACGTTCAGGTTGAACACCGCGTTCGGGGCGACGACCTGATCGTTGGTGTATGTGTAGTAGCGGCGATCCTGGAACTGCATCAGCACGTTGCCCCAGATCTCGCCATTGTCGTAGCCGAGCTGGATGTTGGCGAGATTGCGCGGCGTGGCGACCACGTTCTTGCCCGAGGTGCGGTAGGTGGTGCTGCCCGAGGTGACGTCGTCGTTGTAGCGGCTGTCGTTGAAGGCGTAGGAGCCGTAGATCGACCAGTTCGGCGCGAATACGTAGTTCACGGCGGCCTCGATGCCGCGCGACGTGACGCCGCCGACATTGGCGAGCGCGGCTGCGTTGCCCTGGATTCCGGTGCCCTGGGTGATGGACAGGAGGCGGTTCTCGAACTCGACGTAGTAGCCGGTCAGAGAGGCCTGCAGATCGCGATCGTGGTAGCGCCAGCCGAGTTCTTCCGTGTACGACATCTCGGGGTCGATACGGCCCTTGATGGCGTTGTAGCCGGCGACGGTGGTGGCGAACGGGCTGGTGGCACCGGTGGCCGAATTGTCGAACGCCGCCATGTTGCGGGCGAAATCGCCGAAGATCTCGTTGTGGCGATTGATGCGGTAGTTCGCGCCCACCTGCGGCAGGAATCCGTTGCTGGCCTCGATGCTGCCAGACGGATGCGTGTTCGCTGTCGGCACGCCGAGATAGTTGCCCGGCAGCGCCTCGGCCGTGTCGTCGACGATCAGGGACTTGAAGCCGTAGTTCAGCTTCAGCGCCGGCATGATTTGCCATGTATCCTGCAGATGCACCTGATAGGTCTTGGTGCGGAAATTACCCTGCCAGGCAGTCTCATAGGAATTGCCGCGATACCAGTAGGTGCTGTTCGGCGTGCCCGACAGCGACAGCGGGTAGAAGCGCCGCGCCTGTTCGAAAATGTTGTTCTCGAACCAGAAGCCGCCTTCGATGGTGTGGTGGCCGATCTGATACGACAGGCTGCCGATGAAGCCTTCGCGATGGATGTCGTATTCGGTGGTGCGCGTGGACAGCGGCGAGCCGCCGAGCGAGGCCGGTGTCGGCGAATACGGCGTTACCCAGACGCCCTCGCCCGTGTTGGTGTGGCCGTACACCGTGGCGAAACCGCTCAGGCGGTTAGTGAAATGCGCGTCCAGGCGCCCGTAGCCGAGCACGTCCTCGCGCAGACCGGCGGCGTTGTAGTATTCCAGATCCTGCGGGCCGCCGCTGGTCGGTAGCAGGCCGGCCGGGAACGGCGTGTTGTTCTGGTAGGCGTAGGCGATCTGTTTCGCCAGCGCGTAATTGCCGGTGATGTTGTCGACGTCGTAGCCGTACTGGCGGATCGTCGCCGGCGACAGGTCCTGGTAGTCGTTCTCGCGTCGCAGCGAGTAGTCGCCGAACAAGGTCAGCTTGTATTTCTCGCCGATCGGCTGGACGAACTTCGCGTTCGCCTGCTGCTGCTTCTGGACGCCGTCGCCCTTCCACTTGTTGGCATCCTGGTAGTCGTAGCTGGCATAAAGCTTGCCGCCGCCGGGCAGGATGCCGGAATTGACGCGCAGGAAGGTGCGATAGGTTCCGGACGAGCCGACCGTGCCGGCGACGTCTGCGCCGAACTTGTCGCTCGGGTCGATCGAGGTGAACTGCACCGCGCCGCCGAGATCGTTGGAGGCAGCGACGCTCACCGCGCCCGCACCCTGCGCCAGAGTGGCCGCGCCGTTGTTCTCCGTTTGCAACGCACGACCGATCGAAAGACCATTATCGTTGCCGTAGGCGAGATTGCCGAGCGGAATCCCGTCCATGGTGAAGCCGAGACGGCTCTGGTCGAAACCGCGGATGATGATCTGCTGCGACCATTCGTAGGCGCCAAGCGGATCGGAGGCGGTGAACATCACGCCCGGCAACTTGCTCAGCACCTTCAGCGGGCTGGTGCCCGGTGCCACGGTCTGGATCGCCGTGCGCGTGATCGTCTGGGTCTGGCGCGAGGAGCCGTGACCAAGCACGACAACGGACTCTGACCCGGCATTGGCCGAAGCGATGCCGGTCTTGGCGGCAGGCGCGGCGGTATTCGCGGATGTGATCTGCGCCCGCGCGGCCGGCGCGCACAGGGCAAACATGCAGACATTGGCCAGCAGGAAATCTCGGATCTTCATCACTCTTCCGTTCCGCGACCGACCCGGCAGCCTTGTGGGTCTTCGATCGCGGCGGGAACCTATGGACGGGCGCCGATTCCGTCTCGTGATCGTTTCGTTACGCTCTATGTCTGCAGGAACCTCGGTCGGTTCATCAAACGGTCACACATCGTCAAGGACGCACCCTGGTCGTACGGGGTTGACAACGGCCCTGGAAGACGCGTCCAAATTCGGGCGACAGACAAACGGCCGTTTAAATGGCACGTTGGTTCTGTCCGACAAATAAATGAAGCAAGAACAACGACCCGGAGGAACCCATGAGAGTCCGTTTTTCGGCTCTGTTCGGCACGACGTTGCTGTGCGGCGCCTTGATCGGAGCGGCGCATGCGCAGCCGGTCCCCCTGCCCGGCCAGGACCCATTCTATGTCGCGCCGGCCAACCTGTCCCAGCTATCCAACGGCGCGCTGATCCGCGAGCGGCCGGCCAATTTCGGGTTGAGCCCGGCCGGTCTGGCGTCGACCCTGGCCGGTTATGCCGGCGCCGATCTCGGCGGGCTCCTGCCGCAGCTGGTGCAGGCGGTGGCGAACGGCTTCGTCACCTATCAGGTGCTCTACAAATCGACCGACGGCGCCGGCCAGCCGGTGGCCGAGGCGGCGACCATCCTGGTGCCGAACATTCCCTGGTACGGCACCGGCTCGCGACCGCTGGTATCGTATCAGACGGCGGAGGATTCCGCGTCGAACAACTGCCAGCCTTCTTATGTGATCCAGACCGGGTTCCTGGCCCAGGGCGGCGGCGCTCTGTCCGGCTCGCTGGAATCGCTGTTCGGTCTCACCGCCCTGCTGAAGGGCTATGCGGTGGTCTACCCGGACTATGAGGGTCCGCAATCGCAATGGCTGGCCGGCCCGCAGGCGGCGCATGCGACGCTGGACGGCGTGCGCGCCGTGCTCCAGTCCGGACATGGCTTCTCGGCCAGCACCAAGGTCGCGCTGTGGGGTTATTCCGGCGGCGGCGGCGCCACCGGCTGGGCGGCGGCGCTCGCCAAGCAATATGCGCCGGATCTGAACATCGTCGGCGCTGCAGTGGGCTCGCCGTCCAACGGCACCCTCTCCACTGTGCTGAACAACCTGAATGGCGGGTTGCTGAGCGGATTCGTGGCGACCGGTCTGGTCGGTCTGTCGCGTGCGGAATCCGATCTCGACGTCACCCGCTATCTGAACGATCGCGGTCTCGCCTTGCTGAAAGGCGCCGGTGATCCGAACAAGTGCCTGGTGCAGGAGATCACCAGCTACGCCACCATGGGCAAGATCGAGGCCTACACCAAGACGCCGCAGACGCCATTCACCAGCATCCCTGTGGTGAAGCAGATTCTCGATCGCAACAGCCTGTCTGTGCAGACCACGACGCCGAAGATTCCCGTTCTGTCCTATGCGGATAATTTCGACGACGTGATCCCGATCTCGTCCACCAATGACATGACCAAGCGCTGGTGCGCCGCCGGTTCGCCTGTGGAGGTGATGCGCTATTCGACGCCGGTGGTGGTCGATCCGACGCAGCTGCTGATCCATGTGGTCGGCGCCGTGGAAGGCACGACCAGCGCGCTCAGCTATCTGACCGCGCGCTTCAACGGCGACACGCCGCGCAACGATTGCAGCGCGGCGTTCGCCTGGGACAATCCCCTGAAGATTCCGTATCTGCCCGGGATCGTGAAGTAGAGACCGGCCGGCGCGCTTCCGCGGTTCAGTTCCAGGACGGGACCGTGAAGTGCGCCGGGCAGTTATCCTGCGGCACCGGAGAGTCCATCAGACTGTCCGGTGCCGGAAAGTCCGCGATCCTGTCATGACGGATCGTGATCCAGAGCTGCGACAGAACCGCGCTGCCGTCGTGATCGACATGACATTGCAGTTGCAGCGCGCGCGGATGATCGGTGTGGAAATCGCGTGCGAACGCGGCCAGAAGATCGGTGCGCGCGACGTCGTGGCCGGTATCGGCGACGAGTTCGGTGCCGAACGGGCTGTTCGCGACCAGGTCGCGCATCGCGATCGCGGTCTGGAAGAATTCCGGCGTGTCGAAGCCGAAGCACTGAACGTGCTTGTCGTATTCGTGCCTGAGCAGATCATGCGCGGTTTGCGGCATGATGGCGGCGAGACGGCGTCGCAGCGCGATCGGCATGGACGGATAGGCGCGGCTGCGATGGAAATAGTCGCAGCCTTTGGCCCACCATTCCTTGTTCTCGATGCCGCGCGCGCGCAGCGTGTCCGGCAGAGACGCCCAGAGCCCGTGCAGGCCGATCGGCGAGGTGCGCGCGGTCTCTGCCGTGCAGCTTCCTTCGGCGCAGAAGCCGGGAGTCCAGCTCAGGGCCAAAGTGTAATGGTCGAAATCGCCGTGCTGGGCGGGTTCCAGATCCGGCACCGCCGCCGAGGCGGCGACGGGTGCGGCCAGAAGCACGGTGCAGGCGAGCAGGATGGTGCGGAGCATGGGGCGGTTTCCGATCATCGCGTGGGCAGAAGGGGAAGCTTGGTGCCGACGATCGCCCTCGCCTCGAGGATCTCGCGCCGGAAGCGGAACAGTTTGGCCGGGCGGCCGGGACGGTCGGCGCTGATCTGGCCGGTATCCTCGATCAGGTTCTGCTGCGCGATCAGGCGGCGGAAATTCGGCTTGTGCAGACGCACGCCCGACAGCGCCTCCACCGTATCCTGGAGTTCGAGAAAGGTGAACCGTTCCGGCAGCAGCTCGAAGAAGACGGGCCGGTAGGTGATCTTGGCGCGCAGCCGGGCGATGCCGGTGGCCAGGATGCGGCGATGGTCGCGCGGCATCGGCCGCCCCGCCGGTTCGAACGGCGCGCCGCCGGCTTCCGGCACCAGACCGGCCTCGAACAGAAGCTCGTAGCGCTGGAGCACCAGCTCGTCCTGCCAGTGTTCGGCGGAAAACGCGCCGTCCACCCTCTGGCGCCTCGCCTCGCGCAGCGCGTCGGGCGCGTCCCGGCACCAATCGGCCAGTCGCGCCGACAAGGCGGCCAGAAGGCGCCGTCCCGCCTCGCCGCGCTGGTCCTCCCACGGGAAATGCGCGTACCAGTCCACCCAGCCGGTTTCCTCCGGCGTGGTGCGCGTGAGCGCCAGATAGGAGATCGAGATCGCCCGCACCGGATCGCCGAGCCCCCCGCCCCGTTCACGCGTGCGATCGCGATCGGCGAAGGTGTAGAGTTGTTCGACATGGCCGAGCGGATGACGCGTGGTGTGTTCCACCCAGGCGCGCAGCCCGGCCTGGAGCGAGCGGTGTTCCGGCGCCAGCGGCCCGGCCGGCAGGGCGCCGTCGGCCAGGGTCAGCACCGCGGGCACGACGCCGCGCCCGTCCGGCGCCGGCTGCACCGCGACCAGCACCGCCGTCAGGTCCGCCTTGAACGCCGCTTCCATGGTCCCGCCCTTTCCCGCCGGCCCATGGCTCCGGCATGATGCATCCTGCGCCGTCCGGTTCCGAACCGGCGGCGCTTTCCGCATCTACCGGCTCAGGGGCGCCCGGCCCAGGGGCTTTCGGCTGGAAGGATCGTTCCATGACCGCGCCGCGTCCGCCTCATGAACTCTTGTCGCTGCTCGAAGGCGTGCAGGATTTCGCCACGCGGGTTTATCCCGAAAAGCGCGACCTGTTCGACACGCTGGCGCAGGGCCAGGCGCCGCACACGCTGCTGATCGCCTGTGCGGACAGCCGCGTCAGCCCCGGGCTGATCACGCAGAGCGAACCGGGCAAGCTGTTCGTGCTGCGCAATATCGGCAACATCGTGCCGCCCTACGGCGAGATGCTGGGCGGCGTGTCGGCGGCGATCGAGTATGCGGTGCTGGCGCTGGGCGTGCGCAACATCATCGTCTGCGGCCATTCCGATTGCGGGGCGATGAAGGCGCTGCTCGATCCGGCGGGGAGCGGACTCGACACCATGCCGACCGTGTCGTCCTGGCTGCGTCACGCCGATGCGGCGCATGCGGTGTGCGAGGCGCTGCATCCCGGGCTGGACGGCGCGGAGAAGCTCCAGGCGGTGGCGGAACAGAACGTGCTGTTGCAGCTCGATCATCTGCGCACCCATCCGGCGGTGGCCGCGCGGGTGGCGGACGGGCGTCTGTTGCTGATGGGCTGGCTCTACGACATCGCCACCGGCACCGTCCGCGTGTTCGACGGCACCAGCCGCGACGCGCGCACGGTGTCCGAGGCGATCGACACGCTGCGCGCCGGCGCATGAAGCGGTTTCTCGGCGCCGTTCTGCTGCTGGCCGGGCTGGCCGCGCCGGCCGTCGCGGAGACGCCGTCCGGCGGGTTTAAGATCGCCACCTGGAACGTGGAATGGCTGACCCAGCGCGGCGCACTGTTGCCGCCGGACGCCGCGCCGAAGCGCGACGACGACATCGCCACGCTGTCCGGCTACGCGTCGCGTCTGGATGCCGACGTGGTGGCGCTGGAGGAGGTGGACAGCCTCGATCTGGTGGCGCGGATCTTTCCACCGGAGCGCTACCAGCTCTTCATCACGGGCGATCCGGTGCTTCAGAAGGTGGCGCTGGTGGTCCGCCGCGGCATCGCCGTGGAGCGCCATCCCGATCTCACCGCGCTCGACGTGATCCCGGATGCGAAATACCGGCTCCGCTCCGGCCTCGACGTCTCGCTGTCGCTGGACGGCAAGACCTTGCGCGTGCTGGCGGTGCATCTGAAGAGCGGCTGCTTCGACGGGCCGTTGCAATCGTCGCCGCGCAATGCGTGCCGCAAGCTGATGCTGCAGCTTCCTGTTCTGCAGGACTGGATCAGGGCTCGCGCCGCAGAAGGCGTGGCGTTCGCGGTGATCGGCGATTTCAATCACCATCTTCAGCCCGGCGATCCGCTGCTGGCCGGGCTGGAGACCGCCGCCCCGATGCTGGTGGCGACGGCGGGAAATGCCAGCCCGTGCTGGGGCGGCGAGGATTTCATCGACCAGATCCTGCTGGGCGGTCCTGCCGCGCGCTGGGAGGTGCCGGACAGCCTCCGGGTGATGGTGTATCGGGAAACCGACCCGGAGATGAAGGAACGCCTATCCGATCATTGTCCGGTGTCAGTCAGGATGCGGCCGAACGGGTGAGTCCGTCCGGCCGCATCAGGCAATCAGAAATTGTCGTCGCCGCCCCAGTCGCCACCGCCGCCGAAATCGCCGCCGCCGCCGTTGAAGTCGGGATCGATGTCGCCGCCGCCATTGTTGAACGGATCGCCGCCGACGCCGCCGGCATCACCGTAGTTGTTGTTGATGATCGTCTCGCCGCCACCGAATTCACCGCCGCCGAAGCCGCCGCCGCCGTGATGGCCGTCGAACATGTCCATCAGCAGGTTGCCGGCCACCATGCCGCCGGCCACGCCGGCCGCGGTGGTCAGCGCCGAGCCGAGGAAGCCGGAGCCCTGGCGCTGGAACATGCCGGGCTGGTAGCCGGGCGGATAGCTCGGTGCGGGCGGCGGCGCGGCCTGGTAGCCACCCGGATAGCCGCCGGCATAGCCCTGCCCGCCCTGCTGTCCGCCCCAGCGCGGTGGGGGGGCCTGGTTCTGGTTCTGCTGGCCGCCGCCGAACAGGCCGGAGAAGAAGCCGCCGCCGCGGTTCTGCTGCCCCTGGGGCTGGGCGCCGCTCTGCAGCTGGGCCTGCGCCTGCTGCAGCTCCCATTCCAGGCGCTTGATTCGGTTCTGCGCTTCGGCGAGCGCCGCTTCCTGCACCACGGCCATCTGGGTGATGCGATAGGGCGCCTCGGGGAAGCGGTTGAAATTGTCGCGTATGGTGCGGTCGGCCTCCGGGTCGATCGGCGGCAGGGCGGTGCGCGTTTGCGGCACGCTGCCGAAGCCGCCGCCGCTACTCTGCCCGCCGCCGACGCGGGCGACGAAGCGTTCGATGAGGTCGCGTTCTTCGTTGGTCATGGGATGTTCATCCGGGTTTGGTGGACGAAAAGTCGTGGCGGGGATGGTGCGCGTCAAGCGCCCCTACGGTTCGACCGGCGGGAGGCCGAGGCGGGGGATCTCGATCTTCGGGCAGCGATCCATCACCACGACCAGACCCGCCGCCCGGGCCTTGGCGGCGGCGCGCTCATGCACGAGGCCCAGCTGCATCCAGACGCTGCGCGCGCCGAGACGGATGGCATCGTCCACCGCCGCCTCGATCTGATCCAGGCTGCGGAACAGATCGACCATGTCGAGCGGCCCCGCCTCGTCCAGCGAGCTGACGACGGTGCGGCCGTGGATGGATTGCCCTGCGAGCCCCGGATTGACCGGCGTCACGTCGTAGCCATGGCGCACCAGCATCGCCAGAACGCCATTGGAGGGCCGTTCCGGCTTGTTGGAGGCGCCGACCAGTGCGATCCGTCGCGTCTCCCGCAGGAGCCGCGCGATCGCGTCGTCGTCTAGTCCGTCTGCGCTTGGCATGGCGTTTCCGTTCCCGCTTCCTTGCCGGGGTTCGGCCGCTTGCCTATGGTGCCGCCCCCTCTTGCCGGAGCGAACACGGAATGGAAACGGCGGTCGCGCGAGCCCCCGATCACACGGAAACGGCGCGGAACGGTTCGCGTTCCACGCCCCGGAAAGGCGCCCTGTCGTTCCAGGACCTGATCCTCACGCTGCATCGCTTCTGGGCCGACCAGGGCTGCGCGATCCTGCAGCCCTACGACACCGAGGTCGGTGCCGGCACGCTGCATCCGGCCACCTCGCTGCGCGCGCTCGGCAACACGCCCTGGCGCACCGCCTATGTGCAGCCCTGCCGCCGCCCCTCCGACGGACGCTATGGCGAGAACCCGAACCGTCTGCAGCACTACTACCAGTATCAGGTGCTGCTGAAGCCGACCCCGGCGGAAAGCCAGGCGCTGCTGCTGGACAGCTATCGCGCCATCGGCATCGACCCGCTGGAGCACGATATCCGCTTTGTCGAGGACGATTGGGAGAACCCGACCATCGGCGCCTGGGGCCTGGGCTGGGAGGTCTGGTGCGACGGCATGGAGGTGACGCAGTTCACCTATTTCCAGCAGGTCGGCGGCATTCCCACCGTTCTGCCCTCCACCGAGCTCACCTACGGGCTCGAGCGTCTGGCGATGTACGTCCAGGGGGTCGAGAACGTCTACGATCTCGATTTCAACGGCCAGGGCCTGCGCTACGGCGACGTGTTCCTGCGCGCCGAGCGCGATTACTCGCGGCATAATTTCGAGCTGTCCGACACGGAGATGCTGCTGCGCCACTTCGCCGATGCCGAGCGCGAATGCGCCAGCCTCGTGAAGCACGGCGTGGCCCAGCCGGCCTACGACCAGTGTTTGAAGGCCAGCCATCTGTTCAATCTGCTCGACGCGCGCGGGGTGATCTCCGTGTCCGAGCGCGCTTCCTTTATCGGCCGTGTCCGCACCCTCGCCCGCGCCTGCGCCGAGGAATGGCTGCGGGGCGAGGGCTGAGATCATGAGCGAGCTGTTCATCGAACTGTTCTGCGAAGAGATCCCGGCGCGCATGCAGGCGCCGGCGGCCGAGCAACTCGAACGTCTGCTGACCGAGGCATTGTCGTCGCTGGCGCCCGCCGCCGCGCGACGCTGGTGGGGCCCGCGACGCATCGCCGTGTCGCTTCAGGTGGCCGAGTCCGTCGCCGCCAGCGCCAGCACCGAGCGTGGTCCGCGCGAGGGCGCGCCGGAACAGGCCCTGGCCGGGTTCCTGCGCAAGCACGGCGCCGAGCGCGACGCGCTGACGCTGGAAAACGGCTTCTGGGTGCTGTCGAAGCAGAGCCCGGCCGTGGAGGCGTCCGCCCTGGTCGCGCAGATCATGCCTGGGCTGCTGCGCCGTTTCTCCTGGCCGAAATCCATGCGCTGGGGCGGCACCAGCGCCTTCGCCTGGGTGCGCCCCCTGCGTCGCATCACCTGCCTGCTCGACGGCGCCGTGGTGCCGTTCGATCTCGCCGAGGGCGAGGATGACGGGCATGGGCTGCGCTCCGGCAACGAGACCGAAGGCCATCGCTTCCTGTCCCCTGCCGCCTTCGCCGTGTCCGGCGCCGACGATTGGGCGGCGAAGCTGGCGGCGGCGCATGTGGTGGTGGATGCCGCCGAGCGTCGCCAGCGTCTGGGCGACGAGCTGGCCCGGCTCACCGCCGCGCGCGGCCTGTCCGTGGTGCCGGATGCGGGTCTGGAGGACGAGGTCGCCGGTCTGGTCGAGTTCCCGGTCGCGCTGATCGGCCGCATCGACGACAGCTTCATGGATCTGCCGCCGGAGGTGATGCAGGTCTCCATGCGGGTGAACCAGCGCTATTTCGCCCTGCGCGGTGCGGACGGCGCGGCGGCGCCGTTCTTCGGCTTCATCGCCAACCATGCGCCGGAGGATGGCGGCGTCACCATCGTCGCCGGCAACGAGCGCGTCCTGCGCGCCCGCTTCTCCGATGCGCGCCATTTCTGGGATCTGGACCGCACCACCCGCCTCGCCGACCGCGTCGCGGCGCTGGATGCGGTGACGTTCCATGCCAAGCTCGGCACCCAGGGTGCGCGGGCGCAGCGTCTGGAGCGTCTGGCCGCGTCGATCGCGGAACGGATCGGCACCGACCCTGTGCAGTCCGCTCGCGCCGCTCTGCTGGCCAAGGCCGATCTCACCACCGGCATGGTCGGCGAGTTCCCCGAGCTCCAGGGCGTGATGGGCGGCTACTACGCGCGTCATGACGGCGAAGGCGACGCGGTCGCCGATGCGGTGGCGCAGCACTACCAGCCGCGCGGCCCCGGCGATGCGGTGCCGACCGCGCCGGTCGCGATCGCGGTGGCCTTGGCCGACAAGATCGACACGCTGGCCGGGTTCTTCGCTGCGGGCGAGCGCCCCGGCGGCTCGGGCGATCCGTATGCGCTGCGACGCGCCGCCCTGGGCGTGATCCGCATCCTGCGCGAGAACGGGTTGCGACTCGATCTGCACGCCGTGTTCGCAGGTGCGGCCGACGCCTATCCGGAGGCGCTGCGCGGGTCGGACGATCTCGCTCTGCTACCGGGCTTCATCGCCGAGCGCCTGCGCGTGCAGCTTCGCGCCGAGGGCTCGCGCCACGACGTGCTGGAGGCCGTCTCCGCTACCGGGCGCGACGGCGATCTGGTACGCCTGCTCGCCCGCACCGACGCGGTCGCCGCGCTTCTCGGCACCGAGGACGGCGTGAACCTGCTCGCCGCGGCCAGACGCGCCGCCAACATCCTGCGCATCGAGGAGAAGAAGGACGGACCGCATGACGGTGCGGTCGACCCGGATCTGCTGGATCAGGACGAGGAGCGCGCCCTGCTCGCCGCCCTGGACGGCGCCGCCCCGGCGATCGCGGACTCGCTCGCAGCCGAGCGTTTCCCGGAGGCCATGTCGGCGATGGCGGGCTTGCGCGCGCCGCTGGACCGGTTCTTCGATGCGGTGATGGTCAACGATCCGAGGCCGGATGTGCGGCGGAACCGCCTGCGCCTTCTGTCGCGGATCCGCGAAACAACCAGCCGCGTGGCCGATTTCGGCGCGATCGAAGGCTGACCGACGGGAGAAAACGAGCCATGACCGATGTGCGTGCCCTTGAAGACAACGGCGTCCTGCATCTGGTCATGGACCGGCCCGCGAAGAAGAACGCGCTGACCGGCGCGATGTATCACGCGCTGTCGGACGGTCTGGAGCGGGCCGGGGCGGCCGACGCGATCCGCGCCGTGCTGATCTCCGGCGCAGGCGACGCGTTCAGCGCCGGCAACGACGTGGCCGATTTCCTGGCCAGCGGCGCGTCCACCGCCGCCGATGCGCCCTCGGTGCGCTTCATCCTGGCGCTCACCCGCTTCGCCAAGCCGCTGGTGGCCGCCGTGCAGGGCAATGCGGTCGGCATCGGCACCACCATGCTGCTGCATTGCGATCTGGTGTTCGCGGACGAGACGGCGCGCTTCGCCACCCCGTTCTCCAGGCTGGGTCTGGTGCCGGAGGCCGGCTCGAGCCTGCTCCTGCCTGCCCGGATCGGCCCCGTCCGCGCCAACGCCATGTTGCTGCTCGGCGAAGCGATGGACGCGACCACGGCCTTTGCCGCCGGGCTGGTGAACGCCGTGGTTCCAGCCGGGACCGTGCTCGCGCATGCCCGCAAGCAGGCCGAGACCCTTGCCGCCCTGCCGCCCGCCGCGCTCCGCGCTTCCAAGAGACTGATCCAGGGCGACCGCAATGCGTTGGAAGAGCGGATCGATGCCGAACTGGAAGCGTTCGGCACGGCGCTGCGGTCCGAGGAAGCCCGCGCCGCCTTCAACGCCTTTCTGAGCCGCGCCAAGGGCTGAGCGGCAGCGAGGATGCCGCGCGCCCGGTCCCTGCCGGCAGCACTGTTCGGCGACGGCCTGATCCAGGCGCCGATGGCCGGTCTGACAAACGCCGCTTTCGTCGCCGCCTGCTGCCGGGCCGGCGTGCTCGGCTCGCTCGGCGCCGGCGGTCTGCAACCGGAGACGATCCGGGGCGAGATCGCGGCGATCCGCGCTGCGACCGATCGACCATTCAACATCAACCTGTTCGTGATCGACTCGCGCGACGGCGCCGCCGTGCCCGAGGCCGAGCAGGACGCGCTGGTCGCCTATTGCCGCGCCCATGACCTGCCCTTCGCCGTGCCGGAGCGGTTCGCCCCGTGTTTCCGCGACCAGTTCGACGCCGTTCTGGAGGCAGCACCGCCCGTCGCCAGCTTCACCTTCGGCATCCTGGACCGCGCCGATCTCGCCGCTCTTCATGCGCGCGGCGTGTTCGTGGTCGGCACCGCCACCGGCCGGGCAGAGCTGGAAGCGTGGCAGGAGCGCGGTGCGGATGCGGTCTGCGTGCAGGGCGTCGAGGCCGGCGGTCATCGCGGCAGCTTCCTGCACCCCGATCGGCGCGACGGGCTCGACGCGCTGCTGGCGGAGCTGGCACCGATCGCCCGCATGCCGCTGATCGCCGCGGGCGCGATCATGAATGGCGCGGCGGTGGTGGCGAAGCGCCGCCTCGGCGCGTCGGCCGTGCAGATGGGCACGGCCTTCCTGTGCTGCGACGAGGCGCCGACGCCCGCCGCCTATCGCGACGCTCTCCTGGCCGGCGGCGAAACGGTGCTGACCGAAGCGTTCTCAGGACGCTGGGCGAGGGGGCTTCGCAACGGCTTCATCCGGCATTTCGAGGCGGCGATGGTCTCGCCCTATCCGATCCGCAACGCGTTGACGCAGATGCTGCGGAAGACCGCGACCGCGCGCGGCGACACCGAGAACATGTCGCTCTGGGCCGGTACCGGCGTCGGCGCCGTCCGCGCCCTGCCGGTCGCGGATCTCGTGGCTACGCTCCGCGCAGAGATCGACGCTTCTCGTTCTGCCTGAGAGGGCGCGCTCAGGGACCGTCGAGCGAAGACCATCCCAGCAGACTGTGGTGCAGAACGGAGCGGAACTGCTCCAGCCCTTCTTGGTCGCTGAAACCGATATACTGCGACACGTCCTGGCTGATCGCCACCGTTTCGATCCGCAGCCTGTCGTCGATCCAACGTGTTTCGGCGCTCAGGATCAGGAAGCGCGTCCAGCTTCTGCGCAAAAGCAGCGCGTCCCCATCCAGATAGACCCACCAGCGGTCATCCATGGAGGCAGGGCGGCATCCCATCGCCACCAGACGGGATTCCCAGGGGGTCAGCGTTCGGTCGAACGGGACTGTCCGCATGCTGACGGGCGGCGGCGGGAGTTCGGCTGCAGCATAGGCACGCAGCGCGAAATCGCCGATCTCGTTTTCGGTCGCGCCGAACAGACCGCGCAGATAATCGGCGGCGCTCCAAACGGCGGACAGCCCGAACATCGGCCAGGCCGGCGACCGCGCCGCCAACAGGCGCGGACAGGAGGCGGAGAGCCAATCGGCCGTGCATGAAGCGATCGTCGCCACCCGGAGACTGCCATCCAGGTCGCGATAGGTACCGACGATCAGCTCCGACCTGTGCAACTGTATCCGCAGCACGAGCGTGCGATGGGCCGGACAGCGCGGCACCAGCACCTCGATGAAGCGCAGATGAAGCTCGCTCAGCCCATTCCCGCGGGGCTTTACGTCGCAGAGAAAGATCGGCGACGCGCCCCATCCCGGAATGCGGAAGGGCTGCTCGCTCCATCCCCACCATTGCCCGGCTTCGAGATGCAGCATCTCGGTCAGCCCAGCAGACGCGTCCTCGCCGCCCGGTATTCGCGGTCGAGACGGGCGACCAGTTCGGCGGCCGGCAGCACGGCGTCGATCGCGCCGATCCCCTGCCCGCTGCCCCAGACGTCGCGCCAGGCCTTCACCAGCCCGTCACCGAAATTCATCTTGCTCGGATCGGAAGAGGGCAGCGCCTCAGGATCGAGCCCGGCGGCGCGGATCGAGTTCTTCAGGTAGTTGCCCGGCACGCCGGTGAAGAGATCGGAATACACGATGTCCGCGGCATGGTCGGTGACCACCATGCGTTTATAGTCCGGCGCCGCGTTGGCCTCCTCCGTGGCGATGAAGGCCGAGCCGACATAGGCCAGATCGGCGCCCATCGCCTCTGCGGCGAGCACGGCGTCGCCTGTGGCGATGGCGCCGGACAACGCCAGCGGACCGTCGAACCAGCGCCGGATCTCGCCGATCAGGGCGAAGGGCGACAGGGTGCCGGCATGGCCGCCCGCCCCGGCCGCCACCGCCACCAGCCCGTCTGCGCCCTTCTCGACCGCCTTGCGGGCGAACGCGTCGTTGATGATGTCGTGGAACACGATGCCGCCATAGGAATGCACGGCCTCGTTCACTTCGGGCCTGGCGCCCAGCGACGTGATGACGATCGGCACGCGATGCTGCACGCAGAGCGCCAGATCCTGCTCGATCCGAGTGTTGGAGCGGTGCACGATCAGGTTGATCGCGAAGGGTGCCGCCCTCTGCCCGGGATGGGCCGCGTCGTGCTCAGCCAGCGCCGTCGTGATCTGGGTGAGCGCCGCGTCCAGCGCCTCGGTGGTGCGGGCGTTAAGCGACGGCATGGCGCCGACCACGCCCGCCTTGCATTGCGCGATCACCAGCGCCGGCGTGGACACGATGAACAAGGGCGCCGCCATCATCGGCAGGCGCAACCGCCCACGCAGAACAACGGGAAGGGTCATGGCGTTCTCTCCAAACGGCCGTTTGACACGGCTCGGGCGAACGCTAGCAGCCCTTCCCGCCGCGCGGGAAGCCGGTTCGGTCAGAGCAGCGGTGCGTCCTGTCCGGTCATCTCGCGCCGGATGATCCGCATCGGCATCAGCCCCGCGCCCAGCAAGGCGTCGTGGAAGCGCTGGAGAGAGAATGTCGGCCCTTCCGCCCGCTGCTGATCGTCGCGCAGATGCAGGATCATCAGCTTGCCCAGCGTGTAGGCGTAGTATTCCGGGTCTTCGGTGCCGCGACGCGCTTCCTTGGCGGCGGCGGCACCCGACTGGAAGCACTGCGTCCGCATCATCGCGGTGGCGTCGGCGAGGCTCATCCCCTCCGCATGCATGCCGAACGCGGCCAGCAGGCGGCAATCGCGCAGGAGCGCGTCCTGGAGCTGCATCAGATGCAGCTTCGGATCGTGGTCGCGCAGCCCCTGCTCCACCATCATCTGCTCGGAATAATGCGCCCAGCCTTCCGTGGTCGCGTAGGAGCTGGCCAGCTTGCGGATCAGCGACCAGCCCGGATTGTGATGAAGATAGAGCGACTGCACGAAATGGCCCGGCATGGCCTCGTGCACGGTAATGTTCAGCAGCAGCGGCCGGTTCAGATCCTCCAGCGCCTCGCGCTGTTCGGCGGCTGGCGCGGACGGGTCCGGCGGCGTGACGTTGTAGAACGCGGTCTGCGCGCCCGGCCGCGTGCTGTGCTCCAGCGCGCCGGGCCAGTCCATCGCCGCGGTGATCAACGAACGGCCGAAAGGCGGCGTCTCGATCACCCGCGGCAGGGTATGCGAGGGCAGCGTGACCAGCGCATGCGCCATCACGAATTGCTGCAGGCCGTCGAGCTGCGATTGCGCTGTCGCGATCAGCCGGTCGGCGGCGGGATGATCGGCACGCACCACGGACAAAGCCTGATCCGGCGCCGTCGGGTCCACCTGCTTCTCGGCCGCGAGGAAATCGGCGTGGTCGCGCGCGAGCTGCGCCCGTCCCGCGGCGACCACGGTCTCGATCGGCAGATCGACCAAATCGGCCGACAGCATCGCCTGCATGGTGTCGCGGCCCAGCACGAAGCTGCCGGACGGTTTCACGGCGTCCAGATCGTCCTGGAACCGGTGCAGGGCGGCGACCACGTTGCGGCTGGCCTCGGCCAGGGCCTGCTGCCGCTTCGGGTCGTCCACCCCGCGGAAGGCGGCATGCACGTCATGCGTGACGAACGAGAACGAGCCGGCGAGATCCTCTCGGGCGATGTCGCGGAACTCCGCCGGAACCGTGGTGAGCTGAGTGCGTGCCTGATCCAGCATCGCCGGCATGGCGCGCTCACGGGCGATCGCCGCATCCATGCGCCGGTCCAGAGGCGCGAAATCGCGCTCGATCAGCGAATACAGGGCGCTGGTGAGCGAGGACACATAGAAATCGGGGTCGTGGCGCTGCGGCTGGATGCGCTCGTCGGTGATCAGGATGCGGGCGATCTCTCCGTCCAGCGTTTCGGCCTCGTCGCGCTCGCGCGGCGACAAGGTCTTGCCGGCCAGAAGCGCCCGCAGCGAAGCCCGCTCGCGATGCAGCCGGGCATCGCGCGCGGCGAAACCGGCCAGCGACACATCGTTCAGGCGCCCGTCGCCGGAATGAACCCCGGTCTGGGTCGCCGTCACAGGGTTGAACGCCCACTCGGCCTGGTAATGCGCCTGCGCCAGCGCCTCGAGCGGCGTGTCCGCCCGCGCCGCGAGACACGGCCCCGTCGCGAACATCGCGCCGCACAAAAGCAGGAAACGCAGATTATACGATCTCATGGCGCAACGAGTGCACGAAACGCGCCGTATCGACAAGGCACTCCGGAACGCAAACCGCCCTGCCCGTCATGGCGACGGACAGGGCGGCGAATGCGAAGATCGGCGAAGAAGACCGCTCAGCGCGGCGACAGCACCATGATCATCTGACGGTTTTCCATGCGCGGCATCTGCTCGACCTTGGCACGCTCGTCGAGATCGCCGCGAATGCGCTCGAGCACCTTCACGCCGAGATCCTGGTGCGCCATTTCGCGACCACGGAAACGCAGGGTCACCTTGACCTTGTCGCCTTCCTCGATGAACGACTTCATCGCGCGCATCTTAACCTGGTAGTCGTTCTCGTCGATGTTCGGACGAACCTTGACTTCCTTGATCTCGATGACTTTTTGCTTCTTGCGCGCCTCGTTCTTCTTCTTCTGCTGCTCGTACTTGAACTTGCCGTAGTCGAGGATCTTCACGACCGGCGGTTCGGCGTTCGGGCTGATTTCCAGAAGGTCGAGGCCCACGGAGAAGGCGCGCTGGAGCGCATCGCGTGTGGTCATCACGCCCTGCATCTCGCCCTCCTCATCGATCAAACGAACGGTGGGGACGCGGATCTCTTCGTTGACGCGGGGGCCCTCGCGAGTCGGCGGCGCGGGCATCGGGGGTCTGGCTATTGGACTGCTCCTGTTATCGTCGTGCGTCGGGGGACACTAGCACGCGAAGATTGTCAAGTGGTGAAGGCTGGACGCAACGCTGTCACGCGGTCTCGCGCTTCAGATCGGGCGGCAGGGCCTCGGCTGCAAGAGCCGAAACCGCCTCGTCGAGCGAGAGGATCGTCTGGTCGGTGCTGCCCAGACGGCGCATCGCCACGGTGCGGGCCTCGGCCTCCTTGCGGCCCACCACCAGGATCACCGGGACGCGCGCGAGCGAATGGGTGCGGATCTTGGCGTTGATCTTTTCGTTCGCGACATCCGCCTGCGCCACCAGACCGGCACGCTTGAGGGCATCTGCCACCTCGACGGCGTAGGGCTCGGCATCGCTGACGATGGACGCCACCACCACCTGCACCGGCGCCAGCCAGAGCGGGAAGCGGCCGGCGAACTGCTCGATCAGGATGCCCAGGAAGCGCTCGAACGAGCCCAGGATCGCCCGGTGCAACATCACCGGCCGGTGACGGCCGCTATCCTCGCCGATGAAGGACGCGTCGAGACGGTCCGGCAGAACGTAATCGACCTGCAAGGTGCCGCACTGCCAATCGCGGCCGATCGCGTCGCGCAGAACGAATTCGAGCTTGGGACCGTAGAAGGCGCCCTCGCCCGGATTGTGTTCGTACTCGACGCCGGCCAGCACGCAGGCTTCCTTGAGCGCCGCTTCGGCGCGATCCCAGCTCGCATCGTCGCCGGCGCGGTTCTCGGGGCGATCGGCGAACTTCACGCGGAAGCTTTCGAAGCCGAGATCGCGATACACCTCCGCCAGCATCGCCACGAAGCGGGCCGTTTCCGGCGCCACCTGCTCCTCGGTGCAGAAGATATGCGCGTCGTCCTGGGTGAAGCTGCGCACGCGCATGATGCCGTGCAGCGCACCGGACGGTTCATAGCGATGGCAGGCGCCGAACTCGGCCATGCGCAGCGGCAGTTCGCGATAGGAGCGCAGCCCGTGGCGGAAGATCTGCACATGGCACGGGCAGTTCATCGGCTTCAGGGCGAGGGTCTTGTCCTCGTCCTCCACCGTGGCGATGAACATGTGCTCGCGATAATTCTCCCAGTGCCCGCTTTGCTCCCACAGCACGCGGTCCACGAGCTGCGGCGTACGCACTTCCTGGTAGTCCGCGCGGGTCTGCATGCGGCGCATGTAGTCCTGAAGCACCGTGTAGAGACGCCAGCCTTTCGGATGCCAGAAGATCGAGCCGGTGGCTTCTTCCTGGATATGAAACAGGTCCATCTCGCGGCCGATGCGGCGATGGTCGCGCTTCTCGGCTTCCTCGAGCTGCAGCAGATGCGCGTCCAGCTCCTTCTGGTCGCGCCAGGCGGTGCCGTAGATGCGGGTCAGCATCGGGTTGCGATGATCGCCGCGCCAATAGGCACCGGCCACCTTCATGAGCTTGAACGCCGTCCCGGCATCGCCGGTGCCGCGCATATGCGGACCGCGGCACAGATCGAGCCAGTCGCCCTGGCGATAGATCGAGATGGTCTCGCTTTCCGGCAGATCGCGGATCAGCTCTGCCTTGAAGCGCTCGCCCTTGTTCTCGAAGAAGGCGATCGCCTCCTCGCGCGGCCATTCCTCACGCTGGAACGGCGCGTTGGCGGCGACGATCTCGCGCATGCGCGCCTCGATCGCGGCGAAATCGTCCGGGGTGAACGGCTCGTTGCGGCTGAAATCGTAATAGAAACCGTTCTCGATCGCCGGCCCGATCGTCACCTGCGTACCGGGATAAAGCCCCTGCACCGCCTCGGCGAGAACATGCGCGATGTCGTGGCGGATCATGCCGAGCGCCGCATCGTCCTTGCGGGTGATGAAACGCAGGGCGGCATCGTCGCGGATCTCGCGCGACAGATCGGCGAGAACGCCGTCCAGTTCCATGGCGAGAGCGGCCTTGGCGAGACCCGGTCCGATGGACGCGGCCACCGCCGTGCCGGTCACCGGGCCGTCGAAGCGGCGAACGGTTCCGTCGGGCAGGGTGATGGCAGGCATGGAGGACGCTCCGAGATTCGGGAAAGTGTGTTCCTATGGAGGCAGGGCGACGCAGCCGCAAGCCTCGGTCCCGTCAGGGCACGGCAACGCCCAGCCGATGGCTCAGGCCGTCGCGGCCTTCGGGCCGGATGCGGCGAAGCGGTCCGGCGACGGCAAGAACCCCAGCAGAGGATCGAGTGCCGCCACCACGTCCGCGACCGGCAGATCGGCCAGGGTTTCGCGACGCAGAACCGCGCAACGGCCTGGCACCGGTCCGACCGGAGCGGTCAACGCCGGATCGCTGTCGGCGGAAAACAGCGTGAGCGTGGCGCAGCCCATGGCGGCAGCCATGTGCATCGGACCGGTATCGTTGCCCACCGCCAGAACCGCCCGGCCGCACAGGCCGCCGAGCTCAAGCAGGCTGGTGGCGCCGCACAGATCGACTGCTTCCGGACAGATCGCCCGGACCACATCGGCCAGAGCCCGGTCGGCGGCACTGCCCACCACCACGGGGCGCAAACCGCGTGCGTGCAGAAAGGCGGCCACCGTACCGAAGCGTTCCGTCGGCCAGCGTTTGCGCGGACGATGCGGCGCCGCACCCGGCACGATCAGGGCCATCTGGCCGCCCGGCGCGGGGCCGAAGGCGGACAGCCAGGACAGATCGGCATCGGGAACGGCGGCGATCCCGGCCTGACGCAGCTGCCCGGCCTGACGGATGCGGGTATGGAGGTTGTTGCGGTTCGGATCGGCATCGGGATGCGACGCACCGCGCGCGATGCCGGACCAGGGGGGCGCACCGGCGAGACGATGATAACGCGACGAGCGGCCGGAGGTCTGGAGATCGTAGACGAAATCGAAGCCGCGCAGCTGCGCCCGCAGACGATTCAGGCCGGCGAGGTTCCAGAACGAAGGGCGCTCATCCACAGAGATGGCGTCGAACCAGGGGCTCGCGTCGGCGAGATCGCGAAACGCGGCGGTGGTGAGCAGGGTGATATGGTCGCCCGCGTGATGCGCGCGGATCGCGGCGAACGGTGCGGAGGCCAGAACGACGTCGCCCAGGGCGCCGAGCTTGATGACCAGGATTCGTCGCCCGCTCCGGTCCGGCGTCTTGTCCGCCTCGGCGGTCAAGCGCCGCCGCCCAGAAGCTCGGCATACACGGCCAGCGTCGCCTCCTGCATGCGCCGAGCGGTGAAGCGGTCGAGCACGGACTGACGTGCGACGGCGCCGATGGCGGAACGGGCGGTCTCGTCCAGCCCGAGGGCGTGCTCGATCGCGTTGGCCAACGCCCCGGAATCGCCGGGCGGCACGTGAAAGCCGGACACGCCGTTCTCGACCGTTTCCAGGGCGGCGCCGTGCGCGGCGGCGAGGACGATCCGTTCCATCGCCTGCGCCTCGACGATGGTGCGTCCGAACGGTTCGGGTTTGAGCGACGGGATCACCACCAGATCGGCGAGCGCGAAGGCGGCCGGCATGTCGCTGCAACTGCCGGCGAAGCGCAGGCGAGAGGTCAGCCCGAGACGCGCCGCCTCCTGCACGAGGCTGGCGCCGAATTTGTCGCGGCCGGTGCCGGACGGCCCGACCATGACGCAGACCCAATCCGGCATGTCGCGCAGTTTCGCCAGAGCCTGCAGGAGCAGCGCCTGCCCCTTCCAGGCGGTGAGACGCCCGGGCAGCATGATCACACGGGCCCCGTCCGGCAGCTCCCAGCTCTTGGCGAGCGCATGGATACGGTCGCCGCGTACGGTGGCGGGATCGAAGGAGGCGGTATCGGCGCCGCGCGGGATCACGCGCAGGCGGTCGGAACCGACGCGATACTGGCCGGCGATCCGGTCGGCGACGAACTGGCTGATGGCGATGACGCGGTCACCCGCCGCCATCACCGCATTGTAGCGGCGCTTGAAGGGGAAATTCTCCGAATACACGCCGTGCCAGGTGGTCACGAACGGCACGCCGGTCCTGCGCGCCGCGAACCGCGCCGACCAGGCCGGCGCGCGCGAGCGGGCATGCACCAGATCGACTCCGTACCGGCGGATCAGCGTTGCCAGCTTGGCGGCGTTCAGCAGGATAGCGACAGGGTCCTTGGTCATGAGGCCAAGTTTGATATGGATGGCACCCGCCCGTTCGAGCTGCGGCACCAACCGTCCGCCGGCGCTGGCCACGATCGCGGTTCCACCTGCGTCGACGATCGCACGTGCCATCTCGATGGTGCCGCGCTCGACGCCGCCGGTCTGCAAAGACGGCAGAACCTGCAGGATCACGGGTTTCTGGTGCTGAATCGGCAAGGCGGATCGGAGCGGCATAGAGTTCGGCTCTAGCACGCCGTTTTTCCGGCGGCGACAGAGGAGCCGACGGCAACTGTCCGGCCGGGTGAGATCCGCCTACCCTCCCGCCATGAGCCAAGAAACCCTGCACACCGTCACGCGTGACGGCAACGATCTCGCCGCCCTGCACAGACCGGGAAACGGGCCCACGCTGGTGTTCCTGCCGGGCCTGCGCAGCGACATGACGGGCGACAAGGCGACCGCCCTGGCCGCCTACGGCGCCGAACGCGGTCTCGCCACGCTCCGTCTCGACTATTCCGGCCACGGCCAAAGCGGCGGTCGTTTCGAAGACGGCAGCATCGCCCGATGGCGGGACGATGCCATCGCCATCATCGACGCCATGGCACCCGGACCCGTTCTGCTGGTCGGCTCCTCCATGGGAGGATGGATCGGCCTTCTGGTCGCGAACGCGCTCGCCGAACGCGTGCGGGGATTCGTCGGCATCGCCGCAGCGCCGGATTTCACCCGCCAGGTGGCGGCATCGCTGTCCGCCGAGCAGTCGGAAGCCTTGTCCGGCGGCGAAACGATCTTTCTTCCCGCCATTCCGGATCCGTTGCCGCTGACGTCGCGCGCGCTGGCCGAAGGGGAAACCTGTTGCATCATGGACGAACCGATCTCCATCGATTGCCCTGTCAGGCTGCTGCACGGACAACGGGACGACGTGGTGCCCTGGCACACGGCGCTCGATATCGCAGACAAGATCACCGGGGCCGATTGCCGGACGATTCTCGTAAAGGACGGCGATCACCGTTTGTCGCGCCCGCAGGACATCGCCCTGCTGCGCGACACGGTGGCGTCGCTTCTGACGAGGGCGGAGGGATAGGTCGCCCTTCGCTCCGCCCCGGCGGGATCAGGTGAAGCTGATCCCGGAATGGTTGCCATCGGTATAGTTGTGGAACGTGGCGTGGGCGCCGTCGGCGAACCCGACCACAAGGCTGCCGCCTTGGATCGCGCTGCCGATGACGTTGGACAGCTGAACCGTCGCGCGCGACGGATCGTAGCCTGTCACGTCCAGATCGCCGCTGATCCGCCCGTTGAACGACAGAACCGATTGCACCGCCGCGGACAGATCCACCGTCGCGGTTCCGCTACCACCGGTGATGGTGGTGTTGCTGCCGGCATGGATCTCCGCAGCGCCTTCCCCGAGAACCAGCGTGGCGGGATTGCTGCCCCCGAGGAAGCGCAGCGACGCGGAGGCGTTCTGGCCCATGGTGATCGACTGGGCACCGGTTGCGGAACCGCTGTCGGACACGGTCAACGTGCCGCCGCCGGACATCGCGATCGTCTGCTGCGCCGCACCGCCCTCCACGACGTTGTTGCCGCCGGACAGGGACAGATTGGCCGCCTTGGCACCGCCCTCGTAGGTGAACGTGCCGCTATTGCCGAACGACATGACGGTCGTCGTGCCGCCACTGCTCGAACCCGCACCGTGGATCGTGGTAGCGGAAGCACCGGTCAGAAGCACGGTATCGTTGCCGCCGCCTTCGAACAGATCAAGCGCGGCGGTGCCGGTCCAGACCGTGTTGCCGCCCGTGCTGTCGATCGTCACGGCACCGGTCTGTTCCGCACCGTTCAGCACGACCGTGCTGTTGCCGCCGGTGAAATGCATGTTGGCGCCGCCGCCGAAGATCGTCGATGTCGCGACACCGTCGGTCTTGATCGTCTGCAGCTCCGACGCATCGCCCCACACGTCGAACTCGGCACTGTCGGCTCCGGTGCCGCCATGGAGGGTGACCGTGGACGACGTGTTGTACATGTCACCCATGATGAAGCGGGTATGGCCACCGGCGGTGCAATCCACCGCACCCGTCCCGACCCATACGGCGGTATTGCCAAGGCTTTGCAGCGTCAGCGCACCGTTCTGATGCGGCCCGTTCAGAACCACCACGGTGTTTGCCGCACGCAGCGACAGAGCCGAATCTCCGCCGAACACCACAATCCCGGTGTTCTGGTTATGACTGAGATCGATCTGCGCCGTCAGGTTCGGGTCGCCACCGACATAGAACGCTCGGGCCGTGATGTCCGAAGACGTGTCGCTGCCGTAGCCCGCACTGGTCAGCGTGACCGTCTGGGTGAACGGGACAGCGGACAGAACCGTCGTGCCGCCCTGATTGCTGAGTGCCAGCGTCAGCGCAACCTGGGATCCTGCCGACTGGGCAGGCATGCGCATGCTCAGCTGAGCCAGCGCGGACTGAGCGGACGTGGCCGAGCCGCTTATCGTGACGCTGGCACCGTCGCCGGACTGCGTCATGCCGGCAGCGAAAGACGTCGTATCGAACAGGCCGGCGACGGAACTGGTCACCGTCGCATAGACCGTATCGCCGATGTTCGGATCGGCGATAACGGCCTGGGGAAACGGCGTGAAGGACTTGCCTTCGGCCACTCGCGCCGTCGCCGCGATGCCCGTCACCGCGTCGGCGATCAGCGGAGCGCCCGTAACGGCGATGCCGGTCGCGAACGTTGCCGAGCCGGCATAGGCGGAAACGCGCAGCGTCGCTGTTTCCTGCGCTACGGTTCCGCTCTTCACGGTCGCCGTATTCAACCTGAGCAGACGGAGCGCCGACGCCACATCGACGGCGTTGCCGCTCACCTGCAAGCCTGAGCCGTCGCTCGAGAACGAGTAGCTGATCGCGCCGTTGCCGGACTCGGCAGCCGCGAAACCCTGCTGATCGAACCCGGCGATGCCCGGATCCGACAGCGAGACGTTGGCGGTGACCGGCGTGGTCGGTCCGACGAGCGACAGATCGGCGTAAAGGGCCGCGGATGCTCCGCTCAGCGAGACGGTCGTATTGCCGGAAACCGTCGGCGCGGATCCGGATGAATTGATGGTCAGATGCTCGATCGAGGATGCCGTCCCGTTTGCGGCGGTGGTGACGTTCACCTGGATCGCGGCGTCCATCGAGCCACTGCCGGGATTGGTGGCGACGAAATGCAGCGCCCGCACATCGGACTCCACGAGGCCGGCCTGGCCCGTCAGCACCACCGTGCTTCCATCCGCACTCAACTGGCTCGTCACGCCGCCGGCCGATCCGATCGGCAAGGCCGAGATATCGAACCTGCCCTTGGACGGGTCGGTCAGCGTCAGCGTCGCCGTGACCACGGTCTGCGCCAGGTTCTGAACCGAGATCGATTCGAACGGTGCGGAATTGGAACCGCCGCTCAGGAATATCGGCGACGCGTTCTGCGAGACGGACACCGCGGAATGCGTACCGGCGATCGCCAATGTCGCCGTACCGCTCGTGGTCGTTCCGTTGACCACGTCGCGCGCGGAGACGGTGAACGTTTCCGTGCTGGTGGTGCCGAGATACCGGGCTGCGGGCGAGAAACGCAGAGCTTGCAAGCCCGTGCTGACTGCGGACGCGCTGCCGTTCAGCGTGACCGATCCGTCCTGATTGGTCGTCACCGTGACGCCGGACAACCTGCCGGTATCGAACGTCCCGAGCGTTCGATCGCTCATCGACACGTTCACGCTCACGCCGTCATTCGCCGCCGACACGACGACCGACGTCGGCAGAAAGGCGGTCGCGATGGTGTCCGACACGGTCGACCCGTTCGCGACGTTCTTCAACGCCACGGCGACTCCCTGATTGTCGACCAGGCTGCTGAAGATCGACCGGTCAGAGGTCACGCCGCCAGCCGTGTTGGACATCACGACCGTCAGATGCGCCGTCAGCGTCTGCCCCGCCGGGAGGGCGTTCGCATCGAACCGAAGCGCCCGCAACGCCGTCTGCACGGTCGCCACGCTGCCGGAAATCATCACCAGCGTTCCGCTCGGCGCGACGAAACTTCCAGGCGGAAGCGCGCTGGCGTCCAGCGCGCCGGCAGGCAGATTGTCGTTCAAAACATAGCAGGTCACGACATCATCGGCACCGTTCGTGCCGGAGATCGCGGCCTGGGCGAACGGCGTCACCACCGTCCCGCTCGTACTTGTCTGGGCGGCCAGGCCGGACAAGATATCCTGGTTGGGACCGCTGGTCATTGCGTGCGTCTCCGACTTTCGGTTCGGCATGAAAGGCATGCCGTGTCCTGTGTTCGGAGCGAACCTAGAAGCTGGATCGCAAATAAAACGTTAACAGGATTCTGTGCGACCTATCCCGTCCAGCATTTTCGCCGGTCGTCACGGTCACGACCGAGTGAGCAATTTCTCTTCCAGGAGAGTCGCCGCAAGTCCTTCCTTGTAGCTCGGATAGCGCCATTGTCGTTTGAGCGCGGCCTGGGTCGCCCGGCCGGAGACCTTGCGATGCTCGGACCAGAAACTCCGTCCCATCGGGCTCATCGTCTCCAACGCGTCCTCCAGCGGCACTTCGGGCGGCGCGGCGACGCCGAGCAGCGACGCTGCGTAGGCGATCACGTCTGCGCTCTCCGCCGGCACGTCGTCCACGAGATTGCAGATCCGATGGCCCGGTCCCTCCCGCATCGCCGCCAGCGTGGCGCCGGCGATGTCGTCACGATGGATCCGTCCGAACTCGTGCCCGGGCGCCACGATCCGCCGGCTCGTCCCGTTGCGCAGAGCGTCGAACACGCTGCGCCCAGGCCCATAGATGCCGGCCAGACGCAACAGATCCATGCGGGCGCCGAGCCGCGCGGCGAGAGCCGACCAGGCTGACTCGGCCACGACGCGGCGTTGGCCGCGCGCTGTGCCGGGCGCCGGTGCGGTCGTCTCGTCCACCCAATCCCCGTTCCGGTCGCCATAGACGCCGGTGGTGGAGAAATAGCCGATCCAGTCGGGCGCGCAGGCCTCCGGCGCCTCGCCGAGCAGGTTGAGGAACGGATCGCCCCCTTCTCCGGGCGGCGCGCCGGCCAGCCAATGCGTCGCCGAGGGGAGCACCGTCGCCGCCTGTTCCGGCCGAAGGACGGAAATCCCGCGCGGAACCAGCTTTGCGGAATCGCGCGTCGTCGCGGTCACGGCGTATCCGGCCGCGACGGCGTGTTGCGCCACCGCGGTCGCGGAATAGCCGAGCCCCAGGATCAGCAGATGGCCGGGGCGCCTCAAGATGGGCTTCTCCAGATGTAGAATCGCCACGATGCGGCGATCCCTTGCCGATCGACCCTTGACCCGACCACCCTCCCGGGAGCCACAGTGCCGGACAAGCCATGAAACACGTCCCGGTTCTCCTTTGCGGTGCGATCCTGGCGGGTGCGGTTCCGTCGCCCTCCGAGGCCACGGACCTCCCGCATACGGCATCCCCTGCGTCTCGCTCCAGCCAACGCGCCGCGCGAACCGAAGCTGCACTCAAACGGGCCGCCGCCACGCAAGGCGACATCGAAAACCGCTGCCTGTCGATGATCGCGGACGATCCGGACGGCGCGCGCGAGCAGGCCGAGGACTGGGCCAGACATGGCGGCGGCGACGGCGCGACGCGCTGCGGTGCGCTGGCCGAGATCGCCCTGGGCGATCCCGAAGGCGGCGCCATCAGGCTCGACACGGCATCGCACGATGCGACCCTGGCCGCATCACGCCGCGCCCTGCTGGCGTCGGACGCATCGCACGCATGGCTCCTGGCCTCCAGACCGGATCGGGCGCTGCAATCCGCCGGCCTCGCCGTCACGCTCGATCCGTCGCCGGATCACGCGGTCGATCACGCCCGTGCGGCGCTGTCCGCGCACCAGCCGGATGCGGCCATCGGCGACCTTTCGCCGGTGCTGGCCGCACATCCGAACCGGACGGACGCGTTGATCGTCCGCGCCACCGCGTTCGGTCAGACAGGCGCCCTCGACCGGGCCCGCGCCGACATCGACGCCGCCTGCCGGCTGCAGCCGGACGATCCGGCGGCGCTGCTGGAACGCGGCGTGTTGCGGGAACGCATCGGCGATCTCGATGGCGCACGGGACGACTGGAGCCGGGTGATCGCCGCCTCGCCGGATACGCACGAGGCGGATCTGGCGCAGCAGGATCTGGCCTTGCTGGAAGCAGGCCCCGAGGCGCGCTAGCGTTCATCGTTGCTCTGAAGACTGCCGGTCAGAACAAGAATCACCAGAATAAAGATCACTGGGAGCGCC
Organism: Lichenicola sp. GTC18331; assembly: GCF_055386855.1. Lineage (NCBI taxonomy): Bacteria > Pseudomonadati > Pseudomonadota > Alphaproteobacteria > Acetobacterales > Acetobacteraceae > Lichenicola > Lichenicola sp. GTC18331. The sequence continues at coordinate 37,158 of NZ_AP045015.1, read as the reverse complement.
ATGAGTTCGAGCTATCAGCCGGTCACGCAATGGGACCAGCGCGACGTCACCGAGTTGCTGCGCGTGGAACCGGACGGCAGCGACTGCTTCGTCGCGCGGCACAATCAGGTGAATGCCAACGGTGCCGTGTTCGGCGGTCAGGTGCTGGGCCAGTCCCTGGCCGCCGCCAGTGCCACGGTGGAAGACCGCTCCCTGCATTCGATGCACGGCTATTTTCTCCGCCCTGGCCGCTGCGACGAGCCGGTACGCTACCGGGTCGAGCGGACGCGCGAGGGGCGCTCCTTCACGACACGCCGGGTCACCGGCACGCAGGGCGCCGAAACCATCTTCCATATGGAGTGCTCGTTTCACGCCGACGAACCCGGCTGGGACCATCAGTTCGACGTCCCCGACGTGCCGGCGCCGGAGCATCTGACCAGCCTGGAACAGATCGCCGGCGAGATGGAGACCGGCCCGCTTCGCGCCCTGCTGGACCGTCTGCGCTTCACCCTCGACGTGCGTCCGGTCGATCCGGACCATCTGCTGACCCGACGTCACGACAGCACGCTTCTGCTCTGGTTCAGGATGCCGAACGCCGCGACGGTCGACGATCCGGCGGTGAAACAGCAGATCCTGTCCTGGATGAGCGATCACTGGATCAGCGCCGCCGCCGTGGTGCAGCATCAGGTGGCACTACCCAATCCCGACATGATGATCGCCAGCCTGGATCACGCGATGTGGTTCCACCGGCCCTGCCCGCCCGGAGAATGGTTGTTGTTCGCCTATGACAGCCCGTCCGCCTTCAACGGCACGGGCCTGTCGCGCGCCCTGATCTATGCGCAGGACGGAACGCTGGTGGCGACGGCGGTTCAGGAATCGCTGCAGCGACCGAGACGCCGGCCACCCATCGTCGGATGACGGCACTGCGGGTCTGCGTCCCGACCGGCGTGTGTTAGCGGAACAAACGAAAAACAAACGTGACCTGACGACGGTTTCGTGACGGTATCGGAGCGGATCGGTTCAAAGACTGGACGTCCACCCCGCCCCGAACCGGAATCAGGTGGTCATGACTGTCGAAACCCTCCCGACCGCGGATGCGGCAGCACCCGCGACCGGCCATACCCTGCGCTGGGCCGGCGGTTCAGAGGGGCGCTGGGACGATGCCCACAACTGGACCGACGACCTGACCGGGACGATCGCCGGGTCACCGCCCGGGGCGACGGATACGGCGATCGTCGATGGCGGCGTCGGCGTCAGGATCGACGGCGACGGCGCGGCGCACAGACTGATCCTGACCGGCACGATCCAGATCAACGGCAATCTTCGAACGACCAGCCTCGTCGATACGGATACGACGCCCGGCGCGAGAATTTCGGTGTCGCAGGACGCCAGTCTGACCGTCACGGCGGATTCCACGCTGGTCTCGTCCGATCCGCAGCCCATGTCGGCCGGCCTGCCAACCGGCATGGACGTGGCGGCGAACAGCCATCCCGGCAGTCTCGTCATCGAGGCCGGAGCATCGTTCGTCCTGCCGGTGGCCGTCATCGCGGCGCCGATCTGGAACGACGGCGTCGTCACCATCGCCCCGAACAGTGCGGTCCCGGCCGGAGAGATCGACGGCTCCGGCGTTCTGCTGGTCGAGCCGGGCTTCAAAGGCGACGTCCAGCCGGCCGCGTGGTCCGGTTCAGGACCGGTGCTCGGAATGTTCCAGCAGATCCGCTTCGATGGCCCGAACGCATCGCTCTGCCTCAACAACGGGGGCAATACGGCCGACACGCCGATCCTGGTGGAGAACTTCCAGCCCGGAAACACGATCGCCGTCTGGGGCACGCCGATCGCCAGCACCGTCACACCATCGGCGGATGGCGACCTTCTCGATCTGACCGAACTGATGGGCGGGCTGCGTGGCCGGACGATCCATCAGTTCTTTCGGTTCGATAACGATCCCGAAGAGAACGGCTTCGCGATCCAGACCGTTTTCCATCCCACCGGGGCGTTCGACGCCGGCTACACGACCGTCTTGTTGCAGCAGGCGACGACATGTTTCTGTCCCGGCACACGGATCGCCACGCCTGTCGGCGAACGTGCGATCGAAGATTTGCGCATCGGAGACCGGATCACGACGGCGGACGGCGATGATCGTCCGATCCTGTAGATCGGGAGACGATCCTATGACATCCGTTTCGCGCGAAGCCGTCCATCTCTCTGGCCGATCCTGATCCGTGCCGGAGCGCTCGGCGCGGGGCGGCCGCGACGCGACCTGTTCGTTTCGCCCAGGCACGCCATGCTGGTGCGCGACGTGCTCGTTCCCGCGGAGTTGCTGGTCAACGACCGGTCGATCCTGCGGCAGGCGCCGTCGGGCGATATCTCCTATCTGCATATCGAGCTCGAGAACCACGATCTGTTGCTGGCGGAAGGCGCTGCCACGGAGAGCTTCGTCGACGACAACAGCCGCATCCTGTTCGAGAACGCAGCCGAATACGCGGCGCTTTATCCCGACCGCGACGCCCGCCTTCCTGCCTGGTGCAGGCCGCGCGTGGACGACGGCGAGGCGCTTCTGGCGGCTCAACATTTCGTGGATATGCTGGCCGGACGATCGCGGCGACGGACAGGCCCTGCGCTGCAAGGATCCCTGGACCGGGTGGAGAACGGGATCGCCCAAGGCTGGGCGTGGAGCCCGGAGCATCCGAACGCGCCGCTGCTGCTGGAATTCCTGTGCGACGGCGAGCCGGTCGCGCGGGAGCTCGCCAATCTTTACCGCGCCGATCTGGCGGAGGCCGGGATCGGCACCGGCTGCCACGGATTCGAAGCCGCTCTGCCCCATACGACCGGCGCGATCACCATCCGGCATGTGCGGGACGCGAGCCCCCTGGCGATCTGATCGGTGATGCCGTCGCCCGTTATCGGCAGGATCGACGAGGCCGGTCGGACCGGGGTGAGGGGCTGGGCCTGCGACGGCCGGCGTCCGCATCAGGCCGTCAGCCTGCTCGTCCTGCAGAACGGCGTTCTGCTCGGACGCGTGCTGGCCAATCGCTTCCGGCAGGATCTGCTCGATGCCGGTGTCGGCGACGGCCGGCACGGGTTCGACCTGCCCTTCAACGATCCGCTGTCACCGCTCCGGCCGCACGAAATCCGGGTGCTGGTGGAAGAAACCGGCGACGATCTGCCGCATTCGCCCTGGATCGTGCAGCCGGCCGCCGAGTTGAAGCAAACGGAACTGCCCGCACTCGCCCGGCTGCTGCAAAGCGAGACGGCGGAATGCGGCGCGATCGACGAACGTATCCGCTTCCTGTTCGACCAGATCGATACGCTGCGGCAGACACGGGCGCGCCTGATCGAACGGCTCCCCACGGGACCGGTCGGACGGGAGATCGCTTCGCAAGATGCGCTGGGGCAGAAGCCGCTCGCTCTGGTTCTGGACGAAATCCTGCCCGACGCGACCCGCGATGCCGGCTCCAACGCAGTCCTGTCGCACATGCAGGCGCTGCGACACCTCGGCTACCATGTCATGATCGCCGCTGCGGACCTGAAACCGGAGCCGGAACGCGGTTCCGCACTGGCCGCGCAGGGCTTCGAGGTCTGCGCGCTGCCGTTCTACGCAACGACTGAGGAGGTCCTGAAACGCCACGGCATGTCGGCGCGCCTCGTTTACCTGCATCGCGGCTCGATCGGCAGTCGCTACGCCCGCCTCGTGCGGCACCATTGCCCGCAGGCCCGGCTGCTGTTGTCTGTCGCGGATCTGGAACATCTGCGTCTCAAACGTCAGGCCGAAGCGGAGCGTCGTCCCGAACTTCTGCCGGCGGCACGTGCGGCCCAAGGCCGCGAGATCGATGCCCTCATGAAGGCGGACGCCGTCATCACCCATTCGGCGACCGAGGCCGCCCTCTTGCGCGACGCGTTCCCGTTGAAGCCGGTGCATCGCGTGATGTGGACGCCCGGCACGCGACCGGTCGCAACGCCGTTCGCGGCGCGCTACGGCGTCGTGTTCCTGGCCGACTACGCGCACGCCCCGAACCTGGATGCGGCCCACCGCCTGCTGCACGACATCATGCCGCTGGTCTGGGAACACGACCCGACCCTGCCCTGTCTTCTGGCCGGCAGCCGCCTGCCGCCCGGGCTGGGCAAGGGCGATCCACGAATCCGCCGGGTCGGGCACGTACCGGTTCTGCAGACCCTGTTCGAGCGGGTTCGGCTGTCCGTCGCACCGCTCATGTTCGGCGCAGGCGTCAAGGGCAAGGTGCTGGACAGTCTGGCCGCCGGAATACCCTGCGTCTGCAGCCCGATCGCCGCCGAAGGTCTGGACCTTCCCGTCTCCCTGGCGGCATCGGTGGCGCGCGACACGCACGACGTCGCCCGGCTGATCCTCGCCCTGCATGGCAATGCCAGGATCAACACCGATCTGAGCAAAGCCGGTCTCGACTGGACCGCGCGCCATCTCTCGGACGAGGCCATCGAAGCCGGGTTGAGCCTCGCAGCCGCACCGCCCGGCAAGCGGCCCACGAACCGTCAGGCCGCCTGACCTGCCGCCCAGCCGCTGCTCCAGGCCCATTGGAAATTGTAGCCGCCCAGCCAGCCGGTGACATCCACCGCCTCGCCGATGAAGAACAGGCCCGGGACCGCGGTCACGCCCATGGTTTTCGACGACAGCGCCGCGGTGTCGATCCCGCCGCGCGTCACCTCGGCCTTGGCATAGCCCTCCGTGCCCGTCGGGCGCACGCGCCAATCGCCGATCCGCGACGCCACGGCGTCGAGCACACGCTGTGCCACCCCGCCCAGAGGCCCATGCGCACCGCTTTCCTCCGTCACCGCCTGGGCCAGACGCTGCGGCAGGATCTCCGCCAACACGGTCTGGAGTTCCGCCTTGCCCCGGCTCTGACGCTTGCCGCGCAGGAACGCTGCGGCGTCGGTGCCGGGGGCGAGATCCAGCCTGATCTCCGCGCCCGGCCGCCAATAGGAGGAGAGCTGCAACAGCGCCGGGCCGGACAGGCCGCGATGGGTGAACAGCATCGCCTCGTCGAAGGCAGTGGCCCGCTTGCCCTCGCCCACCCGTCCGATCACGCGCAGCGACACGCCGGCCAGGGCCTTCAGCGGCGGCAGCGCATCGCCCTCGAACGTGAACGGCACCAGAGCGGGCGCCACCTCCGTCACTGGAACCGCGAATTGCTCCGCCAGGCGATAGGCGAACCCCGTGGCGCCGAGCTTCGGGATCGACGGGCCGCCGGTGGCGACGACGAGGCTATCCGCCTCGATCGCGCCCCCATCCGTCTCGATGCGGAACCGGTCCGGCCGATCCACGGCGCCGATACGCTGTTCGAGCGCGATCTCCACCCCGGCTGCCGCGCATTCGGCCAGCAGCATGGCGACGATCTGCCGCGCCGAGCCGTCGCAGAACAATTGCCCCAGCGTCTTCTCGTGCCAGGCGATGCCGTGCCTTTCCACCAGCGATAGGAAATCCTGCGCCGTGTAGCGGCTCAGAGCGGAGCGGCAGAAATGCGGGTTGGCGCCCAGGAACCGGTCTGGACGGCAATCGCGATTGGTGAAATTGCAGCGTCCGCCGCCGGAGATCACGATCTTGGCGCCCGGCTCGGCATTATGGTCCAGCACCAGCACGCGGCGGCCGCGACGCCCGGCGCTGATCGCCGCCATCAGCCCGGCCGCGCCGGCACCCAGCACCACCACGTCCGGGCGGGCGTTTCCCACCCGGGTCATCGCGCTAGAAATCGAGATCGCCGTAATGGTCCGGCGGGTTCATGCCGGTGACACGGTCGTTCAGCAGCGACCGGAAGCAGGGGCGCGACTTCACCTTCGCGTACCATTCCTTGGTCGGCGGGCTCAGCGACCAGTCCACGTCGCCGATATAGTCCAGCACGGAAAGCTGCGCCGCGGCGGCGAAGTCGGCCTGCGACAGGGACGGACCGGCGAGCCATTTCCGCGTTTCCGCCAGCCAGCCGATATAGTCCAGGTGATAGCGCATGTTGCTGTATCCGGCGCGAAGCGCGGTCGCGTCCGGATTGCCGCGTCCCATCAGACGCTTGAGGTATTTCTCGCCCACGAGATTGCGGGTGACCTCATGGTGGAACTTGCCGTCGAACCAGGCGGTGAGCCGGCGCACCTCGACGCGCTCGGCCAGGGTGCGGCCCAGAAGCGGCGTGTCCGGGTAGGCTTCCTCGAGATACTCGCAGATCACCGTCGAATCGGGGATCGACAAGCCGTTCTCTTCCACCAGCATCGGCACCGTGCCGGCGGGATTCAGGTCCAGGAATTCCGGCCTGCGCTCCCACACCTTCTCGACCTTGAGCTCGAACGGCAGCCGCTTCTCGGACAGAACGAGACGCACCTTGCGGGAGAACGGCGAGAGCGGAAAATGGTGCAGGATTCGCATGCTGCGGAGGATATTTCATCCAATCGCGCACGGCCAGACGTCGCGCGACTCCGGGCCTGCGGTTTGATACCGGCAGCGGGCACGTGCATGCTGTGCCGATTCCGTTTCAAGGCTCCTCGCCCTTGTCCGACCAGACCGGTTCCGTTCCCGAACTCGACCAACATCCCGAAGCCGGGGAGGTTCCGCACGATCACGCCGACGCCGTGATGCCGGAAGCCGATGCGCCCGATGCGCCCGATGCGCCCGATGCGCCCGATGCGCCCGATGCCGGGCATCACGAGGAAGCGCCAACCACCATCGGCCTGTTCTCCACGCCGCGCGAGGACGATCAGGAGCCGCGTCCGCTGCCGCAGATCCGCGTGCGCGGCCGATCCTTCATGGCCCTGGTTCTGTCGCCGGAACCGCCTCTGGTGGACTGGATGGCCGCGCTCGATCTCCAGATCCATAAATCCGCCGCCTTCTTCGCCGCCAAGCCGGTGATCCTGGATTGCGGGCTATTGCAGCCGGACGAGCACGGGCTCGACGCGCTGGTGCCGGCCCTGCTGGAACGCGGCATCCGGCTGATCGAGATCGAGGGCGCCGATCCGGAATGGCCGGCCACGGCGGGCTGGGCGTGGCCCGAAGGCTATTCCGGCGGCCGCGCGATCGGTGCGATCGAGATCCCGGAAGAAGCCCCGCCTCCGCCGCCCGATCCGTCCCGCGCCTCGCTGGTCATCGACGAGCCGGTGCGCTCGGGTCAGACCGTGTCGTTCCCGGACGGCGACGTGGTGGTGCTGGGCTCGGTGGCGTCGGGTGCGGAGATCTCCGCCGGCGGCTCCGTGCATGTCTACGGCACGCTGCGCGGACGCGCCTTCGCCGGTGTCGGCGGCAACAACAGCGGACGCATCCTGTGCCGTCGCCTGAACGCGGAGCTGATCGCCATCGGCGGCCTCTACATGACCGCGGAGGATCTGCCGCCCGACCGCATCGGCCAATCGGTGCAGGTCCGGCTCGACGGCGAACGCCTCATGCTGTTACCGCTGGATTAACGCGCCGGGAGCTTTAGAAGCGGCTCCCGGAACATAAGCAACGGTTCGGCACCCGTCGGGTCCGTGCCGCTCGAACTGGGAGGGTTCTCCGTATGGGCAAAGTATTGGTGGTCACTTCGGGCAAGGGAGGCGTGGGCAAGACCACTTCGACCGCGTCCCTCGGCGCCGCCCTGGCCCAGGAGAACCAGAAGGTCGTGGTGGTCGATTTCGATGTCGGCCTGCGCAATCTCGATCTGGTCATGGGCGCCGAACGCCGTGTGGTGTTCGACCTGATCAACGTGGTGCAGGGCGACGCCAAGCTCGCCCAGGCGCTGATCCGCGACAAGCGGGTCGATACGCTGTCGATCCTTCCCGCCAGCCAGACGCGCGACAAGGACGCGCTGACCGCCGATGGGGTGGCGCGCGTGATCGCCGAGCTGCGCGACAGCTTCGACTGGATCGTGTGCGACAGCCCGGCCGGCATCGAGCGCGGCGCGCAGCTCGCCATGCACCATGCCGACGAGGCGGTCGTCGTCACCAACCCGGAAGTCTCGTCCGTCCGCGACAGCGACCGCATCATCGGCCTGCTCGACAGCACCACAGCCAAGGCCAAGGCTGGCGAGAAGATCAACAAGCACCTGCTGCTGACCCGCTACGACGCGGCCCGCGCCGCACGCGGCGAGATGCTCCGGGTCGAGGACGTTCTGGAGATCCTGTCCATCCCGCTGATCGGCATCATCCCCGAAAGCGAGGAAGTGCTGCGCGCCTCCAATCTCGGCGCACCGGTCACGCTGAACAATCCCGACAGCGCCCCGGCCCGCGCCTATTTCGATGCAGTGCGTCGCCTGCGCGGCGAAACGCTCGACATGAACGTGCCGACCGACCGCAAGGGCCTGTTCGGCAAGCTGTTCAAATGGAGGGCTGCATGAGCTTCCTCAGCCAGCTCTTCGCGCGCCGTTCCTCGGCGCCCGTCGCCCGCAATCGTCTGCAGATCCTGCTCGCCCATGAGCGCGCGCATGGCGGACCGGGCGCGGAAGGCCAGTCCGAGCTGATCGCCAAGCTGCGCGAGGAGATCCTCGACGTGATCGCCCGGCACGTGCCGATCGATCGCGACAAGGTTCAGATCAAGCTCGATCGCGGCGCCGCCGTCTCGACGCTCGAGATCGACATCGAGGTGCCGGAACTGAAGAAGAAACCCGACGCTCCCGGCGTCTCGAAGCCGGCGGAGGCCAAACCGGCCGAGGATGCCAAACCGGTCGCCGCGACCAAGGCCGACGGCGGGAACGACGCCTGAAACGATGAAACCCCGGCCGCCATACCGGCGGCCGGAACGCGATCAGGCCGCCGACGGATGCGGGTTGACGTAGTTGTAGGCCGCCATCACGTCGATCATCGCGGCGTCGCGCGCCGCCTGCACGTCACGGCGGTTCAGCGCATCCAGCATGTGCTCGTGCGGATGCTTGCCGTCCTCGAAGCTCGGCAAGGGGCCGCCGATGCGCGGCGCGTAGGTCGGCCCCAGCCGCAGCCACAGCCCTTCCAGCGCATGCAGCGTCAGCATGGACCGGCCGAAGACGCAGATCGCACGATGGAAGTTCAGATTGTGCGACATCGCCTCGAGCGCATCGTGGCGCGCATAGGCTTCCAGACACGGCGCATTGATCGCCTTCAACTCGGCGAGCTGGGCGTCGGTGGCCTGCGCCACCGCACGCTCGATCGCCCGTGATTCGAGATCGCCCCGCAAGGCGATCAGCTCCTCGAAACACTCCGCCGACATCACCGGAACGGTCGCCGAGCCGCGCTCGTCCAGGGTCAGCGCCTGCTCCGAAACCAGACGCAGCAGAGCCTCGCGCACGGGTGTCGGGCTCAAACCGAGCTGCTGCGCCAGCGGACGCAGGATCAGGCGGTGTCCGGGGTGCAGCTCGCACGCCATCAGGCTGGCGCGAATGCTCTGATAGGCCCGGTCGCTCAGGCTTTCGCGCTGTGCCGCTTCCGTCGCAAGGCCGGTTTCGGACATCCCCGTGCCATCCTTGTTCGACACGCGCGAGACCGCGTTCGCAGCGAGCTGTTCCATTCCGTTCACCGGCCGTTTCGTTTCCCTGGCGTCACGTGCCACGGCTGCGGTCCCGATACCAGGGGGCCTTATATCGTATCCTCGAGGCTCATCGCCTGCTTGGCGAGCAGTGAGCGATACGGTCCTTCGGTGCGTTCCAGCACCGCCGGCGGACCGTCCTGGAGCACGCGGCCGGACTGCATCACCACGATGCGGTCGAAATCGCGCAGGGTGGACAGTCGATGCGCCACCGCGACCACGGTACGGCCGACCATCAGACGCTCCAGCGCTTCCTGCACCAGCTGCTCGCTCTCGCTGTCCAGCGCGCTCGTCGCCTCGTCCAGCAGCAGGATCGGCGCGTTGCGCAGAAAGGCGCGGGCGATGGCGATGCGCTGGCGCTGGCCGCCGGACAGCTTCACGCCGCGATCGCCGACCTCCGTGTCGAAGCCCTCGCTCATCGCCTCGATGAACTCGCGGCACCCCGCCGCCTCGGCCGCGGCCCGCACCTCGTCGTCCGACGCTTCCGGCTTGCCGTAGCGGATGTTCTCCATCACCGAGCGATGGAACAAGGACACATCCTGCGGCACCACCGAGATCACGGCGCGCAGGGCGGCATCGGTCAGGGTGTTCAGCTCCTGCCCGTCGATCAGGATGCGTCCGCCCTGGATGTAGCGAAGGCGCTGCAACAGGGCGAGAACGGTGGTCTTGCCCGAACCGGACCGTCCGACCAGGCCCATGCGCGTCCCGGCACTGATCGAGAGCGAGAAATCGTCCAGCACCGCGCCGCCGCCCGGATAGGCGTATTTCACCCGCTCGAACACGATCTCGCCCCTTGGGTGGTCGTCGAAATCGCCGGCATCGTGCGCGTCCGGCATGTCGTGCGGCACCAGCAGCGTGGACAGCGCCTCGGACAGGCGGGCGACGTGCTGGATGGTCTCCACCAGCGCCACGGCGAGATCCCGCGTGCCATGGAGGATCATGAAGCCCAGCGTCACCACCATCACCACGCCGCCGACGCTGGTGACGTGCTCGTGCCAGAGCGTCACCGCCCAGGCCAGAAGACCGGCGGTCAGGATCGCGGTCAGCACGGCATGGATCAGACGTAGGCGCTCCAGATAGCGCAGCGAGGTGCTGCGCGCGCGCATCTCGCCTTCCATCTTGCCGGAGAACCGTGTCCGCTCGCGGCCGATGGCACCGAAGGCGCGCACCAGCGGCATGTTGTTAATCACGTCCAGCAGCTCGCCATCCACGCGCGCGGCATCCGACGCGTAGCGGTGATGCAGCGGCCGCCCGTTCGCCGCGAGCCGGAACATCAGCAGCGACAGGAGAAAGGCCAGCCCCACCAGCACGCAGCCCATGGTCGGGCTCACCGTCATCATCAGCAGGATCGAGAAGGCGACGTTCAGGCAGGGCGGCAGAACGTTCCAGGTGGTCAGGTTCTCCAGCGTGAACATCGCGTTGGAGGTGGCGGTGATCCGCCCGGCCAGGGTGCCCGGCATGCGGTCGGCGAAATAGGACGGGGCATGACCGGTCAGATGCCGGAACAGATCGCGCCGCAGATCGCCGGTCACCTGGACGAAGGCATAGGTCGCGACCCAGCCGCCGACCCGCCAGGCCAGATTGTCGATCGCGATCAGGACGGCCAGCATGGCCACCGCCAGCCAGACCGGCCGCATCGATCCGCCGCGGAACCCGTTCAGCGTGTCCACCAGATGGTTCACGGCATAGGACGAGCCCACCACGGCGGACACGGCCACCACCACGGAAGCCAGAATGATGCCGTGCTGCAGCTTGTGCTGCATCACGTAGCGGAACATGAAGGCCAGAGGCTTGGGCGCCAGACGGATCAGATCGGCATCCGAGACCGTGACGGATTCGTGGCCTGCCATGGCGCCCGGCGATCCCGGACGCGCGCTGTCCCTCGACTGCACCGTCATGCGATATCCTTCTAAACCGGGCGCCGCACCCGGCACACTGCAAACCCCGGCCGCATGCGACCGTTCCGTATCCGTCATACCATCACATTGACGGCACAACCGATTCGCCTTTAACGCGCTACCATCATACCCGCGCCAACAAAATGCCTCCGTCGGCAGGCATGGGGTGCGTATTGGCCGCTCAAGGAGAGTTTTCCGCATGCGCATCGCCCAGATCGCCCCCCTGCACGAGGCCGTGCCGCCCAAGCTCTACGGGGGCACGGAGCGGGTGGTCTCGTTCCTGACCGAGGAGCTGGTCTCCATGGGGCACGAGGTCACTCTCTTCGCCAGCGGCGACAGCGTGACCAGTGCGACGCTGCATCCGTGCTGGCCGCGCGCGCTCCGTCTCGATCCCGCGATCCGCGACCCGATCGCGCCGCACATGCTGATGATGGAGAACGTGGCCCGTGCGCTCGATCAGTTCGACGTGCTGCACTTCCATATGGACTACTGGCCGTTCACGCATTTCTCGCGTCAGAACAAGCCGTTCCTGACCACCATGCACGGCCGTCTCGACCTGCCGGAACTGCAGCCGGTGTTCGCCGCCTTCCCGCAGGTGCCGGTCGTCTCGATCTCCGACGCGCAGCGCCGTCCGCTGCCGCAGGCGCATTTCGTCGGCACCGTGCTGCACGGCCTGCCGATCAATCTGCTCACCCCGCAAGGCGATCCGGACGGCGCGGACCGTTCCTATCTCGCCTTCCTCGGTCGCATCTGCCCGGAGAAGGGCGTCGACAAGGCGATCCGCATCGCCCGCGCCGCCGGCATCCCACTGAAGATCGCCGCCAAGGTGGACGTGGTCGACGTCCATTATTTCGAGAACGTCATCAAGCCGCTTCTGGGCGACGGCGTCGAGCTGATCGGCGAGATCAACGACGCGCAGAAGCCTGCCTTCCTCAGCGGCGCGCGCGCCCTGCTGATGCCGATCGACTGGCCGGAGCCGTTCGGTCTGGTGATGATCGAAGCCATGGCCTGCGGCACGCCGGTGATCGCGTTCAATCGCGGTTCCGTGCCGGAAGTGATCGAGGACGGGCTCACCGGTCTCGTGGTCGAGAACGAGCATGAAGCCATCGCCGGGATCGATCGTCTGAACAGCTTCTCGTTCAAGGCGATCCGCGAGCGCTTCGAACAGCGCTTCACCGCCCGTCGCATGGCGGACGACTATCTCAAGCTCTACCAGCAGACCGCCGAACACCATCAGCCCAGGCTGCTGGAAGCCGTGAACGGCTGAACCGGAAACGGGCGGGTCCGGTGGACCCGCCCTTTCTTTTATCCCCCGGTCGCCGCCAGCCAGGCGCGCGCCCGCGCTTCCGGGTCGGCATTCGCCACCACGTCCGACACCACCGCCACCGCATCCGCCCCCGCGTCGAGGCAGGACGGCACGCGCTCCAGCGTCACGCCGCCGATCGCCACCAGCGGCACCGCGCCGAGCCGCGCCTTCCACGCCCCGAGCCGCTCCACGCCCTGCGGCGCCCATGGCATCTTCTTCAGCGTCGTCGGCCAGACCGGCCCCAGCGCCACGTAATCCGGCCGCACGCTCAAGGCCCGGTCGAGTTCGGCGTCCGAGTGGGTGCTGACGCCGAGACGCAACCCCGCGGCACGGATCGCAGGCAGATCGGCCACGTCCAGATCCTCCTGGCCGAGATGGATGAAATCGATCCCGAGCGCGATCGCCAGCGCCCAATAGTCGTTCAGCACCAGCGTCGCCCCGTGGCAGCGGCAGCTTTCCTGCGCCGCTTCCGCCTCCTGGCGCAGTCGGTTCGAATCCAACCCCTTCCATCGCAGCTGGATCAGCTTTGCGCCCGAGGCCGCCATGCGTTCCACCCAGGCGGCGGAATCCACCACCGGATAGAACCGGCCGGGCAGGCCGCGCTCAAACAAAGGCGCGCCCCAGAACCGGCGTGGACGGGCAGGCCATGTCCCGCGGCTCCATCGGATCGGCCAGTCGCCCGGCCAGACCCGCCTCGATCGCCAGCCTGAACGCATGCGCCATCGCCACCGGATCGCCGGCCTGGCTCACCGCACTGTTCAGCAGGATCGCGTCGTAGCCCATCTCCATCGCCGCCGCGGCATGGCTCGGCAGGCCGATCCCCGCATCCACGACCAGAGGCACGTCGGGGAAATGCGCCCGCATCGCCCGCAACCCCCAGGGATTGTTCAACCCGCGTCCGGAACCGATCGGCGCGCCCCACGGCATCAGCACCTCGCAGCCTACGCGCAGCAGACGCTCCGCCACCACCAGATCCTCCGTGGTGTAGGGAAACACCTTGAACCCATCCTCGTGCAGAATGCGCGCCGCTTCCACCAGACCGAACACGTCCGGCATCAGCGTGTCGCTTTCGCCGATCACCTCGAGCTTCACCCAGTCGGTGTCGAACACCTCGCGCGCCATCTGCGCCGTGGTCACCGCATCGCGCACCGAATGACAGCCGGCGGTGTTCGGCAGCACCCGCACGCCGAGCCCCTGGATCAGCGACCAGAAGCTCTGCCCCGCCTTCGTGCCGGCCCCTTCGCGACGCAAGGAGACGGTGACGATCCCGGCGCCGGACGCCCGGACCGCCTGGGACAGGATGTCCGGCGACGGATACTGGGCGGTCCCCAGCATCAGGCGCGAGCCGATCTCCTCGCCATAGAACCGGATCATGCTCATCCTCCCTGCATCGGCGCGACGATCTCCAGCGCCGAGCCGGGCAGCAGTTCCGCCGCGCCCCGCGCCCGCGCCGGCACGAAATCGCCGTCCAGCGCCGTCGCCACGCGCGCCTCGCCGTAGCCCAGCTCGAGCAGAACCTCCGCCACGGTCGCGGCGGCGACCTCGTGCTGTTCCCCGTTCACCGTGATGTTCATCGCCGTTCCCCGGTTTCGAGATACGCGCCGATCCGACCGCATGCCTCGCGCAACGTGTCCTCGCCGACCGCGAAGCACAGGCGCAGGCATCCTTCCCCGTCCGGACCGAACGCCCGCCCGGGCGCCAGACCGACACGCGCGCCTTGCAGCATATCGGTGGCCAGGGCCACGCTGTCCATGCACCCGTCCACACGAAAGAACGCGTACATCGCCCCCGCGGGGCGCGGCACCGTCACGCCCGCGATCCCGCCCAGCAGGCCGACGGCCAGATCGCGACGCGCGCGCAGCTCGCCCACCATCTCGCGCACGAACGCTTCGCCCTCCTCCAGCGCCGCGATCCCCGCACGCTGGACGAAGCCCGGCGCGCAGGAGGTGTTGAACTCGCACACCTTGCCCAGAGCCGGCATCAGCGCCACCGGCGCGGTGATCCAGCCCAGCCTGAACCCGGTCATCGCCCAGCTCTTGCTGAACGAATTCACCGTGACCAGCCGATCCTCCGGCGCGGCGATATCGAGAAAGCACGGCGCCACCGCCCCGTCGAACACCAGCCGTTCATAGACATCGTCGGCCAGGATCCAGATGCCATGACGGCGGCAATGACGCAGGATCGCCTCCTGCTCCGCGCGGTCGAGCATGAACCCGGTCGGATTGGCCGGCGCGTTCAACACCACCATGCGCGTTCCGGGCGTCAGCGCTTCGAGCAGCGCCTCCAGATCGAGACGCCATTCCCCGTCCACGATCCGCAAACGCACGGTCTCGACCACAGCGCCGCACACCGCCGGAATCCCCGACAGGTTCGGCCAGTGCGGCGTCGGCAGCACCACGCGGTCGCCCGGCGCCAACAACACCTGCGCGCACAGCAGCAGCGCGTTCACGCCGGACGAGCACACCATCACCCGGTCCGGCGTCACCGCGCGCCCGAACCCAGCCTGATAGGCGGCGATCGACTCGCGCAGCGCCGGCAGGCCGAAATTCGAGACGTAGCGCGTGTCGCCCGCGTCCAGTGCCCGCTTCGCCGCCTCGCGCACGAAGAACGGCGCATCCCGCTCCGCCTCGCCGAACCAGAGCGGGATCACGCCCGGCAAACCGATCCCGCTATTGGCGACCGTGCGGATCAGCGACCCCGGCAGCGCCTCCACCAACGGCCTGCCCAAGCCGCCCGGCAACACCTCTTCCGATCCCACGCGGCGATCTCCTTCGCCCAACTCTCGTACTCCCACTCTGGCCCATTCGGGAAAGGCCCGTGTAGCATCCGCGCCTTCATTCCCGTCGGGACCACGCATGCAATTCCGTCATGTTCTTCTGATGTGCCTGTTTCTGCCGGCACCCGCCCTGGCCGCCGATCCGGCACCCGGCAACACCACCCCGCCCGCCTTTCTCGATCAGGTCGAGGGCAAACAGGCGCTGGCCTGGGTCCGCAAGCTGAACGACCACACCTTCTCCGTGCTGCAAGGCGATCCGCGCTACAAGCAGATCCACGACGAGGCGCTGGCGATCGCCCAGTCGCATGACCGCATCCCGGTCCCGCACGTGATCGACGGGCAGGTCTACAATCTCTGGCAGGATGCCGGCCACAAGCACGGCATCTGGCGCCGCACCACCCCGGCCTCGTTCCACACCGACCACCCCGACTGGCACACGGTGATCGATCTGGACGCGCTCAGCGCCCGCGAACACAAGAACTGGGTCTGGAAAGGCGCGGACTGCCTGGAGCCGCAGGAAACGCGCTGCATGATCGGCCTCAGCGACGGCGGCGGCGACGCAGTCACCGAGCGCGAGTTCGATATCGCCACCGGCCAGTTCGTGCAGAACGGCTTCACCCTGCCGACCTCCAAGCAGACTGTCGCCTGGGAAGACCCGGACACACTGCTGGTCGCGCGCGACTGGGGCCCCGGCACCATGACCGCCTCCGGCTATCCGTTCGTGATCAAACGCCTCAAGCGCGGCCAGGCCCTGGACGCGGCGCAGGAGATCGAGCGCGGCACGCCCGCCGACATCACCGACGACGCCGAGGTGCTGGTGGACGGCGACGGGCATCGCCTCACCCTGATCCATCGCGGGCTCACCTTCTTCACCTCGTCCTATTCGGTGCTCACGCCCAACGGACTGCAGAAGCTCGACCTGCCGCCGAAATCCACCCCGGTCGGTCTGGTCGCCGGCCGCCTCGCGGTGAAACTGGACGAAGACTGGCAGCCCGCCGCGGGCCCGAAACTGCCTGCAGGCAGCCTGGTCTCGATCGACCCCGCGAACCGCAACGCCGCGCCGATGATGATCTTCTCCCCCAGCCCGCGTCAGTCGGTGGAAGCCGAATCCGTCGCCGCCACCAGGACCGGCCTGCTCGCCGTGATCTACGACAACGTCCGCGGCGGCGCCGTCCGGTTCACCCCGACACCGACCGGCTGGTCGCAGACCGCGCTCAAGCTGCCCGCCAACGTCGCGGTGACGCTGATCGACGCCGGTCCGCGCAGCGACGACGCCTATCTGGGCGTCACGGGCTTCCTGACCCCGAACGAACTCTGGCACGTCGACGGCGCCGATGCCCAAGAGGTGAAATCGCTACCGGCCCAGTTCGACGCCACCAACCTCGTCGCGGACCAGCAGGAAGCCACCTCCACCGACGGCACCAAAATCCCCTATTTCATCGTCCATCGACGCGACATGAAGCTCGACGGCACCAACCCGACCGAGCTGACCGCTTATGGCGGCTTCGGTGTATCGAACGTGCCGTCCTATTCCGGTGCGATCGGCAAACTCTGGCTGTCGCGCGGCGGCGTCTACGTGCTGGCCAACATCCGCGGCGGCGGCGAGTTCGGGCCGAAATGGCACGAGGCCGGACGCAAGACGCATCGCCAGCGCGTGTTCGACGATTTCGCGTCCGTCGGCCGCGACCTGATCGCCCGTCACATCACCGACGAACGCCATCTCGGCATCCGCGGCCGCTCCAATGGCGGCCTGCTGATGGGCGTGGAATTCACCCAGCATCCCGAGTTGTGGCGCGCGGTGATCATCGGCGTGCCGCTGCTCGACATGCGCCATTTCGAAACCATGGCGGCCGGCGCCTCGTGGGTCGACGAATACGGCTCGCAATCCGTCCCCGCCGAAGCCGCGTTCCTGGACAAGATCTCGCCGCTCGATGCGCTGCGCCCCGGCGTTGCCTATCCGGAGCCGTTCATCTTCACCTCCACCCAGGACGACCGCGTCGGCCCGGTGCATGCGCGCCGCTTCGCCTGGCGCCTCGGCCAGCTCGGCGTGCCGTTCCTGTATTACGAGGACACCGAAGGCGGTCATTCCGGCACCGCCAATCTGGGCGAAGTCGCTCACGAACAGGCGCTGGAGACCGTCTACCTGCTGAAGCGGCTGGTGGACTGACACACAAGCGCGTCAGGCGGAGAACGATCGCTCCGCCTGCGCGCTCTCCGCTCCGACCTTTGCAGGAGCGACATCATGGACGATCACCGCATTTGGGGCTCGGAAGAGCAACTCTGGACCGGCGACGCGGAGAACTACCGCCGCACCATCGATCCGGACTGCATCATGGTTCTTCCCGAACCGCCCTACGTGAAGAGCGGCAAGGATGCCGTCGAATCCGTGGTCGACACGCCACGCTGGACCAGGATCGAACTCACGCAGCGTCAGGTCTCGCGCCCGCAGGAAGGCCTGATCGTCATCGCCTACCGCGCCGATGCCGAACGCGATGGCTCCCCACCCTATCAGGCCTTCTGCACCACGACGTATCGCATGATCGAGCACGGCACCTGGCGCGTGGTGCAGCACCAGCAGAGCTCGGGTCTCAAAGCCGCAGGCTGATCCAGGGCGGAACTGCTTGGAAGACGCCGCGGTCGGACGGATCGCGGCGTCTAGGCGGCCATGATCCGATCGGCAACTTCGCCGGCCAGAACGGGCCCCATCAAGAACCCGTGCCGGAACATACCGTTCACGTGCAGCACGCCATCGCGCTCCTGCACACGCGGCATGTTGTCCGGCAGAGAGGGCCGCAGGTCGGCCGACATTTCCAGAATCTCCGCCTCGCCAAAGGCCGGATGTAAAGCGAAAGCCGCACTCAGCAGCTCCATCACCGAGCGCACACGCGGCTTCCCACGATCCTCGCTCTCGATCATCGTCGCGCCCAGCATCACCACGCCATTCTCGCGCGGCACCAGATAAAGCGGGAAACGCGGATGCAGCAGACGGATCGGACGATGCAGCGTCACCCCAGACACGCGCAGCAACAGCATCTCGCCGCGCACGCCGCGCAATTCCGGCAGAACCGGTTCCGATCCGATCCCGCGCGCATCCACCACATGGTCGAACGTCCCGTCAGGCTGCGCGCTCTGATTCAGCAGAACCGTCCCGCCCAACGCATGCAGACGCTCCGCCAGCGCCGGCAGCGCGCGCCGCGGGTCGAGATGCGCCTCACCCGCGAAGAACAACCCACGCGAGAAGCGGTCGACCAGATCCGGTTCCAGCGCCGCCAGCTCCGCGCCCTCCACCCAGCGATGCTCGGCCGTGCGACGCGCCATGCGGGCGATCTCGCCGCCATCGCGGCTCAACGCCAGAACCAGCGTACCGGCGGACTCCGTCTCCGGCACATGATGCCGCCACCAGTCGAGCGACGGCAGAGCCTGCTCCACGAGGCCGGGCGGCGCGGTCTCCGCTTCGCACCAGGGCGCCAGCATCCCGCCCGCCTTCCAGGACGCGCCGGAACCGATCGCGTCGCCGCTCTCGGCCAGAACCACGCGCGCCCCGCGCTCGGCCAGCGTCACGGCGCAGCACAGCCCCGCCACACCCGCACCACGCACCAGAACCGAAAACGTCACGACCGTACTCCGTGCGAGCGCCCGAACACGGCGATCTCGCCATTGCCGCAGAAATCGTCCTCGACCGACAAAACGGCGGTCAACACGGGATCCAGACGCAACCGCCCATCGCGCACGGCGGCCAGCATCGCCGTCGCCGCGTCCGGCGGATACCGCAGATCGAGCATATCGGGCCCCCAGCATCGCAAAAGATCAAGCGCATAGCGCTCCGCACCGACATAGAAACGTTCGAGCGCAGTGAAGACGGTTTGCGAATACCCGTCCTCGCGGAACATGGGCGCGGGAGGCGACGAACCGGAATCGTATCCGATCACCTGGCCATGCGGCGCCGTCAGAAACGCCTCCAGCATCAAGCCGAACCCGCCGGTGAAATCCGCCACGTCGCCATCCGCGAAGGCGCCGAACGCATGGCCGCCTCCATCGCTCACCTGCGTCGCGGCATGCGACACGCCCATATAGAGCCCGATCAGCGGCGAACCCGTCACGCGCTGCAGCGCCGCCTGCATGGTGCCGCTATAGCCCACATCCACGAAGGCGCTCGGCCCCTGCCCGATCCCGGCCGCCTCGGCATAGGCAAGCAGCCCTTGGGCCGCGTGGCGGCCATGCTCCTCGATCGGCTCACGCAGCAAGTCCATCGTGCATCGCAGAACGGCGTTGTCGCGCGGCAGGCTGAGCGGCACATGATCGAAGCCGAGCGACGCCTGCGCTTCGAAACCGATCCGCGCCCTCAGGAACGCCTGCAGGCTGCCGTTGAAACCGGCCCCTTTCAGAACCGCATCCACGTCGAGTCCGCCCCCCTGCAACGCGCCCAGCGCCGCACGACGGGAACAATGGAAATACGCCGTGTCCGGCAGGTCGGTGCGACCGCTCGCGCGCGCGACGGCGTCGAACATACGCTTCAGGAAATACCCTTCGCGCGACACGAAGAACAAACGCTTCACCAGGCGCGTCGCAGGATGGCGCATCAACCATGCAGCGAAGCTGAACAGCAACGGTCCGAGCAGCAACGCACCCGCCTGCTCCGGCGCGCGCAACCAGACCGGATTCTCCGCACCGCTTTCCGGCCAGGGCGAGTTGAACAGAATCTCCGCGGCCGGTCCCAGCAGAATATCCGACGCGAGATCGTCCACGCAGGCCGGCGGCAGAAGACCATGCGAACGGAACAGGGCCGACGGCGACAGGACATGCAGATGCCGAAGATCGCGATCGGCGGTGTTCTGAATGTCGGAATGCTCGTTGTCGCCGACATGGAACAGCGCGCCGCGCTCTTCCCGTTTCACCAGATCCCAGAGATCGCCACGATCCTTGCGGGCCCGCCGCTCCGACGACAGATAGATCGCATCGACCGTGTCCGTGAGACCGAACCGACCCAACATGTCGTCGAATTGCGCACGGGTCAGATAGGAGTCGCTGACCAGGATCGTCCTGCGCCCCGCCTCGCGCGCTGCGGCAAGCGCCGCCACGACGGCGCCCCGCGGCCGTAGCGTCCGCAGATCGAGCGCGATCTCCTCCCGCTCCACGAAGGCGATCGCATCCTCGCACCAGCCCTCGCCGGCCTCTTCACGAAAGCAGCGGTGGATTTCGGCGAGATCGACCTCGCCGTCCGAACGCGAGGCGCGCGCGTGCATCTCCGCGGCACGACGACGCGCAACGTAATCCGTCGCCCCAGGGAACCGACACACCACTCCGAGCGCGATGAAACGGTGCACCGCATCCGGCGACAAGCAGCTCCGGGTCAGCAAGGTATCGAACATGTCGAACGAGGCGACATCCGACGCGGCCAATTCCCGCGTCAGTCCGTCACGATCGTATTCCGGATAAAGATCGAGATTGCGACTGCCCCAGCCGATGCGAACGATGCCGCGCACGGCATCGATCTCACGAAACCCGAATCCCGCCGCCCGCGCGATCAGAATGACGGATCGTTCGATCGCATGGGCGACGGTGCCGTCGGTCTGGCCACCCTCTTCCGGAAAGTCCTCTTCCTGCCAGGGATGATCGAGCAGGCGCGCGATCGCCTGCGTTCGCGCCCAGAACATGCCTCCGGCCGGAAAGTCGATCCCGCCCTCCGGCAAACGCCCGGGCAAGCCGAGAAGCGCTAACAACCCGGACACCGCCTCGCGATTGCGCAACCAGGAATACGCCCAGGGACGCACCGCTTCCGGCGGGGCCGGACTCAGCACCCCCAACCGCGGATCGTCATCAAAGGCGTGCAGATATCCGCGGACCACCGACTGCGCCGGCAGCAACGTCGTCAGCAACGACGACCGCCACGCATCGAGCCCGCCTGCACGATACAGAGACCGCTTGGTATGCAGATGCAGCAGGAACTCATGCGCGCGGATCGCGTGGCGGAAATGCACCAGCATCGGCCCAAAATTACGCCCGCGATTGGCGCAGACCGCCACCAGCAGATCGGCCGGCAGGTCGCGCGCCGCCACCGTGTCGCGTATCCCGTTCTCGTGCTCCGCTTCGGCGATCGACACCAGCAGCGTGAAACGGTGCGGCATGAACGACAGCACGTCGCAGATTTCCCCGAACAGTTCGGGATGAAACACATGCACCATCACGGCGACGCTCGGCGCGCACGACAGCGCCGGCAACAACCGCAACGGTTCGACCGCACGCCCCGGCACCCGGCTTGCGGACTCCAATTGCGCCAGGGGCCGCGCCTCGTGATGCGTCTGCTCCAGAAACGCAGCCAGCGGATCGTCGATTCCCGGCCGCAAACGCCAGGAGCGGCGCAGGAAATCCTCCGGATCGAACAAAGGCCCTGGCGACGCGCGCGCCGCCACGCCCCAACTCAGATAATGATCGACCGGGGCGAGATCGCTGTCCCGCGCCGCCGGATAGCGCGACACATACCAGTCCGCATCGAACAAACCCGAGCGCGACACACGCTCGCGACGCGCCCGCATCTCCGCACGCCGCCGCAACCCGTCCTGTCTCGGATCGGGCGCGGTCGGATCGGACGCGGGCGCGGGCGCTTCGGTGTCGGCCATGGGCTCAGGCTAACACCGGCAAGCCGCCAGGGTCAGCCGGAAAACCCCGCCTATTCGACGGTGACGGATTTTGCCAGATTGCGCGGCTGATCCACATCCGTGCCCTTCAGCAGCGCCACCTCGTAGGCCAGCATCTGGACGGCGATGCTGTGCAGGATCGGCGCCACGAAATCATGCACCTCCGGCAACTCGATCACATGCTCGGCGAGCGGGCGCAGCCGCACTGCACCAGCGGCATCGGTGAAGCACAGCAGGCGCCCGCCGCGCGCCCGCGCTTCCTGCAGATTGGACGCCGTCTTCTCGAACAAACGCCCGGACGGCACGCTGGCGACGATCGGCACATTGCGGTCGATCAGCGCGATCGGACCATGCTTCATCTCGCCAGCCGCATAGGCCTCGGCATGGATGTAGCTGATCTCCTTCAGCTTCAAGGCGCCTTCCAGAGCCACAGGGAACTGCGAACCGCGCCCCAGATACAGAACGTCGCGCGCATCGGCGACCATGGACGCCGCCTCCTGGATCGCTGGCTGCAACGCGAACAATTCCGCAGCACGCCCGGGCAGATCGAGGAGCGCCTGGACCAATGCCTCCTCCCGCTCTTCCGTCATCGATCCGCGCGCACGGCCGAACGCGATCGACAAACACGCCAGCACCGACAGCTGCGCCGTGAACGCCTTCGTGCTGGCCACGCAGATCTCTGGACCCGCCACCGTGTCCAGCACCACGTCGCTTTCCCGCGCCATGGTGCTTTCCGACACGTTCAGCACCGACATCACATGCTGGCCGCCCTCGCGCAGGGAGCGCAGGGCCGCCAACGTATCCGCGGTCTCGCCGGACTGGCTGATCAACAGACCCAGCCCGCCCTTCGCCAAAGGCGGCTCGCGATAGCGAAGTTCGCTGGCCACATCGGCATCCACCGGGATACGCGCTTCCGCTTCCAGCCAGTACCGCCCGATCAACCCGGCATAGAACGCCGAACCGCAGGCGGTCATGGTGATGCGCGGGATCGCCGCCAGATCGAACGGCAGTTCCGGCATCACCACCCGACGCGTCGCCGGATCGATCATCCGCTGCAAGGTCTGCCCGATCACCAGCGGATGCTCGTGCAGCTCCTTTTCCATGAAGTGCCGATACCCGTCCTTGCCGATCGCGCCGCCCGGAAGCGCGCTGATGCTGATCTCGCAGGAGGTCTGGTTGCCATCCGCATCGAAGAAACGCGCATCCTCGCGCGACAGAACCGCCCAGTCCCCATCGCGCAGATACGCGATCCGGCGCGTCAGCGGTGCCAGCGCCAGGCTGTCCGACCCCAGGAACATCTCGCCGTCGCCGAACCCGACTGCCAGGGGCGCACCATGGCGCGCGCCGATCATCAGCTCGGGGTGGCCGGCGAAGATCATCGCCAGCGCATAGGCGCCGCTCAAACGTTGCAGACAGGCATGGGCGGCTTCAGCGGGCGCCATGCCGCGCTTCAGGTTCAGATCCACCATCTGCGCCACGGTTTCCGTGTCGGTCTCGGTGGAGAACACCTGCCCTTCCGCTTCCAGCTCGGCACGCAATTCGGCATGGTTCTCGATGATGCCGTTATGCACCACCGAGACGCGCTCGGTGCCGTGCGGATGCGCGTTGCCCTCGGTCGGCGCGCCATGCGTCGCCCAGCGCGTATGCCCGATCCCGGTCAGGCCGGGCAAAGGCGACCGTTCGAGAACATGCTCGAGATTGTCGAGCTTTCCTTCCGCGCGGCGACGCTCGATATGGCCGTTCACCAGCGTTGCGATGCCGGCGGAATCGTAGCCGCGATATTCGAGACGACGCAGCGCGCCGAACACCATCGGCGTCGCGTCCTGGCGTCCGACGACGCCCACAATGCCGCACATCAGTTCTTGCCCTGCTTGATGCGGGCGCGAAGCGTTTCCGCCCCGCCCGTCTTGGTTGTTTGCCGCGCACGCCCGAAGGCGAGGTCGTTCTCGTCCACCGCGTCGGTGATGGTACTCCCCGCCGCGACGAACGCCCGATCCCCGATCGTCACCGGCGCCACCAGCGTCGCATTCGACCCCACGAACACATCCGCACCGAGCACGGTGCGATGCTTGTTCACCCCGTCGTAATTGCAGGTGATGGTGCCGGCGCCGATATTCGTGCGCGCGCCGACCGTCGCATCGCCCAGATAGGTGAAGTGGTTCGCCTTGGCCCCTGCGCCAAGTGTCGCGTTCTTCAACTCGACGAAATTGCCGACATGTGCCGCGGCACCCACATCCGCGCCCGGTCGCAGACGCGCGAACGGTCCCACCATCGCGCCGTCGCCGATCACGGCCCCTTCCAGATGGGAGAAACTCCTGATCTCCACACCCGATCCGACCACGACGCCCGGCCCGAACACGACGTTCGGATGCACCACCGTATCCGCGCCGATCACCGTATCCGCCTGCAGGAACACGGTGTCCGGCGCCAGCAGCGTGACGCCCGCCTCCATCGCCGCCCGGCGCAGACGGCGCTGGATCACCGCCTCCGCTTCCGCCAGCTCGGCCTTGGAATTCACGCCGCGCAGTTCCTCTTCCGGCGCCTCCACATGGCGCACCCGCGCCCCGTCGGCCGCCGCCAGTGCCACCACATCTGTCAGGTAGAACTCGCCCTTGGCGTTGGTGTTCTCCACACGGCGCAGCCAGCCCGCGAACCGGCCCGCCTCGGCGCAGAGAACGCCCGCGTTGCACAGCCCGATCGCCCGCTCTGCCGCGTTCGCCTCGGCCCATTCGACGATCCGCAGCACCTGCTCGCCGCCCGAACCGTCCGGCTCGGTCACCAGACGGCCGTAGCGCGCGGGATCGGCCGGGCGCATCGCCAGCAGCGCCAGATCGGTGCCGGGCTCGGCACGGCGCGCCACCAGGCGCCGCAGTGTGTCCACCGTCACCAGCGGATTATCCGCATAAAGCACCGCCACGTCGCCGCCGCCGAACAGGTCCACCGCCTGCAACGCCGCATGCGCCGTGCCCAGACGGTCGTGCTGGACCACCACCGGATGCGGCGACGCCACCGCTTCCAGCGCCTCCATGCCCGGCCCGACCACGACCACCACGCGCTGGAACACCGCCTCGGCGGCGTCGATCAGATGACGCAGCATCGGCCGTCCGGCCAGGGCGTGAAGGGCCTTGGGCAGATGCGAGCGCATCCTGGTTCCAAGGCCGGCGGCGAGCAGGATGGCGGTGGCATCGACACGATCGGACATGGCTTCGGCGGTAGCGGCAGCGGCCGATCCCTGTCAAACCCGTGGGGCTTCTGTTTCGGATCAACAAGCGTTACGCATTGCTGCATGCCGAACAGCCATGCGAACACCAGCGACCCGGGCCGCCTGCTCCTGCTCGATCTGGACGGCACTCTGGTGGATTCCGCCGCGGGCCTCCTCGCCAGCACCAACCGCATGCTCGCCGCACGCGAGCTCGCCCCGATCACGCTGCCCGACATCCGCATCATGATCGGCGACGGCATCGCCGCCCTGGTCCGCCGCGCCCTGGCCTTCCGTGACATGCCGTTCGACGAGGCCGCCCTCGCCGAATTCGCCGCCGATTACGAGCGCAGCGCCGCCGACCATTCCCCGCTCTTTCCCGGCATCCAGAGCATGCTCGGCCGCGCGCTCCAGGATGGATGGCGCCTCGCCGTCTGCACCAACAAGCCGGTCGGCGCCGCGCGCACCCTGCTGTCCGCACTCGGCATCGCCCATCTGTTCGCCGCCATCGGTGGCGGCGACAGCTTTCCCGTCCGCAAGCCCGATCCCGAACATGTGCGCATGACCATGCTCGCCGCGGGCTGCGTGCCGGAACGCTCCGTCATGGTCGGCGACCACCGCAACGACGTCCAGGCCGCCATCGGCGCCGGTATCCCCGCCATCTTCGCCGACTGGGGCTACGGCGCGCCCGGCATGTCCAACGGCGCCGCCGCCATCGCCGAAACGCCGGATGCGGTTCCCGTGCTCGCCGCACGCATCCTCGCCAGCGGTCCGTTCAAGGGACGCGCCGGCTAGTCCGGTTCGCGGGAAACCCGCACGATCCCACCTGGCGAAACCCCTCTCCGGAACCCGCGCCGAGGCGCCCACCCCGCTCGCCGGGCGGGTACCACCCTACTCCACTTGCGCCGACCGCATCCGCAGGGTCGCACGCCCCCACAGCGCGCTCTCGAACACCGCCTTCACCGCCGCCACCGGCGCTCCGGCCACCGGCGCCGCCAGCCACGCGCTCCCGTGCAGCGGCTTCAACAAGCGCGCCCGCGTGTCGTCGCGCAGAAACCCGCCCAGTTGCCGGCTGACGAAATCGCAGCGCAACGCCCGGCCGGAAAACGCCCCCGCATCCGTCACCGCCTCCTCGCCGCCGGTCGTCACCTCCAGGCGCGACAGCCGCCGCCCGTCGAACACCAGCGCCTGCCCATCGCAGCGCCCGGTCCGCGACACCAGACGCGACAGTTCCACCACCGCCGCCAACGTGTCGACCGCACCCTTCGTTTCCGCCGGCGAGACGGGCTCCCGGTCCGGCTCCGGCGGCGTCAGCGTTTCCAGCACCGGGTTGCCGTCCGGATAGGCGATCCGCACCGCCCGGTCCGCACCACGCGAATGTCCCGCGCTCCGGAACATCTGCGGGATCACGCGGTCCGCCGCGAAACGCCCGCTCCCCGTGCTCCACACATCGCTGCGCGCCAGCACGCCCACCAGCCCCACCGTCCGCGTATGCACGTTGATGGCATAGCCGGACGGTTCGAGCTGCGTCCGCGTCTGCATGTCCACCAGGGTCAGCCCATGGCTCGACAGCGTGTAATCGACCGACAAACCCCGCACGGTATCCGCATGCACGGGCGCGCAGACCCCGAACGACACCGCCAGGGCAGCGACCATACGGGCAAGAACAAGAACCGGACTCTTCACGTTCAGCATTGCCCCCACATGCGAACGCCGCCCTGCCGCCGCAACCCGATCGCCGCTCTGGCGTGATTCTTGCTCGGCCGTATCGTTTCCCGAACCCGGAGTGCTCTCGTCCATGCGTCTCGCTTTCGCATCCGCCGCCGCCATCCTCGCCTTGTCGGCCGCCCATGCTCAGGCCGCCCCGGACGGCAACGCCCTGTTCGCCGCCAATTGCGCCGCCTGCCACCAGGCCGACGCCTCCGGACAGCCCGGACAGTTCCCGCCGCTCAAGAACCGCATCGACAAGATCGCCGCCACGCCGGAAGGCAAAGCCTACCTCGCCGACGTGCTCACGCACGGGCTGAACGGCTCCATCGACGCCGCGGGCGATTCCTTCGCGGGCTTCATGCCCTCCTTCGCCCGCCTGCCGGACGAGCAGATCGCCGCCATCCTGAGCACGATCGCCGCCATGGGCGACACCAAGCCGGCGCCCGTGTTCACCGCCGCCGATATCGCCGCGGCCCGCGCGCGCAACCTCACCGCCGCCGCCGTGAACGCTGAGCGCACCGACCTCGACGGCAAGCACAAGCTGCCCTGAGCGCTTCCTTTCCGAACCGGACACGGCAAGACTGAGCGTGGGGCGGCGCAAGAACCGCCCCGCCGGAACAGGAGCGTTCGGATCGATGTATCCCTGGTTCAGATTGCTGCGCGTGGCGATGGCCCGCGTCGACGGACCGCCGCCGGGCGCGTTCGATACCACCGTGATCCGCCTGCGCGCTTGGCCGAACGATCTCGACCTCAACGTCCACGTCAACAACGGACGCATCCTGTCCCTGGCCGATCTCGGCCGCATCGACTGGTTCCGGCGCGCAGGCCTTCTGCGCGTCGCGCGGGAGCGCAAGGCGTTTCCGGTGATCGGCGACGCCATCGCCAAGTTCCGCCGCGAACTGCGCGCCTTCGAACGCTTCGAGATCCAGAGCCGGCTGATCGGATGGGACGAGCGCTGGGCCTATCTCGAACACCGCTTCGTCAAAGGAGGCCGCGTGTTCGGCGTGGTCGCCATTCGCGGCATGTTCACCGGCAAGAACGGACCGGTTCCACCACAGGACCTCGTCGACGCTCTCGGACGCACGGAGCGATCCCCGCCTTTGCCGGACTGGGCTCTTTCCTTCGATGCCAGCTGCGAACGTCTCAGCGAAACCCTGCGCGCCGAAGAACGCGCCGCCGGACAGCGCGGCTGACGCCCGACGCTACATCAGCCTCCGAAGCACCGCCGCACCGCGCATCACGGACACGCCCCGAACGAAGCGCGCCACATCCGGCACACCGCCGGACACGCACAACTCCACCACCGCCTCCTTGTTCGCGCGCCGTTTCCTCCAGTCCGAGTAAGGAAATTCCGCGATCGGCAGAAACGTATCGCGGCCACGCGGCGTACCGAAGGGCCTGGTCGCACCGCTATTGATCGGCGACAAGGTGATCCGTTGCCGATACGCCGTCACCAGCGCGCTGGAATCGAGCTCCAGCACATCATGTTCGAGCGCACGATACGGTCTGGCATCCAGCAATCGCAGCAATCGTGCGCGCGTCAACCAGAAGAACACCCGCGCATTCAGCAGGCGATACCAATCCGCCGGCTCCAGCCCGTCGCGCAGGCAGCGACGCAAACCGGCATCGTCCATCGGCTTCTGATCGCGCAACAGAACGCGTCCATGCACCGGATGCGCCAACGCCACCCCTTCGGGACGATGCTCGCTCTCGATCCGCCGACGCTCGTCACCGGCCACATCCCACAGATCGAGCAGCGCGCTCGTGCTCAGGAGCCCGTGCCGCGCGATCTGCGGCCAGCTTCCGCACTCCGCAGCGTGGAACAGAACCGGATGCGCCGCGAGCAGCCCATCCAGCTCCTCTTCCGTCATCGCTCACACGTCGAGATTGGCGACCTTCAGGGCATTGCCGACGATGAAGTCACGACGCGGCTCGACCACATCGCCCATCAGCGTCGAGAACACCTGCCCGGCATCCTCCACATCGCCGACACGCACCTGCAGCAGCGTCCGCACCGCCGGATCGAGCGTCGTGGTCCAGAGCTGCTCGGCGTTCATCTCGCCCAGGCCTTTGAACCGGTTGATCGCCAAACCCTTGCGTCCCTGCGCCAGGATCCGGTCGAACACCGACGCCGGACCCGCAGCGCGCTGCGCATTGCCGTCCAACGTCAACACCGCCTCGCCGCCGAAATCCTTCGCCAGCAGATCGGCATGCTGTGCCAGCCACAACACGTCGGCAGAACGCAGAGTCGCCGGGTCGAGACGGTACAATTCCCCCACACCCCGCACGGTGCGCGCGAAGGTGATGCCGGTATCGTCCGGCGTCACGGTCCAGCCGCGCTCCCCTTCCGGCGATGCCGCATTCAGGCGATCCACCAGAGCCTGAGCGCGCGACAAGGAAACACCCACATCCGCCGTCAGCGCACCGGCGATCGCCGCCTGCTCCAGAATCCAGACCGGCGCGCGCACGCTCAAACGACGCAAAGCCCGCGTCGCCTCGCGCAGCCAGCCGGTCTCGGCCTCCAGCGCCGCACCGACCAGCTCGCGCCCGTCGGCGTAGCGCAGGCTCGCATTGTTCAGCGCCTTGTCGAGCAGATACTGCTCCAGCGCCGCATCGTCCTTCAGATAGCGTTCATCGTTGCCACGCTTGGCACGATACAGAGGCGGCTGGGCGATATAGAGATGGCCGCGCTCGATCAGCTCCGGCATCTGCCGGAAGAAGAAGGTCAGCAGCAGCGTGCGGATATGCGAGCCGTCCACGTCGGCGTCCGTCATGATGACGATGCGGTGGTAACGCAGCTTGTCCGCCGTGAAACCGCCCTGCTCCGGCTCGCCGCGTCCGATGCCGGTGCCGAGCGCGGTGATCAGCGTGCCGATCTCCGCGGAACCCAGCATGCGATCAAAGCGCGCACGCTCCACGTTCAGGATCTTGCCTTTCAGCGGCAGGATCGCCTGGAAACGACGATCGCGCCCCTGCTTGGCGGTGCCGCCCGCGGAGTCACCCTCGACCAGGAAGATTTCCGCCTTCGACGCGTCGCGCTCCTGGCAATCCGCCAGCTTGCCCGGCAGAGAGGAGATATCGAGCACGCCCTTGCGTCGCGTCAGCTCGCGCGCACGACGCGCCGCTTCGCGCGCGGCCGCCGCATCCATCACCTTGGCGACGATGGCGCGTGCTTCCTTCGGATGCGTCTCGAACCAGTGCGAGATCGCGTCCGACACCGCCGCATGCACCACGGGCTGCACCTCGGAGCTGACCAGCTTGTCCTTGGTCTGCGACGAGAATTTCGGGTCCGGCACCTTCACCGACAGAACGGCGGTGAGTCCCTCACGCATATCCTCGCCGGACAGGGCGAGCGCGTCCTTCTTGCCGACCCCTTCGGCATATTTTCCGACCACGCGCGTCAACGCCTGACGGAAACCAGCCAGATGCGACCCGCCGTCACGCTGCGGAATGTTGTTGGTGAAACACAGCATCGTCTCGTGGAAGCTGTCGTTCCAGGTGCAGGCGAACTCCACCTTCACGCCGTTGGCATCGTCCGCGCCATCGGCGGTGATCGGCTCCGGCACCACCTGCGCCTTGCCGCGATCGAGCCATTCCACGAAGGCGATCAGACCGCCCTCGAAGCAGAAGCGCTGCTCCTGCGCCGGCGCATGGCGCTCGTCGCGCAGAACGATCTCCAGGCCCGAATTCAGAAACGCCAGCTCGCGCAAGCGGCGTTCCAGGATCGGAAACTCGAACTCCACCTTCGCGAACGTCCCGGCGCTCGGCTTGAACGTCACCTGCGTGCCGCGCGGCGCGTCGCTCGGCCCGACCACAGACAAGGGCGCCATGGTCTCGCCGTGCTCGAACCGGATCATGTGCTCCTGGCCCTGACGCCAGATCCGCACGTCCATCCATTCCGACAGGGCATTCACCACGGCGGCACCCACGCCATGCAGACCGCCGGAAACCTTGTAGCTGTTCTGGTTGAACTTGCCGCCGGCATGCAGCTTCGTCAGCACCACCTCGGCGGCGCTGATGCCCTCCTCGACATGCATGTCGGTCGGAATGCCACGGCCGTTGTCGCGCACGGTGACGCTGCCGTCGCCGTTCAGCGTCACGAAGCACGACGTCGCATGACCCGCCTGCGCCTCGTCCACGGCGTTGTCGATGATCTCGAACGCCATGTGGTGCAGGCCGGACCCGTCATCGGTATCGCCGATATACATGCCGGGCCGCTTGCGCACCGCGTCCAGCCCCTTGAGCACGGAGATGGAGGCCGCATCGTAGTCGGCCACGGGCACGGCCGGCTGCGCAGAGGACCCGGAATTGTTGTCTTGCATGCCGACGAGATGCTCCAGAACCGAACGAACGAACCCAAACGGGCGAAAGCGGAATCAACGCATTATACGCCGTCGCCCTCCAGGGAACCAGCGTCGAACAGCATCCCTCCGCCGGCGCGGATCATCTCGGCCTGCGACCGCAGCGGCGCGAACGGTTCCGCATCGGTCCCGGTCAGGATCGCCTGCGA
Source organism: Lichenicola sp. GTC18331 (assembly GCF_055386855.1). Lineage (NCBI taxonomy): Bacteria > Pseudomonadati > Pseudomonadota > Alphaproteobacteria > Acetobacterales > Acetobacteraceae > Lichenicola > Lichenicola sp. GTC18331. The sequence goes on along the minus strand of NZ_AP045015.1, from coordinate 5,667 downwards.
CGGGGTGCGAGACAGCGCCTCGAACAAAGCCCGCCGCCGCTCCTCGTCCAGATGCACCAGAGGCTCGTCCAGAAGCAGGATCGGCGCATTCCCGCTCGCACGACCGATCAATTCCGCATGCGCCAGAACCACGCCGATCAGCAGCGCCTTCTGCTGTCCCGTGGAGGCGCCCGCCGCAGGCCGCCCCGTTTCGCGGTCGGACAACACCAGATCCGCCTTGTGCGCCCCCAAGGACGCCCCGCCCGCCGCACGGTCCGCGTTGCGCGCCTCGGCCAGCGATGCACGCAGCCAATCCTCCACCGCCAGGGCCGGTTCTCCGTCCAGACGCGCACACAAGGCGCAGGACAAGGACAGCACCGCGGGCGGAAACCCGGTGCGCTCACCACGCTCGGCCAGCGCGTTCAACTGCGCCACCAACCCACGCCGGGCCGCACTCGCCGCCACGGCATGACGCGCCATCGACAATTCGAGCCCGTCGATCCACGCCCCGCTGCCGCGCCCCGTCGCCAGCAGCCGGTTGCGCCCCTGCATCGCCTCGTCATGCGCGGCGATCTCGCGCGCATGACCAGGATCGAGCGCCAGAACCAGACGATCCAGAAACCGCCTGCGCCCAGACGCCCCTTCGCTGAACAGCCGGTCCATCTGCGGCGTCAGCCACACCGCCGAAAGCCGCTCGCCCAGCGCGTTGCGGTTGCGCAGAGCCTGCCCGTCGAGCCGGAACGCACGCCGCCCGTTGGCCGAAGCGACGCCGTTCTGCTCCGGCGGCGTGCCGGTCCCGGCCTCGAACGAGTCCGCACCCGCCTCGAACCGTGCCGCCACCGCCCAGCGCGCGCTGCCATGGCGCGGCAGCTCGGCCATGCGCGCGCCACGCAAGCCGCGCCCAGGCACGAGCAGCGAAACGGCTTCCAGCAGATTGGTCTTGCCGGAGCCGTTCGGCCCGGTCAGCACCACGACGCGACTGGAAAAGTCGCGCCGCAGGGTCTCGTAGTTACGGAAGTCGGTCAGAACCAGGCGCCGCAGCGCCGGCCCCTCACCCGCCATGGAGGCTCGAACGCGCGACTACACCCGCATCGGCATCAGAACGTAGAGCGCGGACGGGCTGTCCACATCCCGCACCACGGTCGGCGCCGAACTGTCGGAGAAGGCGAATTCCACATCCTTCTCGATCTGGTCGGTGATGTCGTTCAGGTAGCGCGCCTGGAATCCGATCTCGATCGGCCCGGCCTCGTAGCTCACGGTGCCGTCGTCCAGCTCTTCCTTGGCCGTGCCCTGGTCCGGGCTCGCCGCGGACAAGGTCAGCAGATGCTTCTCCAGGGACAGCTTCACGGGGCGCGAACGCTCCTGGCTGATCGCGGAAACGCGCGCCACGGCATCGGCGAAATCGCGCTTGCCGACACGCAGGATCTTGTCGTTGTCGCGCGGAATCACGCGCTCGTATTCCGGGAAGGTGCCGTCGATCAGCTTCGAGGTCAGCATCACCGTGCCGACGGTGAACTGGATGCGGGTTTCCGACAGCGCCACCTCGACCTCTTCAGGCGCCTCGTCGAGCAGCTTGCGGATCTCGGCCACCGTCTTGCGCGGCACGATCACGCCCGGCATGCCCGACGCACCGGCCGGAAGCTCGGTCTCCACGCGCGCCAGACGATGCCCGTCCGTCGCCACGGCGCGCAGCATCTCGCCGGCGTCGCCCTTGGCCACATGCAGATAGATGCCGTTCAGGTAGTAGCGGGTTTCTTCCGTGCTGATCGCGAAACGCGACCGGTCGATCAGCCCGCGCAGAACGCCGGAACCGATCTTGAACTTGTGCGGCAACTGCCCTGCGGTCATGGACGGGAAATCGTCCACCGCCAGAACGTTCAGGCTGGTCGCATAGCGTCCGGCGCGCAGCGCCAAAGGCGCGTCGCCGCCGGACTGGTCCAGCTCGATCTCGGTATCGCCGCCGAGCTTGCGCACGATCTCGAACAGAACCGAGGCCGGCGCGGTGGTCGAACCGTCACGGCTGACGCTCGCCGTCACCTCCTCGACGATGGCGATCTCCATGTCGGTGGCGGTCAGGGTCAAACGCGAGCCCTGCGCCTGGATCAGCACGTTCGCCAGGATCGGAATCGTGTTGCGCTTCTCGGCCACGCTCTGGATGTGAGCGAGCGCCTTCAGCAGGGTCGTCCGATCGGCCTTGAACTTCATGATCCTGCACTCGCCGGCAACAAAACTGAGGGGCCAGGACCTTAGCAGCCCGCCGCCCCCCGGAAAAGCCGCCCTCCCCGCCCTAGGCCGCCACCACCTTCCGCCGCCCGCGCCGCCGCAGCAGCACCAACGGCCCCGCCATCAGCACCAGCAGCATCAGCAGACAGAACACGCTGTTCTCGTAGCCCGCGGCCCCACCCGTCACCCAATCCGGCCCGCTGGCCCGCACCACCAGCAGATGTTCGGCCGGCGTATCCACGCCGCTATCGGCGCCGGAAAAGATCACCCCTTCGGCGTAGTCGACCCCCACATGCAGCCCGATGCCGTACCAGAGCGACCCCGTCGCACGACGCAACAGGCTGAAGCACAGCCCCGCCACGACGATGATCGCCACGCTGCCCACACCCTCGCCCGGATTGAAGCCGTGCGCCGCACCGAACAGAAACGAGGTCAGCAGCGCCGCCAGCCAGAACCCGCCGCTTCGTTCCAGGACGGTGAAGGCATAGCCGCGGAACCACGCCTCCTCGAACACGCCCACCAGAAGATAGGTCGCCGCACTCACGCATGCGACCGGGCAACCGGTCCAGAACGCGTTCTTCCAGCCCAGGATCTCGAACGATCCGAAACAGGCGATCGCACCGACCACCAGCGCCATTCCGGCGAGCCCACTCAGCACACCGACCGACAAACGCGTCAGGCCGCCGCGATCGAGCGGCAACCCGCTGAACGCGAACACATCCCGCCTGCGGCGAAACGCGATCATCAGCAGAACCATCACCAGCAGGGCGCAGGCCTCCGCGACCATGCCCGGCACCAGGCGAGACACAGGCGGTCCGGACAGCCAGGCGGCGATGCGGTGGATCGCGCGACCGACAAAATGCGGCAGAAACAGCGCCCCGATCGCCAGGAGCATGAACGCGAGCGCATGCAGTATGCCTAAAAGCCGAGCCTTCACGCCACGCATCGTATCCTCCCGCACCGCAGTTCGCCCGGAGCCTGCCGACGCCGCCGGAACCGGAACGTTACCGCAACAGATATAGCAACCGGTTTCCTTTCGAAGCCGCACGAAAACGCACTGCCATCGCCGCCGGCCCATGCCATGCTGGGTGCATGCTACACGCCCCGCTCCTGCTCGCCTTCGCCGCCGCTGCGACCCTGTTCGCCATCACGCCCGGAATCGACACCGCGCTCGTGCTGCGTACGGCCGCGATCAACGCACGCGCCGCTTTGTTCGCAGCACTCGGCATCTGTCTCGGCTGCTTGTGCTGGGGCGTCGCCGCGTCGCTCGGCCTCGGCGCCGTACTGCGCGCCTCTGCTCTGGCCTACGCGGCGGTGAAATGGACAGGCGCCGCCTATCTGGTCTGGGTCGGCGTCCGCTTGCTGCTGAAACCCCGGCAGGCCCTCGGTGCCGATACCGTCAGCGTCCAATCGAACGCAGCCGCTTCCCTGAGGCGCGGCTTCCTGACCAATATCCTCAATCCGAAAGTCGGCGTGTTCTACATCACCTTCCTGCCGCAATTCGTGCCGCACGGCGCGCCTGTCGCCACCACGTCGATCCTGCTGGCCGCGATCCATGTGGCGATCTCGTTCGCCTGGTTCTGCGCCCTGGTCGCCACGATCGCCCCGCTCGGGCGCTTCCTGCGCAAGCCAAGCGTGGTCCGCACGCTGGATCGCCTCACCGGCGGCGTTTTCATCGCGTTCGGTGTCAAACTCGCCGTCGCACGCGGCTAGAAGCTTCTTTTTCTGAAGAAAAAGAAGCAAAAAGACTTTTATCCGTTTGGGTTCAGAGTCTTTCGATCCTTACCGAACCAAACGGACAAGAGTTCTTTGGTTCTTTCTTTCAAGAAAGAACATCCCTCCAGCCGTGATCAGCTTTCCAGCATACGGCGCAGCAGCTCGACATCCTCGGCGAATGCGCTGTCGGTCGTCATCAGCTCCTGTACGCGGCTCACCGCATGCATCACCGTGGTGTGGTCGCGATTGCCGAACTTGCGGCCAATTTCCGGCAGGGACCGGCTGGTGAGCTGCTTCGACAGATACATCGCCACCTGACGCGGACGCGCCACCGCACGCGCACGACGCGCCGAACTCATATCCGTCAGGCGGATATTCCAGTGCTCGGACACCTTGCGCTGGATTTCCTCAATGGTGACGCGGCGATCATGCGCCTTCAGGATGTCGTGCAACACCTCCTGCGTCGCTTCCAGCGTCACGGGACGGCCGAACAGATTGGCATGCGCGATCAAACGGTTCAGCGCGCCTTCTAACTCGCGAACGTTTGTCGTGATCTTGTGCGCCAGGAATTCGAGCACCTTGGGCGGCACGGCCACGCCGGAAGCCTGCGCCTTCGCTTCCAGAATGGAAATGCGAAGTTCGAAGGTGGTGGCATGGATGTCGGCCACCATGCCGCAACCGAGACGCGTGCGCAGACGATCCTCGAGCCCGGACAGATCGCTCGGCGACTTGTCCGCCGACACCACGATTTGCTTGCCCGCATCCACCAGCGCGTTGAAGGTGTGGAAGAACTCTTCCTGCGTGTTGTCCTTGCCGATCAGGAACTGCAGATCGTCGATCATCAGCACGTCGACCGAACGGAGCTGCTCCTTGAACTCCATGGTCTGCTGCGAGCGGATCGCGGCAATGAATCGGTACATGAACTTCTCGGCCGACATGTAGGCGACCGACACCGCCCCGCCGCTGCGGTCTGGGCGCGTCAGCTCGAGACCCACGGCATGCATCAGATGCGTCTTGCCGAGACCGACCCCGCCATACAGGAACAAAGGATTGAAGCCGGGGCTGGACGGACGCTCCGCCACGCGGCGCGCGCAGGCATAGGCGAACTCGTTCGGCTTGCCGACCACGAACCCGTCGAACGAGAAACGCGGATCGAGCGGCGCCGCCAGATCGGAATTCTTTTCCAGAACCGGCGCAACGGCCGTCATGGGCGCAGCCGGCACGGCCGGACGCACCGCTTCCGCCGTCGCCGAACCGTCCTCGACCGGCTCAGCACGCAGCTGCGCCGCATGATCCGGAGCCAGCGCAAGCTCCACACGGCGGATCTCCGCCACCTCGGCATGCCACAGCGCACCCAGGCGATCGCCGTACTGGCTGCGCACCCAGTCGCGCAGGAAGCGCGTCGGCAGATACAGCGTGATCTCGTCCTGATCCACCGCGCCCAGGGTCATCTGGCGCAGCCAAGTCCGATACTCGACCTCGCCCACCTCGAGCTGCAGGCGCGCGCAGATACGGCCCCAATGCGCCGCGAACGGATGTCCACCGCGCATGTCCGAACCACGGGCCGGCCCTTCACCGTCGAACCGATCCAGCGCCACGCCACCGTGCCCGTCCGCCACCATCACCCCACCGGGACTGCCGCCCATCATCGTTGTTGACATCACCGAACGGCTCTCAATTCCCAGAACACAGCTTTCCCATCCGCGAAACACGGTCGAAACGAACGTGGCAAGAAGGGGATTGCCGTTT